>NZ_CP119194.1:465000-4030269 GCF_030272115.1 Xenorhabdus bakwenae
GTCGGTGCGGCTTCTGCTGGCAGATCAAAAGTTGAAATGGCTGGTTGCTCTGGACGTTTGCGTTCATGCTGAATATCGTCCTGAGCATTTATCATTTCCGCTTCATGCAGTTGTGGAAGCAAATAGCTCAACGTTGAAATTTCTTCGCCTTTACGTACCCGTAAGACAGAGAAATGTGGCGTTTGCATTTGATCATTTGGAACAATGACAACACCAACATCACCCTGGCGGTGCTCAATGGCGCTGACTGCCTGACGTTTCTCATTCAGTAAGTAAGAGGCGATCTGCACAGGAACAATGGCATGAACCTGATGTGTGTTTTCTTTTAGCGCTTCTTCTTCGATTAAACGCAGAATTGACAGGGACAGTGATTCATTATCACGAATAGTGCCGGTGCCGCTACAACGCGGGCAGACATGGTGACTGGATTCACCCAAGGATGGGCTTAAACGCTGGCGTGACATCTCCAGTAAGCCAAAGCGGGAAATCCGGCCGATTTGAATACGGGCGCGATCTTGTCTTACAGAGTCACGTAACCGATTTTCAACTTCACGTTGATGACGCACGGGAGTCATGTCAATGAAATCGATAACAATCAGGCCACCGAGGTCACGCAGACGCAATTGGCGTGCAATTTCATCAGCAGCTTCCAGGTTGGTATTAAATGCCGTTTCTTCAATATCACCACCACGAGTTGAACGGGATGAGTTGATATCGATAGCCGTTAAAGCTTCAGTCGTATCAATGACGACAGAGCCGCCGGAAGGTAACCGAACTTCACGCTGGAAAGCCGATTCGATTTGCGATTCTATTTGATAATGGCTGAACAGGGGGACTTCACCACTGTACAGTTTGATTTTACTGGCAAAATCCGGGCGTCCCAGGGCAGTGATGTGTTGGCGTGCCAAATCAAGGATTTTAGGGTTGTCGATCAAGATTTCCCCAATATCTGGGCGCAGATAGTCACGGAATGCGCGTACGATCACATTACTTTCCTGATGGATCAGGAAGGGCGCGGTGTGGCTGTCGGCAGCTTTTTTGATAGCTTCCCAATGTTTCAGGCGGAAGTTTAAATCTCCCTGCAAAGCTTCAGCTGATTTGCCGACACCTGCGGTACGCACGATAAGCCCCATGCCTTCTGGAACTTCAAGAGAAGAAAGCGCTTCTTTTAATTCGATGCGATCATCACCCTCAATGCGGCGAGAAATTCCGCCTGCTCTTGGGTTATTTGGCATCAGGACTAAATAGCTGCCAGCCAGACTAATAAAGGTTGTTAAAGCTGCCCCTTTGTTGCCTCGTTCTTCTTTATCAACCTGGACGATGACTTCCTGGCCTTCTTTAAGGATATCCTTAATATTAGGGCGACCATGAGAGTGATAATTACTTGGGAAATATTCGCGAGCAATTTCTTTTATGGGTAGGAAACCATGACGCTCCGCGCCGTAATCAACAAAAGCAGCTTCCAGGCTAGGTTCAATTCGAGTAATTTTCCCTTTATATATATTTGCCTTTTTCTGCTCGTGTCCAGGGCTTTCAATATCCAAATCATAAAGACGTTGCCCATCAACAAGGGCAACACGCAACTCTTCCTGCTGGGTTGCGTTGATTAACATTCTTTTCATTCTAACTTACTCATTATTTTTTACATGAATATAGAGCTGCGAGTAAAAAAGAGGCGAGCTACTAGTTACCGATGGCCTCGTGTCTTTTACAAAACCGTCAGCCTCACGGCTATCGTTTGTATAGAGGCGCCTATTTGTCGGCGAGTCTGAATTTCATTTGAACACAGTACTCTTTATTGGGGCACTGTAATAAATAGGTACAGATTTTACCCAATCCAGTAAGCTGCCACCCGCAGCCCATAAATTATTTGATCGAACATTACGTCTTATGCCATTGCTGCGTTTTTGCTCGATCAAACAGATAACAAACAATTTCAATCTTGCCATTCATAGTTTAGTAAACCGTGGCCAGAAAGCATTATTCCATTGCTATTGGGGTGATAGCAAGATGACTTTGTCGCTTTACAGGTTTTTTATTAGGAAATAGTGATAAGTTGTTAATATTTAGTCTTTATCCTAAGTCACCTGAAACAATGAAGTAGGAAAAATGGCTGTTATTTAGACATGGTTAAAAATGAGTGGCGCTCTGTTTGTTGGATTATTAGAATCTCACCCATGAAAACAGATAATCAAATTGTACAGTTTGTCACGATTGATGACGAATATGCCGGTCAGCGAATTGATAACTTTTTGTTGGCCCGTTTAAAAGGCGTACCTAAGAGCATGATCTATCGGATCTTGCGTAAAGGTGAAGTTCGAGTCAACAAAGGAAGAATTAAGCCTGAATATAAATTGACAGCAGGTGATGTCATCAGGATCCCGCCGGTTAGAGTCGCAGAAAAACAAGAAACACCGATATCTGTCAAGCTGGCTAAGGTTGCTGCTTTGGCGGAATGTATCTTGTATGAAGATGACCATATTTTAGTCATCAACAAACCCTCAGGAACCGCAGTACATGGGGGCAGTGGCCTGAGTTTTGGCGTGATAGAAGGATTGCGGGCTTTGCGTCCTGAAGCCCGCTTTCTTGAACTGGTACATCGGCTTGACCGGGATACATCGGGTATTTTGTTGATTGCGAAAAAACGTTCTGCATTGCGGGCATTGCATGAACAATTACGCTTGAAACAGATGCAGAAAGACTATTTGGCGCTAGTGCGTGGGCAATGGCAATCCCATTGTAAAGTTGTAGAAGCCCCTTTATTGAAAAACACCCTGCAAAGTGGAGAAAGGGTGGTTAAAGTCAGTAAAGAAGGCAAACCGTCTGAAACACGGTTTAAAGTTGAAGAACGATATGCATTTGCAACATTGGTGCGGGCAAGCCCAGTGACAGGGCGAACTCACCAGATCCGAGTGCACTCTTTACATGCCGGTCATCCGATTGCGTTTGATGATCGCTATGGTGACAGAACATTTGATGCCCAACTTGCAGAAACAGGACTTAACCGATTGTTCTTACATGCCAACGCATTAAAGTTCACCCATCCATCCACCGGGGAAACGCTGCGTTTCGAAGCCCCAATGGATGACAGATTGCGGAAATGTTTAAGAATATTGCGGCATAATCATCATTGATAGCATACCGTCAGTGGGTTTATCCCCTGACGGATAAGCATTTCTGTCAACGTTATTAATGGTAAGCCGATAAGTGTGTTTGGATCTTTGCCGTCAAGTTTTTCGAATAATGTAATTCCTAAGCCTTCGCTTTTGAAACTACCCGCACAATTGAAGGGTTTTTCTTTGTTGAGATAATAAGTAATTTCTGTTTCTGTCAGATCTCTGAAATAGACATGGAATAGCTCGCAACGAGTATCAACCACTTCTGTTTTGCTATTGAATAAGGTAATGCCAGTATAAAAAGTGACACATTTTCCACTGGCTTTTTCCAATTGCAAGAAAGCATTCTCAAAATTATGGGGTTTGCCGGTGATCCTGTCATCCAAAACACAAACTTGATCTGACGCTATAATGAGGTGGCTAGAATACTCCCGCTGTAATGCGTGAGCTTTTGCCTGTGACAGCCGCGTTACCAACTGTTTTGGACTTTCGTTTTCCAGCGGGCTTTCATCAATATTGGGAGCAGCACAGGTAAAAGGTAATCCCAGCTTTTCTAGCAATTGGCGGCGATATTCGGAAGTTGACGATAAAATAATCGGAAGCATCTTTTTTTCCATAAAATACGTAGAGAAATATTTGCAGGCATTTTAAACTATACGCCGCTTAATAAGCGAATATTTGACGGAAAGGCGTAGATGTGTGGCCTTTTTCTTTGACTATGTCTCATTACAAAGATAATATGCGCGCCTTATGCAAAAGGTAAAATTACCCCTGACCATTGATGCACTTCGAGCAGCCCAGAAAAGATTGGATTACCATGGTAGTTACTCTGCTGAGCAAGTTTCTCGTCTTGCAGAAACTGTGGTCAGTGTGGATAGTGATGTAGATAACTCATTATCATTTGAAATTGATAATCAGCGTCTGGCAGTTGTAAAAGGGCATTCCGAAGTGGATGTTACGCTTGCCTGTCAGCGTTGTGGCAGTAATTTCAGTCATCATGTTCACACAACGTATTGTTTTAGCCCGGTTGTCAATGATGAACAGGCTGAGGCATTACCGGAAGAGTATGAGCCAATAAACGTTAACGAATTTGGCGAAATAGATTTGCTGGCAATGATTGAAGATGAAATAATTCTGTCTCTGCCGGTGGTTCCGGTACATGATTCTGAACACTGTGAAGTGTCCGACGCGGATATGGTGTTTGGTACGCTGCCTCCTGAAGCAGAAAAACCAAACCCGTTTGCCGTATTAGCCAGTTTAAAGAAAAGTACTTAAGGAGTAAGGTCAATGGCCGTACAACAGAATAAACCAACTCGTTCTAAGCGTGGTATGCGTCGTTCTCATGACGCACTGTCTGCAACACTTGTCTCTGTAGACAAAACTTCTGGTGAAACTCACCTGCGTCATCACGTGACTGCTGATGGCTACTACCGTGGCCGCAAGGTAATCAACAAGTAATTTCAGCTAATCATTAGCAAGTTGATATCTTGGTTAATCTAACCTTAGCGTTAGATGCTATGGGCGGGGACTTTGGTCCTCGCGTTACGGTGCCTGCTGCATTGCAGGCACTGGCATCTAATCCACAACTGAAGCTATTGTTGGTCGGCAATCCCGAAACCATCTTTCCTTTGCTTGCAAATCAAAATGCCGAGCTGTTTAGCCGCTTGCAAATTGTTCCTGCGGAACATATCGTTTCCAACGATGCAAGGCCATCTCAGGCCATCCGTTCCAGTCATGGTACTTCAATGCGTATAGCACTAGACTTAGTGAAGTCGGGCAAAGCTCAGGCTTGTGTCAGTGCGGGAAATACAGGGGCTTTGATGGGATTGGCTAAATTGATGCTGAAATCCATTGAAGGTATTGAACGGCCTGCATTGATGACGGTGATACCTAATCTAAAACAGCAGAAAACAGTTGTATTAGATTTAGGCGCTAATATTAATTGTAATAGCAGTATGTTAGTTCAGTTTGCGATTATGGGTTCCGTAATGGCGGAGTATGTTGCTGGTGTGGATAATCCACGTGTTGCGTTACTTAATATCGGAGAAGAGGAATCCAAAGGGCTAGATAATATCCGCGAAGCCGCTATAACCTTGCGTAATATCCCAACGATTAATTACATCGGGTATGTGGAAGGAAATGAGTTACTGACCGGAAAAACGGATGTACTCGTATGTGACGGCTTCGCAGGTAATGTTACGCTGAAAACGATGGAAGGTGCGATCAGAGTGATTTTAACTCTGATAAAGTCACCGGATGGTCAGCAGAAAAAATCATCTTGGTTGATGAAACTCTTCAAGATGAAGATAGTGAAAAGATGGTTACTGAGACAGATAACCAAACGGTTCGGCCATCTAAACCCTGACCAGTATAACGGAGCAACGTTATTAGGATTACGTGGTATCGTTATAAAAAGCCACGGTGCTGCCAATGAACGTGCTTTTAAGGCTGCTATTGATCAAGCCATTCAAGCTATAGAGAAGCAGGTTCCAGACAGAATCGCTGCCCGACTGGATGCAGTATTACCCAAGAGTGAATAAACATAACATGTATACAAAGATCTTAGGTACGGGCAGTTATTTGCCTGCGCAGGTGCGTACTAACGCAGATTTAGAAAAAATGGTAGATACGTCTGACGAATGGATTGTCACTCGGACGGGTATTCGTGAGCGCCGTATTGCGGCTGAAGATGAAAATGTTGCCATTTTGGGTTTCAAAGCGGCTGAAAAAGCCATTGAAATGGCGGGCATCGATAAAACACAAATTGACTTAATCGTTGTTGCCACAACAAGTTCAACTCATGCTTTCCCTAGTGCCGCTTGCCAAATCCAGCAGTTGTTGGGCATTCCAGGCGTAGCGGCTTTTGATGTTGCCGCAGCGTGTGCCGGCTTTACTTACGCGTTAAGTGTTGTCGATAAATTTATTAAAACAGGTGCGGCTAAACATGCACTGGTGATTGGCTCTGACATTATTTCAAGGGTCGTCGATCCTAAAGATCGCAGCACAGTTATTCTTTTCGGCGATGCAGCAGGAGCAATGGTTGTCGGGGCTTCAGAGGAACCCGGCATCTTATCCACTCATCTTCATGCTGATGGCCGTTATGGTGACTTACTGTCATTGCCGCATCAAAGCCGGGTGGAGTGTGATACTCCAGAATATGTGACTATGGCCGGCAATGAAGTCTTTAAAGTGGCGGTTCGTGAATTAGCGAATATTGTTGATGAAACATTGGAAGCCAACAACGTGCCTCACTCTCAGCTTGATTGGTTAGTACCTCATCAGGCGAATTTGCGTATTATTGCGGCAACTGCCAAGAAATTAGATATGACAATGGATAAAGTGGTCATCACTTTAGATCGTCATGGCAACACCTCGGCCGCATCTATTCCGACGGCATTCGATGAAGCGGTACGTGATGGAAGGATCCAACGCGGCCAACTTGTTTTACTTGAAGCATTTGGCGGTGGCTTTACCTGGGGCTCAGCGCTGGTACGTTTTTAATTTAACAGGAAAATAAACATGTCTGATTTTGCAATGGTGTTTCCCGGTCAAGGTTCTCAATCTCTGGGGATGTTGGCTGATTTAGCCGCAGAGTTTCCACTGGTTGAGCAAACGTTCGCAGAGGCTTCTGCGGTTTTGGGATATGATTTATGGACGTTGGTTCAGCAAGGACCGATAGAAGAACTGAATAAAACCTGGAAAACTCAACCTGCATTGCTGGCAGCTTCAGTGGCGATTTGGAGTGTATGGCAGGAGAAAGGCGGTAAGGCACCGTCCATAATGGCAGGCCATAGCCTTGGCGAATATTCTGCACTGGTCTGTGCGGGCGTGATTGATTTCCAGCAAGCCATTAAACTTGTTGAATTGCGTGGGAAGTTGATGCAGGAAGCTGTACCAGAAGGGCAGGGAGCAATGTATGCCATTATCGGTTTAGATAATGAATCCATTGCAAAGGCATGTGAAGCGTCAGCACAAGGTCAGATTGTTTCGCCGGTTAATTTTAATTCACCTGGGCAGGTGGTTATCGCAGGTGAAAAAGAGGCTGTAGAGCGTGCGGGAGCGGCATGTAAGGCCGCAGGTGCAAAACGGGCACTGCCACTATCCGTTAGTGTGCCTTCGCACTGTGCATTGATGAAATCTGCTGCTGAACAACTGGCGGCTGCATTGCAAGACGTTGAGTTTAACCAGCCGCAATTCCCTGTCGTGAATAACGTCGATGTAAAAGTAGAAAAATCTGCTGATGCTATTCGGGACGCGTTGGTTTGTCAGTTGTATAATCCTGTACGTTGGACAGAATCAGTTGAATATATTGCAGGGCTTGGGGTTGAACAATTGTTAGAAATTGGGCCAGGTAAGGTACTCACTGGGTTAACGAAACGTATTGTTGATACTTTAAGTGCTGTAGCAGTAAATGATGTATCATCACTCACAGTTGCTCTGAATAAATGACTGGGGAAAAAATGAGCTTTGATGGAAAAATTGCGCTGGTCACTGGCGCGAGCCGTGGCATAGGTCGCGCGATTGCAGAATTATTGGTTGAACGTGGTGCATGTGTTATTGGTACCGCAACCAGTGAGAAGGGCGCTGAAGCAATCAGTGCCTTTCTTGGTGATAAAGGTAAAGGTTTTGTACTGGATGTCACAGATTCAGAATCCATTGAAAATGCACTCTCGAATATTCGTGCTGAATTTGGTGAAATAGACATTTTAGTTAATAATGCAGGCATCACTCGTGATAACTTGTTGATGCGCATGAAAGATGATGAGTGGCAAGATATTATTGACACTAATCTTTCTTCGATTTTTCGTCTGTCAAAAGCAGTAATGCGCTCTATGATGAAAAAACGTTATGGACGTATTATTTCTATTGGCTCTGTTGTTGGAACAATGGGAAATGCGGGACAGGCGAATTACGCGGCAGCGAAAGCAGGAGTTATTGGTTTCAGTAAATCATTGGCTCGTGAAGTCGCTTCCCGTGGCATCACGGTTAACGTTGTTGCACCTGGTTTTATCGAAACTGATATGACCAGAGCGTTGACAGACGAACAACGTGCAGGCATTGCTGCTGGAATACCTGCTAATCGTCTTGGTGATGCAAAGGAAATTGCCAGTGCTGTAGCGTTTCTTGCTTCTGACGAGGCCGCTTACATCACAGGTGAAACATTACATGTCAATGGTGGCATGTACATGATCTAAAAAATGAGCGAACCCACTGTTTTTGATGTGTTTTTTGTACAAAAAAAGCAGATTGTGGTTCGACCAGCCGGGATTTGGTTGCATCTTTTCCTGTATTTTATAAACTACGAAAACCATCGCAAAAGCGAGTTTTGATAGGAAATTTAATAGTATGAGCACTATCGACGAACGCGTTAAGAAAATCATCGTTGAACAACTGGGTGTTAAAGAGGAAGAAGTTGTGAACACAGCTTCATTTGTTGATGACTTGGGCGCTGATTCTCTTGACACAGTTGAACTGGTAATGGCTCTGGAAGAAGAGTTCGATATCGAGATCCCAGACGAAGAAGCTGAAAAAATCACTACAGTTCAGGCTGCTATTGACTACGTTGAAAACGCAGGTAAATAAGCACACATACCTAGGCGGTCGTTCGACCGCCTATGTTTTTCGTCCTAATTTTTTTCCCTCCTTGGAGGATAACCGTGTCTAAGCGTCGAGTAGTCGTGACCGGACTAGGCATGTTATCTCCTGTCGGCAATACAGTAGAGTCTTCCTGGAATGCTGTTTGTGCCGGACAGAGTGGTATCGGCCTTATCGAACATTTTGATACCTGTAACCATGCAACTAAGTTTGCAGGTTTGGTGAAGAATTTTAATCATGAAGATTTCAATATTTCGCGCAAAGAAGCACGGAAAATGGATCTCTTCATTCAGTATGGTATTGCTGCTGGCAAGCAAGCTATTGACGATGCAGGAATCGAAGTAACAGAAGCCAATGCTGGCCGCTTTGGTGCGGCCATTGGTTCTGGTATTGGTGGGTTAGGGCTGATCGAAGAAAATCACAGCACACTGCTATCGTCAGGGCCTCGTAAGGTTAGCCCATTCTTTGTACCTTCAACCATCATTAATATGGTGGCGGGCCATTTGAGCATTCTGTATGGTCTTCGTGGCCCGAGCATTTCCATTGCAACTGCTTGTACTTCTGGCGTACATAATATTGGCCATGCGGCTCGCATCATTGCCTATAATGATGCTGACATTATGCTGGCGGGCGGTGCAGAAAAAGCGAGTACTGAGTTTGGAGTTGCTGGATTTGGTGCTGCACGTGCATTGTCAACCCGTAATGATGATCCTCAAAGGGCAAGCCGCCCTTGGGATAAAGATCGTGATGGCTTTGTGCTGGGTGATGGTGCAGGTGTCGTTGTGCTTGAAGAGTATGAGCATGCCAAAAAACGCGGTGCCAAAATCTATGCTGAAGTTGTTGGTTTTGGCATGAGCAGCGATGCTTATCATATGACATCGCCTCCTGAAGATGGCGCAGGTGCTGCTTTAGCAATGCAAAATGCCCTGAATGATGCGGGAATTTCACCAGAGCAGGTGAGTTACATCAATGCCCATGGTACATCTACGCAAGTGGGTGATCTTGCAGAAGCTCGTGCAGTGGAGGCTGTTTTTGGTGAAGGCACTAAAGTATTAGTGAGTTCTACCAAATCAATGACAGGCCATTTGTTGGGTGCCGCAGGCGCGATTGAATCTATTTTCACTGTTCTTTCTCTGTGTGATCAGATTGTTCCTCCAACCATTAACCTGGAGAATCAGGATGAGAACTGTCGTTTGGATTTAGTTCCGGGCGCAGCGCGTAGCGTTGAAGGAATGGAATACGCATTGTGTAACTCTTTTGGTTTCGGTGGCACCAACGGGTCATTGATTTTCCGCAAGATCTAAAATCACTTTGTGTTTATGAAAAGCCCCGACAAATGTTGGGGCTTTTTTATCAAAAATAAGAAGTTAACATGACGTATTGGATTAATGGTAATCAGTGTGATCATATACCTGTCAATGATCGTGCGGTGCAGTTTGGTGACGGCTGTTTTACCACAATAAAGGTTGAGCAAGGGATACCGGTTTTGCTACCTTTGCATATAAAACGGTTGCAGAAAGGTGTTGAAAAACTCTTTATGCCAGCACTGGATTGGTTCCAACTTGAGAACCATATTAAACAGGTAGTGAAAGGGTGTGATTCCGGTGTGTTGAAAATCATTCTTTCCAGAGGCACGGGAGGCCGTGGCTATAGTTTTGCTGACACGACTACGCCTACCCAGATCTTGTCTTTGAGTTCATATCCTGAACGATATATAACTCAGCGTCAAAAAGGTGTGTCATTGACTCTTAGCCCGATTCCAATGGGAATTAATCCCTATCTGGCTGGCATTAAGCACTTAAATCGTTTGGAGCAGGTTTTGATCAAACGGTTTATTGAACAATCAGGCGCAGATGAAGCCCTGGTACTTGATAGTGATGGCTTATTGGTTGAATGCGCTACTGCCAATATCTTCTGGCGAAAAGGCAAAAATGTTTATACACCTGATCTCAGCCAGTGTGGGGTAGCGGGGATTATGCGACAAAAGATCATCGAATTGTTGGCGAAAAGTGATTATCGCTTATCATGTATTATGCGCTATCCCGAAGCGCTGGCTTATGCAGACGAAGTGATTATCTGTAATTCCTTAATGCCAGTACTGCCAGTGAGTCAAATTCAAGCGCATGAAAATCAACCTGCATGGAAATATCAATCAAGAGAGTTGCATGAATATTTATTACCTGAATGTTTAAAACCTTAGCGAATTAGTATTCAGAAGCACAAATAAAGTGATTACCGAATGAAACTAAAAAAGCCCATTTTCATTCTGCCCGGATTATTTATTGCGATCGCGGTGATCGTATTTTTTTCTTTTATGAAGAAAATAGAGAACTTTGCTGATCAAGGGATTAATCTTAGCCAGGAGCTTATATTTACTGTGCCGGTGGGAACTGGACGCACTGGCCTGCAAGCCTTACTGACCCAGTATAAATTGATTGAAGAGAGTCAATTATTGCCATGGCTGCTTCGCTTTAAACCAGAGCTGGCAAAGTTCAAGGCTGGAACTTACCGTTTGCAAAAAGGGATGTCTTTGAAGTCTGTCCTGCAACTGTTTGCCAGTGGCAAAGAAACTCAGTTTACCATTCGCTTTGTTGAAGGCAGCCGTTTATCTGATTGGTCAAAAATATTGCAGAATGCGCCATACTTAAAGCATGAAATAGAAAATAAGACGCCGAAAGAGCTGCTTGATGCTTTAGGCATGAAAGAAGGCGAGTCACTGGAAGGTTGGTTTTATCCTGATACCTATTTGTATACAGCAGGCACGAGTGACTTGGCGTTACTTAAACGCGCCCATAACAAAATGAAAACCGTCGTCGGGCAGGAATGGGAAAACAGGGAAAAAAACCTGCCATATAAAAGTGCCTATGAAATGTTGATCATGGCCTCTATTATTGAAAAAGAGACGGCAATTGAATCTGAACGAACCAAAGTTGCCTCTGTATTCGTGAATCGTCTACGGTTAAAGATGAAACTGCAAACTGATCCAACCGTGATTTATGGATTGGGAGATAAATATACGGGTACGATTTTTCGCAGTAATCTCAACACATTTACACCATACAATACGTATATGATTGATGGGTTGCCACCAACCCCTATCGCCATGCCAGGTCTGGCTTCAACTAAGGCCGCAGCACATCCTGCTGTCACGGAATATTTATATTTTGTGGCGAATGGCGATGGGGGGCACACATTCACCACCAATCTGGTAGCACATAATAAGGCAGTAAGTCTTTATCGCCAAAGGTTAAAGCAGGATAAATGAGTAGCAAATTTATTGTAATTGAAGGGCTTGAGGGTGCTGGAAAAACAACGGCAATCCAAACAGTGGTTGAAACCTTGAAGCAGCAAGGTATTTCTGATTTGGCGCTTACCCGTGAACCTGGCGGGACGCCGTTAGCAGAAAAATTACGTGAGCTGATTAAACAAGGGGTTGAAGGAGAATCACTGACAGATAAAGCAGAACTATTAATGCTATATGCTGCCAGAGTTCAATTGGTAGAAAATATTATCAAGCCAGCTTTGGTAAAGGGAACGTGGGTCATTGGTGATCGCCATGATCTCTCATCCCAGGCTTATCAGGGGGGAGGCCGAGGCCTCGATCAGCACTTGATGGCGTCACTACGCAGTGCAGCATTGGGCGATTTCTCCCCAGATTTAACCCTTTATCTTGATGTACCACCCGAAGTGGGCTTACAACGTGCGCTTGAGCGCGGTGAATTGGATCGGATTGAAAAGGAGTCCTTAGATTTTTTCCACCGCACGCGTACAAAATATCTCGAACTTATGGCGAAAGATGACAGTATCAAAAAGATTGATGCAACCCAGCCACTGGAAAAAGTGCAGGATGATATTCGTCATACCCTACTTGATTGGTTAAAGAACCTTGACTAAAAGCACAGGCAATTCAGACAAGAACTGGTATCCGTGGCTCAATCAGGCATACCGTCAGTTAGTTGAATTCCACCAGCAGGGGCGTGGACATCATGCTATTTTGCTTCATGCTCATGCAGGAATGGGGGATGATGCATTATTGTATGGTTTGAGTCGCTGGTTAATGTGTCAGAATAAACAGGGCATTAAAAGCTGTGGCAAATGCCACGGCTGTCATTTGATGTTGGCGGCAACACATTCTGACTGGCATGTTCTTGCTCCTGAGAAGGGAAAAAATGTCATTGGAGTAGACGCAGTACGTCGGCTCAGTGAGAAGCTCTATGAATATTCTCAGCAAGGGGGAGCCAAAATTGCCTGGATCACATCCGCAGAATCCCTGACTGATGCTGCTTCTAACGCCTTATTGAAAACGTTGGAAGAACCGCCACAAAACACCTACTTTTTGTTGCAGTGTCAAAGCCCTGTAAATTTGCTGGCAACACTACGCAGCCGCTGTTTTTACTATTTTGTGCCAGCGCCTGAAGCCTCGGCGGGGCTTTATTGGCTGCAAAAACAGCTACCAGCGATATCTTCGTTGGATGCACAAACAGCATTGAAACTTTCTCAGGGAGCGCCATTGGCTGCGGAGCAACTACTCCAAACTGAAAAATGGCAGCAGAGGAATTCACTTTGCCAGGCGATTGAACAGGCATTACATAAATGTGATACCCTGACACTTTTACCCTTACTGAATCGTGATGATGTGCAGCAATCTTTGCATTGGCTGA
Organism: Xenorhabdus bakwenae; assembly: GCF_030272115.1. Classification (NCBI taxonomy): domain Bacteria; kingdom Pseudomonadati; phylum Pseudomonadota; class Gammaproteobacteria; order Enterobacterales; family Morganellaceae; genus Xenorhabdus; species Xenorhabdus bakwenae. The sequence goes on from NZ_CP119194.1 coordinate 478,373, forward strand.
TCAGCTTATTATCCGATGCAGTAAAATGGCGGCAGCAGGCGCAGAATTACTGTATCAACCAAGATCAGCAGGTTTTGATTCATTATCTTGCTTCTCGCCAAAGTGTGGAAACATTATTAAATACAGTTGATGACTGGGTACATTGTCGTCATCAATTATTATCGGTGGTGGGAGTCAATCGGGAATTGTTGTTAACGGAACAATTACTCAATTGGGAAAGGCAATTTTGTCCCGCCCAGTAACTTAGTCAGATACGAGCCTATTATGTTTTTAGTTGATTCACATTGTCATCTCGATTGCCTTGATTATGAAACGCTGCACCAAAGTGTAGATGATGTTGTGGCGAAAGCGGCCGAACGGGATGTGAAGTATATGCTGGCGGTGGCAACCACGTTGCCGGGTTTCCGGCAAATGAAGGCATTGATTGGTAAGCGGGAAAATGTCGCGTATTCCTGTGGTATCCACCCATTGAATCTGGATGAAGGTTACGATTTCGAAGAGCTTGCCCGATTGGCTGCGGATGAAGAAGTCGTTGCCATGGGGGAAACCGGCCTGGATTATTATTATCAGCAAGAAAATGCTGAACGTCAGAGAACTTCATTTCGTCAACATATTCGCATTGGCCGGGAATTAAATAAGCCAGTGATTGTGCATACCCGTGACGCAAGAGACGATACATTAATGGTTTTACGGGAAGAAAAAGTCCGGGATTGTGGCGGCGTGTTGCACTGTTTCACAGAAGATAAAGAAACGGCAAGGGCGCTGTTGGATTTGGGTTTTTATATCTCTTTTTCTGGTATTGTCACTTTCCGTAATGCCGAGCAGATCCGTGAAGCAGCAAGATTTGTGCCACTGGATCGCATTCTGGTGGAAACTGATTCACCTTATCTGGCACCGGTTCCTCATCGGGGTAAGCAAAATCAGCCAGCTTATGTACGTGATGTTGCTGAATATATGGCAGTATTGAAAGGTGTCAGTGTTGAAGAATTGGCGGCGGTGACGACCAGAAATTTTTGTGAACTGTTTCATATCGATATTAAAGAAAACTAAGTCAGCTGCGTCACACGGTGTTTTAGGCCTTATAACAAACAGGAGAAGTAAAATGGCAGAAGAAACTATTTTCAGTAAAATCATCCGTCGAGAAATTCCTTCTGATATTATTTATCAGGACGATTTGGTCACGGCATTTCGTGACATTTCCCCTCAGGCACCAACCCATGTTTTGATCGTACCTAATGTATTGATCCCAACGGTTAATGATGTTACTGCCGATCATGAACTGGTCTTAGGACGTCTGTTTACCGTGGCAGCGAAAATAGCAAAAGAGGAAGGCATTGCAGAAGATGGCTATCGCCTGATCATGAACTGTAATCGCCATTCTGGGCAGGAAGTTTTCCATATCCACATGCATTTAGTCGGTGGCCGTCCATTGGGACCGCTATTAGCAAAATAATAACCTAATTTATGTATACCAATCCAACTTCAAGATGCGTGTTATATTTCCCCACTCAGCGGGGAAATATAAGGCCTTGCGTCGTTCTGCGGATTGCAACTTGAAGTTTATCGAGTATATATCGGTACAACGTAGTGATGTAACTGGAGTAGATGAATGAAAAGAATTCTCTTTGTTATATTATCGGCAATGTTGCTGGCGAGTTGTGTCGCTCCAGAAACACAAAAGCCTGCTCCTGTTACACCGGTGGAGCCAGAGAAAAAACCGGAACCGTCGGTAGGACCGTCAGAAAAAGTTCCCCAGCCGCCTAAAATCCAATCTATTAATTGGGATCGCATTGTTCAACCGTTAGTGGATCAGATGGTTAATGCTAACGGTGTGGAAGCGGGAAAATTACTGTTGGTTGATTCTGTCAAGAACAACACGAATGGCTCATTGCGAACCCTGAAAGCCACAGATGCAATTACGAATGTCATCAGTAATAAACACACTTTTCAGGTTGTACCGAAATCCCAGGTCCATTCAGCCAGACAGGCGCTGGGGTTATCATCGGAAGATAGCCTGGGGTTGCGCAGCAAGTCCATTGGATTGGCTCGTTATTTAAATGCCGATTATGTTCTCTATTCTGTTGTCTCCAATAATCATGGTCAGCGTGACCTGGAGATGCAGTTAATGCTGGTGAAAACTGGCGAAATACTCTGGTCAGGCCGTGGTGACGTTAACTAATGGCAACGTTTTGCTCAGGGTATTGTGTCAGTTATGGCCTGATATTCCCGCCGACTCTTGGGAAATTAGGCCATTAACGGGTCTGACACAGGGAAGTTACTCTATTGCTAATACAGCTACAAATGAAGCGCATCAGATGGTTGGACGCGGGCAAACACCGCATAGTGAAATGCTCGGCGTGGATCGTCAACGAGAAAATCAGATCTTGCGGCGATTATCTTCCACCGGTATTGCGCCTGAAGTCGTGGCTATGCACGGAACCTGGCTGTTGCTTGAGTGGCTTACTGGAACAAAAGTAAAACCCGATACACTGGGCCAGCCAATTTTACAGCAACCATTAGCTCAAACGCTTGCTATTCTTCATAACCATTCTCCATTGGGTTACCCCTTTCAATTAAAAGAACAAATTGCATTCCAGTGGCAGCAGATTGACAGAAGACGCTTGTCGCCCCGTTGGTTACGTCTGCACAAATTTTTTATGGCAAGTAGAGTACCCACCGCGCTAAAGATAGCTCCGGCTCATATGGATATTCACCCTGATAATCTATTAATGACTGAAAAAGGGTTAAAATTGATTGATTGGGAATATGCTGCGGATGTCGATATCGGCTTTTCACTGGCTGTATTATTCAAGGGAAATCAGTGGAATGAGGTGAAGCAAAAAACTTTTTTAGATTATTATTGTACTCAGGCATCAGGATATTCAGATATCCATTTATTGCAGCAACACATTAAGCGATGGGAGCCGTGGGTCAGTTATATGATGTTAATGTGGTATGAAGTGCGCTGGCAGCAGACAAGAGAACAACAATTTTTATCGCTGGCATATCCCTTACGCCAGACTTTTAAATTGTCGTAATGAATCTAATAACCAATATAAAGAGAAGTGAGGAAGGCTATGGGGCCAGTAATGTTAGATGTTGTTGGCTATGAATTGGATAATGAAGAGCGCGAAATTTTACAACATCCATTAGTGGGTGGCTTAATTTTGTTTACCCGCAATTTTCATGATACAGAACAATTACGTGAATTGGTTCGCCAAATCCGCGCAGCTTCCCGCCACCGTTTGGTGGTTGCTGTTGATCAGGAAGGTGGACGGGTTCAGCGTTTTCATGAGGGGTTTACGCGTTTACCTGCGGCCCAATCTTTTGCTTGTGTACATGACATGCTTATAGGCGCACATCTGGCAAAAGAGTCTGGTTGGTTAATGGCATCAGAAATGATCGCAATGGATATCGATATCAGCTTTGCGCCAGTATTGGACTTGGGACATAAATGTACAGCAATTGGTGAACGTTCATTCCATGAAGAGCTTGAACCTGCGATGGTAATGGCGGAAAAATTTATCCAAGGAATGCATTCTGCGGGCATGAAATCGACGGGGAAACATTTTCCGGGACATGGCGCCGTGACGGCAGATTCCCATAAGGAAACACCAAGGGATAACCGTCCTATGGATGCCATTAGTTGCCATGATATGGTGATTTTCCGCGATTTTATCCAACGTCATCTGCTGGATGCAATTATGCCTGCTCACGTTATTTATCCTCAGATAGATCACCGACCTGCAAGTGGTTCACCTTATTGGTTGAAAACCATACTTCGTGAGCAATTAGGATTTAACGGCGTTATTTTTTCCGATGATTTGTCGATGGAAGGTGCCGCCGTGATGGGCAGTTATGCTGAACGGGCTAAAGCCTCATTAGATGCCGGTTGTGACATGATTTTAGTGTGTAACAATCGAGAGGGTGCGGTCAGTGTGCTGGATAACCTGCCGATAATTGAATCACCTAAAGTCAAACAGTTATACCATCAAGGCAAACAATTTAGTTTGGAAGAGTTACAAAAATCTGCACGTTGGCAAAAAGCTAACCAGACGTTACAGGGTTTGTGTGAACAATTTTTGTGATTGATGTCTAATTAATCAAAAGAATTTAGTTGTGACTGTTTTTGGTATGACCAACTGACCTGCCATGATATTCTGGTGATATTTGCACTATGAAATTTGTTTAGCTTGAAGTTATTTAAGGACGTTATTCAAGGTTTTTTACTCAAAGAGACGAACTGAGCGCCTTACATAACATTATGTTGTATTTTCAGTGGGGTATTCATGACAACGCCAAAGACAAGAATTGTCATCATTGGTGGGGGCGCTGGTGGTTTAGAGCTGGCAACGCGTTTGGGACACAAATTAGGGCGTAAGAAAAAAGCCGAAATTACTTTGGTGGATCGCAATAATAGCCATTTATGGAAACCACTATTGCATGAAGTTGCAACAGGGTCTCTTGATGATGGTGTTGATGCATTGAGTTATTTAGCTCATGCAAGCAACCATTATTTTAATTTCCAGCTAGGTACACTCACGAATATCAATCGTGAAGGGAAAAAAATTACTCTGGCTGGGATCAGTAATGAAGATGGTGATTTGTTAATACCAGAACGTGAACTGGCTTACGACATTCTTGTCATGGCATTGGGCAGCCAATCTAACGATTTTGGCACGGCGGGTGTGAAGGAAAATTGTATTTTCCTTGATAACCCGCAACAGGCACACCGTTTCCACAATGAAATGTTGAACCTGTTCCTGAAATATTCTGCAAATCACCGTGCAGAAGAAAAAGTGAATATAGCGATTGTTGGTGGTGGCGCGACAGGCGTAGAGCTTTCCGCAGAACTCTATAATGCGGTTAAGCAACTTAACAGTTATGGCTTTGAAAGCCTGAATTCAGATGCCCTTAACGTGACGTTGGTTGAGGCAGGGGAGCGTATCCTGCCTGCGTTGCCGACACGCATTTCCAGTGCAGCTCATCAAGAGCTGACTAAATTGGGTGTTAAGGTATTAACCAAGACAATGGTGACCAGTGCTGATGAGCATGGGTTGAATACCAAAGAGGGTGAGCAGATCAAAGCTTCCTTGATGGTTTGGGCTGCGGGGATTAAAGCACCTGACTTTATGAAAGATATCGGTGGATTGGAAACCAACCGTATCAACCAATTGGTTGTAAAACCAACTTTGCAAACCACCCGGGATGATCATATTTTTGCCATTGGGGATTGCGCATCATGCCCGAAAAAAGAGGGGGTTTTGTTCCGCCTCGTGCGCAGTCTGCTCACCAGATGGCAAGCCGTTGTTATGCCAATATTCTGGCACAGTTGAATGAAAAACCATTGAAAGAGTATGTTTACAAAGATCATGGTTCATTGGTTTCATTATCCAAGTTCAGTACTGTTGGTAGCCTGATGGGGAACTTGATGCGTGGTTCAATGATGGTTGAAGGCCGCATTGCCCGTGTGGTTTATATCTCTTTGTATCGTATGCATCAGGTCGCTTTACATGGATATATTAAAACAGGGTTGATGATGCTGGTTGGAGGAATTAACCGCGTTATTCGTCCACGCCTGAAGTTGCATTAATTAGCCCAAAATGGCTCATCTTGACGTAATTCATTGAGATGGGTCATTTACCTGTTCATTATATTTATTATTATACCTATCATCATTATTCTTCTCTAAAGTTAACCTGGTTATTTACTATACCAAGCCAACTTCAAGATGCGTGTTATATTTCCCCGCGCCGCAGGGAAATATAAGGCTTCGCGGCGTCTTGCGGATTGCAACTTGAAGTTTATCGCGTATATAATGAATGAAACTGTATTTGAATCAAATTTAGCTCTCATTTAAATTAATTCATTATTGTTATATGTGATAATTTTTTAAAATAATGCGCCATAATTATATTGATATGTTATACAAGATAGATTTAATTGACGTAGTTATGCATACCTACCTAATAGATAATCAAATAATTTATCAGCAGATTTAATTAATCGTTATAATAAAGCCGGTTTTAGTTAGGTTACCTTGGTATCACCATTTTACTACAGTCTGTAAGATCAGGTTGTTAGGGGGTATCATCTATTTTTTGTGTTGTCTGTACTTTTTATGTGGCAACTTTTTATATGATATGAAGAGAGAATGTCACATAAATTTTTATGTACTAACTCTTAATGAAATAGGTATGGAAGCTGTTTTTTTCGTAAAGTCAATACTGAAATTATTTACCATAATACATGACTACATGGATAAGTGACTAATGATTTTACTGACTTAATGGAATAGGATTTTTCTCAATAATGAACGTAGCGCACTTTTAGTTTATTTAAAAATAGTTGCGAAATATTCTTTTAATCAAATTGTGTGGAAAACTATTAATATATCAAGGTGCTATGTGGTTAAGCTAACGATAAGACAGTATGTAATGAGTGCTATAATGACTATTATTGCTATTGCCATCATTGGTATAGCTGCAACATTCTATTTTGAATCTCCACGCCCCAGTGTTGCGCATGTATTATCTTCGGAACCTATCAAATCAACGGTTGTTTTTCGTCAATCCTATTGTCATATTGCAGTATTTCCCATTCCTGTTACAGTAAAAGGGATTACGCATAATCATTTGATTAAATATGAGTATCGTATTTTAACTCTTATTAACCACTTGAAAATTAATAGAAAATATCCTGCTTTAACCCACTCGGCGTTAAAAAACTGTATAGAAATTCATTTTAAGAAACCACGTGTTGTTGCCTATGACGTAAATTATGTGATTGGTGAGCAACCAGGAAAAGTCAGGATAGAGTACAAACCCAATGACTCTATCCCTTTAAATGAGAAAGGACAATTGATCCTGAAATCGTATTCACCACAATGAATTTCTTTGACTTCTTAGCTGAAAATAAAAAGGATTGCACTTTTTCGCGCTTAGTTCACATTAAGTTGTAAATTTGTGAACTGGGCAAAATAGTGCAACCGTGACATTACTTTTTTATCGCGATCAAGTGGCTTGATTAGGCATCACTTTTGTGTAGATCGAAATTTTCTAATAATTGCTGGATAAACGATAAACGAGTAGCCCGCTCGGTTAATTCAGTCATAAATTTCAATTTATAGGAACCATCCAATCGGTAAATATTGGGCTGCACTTGTAACAAACTAATTAGATAATTCGGGTCGACTTTATTATTACTACCAAATTCAATAAAACCTCCTTTTTCATGGGCTTCAATGCGTTTGATACCGAGTTGTTGAGCGGTCAGGCGAATAGAAGCAGAGTGCAGCAGTTGGCGTCCTGAATCGGGTAGAATACCAAATCGGTCAATGAGTTCGACTTTCAGCTCATCCAATTCGAGATTATTTTGTGCGCTGGCAATCCGCTTATAGAAAGATAAGCGGATGTTGACATCTGGAATATAGTCATCAGGTAAAAGCACAGGCATACGCAATTCTATCTCAGTCTGGTTGTTGGTGAGATCTTCAAGCGAAGGCTCCCGCCCATTTTTAAGGGCATCAACAGCACTTTCCAATAATTCCATATAGAGGGTAAAGCCGATGCTGGTCATCTGCCCACTTTGGTCTTCACCCAACAATTCGCCGGCGCCCCTAATTTCCAAATCGTGAGTAGCCAATGCAAAACCCGCCCCCAGATCTTCGAGAGATGCAATGGCTTCAAGCCGTTTTTGTGCATCGCGGGTCATGGCTTTTGGATGTGGTGTCAGCAAATAAGCATAGGCCTGATGATGGGAGCGCCCGACACGCCCACGTAATTGGTGTAATTGGGCTAGGCCAAAATGATCGGCACGTTCAATGATAATGGTATTAGCACTGGGAATATCGATCCCCGTTTCGATGATAGTGGTACATACCAGAACATTAAAACGTTGACGATGGAAATCCGTCATAACGCGTTCCAGATCACGTTCACGCATTTGCCCATGTCCCACAACAATTCTGGCTTCGGGAACCAACTCTTCCAGCCGGGTTTTTGCCTTTTCGATATTTTCAACATCATTATATAAATAGTAAACCTGCCCACCGCGCAAAATTTCACGCAGGATAGATTCACGTATCACCAGGCTATCATATTCACGGACAAAGGTTTTGACCGCCAGCCGACGGGCAGGGGGAGTGGCAATAATGGAGAGATCGCGTATGCCACTCATTGCCATATTAAGCGTACGGGGGATCGGGGTGGCGGTGAGTGTCAGGATATCAACATCTGCCCGAATCGCTTTGATACGCTCTTTATGGCGAACGCCGAAACGATGCTCCTCATCAACGATCAACAAACCGAGATCTTTCCAGCACAAATCACTTTGCAGTAGTTTATGAGTACCAATAATGATATCTACTTTACCCTCCGCTGCCATATCAATGACTTGCTGTTGCTCTTTTGCACTACGAAAGCGTGACATCACTTCAATGTGCACAGGCCAATTGGCAAAGCGATCGCGGAAGTTATCATAATGCTGCTGTGCCAATAAGGTGGTTGGCACAAGAACGGCGACTTGCTTATTATTGATGACGGACAAGAACGCGGCACGCATTGCCACTTCTGTTTTGCCAAACCCGACATCACCACATACCAGCCTATCCATAGCAATAGGTTCGCACATATCATCAAGTACGGCATTGATGGCCTGTTCTTGATCTGATGTTGTGTCAAATGGAAAACTTTGGCAGAACAGTTGGTACTGTTCGCGATCGTTGTGGAAAGCGAAACCCGGTTTGACGGCCCGTTGTGCGTAAACATCCAGGAGTTCGGCAGCAACATCACGCACCTTTTCAGCCGCTTTCTGGCGCGCCTTGTTCCATGCCTCTCCGCCCAATTTATGCAAGGGAGCGCTTTTCTCAGCACCACCCGCATAGCGACTGATGAGATGAAGGGAAGAAACAGGCACATACAATTTATCTTTTCCGGCATAAGTCAGGATAAGATACTCTGCCTTAATGCCACCCGCTTCTAATGTTATCAGCCCCTGATAGCGCCCAACGCCATGTTCAAGGTGAACAACCGGTTGTCCATGCCGTAATTCAGCGAGATTACGGATCAATGTATCGGTATTAATTGTGCGCCGATTATCCTGGCGACGACGGCTGACACGTTCGCCAAGCATGTCACTTTCACAAATCAGAGCGAGATTGTTATCTTCATCAACAAAACCTTGCTCTGCGGCACCAACCATCAAATAATAGCCAGAAGTATTGGCATCGGTTAGCTGGTCTATTTTTTTCGGATTGATTTTGATGCGGGATAATAATTCTTGTATGGATTCCCGGCGTCCTTCACTTTCCACTGAAAACACGATCTTGCCACTGAATTGCGCCATAAAACGGCGTAATTTATCCAATGGCTCTTTTTGCTGTGCTGCAACCGATAAATCAGGCAGAGGATGATAGGCTAAGTTGGTATTTCTGGCCTTTTGGGGAAGAGGTTCATTATCAACTTCAATACGAGGCCAATTTTTTAATCCTGAGAAGAGTGTATTGACAGGCAACCAGAGCTGTTCGGGAGTGAGTAACGGACGCATAGGATCAACGTTGCGGCTTTCAAAGCGTTGTTGCGTATCTTGCCAGAAACGTTCCGCAGCACTGACCAAATTCTGGGTAATCAATAGGGTATTGTCGGGCAGATATTCAAAGATGGCCGCTAAGGGATGTTCAAAGAACAACGGCTGCCAATATTCGATGCCAGCAGGTAGCACTTTTTTACTGACTTGCTGATAAATATGTTCAGCATCACGACGGACTTCGAACTGTTCGCGCCATTGGCTGCGAAACCGCTCAATCGCATTTTGATCGGTTGGGAATTCATGGGCTGGCAATAAATTGATCTTTTCCACTTCGGCCAGTGTGCGTTGGCTATCCACATCAAAAGTGCGTAGGCTATCTATCTCATCATCAAAAAAATCAATACGATAAGGGTATTCACTCCCCATAGGGAACAGATCAAACAAGGCACCACGTGTAGCAAATTCGCCATGTTCAAGTACCTGTTCAACACTGCGATAACCCGCTTGTTCCAGTTCTGCCCGCAGTTTATCACGTGAAAGTCGTTGCCCCTTGTGCATGACCAATGCATGACCTTTGAGATAATCGTGGGGGCAGACACGTTGCATCAACGTGTTGACGGGAAGGATTAATGCCCCTTTCGTCATAAAGGGGAGGTGAAAAAGCGTAGACAGGCGATTGGAGATAATTTCTTGGTGAGGCGAAAAACTATCGTAGGGCAAAGTTTCCCAATCTGACATCGTATTTATTGGTGCGTCGGTGAACTGTTGAATTTCATCCCGCAATCGTAGGGCATTTTGCATATCTTTGGTCACCAGTAGTATTGGCCCAGGGTGACGTTCAATGATTTCGGCGCATTCAACGGCACAGGCTGCACCTGTCAAATGGCCCAAGCCGCGGGTATCGCCGCGGCTTTCAGGAAGTTGATAACGATATTTTGCTGACATAAGCGTTTGATGTGTTTCCTAAGATTCAGTCCATTCCCAACACATTTTTAACCCAGTAGCCTTACAATAAATACGCTGGCAGGTTGAGAGAAAGTAAAAAAAACCACAGAACCGGGATACGGGTGGTTCCATAAAGTATTGCTACCCTTTATTATCCTCGAACACTTTGCTTTGGCAACAGGGGCGTAACAGATTTCATGTTTCAATCTGTCTCATTATTTATAGGATTGCGCTATATGCGCGGGCGGGCGGTCGATAAATTTGGCCGTTTTGTTTCATGGTTGTCAGCGATTGGCATTACGTTAGGCGTAGCGGCCTTGATTACAGTATTGTCAGTCATGAACGGTTTTGAGCGTTCATTAGAAAGCAGCATCCTGGGCTTTATGCCGCAGGCTATCATTACATCGGAAAAAGGCTCTATCAACCCGGTTGAACATCCGAATAGCCAGCTTGCGGGATTAAAGGGGGTTAATCGCATGACCTCTATCGTACAAGGGGATGTGGTGCTACAGAGTCTCCACAATGTGGGTGTTGGTGTCATGTTAGGCATTAATCAGGATGAATATGCGCCATTGGCAGAACATCTTGTTAATGTTGATCGAAACCAGCTCCAACCCGGACGTTATTCTGTCATTCTGGGCGAAAAATTGGCGGCCAAATTAGGGGTAAAACGGGGTGATCAAATCCGTATTATCGTGCCGAGTGCCAGCCAGTTAACACCAATGGGCAGAATTCCCAGCCAGCGTTTATTCACGGTAGCGGGTACCTTTTTCGCCAACAGTGAAGCTGATGGTACGGAAATGTTAGTTAACCAACAGGATGCGGCCAGATTGTTGCGTTATCCCATTGGTTATATTACCGGCTGGCGCTTGTTCCTCAATGAGCCATTATCAGTCGATGAGTTAAGCCAGCAAACCTTGCCAAATGGGTTGATATGGAAAGATTGGCGCGAACGCAAAGGAGAATTCTTTCAGGCGGTTCGCATGGAGAAAAATATGATGGGGTTATTACTGAGCCTGATCATTGCTGTCGCGGCTTTTAACATTATTACCTCTCTTTCTCTGTTGGTGATGGAAAAACAGGGTGAAATCGCTATCTTGCAGACGCAAGGGCTGACCCGCCGTCAGGTGATGGCCATTTTTATGATCCAGGGAGCGGGAGCCGGCATTATTGGTGCTGTATTGGGAACGGGATTGGGAATATTGCTTTCCAGTCAGTTAAATAACCTCATGCCGATTATCGGCCTGCTGGCTGAGGGCATTCAGTTGCCTGTTGCGATTGACACTACGCAAGTGATACTGATCGCCATCAGTGCCATGCTGATCTCCTTAATCTCGACGCTGTACCCTTCCTGGCGCGCGGCTGCCACCCAACCTGCTGAGGCTTTACGTTATGAGTAATCACCCTTTATTACTGTGTCACCAACTGTGCAAAAAATATCAGGAAGGAAAAATTTCGACAGAAGTATTAAAGAATGTCACTTTTTCCCTGCAACAGGGGGAAATAATGGCCATTGTCGGGAGTTCTGGCTCTGGTAAAAGTACCCTTTTGCACTTGCTTGGTGGTTTGGATTCACCTACGACTGGTGAAGTTCGGTTCAAGGGGCAATCACTCAACCAAATGTCTTCGTCTGCGCGGGCAGAATTACGTAACAGTGAAATTGGTTTTATTTATCAGTTTCACCATTTATTGCCTGATTTTACTGCACTGGAAAATGTTGCGATGCCGCTCCTGATTGGTGGGCAAAAACGCCGTGCTCAACAAAAAGCGCGGGATATGCTGGCGGCGGTTGGGTTGGAAAATCGGGCACATCACCGGCCATCTGAGCTGTCAGGGGGAGAGCGCCAACGTGTTGCCATTGCGCGGGCACTGGTAAATGAACCGTCATTAGTGTTGGCGGATGAACCAACGGGTAACCTTGACCAACAAAATGCAGACAGTGTGTTTCAGCTCCTGCAAGAATTGAACCAACAGCAAGGCACTGCGTTTCTCATTGTCACTCACGATCTGAAATTAGCCAATCAACTGGCTCGTCAGCTAGAAATGCGTGATGGGTATTTACAGGATGAATTAACCCTGACGGCGGGGGAGAGGTCATGGTAAATCTGCCTCTTGCATTATTTACCGCATTACGATTTAGTCGTGGCCGACGTCGTTCAGGAATGGTTTCCCTGATCTCTGTCATTTCGACGCTGGGTATCATGCTGGGTGTCGCGGTGCTGATTATTGGCCTGAGTGCCATGAACGGTTTTGAACGAGAGCTGAAAAACCGGATACTTTCCGTCGTGCCTCATGGACAAATTTATGCGGTGGAGCAGCCTTTTCAGGATTGGGAAACCGCCCTTAAGCGGGTAAGAGAAACGTCAGGGATTGCCGGAGCCTCTCCCTATATTGAGTTTACTGGCCTGATGGAACGCGGTGAAAAGCTTCATGCTATACAGGTACGGGGCGTCTCTCTGGATACCGAGATGAATGTGAGTACTTTACCCCAGTTTGTGCGTAATGGGGTATGGAAAACATTCAGGGCAGGAAAAAATCAGGTGATTTTAGGGCAGGGCGTGGCTCATGCACTGCGCGTGAAACAAGGTGATTGGGTGACTGTCATGATCCCCAATAATGATGCAAGCCTGAAACTTTTGCAGCCTAAACGTATCCGTTTACAAGTTGCGGGTATTTTCCAGTTAAGCGGCGTGTTAGATCACAGTTTAGCCCTTGTTCCTTTGCCTGATGCCCAGCGCTATCTGGATTACGGTCATGCAATAACAGGTATTGCCATTAAAGCAGATAATGTTTTTGCCGCAGAACAGCGTGTGTGGGATGCAGGTAACGCCACGGGGAAATATGTCTATATCAGCACGTGGATAAAAGATTATGGTTATATGTACAACGATATCCAGATGGTGCGTAGCATTATGTATTTGGCAATGATTCTGGTTATTGGTGTAGCTTGTTTTAATATCATTTCAACCCTGATTATGGCTGTGAAGGATAAAAGCAGCGACATCGCCATCCTACGCACGCTGGGTGCCAGGGATAGCCATATCAGGGCAATTTTTTTATGGTATGGATTACTAACAGGCATGATAGGTAGCATAACCGGTGTTGTTGTCGGGGTTTTCACATCATTAAATTTGACGACTATCATTAAAGCACTGGAAACGCTGCTTGGGCATCAACTCCTTTCAGGAGATATCTATTTTATCGATTTTCTGCCGTCAGAATTGCATCTTATGGATGTGTTTTATGTTTTGTTAACGGCATTAGTATTAAGCTTGTTGGCGAGTTGGTATCCTGCTCGTCGGGCCAGTAAACTTGATCCAGCGCGAATTTTGAGTGGACAATAGTATATCGGGGTATCAACGCGTATCTAAGCACGCTATCGTATCTCGCTGAATCGGTAAAATGGATCGGCTGAAAGAACATACTAAAAACACATTAAGGAAATAATCTATGCGGGTTCTTCATCGGCACAGTAAATTTTACCGAGTCAGGCGATTACGGCGTCAGCGGTCATATAGACAAAACTTTTACAGGGATATCCGATTGGCAAATAAAATAGAAAAACCGTATGTGGTGGTTCTGACAGGTGCCGGCATTTCTGCTGAGTCAGGCATTCAGACATTTCGCTCTTCTGATGGCCTGTGGGAAGAACATCGGGTCGAAGATGTTGCGACTCCGGAAGGTTTCCTGCGTGATCCTGATCTGGTTCAGGCATTTTACAATGCGCGCCGAAAGCAGCTCCAGCAACCTGACATCCGGCCTAATGCGGCACATTATGCTTTGGCGGAACTCGAACGTGAGTTTGGTGACCATTTTTTATTGGTGACACAGAATATTGATGATCTGCATGAACGGGCGGGAAGCCGTCGGGTTCTGCATATGCACGGTGAATTACGGAAAGTTCGGTGTTGTCAATCAGGGCAGGTAGTTGAATGGACGACTGATCTCACTATGGAAGATCGCTGCCATTGTTGCCAGTTCCCGTCCCCATTGCGCCCTCATGTGGTGTGGTTTGGGGAAATGCCGTTGGGGATGGAACAGATTTATTCTGCTTTAGCTGATGCTGATATCTTTATTGCTATCGGAACATCGGGTCACGTTTACCCGGCTGCGGGGTTTGTGCATGAGGCTAAATTGTCCGGGGCGCACACTGTTGAGTTGAATCTTGAACCTAGCCAGGTCGAGAATTTGTTTGATGAAAAACATTACGGGCATGCCAGTAAAATAGTTACGCAATATACCCAATCCTTAATTCAGCAGATAAAGGCAGATAAAAGCTGATTTGACGCAATACCAACGCTATCCATTTTTTCCATAATAAATTCATATGAATGAGGGAGGGAGAAGATGGATAGATTATTAGCGCGTTTTTTTCAATATATTGCCTTTAATACTCAAGCAAAACCATCTGCTAAAACCATTCCCAGTAGTAACGGTCAATTGGATCTTGCCAAAGTGTTATACGAGGAGCTGATCCCGCTTGGTTTTGCTGATGTGACTCTCAATGAGAGGGGGTGTGTTATGGCCACATTGCCCGCAAATGTTGCAATACCAGTGCCTGTCATTGGTTTTATTGCCCACCTCGATACCTCACCGGATTTTTCTGGTAAGCATGTTAATCCCCAGATTGTGGAAAATTATCGTGGCGGCGATATTGCATTAGGAATGGGAGATGAGGTGTTGTCGCCGGTCGTGTTCCCTGTGTTACATAGCTTGTTGGGAAAAACATTAATTACGACGGATGGGAAGACACTGTTGGGTGCTGATGATAAAGCCGGGATCGCTGAAATCATTACCGCACTGGTGCGCTTGAAACAGGGAAATACGCCCCATGGTGATATTCGGATAGCATTTACGCCGGATGAAGAAATTGGCAGGGGGGCGCACTATTTTGATATAGAGGCTTTCGGCGCAGAATGGGCCTATACCGTTGATGGAGGCGGAGTAGGAGAATTGGCATTTGAAAATTTCAATGCTGCATCAGTGGCAATCAAGATTGTGGGTAATATGGCTCATCCGGGCAGTGCCAAAGGCGTCATGGTTAACGCATTGACATTAGCCATGAGCATTCATCATGCCTTGCCTGCTCAAGAAATCCCCGAACAGACGGAAGGCTATGAAGGTTTTTATCATTTGCAGAGTATGAAAGGCACAGTCGAACGTGCCGAGATGCACTACATCATTCGGGATTTTGACCGGGTTAATTTTGAACAGCGTAAAAAAAACCTCATTGCGATTGTGGAAAATGCTGGAGAAGGATTACCCCCAGACTGTTATATTGAGCTGGCGATAGATGATGATTATTACAACATGCATAGCGAGATGCTTAAATATCCCCATGTTATTGCCATTGCTAAACAAGCGATGCTGGATTGTCATATTGAGCCGATAATCCAGCCGATACGTGGGGGGACTGATGGTGCAGAGTTATCTTATCGTGGCCTCCCATGCCCGAATATATTCACAGGTGGCTATAATTGTCACAGTAAGCACGAATTTATTTCACTGGAGGGCATGGAGCAAGCAGTTAATGTGATTATGCGGATTGCTGAATTGACGGTAACTCACGGAAATCATGTCCCGCCTGAATAACATTCCGTCATTCAGAAAATAAGGGGCAACCCATCTTGCCCCTTAGTTCGGATTAATCATTAAAATACCAATAACCGCTATTGACCAAAGCCGTAAGCAGGCTGACAAATCGGACATCATCGATAGCGTCACCCAGAAGTTCAGCGTTGACTTTGTCATATTGGCAAATGGCATCGGCGGCATGGAGATGAGGAGTATCCATCCATTCGCCATTGACGAAACATTGATCGCCAACCCGCAGGACGCGCAGGCCACTCAAGCGATTTAATTCCTCGCCTTGTTTTAGCAAATCATAAATCTCATCGCTTTCATAAGGAGGTTCAGGCGGTGCCAGATCTAATTCATGGCGCGATTGGGAGATAAATTCGCCAAACCAATGTTGGAAAGTTTCTGGTTGTTCCAACAATTCACGCATCATTGAACGCAGTGTGTCCAACTCGGTTGTCTGGATCTGGGCGGGATTATTACGAAATGTCAGTCCAGGATCACTGTAGCGATGGCTTCCCAGCTCGTTTGCCAGAATATAATCAGCAAATCCACTGAATAATTCACGGGCATTGGGGGCACGGAATCCCACTGAATAGTTCAGTGAGTCCTCAATAGCATAGCCTTCGTGTGGGAAACCCGGTGGAATATAGAGTATATCGCCCGGTAACATCTCTTCATCAATGATTGCCTCAAAGGGTTCAACCTGCAACAAATCAGGGTGAGGGCAATGCTGTTTCATGGAGACTTTTTCACCTACCCGCCAGCGCCTGCGCCCTTTTCCTTGAATGATAAAAACATCATATTGGTCAAGGTGGGGACCAACACCACCGCCGGGTGCGGAGAACGAGATCATCAAGTCATCCATGCGCCAGTCAGACAACACACGGAATGGTTCCATCAGTGCAGAAGAGGGGGAGATGCCAATGGTCAACAGCTTGTACAAGCAAAGACCAGTTTTTTTCGCCTAAATGGTCGTAGGTTTCAAAGGGTCCGTGGGAAACGTCCCAGCGCCCATTTTTCTGACTAACCAAACGGCTATCGATTTCATTTTCCATCGCCAGACCCGCCAGCTCATCGGGGGAAAGGGGATCAATAAACTGATGGAAACCCTGTTTAATCAGCAATGGTCGTTTTTGCCAATGGTTTTGCAAAAACGCCTGCCAGTCCAGATTTAGCTGATAATCCATGGTGACATCCTGAAGTGAGGGGTGAATTTCGCGCTATTATAACGAATAGTCAATGACGATATCAGATTTGGTTGAAATATTTTGAGATTGTGCTGGTTCTGACATGCGGGTGGGAAGTTGCCTGTTGGCTGGATAGTTATTTATTGGATGTTAGTATCAACGGGAGTGATGGCTCCCGTTTTTCATTTAGGGCTTTAGCCAGTTTAAGAAGCCCTATGCTTCTTAAACATAAAACCACCCGCTATGCGGGTGGAGATCAGGGGGTTATACCAAGAAAAACACCTTTCCGTTACGATATAGATGTTCAAGCTAATATGCGTAACTAAGAAGGAAAGGTGTTTATGGGAATTAAAGCACAAAGCTTGGCCCACACAAAGTGGCTCTGCAAATACCATATCGTCTTTTCGCCGAAATACAGACGTAAAGTTATTTTTGCAAGTTTACGTTCAAGTATAGGTGAGATTTTAAAAAACCTTTGTAAGTACAAAGGGGTAGAAATAATAGAAGGACATTTGATGCCAGATCATGTGCATATGTTGGTGAGTATCCCGCCGAAAATCAGTGTATCGAGTTTCATGGGATATTTGAAAGGTAAAAGTTCACTGATGATATTTGATAAGCACGCGAATCTAAAATACAAATTTGGCAACAGGAAGTTTTGGTCAGAAGGATATTATGTGAGTACAGTAGGACTCAATGAAGCCACGATCCGTAAGTATATCCGAGAGCAGGAAAAGCAAGATTTCATACAGGATAAATTGAGTGCACGTGAGTATGAGGACCCCTTTAAGGGGTAAGCCAAAGAGACAATGACATTTAGCTTGAACAAAGAGAAAGCGGCGTCATTTTGGCGCAGTCGGTAACATGCCCTTATAGGGCGAGAGCAAACCACCCGCTATGCGGGTGGTTTTGATTTTAACTTCGACATATATTAGGCTCTATGTGCTATCTTTTTCTATTTTTTCCACAATCTTATTGTATTCTTTCCAAACAACAGACATTGGTGAACTCAAACAGCAGATAGAGATTGAACCCCCTGTTGCAGGGTGGTATTCATACTTCGATTTTCCTCTATAAACTCTCTTGGGCAGTATATTGTCTGCGGGGTTTTTTCTTTTTCGCTCTAACATCAATTATAACCTCACTTGCAGATTATCTGATGGCCAGATAGTGGATTATTAACATCTTACTAACCTGTTATTGTTGTTTCCTATTGTAAAAATAACAACTGAAAATTTTAATATGCAATGGTGACTTTTTCCAACTATCACAGTATTAAAATTTAATAATCTCATCTTAAGTGAAATATCACTATATGTTTCCGAAAATTTTAGAAACTTAAAGATTAAACTTTGTAATTACCCCAATTTTTTTAATGAATTTGGTTATTACTACATTAATGATATAGCAGTGCGTGATTATCTAAATTTGTTCTATGTATTTTGTTTGACATGACATCAATAACTTCCAGTTAACATAGGCTCTATACACGATAAACTTCAAGTTGCCATCCGCAAGACGACGCGAGGCCTTATATTTCCCCGCGCAGCGGGGAAATATAACACGCATCCTGAAGTTGAATGGGTATATATGCTGTGGGCATTGGAATAGGTATTAGATTGACGCTGGTTTTGATAGGTTGTATTTTAGTTGCCAACTGGTTTCTTATTTTAAGTCCAATTGTTAATTCATTTATGTTTCTTGCTTATATATGGGAAGAAAATTTCTGCGTGTTTTTTGTGCTAAAAATATAATTAGGCGGCTTGAAATAAGAAATGAAGCGTTTATGGATATCAAAACAAATGTTCAATAACGCTAAAGTAAATGTAAAAATTTCATTAAAAGTTACCCATTGAAATAAATATTGTGTTACATTCTTTTCGCTTTAATGGCTTGTATCTCTGTGTTTTTCGTATACAGAATTATGTTACTTGTTAATTATAAAAGGAATGAAGCACAATAAAATTTCGCCGAATACGGCGCTATGGTCAGCTAATGTTTGCTAATTAGTAAGGGGAAAATATCTTGACGGATCTGATTAACTTCATTAACAACATTCTTTGGGACTATGTACTGATATACCTTCTCCTTGGGGTTGGTCTTTACTTCACACTGCGTTCTGGTTTTATACAACTTCGCCACTTTGGCCACATGTTTTCAATTCTGAGAAATAGTAATAAGTCGGATGATTCGGGCATTTCATCTTTTCAGGCCTTGTGTACCAGCCTTGCTGCCCGTGTAGGAACCGGTAACTTAGCCGGCGTTGCTATTGCAATTACTGCCGGTGGACCAGGGGCTATTTTTTGGATGTGGGTAGTGGCATTTATTGGTATGGCGACTGCCTTTGTGGAAAGCACGCTTGCCCAGTTGTACAAGACGAAAGACGATCAAGGAAATTATCGCGGTGGCCCGGCTTACTACATGGAAAGAGGGTTGAAGAAGCGATGGATGGGAATTCTATTTTCATTCTTCCTTATTATCGCGTTTGGTCTTGTATTTAATGCTGTTCAGGCAAACTCAATTGCGGAAGCGGCTGCCTTTGCTTTTAATATCAAACCAATTTATGTCGGTATCGTATTAGTCATTACCAGTGGTGTAATTATTTTCGGCGGGCTGCGTTCTATCGCCCGGGTCGCGGAATTGGTTGTACCATTTATGGCAATTTCCTATTTTATCTTGGCACTTTGGGTTGTTGGTCACAACATTGAACGTATCCCAGCGGTATTTGCACTGGTTATCAAGAGTGCCTTTGGCATTCAGGAAGCGATAGCGGGGACATTAGGCTATGGCATCTCCCAGGCAATGCTTCAGGGGGTTCAACGCGGATTATTCTCGAATGAAGCGGGGATGGGTTCTGCACCCAATGCGGCAGCATCAGCTTCTCCCTATCCACCACATCCGGCCTCTCAGGGTTATGTGCAGATGTTGGGGGTATTTATGGATACCATCGTTATCTGTAGTGCGACGGCGATGATCATCCTCTCTTCTGGTGTTCTTAACGAAAACGTTACCGCGATCAGTGGGATTGAATTAACTCAGCGAGCATTATCATCCGCTGTTGGACATTGGGGAACGATGTTCGTTGCGATTGCAATTTTCTTCTTTGCCTTTACGTCGATTATTGCCAATTACGCTTATGCTGAAAGCAATATGATATTTCTGGAGCGTAACCACACTGCTGGTTTATTTATCCTGCGGTTGGCTGCGTTGGGTATGGTGATGTTTGGTACATTGGCAGACGTCCCTCTGGTTTGGAATATGGCTAACCTATCAATGGCGTGTATGGCTATTGTTAACTTGATTGCCATACTCATGTTGTCAGGTATCGCGATGAAACTGGCGAAAGATTATAACCAGCAGAGAAAATCAGGCAAATTACCGACATTCAATATTAATAGCTACCCAGAGATCCAACAGCAAGTTGAAAAAGGTATTTGGGATCATGATGCACCGCATAACGGTGAGAAGAGTAATTGCTGATACTGAAATGTCCATAGGATATCAGTAACACAAGACGACTCGTATCAAGTCACTTTATTAGCCAGCTATTCGCTCGTTCCGCGAATAGCTGGCTTTTATTTGTTCTTAAAAACATGCGGATAAGTAAAAGAACACCACATCTCTTTTTGTCTCATCTAATATATAATCATTATAATGTTATCTTTTTCTGTAAAATAGCTGACCGATCATGATAAAACGATTAATAATATGCCTATTTATCACATTGTTGATTGGTTGTTCTTATTCCCCTGAGCTAAAAGATAGAAATGGTTATATTGTTGACTATTCCTATCCTTATTCGACCAAGCAACGTATTGACTCAATTAGGTTTCTTGTCCTTCACTATACCGCGTTAGATGATAAAAGATCTTTACGGGAATTAACGGGAGGCCGCGTTAGTATTCATTACCTTATTCCTTCGCAACCGAGATATCAGGATAAAGAGCCGATTATTTTCCAACTGGTTTCAGAAAAGGAAAGGGCATGGCATGCGGGAAAGAGTGAGTGGAATGGATACCAAAGCTTGAACCGCTATTCTATTGGTATAGAAATTGTTAATTGCGGCTTTAAACAAGCGTTTATTAAAAAAGAATGGTGTTCATATCACCCATCACAAATTGACGCAATTATCAGATTGGCAAAAGATATTATGCACAGGCATAAGATCCAGGCTGTGAATGTTGTGGGTCATAGCGATATTGCCCCACTGAGAAAAGACGATCCTGGGCCTGTTTTTCCGTGGCGCGAACTTTATGAACAGGGGATTGGGGCCTGGCCCGATCATGCAACAGTGAATAAATATTTGGCGGGTAGAGCACCGGGTATGCGGGCGTCAGTCATATCAGTTCAGAAAGCACTGGCCCTTTATGGTTATCGTATTCCTCAAACGGGAATTTTGGATAGCGCCACGTATAAAACGATTCAAGCATTTCAGATGCATTTTCGCCCGTCAGACATTAGTGGCATTCCCGATGCAGAAACGGAAGCGATAGCTCTGGCACTGGTAGAAAAATATCAATAACGATTTATGCTTAATATACCAATTTAACTTCAGGATGCGTGTTATATTTCCCCGCTGCGCGGGGAAATATAAGGCTTCGCGTCATCTTGCAGATGGCAACTTGAAGTTTATCGAGTATATATAGAAACAGAATGATGTTTTTTGGAAAGAGAAGGTAGTGGATATAAGTAAGCCGAGGCATGGCGGCCATGATGAATGGCCGCTAACGATACCCGGTTTTATGATCCGCAGTTGTCAGTTAAATGTAGTGGAAGCTTAACTCCAAGTTCAATATCTGTACTTTGGCGAAAATCATAAGGTGTAATGCCGTACTCTTTACGGAACATATAGGTAAAATGGGATTGAGAGCCAAACCCGAAATCCAGGGCAATATCAAAAATAGGCAAAGAACTATTTTTCAACAGATAAACAGCGCCAGCCAGGCGTCGTTGACGGATGTACTTCCCAAGAGATATGCCGGTAACTTCCTTGAATATTTTCTGCATGTGCCAAAGTGAATAGCCAGAATAAGCAGCAAGCTCTTCAAGATGAATGACACGGCCAAGATGGTTTTCTATCCATTTACTCAGTGCGCATACAAGTGCTAAGTGGTTATCTTGTGCCATTACAATTTTAAATTGGTTGAAGGTTGGAGAAGTATACACAACTTCTTTTCAAGATGACAAAACCCATCATTAATAGAGGTACAGTGATTAGATTAAAAATTTTAATACACTATTATCACTTTATCATATGATAACTCTCTATAATATTTTATTATAAAGTTAACTACAATGAAATAATCCTAAGGTGACCTCATTGAATACTAAAAAAATCCTCTTAGCTCTGTGCTTGATATTGATATGTTTGTTTTTGTATTTGTTAGCGTTGGATGTACATTGTGAGCAAGGTAATGATGTGTTCGAATTAGGTGTTTGTTCTATCACCCGATACTTACCTTTTTGACATTTAATCAACCATTATTTTGCCTGCATGTGTGTTAATATGCATCCGCAGTACTCATTCTTTGTAAATGGTGTTTTAATATCCACTTGATACGAATTAACAAACTCAATATTGCGTTAAATTAGTATATAACTCAATCATATATAATATGTTGAAGGAACTATGTTGAGAAAATTTGAACTCAACAAATTTTGCGCAATGTAAGAATTTGAGAAGAGTTGGAGGATTTCTGGCTCTATTCAGGTACAACGGTTCAAAACAACAAATAAAACAGCTTCTAATGAGACGGGTTCTAAGCATCGTAAAAAGAGGATTAGATGGCAGAACAACAAGAACAACAATCTACGCTTAAGCGTGGTTTAAAGAACAGACATATTCAGCTTATTGCTCTCGGCGGTGCAGTAGGTACGGGGTTATTTTTAGGTATTGCCCAAACCATTAAAATGGCTGGGCCTTCAGTGCTCCTTGGGTATGCACTCGGCGGGTTTATCGCATTTTTAATTATGCGCCAACTGGGCGAAATGGTTGTTGAAGAGCCCGTCGCAGGGTCATTTAGCCACTTTGCTTATAAATATTGGGGGAATTTTGCCGGTTTTCTGGCAGGCTGGAATTATTGGGCAATGTTTATTTTGGTTGGAATGGCAGAATTAACGGCTGTTGGCATGTATATCCAATATTGGTGGCCGGACTTTCCAACATGGATTTCTGCGGCAATATTCTTTGTACTGATTAATCTCGTCAATCTAATTAATGTTCGGTTATATGGTGAAACCGAATTTTGGTTCTCTATCATTAAAGTCAGTGCCATCGTCGGGATGATTATCTTTGGAAGTTATTTGCTGATTAGCGGTAATGGTGGCCCACAGGCAAGTATCACCAACTTGTGGCAGCAGGGCGGCTTTATGCCAAATGGGATTTCTGGCTTGATTATGGCGCTGGCTGTGATCATGTTTTCATTTGGCGGGCTGGAAATGGTCGGCATTACCGCAGCAGAAGCAGAAAATCCTGAGAAAAATATCCCAAAAGCTACTAACCAGGTTGTTTATCGCATCTTGCTGTTCTATATCGGTTCATTGGCTATTTTGCTGTCGTTGTATCCGTGGGAGAAGGTGGTAGAAGGCGGCAGCCCATTCGTTTTGATTTTCCATGATCTGGATAATTTCTGGGTAGCGAATGCGCTGAATGTGGTGGTACTAACGGCGGCGTTGTCGGTTTATAACAGTGGAGTGTATTGTAATAGCCGGATGCTGTATGGTTTGGCTAAACAAGGCAATGCGCCTTATGCACTCACAAAAGTTAACAAACGCAATGTCCCTGTCTTGTCTATTGGTTTATCCGCGCTGGTAACATCAATTGGTGTATTGATTAACTATGTTATGCCCGGTAAGGCATTTGAGTTGTTAATGGCATTAGTGGTAACAACTCTGGTCATTAACTGGATTATGATTTGTTGTGCTCATTTGAAATTCCGTTCAGCTAAAGATAAAGAAGGTGTCAAGACGAAATTTCAGGCACTGTGGTATCCATTTGGAAACTACCTGTGTTTAGTATTCCTGGCATTCATTCTTGTTATTATACTAACGATGCCCCCAATTCGTATTTCAGTCATCTTGATGCCGTTTTGGATTGGTGTCTTATGGATTGGTTATTTGATTGTTCGCTCAAAGAAAGCCAAGAGATAAGCAGATTAGTTGCTAATCCACGCCATGTTTTTTCAGCCGGGTATTATGCCCGGCTGATTGTCAGTGATAAATAATGCATTACCGTTATTTTATGTAACTAAATGCCATTCTCTGGTGAATTCTATTTTTAATAAAATATTATTTCTGTATTTTCTCCATAATACAGAATAAGAATGTTTATACTCTTTTTTTGACAATGTAGTTTTATTTTAAACGCTAACTACTCCGGCGAAATGCACTTCATGAAATCAATAAATCGTATGAGGATGATCATACGGATGAATAGTAAAAAGTCATCCCACAAATATTATAATTGAACAATATTTAATAAAGGACAAACAAAAAGTAAGCTGATTACATGTAAAGCGGCTATATTGTACGTTCAAAAATAATAAGTGAGATTAACCATAATTTTTACAGCTACCTAAAATGAATTTTGTATAACAATAACTCTCTGGCCTACACCATAACTGATAGGTAAAACAGTATTATATATTAGTCTTATTAAAGATATTGTTTTGGGTGAATTTTTCTTTTTACGTTTATTCATGGGGTTATGCGACTTAAAGGTTATTGAGTAATTTCAAATCGGAATGTGAATTTAGAGTTTTAAATATGTGCGTTGTCTCCAGCACCTGAAAAAAATGGCTTGCGATTATATAAAGAGTATGTGATAAAACACATGGGTAAACGAAGTAAAGTTCTGTTAATAAATAACAGTAACTAATACTGGTTTGTTTATTTTGATGCCAATAGGCGAATAAAGTGAGTCAAAGGAAATTTTTGAAATGGCAAAAATCACTGGTACTGTGAAGTGGTTCAACGAGTCTAAAGGTTTTGGTTTTATTACTCCATCTAATGGTAGCAAAGATGTATTTGTACATTTTTCTGCTATTACGAAAGATGGGTTTAAAACATTGTCTGAAGGCCAACAAGTTGAGTTTGAAATTCAGGATGGTCCTAAAGGTCCTGCTGCTGCAAACGTTAAAACTTTATAGTAATAAATTTAATTTAGCGGCTATCTGATTGCTGGTTAAATCTATTTATCGTTAGTTTAGTTTTATTATCTGGCGATAACCTATTGCAAATATCACTCTATTGGGATACTAATAGAGTGATTTTTTTTGACTCGGGGCGTTCTTTATTGAACTGAGAAGTACCCGTATTCCCTGATCTGGATAATGCCAGCGTAGGGAAGTCATGGTATCTCTTATTCCGATACCCGCTTTTCTTTAGCTGGTGGCAGGAATCACCATAATGAGAATTAACTCACTGACTATCGCAGGAACCGATCCCGGCGGTGGTGCCGGCATTCAGGCCGATTTAAAAACCTTTTCTGCGCTTGGAGCCTACGGCACGACAGTTATCACTGCGTTGGTTGCGCAAAATACACTG
Organism: Xenorhabdus bakwenae; assembly: GCF_030272115.1. Classification (NCBI taxonomy): domain Bacteria; kingdom Pseudomonadati; phylum Pseudomonadota; class Gammaproteobacteria; order Enterobacterales; family Morganellaceae; genus Xenorhabdus; species Xenorhabdus bakwenae. The sequence goes on from NZ_CP119194.1 coordinate 504,157, forward strand.
GGTGTACAATCCGTGTATGAACTTGATCCCCTCTTTGTTGCTGCTCAGTTAGAGTCTGTGCTTTCAGATGTCAGGATTGACAGTGCCAAAATTGGTATGTTGTCGAATGCGGCTAATATCGCTGTAATAGCAGAGTCGTTGCAGCGTTATCCTATTCCTTACATTGTACTGGATACTGTTATGGTAGCGAAAAGCGGTGATCCTTTGTTATCACCAGAGTCTGTTTCCGCAATGGTAGAGCAATTACTGCCGATCGTCTCTTTGATCACCCCTAATTTACCGGAAGCAGCAGCTATATTGAAATGTGATATTGCCAATACTGAAGATGAAATGTTATGGCAGGGGCGTGCATTACGTTCAATGGGATGCCAGACAGTTTTATTGAAAGGCGGACATTTAAATAATGAGGAAAGCCCGGATTGGCTTTTTACCTCGGACGGGGAGTGGCGTTTCAGCGCTCCCAGAGTCAATACACGGCATACTCATGGAACGGGTTGTACTTTATCCGCAGCACTTGCTGCATTACGCCCCCGGTACTCTGATTGGCAAAGTACGTTGCCGGTTGCCAAAACATATTTACAAAAGGCGCTGATGCAGGCGGATAGTTTGCAGGTTGGTCATGGCATTGGGCCAGTCCACCATTTTCATCAATGGTGGTGAATTTTTGAATAATGGGGATGCAAAGATCCCCATTTTGAACGTACTGAATCTAATGGATTAGGCGATGGTAATTTTCTTATCGAGATAAACATCCTGTACGGAGCGGATTAACTCAACGCCCTCTGTCATCGATTTCTTGAACGCTTTGCGGCCAAGGATCAATCCCATTCCCCCGGCACGTTTATTGATAACGGCAGTGCGGACAGAATCACTTAAGTCATTGTTTCCAGAAGCACCACCTGAATTGATTAATCCAGCGCGTCCCATATAACAGTTAGCAATTTGATAACGAACGAGATCAATCGGATGTTCAGAGGTCAAATTGCTATAGACGCGTTTATCCGTGTGCCCGAACCCAATAGCAGTATAACCACCGTTAGTTTCAGCCATTTTTTGTTTAACGATATCAGCGCCGATCGTTGCGGCCAGATGATTCGCCTGGCCGGTTAAATCGGCACTGGTGTGGTAATCAACCCCATCTTTCTTGAAAGCGGAATTACGCAGATAAGCCCATAACACAGTGACCATACCGAGTTCGTGAGCGCGTTCAAAGGCGGCTGAAATTTCTTCTATTTGGCGGCGTGACTCGGGAGAACCATAATAGATTGTTGCACCTACTGCAACGGCACCCATGTTAAATGCCTGTTCGACACTGGCATACAAAGTTTGATCATATTGGGCGGGATAGGTCAACGTTTCATTGTGATTAAGCTTAACCAGAAACGGGATCTTATGGGCATAACGGCGAGAAACAGACGCCAGAACACCGTAAGTTGAAGCAACACAATTACAGCCTGCCTCAATCGCCAGTTCAACGATATTTTTGGGATCAAAATAGAGAGGATTGGTAGCGAAAGAAGCGCTGGCGGAATGTTCAACCCCCTGATCTACCGGCAAAATTGAGAGATAACCCGTACCTGCCAGGCGTCCATGATTCAATAAGGTTTGCATGGAGCGAAGAACAGTATTGGGGCGGTTATTTTCGAGCATGACTCTATCAACGAAATCTGTACCCGGAAGATAGAGATTGTCACGTGGAATGGTATTACATTGATGTTCCAATAAACTCTCTGCGTCTTTTCCTAACAACTTAATGATATCAGTCATGATTAACTCCAGTTTGCAAAAGGCGCTACTGATTGTTGTTTATATTTGAGCTGATCACAAGACAAGTGGAGAGGGAAGCCGTAGTGGATCGCTTCAGTTAAGACAAATATTGCTAAAATTTAACCATGTTATATGACTATAAAGTGAAATAATATTTATCTGGTGTGGTGATAAATATTGAAGATATTCAGAAATTGGATAATTGGGCTTATTTTTTCTCAAAATTCCCTCATTAAACTGAATAAATTCCAACATGATTTATCAAAAGGTGTTTTTTGATTACTATAAACACGGTTACTCATAAAAGGGTAATGAATATCCCATCAGGATTTGGAAACATTAACTAATTTAATGTTTTTTAAGATGAAGGGGTTTTATTAACTCCTTGAATTAATTTGGTTTTATTTGTTTGTATAAAAGAAAAGGCCAGCCCAAGGGAGATTGAGCTAGCCAAGGAGGTGGTTCCTAGTCTTACAGTCAAAATTTTTTAGTTTTTTATTTTTCGGAACTGATAATACGGGAAATAAATTAGCATTGATGTGATCTATTTCTAAAAAAATAGATCAATTTCTTTAAAATCCTATTTCGGATTATTTCACTTGTCATGCATATGGATGAGGTGCTCTGGTATTACCACCTTTTAAGTTTCGCACAAGTAAAGCATAATTCAGCTTAATTTCTTCAGGAATAGGAAGATAAACGAGATGCCCATCACCCGGCGCAATTTCCACAGCCTGGCCTTTTTTATTTGTCATGGATTCTAACGTGAAGTTAATATTACCCGATGGAGTCATGAGTTCCAGATGATCCCCGACAAGAAATTTATTCTTCACGGCAACTTCTGCCAGTCCGTTGACGCGATTGCCAGTAAATTCACCAACGAATTGTTGAGTGTCTGATACGGAATAGCCGTATTCGTAAGTTTGGTAGGCATCATGAGTATGACGGCGCAGGAAACCTTCTGTATAGCCACGGTGCGCCAAACCTTCTAATGTGGTCATCAATGTTGGATCGAAGGGTTTTCCAGCCGCAGCATCATCTATGGCACGGCGATATACTTGGGCGGTGCGGGCACAATAATAAAAAGATTTGGTACGGCCTTCGATTTTCAGTGAGTGAACGCCCATGTTGGTTAATCGTTCCACATGCTCAATGGCACGTAAGTCTTTGGAATTCATGATATAAGTACCATGTTCATCTTCAAACGCTGACATATATTCGCCAGGACGTTTGGCTTCTTCTATCATGAAGACTTTATCCGTTGGTGCACCTTGGCCGAGCGTTGGTTCCATGTTTTTAACCGGAATAGGATCGTGCCTATGGACAATATTACCCACACTATCTTCCTTGCCTTCCTGCACATTGTATTCCCAGCGACAGGCATTAGTGCAAGTGCCCTGATTGGGATCGCGCTTGTTGATATAGCCCGATAACAGGCAACGGCCGGAATAAGCCATGCAAAGTGCGCCATGCACAAAAATCTCAAGCTCCATATCAGGCACTTGCTGGCGGATTTCAGCAATTTCTTCCAGCGAGAGTTCACGGGAAAGGATAACTCGCGTCAGCCCCATTTGTTTCCAGAATTTGACCGTAGCCCAGTTAACGGCATTGGCTTGAACCGAAAGATGAATGTCTATTTCAGGAAATGTCTCGCGCACCATCATAATTAAGCCCGGGTCAGACATAATCAAAGCATCAGGTCCCATTTCTACGACGGGTTTTAAGTCACGAATAAAAGTTTTCAACTTTGCGTTATGTGGTGCGATATTGACAACGACATAAAAACGCTTACCTAATTCATGCGCCTCCTTAATGCCTTGTGCCAATGTCTCATGATTAAATGCATTATTACGGACACGCAAACTATAGCGAGGTTGTCCGGCATAAATGGCATCTGCGCCATAAGCGAATGCGTACCGCATGTTTTTCAAAGAGCCGGCAGGAGAGAGTAATTCTGGAGTAAACATATTTTTTAACGTTCTCGGTCTGAGTTCAAGTCAGCCCTTACCCGGTCTTGATATCATTACTAAGGGTAAGGTTTAAAGGAGGGGGATTTTAACGCTTATTTTATCATTAGCACAAATATATTATGGAAAATAAAGATAGTGCGCCGCAGATACGGCGCGAGTCATTAATTATACCGGTTAATTTTGTTTGGTCAGGTCACGAATGCTTTCTGTTGGACCGATTTTCATGACCGACTGCATAGATTTCTTCATGCTTGCGTCATTGGTGTGAGTTTCACTGATAGCAATAATTTGATGGTTTCGGGCTTTCAGGACAAAATAAGGTTTGCCTGATTTGTTTTTTTTCACTTCATGGCGAGTTTTATCGGGAGAATTAACTTGCACAGAGTGAATGCCTTTATTGGCAGCCGCTTTGGTGGTATACATTTCACTGCTCAGAATAATGTCACCGTTTGCAGCCACCAGATTGAAATAAAATTGCCCGTTCTTTGCTTTCTTAAGATCATAATGCCCAGTAGCCATAAGAAATTCTCCTGATTGGGTAATTATCAGCTTAAGTTTAGCCTGAATTTCGTATAGTCAAGGGATTTGATGAGAAAAATTCATCCCCTGTCTCACTATTTTATAGAGCATGATCACTATTTTGTCTTGGTTGAACTGCTTCCCAATTGGCGGTTGTACGAATATATTACAGTCTCTCGCAGAGATAACGACACACCGTTGCAATATAACTCGATTAATACAGCCTCTTATTAGGAGTTTTCCATGCCTGTAGCTATTTGGGCTTTAGCCATAGCGACATTTGGGATCGCGACAACCGAATTCATTGTCGCGGGTTTACTTCCTGAAATCGCAACTGAATTTAGTATTTCAATACCAACTGCGGGGTATATGGTAACCAGTTATGCGCTTGGTGTATTTGTTGGTGCGCCTGTTCTAATCATATTGGCGGGAGGTATAGAAAGGAAAAAGATGCTTTCCATGTTAATGGTATTATTTATTATCGGAAATGCACTGACCACCTTTTCCCCGACATTTTATCTGGCAATTATTGGCCGGATTGTGGCTTCCTTAACCCACGGCGCTTTTATGGGAATTGGTGCGATTATTGCTGCTGAATTAGTGCCAGACAATAAAAAAACCACTGCGATCGCCTTTATGTTTAGTGGAATGACACTGGCTAATTTGGTTGGAATACCGTTTGGAACATGGATAGGAAAAGCGATTTCCTGGCGCGTTACTTTTGCAATAATTACGATGATTGGCATTATCGCATTAGCTGGGATTTTAAAGTTTTTACCTAAATTCGATCAAAAAGCGCCTGCCAGTATTAAAAAAGAATTGCAGGCGTTCACCAATATCCATGTTCTTTTGGCTATGGGGATCACCGTCTTAGGCCCTGCCGCCTTTTTTACGACAGTGACTTATATCGCGCCATTGATGACCCATGTTGCAGGATTCTCTGAAAGCGCAATAACAGGGATCTTGCTGGTGTTGGGGTTAGGTTTTTTCTTTGGCAATATTGTGGGTGGAAAACTTGCAGATAAGGCGATAATGCCATTGCTGTATTGGACATTAGGATTACAGTCCTTAATTTTATTTATTTTCTGGCTTTATGGTGACAACCCGTACATTGCTTGTTTGAGCCTGTTTTTAATGGCCGCATCGGGCTTTGCCACCGTATCGCCAATCCAGCGTCTGGTGATGGATAAAGCTCAGGAGGCTGGCGCACCTAATCTTGTTTCCTCTGTCAATATTGGATTCTTTAATTTGGGTAATGCAGTTGGGGCATGGTTGGGTGGTGTAATTATCGCATCTCATTATGGCTATACCTCCCTTAATCTGGCCGGGGGGTTATTAGCTTTAATGGCATTGTTATTCGCTGTCATTTCAGGTTTGCTTGATCGTAAAAGAACGCTGAATGTTGAAAAAAGGCAATCATAAGCAGCTAATGAGCGTTGCAGCAGTAACTGGTATGGATAATGCCGGTTACTGTGCTTCACATCAAACGACAGATTTCAGCTTCCCAACGATAACCTAATCCATAAATGGAGCGGATAAAAGATTTATCCCCATCCAGTTGCTCCAGTTTCCGGCGCAAGTTTTTAATGTGGCTATCAATAGTACGGTCATTGACAATGCGATGATCGTTATAAAGGTTATTTAATAGCTGATCACGGGAAAAAACCCGCCCTGGCTGGCTGGACATAATTTTGAGCAGACGGAATTCAACCGGCGTTAATTCAAGCACCTGTTCAAAATAACGTGCCTGAAAGTGTTTTTCATCAATGGCCAGCGCACCTTGCTCACTGATGATCTCTTTCGGACGGTAACAACGGCGTAAGATTGTCTTTACTCTGGCTACCAATTCCCGCGGGCTATAAGGTTTACAGATATAATCGTCAGCCCCGATTTCTAAGCCGAGCAGTCGGTCAATTTCTTCCGTTTTTGCCGTCATCATGACAATCGGAATATCTGAAAATTTACGCAGTTCCCGACAGACCGACAATCCATCAAGACCAGGCAACATAAGATCAAGCAAGATAATATGGGGATGGAATTTTTGCACATGAGCGATAACTTCATCACCACGTTTGAGCCATTGGGGGTGGTAATCAGCGGATTGTAGATAATCAACCAGCAGTTGCCCCAACTTTGGTTCATCTTCAACGATGAGAACAGTATATTGTGTAAGATGTGTACTCATTGTGTTTCAAGTTCAGACGATTTCATCAACGGTAATTCTACGTGAATTTTAATACCGCCTAAAGGTGAGCTTTCCACGCGAATTATTCCATCATGGGCTTCAACAATATTATAGCAAATCGCCAGCCCAAGCCCTGAACCTCCGCTTGCGCGGTTACGGGAGGATTCGCAACGATAAAAACGTTCAAAAACCTGCTGGCATTGTTCCGCCGTTAATCCAGGCGCACTGTCCTGCATATCCAATATCCATTTTTGCTGATTTGAATATCCACAAATAATTACCTTTCCATGCTCATTGGTGTAACGCAGGCTGTTTTCCAGCAAGTTATTAAATAACTGTGTTAGCCGATTTGGATCAGCAAGCAGTGTTATGTTGTCTTTTAAATTCAATACCAACATGATTTGCTTATCCGCAAAACGGCCATGATAATTCGCTACGGAGATTTGCAGTAATTCACTGACATTAACAGACTCTTTTCTATAAGCTAGCGAACCACGATCAGAAAGGGATAATAAATGCAGATCGTCTACCAGTTTTGTTAAGGTAGTCACTTCCGCGAGCAAGGAATGGAGTGTTTCCTGTGTGGGTTTCCGTAAACCATCTTGTAAGGCTTCCAGTTCACCCCGCAAAACAGAAAGTGGAGTGCGCAGTTCATGGGAGATATCGGCCATATAATCACGGCGCATCTGTTCATTTTTTTCCAGCGTGCTGGCAAGTTGGTTAAAATCCATTGCCAGTTTACCGATTTCATCTTTACTGGATGGAACGACACGAATACTGAAATCGCCTGCCGCGAGTTTATGTGTACCTTCCACTAGCCGCTTAACCGGCCTTAACAGGCCTCGTGAGAGAAGAAAAGTGGCGATTAATGCCAATAAAGTAGAAAAACCGACAATAGTCCAACTGGTGAATTGTTGCTGGTGGGCAAAGCTAATATCAGCCTGACGGGTAATTTTGTCTGATGCACTGACAATTACCCAGCCAACAATATTATTTTTATAGGTAACTGGCTCACGATAACTTTCCGCTGGAATGTCATTAGAATGCCCAACCAAACGATTCATGTGAGTATCCACAACCCAAAATTGGGGACGCCAACCATGATGTTTGGTTTTTTGATAGGGATTGTCACTCTGTTCAATCGTACGGATAATCTGGAATATCGCGCGATCATTCTGGGTCAGAAAATGCCAGTTACCATATTGCTGGTATTGTTCTGTCAATGCTTGTGCCAGCATATTCGTCCGATTTTGGCTATTTTGTTTAATATAGCCCATAAAACCGTGTTGAAAGCTGAGGTAAATGCCCCAGTGCATTGTGATCAATACCAGCATACAAGTGGCAAAAATTGCCAGAAACAATTTACTGCTGATACCCATTTTTATCCTGAGTTTCATTCTGGTTCAACGACTTGAGTCAACTATCTGAGATGAGATGGCTTTGCGAAGGCGCCATTTTTCACGCAATCGGTCAAAAAACAGATATACAACCGGAGTGGTATACAAAGTGAGAAGTTGGCTCACCATCAGGCCACCAACAATCGTGATCCCCAGTGGGAAACGTAATTCTGCACCATCCCCATTGCTCAGTACTAAAGGTAAAGCACCAAACAAGGCCGAAAGCGTCGTCATCATGATCGGACGGAATCGCAATAAACTAGCTTGAAAAATCGCTTCCCGGGCACTGAGTTTGTCGTTTCGTTGAGCTTCAAGGGCAAAATCCACCATGATAATGGCATTTTTCTTGACAATACCAACCAACAGCATAATGCCAATCATGGCGATTAGGCTAAAGGGCGTATTGAACAGTTCCAAAGCCAGTAAAGCCCCTACACCCGCAGAAGGCAGGGTAGAAAGGATGGTCAGAGGATGAATATAACTCTCATAGAGTACACCAAGTACCAGATAAACAGTGACGATGGCGGCCAGAATCACCAATAACTGGGAACGTTCACTCTCTTGAAAATCCTGTGCGGTGCCTGCAAAAGAGCTACGTACTGCTGAAGGAACGCCCAGTTCTGTTATGGTTCTTTCTATTGCACTGATTGCATCAGATAGCGTATAGCCGGGTGCCACATCAAAGGCAATGGTAGAAGAAGCGGAAAGTTCCTGGTGATAAACATCCAATGGTGCATTGGCAGGGCGCCATTGGGCAAAGTAGGAGAGGGGAATGCGTTCTCCTTTGCTATTAATGACAAACATTTTCTCCAATGCACTGGGATCTTGGTTATATTGCGGTGCAACTTCCATGACCACTTTATATTGATTCAAAGGGGCATAAATCGTGGAAACCTGTCTTTGCCCAAAAGCGTTGTTGAGTAAATTATTTGCCTCAGCAACATTGATGCCTAAACGAGCCATCACATCACGATCATAGGTAATCGCTATTTCAGCCCCTTTCGCCTCTTCGTCTTCATCGGCGTTTACATCCACCAATTGAGGCAATTTTTCCAATGCTTTCTTGATGACAGGACTCCATTTACGCAGTTCGTCAAAATCATCCGACAGCAAATTAAACTGATAAGTCGATTTACCGCCTCGTCCTCCACTTCTCAGATCCTGAACAGGAACCAGATATAGACGTGCTCCCGCTTCATTGGTCAGTTTACTTCTTAAGCGGGTGATAACGTGTTGGATACTTTCGCTACGCTCTTTTAATGGCTTTAGCGAAACAAACATAAAGCCCGTATTGATGCTGTCACCACCGGTGAAACCCACGACATTATCCACAGTTGGATCATCATTGACGACTTGCATAAAGCGTTCCACCTTTTTTCGCATAGCCTGAAATGAAATATTTTGATCAGCGACCACAAACCCTAACATTTTCCCCGTATCTTGTTGCGGGAAAAACGTTTTCGGAATGCTGATATAGAGCCAGATATTCAGGCCAATAATGCCGACCAATGCCAACAATACCCAACGAGTATGATTGAGTATCCATTTCAGTGAATGGGCATAGCCCTGCTGAATTCTCAACAATACCTTACCGAATCCCCGTGCCTGCTTCTGGGCATTTTCAGGGGTGGATTTGAGCAGATGTGCACACATCATCGGGGTTAAGGTCAGTGAAATTAACAGCGAAATCCCGATGGCGGTTGCCAGTGTGACAGCAAAATCCCGGAACAATCTGCCGAGTAATTCATCGATCAAGATAAGGGGAATAAATACCGCAATAAGTGACAAGCTCATAGCCAGCACAGTGAACCCGACTTCTCTGGTTCCCTTAAGGGCTGCCTGCATGGGCGTTAAACCCGCATTCAAATGGCGGGAAATATTCTCCAGTACCACAATGGCATCATCAACCACAAATCCGGTGGCAATGGTTAATGCCATCAACGAAAGATTGTTTAAGCTGAAACCACATAAATACATGGCCGTAAAAGTACCAATCAGCGATACCGGAACGGCAATTGCCGGAATCAGCGTAGCCCGGCCAGAACGTAAAAACAGGAACACGACCAGGATCACCAGGGCGACGGCAATGGCTAATGCACGTTCTACTTCTTGCAGAGAAGCATGGATGGTTGGAGAACGATCCTGGGCAACGTTTAACTGAATATTGGCAGGCAAGGAGGCTTGCAGGGCAGGGAGTTGAGCACGAATACGCTGCACGGTTGAGATAATATTTGCACTGGCTTCACGGCGGATAATAAGAACAATGGCCGACTTATTTCCAGACATGCCGGCGGCGCGGGTATCCTCGACCGAATTCTTCACACTGGCAACGTCCTGCAACCTGACAGGTGCCCCATCATGATAATGAACGATAAGTGAACGGTAACTGTCAGGTGTTTTCAATTCATCATTGGTGCGTAGCTGCCAAATTTGGTTATCGGAATCAACATGACCTGTCGGCAATCGGACATTAGCATTATTGATGGCATTACTGACATCGTTAAGAGAAACACCTTGATTGAAGAGGGCATTTGGGTTGAGTTCAACCCGTATAGCCGGTAATGAACTACCGCCAACGCTGACTTTGCTGACGCCTTCTATCTGAGAAATTTTCTGGGCCAATCGGGTGGAAGCAAGATCATACAATTGCCCCTCACTATAATTGTCTGAAGTGAGGGTTAAAATCATGATTGGAGCGCTGGACAGATTCGCTTTATGATAGCTTGGTTTTCTTGGCATACCGGAAGGTAACAAGCTTTGGGCGGCATTGATGGCAGCCTGAACATCCCGGGCTGCACCATTGATATCCCGACTGAGATCAAATTCCAGGTAAATATAAGACGTTCCCAATGAGCTGGCAGAAGACATCTCTTTTACCCCCGCGATCCTGCCTAATGCGCGTTCCAGAGGCGTCGTTACGGAAGAGGCCATCGTTTCTGGTGACGCACCGGGCATGGAAGCCTGAACAGTTATCACGGGAAAATCAACCTGTGGCAGCGGCGATACAGGCAGCAGGACAAAACTGAGCGCACCACACAGGGTAATGGCTAAACTCAGTAATGTTGTGGCAACTGGCCGCTGGGTGAATAGGGCGAAGAATTTCACAGCGGCTCCTGATGATTAACTGAGGATTTATCTGGCCTGATTTGTTTATCTTTCTTATTGTTTTTATTTCGACGGTAGTGTGCTAATTGATCAAACAGCAGATAAATCACGGGAGTTGTGAACAAAGTTAGGATTTGGCTCATAATCAGACCTCCCACCATACTGACCCCTAGCGGCCGGCGCAGCTCTGCACCAATACCGGTGCTCAACATCAGGGGCAATGCGCCCAGCAGTGCTGCCATTGTCGTCATCAATATCGGCCTGAAACGTAACAGGCAGGCTTGGTAAATGGCTTCATAAGGCGTCATTCCTTTTTCCCGCTCTGCGGCCAGGGCAAAATCGATCATCATGATGGCATTTTTCTTGACAATACCAATTAAGAGAATGATCCCAATGATGGCGATAATATCTAGCTCATACCCGCCAGCCATCAGAGCCAACAATGCACCCACCCCGGCGGTAGGCAAGGTTGATAAGATTGTGACAGGGTGAATAAAGCTTTCGTACAAGATACCGAGCACAATATACATGGCGACGACAGCAGCCAAAATCAGCCAGAGGGTATTACTGAGCGCGTCCTGGAACGCCAACGTTGCTCCCTGAAATTGGGTAATGATGTCTTTTGGCATTTGGATCGCTTGTTCTGCCTCTTTGACGGCATTAACAGCTTGTTCAAGGGACGAATCTTTCGCTACGTTGAATGAAAAAATGACAGCGGGAAATTGTTGCAGATGGTCGATAGACAAGTTCCCCAGCCGCTGTTCGACAGTGGCAATAGTTTTAAGAGGGACCATTTTTCCATCAGTACCGGTCAGATAAAGATTGTTTATCGCTTCCAGCCCCGATGAATTCTTCGTATCTTGCTCAAGGATAACGCGATATTGATTTGATTGCGTGTAAATAGTCGAAATCAAGCGTTGGCCGAAAGCGTTATACAACGCATTATCTACGGCGGCCATAGAGATCCCAAAGCGACTGGCCATATCCCTATTCACATCAAGGTAAGCCACTAGCCCCTGATTCTGCCAATTGTTACCGGTATCTATCAATTCTGGCCGTTGTTTCAGGGCATGTTGCAATTTGGGCACCCAGACAGCGAGTTCATCAAGCGAAGCAGCTTGCAACGTAAATTGGTATTGCGTGCGCGAGATCTGAGTATCAATGGTCAAATCCTGGGTGGGTTGCAGGTATAACTTGACGTCGGGGACTTTAGCAATTCGCGCTTGCAGGCGTGGGATCACCTCGTCAATCCTCTCGTCACGCTCTCTGAGTGGTTTCAACGTGATTTGAAGACGGGCATTATTCAATGTTGGATTGCTACCATCGACACCAATAAAGGTGGTGACATTGTCCACAGCCGGATCTTTTAATAACAGAGCCGTAACGTGTCGTTGCTTATCTGCCATTGCATTGAATGAAATAGATTGTGGGGCTTCCAGTGTGCCCTGAATCAGTCCGTTATCTTGCAAGGGAAAGAATCCTTTGGGGATCATGATATAGAGCAGGGCGGTCAGAGCCAACGTACCGAATGCAACACCCAGTGTAATCCAGGGATGATTCAACACCCGTTTCAGGAAGACTGCATATACCGCAATCATGAGTTCAAAGAAGCGTTCGCACGCCTGTTCGAAGCGATTGTGTTTAATATTAGCTTCGGGTTTCAGCATCCTTGCACACATCATCGGCGTTAGCGTCAATGAGACAACGGCAGAAATTAAAATAGCGACAGCAAGGGTGATGGCGAATTCCCTGAATAGCCGACCGACGATATCCCCCATAAACAGCAAGGGGATCAAAACGGCGATTAATGAGAAAGTCAGGGAGATAATCGTAAAGCCGATTTCTCCCGCCCCTTTTAGGGCGGCCGCCAGCGGTTTTTCTCCCTGTTCAATGTAACGGGAAATATTTTCTATTACCACAATAGCATCGTCCACCACAAAGCCGGTTGCGATGGTTAATGCCATTAAAGTGAGGTTATTGACAGAGAAGCCGCAAAAATACATCACGGCAAATGTCCCTACCAGTGAAAGCGGTACGGCAATACTGGGGATCAAGGTTGCGGTGACATTGCGCAAAAACAGATAGATCACCATGACGACCAGCGCAATCGCCAGCAACAGTTCAAATTGAACATCGTTGACTGAATGGCGGATTGAGACGGTACGATCTGTCAGCATTTCCACATTGACTGATTTGGGCAGGCTGTTGATCAATTCCGGCAACATGACGCGGATATTATCCGTAGTCTCAATAACATTAGCTCCAGGCTGGCGCTGAACATTGATAACGATGGCAGGTTTTTCATTTGCCCATGCGCCCAATTTGTTATTCTCCACTCCCTGTTCAATGGTGGCGACATCACGCAAGCGAATCGGCGCATTATTTTTATAAGCCACGATTAAATTGCGGTAATCATCGATAGATTTCATTTGATCGTTGGAGGATATGGTGATGGAGCGAGTGGGTCCGTCAAAACTGCCTTTTGCCGAATTCACATTGGCTTTCATGATGGCAGAACGGATAACGTCGCTGTCTAATCCTTGGGCAGCCAAAGCCTGTGCGTTCAATTTCACGCGCACAGCGGGACGTTGCCCGCCCGCTAAGGTCACCAAACCGACACCACTGACTTGGGAAATACGCTGGGATATGCGTGTTTCTACCATATCTTGTACCTGACTCATCGGCAGGGCATCAGAGGTTACGGCCAGCGTCAATATAGGCGGATCAGCCGGATTAACTTTGCTGTAAATGGGGGGATACGGCAGATCATCGGGCAACAGATTACTGGCTGAATTGATCGCCGCCTGTACGTCTTGTTCAGCCACATCCAGGGGCAGTGAGAGCTGGAATACCAACGTGATAACAGACGCTCCACCGGAACTTCTGGATGACATTTGTTTTAAGCCGGACATCTGACCAAATTGGCGTTCCAGCGGTGCAGTGACAGCGGATGTCATCACATCTGGATTGGCACCAGGATACAGTGTCACCACCTGAATAGTTGGATAATCCACTTGCGGCAATGCAGAAACTGGCAGCATCCGGTAACCCATTAGCCCGGCCAGCAAGATCGCAATCATAAACAGTGTCGTGGCAACAGGGCGCAGGATAAACAGGCGGGATGGCCCTCCGCCGGTCATTGGAGAATCAGATTGCATCAGGAGTTCCCCGTCTTACCGTTTGATTGCTCTGGATTTTTCTTATTTTTATCTGTATCAAGTGCTTCGATTGTCAAAGGGTTGACAATCTCAACCCTGGCACCTTCGGTCAGGTTGTCAATGCCATCCGTGACGACATGCTCACCTGCTGACAGCCCGCTATTGATGACCGCTAATTGACTATCTTGCAGACCTGCAACGACCTTGTGTTTACTAACCTTGTTCTCTTTATCCACTTTCCAGACGAAATGACCGCTATTTCCCATTTGTAATCCAGCCGTAGGGATCACGACGACATCATTCAACGTATTGACTTTCATCTGAATATTGACGAATTGATTAGGAAACAACACATTATCTTGATTATTGAATTGAGCCTTCATCTTGATCGTGCCAGTCGTCACATCAATTTGATTATCGATACTAGTGAGTTTTCCTTGTGCCAACGGCTGCTGATTATTGCGATCCCATGCAATGACAACCACATTTTTGTGATTTTTTTGCGCCTTTAACACCGCATCAATATCGTTTTCAGGCAGGGAGAACACGATATCAATAGGATCGACTTGCGTAATAACGACGATTGGCGTTGCTCCGCCACCAGATACGTAGTTGCCGGTATCAATGCGTTTTAATCCGACGCGACCGGAAATCGGGGCTGTAATACGGCTATATGTCAATTGCAGTTTGGCTTCGTCAATATCTGCCTGGTCGGCCTGTAAGCTGGCTTCGTTCTGGCGAACCAAAGAAATTTGTTTATCCAGATCTTGCTGAGAGATAAGTTTATTTTTCGCTAATTGCTGAAAACGGAGCAAATCCTGTTTAGTGTTAGCGAGTGTTGCTTGATCTTTGGCATATTGTCCCTGTGCTCTTGCAAGTTTGACTTGAAAAGAACGGGGATCGATTTCTGCCAGCAAATCCCCTTTTTTGACGTATTGACCCTCATTAAAATGCAGGGCGATTAACTGACCTTCCGCCTGGCTGGTGACAGTGACGGTATTGGCCGCCAGAACCGTTCCTAATCCTCCTAAGTAATGGGGTATCGATTTGATTTCAGCCGTCGCTACTTGCACTGGTGGTTGAGCGGGGTTAGGTTTTGATTCTGCATTCTGAGAGTCACCGGCTGATGAAGGTACGTTGAAGTATTTCCACGCAAAGAAAATGGCTCCGACGATCACGGCTAGCACTGCAGTGAGTTGGAAAAAATAGGAACGGCTTTTATTATTCATTTGCTCGACATTCTCTTAGTGTTATGGCGGTAACCAATCATGCGGCATCTTATGCTAAATCAGATGCAAGAATATATTATTAGTGTAACCAACAGGAATTCGTCAATAATGAAGAAAATGTGGAGGTTGTGTCAAAAAGATAATGTTTCTGGTAGTGATTTTTCATGGTATTTGTGATGGGGTATCCAAATAGAGCGCGGGCGAGGCCTTATATTTCCCCGCTGTGCAGGGAAATATAACACGCATCTTGAAGTTGGATTGGTATACAGTGTTTGGGACGACAGAGTGTATTAATAATTAAAAAACGCCGATGCAATTATCGGCATTTATGCAAACTTAATTAAACCAAAAATAATGTTGCTAATCCTAAAAAAATAAAGAAACCGCCTGTATCGGTAATGGCAGTAATCATGACACTGGAGCCGATGGCGGGATCTCTTCCCAGTTTCATCATAATAAATGGGATCAAAACGCCCATCAGCGCGGCCATCAGCAGGTTTAATATCATGGCCATTGTCATGACGCCTCCCATAGCAAGATCACCATAGAGCAGATAAGTAATCACGCCCATCAGCCCACCCCAGATGATGCCGTTGATAAAGGCAACGCCAAATTCCCTTAATAGCAGGTAAGAAAACCCCCCTGTCTGGATTTGATGGAGCGCAAGTGCACGGACGATCATGGTGATAGTTTGGTTACCGGTATTGCCGCCGATACCTGCCACGATGGGCATTAAGGTCGCAAGTGCAACGAGCTGGGAAATGGTATGCTCAAAAAGCCCGATAACCCTTGATGCCACAAAAGCGGTACACAAATTGATGGCAAGCCATGTCCAGCGGGTTTTGACAGCCTGGCCAACCGGCGCAAAAACATCTTCTTCGCGGCTTAAGCCTCCCATGCGGCGAATATTGGTATCCGTTTCTTCACTCAAGGTATCAACAATATCTTCAACAGTCAGGCGCCCCATCAGACGCCCGTTGTTGTCTACCACGGCGGCAGAAATCAGATCATAACGTTCAAATGCGCTGGCGGCATCTTCACCTTTTTGCTCCGGTAAGAAAGTCACGGTATCCGTATTCATGACTTCGGAAACTAATTTATCCGGTACGCTGATCAGCAAAGTGGTAAGTGGCAGCTCTCCCTGTAGACGATTTTTGCGGTCAATAACAAAGATCTTATCTGTTGTTTCAGGGATGGCGTCTCGGGAACGTAAAAAGCGCTGCACGGTGCCGAGTGTAACATTGCTTCGTACTGTCACGAACTCGAAATCCATCATTTGGCCGATACTGTCTTTGTGGTACTGCAAGACTTCTCGGATACGATTGCGCTGGCCCGGCTCTAAATAAGTCAGCAAGCGTCGGGTGGTATCACGGGGAAGATGTTCTGCAATATAGGCTTGTTCATCGACGTGCAGTTTACCGATGGCACGTAACAGCTCAACGTCAGTCATATCCTTGATTAGGTTATCCCAAACGGGAATGGAGGCTTCTACCAGCACCTCACCGCGCTGGTTATTGTCGATCAGGCGCCATAAAGCGAGACGTTCATCATAAGGTAAGGCTTCCAAAATATCGGCAATATCGGCGGTATGCAGGCTGGTTAGCAGTGCACTGACTTCCTCTATTTTTTCCAATAACTTTTTGTCACTGATTGCTGAATGTTCATCAGCCTGTCCTAATAATGTATCGACAAAGAGCTTATCGTGGTTGAATAGAGAAAGCAGCCGCTGACGAATATGTGCCAGTTTTTGGGAGTGCTGGCTGGCAACAGTTGAGTTATCAGGTGTAAAGGTTGGTTGTGACATAGTAAACCTTTAAGGCAGAAAATAGGGCTAACAACCGGCGATTGCAATAATATCGCCATAAATTTAACAGCTATTGGGTATGATATTCTGTTGTCGAACCCCGTAAGGGCGTCACCAATTGCTGCTGAGTTTGCTGATGATGCTCTAATGCTGCCATAAATGAATAGATAAAGCGTCCAAAGAAAATAAAGAAGCTGATAAACAGAACCAATTTTATAATTTGAACAGTTTGCTTTTTCTTTTTCATCACGCAATATCGTTAAGTTGATTCCTCTGCAATGTGTAAGTGCCAGCCAGCCACATCATCCCAGTAGCTTTGCTCTTGCTCCAAATCGAGCAACACAAGCGCATTTTGTTTTAGATAGTTTTTAGGTAAGTAGAGCGTCCAATGATGATGATCAGTTTTTAGCCTTAGTGTATCCGGTGTTGTAGTCGCCTGGCGTTGGTTATTCAACAAGGTTGCCAATCGCAATATCTTAAGCATGGGAAGATACTGTTTTTTCTTAAACAGATAGAAGCGGGGATGCTCATGGACTTTAACCGCTTTGCGATGATAACGAACCAGTGTTGCCAGCAACGATTGCTGCTCTTGGGTAAACCCCGGTAGATCGGTATTTTGCAGGATGTAAGCTGAATGCCGTTGCAGACCACTCAGATTGATGCTTAAACCGACTTCATGCAGCATGGCCGCCCACAGCAGAATAGATTCCAGTTGTGGATGTACGCGTTTGGGATGTTGTTCTGACCATTGGTCATAAAGATTTTTGGCGGTATTCCAAACGCGTGCTGCTTGTTCTCGATCGATATTATAGTGTTCGGCAAGACTCTTGGCCGTTCGTTGACGAATATCCTGATGGCGGAAACGATCTTCCATTTCATACAGCACACCTTCCCGCAATGCACCATGAGACAAGCGTAATTCTTGAATATGCAAAGCATCAAAAATACCGCACAAGATTGATAACCCGGGAACAAACGTTTGTTTACGGTCATTAGATAATCCCGGCAATGCCAGCGTATTGAAATTTTTGTATTTCAGGACACGTTTCACCAGCATGTTTAGGCGCTCTGGGGTAATCAGTCCATCTTTTTCACCCAGCTCGACCAACTGTTCGTGTATTGCCTTGATCGTTCCCGATGCACCTAAAGCAAAATCCCAGCCTTTTGTCCGAAATTGCCAGACGAGATTTTCCAATTTTTGTGCCGCCTGGAGTCGTGCCTTGCGAAAATTATGCTCATTAATGATACCGTCCGGAAAGAATTGGCGAGAAAAACTGACGCAACCCATACGGCGGCTTTCAATCAACAGCGGTTCAAAGTCTTCACCAATGACCAATTCCGTTGAGCCACCGCCAATATCAATCACCAATTTCCGGCCTTTTTCCGGTTGTGTATGCTCAACGCCCATGAAAATCAGGCGAGCTTCTTCATGACCAGAGATAATTTCAATGGAATAGGGGATAACTTCTTTTGCCTGTTGCAGAAATTCTTGTACGTTGGTCGCTTCACGTAAACTATGCGTTCCCACCAAACAGACATTACTTGCGGGAAAACCCTGCAACCGTTCAGCAAACAGAGCGAGGCATTTCAGGCCACGGTTTATGGCATCTGCGCTTAACTCATTTTTACTGTTTAGCCCATCGGCAAGATAAACCCGTTTCTTTAAACGCCCGATAACCTGTAATGCACCGTTGACGATACGGGCGATGACCATGTGAAAGCTATTGGAACCCAAATCAATAGTGGCAATTTCTTGCGGTTTGGGCATTGGCGTGTTGTGTTTCAACGGCATAGATCAGGCTCTTGATTCCGGTTGTTCAAGGTTTTTCAAATAATCATAAACAGCAAGCTGTGCGCGGATTTTACGCTTATTTCCTCGCGGAACATAGCGATTGCTCAATTCCTTATCAATATATCGTGCCTTGACGGTATCACTGAATTGTAGTTCAAGAATATCCATAACTTGTTGTTTTAGTCTGGGGTCGAGCAGACAAACGGCCACTTCAATGCGATAGTCAATGTTACGGGTCATCCAGTCGGCCGAAGAAAGGAAAACTTTTTCATTGCCTTTGTTGATGAAAACATAAACGCGATCATGTTCCAGAAAACGATCCACAATACTGGTGACTTGAATGTTTTCACTAAAGCCAGGTTGATTGGGAACTAAAGAGCACATTCCGCGCACCAGAATGCGGATCTTGACGCCCGCTTCCGAGGCATCATACAGGCGGTCCACCAATTCCTTATCTACCAGATTATTAATTTTCAGCGTGATGCCAGCTAATTCACCGGCTCGTGCATTTTCGATTTCCTGGGTAATCAGTTGATTGAGCATAGCCCGCGAATTTTGCGGCGATACCATTAAATTATCAAATGTGACGGGCCGATAAGGGTTTTCAATAAAGTTAAATACTCGGCGAACTTCATTAGTAACTTCAGGGTTGGCGGTCAGCAGAGAATAATCGGTATAGAGCCGCGCTGTTTTTTCGTTGAAATTTCCTGTACCAATATGGGCATAACGGATAATTTCTTCCCCTTCCAGACGCGAAATGATGAAGAGTTTTGCGTGAATTTTCAGGCCAAGGGCGGAGAAGATAACATGTACACCGGCTTCAGTGAGGCGTTTTGCCCAATGAATATTGGCTTCTTCGTCAAAACGTGCCTGTAACTCGACCACGACAGTCACTTTCTTGCCGTTGTATGCGGCGTGGATCATGGAGTCAATAATGCGAGAGTCTTTTGCGACGCGGTAGATATTAATCTTAATCGAGAGCACACTGGGGTCGAAAGAAGCCTGACGTAGCAATTCCAGCACATGTTCGAATGTGTGATAAGGATAATAAAGCAGAACATCTCTTTCACGGATAGCGTCGAATCCGTTGCGGAAATGGTCGAACCAGGTATGGCGCAGTCGTGGCGTGGGTTTATTCTGGAGATTCCGATTGCCTTCATTGGGAAATTTGATGAAATCTTTAAAGTTATGATAACGGCCACCTGCAATCACCGAGTCATCATTGGATAATCCCAGCTTGCTCCGCAGTAGTTCCACCATTTCATCAGGCATATCACGCTGATAAACAAACCGTACAGGCTCCGCCGTCAGTCTCTGTTTCAGTGTAGAAGACATCAGTTCCAGCAGGCTGGATTCCATCTCTGTTGCCAGATCATATTCGGAATCACGGGTCATTTTCATCGAATAGACGTTTAAGGTATCGTAATCGAAAAATCCTTTGAAAATTTCATCCAGCGTGTAACGCAGAATATTATCAAGTAATATCATTGACTTGCGTTTTTTTGGCATCTCTGGAGGCAAGTTGACGAAACGCGGGACTTTATCTGATGGAATTTCCAACAAAGCATATTGTGTTTCTTGCCCTTGGATAATTTCAACAGCCAAATAGGTGTAATCATCCTTGAGAAATTCAACCAAATTAGTTTCTGGGTTGATGACGATTGGCGTGATATGTGGCCGCAAATGCTGGCGAAAATATTGCCGCATCCAGATCTGTTGATTCGGGGATATCTGCCGTTCATTGATCAAGAAAATCTGGTTACGTGCCATTTCCAGCAGTAAATCGTTATAGAGAGCATCGAACTCTTGATCGATTTTGGCAACCTTAGTCTGAATCTTTTTCAACAATTGGCGGGCAGCGGTGGCTGAACCCCGCTCTTCACTGATAAGAATACGCCGCTTTACATCAGCAAAGCGTACTTTATAAAACTCATCTAAGTTGTTGGAGTAGATCCCTAAAAACCTCATTCTTTCAATCAGCGGGTTACTTTTGTCAGCCGCTTCCTGAAGTACACGTTCGTTGAAAGAGAGCCAACTGAGTTCTTTCTCGTTATAAAGACGATCGTGGGACATTACTACTCCTTTCAACTCCATTGGGTTTTCCACTTAGTTTAATGGCTGGCGTTTAATGAGTCGATGTTGCTGATTTGGGTTTTACGGGTTTTCCTGGCGAAATAGTGGTGCTGGAAAGTACACATCCTGATAGCGGTATGATAAGAGCCGTTTACAAAAAACTCATCGATTAATTCACCTTCAGTATGGAATCCCAATTTATTGTAGATATGAATTGCTTTCGTATTCTCTTTATCAACAACCAGATACAGTTTGTAAAGATTTAAGACAGCAAAAGCGTATTCCATCGCAAGTTTGACGGCTACCGCTGCGTAACCTTGTCCTTGATAAGCCGGAGCGATGATAATCTGAAATTCCGCACGACGGTGGACATAATCAATCTCGACCAGCTCCACCAAACCGACTTTGGAATTCAGGCTTTCGATAATAAAACGGCGCTCACGTTGGTCATGTATATGCTTGTCATAGAGGTCGCATAATTCAACAAAGGCTTCATAAGGCTCTTCAAACCAGTAGCGCATAATACTGGCGTTATTATCGAGTTGATGAACAAAAGGAAGATCTTCTCGTTCAAGAGGACGTAAATTTACCGATGGATTTTCCGAACCACTGGACATTGGATACCTCAGTGTTTTGTAGTGAAATCGATAGGGTATAAATATATTTGATATTGAATAAATAATTATTGCCAGATAAATCAATCCAAAATAGCAACTTACAGCAAAGTCTTACTGGAATATAGCACTTAAAAAACATTATAACAAAATCCGCTAACACAGAGCCGTAAGTTGAAGTCAGCAGGTTAATTATTCTGATGCGTAACCCTGTGGAGGCAGGATCTTGCCATCCATAATGGCGTTACTGCCTTCCATAACCAAACGTTGCTCTAAAAACCAGCCGATGACCAAAGGATAAATACGGTGTTCCTGAGTTTGTACACGCCCGATGATTTCGGCTTCTTTATCTCCCGCAAAAATCGGTACTTTAGCTTGTAAAATAATAGGGCCGCCATCCAATTTTTCAGTAACAAAATGGACGGACGTACCATGTTCTTTATCCCCATTTTCAATGGCCTTCCGATGGGTATGCAGGCCGGGATATTTAGGCAAGAGGGAAGGATGAATATTGAGCAGACGCCCATAGTAGTGCTGGACAAATTCGGGCGATAAGATTTTCATATAACCGGCTAAGACCACTAAATCGGGAGCGTATTGATCAATAGCGCTGAGTAGGGCGATATCATAACTTGTACGATCTGCATAAGTTTTCGGGTTGATAAAGTGGGCAGGGATATCTGCTTGTTCAGCACGTTGCAGGCCATAGGCATCAGCATTATTACTGAAAACCGCAGCAATATATCCATTAATTCGGTTTTGCTGGCAGGCGTCAATAATGGATTGAAGATTGCTGCCATTGCCGGAGACTAAAACGACAATTTTTTTCATAACGGGTTTTCACTGAAGAAATTCATTGATTAATATGCACTTCATTTTTTCAAGCTACAGCTTTATTGGCTGTAACTTGAAATCAATCAGACAAGCTATTTATTTTGTAATAGCTTATTTTGTAATAGCTTATTTTGTAATAGCTTATTTTATAATAACGACAGGTTGCTCATCGGCATTAATTTCAGCAATTGTTCCAATTTGCCATGCATTTTCGCCTGACGCAGTCAGATACGAAATCGCTTGTTCTGCCTGAGACTGAGGAAGTGCGATTATCATACCGACTCCGCAGTTAAATGTGCGGTACATTTCATGCTCGCTGACATTACCGGCTTGCTGTAACCAGGTAAAAATCGCCGGCCATTGCCAACTGTCAGCTTTAATTCTGGCCTGCCTATTTTCTGGCAGAACACGTGGAATATTTTCCCAGAAGCCGCCGCCGGTCAGATGTGCAATCGCATGAACATCCACTTTTTCAATCAGCGCCAGAATGGATTTGACGTAAATTTGGGTTGGGGCAAGTAAGTGATCGGCGAGTGGTTTTCCTTCAAGTTCGGTAGCCTCTGGATCTGTCTGACTTACCTCGAGAATTTTACGGATTAAAGAATAACCATTGGAGTGCGGCCCGCTGGATGCAAGTGCAATCAGGGCATCACCGGTCTGAACCTGACTGCCGTCAATAATTGCCGATTTTTCAACAACACCAACGCAAAAACCCGCGACATCATAATCTTCACCGTGATACATGCCGGGCATTTCTGCCGTTTCACCACCGACTAATGCACAGCCTGCTTGTTTGCAGCCTTCTGCTATGCCCGTGATGACACTGGCGGCTGTGTCGACATCCAGTTTGCCGGTAGCATAGTAATCAAGGAAGAAAAGAGGTTCGGCACCTTGTACAACCAGATCATTGACACACATAGCGACCAAATCAATTCCGATCGTGTCATGGCGTTTCAAGTCCATGGCCAGACGCAGTTTAGTCCCCACGCCATCTGTACCGGAAACTAACACCGGTTCTCGATATTTCTGTGGCAGGGCACATAATGCACCGAAACCACCTAATCCTCCCATCACTTCGGGGCGACGGGTCTGTTTTACGACACCTTTGATACGATTGACTAAGACATTACCGGCATCAATATCGACACCAGCATCTTTATAGCTAAGAGAGGTTTTGTTGGTCACTGCGTAGCTCCCAGGCGGTTGCATTTTTATAAATAAAACAGAACGGCGACAATTCTAACAGCCTAAGCAAACGTTTGCGATAGCTTTATATCGGTTTCCTGTTAGGTCGGGATCGAAGAAAATAACGCGTTAGTGATAAAAATTAATAGATTGGTAGTGGTTTGATACCGAAAAGGAGTTATAATCCCGCGATTTTTTTATCTGCCGGCTATTAGGAGAAACCCATGAAAATCGTTGAGGTTAAACACCCGCTAGTTAAACATAAACTTGGCCTGATGCGAGATCATGATATCAGCACCAAACGCTTTCGTGAACTGGCTTCAGAGGTGGGGAGTCTTCTGACATATGAAGCAACTGCTGATTTGGCAGTCGAGAAAGTGACCATTGACGGATGGTGTGGTCCGGTAGAGATAGATCAGATTAAAGGAAAAAAAATTACGGTAGTCCCTATCCTGCGGGCGGGCCTGGGTATGATGGATGGTGTACTGGAAAATATCCCTAGTGCACGAATCAGTGTTGTTGGTGTATATCGTGATGAAGAAACCCTTGAACCCGTGCCTTATTTTCAGAAATTAGTCTCCGATATTAATGAACGCATGGCATTAGTGGTTGATCCGATGTTGGCAACCGGTGGCTCCATGATCGCTACCATTGATTTGTTGAAAAAAAGCGGGATGCTCTGCCATTAAGGTATTAGTTTTGGTTGCTGCGCCGGAAGGGATCGCAGCACTGGAGAAGGCTCACCCTGATGTTGAACTGTATACCGCTTCAATTGATAACTATCTCAATGAAGATGGCTACATCGTCCCGGGTTTAGGGGATGCGGGTGATAAAATATTTGGCACCAAATAACATTGATAGCCGGCTAATAAGTCGGCTTTTTTGGGTTTCTGGCAAGGTGATATAAGATATAAGAGGATATCAATAATGACCCGTCGGACTATTGGCGTAGAAGAAAGACCGCCTTTGGCACAGATTATTCCTTTAAGTTTGCAGCATCTGTTTGCCATGTTTGGTGCAACCGTTTTGGTTCCCATTTTGTTTAAAGTAAATCCCGCGACAATTTTGTTATTCAATGGCATCGGAACATTGCTGTATTTATTCATTTGCAAAGGAAGAATTCCGGCTTACTTAGGTTCCAGTTTTGCTTTTATTTCTCCTGTATTGTTATTACTGCCTCTGGGATATGAATTGGCATTGGGGGGATTTATTGTCTGTGGTTTGCTGTTTTGTCTGGTGGCCCTGATTGTTAAAGTTGCAGGAAGGGGATGGATCAATGCAATGTTTCCACCGGCCGCGATGGGAGCGATTGTTGCCGTGATCGGCCTGGAATTGGCAGGTGTTGCTGCTGATATGGCGGGATTGCGTCCAGCGGCAGACACTGAAATGAATCTGACCAACCTGACCATATCTATGGTGACGTTAGGTGTGACCATCTTGGGATCGGTGATATTCCGTGGTTTTATGGCGATTATTCCGATTCTGACGGGTGTTTTAGTCGGGTATGCGCTGTCATTTTTTATGGGCGTTGTAGATTTAACGCCAGTCCGTGAAGCACCGTGGTTTGCATTACCGACGTTCTATACGCCGCGTTTTGAATGGTTTGCCATGATGACAATTTTACCTGCGGCGCTGGTGGTTATTGCTGAGCACGTCGGGCATTTAGTGGTAACAGCCAATATTGTGCAGAAAGATTTATTTAAAAACCCCGGTCTGCATCGTTCAATGTTTGCCAATGGTTTTTCAACGATAATTTCGGGTTTCTTTGGTTCAACACCTAACACGACTTATGGTGAAAATATTGGTGTTATGGCGCTGACCCGTGTGTACAGTACATGGGTGATTGGTGGTGCTGCGATAATGGCAATATTGCTTTCTTGTGTCGGTAAATTGTCGGCCGCGATCCAGATGATCCCAGTTCCTGTAATGGGCGGTGTTTCCCTGTTATTGTATGGTGTCATTGGGGCATCAGGTATTCGAGTTTTGATTGATGCGAAGGTGGATTACAGTAAGGCACAAAACCTGATCCTGACTTCCATTATTTTGATTATTGGTGTCAGCGGAGCGAAAATTCAGATCGGTGCGGTAGAATTAAAAGGTATGGCGCTTGCAACGGTTGTGGGGATTGGTTTAAGCCTGTTTTTTAAACTGCTCAACTTTATCCGCCCAGAAGAGCCGTATATTAACTCTTCTGTGGAATCAATCAGAAATGATAAGAAGAGTGAAGTAGTAGAATAAAATACGTCAATGAAAGAAATTGGAAATTTTTTTTAGATTGGAATGTATAAGCAATAAGATCGGCGGCAATTTCCGGTAGAAAACCGGGCTGACGGTGATGTCTTAAATGCTCTATCTGGGGTAAATATTTATTAGAGTCGTTTATGTTTTTTCATAAATATAAACGACTCATAAGCTGACTTAAAAGAAGTTATAGCAAAATCATACTAATATGTCATAATATCCAAATCCAAAATGACAAGGCATAAAGTGAAATGGGTTACAGTCTAGATTTTCGAAAAAGAGTACTGGCATACAAAGATAAGCATTCGTTGACTTTCGAACAAACGAGTGCCCATTTTGAGATTTCTATTCGTACCCTGTTCCGGTGGAGTCATAAAATAGAACCTTGCATGACGCGTGATAAGCCTCCCATGAAAATTCCTGATGAGGTGCTCATCGCGGATGTCCAAAATTTTCCTGATGACTATCAATGGGAAAGAGCAAAGCGCTTAGGGGTCTCACAATCGGCGATTCATTACGCGTTGAAACGGCTTCGCCTCACTCATAAAAAAAACCTTAAAACATCCTCGCGCTGATCCTCAGCTTCGTCAGGCGTTTGTCGAGCGCATCAGCGGCTATAAACAGGAAGGCAAACCGATTGTGTATTTGGATGAAAGTGGTTTCGCGCAGTCAATGCCACGGATATACGGGTATTCAGAGAAAGGGCAGCGTTGTTTTGGTACACAGGATTGGCACGCGAAAGGCCGTATTAACGTGATTGGAGCCATTCTCGAAAATACGTTCATCACCTTAAGCTTATTTACTGGCAACATTAACGCCGATGTCTTTCATGCGTGGGTGACGCAGGATTTATTGCCCAAACTCCCACACGGTGCCGTGATAGTCATGGATAATGCGCGTTTTCATAAACGACTTGATACGATACAAGCGATAGCAGAGAGTCAATATCAATTAGAGTGGCTGCCCGCTTATAGTCCGGACTTGAATCCCATAGAACACAAATGGGGTGGGGCAAAAGCGATAAGAAGACAAAAAAGATGTTCAGTTGATGAGGTGTTCACCGAGCACATCGAGTGTGTCAGGTTATGTTGATTCTGCTATATAAATATAGCAAGAGGTATTAAAATTATTATCGCTATAAAAAAACTTAAAATTTGCTTCACCTGCCATTAAAGAAAAGAATGCTAAGATCATGAATGCTAAATGGGAAATATAACACGCATCCTGAAGTTGGATTGGTAATATTGATTATTGTTGGTCGTAATTTGCTCATTTTATGGGGGCGTGTGCTTTGATGATAATCTCCTGCTTTCACCAAAGCATTCGTTTCATTTATAGAGACTTTTTGTGGTAGACTTAGCACTGTTCGTTATCCATTCTGTTTGAGGTGCTTCTGAATACACCGTCGCAGCTTTCACTACCATTATATTTGCCCGATGATGAAACTTTTGCCAGTTTCTTTGCAGGTGAGAATACTTCCTTATTAGCTGCAATAAAATTGGCCATTAGTCAGTCACACGGTAGTTATATCTATTTCTGGTCCCGCGATGGCGGGGGTAAGAGCCATTTGCTACACGCAGCCTGTGCCGAATTGTCCCAACAGGGAGAAGCTGTAGGGTATGTACCATTGGATAAACGCGCCTATTTTGTCCCTGAAGTCCTTGATGGTATGGAACATTTATCATTAGTGTGCATCGATAATATTGAGTGTATTGCTGGTGATCAGGCATGGGAGATGGCGATTTTCAATCTTTACAACCGCATTGTAGAAATTGGCCGGACTTGTCTTTTGATCACCGGTGATCGTCCTCCTCGGCAAATTAACCTGACACTACCGGATTTGGCATCTCGTCTCGATTGGGGGCAAATTTATAAATTACAACCTCTGTCAGATGATGAGAAAATCCAGGCATTGCAATTACGGGCCAAATTACGGGGTTTTGAATTGCCGGAAGATGTAGGGCGTTTTGTGTTGAAACGACTCGATAGGGAAATGCAAACGTTGTTCAGGACGTTAGATGAACTTGACCGTGCTTCCATTGTGGCGCAACGTAAACTAACGATCCCGTTTGTAAAAGATATCCTTGAGCTTTGAGTCAGTAAAGCAGTAAGGGAATGAGATCAAGATAAAAAAGTGATAGAAATAGGTTCTCTATCACTTTTTTATTGAAAAATATTTACCATAGAATTTCTTTAACTTGTTCAGGGGGACGTCCCAAACGAGCGTTATCACCGACAACAACAATCGGGCGTTCAATTAGTTTAGGGTTTTCAGCCATCGCCTGAAGCAATACGTCTTGGGATAAGGTAGTATCGCCAAGGTTTAATGCCTGGTAGAGATCTTCCTTAGTACGCATCAATTGGCGGGCATCTTTGAACCCCAATTGTTTTAATAGTACGGCAAGTTGTCCTGCTGTCGGAGGGGTATCAAGATAGTGAATGATTTCCGGCGTAATACCCCGCTCTTCAATCAGCTTAAGAGTTTCACGGCTCTTTGAGCAACGGGGATTGTGGTAAAAAGTGACTTTTCGTGCGTCAACATGTTGCATATAAAACCCTTCATTTTTTATATCGTTCATAACTTTGTTGTTGTTGGCGTAATTGATCAATACGGGCATCATATCGTTCTTGTTCATAACTGCCCAGTTTTGCCAATGCACTGGCTTTGCTTAATTGTTCTATCGCGGCGCTAAAATTACCTTGCAATGCCATAACTTCTGCATAGGCGGCGAGTTCATCATTGTTTTTCCCTTGCTCTCCAGCAGTCTTTCTTAACAGTATCCAGCCATTAAGGTCGTCAGGGTAATTAAAGGTATAACGAAACAGAAGTTGTGATGCCAGAAAATACTTTTTATCCATCAAATAGGCATTGGCGAGGTTAATTTGCAATACCCGATGATTTTTCTGTTTCTTAAGTGCATCCTGTAAGCGATTGATAGCATTAGCATACTGTTTTTGCCCGATGTCAATATCCGTCATTGTATCAATAAACCAAATGTTATCTGGTTGTTTATCTAGCAATGGAGAGAGTATAACTCTGGCTTCAGCATACTTTTTATCTTCAGAAAGCAAAATAGCTTGTCCATAGGCCGCCGCAAGCTGTTCTTTGGCCGTTCCCTGACGATATTTCTTTAGCCATTGATCAATATAGGGACGTTGATCAGTTGAATACAGGGTTAAAATACGGATACGGGCGAGCAGAAAATCCTGAGATTCTGGCACCGCTTTCGCTGGATATTGATTTGCCCGATTACGGGCGTCGGCCAAACGGCTGGCAGGGAGTGGGTGAGTATAGAGCATTTCAGGTAGCCTGGAGCTATAGCGAGACTGATCTACCAGTATTTGCATAAAATCAGGCATACCGTTTGGATCAAATCCTGTCCGACTGAGCGTTTGCATTCCGATACGATCAGCTTCTTGCTCATTCGATTGGGTAAAACTGATCATGCCTTGTTGGACGCCTGCCAGTGTACCGCTGAGTGCAGCCATGCCTGCTTGTGGGTTGGCTATCATCAGTAGGATAGAACCCAATGTGCCAGCCCATGCCAGAGGGCTGGTACGTTTTTGTTCTTCCATTGATCGTGCTAAGTGTCGTTGGGTAATGTGGGAAATCTCATGGGCCATGACAGATGCCAGTTCACTTTCATTGTTGCTATAGCGAAACAGGCCTGAATAAAGAACAACATTACCACCGAAAAGTGCAAGGGCATTAATATTAGAGTTATCTAACAGATAGAAATGAAAAGGGGTTTTGACTGCATCGGCATGATTGGCTAGCCTTTGGCCTAATTGATTAATGTATTGAGTCAGCAACGGATCATAAATCAGCGGGGCCTGGCCCCTTATCGAGCGTATATAAAAATCCCCTATAGCCATTTCCTGATTAATGCTGAGGGTGGCCCCTGCTGTGGTGCCGATATCAGGTAGTGAATCTTCAGCCGGTGCAGAGAATACAGGAGAATTCCCCGATAACAACAGGCCGATAAAAAGAGTTATCAAAGATTTTCTGGATGTTTTTCTCATAAAGTGATTCTCATAAAATAGTGTGCTCCGTTTTAGCTATCAATTTCATGAATACTTTTATGATAAAAGAGTACCTTAAAACCATTAATTATAATAAATTTTAGTGAAAAATAATGAAATAAGCCTCTCTCTTCCCCTACACAAAGTGCCGGCGGTCGCTTGGATGTGGGATGACAAAGAGGGTTATGTGAATGGGGCAAGCGTACTCTTAGACGTGGATATAAGCGACATCCTGCCTCAACGTTCACTGGTTAATGGTGCAATAGTAACTGTTTTATCCGCTGAGATCCGGCACAAACGTTGAGTTATGTACTATTGTTAATGTTGTCGTTCCTGTTAAAGTTGTTACTACTATCGTGGTATAGTCGATCAAGAGGAAATTATGAAACGTCTTTTATTGCCCATTTTCCTTACCCCATTCTTCTCATATGCGGCACATGCTAATGCAGATAAGACCGCAGAAACTTATTGTAACTTGTTCGGGAAAGCCTCTGTCGAAGCATTTAAAACCCATGACTCACCCGACACGATAGCGCAAAAGGCGTTCAATGAATTAACTAGCAAGGGATTTGATCTTAAAGAGATCCAAAGCAACAAGGATGAATTTATGACATCCATCAAACAAACGGTCACAGAAGTCAGAAAAAATAAACAAGCCTTTCCAAGCACGCGTCATTTTGACGAATCACTGGATAAATCTGTTGAAGCATGTAAAGTACAAACAAAACATGCTTTATCCGGCAGTACAAAATAGACTCCTGTAGAGCGATTTACTTATGTTGTCGCTCTATTTTTTATTAGTCTTGTTGTCAATAGAGCCGGGCCGGATAGAAACATGACTGTGAAAAAATACAGCATCAACGGATGACTTTTTATCGGGGATGAATTTATTTAAATTAAATCATCCGAAAGGAATTTAATTTCAGCTTATTAATGGCAATGCTATACCGAATATTAAAAACAATAAAAGGACTAAAAAAGTATTTATTAACTCAGAAAAATGATATTGAAACGATAATTTTTTCTCATTGTCCTGGTTAGACTCTGCTTTATCTAACAAGAACTTATTATCCTCAATTTCAGTAAGTATCACTTTTGCGCGTTCTATATCAGCAGAGTGGACAAGCAGTTTAACACCACCAAATGCCTGGGAATACATATAGTTATTCCATACAATGCCTTCATCTATCACGACTGCATAAATATCTTCTGATAATATTCTGCCCAAGACGATGTGAGCATCGATTGGCGATAGAAAATTCGCTAATAACTGCATATTTCCTCTTTGCGGATGACTATTCCACATAAGCACACCATAATCAGATGATTTATAAATCAGTATAGCCTAACACTGCATTGTCCCCCTTCATTATTTAATAGTCAAAAACAACGGGAACCATTAAGCTCCCGTCATCTATTCAGTTAAGTAATTAATTACATATGTGAGATAATTGCATCGCCGAATTCGCTACATTTCAGCAGCTTAGCACCTTCCATTAGACGCTCAAAATCGTAAGTTACGGTCTTGGCAGCAATGGAACCTTCAACACCTTTAACGATTAAGTCAGCAGCCTCGAACCATCCCATGTGGCGTAACAACAGGATACGATGCATATAGTAACTAACTGTATATATTGAGTATTTAAGGTCTGCCACATCGGTTTTATATATATAAAATCACTTAAATAACTTATTGTTTTATATAATCTTAATAAAAGTTTTGCAGAAACAAAAATCTAACCAAATCCACATTAAATCGCTAAAAATCCCAAAAAACACATTGCTAAAATTTCCTGATTTAAAATCGGGGAATCACCACACAGTAGGACTTGAATCCAAGCCCTCTAATAAAGGCACTGGACAAAAAGGATATATTCCTTCTTTTTCAGAATGTTACTTGTGCGCAAGGGGCTGGACAAAACGACTTAATCCCTTGTTTAAAGTCGCTATTTTGAGGGTACCTCTCCATGAATTATCACCTTAATGGGCTTTTAAATCCCATTAACGGAAAGTTTCGCTGAGTGACAGGCCAAACTGAGGATGAATGCAATAATCAATGAGTTAAAAGGGAATAATTATCCTCTTTATGTCACTTTCTGATTTCACTTTGTCATACCAAGCTTTATCAACCATAGGGAAATAGATTTTATTAATTCCCTATCAGCCATTCCGTGCCATCCTAAATCAAGTCGCACTCTCCAGTATTAATGAACCGATTTTATTGATGTTCACAGGCGGAGAAGTCTCCCACCGCCTTCATAACGTTATAAAAACATAATTGGAGGTAATACTATGTATGATTGGTCTGGAGTTGTTCCTGCTAATGCTGAGCAAGGTCAACCTACAGGGCTTTTGCTTAAAGCAGGAGATGTAATATCTGTTGTTGCCAGAGGCTGGATAAAATACGGCTACGGTAATATTAACTGGGCAGCACCTGAAGGTACCATGCCAGTTTACCAACCTGCAAAACCCAGCCTATCTTTAATTGCTAAAATCGCCAACAAAACCTACAAAATAGGAAATGGCGTACTACGCAGAAGAGTCCCCATAGATGGTGAATTGATACTTCTATTTGACGATAGTTCGGACGCATATGGTGATAATTCAGGTGAATTTTCAGTTGATATCATAGTGGAATCTTCCGAGATTTTAAGTTCCCTTGAAGAAATCAATAGATAGATAGCGAAATTACTCAACCCGCAATTTCTGCGGGTTTATTTTACGTTTCAACTTTCTCCTGCCCCGCATTCCACACCGAATCCTCTGGCATCTGGACGCGGACATCTAAGCGACAACCTTCGGGAATGTCGCAGGGTTCGGCATCAGGAGGGTCATTAGACACATGACGCAAATATCGGGTACTGCTCAATCGGGTAGATTGCGCTACCGCCCCGATATCCAATGGCCGGAACAGCCGAAATAAATATAGGGGCTGCGTGCCCCTATTGTTACTTAGGGCTTTAGCCAGTTTAAGAAGCCCTATGCTTCTTAAACATAAAACCACCCGCTATGCGGGTGGAGATCAGGGGGTTATACCAAGAAAAACACCTTTCCGTTACGATATAGATGTTCAAGCTAATATGCGTAACTAAGAAGGAAAGGTGTTTATGGGAATTAAAGCACAAAGCTTGGCCCACACAAAGTGGCTCTGCAAATACCATATCGTCTTTTCGCCGAAATACAGACGTAAAGTTATTTTTGCAAGTTTACGTTCAAGTATAGGTGAGATTTTAAAAAACCTTTGTAAGTACAAAGGGGTAGAAATAATAGAAGGACATTTGATGCCAGATCATGTGCATATGTTGGTGAGTATCCCGCCGAAAATCAGTGTATCGAGTTTCATGGGATATTTGAAAGGTAAAAGTTCACTGATGATATTTGATAAGCACGCGAATCTAAAATACAAATTTGGCAACAGGAAGTTTTGGTCAGAAGGATATTATGTGAGTACAGTAGGACTCAATGAAGCCACGATCCGTAAGTATATCCGAGAGCAGGAAAAGCAAGATTTCATACAGGATAAATTGAGTGCACGTGAGTATGAGGACCCCTTTAAGGGGTAAGCCAAAGAGACAATGACATTTAGCTTGAACAAAGAGAAAGCGGCGTCATTTTGGCGCAGTCGGTAACATGCCCTTATAGGGCGAGAGCAAACCACCCGCTATGCGGGTGGTTTTGATTCTGGCGCTTTAGGCCAGTCGATGTCGGTCATGCTTCCAATCATTAGATTGTTGTAGTAAACTCCCCACTTTTTATTACTGGTGAGATATGGCTAAAGTTGATGTGGTTTGTCGTTACTGTCACAAAGCGGAAGAGGTCAAAGGGCATGGAAAAGGAAGCAGCGGACATCAGCGTTATCACTGTTATGCCTGCCGTAAAACCTTTCAACTGAATTACACCTACCAAGCCTGCAAACCCGGAATGAAAGATCAGATTGTGGATATGGCTGCGAATAATGGCGGTATCAGAGACACCGCTCGTGTCCTGAAGGTGGGTATCAACACCGTTCTTCGTACCCTAAAAAAACTCGAACCCAGACAGGTAACTACACTGCCGCTGGCCGCAAATAATATTCATATTATCTGCGAAATTGATGAACAATGGTCTTTTGTCGGTAACAAGAAGAATCAGCGCTGGCTTTGGTATGCCTGGGAACCGGAGCAAAAGCAAATAATCGCGCACGTATTGGGGGATCGCAGCAGGAAAACACTGAGCAAATTGCTGGCACTTCTGGCTCCTTTCGAAATTCAATTTTTCTGTACCGATAATTATGCCGTTTACGATTGCCTTTCTGAGGAAAAACACTTTAGAGGGAAGAAATTTACTCAACGTATCGAAAGAACCAATCTGACCTTACGTACTCGCATCAAGAGACTGAATCGGAAAACGATCTGTTATTCCAAATCCGAAGAAATGCATGACAAAGTGATAGGCACTTTCATTGAGCGTGAATACTATCTTCCAAAGGTTATCTAACTATTGGGTGCATGACCTTATTTCATCAGGTTTTGAATTAAGATTGGTTTAATACCACTTTTTCGTCTTGTTCAAATACCTCTTTATTCGTTTTTCTCATCAATTGACTAGTGACTGTACCTGCTGTCATAGCGCCATTAACATTTAATGCTGTACGTCCCATATCAATCAGAGGTTCAACAGAAATAAGCAGCGCCGCTAAGGTGACAGGCAGGCCCATAGCTGGTAAAACAATCAGTGCAGCAAATGTTGCGCCACCACCAACACCAGCAACCCCCGCAGAACTGATAGTCACAACGCCCACAAGCGTTGCAATCCATACCGGGTCAAAGGGATCAATACCTACGGTTGGAGCCACCATCACTGCCAACATAGCTGGATAAATGCCGGCACAGCCATTTTGGCCAATAGTCGCGCCAAAAGAAGCGGAGAAACTGGCAATAGACTCAGGCACACCGAGGCGGCGAGTTTGTGTTTCGATATTCAAGGGGATACTTGCAGCGCTTGAACGGCTGGTAAATGCAAATGTCAGTACGGGGCCTGCTTTTTTAAAGAATTTCAGGGGATTGATCCCCGTGAATGCCAAAAGCCCGCCATGTACTACAAACATCAGGCCAAGGGCGATGTAAGAAGCAACAACAAAACTACCTAATTGAGTAATGTCATGGATATTGGAGCTAGCAACAACTTTGGTCATCAAAGCCATTACGCCGTATGGGGTGAGACGCATCACTAATCTAACCAGCTTCATTGCCCATGCTTGCATAGTATCAATGGCAACGAGAGCCAGTTTACCGTGTTCATGATCATCTTTAAGCATTTGTAGCGCAGCGATGCCCAAAAATGTTGCAAAAATTACCACACTAATAATGGAAGTAGGGTGTGCTCCCGTCAAATCAGCAAAGGGATTTTTAGGGATAAAGGAGAGAATGATCTGAGGCACACTCATATCTGCAACTTTGCCAATAAAATTGCTTTCAATTGCTAATAAACGAGCAGTTTCTTGTGTGCCTTGAATAAGTCCTGCTGCACTTAGCCCAAACAAATTGGCAATGACAATGCCAATTAAAGCGGAAATTGCTGTAGTAAACAGTAACGTACCAATGGTAAAAAAACTGATCTTTCCTAGGGAAGATGCTTTATGTAAGCGAGTAACGGCGCTTAGGATAGAAGCAAAAACTAACGGCATGATAACCATTTGTAGTAATTGTACATAACCATTACCAATAATATTGAACCATTTAATTGATTCTTTTACGGTAAGATTATCTGTTCCATAAATGATGTTTAATGCCAACCCAAAAACAACACCTACGACTAGAGCCACAAGAACTTTTTTGGACAAACTCCATTTATTTGAACCCGTTTTTGCTAATAGAATAAGCAGTGCTACAAAAACGAGCACGTTGATGATGAGTGGTAAATTCATCTCTAGTCTCCAAAACTTATATACCGTTATATTTGAGTTGCTGTATGTAGCTTGGATATAGATTTGTCAGTTGTATTTCAATTTGCAATCTATCGTCTACATACCATGAAATGCTTAGGATAGGATATTATCAGTATAATAAGTCTCTTTCTTATAATTAAATAGAATTTAATATAATTATTTTCACTAATTAGTTTGATTGGTTATATCTCCTAATCTATTTCTGTTTTTTGTTCAATTATAACCGTTAATTTTTTATCTTATTGAGTTAACGGTCTTTTTGCAGGCGACAGGAAGTGAATAAAAAATGGTTTATATTTTGCAGATAACCCCATTTTTAAAATGGGGCTACGATATTTGCTGTATGTGAGTAGTGAGCGGTTACTTGTAGAGATTCTGTAGCTTATCGATAGGTAACTTATCAAACTGTATTTTGTTAAATTGTAAGCTGTCGAAATAGCGAGCGAATGAGAAATTGATGTGTTGTGGAAGGATAATAGCGATCACTACTACCAGTACGGCAATAAAACGTTCGGCTTTTTTACGTTCCTTACCTCTAAGAATAGGTAAGCAAAAACGTATTCTTAGCGGCCATAACAGTGGAATACCAGCGGGAGTAAGCATATCAGCAATAAGATGGCTGATATAACCGATAACCATTGCATGGACAAAGTCAGTCGGAATGGGCCAATTAGACGGTATTTCAGTCTGGAATAGAGTAACCCCCACGAGCAGCGCTAATAAACTATGTGTAAATCCACGATGTCCGCATAATCGCGCGATTGGAATGGATATAAAGCGGAACAATCTGCCTAAGGTTGAGCTTGGATGGTCGATATCTGGCAACAATGAAGCCAGAAGTACGCCGGGAAGCATGTGTAACCAATCTCCCTGTGCTATTTCTGGTGTGATTTCTAGCTGGTGAGCCAATACAAGGCTGGCAACGGAAAAAAGAAGATGTCCTTCTGCTGTCATAACGATTTATACTAATTATTTATGCTGATTGCTGTTTATACATACAGTGGGGGAGTATAGAGGGTTTTGCCTGAGGAAGATAGAGGGTAACCAGGAAAATTTTTACATTATGGCTGTGTAGGTTGAGGGGGAGGTTGATATTTGCGCTGCCATATACGAAAAATAGGGCAGCGCGGTGGCTATTAAGTCATATGTTCTATTGTTAATTTTTCCAGAGAATTCAATTTAATGTCAGCTAATGACCAGCGGGGATCATCAAAATGGTGAGAGGCTGGGACGATAATTGAGCGCATTCTTGCTGCTTTGGTTGCTATCATACCGTTAAATGAGTCTTCTAATGTAAGACAGTGAGTTGGGTTGACGCCAAGTTGACTGGCTGCCAGTAAATAAACTTCGGGGTGTGGTTTGCTGTAAGGTAAGTGTGCGGCAGAAACGACAACATCAAAGTAATGTTGTAGGTTAAACAATTCGAGCACTTTTTTGATCATTTCATAGGGTGAGGCGGAGGCCAGGCCAATTTTCAACCCACGTTCACGACAGAGATTTAAAGCATGTTCTACTCCAGGCAGTAAGGGACGGTTTTTTTCAACTGATTGAACTACGTAATCAATGATGCGTTGTCCAACTTCACTTTTAGAGGTGCCTTGCCAGGGGGATGCTTGATACCATAGCTCAACAACGTGATCGATTCGTAACCCCAGTGTATCAGGTAGGTTTTTTGCTAAATTTAAATCTAGCCCTAATTCACTGAATACGCTTTTTTCTCCTTGTTTCCAATAAGGTTCAGAATCAATCAGCAAACCATCCATATCAAAAATAGCCGCTTCCATAGATAAACAAAATGACATCTCAAATCTCTCCGCGATGATAACAGTGATTAAAGAGGTTTGATTGTAACAATTCCAATAAATTAAATCTTGTTATGGGTGATGGCAAACAAAGAGATAGTTTCATCGGTAAGGTAAGATAATGACTCCGTAAATAGGATTAAAGTTGGTTCGTTATGAGCTATTATTGAGTAAAAATAAAATCATTTAGGCCAATGGAGAATGTCATGACGTATCAAGAAGCTAGATATGTTGCTATCGTTAAGCGGATCTTGGGCTGGATTATTTTTATACCCTCCCTGTTGTCGACTTTTGTCTCAGTGATTAATCTGGCCGCAGGGCAGCATGGTATTAAAGGTAATGGTATTAAAGGTGACAGTATCGGGGATGCAGGTATTAACGCCGTATTGAATGATTTTCTTCAGATGATGACAGAAATGATTAAATTCAATACACCATTTTTGGATTTTTTTGGAAGCATTCTCCAACCCCTGAGCGTGTTGCCGGAATTACTGGGGAAAATATCAGTTTTTTTGTCATTTATATGCTGATATTTGTGGGGTTGGCAATGAGTGCGTCTGGTTTGAGAATGTATCGTCAATTTAAATTCATCAAAGAGCGTATTGAAGATCAAATGGTCTTTGAACTCGCGCAGGAAAGTGGAATAACCGAGGAACAATTGAAAGCTAAAATTGCGTTTCCCTCTCATTCTTTATTCAGCCAGATTTTTATTCTTTACATATCACCCATCATTATCGGTGCAATTGCTTGCTTCTTATTCAAACTGTTAGGGTGGTAATGTGAGAGTTAATAACAGCGCAAGGATGCCCAATGTCGCGTTTGGTTTAAAAGGAATTTATATTCTTAATATAATAAATTTTTGAGTGATTGAGCTAAAGTCAATAATTAAATATTAATTTAAGTTATCTTATACCTATTCAGATAAAAGTTTATCAATCATCTTTTGTATTAGAATAAAACTCTCCCCCCCCGAAAAGATTACATCTATTTAATAAATAGTAAAGTTGGTAAATAGGTTGACGTTCAAGGAAATCTTTAGGTAATGGCCAGATACTTTGATAACCGTCAAATATTTGCAAAGGAAGATCTGGGTAAAGTGGCAGCATTGCCAGATCACATTCTCGATCTCCCCAATAGCAGGCAGGATCAAAAGTGACGGCACAATTATCGTTCAATGATGCACAGTTCATAGGCCATAGATCGCCATGCAGAAGAGAGGGTTGAGGGTGATGATTGTGTAGTCTATCGCCGATTACTTGAACAATTTGGTTAATATCTCCAAATACCATTCCTTTATCAGCGGCAAGCTGCAACTGCCATCCGATGCGTTTTTCGGCATAAAAATAATCCCAGCGCTTTTGCCATCCGTTAGGTTGTATGGTAGTTGCCAGCATGTTATCAAAATCAAAACCAAATTTGGGTTGTTCACTCCATTGATGTAACTTCGCAAGGTGTTGACCAAAAAGATATGCACTGTGTGGGGTAAAGGGTTTTATGGGTAAATGCTCCAGCAACAGAAAGCTATAGTTGCGGTCGTGACCTACACCATAAACATCGGGGACACGGGTTGTTTTGCTGCGAGCTAATAATTCCAGTTGTTCTGCTTCTGCTTTAAAAATTGGCAGCATTTCTTTCATGTTGGATTTGATAAAGATATGTTGTTCACCATATCTAATGTGCCAGGCACGGTGAATCTCTCCTCCGGCCAATTCCTCTTTATCGTGAATTTCAGCGTCACCAAAATGCTCACTTAATAGACGGCTCACTGTTTGCCACATGCTTCACCTCATTAAGTTGACAGTTGTCATGTTTATACTACAGACAGATGTAACATTTGAACAGGGTAAAAGGAATTTTAATAGGAATTAATAAGGCCATATCTCAAATTTGATATGGCACTCTATTATTTTTTAATTTGATTTTTCTTGAATTGATGCCTTTTAGTGTGAGATTTTTTCAAACGATCCTTTGTTTGCTTTCTTGTAAGCTAATTTTATTTGGTCATAAGTAAGTGCAATAGTAAAGAAAATTGCCTGAATGATTACGATACAGGGACCTGTTTCACCATCAATATGGAAGCTGATGATTGTTCCAAGTACGCTGGATGATATAGAAGCAACCATTGCCACAATCAGCATGCGGTCAAAACTCCGGCAAAGGATAAAAGCAATAATGCCGGGGGAGATTAACATCGCAATGACCAGAATAATGCCGACGGCCTGCAAAGAGGCAACAATTGTTAGGGCCAGCAGTGATAATAACTCGTAATGGAGAAGTTTCACCGGAAGACCAACAACTCGAGCCTGATTGGGATCGAAGCAGTAGAGCATGAAATCTTTCCTCTTTAGCAGCACAATCGCCAGCGTGATCCCTGCAATGCACAGGGTTTGGAGTAATTCATGCCGGGTAATGCCGAGTATGCTGCCGAATAAAATGTGTGTCAGGTGTTGATCCGTATCTATACGAGTAAACAGAACTAACCCAAATGCAAACATACCTGAGAAAACAATTCCCATGACAGTATCTTCTTTGATTCGGCTATGTTCTTTTAGATACCCGGTAGCGAATGCACAAGATATACCAGAAAGGAAAGCACCTATTGTAAGTGGTATGCCTGTTACAAAAGCGAGCACTATACCTGGCAAAACAGCATGGGAAATGGCATCTCCCATCAATGACCAACCCTTTAAGACTAAGTAACAGGAAAGTACAGCACAAACAGCTCCCACGATAATGGCAGCATAGATAGCTCGTCGCATGAACTCATACATGAAAGGTTCAGTAATTAATTCAATAAATGTGTTCATGAGCGTTGTTCCTGAATCAATGCCAGAGATTCCTTTCTGGCCCGTCTGCGAGAGGCTAACGTGCCATGTTTAGGGGCAAAGAAGAACGCGAGTAAGAAAATCACTGTTTGTATGGTAACAATGACTCCCCCAGTTGCACCGTTGAGGAAATAACTCACATATGCACCGATACCACTCGTGAGTGAACCGATGGTGACGGCAATAATCAACAAATATTTAAATCTATCTGTTAATAAATAGGCGGTTGCACCCGGCGTTACAACCATTGCGATAACCAAGATAGCGCCTACTGTTTGTAATGCAGCAACGGTACAGGCACTTAATAAAGTGAAGAAAATAATTTTCAACCGTAATGGTGATAATCCAATCGAGCGAGCATGGGTTTCATCAAAGAAAACAACCAACAGATCTTTCCAAAGTACCATTAAGATAATGAAGGAAACGGCAATAATGATTTCAACTTGTAAAACATCTTCATCCGCAATTCCCAGAATATTGCCTAAAATAATGGTTTGTACATTTACGGATGTGGGGTTTAAAGAAACGATCAATAACCCGACGGCAAAAAAAGTGGAGAATATAAAACCGATCACCGCATCTTCACGTAACCGAGTGATATGACGTACCAATGTCATTGATAATGCAGCGAGCATCCCTGTAAAAAAAGCACCACCTGCATAAGGTAAACCGAGAGCATATGCACCTGCGACACCGGGCACAACAGAGTGGGAGAGGGCGTCTCCCATTAGTGACCAACCTTTTAGCATCAGATAAGCGGATAAGAAAGCACAGACACCCCCAACAATGGTGCTTACCCACATGGCTTTCACCATGTAGTTGTAATTGAATGGTTGTAAAAGTAGTTCCATCATGGTTGATTTTCCTTTTATTTGGGGTTTTGCCGCGGTGGAATATGATGATCATGTCCGTAAAAGACGGCAGCACGTTCATCATCGGTTATGACTGTCAGCGAGCGGGGATCATCATCTTTATGCAGTTCAGGAGCGGAAAGATTAATATGACGCAAGACACCACCGAAGGTAATTTCCAGATTTTTTTGAGTAAACGTGTTTTCAGTTTGGCCACTTGCGAGCACAGTACGATTGATCAAAATAACGTGATCACAAAATTCAGGCACACTGCCAAGGTTATGCGTTGATACTAAAACCAAATGCCCTTCGTCACGTAGGCCACGAAGTAAGTCAATAATGGCATTTTCTGTTTTAACATCTACCCCAGTAAAAGGTTCATCCAGTAACAAAACTTTCCCTTCTTGAGCCAATGCTCGGGCTAAAAATGCGCGTTTTTTCTGCCCGCCAGAAAGCTCACCAATTTGGCGATCACGCAATTCTGTCAGCCCGACACGTTCAAGGGCTTTATTGACGATTTCATGATCATGCTTGCTGGGACGGCGTAAAAAACCCATTTTCCCATAGCGTCCCATCATTACAACATCAGAAACCAGAACCGGGAAATTCCAGTCTACATCCTCAGTTTGAGGGACATATGCGATGATATTTTGTTTTAATGCCGCTTTGATAGGTTGATTGTTGAGTGTCACTTTTCCATGTGAAGGCGTTACTAATCCCATGATTGTTTTGAATAAGGTGGATTTACCGCTGCCATTCATGCCTACCAGCGCACAAATTGTGCCGCCGGTAATATTAAAACTGGCATCATAAATAGCAGTGTGCCCATTGTTGTAAGTGACAGTGGCATTATCCACAATTAAATGAGGATGCTCAAATAACGGTTGGTGGTTTAATGATGAGCGATTCATTGATTAAATCCTTTTGCGATAGTGTCTACAGTGGTGTTAAGTAGATCAATATAAGTTGGAACCGGTCCTTTTTGAGTGGAAAGGGAGTCTACATAAAGTACCCCGCCGTAACGTGCCCCTGTTTCTTTACTGACTTGTTTTGCTGGTTTATCTGAAACAGTGCTTTCACTGAAAACAACCGGGATCTTATTAGACCTTACTGTGTCAATGACACGGCGAACCTGTTGTGGGGAACCTTGTTCTTCAGCATTAATTGGCCACAAGTAAACTTCTTTGAAACCATAATCTTGTGTGAGATAGCTGAAAGCACCTTCACTGGTGACCAGCCAGCGTTGCTCTTCAGGAATACGAGAAAGACGTTCTCTAAGAGGCGCATCCAATTGAGCCATTTTTTCTGCATAAGCTCTGGCATTACGATTGTAAATTTCGGCATTATCAGGATCGTATTTGACAAAAGCTTGGCGAATATTTTCGATATAGATCAGCGCATTATTCGGCGACATCCAAGCGTGTGGGTTAGGGTTTTTATTGTAAGGCCCTTCACGAATGGGTAAAGGGGTAATGCCTTCGGTTATAATCGCAGCAGGTATGTCTTGCATGTTTTCAAAAAAGCGTTCGAACCAGCGTTCTAAATTTAAGCCATTCCAGAGGATAAGGTCTGCCCGCTGTGCTTTGATGATATCTTTGGGAGTGGGTTGATAATCATGGATTTCTGCGCCCGGTTTAGTGATTGACTCGACAATTGCTGCGTCTCCTGCGACATTTTGAGCCATATCTTGAATAATAGTAAATGTTGTAACCACTCTGAATTTTTTCTCGGCATGAGCATGCT
Organism: Xenorhabdus bakwenae; assembly: GCF_030272115.1. NCBI lineage: Bacteria > Pseudomonadati > Pseudomonadota > Gammaproteobacteria > Enterobacterales > Morganellaceae > Xenorhabdus > Xenorhabdus bakwenae. The sequence goes on from NZ_CP119194.1 coordinate 547,200, forward strand.
GGCTGAATAACGCCATTGTGAATAGAACAAGGATCAGATTGAATATCGGAAAAGTAGAAAGAGAACATTTTTTATTCATTATAGTAAACCTTACTTGTTGCACATCTAATTATTGATAATGATTATCAGTATCATTTATATAAAGTCAAGGCAATAGAGAACAAAATTGATGATACATTCGATAGAAAAATATTTTTAGTTTATCAGTAAAATTATATATCCTTTATAGGATCAATTTTATTTAGGGGAAGCAACGTGAAATTAAAACTCCGTTACATTGCGGTGGCATTGTTATTGTCAGGATGTGCAAACCAACAAGTACACCAATCAGACAGTAATAGACAAACAACGGTAAAACGTATGCTTGATGGCAATAAGGCTGCTTTTAATACCCGTAAATTGACAAATAGGTTTAAATCTACCCCATTTGATGGTTTGATTGCGCAAGCTGCAAAACGTTATGGTATTGATGAAACGCTTATCAAAGCAATTATTCAGGTGGAATCAGGTTTTCGTCCAGAGGTTGTTAGTCAGTCGAATGCAGTTGGACTCATGCAGATTAAGGCATCTACGGCTGGGCGAGATGCTTACAGAGTGAAAGGAAAATCAGGACAACCAACGATGCGTGAATTGAAAGATCCTGAAATCAACATTGATCTTGGTACAGCTTATATTAGCATCTTGAAAAAACAGCACCTGGAAGGTATTTCTAATCCAGAAACGCTGTACTATGCAACGATAGTTGCTTATGTAAATGGGGCAGGGGCATTATTGCGAACGTTTGATGCAAACCGAGTTTTGGCAATTAATAAAATTAATCGAATGACTCCGAATGAGTTCTATCAATATGTTCAAAATAATCATCCTGCACCACAGGCTTCTCGTTATTTATGGAAGGTTAAAAATGCTTTGGGGGTAATCACTCAATAATCGTAATCTGTAAATTTTCATGAGGGCAGGCCTGATAGCCTGCATTTTTTTGTTTGTTGAATAAAATTTAACAACTCATTGTTATTTTTAGTAACACATATCGTGCGAAAATGTTTTTTCGAAAACGATGCATATTAGTATCCCAAGATGAATATTTTAAAAATAGTATTAATTATTGCTATTTAACTAAATCCACTCCTGATTATTAATGGTTAAAATTATTTTTTGAATAAAATAATCTGGCCAATAAAAAATAATTATCAGTCGATAGAAAAAAGTAATTTGAATTAATTGGATGATAGAGGCATTTTATAGGGAGAATAATATCTATCTTCTGTTTTATCTATAGTCTAGAAGATCAGGTTGTTCATCTTTAAAATTAACAGCCAGAAATCAACACATACTATAACTATAAATGGCAATGATATAAAATCACCGGAGATTTTATTTTAAGGGATTAATATTTCACTTTAATATTTAGATGAGAAATTAAAATAATCATCTCTATGAATATTATTGACAATAAACGAAGAAATTAAGTGATTATATCCTAAAGTTATATATAAAAAACACTCAATTAAGGAGTAATTCATGGAAAATTTAGATAGTATAACGCTCTCTCCACCTACATTTCCGCAGGCACATGGAACAGATACTATTAACATACACGATCTGAGTATAATGGGTACTGAATATATATTAATGGAAGTGCCAAGATATGATGATGCTAAGACTGGCGATGAAATAGAGGGATATCTTTATTTAAGTGATGATAATAGCGTGGTTATAAAAAGTAGACCATACACTGTTGCACCAGATAAATTACATACATCCCCATATACATTACTATTTACTGTGGATGAAATTTCTAAATTTGGCACCTATCAAGCTAAGTATAAAGTAATAAGTCATGGCAATGAACGTGAATCACCAACGGTAAACATTAAATTTATATCCTTTGATTCATCTAAATTATCTGACTATATTCCCAGTGTACCAGAAGCCACAGGTAAACAAGGAACCCTGCTGACAAAAGATGATTATTATCGGCTAGATAAGTTGGAAGTCATTGTGCCGGTTTATGAGGGAATGGCTCCTGGACATGCTGTTAAGATCTTATGGAAAGGACGTCGTAGTGATATTACATATGAACCAGAAACTCAAATAGTAACTGAAGTCATACCGATGACATTCTATATCCCTCGTATGGAGTTTATTGACACTATTGGCGATACTGCTACGTTGTATTTTTCAGTAACAAGAACATCTGGTAGTGATGTTGTTGAGTACTCAGGAGATTTACAGCTTGAAATTGAAGGGCAAGCACTTAATTTACCTGCACCTAACCTTGAATATAATGATGATTCTATTCAAGTTATAATACGTTATCCTGGTATGAGATCAAATCAAACAGTAAACATCCGGTTGGTAGGCCAGACAATGTGGCAAACTAACTATCAAGTACTTGACAATATAGAACGGATAGCAATAGATATCCCTTCTGATTGGGTACAAGAAAATAGCGGAAAACTGGCTCTAATTGATTACGCTGTAGGTGATATATATGGAAACAGAGATAATTTCTCTCATATATTAAGACGAGTTTTATAATGTATTCATATAAAATATAAAGAATCATTTTGATCTCTAACAAACCTCGTTTAAATTAACGAGGTTTTTTTCTTATTTCTAGGTCACATATTCAATCCGTTGATTGATTTAACTGTAGTATTCCCTTTTAATAAAAGGCCCGATGACTTTGTCATGCATCTCAGGGGATTTTGAGTAGCCGAGTGTTTTACGGTTCAATCGTTTAATCCTGTTACGAAATGTCAGATTTTCACGTTCGATACGTTGCGTGAAATTTTTCCCGACGAGGTGTTTATTTTCAGGCAACATATTGTAAGCTTTAAATTTATCTGTACACCGAAAAGCAACATTGAATCGTGATAATCTTTTCAGCCGTTTTTTAAAGTGTTTTCTTGTTCCGCCTTCCAAATGTGTGAGCAATAATGCGCTTTAACCGAGGCTCCCAAGCGTACCATATAGCCGCGCGGGCATACTTTTAACGCCTATTGAATGAACAGTAATTACGTGATCTAATTATTCTTATTTCTTCTTTGAATGCTCACCCATGAATCCGAACCAGACCCTGATTGAATATTTAACCGTTGTGAAAGAAACCCGTTCTGATATCAATCGTCAATACGAGCTGGTTGATGTCATTTTTCTTGTCATCAGTGCCATTCTGGCCGGCGCCGAAGGCTGGCAAGATATTGAAACTTATGGTCGTGCTAAAATTAAATGGCTGAGAAAATATCGTTCTTTTCTCAGTGGAATACCCCGTCGACACACGATTGCCAGGATAGTGCGCGCTATTGAGCTCGATTCCCTGCTGGACGCTTTACTCAACTGGATCAACGAGCAACGTGAACAGGGAGGAAAACCGGTCATTGCCTTTGATGGAAAAGTTCTGCGACACGCCTACCGTAATGAAAGGAAAAATGCCGTTCAGCTGGTCACGGCGTATGATACGGAGCGGGGGTTAGTTCTGAGCCAGAAAGCGACCGCTACGAAAAACGGTGAAATCAGTATCGTACGGCAGATGCTAGAGCTTCTTGACCTGAAAGGCAGCATAGTCACGCTAGATGCCTTGCATTGTCAGCGCCAAACACTGGAGAAAATCAGTGAAAAAAAAGCCCATGTTGTTGTTCAGGTGAAGAAAAATCAGCCCCATCTGTGGGAAGCCGTCCAATCTCAATTTCAGGCGGTGTTTGATGCGGGTAAAGAGAAAATTATCACGGAAGTTAAACAAGAAGCCCATGGCCGACGTGAAGAGCGCTATGTGTTTCAGTTAAAGGCAAAATTCGAGCCAGAACTGGCCGACAAGTGGCCAACGATCCGCAGTGTGATTGCGGTTGAACGTCACCGGACACAAAACGGCAAAGGAACGGTGGAGACTTCTTATTACGTGAGTTCTCTTTCACCCAAGCATAAGTTATTGGGGCACTATATTCGTCAACATTGGCGAATTGAGAATGGTCAGCCCTATATCCTTGATGTAGTTTTTAAAGAAGATGATTCAAGAATTGTTCTGGATGGTGCGGTTGAGAATCTGGCATTATTTCGGCGAATTGTGTTGAATCTGGTCAAACAATGCGATTGTGGGGCACCCAGCCAAAGGAACAAACTTAAAAAAGCGGGTTGGTGTGATGATTATAGGGCTAGAGTTTTCTTTGGTTGAATATTCATCAAAGCATGCTCGCGCCCTGCTCTCAAAATGAAGGAATTATCCACTCAATATTTTCATGCGTAACCCCTGTTACTAAGACCAACCTGTTCTGTACTTGTTGCCAGTATCTATTAAAAACCAATCCTGCACATATTTACTTTGTAATATCTTGTATTTTCTATTTAGAATTCAATAAAAACAGAGATAAAAGCAACGAATATATTCGATAAACTTCAAGTTGCAATCCGCAAGACAACGCGAGGCCTTATATTTCCCAACTGCGCGGGGAAATATAACACGCATCCTGAAGTTGGATTGGTATATAAAATAAGTTGAGTTTTTCCTGGATAAACAAAAAACAATAAAGATGTTAAAATCAATAAAAACTCAAATTATTAGATGTTTTTTAAGCAAAAAACAGCAAAAAAAAGCCATTTTGACGAAAAACAAATCAATTGGTTTTATTTTTAATTTTTTTACTTTACAACATTAAACCATCCACTGTATTATCCGCTCCGTTCCTAGGAACAACTCAATTCCTCCATAGTTCAGTCGGTAGAACGGCGGACTGTTAATCCGTATGTCGCTGGTTCGAGTCCAGCTGGAGGAGCCAAATTTCTGGAAATCCCGATTAGCTTTGCTGGTCGGGATTTTTACTTTTGAGCACAAACTGTTATCCATTCCCTTTTATCTCCATCTCTTTATTTCCCGTTTCTTCTCTATTTCAAATAGCCTTGCCGACGTGATTACCTATGCTAAAAACACAAAAAGATCAAAAACAGCCCGACAAGCGCATATTACGAGCAATCAAACACTTATTGTTATTTTCTGCTTTGACAACCGTGAAAAATGCCGTTATTATTCGAGCCACTTAAACGGAATTCCTCCATAGTTCAGTCGGTAGAACGGCGGACTGTTAATCCGTATGTCACTGGTTCGAGTCCAGTTGGAGGAGCCAAATATTTTGAAGAACCTGATTAGATTAACTAATCAGGTTTTTTGCTTTAGGGCTTTAGCCAGTTTAAGAAGCCCTATGCTTCTTAAACATAAAACCACCCGCTATGCGGGTGGAGATCAGGGGGTTATACCAAGAAAAACACCTTTCCGTTACGATATAGATGTTCAAGCTAATATGCGTAACTAAGAAGGAAAGGTGTTTATGGGAATTAAAGCACAAAGCTTGGCCCACACAAAGTGGCTCTGCAAATACCATATCGTCTTTTCGCCGAAATACAGACGTAAAGTTATTTTTGCAAGTTTACGTTCAAGTATAGGTGAGATTTTAAAAAACCTTTGTAAGTACAAAGGGGTAGAAATAATAGAAGGACATTTGATGCCAGATCATGTGCATATGTTGGTGAGTATCCCGCCGAAAATCAGTGTATCGAGTTTCATGGGATATTTGAAAGGTAAAAGTTCACTGATGATATTTGATAAGCACGCGAATCTAAAATACAAATTTGGCAACAGGAAGTTTTGGTCAGAAGGATATTATGTGAGTACAGTAGGACTCAATGAAGCCACGATCCGTAAGTATATCCGAGAGCAGGAAAAGCAAGATTTCATACAGGATAAATTGAGTGCACGTGAGTATGAGGACCCCTTTAAGGGGTAAGCCAAAGAGACAATGACATTTAGCTTGAACAAAGAGAAAGCGGCGTCATTTTGGCGCAGTCGGTAACATGCCCTTATAGGGCGAGAGCAAACCACCCGCTATGCGGGTGGTTTTGATTTCTGGTCTCCCGTTTTTTATCCTTCTTCTTTTTAGGATCTCCATTTTTCAGGGATCTTCCTTCTTACTTTCCTCTTCGGTTACTTACTCCTATGCCCCATTTCTGCTCCCCGATTTACTATCACCCGTCAATTTTAGTCAAAAAACACACATAACGCACAGATTCTCAGCAATCAAACGGTTATTACTATTTTCTGCTTTGACAAACGCAAAAAATGCCGTTAATATTCGCCCCGTCTTGAAGGAGTTCCTCCATAGTTCAGTCGGTAGAACGGCGGACTGTTAATCCGTATGTCGCTGGTTCGAGTCCAGCTGGAGGAGCCAAATTCAATTCACCCTCGTGTTGTTACTTCTATTTTTTCCTTTTTTGATAAGATAATTTCCTCTGCGTACCCTCACCCCAGATAAACTTAAAATTATAATTTTTTAAAATTTAGAGAGTATTATCATTCAATAATAGCTATTTAGCTATTTTCACTTTATCATTCTCCTCCGGCTTAAGGATTGCTGAATCAGCATCCATCATTTTTCACTTACATTCTGGAGCCGGTTCCATGACCACTGAATCATATACAATTAAAATCCGCCGCCCTGACGACTGGCATGTTCATTTTCGTGATGGCGGTATGCTAAAAACCATTGTACCCCATACCAGCCGTTTTTTTGGCCGGGCTATCGTCATGCCCAACCTTGTCCCTCCAGTGACGGATGTTGCCAGCGCCAAAGCCTATCAAGAGAGGATAATTGCAGCTACACCGTCAGATCATCATTTCCAACCTCTTATGACTTGTTATCTGACAGATTCAACAGCCAGCAATCAAATTGAAATTGGCCATAAAGAAGGCATCTTTACCGCCTGCAAACTTTACCCCGCCAACGCAACAACAAATTCTAGCCACGGTGTTTCCGATATCAGAAAGATCTACCCATTATTGGAAACCATGGAAAAAATAGGTATACCATTGCTGATCCACGGGGAAGTTACCGCTTCTCATATTGATATTTTTGACCGTGAAGCGCACTTTATCGAACAGGTAATGGAACCATTGCGTCAGCAATTTCCTGAATTAAAAATTGTTTTCGAGCATATTACCACCAAAGAAGCCGCAGAATATGTTCTAGAAGGCAACGATAAATTAGGTGCGACATTGACACCACAGCACTTAATGTTCAATCGCAACCATATGCTGGTTGGTGGTATTCGTCCTCACCTTTACTGCTTACCTGTACTAAAACGCAACATTCATCAAGAAGCCCTCCGAGCAGCAGTTACCAGTGGTTGTAACCGCTTTTTCTTAGGCACGGATTCCGCTCCTCATGTACTGCACCGCAAAGAATCTTCTTGTGGCTGTGCGGGCGTTTTCAATGCTCCAACCGCCCTGGCTGCTTATGCTACTGTTTTTGAAGAAATGGGTGCAATGGAATATTTCGAGTCCTTCTGCTCCCTGAATGGCCCTGCATTTTACGGTTTGCCAGTTAATGATGGCTTTATCGAACTCACCCGCAAACCAACCCCTGTTGTTGAATACATTGCGTGTGGTGACGAAAAGTTAATTCCATTCCTTGCAGGGGAAGATGCAAGATGGGATGTAAGGGAATGTAAGTAACTTTAGCACGCTCTTTCGTGCGGAAATTGTTTTTTATTTCCGCACACTATTTCCGCGCACTTCTGGCCTGATAAAAAGCAGAAATACCCCATCATGGTTCTTCTCGGTTCTGATGCAAAAAATCCTGCTTTTTTCACTTCTTATACCAATCCAACTTTAAGATGCGTGTTATATTTCCCCGTGCAGCGGGGAAATATAAGGCCTCGCGTCGTCTTGCGGATTGCAACTTGAAGTTTATCGAGTATAGATTGCCAAAAAGGTTTATACTGCTTAAGGCTTGTCTTAGACGAGGCCTTACTGCTCTTAGTCAATTATATCAATATGATTCTGTAGTCTGATTAGGAGGTTTTATGGGAAAAGAAAATGAAATAATTCAAACACATCCTGTTGTAGGCTGGGATATCAGCATTGTCGATGCCTATGACGCTATGATGATACGCCTTCATTACTCATCCACCCAAGATCAAACAACAGAAAGTGTCAGTGTTGACAAAACGTTGTGGTTAACAACAGGCGTTGCCAAACAGCTTATCCTCATTTTACAAGCTGGGATTGAAAAAATAGAATCCTCAGAATACAGCCAACTTGATCATATTAAACATTAACAATAACTAAATTTAGCCTCCAACACATTGGGACACTCAATATATTGAGTGTCCCAAATGAACAACTGAACACATCTCAACCAATAAAATTATCCATATGGTTTATTATTCTTCAAATATTGTCTTATACGTTCGTGTTCACTCGCCTAATGTTTAGCTATTAAACTGATATTTAAATATAATTACAGTAGAACAAGGATGTTCAAGTAATGAAACCATTAGTCATTAATGAATGCTATTATTCACGCTTTGGAATTATTGAACCCCTAAAAGAAAATACAGATATCCTCTCTTTAGAAGCAGTATCAATGCGTGATACCATAAATAGCTCACCACCTTATATGCAATTGAAAAATAATAATTTTATACAAGAAAGATCTAACGATATTACTTGAACACCTAAAAGAAATGGTATTATATAATGTTCAATGTTGTTTCTCTCATTTCAGTACTCATGGTTCTATTTTTAGTCACCAGAAAGATCGTATCATCTATTATTGGATGTCAGAAATGGATACTCATGAAATTGCCAAAACATTAAAAATCAGCAATAGTACAGTTTATCCCCATCAGAGGATATTATAGAAAAAATAGGTGTATCCAACAAAATAGAGTTACTTTTTATTTACAATATCTTCAAGTGTTTTGTTAGATTTTTGAATAACCTATTCTAGTATAAAATTCCCATTCACATAATAAATTATGTGAATGGGATAAGTAAGCACAGAGAATAAAGCTGCAATTTGAAAGATGGAAACGGCGACGACTTAAAGCACGACTATTTAATAGATTGCAGGGATGTAATATTCAAACCTTCATTTAATCGATAGCGGGACTTATTAAAAATCTTAGCCCCATTCTCTCTTCCTGCACGACGGATACGCTGTTCTTCTTCTGGCAGTTTCATCTCTTCACGGCAAGCATCGCTGCAACAGCCTTCGAAATGTGCTGCACAAGATGGGCACTGGATAAATAACAAATGGCAACCATCGTTCTTACAGTTGGTATGGCTATCACACGTCACTCCGCATTGGTGACAGTGAGCAATAACATCTTCAGTAATGCGCTCACCCATACGCTCATCAAAGACAAAGTTCTTACCAACAAAACGCACTGGCAATTCTTGTTCTTTCGCTTTGCGGGCATACTCAATAATGCCACCTTCCACGTGGTAAACTTTGCTAAAACCACTATGCAACATATAAGCACTTGCTTTTTCGCAACGAATTCCGCCAGTACAGTACATGACAATATTTTTATCTTTATTATCCTTCAGCATCTCTACAGCCATTGGCAGCTGTTCACGAAACGTATCTGATGGAACTTCAATCGCGTTTTCGAAATGCCCAACTTCATATTCGTAATGGTTACGCATATCGACAAAGACGGTATCAGGATCATCCAGCATTTGGTTAACCTGCTCCGCTTTCAGATATTCGCCTGTTTTAGATGAATCAAAAGTTTCATCTTCAATACCATCTGCAACAATGCGCTCACGCACTTTCATGCGCAGGACCCAAAATGATTTACCATCATCTTCTAAGGCAATGTTAAGACGCAGATTATATAATGCCGGATCGGTTTCATCCAATAATGCCTTCAACGCATCGACATTCTTGGAAGGCACACTAATTTGTGCATTGATACCTTCTTTGGCGATATAAACCCGCCCAAAGACAGATAACTCGGTAAATTTTTGATACAGGCTATAGCGAAAAGTCTGTGGTGCGGAAATGGTGAAATATTTATAAAAAGAGATAGTAGTGCGCGGCTCAATTTCAGCCAACATGCGCTCTTTCAACTCTTTATTAGAAATACGGTTATGCAACACTGGCATGGTGTTCTTTCCTGAATTTCGATTAAAAAATGAAAACTTCAATGGTCGTTCCATTGATGGCGGGATATCATAACGAAAATGGCCGTTAGCGGATAGTGCTTTATGCTTTTCCATCACGCCGATACCGTGGGAGGGTGACTACGATGGTCAGAGGCAGCAAAACCTTGCCAGACAGTAAATCTGGCAAACAAATTATTACCAGATTCAATATTTAGTGCCGCAAAATTTCGATATTCCACTAAAAAGTGTCACAATACACCAATATGATTTTTAGAGTCTATCTTAGGCATCTCTAATTCAGACAGATTGAAACCGACTCAAAATAACAAATAACATACAGAAAACACATGATACAAGCACCTCCTTTTTGTCGTTCGCTTTTACATCCCCGCTACTGGCTGACCTGGCTAGGTATTGGCATACTTTATTTACTGGTTTTGCTACCTTATCCAGCGATTTATTGGATGGGAACCCGGCTTGGACGACTTTCACTACGTTTCTTAAAAAAACGGGCCAACGTTGCAGAGCGCAATCTGGCACTCTGTTTCCCTGATATGCCAGCAGAGAAACGACAGGAATATCTAGTCAGAAATTTCGAATCTGTTGGCATGGGCCTGTTTGAGACAGGAATGGCCTGGTTTTGGCCTGACTGGCGCATCAATCGTTGGTTCAAGGTCACCGGAAGGGAGCATATCCAACAAGTGCAATCCACAGGACAGGGGGTTATTGTCATTGGTATCCATTTTTTAACACTGGAATTGGGAGCACGTATTTTTGGTATGCTGAACCCAGGTATTGGTGTTTATCGCCCAAATGACAATCTTGTCATGGATTGGCTACAAACTTGGGGGCGTCTCCGTTCCAATAAATACATGCTGGACAGAAAAGATGTTAAGGGCATGATCCGATGCCTAAAAAATGGTGAGATTGTTTGGTACGCCCCTGATCACGATTATGGCCCTCGTAACAGTGTATTTGCCCCATTATTCGCTGTTGAACACGCTGCAACTACGACCGGAACCTCCATTCTCGTCCGTTTGGCCAAACCTGCACTCATCCCTTTTACTCCGCGAAGGTTACCCAATGGAAAGGGTTATGAGTTAATTATTCAGCCCGCGATAGAAAATTTTCCTCTGCAAGATGAAACAGAAGCCGCAACCTTCATGAATAAAGTGATCGAAAAGGAAATTATGCAGGCACCCGATCAATATATGTGGTTGCATCGCCGTTTCAAAACTCGCCCTAAAGGTATGCCATCTTTGTATGGTGACAACGATAATATTCACTGATAAACATCATCTGGCTGTTATTTCCTAAGTAACAGCCAATACCTTTCCCGTGTCTGAGTCAGGAATATTTAGTAGTATTTTGTCCAGGATTCACATTAGTGACATAAAATTATTATACTCATTAGATGTTTCATTCCATGGAAAACACATCTTGAATAATTACAAGTTATTACCAGCTTTAATATCAATATTGCAAACTCTTAACCTAACTGAGTCTTCAAAGCAATTAGGTGTTACACAATCGGCAATGAGCAAAATATTACATCAGCTGCGTGAAGATTTTCATGACAAAATTATTGTAAGAGAAACAAATCAATTTATTCTCACCCTAAAAGGCGAAAAACTGAAAGAAAAGCTCCCAGTATTGATGCAACAATTAGATAACCTCTATACACCAGAAATCATGGAACCAGATCTTTGTAAGAGGAAATTCACCTTAGCATCCAGTGATTATGTTGCCCAAGCCATCTTGCCATCTATAATTTCTGACATTGAAGTTGATGCTCCTAATGTGAGTATTGAATATAAATTGTGGCATAAAGACAATTTGAATAAGTTTTCTGAACAAAATATTGATTTAGTCGCAACCATTGCCGATACGATACCTGATAATTTATACGGTAAAATGATGGCTGAAGATCAACTTGCCGTTGCATTTAGAAATATACATTCCAAAGCTAATAGTGATATGACTATTAACGACTATATAGAAGGCCGACATATTTTGATTAGTGGTGGCGGAGATAAAGACAGTTCTGTCGATCACATGTTGGCAAAGATGAACCTAAATCGTCACATTTATACTACAGTTCCCTTTTTCCAGGCGGCCATTGAGTTATTGTTAAAAACAGACACCATGCTAACCATACCACTGCATATTGCTGCTGATTTTGCTCAACACTATGATTTACAAATAAGACGCTTGCCTATTGATATTAAAGCACAACAATATTACTTGCTATGGCATGCGAAACATCACCAGGATCCAGAGCATAGATGGTTTAGGGATATCTGTTTTCCTCTGATCAAAGCTCATCTTGAAAGAACTATCGAACAGGGTATGAAATTAATTCATACCTACAAGTAGATTTTTCGTCTTTTATAGATGACCTTGTTACATTAATATAACCAATACTTTTTCATATATACTCGATAAACTTCAAGTTGCAGTCTGCAAGACGACGCGAGACCTTATATTTCCCCGCTCCGCAGGGAAATATAACACGCATATTGAAGTTGGATTGGTATAGATGATAACATCGGTTATTTTTAATTTTATCATGGTAATAAATATGCTTTCTACAGAAACACTTGTTACATTTATCAGTATTTCAACCTTCTTATGCTTCTTACCAGGCCCTGATAATCTTTTAGTTTTAAGTCAGTCTGCAATAAATGGATACAAATCAGGTATATTAATTACCCTTGGCCTATGTATTGGATTAGTAATGCATACCTCTTTAGTTTCATTAGGCATTGCAGCAATAATACAAGCTAATACGGTAGCCTTTGAAATTATCAGGTTATTTGGTGTGTTTTATTTAAGCTATCTGGCTTGGGGAGCCTTTAAGGCAAAACCTATTCATCTCAAAAACAATACCAACAGTTTTAATGACACAAAAAAACTCATTAAAAAAGGTTTGATTATGAATTTATCAAATCCAAAAGTAATTATTTTCTTTTTGGCTTTTCTGCCTCAGTTTACTACTGACAATACAATCGCTATTCCAGTATCTCTTCAATTATTATATTTAGGTTTAATATTTGTCGTAATTGCTTTTATTGTATTTACGATCATATCCTATTTGTCCGGCTTTTTAAATAAAACGATATCCAGTAAACCATCACTACAAACTATTCTTAATAAAATTACCTGTTTGATATTTATAGCATTAGCCATTAACTTATGTATTGATCAGCGTCTACCAATCGTTTAATACCTTTTGTGTCAACCTCACATTTTGATAGTATGTTGGTTAATGTCAGTGGCTGCTAAATTTGCGAATCCTTTCGCTATTTTCAGCATCCTTGCCACTATTTCGCTGCTTTTGTTACATTTAAGAGGCAGTTTTAAACCTGTGTTAACTGGCAGTTAACTCAATTAATAGTAAGAACGACAGGCATCGGCGATATCAGCATTGGAATAACCATTCCCCTGCTCTTTCTCTAATTTCTGCCTTGTTTCCCTATAGCAACGACGTTTATCCTGCTCTCTGACATGGTGCATAAAGTTGTCTCGTGGCTTATGAGAGAACTTAAACTGTTGCTCATTCCAATCATAAGAAAGCTTCCAGCTCTCTTTATCAAGCCCATTGTGATACTTATTAAATCTATTATTAAATCTATCATTATATTCTTTCAGTTCATTTTCCTGTTTTTCAACTAACGCATTGTCTTTAGCCAGTTTTTCCGTGTTCCAATTCCCACGATCCAGTGTGTTCCTCTTTTTTCAGGTACTCTTCTGAAGGTTTATTATCCGCGGGGATACCACTTTGGTAGCTTAAATCCAATGCCAGAGCCTGAGAAAACCACACTGACAAAATTAAAAATAGGCAATGGGATCCTTTGATTTTCATATCTTTCCTTAATGGGAATATAACAATGACGTTTAGTTTGCTCTCTGAAAACGTTCAGACTCCATCCTGAAGCGTTGCATTTCTCGATTAAAGGTCTGCTGCTGCATATGGAAATAAGAACCCTGCGGATACCAATCATGAGGAAGGCTCAGATTCTTTACCCCAAATCTATCATTGTATTCTTTCAGTTCCTTCTCCCTCTTCTCAGCTAAGGTATTACCTTTCGCGAGTTCCTTCATGTCCCAACTTCCGTAGCCCGAACTGCCCAGATTGAGCCTCTTTTTCAGGTATTCTTCTGAAGGTCTGTTATCTGCGGGGATATCATTTTGGTAGCTTAAATCCAAAGCCAGTGCTTGAGAAAACCACACCGACAAAAGTAAAAATAGGCAATAGGATCCTTTGATTTTCATATCCGTCCTTATTGGGACTATAACAACGAATTATTATTTAATAACCATTATCACCTAAGGTCAACACTACAATTTCTGTGTATTTTGCAATTAAACAAAATAACTCTTTACAAATCAATAAGGTTTAAACATTGTATATTTTTCTTTTCATTATAAAAATTAAGTGAGCTTCTGATGCATTCATACCCTATTTATCATGTCGATGCCTTTACGGAAAAATTGTTTTCTGGCAATCCCGCGGCGGTTGTATTGCTGGATAAATGGCCAACAGATGAAACGCTGATTGCTATCGCTGCTGAAATTGGCCTGCCGGAGACCGCTTTTTTGGTCGAAAATCATCTACGCTGGTTTACACCTAAAGTCGAAGTCGATTTATGTGGACATGCAACGCTGGCGACCGCGTTTGTCCTCATAACCCACCGCAACATCCAAGAGAAATTACTCACATTCAAAAGCCGCTCCGGTGAACTCCGGGTTTTTCATCAAGATGGTGTTTTTACATTGGATTTCCCTGTCGCCGATTGCCATGAAGAAAATGACCTCATCCCTGTCATACAAGACGCCCTGGGACAAAATGTTTCCACAGTATTCGCTTCACATGATCGTTATATTTGTGTTTTAGATTCCGTAGAACAAATCATCCATACCCACCCCGATTTTAATAAGATTGCGGCCCTGCCCTTGCCAGGACTGACCATTACCGCTCTCGGTGATTCGCCCACTGATTTCGTTTCTCGCTATTTTGCACCCGCTAAAGGCGTCAATGAAGATCCTGTTACAGGCTCCAGCCATTGTGTTCTTGCTCCTTTCTGGGGAAAGCGGCTCAATAAAACTGAGCTTTATGCCCGTCAATTATCAGAACGAGGCGGTGAGCTGTTATGTCGAATAGATGGAGATCGTATCTATCTGACAGGTAAAGCAAGACTCTTTTCACACGGTGAGATACTGCTTGAGAATATATAATCTTTTATTTTTGATAAATAGGAAAAAAACACCTCAGTTATACATGCTAGCTGAAAATCCTCACCGTCAGCCAGACAAACCTGCATGGCAGAGATATCATCCCATTGGTATTTAAAGGATTAATTAGATATGGTCAGCAAATACATTCTGCTGACCAGCATCGTGCCATCTACCATTAGACTTGATTAAGTACCAACAAATCTGAATTAATCTCCGAGATTGATCTCGCTCCGGTTAAGGTCATCGCTACCCGCATCTCTTTCTCAATCAGATCCAGCAAATTAGAAACGCCCGCTTCACCTGCCGCAGCCAACGCATAAGCAAACGCACGCCCCAGTAAAACACTATCTGCGCCCAGGGCAAGCATTCTCACCACATCTAATCCTGTCCTGATACCAGAATCAGTAAGAATGGTAATGTCGTTTTTGACTGCATTTGCAATCGCAGGTAAAGCTCGTGCCGTTGATAAAACACCATCAAGCTGACGTCCACCATGATTTGAAATCACAATACCATCAGCGCCAAACCGGACAGCATCTTTAGCATCTTCTGGATCAAGGATGCCTTTGATAATCATCGGCCCTTTCCAGAAATCACGGATCCACTCCAAATCTTTCCATGAAATTGATGGATCAAAATTACTTCCCAACCAGCCAATATAGTCTTCCAATTTGGTCGGTTTGCCACGATATACCGAGATATTGCCCAAATCGTGTGGCTTACCCCATAATCCTACATCCCATGCCCATTGCGGATGAGTTATCGCCTGCAAAATACGACGCATGGCTGCATACGGGCCACTCATACCGGAATGGGCATCACGGTAACGCGCTCCTGGTACTGGCATATCAACGGTAAATACCAGATTTTTGACTCCCACAGCCTGTGCCCTTTCCAATACATTGCGCATAAAACCACGATCTTTTAGCACATAGAGCTGAAACCAGATTGGGCGATCGATTGCAGAAGCGACTTCTTCAATCGGGCATACTGATACCGTCGACAAAGTAAATGAGATCCCCTTTTTGGCTGCGGCACGTGCAGCTTGCACTTCACCACGACGCGCATACATTCCTGTCAATCCAACAGGACCAAGTGCTACCGGCATTGACATTTTCTCGCCAAATAAGCGGGTTTCCAGACTTAACTCAGACATATCCTTCAACACACGCTGGCGTAACTCAATATTGGATAAATCTGCGGTATTACGTTTAAGGGTATGCTCTGCGTAGGCTCCGCCATCAATATAGTGGAACAGAAAAGGTGGTAACTTAGCTTGAGCTGCATCCCGATAATCAGTTGAAGCGGAAATAATCATAATACCTACCCTAATGTTGAAAAGTTATTCGCACATTTTTCAAGATGCCAGAATCAAGGCCATGACAGCCACAATTCCCCCACAGACTAGCGTTGGTGATCCCAAAAATAGAGCATTCAACGCGATAGAGTGTTGTATTCCACCAAATGTTAAATGAGAAACCTTATTAGAGCCTGAGAAAAATGATAATCAAACCTTATAACCGACAAACCATATTTAAAATAACGCATTGGTCTCTTATATTTAAGATCTCCCTCCAGAATAAAAGCAATAAACTAATGGGTTAAAAACTACCATTTATCTATATTCGGTCTGATAGCATATTTTCCAGAATATCATAAACAGGTAATAAACGATTGAAGCCATCCCTATCAAGAAAATGTCCACCATTAGCAATATTAATCACTTCCGTTTGCAAAGAATGAGCCAAAGCCTGGGAGAATTGCGGAGAAATAATTTCATCATTAGATGAAATAAGTGAAAAACGGTATTTGGTTACCTCACGCAAGAAAGCATAATCTAACGGCTCAACAGTAAAAGAATCCAATTCTGGTAAAGTCATTTGAGGAACGTCAAATCCAGAAACCAAAATATATCCACCAATACGAAGATGCTGAGAACGCATCGATGCTAAATGTCGCAATAACGTGATACAACCGAGACTATGACCAACAAAAACCGAGTCTTTATCTGCCTCAGGCACAATATCCATCAGCATCTTAGCCCAAACTTCTGGTTTAGGAGATGATGTATCAGGCATGGTAGGTATGATAACTTCCGCACCCTGTTCAATAAGTTTCTCTTTTAACCAAGGGAACCAATGTGAAGAAGGTGAAGCAGTATATCCATGAACAATAATTATTTTTTTGCCAGAAAATCGCCCTTGGTCACTTATTCTTTCTGATATCACTAATTTTCTCCTATTTAATAATTTATCTATTTATGGAGTCAACCATCTAATCATTAAGAGCTTTAAACTGGGATAAGTCAATAATAGTGTACATGACCTTAGTCTTATCCAGCTAGTTCTCTGGCCTGTTTTTCGAGCCAAGAAACCACCGCATGATTATTGAACAAGTAAAAATGCCCTCCTGTGAAAATTTGTTGTTCTATTGGCGCAGTTAACACTCGCCACCATTCCGCCAAACGAGAAACAGGAACTCTATTATCCCGATCTCCTCCTATCACATAAGCTGGGATATTCAACTTTACTTTTGGTAATAAAGACAAAGAGTTCAACAAAATGAGATCATTTTTCATTGTTTTGATCACATAATTACGTAGTTCAGGGTTAGCAAGAATATCTGCCGGTGTTCCGCCACATTGCTCAAGGATATTCAAAACATAAGAGTCAGAATATTCCTCATATGGCTTATTTTTAAACCCTTCAGAATCAATAAAACCACGGGCAGAGATAATAAGTGCTAATTGCTTTTCTGGTAATTCACTCTCCAGTCTACGAGCAACCTGATAAGCCAGTTCCGCTCCTAAACTGTGCCCAAACAGTAATAAAGGTTTATCCTCTCCTAACCTTAAACGCTTTATTGCGGCAAGGATATCAGATAAAACAGTTTCAACATCCACCTGAAAAGGCTCTGAAACACGCATTCCCCTGCCTGCAAGCTCCAAACAATAAACTTCAATAAATTCCGATAACTTGTGAGCCAACTCAATGTAGGAAAAACAAGAGCCTCCGGCGTGATGAAAAAATAACAGCTGCGCTCCGGCCTCTGGCTTTTTAATCGCAGAAAATAAAACTGAATCAGACAAAATGAAGTTCCTTTAGCAGATTGAGAGATATCCCATAAATTTTCAAGCTATTACTTTTTTATTTACAACTGTAACTTAAAATCGATTAATTATAAATAACTTTTAAAAAAATTCATTAGGCAAAGAATAATATTTATTATTATATTATATTATATTATATTATATTGTATTTTATTTTTTTCTATAAAAGAAAATTTGATTATCTTATAATTATTAATTAACTCACAATGTGTGATTCGATGAAATTATGTACAAAGCAAAAGAAAATCAGTAACTGCCTAAGACATATATACCAATCCAACGTCAAGATGCGTGTTATATTTCCCCGCTGCACGGGGAAATATAAGGCCTCGCGTCTTCTTGCGGGTTGTAACTTGAGGTTTATTGAGCATATAACATAAAAATAACTAATATAAAAGACAGATAGTAAGAATAATCACTTATTTTTTGAATAAATCTTTATATTATTCTGAAATTATTTAATATTCAATTTACGACCAATGGCAAATACAGAAACCAATCCCACCAAATCTATAGTGATTAAAGTACCAGCAAATAATATTTCGCCTCTAAAAGCAAAAACAGTCGCAATAATTAAGATAAATAAGGTAATGAAAAAGCCCATCCACTGCCCTCGTCTATCTCTGTTTATCACTCCATTCAATGCCTTATTCTGCTTTTCATGTTGAAAAACCTGCTCTTTTTCTCTGAGAGTAAATACTCTTTCAGCGTAACCAGGTAAGATTGTTTCATAACTCTGCAATACTTCAGGGGATGGAAATGAATCAAGAAAATGAAATATCTCTTTATTTTCGAGTAAATATCCATCTGACGAATCAGCATCTAAAGCGTTGCGGTAATCATTTACGGGCATAATGTCAAGAATGCTCCCTATCGCTCTGAAGTAATGACCAATGTTAACGTTCACGTTTTCTCCCCCAACAATATACACAAAAAACACTTTAATAAAATCAGTGAGATAATTAAGTTCAACCTATAATAGAGATGAATTAATCGTACTTCTGATATCTTCGTTATTCACAATACACCTTGCTTTTGGCTAGGGAACGGGCGGCATTCTTCAGCTTTGTAGGTTCCATCTTCTTGACGAATTAAAAATATTTTCCGGCCTGAACGCAGTGCTTTACTGATCGCTGTTTGATGAACACCGACTAAACGCGCTGCTTTAACTTGGCCATTCAACTTTACATACTCTGATAATGGGATTTTTTCCATACTATTCCTCCTCCCCTCAAGATAATATCTAAAGTACTAAATATTTCAATATTTTTAGTATTTATCATTTTAATAGCGGTGGTATTAAAATGATCCCATGAAAAAGAAACTTACAGCAGAACAACTTGCAGATTCGGCACGTTTAAAAGAGATATTTGAATCCAAAAAAAAGCAGCTCGGCATCTCTCAGGAAACGCTTGCAGAAGACATCGACAAGACACAAAGTGCAATTTCACACTATCTCAACGGAATAAACGCCCTTAACTTGGAGATGGCGGCCTATTTTGCCCAAAAACTGGAAGTCAAAATTGCAGATTTCAGTCCATCGCTGGATAAACAAGCAAGAAAACTTGTCTCTGTTCTCTATGATGATAATGCGGCATTTGCCAGTCATACGCTCCTGCATAGGCAATATCCATTACTCGACTGGGTAAATGCAGGTAATTGGTGCGAAGATCCCACACCAAAATACCAAACAAGCCGTACTGCAAAGGCATATGAAACCTGTATTGAGTGTTCACAACGTGCTTTTTGGCTGGAAGTAAAAAGTGATTCAATGGTATCGCCGAATGGACTAAGCTTCCCGCAAGGCATGATCATTTTAGTTGATCCAGAAGTTAAGCCGACGCCCAACAATTTAGTCGTAGCAAAACTCGATGGAGAGAAGGAACTGACTTTCAAGCAACTGATTACAGAAGGATATGATACATTTTTAAAGCCATTAAATCCTCAATACAATATGATTACCCTTAGTAATCAAGTAAATATTATTGGTGTGGTTGTGGAAGCAAGGATTGGGAAATTACCTTAAAAATAGTCATTTCCCAATGACAGCTGTGTTTTTACAAAACACCAAATCATAAGTTAAGCCAGTTATGAAAACAGCATTATCCGTAATGATCGGGCACTATCTATTTTTCTGTTATAAAATCAAATTAATATATTGATTTAACAAACTATAGAGATCATTGAAGGAATAGATTTATCATTTCTTAATTTTATAACCTTTATCGGTGTTTTAGCTGCTCTTGTCCAAATTTTGGAGATGTTTCTCGATAAATTTATTCCTTCCCTTTATCATTCGCTAGGAATTTTCCTGCCTTACTTACTATTCACTGTGCGATTTTTGGCGCTACCATATTTATGGTTGAGCGAAACTATAACTTTGCTGAATCTATTACTTATGGCGCAGGTTGTGGCATTGGCTGGATGCTAGCGATTATTGCCCTGGCCGGACTACGAGAAAAAATGAAATATTCAAATATACCCAAAGGATTAAACGCGATGCTCGACTTTAACATCCTATAACGTTGGCTTGTTGAAGCCAGTCGCGTTGACTTTTACCTTGTTTAAAATTGGCAAAAATACCCAATGTGTGAGAAAGCAGTTTCCTGGCAATTCGATTACTCAAATGCCACAAATCCCGTGCCCAGCACTTCTCGATAGCAAATTGCCCGGCAAGTTGACCAATGACGGTTTCAATTAAACGGCGTTTGGCGTTAATGACCCTTCTCGTTTTTCTGGGGATGGGATCATCCCTATTGGCACGCACTAGGGTAATCATTTCAATACCCTCTGCCTTCATTTCCTGTTTAAATTCAACGCCTAAATACCCTTTATCACCCAGCAAATAGCCTTTTATCGAACCGATCACATCCCAGGTTGCTTCACGCTCACCGACATTGGCGGGCGTCAGCGTAAACCCGGTTACCACGCCGATTTCGTCTATCATGAGATGTCCTTTGAAGCCGTAGTCAGTTTCGTTTTTGGCGGCACAGTACCCATAATCGGCTTGCCCTTGTATCTTAAAAGTAGGTTAAAATAAATACGATTAGATTTGGCACAGTGTACGCAGTCTGAGTTGCCCTGGGGTTTTAAGCCCGTTTTAAAGCTATTGACGCATACACTGAGCCACTCATCTGAAACCCGAACAGTTGTCCGTCATCCATAACGTATTTGCAAGGCAGGGTAATATGAGTCAGCCAAATCCACTTTGTGTGGGCATCGATGTTTCCAAAGCCTCATTAGATATCGCCGTGAGTACTGGCGTAGAGGCATTCACCGCCAGTAATGATCCTGATGGTTTTGATGCCATTGTGTCCGTACTGAAGCAACATCTCGTGTCCCTGATTCTGATGGAAGCCACCGGTGGACTGGAATCTGCTGTTGCCTGCTCGCTTCAGGCCGAAGGGTTTGATGTCGTTGTTATTAATCCCAGGCAAGCGCGAGATTTTGCCCGGGCCATGGGATATCTGGCAAAGACTGACCGCATTGACGCCAAGGTCCTGACTCAGATGGCAGAAGTGATAAACCGTCATCCCGAACGAGAACGGTTTATTCGGGCGCTGCCAGATGCGGAACGTCAGATTCTTTCTGCCATGGTGGTGCGCAGACGGCAGTTGATTACGATGCTGGTTGCTGAGCGTAATCGCCTACATCCTGCGCATCCTCAGAGCAGAAAGAGCATCAACACTGTCATTAAAGCACTGGAAGCTGAGCTGGCGCGGATCGATGAAGATATGAATAAACATATCCAGATTCATTTTAAGGAACTGGCTGACCGGCTCAGCGCCATCAAGGGCATTGGGGCAATGACAACAGCAGCCCTGCTGGCAGAAGTCCCTGAACTGGGCAAGCTCTCGCGTCGGGAAATCAGTGCACTTGTTGGCGTTGCTCCTGTTAACCGTGACTCGGGAACTATGCGGGGTCGACGAACCATCTTTGGCGGGCGCGCTGGGGTTCGGACAGCGTTGTATATGGCCACACTCGTGGCAACCCGTTTTAACCCGGTAATCAAGACGTTTTACAACCGCCTGCTGGCGGCGGGTAAGGCCAAAAAAGTGGCTCTTGTGGCTTGTATGCGCAAGCTGCTGACCATCTTGAATGCGATGATTAGAAAAAATGAAGAATGGAATAATTCGTATCATCAGATAACGCCATAAAATCGCGTTCAAGACAGTTGCTTGAAGTTGGCACTGCCTTTTGCTCTTTTGAATCCACAGACGGGCAGCGGAAATCCGTCGATAATATGTACCGGCCTGTCGGGCGCACCCAATAACCTCGCCAGCTTTTCTTGCAGTTGTTGTTTAACAACCCAAAGATTCGAAATCTGTTTAGCGAAATTGGCGCGTGAACCCAGTCCCGGAAACCACTCGCGCCAGTGGTCACGAAAGTACGTCCAAATGCCTTTATCCGTTGAAAATTCTAAAAATTCGCCCACGACTTCCATCGTGATGGCTTCCGCATCGCTCAGCTTAGGTGGATATCCCCGGCTTCTGAACCGTGTGCCTTGCTGTAACGCCGTTAGATTTTCATCTACCCAACAAAATACCCAAATGATAAAATCTTGCTGTGACATAGCCTTTTGTTCCTTTATTTCTCTATTTTTGACGACTTAAAGTTATAAAGGAGCGGCTATGTCATTTCAACTCACCATAAAAGTCGAGCATCGCGTTAGGAAAATAAAAATGCAAAAGAATGAGCCAGTAATAATCGCAAATGGAAATACAATTGAGGAAATTTATCAGTGGATGGAACATAAATTAGATGCACGTCGCGATGTAATTTCCCTTGCAAGACAAGTGGAATACCTAAACAAAGCGCGAGAAAAAGTGAATCAGCAATTAGATAATGAAATCAACCAAGCTAAAATAAATCCTTATAAACAAGACCATGATCGGGAAATAAATAATGCTTCTGACCCGATCATGAAATTAGAAAGGGAACGCCACGAAATTATTCGCCAGTTGAATTATCCAGAAGGCGATGAACATGATTACGAATCGCTTGTTCGCGATTGTAAAGCTTGCTGTCACTCTCCTTCATTTCCTTCACAAGAGTAAGGCTAAGACCCTCTAGGTCGCGATAAATGTCTTTCCTTTGCTCCTCATTTAATACTTTGAAAATAGACTGAATGATGCGGTTAAAAGCAGCTGTTTCAACTTCAATCAGTCTTAACAACTCTTCTTGGCTAGAATTTTGAATCATAAAAAGACCTCATGTCTATCGGGGGATCTGGAATATAACAAATTCCTGTCTGTTGGGGAATAGCAGGAGAACCACTGCCGCCTGAGGTGGTTAAATATGCAGGTACATTCCAAATAAACAATATTAATTCTGAGGGTATGAATATGACCACACCAATGCAATTTGCCGCTGAATGCAAAGAGGACTACGAATATTATCGTAAGCGGGCTGCGTCATATGAACCGCGTTCTGTAATGCGTTGTTTTTATGCCAAGCTATGCTGGGGCGCTAGGCAGAACTATCGCAAATGGTCTTCACTCAATTAGCCAATTACAGCTCATTTCTGAGTGGGCTGTGGTGAGTTGAATGCTAATAACTGAGGATATTGTTATGCAGGTAATTCATATTATTCATAAAGGTTCAACCACGATCCGCATAATTGCAACAATGTTCTACGGTATTGGTCTGTCAGAATCTATCAATGTAGATGTATTCAAAAAAGATTTTGACGATTCTAAATTTATTCTGTGTGGGAATAGGCCTCATCCTGAATGGCGTCGGATGTCTGTAGATGAATATATTCAACGTGGTCGTCCTGAGAAATTTAAATATGCTACGTACGCAGAAACAATCAGAGTTGTAAGAGAATTGAGAAATACAAAATAATTAAACAACCTCGCCAATGCGGGGTTTTTTATTACCTGAATATAGGAAAACAATAATGACAGAATTCACACTAACAATAAAATTGATATCGAATGGCAGTAACGAAGTGAAATTGAGCACCAAAGGTGATTTACAAGGTTCGCCTTCCATATATTTTGCTCTGTTTATCAGGTCATTTCAGGAGCACGTGCAGAATAGTTTGCAAGGAACGGCTGAAATTGCCTCAGAAATAGCTGAATTAAGTCAGCGAATTGTCAATTGCGACTGTGATGACGATGAATAACAGGAGGGTTTATGGAGTGGATTAAATGTTCAGATCGGCTACCTGAAATAGATGAAATAGTTTTAGGTTGTGAATTCTATACCAATAATGGCAATTATAAATGCCGATTATATGGGAGAGCTGAGGACGGAGAATACTGGTACTGGGGAGTAGTTAATCGGTTAAACGAAATTGAGATAGATGATGAATATAATGTTGAATATTGGATGCCATTCCCTGAACCACCGAAAGGAGAATAATGATGAATAGAATAACACTTACAGGTAAACAAATATTAGCAGTATGTAAATTTGCTGGAATTCCTCATGGTGAAATGACTAACGAGGAATTAGAGCAGGAATTTACTATCGGCGATAATTTAGCAATTCAGGTTGACGGTGGGATTTATATAGAGCAATTAGGAATTTATTGTACTGATTATCCAGAGGACGGAGCTATGTCACTGGAGAATAACAATGCCTAAACATATACACGCCGATTTAATTATGGGGGTCTTATATAAAAATGAAACCATTAGAACTGACAAATTTAAAATTTGATCGGCTTCTGGTTATTAGCCCCGTCCCAGAAAGGCCCGGAAGATTTTGGAATTGTATCTGTGATTGCGGTAATAAAGTTCAAATTAGAGGAACTAGTTTGAAAGGCGGAAATTCCACATCATGTGGATGCAAATGGAATGACAATAGACCAACCAAACATAAAATGGCAAAGTCGAATGAATATTCTATTTGGTCGGCAATGAGGCAGCGATGCGAAAATAAAAAACACAAAGCATACCCGTCTTATGGAGGGAGAGGAATTAAAGTTTGTGAAAGATGGTCTAGCTTTGAAAATTTTATTTATGACATGGGAGAGAGACCAAGTAAAAATCACAGTGTAGATAGGATAGATAATAATGGGGATTATAGCCCAGAGAATTGTAGATGGGCCGAAAAACTAGTTCAGAGTAATAATACAAGAACAAATGTATTTATTACTATAAATGGAGTATCTATGACATTATCACAATGGGCCAGAATACCAGAGTGTAATGTTCGCCCTCAAACTATCGGGAAAAGATTACGCAAAGGATGGAGCGCCGAAGAGGCTGTCTTCACCAAAAGTGGAGCAAGTCGCGAATCCGCCGAACTGCACGCCCGGGCGCTTATTTCTCTAACCTCTAAATAATCCAAATCAGAAAAACACTAATCGTTTTCACTAACGAGGGGCTGTTACATGCGTAACAACATGTTCGACGGGCGCGCAGTCGTACCCAAACAACCACAGGCAATCAGAAACTGGCGCTGCCATGTGCGCCGTCTCGCACTACTCATCATCTCATCATTTGTATTTATTCCGGTTTAACGGAGGATAATATGCACCCAATCACTCTAAGTTATACCTATGCAGAAACGACCAGTAGAACGCTGCATGGACGTACACAGGTAATATTCAAAGACCCTGCTGACCTGCACATTGATATGACATTTTCAGAGTTTGCCAAACGCTCTAATCCAGAGCCTGGTGAAATGCTGGCCTATCTCATGACTCATTGCGACGAAGAACAAATCGCGGAAGAATTAAAGAAAGCCGGATACGGATATCGGCATCTTATGGCTATCGCCCAGCATATGCACAAGGAGGCCGCATGAGAGGCTTCGGATGTGATCCCTGCTGGATGCAGGATGCAAAATATGAGCGGGACAGAGAGGAAGCTGCATACCAAGATAGTCTCGATGAGGATCTGGACAATAGAGCCAATAACAGACTGGGAAAATTACCCGACAACACGCTATCAGATGAGATTAATTCTCTGTTGGAAATGGCGGGTGATAAACGGCCTGAATTAATGGATACGTACCACACATGGCTGTTTGATGTGTGTCGAGCAGTGGAGGAGCAGAGGCATGAAACCCGGTATCTATTATGACATTTCCAATGAGGACTATCACCGCGGCGAGGGGGTGAGCAAGTCGCAGTTGGATAAAGTGGCAAAATCAACAGCACTTTTAGATTGGGACAGGGACGCCCCAGAGGATGAAGAGAAAAAAAGCGCTCTGGATATGGGGACGGCGCTTCATTGTCTGTTATTAGAACCGGATGAATTTGACAATAGGTTTATTAAAGCACCTCAATTCAATCGCCGCACCAACTCAGGAAAAGAAGAAGAAAAGGAGTTTTTAGAAGAGTGCAAAAAAACAGGAAAGATCGTGATGAACTACGAGCAACACCGGAAATTACAACTAATGCGGGATAGTGTGATGGCTCATCCGGGGGGGAGGCGGCTATTGGAACACGATGGAGTTTGTGAGGCTTCAATTTATTGGAACGACGCTGAAACTGGCGAATTATGCAGGATACGACCGGATAAGTTAATCCCCGATAATGACATCATTGTAGATGTTAAAAAAGTTTCAGATATTAGTCGATTCCCTACTCATATAGAGGAATATCGCTATCACGTTCAGGATGCCATGTATGGCGAAGGTTATCGGCAATATACCGGAACTATCCCTATCTTTTGTTTTCTGGCAGTCAGTGAATCTATCGATTGTGGCAAATATCCTGTTCGTCTGTTTGTTCTGGATCAGTATGACAGGGAGGTTGGTTTTGATTTGTTCAGAAAGAATCTAAATACGTACCACGAGTGCCGAGTAAAAGGAAATTTCGGCTTAGGTTTCGAAGTTGTTCAACGCCCTGAGTGGGCCAGGAGAAGAGATGAATAATGTAATTAATCCATTTGGTTCTAATGCACCGCAAGCGCAGCCAACACAGGGGATGGTAGCCGTTGAACAACAGCGGGCAATACAGGAAACGCGATGCTCGACTTTTATGGTGAGTTGAAATGACATAGCCGCTCCTTTATAACTTTAAGTCGTCAAAAATAGAGAGATAAAGGAACAAAAGGCTATGTCACAGCAAGATTTTATCATTTGGGTGTTTTGTTGGGTAGATGACAATTTAACGCAGTTACAGCAAAGTATGCGATTCAGAAGCCGGGGATATCCGCCTAAACTGAGCGATGCAGAAGCCATCACGATGGAAGTGGTGGGTGAATTTTTAGGACTTTCAACAGATAAAGGCATTTGGACGTACTTTAATGACCACTGGCGCGAGTGGTTTCCGGGGCTAGGTTCGCGCGCCAATTTCGCTAAACAGATTTCTAATCTTTGGGTTGTTAAACAACAACTGCAAGAAAAGCTGGCGAGGTTATTGGGCGCGCCCGACAGGCCGGTACATATTATCGACGGATTTCCGCTGCCCGTCTGTGGATTCAAAAGAGCAAAAGGCAGTGCCAACTTCAAAGGACAAGCCGATTATGGGTACTGTGCCGCCAAAAACGAAACTTACTACGGCTTCAAAGGACATCTCATGATAGACGAAATCGGCGTGGTAACCGGGTTTACGCTGACGCCCGCCAATGTCGGTGAGCGTGAAGCAACCTGGGATGTGATCGGTTCGATAAAAGGCTATTTGCTGGGTGATAAAGGGTATTTAGGCGTTGAATTTAAACAGGAAATGAAGGCAGAGGGTATTGAAATGATTACCCCAGTGCGTGCCAATAGGGATGATCCCATCCCCAGAAAAACGAGAAGGGTCATTAACGCCAAACGCCGTTTAATTGAAACCGTCATTGGTCAACTTGCCGGGCAATTTGCTATCGAGAAGTGCTGGGCACGGGATTTGTGGCATTTGAGTAATCGAATTGCCAGGAAACTGCTTTCTCACACATTGGGTATTTTTGCCAATTTTAAACAAGGTAAAAGTCAACGCGACTGGCTTCAACAAGCCAACGTTATAGGATGTTAAAGTCGAGCATCGCGTTACAGGAAGTTCAAGCCGCAATGGTGATAGCTAAAAAGTTCCCGCGTGACCCCATTATGGCAATGGACAGAATTTTACAAGCATGCACCCGACCTACTCTGGCAGAAAGCGCCTTGTATTCATATTCACGCGGAGGTGCAGAAGTTACAGGGCCTAGTATCAGATTAGCCGAAGCAGTAGCTCAAAATTGGGGGAATATTCAGTTTGGTATCCGAGAGTTGGAGCAAAAAAACGGGGAATCAACCGTTGAGGCGTTCGCATGGGATATCGAGACGAACACCAGACAGGTAAAAACATTCACGGTTCCTCATGTTCGATTTACGCGTAATGGCAAAAAGAAACTGGAAGATCCCCGCGATATCTATGAATTGGTCGCTAATCAGGGTTCCAGAAGATTACGCGCCTGTATCCTCGGTGTAATACCGGGAGATGTTGTTGAGGCTGCGGTTAATCAGTGTGATGTGACTCTCAGGAGTAATGCAGATACATCACCAGAGGCCATTAAAAAAATGGTTGAAGTATTCAAAGCGGAATTTGGCGTAACCAGTGAGCAAATCCAAAAACGCATTCAGTGTCGAGTTGAAGCAATGCGCCCTGCTCAGATGGTTCAGATGAAAAAAATCTATGCGTCTCTGCGTGATGGCATGTCCAGCGTAGATGATTGGTTCGAAAAACCAGAAACAACCCAGAAGCAGGTTGATAAACTGAATAGCATGGGAGATGCGATTGATGACCACGGAGCCGAGTAAATATTTTTACGGTAAACCCTGTCCACACGGGCATACACTGAGATACACCAAAAATCGTCGGTGCGTTGTATGTAGACGAATATGGGCCAATGAGAATCAAGGAAGGTATGTAAGGAAAGACAAAAAACCCGCTCAAAAGACATCTGCCACCGACTTCCAACACCGGGTCTTCGTGCTCGGCAATCCAGACAGAAGTATCTAATTAACCCCAACCCTATCACTACGCTGCTATGCGGCGGGAGGATTATTGTAACCAAATTCGGGAGGACATATGCAGTTCACCCCATGGAACCCCAATCCCATAGCGATTGCAAGAGTCAATGACCCCTATCCCATTCCGACACACTGCCGTTATTGCGGCAGACACGTGATGATTGAGCATCACCTGAATGTTTTTAAACGCATCCATGATAACCGCTGGCCGTGGCTATACCACTGTTGGGCATGTGGTGCGCGTGTCAGTATTCATCCGGGAACGGATATCCCGATGGGGTCACTGGCAGATAAAACGACACGCAGAGCCAGAGCATCGGCTCATCGGTATTTCGATGATGTAGTCAGGAGTCGTAATTTAGAGCGCACGGATGCGTACAGATGGTTAGCAAATCAATTAAATATCAGTTTCAACGAATGCCATTTCGGCTGGTTTGACACTGAAATGTGCGAACGGGCAGCAAATATATGCAGGAGGTTTAGGTGATAGTAATGAATAATCAAAATGAACAACTACCCACCGTTATAAATAGTGGAACTATTAACATCGACAATATTCAGATAACAGTTCATACATTGGATAACGGGCAGCGTGTAATAGATGAAAATAGTATGCAGATATTTTTAAATTGGCTGGGAGGTGATAATAATGAACAATGATGTGATTGAGTTGGCAAACAGATTAAAAACAGCAGCTAATGTAACCAAGATAGATGACGTAAATGAAATTAAAATTGACTGTGATGATTTAATAAAGCTCTGTGAGGCGATAGAAAAACTCGCTGAATATGAAAATATGAAGCCTGTGGCTATATATAATTTAGCTGATGGCGAGGTTTATAAAAGCATTCATGATATAGGTGATGGAAAAAGCGTATTCGCAGTAAACCTATATCCTCACCGCAACAAATAGAGAACCATCATGGATATTATCGATGCAGCGAATGAATTAAATGAGCTGAATATATCTCATGCACTCCAGAACCGGCCACCAGCATTAACCAGCATCAACGGTATGTGCCGATGGCGTGAGACGGAGCCAGCAGTACACGGTGCATTCTGTAGCCGGGAGTGTGGGGAGGATTATGAGAAGAATAGGAGGAAAACGAGGAATATAAACGATGAGTGACTACGGAGGCAGTAACACACCCAAGGAATTTAAAGACTTTTGGCAAACTCCACTCCCGTTATTTCTGGCACTCGATTTAGAATTCGGATTTTATTTAGATGCCGCCGCCAACGCTCAAAATACCCTGTGTGCTCATTATCTCACGGAACGAGATAATGCACTGGAATGTGATTGGGTGAGTTACGGCTCGACATGGGTAAATCCACCCTACTCGAATATCAAGTCGTGGGTAGAAAAAGCTGCTATCGAATGTCAGAAACAGTTACAACCTGTCGTGATGTTAGTTCCCTCTGATACATCTGTAGGCTGGTTTAAATTAGCAATGGAAACTGTCGATGAGGTCAGATTAATAACGGGTGGACGGATTTCATTTGTTAACGCAGAAACACAAAAACCAGTGAATGGAAATAACAAAGGTAGTTTATTGCTAATTTGGCGACCATTCACTAACCCACGCAGAATAATAACAACCGTCGATCGAGATTATTTGATTAATGTCGGCAATGAACAATTGAGGAAAATAGCATGAAAGTAACAATCGAAGTACCGAACAAGAAAGACATTGATATGGTATTTGGATTAGTAGCAGATTTCTTGAAGCAAAAAGATAGGAAAGTAAATGAACCCGTGTTCTTTACCATTAACAATGAACGCTCAGGAGTAATAAGGGAATCGCATAAAGGTAATATTTCCTGCCGTATTAACCCATGACTAGCGAATTCGAGAACGCAAGGAGGACGGTGGCGAGGGAATGCCTGAAAGAGCTTAGAAAGCTACCCAAATACGACGATACCGCAGTCACCGCCATTCTCGATAAATACACACCCCAATTTAAACCACTCAACCATATGCGATTCAGCGCTAAATCAGTGCTGGGATATTATGTGCGAATGATTCAGAAGGAAATGAAAAGAGGTTAAAATATGCAGATGCTAACTCTGGATGAATGGGCAAGCGACAGATATAGGAGTCGCCCGCCTAGTTTAAGCACCCTTCAACGTTATGCTAGAAATGGTTTTTTTTACCCACCAGCACAAAAAGAAGGCGGCATTTGGCGGGTTAGAGAAGATGCAGAACTAGTTGGACGGTTAGCTACTCCAACTATAAATAAGTCGGATAATCCTAAATTACAGAGGATCTTAAATGATGGCTGCTAGACCTCGCAAAAACAATATCAATATCCCCAACTTATACCCATTGTTTAGTCGCAAAACCAATAAGGTGTATTGGCGCTATCGACATCCCATTACAGGAAAATACCATGCTTTAGGCGACGATGAGCAAGAAGCAAAAGAAATTGCTATTGAAGCCAACAATAGACTAGCTGAACAACGTAGCCGGCAAGTCATGGCAATTGGTGATCGTATAGCAAACATTAAGGGAAAAGAAATTACTGTTGATACGTGGCTGGATAGGTACTGGAAAGTTCAGGAAGAACGCCTAGAAACTGGTGATATCAAACTCAATACGTTCAAACAGAAACGCAAGCCGGTAGATTTAATGCGGCAAGCTCTAGCAATGAAGTCTCTTCCTGCCGTGGATGCCAGAGATATAGCTGAAATACTGGATCAATATAAATCAGCCGGACAACCTCGTATGGCTCAAGTTATCCGTTCTGTTTTGATTGATGTCTTTAAAGAAGCTCAGCATGCCGGGGAGGTTCCTCCGGGTTACAATCCCGCCCTAGCAACTAAGCAGCCAAGGAGGAGAGTGACTCGTCAGTGTCTCAATCTGGATGAGTGGCAAAAAATATTTGAAGTCGCTGACTCACACTACAAGTACATGGGTAATGCAATGTTGTTAGCAATAGTAACAGGCCAGAGATTAGGTGATATTTCTGAGATGAAATTTAGTGATATTTGGGACGATCATCTGCATGTTTCTCAAGAAAAAACAGGAACCAGATTAGCTATCCCCTTAGCGTTACGATGCAATGCTCTCAATATTTCTCTCAGAGAAGTTGTTGCGCGCTGCCGCGACCGTGTTGTTAGCCCGTATTTAATTCACTACTTTCACACCACATCACAGTCTAAACGCGGAGAAAAAGTAACAGCTAATACATTAACAACAAACTTCAAAAAAGCACGTGATAAAACAGATATTGATTGGAGAGAAGGAACTCCAGCGACCTTTCATGAGCAGCGCTCATTATCAGAGCGTCTATATCGCGATCAGGGTATTAATACGAAAGATTTATTGGGGCATAAAACGCAGCAACAGACAGATAAATACCATGATGACCGTGGCAAAGATTGGATAAAAATTGTCGTCTAAGTTGCTCAAAATTTGATGGGTTTTGATAACTGGTTTTGATAATGTTTTGATAACCGTTTCCATTGTGATAATAAAACAACGGGAACCATTAAGCTCCCGTCATCTATTCAGTTAAGTAATTAATTACATATGTGAGATAATTGCATCACCGAATTCGCTACATTTCAGCAGCTTAGCACCTTCCATTAGACGCTCAAAATCGTAAGTTACGGTCTTGGCAGCAATGGAACCTTCAACACCTTTAACGATTAAGTCAGCAGCCTCGAACCATCCCATGTGGCGTAACATCATTTCAGCGGAAAGGATCACCGAACCCGGGTTGACCTTATCCTGGCCTGCATACTTAGGTGCGGTACCGTGTGTTGCTTCGAACAGTGCGCACTCGTCACCAATGTTTGCTCCTGGAGCGATACCGATGCCACCCACCTGTGCAGCCAAAGCATCAGAAATGTAGTCACCATTCAGGTTCATACAAGCGATAACATCATACTCTGCTGGCCGCAGCAGGATCTGTTGCAAGAAAGCATCTGCAATGACATCCTTGATGATGATATCTTTGCCATTTTTAGGATTCTTGATCTTAACCCACGGGCCACCATCCAACAATTCTCCGCCGAATTCAGTGCGAGCCAGTTCATAACCCCAGTCTTTGAAAGCACCTTCGGTGAATTTCATGATATTGCCTTTATGAACCAGAGTGACTGATTCACGGTCATTATCAATAGCATATTCAATCGCGGCACGTACTAAACGTTTAGTGCCTTCTTCTGAGCAAGGTTTTATACCGATACCACACTGTTGAGGGAAACGGATCTTATTAACACCCATTTCATCTTGCAGGAATTTAATCACTTTGTCCGCTTGCGCTGAACCTGCTTTCCACTCAATACCCGCGTAAATATCTTCCGCGTTTTCGCGGAAAATAACCATATCGGTTAATTCAGGCTGCTTAACAGGGCTTGGCGTACCTTGGTAGTAACGAACCGGACGCAGGCAGACATACAGATCCAATTGCTGACGCAGTGCTACATTCAGCGAACGGATACCACCACCTACTGGCGTTGTCAGAGGACCTTTGATAGCAACACGATATTCACGAATCAAATCTAGCGTTTCATCGGGTAACCAAACATCTTTACCATAGACATGCGTGGATTTTTCACCTGTGTAGATTTCCATCCAGGAAATTTTGCGCTCACCGCCATACGCTTTCTGAACCGCAGCATCAACAACTTTTAGCATGACCGGCGTAACATCAACACCAATGCCATCCCCTTCGATATAAGGGATAATCGGGTTATTCGGAACACTTAATTTACCTTTGACATCAATAGTAATTTTTTTACCTTCCGCTGGAACAACAACTTTGCTTTCCATTAACCTCTCCTTTCAAATAAGCGCAATGCCTTGTTAATTTTTTGTAAGGGACGTGTCAATACTACTTGAATATTCTGCAAACGCCAACGGTCACAGATTTTAAGGTATAATACGCACCCTTATTTTTAACGATGGCTTATCATGACAAATATCTCTTTTAAAAAACGCCAACTTAACCGATTCAGCCAGAGAAAAAATAACAGAGCTATAAAAAAAACAATTAGCCCTCGTCGGGTATTGATTTTGAACAAACCTTATGATGTCTTACCTCAATTCACCGATGCAATGGGCAGAGCAACGTTAAAAGATTTTATCCCGTTTCCTGATGTTTATGCCGCGGGTCGTCTGGATCGTGATAGTGAAGGTTTACTGGTGCTGACCAATGATGGCAAATTGCAAGCTAAACTGACCCAACCCGCTAAAAAAAGCGCTAAAGTTTACTATGTTCAGGTAGAAGGCATTCCTGATGAAACGGCCCTGAATAAACTGCGTAGCGGCGTTTTATTGAAAGATGGCCCAACCTTATCCGCTGGCGCTGAATTAGTCGAAGAGCCTGAGTGGCTTTGGGAGAGAATTCCCCCTATTCGGGAACGAAAAAGCATTCCGGTAAGTTGGCTTAAAATTACGTTATATGAAGGGCGCAATCGGCAGGTACGCAGAATGACTGCCCATGTGGGATACCCTACATTGCGCCTAATCCGTTTTAGTATGGGTTCGATACAATTAGACACATTATCCCCTGGAGAATGGAGAGAAATTAATCTTGTTTAGTCCACACGTCACGGTTGCCTGCATTGTTCATGCAGAAAATAAATTTTTGATTGTTGAAGAATTGATCAACGGCAAGCTCCTCTGGAACCAACCGGCAGGCCACCTTGAAGCGGATGAAACATTACTGGCTGCTGCTGAACGGGAACTGTGGGAAGAAACCGGAATTTGTGTACAACCACACGCATTTTTAAAATTGCACCAATGGGTTGCGCCGGACAGAACCCCATTTATCCGTTTTCTATTCCTGGTTGAAATGGAAAAAGTCATAGATACCAATCCACAAGATAACGATATCCATTGCTGCCATTGGTTAAGTGCAGAAGAAATCCTTAACAGTTCACAGTTACGCTCCCCTCTGGTCGCCGAAAGTCTTCTTTGCTACCTGGAGCACAAAACTTATCCACTCTCGATACTGGATTATTATGGTTCACCTTTCGCCAAATGAAGACGCTTGGTGCACCTTGGTTGCCAACGTGCTAAAGTATTGCGTTTGTTTTTTTCCGCAGTGAGATATATCCATGTCAGATAACAGCCAGAAAAAAGTCATTGTCGGCATGTCCGGCGGTGTTGATTCATCCGTTTCCGCCTACCTTCTGCAACAGCAGGGCTACCAGGTAGCTGGCCTGTTCATGAAAAACTGGGAAGAAGACGATAGTGAAGAGTATTGCTCGGCGGCTACCGATCTTGCCGATGCCCAGGCCGTTTGTGACAAACTGGGCATAGAACTGCATACCATTAATTTTGCAGCCGAGTATTGGGATAATGTATTCGAACATTTTCTGGCTGAATATCAAGCCGGCAGAACCCCAAACCCGGACATTCTTTGCAATAAAGAAATCAAATTTAAAGCATTTCTGGAGTTTGCCGCAGAGGATTTAGGGGCTGACTATATTGCAACTGGGCATTATGTCCGTCGTCGGGATGTGAACGGCATGAGCCAATTGCTCCGTGGCCTGGATGATAATAAAGATCAAAGCTATTTTTTATATACCTTAAGCCACCAGCAAGTTGCCAAGAGCCTGTTTCCGGTAGGGGAATTGGAAAAACCCGAAGTACGCCGCATTGCCGAAGAAATTGGCCTGGTCACCGCAAAGAAAAAAGATTCGACGGGCATCTGTTTTATTGGTGAGCGTAAGTTCCGTGATTTCCTTGGGCGCTATTTACCCGCCCAGCCCGGCCCGATAATGACGGTTGATGGACAGACCATCGGCCAACATACCGGCTTGATGTACCATACACTCGGTCAGCGCAAAGGACTGGGGATTGGGGGGACGAAAAACGGTAGTGAAGAACCCTGGTATGTCGTCGATAAAGATGTCGAAAATAACATACTGATTGTGGCCCAAGGCCATGAACATCCTCGTTTGATGTCGCTCGGTTTGATTGCCCGGCAACTGGATTGGGTGGATCGCCGACCACTGCAAGCAGAAATACGCTGTGTAGTCAAAACACGCTACCGTCAGCATGATATTCCCTGCACTGTCGTCCCTCTGGGCGAAGATAACATTGAGGTTCGTTTTGATAGCCCTGTTGCCGCTATCACCCCAGGTCAATCAGCCGTGTTTTATCAAGGTGAAGTTTGTCTCGGTGGTGGTGTGATCGAACAACGTATACAGGAGTAGTTGTGGCTAAAAATTATTACGATATTACACTGGCGCTGGCAGGTATCTGCCAGTCAGGCCGTCTGGTACAAAAACTTGCCCATGAAGGCCAGTGTGATACGGATGCTTTTGAAATCATGATCAACAGTGTCCTGAACATGAATCCAACCTCCACACTGGATGTCTTTGGCAATGATGCCTGCAACCTGCGTGTTGGCCTTGATGCCATGTTGGGTATGTTCAATGGTTCACATAGTGGCGTTTCTGCCGATCTTACCCGCTATATGCTGAGTTTGGTGGCACTGGAACGCCGCTTGAGTAAAAATCCGTCTGCCGTCAATCAATTGGCAAATCGCATTGAACAATTAGAACGTCAGCAAGCCTATTTTGAACCTATGTCAGAGGGAATGTTCAACGCCCTGGCTGGCATTTATGTCGATGTTATCAGCCCGTTGGGACCACGCATTCAAGTGACGGGTTCACCTGATGTATTACGTAATTCGTTGATTCAGGCAAAAGTCAGATCGGTGTTACTGGCCGGTATCCGTAGTGCCGTTTTATGGCAACAAGTTGGCGGTAGCCGCCTGCAAATCATGTTTTCTCGTCAACGTCTGATCCGACAGGCAAAAGAGATCCTTGCTAACGGTTAGATGGTAAAGACTGTCAGCGAAAAACTGTTAAATCTAAATTATTAAACATAAATCTGTTAAACATACATTGTTAAATAAAATCCGGGAGTTGCTACCAATGGAATTATCCTCACTGACCGCTGTTTCTCCAATTGATGGCCGCTACGGCGATAAAGCCAGCGCATTACGCGCTATTTTTAGTGAGTTCGGCTTACTAAAATTCCGTGTGCAAGTCGAAGTACGTTGGTTGCAAAAACTGGCTGCAACCACAGAAATCCGAGAAGTTCCTGCTTTTGACGCCCACGCAAACGCTTACCTTGATGAAATTATTGCAAATTTCAATGAGCAGGATGCACTGCGTATCAAAGAGATTGAACGCACAACCAACCACGATGTTAAGGCTGTTGAATACTTTCTGAAAGAGAAAGTCGCGCATATTCCTGCCCTGCATCAGGTTGCAGAATTTATTCATTTTGCCTGCACATCAGAAGATATTAATAACCTGTCACATGCCTTGATGCTTAAAACAGCCCGTGAGGAAGTTCTGCTGCCGCAATGGTGCCAAATAATCGATACCATCACACGCATGGCACATGATTATCGCGATCTGCCACTGCTATCGCGGACACACGGTCAACCTGCCACACCTTCCACGGTCGGCAAGGAATTTGCTAACGTGGCCTATCGTATGAAGCGCCAATTCCGTCAGCTTGAGCAGGCAGAAGTTCTGGGCAAAATCAACGGGGCGGTGGGTAACTATAATGCGCACTTATCCGCCTATCCACAAGTTGACTGGCATCAATTCAGTGAGTCATTTGTGACCTCTTTAGGTATTCAGTGGAACCCGTATACCACTCAGATTGAACCCCATGATTACATTGCAGAACTGTTTGATTGTGTGGCGCGTTTCAACACCATCCTAATCGATTTTGATCGCGATATCTGGGGTTACATCGCCTTGAACCATTTCAAGCAAAAAACCATGGCCGGGGAAATTGGTTCTTCTACCATGCCACATAAAGTCAATCCGATTGATTTCGAAAACTCAGAAGGCAACCTGGGCCTGGCAAATGCGGTTCTGGGGCATCTTGCCAGCAAACTGCCGGCTTCTCGCTGGCAGCGTGACCTGACAGATTCAACCGTATTGCGTAATCTGGGCGTTGGTCTGGGATATGCATTGATTGCTTATCAATCCACTATGAAGGGGTTGAATAAGCTGGAAGTCAATGAACAGCACTTACTGAATGAACTGGATTGCAATTGGGAAGTATTGGCAGAGCCTATCCAAACTGTTATGCGCCGTTATGGCATTGAAAAGCCCTATGAAAAACTGAAAGAACTGACTCGTGGTAAACGTGTTGATGCTGAAGGGATGAAAGCGTTTATTGATGGCCTTGAGCTTCCTGAAGTGGAAAAAGAGCGCCTCAAATCCATGACGCCAGCAAATTACATTGGATACGCTGCTTCGCTGGTTGACCAGTTAAAATAATCTGTATTTATCCCTACAAATGGGCGGGTTCTATTCCGCCCATGCGCAATTTTCGTGCTGCAATTTCCTGCTAACTGCGTAATCCCAGCAGACTCCCGATCGTCACGTAGCAACCTGAATGCTATGGAGTATATGAACTTATATAGAAGTTAAATAAATTGTATATTTATTTACTATTTCAACCTAACCATTTGTTTTTAAACGCACCAATCATTAATATACCAACAAAAGCTAAATTGTTACTATACTTAGTTTATTCATAATCATATACCTATAATTCTATTTAATTTTTATTGACGAAATTGGTTACTTAGCTATTTTAAATTTATTTGATAAACATTAATTACTGATTAGCATAAGGAATCATTATGCGGATATTGATCGTTGAAGATAATGCATTACTTCGCCATCACTTAACCGTGCAATTACGGGATATCGGACATCAAGTTGATGCTGCGGAGAATGCTAAAGAAGCAGATTATTATCTTAAAGAAAGTCACCCTGATATTGCTATCGTTGATTTAGGGTTACCGGGAGAAGATGGTCTTAGCATGTTACAGCGCTGGCGCAGTGAGCAAGTTAATTTACCTATCCTTGTTCTTACCGCTCGTGAGAGCTGGCAAGAAAAAGTCAACGTGCTAAACGCGGGTGCCGATGATTATGTTACTAAGCCCTTTCATCTGGAAGAAATTAATGCCCGCATACAGGCATTAATGCGACGTAATAGTGGTTTGGCATCACAATTAGTTGAGATATCACCATTTTTAATCAACCTCTCAAGAAAGGAGTTTTCTATCAATGAAACCAATATTAAGTTGACCGCCTTTGAATACATTATTATCGAGACCTTAATGCGCAATAATGGCAAAGTTGTCAGTAAAGAAACACTAATGCGCCAATTGTATCCGGACGCTGAATTACGCGAGAGTCACACAATTGATGTATTGATGGGGCGTTTGAGGAAAAAAATATTGAATGAATGGCCGGAAGAGGTCATTGTCACTGTTCGTGGTCAAGGGTATCGCTTCGATGTGAAGTCTTATAATGTTTAAGTTCTCTGAAAAACCTTTTTCTTTGAGAACACGGTTTCTCATGGCTACGGCTGCTATTATTCTTGCATTGACTCTATCATATGGCATTGTTGCTATCGCCGGATATTTAGTCAGCTTTGATAAAACAAGCTATTCCATACTCCGTAGCCAAAGTAATTTATTTTTCACATTAGCCAGATGGGAAAATAACAAGCTAGAAATCCTTGTTCCCAAAGATTTTTCCATGAATTACCGCGCATTAGCACTGATCTATGATAATGATGGAAATATTCTTTGGCGCCAGAATAATGTGTCTGAATTGGAAAAAATGATTGATCCTGACTGGCTGAAAAAAGAGGGCTTATATACACTAGAAGCGTATTTTAAAGAAAAAGGGGATTTTTTCTATAATCCAACGGCAAATCAAGATAATGCAAAAAAGGCAGAAAATAGTAAGGACGTGTTATTAACCTACTCAGTTGCTGTAAATATTTATCCTGCCACTGACAAACTGCCTGCCATGACCATTGTTATCATTGATACCATTCCACAAGATGTACAGGAATCAGCAAAAGTATGGGAATGGTTTGGGTATGTACTCATCGCTAACTTACTTCTCATCATTCCATTAATCTGGCTTGCTGCTGACTGGAGTCTTAGGCCAATAAAATCCGTAATTACCCAAATCAGTTCATTAGAAAATGGGGAAAGGAAAGAACTGGATGAGAATCCTCCTACTGAATTAAGAGGGCTGGTCAGAAACTTAAATAACTTGTTATCCAGTGAACGTAAACGTTATGCAAAATATCACACAACCCTCTCGGATTTGACGCATAGCCTGAAAACGCCCCTGGCGGTATTGCAGTCAACCCTGCGCTCTCTGCGCCCCCCTCAAAAGCTGACCATTGAACAAGCTGAACCCATTATGCTTGAACAAATTGACCGGATATCCCAACAAATCGGCTATTATCTACACAAAGCCAATATGCGCAGCGACCATAGCTTACTTCTGAGGCAGATTTCTTCTGTCCCCATCTTGCTCGATGGCCTAATCAGTGCCTTAACTAAGGTATATCAACATAAGGGCATCAAAATTATGCTCGATGTCTCTCCTGAAGTCACATGGCTGGGGGAAAAAAATGACTTCCTGGAAGTGATGGGAAACATTCTGGATAATGCTTGTAAATATTGCCTGAAATTGGTCAAAATCACCGCCACAATGGGAGGAAGTTCAGTCACTATTATTGTCGATGATGATGGATTAGGTGTCCTCCCTGAGCAGCGAGAAATGATTTTTCAGCGTGGCTTACGCGCCGATACGCTGCGATCAGGCCAGGGTCTTGGTTTGTCGATAGCGTCTGAAATTATCGAGCAATATGAAGGTGATATCAGTATTGATGATAGTCCACTTGGTGGCGCCAGGGTGAGCGTAATATTTCGTGCCCAAAACAATGCCCATCAAAACAATGCTCATCAAGACAATGCCCATCAAAATAATAACTCATCAACATAAAGCAGCGGCCAACACAATGCGTTCACCATGCGATAATGATTAGGTGTTTGCTAAGCATTTTCCATTGAATAACAATGCAATAAATACCAAACAAATTAACTGAGTTGCCACTTTGTTAATAAAGTGGCAACTCAAGACTTACTGTGTCTATATTGACAGTGAAGGTTGGTTTAGGTAATCCAGCACAACTTGATGATGATCACTGGTTTTGAATTGATTAAAAACGTGTTCAATCTCACCTTGTGGATTAATTAAGAAACTGATGCGATGAATGCCATCATAGGTTTTCCCCATGAACTGCTTTTCTCCCCACACACCAAACTGTTCGGCAACCTGGTGGTCAATATCAGAAAGCAGCGTGAAATTCAGCATGTCTTTTTCTACAAAGCGGGATAGTTTTTCAGGTGCATCTGGGCTGATACCCAAGACTTCAACATTGGCGTTTTTTAGCTCATCCATAGAATCACGTAAGCCACAGGCTTGAGTTGTGCAGCCCGGTGTCATTGCTTTGGGATAAAAATAAACTAAAACACGTTGACCTTTGAAGTCTGATAAATTAATGGGTTCGCCATCTTGGTCAGGAAGGCTGAATTGTGGTGCCTTGTCTCCGGCTTTCAATGGACTCATCACTTATTCTCCGGTTAATCGTTTTGATTTAAATGGTCTTGTACGATAATACTGCCTTGTGCATTTAATTCTGTACATAGATGATGAAAATTTTCTTTAAATATCGTGCCATTATCATCAACTGGGTTGTGACCAGTGATTTGGATTTGCAGACGAGCAGGGTGATTTTCTTCGGCTGGGTGAGTTTTTGATACCAGTTCCGCGATATTAAGATCCTGGGCTGTGAATAAACTGGTAAAGCGCTCAACAATTCCCGGTGAATCAACTACGTCTACCTTAACGGTGATGGTTGAAGGAAATTTTTTCTGGACACCGCAACGGGTACGCTTCATCACGATGAGTAATTCAAGTTCTGCGCCCTTTTGTGGCAAGGTGGATTCGATCAAAGTAATGGCATTCCAGCTACCCGATAGCAACATGATAAAAGTAAATTCTTCGCCAAACATAGCTAAACGGCTGTCTTCAATATTACAGCCACATGTGCTGACGAGGCGGGTAATGGTATTGACGATGCCGGGACGATCGGTACCGAGGGCGGTGATCACTAAAAAATGCTGTTCTGATGTTGGCAAAGCGGTTTTCCTTTAATTTTAGTTGGTGTTTGCTGTGTATGTTGTGTTTTAACATAAAAAATGATCAGGAGAAGGTCAATCGCCTTTATCAAGGGAACGAAATTATAATTTATGTTTAATCAGCTACACTTGATATTAACAAAATTCATTGAAATCGCGTGGTTAAAGAGTTTTCTTCTGTATAGCAAGAAAGTACCATGAACCTCTCATTTGCAGTTTTAGGTTTAACTAAGAGGAAATGGCAATGGTAGGCAATCATTCTGGTTTTACAGGCAGTATAGTTGCATTGATAACACCGATGGATTCAGCTGGCCGGATTGATAAGGCCAGTTTGAAAAAATTGATTGATTATCATATCGCCAGTGGTACATCTGCGATTGTGTCTGTTGGAACAACGGGCGAGTGTGCAACACTTAACCATGACGAACACGTTGATGTTGTACTGACAACCCTGGAAATGGCTGACGGGCGTATTCCGGTGATTGCCGGCACAGGGGCAAACGCGACAGCAGAAGCTATCTCTCTGACCAACCGTTTCGAAAACACGGGTGTTGTGGGTTGCCTGTCAGTCACACCTTATTATAATAGACCCTCACAGGAAGGTTTATATTTGCACTATAAGGCCATCGCTGAGAATACTGACTTACCACAAATTCTGTATAATGTGCCATCCCGTACCGGATGTGATTTATTGCCACCGACGGTCGCGCGTTTAGCAAAACTGAAAAATATTGTTGCGCTTAAGGAAGCGACAGGGAACTTAAGTCGTGTTAGTCAGATCCAAGCATTGGTTAGTGATGAAGATTTCATTCTTCTGAGTGGTGATGATGCAAGTTTTGTCGATTTCATGCAGCTTGGTGGCAAAGGGGTTATTTCTGTCACTGCAAATGTTGCCGCAGCGGAAATGGCGCAGTTGTGTGAATGGGTTGAGCAAGGTGAATTTTTGCAAGCTCGTGAACTGAACAGCAGACTGATGGAATTGCATCATCAATTATTTGTTGAACCTAGCCCGACGCCAGTTAAGTGGGCTTGCCGTCAATTGGGGTTGATTGCCGATGATACATTGCGTTTGCCAATGGTTCCGCTAACGCAGGAAGGGCAAATTCCAGTTGGTAGTGCCTTGAAAATAGCTGGATTACTGTAAAATTTTAGGGAATTTTAATGGCAACATTATTGCAAAAATCGAAGGTCATGAAGATTGCTGGACTGTCATTGGTCGTTTTTTTAGCTGCCTGCTCCAGTGATCAGCGCTATAAACGTCAGGTAAGCGGGGATCAAACCTATCTTGACACGCCTCCTCTGAAACTATTGAACATCCCTGCGGGAATGACATTACCACTGCAAAATGGTGAATATAATCTTCCGACAACGTCGGCAACGGGGGCTGTGGGTAAAGATTTGGATATACGTCCTCCATTGCAAGCGCTTGCATTGTTGACGGGTTCCCGCGTTGAAAATAGTGCTAACAGCAGTAAGTTGTTGTTTGAAAATACTCCTGAATACAGTAGCTTATGGTCTCAGGTAAATAATCTTCTGGCGGAAAAAGGGTATAAAATCAGCCAGAAAGATGATGCTGCACAAACCTTAACGACAGATTGGATTACATGGCACCGAGCGGATGAAAATGTTCCTTATCAGGGGCGTTACCGTATTTCAGTTTCCAAACAGGATTACCAAATAGCACTATCTGTTGCGAACGAAGGTTTGAAACAGGGAGAAAAGGAAATTACCGATCCGGTACAAATCCAGCGTTACAATGTTGTGATGCTGAATAAATTGGCAAGTGACTTAAGCCAGCAACAAGAAGCAGCGAGCCTGAGCGGTGCTAAAAACTCAGGTCCACTCTCTGTACAAAGCGGTAGTGATAATACCGGATTACCGCAAATTATCGTGCGTGCACCATACAACATAGTCTGGAACAGATTGCCATACGTGTTGGAAAACATCGGTATGAAAGTCACGGATCGTACTCGTTCTACCGGAGCGATAGAGGTGACTTATGAAGAACGTAGTTCTTCTGACTGGAAAGCGCTGGGAGTAGACGCGCCTTCCATCCTCGGAGGAAATTATAAGTTGCAGGTGGGTGATTTGGATAACCGAAGCAGCCTGCAATTTATCAGCGACAAAGGTAAGCCGCTGACTCAATCTGAAAATGATCAGATGGTGGCGGTGCTGGAAGCCGCGTTTAGCCAATCCAGGGATAAGTAATATACAAAAGGGGCCTAGGCCCCTTTTATATTTTGGATGTGTTTTTTGTTTAATTAGTTACGTTTAAAGACGTTATATTTCTGGAGTGTAAAATGCAGAAAAAAGCTGAGTTGTATCGTGGAAAGGCAAAAACAGTGTATGCCACTGACAATCCTGACTTACTTGTGCTGGAATTCCGTAATGATACATCAGCATTGGATGGTGAACGCATTGAACAGTTCGATCGCAAGGGAATGGTGAATAATAAATTTAATCATTTCATTATGAGTAAACTGGAAGACGCGGGCATTCCGACGCAAATGGAACAACGGTTGTCAGATAATGAATCCCTGGTGAAAAAACTGGATATGGTGCCTGTTGAGTGTGTTATTCGTAACCGTGCCGCAGGTTCCCTTGTTAAGCGTTTGGGAGTGGAAGAGGGAATGGTGCTTAATCCGCCACTGTTTGACCTGTTTCTGAAAAATGATGCCAAACACGATCCTATGGTTA
Organism: Xenorhabdus bakwenae; assembly: GCF_030272115.1. Taxonomy (NCBI): domain Bacteria; kingdom Pseudomonadati; phylum Pseudomonadota; class Gammaproteobacteria; order Enterobacterales; family Morganellaceae; genus Xenorhabdus; species Xenorhabdus bakwenae. The sequence goes on from NZ_CP119194.1 coordinate 592,096, forward strand.
ATGAATCCTATTGTGAGACATTCGGCTGGGTGAGCAAAGAGCATTTAGCTGAGATGAAACGTCTGAGCTACAAGGCCAATGAAGTATTGAGCAAACTGTTTGATGATGCGGATTTGATTCTGGTGGATTTTAAGTTGGAATTTGGCTTGTTTAAGGGCAAGGTCATATTAGGGGATGAGTTTTCACCGGATGGTAGCCGCTTATGGGATAAACAGACGATGGATAAAATGGATAAAGATCGTTTTCGCCAAAGTCTCGGTGGCCTGATCGAAGCATATGAGGAAGTTGCACGCCGTATTGGCGTTATTTTGGATTAATGACGCAAACGATTACTTAAAAAATATAATGTAAAATAGGCAGGATGCTCCGATAACCAAAAGGGCATCCTGTCCCTGTCTTGCAGGTTGAATAAGTTTTAAAGCAGGGATTTGGTTATTTGCTTCCAGCCCTTTTGGTGCATACAGCCGTAATAAAATTCGCTTCTAGAACCCGCGTTGACATCCGTCACATAGCTTTCGACCATAGGAACATTTTGACTGTAGTAACCGTTTTTTCCACATTGCTCTTTATTGATACAAGGTTGCTGCACCATTTTCAGTGTTGATCTTTGGGCGACTTCATTTTTGACAGGAAATTGTTGTAATGCTGATAATCTGCATTCAACTTTTGCTTCACTAAAAGGAACAGGATTACTGGTTGCAGGAACCCACTGAGTGGTGCAACCCGCTAAAGAGAGACAGATTATCATGGAGGAGGTTAATTTTTTCATATTTATATCGCTTATACGAACGCATATTAGTTGCAAGGCACTTCTTACAACCTTTCTGCTTTACCTTAGTAAAAAGGCGTTGGTGTTTAAAAGGCTAATTATCAAGAAACAGGGGTTGTATCTTGATCTATATGGCTAATTATTTATCAATGTGATTGTTTAAGGCAAGGATGTTAACAAACTACCCATTGTTGCGCTATTACCCAAATTTGGGATGGTACTTGATGAATATTTTTGATTAAGTGCAAAAATTTTAAGTTATCCTCTTTTCCATGCCAGAATTTATGTTGCCTGGTTTAAAAATAGTCAAACATTGTTCTATCGGAGTTTACAGGAAATAAAAGCTCATGAGTCATATTGATCCTACTCTACTTATTTTACTCGTGCTTGCGGGGCTGGGCATCATCAGCCATAACATGACAGTGACACTTGCCATGTTATTTCTACTGGTAGTGCGTATCACGCCTTTGGATCAGTTTTTCCCTTGGGTGGAAAAGTACGGCTTGGCGATAGGTATCCTGATTCTGACTGTCGGCGTCATGGCACCTATCGCAAGTGGGAAAATCTCCGCTCAGGAAATTTTTAGCTCGTTCTTAAATTGGAAGTCCCTGCTGGCTATTGCTGTTGGTGTCCTTGTGTCATGGTTGGGAAGCCGTGGCGTGACTTTAATGTCTGGCCAGCCTTCTACCGTGGCTGGATTATTGGTCGGCACTGTATTGGGCGTGGCTCTATTTAAGGGGGTTCCGGTAGGCCCTCTGATTGCCGCTGGCATTTTATCACTGATGATTGGTAAATCGTGACCATGCCGGTAGCCATTTTAGCCATCAGATATTTCACATGTTATGCAGTTCATTTTATGGATAGTTCGCACTATGTATAGCGTATGGGCAATGTTGCAGGCACAAATGCAACAACAGGGACAGCGCCGTTTAGTTGTTTTGAGTGGTGATCCGCAATGGAGTGAATTGATTATCAATCAGCTAACAGAACAGTTTCAAGGGGATTGGCTAACGGTTTCAGCGCATGTAGCGGGGGCCATTGATCCCACAAAAGCCGTCAGCTTGCTTGGCCGTGAATTCTTACATGGTGTTTTTGATGCGACTCAAGGGCTTAATGCTGAGGCATTAGCGATACTGGCTGGCACATTAAAAGCGGGAAGCTGGTTGGTGATGCGCGTACCCGCCTGGTCACAATGGCCCGAACAGCCTGATGAAGATAGTTTGCGCTGGAGTGAATCGTCAGGCGTCATTTCGACGCCTCATTTTATTCGCCATATTCAGCAGCAAATCCGTGCCTTTCCTGAAGTATTATTATGGCGTCAGGAAATACCTTTTCAGATATCTCAGATACCACCATTGCCTGCAACCGGAGTCTGGCAGATGCCCGATGGCAACCCAACGGTAAGTCAGCAATCTCTTCTTGACGAACTGTTACAGGCCACACGAGGCGTTTGGGTGATCACCGCATCTCGGGGGCGGGGAAAGTCGGCGCTGGCAGGAATGTTAGTGCGATATTGGCAAGGAAAATGCTGGTTATGTGCTCCTGCCAAAATAACCACAGACGTTATTCGACGTTATTCCGCTATCTCAGGTTCGGCTGAACAGAAATTTTTGGAGCAAGAAACGCCGTTTTGGTCAGTAGACAATTTGTTGAAATATTGCCGGACGAAAAAAGGTCGACAAAAAAAATAAAAGCGATGCTGATTGGTTATTGATTGACGAAGCCGCAGCGATCCCAACGCCACAATTAGCAGAATTAATCCGCCATTTTCCACGAGTATTGTTGACTTCAACAGTCCAGGGTTATGAGGGAACAGGACGCGGTTTTTTGTTGAAATTGTGTGCCGAATTGCCTGACTGCCATATTCGTGAATTGAAAACGCCTATGCGCTGGGCTGAAAATGATCCATTGGAAGCGTGGCTGGATAGTGCTCTGTTATTCGATGATAAATCGCTCGTGTATGACACACGATTAAACTCAGAAGAATTGCATTTTCACCTGATATGTCAGCCTGAATGGTTACAACACCCGACATTATTATTGCGCCAATTTTATGGCTTATTAACCAGTGCACATTACCGGACATCTCCCCTTGATCTGCGGCGATTAATGGATGGTAACGGAATGACATTTTTGGCTGCCCTTTCGGGTTCTCCAGAACATCATCAATCATTGGTTGGCGCTTTGTGGATGGTGAACGAAGGTGGTTTGTCACAGACATTAGCACATGAGATCTGGGCAGGACGTCGGCGGCCAAGAGGCAATTTGGTGGCTCAATCCCTGGCGGCACATAGTGGTTTTCCGCAGGCTGCAACTTTACGATCACAGCGGATCAGCCGTATTGCTGTACAAGCTCAATATCGCCGTCGTGGTATCGCACGACATTTGATCATTCAACAATGTCAGGCAGCCAGTCAACAAAAGCTGGATTTCCTCTCTGTTAGTTTTGGTTATACCGCTGATTTATGGGGTCTTTGGCAAAAATGTGGTTTTCGCCTGGTAAGAATGGGCACTCACCGGGAAGCGAGTAGTGGTTGTTATACCGCGATGGCTGTTTTGCCTTTGAGTGAGCAGGGAGAGCGATTTGCTCAATCCGCACAACAGCGATTATCCAGAGATGCCAAAGGATTAGGATCGTTACTTGGCTTTACCTTGCCAGTTGAGCATGATGGTGACGAACAGATCAATGACAGTGACTGGCAGGAATTGGCTGGGTTTGCCTTTGCTCATCGTCCTCTGTCAGCCTCTTATTTTGCATTACAGAGAATACTGTTGAAGAGCAATTTGGCCTTGCCTGCGTTGAGAAAGCATCTTCAACAGCGGCTAAGTATCGAACAATGTGTCAGTGAATTATCGCTGAATGGCCGTAAGGTTCTGTTAAAACTCTGGCGTGAAGAGGCGGCTGAGGCATTGGCAAGCATCGACAAAATACTTGCCAGCCACTGGAGAGATTGGGTTATTTCTTGCGATCCCGCTGTGGCCAATCATCCTCATCATCCCATTGATCATTAAGATCCCGGTGCGGGGGCAATTCGGGTTTGTTATCTAAGAAAGATTTCTTATCGACGCGACTCAGTGCTTTTACTGCGTTAACAATAATGCCGACGAGCACTAACAGAACAATCCACCAATAATCTATCAACCAATGCATGGTATTTTCCTCAGAATGTTTAGAGCCTCTTCCGTGAGGCTCAGGAGCCTAATGTGTGAAGCAGCTATTTTGCTGATCTGTTATTTTCCTGATTTATATACCCATCCAACGTCAGGATGCGTGTTATATTTCCCTGCTGCGCGGGGAAATATAAGGTCTCGCGTCGTCTTGCGGAGTGCAACTTGAAGTTTATCGAGTATCGTTTTTTTAATCTATTATCCTGATGTATTTTTCAAATATATAGGATAGATTGGTTTTTAACCAGTTTATGCCGGCAATATCACGATCTTCCCAGGCATTTAATAGAACGTGTTCATCGAATAAATTTTCGGCTTCATGGGATAATGGCCAGTAGCTGATATGCCACGGTTCATAAGCGATACCTGCATCGTGGCGCGTAAAGGGACGGTAGAAATCATACTGAGACATGTTTTCTGTCAACCAATGGGTTAATGGCTCAAAGTATCCGCCGTTTTCATACTCCCACGGTTCTAGCTGCAATTTTTTACCTTCTGGTAGCAGAAAGGGATCATAAATATCCAGCTCTGTCCCCCAATGATGGCGGCTTGCTCCTGGCAAAGCTGACCAGCGAAGAATGGCTTTACAGCGTTCTCCTTCATCCATTTTCGAGATATCAAGAGGCTGGCTATTTTCATCTAATACTGGACGCTGACCACAGAATTTTTCATTCCAGATAGTTTGCTGGCGAGTGAAATCACGGAACGAACTGGCAGGTTGTAGCTTAAAACCTGCTTTGGCCGCTTCTTTCTGCATGGCAAGAAACGCTTTGGTGGCATTAAACTGCAAACGGTGATTGCCGGTAAGAGTGATCAGGTGATCAGTGGACAGGCCGGTCAACGCTTCAGGTGTCATCATTTGATTAATTGCTCCATGATACGTTGATAAATCAGGCTCAATTTTTGTAAATCAGTCACTTTGACACATTCATTGGTTTTATGGATGGTGGCATTAATTGGTCCCAACTCCACGACCTGAGTCCCCATCTTAGCGATAAAACGTCCATCTGATGTACCGCCACTGGTTGATAGCTCTGGTTTATATCCACAATAGTGCTCAATGGATTCAACTACAGTGTCAACAAGAACCCCCTTGCACGTCAGAAAAGGCTGACCTGATAACCACCAGTCAATCTCATATTTTAGATGATGCTTTTTCAGCATATCTTCAACCTGTTGGCGGATCTCGCTGTCTGTCAGTTCAGTGCTGAAACGGAAATTAAATTGCACCCACAATTTACCAGGAATAATGTTATTACTGCCGGTTCCCGCCTGAATATTGGCGATTTGCATACTTGTGGACGGGAAAAATTCATTACCGTTATCCCACTGAGTATTGACGAGTTCTTGCAGGAAAGGTATTGAACGATGGATCGGGTTATCTGCCAACTGTGGATAGGCAACATGTCCTTGGGTGCCAAAGAGAGTTAAGCTGGCGGTTAGTGACCCCCGTCGCCCGTTTTTGATCATATCCCCAAGGCAGTTCTGGCTGGATGGCTCTCCGACCAGGCAATAATCCAGACGTTCGTGGCGAGAGATTAACGTTTCAACGACCTTGACGGTACCATTGGTGGCTTTGGCCTCTTCGTCGGAGGTGATCAGAAAAGCCAGACGGCCTTTATGCGCAGGATTTTCTGCGACAAAACGTTCAGCAGCAACAACCATTGCAGCCAGAGAGCTTTTCATATCTGCGGCACCACGGCCATACAGCATTCCATCACGGATAGAAGGTTCGAAGGGCGGCGTTTGCCATTGTGAGATATCGCCGGCAGGAACAACATCGGTGTGCCCGGCAAGGGCTAAAGTGACTCCGCTTCCGCGATAAGCCCAAAAATTCAGGGTATCGCCAAAAGGCATTGGTTCGATTGTAAAACCAATGTCTTGCAGGCGCTGGATAAGCAGTTCCTGACAACCTTGATCATCTGGACTGACAGAAGGACGTTTGATTAACTGTTGAGCAAGTTCAATTACCGGACAGATCATGGTGCTCTCCTTATCTAGTCATGCGAGAAAAATTGTTGATACTGCTCTGCCTTGAAACCGAGTAAATACTTTTCTGTTCCTTCGCTTTTTGAACTTTCTGAGCCTGAAACCAAGAGAGGGCGTTTTATGATTGAAGGGTGTTCCAGCATGAGTGCCTTAGCCGCTTCTGCATTGTTAATAGCTGCTTTTTGCTCGTCGGGCAATTTGCGCCACGTTGTACCGCGGGTATTCAGGAGAGATCCCCAGCCAACTTGCTCAATAAATGCTTGAAGTAGCTCAGGGGATAGACCATCAACCCGATAGTCATGGAATTGATAAGGTATTTTTTGATCTTCTAACCAACGACGTGCTTTTTTTATGGTATCGCAGTTTTTGATGCCGTAGAGAATGGATATTTTGTGAGAAAGGGTATCCGGATACAAAGAGGTATTTGACATGATGAGAGCCTTAGTTTTGTCTTGTTCAACATATCCGACATAATGCGGGAAATTGGCTATTTTATCCAGATAACGCGTTTTTGCGCAGACTTTCTGTCTGCTTTTTCCTGGCATTGACGTTACGGGTGTTCAAATTATCGACAAAAATAGATTGCCTGCATTTCAAGTAATAAATTTATAGATAATATCCTTGATTATTATATGCAAAATTAATTTGTTCCTAATTAATTTATAATTCTTGATAACTCACAATTTCCCCATTGGTAAAAATGAGGGAAATTGTGTTTTGTATTGGGGCGTTAAGCAACAAGCCAATGTTAAATGAACTCTGTTTTTCTGTGTTTCAGATAGATGATAGTGGCTTCGAGACGGGAACGTGATTTAAGTTTTTTCAATAAGTTACGGGTATGAACTTTCACCGTTTCTTCTGAAATAAAAAGAAAATCAGCAATTTCTTTATTTGTCATTCCTTCTGCTATTTCTTTTAAAACATCTAATTCACGTTTGGTTAATTTTGATAACGGATCAACATAAAGATGGCGAGTGGATAAATATTGATGGACGTTTTCACTGAACACCGCATGACCATCTATGGCTTTTTTTATGTTGTTCAATAGAGAGGTCAGCTCGATATCTTTTAATAAATAACCATTCGCACCAGCATCAACTGCATCGTAAATATCACTTCTGTGATCTGAATCAGAAAGTACCAGGATATAGGAATCAAGCCCTTTGCGGCGGAGAGATTTAATCGTATCAATTCCTGAAAGACCATTGATTTTCAAATCTATCAGAATAATGTCAGGCTTTATTTGGCAAGCGATATTAATTGCGTCTTCGCCATTGCCAGTTTCGGCTGTCACAATGAGTTCTCGTTCTAATTCAATCAACCCTTTTAAGCCGTGACGAATGATAGGATGATCATCCACTATCATGACTGAATGATTATGCATATTCTTTCTCCCATATAGAAATGCAACTTTATGTTTAATAAAACATAAAAGACAGGTTTCTGCTTTATGTTAAATCGCTGTGTGATTTTTATGGAGTATATTGAATCATCATTAATGAGATTCTGAAAATATATCCTGATATAAAAATAGAAATGGCGCAAACAGGTTTAACCACTCAGATGAAATTCACTTTCATAAGAAAATGTGTTTCCTTAATTGCTAATAATTTTCCAAATAAATTTGGATGAATATTTTATAGATTAATTTTTGTTTTTGTAAACTTATTTTAAATGTTAATTTTAAAATTCATCTTTAATTAATTTATCAGGTTATTAATTGAAGATAAAATACCCCTATATAGGTATCATTAAGAGAGTATCTATATAATATTGATTAACGTAACGTCATCATTTGTTTGTTTTTGCACCTTGATTTTAAAGATTATGAACAAAATGCTACTGATATCATGATTTAACCTTCTGTAACTATTATACTGAAACGGTTTTCACTAAGACATGACGCGTAAAGGATCTGATGATGGATGAAAAATTAAAACAAAGTGCTCTTGATTTTCATGAGTTCCCACAACCTGGAAAAATTACGGTTACACCAACCAAGCCATTGGCAACGCAACGTGATTTGGCGTTGGCATACTCACCGGGGGTTGCTGCACCGTGTCTTGAAATAGCAGAAGATCCTTTGGCGGCTTATAAATATACTGCACGTGGCAATCTTGTTGCGGTTATTTCTAACGGCAGCGCTGTCTTAGGGCTGGGTAATATCGGTGCATTAGCCGGTAAACCTGTTATGGAAGGGAAGGGCGTTTTATTTAAGAAATTCTCTGGTATTGATGTTTTTGACATCGAAGTGGATGAATCCAATCCTGATAAATTGATTGATATCATCGCCGCGCTGGAACCCACTTTTGGTGGTATCAACCTGGAAGATATTAAAGCACCGGAGTGTTTCTACATTGAGCAGAAACTCCGTGAGCGCATGAAAATTCCTGTATTCCACGATGATCAACATGGCACAGCCATTATCTGTACCGCAGCCGTGCTGAATGGATTGCGGGTCGTTAATAAAGACATTGGCAAGGTGCGCATGGTGGTATCGGGGGCGGGTGCTGCCTCAATTGCCTGTATGAACCTGCTGGTAGCATTGGGTTTGAAACGTGAAAATATTGTCGTCTGTGACTCAAAAGGGGTTATTTATCGTGGCCGCGAAGAGAACATGGAAAAGACCAAGGCGGATTATGCCATTGAGGATCATGGCAGCCGTACATTGGCAGATGTGATCCCTGATGCTGATATTTTCCTCGGCTGTTCCGGGCCGGGCGTATTGACCCAAGACATGGTGAAAACCATGGCAAAAAATCCGCTCATTATGGCATTAGCCAATCCAGAGCCAGAAATTTTGCCACCATTGGCAAAAGCAGTACGTCCCGATGCCATTATTTGTACTGGCCGTTCTGATTTTCCTAATCAGGTGAATAACGTTCTTTGCTTCCCGTTTATTTTCCGTGGCGCATTGGATGTGGGGGCCACAACCATCAATGAAGAGATGAAACTTGCCTGTGTGCATGCCATTGCTGATCTTGCACTGGCTGAACAAAGTCAGGAAGTGGCTTCTGCTTATGGCGATCAAGACCTGTTCTTTGGTCCCGATTACATCATTCCGAAACCGTTTGATCCTCGCTTGATTGTAAAAATTGCACCGGCTGTAGCGAAAGCGGCGATGGACTCCGGTGTGGCAACCCGACCTATTACCGATTTCGGGGCATATATTGAGAAACTCAATGAGTTTGTCTATAAGACCAACTTATTTATGAAACCCATCTTTTCCCAAGCCAAAAAAGAGAAGAAACGGATTGTATTGGCAGAAGGGGAAGATGTTCGCGTACTACATGCGACCCAAGAACTTGTCTCACTTGGGCTGGCATTTCCTGTCCTGATTGGCCGCCCTGGCGTCATTGAAATGCGGATTAAAAAGCAAGGGCTGCATATTGAAGCGGGTAAAGATTTTGAAGTGGTGAACAATGAAAATGATCCACGTTTCAAAGAATATTGGCAGGAATATTATCAAATGATGAAACGCCGTGGTGTTTCGCAAGAGCAAGCACGTCGTGCAGTGATTGGTAACCCAACGCTGATAGGTACAATTATGGTGCACCGTGGTGAAGCAGATGGCCTGATTTGTGGCACTGTTGGCAGCTACAGCGAACATTATCAGGTCGTAAAAGATGTCTTTGGTTTTCGCCCGGGAGTGCATACCGCAGGTGCCATGAACGCCTTAATGTTACCGATGGGAAATACATTTATTGCCGATACTTATGTTAATGAAGATCCAAGCCCAGAAGAGTTGGCAGAAATCACACTGATGGCGGCTGAAACGGTTCGCCGTTTTGGTATTGAACCTAAAGTGGCCTTGCTATCACGCTCAAGTTTTGGCGCTTCTGAATGTGATTCTGCGCAAAAAATGCGTAAGACATTGGCATTGGTTCAGCAAATGGCACCAACACTTGAAATTGATGGTGAAATGCACGGTGATGCTGCGCTGGTGGAAAGTATCCGCCGCGATATTATGCCGGACAGCCCGCTCAAGGGTTCAGCAAATCTGTTAATTATGCCGAATATGGAAGCGGCTCGTATCAGCTATAACTTGCTGCGTGTGACTAGTTCAGAGGGGGTAACTGTTGGCCCGGTTTTGATGGGGGTTGCGAAGCCGGTTCATATCCTGACACCGATTGCTTCTGTACGTCGTATCGTGAATATGGTGGCGTTGGCGGCGGTTGAAGCACAAACAGATCCACTATAAAAATAACTCGCCATTCTAACCGTGGTTTGGAATAAATCGGTGAATTACCCTGTTAGGTTTATGCCTGACAGGGTTTTTTAATTTGTAAATAATTCTCATTATCTATAATATGCGGGCAATTTTTTGATGATTAATTTTTTTAATGACTGACAGTTATGCAAACATCTACCCGTATAAAATCGACTTTTTTAACCGGTTCTCTCCTGCTTGGTGGTTGTTTTCTCGCAGGTTGTACCGCAGTTCTAAACAACGCTCAAAATAGCGCTCAGGCAGCGCTGCAAACTCTCCCCGGCGAGTTGATGCGATCGGGTGTGGTGCTTGATATGAAAACAGGCAAAGCGATCACGCCAGATCAACTGCGGGAGCAATTGGCAAATTATCCTCGCGTCATTGTTGGTGAAAAACATGACAATCCTTACCATCACCAAATCGAGTTATGGTTAGTGCAACAACTTGGGAAAAAGCGTCCCCAGGGTTCCGTATTACTGGAAATGATTAATCCAAACCAGCAAGAAAAAGTGAATAAAGTGAAAAGTTGGTTGCAGAGTAATCCGATCGTCAGGGAAGAGCGGATCCAGAATTTATTGGCATGGCAACAGGGCTGGCCGTGGAAATGGTATGGTGATTTGGTTATGGAACTGATGAGGGCGCCTTATCCTCTGCTGGCAGCAAATTTGGATCGCAGTGAAGTTGAACAAGCGTATAGAAATCATGATGTAGAAGATAAAAATTCCTTGGTTTCTGATGAGGTCAAAAAGCTGATTGAAGCCACGATTAGCCATTCCCATGGCGGAAAGATAGAGCCACAACTGCTTTCTGGCATGACTAAGATTCAGCAAATGCGGGATCAACGGATGGCAGAGCAGCTAATGAAGGCTCCATCACCTGCCTTACTGTTTGCCGGGGGATACCACGCGGTAAAAACTATGGGGGTTCCTCAGCACGTCAAAAAAATAGCGCCAAATGAAAAAATAGCTGTCTTTGTCATCGCGGAAGAGGGCGTTTCGTTAGATAACGAATATGCTGATTTTGTCTGGTTTACACCTAAAGTAAGCGAAAATATAACCCAATAAGAGTAAGTGTCACAAGGAAGTGACTAATTAACAAATAAAAATAGTTTTCATTTATATATTGAATTGATTATCATTCATCTCCATTTATCATTGACATAATGTGCTATAAGAGATGTTGACGTACATCACGTATCAAAATGCTCACACGGGTCATGTGACAAAATCCTTCCTCGCTGCGATCGCACTTCATGCCTTGTTCGTAGGATGGCTGGTTTACAAACCAAAGGATGTGGATCTTGAGGAGCTTCTTCCTCCGCCGGCGGTGATGGTGGAATTGTCAACGCAGACAGAAGCGCTACAAAAAATACAAAAACAGCCGATTGGCATTGAACAGCAGCTATCCGTTGCCAGTAAGCAGCAGGAGAGCAAAATTGACGAAATAAACATGCCCAAATTGGATGTAAATGAAAACGCCCTGCTTTTGGTGGATAAGCAGAAGAAAAAAAGAAAAAACAAGATGCACCGAAGAAAACTCAGCCTGTTAAGCGCGTGAAAGCAAAAGAGCAGGAAAGCGAAAAATCCCACAGTAGTGCCGCGCCAGCAACCAGCAATACGACGGCCGATAATGTGACCGCTCGTACCGCGGCATCCTACGAAAGCAATTCTGATGCTATTGCTGATGCCAAAGCCGTTTGGCAGGCAGAGGTAGCCGGGCACTTAAACCGCTATAAAAAATACCCAGAAGATGCCCAGAGAAGAAGACGAACAGGGCGTCCGATGGTGAAATTTATGGTTAACCCATTGGGTGTCGTAATGAACAGCGAACTCACTCGACGTTCAGGGACTAATTCACTGGACAGGGAAGCAAGGATGGTGTTGGAAAGGGCACAGCCTTTGCCTAAGCCACCTGAAGTTATTTTAACTAATGGTAGTGTTACGGTTGAACTGCCGATAGATTTTTATTTATCTCAATAAAAATACAGGATTGATGGCATGTCACAGCATAAGGCGGCGTTTTCATTAGATACGAAAAAGTCGAATAAAGAAAAGAAAGTTTGCAGTAAGGCAGTGCGTGGTAAAAGAGTAATGCTTAGCTTGTTACTCAGTGGTAGTTTATGGAATCACAGTTTTGCTACTACTGCAATGGAGGAAAACAGGGTGCTACCGATGGCCGCAAAACAGCCGCATAAAATGGAACTCCACGGGGATGTGCGGGTTGATAACTATTATTGGCTGCGCGATGACAGCCATCAGGATAAAAACGTCATTGATTACTTAAAGGCTGAGAATCAATACGCCGAGCAGATGCTGAAATCAGGTCAGGAATTGCGCGAAACTCTCTATAAAGAAATGGCTGATAGAATGAGCAAAGACGATCAGTCCGTTCCTTATACCTATAATGGGTATATTTATCGTACTGTTTACGAGGCAGGAAAAGATTTCCCGATCTATCAGCGCAAACCAGTCGATAATTCAACGGATTGGCAGGTCATGGTTGACGGCAATGAGCGGGCAAAAGGCCATAAGTTCTATCAACTGGGTGGCTTTGCGGTTTCATTGGATAACAAGCGCATCGCAGTGGCAGAGGATACCCAAGGGCGCCGTAACTACAAGATCTCATTTAAAAATTTCAGTAATACCGATTGGCAGAATAATGTCATAGAGAATACTTCTGGCAACATTGTGTGGGCAAATGATGGCGTGACGCTGTTTTATGTGCGCAGAGATCCACAAACGTTGCTGCCTTATCAGTTATTCCGCCACCAATATGGCACTGATAGCCAACAAGATAAAAAGATCTATCAAGAGGAAGATGAACGTTTCTATCTATCGATATCGGAGAGTACGTCACTTGATTATATTTTGATTTCGAGTACCAGTTACACGAGTTCAGAATATCGACTCATTGATGCTAACCACCCACAATCAGAGCCGCAGGTTTTTTCTGCTCGGCAAGTTGGGCATGAATATGATCTAGACCATTTCCGTGGGCAATTCTATATCCGCTCTAATCGTGAACATCTGTTGTTTGGCCTGTATCGGACAGATGCCATTAATAATCCCTGGGAAACCGTGATTGCCCCACAGGAAAATACCGATCTGGAAAATTTTGCCCTGTTCAACGAGGGGTTGGTTGTACAGGAACGGGCTAAAGGATTGCCGTCGATCCGCCAGATTGATTGGAAAACCCGGCAGGAAAAACGGGTTCAATTCGATGATCCGGCCTATATGGCATCATTGGGTTTTAACCCAGAACCCGATACCCATTTCTTGCGCTATAGCTATTCATCAATGACCACACCAAGTTCAGTATTCCAGTGGAATATGCAAACAGGTGAGCGTGAATTGTTGAAACAACAGGCAGTAAAAGGATTCAACAAAGAAAACTATGAAAGCCAGCGCATCTGGGTAAAAGCCCGTGATGGCGTGGACGTCCCTGTTTCTCTGGTATACCGCAAATCTTTGTTCAAAAAAGGCGAGAACCCGATCCTGATTTATGGGTATGGTTCTTACGGTATCAGCATGGATCCTTATTTTAGTTCTGCCTTGCTGAGTTTGTTGGATCGTGGCTTTGTCTATGCCTTGGTGCATGTCCGTGGTGGTGGTGATTTAGGCAAAAACTGGTACTTGCAGGGGAAACTCAAAAATAAGATAAACAGTTTCCACGATTTTACTGATGCGACCAAAACCTTGATTGCTGATGGGTATGGTCATCGCAAGCGCGTTTATGCGGAAGGGGGCAGCGCGGGCGGTTTATTAATGGGTACGGTTATTAATCAGGCACCAGAATTATACCGTGGTGTGATTGCAAAAGTGCCTTTTGTGGATATTTTGACAACCATGCTTGATCCCTCTATTCCATTGACCACGGGTGAATATGAAGAATGGGGTAATCCAAATAACAAAGAAGATTACTTCCGTATTAAGTCTTATAGCCCATATGACAATATTCAACATCAGCGTTACCCTCATTTATTGGTTACGACAGGTTTGCATGATTCTCAAGTACAATATTGGGAGCCGGCAAAATGGGTAGCAAAATTAAGAGAAATGAAACAAGGCGACAGTCTGTTATTGTTAGAGACTAATATGGATACGGGGCATGGTGGAAAGTCAGGGCGTTTTAATCGCCTGAATGATATTGCCTTTGATTATAGTTTCTTATTAATGTTAGATGACGCTAAAACCTATTTTCCAGAATTAGAAGATTAATAAAAATAACTAATTATCACTCAGGATACTGATAATTTTATCAGTGTCTTGGGTGTTTTATGACATAAATTTGTGAAGCAATGTGAGCGGAAATAAATATTCTTCAATTTAGGATAATAGATTAATGAAAACTGTGGCAAAAATAGCTGGAGCCAGCGCAATGCTGATTGGGCTTCAGGGTATCGCTTATGCTGAAAATGGCAATGACGAAAAAAAAGAGAAGGTCATACGATTCAGCAGCCTGAAAGTTTCAGGCTCTCAGGATAATCATCATTCTCCTCAGATTGAGTCCATGGAAAAACCAGGGGCTTATAGTTCTGTAGGGGAAGATCATAAATTAGAATCCGTAGATAGCGTATTGCGTAGCTTACCAGGCACTTATACCCAGATGGATGCGAGCCAGGGGCAAGGGGTTGTAAGTGTTAACATTCGTGGTTTAAGTGGCTTCGGTCGCGTTAATATGATGGTGGATGGTGTCAGCCAAACCTTCTACGGTACGGCGCCGAATGAATTTGCACATGGAGGCCAGCCTTATAATCAGTTTGGGGCTTTGATTGATCCCAATTTTATTGTTCGGGTTGACGTTGCCCGGGGGCAAGCTGATGATGCTGACTCCATTAATGCCTTAGTTGGCAGTGCTAATTTCCGTACCATTGGTATTGATGATGTGATATTAGAAGGCAATAATCTGGGCGTTCGTACTAAATGGACATATGGTAATAATGGTATCGGTCGAAGTGGCATGATGGCTATTGCAGGAAAAACCCAAGCATTTAGCTCAGAAGGTTCTTTAGGTGCACTATTTGCTGTTAGTGGGCACAATATTGAAGCGCATTATAGAAATGCGGATGGTATCAGTAGTGAAGAATTTGGTACCAGAAAAACATTTAAACAAAAACCAAATTCTCAATTGATGAAACTCAATATTAAACCCAATGACTTTCATGATCTGGAATTAAGCAGCCGTCTTTACCATAATAAATTTAATCAACGTCATATTGATAATTATGATTATTATTTAAAGTATCATTACACACCATTTAGTGAATTGATCGATGCCAAAATTTTGCTTAGTAAGGCAAATGGAGATCAACGTTTCCAGGGTAATACCTTAAGTGGCTTGGGTAAAAGTGAATCACATAATAAATCTCACGCTATTGATGTTAAAAATACGAGTAGATTTAATTATGCTGATACTGACTTTTCATTTACTCTTGGTAGTAAACTGATACGTACTACATATAATAAGAAAACAGGTATAGACTTGGCTGAAGGAAAAATATCTACAGAGAAAAATAATTCCTTTGCGCCAAGTGGCGAGCAAGATATTGCCAGTATTTATAGTAGGTTAAAAATAGAACGTGGTATTTATACCGCTGATCTGGGATTAAATTATCTGGATTATAGTATGAAAGGATTCAAACCCGCCTGTGACGAGCGTGTAGATTGTTTTCCACAAGGTGAGGCACAATTAAACCTAAAAGAGCGTGGATTTAATCCAAGTATCTTATTATCAGCAGAAATTATTCCTGAATTTCAACCTTTTGTAAGCTATACCCATTCAATGCGAGCACCAAATGCTCAGGAAGTTTTTCATTCCAATGACGGTGGTACTTCTATTAATCCATTCCTGAAAGGGGAGAATGCGGATACCTATCAAATCGGATTTAATAGCTACCACCCGAATTTAATTGTAGATGGAGATACTTTCCGTTTAAAAGCAACGTACTTCCATACCAAAATTAAACATTATATCAGTAGTGATCAGTATATGCTTTGTACTGAAAAGAAACTGTGTAAACTTGATGGAAAATTGACAGCCGAAGAAGAGGGTTCACTTAACCCGAATGTTAGTGCTTATATCTATACCAATAGCGTGAAACCAGTAACTATGAAAGGTTATGAGATTTCCGCTAATTATGATGCGGGTATGTTCTATAGTTTATTGGCATATAGCCAACAGAAAACACAGCAACCGACATCATTAGCGACACATTATATGGGCGCAAGCCCGGAATCACAATTACCAGAACGTTATTTGACATTAGATACCGGTGTTCGTTTCTTGGATGAAAAATTTCGGGTAGGAACTATTATAAAATATACAGGGCAATCTTATCATCAGAGTCCTGAAGATGAGCGGGATGATGATAATAAAATTGTAATGGAAGAATCGGATAAAATTCCAACAATTATTGATCTGTATAGTGATTATCAGATTAACAAAAATTTATTGATTAAATTCTCTGTGCAGAATCTGACAAATCGAAATTATTCTGATGCATTGAACCGTATGAACTCATCACCGATGATGGGGGAGCAAGATGCTAAAACCCAAACTGCCCGTGGCCGAACCTACGTCATGGGCGCAGAAATTCGCTTCTAATTTCTCTAATGGAAAATAACATTTAAATAGGCATATAACGATAGCGGTGAAAATTCACCGCTATCTCAGAAATCTATTTTAATTTCTTTCTTTTATTGACTTTTGTAACCTGCGTTACCTGACTCTCAACCCAGCCATCCTGCAACCGCGTTTTCAGCATATCGCCTGCTTTTACTTGTTTGACTTGCTTTAATAATTTTCCATCAGATACTTCGCTGATACTGTAACCGCGACTCAATGTTGCCAGTGGACTGACTGCTTCCATACGTGAACAAGAAACGGCAAATTTTTCCCGATAACGCCCTAATTGCCGTTCAATGGACTGTCTCAAACGAAAGTCAAGTTGCTGGATAAATGAGTTATAACGCTGAATTTCCCGCTCAGGATGGCGTTGCAACAATCG
This sequence comes from Xenorhabdus bakwenae, assembly GCF_030272115.1. Classification (NCBI taxonomy): domain Bacteria; kingdom Pseudomonadati; phylum Pseudomonadota; class Gammaproteobacteria; order Enterobacterales; family Morganellaceae; genus Xenorhabdus; species Xenorhabdus bakwenae. The sequence goes on from NZ_CP119194.1 coordinate 609,238, forward strand.
CTGGTTCAACTTCTCATATGAAATTGAGTTCTGTTTTAGACAACGTAAGACACTATCGGTCAGTTTTTGCCGTAACTCAGCTAAATGATTCTGCTGGCGCACCAATTGCAAATCAGGGCGTTGCTGCCGGAGGCGGTGCTGCAATACATTCACTCTCTGTTGTTTTTGGGCAAAGAAATAATCCATTGCCATTTCCAGACGTTGTTGCAGGGATTGTATTTGTCGTAATAACTCTGTCTGATTGCGGCTGACCAATTCTGCAGCCGCAGAAGGCGTTGGTGCCCGTAAGTCAGCGACAAAATCCGCAATGGTGACATCGGTTTCATGGCCGACTGCGCTGACAATGGGAATACGGCTTTGAAATATTGCCCGTGCCACGTGTTCATCATTGAAGCACCATAAATCTTCCAGTGACCCTCCGCCACGACCGACAATCAAAACATCACACTCGTGTCGCACATTTGCCAGTTCGATTGCCCGAATAATCTGTAATGGCGCTTCGGCTCCCTGAACGGCCGTGGGATAAATGACAATTGGCAAGACAGGATCACGGCGTTTCAGGATATGCAGAATATCATGCAGTGCTGCGCCACTGGTGGAAGTGATGACACCGAGTCGTTTGGCAGGAGAGGGGAGTAATTTTTTATGAATTTGATCAAACAAGCCTTCGGTGGAAAGCTTTTGTTTTAACATTTCAAACTGTTGTTGAAGCAAACCCTCTCCGGCAGGCTGGATACTTTCTACAATCAGCTGATAGTCACCCCTAGGCTCATACAAGGTGATTTGTGCCCGAACCAATACTTGCTGACCATTTTGTGGACGAAACGTTGCCCTCAAATTGTGACTGCGAAACATGGCAGCACGAACTTGTGCCCGTTCATCTTTTAACGTGAAGTACCAATGCCCTGACGATGGCTGAGAAAAATTGGATATTTCGGCGGATAGCCAAATTCTGCCCATTTCCAGCTCAAGTAACTGACGAACAGTTTGGTTTAAACGGCTGACGGAAAAAATTCCGGTATTGATTGGTAGTGACATGTGAGCTAGATCAAATTTTAAAACAATGACTTAATTGACTGATATTAATCCCATCATATTACGAATCAAGAATTTTTTTCAAAAAATGCTGGAGGCAACCGATTTCGGCCTGTATAATGCCGCGGCAATATTTTATCCCTCTTATTGCTCCATAGCCTGGTGAGATATTGCCCATGTTACGAATTAAAAAAGAAGCATTAACTTTTGACGATGTATTGTTGGTTCCTGCCCACTCAACAGTCTTGCCTAACACAGCAGATTTGTCCACTCAATTAACTTCCACTATTCGCCTGAACATCCCTATGCTTTCTGCCGCTATGGATACTGTGACGGAATCTTCACTGGCAATCGCACTGGCACAGGAAGGGGGCATCGGCTTCATTCATAAAAATATGTCAATCGAACGCCAGGCTGAAGAAGTCAGCCGCGTGAAGAAACATGAAAGCGGCGTAGTCACTGATCCTGTCACGGTCACGCCACAAACGACCCTGCGCGGAGTCCATGAACTGGCTAAACGTAATGGTTTTGCGGGTTACCCGGTGGTAACAGAACAAAACGAACTGGCGGGTATCATTACTGGTCGTGATGTGCGCTTTGTGACTGATTTGGATCAGCCTGTGACTGCGGTGATGACGCCTAAAGAACGTTTGGTGACGGTAAAAGAAGGCGAAGCCCGCGAAGTTGTTTTGCAGAAAATGCACGAAAAACGCGTGGAAAAAGCACTGGTTGTTGATGATAGCTTCCACCTGCTTGGCTTGATTACGGTGAAAGATTTCCAGAAAGCAGAACGTAAGCCAAACGCATGTAAAGATGAACAAGGTCGTCTGCGTGTTGGCGCTGCCGTGGGTGCAGGTTCTGGCAACGAAGAACGGGTTGATGCATTAGTTGCTGCGGGGGTCGATGTCCTGCTTATTGACTCCTCTCATGGCCATTCGGAAGGTGTGTTGCAGCGTATTCGTGAAACTCGCGCTAAGTATCCTGATTTGCAAATCATTGGGGGTAACGTAGCGACGGGTGAAGGTGCTAAGGCTCTGGTAGAAGCGGGTGTAAACGCAGTTAAAGTGGGTATTGGTCCGGGTTCTATTTGTACAACCCGTATCGTAACCGGTGTGGGGGTTCCTCAAATCACGGCTATTGCAGATGCGGTTGAAGCACTGGAAGATACGGGCATCCCTGTTATTGCCGACGGTGGTATCCGTTTCTCTGGTGATATTGCCAAGGCGATTGCGGCGGGGGCATCCTGTGTCATGGTTGGCTCTATGCTGGCAGGAACTGAAGAATCTCCGGGTGAAATCGAACTTTATCAGGGCCGTTCATTCAAATCTTACCGCGGCATGGGTTCTTTGGGCGCGATGTCTAAAGGGTCTTCTGATCGTTATTTTCAGACTGATAACGCCGCCGACAAACTGGTTCCTGAAGGTATTGAAGGTCGTGTGGCTTACAAGGGCCTGCTGAAAACCATCGTTCACCAGCAAATGGGCGGTTTGCGTTCTTGTATGGGGCTGACGGGTTGTGCCACGATTGATGAACTGAGAACTAAAGCCGAATTCGTTCGTATCAGTGGTGCGGGCATTCAGGAAAGCCACGTTCATGATGTGACGATCACCAAAGAATCACCAAACTATCGTTCAGGTCTGTAATTTATTGAGAGTGGCCCACCATTGGGTCACTGACTTTTTTATTTTTTAATTGCCACTTGTTTTGGGAATTCACCTCAAATGACGACTAATATCCATCAGCATCGCATTCTGATCCTTGATTTTGGTTCGCAATATACCCAGCTTATTGCCCGCCGCATTCGTGAACTTGGTGTTTATTGTGAACTTTGGACATGGAATGTCACTGAAGAACAAATCCGTGAGTTTAATCCGAATGGTATTATCCTTTCTGGTGGACCAGAAAGTACGACTGAGCACAATAGCCCACGTGCGCCGGAGTATGTTTTCAATGCAGGTATACCTGTGCTGGGTATCTGTTATGGTATGCAAACCATGTCCACACAATTGGGTGGTCAGGTTTCCAACTCTGATGAACGTGAATTTGGTTATGCGCAGGTTGAAATCAAGAATGATTGTGAACTATTCCGCGATATTCAAGATGCCCTGAGCGAAACAGGCAAACCGCTGCTGGATGTATGGATGAGTCATGGTGATAAAGTGACAGCGATCCCGGCTGATTTCACAACCATTGCCAGTACGGATACTTGCCCGTTTGCCATCATGGCCAACGAAGCGAAACGTTTTTACGGCGTACAGTTCCACCCAGAAGTGACTCATACTCATCAGGGTTTGAATATCCTGAAACGCTTCGTGCAGGATATTTGTCAATGTGAAGCGTTGTGGACGCCTGCCTCTATCATCGACGATATCGTAGAACGTCTGCGTGCGCAGATTGGGGATGACCATGTTATCCTGGCACTGTCTGGCGGCGTGGATTCTTCGGTGACTGCACTGTTGTTAAACCGTGCGATTGGTAAGCGCCTGACTTGCGTTTTCGTCGATAATGGCTTGCTGCGTTTGAACGAAGCGGATCAGGTGATGGCGATGTTTGCCGGTAAATTTGACCTGAACATCGTGCATGTTAAAGCGGAAGACCGCTTCTTATCTGCACTGGCAGGCATTGATGAACCAGAAGCTAAACGCAAAACCATTGGTCACGTATTTATTGATGTATTTGATGAAGAAGCATCGAAACAAACTCAGGTTAAGTGGCTGGCCCAGGGCACGATTTATCCGGATGTTATCGAATCAGCCGCATCTGCAACTGGCAACGCCCATGTGATCAAATCTCACCACAATGTCGGTGGTTTGCCAGAAGATATGAAACTGGGTCTGGTTGAACCGCTGAAAGAGTTGTTCAAAGACGAAGTGCGCCGTATCGGTCTGGAATTAGGCCTGCCATACGACATGTTGTATCGTCATCCATTCCCGGGACCGGGCCTTGGTGTTCGCGTATTGGGCGAAGTGAAGAAAGAATATTGTGACTTGCTGCGTCGCGCGGATGCGATCTTTATTGAAGAACTGCATAAAGCGGATTTATACAATAAAGTCAGCCAGGCATTTACCGTGTTCCTGCCGGTTCGTTCTGTTGGTGTTATGGGTGACGGTCGTAAATACGACTGGGTTGTGTCCCTGCGTGCGGTAGAAACCATTGACTTTATGACCGCGCATTGGGCGCATCTGCCCTATGACTTCTTGGGTCGTGTCTCGAACAGAATTATTAATGAAGTAGGTGGTATTTCGCGGGTAGTCTATGACATCAGCGGCAAGCCCCCCGCAACAATTGAGTGGGAATGATTTAAAGCTATCCCAAGCCTCACCAAATCATCATGATTTTCTAATTAACGCCCTGATTTCAGGGCTTTTTTGTTTCCATACCTCACCAAGTCACGCCATATAAGCAGGTAATTTTTGACGGTATTTTTGACGGTATTGTAAAATACTTTATAGTATCATGCTCAAAATACCGTCAGAGTTTTTCTTGAGAGTGACGGTATCAAATCAACAAGAATGGTGCCGCTATGCTGACAGATACAAAGATAAAAAACCTTAAACCAGTCGATAAATTATACAAAGTTTCTGACCGTGATGGACTGTATGTAGCCGTAACAAAGTCAGGCACAGTCTCATTTCGTTACGACTATCGCATTAATGGGCGACGAGAAACCGTTACGTTCGGCAAATATGGTGCTGACGGTATTACACTGGCAGAAGCGAGAAGAATGTTAGTTGACGCCAAAAAAATGATTTCTGGTGGTTTATCTCCGTCCACACAAAAGAGAACTGAAAAAAAATTATCTGATAAATCAAATACATTTTCCTTATACGCTGAACTCTATTTTGAGAATGTCAGACTAGCAGACAGCACCAGAAAGATGAAAGTGTCGGTACTGGAGAGAGAAATCCTGACGGTACTAGGACGGTATTTGATGACAGAAATAAATACCATTATGGTCAGAGATTTATGTGAAAAGATAAAGGCGAGAGGAGCTAGAGCTACGGCACTGCAAGCAAGGGAAATAATACAATCGGTATATAATTTTGCTATAGCTCGCGGAGAAACCTTCCAGAACCCAGCGGTGAATATCCGAGCATCTTCTATTGCGACCTTTGAGGAACGAACTCGGACGCTAACACAAAAAGAAATAGGGATATTTTTAAATGCCTTGAATGAGATAGGGGCTATGCAAAGTGTCAAAGCGGCAGTGTGCTTGGTTTTTCTGACTCTAGTAAGAAAAAGCGAGTTGATTAAAGCTAAGTGGAGTGAGGTTGATTTTTCTGATGGTATATGGACCATTCCAGAGGGAAGAATGAAAGCTCGCCGCCCGCATAATGTGTATTTGTCACAGCAAGCACTAGATCTGTTTATTGCATTGAAAACATTTTCAGGAGCATCGGAGTTTGTCTTGCCGTTACGCTATGAATTACGGCGGCACATGTCTAATGCTACTCTTAATAATGCAATAAATACAACCATAGCTCACATTAATAAGAAAGGGTATGAATTTGAGCATTTCACAGTACATGATATCCGTCGAACAGGCTCAACTTTACTGCATGAGCTAGGATTTAACACCGATTGGATTGAAAAATGCCTAGCTCATGAACAAAGCGGTGTGAGGGCTGTGTATAACAAGGCTGAATATTCTACACAGAGAGCAGATATGTTGCAGCAATGGGCTAACATGCTTGATTCTTGGAAGTCAGCATACCGTCTCTGAGCATGTTATAGGTGGTCTGTGTTGATGGTTGCAAACCGTGTTCTCTGGCTTGTGTTTTCACTGCAATCATCCATGTCTCTACTTCCGCCTCATCCCATACTACTTTTTTACACACTAAAGGAAATCGAGCCGGAAATAATCCGGCTTTTTCCAAACGATCCACTTGAGTCATTGATAACTTAGTTTTTTGAACCAGTTCTTTTTTGTCTAAAAAGTTCATTTCATCTCCTTCTGAATAACCCACACATAATACGCCAGCACTGATTTAGCGCTGAATCGCATATGGTTGAGTGGTTTAAATTGGGGTGTGTATTTATCGAGAATAGCGGTGACTGCGGTATCGTCGTATTTGGGTAGTTTTTCCAGTTCTTTGAGGCATTCCCTCGCCACTGTCCTCCTTGCGTTCTCGAATTCGCTAGTCATGGATATTGACTGTGACATCCTCCTTTTTTAAATATATTCCCTCAGCATCAAGAACGTTGATGATATGTGCCTTAAGAAAATCAGAGTCAGACTTATTTTCCTTGCGTAATTCCTCGACATAATCATCAAATCTATTTATATACTTGATAGTTCTTATCGCTACGTCAGCTTCATGCTGACTCATTGTGAAACTTGCTTTATTAGCTTTCATGCTATTTTCCTCAATTGTTCATTGCCGACATTAATCAAATAATCTCGATCAACGGTTGTTATTATTCTGCGTGGGTTAGTGAATGGTCGCCAAATTAGCAATAAACTACCTTTGTTATTTCCATTTGCTGGTTTTTGTGTTTCTGCGTTAACAAATGAAATCCTGCCACCCGTTATTAATCTGACCTCATCGGCAGTTTCCATTGCTAATTTAAACCAGCCTACAGATGTATCAGAGGGAACTAACATCACGACAGGTTGTAACTGTTTCTGACATTCGATAGCAGCTTTTTCTACCCACGGCTTAATATTCGAGTAGGGCGGATTTACCCATATTGCACCGTAACTCACCCAATCACATTCCAGTGCATTATCTCGTTCCATGAGATAATTTGTGCACAGGGTATTTTGAGCATCGGCGGCGGCATCTAAATAAAATCCGAATTCTAAGTCGAGTGCCAGAAATAACGAGAGTGGAGTTTGCCAAAAGTCTTTAAATTCCTTGGGTGTGTTACTGCCTCCGTAGTCACTCATCGTTTATATTCCTCGTTTTCCTCCTATTCTTCTCATAATCCTCCCCACACTCCCGGCTACAGAATGCACCGTGTACTGCTGGCTCCGTCTCACGCCATCGGCACATACCGTTGATGCTGGTTAATGCTGGTGGGCGGTTCTGGAGTGCATGAGATAACCTCAGCTCATTTAATTCATTCGCTGCATCGATAATATCCATGATGGTTCTCTATTTGTTGCGGTGAGGATATAGGTTTACTGCGAATACACTTTTTCCATCACCTATATCATGAATGCTTTTATAAACCTCGCCATCAGCTAAATTATATATAGCCACAGGTTTCATATTTTCATATTCAGCGAGTTTATCGCCTAACCTGCCATTACATGGCCTAAGTTCAAACGAACGATATAAAAATTCACGGCCTAATTTGGTTAATTTGTCCCTTTCTGTAATTAACCCCATTTTAATTAATATTGATTTCGTGGTTCCGCCATTACTATATCCCGCCATGGTTTTTAAACATCCTTGTTCAATTATAGCTCGATAATTTTCGTGCCCGTAATTAGTTCCTTTAAAATGTTCAGTAATATATTCATCGGTGATATTGCTAACTGATTCTCGCGCCAACTCAATTACATTATTGTTCATGATTATTCTCGCTCAATTCTTCTATTATATAAAAATTATCAGCGCCGCATTTTGGACACGTCTGAATAAATGCAAAATTTGGGAATTCAGGGTCTGGAACTCCAACCCGATCGTTTTCATAATGAATATGTTTACATTGACGTTTGGCGCATACTACTTTGTCATTTCTCATTCAATCCTCCGAAACTCAATTACCCAAACCCACGGACTAGCGTCCCAGCTATCAATGCCGTAGATGGATATCCAAAGCTCATCAAACACATCAATAGCCTGGCAGTTTATTTCTCCGGTCAGCCAGTCAGTCACCAGTCCATAACCTGAAACACCCTCAGCTATTGCATCCTCTTCGCTGATATCATGCAACAGCTCAAGCCGTAAATGCCTATATCAGAGAGCGAGACCGCGATTTACCGTGCGTTTCCTGTGGTACGTACACCTCTGCTCAGTGGGATGCAGGGCATTATCGGACAACGTCAGCAGCACCTCAACTGAGATTTAACGAGAACAACATCCATCGCCAGTGCATCGTCTGTAATCAGCATAAATCGGGGAATCTGGTTCCGTACAGGGTGGAGCTAATCCGGCGTATCGGTCTGGCAGCGGTTGACGCCATTGAATCCAACCATGACCGCCACCGATGGACGATTGAGGAATGCAAGGCTATCAGGGATGAATATAAGAAAAAGCTCAAGGAGTTAAAAGCACAGGAGGCGGCATGAATATTATCTTCGATGATTTTTATGAGGCTCTGGAGGATGCCAGACATAAAAAAGAAAAGTACGGCAAAGATTACAACATCATCCAGTTCAAAGACCGGGCTATTGTAGTTGGGGAAGTCCTGCCCGGCGTCAGGGTTATGTTTAGCACTGCCAATGATAGTTATCACACAGTATTGCCGGGGGTGAGATGAAAAAGGGAAGTTTTAGGGAATTAGCCTATTTTCGGTCTGAGAATCAACTTCGCCAGAAATGGTGCAAAGGAGTAGAAAAAATAACTCAATCCGATCGCACGTGGACGCGATATATGCTGATGCTATGGGGGGCCGCTAACCAGGGTGATGATTTGCCAAGTGGAAATATCAATGTCATTGGTCGCTTAATGGTGCGTGATAATTGGGATGATGGAACGACTGCCGCAATTAAACTGGTAATGACCAATTATGCGAAATTAGGCTACACCGGAAAAGAGTTATTAGAGAAAGTGAAAGAAGTCATTATGCTTAATAAATCAACACTCGGCGCACTTCGCCTCGCCAAAGAAAAAGATGACGCCGAATTTGTTGAAAAGTGTATGACTGAAATATTCACAATCGATAACCCAATTCGCGATGTAGTTATTAAACGATACAAGGACTGCAAAAGCTCGCAAAACATTTTAGAAGACCTTTCTCGGAAAACAGGCATTGATCTTGATTCAGCAAAAAGGCGAATCAGATGGGCGAATAAAGCTGCTGAGGATATGCTTTATTCCATTATGGCGGCAAGAAAGTAAAAATATTTTCTATATATAAATAAAAAAGGAGAAAATTATTTGACAAATACGCCTAAAAACTATATGTTTCATGTTATGCTCGGGCAGTAAAACCGAAAAGCAAATAAAGCCTCACTAATCACGTGGGGCTTTTCTATTTCTATCAGTTGTCAACTCAGTATTCACAGCTCGATCGGGGTCGATCAATACCTACATCACTTTTAAATCAATAGGTTATATTCAATATTAACCATTCCGATCAGCACCTCGAATGGGTATAGAGAGTATCCCATGAAAGATGAATTCGATGGCTTTATCCAACTCCTGCAAAAAATGCAGTAGTTCAAAATGCCGATACCGGAATTCCGGCATCGGAATTAATTCAAGTAGTTACTCCAAGGCTGCGCATGGCGTGGCCTTTTTAGTTTTTGGTCGCCAACTACCGAAGATTTTCAGGTAGTTCAAAATACCGCGAGTCAGGGATGTTTAGATGAATATTCCAATTTCTCGATATCGGAATTCCGATATCGGAGCTAATTCATACAGTTAAGGCTGGCGCTCCGGCGTGGCCTTTTTAGTTTTTGGTCGCCAACTACCGAGACAGTGTTGGGTGCGTTGCGGATTTACCTATTCCAGCCGACCGCAAACGCTCATATTGGCAGGATCACAATTTAACATCTGAAATTATGCAGGGTTATACCTGCTATCAGTACGCACTGCGTATCTACCGCCCTCAATTCTGAGGGCTGCATCTCCTATTAACTCAACTCACAGGGGTAACCATCGTTCACCCCACGGACGCCCATTGTTCAAATGGGGTGGAATATGAAGATGAAAGAAAACCCAGATTTATGGGCTGACATGTTAAATGGCCTGAAAAACTCATGGCCACAGATATCCGGCTCTGCTTTAGCTATCGTAATTTGTTACGGACGCCTGATTTACGACGGCGTGGAACGAAAGAACCGCTGGGTAGAGGCGCTGCTCTGTGGTGCTTTGTCATGGAGCGTATCCAGCGGGCTAGAGATGTTTGGCATTCCTATCAGTTTTGCACCCGCTATCGGTGGCGCTGTTGGATTTATTGGCGTTGAGAAAATACGCGAGTTTGCTGTTCGTGCCATCAATAAACGGTTGGGAGACAAACAGTGAACAGAGGCATTCGTAATAACAATCCTGGCAATATCCGCCACGGGGATAACTGGCAGGGTCTGCGCAAGACTCAGACTGATAACGCGTTCTGCCAGTTTATCGCGCCGGAATGGGGTATACGGGCGATGCTCAAAATCCTGCGTACTTACGAGCGCAAATATGGTGACAGGACTATCCGCCAGTTTATATCCCGTTGGGCACCAGAGACAGAAAACGATACTGAGGCCTACATTGCCTATGTGAGTCGTTCAGTCGGTATCGATAGTCGTGCAGGGATTGACGTTAACAATAAATCCATCATGACAGCACTGGTCAAGGCGATGATACAGATGGAGAACGGCAAGCAACCTTATTCCGATGATGTATTTGAAAAAGCCTACAGCTTAATCTGAATTCCATAGCCTCGCATTTGCGGGGCTTCTTTTTATCTGCGTACTGACGTGCGCGAAACCCAATCATGAGCTTATAGAAATAGAGCCTGAGAATTATCGCCAGGTGGCGACCTCTCATGGGCGATATTTCTACGTCAGCAGGCTCTTATTTCTATAGGAATACGCAAGATGAGACTTTTAGTTAAAAAATCCAATGGTCAGACTGTAGTCACAACAGATGTTATTGCCAATGAGTTTGGTAGAGATCATAAGAACGTCTTGCAGAACGTAAGAGAATTAATAGAAAGCAGTCATTTAGGAGGGCTTGATTTCAAGCCCTCCTCATATATTAGCAAACAAAACAAAGAATTACCTTGTTATGAATTAACTGAACGGGGATTCCTGATTGCCATGCCGTTTATTGGCGGTGAGAAAGCCCGTGATGGACAAGTACGCTTGGTTGACAGTTTCATTAAGTTTCGTGAAAAGGCAACAAAAGAATCTCAAATTCAACTGGAGCGGGAAAGAGCCAGAGTTGAATACCGACCGATGACTGATGCTATTAAAAATAGCCGGGAACAGGACGGGAAAGAAACGGAGCATTTTCATTACAGCAATGAAGCCGACCTGATTAATGATGTCGTCCTCGGAATGAAGTCGGCCAAGTTTAAGAAGCACAATGATATTGGCAAAAGCGAAGCAGTCAGGGATTACTTGACTGAGTGGCAGATTAAAGCCATTACCGAATTACAGCGGGCAAATACGGTTCTTATTTCAATGGGCTGGGATCGTGAACAAAGAAAACAGGCGTTAAAAGGGATTTTTGATAAAAACTATCGTACCCCTCTGATAGAAGAGCAAGCAAGGTTAAATTCATAGCGATGAAACTCAATAGTCAGTACTTCACCCTGATTGTGATGGTGATTGTCTCTGGCCTGCTCTGGTTCTACTACGGTGAGTATCAGGACAAGGCCAAAGAATACCGTAGCTTAAAGCTACAGTATGACGAGCAGGTCGCCATCAACACCAACCAGCAAGAGCGCATCCAACAACTCGCAGAACTAGATACCCGACACACTCAGGAACTCGCCAATGCCAAGACTGAAATCGACACTCTTCGGGCTGATGTTGCCGCTGGTCGTCGCAAGCTGCGCATCAAGGCCACCTGTCCCGTGTCTGAAACCACTTCCTCCGGCAGCGTGGGCGATGCAGGAACCGTCGAACTCACTGGAGAAACTGGATCAACTGTTCTCGATATCCGAGCAGGCATCATCAACGACCGGGCAAAACTGAGATATTTGCAGGATTACATAAAAACTGAATGTCAACAACCGATCGAATAATTGATATTTTATTGTTTGAGCAGGCATCATTTATTTAATATAAATTAACTATTCTGTTTTGAGTTAAATCAATGTACACTGTGTTTTTATACAGTCACAAAAAAAGGGAGGTGAAAATGTTTTTAAGCAAACTTGCTCGCTTTGCATTAACTGCAACCTCTGTGGCTCCTGTATGCATCACATTGGCTTATTTAGCTTTTATTCAGAAAAAATACATCATGCTCAGTATGTATATACTTGTAGGTGTCGTAAGTGTTTGTCTCTGCATTTTTATATTAAAGTATTCTGTCCTCAATTCTGGGCGCACAAAAAAGAATATAAAAACAGCCACTCCTGCCAACAAGGAAGTAACTAGTTATTTTTTAACATATTTATTTCCATTACTCAGCACGTCAGGGACATTTTTTGATTGGAAGATTGCTATATTCTTTTACATTAGTTTACTTGTTTATGTTTCTTTTTCTGAGGGTTATAGTTTTAATCCATTATTATCATTCTTCGGATATAAATTCTATGAGGCGGAAGATGATACAGGTGTTAGCTTTGTGTTAATTACTAAAAGAGATTTATTTTCAGTGAATAATGACAGATTAGATGTTATAAAATTAACAGCTCATACATATATTGCTGTTTAATTCACAAAGGAAATGATTTATGGAATTATTTGCTATAACCGATACTGGTAAAATTGTGAAGATTCTCACTGATGCACAAACACAAATATCTGTAACTTCCTTGTTTAAAAGGCAAAAAGATTATTTTGAAAATAATTACACAACATCTGTAGAATTTAGTGGTGGTTATATCACCAGTCCTGCGGAATATTTTTGCATTGATAATTTTGATGATGTTATAGGTGTTCTTGATGCAATACAAACTCCTGACTCTATTCAGGAGTGGAGTCCGCAGGATATATCTATTTTTAACATAAAGGCATTATTTTCCGGCGAGATAGTTTCATCTGGCGCAGTGGGTAATATAAAAGCGTACCTCCAATGTTTTGATAAAAGACAAATAATAGATAATAAAAAAACAATATTTCATAGTATTCTTCAAGATGACAATACTTTTAAATTATCTGACTCTGACGGGTTGGTTATCGATAACAAGCTAACGGCAATACTTGAGAATGATAAATTAAAATTCAAAAGCTTTCATATGCTGAGGAGAATATTTGATGTTGATGGATATTTTAAAGAAGCAACCGATGATGACTTGAGAGAATTTGCCAATCATGAGCACTTCCATATTTCAAGCGATTTTGACCTTACAAACATTGCTGATACTGTGATAAGAAAGAAAGTATCATTAATAAATAAATCAAGAGTTTTAGAGGATTACACTGTAGATGATTTATTATCCATAGCGAAAGTAAATGACGTAACTCTTGATTTGGAGATATATGAAGATGGTGGTGAAAAGAAAATTACAATGCCACAAGAAAAAAAACACATTAAGAGGCTGTTGAGTTTTTTGGATGAGGACTATTTCACCTCACAAATCACCCGGACATTATATCAGACAAACTCTAAGAAAAAAGTGAAGATAATTTAGTGTAATTGCTATCATTACAATGAATGATAACCATTAAATCACTCTAACGATTTAGTTATCACCCAACCCCAAGCCATCACCTCCCGTGGTGGTTTTTTTTATTTCTGTGTCCATTCCCTGAGTGGCTACAGGAATAACCCATGCTGCCACCCCGTTCCTACCGCGTACCCAACGCACACGGGCTGGTGGCATTTTTATTTTCACCGCGCACCGCAGCGCCAATCTAAACATCGAGCCTTTATTTAGGAGTGAGCCTTTGAGGAATCAGCTAAAACTGATGCTACTCGATGGGCTGATCTCCTATTGCGGCAAAGGTTCATTACCTAAGTAAGGATAAGCATCGTGAGTACAGCATTAATCTTCAAAGAAAAAGAAGTGATCCCTTTTGATAATGGCGATGGGAAAATTTGGTTTACGGGTAAACAAGTTGCTCAGTCATATCCCATCTGGAAAGCTATCGCAAAGAGTGGGACGACAAGCGCGGCTGTTGGAAAGATAAGCCACTGCATGACTTCACATCGCACGGCGCTGACAGTTTCCGCTATTTTGCTGTTGCCAAGAACAACCGCAAGACAGTTGGAGCATTTTTCTTTTAAGGAGAGTCTTTCGTGAGTGAAAGCAAAACAATTCTTGTTAATAGTCTAGCTGACACTATCGCCAAACGGATGATTTAAAGAAACTGATTTAAACAATATCACCACTGCGGCGGTTCAGGCAGGCTATCCAGATCTGGGGGCAGCACTGGAAGATAAAATCCATAAGCTAAACAGGGGGACGGACTCAGCCGCTGTTATGCAAGCAGGTAAGCTGAATGTGTTATCAGTCACGCCGGGTGACCCAACTCCAACATGGGAAGTCACTACGCGTGAGTTTTGCGCCTCTGTTCAAGTGCCGTTCACGATCCTGTTTGGTACTCAGACAGGGAAATTGGCTGGTGATAAAGATGATGCTACATGGAAGGTACGCCTGAACGGTCGCCGCTGGGGATTTCTGACGCAGTATGTCACTCAGCTAATAAAGAGACTGTGGGAGATTGGCATTATCGAACCGCCAACATCGGGTGAGGTCACCATTGCATGGTCTGACATGCTCGCAGCCAGTGAGCAAGAGAAGATCGACAACATGATTAAGATGGCTGAGGCAGCATTGAAAACTCAGCAGGCATTCGGCACACCAATATTTACACCGAATGAAATACGTACCGTGGGTGAGCTGGAACCATTGGAAGATGAACCCGAACCACAGGGCATAACAGGAGATCCGCTAACCGATGACCCAGACCAGAATCGGAACCCCGATAATACCGAGGAATAAACACGACCCTACTCAATCATACCGTTCGGTTAATAAAATGTTCCGTGATATCGAGCAGCGGTATTACAGCATCAAGAAGGCTCTCAGGCAATTATTTGACAGTACTCTAATCGGACATCAACAAGATGGAAAGCCGGATTGGTTATTAGCTAAAAACGGGGTAGGACGGCCGGATTGCTTATTTCGTGTTAATAAAGAGGCTTTCATCTATGACATGTCAGCTACTGCTTTAGCGTTATTGCTGGAAAAAATCCAGGCAATTCTTGATGAGCATTTGCTGGATGGCGGGAAAACTCAGTTATGGGCGTTTGATTATGTGTCTGATGAATATAAACGCGGAACCCTAAACGCCCACACGAATCTGGCTATACAGTCAGAGATCTACGCACAGCAAACTACGCTATCAGCCTTGTTATCAATGCCAGCCTACCAAAATCAGATTGCTACGGCATTTGTAGCAACCTATAGCGACTGGACAGGGATCTCTGATGCAGCAAGGGCGGACTTATCGCATGTAATCGCTGAGGCTATCGCTCGTGGGGTTAACCCCAGAGAGACAGCGGCTATTGTCAGCAAACGCCTTGATGTGTCAATGAGTATGGCTCAAAACATCGCCCAGACGGAGCAGGTTGGCGCATTGCGAAATGCTAACTGGAATGAAATGGAGTGGGCTAAAGAACGGTTAGGGCTGAATACTAAACTGCTTTGGTTATCAGCCCTGAAACCCACCACCAGATCATGGCACGCTGCGAGGCACGGGAAGATCTACACTAAGCAGGAAGTTGAAGCGTTTTACTCTAAAAACGGGAATCGCTATCGCTGCTACTGCGCTCAACAACCTGTGGTGCTGGGCGATGACGATAAACTGTATAACACGGGTCTGACTGAGCGCCTGACGGAAGAGCGCAAGACGTGGGAACCTGAACCATCTAAGTAACAATTCAAAGAGGTCAAAGCATGGGGCTATCTAGCGTTCATGTTAAGTCACTGGCCCTAAATTCCTCCAATATCTCAACTGAAACTATCGATGGTGATGATCATATCGTCATTCGTGGCGTGGTGCCCGTTGTCGATGATGTTGTGATGAACGGAGGGTTATATCCTGCCAGTGAGATTAACAAGAGTTATCAGTCAATGGAGGGGAAACAGGTTCCTTACGGACACCCTAAAATTGATGATCAGTATATATCTGCTGACACACCAAGAGCAGTCAATCAATTCCATATCGGCGCATGGGCTGAGAACGTCCGTAAGGATGGCGACAAAGTTGTTATGGATGTAAAAGTTAATCGTCGGTTCGCGGGTTCAACCAACAAGGGGGCGGAATTTTTATCCCGTATTGATGACATTATCGCGGGGAATAGCGCTGAATCAATCCATGTTTCAACCGGTCTGTTGTTGCAGAGAGAGCAGAACAAAGGAAAATCAAAGGGCAAAGCGTATACGTGGGTTGCCCGCAATATGCAGTTTGACCATATCGCAGTATTGCCAGCCAGTGAGCCGGGTGCAGCCACACCAGAAGAAGGCGTGGGAATGTTTGTCAATGCCGAAGGTGAAAAGATAGTCCTCTTGGTTATAAAGAGCCGCAAATCATCATGTGTGATTATCAAGGTGGGCTGTCTAGCAAAATATCAGGTATTGGTACTGAGATTGTCGCTAAAAACACATTCTGGACTGAGTTTGCTGATGCATCTACAGGTGATTACATATTGATTGGCGAATCATCAAATCCGAACCCTATAGAGGAAGGAGCCGACGAAATCAAACACATCGCTCGTTATGCGGATACATTCGAACGTTTGGCAGATGATTATGCGCTAGTGACAGGAGTCTGATATGGGCGTCAAAGTCACAGGTATTCGTGAGGCCAAATCCCGGCTCAGTGTCTTAATCGGCGATATCCGGGGACGGAAAGTGGTTCGGGCTATGTATAAGGCTCTGTATATCGGCAGTGCTCAGGCCGCGCTTTATACCCCTATCGATACTTCCACACTGATTAATTCTCAGTTCCGCGATGTTCGTTTTGACGGGGTGCGACTGACAGGGAGGGTGGGCTATTCTGCGAATTATGCAGTTTACGTTCATGATCCGAAAATTAAGCAAAACTTCCGTAGAGCAACAGCGAAGAAGGCGTTCCTGAAACTGGGATTTGATGAGATGAGGCAACAGATCGACAAGGCCGTAACGGAGGAATTGAAATCACTATGAGTGTATTTGAACAATTCCGCCATTATCTGGCTAATGCCGGACTGACTGATGGATTCACAATCCAGATGCTCACTTGGATTGAGCAAAAAGGCGATGGCGGCCAGATGCAATACATGGTCTTCCAGCCTGCGGGCGGAACTGGTCGGCTGGATGATTTAGGGGCTGATGACAATGTACAGGTAATTTTGGTCAGTGGACAAAATAACCCACAGCCAGTCATTCAACGGGCACAAGAAATTCTCGATTACGTCGCCTCTCACCCCGATGATGATTGCTTAACATCTGTTTTTAATCTTGGCGGCTTGACAACCCCTATCCCCACCCAAGAGAACCGGTACGTCATCCGGTTACTATTCCGTTGTACATCATAACAGGTCGCATAAAGCGGCCTTTTTAATATCTATTAATCGAGGTTATTCACATGGCAGATTGCCCGGTAGAAACCAATAAATTGATTGGTCGTAACGCTATTATTCGCATTGCGCAGGGTTGCCCTGATGCAGTGCCAGATCAATCTGCATTTTTTCGGATAGGTGCATTGACCACCAAATCATTTGACCTGTCACCCAACACACTGACATCTGAGGCTGATGATTCAAAAGGGCTGGTGGAAAGCGTCGTAACCAGTATGGACTTAACCATTAGTTTTGATGGTGAGTACCGCAAGCGGGACAAGAACGATGACTTTGGGCCATTGCGTTTATTGAAGGAAATCCCGAAGGAGGTTCAAGCGGGCCGCCAGCCGGCGTATTGGGTACAAATGGATTTCACCGGCGAAGATACACTGGTACTACAGGCGTACATGGTGTTTACATCATGGTCATCTCAGTTTGGCTCTAGCGAGTTTGCTACATACTCTGGCGAACTGAAAGTCAGTGACGCTGATACGGTTGAATGGTTAATTGAAGAGGTTGCGGTGCAATCAGTTTCTGTTAACCCTCAGTCATTGACAGTAGCAGTAGGGAAAACTGGCTCATTCGTAGTTAATTTCAATCCTACTGATGCTACTGACAAAACCTATACCTCAGTATCAGACAAGCCCGGCATTGCGACAGTGAGCCAGATAGGTAACGTGGTAACAGTAAAAGGCATTACGGAAGGAACCGCCAATATCACAGTGAAAACACGGGACGGCAATAAATCCGCAAAATGTGCAGTGACCGTCACGGCATAACATTACAAAGGGTGCTTACGAGTGCCCTTGATAATGTTCAGGAGGAGGAGTTATGACGCCCATTATTGATATTGGTGAGATGATTATCTCTACTAATAAACGAGATTTTTTTCTACGGCCATCCTTTGCAGCAATGACACGTATCGGTACACCTCACCAGATTGTGGCGACTTACACTTTTCTCAATGGGGCAGAAACTCAGGAGTTAATTAACCGAGCGCTGGCGGTTTACGGCACACTTCCCGATTGGCTGATTAAACTGATGCGCAAACCTGCATTTGGCCGCAATGTCCTGTCAACTGCCATGATAGTGATACAGGCGTGCTGTAACGATGACGTGGAAGAGCTAATCGGTGAATGGCGTCCGGGGCGAAAAGGAGTTGTGTATCGTCCGGGTAGTTTGCCAATTAATGACATCATTGTCATTGCTTGCGAACTGATAACGCATGGTGTTATCGGTCGGGTCAAAATCCGCAAACTCCAGCGACATGAAGGAGCGGAAGCGTTTTCTGACCAGTTTAAGGCCATTGAATATATCAACGCAGCACGCACCCATTTCAATATGCCCCGCGAAGAAGCCGAGCAGTTAACGATGACCGAATTTCAGATGATGTTGAAAGCCAAGTTCCCTGATGAGAAAGGCTTCACTCGTGAGGAATATGACGCCGTTATTGATGCCGATGATCAGCGTACTAATGACCTGATGAGCGGTAAGCGAAGACTGGTGAGTATGAAGAAATAGACACCAATCTTTCAAATTTTGCTCGCATATACGCCATTGACTTATGTTATAAATAAGCCTATTATTGTATCAATCATACACCATTGGCGCACTTAGATATGATATTTATCGAGACATCTATCTTTACCGAAGATTGCAAAGAGCTGTTAGGCGATGATGAATATCGTGAATTTCAGCAATACCTTGCAGACAATCCCACGGCGGGTGATGTTATCCAACACACAGGTGGACTACGTAAAGTCAGGTGGGCATCCAGAGGTAAAGGCAAGCGTGGTGGTGTGCGTGTTATTTACTATTACAAAGTCGATGTCTCACATATCCGACTGTTGCTGATTTACAAAAAAGGCGTCAAAGACGACCTCAGTGAATCAGAAAAGAAAGTCCTGAGAGCATTAAATGAGAGGTGGTAACAATGGATAGCAAATTATTTGCCAGACTCACCGAAAGCATGGCACAAATGAATGAGATTATTGATGGCGAGCGTGCGCCTTCTCGTGAAACACTTGTTGAGGCGGTGAAGGTAAAAAGCATTCGTCAGGCGACTGGCTTAAGTCAGACGGGTTTTGCTAAGTTAATTTCCGTTAATGTTGGAACTCTACGTAATTGGGAACAAGGAAGGAGAGAACCGACTGGCCCAGCAAAAGCCCTGTTGAAAGCGATAGAGAAAGATCCTGTCAATGTTCTGAAAGCGTTATCTATGTAAACAGCCCCTTACGGGGCTTTTTTGTTGCAGTTTTCAGATGGTTATTTTTCATCCGGTATGACGACAAAAATGCCATCAGCATCGGATGCTTTTTCTGATATTTCATAGCCAAGATCATTTAGTTGATCGAGTGTTGGTTTGAGCACAGAATCAAACTCATCCTCATCGAGGAGATCTAGCTCCAAATCATCAAGAGAGACAGAGAATTGTGTGTGTCCAATGCGGATTTTTTTGTTTATCTCATTAAATGTTCTTTTGAGGATAACACCTGATAATTTCTCCCTTGCTTTGCTTGCAATGTGAACAGCATCTTTAGCTGAAATTAGTTCTTCTGTAGGTGGCTCGTTTAAAAAACTAACATCCAGCCTCTGCACGATTTCTGCATTCATAGAACGAGAGTTCGCCTTTGCTGTTTCCTCAATTTTTTCTTTTAATTCAATGGGAAGCCTAATTCGTAATTGCGGGTCTTCTCTGCTCATAATGAATTCCGGTTGTGGTCAAATAACTAATTTTAAAATTATGCCGCACGGTGGGGTTGACTTCAATGACGCACGGTGTGACAATTAGATTGTGACGCACGGTGTGACAATTAAATAGGAGAGTAAAAGTGCAGAAAGCAAAAGATATGTACCAACGCAAGATTCGATTCCCTGAAGATATTTGCAAGGCTATTCAGGAGAACGGAGAGAAAGAGAGTCGGCAATTCAATACTGAAGTTATTTATCAGTTAAAAAAGGCGTATGGATTGATAGAGAAGATGCAACATGAGGCTCAATAAAAGCGAAACCCCAACTGTTGGAGCAGTTGAGGCTTCTAATTTGTCAGTAACGTTCGAAGAAACCAACGTGTCAACCCATAACAGAGAGTGACAATATGAATAATGTAGCAAATAAAAATCTTCCTGTCATTGCAGGCGTAGAAATCACTACCGATTCAGAAGGTCGTTTTAATCTGAATGCGCTTCATAAGGCTAGTGGTGGTAAAGATGCCAAGCGCCCTAAGACTTGGCTCGAAACAAAACAGGCTCAGGAGCTTGTTGATGAGCTAAGGCAGAATTCCGCCTTAGGTCAAGAAGTGCTCAAAGTACAAAAAGGCGGTACTAACCCCGGCACATTCGCACATGAACTTCTCGCTGTTTCATATGCAGGGTGGATCAGCCCATCATTTCAATTGCAGGTAAACCAGACTTTCATTGATTACCGTTCTGGTAAGTTGGTTGATCAAGTTCAGATGCAGATCCCCCAATCCTTACCCGAGGCACTTCGCTTGGCCGCTGATTTAGCAGAACAGAAAGCGGAACTTGAGCACAAGGTCGAAGAAATGAAACCGGATGTAGACGCCTTCGAACGTATCGCCAAAAAAATCAACTGGCAGTATGTGCGTTACAGACGCAGCGAAACATCTACAAATCAAGCCTAAAACTCTTTTCGATACTCTTTCTTCAAACAAGTGGATTTATCGCCGTTTAGGTAAAAAGTCTTGGGTTGGCTATCAAGACAAATTACAGCAAGGGTTATTGGAGCACAAAATAACCATTATCGCTAAAGACGATGGAACCGAACGAGTTTGCGAACAAGTTCTTGTGACTGCAAAAGGAATTTCCAAACTGGCTAAATTACTGAGTGTGGATAAAGCAGCTTAAGGATTGAGCGCCACGAACAGTGATCAAATACTGATCTTTTCAACAGGATTAACCAATTTAACAGTGATTGCTAGGGTTAACAATACAAATTTACACGTATTTCGTGTGTAAATGGTTGAAAATACGAGGTGTCTCGCAATTCGAAATATATCGTCTTTACAAAAGGTTACAATTACGTAATAAATAGTACCGCTCTAAAACAACGAAGCCCCCGACTACTGGTAATAGTCAGAGGGCTTCTAAATCGTCTAATACCATCTCAAGGAAAATAGACATGTCTATTATAGCAACTAAAAGCGTTAGTAAAACTATTAACGTTCCATTTTATGGCTCAGATCTCTATGTTGTTAATTATAATGGTGAGCCGTATGTACCGATGATGAACTCAACTGTTATTGACATTATAAACATTGCTTTATACACTTGTCTTAGAGGCGTCAGAACCTCAAGTAAGCGGTCAAAACCAACCCCGTCAGTGTTGGATTTTTTATGCCTAATTTTTGATGGTAGCCTTACGGCTATCACTCCCCTGACTCAAAGTCGGGAGGGCGACGAATACAACACCCGAAAGGGGAATGAGTCCGCGGCGCTTACTGCCGTTCTGAACCTCCCGGCACCATTTTATGGTTGTTCACTTTTCAGAAAAAAGTAAGGAGTCATTTATGGCTAATCAAATTATCATCTCTGATATCACTATTCACCAAGACGCCAAAGGGCGTTATTCCATTAATGACCTTCATCAGGCTTCTGGCGGAGAGCGTAAACATGAACCTGCGGCTTGGCTTAGACTTGATCAAACCAATGAATTAATTCAGGAAATTTTAAATACACAGATCTGCGTATTTAATCCTGTCGAATCCCGTAAAGGTCGCTATGGCGGCACTTATGTTTGTAAAGAGCTTGTTTATTCCTATGCAATGTGGATTAGCGCCACATTCGCCCTAAAAGTCATTAGGGCATATGATAACTTGGTTAATGGTCGTATTAATGCAGTAGAAAGTAAAACCACAGTCCAACAACGCAACCCGTTAAAGAACGCCGTTAATCTGCTGGTAAGCAAAAAAGGTATTTTATATCCAGAAGCATATTCACTGGTTCACCAGCGCTTCAATGTTGAGCATATAGATGAGTTAACTACTGAGCAGTTACCACAGGCTATTGAGTATATTCATAAGCTGGCACTTGAAGGCGAGTACATCCCGAAAGCAGAGCCTAGCGGATTAGTTGATAATGTTAATGCTGCATATAGGGAACTGGGTACGTTGATAGATGTTTGGGACAGACTTGACCCGCATTTATCTGTCCTAACTCCTGATATAGCCAAGGTGTTTAATACTGCACTTTCTAATATAGACGGCTCTTTATTTTCTCTCAAGACTGCAATTGAGCGGAACTCTAAGGTGTTGTTGAACTAACACCAAGCCAAGGACGACCTTAATCAAATAACCATCACATAAATGCCACTTAACCGTGGCATTTTGCGTTATTTTTCTTTATGTAAAAAGGCGGAATAACCGCCTTTATTATCAAACAGAGGATTTTATTGATGGATAGTACTGATTTAAAAAACAATCAAGGTGATCAAAAACCCAAACGATGCCCTCAATCTCTGAGGCCTGAAATGTTACGCAAAATTTCTCGTAGGTTTTCCCATATATCTCAAGAGGCGTCCACTCCCAGACAAGTACAGACTGAGCATATTCGATGGCCTGCTGAGGGTTTTCCATTCCCTGTGAGATCATTGAATCACGGAGATATTGAATAAATAACTCATCCATTATCTTGATATCTGACCTGTATTCTACTGGGGATTCCGGTCTTAACGATAAATCTACATAACCCAGTATTGAGTTGTTATCTCCAGAACCTTGAACACAACCAAAGGACATGAAAAGCTTGTCATTTGAGTTAGTGTTGATAATGAAGTTTTTTAACCATAAAGCTCCATTTAGTTCATGTATCTCTGATATTCGATGTGGTTCTTTTACTAAATCTATCCCTCCATTATTGATATCGTCATCCCTCACTTCTTTTCTGTATGGGAATTTTGTGAAGTGATCATTATATTTAGAACGTTCCATGCGCCCTCCGAATTGGTTATTAGGCGCACTAAACTTAATAGATAATGATTAATTGTATAGCCTGATATTTGTACAGTAGGTGGCATTTTGCGTTGTTTTGCGCTAATTGGTTGGTATTATGAGCAAAACTTAACGATGAGAGATTGTGATGAGAAAATTATTAATAGTTGGAGTGGCCCTATCAACGTTGATGTTGTCTGGATGCTTGGCAACCCCCAATGAAGCCAGAAGCGAAACTCCACGGTTTGAAGGAAATAGTAATAAGACTGCAAAAGAGCTTGCAGGATGTATATATAACGGATGGACTAATACAAGAGTTTTGCTGGAAAGGGATAATACAACTCATACTGAATCTTTCGGTGACAAAATTACTATATTTACTGTCAATGATGTCATGTTTGCAGATGTAAAAAGCTCTGCAAATGGGTCGAATGTGAAATTCTACAAAACAACATCTGGAGGCTTTCCTGTTGAATGGAATAGAAAAGAGGTTGTAGAAAAATGTCTTTAATGATTTTAGTGTGAGAAAAATTTAATTTTGGAGATGATTATGTCGGAAGTATTAATACCGGGTGAACCAAGAGATTACTACAAAATTTTCACGAAGAATGATGATAGCGAATGCTATCAGGCCAATAGGCGTACAATAAGAGAGTTAATGTCAGAGATAAATAAAGCCACTGGACAATATCAATATAATGGTGACCTTAATGCGGTAATGCTAACTCATCAAGATTATTATGACGCCTTTGATGCTTTTATTCTCAATGAACCTGACGATGCAAAGATGGCTATGCGTAATGTGTTGGCAGAAGAAATGAAAGCCAAAGAATGCGAGTTGAATGTTAATGATGTCTCTATGCTGAAAGGGATAGGCGTTATATTAGCACTCATTGGCATTTGTATTTGTTTTTATGCTATTACCATGAGTGTAACCATTAGTCGTTATGATGAGGTGATTAATGCTGGATTGATTGCAGATAGACAACTCTATATGACGGGTGGAGTATCAATAACTATCATTGGCTCGTTGGCAACTCTATTTTCTTTGCTTTTAAGTAAAATGGGAAAACGTTTTATAGCAAGATAATAAGATCATCAAACTGCCAGTTTGGTAACTGAAGCCCCTTATGGGGCTTTATTTGTTTGTTTTATCAGGATATCGGCAGGTATTCCGAACATGCCATGTAAATTGCGGATCATGGGCAGCGTTAGATTACGCTTTCTGCTCAGAACCTCATAGACACGATTAGACTTACCAATGGCTGGCTCTAAATCTTTTACAGTCAGGCCAGATTGTTCCATTCTGAATTTAATAGCCTCAATCGGATCTGGCGGGTCAATGGGGTAATGTTTTTCTTCATAGGCTTCAATCAGTAATACCATAACTTCCATATAATCAAACTCAGGCGTGCCAGTTCCGGGTTGGTTATCGAATAGTGGCGCAATGGCTTTCAGTGCGTCCTGATAATCCTGTTCTGTTCTGATAGGTTTAATATTCATTTTTACTCCATATCTACGGTATTAGCATCTATGGCATCGTACTGTTTGTGAGTACCGATAAATTTAACGTATACCCATCCAGCGGGGTAAAAGATGGAGACGATTAATCGATAATCATTTCCCTTAATGTTAAATACCACTCGATTATTTTTCAGAATGCTTGCGTTGCGGTATTGAGCCTTAATGTCAGCAGGTGTTTTCCAAGAGGCTTTTTTAGCCTCATCAAACCAAGCTCTTAGTGGCTGCTCTGCATCCGGGTACTTTTCCCAGAACGCTTTCAGTGATGCAACGGATATTATTTTCATAACTTTTACTCTAGTCCCATTTCGGGACTATGGCAAGAATTTATTGTTCAAAAATGAGTCGCTTTAGCGATTTTTTCAGGGGCTAGAAAATGGTAGAACATCAAGTAGGCAACATTGTTTATCAGGTATCAATGGATGTAGCGCAATTGCTGACAGCGCAACGGCAATTAGATTCGCGCTTGGGACAGGTGGAGCAACGTTTTAACCAAACAGGACAGGCGGTTAATGGAGCAGAAAAGGCGATATTGAGTCTATCAAGAGCTGCCACTGCGGTAACAGCAGCGTTATCTGTTGAGAAAATAGCTGGCTATGCTGATGCGTGGGTTACGGTGAATAACAAGCTGGTCAACGCCACGAAAGCAAATGAATCACTGGCAGAAGTATCTGAGCGCGTATTCACTATTGCTCAAAACTCCCGTGCCAGTCTGGATTCTACCGCCGCGTTGTATGGTCGCCTTGAAAGAGCTACCCGTGCTTATGGTACATCGGCTGATGATGTCGCAAAACTAACCGAAACTGTAGCAAAAGGTCTGGTCGTTTCAGGTGCAACTGCGGCGGAATCATCGAGCGTCATGATTCAGTTCTCGCAAGCTATGGCCTCTGGCGTTCTGCGTGGTGAAGAATTTAACTCCATGTCTGAGAACGGAAGTCGCTTAATTGCAGCATTAAGCGATCACCTTGGCGTGAATATTGGTCAGCTAAGGAAGATGGCGGCGGAGGGGAAACTGACGTCCACGGTCGTAGCTCAGGCTTTTCTAGCTCAGGCTGGAACTATCGCTAAAGAATTCGATAAAACCTCAGCGACTATGAGCCAGTCAATGGAAATGGCAGCTAACAATATGACTCGGTTCTTTGGTCAATCAACCACAGTTCAAACAGCGCTTAAAGCATTTAATAGCACTCTGGTTACTGTTAGTGAAAACATGGATCTTGTTGCTGGTGCTGCGACTGCTTTAGCCGTTGTGATGGGTTCGAGGATGGTTAGTGCGATGACATTAGCGGCGAGCCAAAAGATAACAAATGCTAGGGCTGCTATAGCATTAGCGCAAGCTAATAAAGCAGAAGCGCAAAGTGTACTCTATGCCGCCGAAATGACGTTGAGAAAAGCAGCGCTGGATAAGGAAGCTGCATTATCTGCCCTGCGTGTTGCTGAGGCTGAATATGCAGCAGCGAAGGGAACTGATGCAGCTACAGCAGCACTTGCCAGATTAACCGCCGCTCGCGCCACAGCAACGACAGCAACAGTCGCATATGGAACCGCACAAAATGCAGTCACTGCCGCTCAAACAGGATTCGCAGCAGCCTCAAGAGGCGCTACTATTGCAGTGAATGGACTCAAAGCAGCTATGTCATTTTTAGGTGGCCCACTTGGTGTGGTTATGCTGGCAGCAGCAGCGCTTTATTATTTCCACCAGCGAGCAGAAGAAGCGAAGAACGAGGCCAAAGATCTATCTAATACGGTCGAGAGTCTGACCGGTAACTTAAAGGAGTTGAGTAAGGCCAAACTTGAATCGAATAAAGTCGAATTAGAAAGAAAGCTAATTGAACAGCGCGAGCAGGTAAAAAAACAGGAAACAAAAGTAAGTGGTCTTCAATGGGATGTAGATCATAATGGTGGTTTCATTTATTCGAAAAAATCCAAAGAAGATATGGATAAACTCAAGGGGGACTTAGCTATAGCTAATGGGCAACTTGAGGACATGAAAACAGTCGAAAGTAATTACGAAAAAGCCATAGATCTAACCAGTAAAGCCATCGCTGAAAACACTAAGCTAACCAATGAAAACACTGATGCTAATAAGAACAGAAATGGAGAAGTTGATCAGGCATCTGACAAAGCGGCGGATTTTATCACCAAGCTTAAGAATGAAAATGAATTACTTAAGACTCAAAAGGGACTCAAAAGAGACTTAAAAGCCGCAGAGTTCAAGGCTGACGAGATAGGGGCCAGTCCTAAGCAAAAAGGAATTATAGCGGAGGAAACTAAAGAAAACGTAAAACTCAAGGAAGCTGAAAAGCAACGGGAGGATGCCGCCAGAGAAGCAGAAAACGCAGCTAAAAAGGCAGCTGATGAAGCCAAACGGCGATCAGATGATATTACCGCAGCACTCAAACGTCAGCGTGACGAAATAGACCGCCTCAAAACAGGCTACGAGGAAGCTAGCCGAGAAATGGCTATGTACGATGCGGCTAAAGCCATGCCGGAAGGTTCTGGCGAGGAACAGATTGAAAAAGCCAGAAGAAATGCAGCAGAAAGATACGATCTGGAAAAAGCTTACGAAGCCAGAAAGTGGGCGCTTGAACAAGATTCTTTAGCGAAATCCAAAAAGGTAATGGATGAAGAGCTTGAGCATTTGAGGCACGTCAAGGTTCAGGGCTTGATTGAAATAGAAGAGTTTAATAAGCGCGAGCAAGAGATAAGAGAGCGTTATAAGAATAAGCAAACGGAAGATGAAATTAATAAGAAAGTTGATTCATCGGTGGGCTTTAATGAAGAAATGTTGGGTAAAGTAGACCCTATCCAGCAACTCCAGAATGAATACGCTCAGAAAATGGCAATGCTGGATGCTTATAATGCTCATGATATTGGCGAGCATGAACGAATCTTGCAACTCAAATCTGAACTGACCCGTAAATTCAATGATGATATGACTACCGCTCAATGGGAGCAATGGAAAGGCCAGAATGAGATGTATCAATTTCTGGGCGATGCCGTTGAAGCATTGGGCCAGCGTTCAGCCAATGCTATCACAGGGCTGCTAACTGGTACTCAGACCGCCAATGAAGCTATGAGAAATCTGGCGCTTACTATCACGAATGAGGCGGTATCTGCACTGGTTCAGATGGGTATTCAGCAAATAAAGAACATGATTATCGGTAAGGCCGTGAATACTGCGGCGGCGGCATCGGCAGTTGCCACAGGCGCGACGATTACTACGGCAATGGCTCCTGCTGCTGCGGCTACCAGCGTAGCAACAATGGGAACAGCGGCTACAGTCGGTATGATGGCAATGGCAACTGCTGTACCTGCGATGATTGCGTTGCTCGGTGCTCGTAAAAACGGTGGCCCAGTCAGTCCTAACGGCGCTTATCGAATTGGCGAGAATAACAGGCCTGAGATATTCAAGGCCAACAATGGTAATCAATATCTGGTGCCGGGTGATAGGGGTAAAGTGATCAGTAATCGAGATATGGGTAAAGGGGGTAATGGTGGCATAGTTGTTAACCAAATTAATAATTTCAATGTCAGCAATAGCGGTCAATTTACGACGGAAGATGCTAAAATGTTGTCTGGTTTTGTTAGGCGGGAAGTTTACGATATATTGGTAAATGAAATTGCCCGTGAAAGAGGCCTGCTTAATCAATAGGATAATAAATCTAATTTCGATTGCGAGAGTGTATAATGGAAGAGAAGAATAATAACCAGCAAGAATTAAAGAGTATTGATAAAGTTTTTGCTCATGAATTTAAACCCAAGGATATATATCTTACAACCGCTGCTTATATTGCAGAAAAAGGATTTGAGGTTGGTGTTACTTTATTTTTAAATGGAATTATTGTTTCAGGGATGCTTGTTAGTAATAAGCGTTACTCAACGTTAATCGCTGGAAAGGTTTTTATGGCGTCGAATCAAGAGGCAGGGCAAGCATTTTTAGATGTCATTCTTAATATTGGTGATAGGATTAACGAAAAAGATAAAGAAATTAATGAAATAGAATATTTATACTTATCCGATGTTGAAATAACAACCTCAAACGGCAATAAATTAAAAACTGATTCAGAAATGAGAGTTAAACTTGCAGAGGTTAACGGTTTTATATTTGGTAAGTTCGATGATCGTTAATTTCGACTGAATTATTAGATAACCCTCTTCGGAGGGTTTTTTAATGGAGTAAATATGACAAAACCAAAATTTAAATGGCGACCGCAAGATAACTATGAAGTCAGCCATGAACCGCGAGTTAAAGTGATTAAGTTTGGCGATGGCTACGAGCAGCGTATCAAGGACGGTATTAACAATCAGCTCAAAAAGTACCAACTCAGCTTCGTTGAGTTGGCGGAAACGGGGCGAGCCATTGATGAGTTTCTGCGAGCCAGAGGTGCCGTCGAATCATTCGCATGGCTAACCAGTGATGATCACCAGTTACGTACTTTTGTGTGCCGTTCATGGACAGTGAATCGACAGCGGTTAATGTGGTCTATTAGTTGCGTCTTTGAAGAGGTGGTTGCGTGAGGGATATTCCAAAAGAGATGCGGATTGAGGTTACCGAACTGGCTCAGAATGCCATTCTCAATCTGTATGAGATGGATTTAACAGCCTTTGGTGGCGACATCTACCGTTTTCATGATGGAATGAACGGAAAGTTACAGCCGGTTATCTGGCAGGGTATGCGCTATGAGGCGTATCCGGTTGAAGTGACAGGGTTTGAGATGAGTGGCAAGGGGCCAAGTTCTCGCCCTAAAATGGTTTTTGCCAATATTAACGGGTTCATTACGGCAATCAATCAGGATTTCAATGATGCGCTAGGTGCAGTAGTAACACGCCATCAAGTGCCTGAGATTTATCTGGATGCAGTGAACTTCCCGAACGGCAACCCACAGGCAGATCCAACACGAGAAGCGGTGAGCAAATATTTGATAGAACAGAAACAAGATTCTAATGCGGACTTTGTGACCTATGTACTTGCTCTGCCCAGTGAAACTGACGGCGCATTAATTCCGGCTCGGGTGATTCAGGCTGATATTTGTAGTTGGCAATACCGTTCTGCTGACTGCGGGTATGATGGCCCACCCGTGGCAGATGAAAAAGACCAGCCAACGACTGATGCACTCAAAGATCGGTGCTCGAAGAAATATAGTGGCTGCATTCTCCGATTCCCTCGCCCTTTATCCATGCCCTTTGGCGGCTTTCTGGGTGCCAATAAACTAGGTTAATACTATGCTTGAACAAGATATTATCGCCCACGCGAAAGCGGAAGGGGTGAGGGAATCGTGCGGCCTGATTTCAGGTGGGCGCTATTTCCCATGCCGAAATATTGCGGTAGATCCTGAGAACTACTTTGAAATTAACCCTGATGACTGGATAACGGCAGAATGTTTTGCCGATATTGAGGCGATTGTTCACAGTCACCCAAATGGGCGACCTCGATTGAGTACCGGAGATAGAGAGCAACAAATCAGAACCAATTTACCGTGGTGGTTGGCCTGTGGTGATCGGGTGCATAAATTCCGCCCTGTTCCACGGTTATTAGGTCGGGAATTTATTCACGGTGTACAGGATTGCTATTCGCTCATCCGGGATGCTTATCATCTTGCCGGTATTGAATTAATAGATGCCGAGCGTGAGGATGAGTGGTGGAACAAAGGGCAGAATCTTTATATCGATAACAGCGCTGGTCAGGGGTTTGAGCAGGTTGATGAGATTCAGCCCGGCGACACATTCTTATTTGCTTAGGTAGCCAGACACCCTGTCACGGGGCTATCTATATCGACAATCAGCAAATACTACACCATAGACCAGACCGTATCAGTAAACGTGATATCTACGACGGTTACTGGCTCAGATACACGCATTCAATATGGAGACATAGACAATGGTCAAGTTACAGCTGGGAGGCCATCTTAGAAGATTTGGCCGTCGCTACGAATTAGAAGTGCGTGATGCAGCAGAAGCGGTCAGATGCTTGTGTTACCAGTTAACCGGATTCCAGCAAGCGCTTTCTGGCGGGCATATACGCATTCGTATTGCCGGGCGGGACATGACAGAAAAGAGCATTCCCGGAGGCATGAATCACCCGCTCAATGATGGTGATACCGTTACTATTGTTCCGGTCGTTGGTGGTGCTGGTGGAAATGGGGTTGGCATGGTGATTTTGGGTGTTGTAGCTGTAGCCGCGGCGTTCTGGACAGGTGGTGCATCTATCGCAGCATGGGGGGCAATGTCTACTGGATTAGCCATTGCAGGCGTTGCATTAATCGGTGCAGGGTTGGCATCTATGTTAACTAAAATGCCTAACGGCCCAGAGATAGGTTCCAGCAAAACCAATGGTAATCAGTATTTCAATTCACTGGAAAATCGCATCGGTCAGGGATATCCGGTGCCGATTGCCTACGGTGAATTAGTGGTGGGTTCAAATGTGATTTCGCAAGGTTTGGAGACGGAATAATGGGTAAGGGCGGAGGTGGTGGCAGTACGCCAACATTGGTTGATGATAACCTAAAAAACAAACAGTTTTTGAGAATTGTTGATCTGGTCGGCGAAGGACAAATAGAAGGGCCAGTAGGCGGGCTGCATGGATTCAGGATTAATGGAACTCCTATTGTTGATAAAAATGGCAATCCTAATATTAACGGCGTTACTGTGCAATGGCGTGCTGGCACTCAATCCCAAGAGCCACTCAGTGATTATCCATTCGTTGAGAGTGAAATTCCTGTCAGTGTTGAAGTGAAAAAAGACACGCCTATTCTCAGGTCTGTATCCAACCGTGATGTAGATAGAGTCAGGTTTACACTGGGTGTTAGTCAGCTCATTCAAACAGATAGTAAAGGCAATCAAAGCAATAGTTCGGTGCAAATGGCTATTGATGTGAATGATGGTTCTGGTTGGCAGCATGTTAAGACCGTTCAGATAGGGCCAGGGAAAATCAGTGGACAGTATTTAGAATCTCATACCATTGATGCACCCAAGAAAAAGCCATTCCAAATCAGAGTGAGCCGCTTAACAGATGACAGCAAGAACGACCAGCTCCGCAACGGTACAGTCTGGGCCAGTTATACCGAAATTACCGATACTTTGATGAGTTACCCCAATAGCGCTGTGGTCGGTATGCGTATTGACCGATCACAGTTTGCCGACACACCCAAACGCACCTATCACATCAAAGGGATGATTATTCAGGTTCCTGATAACTACAATCCAGAAACCCGTGAGTATAAAGGCGTCTGGACAGGACGATTTAAACCCGCCTACAGTAATAATCCGGCATGGATTTTCTACGATTTAGTGACCAATACCCGCTATGGCATTGGAAAATTAATGGGGTCATTTGGTTGTGATAAATTCGCTCTATATGCCATCGCGCAATATTGTGATAAGCCCGTTCCTGATGGATTTGGGGGGACTGAACCCCGCTTTACTTGCAATGCCTACATAGCCACTCAACGCAAAGCGCGGGATGTACTGGATGATTTGGCGTCCGTATTCCGTGGTATGCAGGTATGGGACGGTTTGAAACTGACTGCGTTTCAGGATAGGCCATCTGATCCAGTATGGACATTTACTAATGCCAACGTGATTGAGGGGAAATTTAACTACAGTTCTGCCGCAAAGAAAGCCAGACACACCATGATTGAGGTCACATGGACTAACCCCGATAATGGCTGGAAAGACGAGCGGGAAATTATTCAGGATGATGAACTGGTAGCTCGTTTGGGGATCAATGTCAAAAAAGTGACTGCCTTTGGCTGCACCAGTCGTGGACAGGCTCACCGTGTCGGTAAATGGATCATCGAAACCGAAAAGCTCGAAACCGATTCTGTGACGTTCAGCACAGGTCGTGAGGGAATTAACTGCATACCGGGCGATATCGTTGAGATTGCCGATAACACATTTGCTGCTGCGCGTATTGGTGGACGCGTACTTTCATTTTCAGGTAAAACCGTTCGCATTGACGCCCCCGCAGAATTCTCAAAAGGGGAATCGGGTTATTTTTCCTACATGGGGAGTGAGGGTAAATTTGTTCGGGTTGATATTGAGTCCGTCAATAGTGATGTTGTCACACTGAAAGATGAGCCTAAAGGATTGCGTCAATGGGGTGTGTTCTCCATTTCCAAGCGATCACTCGTCACACGCCTATTCAGAGTCATGAGTATTGCCGAGGACAGCAAAGCGGGTAATTACAATTTTACCTGCATTCAGCATGAACCCCAAAAAGAGGCAATTGTTGATAATGGAGCCGATTTTAAGGGTAATCCAGCTACGCAAAACGTGATCCGGATTCCCAACATTGAACGCCTGAGCATTGCTTATGTTCTGGATAGTTCACAGGTACAGGCACGGGCGATGTGGGCGACTACCACTGTTAGCCGCAATATCACCTTTGATGTGACGGTTTATCGTGACAATAAAGTGGTTTCCAGCGGCAATACGAAAGAGCTTGAGTATTACTTTAATGGGTTGGGAGCAGGAAACTACATGGTGGGCGTTCGCGCCCGTGATGACAGTGGAATGTTAGGCGATGAATCTAAGGTTCAGATGGTAATTGGTGCCCCTGCCGCTCCTTCCGCCGTTAACATTGAGCCAGGATTTTTTGAGTTAAAAGTTATCCCTCATATCAGCGCACCAAAGACACTGGATACTCAGTTTGAATTCTGGTTTTCAGAAAAACAGATTATCAATATCAACGAAATTGAGGCACAGGCCGATTTTCTGGGTATTGCGAAATTTTGGATAAAGGGCCAATTAAAAGCGGGAACGCCATATTGGTTTTATGTTCGCAGTGTAAATGAGTTTGGTAAGTCGCATTTCGTTGAAGCAGTTGGAGAACCCAATGACAACGCAAAGGAAATTCTGGATGAATTAGGTAACCAGTTCTTTTCTGCCGAAGCCGGAAAACGGCTGCAATCCCAGATTGATTATCAGGCCGAGGCCGCCCTTATCAACGGTGCGGCGATTCGGCAGAACAGCTTTGAATTGATGGCAAGAGATGGGGAAAATAAGGCTGAAATCAAACGCCTTGACCGTGTCTTTGCGAACACAGAAGAGGCATGGGCGCAATCTTTCAGCGAAGTGAAAGCAGAGATAAACACTGTCGCCGGGGAAGTCAGAAACGAGATTAAAGCCAGCGTACAGGAAAACCAGAAAGCCATAGCGAAAACAGATCAGGTCGTGGCTGACAATGAACGACGCACTCAGGTTCAACTGGGTAAACAATCCGCCATTATCAGCGAGAAAGCGACGGCAGTTTTCAATATCGACGGCAACGGCTATGCCATCAAGGATATCGGGGCAGGCGTGAACTACAGGGGACAATATTATGGCGCGGGAATGGTCATTGGGGCTGAGGTAAAGAATGGCAGGGTCGAAACGCATTTCGGCGTCAGGGCGAACCAGTTTACCGTGGTGAATCCGTCCAATGGGAAAATGGAGCCGGTGTTCGTGATTAAGAATGGTCAGGTTTTTATCAAGGAAGCCTTTCTTGGTACAGCGGTCATTGACGGGGCGAAAATTAAAGATGCCTCCATCACAATGATAAAAATCGCTGACGGGATGCGCTCAGATAACTGGCCTTCCGGTGGTTGGAATTTGCCAAAAAGTGGGGCGTTTGAAATGCGAAGCTCGGCAAGCGGGGCGCGGGTAGCATTAGATCATACCGGACTAACGGTTTGGGATAGCAGCGGAACAATGCGGGTTAAGGTAGGAAAAATATGAGCTGGGGCATGATGATACATCCCGGTGACGGGGGTAAACCGTACCATCTGGATTCAGATCGGGCGCAGACATTAAGCCTGATACAAACAGTGTCGGTGGCGTTATACGACGATTACCGTAAATACGGATGGCGGCAGACACGCCATATACCTGAGGCGCGGGATTTTAACATCGTCCTGATACCGACAAAAACTGTCATGGTCGGGCAGCGGGGAATGATTTCTGCCATTATTGATCTCAGGATTGAGAATATCAGAATGGAGGGAGAATACCTGCATTTTGAATACAGTGATATTCCTATCGGACATCAAACCGTACTGGGGGCCTTAATCGACGCGTTTATGCCTTATTCCGATGATGATGACAGACACTTCTATATTCAGGTTTGCGGCTACCCTAAGAATACAGGTTCATTTGGTATCCAACTGGCGGGCATGAATGGGATATCGACGATTGCAGACCAGAATCGGTTAGGCTATTGCGTCTATCGTGGGAAATTCACGCTGGGGAAAAACGGGCAGTGGCGGGTGCCGGATACTACTCCCAACAGGACGCAGTGTCTGGTATTTGCCCGGACAGATACTGCCGGGGCAGCGATAGGCATGACGCACGATAAAGTCATTGTAAATAATGATGTTGCCTGTGAGGTGCATGTCGTCATTTTCTCCAGCGGATTTCCGTTGCAACAGCCTGAATGGGGTGTCGCAATTTACAACGTATCAGGACAAATAACCTATTCCTCCTATTATGCCCCCTTTTTTACGGGTGAAATGATATCGGTGAGAAATGGGCGTGGTACAACTAAGACCATTGCAAAACCAATGGTACAGGTTAACCAGCTGGCGAAACTGGTCAAAAATGTCGGCGGGAACTCATGGCGATTTGCAGATTCGGGTTTTGTATTCTCAGGGAATGCAATTTCTATTAGTGAGGCTGGGCGTATGGAATTTAACTATGTTCAGGTGAATAACTTTAGCTACAAACCCATCGACTACGACATCTACGCGATTAACTTCGACGATTACTTCTAACCTCCCAGGAACACACTATGTACTATTCACAAGGCACAGCCTCAACTGTGTCCGGCTCGGCTATTGTCCGCGGTACGGGCACGAAATTTAAATCCAATATCAACGGCGTTGCACCCGGGCAGATGATGTTAATCCGGTCTGGCAGCAACAACTTAATCCACCTGATTCAGGCGGTGAACTCCGATACCGAACTGGTACTGGCGGATAACGCCACGGTCACCCTGAATAACGCGAAATACCAGATTCAGACCACCCTCCCCGATTCCGTCTCGGATGGCGTCCGACATATTGTGGCCAACACCAGCTACATCACCCGGTTTCTCCAGAACATGGACAAATGGATGTCGCAGAATGGCGTGGTTGACGTGACATTGCCGAACGGTCAGACGGTATCGCTGCAATCGATACGGG
The DNA here is from genome assembly GCF_030272115.1 of Xenorhabdus bakwenae. Taxonomy (NCBI): domain Bacteria; kingdom Pseudomonadati; phylum Pseudomonadota; class Gammaproteobacteria; order Enterobacterales; family Morganellaceae; genus Xenorhabdus; species Xenorhabdus bakwenae. Next base: position 645,225 of record NZ_CP119194.1, read on the forward strand.
CGTTGCAGGCGGCATTAGAAGGAAAAGCAGATAAAACAGAGTTTCAACAGTCGGTACGGGCGTTGCAGGCGACGATGGAGGGGAAGCTGGATAAGAACCAGAACGGCGCGGATATCCCGGATAAAGACTAATACCGCTCGCTTAAGCACGAGCGGTTCTTTTTTTATAAGGGTAACAGGGTGCTTTGCAGAGCACTTGCCTTGGAACCGATGGGCGTTTTCGCTTTTGAGGTAAAATAAGCCGTTTGCCACTTTCTCTGAGGGCTTTTAATTTTTGCGGGATCGTGCCGGGGCTGCGTCCTGAACACCATAAAAATTCATCCTGTATCAGTCGTAACGCATTGATAAAGCTGATCCGAAGCGGTTCAACACGATAGTCCTTTGCCATCCGGCTCATCTCCAGCCGAACCAGATTGTAGGCGATCAGGATGCCCCATAACTCCTGATAGATACCTGCCCGTGTCTGGCTTCTCAGGAGGGCGGTATTATTGAGCTGTCTTTGTTTCAGCTCACCATAGCCTTCTTCGGTTTCCCATCGTTCCCAGTACACAGTGAGGATCTCTTTGAGGGGATACGTCACGGGACATTCCATAGAGGTAATAAACCCTTTAATTTCTCCCTTCGGTTCCGGGATCAGAACGAGGCGCGCCCGCCAGGTTTTTTCAAGGTGAGGATGCAGTTGCCGGGCTTGGGGAGAAACCGGCATATCGATAAGTTTGTCATAAGGACTGTATTCCTGAATGACGTCATAACGCATTTTGCTTTTTATCGGAGTGAGCCAATGGGTATTTTTGCCGGTGCCTTGCCAGGCCTGAAATAACTCCGCAGAGAGAAAGCCCCGATCAAACAACGTCAGGGTATTTTCGGGGGCAGAGCCCACCAGTCGCTGAGCGTAGCTAATCTCACTTTGGGTGATGGGGCCAAACGCCACATCGGAGATAAGATGTGTCCGGGCGGACATCAGGGTCACCGCCAGCACAGAGGGAAAGGGGGCTTTGCCTGAGGCATAACCCAGCTGTTGATTATCAGCCGTTTCGGGCACCTTAAACTGGGTGCCATCCACGCAGAAGATTTTCAGTCCACAGGCAGAATAAGCCGTATCTTCTTTTTCCCATTCGGTGGCCGTGGTATGAAAAAGGTGTCGCAAGGGTTCAATACCAAGACGATGTCTGGCTTTTGAAAGACTGCTTGACGCTAATGGCGGCAGTTTCCCTTTCGCGTCAGGAAACGCCAGATCTAATTTGTCACAAACATCATTGATCGAACGATTTCTCATGAGCCCAATACCCAGCACTAACCAGACGGCTTGTTCGGCGGGAAATCGACGTTTTCGCACAGTGGCTCGCCCCGTTTCTTTAACCGCTTCAGTCACCCATGCCATCGGAATGTGTTGACTAAAGGCATCCATGGATCCCGGGTAATTTAAGGCCGCAGTGGCTTGGAGTTCACGAGAAAATTCAGACATAAAAAAATTGGCCTCAGATGCTTGTCTAAGACCAATTATGACTTATCTTAGTTTTCTTAAGCGAGCGGTATTAGGATAAAGACGGGTTTATTAACAACCTCGGCTTGCGGGATACGGTAAATAGAGCCTCAAATGCAGTGGCACGGGATTTATCTAACGGGGGAGTACAAACCATTCAGAGCAACATGGTGATAGAAAACCCGTTGAATGCTGCACATGAAATTTCCTGTTTTACTGATGGTACCCGTATTAACCTAAAAACCCATGGTAATGACCCACATATTGTTTTCAAATGGAATGACTCTCAATGGTATGAAATGCGGCTCCCCAGAGGAAACGGCCATGTATTATCGTTGGGCGCTAATTGCTGGCGTGATAACAATGGCTACATACGACAGGGTTCCCCCATCATCCAAATCTACCCCGATGGTACATTCATCACCAACGACGAATCCGAAGGGGCCACCGTCACTAAACTCGGCACCGGTCATTATCAAATCTCCGGCGTATTGGGTTATAACGCTGACGGAGCATGGGGTGTCCACGGCGGTATCTCCTCGCCGAAGAACAACAACGGGCTGGAACTTATTTACATTGATGACACAGTGAAAAAATGCGGCGGCATTATCATTCGCACATTCCACCGTCAGCATCCCCATTTACCTGAGCGGTTCCAGAACAGGCGGATAAAAGACATCGTGGATGGTGAAAAAGTCTACTATGCCGATGCCGAACCCTGCGACATTCCCGAAGGTTGTCGCTTAGATGTCCGTGTCCAGATGCCGGCAGATTCGGTGTGGAATGTGGGGCAGGGGGAGGGGTGAGCGAGCTGTTTTGGTATATAATAATCATCGACCATAGATTTACCTTGTGAAGCACTTCTTTCTGGTGACGGTATTTTTGACGGTATATTAAATTTGATGTTTTTTTATTTTCTTTAAAATCAAAGTAATAAATAAAATATAAACAATTGAGTGGGAATGATTTAAAGCTTCCCCAAGACTCACCAAATCATCATGATTTTCTAATTAACGCCCTGATTTCAGGGCTTTTTTTACTCGTGGCTGGCCGTTAACAATGTTGATGATCTTGTTCAGTTTTTACTGGCCTAAATATCGTTGGACATCAAACACCAAAAAATAGCCCTTATTTCTCCCTGTACTGAGCAAAGAGTGTGATTTCTTTCACGCTTTATGCTCGAATAAGGCAAAAATAGGAAATATTCTTAGTTAAACTAAGACCATAGCTCAAGCCAACCTGCCTTTAGTTTTCTAAACTGACCGGATAATAACTATATCTGCGAAACTATATTTACGAAAACTATAACCACGAAAACTTTTGCTTTCTTGCAATTTGCCTTTTTTATTTTCACCTGCTTCAAAAGGCGCTTTTTCTCGTGGTTATTTAAGGATTTCAAATGCTTAAAATTTTAGAACAAATTCGTAAACCAACACTGGATCTGCCAGTGGAAGTACGCCGCAAAATGTGGTTCAAACCCTTTATGCAGTCGTATTTGGTGGTTTTTATTGGCTATATGGCTATGTATTTGGTACGTAAAAACTTTAACATAGCCCAAAACGATATGATCTCGACTTATGGTCTGTCGATGACACAGCTTGGGTTGATAGGGTTAGGTTTTTCTATTACTTATGGGATTGGTAAAACCGTTGTTGCTTATTATGCCGATGGTAAAAATACCAAACAATTCCTGCCATTTATGTTGATCCTATCTGGCATTGCCATGTTAGGGTTTAGCATGAGTATGGGAAATTCCGGCATCAGCATTTTCCTGATGATGGCATTTTATGCGTTGAGTGGCTTTTTCCAAAGCATAGGAGGGCCTGCCAGCTATTCCACTATTACGAAATGGACTCCCCGTAACAAGCGTGGAACCTATCTGGGTTTGTGGAATATGTCACATAATGTCGGTGGCGCCGCGGCGGCTGGGGTTGCCCTCTTTGGTGCCAATTATTTCTTTGATGGTCATGTAATAGGGATGTTTATTTTCCCTTCTATTATCGCCCTGATCATTGGTTTCATTGGATTGCGTTATGGTAGCGATTCTCCAGAAAGTTATGGTTTGGGTAAGGTAGAAGAGTTATTTGATGAATCTGTCAGCGAAGAAGATATCGCGGCAGAAAAAAACCAAATGACCAAACGTGAGATCTTTGTTGAATATGTCTTAAAAAATAAAGTCATTTGGCTACTCTGTTTTGCCAATATCTTCCTTTACATCGTACGTATTGGTATTGACCAATGGTCAACCGTGTATGCCTATCAGGAATTGGGGCAATCAAAAGAAACGGCCATCACGGGTTTTACCATGTTCGAAATAGGGGCGCTGGTAGGTACCTTAATGTGGGGGTATTTGTCAGATTTGGCGAATGGCCGTCGTGCCCTGGTTGCCTGTGTCTCGTTAGGGTTGATTATTGTCTGCCTTGAATTCTATCAACATGCAACCAGTGAATATATGTATTTGAGTTCCCTGTTTGTGCTTGGTTTTCTGGTATTTGGTCCACAGTTGTTGATTGGTGTGGCTGCTGTAGGGTTTGTACCGAAAAAGGCGATCAGTGTGGCTGATGGTGTTAAAGGAACGTTTGCTTATTTAATCGGTGACAGCTTTGCCAAGCTCGGTTTGGGAATGATTGCTGATGGTGTACCTGTCTTTGGTTTAACGGGTTGGAAAGGGACATTTGTTGCTCTGGATACCTCAGCCTTCGCATGCCTTACCTTGCTTGCTTTCGTGGCTATTGCGGAAGAGAAAAAGATTCGAAAAGCGAAGAGAGCACATTAAGCTGTATTAAAAACTTACTGATGCTGCTGTATAACCGCAGTAGCATCTTTTCATCACTTTTTGCCCTAATATCCCCTATTTTCTATCGATGACGTACTGTTGCGAAGCGATATCAATAAGAGTAGTTTAATCCGATGCTTAATTCGGTAATAAATGATGATGATTAAAGTAGCATTAGTTGATGATCATGTTGTTGTACGTTCAGGATTCGCACAGTTGCTGAATTTAGAGCCTGATATTGAAATCGTGGGGGAATTCAGTTCATGTGCTGAAGCCAGGCAAGGATTACCGGGATCGGGTGCAACAGTTTGTATTCTTGATATTTCAATGAAAGATGAAAGCGGACTTTCACTACTGAAAGATCTTCCCTCAGGTATTACCTGTATTATGCTGAGTGTTCATGATTCTGCCACAATGGTAGAGAAGGCCTTGAAAGCGGGTGCGCGTGGTTATCTCAGTAAACGTTGCAGCCCGGATGAACTGATTCAAGCGGTGCGGACTACCGCCAATAATGGTTGTTATCTGACACCGGATATTGTCCTTAATTTAACGTCATCAAAAAGCAATCCGTCTTCATTGGAATATCTGACTAAACGGGAACGGCAAGTTGGCGAAATGTTGGCGAGTGGTATGGATGTTAAAGCCGTCGCGGCTGAATTAGGATTAAGCCATAAAACCGTACATGTTCATCGAGCCAATGCGATGAGTAAATTAGGGGTAACGAATAACGTGGGTTTGGCGAATTATTTTGCCACTAATGATCTTTAAATGCGTCAATATCTGATTAATTCATTTTGCGGTGGGTTACTGTTTTCTTGTTGGTGGTTCTGCTTATGGGTCATCGCTTACTATTTTGTCAATGACTCTGAACTGGCTATCCTGTTTTTTCCTTTTGCTTTGCGTCTCGGCATTACTCTCCATACCCCCAAGCGTTATTGGACGACTATTTACGGCGCAGAATGGGGGCTTACCATCTGTTTGACGCTCCTCATGGGGCAGCTACAATGGCTGACGGTATTAACTGCCAGCATGGCCAGTTTTCCTCTTGTTTGGTTTGTCAGTCGCTATTATTGTGGCAGCCAATGGCAGCGATTTGCTGTTATGGCTGGTATTATTCTGGCAACTTCCATGATTAATGTCGCGGCGATCAGTAATCATAATTCTGCTTTAAGTATTGCATTTTTGGTGAGTTTAACCGGGGGTGTCATGTTAGTCCCTTTGTGTTACTTAGTATGGCATTACCTGTTCCAAAATATTTGGCTTCCCCTGACTGCTAATCTTGTATCACATCGTATTCAGTTTCATCTGAAACAGATTATTCTTTATAGTTCATTGTTTATAATAAATATTTTTCTTCAAGTTGGTCTTCCGAATGAGTTGCGTTATTTTGCCCCGTTTTGTCTGGCGATCCCTATTATCTTGCTGGCTTTTCGCTACGGCTGGCAAGGCGCAGTGATCGGTACTTTGCTAAACAGCATTGCTTTGATTGCCGCGCGCAATGGTGTTTCGAATAATGGTGTTTCGCATATCGAGATCACAGATCTCTTGTTATCACTGTTGGCTCAAACGTTAACGGGGATCATGCTGGGAATGGCGGTGCAGCGTCAGCGTGACCTTAATGCACAGTTAAAGCGTCAACTTCATTGTAATCACAGTTTGTCCCGCCAATTGGTGAAAGCAGAAGAGTCGGTAAGGCGGGAAATTGCATGTGAACTGCATGATGAAATTGGTCAGAATATTACGGCTATTCGTACGCAGGCCAATATTATTCAGCGGGTAGAAGTCGCACCGATTAGTGCTAATTGTGCGAAAACTATCGAATCGTTATCCCTCAATGTTTATGATACAACTAAAGGGTTACTTAGCCGGCTACGGCCTAAAATTCTTGATGACCTCGGTTTGAAAGAGGCGATTGAGCAATTATTGCGGGATATGGAATTTGAGTCCCATGGCATATTGGTAGCAGTTTATTGGGAAACGGATTCAGCTATGACCATTGCGCAACTCAGTGACACCACCCAAATTACGTTATATCGCCTTTGTCAGGAAGCACTGAATAATGCCGTGAAATATGCTCAAGCGGATTGTATTGAATTACATTTTTCCATCAGCGGAATGATCCACTTATTGATCAGGGATAATGGTATTGGCTGTAAATTTGAAGATCATATGAAAGGGTTTGGCTTGCGTGGTATGCGGGAGCGTGTGCAGGCGCTGGGTGGGACGTTCTCAATTCACAGTGGAAAACGACAAGGTGATTCGACTCCTTCGGGGACGGATTTGTCTATCATCCTGCCTAAACTTTAAGATACGATCATGACAGCTTCTTCTCAATCCAAGTCGGTACATGACAAACAGTTATCTGATGAAGAAACCCGGCAACAGTATCGCTACTGGCGGTTGCATATCATGCTGAGTCTTTATGTGGGCTATGCGCTATTCTACTTTACCCGTAAAAGTTTCAATTATGCGATGCCTGCCATGATAACCGATCTCGGCCTTGATAAGGGGGAAATCGGTCTTATTGGCACGTTGTTTTATATCACTTATGGTTGTTCCAAATTTCTTTCCGGTATTATCTCTGATCGCTCCAATCCGCGTTATTTCATGGGGGGCGGGTTAATTGCCACCGGGATCATCAATATCTTTTTTGGTCTGTCCAGCTCGATTGTGATGTTTACCTTTTTGTGGATATTAAATGCGTGGTTTCAGGGTTGGGGTTCGCCGCCCTGTGCCAAACTGCTCACCAGTTGGTATTCTCGCTCAGAGCGTGGTTTTTGGTGGTCTATATGGAATACATCACACCATATAGGGAGTGCTTTGGTTGCGTTGTTTGTCAGTTTCTTAACATTACATTTTAGCTGGCGAGAAGGATTTATTGTGCCGGGCTGTTTAGGTATTTTGGCTGGGATATTTTTATGTTGGCGGCTACGTGATAAGCCTGCAACAATGGGATTACCAACCGTTGGTCAATTTCGTAATGATCATTTAGAAAAGATACAGGAAAATCAAGGACAAGAGCTAACCCCCAAAGAAATACTGAAAACCTATGTTTTTTGCAATAAATATATTTGGTTGCTTTCACTGAGTTACGTGTTGGTCTATCTCGTCCGTACGGTGATTAACGATTGGGGAAACCTCTATCTGACAGAATATCATCATTATGATTTAGTGAGTGCAAATGCGGTATTGTCACTGTTTGAAGTGGGGGGATTTACAGGCTCACTGGTGGCGGGCTGGGGATCAGATAAAGTGTTTGGCGGTAATCGTGGGCCGATGAACTTGCTATTTGCGATGGGTATTTTCTTATCGGTGGCGGCTTTATGGTTGATGCCGGTGACTGATTTGATTTTTCAGTCAATTGGCTTTTTCACGATTGGTTTTTTCGTTTTTGGTCCACAATTATTAATTGGTATGGCGGCTGCGGAATGTTCTCATAAAGATTCTGCGGGGGCGGCAACGGGGTTTGTTGGACTCTTTGCTTATACGGGCGCTGCACTTGCCGGTTACCCTTCTGCGATTATTTTGAAGTATTACCATTGGACCGGGTTATTTATTACCATTTCTGTCTGTGCAGTAATGATAGGTTTGTTATTATTGCCATTCCTGCAAGCCCAGTTTTCTAGCCAGAGGATGCAGGATTGATGGTTAAGTTAATTTAATGAAAAATATCCCGGAATTCGCAGTCATATTTTCCTGAAACATACTCTTTTTCTTCTACTTTCCCCCGCGCAGCGGGGAAATATAAGGCCTCGCGTCGTCTTGCGGATTGCAACTTGAAGTTTATCGAGTATAGTATGCCCCTGATTTTTCCTATTCGTTGAAATGTTATGTCTTATCAATGTCCTTTATGTCACTCATCCTTATTGTTTGCAAACCACCAATGGCGTTGTGAAAACAATCACCAGTTTGATTGTGCAAAAGAAGGGTACGTCAATTTACTGCCCGTTCAGCATAAACGCTCAAAAGAACCTGGGGATAGTGTGGAGATGATGCAGGCGAGAAGGGCGTTTTTGCATTCAGGTCATTATCAGGCTCTGCAACAAAAAACGGTGGAGTTACTTGGGGAATATTTACCAGAAAGTGCTGAAACTTTGCTGGATATTGGTTGCGGCGAAGGTTATTACACCGCCGCAGTTCAGGAACAGTTGAATCCGCACCGGAAACTGGCGGTGTATGGATTAGATGTGGCGAAAATCGCCGTTCGTTATGGTGCCAGGCGTTACCCTGATGTTCATTTCTGCGTAGCATCTAGCCATCGACTGCCATTTGCGAACCATTCATTGGATGGTATTTTGCGGATCTACGCCCCTTGCAAGGCAACAGAATTGGCTCGAGTGGTGAAAACGGGTGGTATTGTTCTGACGGTAACGCCAGGGCTTCGTCACTTGTATCAATTGAAAGCGCTTATTTATCAGGAAGTGCATTTACATCCTGAAAATCAGGAACAATGGGAAGAATTTGAATTAATTTCAACTGAAACACTGGCCTATACAATGTCATTAAATGGTGAACAAGCGCATAATTTATTGCAGATGACGCCTTTTGCCTGGCGGGCATCAGACGAAGTTAAAAGGGATTTAATAGCGAGAGAACAGCTTAATTGTGAAGCCGATTTTACGTTAAAAGTATATCGACGTATTTGATAATAAGATAATTGCTGTCATCTTATAAACCATAGAAGTATGATGACAAGGGAACAACTCTCCGGAATATAACGAACTATATATCCCGGAGTAAATTGAGTTAATAAAACTACAACGTAAAAAACGTTAAATAATAGTGTTAGTCCACATACCAAAATAATTTAAGATGCTCGAATAATATATTGAAGCCAATGGCAATTAAGATCAATCCCCCAACCAACTCGGCTTTTTTACCCAATAGCGGGCCAATATAACGACCAATTAACATGCCTAATGTGGCCATAATCATAGTCATCAGGCCAATTGTCATGGCTGTGTGGAGAATATCAACTTGTAAGAAGGCAAGGCCGACACCAATTGCCATCGCATCCAGACTGGTTGCGATGGCAGTGAGAACCAATGCCGCTGAACTATGGCGTTGAGGTGTAGCTTGATAAGAAGTTTCAGGTTCACGTTTGAAGCTATCAATTATCATGCGGCAGCCAAGGATCAGGAGCAAGAAAAAGGCAATCCAATGATCCCATTCCATTATATATTGGCTGGCATACAAGCCTAATGACCAACCAATTAAAGGCGTACAGGCTTCAACCAGACCAAAGATGATACCTGTGCGAATAGCTTCGCTAAAATGAGGTCGGTGAAGGGCGGCTCCTTTGCTTACAGCAGCGGCAAAAGCATCCATAGACAGGGCAAGCGCGAGAATAAGTGTTGCATAGAGATTCATCAAAATAGCCTCGGCTGGGTGATTCCATACACACACAACACACCCCCAACCAACGGCGCTGTTATGTGTCTATGGTCTTGCCAACCGATTTATTCCCGTATCTTTCAAGCTGCGATTTTGTTAATTGTCACTTGAAATATAACGGGAATATAAAAACCTGGACGTTATTAGGTTCTTTAGGTATTCGTACCACGTTTTATTTTAAACGAGCATGTTGATACGAATTTTCCAGAAATTTTCTGGAACAGGCTACTCCCCAATGACTGCGACGGACAATATCATATTAAGAATAAAAGGCAAAAAATATTTTGCCATAATTTTAAATATGAAAATGATAATGCTTATCGTTATCTATATCTGTTTTGGGAGGGAAATAAGACTAATATGAATTATTGATCTTATTTAGTCGAATCTGCCAAGTGCAATCATCTGTTGTTAACCAGAAATTGATAAATTTTTTCTAAGTCATCCAGCTTTGTGACGGATACATATATTTTGTTTTGCTCTAAATCCATCATAAGAATGCCATCTTCAGATAAATTCATTGCGTTAATGCTTTCATAAGAAAAGAAACGGTTGGCATAATAAAAACCCTGTTTTTTGAATGTTAATTTTGGTGAGCGAATATAACCTAAATATAATGTCACCAGGATGATAAATGTTAACAAGTAAGTCGTGAACTGACTGCCATGTAATGTGACATTATTGTAAATAATAATAGCAATCAAAATGATAAATATCAGCGCATCAATTCGTTGCTTTCTTTTGAGTTTGATATTTAACAGCGTTTTTCCTTTGAGCTGATTGATAATAAATTCATCATAAATCGCAAAAGCGAGCATGAATACAATTAAAACGATCAGAACAATATCATTCAAACTCATTTTTAATCCCTATTTAATTTATTGTCTTAACAAAGAAAAGGGGAGGTAAACCTCCCCCGAATATTCAAGCCATGCAGGAATATCAGACCTAGCCGAGGAAACCAAAATGGAAACCGACGATCCCCAGCACGAAAAAGCCGATGATAATCCATAACGGATTGACTTTTTTCCGCAGTAGCCACATACAGCCAAATGTTAACAACAAGGGCATTAAGCCAGGCATTAACTGGTCAAGGATGGTTTGAACTGTAGTCACTTTCATCTCACCCGTGATGGGATCAGGCACTTCAGAAACCACGAGCGGAATATTCACTTTGGTCCATTTATTGACGAGGGCACCCATGACAAACAAGCCGAGAATTGACGCGCCTTCGGTCATTTTCTGCAAGAAGCCCCCCCCCCATATCTTTAACGATATCCAATCCTTTTTTGTAGCCATAAGCGACCCCCAAGTAACGGGTAAGTAATCGCACTAAATTAAACAGGAAGAAAAACAGAATAGGGCCTAACAGACTGCCACTCATGGCAATACCTGCACCCAGAGCAGCGAATACCGGACGAACAGTGCCCCAGAAAATGGGATCACCGACACCCGCTAAAGGACCCATTAACCCCACTTTGATACCGTTGATAGCCCCGTCATCAATGTCAGCTCCATTGGCCCGTTGCTCTTCCATTGCCATAGTGACACCAAGGATAGGTGCCGCAACATAAGGATGGGTATTAAAAAATTCCATATGTCGTTTGAGAGCTTGCTTCCTTTCTTCGGTATTCTCCGGGTACAGACGACGAATGGCAGGTATCATTGAGAAGCAGAAACCGATTGCCTGCATACGTTCAAAGTTCCACGATCCTTGAAATAGGTTAGAACGGAGGAATACACCACGAATATCGCTTTGTGTCAGTTTTTTCTGACCCATATTTGTTGCTTCTGACATGTTGTTCATCCTCTTAATCTAATTCGTTATCAAGGTCGTTTGGAGTATTGCCAGCAGAAGCGGCTGCCTGTGATTGATTATATTTAGGGCTAAGCTGGATATACAGGATTGCCATAACAATACCAATCACACCTAATGCCACAAGGTTGAAGTTAGTGAAGGCTGCCGTAACGAAACCAAGGTAAAAGAACGGCATCAGATAACCTGCGCGCATCATGTTAATCACCATGGCATAACCGACAACCACGATCATACCCCCGGCGATATTCAGGCCGCTGGTGACCACTTGTGGAATGGAATTCAACATATGCTGAACTTCAGACGTTCCTACTGATATCGCAACAATCAGGGCAGGGATGGCGATCCGCATCGCCTGGAGCAGCAAAGCGGAAATGTGAATGACGCTAATGGCACGAAGATTACCGTTTTCTGCGGCTTTGTCGGCTGCGTGCTGGAAACCCACAGTTAAGGTACGGACGATGATAGTCAGAACCTGGCCTGCTGCTGCCAGTGGAATAGCCAGTGCGATACCGGCACCGACATCTTGTCCGCCGGCGATAACCAGGATGGTTGAAATGATGGAAGCCAATGCTGCATCGGGGGCGATTGCTGCACCGATATTCATCCAGCCAAGGGCAATCATTTCCAGTGTACCGCCGATGATAATGCCGGTTTTTATATCGCCGAGTACTAAGCCGATTAATGTACAAGCAACTAATGGACGGTGGAATTGAAATTCATCAAGAATTGACTCCATACCTGCGATACAGGCAACGATGAATATCAACACAAGTTGAACAACGGTAATTTCCATTGTTTTTCTCCTGTAACCAAATGTAATTTGGTAAGAATTTTGTTATTAAGTAATGGTGAGTAAAATGACATCTGTTTTTTATTGTTAAACTTTTTTCAGTAGATCCATCATGTTCAAACGGGTATCGCTGGCAACTTTACGCGCTTCAAGTTCTATGCCCCGAGAGTTCAGTTTTTCAAAAGATTCAATGTCAGTTTTATCAACGGAAATCGCGTTGTTGATTTGGGTTTTTCCTTGGCGGAAAGCCATGCCACCGATGTTTATGGATTCGATAGCGACGCCACCTTCGACAATACGCAGAACATCTGTTGGATTGGTGAAGAGCAACATGACGCGTTCGTTAGCATATTTGGGGTTGTTGTAAACCCGAACACACTTAGCAACGTCTATGACATGTGCGCTGACGCCGGGAGGTGCAACTTGTTTCAACAAGGTAGAACGAACAGTATCCTGGGCAACTTCATCACTGACGACAATGATACGCTTGACGTTAGTTTCCTTCGTCCAACGGGTAGCAACCTGGCCGTGGATAAGGCGATCATCAATACGTGCAAGGGCAATCTTCATATGGCCGCCGGCAGGGGGTGATGAAGCTGAAATGGCTGAAACCGGTGCAGCGGGTTTTACGGGTTCAGGTTTGGCAGGCTCTTCATCTTGTTTTGCTTTAAAGGCTCGGATCCCTTCTTTGCCGGTTTCCAATGCAACAGCAACCAGCTCTTCCATCGTTGGATCATCGTCACGACACATGAAAGCTTCAACCAACATCGGAACATTGACACCAGTAACGATTTCATAGTTGTCTTTATCAATCACAATACGGTTTGCAGCATTGAATGGACTGCCACCCCAGGTATCGACGAAAAACAGTACGCCTTGTTCTGTATCAAGCGATGCCAGTTTTTGGTTGTATTTCTCGAATAACGTATCAGCATTTTCACCGGGCACAAAGTCGATATAAGAAACATTTTCCTGTTCCCCAATCAACATCTCTGTGGTACGAAGCAGTTGTTCCGCCGCGGCTCCGTGTGTGCCAATCATAATGGCTATACTCACTTGTTTTCCCCTTTCTATAACAATTGAACTCAGACTACTGCACGCTCATACTCAATATTTCTAATGTATTTAACTTCCTATCAATCAATAGGATAGTCGTGAACATAAAACTGTCATGGTTTTATATTTTGTTACATAAGTAAATATATAGTTAGAATATCATTTGCAGGCTTCAAGAAAATTGCTATCAGTCAGAAAAATTAAGATAGACTATTTTGACAGGCTAAAACAATATTTTATTCTAAGAAATTATCTTTGTTTGTCGTTAAACTCCGGTCATTCATTATAATTTAGTGTTTAAATCCGTTCCCGGTAACATTTTCTTAAATTTATTATAAAAAAATTGTGATGTTTTTGGCGAAAATAGAAAAAAATATACTTTAGTAATTCGTTTCAGCCAAAAAAATATCCCTGCCAAATGGCAGGGATATTTTTTCAGTTACCATTCAATGGTAGAAAAAACAGGCATAAATATCGCTTATTGTAAAATAAATGAACGATATCTTACGACTAGTCACATTGAACTTTTATCGCCAAACCACCGCGTGAAGTTTCACGGTATTTTGAGTTCATATCTTTGCCGGTTTCATACATGGTCTCAATCACTTTATCGAGAGAAACACGTGGTTCACTGGTACGGCGAAGTGCCATACGAGCAGCATTGATCGCTTTAACGGAAGCAATCGCATTACGTTCAATACAAGGCACTTGCACCTGGCCCGCGACAGGGTCACAGGTCAGGCCGAGGTTATGTTCCATGCCAATTTCTGCTGCGATACAAACCTGCTCAGGGCTTGCACCCAGTAATTCTGCAATGCCGGCTGCGGCCATAGAACAAGCAACCCCAACTTCACCCTGGCAGCCAACTTCGGCACCAGAAATAGAGGCATTCATCTTATATAAGATACCGATTGCACCGGCAGCCAGAAAATAGCGGGTGTACAGTTCCGCCGTTACAGGTTCAATGCAATGGTTGTAATAGGCCAAAACAGCCGGGACAATACCACACGCGCCATTAGTTGGCGCTGTCACAACCCGGCCACCCGCCGCATTTTCTTCATTGACGGCCAATGCAAACATATTGATTAAATCAACAACATTCATTGGGTCATTCGACAATTTGTTTGATGATGTCAGCATACGCTGCAATGCGGCGGCACGGCGAGGAACCCGCAAGGGACCTGGTAAAATGCCTTCTGTATTCAGGCCACGCTCAATACAAGCTTGCATCGTTGCCCAGATATCGGCGAAATACTCAGCAATTTCTTCTTTGCTGTGTAAATCCAATTCATTTTTCATCATCAAGCCAGAAACAGACAAGCCGGTTTTATTACAGTTCATCAGCAGTTCTGCCGCAGAGCTATAAGGATAAGAAACAGGTTTGGAATCTTGGGATGGCTTGCCAAAATGTTCTTCATCAACAATAAAACCACCACCGATAGAGTAGTAGGTTTTGCTATAAACTTTTTCATCACCAGCGAACGCATGAATTTGCATGCCGTTTTCGTGCAGTGATAAGTTATCGCTACGGAAGTTCATACCGCCATTGCGAGGAAAATCGACTTCGTGTAAACCATTTGCCAGCGGCAAACGTTCAGTTTGCTCAACATCACGAATAAAACCTGGAATTGAATCAATATCAACAGTTGCGGGCATATTACCTGCCAGGCCCATGATGATAGCGATATCCGTATGGTGACCTTTCCCGGTTAATGAAAGTGAGCCGTATACATCAACAGCTACACGCGTGATAGAGGACATTACCCCTTGGTTTACAAGATCATCGACAAATTGTTTGCCTGCTTTCATAGGACCAACAGTATGAGAGCTGGATGGGCCAATACCCACCTTAAACATGTCGAAAACGCTAATCACGCCAGACTCCTTTAAAGAAGAAAGAGATATAGTTATTTATATAAAGCGCGCTACTTTACTGTTATTTGATAGTGTTGATAAAGGAGTTTACAGTTTTTTTTTAATTATAATAGCAATTGATATGATTATGGATAAGTAATGCACAGTTTTGTGGTGTTTTGCGCCCAATTCAGAACGTTTTTTGCACTTGCTGTGCTAAGTGATAAATAATGGCTGCGGTTAATCCCCAAATCATATGCTCTTGGTGCCAATAAAAATAGACTCGGCGTTGTTGATTACGGCGTTTTATATCCAGATACCGGTAATGGGGAAGAGAAAGAGCATCAAACAGTGGGATTTCAAAAATGCTTGCTACTTCTGCTGGGTTGGTTCGAAAAGAGATGGGTTCGGAAATAAGCCCAATTACCGGAGTGACACGATAACCGCCAATGCTATCCAGGGGGGCTAATTGCCCCAGTATTTGCACCTTATCTTGCGGTAGGCTGACTTCTTCTTCTGCCTCACGCAGGGCGGTGGCAATCAGGGATGTGTCTTCAGGATCTGCTGCTCCGCCGGGAAAAGCAATTTGCCCGGCATGGGAGCGGAGGCTTGCAGAGCGTTGAGTGAATAACAGCGTGGGTTCTGGCTTACATATAATCGGTAATAATACTGCCGCATTGCGCGAGTTGCTGGCTGAGTGTATTGGTCGTGCAGGAAGCTGCAATTGAAACCGATGAATGAAGTCAGAGAGCGATGTCATGATAGAGAGAGTTTCCCTAATTGAGGTAAGATCCGTCCGAGTTTATCAAATGTTTCCTGATACTCTTTTTCAGCAATGCTATCTGCAACGATACCACCACCGGCCCAACAGTAAATTTTTCCTTTTTCTGTCAATAAGGTACGAATAGTAATATTGCTGTCCATTGTGCCACAGAAACTAATATAGCCAACAGCGCCACAATATCCGTGTCTGCGATGTGGTTCCAACTCTTCAATGATTTCCATAGCCCGAATTTTAGGGGCACCCGTAATTGATCCACCGGGAAAACAGGCACGCAGTAAATCTGTGACATGATATGTATCGGGCAAGGTTGCAGTGATAGTACTGACCAGATGGTGTACGGCCGGAAAAGGTTCAACAACAAATAATTCAGGGACTTTGACCGAGCCTGGAATAGCAACCCGCCCAATATCATTTCTCAACAAGTCAACAATCATCAGGTTTTCCGCACGATCTTTGCGTGAGTTTGCTAATTTCTCTGCTTGTCTTTGATCCTCTGCGGGATCTTGCAATCGGGGCAGCGTTCCCTTTATTGGGCGTGTCTGAATGCGATGGTCTTTCAAAAGAATAAAACGTTCAGGTGAAACGCTGATGATGCAGTGCTCAGGCAAGCGAATAAAGGCAGAAAAAGGCGCTTGATTACTTTCATTGAGCTGGCTAAATGCCTGCCATTCATCTCCCTTGTAATCAGCCTGGAACCGTTGTGATAAATTGACTTGATAGCAATCCCCTTCTCGTAGGTAGCGATGGATATGAGCAATTTTTTCGTGGTATTGCTGCTCTGTCATATTGGATTGCCACGGACTTGTCAGGGAAAAAACGTCTTTCCTGTTTTCTCGCAGAGACTCTAACCATGTCAGCCGTTGGTCAATATTGTGGTAGCTTAGTAACGTCGCTTTCTGTAGCTGATGATCAATAACTAAGCCCCAATCGTAGATACCCACAGCCATATCAGGAAAGCTCAGTTCATTGGCAGCTAATTCAGGTAGCGTTTCAATACGTCGTCCGAGATCGTATCCCCATATCCCTAATGCGCCTCCTTGAAAAGGGAGATCTGGATCAAATTGAGTATCAATACCACAGGCGTGAAGATGGTCTTTTAATAGCTGGAAGGGATCTTCTTTGGAAAGAAAAACCTTACCATGACGATTAATTTCGGTAGAGGCTCTTTGAGTGACAAGCGTTGTCACTGGTTCGGCGACGATAATATCAAATCGATTATGCGGATGTTCGGCAGCGCCAGAATGTAACAGCATGGCCCAGGGTAATGCAGAAAGGGGCGCAAAATAGTGAATGGCGAGATCAGGAGAATACGGCAATTGTCGTTTTTGTAATGCAATTTTCATGACGGAATCAATATTGGTGTTTAGCAATCCACAAGGAATAACATATTAATCTGCGGAGATTATCATACAATCTTGCTCCTGACTTGAGGTAAAACAGGCTATAATCGCCGCTTGCCATTAACTGTTATGTTTTGTTTGAGGTTATAACGATGTTTTCAGGTATGCCAGCATTATCCCATGAAGAGCAGCAAGCTGCCGTAGAAAGGATCCATCAGCTTATTTCCGAAGGAATGAGCAGCGGAGAAGCCATTGCTATTATTGCTCGGAAATTGCGCGAAAAGCACCAGCACCATGAGCAGATCCATGTTTTATTTGAAGACGGTGAAAACTAATCGCAACGCATTTTTAACAAAAATCACATAATTACTTTCTATTACATGTTAATTTACCGCAACTTTTAATCCATACTATTTGGATGGTAATAGGAGGTAACATGAAGTCAAGTCAATTCATTCGTCGTATTGGTTTATTGAGTGTCGGTGTCCTGTTTTCTGTTTCATTTACTGCAATCGCTGCTGATAATGAGCGTGTGGCGAAGTTTATTTCTTGTAAAAATTTAACCAAAGATCAAGTGGCGGCACAGGTTAAACAAGATTTTTTACAAAATCGTATTAATCACTGGGATGAAGACAGAAAGCAATTAGGCACTGCAAAACTGATTGCGTGGGTAAATGTCAATGATATTACTGGTGATAAGGACGCATTGCAGGTTCCTCTGGTCGTCCGGGGCACGAAAAAAGATAAAAGTTACAATGTCATCATTGATTGTCAAAAAGAGACTATCAATTATAGTAAATAATTTGTCGCGCTATCTTTTCTTTAAATATGTACGGGATACTGAGAAAGTATCCCGTTTTGTTTAGGGCTTTAGCCAGTTTAAGAAGCCCTATGCTTCTTAAACATAAAACCACCCGCTATGCGGGTGGAGATCAGGGGGTTATACCAAGAAAAACACCTTTCCGTTACGATATAGATGTTCAAGCTAATATGCGTAACTAAGAAGGAAAGGTGTTTATGGGAATTAAAGCACAAAGCTTGGCCCACACAAAGTGGCTCTGCAAATACCATATCGTCTTTTCGCCGAAATACAGACGTAAAGTTATTTTTGCAAGTTTACGTTCAAGTATAGGTGAGATTTTAAAAAACCTTTGTAAGTACAAAGGGGTAGAAATAATAGAAGGACATTTGATGCCAGATCATGTGCATATGTTGGTGAGTATCCCGCCGAAAATCAGTGTATCGAGTTTCATGGGATATTTGAAAGGTAAAAGTTCACTGATGATATTTGATAAGCACGCGAATCTAAAATACAAATTTGGCAACAGGAAGTTTTGGTCAGAAGGATATTATGTGAGTACAGTAGGACTCAATGAAGCCACGATCCGTAAGTATATCCGAGAGCAGGAAAAGCAAGATTTCATACAGGATAAATTGAGTGCACGTGAGTATGAGGACCCCTTTAAGGGGTAAGCCAAAGAGACAATGACATTTAGCTTGAACAAAGAGAAAGCGGCGTCATTTTGGCGCAGTCGGTAACATGCCCTTATAGGGCGAGAGCAAACCACCCGCTATGCGGGTGGTTTTGATTTGAACAGTGAGAGGGCTTTATGACGGAACAACGGAAACTCTATCCCGCTTATAACGCGTATCAAACAGGGTATCTGGATACAGGTGATGGACACCAGGTTTATTGGGAATTGTGTGGCAACCCAAAAGGTAAGCCCGCCGTATTCATTCATGGTGGGCCTGGTGGTGGGATAGCAAACTATCATCGTCAGTTATTCGATCCCGAACGCTATCATATTATGTTATTTGATCAGCGTGGCTGTGGGCGTTCTAAGCCCCATGCGAGTCTGGAAAATAATACCACATGGCATTTGGTAGCCGATCTTGAACGGCTGCGTAATCTTATGGGCGTTGAGCAGTGGCTGGTTTTTGGGGGTTCATGGGGATCAACGCTGGCTTTAGCCTATGCTGAGAAACACCCGAATAGCGTGTCAGAATTAGTGCTAAGAGGGATTTTCCTGCTTCGCCCACAAGAATTGCATTGGTATTATCAAGAAGGCGCTTCTCATTTTTTCCCAGAAAAATGGGAGCGTACATTATCTATCCTGTCGGAAGAAGAGCGTAAAGATGTCATCGCTGCCTATAACAAACGGCTGACCAATGAAGATGTGCAAGTACAGTTGGAAGCAGCACGTTTATGGAGTCTCTGGGAAGGCGAAACGGTAACGTTGCTGCCTTCTGCAAGTTCAGCTTCTTTTGCAGAAGATAATTTTGCTTTGGCATTTGCACGTATTGAAAGCCATTACTTTATCAATAATGGTTTTATGGATGAAACCCAGCAATTACTGGATCATATTGATGTGATCAGACATATCCCAGCGGTGATTATCCATGGCCGCTACGATATGGCATGTCCGGTACAGAATGCGTGGGATTTGGCAAAAGCGTGGCCGGAAGCTGAATTGCACCTTGTGGAAGGTGCGGGTCACTCTTTTGATGAAGCCGGTATTTTACACCAACTCATTAAGGCGACTGATAAGTTTGTTGGAAAATAGATTTACCGAAAATAGTTAAGATAACCACCCGCAAAGTGGTGGTTATCCTTTCTTATCATTCCGTTAACGGCTTTTAGGCTCATAAGGCAGGCGCGACAGTAATCTTGATTGCTGGCGGTAGTGCTGTAAGCGTTGTTGGAAATATTTCCGCAGATGTGCTGGTTGTGATTGTTCAACAGTGTCAGGAATGACAGGCATGTTATAACGTTCTTTAAAAGCAACACCGGATGCGGCTAAATCAACATTGACCTCATTCATCTCATCTTTAGATAATTTGGCTAAGTTATGTTCCATTTTGGCCTCTCTGAAAACGCATTTTTAATTTATCTAACATAACAGAAAATTAATAGACTCTTTTTCGTTTAGCAAGTTGTTTAAAAAAGGGCAAAAATTCACCTGATATACGCGATAAACGTCAAGTTGCAATCCGCAAGACGACGCGGGATCTTATATTTTCCCGCTGTGCGGGGAAATATAACACACATCTTGACGTTGTATTGGTATAAATATAAATAATATCAATTCTCATTTTTATTAAAAATGTTTTTCTGAATAAAAATTTAATTAAATAAAATTGATTCTTATTTTCTCATATTTAATGAGATTTATTCTTGTTGGTTTTTATAAATAAATCTTTATTTATCATATTATTATGTATTTTTATTTTGTTTTTGTATTATGTGATTTTAATTGGCATAATACGCCAGGTTTAATGAGTTATTAGGAGGGTTGTCCGATGTTAAAAAAAAGAAATGATCAAAAAATTAAATGAGCAATTAAATCTGGAATTTTATTCTGCGAATTTATACCTGCAAATGAGTGCATGGTGCAGCGATAAGGGATATGAAGGCGCAGCAGCGTTTTTAAAGACGCATTCACAGGAAGAAATGCAACATATGCAACGCTTGTTTGATTATTTGGGTGATACGGGTTCAATGCCTGTTTTAGGCGCTATTCAGGCCCCGCCTGTTGAATTTAAATCTATCTCCGATGTATTCAATCAGACTTATGAGCATGAAAAATTGATCACAGAAGAGATCAATAAACTTGCCCATGTAGCGATGACGACACAAGACTATTCCACTTTTAATTTCTTGCAGTGGTATGTGGCTGAACAACACGAAGAAGAAAAACTGTTCAAATCTATTCTGGACAAACTGGATATGGTGGGTGAAACGGGAAATGCCTTGTTCTTACTAGATAAAGATCTTAAGGGATTGTCTATGGCACCGGCACACGCCTGATATCGCCTTCGTCTTTCAACTTGATCTGTTTTTCCACCGTAACTCCCGTTTCTTTACGTATTTTTTCATGCATTGTGAAACCGGGGTTACGGCCCACCCTCTTTTATTCCCATTTTTGCGTAGTGTCTCACAGGTCAGGACATTCCCCGTCATTTACCGCAGATTAAACAGATTTTTTGATATAGAATCTCCCTTCAGGCATAAAAAATTCATCAACATATTAAAGGGTTATCTATATGTTTATTCTTAACATCCGTTCATTCTGGACCAAATTATCGACTCTTGTGGTTCTGTTTGTCGGTATGTCTTGTCAGCAGGCTTTGGCCCATGCACATTTGAAAGATCAGACTCCCGCAGAAAATACAACGGTTGAAGCTATCCCACAAATTATCACCTTGAACTTCTCAGAACGTATTGAACTTGGATTCAGTAAGGTAAAATTGATTGGCCCAGAAAAAAACGTAGTTAAAACAGGTAAACTGGAACTCGATCCTGAAACCAAAACCAAGTTAATCCTGCCGGTTGAAGGCAAACTTACGGCGGGAAAATACAGTGTTGACTGGAGTGTACTCTCTGTCGATGGTCATAAAACAAAAGGCGTTTATAGCTTTACCGTAAGATAATGATCTCTCTAGAGGTGCTATACATATTCTGCCGTTTCTCTCATTTTGTGGTCGTCATGTTGATGTTCGGCCTTAGCTTATTCACCGTAATGCTTGTTTCTGGGCATTTCTCGATCCTAATGAGAGAATGGTTAAACGTTGGAGTTTTAATCAGCACCGTGCTGGCTTTGCTAACCTCAATCATCTGGTTTATTGTACAGGCTGGATTAATGGGGGATGGCTGGCACGATGTTTATGCTCCGGATATCTGGCTGGCTGTCTTGGGAACCTCTTTTGGGCAAGTATGGCGATGGCAGTTATTGATAGCTGTACTTGCTGCTGGTGGATTGTTCCTTTCCGATATTAAAGTCAGAAATTTCCTGTTGTTAGGTTGCTCGATTATTTTACTTTCCAGCCATGCTTTCATTGGGCATGCAGCGATGTATGAAGGAAGCATCGGGCTATTATTTCAAGCCAATCAGGTTATCCATTTACTCAGTGCAGGTTACTGGTTTGGTGGATTGTGGCCATTCTTAGTGTGTCTGCAATGCTTGCGATTACGGCAGCCAGCAGAAACAAGCTTATCTCCCAATGTGACTATCCTGTATGCAGAGAGCGTAACAGCCATGAGGAAATTCTCTCTTTATGGGCATGTTGCCGTGTTTCTGGTGATTGTGACAGGAATTGTGAGTAGTGTGATCCTCATTCCAGACTGGCCTGTCTTCAGTCGAGTTCTGTCTGAATACCAATCCATGTTATGGTTAAAAATAGTGCTGGTTATTGGAATGGTACTTTTGGCTTTGATTAACCGCTATATTTTAGTTCCCAAGTTAAAGCAGAAAAGGAGCTATCAGCAATTGATAATCAATAGTTGGCTGGAAATTATTCTGGGTACAACCGCATTGTTATGCGTAGCGATTTTTGCAACGCAACCGCCTGCGTGATTCTTAAATGATTGGTGTAAATCTGGCTATATCAACAGGAAAATTAGCGATAAAATCACGGCATGTATCTATCAGGGGAAAGATAATGAAACGACTATTTTGGGCTTTGCCTCTTTTGCTTCTCTCTTTTCAGGGAGTGGCTGCACCAATAAAAACCATTAGCAAGCTACAGTTTGGCAAACAGTGGGCATTTACTCGCGAAGAGGTTATGCTTGATTGTCGAGGAGATGGCGCGTTGTTTGTGATAAATCCCGGCACATTGATGCAGTATCCGTTGAATGATCGAGCAACACAACTTATGCAAGCCAATAAAGTGATTGCATCATCATTAGAGACAATCCTATTAAATGACCCCGAACATCCCAATCAAAAAATGAGTGTTGTGCCATTCCAGAAAGCGGCATTGGCTTTATGTGACCCTCCATCCAACCGATAATGGTTGAAATTTGGTAAATCATTGTATGTAAACTACGCTTTAAATCGTAAGTTGTTCTACGTCTCAATGGCAACTTTTAGCGCAAGGCTCTTTGATAGAGCTATTTTTCCCTGGGTCGAGTTGAGGAGTGAACTCGGCCTTTTTTTGCTTGTGCTTACATATAGCAGAATCAACATAACCTGACACACTCGATGTGCTCGGTGAACACCTCATCAACTGAACATCTTTTTTGTCTTCTTATCGCTTTTGCCCCACCCCATTTGTGTTCTATGGGATTCAAGTCCGGACTATAAGCGGGCAGCCACTCTAATTGATATTGACTCTCTGCTATCGCTTGTATCGTATCAAGTCGTTTATGAAAACGCGCATTATCCATGACTATCACGGCACCGTGTGGGAGTTTGGGCAATAAATCCTGCGTCACCCACGCATGAAAGACATCGGCGTTAATGTTGCCAGTAAATAAGCTTAAGGTGATGAACGTATTTTCGAGAATGGCTCCAATCACGTTAATACGGCCTTTCGCGTGCCAATCCTGTGTACCAAAACAACGCTGCCCTTTCTCTGAATACCCGTATATCCGTGGCATTGACTGCGCGAAACCACTTTCATCCAAATACACAATCGGTTTGCCTTCCTGTTTATAGCCGCTGATGCGCTCGACAAACGCCTGACGAAGCTGAGGATCAGCGCGAGGATGTTTTAAGGTTTTTTTTATGAGTGAGGCGAAGCCGTTTCAACGCGTAATGAATCGCCGATTGTGAGACCCCTAAGCGCTTTGCTCTTTCCCATTGATAGTCATCAGGAAAATTTTGGACATCCGCGATGAGCACCTCATCAGGAATTTTCATGGGAGGCTTATCACGCGTCATGCAAGGTTCTATTTTATGACTCCACCGGAACAGGGTACGAATAGAAATCTCAAAATGGGCACTCGTTTGTTCGAAAGTCAACGAATGCTTATCTTTGTATGCCAGTACTCTTTTTCGAAAATCTAGACTGTAACCCATTTCACTTTATGCCTTGTCATTTTGGATTTGGATATTATGACATATTAGTATGATTTTGCTATAACAAAACACGCTAGTTTTTAAATAAGCTGTGATATCTCCCTAGATTTTATAAGTGAATATGGGTAAAAATAATTAAAGAAAATTTAAATTCAGGAAGAGAGGCAGTATTCTGAACGAAAATTTAAATCATAGTGGCAGATTATGCTTAGAAATAGTCTGTTAAATATGGTAAAAATTTTATGTGAAATCATTATTTCTATTTTGTTAAAAATTGTCTATTGCGTAGGAGTTTATGAATAAGAATGAATTTTATCAAGAGCTAGCAGATAGTCTGATGGCACTGCTATCAGGGGAGTACGATCTTATTGCTTCTCTTGCTAACACAAGCGCATTGTTATACGAACGTTTGGATAATGTTAATTGGGTTGGTTTTTATTTAGTTGATGATGATACTCTGGTTTTAGGGCCATTTCAGGGTAAGATCGCTTGCGTTCGTATTCCTGTAGGAAAAGGTGTATGCGGAACGGCTGTTGCAAATAAGCGTATACAGCGTATTTCTGATGTACATGCTTTCCCTGGTCATATAGCCTGCGATGCCACCAGTAATGCTGAAATTGTACTTCCTTTAGAAATCAATGGACAAATTATTGGCATTTTGGATATTGATAGCACGGTTTTTGATCGGTTTGACGAGAATGATGAAAATGGCTTGAAAGCGCTGGTTATCAGGCTTTGTAACCATTTGGAACAATGTGTTATGTCAAAATATCTACAACAGAACGTAACTTAACATACGTATAACGTGGCATTTATCAGCAACGCTATTATAATGTCGCCTGTTCATGCCTGCGCTGGTTGGCAAAACCGTTGTAATCAGGAAATTTCATGGAAAATCAACCTAAGTTGAACAGTAGTAAAGAAGTCATTGCTTTCTTGGCTGAGCGCTTCCCGCTTTGCTTTGTAGCAGAAGGTGAAGCACGTCCTTTGAAGATTGGGATCTTCCAGGACATCGTTGAACGTATTCAGGACGAGGAGTGTTTGAGTAAAACACAGCTCCGTTCTGCTTTGCGCTTGTATACCTCCAGTTGGCGTTATCTCTATGGTGTAAAAGAAGGAGCCCAGCGTGTTGACCTTGACGGAAACATGTGTGGGGCGCTGGAAATTGAACATATTGAACATGCGCGTCAGCAACTGGCAGAAGCGAAAGCACGGGTACAGGCTCAACGATCTGAACAGCGTGCCAAGAAACGTGAAACTGAAAACGTATCTGACAAGAAAAATGAACGCCCTGTGAATAAAAAGCCGGCTCCTCGTCATCAAAAGAGATCAGGTGATGGTGAAAAACGTCCGGTGCGTTCGCAAAACCACCCGCCACAATCGCGTAAACCAGCAGATAAAACCATAAAAAAAATGGCACAATCTGAGTTAAACTCAGTCACTGACGTATCCGCTTTGAAAGTCGGCCAGACTATTAAAGTAAACGTAGGAAAAAGCTTAATGGATGCATCTGTGCTTGAAATTGCAAAAGATGGTGTCAGAGTGCAGTTACCTACTGGTTTGGCAATGATTGTACGCGCAGAACACTTAAAGTTCTGATACGGAGGCCAACTTGGGCATGAACAAACTCATTACATTGGCTTTCGTTTTAGGTCTACCATTTTCTAGTATAGGTTATGCAGATACGATTAATGACAATGTCGCGGGTGGTAGCCACGCGACTAACGCCAATGTCATTAATGGTCACAATACGGCTGTTATCAGCCTGAGCCAACTGCCAGATTTAAAACCGGAACCACAGCACCCCACAGTAAGTAAGCGGATTGTTTCCCGCTTTCTCCGTTCTCATTATCGCCAGTTTTATCTGGATGCAGATTTTTCAGGAAAAATTTTTGATCGTTACCTGAATCAACTGGATTATGGACACAATGTTTTTTTGGCATCTGATATTGCCCCCTTCGCGTCTCAAAAGGGAGGATTAGGAAAAGAGCTTGAAAATGGCGATCTAAAGCTTCCTTATGATCTATTTAATCTGATGCAGAAACGCCGCTTTGAACGTTATCAATATGTGCTCTCCCGTTTAGAACGACCTGTTGACTTAAATGGTCATGACACCATTGAAACCGACCGTATCAAAGCACCATGGCCAAAGAGTGTTGAAGAGTTGGACAGGCTTTGGGATGCCAAAATCAAATTTGATTGGATAAACCTTAAGTTATCCGGCAAAAAAAGATGATAAAGAAATTAAAGAAACCCTGACTAAGCGCTATCGGACGTTATTAAAACGCCTTACACAAACCAAGAGTGAGGATGTTTTTCAAAGCATTATGATGGCTTTTGCCCGTGAAATAGATCCGCATACCAGTTATCTCTCTCCTCGTGATACAGAACAGTTTAATTCAGAGATGAGCTTATCTCTTGAGGGCATCGGTGCTGTTTTACAATATGATGATGAGTATATTACCATTCGTTCATTACTTGCGGGCGGCCCGGCTGCCAAAAGCAATTTATTGAAAGTTGGAGATAAAATCATTGGTGTTGGGCAAGTAGGCAAGCCAATTGTCGATGTTGTTGGATGGCGTTTGGAAGATGTTGTTGCGCTTATTAAAGGGCCGAAGGGGAGTAAAGTCCGCCTTGAAATCACGCCGAGTACAAAAGGGGCAAAAAACCACATTGTTACCTTAACCCGCGAGAATATCCGCCTTGAAGATAATGCTGTCAAGATGTCGGTGAAAACGGTAGGGAAAGAGAAGGTGGGTGTTCTGGATATACCCAGTTTCTATGTCGGCTTGACTAACGATGTAAAAGTGCAGTTGCAAAAGCTCACTAAACAGGGGGTTGCTTCGGTTGTTATTGATTTGCGCGGCAATGGTGGTGGAGCGCTCACAGAAGCTGTATCGTTATCTGGCTTATTTATTCCCACGGGGCCCGTTGTCCAGATCCGGGACAATACCGGTAGAGTCAAAGTGGAGGCAGATACAGATGAGGCAAGATATTATAAAGGGTCTCTGGTCGTTCTGATTGACAACAGAAGTGCTTCTGCATCTGAAATTTTTGCAGCTGCGATGCAGGATTATGGCCGTGGATTAATTGTGGGAGATCCTTCTTTCGGTAAAGGTACCGTTCAGCAATATCGCCCTTTGAATCGTATTTATGATCAAATGTTACGGCCTGAGTGGCCTGAAATTGGCTCTGTGCAATACACTATCCAGAAATTCTACCGGATAAACGGGGGGAGCACCCAGCTTAAAGGGGTAACGCCTGATATCATTATGCCGACAGGAGAAGAACCGTCTGAAATAGGGGAAAGTCAAGAGGATAATGCGTTACCTTGGGACAGCATTCAGCCTGCGCATTATACTTCCTTGAAAGTGATTTCAGAGTTAACCCCGCTATTGACTAAGCTGCATAATCAACGGATTGCTAATGATCCTGAGTTTAAATATATCAGACAGGATATTGCTTACTATAAAGTCATGAAAGAACGTAAGGGCGTTTACTCCTTGAACTATGCTCAAAGAGAGAAAGAAAACAAGGAATACGAAACAAACAAATTGAATCATCTTAATGAACGCTTTAAACGGGCAGGTAAAAAACCGCTCAAATCGCTTGAGGATTTACCAAAAGATTATAAAGGGCCTGATCCTTACTTAGATGAATCTGTAAAAATTGCCCTGGATTTGGCGCATCAGCCTGCTGAAATGGCTGTAACGAGATAGTTTTAAAATTCGTTATAGATAAAAGGTCGGCTTGTTAGCCGGCCTTTTTTTATCATATTGTAAAGTTATGTTGTTTACATCGCTTAACATCTTAAAAAACTTGAATAATATGGGGTTAATCCCCATCTTATGGCTTAACGCTTAGTTGAACTGTTTGATAATTAAAGGAAGCAAATTTATATGATGAGAATTGCCTTGTTCCTTCTCACAAACCTTGCTGTCATGGTGGTGTTTGGAATAATACTTTCACTTACAGGAGTTCAGCGGAGCAGTGTTGCTGGTCTCATGATTATGGCTGGTTTGTTTGGTTTTGGTGGTGCATTCATTTCTTTGTTAATGTCGAAGTGGATGGCTTTACGTTCTGTTGGTGGTCAGGTTATTGAAAAACCGTCCGATGAAACTGAAGCCTGGTTGATGGAAACTGTCCGTCGTCAGGCGGATCAGGTTGGAATCACGATGCCACAAGTGGCTATCTATGATGCCCTGGATATTAACGCATTTGCTACAGGGGCACGCCGTAATGCTTCTCTGGTTGCTGTTAGTACAGGGCTACTGAACAATATGAGCCGTGACGAAGCCGAAGCCGTCATTGCACATGAAATTAGTCATATCGCTAATGGTGATATGGTGACGATGACATTGTTGCAGGGTATCGTGAATACATTCGTTATCTTTATTTCACGGATCATTGCACAGGCTGCTGCGAGTTTCCTTTCCAGCAGCGATGATGAAAGTGAAAGCAGCAGTAATGGTAATCCAATCGTCTACATGGTGATTTCCATGGTATTGGAGATCGTATTTGGTATTTTAGCCAGTATTATTACCATGTGGTTCTCCCGTTATCGTGAATTCCATGCGGATGCAGGATCAGCGAAATTGGTTGGCCGCGAAAAGATGATTGCTGCATTGCAACGTCTTAAGACCAGTTATGAACCTCAGGAAGAGGGGAGAATGATGGCATTCTGTATTAATGGCAAAGCTAAGAGCTTCAGTGAGTTGTTCTTATCTCATCCGCCGTTGGATAAGCGTATTGAAGCCCTTCGTCGTGGTGAATATCTAAAATAATGCGATAACCCGTAGCCTAAACAGAATATACTATACCAATCCAACTTCAAGATGCGTGTTATATTTCCCCGCGAAGCGGGGAAATATAAGGCCTCGCGTCGGTTTGCAGATTGCAACTTGAAGTTTATCGAATATAAATAAGTACATTATATTTAATATTAAATAAACGCGATGCTCAACTTTCATGGTGAGTTGAAATGACATAGCCAGTCCTTTATAACTTTAAGTCGCCAAACTGAGAGAAATAAAGGAACAAAAGGCTATGTCACAGCAAGATTTTATCATTTGGGTGTTTTGTTGGGTAGACGATAATTTAGCGGCGTTACAACAAAGCACTCGATTCAGAAGCCGGGGATATCCACCACAGCTGAGCGATGCGGAAGCAACCACGATGGAAGTGGTGGGTGAATTCTTAGGTTTTTCAACAGATAAAGGGATTTGGACGTATTTTCGTGATCACTGGCGCGAGTGGTTTCCGGGACTGGGTTCACGCGCCAATTTTGCTAAACAAGTTGCGAATCTTTGGGTTGTTAAACAAAAGTTGCAAGAAAAGCTGGCGAGGTTATTGGGTGCGTTCGACAGGCCGGTACATATTATCGACGGATTTCCGTTACCCATCTGTGGACTCAAAAGAGCGAAAGGCAGTGCCAACTTTAAAGAACAAGCCGATTATGGGTACTGCGCCGCCAAAAACGAAACTTACTACGGCTTTAAAGCAACTGTCTTGAACGCGATTTTATGGCGTTATCTGATGATACGAATTATTCCATTCTTCATTTTTTCTAATCATCGCATTCAAGATGGTCAGCAGCTTGCGCATACAAGCCACAAGAGCCACTTTTTTGGCCTTACCCGCCGCCAGCAGGCGGTTGTAAAACGTCTTGATTACCGGGTTAAAACGGGTTGCCACGAGTGTGGCCATATACAACGCTGTCCGAACCCCAGCGCGCCCGCCAAAGATGGTTCGTCGACCCCGCATAGTTCCCGAGTCACGGTTAACAGGAGCAACGCCAACAAGTGCACTGATTTCCCGACGCGAGAGCTTGCCCAGTTCAGGGACTTCTGCCAGCAGGGCTGCTGTTGTCATTGCCCCAATGCCCTTGATGGCGCTGAGCCGGTCAGCCAGTTCCTTAAAATGAATCTGGATATGTTTATTCATATCTTCATCGATCCGCGCCAGCTCAGCTTCCAGTGCTTTAATGACAGTGTTGATGCTCTTTCTGCTCTGAGGATGCGCAGGATGTAGGCGATTACGCTCAGCAACCAGCATCGTAATCAACTGCCGTCTGCGCACCACCATGGCAGAAAGAATCTGACGTTCCGCATCTGGCAGCGCCCGAATAAACCGTTCTCGTTCGGGATGACGGTTTATCACTTCTGCCATCTGAGTCAGGACCTTGGCGTCAATGCGGTCAGTCTTTGCCAGATATCCCATGGCCCGGGCAAAATCTCGCGCTTGCCTGGGATTAATAACAACGACATCAAACCCTTCGGCCTGAAGCGAGCAGGCAACAGCAGATTCCAGTCCACCGGTGGCTTCCATCAGAATCAGGGACACGAGATGTTGCTTCAGTACGGACACAATGGCATCAAAACCATCAGGATCATTACTGGCGGTGAATGCCTCTACGCCAGTACTCACGGCGATATCTAATGAGGCTTTGGAAACATCGATGCCCACACAAAGTGGATTTGGCTGACTCATATTACCCTGCCTTGCAAATACGTTATGGATGACGGACAACTGTTCGGGTTTCAGATGAGTGGCTCAGTGTATGCGTCAATAGCTTTAAAACGGGCTTAAAACCCCAGGGCAACTCAGACTGCGTACACTGTGCCAAATCTAATCGTATTTATTTTAACCTACTTTTAAGATACAAGGGCATCTCATGATAGATGAAAATGGCGTCGTGGCGGGGTTCACGTTGACGCCTGCCAATGTGAGTGAACGTGAAGCGGCTTGGGATTTGATTAGCCCAATAAAAGGCTGTTTGCTCGGCGATAAAGGCTATTTAGGCGTTGAATTTCAACAGGAAATGAAGCAGTCGGGTATTGAAATGATAACCCCGGTGCGTACCAATATGCATGACCCCGTCCCCAGAGAAACGAGAAAGCGCATTAATGCCAAACGGCGCTTAATTGAAACCGTCATTGGTCAACTCGCTGGACAATTTGCTATCGAGAAGTGCTGGGCACGGGATTTGTGGCATTTGAGTAATCGAATAGCCAGAAAACTGCTTTCTCATACACTGGGCATTTTTGCTAATTTTAAACAAGGTAAAAGTCAACGCGACTGGCTTCAACAAGCCCATGTCATAGGAGGCTAGTCCTGAACAGGAAAATATCAATATTCCTGTGGAGGTGTTTAAAGGCAATCCCAAAGATGATGGGTGCTTTATTACGGGGTTGAGTCCTGATGCTCATATCATCTATCACGCAGAATTCAATGCTGATAAGCCGCTATCGGTGTACTTCAAAGAGGCTGAGGAGTACGCCGCCAGAACGATTAAAGAGCTAAACGAATAACAGCCACCAATCCGGCTGGTTGCTTTGGGCTGAGATGTAACCATAAACCAAATGAGAATATCTACTTATGTGTAGATCACATTGTGGCTTGTATTTTCGCGTTTTGCTTCATTTCGCGCCATACTTTGATTAAGATTTATGTATCTGATTAAACGTGGGGAGTGTGATGAAAAGGTTGGCATGGGTGGTGCTACTATTACCAATAGTAGTTCAGGCTGAACAGATAGATAAAGATTTTATTATTGAAGCAACAAATAATGTCTGTTCTCAACATACCGATCCTGAATTTTGTCGATGGCAATTGGAAAACATTACTGCAATTTCAGGGATAATTTCACTGAGCTATGCTAGTTGCATTCGTAATGATGAACACACAAAGGATTGTAGTAAAACAGTAGAGGCATTTAACTATATACAAGGTCAGTATGATAAAAATATGACTGAAATGAAAAAATAGTCACTATAAGCAATCTCTTATGCATTGATATAACCCAGCTTTACTGGGCTTTAAGCTCGAGTGTGTTTATTAATAACCCATCATGAACTGCACACCAAAGCTGGATGCCAACAGACTGATAAGCATGAAACAGAATAGCCCCAGTGGGGCTTTCTTTTGCTCATTTAGCATCGTGTATTGGGTAATGTTAAAAAGTTGACTGTGACGAGGGGAAAAATGTATTTTTTATTTACAGCAGTGATTCTTGGCTTAATTCCTGCCTTAATAGCAAACAGCAAAGGCAGATCATTCATTCTATGGTGGATTTATGGATTTTTGTTGTTCATTGTTGCGTTGGTGCATTCACTTCTGATAAGCAAAAATAATGCTGGCATAGAGCGAAAACAAATGGAAGAAGGTCTTGTTAAATGCCCTTACTGTGCAGAAATGATTAAGGCGGAAGCGCTCAAATGCAAGCATTGCGGTAGTGATGTTCAGGAAAAAATAGAAGAAATAACCCTTAAGAAATTTAAGCCATCTAGTGTCCCTCCTGAGTTTTTTTATAAAAGAAGGAAGGATGGGATAGAGTTAATAGATGATAGGGTTAAGGAGCTATCAGAAACGTTGATAAAAGCAAACATAGACAAGGACACTCAAGAAATAGAGCTTCATTATCAATCGGAAATAGAGAGCCTTAATAAAAGGTTGCCAAAAGCAATTCAGAAACAATTTCAAGACAGGTATGCATACTGGCTTCACAACATTGATTTGACCAAAATAAGCTCTGCTGTGGAAGCCGCAAAAAAGGCTGTTAACACAGAGGATCTTCTTATAAGAAAAAAAGATGGCTTCATGATAAATGATGATGGCGTGAAAATATTAGTTGAATCATTTTTTATTCAATCTCCAGACTCGACGAACGTGTACCAAGACTTTGAAGATGAGATCTCCACAATAAAGCGCACTCTGCCCAGTGAAGTTCATGAATCATTTATCAGAAAAATAAAGTATTGGAATAATGCATTAACAGATAATAACAATAAGTGACAGCCCCGGACGGGGCTTTAAAACCGTCCGTGGCTTAAAGAGAGATTTTAACTGGACACCCATCACTCAAACTCTATCTAAGCAACCTCAGTTGCGAGGTTATTTTTTTACTTTTATACAAAAGGTTCTGTTTTTTATGATGAATACCAAAAAATTACTTTTATCAGCTTCTCTTTTAGGCGCTTTGTTTCTCAGTGGTTGTGCCAGTGTACCTCTTGCAACTGAACAAGAATCAGTAAAAGCTAAAAGCTTTTCTGCCCCAGAGGAAAGCAAATCTGGCTTATATATCTACCGCGACAGCTTTGTTGGTAAGGCTCTAAAAAAAGACATTTATGTTGATGGGAAGTGTATTGGAGAAACAGCAGATAAAACGTTTTTCTACACACAAGTATCAGGCGACCAAAACCACAAAATATCAACTGAATCAGAGTTCTCTCCTAATGACCTAGTAATTTTCACCGAATCTGGAAAAAATTATTTCATAAGACAATACATAAAAATGGGAGTTTTCGTTGGTGGCGCTGGTTTGAGTGCCTCAACAGAGGAAGAAGGAAAAAGGGTAATATCTAAGGCAGGTGTTCGTCTTGCAAAAGAAGGGCATTGTGATAACTGATTTTCTCTGAAAGCCATAAATAACCTGAACTTCGCTTAAGAAAGGAAAGAAAAAAAGGAACTAAGCGCCTGAGGCACGATCAAAGTTTTTGCTTAGAAAACAAAATCGTGGGGATCCTCAGGCTATGACTACTTTAGAAGAACTTTTTTGTTGCGTCGATGATTTTTGCCAAAAATTTATTCCCCTTTGGGAACAACAGCTCATTGAGAATAATCAGCTCAAGCGTCATCGTGCCACTTCCCTGTCTCTCAGTGAGATAATGACGATCCTCATTTTATTTCACATGAGCCATTATCGTCATTTTAAAGCGTTTTATACTGAGCATGTGCAGCAATATCTCAACGCAGATTTCCCGGGTCTGGTCAGCTACAATCGAATAATTACATTGAAGAAAAGAGCCCTTATTCCGTTATGCGCTTTCCTTTCTTCACGCAAACAAAAATCACACGGCATTGCCTTTATCGATTCCACTAAAATCGCGGTTTGCCATAATCTGCGTATTCCTCGCCATCAAGTTTTCGCGGGTGTCGCCCAGCGAGGAAAAACCCGTACAGGCTGGTTCTATGGCTTTAAACTCCATCTGATTATTGATGACTGTGGGGAGATTTTATCCGTTAAATTAACACCGGGAAATGTTGACGATCGTCAGCCGGTAAAGGAATTAGTACAAGGTTTAACCGGGCATCTCTATGGTGACAAAGGCTATTTATCGCAAGTGTTATGCGATGAACTGAAGGAGGAAGGAATTACGCTGATCACGAATGTTCGCCGTAATATGAAAGCCAAATTTTTATCGTTTTGGGACAAGGCCATGTTAAGAAAACGGTTTTTGATAGAAACGGTGAATGACCAATTGAAAAATATTTCTCAGATAGAGCACTCAAGGCACCGAAGCGTAGTCGGCTTTTTACTGGAAATAGTATCAGGACTGATTGCTTATACATTCCAGCCGAAAAAGCCGAGCTTAGGTTTACGTGACCATGAAATTGCGATGCTTAAACAAAGTTGAGGTTAAATAGCCCCTTACGGGGCTTTATTTGTTTGTTTTATCAGGACATCGGCAGGTATTCCGAACATGCCATGTAAATTGCGGATCATGGGCAGTGTTAGATTGCGCTTTCTGCTCAGAACCTCATAGACACGATTAGACTTACCAATGGCTGGCTCTAAATCTTTTACAGTCAGGCCAGATTGTTCCATTCTGAATTTAATAGCTTCAATCGGATCTGGCGGGTCAATGGGGTAATGTTTTTCTTCATAGGCTTCAATCAGTAATACCATAACTTCCATATAATCAAACTCAGGTGTGCCAGTTTCGGGTTGGTTATCGAATAGTGGCGCAATGGCTTTCAGTGCGTCCTGATAATCCTGTTCTGTTCTGATAGGTTTAATATTCATTTTTACTCCATATCTACGGTATTAGCATCTATGGCATCGTACTGTTTGTGAGTACCGATAAATTTAACGTATACCCATCCAGCGGGGTAAAAGATGGAGACGATTAATCGATAATCATTTCCCTTAATGTTAAATACCACTCGATTATTTTTCAGAATGCTTGCGTTGCGGTATTGAGCCTTAATATCAGCAGGCGTTTTCCAAGAGGCTTTTTTAGCCTCATCAAACCAAGCTATTAGTGGCTGCTCTGCATCCGGGTACTTTTCCCAGAACGCTTTCAGTGATGCAACGGATATTATTTTCATAACTTTTACTCTAGTCCCATTTCGGGACTATGGCAAGAATTTATTGTTCAAAAATGAGTCGCTTTAGCGATTTTTTCAGGGGCTAGAAAATGGCAGAACATCAAGTAGGCAACATTGTTTATCAGGTATCAATGGATGTAGCGCAATTGCTGACAGCACAACGGCAATTAGATTCGCGCTTGGGACAGGTGGAGCAACGTTTTAACCAAACAGGACAGGCGGTTAATGGAGCAGAAAAGGCGATATTGAGTCTATCAAGAGCTGCCACTGCGGTAACAGCAGCGCTATCTGTTGAGAAAATAGCTGGCTATGCTGATGCGTGGGTTACGGTGAATAACAAGCTGGTCAACGCCGCTTAACTGCGGTTTTTTTATAGGTACTCATATGGCTATTGATGTATTTAAATGGCGAACTCAAATTCAGGATTCGCCCAGTGGTGAATTTAAACACCGAATTAAAGTCGTTGAGTTTGGGGATGGCTATAAGCAGGTCTCGGCTGACGGAATTAACCCCGAAACCCAGTCTTGGCCCTACTCCTACACCGGATTTAAAGAAGAAGTAATGCCTATCTTCCAGTTTATCCGCAGGCACACCTTAAAGTCATTTATCTGGACGCCGCCGTTTGGTGAGAAAGGGCTGTATCGGGTCAAAGCAGACTCAATAACCATGCTCCCTATGGCAGGTGGTGTTATGAAAATATCAGCAACATTTGAACAGGCATTCAGCGCATGAAAATTAATGCAGATCTCCAACGCCTTGAGTCGGGGAATAAGATTCTTTTGTTTTCTGTTGATGGTTCCGCCTTTGGTGGGCCAGAACTGTACTTCCATAATTACCCCACTCCTTATACAGAAAAGGAATTGGAAGGTGATATAGACAGCTTACCGATTAAATCTATCTGGTGGCAGGGTGTGGAGTATAAGCCGTGGCCTGTCAGAATTGAGGGACTGGAGGTGAATAGCGATGG
This sequence comes from Xenorhabdus bakwenae, assembly GCF_030272115.1. Taxonomy (NCBI): domain Bacteria; kingdom Pseudomonadati; phylum Pseudomonadota; class Gammaproteobacteria; order Enterobacterales; family Morganellaceae; genus Xenorhabdus; species Xenorhabdus bakwenae. The sequence continues at coordinate 681,396 of NZ_CP119194.1, forward strand.
TCGTTCAACTTCGTCCACACTCACTGTGGCTAACCTTGATGGCACCATTAGTGCAATGTGTCTGGCTTATCAGAATATGGCTCAGGCTCGTGTCACTATTCGTATGACATTTGCACATTATCTGGATGCGCGTAATTTCCCGGAGGGTAATTCAGAAGCTGACCCCACACAGGAAAAAATCGACGTCTACTATATTGATAGCAAAACTCATGAGGACAATGAAAGCGTTCAGTTTGCGCTGTCTTCACCTGCTGACTTGCAGGGGATTCAAATTCCTACCAGACAGATACACAGCCTTTGCACGTGGTGTATGCGTGGATTATATCGTAAATCGCCATGTGGCTACACAGGGACTCAATATTTTGATGAGGACGGCAACCCGACCGACGACCCGTCAAAAGATGCCTGCGGTGGACTGATGAGTGATTGTAAGGCCAGATATGGAGAAGACGCTCAATTGCCCTTTGGTGGCTTTCCGGGATCGGCTTTGCTGAGGCGATGAAAAATCTACAGTGATTCACATCAAATTTCAGGAAACACAAAAGGACATAAAAAATGATTTTTGTATACTGTTTGTGTTTTTTAATTATTAAAGGTTTTTTATGAAAAAATTAGTTTTAGCAACGCTGGTTGCTGTGGGAATATCGACCCTATCTATGAGCGTATATGCCGCTGGTGAAAGCACAGTCTCAGTAGGATATGCGCAAAGCCATGTTAAGGTTACCGACGAGGAATTAAAAGAAAACCCGAAAGGTTTTAACGTCAAATATCGCTATGAATTTGATAATGACTGGAGTGTCATTGGTTCGTTTGTTTACACTCACCAAGGGTATGATTTTTATTACGGTGGGCACAAGGTGGCTAACGCTAACTTGGATTATTATTCGTTAACCGCCGGGCCAGCATATCGTATTAATGAGTACGTAAGTGTTTATGGTTTAATTGGTTCAGCTTACGGCAAAGCGGAAAGAAAAGCAGGCGGGTATTCACATAGCGAGAGTAAAACAGAGCTTGCCTATGGTGCTGGCTTGCAGGTTAACCCAATTCCTAATATGGCTATTGATGCATCATATGAATATTCAAAATTTGGTGAAGTCAAAGTAGGTACATGGGTGATCGGGGTTGGTTATCGATTCTAATAAATTAATTTGAATATAACTTAACCCGCTTCGGCAGGTTTTTTGTTATATGGAGAATTTTATATGCGCCCACACATTATGCAGGCCATCCTGGATCACGCTAAAACCGAATACCCCAATGAATGCTGTGGGCTGGTGGTTCAACATAGCCGCAAACAACAATATATCCCCTGTCGCAATACCGCACCTTCACCCACCGAGCAATTCAGTATTCACCCCGAAGACTACGCCAATGCCGAAGACACGGGGACTATTGTTGCTATCGTTCACAGTCACCCCGACGCCACAACCCAGCCGAGTCAGTTAGACATTGCCCAGTGTGACCTGTCACAACTCCCGTGGGTGATCGTCTCCTGGCCGGAGGGGGATATTCGTACGCTGATGCCGGCTGAGGGAATAAAACCGCTCATTGGCCGCCCGTTCGTGCATGGTATATGGGACTGTTACGCCATTGTGCGTGACTGGTATCGGCTGGAGCGCAATATTGAAATCCCCAATTTTGAACGCTCGGAGAGCGGTCATGCACCCAATAGTTAGATAACCTTTGGAAGATAGTATTCACGCTCAATGAAAGTGCCTATCACTTTGTCATGCATTTCTTCGGATTTGGAATAACAGATCGTTTTCCGATTCAGTCTCTTGATGCGAGTACGTAAGGTCAGATTGGTTCTTTCGATACGTTGAGTAAATTTCTTCCCTCTAAAGTGTTTTTCCTCAGAAAGGCAATCGTAAACGGCATAATTATCGGTACAGAAAAATTGAATTTCGAAAGGAGCCAGAAGTGCCAGCAATTTGCTCAGTGTTTTCCTGCTGCGATCCCCCAATACGTGCGCGATTATTTGCTTTTGCTCCGGTTCCCAGGCATACCAAAGCCAGCGCTGATTCTTCTTGTTACCGACAAAAGACCATTGTTCATCAATTTCGCAGATAATATGAATATTATTTGCGGCCAGCGGCAGTGTAGTTACCTGTCTGGGTTCGAGTTTTTTAGGGTACGAAGAACGGTGTTGATACCCACCTTCAGGACACGAGCGGTGTCTCTGATACCGCCATTATTCGCAGCCATATCCACAATCTGATCTTTCATTCCGGGTTTGCAGGCTTGGTAGGTGTAATTCAGTTGAAAGGTTTTACGGCAGGCATAACAGTGATAACGCTGATGTCCGCTGCTTCCTTTTCCATGCCCTTTGACCTCTTCCGCTTTGTGACAGTAACGACAAACCACATCAACTTTAGCCATATCTCACCAGTAATAAAAAGTGGGGAGTTTACTACAACAATCTAATGATTGGGAGCATGACCCGGCAGCATTACTAACGCCAAAATCGGCAACTTCATTCAGTCCAGAAATTATGTCGCAGGTCGGGCGGGGTGGAAAATTGATAAAGGTGGCTCGGCAGAATTCCACAATGTGACGGTTCGCGGCACTGTTCATGCAACCAGCGGCACGTTCACTGGTACAATAAATGGGACTGATGGTAATTTCAGCGGCACAATATATGCGAACAAAATTGTGGGTGATGTTGTGTCTGTAACATTGGGAAATGTCTCAAATGGGTCCACTCTAGGCAATTACGGCCGGGAGACGATTTACTTTCATAAGCGGTTACATGAACACATGCCGTATGATCGTATTTTTATTTACGGCCCGATAATGACACAGCTTTATGTTGGCTCTTTGAGTGGAACTGGGAACGCGACCGTTTGTGTCTATGTTGATAACGTGCTTGTAACCAAACAGGGCTTCGATATGAAGCATACTGATAAGGGGCCGCAATGCATTTCTGGTACGTTATTTACACCCCCGGTAGTTATTCGCGCTAATACGACACCAACCATTAAAGTGACTCTTGAAGCAAGGGGACTCGGAATAACATATCACAACCCGGGTATTGGCTTACTGTTTAAAGCCAGCAGTCAGTGACCAATTTTTATTGACCACTTCAACTGTGTCCGGCTCGGCTATTGTCCGCGGTACGGGCACGAAATTTATCTCCAATATCAACGGCGTTGCACCCGGGCAGTTGATGTTAATCCAGTCTGGCAGCAACAACTTAATCCACCTGATTCAGGCGGTGAACTCCGATACCGAACTGGTACTGGCGGATAACGCCTCGGCCACCCTGAATAACGCGAAATACCAGATTCAGACCACCCTCCCCGATTCCGTTTCGGATGGCGTCCGACATATTGTGGCCAACACCAGTTACATCACCCGGTTCCTCCAGAACATGGACAAATGGATGTCGCAGAATGGCGTGATTGATGTGACATTGCCGAATGGTCAGACGGTATCGCTGCAATCGGTACGGGCGTTACAGGCGGCATTAGAAGGAAAAGCAGATAAAACAGAGTTTCAACAGTCGATACGGGCGTTACAGGCGACGATGGAGGGGAAGCTGGATAAAACAGGCGGGATCGTTACGGGTGAACTGGGTGCGAGTAGGGTCTCGGCACGAGCAGGTGATAAACGCTATATGTTAGGTGTACGAGACGGCGAGGCATTTCTGGATTATTGGAATGGTAATAAATGGACAGGCGAAGTCTATCATCCGATGAAACCTGGCACGATGGCGTTGACAGAAAATACAATAACGTCAGCGGGAGTTCATTTAGGAACCAGTTCGATTAATATTTTCCAGTCACCGAATTATTATTATCAACCGGATGGTGTTAATGCAACGCCAGAGAGGGGGTATCCCATAAAACAATTTGGTGTATTGGAAGTCCTGCCCAGTGATGTTGGGGATGGATATGTTATTCAGCGATATACCGGTGGGCATGATGGCCAGACGTTTTTAAGAAAATACAGAAAAAATGGCCCATCTTCATGGTATTGCCTATTAAGAGCCCCCGCTTCTACCGGGCTGAGTACTGTAACCGTTGATGGGAGCGGGATTGTAAGAAAAGCGTCCCCCATCATCCAAATCTACCCCGATGGCACATTCATCACCAACGACGAATCCGAAGGCGCGACTGTCACTAAACTCGGCACCGGTCATTATCAAATCTCCGGTGTGCTGGGTTATAACGCTGACGGAGCATGGGGTGTCCACGGCGGTATCTCCTCCCCGAAGAACAACAACGGGCTGGAACTCATTTACATTGATGACACAGTGAAAAAATGCGGCGGCATTATCATTCGTACTTTCCACCGTCAGCATACCCATTTACCTGAACGGTTCCAGAACAGGCGGATAAAAGACATCGTGGATGGTGAAAAAGTCTACTATGCCGATGCCGAACCCTGCGACATTCCCGAAGGTTGTCGGTTAGATGTCCGCGTTCAGATGCCGGCGGATTCGGTGTGGAATGTGGGGCAGGGGGAGGTGAATTCGGAGCCTTGACGATATAAAAAGCCCTCGCGGGGGTAATACCGCTCGCTTAAGCACGAGCGGTTCTTTTTTTTATAAGGATAACGGGATGTTTTACAAAGCACTTGCCTTGGAACCGATTGCCGTTTTCGCTTTTGGGGTAAGATCAGCCGTTTACCACTTTCCCTGAGGGCTTTTAATTTTTGTGGTATCGTGCCCGGACTGCGTCCTGAACACCATAAAAATTCATCCTGTATCAACCGTAACGCGTTGATAAAGCTTATCCGAAGCGGTTCAACACAGTAGGCCTTTGCCATCCGACTCATCTCCAGCCGAACCAGATTGTAGGCAATCAGTATGCCCCATAATTCCTGATAGATCCCTACTCGTGTCTGGCTTCTCAGCAGAGCGATATTATTGAGTTGCCTTTGTTTCAGTTCACCATAGCCTTCTTCGGTTTCCCATCGTTCCCAGTACACGGTCAGGATCTCTTTAAGAGGATAGGTCACCGGACATTCCAGGGAGGTAATAAATCCTTTAATTTCACCGTTGGGTTCCGGGATCAGGATCAGGCGCGCTCGCCAGGTCTTTTCAAGGTGAGGATACCTTTTCCGGGCTTGGGGAGACACCGGCATCTCGATGAGTTTGTCATAAGCACTGTATTCCTGAATGACGTCATAACGCATTTTGCTTTTTATCGGGGTAAGCCAATGGGTATTTTTGCCGGTGCCCTGCCAGGCCTGAAATAACTCCGCAGAAAGAAAGCCCCGATCAAACAACGTCAGGGTATTTTCGGGGGCAGACCCCACTAATTGTTGGGCATAGCTAACCTCACTTTGGGTGATAGGGCCAAATGCCACATCAGAGATCAGGTGTGTCCGGGCGGACATCAGGGTCACCGCCAACACAGAGGGGAAGGTCGCTTTGCCGGAGGCATAACCCAGCAGTTGGTTATCGCCGGTGTCAGGCACTTTAAACTGAGTGCCATCCACGCATAAGATTTTCAGGCCACACGTCGCATAATTTGTCTCTTCTTTTTCCCATTCGGTGGCGGTGGTATGAAAAAGGTGTCGTAAGGGCTCAACCCCAATGCGATATCGGGCTTTTGAGATACTGCTTGACGCTAATAACGGCAGTTCCCCTTTTGCATCAGGAAACGCCAAATCTAATTTGTCGCAAACCTCATTGATAGAACGATTTCGCATGAGACCGATGCCCAGCACTAACCAGACGGCTTGTTCAGCCGGGAATCGACGTTTTCGCACGGTGGCTCGCCCTGTTTCTTTAACGGCTTCAGTCACCCATTCCATTGGAATGTTTTGACTAAACGCATCCAGGGAGACTGGGTAATTCAATGCCGCAGTGGCTTGGAGTTCACGAGAAAATTCAGACATAAAAAATCGGCCTTAGACAATCATCGAAGGCCGATTATGCTTATCTTAATTTACTTAAGCGAGCGGTATTACCTCGCGGGGGAGGACTGATAGCTACTAAGCGGCTCTTACTATATAGTTGAATGCTATGTTGCGGGGGCGTGTTTCGTCACCGCCTGTATTGTTAGCAATTGAGTTTTCAGTAGCGCGTCCTATTACATCTCTGCCAATTGGGTAGCGGAGTTTATCTGGGAGGCCTTGGTATAAGGCTAGATAATTGCCACCGTTACCTTCCGCCAGTTGTATCTTTTTTGTTCTGTCAGCTTGCCACGATAAAACTTGGCGATTCGAGTCTACTCCGCGCTCATCATCCCAACCACGAATAAATTCCCCCCTTAAATCAGGCAATCTGCCCGATGGATAGGCAAGGGCAAGTTTCGGATATCTTACTGTATCAAATACTTCACCATTACATTTAAGCCAACCGTCCGGTGGAATTTCTGACGGCCAAGGAATAGGAACTCCAACGGGTAAGGCAGTATAACCAAAGTTTTCATAGGATTGTTGTGTTGGTACTGTGTCTTTTAAATTTGATACGTCAGGTTTTTTATCTTGCATAGCTATTCCCTCATTTAATCAACAATACACATTGCTAAGTAACATGAAGGCGGTGGGATACTGCTCCGCCTGTGAACATCAATAAAATCGGTTCATCAATACTGGAGAGTACGGCTTGATTAACTTTAATGGGTGAGATACATGTTTTGATGACAGGATGACATAAAATGACAGGCAGGGAATTAATAGAATTTAACGCGATGCTCGACTTTAACATCCTATAACGTTGGCTTGTTGAAGCCAGTCGCGTTGACTTTTACCTTGTTTAAAATTGGCAAAAATACCCAATGTGTGAGAAAGCAGTTTTCTGGCAATTCGATTACTCAAATGCCACAAATCCCGTGCCCAGCACTTCTCGATAGCAAATTGCCCGGCAAGTTGACCAATGACGGTTTCAATTAAACGGCGTTTGGCGTTAATGACCCTTCTCGTTTTTCTGGGGATGGGATCATCCCTATTGGCACGCACTGGGGTAATCATTTCAATACCCTCTGCCTTCATTTCCTGTTTAAATTCAACGCCTAAATACCCTTTATCACCCAGCAAATAGCCTTTTATCGAACCGATCACATCCCAGGTTGCTTCACGCTCACTGACATTGGCGGGCGTCAGCGTAAACCCGGTTACCACGCCGATTTCATCTATCATGAGATGTCCTTTGAAGCCGTAGTAAGTTTCGTTTTTGGCGGCACAGTACCCATAATCGGCTGTTGGCACTACCTTTTGCTCTTTTGAATCCACAGACGGGCAGCGGAAATCCGTCGATAATATGTACCGGCCTGTCGGGCGCGCCCAATAACCTCGCCAGCTTTTCTTGCAGTTGTTGTTTAACAACCCAAAGATTCGAAATCTGTTTAGCGAAATTGGCGCGTGAACCCAGTCCCGGAAACCACTCGCGCCAGTGGTCACGAAAGTACGTCCAAATGCCTTTATCCGTTGAAAATTCTAAAAATTCGCCCACCACTTCCATCGTGATGGCTTCCGCATCGCTCAGCTTAGGTGGATATCCCCGGCTTCTGAACCGTGTGCCTTGCTGTAACACCGTTAGATTTTCATCTACCCAACAAAATACCCAAATGATAAAATCTTGCTGTGACATAGCCTTTTGTTCCTTTATTTCTCTATTTTTGACGACTTAAAGTTATAAAGGAGCGGCTATGTCATTTCAACTCACCATAAAAGTCGAGCATCGCGTTAGAATTTATCATATGACTGATAAAACTCAGCACAGTAAAAGCGGGATTTCCCGACTTTTAACCCCTTGATTTTACTTATTTCCGGCACAGGACCGGAAATAAGTAAAATCAATCACTTACGTAAATAGGATAATTATCCCCTTTTAACCCGTTGATTTAATTGAATTCCTGTCCTGAGCGGGAATTGAGAAAAATCAACGGCTTAGCTAAAGGTGGGATTTCTCACCTTTAATTCAGCATTCTTCCGTCACAAACGGAGCAGTGAAATTAACTCTAGGGACTCCTTGAGTTTAAGGGGTCCTGTTGTCGAGGTCATTAGCTCAGTGACCTCGAAGAATACCGTGGTCCTCACTTTGGCCTACCCGATAATTTCGGGTTGTTCCAATCAGCCGAACTTTCGTCCGGTTACTCAGCGAAACTTTTCGCTCAGTCATCGGCTGAAATTTTAGCTGATGTGTATGCGAAAAATTTCTCACACCTCAATAACTCATTGATTTATTCGAGGCCGTCACTTTGGCCTGTCACTCAGCGAAACTTTCCGCTAATGGGATTTAAAAGCCCATTAAGGTGATAATTCATGGAGAGGTACACAAACTTTGCGCGTATCATTTAGCGACTCGGTTCATTTGCGGTCATCATTTGGTGGAGCGCAAAAAGAAAAGGTGCTTCGGAAATCGAAATAGCCAAAGTGGGATAGTCCACTTTAAAGATGACGCAAATTTGCGTCATGGTAAAAATCAATACGTTATATTTATTTGTACTCACTACCGACGAAATTCGTCGTTAGTCACTCAGTTACATTAAGCAACCCTGTGAGGGTAAAAGGTGTAGAGGAAATCACCATACCTAAAGTGGGATATCACATTTTGAAGATGATTGGAATTTCAACCATGATTCAGATTTGAGCCATCTACGGCAACTATAGGGATTTCCTCTATAGTTGATTACCCTGAGAGTTAAAGGGCAGATTCCCGCCCTTTGGGGAATTATTCTTCTTTCTGCTGCATAAGTTTGTTGAATTTTTCATGCAGTGATTGCGGGTACAGCTCGGTGTATACCTGCCATAATACATTCAGCGAGCGATGTCCTGTTACCTGCGCGACTTCTTCAATTGAGAACCCAGCCTCAAACAAGCGACTTGCCCCTTCCCGGCGTAGATCATGGTAGCGGAGGTCTTCAATGCCTAGTTTGACGCATGCCCTGTGAAATCCTTGAGATATACTTAACGTATTGTAGGGAAATATAAGCCCACTATCAGACTTTGGTTGTCTTTGAATAATATCCCAGGCATCCCCAAGTAAAGGAACGAACATATGATTTCCTACTTTTTTTCTGGGGTCTTTTCTGTCTCTTACGATCACAGACTTTTGCTTCTCATCAATGTCATCCCACCTGATTTTACATACTTCTCCTATACGCATGCAGGTTAGTATAGAAAAATTCAGTATATCCTCATAAGGAATTTTACTTTTCCAGTGGCCGCTCCGTTTGTGTAGTGCTTCAATTAATCGATCTAACTCTTCTCGTTCTGGTCTTCTGCTGCGCCGCTGACCTTTTCCGATCAATCCCATTTGGGTTAAAATTGAACGGGCTTCATATGCGGGATTTGAAGTATAATTTATATCGTAGACAGGCTTAGCTGATTTTAATACCAGCGACAAATAGATGACATCATGATTGATGGTGGCGGGAGTGGTTCCTGTAGAATGCCGCTGCTTGCAGTGCTCAATAATATGGCTTACTGATAATTTGGATAGCAATAATTTCGATAATTCGCTACGTAATAGCGTATTTAAGACAGATTTTTTTGTTTTCCCTGCCTTTCCTCCAAGATTGGGATCATTGATATACTTGGATAATAAGTCACCAACTGTAAAATCATCTATATTGCCACGTGTTGGGATTCCATTTTGTTCAAGTTCCGCCACTCGTTTAGCACCCCACGTTTTAGCGTGAGAATGTTTTCCAAATGTGCGATTTTCTCGATATATATATTTACCTCCAGATTTAACTCCAACAGTGCACCTGTAACGTAAAGTGCCGTCTGCTCGGGGACGCTTCTCTATGCTATAGTAAGCCATAATTGATATTCTCCAGTTTAGTTCTGTAACTGTATGCGGGGTGCTGAATGGGGTGCCTTAAATAAGAAAATAGCTTAAAATAACCTTAAATGCACGAAAATGAGCAAGAAATATAACTCATTTAATCAATGTAATAGTGAGTACTGGCGGGGGATTAGCAATGAAATTGAGGTATTTGTTTCTTTTATTTAGCCTGTTTCTTATTGGTTGTACCAACCCTGCTTCCAACCCTAATTCGTCTCCGCTGAAGGCCGCTCTCTCTGATCCGATAATGGTCATTGCTCAGTTGAAGGATCAACTTGAGCAATGGCAGAATACGCCGTATCGCTATGGTGGCATGGATAGGCATGGTATTGACTGTTCCGGCTTTGTGTACCGGACTTTTTCTGATCGTTTTAATATTCAACTTCCCCGGACAACAAGTGAACAAACCCAAATAGGTACACGGATAAACCAAGATGATCTGATGCTAGGGGATCTGGTTTTTTTCAAAACCGGCAGTGGAAAGAGTGGGTTGCATGTAGGTATTTACGATACTAACAATGCGTTTATTCATGCATCCACAAGTAAAGGCGTAATCCGTTCTTCTCTTAATAATGGATATTGGCGTCGTGTTTTTTGGCAAGCTCGTAGGATGTAACGCCACTTTATTCTTCGGGTTGAGGATGTCATGCAATCGGATATTATTTATTTTTCACGCATTAATGATAGAGGGAGTCATCGGTTTACTCTTTTTGGATGTTAACTATCCTTCTCTATTCATTATTATTTACCGGGATAAACAACCTTTTATTGCCGAAGATAGATCTGTGGCTGGTGGGTTTCAGGATGTTGCATAACACCCAAATCGGCTTGATACCATTGCTTAAGAATATCGTCACGCAATACCTCTTGTGGCGTGCCGGAAGCCACTAATCGGCCTTTATGCAACAGGATAATTTTATCGGCATAAAGTGAAGCCAGGTTCAAATCATGCAGTACACAACAGGCCGCAATGGGCTGCTGTCGTGTCAGTCGGTGAACCAATCGCAATGTATGTTGTTGGTGATAAAGATCCAATGCTGACGTGGGTTCATCCAAAAACAGACAAGATTCGGTAGGTTCAGGATGCCAAAGTTGAGCTAAAACTCTTGCCAGTTGCACCCGTTGTTGTTCCCCCCCAGATAATTGCTGATAATTCCTGTTTCTCAGTTCTTCACACTCTGTCAAAGTAATCGCTTCATCAATGGCGGTTCTTTTGTGGGTATTTTCATGGGGAACACGTCCCATAGCGATGACTTCCTCTACACTAAATGGAAAGGAGAGGGCGCTATATTGCCGCATGACGGCACGAATGCGAGCCAGTTGCTGAGTTGGCCAGCGGGAAATGGGCATTCCTTTTAACAGACAGTCTCCCGAACTGGGTAGGATATAGCCGGTCAATAGACGTAACAGTGTTGATTTCCCCGCTCCGTTTGGGCCGATAATTGCGACAACTTCTCCCTGATGCAGGGAAAGGGAAACATCTTTGATTATCTGACGCTGCCCGATGAAATAATTTAAATTTTGTGCTTCAAGTAAATTATTTGACATGTTCGGTTCCATTATGAACGGTCTTTTGATGGCTTAAGAATGAGCCATAAAAAATAGGGGGCACCGATCAAACCAGTGATAAGGCCTACTGGCATTTCAGCAGGAGAAACTAATGTTCTGGCTAATGTGTCGGCTTTTAACAGAAGACAGGCACCACCCAGGGCAGATATCGGCAGTAGCCAGATATGATCCCCCCCGAATCGTTGTCTGACAAGGTGTGGGATAACTAAGCCGATGAAACCAATGACACCGGTCAAAGCAACGGCACATCCAACTAACAAGGCACTTAACAGCAATAATTGATATTTGGTGCGTTGGACATTAATGCCTAAATAGTGCGCTTCTTCATCACCCAGTTGCAGCAAATTGAGTTTACGTGACTGACTGATTGTCAGCATACAAACAGGGATAATGAGTGATGTAGCAATCGCCAGGGTTGGCCACTCTATTTGACTGAGTGAACCCATCATCCAAATGGAAAATTGGCGTAATTGTTGGTCGTTACTGATATAGCTCAATACACCAATAAATGACGAACACAGTGCATTAATGGCGATGCCTGCAAGGAGTAGCTTTGACAGGTTGCCGTGGTTATATTTGTTGAGAATGAATATCAGAGATGATACCAATAAACTGCCAATAAAAGCGGCAATAATATGTCCGTACAACGCAATGCTGGCAGGTAGGGCGAAAGGCAACACAATAAACATTGCGACGGTAAGTGCTGCACCACTACTGATCCCTAATAATCCAGGATCGGCCAGAGGGTTACGAAATAACCCTTGCATTACGGCACCAGATATCGCCAGTGCGCCTCCAACGAGGATTGCCAGCAAAATACGTGGAAGGCGAATGTTTAACCATATCTGCCACTGTGGGTCGTCCAAAGAGGACTCCCACAGTGTTTTAAAAGAGAGTGGCAATGCCCCCATATTTGCTGAACTAATAGCCAGAAGGAACAGCAACAAACTCAGTACTATCATACCGAGACTGGGGGAGCGGGAATGGCTCATTGCACCTTCTCCGCAGCATTACGGACTTGCTTCATCACAGCAGGCGTTTGCAGACCAAACCCGAGCAGACCCATTTCATCAACAATCACGACCTGTTTTTTCTTTCCTGCCGGTGTGAAACTTAACCCGGGAAGCTGCCAAACTTTATCCATCCCGCCCAACGTTTTTAGCCCTTCGGTGCTGAGCAATAGTAAGTCCGGCTTGCTGGCAATAACACCTTCTTGAGATAAAGGCCGATATCCCTGGAAGCCTTGCATCGCATTTTTTGCACCAATGGCCCGAATAATGTGATCGGCTGCTGTTTTCTGACCAGCCGCCATTGGCATGATGCCACCATGACTCATGACAAAGACGACTTTGGCGGAAATATCTGACGTAGCGATATCTGCGAGTTGTTGCCGGTATTGGGCAATCAATGCTTCACCACGTTTTTCCTGGTTGACCGCCCTGGCGACGGTCATGATTTTTGCAGGAACGGCTTCTAACGAGGTTTCGCTGGTCACTTTAATAACTTTTACACCGGAATCTTCGACTTGCTTGAGTGCCAGGGAAGGTTGAGCCGACTCACTTGCAATCACCAGTGAGGGGCGCATAGATAGAATCCCTTCTGAATTCAACATCCTCATATACCCAATATCGGGTAAGGAAAGCAGCTCTTTGGGATTTTGGCTGGTACTGTCCCTTGCGACAACGTGCTGTCCTTCACCAAGTGCAAAAACAATTTCAGACACATCGCCACCAATGGTAACAATGCGTTCAGCAGAGAACACATTGAAAGAGATGGCAAGCATAAATGTTAGAAGCCATTTTTTCATGCTACACAAGTTTCCTGTTCTGGTTGAAGTTTAGGTAAAGCAGCAATTTGTTCACGCCATTGGGCTTGCTCAGGAGTTCCTTCAGTGCGTTGGCCGTATAACTGTGCGATTTGGTTGCCATCGGCATCAAACAACTCAAGGCTGGTAACGAAACCACAATCGGTGGGTTTACGGGTAACCCAGCTTTCTGTGACGGCACTTTCAATCAGGTGCAGAGTGAAATTGCGGTTGAAAATATTGAGCCACTTCTGGGAAGAATTTTCTTCCTGATAAGGCATCAGACGTTCCAGTTTACCCGTGAAAATCTGGACACAACCCCGGTTTCCGACAAAGATCATGATTTCGTTTTGATCTTTATGAGCAACATCAACAAGTTGAGTGAGTGCTGAATTATCCACACGATAAGCTAAATCATCTTTCACTGCGTTGAAAATTTGCTGGCGGTTTAGATTGTGGCGTTTCATCATGATGAAGAACTGATGAACATCCGTCATGGCACGCCATTCTTCATCTAACTGTACTTTCAGTTGTTCCGTAACTTCTGCATGTTCAGGCACTTCTTCCGATTGAATTTCCAGCGCGGGGTTTTCACTGGTCTGATATTTTTCGATCAGTGCACCCCATGCAACCATATCGGTGTTACTGGTGGCATAGACTTTATGCAATGCATCGCCTTGACGGTCAAAGAATTGAATGCTGTGACGCACGCCATTCCTGGCGGGTTCAACCAAAGAGAAAATGCTGCTCCAGTGTTCGAAGAATAGACGCAAGTCAAGCTCACGTGGATTAAGGATCAAACCAATATGTGGGCTAAATTTGGTATTTTCGTAGCGGCCAATATGCTCATGAACGGCAAAATCATTACGGGTAATCGCCTTGGTTTCGCCAACTGCTGCCAGTTCCTGAAGCAGGATAGGAGCGTCAATATTCAAACGTTCTGCATCGATACCGACACGGCTATGCAATAACTCTCCTTCGCTAACGTTAAGGTAAGCCGCCAGATCGCGTGCATATTTAGCTTTGTTTTCTGCCTTGGCTTGTAGGTAACGTTCATAAAGTGACTGATTCACAGTTGCTGGCTCCTTAAAAAGCGGTGTTTAAAAACAATTTTGTTCTAAAATCGGGATAATAATTTGTTTATTCTTTTACCACTGGTAGCTTACAAACAGTTTGGCATTACGGCCATGCTGTGGTGCTCCCAGCAATGAGTAAGCGGGATCGAGGAATACACCATTGAGGTGCCCGGTGTCAGTGCCTTGCCGAAGACCATCAACAAGCGTCAAAACCCCTTTTTGGGTGTAACCCCGAATGCTGATATCTTGTCCATTGGCGCGGCCAATACCAGCAACATCAATGGTGAAATAGCGTGTTCCTGTGGACACAATTAACGGGTATATCACTGTTATTCAGCAGTGAGTTTGTTAGATTTTTTATTGCGCCAGAGTTGACCATCAATGCAATTGATTTTATTGAACAGCAATTATTCTGATATTGAGAATAATTATCGTTTCAATGATGGTTAACTTCAAGCTCTTTTTTCTATGCCTGAAACTTTTAGTTAACATTTTGGCTTTAAAATATTTTTTTCGGATTATTGGCTCCCGGGAGTTGGGGGAGCCAAAATAAGGAAAGGATTCAGGAACGATTTTTCATGGCTTCGTCAAGAATATTGATAAATTTTTCCGTATCTTGCCAGCCGAGGCATGGATCGGTAATAGATTGGCCGTATGTCAAAGTTCCGCCCTGGATAACTTTTTGAGTTCCTTCGACCAAAAAGCTTTCAGCCATAACACCAGCAATCGCTGTTGAGCCAGATTGGATCTGTTCACCAATATTTTTTGCTATATCCAATTGACGATGATGAATTTTCTGGCAATTAGCGTGGCTGCAATCCACAATCAGACGTTCAGGTAAGTGAAATTCACGTAATTTATGGCAGGTTGCTGCAATATCTTCAGCACTGTAATTCGGTTTTTTTCCACCACGCATAATAATATGTCCATAGGGGTTGCCACTGGTTTGATAAATAGTCATCTGACCGTTTTTATCTGGGGACAAAAACATATGCTTGGCTCGTACCGCACGTATTGCATCAATAGCGATAAGCGTATTACCATCCGTCCCGTTTTTAAAACCCACTGGGCATGACAAGGCAGAAGCCATTTCCCGGTGAATCTGGCTCTCTGTTGTTCTGGCGCCAATCGCTCCCCAACTGATTAAATCGGCAATGTATTGACCAGTGACCATATCCAGAAATTCTGTCGCCGTCGGGATACCTAATTCATTGATATCAATTAACAGCTTACGGGCAAGGGAGATCCCTTTATTAACCTGGCAAGAGCCGTCCAACATGGGATCTGAAATCAAGCCTTTCCAACCAACAACGGTTCTCGGTTTCTCGAAGTAAGTTCGCATCACGATTTCTAGATTTTGCTGGTATTTTTTGCTCAGGGCGCATAAGTGAGAGGCATAATCAAGGGCGGCATCAGCATCATGAATGGAGCAGGGACCAATAATGACCAATAGACGTTGATCCTCGCCTGTTAGGATCGATTCAATACGCTTTCGTGACAATGTCACATTTTGTAAGATTTTGTCTGAGATAGGATATTGTTCTGCAAGCGCTTTAGGTGTGATCAGGCTATTAATGCGGTGGGTTCTTAACTCATCTGTTTTGTACATATACTTTCTTTCTCGGATTCTACTTCATATTGTGACAAAGTCTGGAATAACT
Organism: Xenorhabdus bakwenae; assembly: GCF_030272115.1. Classification (NCBI taxonomy): domain Bacteria; kingdom Pseudomonadati; phylum Pseudomonadota; class Gammaproteobacteria; order Enterobacterales; family Morganellaceae; genus Xenorhabdus; species Xenorhabdus bakwenae. The sequence goes on from NZ_CP119194.1 coordinate 697,251, forward strand.
GGGGGATCACAATAACTCAACCCCCAGTAAATTCAACAGACAATCATGATATTTACGCGAGAAAGTGTCGTGAATAAATATTGTTAAACATGTGATGTTTTGAAATCAGAACATACGACGTTTTAATCCCATGCTGTCAATAATTTTGGCTGAAATCTCTTCGACAGAATAATTAGTGGTATTCAGGTAATTGATCTTATTTTTTCGAAATAAAGCCTCAACTTCAGCAATTTCAACCCGACATTGTCGTAATGAAGCATAACGGCTATTTTCAAGCCGCTCTCTACGGATAGCAGCAAGCCTTTCTGGGCTAATCGTCAGACCAAATAATTTATGCTGAAAGGATTTTAAAGCGGCGGGTAACTGCAAATTATCCATATCATCTGAGGTAAAAGGATAGTTTGCAGCCTGAATACCAAATTGCATGGCAAGATAGAGGCTGGTGGGGGTTTTTCCACACCGAGATACGCCAAGTATAATGACTTGAGCCTGATCAAGATTACGTAATGAAATACCATCATCATGAGCGAGAGTGTAATCAATAGCAGCAATACGTGCATCATATTGCCCCAGATTTTTTTTCGATAAGCCGTGAGTTCGGTGTAATTCGGGTTTGGGTTCCAGGCCAATTTCTTGCTGTAATGGTGCAACTAATGTTTGAACAATATCCTGACAAAATCCGTTACTGCGAGTAATAATGCTTTTCACTTCATCCGAAATGATGGAATAAAAAACTAATGGCTTGATTTGGGTTTGCTGATATATCGCGTTTATTTGATCTCTGACTTCTTCTGCTCTGGCTTTGCTCGTCACGAAAGGTAAGGTATAGGAAGTAATAGTAATTGGAAATTGGGATAACACGGCATGGCCTAATACTTCTGCGGTGATTGCCGTTCCATCAGAAATAAAAAATACGCTGCGTTCCAGTATTTCATTTTCCGCTGTTTGGGAAGGATGGATTTCTATCATTGTCTCTCTTCTTTTATCGTTATGCCCTTGTATCTTAAAAGTAGGTTAAAATAAATACGATTAGATTTGGCACAGTGTACGCAGTCTGAGTTGCCCTGGGGTTTTAAGCCCGTTTTAAAGCTATTGACGCATACACTGAGCCACTCATCTGAAACCCGAACAGTTGTCCGTCATCCATAACGTATTTGCAAGGCAGGGTAATATGAGTCAGCCAAATCCACTTTGTGTGGGCATCGATGTTTCCAAAGCCTCATTAGATATCGCCGTGAGTACTGGCGTAGAGGCATTCACCGCCAGTAATGATCCTGATGGTTTTGATGCCATTGTGTCCGTACTGAAGCAACATCTCGTGTCCCTGATTCTGATGGAAGCCACCGGTGGACTGGAATCTGCTGTTGCCTGCTCGCTTCAGGCCGAAGGGTTTGATGTCGTTGTTATTAATCCCAGGCAAGCGCGAGATTTTGCCCGGGCCATGGGATATCTGGCAAAGACTGACCGCATTGACGCCAAGGTCCTGACTCAGATGGCAGAAGTGATAAACCGTCATCCCGAACGAGAACGGTTTATTCGGGCGCTGCCAGATGCGGAACGTCAGATTCTTTCTGCCATGGTGGTGCGCAGACGGCAGTTGATTACGATGCTGGTTGCTGAGCGTAATCGCCTACATCCTGCGCATCCTCAGAGCAGAAAGAGCATCAACACTGTCATTAAAGCACTGGAAGCTGAGCTGGCGCGGATCGATGAAGATATGAATAAACATATCCAGATTCATTTTAAGGAACTGGCTGACCGGCTCAGCGCCATCAAGGGCATTGGGGCAATGACAACAGCAGCCCTGCTGGCAGAAGTCCCTGAACTGGGCAAGCTCTCGCGTCGGGAAATCAGTGCACTTGTTGGCGTTGCTCCTGTTAACCGTGACTCGGGAACTATGCGGGGTCGACGAACCATCTTTGGCGGGCGCGCTGGGGTTCGGACAGCGTTGTATATGGCCACACTCGTGGCAACCCGTTTTAACCCGGTAATCAAGACGTTTTACAACCGCCTGCTGGCGGCGGGTAAGGCCAAAAAAGTGGCTCTTGTGGCTTGTATGCGCAAGCTGCTGACCATCTTGAATGCGATGATTAGAAAAAATGAAGAATGGAATAATTCGTATCATCAGATAACGCCATAAAATCGCGTTCAAGACAGTTGCTTAAATATCTCCTCCGGTGTACTATAATCACGTGTTTTTCGTGGCCGCTTATTTAAGCTGTTTGCCGCGAGATTTATCTCCAACTCTGATACCTTATTAAAATCGGTTCCTTTTGGAAAGTATTCCCTGATTAATCCATTCGTATTCTCATTTATACCCCTCTCCCAAGGCGAGTAAGGATGAGCAAAATAAATTTTTGCCCCTAAATTTTTACTGATAAGTTCATGTTCGGCAAATTCGAGGCCATTGTCAAAGGTAATGGTTTTAACTTTCTGTTTTAAAAGTGATAAGTGTCTTGTTATCGCTTTTGTGACTGCTTCTGCTGTTTTATTCTCAAGCTTAATGATAATGGTAAATAGCGATTTTCGTTCAACTAAGGTCAGCAGTGCACTTTTATGATCTTTTCCAACGAGGGTATCTTCTTCCCAATCGCCAAGGCGTTGTCTTTTGTCCACGATTTTAGGGCGTTTCTCAATACTGACTCTGTTTTTGATTTTTCCTCTACGCTCATAGCTGCCATAGCGTTTACGATAAGGTTTTTTAGCAATTCTGAGGTGCTGCCATAAATCACCACCATGACATTTATCCTGATAAATCAATCGATAAACCATTTCATGATGCAAAGAAATGATATTTTCTTTTTTGAGATAACCTACCGTTTGTTCAGGACTCAACCCTTTCCAAATTAACTGCTTAATCAACGTCTTTATCTTCAATGTCACTTTGATGACTTTTACGGCGGAATGGCGGCGTTCCAATGCGTTACACTGAGCCTGTTGAGGGCAGTATCCCTGTGCTGCCTGATTTCGTCTCAGTTCCCGGCTAATCGTTGATGGATGACGTTTAAGTGATGTTGCAATAACACGATGTTGCAATAACACATTGTGTAAAACCGGCTTCTTTTAAGCTGAAAATCTGATATCTTTCTGATTCGGTCAGTTGTTTATAGGTCATAGTGCATTTTCCTTTGGCGAGAAAGATGCTAACTATAGCAACTGACCACCTTTTTCAGAAATTGCACTTATCATGCGAATCCAAGGCTCTTTAAAATTACCGCCTTGTTATCTTTTCTTATGCAACACAGCCTCTTAATTAATTCGGTGTTATGAACCACAAAGAATGAGAAACAAAGATAAATAGGGAATTGGCGAAATTAAACGGGATTTCGCGGGAATAATTCCAATAAATTTACGGAGTTGAGATGTGGGATATAGAATGGCCTCGACTTCTCGTGCAGACTTACCAAAATGAGAAAAATTTTGAATTAGACGTTTTTGATTCACTTGTTTTGGTAAATGTAGGGCGTGCACGATCATCTGTTTAAATCATCTTTAAATACCTTTTAGCTAATGGGCCAGGCAGCCCATTAGCTGGCTTTGCTCTTTCCGCTTAAATGGCGGTCAGTATCCTTTTGCTCTTCTTCTCGGATAGATTCCAAATATCTCTGGCGCTGTTCATCCGTCAATGAATCGTACATGTGAGCGACGAATAGAGTATGGTTAGATATAGACTGATCTTCAGGCAAGTCTCTTGGCGATTGTTCTTGTTTGCTGTCTGTCGGTGATACTTGTAGTAACGAAGCAAGACCCCAGGGCGCGAGCATACTTTTAACGCCTATTGAATGAACAGTAATTACGTGATCTAATTATTCTTATTTCTTCTTTGAATGCTCGCCCATGAATCCGAACCAGACCCTGATTGAATATTTAACCGTTGTGAAAGAAACCCGTTCTGATATCAATCGTCAATACGAGCTGGTTGATGTCATTTTTCTTGTCATCAGTGCCATTCTGGCCGGCGCCGAAGGCTGGCAAAATATTGAAACTTATGGTCGTGCTAAAATTAAATGGCTGAGAAAATATCGTTCTTTTCTCAGTGGAATACCCCGTCGACACATGATGGCCAGGATAGTGCGCGCTATTGAGCTCGATTCCCTGCTGGACGCTTTACTCAACTGGATCAACGAGCAACGTGAACAGGGAGGAAAACCGGTCATTGCTTTTGATGGAAAAGTTCTGCGACACGCCTACCGTAATGAAAGGAAAAATGCCGTTCAGCTGGTCACGGCGTATGATACGGAGCGGGGGGTTAGTTCTGAGCCAGAAAGCGACCGCTACGAAAAACGGTGAAATCAGTATCGTACGGCAGATGCTAGAGCTTCTTGACCTGAAAGGCAGCATAGTCACGCTAGATGCCTTGCATTGTCAGCGCCAAACACTGAAGAAAATCAGTGAAAAAAAAGCCCATGTTGTTGTTCAGGTGAAGAAAAATCAGCCCCATCTGTGGGAAGCCGTCCAATCTCAATTTCAGGCGGTGTTTGATGCGGGTAAAGAGAAAATTAACGCGATGCTCGACTTTAACATCCTATAACGTTGGCTTGTTGAAGCCAGTCGCGTTGACTTTTACCTTGTTTAAAATTGGCAAAAATACCCAATGTGTGAGAAAGCAGTTTTCTGGCAATTCGATTACTCAAATGCCACAAATCCCGTGCCCAGCACTTCTCGATAGCAAATTGCCCGGCAAGTTGACCAATGACGGTTTCAATTAAACGGCGTTTGGCGTTAATGACCCTTCTCGTTTTTCTGGGGATGGGATCATCCCTATTGGCACGCACTGGGGTAATCATTTCAATACCCTCTGCCTTCATTTCCTGTTTAAATTCAACGCCTAAATACCCTTTATCACCCAGCAAATAGCCTTTTATCGAACCGATCACATCCCAGGTTGCTTCACGCTCACTGACATTGGCGGGCGTCAGCGTAAACCCGGTTACCACGCCGATTTCATCTATCATGAGATGTCCTTTGAAGCCGTAGTAAGTTTCGTTTTTGGCGGCACAGTACCCATAATCGGCTGTTGGCACTACCTTTTGCTCTTTTGAATCCACAGACGGGCAGCGGAAATCCGTCGATAATATGTACCGGCCTGTCGGGCGCGCCCAATAACCTCGCCAGCTTTTCTTGCAGTTGTTGTTTAACAACCCAAAGATTCGAAATCTGTTTAGCGAAATTGGCGCGTGAACCCAGTCCCGGAAACCACTCGCGCCAGTGGTCACGAAAGTACGTCCAAATGCCTTTATCCGTTGAAAATTCTAAAAATTCGCCCACGACTTCCATCGTGATGGCTTCCGCATCGCTCAGCTTAGGTGGATATCCCCGGCTTCTGAACCGTGTGCCTTGCTGTAACACCGTTAGATTTTCATCTACCCAACAAAATACCCAAATGATAAAATCTTGCTGTGACATAGCCTTTTGTTCCTTTATTTCTCTATTTTTGACGACTTAAAGTTATAAAGGAGCGGCTATGTCATTTCAACTCACCATAAAAGTCGAGCATCGCGTAAAATTATCACGGAAGTTAAACAAGAAGCCCATGGCCGACGTGAAGAGCGCTATGTGTTTCAGTTAAAGGCAAAATTCGAGCCAGAACTGGCCGACAAGTGGCTAACGATCCGCAGTGTGATTGCGGTTGAACGTCACCGGACACAAAACGGCAAAGGAACGGTGGAGACTTCTTATTACGTGAGTTCTCTTTCACCCAAGCATAAGTTATTGGGGCACTATATTCGTCAACATTGGCGAATTGAGAATGGTCAGCACTATATCCTTGATGTAGTTTTTAAAGAAGAGATTCAAGAATTGTTCTGGATGGTGCGGTTGAGAATCTGGCATTATTTCGGCGAATTGTGTTGAATCTGGTCAAACAATGCGATTGTGGGGCACCCAGCCAAAGGAACAAACTTAAAAAAGCGGGTTGGTGTGATGATTATAGGGCAAGAGTTTTCTTTGGTTGAATATTCATCAAAGCATGCTCGCGCCCTGACATATAGCCCGCGTTGGCATTTTTTATTCCCGACAAACGACCACAGTTCGTCAACTTCACTGATGAGCTGAACGTTGACATTATCCAGGGGAAGTGTTGTTACGCATCGCGGTTTGAGTTTTTTAAAACACGGACAACGGCATTAATACTGATATGCAGTGCTCGGGCAGTATCACGAATCCCCGAGTTGTTCATAGCAAGGTCAACGACGTGTTCTTTTATACCCGCCTGGCATGCTCGATAGGCGTACTCAAGTTGAAAGGTTCGTTTACAGGATAAACAGCGATAGCGTTGGTGGCCAGCATCGGCTTTACCGTATTTTTTTGACGAATTCGGTTTGTTGACAAAATCGACATTTTACTTCAACCGTCGCCATTTAATTCCTCCGAAAAAAGGGAATTATATACCACTATCAACGGGTTGAATACGTGACCAAAATAGTTAAAGGTGATATTTAATGTTTAATCAAAACCATCATTATTTCAAGTGATTGCGTTATTAAAAATAGTTATCATGTGATAACTATTTTTAATAACGCAAAAACAAAATATGCAACTAATATCATATTAGAAGTGGGATTGAGTCATTTCATGGGTAAGTATGGGCATAACTATAAAGCTGAGTTAATATCAAAATTTATAAGGTGTTTGTATATGTTATCATATATTGGTAAGGGCATTATCTTCTTCCTTTTTCTTTGTACATTAGTGATACCCTATACGATAACGAACTCCTTTGCAGATAATCATCTAAAATCTGAAAAAATATACACGCAAAAAGCAGATGACAAGGATAATATAAATGTTCGAGTTAATGAATTAAGTAAAGAAAAATTGAATTTAAGTATTCATGAAAAAAATAGAGTTAAAAATAACGATCATTCCGCTGATTTTAATACTCCAAGTGTCATTGCTAAAAACATCCAGATGGCAGGCAATATCCTGTCATCTTCACCTTCAGAACTGGCAGAGCAAGCCAAATCCTACGCGATAGGGCAGTTTAATAACACGGTATCTTCCAGCGCACAAAAATGGTTATCACAGTTTGGTACTGTCAGAATTAATTTTGGACTGGATAAAAAGGGAACGCTAAAAAACAATTCGTTCGATCTGTTACTGCCGTTTTATGATAATAAAGCGGATTGGTTGTTCTTTTCCCAATTGGGTTATCGCAACAAAGATAGCCGGGATACCCTGAATGTTGGGTTAGGCGGGCGTTATTTTTATCAGAACTGGATGTACGGCCTGAATACCTTTTATGATTACGACCTGACAGGCAAAAATCAGCGTCTTGGGTTGGGCGGAGAAATTTGGGGCGATTACATTAAACTTTCCGCTAATACCTATTATCGTTTAACTGATTGGCAGAATTCACGGAATTTTGTCGGTTATTATGAACGTCCTGCCAACGGTTATGACGTTAATGGCGAGTTTTTCTTACCTGTATACCCCAATCTGGGAGCCAAACTGACCTATGAGCAGTATTTTGGCGATAACGTGACTTTATTCAATCGTGACATGAAACAGAAAAACCCTAACTTAGCTAAATTAGGGCTGACTTACACGCCATTTCCGTTATTTACTTTGGGGGTAGATTATAAACAAGGGGGAAGTGGGCACAGCGAAACGCAGTTTTTGGCGAATTTTAACTATAAGCTGGGAGTTCCCTTGAGTGTGCAGTTATTGTCAGAAAATGTGGCGGCAGCGAGAAAATTAGCGGGTAGCCGTTATGACCTGGTAGAAAGAAATAATCATATTGTGCTTGAGCACCAGAAAAAGCCGATTGCCCAATTGTCGTTACCGGAAACGATTATCGGATACAGTCAGGAGCAGCACGAGATTACCGTCAAATTATCTACTGATGCCTTTGTTAAGCAGATTCATTGGACAACGAACCCGGATTTTGAAAAAAACGGGGGAAAACTCTCTTCCCGCGTCGGTCACACCATAAAAATCACCCTGCCAACCTATTTATCCGGCGATAACCAAAATAACAATTATCCTATCTATGCCCTGGCTGAATTGGACGATGATTTAAAATCAGCGCCGGTTGCGATGCGCGTGATTGTCAGGCCCTTTATGCTAAAAAAACAGGAAGGGGCTTACTTTACCCCCGCGGGGCCATTGCCTGCGACGGGGGATAAAAAAAGATGGCTATACGTTTAACCCTGTGATTACCTTTGATACCGTCAATGGCGCACCGATAAAAAATGCCACGATTAACCACGTTCAGTGGAAAACCGATCCTAAAACCGGGCCGGATACGGGGTTGCAATGGATTGACTGGGAAACATCGGACTCTGTGGCACTTGATGAAAATGGGCATTTCAAACACAAACCTGTCTTGATCAGTACCCGGTCACATAAAGATGTCAAAGTGTACCTGCAACTGAATAGCCAGCCGCCACAGTTAGTGGGCGAGGTCAGCTTTGATGAAAATCCAGCCAGTTTCCACATCAATAAAGTTGAGGTTTCACCGCCAGTACCGTTACAGATAGCTAATGGTTCCCAGACGTACACCTACAGCGCTGTGGTATTAGATAGTGATAACAATCCGGTGAGAAACCAGAAAATCGCCAATGTGAATTGGAGCAAGGACAAGAACCAGAATGGGCTTATCTGGAATCCATCAAATGGTGAAGTCACAACGGATGGGGAAGGGAAATTAACGGCAACCCTGGCCAGTTCAGTGGAAATAAAAAATATCACGGTTTCGCTCGCTATTGGTAACCACAAACCTGTGGCAGCAGAACAGCCCGTCTCTTTTACTGCGGATACCTCGAAATATCATATTGATAGCAGTATTGTGAGTGTAGACCAAACTGGCTCTTTGATTGCGAACGGCAAAAAGTCCTATACCTATACGGCTGTCATCATTGATAGCCAGGGGAATAAAGCGAAGAACCAAAAAATCACCAATGTGAAGTGGAGCATTATGCGCAATGGTCAGGATGAAAGTCATAATAAGTATCTTATTTTTAATCATAGTGGGGATACAACGAACGGGGAGGGGCAATTAACGGCAACGTTAGCCAGTACAGTGGAAATCAAGGATGTCACGGTTTCACTGTCCATTGAAGACCAACAGCCTGTTTCTGCACAACCTCCGGTAACCTTTACTGAGGATAGCCAATATTATAAGGTTAAAGGGGATATTTGGATCAGTCCGTCAGGGACAGTCACGGCAGATAGTCACCAAAAATATACCTATATGGCGACAATCATAGGTACTGATGGTAACCCCGTTGTCAAGAAAAACATTTCGAATGCGACGTGGAAGATAGAGCACCCCGCCAACATGCCTGAACTCACGCTGGATCAATCAGATAAGACAACCGATGACAAAGGACAATTAACGGCAACCTTAACCAGTACCAAGGCAGTCAATGGGGTGGTCGTTTCACTCACGGTGGGAAAATACCCGCCGATTCTGGCAAAGCAGGGAGTAGATTTTAAACCGGAACAGGTGTCAATAACACCGACACCACAAAGCCCAATATTGGTGGGTAAAAATTATACCCTGACCGTTAACGTCAAGGATGCGACGGGTAACAATGCGGAGCCTAATAAGCAAGTTCACTGGACCCTAAAAAACCCCAATCAGGCAGGGGTAACACTGAATCCAACAATCAGTACCACTCAGGGTGATGGGAGTGCTTCCACAACATTGACCAGTACGCAGGCTCAAACAGTGACAGTAGAGGCTGCTGCCGAAGGCGTTGAAACAGCGAAGTCAGTGGATGTGGAGTTCAAATGGCCAACCATTCAGAAACCCTCTGTTGCCGAAAAAACCAACACAGTTCCTGCGGATGGGCAACACGCTTATCACTATACTGCCCATGTAGTTGATATTGATGGCACAACACCTTATACAGAGCAAGAGATTAAATTTAAGTGGCAGTTAAAATCACAGGCAGGTGGTGTTCCGCAAAATACCACCTGGCTATCAGAGACAGGGGAAGTGACCGCTCAAGCTGATGGTACATTAAAAGTTCAATTACTGAGCAACGAGAAAAATCCGGTAGTAGCAGGTGCCATCGTGTGTCTTGTCGTTGTTGATGAAAAGTCTGTTGAGATCTCTGAAACAGAACAATGTGCTGATGCTGTGGATTTTGAAGCGGAAAATTTGAAGATAGTCAGCCTTGATGTTGCGTTTGACCCTAGCCATCCCATAGAGGGGGGAGTGGTGGATATTATACCTATACGGCGAAAGTGGTTAAGGCTGATGGTACAGCACTATCCAATGGATATCAGGTAGATGCTAAATGGATTCTGGATCCTGAACCTGAAACCTATAACGGTCAGGCTGAATGGAAAATTGAACCTGATAATATAGTCAAAAATGGTCAAATTACGGCTAACCTAAGCAGTCAGGTGGGTATTGGTGATATTAATAATGGGAAAGTTACTGACGGCCTGACTGTAAAATTAGAAGTACCGGCAGGAAGGGGGAAAACGACGTCTAGTCCGGAAAATCAACAAGTTGCTTTTGATGTAGTATCGCAACCCGCGGGAGTTGCTGTCTATACCAAAGAAGTTGATAATGTAACAATTAAGAAGAGTAAAATATTTGAAGATCAACGCAGACCTAGTAATACATTTGGAAATATGTACGCACAATTGTATGACTTGTCGATAAAGAAAAAGATTCTGGATAAAGGAGGAGAAATAATTTCTACCGAAGGCTTTGGTGGTGGTATTAATAACGTCGGGCCTATAGATCTGACTACAGGAGAGATATCTCTGGGCACTATCAATAAGGTTAAGGTGGATACGTCTATAACGATTAAAAGAACCAATAAGGCTAAATATGCTTATAACTATTCTTTTTTTATTAAAAAATACATACAGCCTAGCACTAGGCACCCAGGAGTTATGAAACAGGATAGTGAGCAGGAGGATATTTCATGTCAGGATCCAGATATACCAACTTTGCGTAATATTAATGAAATTGATGTAGGTATCAAAGGAACTGACAGTTACTCCTTGCAAAATGAATTTGCAGACAGCTATTCTTGGGGGCTTCTTGATGATGTTACATCACCACCTCCGGTGACTCCAAACATCTTTGGGCGATATTCGAATAACAATCAGAACTATAGCGGAAATTTTATCTATAATACCAAAGAAAACAAACAGGTGATTGATAGTAATGATCTCCAGGGTTATGTGCTTTGTGTTGATAGTTATTTCCATTAATAACGTAAAGATGTAGGGTTTTTTGTTATATTCTAAAAATATTTTCCATATTAATGCTGGGATATTTTCAGATAACAGTATCTTCGATGCCCTGTAAATATATGTGGCCGCAATGTGCAGTTGCTGCTCGATTATCTTCTTTTTAATTGTCTTTTTTTGTTTTGCATTGTTTAAAATGTAATTCCTCTTTTTGTATTGGCATTAAATAATTCCATGAAGAAAAAGATTTTAATTTAAATATTTCCTTGGTCAATATAATTTGATTATCAGCTGATAACTATTTTTCATTATCTAAATTTTGACTGATTGCTTAATCTGTTTGCGGTTATTATTCGCTTGTTAAGCATAAAACAATACACTTAATTAAAATTACTCAATTAAACTAATTTTAGTTGATATTGTCAGTTGTCTTAGTGTTTTGTTGAAATAGTAACTCAATATAATAATTTTAATTAATGAGGTATCAAAATGAAAATTGAAGAAGACTTTATGGCAAAAGTTACCCCTCAGAAGGATTACTCTGTTACTGCAACAATACCTGATCAGTCTGATATTATTGTGGGGCAAACTAGCCATATAAAAATAATTGTATCAGGAGTGCTAAACAAAATAAGAAATATTAAACATGTAACAATTGAACTTGATCCAAGTATAGCTGGTTTAGTTACATGGAAGACAGAAGAACAATGGGAGTCAGGAGGTAGTGATGGAAATACAATGATCCGTTTGACGGTTGATAAAAAACTAAATGAACTACAGCATAAGGAGATTATTTATACTGTTAATCTTTGGGCTGACGAGAAAAAGACTCAAGCAGTATCGAATTACACACCGCAGAAATTCACATATAATGTAAAGAGAGTTGATCGTGATACTGTTATTGTATTAAATACTGATAATGAATATATTCAACCTCCGACAGAAGATAACCAGGTAGGAACAGGAAAGGAATATATTATATACTCTGGTTTACTTATTGATAATAAAAAAAAGATCCTTAAAAACACCCAAGTTATAGTCGTATCTTCATTATCGAATCAAATATATTCTGACAATCCGGATCAGACTCTTGTTAATATAGGAACAGTGCCAGATAGTAGTAACCCTACACCTGAACCAATATCAACTAGTAGAGGCAATGGAATAGACTATTTTGTTATTAATAGTGATGATGGTGGTAATATAAAATTTAGTGTATATCCCCAAAAAAATATAGCTGGCAGGATTGATTTTAAAACAGGAATATTAGGTGCAACTACTTTGAGTTATGCTGCATCTGTATATATCTTTAGTAACACGAATACGAGTGATGATCCACTTGGCCCAATATCACCAAATATATATAATGTAGATCAACTTGGAAAACTTCAAAAAATTCCAGGCTCGAAAGGTATGCAGGTCGGAATTTCTCCGTATATTGGACATCAAAAGACGGATGCTTTGATATTTTTTATGCAAGGGTATGAATCAAACGATGAAGCAATTCAACTGAAACCTATATATAAACTTGATAATATAGACAGTCTGGATGGAAATCCTTTTAATTTTACATATGACCAACTACCACTTGATAAGCCTATGCAGCTTTATTACCTGATAGCTCCTGCTAGTAAGGATTCTCTTTATTCCATGTCATCAAACTTTATGTATGTTGGTGAGCTATCCGGTGGTGATGATAACAATGGTGATGATGGGGTTTATACACCCGTTGAGGTATACTCCAGTTATTCACCATCACCGTTTGATCTCAAAAATAAACATGATAATGATCGTATGTATGACAATCGTCTGGTCACTCTAGATACGATAAATCAATATGTAAAAGAAAATAGTACTATAACAAAAACTGATCCAGTTGGTTTGTATGTCGTGATAAAAATAGCTAAAGATATGACTGAGTATGCGAAGGGACTTCCTATGTTAAACTCTATTTGTACTTTAACGATTAATATCAATTCTGCCACAAGACAGGAGAATAAATCTTATCCACCAATCACACTGACAGATAATACTAATTACTATCAAGTTGTGAAGATTCCATATTGTGATTTAACTCGTGCTCAGGGGTGGGAAGACGGTATGCTGGCAAAACTGTCGTTTGTCTACTCAATCAAATACGAAGGAGCAACAACGAAAAGCAAAGAATGGAAAGCTACAATAGGCACGGCAAATACGGGTTTTGATATAAATGATGATGGTTGTCCCTGCGACGATAAGGGCAATTAAAAAGTAAACTATCTCAATATATACTGATCAAAAACATTAATTTAACAGAGATATCTACATTATCCATTCATATAGATGATGTAGATATTATCTTTATTTAAAATATCAAGGTAGATAATAATGAGTATAATAAATAATATAGAATTAATAGATAATTCATGTGCATTTGGTGAACTTTGCGCATCTATACCAAACGGAGCTGATGTTATTATTGGACAAACCTGTTACTTAACCGTATCACTTACTGCTGATTCAAATTTGATTTCTAGTATTGATAGCATTTCAATCGAGGCTGACAAAAGTTATCTGACTGTAGAGAATAAGAATAATTGGATGGTATCAGAAAATAAAAATTTTGGCAGTGCTGTAATTTTATTAAATATAAACAATAACCTGTCATCAGATACATTAATTAAATATACAGTCCATGCAATGTCAAGTACTGGTTATATTAATGGAATTAAACCATTGGAAATAGAGTATACAACTAAGAGAGTGGATCCGACAAGCCTTATTGCATTAACTACTAATAATGAATATATTGAACCACCAACAGAAGATAACCCTGTTGGTACTGGGAGTTCATATGTTACATATTCAGGAAAATTATTAGATTGTAATAATAATCCATTAAGGAATACACAAGTTTTGGTATCATCTGAGCATCCAGATAAAATTTTTTCTCATGATAAAAGCAAGACACCTGTGCATATAGGTACAGAACCAAAAAATGGGGAACTGTCACAAAAAATCATGACACACAGTCAGAGTAGTTTTGATTTTTTTGCTGTTAATAGTGATATTCATGGAAATATAAAATTTCGCGTTTATCCAGTACGGGATACTTCGGTCAGAATTGATTTTGATACTCAAATATTGAATGTGACTCCTGTTAATTATGCAGCATCTATATATGTTTTTAATGCTATACGTAGTTCATCATTTGGTCCAAATGCCCCTAGAATATCAGGAATACAAAATGGAAAGGTTGAAAAAATACCAGGCGCTAAAGGCATAGAGGTACATGTAGCTTCTTATCCTGATGGTAAGGATACAGATTCTTTAATATTTTTTATGCAAGGATTTAATCAAAATGACAAACCAATTCAACTTAATCCTATATATAGGATTGATAACATAACCAGTCTAGATACAATCCCTTTTTACTTTACATATGACCAGTTACCACTTAATAAACCAATGAAACTTTATTATTTGGTTGCCCCTGAAAATCAAGAGTACAGTTATTCTATGACAGAAATGTTCACATATATTGGTGAACAAAATGCTCCTTCCAACGAAGAGGTCTACGATAAAGTCAAAGTATATACCAGCCACGCAACACCTCCTATTGATGTGTATAGTGAAGAAAATGAAACTTTTGAATGGCATGGTATCATCTTGAGCATGATAAATCGTAATAAAAAATCTGGTCAAAGCGCTAAGGGGGTGACAGGGCTATATGTGGTGATTATGGGAACTAATGATCAAAATAATAAAAATCTACCACAACTTGGTAGCAAGGGATATTTGAATGTCTATATTAAAACACCAACATCCAGAAATACGCATAAAAGTTATCAGTTCTCGTTACTACCTACTGTTGATTCGGGAAAACAAACAGACCATGCTGTAGTTAATATCCCATACTGTGACATTAACCGAGCTGGACCTTCATTCTCCAAAGGGTTAGGGACACTCTCTTTTGATTATTATATCGAAAATAGTGATGGTTCTAAAACATATAGCAAAAAATGGACTACCAAAATTAATACCGTCTTACCAAATCAGGCTAATGATAATAATGATGGATGTGATCCTTTATAAAATATCTGTCAATTATTATATCTTGACAAGATAAAAATATTAAAATAAGGGGATGATATGAAAAATAATTTATTAATAGATGAAGAATCTATATCAATATATTTTGAAAAAGAATTTTTCCAAGTGCTAGACTATGATAATGCTCCACCTCATGGTGATTGTATTAAGGCGGTTGCATTAATCAGAGATAAAGAAGGAAAGCCATTACCAAATGTTTCCGTTGATATTCTTGAAAAAGATAATGCTTATTTTGAGTTGGTTGGTATTTATCATTCCGATAAAGAAAAACCTGTCAAAATTAAAAAATTTTCTTCTGATCAGAAATACTTTTCTATTACTTCCGATAAAAATGGAAATTTGGTCTTTTATATTTACCCTAAAAAATCAACATCAGTAATATTTCAAGTTTATTCTATGATGGTGGGTGTAACAGATCGTATGTCTTCAAAAAATAAAGTGTATATTATAGATAACAATAAAGAAGACTTGAATCTTTCTCCACTTGGTATAGGCGAAGATAATGGCAGCTTACAGGTAGACCCTAACTTGAATGCCTTTAACGTTTTAATCCCAAATTATCCTGACGCCAAGAGAGATGACACAATACTATTTTTTATTAACAAGCAATATGTGAAAAAATCATTTCTTGTTCAAAAGGTGGATGAATTAGGCAATGATAGTTATATGACATTCCCTTATAATATATTTAAGGTGAATGAGATTGCTGATTTTTCTTATACTGTTGTAGACAACTTTGGGTCAGCACGATCTTCATATCCACAAGGCATAACATATCCTGGAGGAGGATATAATCAACCAATTGATGATTTAACAAGAATATATGATAGTTGTATAGTTTATAATAGTTATGGTTATAATGATGACAAAAATATTGTCCGTGATTCAATTCATGAAAAAGATATAGATAATAAATGCAATAATCCATACCATGAAGCATTATTCGTTAAGATGGTCGGAACGAGTGATTATAAAGATAAGACTAAAGTTCCACTTGGTGCTGAGGTTACATTAAACTTATATATTAATAATTATCCCAATACCATTTACCAATCTAAAGTAAGGGCAATGCCAACTCAACCAGATAATAATGGCAATACAGTACCATTACTGTTTGGTATTCCTTTTAGCAATGTTAGCCATATAGAAAATGGGGATATTTATCTTGATTTTCAAGTTAATTATTATGGAGATATTTCTTATGGCAAGATCTGGCGAGCCAATGTTTATACAGTACGGCCGGGAGGAGAAGTTGCCGGGGATGATTGCCCTGACGGTAAAACTTGGATTGATATAAGTTAACTTCATTATTTTAGATGGATTAATGATTTTTATAGAATTACTTTATTAAGGAATTATAAAAGGGGTGAAATATGTTGGAAAGTGATAAAGATCTGATCTTGTCAGATGATGATTTAAATTTATCTGTTAAAAATGGGGCTGATGTTATTATTGGTCAAAAATTTTACCTTGATATAGAAATACCCAAAGGAAAAATTTCTCAATCACTTAATATAGGAGTGAAGGATTTTAAAGGTTTTGAAAGTGTAAAAATAATCAAACCAATTAATATTGAACAGGATAGCAAATCATATAATATGGTGATTTCATGCACTGTTAAAGGAAGCGGTTCAATAACCGTGGGAGAAGAAATACATTTTACACTCACAGGTGTTGATAAGGTAATAACATATTATGCAAGGGATTTGGTTAACAGTTCAATCCAATTGAAGAAAAATAAAAGCATTTGTGCAACACCAAATAGCAACGATATAGATGATAATAAAGATCATTATATCAGTTATGATACAACACTATTCGATACTAATGGTCAATTACTTAAACACACTCCCGTCAATATTTACTCTGAAATTAATGAGGATATAGAAAGAAACATCATAATTACTTCTGAACCTGATGGGGTTGGTCAAAAACACCAAATTATCAAACCAAAGAATTATGAAGGAAAAACTCAACTCATTATTACCAGTGATGAAAATGGAAGAATAAAATTCCGTGTCTATCCAGTCATAAATACGCCTGCTATTATGGGTTTAATCAGTCAAGTCGAAGGCGTTGCTGAATATCATTCTGGTGACATATATATGATTTCTGTTGTTCCACCCAATGATGATAACTCACTTAATCCACCAGATATTCCTGAACTGGAAGGGGGTTCATTAGAAAGTGATGGACGTCAACGTTTCGAAGCAGAGATTGATTCCTATCCTAATGTATCCAAGACAGATAATGTTTTATTTTTCAATAAAAAAAAGGAAGATGATTCTTTTGATCCAGAAGGATTAATATTTCCGGTAAAAAAAATTTCCGATGTTTTAGGGAATATGGATTCAGCAAATTATAATTATACATTCTTAATGAGAAGAGATATTTTCCCATCAGGAAAAGACTCGATGCTTTATTATATAATAGCACCCGAGTTTGGCAATAGTATGTATTCATATGTTCGAGGTGTTACATATATAGGTGATGAGCTAACTTCACCTGATGATAGTGTGAAAAGAACATATAATATGCCTATGGTTTTCTCAAGTTTTGCTGATATAAAGCAAGATCCTAAACTTGAACATTCTGACGATGAAGAAAAACCAAACCATGAGAATATTACTCAAAGAGATGTATCTAATTATGCTGTCAGTGGGTGTCAATTATATGTAAAATTTTTGTGTACTAATGATGAAAATGATCCCTCTTATCCTCTTTGGGGTGAAAAAATATATTTAAGAATGTATATTAGTTCAGCAAATCAGAATTTTAATAAGATATTTCCAGTTGTTGCTCCTCATGCTCCAGATAAACCAGGAGGGAAATTGTCGACGGTCATCATTAAAATTGATTCACCAGAGCTTAATGATGTGAAGGGATATGTGACTGGAGGGGCAGGAAAGATTTACTTTGAATATTATATCATTGATCCAGTTACCCATGAAAAGATACATAGTAATTATTGGAGAAATAAAATAATGACAAGTGATTAATACCGACAATTATATTAGGCTGTCTCTATGTTAGTAATATTTGATACAATATATAGAAACAGCCATTTTACCTATTATTGTCATTTTACATTTCCGTTAAGTTGTGTACGTGCATGGAAATCGTTTAAATATATTCTCACAGAGCTATTTTAACACCTACTCTGTGTGCTAGTATGTTGGCCGAGTTAGGCAAATGTACCGGATACATTTTGAAAATGTGACCTTAAATCTGTACACATCTTGCGGAGTGAAGCAAGGATTTGTTTCTAACGTACTAATTAATATGAATTTGATATAATGCAAGTGATCTTTCGTGTGGGTCACCACTGTATATTAAGGATTTTAAATGCCTGTAATTACTCTTCCTGACGGTAGTCAACGTCAATTTGAGCATGCTGTTTCCGTAATGGATGTGGCTCGTGATATCGGTGCTGGTTTGGCAAAAGCGTGTATTGCTGGCCGTGTTAATGGTGAATTGGTTGATGCGTGTGAATTAATTGAGACCGATGCCAATCTTGCCATTATCACCAGCAAGAATGAAGAAGGTTTGGAAATTATCCGTCATTCATGCGCACATTTGTTGGGCCATGCAATTAAGCAGTTGTGGCCTGATACGAAAATGGCTATCGGTCCTGTTATTGATAATGGTTTCTACTATGACGTCGATTTAGATCGCGCTTTGACACAGGAAGATATCGAGCTGCTTGAAAAACGTATGCTGGAACTTGCCGTAAAAGATTACGATGTCATCAAAAAAAGAGTTGGCTGGCAAGAAGCGCGTGACACATTTGCAGCTCGCAGTGAAGAGTATAAAATCCAGATTTTGGACGAAAATATTAGTCGTGATGATCGTCCTGGTCTGTATCACCATGAAGAATACGTTGATATGTGCCGTGGGCCGCATGTTCCTAACATGCGTTTTTGCCATCACTTTAAACTGCAAAAAGTTGCAGGAGCGTACTGGCGCGGTAACAGTGACAACAAAATGTTGCAGCGTATTTATGGTACTGCATGGGCGGATAAGAAACAGCTTAATGCCTATTTACAGCGTTTGGAAGAAGCAGCAAAACGCGATCACCGTAAAATTGGTAAGCAGCTTGACCTGTATCATATGCAGGAAGAAGCACCAGGCATGGCATTTTGGCATAATGATGGCTGGACAATTTTCCGTGAATTAGAAACTTTCGTCCGTTCAAAGCTTAAAGATTACCAATATCAGGAAGTAAAAGGCCCATTCATGATGGATCGTGTCCTGTGGGAAAAAACCGGGCACTGGGAAAATTATAAAGAAAACATGTTCACTACTTCATCGGAAAACCGCGAATATTGCGTAAAACCGATGAATTGCCCAGGCCATGTTCAGATTTTCAACCAAGGGTTGAAATCTTATCGTGACTTGCCGTTGCGGATGGCTGAATTTGGTAGCTGTCATCGTAACGAACCCTCTGGCGCTTTACATGGTTTGATGCGTGTACGCGGTTTTACGCAAGATGATGCGCATATTTTCTGTACTGAAGATCAGATCCTTCAAGAAGTCAGTAGCTGTATCAAAATGATTTATGATGTGTACGGCACATTTGGCTTTGAGAAGATTGTTGTTAAATTATCAACACGCCCGGAAAAACGGATTGGTACGGAAAAACAGTGGGATGAAGCAGAAGCGGATCTTGCTGAAGCATTAATCCAAAATGGTATTGAATTTGAATACCAGCCGGGTGAAGGGGCATTTTATGGCCCTAAAATTGAATTTACTCTCTATGATTGTTTGGATCGTGCGTGGCAATGTGGTACTGTGCAACTCGATTTTTCACTGCCAGCACGCCTGAGTGCGTCATATGTAGGTGAAAATAATGAACGCAAGGTTCCTGTGATGATTCACCGTGCGGTTCTGGGATCACTGGAACGGTTTATTGGTATCCTGACAGAAGAGTATGCTGGGTTTTTCCCAACATGGTTGGCACCTCAGCAGGTCGTCGTTATGAATATTACTGATGGCCAGTCAGATTATGTACAGGAATTGGTTAAAAAACTTCAAGATGCAGGCATTCGTGCAAAAGCAGACTTGAGAAACGAGAAGATTGGTTTTAAAATCCGTGAACACACTCTGCGTCGTGTGCCTTACATGTTTGTTTGTGGTGACAAAGAAGTCGAATCAGGAAAAGCATCCGTTCGTACTCGCCGCGGCAAAGATTTAGGTAGCATTGAAATCAGTGAGTTTACAGAAAAACTGCTGACAGAAATACGCAGTCGTAATCTTCACCAATTGGAGGTATAAGGTATTAAAGGCGGAAAAAGAATTCAACCGGCGCGCCCAAATCGCATTAATGAAGAGATTCGCGCGTCTGAAGTTCGTTTAACTGGATTAGATGGCGAACAGATTGGTATTGTCAGTCTGAGGGAAGCTCTCGAAAAAGCTGAGGAAGCTGGTGTTGATTTAGTTGAAATCAGCCCAAATGCCGAACCGCCGGTTTGTCGTATTATGGATTACGGCAAGTTCCTCTATGAAAAGAGTAAGTCAGTCAAAGAACAGAAAAAGAAACAAAAAGTTATTCAGGTCAAGGAAATTAAATTCCGTCCTGGTACAGATGAAGGCGACTATCAGGTCAAACTACGCAACCTGATTCGTTTTCTGGAAGATGGCGATAAAGCCAAAATCACCCTGCGTTTCCGTGGGCGTGAAATGGCGCACCAACAGATTGGTATTGAGATGCTTAACCGTATCCGTGACGATCTGAATGAACTGGCTGTGGTCGAATCCTTCCCAACGAAGGTTGAAGGCCGCCAGATGATCATGGTGCTCGCTCCTAAGAAGAAATAGTCAGGCAAACAAGTAATGGACTCCAGTTAATTATGGCTGGAGTCCATTCGCCTTACTAGTTCGTTGTAATTAACAATGCGAAGTGGAAATTAAAATGCCAAAGATTAAAACAGTACGCGGCGCAGCTAAACGCTTCAAAAAAACTGCAAGTGGCGGTTTCAAGCGTAAGCACGCTAACCTTCGTCATATTCTGACTAAAAAATCAACCAAGCGTAAGCGTCACTTACGTCCAAAAGGCATGGTCTCCAAAGGTGATCTGGGCCTGGTTGTTGCTTGTCTGCCATACGCATAAGCAGATTTTTTTAGATTAGAACTCAGAGACGATAGGAGAAGTATATGGCTCGCGTAAAACGTGGTGTTATTGCCCGTGCACGTCACAAGAAAATTTTGAAACAAGCGAAAGGTTACTACGGTGCTCGTTCGCGCGTTTATCGTGTTGCTTTCCAGGCTGTTATCAAAGCTGGTCAGTACGCTTACCGTGACCGCCGTCAGCGTAAACGTCAATTCCGTCAATTGTGGATTGCACGTATCAACGCTGCTGCACGTCAGAACGGCATGTCTTACAGCCGTTTCATCAATGGCCTGAAAAAGGCTTCGATTGAAATCGACCGTAAGATCTTGGCTGACATCGCTGTATTCGACAAAGTAGCATTCGCTGCTTTGGTTGAAAAAGCGAAGGGCGCTCTGGCATAAGTCAGGTTAAAAGAGGGAGCTTGCTCCCTCTTTTACTTTTCTCCAAGAGATTAGATAATATCTGCGATCAGAGAGTATTGTGGTTAAGATTGCGATTAGTGAGTGCAAGAAGGTACAGGAGAAAGAACACAAATGATAAAGTTAGCCTTTTTTCGTTTCTTTTTTTACTTTAGCACCTGAAAGCAGGGGGCTTCGCGCGTAAGAAAAGAAATGAAAAATAGCGCTTGAGCCTCCAGTGTGGAGGCTTTTTTATTTTTATGGACTCATTAATTGATAACATGAGGACATAGTCGATAACAACTAAAGGGCCATCAGGCCAAAGGAAGAGGAAAACGATGTCACATCTTACTGAGCTGGTTGCAAAGGCAAAAACAGCCGTGGAAGAAGCCCAGGATGTTGCCGCGTTGGATTTGGTGCGAGTTGAATACCTGGGAAAAAAAGGCCATTTAACCCTCCAGATGTCATCACTGCGTGACTTACCAGCCGAGGAACGTCCAGCGGCAGGGGCTGTTATTAATCAGGCGAAACAAGAAGTTCAAGAAGCTTTGAATGTGCGTAAGGCAAAGCTGGAAGCTGATATTCTGAATGTGCGTTTGTCAGCAGAAAAAATTGATGTTTCATTGCCTGGTCGTCGTATGGAAAATGGTGGCTTGCACCCTGTTACCCGCACGATTGAACGTATTGAAACTTTCTTTGGCGAGTTGGGTTTTTCTGTTGAATCAGGCCCGGAAATCGAAGATGACTATCATAACTTTGATGCTCTGAACATTCCTGCACACCATCCTGCGCGTGCTGATCACGATACTTTCTGGTTTGATGCGACGCGTTTGCTACGTACCCAGACTTCTGGGGTACAGATCCGTACCATGAAAGAGCGTCAGCCACCCATCCGTATCATTGCACCAGGTCGTGTATACCGTAATGATTACGATCAGACACATACCCCGATGTTTCATCAGATAGAAGGGCTGATCGTTGATAAAAATATCAGTTTTACCAACCTGAAAGGTACATTGCATGACTTTTTGAATAACTTCTTTGAAGAGGATATGCAGATACGTTTCCGTCCTTCTTATTTTCCATTTACAGAACCTTCCGCAGAAGTTGATGTGATGGGCAAAAATGGGAAATGGTTAGAGGTTTTGGGTTGCGGTATGGTGCATCCTAACGTATTACGCAATGTGGGTATTGATCCTGAAATCTATTCTGGTTTTGCCTTTGGCATGGGAATGGAGCGTCTGACCATGCTGCGTTATGGTGTTACAGATTTGCGTGCATTCTTCGAAAATGATTTACGTTTCCTCAAACAATTTAAATAAGGCGGGTATATCTCATGAAATTCAGTGAACTCTGGTTACGCGAGTGGGCAAACCCAGCCATTAATAGTGAAGCATTGTCTGATCAAATCACCATGGCGGGTTTGGAAGTTGATGGTGTTGAAAAAGTGGCAGGTCAATTCCACGGTGTATTTGTTGGTGAAGTTGTTGAGTGTGGACAACATCCAAATGCAGATAAGTTACGTGTCACAAAAGTTAATGTCGGTGGTGAACGTCTGTTAGACATTGTCTGTGGCGCCCCGAATTGTCGTCAAGGGCTGCGTGTTGCTGTTGCGACAGTGGGTGCTGTGCTGCCCGGTGATTTCAAAATTAAGCCAGCGAAATTGCGGGGCGAGCCGTCAGAAGGCATGCTGTGTTCATTTGCTGAACTCGGTATTGCTGATGATCAGGATGGCATTATTGAACTGCCAGCAGAAGCTCCGATAGGTGTTGATCTGCGTGATTACATGAAATTGGACGATAATGCGATTGAAATCAGCATTACACCAAACCGTGCTGACTGCCTGAGTATCATGGGAGTTGCCCGTGACGTTGCGGTTATCAATAAACTGCCCATGACAGAGCCGAAAATCGAAGCGGTTAAACCCACTACAGATGCAACATTCCCTATTCGTGTTGATGCGCCTGAAGCTTGTCCACGCTATTTGGGGCGTGTGATCAAGAATGTGAACATCAAGGCAATCACCCCATTGTGGATGCGCGAAAAGCTGCGTCGTGGTGGTGTTCGTTCTATTGATCCGGTCGTTGATATTACCAACTATGTTTTACTCGAATTGGGCCAACCATTGCACGCGTTCGATTTAGAACGTTTGCATGGTTCAATTATTGTGCGTTTTGCAGAGCAAGGTGAAAAACTCACTCTGCTAGATGGTAATGAAGCCGAACTTTCTGCTGAAACACTCATTATTTCTGATGAAAAACAACCGGTTGCTATGGCAGGGATTTTCGGCGGGGAATATTCTGGTGTTAATGCAGAAACACAGCATATTATGCTAGAATGTGCATTCTTCGCACCACTGGCAATTACTGGCCGTGCTCGTCGTTATGGTTTGCATACTGATGCTTCCCACCGTTTTGAACGTGGTGTTGATCCACAGCTCCAGCATAAAGCGATGGAATATGCTACCCAGTTGTTGATCGACATCTGTGGTGGAGAAGCTGGGGAAATCGTTGATGTTACTAGCGAATCTCACTTACCAAAACCAGCAACGATTACGCTTAATCGCCATAAATTGGATCGCTTGATTGGTCATCATGTTGCAGATGAACAAGTAACCGATATCCTGACGCGTTTAGGTTGCAAGGTCACTGTCCAGAATGGAAGCTGGCAAGCGGTTGCCCCTGGCTGGCGTTTTGATATGCAAATCGAGGAAGATCTTGTTGAAGAGGTCGCCCGTATTTACGGTTATAACAACATTCCTGACGTTCCAGTGCGTGCAGATCTGATTATGACTTCACATCGTGAAGCTGATTTGCCATTGAAACGGGTTAAAACCATGCTGGTGGACAGAGGTTATCAAGAAGCGATTACTTATAGTTTCGTTGATCCTAAGATTCAGAAACATCTTCACCCGCAGGAAGAAGCGTTAATTTTGCCTAATCCAATTTCGGCGGATATGTCTGCAATGCGTTTGTCCTTGTTGACAGGATTACTGACAACTGTCGCCTATAATCAGAACCGTCAGCAAAACCGTGTCCGCTTATTCGAAACAGGGTTGCGTTTTGTGCCGGATGAAAATGCGGAACATGGCATCCGTCAGGAATTAATGCTTGGTGGTGTTATTGCGGGAAACCGTTTCGAAGAGCACTGGTCGATTGAAAAACAATCAGTTGATTTCTTTGATTTGAAGGGTGATTTAGAATCTGTTTTAGAACTGACAGGTAAAACTATCTGGTATTTCCTTTAAGGCAGAAGAACATCCTGCTTTACATCCCGGGCAAGGCGCTGGGATTTATCTGGAAAATAATTACATTGGCTATATCGGTGTTGTTCATCCAGAACTGGAGCGTAAACTTGACTTAAACGGCCGTACCGTGGTATTCGAGTTATTATGGACTGGTCTGGTAGACCGCGTGATCCCTGAGATAAAGGAAGTTTCTCGCTTCCCATCTAACCGTCGCGATATCGCCATCGTTGTGCCTGAAAATGTAGCCGCAGAAGATGTTCTGGCTGAATGTAAGAAAGTTGGCGTAAATCATATAGTTGGCATAAACTTATTTGACGTGTATTGTGGTAAAGGTGTCGCGGAAGGTTACAAGAGCCTTGCTATTAGCTTAATCTTGCAGGATACCATGCGTACACTGGAAGAAGAAGAAATTGCTGCGACCGTCAACACATGCGTTGCTGCACTAGAACAGCGATTCCAAGCATCCTTGAGGGACTGAACTTATGGCGCTTACTAAAGCTGAAATGTCAGAAAATCTGTTTGAGAAACTGGGTATTAGCAAGCGTGACGCTAAAGATCTGGTAGAAATATTCTTTGAAGAAGTTCGTCGTTCTTTGGAGAATGGGGAGCAAGTGAAATTATCTGGATTTGGCAACTTTGATTTGCGAGACAAAAATCAACGTCCAGGCCGTAATCCAAAAACAGGTGAAGATATTCCGATTACGGCTCGCCGTGTTGTCACTTTTCGCCCTGGTCAAAAACTGAAAAACAGAGTGGAAAAAGCGTTACCCAAAGAATAAATACATAAAAAGGCCGCATCTTGCGGTCTTTTTCTTATCTTCTCTATCTCATTGTACCCAATGAAAAACGTACTTATTTTCTAAATGGCCTCACAAATGCGCTCTGTTTATGAGTTGATCACCTATCAGAGAAAACGTAACCATCGAGTGATGGCGGTTTTGTCTGTTCTATTCGTTATTCTGTTTATCTTGTCATTATGTGCCGGTGAAATCTGGTTTTGGCCTGATCAATGGTTATCGGAGACTGCCCGGTTATTTATTTGGCAGTTGAGATTGCCCAGGGCGATTGCCGTTATGGTAGTTGGTGCAAGTTTAGCCCTGTCAGGAGCAATTATGCAGGCTCTGTTCGAAAACCCGTTAGCGGAGCCGGGATTGCTTGGGATCAGTAATGGTGCCGGTGTTGTCGTAGTAGGTTTAATACTGATTTTTCATGGTATTGCCCCATTGTGGTTATTAAGTGTGGGCGCAGTATTTGGGGCATTTTTCATGACCGCTATTTTGCTGGGATTTTCCAGAAAACATCAAGTGACCAATACCCGTCTGTTATTGATTGGGGTTGCTTTTGGGGTGGTCTTTGGTGCGTTGATGACATGGATGGTTTATTTCAGTACAAGTCTGGATCTCCGGCAATTGATGTATTGGATGATGGGAAGTTTCAGCGGTGTTGATTGGCGTCAAAAATGGCTGATTGTTGCATTGCTTCCTGCCATCTTATGGTTAAGCAGCAAAGGTAACATTTTGAATTACCTCTCTCTTGGGGAGTTACAGGCCCGGCAACTAGGGATTTCCCATCATCAATGGCGTAACGTATTTGTATCGGTCATTGGATTATTAGTTGGTTTGAGTGTTGCCCTTGCGGGCGCAATCAGTTTTATCGGTTTGGTTATTCCCCATATATTGAGATTGATTGGTTTGACCGATCATAAGGCATTACTTCCGGCCAGTGTATTGGCGGGAGGCAGTGGTTTACTGCTGGCAGATTTAATTTCCCGTCTGTCATTATCCCACGCAGAAGTGCCGATAGGCGTTGTCACCGTAACGTTAGGCTCCCCCATTTTTATATGGCTGTTATTAAGAACACGTCACTATTAAAACATACCAAACTAACCTGCTAATGCAAGATAAGGAAATGAGGGTAACAACATGATCGGTCAGCCGATTTTGGAATTGGATGGTGTTACTGTTAACAACAGATTGAGTTCATTGTCTGAGTCTGTTACGGCGGGGCAACAGATCCATTTGGTGGGGCTTAATGGTTCAGGAAAAAGTACGCTGCTTGCAGCAATTGCGGGAGTTTTATCCTATAGCGGCACTATTTGTTTGCATGGTCGAAACTTGCAGGATTACCGCCAGCACGAATTGTCAAAGCGTCGGGCCTGGTGCTCTCAATCTTCTTTTGTTCCTATCATGCCGGTTTTTCAGTATTTAGATATGTTCCGCCCTGAGTGTGCACCATTGGCTCAAAGTGAACATGTGTTGTATGCACTTTGCCAGCAAATGAAGCTTCTGCCATTGCTGACTTCATCAATTGGTCAACTCTCAGGCGGAGAGTGGCAGCGTGTCAGATTGGCGGGCACGTTTTTTCAGATATGGCCGGATCTGAATCCCGATGGGAGCTTACTCTTACTTGACGAGCCGACAAATAATCTTGATATCACCCAACAAGCCGTTTTAGATGAGTTAATAAAAAGATTCTGTGCATTGGGGGGAACGGTATTATTGAGTAGTCATGATCTTAACCACACGTATGAACAGGCAACAGAGGTATGGCTGCTCTCGCATGGAAAATTGTTAGTATCGGGTATACCAGAGAATGTAATGACAGAACGAAATTTATCAGAAGTTTTTGAGGCAAATATTGGACATATCAGAAATGCCAGCTATAAATTATGGAGGGTTAACCACGTATAATTTCTGTCAGTGAAATCCACTATAATCACTGCCTGCTATCTGTTTTTGGTGCCTGGTTGACCACAATTTGCTTTTTGTTTATGTTTCGTTCAAAAATCATCTCCTAGAATCGATTGATTATAAAACAATTTGGGATAGACAAGGCACAAGGCGGTTATGGATAATTTTTTGCCATTTTCTCGTCCTGCAATTGGCGGCGAAGAGATAGAAGCGATAGAGAAAGTTTTACACTCAGGTTGGATTACTACAGGCCCACAAAACCATCAGTTAGAGCAAGATTTTTCTCTCATGTTTGGCTGCAAACATGCAATTGCTCTGTGTTCTGCGACGGCGGGAATGCATTTGGCTTTGCTGGCTCTCGGCATAGGCCCAGGTGATGAAGTCATTACGCCTTCCCAAACCTGGGTTTCCACTATCAATATGATTTGTTTGCTGGGCGCTGAACCTGTCATGGTTGATGTTGACCGTGATACATTAATGGTCAGCGCAGAAACCATCAAAAAAGCGATTACCCCCAAAACCAAAGCAATTATTCCCGTCCATTATGCGGGAGCGCCTTGTGACCTTGACGCTCTCCGCGCTGTAGCTCAAAAAGCGAGTATTCCCCTGATTGAAGATGCCGCCCATGCTGTCGGCACCCGTTATAAAAATGAATGGGTCGGAGAGCGGGGTACTGCAATCTTTTCTTTCCATGCGATTAAAAACATGACCTGCGCTGAAGGTGGCATGTTGGTCACAGATGATGATGAACTTGCCCAACGGATCCGTTGCTTAAAATTTCATGGTTTAGCTGTTGACGCTTTTGACAGACAAATTCAGGGCAGGAAACCTCAGGCGGAAGTGATTGAGCCGGGTTTTAAATACAACCTATCGGATATTCATGCAGCGATGGCAGTTGTGCAACTGGGCAAACTGACATCAATGAATGCACGTCGTCGGGAGTTGGTGGCTCGCTATTTTGCCGCTCTTATCAACTCACCATTACAAATGCTGAAAGTTCCCGAATATGCGCATTTGCATTCTCATCATCTTTTTATGGTACGTGTTGACAAAGATCTCTGTGGCATTGACCGCGATACTTTTATGGCACGACTAAAGGATAGAAATATTGGCACAGGTTTGCATTTCAGGGCTGCGCATACACAAAAATATTATCGTGAGCGTTATCCACAACTCTCCCTGCCTGTATCTGAGTGGAATTCATCAACACTGTGTTCATTACCTCTTTTTCCAGATATGAGCAATGACGATGTAGATCGTGTCGTGAATGTGATAACTGAAATTCTTTCGGAGCATAAGTAAGTGACATTTGAGAAGATCAAAAAAGTTTCAGTCGTTATTCCTGTTTATAACGAAGAAGAAAGTTTACCCCAGTTATTGGAAAGAACGCTCGCAGCGTGCCAAAAATTAGAACAGAAATACGAATTAATCCTGGTCGATGATGGTAGCCATGATAGTTCTGTCGAGATCTTAACTCAGACGGCTGAATCTCCAGAAAATCATGTGATTGCGATTTTGCTTAACCGCAATTATGGGCAACATTCAGCCATTATGGCCGGTTTCCATCAAGCTGACGGTGATCTGATTATTACACTTGATGCTGATTTGCAAAACCCGCCAGAAGAAATTCCTCGTTTAGTTAAAACGGCGGAAGAGGGATATGACGTCGTGGGTACACGTCGTCTTCATCGGCAGGACTCTTGGTTCCGTAAAACCGCCTCTAAAATAATCAATGCGATGATAACTAAGGCGACGGGGCGTTCAATGGGAGATTATGGTTGCATGTTACGCGCCTATCGACGTCATATTGTACAAGCAATGCTTCAATGCCATGAACGCAGCACGTTTATTCCCATCCTTGCTAACACCTTTGCCCGCAGAACAATAGAAATTGACGTCGCCCATGCAGAGCGTGAGTTTGGGGATTCTAAGTACAATTTTATGAAACTGATAAACCTGATGTATGACCTTCTGACGTGCTTAACAACTGCACCATTGCGGTTACTGAGTGTCGCGGGAAGTATCATTGCCATAACAGGTTTCTTGTTGGCGGTATTATTGATTGTTCTACGCCTTATATTTGGCTCAATGTGGGCTGCTGAAGGGGTGTTTACCCTGTTTGCTATTCTTTTCATGTTCCTTGGAGCACAGTTCGTCGCCATGGGACTGTTGGGTGAATACATTGGTCGAATATATAACGATGTTCGTGCTCGCCCGCGCTATTTTATTCAAAAAGTGGTCGGAGTTAAGAAGACTAACGACAATCAGGAAGAAAGCTAATGAAAGCAGTTATTTTTGCCTATCACGATATTGGTTGTGTCGGACTTAATGCATTAGTTAAAGCGGGTTTTGATGTTCAGGCCGTATTCACTCACACTGATAATCCAAATGAAAATCACTTTTTCTCTTCTGTTGCCCGTATCGGTGCTGATTTGGGTTTACCCGTGTTTGCGCCAGAAAATGTGAATCACCCACTTTGGGTTGAACGCATTCGAGAGATGCAACCAGATGTTATTTTCTCTTTTTACTATCGCAACATGCTTAACCAGGAAATTCTGTCACTGGCTGAAAAAGGGGCATTTAACCTTCATGGCTCCTTGTTACCGAAATATCGTGGCCGTGCTCCCGTTAACTGGGTAGTACTCAATGGAGAGACCGAAACCGGTGTAACATTACATAAAATGCTGGAGAAGCCAGATGCGGGAGATATTGTCGCGCAACAGGCTGTACAGATTGCTGAAAATGATACTTCCTTGATAATTCATGGAAAAATACGTGAAGCGGCCGTTGAATTATTGGATAGTATTCTGCCTCAAATAAAATCCGGTCATTATCCATCAATTCCACAGGATGAAAGCCAGGCTACTTATTTTGGCCGTCGCACCGCTGAAGATGGTGAAATAGTATGGAACAAGTCTGCCAAAGAGATTAATAACTTAGTTAGGGCAGTGACAGAACCCTACCCGGGGGCATTTACTTTTCTCGGTGAACGTAAGATGACGATTTGGCGTTCACGGCCGCTTAATCAGTCCCACGGAAAACGCCCAGGAACCGTAATATCGACTGATCCCTTTGTGATTGCTTGCGGTGAAGGTACGCTGGAAATTATTAGCGGGCAAGGAGAGTCAGGGCTTTATGTTCAGGGTAATCGATTAGCTCTTGAAATGGGCGTAGTGGCTGGGGTTTATGTTGGCTCTAAAGCAACAGCGCAAATCAGTCGTCGTAAGCGCGTACTCATTTTAGGCGTCAATGGGTTCATTGGTAATCATCTGACTGAACGCTTGTTGAGTGATGGCAATTATGACATTTACGGGATGGATATTGGCTCTTCGGCGATTGAGCGATTTATTGGTAATCCTCGCTTTCACTTTATTGAAGGTGATATCAGCATTCATACTGAATGGATTGAATATCACATCAAAAAATGTGATGTCATCCTGCCATTAGTGGCAATCGCAACGCCGATTGAATATACCCGTAATCCGTTGCGAGTCTTTGAACTGGATTTTGAAGAGAACCTTAAAATTGTCCGATATTGTGTTAAATACAATAAACGGATTATTTTCCCATCCACATCCGAAGTTTATGGTATGTGTGATGATAAAGAATTTGATGAAGATACTTCGCGTCTGATTGTTGGGCCTATTAATAAACAGCGTTGGATCTATTCAGTTTCAAAACAACTACTTGATCGAGTTATTTGGGCATATGGCACACAACAGGGCCTGAAATTTACCTTATTCCGTCCATTTAACTGGATGGGACCAAGACTGGATAACTTAAACTCAGCGCGCATTGGTAGTTCAAGAGCAATTACCCAATTGATTTTGAACCTGGTGGAAGGCTCGCCAATTAAACTGGTGGATGGGGGAGAACAAAAACGCTGTTTCACTGATATCCATGATGGTATCGAAGCCCTGTTTAGGATCATTGAAAACCGTGGCGGGCTATGTGATAGCCAAATAATCAATATCGGTAATCCAATAAATGAAGCGAGCATTCGCCAGTTGGCTGAAATGTTATTAGACAGCTTCGAAAAACATGATTTGCGAGGCCACTTTCCCCCATTTGCAGGGTTTAAGAAGATCGAAAGCAGCAGCTATTATGGACGAGGCTATCAGGATGTCGCGCACCGTAAACCCAGTATTAAAAATGCAGCGCGTCTGTTAGGTTGGAAACCCACTATTGATATGCAGCAAACCATTGATGAAACATTGGATTTCTTTCTGCGTGGAGCAGTTGAAGAATCCAAAGGGAAACACTAAAAGTCAATGGGAAGAGGAAAAGAACGGAAATAGCGTAATGAAAAAAGTGGGTTTGAGAATTGATGTGGACACTTATCAAGGCACTAAGGAAGGTGTACCACGGTTGCTTGAAATTTTACAAAAGCACCATATTCAAGCCAGCTTTTTCTTCAGTGTTGGCCCGGACAATATGGGGCGTCATTTATGGCGCCTGTTGCGCCCGAAGTTTCTCTGGAAGATGCTGAGATCAAATGCGGTGTCTCTTTATGGCCTGGATATTTTATTGGCGGGTACAGCCTGGCCGGGGAAAAAAATCGCAAAAGATTTAGGGCATTTGATGAAGCAAACAATGGATGCAGGCCATGAAGTTGGTTTACATGCATGGGATCATCAAGGTTGGCAGGCAAAAGCAGGGCGTTGGTCGGAGAATGAATTAACAGAACAAGTGAAGTTAGGTATTGAGGCGTTGGAAAAGGCAACAGGAAAAGCCGTGACATGTTCAGCTGTCGCGGGTTGGCGAGCCGATGAACGTGTGCTGGCTGTTAAACAATATTTTGGCTTTAATTACAACAGTGATTGCCGTGGAACACACCCATTCAGGCCACTTTTGCCCGATGGCAACTTGGGAACCGTACAAATTCCTGTCACATTACCTACCTATGATGAAGTTGTTGGAACACAAGTCAGCGATGCAGATTTTAATCACTTTATCCTTGACGCGATTAAAAATGATCATGGGGTTCCTGTTTATACGATCCATACCGAAGTTGAAGGGATGTCGAAATCTTCACAATTTGAGACATTGCTGGACATGCTTCATCAACGCGATATTCAGTTCTGTAAATTAAGCCATCTGTTACCAGAAAATAGGGATACACTCCCTGTTGGAAAAATTGTTCGTTCGGATTTTCCTGGTCGTGAAGGTTGGTTAGGTTGCCAACAAGAGGTAAACATAAGATGTTGAACACCCGAACGAGTAAAACAGGAGCCGTTCTGATGGCTCTTTTTTTTATTCTTACTTACTTATTACCTCTGGATAGTCGTTTATTATGGCAGCCGGATGAAACGCGGTATGCTGAAATTAGCCGGGAAATGCTACAACGTGGGGATTGGATCGTACCTTACTTCTTGGATATCCGCTATTTTGAAAAACCAGTAGCAGGCTATTGGATCAACAATATTAGCCAGTGGATTTTTGGTGACAATAATTTTGCTGTCCGTTTTGGTTCCGTGCTGAGTATCCTAATCAGCGTATTGCTGCTTTATCGTTTGGCAATGATGATGTGGCAATGCCGCCAGACTGCTTTCGTTTCCGGCCTGATTTACATTTCCATGTTTATTGTTTTTTCCATTGGCACCTACAGTGTCCTTGATCCTATGTTTTCTTTATGGATTACAGCGGGGATCGTGAGCTGCTATTGGGCGCTTAAGGCGGTGGCTATCCGAGAACGAATTTTGGCATGGTCTGTTCTGGGGTTAACCTGTGGGATGGCTTTTATGACAAAAGGATTTCTGGCATTGGCACTACCCGTGATTGCCATGCTACCCATTACGATATACCAAAGACGCTTTTGGGAAATGGTTCGTTTTGGGCCTCTTGCCGTGATTTTTGCTGTTTTAATCAGCCTGCCGTGGGTGATTGCAATTGCTGTGCGTGAGCCGGATTACTGGCATTATTTCTTTTGGGTAGAGCATATACAGCGTTTTGCTTCAGATAAAGCCCAGCATATTGCCCCTGTTTGGTATTACTTGCCCGTATTGATCTTAGGCGTGATCCCGTGGCTAGGGTTACTACCAGGTGCTTTAATCAAAAGCTGGAAGGAGAAAAAAAGTCACCCAGAAATGTTTTTTTTGTTTTGCTGGTTTGTTGTTCCATTTTTATTTTTCAGCATCGCAAAAGGGAAACTACCCACTTACGTTTTACCCTTTATCGGTCCTTTAGCTTTGATGATGGCAAAATATGCTGTCGATTGTGTCAAAAATGGCAACATGAAGATTGTGAAAATAAATGGATTGGTAAATGTCTTCATTGGATTGCTTGCCATTTTGGTGCTTTTTATTCTGGAAACCTTAAAAAATTCCCCACTTTATCAACCCGACGAATGGCTAAAATGGATTATAGGAATTATTGCCTTTGGTGTTTGGAGTGGGATTGGTTATTTTTGTTTTATTTGCGATGGTAAATATTGGCTATGGGCTGCCGCTTGTTCAGCTATGCTCAACTTATCGATAGGTAGTGCTTTGCCTGATAAAACGATAAATTCGAAACTTCCCCAGCATTTCATTCAGCAAAACGAAAAAGAGTTGTCTGACAGTAAATATATTTTGACTCAATCTGTTGGCGTGGGAGCAGCCATTGCGTGGGAATTGAAACGTAGTGATATTTATATGTTTGATAGTCCTGGGGAGTTAGAATATGGCCTTGCTTACCCTGATAGCCAATATCGATATATCACGGAGCAAGAATTTCCTGCGTGGCTAGTGACAGCACGTAAAAAAGGTCAAGTCGCTATTGTTTTTCTATTACCCTCAGCAGGTGAATTGTCTGAATTACCGGAGCCAGATTTTGTGCGTCGAAATCATAGATTTGTGCTCGTGATTTATAAGAAACAGCCATGAGTAGCAAAATAATATTATTAATTTTGGTTAGTCTGCTTACTTGTGCGGGGCAATTATGCCAGAAGCAGGCGGTTATTTATTGGCAGAAAAAAGATACCCCGTATAACGTGCTATCGATGGCGATATGGCTGTCCAGTGCTATTCTTCTGTTGGGAATAGGGATGATATTTTGGTTGCGATTATTACAATTTTTTCCACTGAGCATTGCTTACCCTATGCTTAGTATAAATTTTGTCATAGTGACTTTAATTGGGCAATTTCTGTATCAGGAAAAGGTGGGGTTAAAGCACTG
Source organism: Xenorhabdus bakwenae (assembly GCF_030272115.1). Taxonomy (NCBI): domain Bacteria; kingdom Pseudomonadati; phylum Pseudomonadota; class Gammaproteobacteria; order Enterobacterales; family Morganellaceae; genus Xenorhabdus; species Xenorhabdus bakwenae. The sequence goes on from NZ_CP119194.1 coordinate 732,102, forward strand.
GATGGGGGTTTTTGCCATTATGTTCGGGATCTTATTGATGAGTTTGAGTCAATGAAAGGTTATCTGTGGGGGATGGCGAGTGTCTTGCTGATCACTGTAGCGCAATTGTTATTGAAATGGGGAGTTGCTCATCTGCCGGAACTTTCGTTATCAATGCATTGGCTGGATATCAACTGGCTTTGGGCAAATCACAATCCTTTGTTGATGATGACGGCCGGATTGGCGGGTTATATACTCTCCATGTTATGTTGGTTTTTTACATTAAAATATCTGCCATTGAATAAAGCGTACCCTATTATTAGCTTGAGTTATGCCTTTGTTTATTTAATGGTGGTTTTATTACCTTGGTTTAGTGAAACTACCTCACTGTTAAAAACGTTGGGAGTTTTTTTCATCTTATTGGGCGTTTGGTTAATCAGCAGACCGGAAACAAAATAGATAAAGTTTGTCGTTTCTACGTGGCGATTGAGGAAAAAGTGATGACTGCAGGGCGCGAGCATACTTTTAACGCCTATTGAATGAACAGTAATTACGTGATCTAATTATTCTTATTTCTTCTTTGAATGCTCACCCATGAATCCGAACCAGACCCTGATTGAATATTTAACCGTTGTGAAAGAAACCCGTTCTGATATCAATCGTCAATACGAGCTGGTTGATGTCATTTTTCTTGTCATCAGTGCCATTCTGGCCGGCGCCGAAGGCTGGCAAGATATTGAAACTTATGGTCGTGCTAAAATTAAATGGCTGAGAAAATATCGTTCTTTTCTCAGTGGAATACCCCGTCGACACACGATTGCCAGGATAGTGCGCGCTATTGAGCTCGATTCCCTGCTGGACGCTTTACTCAACTGGATCAACGAGCAACGTGAACAGGGAGGAAAACCGGTCATTGCCTTTGATGGAAAAGTTCTGCGACACGCCTACCGTAATGAAAGGAAAAATGCCGTTCAGCTGGTCACGGCGTATGATACGGAGCGGGGGTTAGTTCTGAGCCAGAAAGCGACCGCTACGAAAAACGGTGAAATCAGTATCGTACGGCAGATGCTAGAGCTTCTTGACCTGAAAGGCAGCATAGTCACGCTAGATGCCTTGCATTGTCAGCGCCAAACACTGGAGAAAATCAGTGAAAAAAAAAGCCCATGTTGTTGTTCAGGTGAAGAAAAATCAGCCCCATCTGTGGGAAGCCGTCCAATCTCAATTTCAGGCGGTGTTTGATGCGGGTAAAGAGAAAATTATCACGGAAGTTAAACAAGAAGCCCATGGCCGACGTGAAGAGCGCTATGTGTTTCAGTTAAAGGCAAAATTCGAGCCAGAACTGGCCGACAAGTGGCCAACGATCCGCAGTGTGATTGCGGTTGAACGTCACCGGACACAAAACGGCAAAGGAACGGTGGAGACTTCTTATTACGTGAGTTCTCTTTCACCCAAGCATAAGTTATTGGGGCACTATATTCGTCAACATTGGCGAATTGAGAATGGTCAGCCCTATATCCTTGATGTAGTTTTTAAAGAAGATGATTCAAGAATTGTTCTGGATGGTGCGGTTGAGAATCTGGCATTATTTCGGCGAATTGTGTTGAATCTGGTCAAACAATGCGATTGTGGGGCACCCAGCCAAAGGAACAAACTTAAAAAAGCGGGTTGGTGTGATGATTATAGGGCTAGAGTTTTCTTTGGTTGAATATTCATCAAAGCATGCTCGCGCCCTGGTGATGACTGAGGGAAAGCGGATGATAATAAAAGTAAGGTATTTATGCCTGATATTGAGTTTCTTTCTTATAGATTAACGCGATGCTCGACTTTTATGGTGAGTTGAAATGACATAGCCGCTCCTTTATAACTTTAAGTCGTCAAAAATAGAGAGATAAAGGAACAAAAGGCTATGTCACAGCAAGATTTTATCATTTGGGTGTTTTGTTGGGTAGATGACAATTTAACGCAGTTACAGCAAAGTATGCGATTCAGAAGCCGGGGATATCCGCCTAAACTGAGCGATGCAGAAGCCATCACGATGGAAGTGGTGGGTGAATTTTTAGGACTTTCAACAGATAAAGGCATTTGGACGTACTTTAATGACCACTGGCGCGAGTGGTTTCCGGGGCTAGGTTCGCGCGCCAATTTCGCTAAACAGATTTCTAATCTTTGGGTTGTTAAACAACAACTGCAAGAAAAGCTGGCGAGGTTATTGGGCGCGCCCGACAGGCCGGTACATATTATCGACGGATTTCCGCTGCCCGTCTGTGGATTCAAAAGAGCAAAAGGCAGTGCCAACTTCAAAGGACAAGCCGATTATGGGTACTGTGCCGCCAAAAACGAAACTTACTACGGCTTCAAAGGACATCTCATGATAGACGAAATCGGCGTGGTAACCGGGTTTACGCTGACGCCCGCCAATGTCGGTGAGCGTGAAGCAACCTGGGATGTGATCGGTTCGATAAAAGGCTATTTGCTGGGTGATAAAGGGTATTTAGGCGTTGAATTTAAACAGGAAATGAAGGCAGAGGGTATTGAAATGATTACCCCAGTGCGTGCCAATAGGGATGATCCCATCCCCAGAAAAACGAGAAGGGTCATTAACGCCAAACGCCGTTTAATTGAAACCGTCATTGGTCAACTTGCCGGGCAATTTGCTATCGAGAAGTGCTGGGCACGGGATTTGTGGCATTTGAGTAATCGAATTGCCAGGAAACTGCTTTCTCACACATTGGGTATTTTTGCCAATTTTAAACAAGGTAAAAGTCAACGCGACTGGCTTCAACAAGCCAACGTTATAGGATGTTAAAGTCGAGCATCGCGTTAAATTAATATATTAAAAGCCGGAAGATCCCCGTGATCTTCCGGCTTTCTTCTTTTTAACAGCCGCTCAGTCCCTGCCCTTAGTTGCTGTTGTAGTCGCCAAGCAGTTCCCGCATTCTCAGCTTAATTTCACTGAGCTGGTCTTGCTGGCGCTGGTACTGTTGCTTGATGTTGCGGGTGTCGTCACTGTCAGGAGTAAGCACCAGACAGCCATCCATAATCTTAACCGTGAGTGTGCAGCCTTTATCAAACCCGGCCGCCTTAAGCCACTGGCCTTTAAGATGGATCGCAGGCGGGGCGTTGGCCTTGTCATTTTGCGGCACGTATCCCACGGTGTAATAACGTTCTGTTTTTGTCGCTTTATTTACTGCACGGTTTTGCCTAGAATGCGCCTTAGCCATGTTCAACTCCTATTAGTTGCTTGTGGTTAGCAACTTCGGCGTGTTGCAAGCGCGCCGGAGCTGCGTTAAAAATGCGTTCTCTTTAGCTGCCTTTCTCCTGCTCAACCGGGCGCATCGCTGATTCAACCCGGCTCTTCATAATCACCGCATCAATCAGTTTAATCACGGTTTCCTGCTCTTCCGGCTGGCATTCTTCAAGGGCTTTAAGCCGCTCGATTAACCGCGTGTTACTCAGCGGCAATTGTTCGTCAGACGAACCTAATAACAAATAATCAATCGATGTAGTAAATAACTCAGCCAGTTGTATCAGCTTATCCGCAGGCGGAATGTGCATCCCGGATTCGTACTTGTTGTATTGCGAAAGCTGTAACCCAATCAGGCCAGCCACTTCTTTCTGTGTTCGCCGTTGCTGGTTACGCAATGCTTTCAGCCGTTGACCAAATGCCCGGCGCTGTTCTTCGGTCTGCATAATCTCTTCTGTCATATCAGCCATAAAGTGCTCCGAGTATAAGGGGTGTTATTAAAACGACTTGCTTTACTATCGTATTGCGATTATATAATATATCGCATAGCGAATCAAAATAAATCTTGACAGGTTTTTAAAGGAATATCGATATGGCTCGCATTCCCGAAGTAGAATTACAGCACCTGAAAACCGCCGTTCCCTTAGTTGCCATCATTGAGCAGCAAGGACGGCAGTTGTTTAAGCGCGGCAAAGATATGACGGTGTTGTGCCCGTTCCATGAGGAGAAAACGCCCTCGATGGTGATCACACCATCGAAGAATCTCTATCACTGCTTTGGCTGCGATGCGGGCGGATCGGTGCTGGACTGGGTGATGAAAACCGAAAATCTGAGCCTGCGCCATGCCGCCGAACGCTTAAAGGCGATGCTGGGGCACAATCCGGCGGTTGAGCCTCTGGTACAGCCGGAAGAGCTGGCCAATGATGCGATCGGCCAACAGGTGTTGCTGTCACGGGTCGTTGAGTTTTATCACCATACGCTGCTGAATGCGACAGAAGCACAGGCGTATCTGTCCAAACGGCGGCTCAATCATCCTGAGCTGGTCAGCCATTTTAAGCTGGGCTTTGCCAACCGAACGCTTGCTTACCGCCTGCCGCCCAGTAAATACAAGGCCGGAGCAGAGATCCGCCGCCGTCTGCAAGCAGTCGGTGTGCTGCGGGAGAACGGGCGGGAGCATCTGCGCGGTTCGCTGGTTGTGCCGGTGATGGGTACACAGGGGCAAATCCACGAACTGTACGGGCGCATGATCAGTGATGATCTGCGGGCGTCGGTTATCCGTCATCTGTACCTGCCGGGCGCACATCACGGCGTCTGGAATGAAGCCGCACCGGGTGCGTCCAGGACGCTTATCCTGTGTGAATCGCTCATTGATGCGATGTCGTTCTGGGTGACGGGGCAGCGCAATGTCACGGCGGCCTATGGGGTGCATGGTGTCACCGCTGACCACTGGCAGGTCTTTGAGCAGCACAACATTAAGCAGGTGCTGATCGCCTTTGATAACGATACCGCTGGCAATGAGGCGGCGGTGAAACTGGCGTCAGCACTGGTTGCCAAAGGGATCACGCCGCTGCGCGTGGTGTTCCCACCGGGCAGGGATGCCAACGAGTATCTGTGTCAGATGGCCGAACCCGAAACCGCCTTTGCTCTGCTGATTGAGAGTGCTGTACCGATGCAGGAGGCGGCGGATATGGTGGCTCTAGAGCGCCAGACACCTGAGCCGGACACAGCACCCGAACCCGCTTCCCCTTTCGCCGCCGAACCGGCGCCCCGCGTGACGCCGAATGTGGTCTGTGAGTCGGGTGAGCATGGCGAGCTGCTCGTGTCAGTCGGCACACTGCAATGGTGTCTGCGCGGCATGGGATCAGTAAAGGCAGGTTCCGCTGCGATGAAACTCAATGCGCAGGTGCTGGACAGGCAAAGCGGGGTGTTGTTCGCCGACGGGGTTGATCTGATGAGCGGCCGTTCACGTAACAGTTACTCCCGCATGGCCGCCACTGAGCTGGGACTGGGCGAAGCGGATCTGCGGCGGGCGCTGGGGCAGGTGTTGCTGGCTGCTGAACAATGGCAACAGCAAGGCGGCAAGGTATCAGTGGTCAATGTGCCGACAATGAGTGACACCGAACAAAAGGCAGCGCTGGCCTTGCTGCAAGATCCCTATCTGACTGCCCGTATTACCGCTGACTTAGCCGCCTGTGGCGTGGTCGGTGAATCCACTAACTTACTGGCCGGCTTTTTGGCTGCCGTGAGCCGTAAACTGCCCAACCCCTTAGCCGTCCTGATCCAAAGCAGCAGCGCGGCCGGAAAATCCTCCCTGATGGAGGCCGTACTGAACCTGATGCCGGAAGAAGAGCGCACCCAGTACAGCGCCATGACCGGGCAAAGTCTGTTCTATCTGGGAGAAACCCATCTCCAGCACAAGATTTTAGCGATAGCGGAAGAAGAAGGCGTGCGGCAGGCGGCTTACGCACTCAAGCTGTTGCAGTCAGATGGCGAGTTAACAATGGCAAGCACGGGCAAGGATGAAGCGACCGGAAACCTCGTTACCAAAAGCTACACGGTGAAAGGCCCGGTGATGCTGATGCTGACCACGACCGCCATTGATGTGGATGAAGAGCTGCTCAACCGCTGTCTGGTGCTGACGGTCAATGAATCCCGCGAACAGACCGAAGCGATCCATGCGTTGCAACGGCAGAAGCAGACGCTGGCAGGCTTGCTGGCTGAGAACGAGCGGGCGTATCTCACCGAACTGCACCAGAACGCCCAGCGGCTGCTGAAACCGTTGAATGTCGTTAATCCCTATGCCAGTCAGCTCACCTTCATGAGCGATAAAACCCGCACCCGCCGTGACCATATGAAATACCTGACGCTCATTCAGAGCATCGCCCTGTTGCACCAGTATCAGCGGGACATCAAGACGGCAGCGCACCGGGGGAAGACGTTGGAATATATCGAAGTCACGAAAGACGATATCCGGCTTGCCAATCAGCTCGCCCATGAAATCTTAGGCCGGACATTGGACGAGATGCCGCCGCAGACACGCAAGCTGTTATTACTGATCCAGCAGATGGCGCACGGGATGGCATCGGACAGGCAGCAAACGCTGCGAGAGGTGCGTTTTACCCGGCGGGATATCCGCGACTTCACCCAATGGAGTGACAATCAGCTTAAAGTGCATTGTCAGCGACTGGCTGAGATGGAATACCTGCTGATCCACGGTGGCAGTCGCGGGCATCTGTTGCAATACGAACTGCTGTGGGATGGCGAGGGCGACAGCGCCCACTTAAGCGGTTTGATCGTGCCCGTATGATCACCGCAAGTTGGACTGAAAACAACGCAAGTTGCCCACAAGTTGGGTTCAAGTTGGTATCAAGTTGGGGCAGACAAAACCGCTATCAGACCGCAGCCAGACAGGGCTGACAGCGCGCAAGTTGGACAAACTCAAAAATCACTGTTCCGGCAACACAATAAAAACTTCCCGTCATACCGTACTGCCGGATAGCTTCCATCACAAAAAGGACAATCCGCATGATAACTTCACACGACAACACCCTGATCACACTGCGCCAACAGCTCGAAGCGTGGTTCGACACGCTGCTGGCACAAGGCCGGGCTGACCGCACGCGGGAAACATACCGTAGTTACCTGCTGCCCTTTATCGACTGGTGCGAACAGCGTACGGTTCGTTACCCCGCACAGGTCACCCTGGTGTTACTGGAAAGCTGGCAGCGGTATCTGCGGGCTTACCGTAAAGCCGATGGTCAGCCTTACGGCAATAACGGTCAGCGGGAACGGCTGATCGCCCTGCGGCTGTGGTTCCGCTGGTTACTGCAACGCCATCACATCCTCTACAACCCGGCCGAGCAGATGGTGTTGCCGAAAGAAGAAAAGCGGCTGCCGGCGCAGATCCTGAGTGAACGGGAAACCACACAGGTGCTGGAGAGCCTTGACGATCAGGGTGTGCTGGGGTTCCGCAACCGGGTGATGCTGGAAATCCTCTGGAGCAGCGGCATCCGGCGCATGGAGTTACGCCAGCTTCAGCGGGGCGACATCGACTTCGAACGCGGTGCGGTCGTGGTGAATCAGGGCAAAGGGAATAAAGATCGGGTTGTGCCTGTCGGTGAGCGGGCGCTGGGCTGGCTGAAACGCTATCTGGTCAACGTCAGGCCACAACTGGCCGCGCACTATGACAGCGGTTATCTGTTTATCTCGCAAAAGGGCAGGCCGCTGAGTCTGGGACACCTGACGCAAATCGCAGGCAAAGCCATCCGGCAGCAGGCACAGCTGGACAAGCCGGGGGCGTGTCACCTGTTCCGGCACTCAATGGCCACGCAGATGCTGGATAACGGTGCCGATATCCGCCATATCCAGGCGATGCTGGGGCATGAAAAGCTGAATACAACACAAATCTATACCAAAGTGGCGATCAAACAGCTCAAGCAGGTACACAGCCGAACCCATCCGGCAGAGCGAGACTCTCAGGCCTTGCCGGATGCAGACAGCCAGACCGGACGCTCAGAGAACGGTTCAGACTGTGCCAGCGGAGAGCCAGACGCCAAACGGATACCACAACGCACCGGACAGCCTGAGTGTCCCCGTTGAGTTCGCTGGGTTCAGTGCAGGGGCAGACCGTGGCCGGACTGCCCGTTGGCCTCGGTGCCTGCGGGGGTACGTGGGCAATGGTCGGCCTGACCCCTGCCGCCCCCGTTCAGTCAGTGCAGGCCGCCCAAAGCCCACTCAACATAATGTTGGGGAATTATGCGAAACTCGCCGTTCAGCCACGTAGTCCCCCCCTGCGCCGGAGAGCGGCTCGCATCGCATAATACACATTATGTCTGGCGCCCCCGCTCATCGGCATCGCAAGGTGCCGCCGCACAAGGCTGGCGCCTTCTGCTCTAAACTTTTGAGCCGATCCCTGCCAAAGACCTGCGCCGACCCTGAGCACTGTGCCACGTTCCGGCAAAATCACGTCTTCTTTAGCTGCCTTGCGTTGTTCCGGCAAACTTCCCTGTAGGCAGGTCGGCCTGCGGCCTCCGCAAATTTACCTCCCCCGCCCCGACCCCGCTGCACTGGCTGCGCCCGGCTCGCAGTCGCTTCTCTCCTTGCTCTTTCCCGTGCTCGCCATCTTCGCCCCGTGCAGCCCCCGAAGGGGGCTTCCCTTGAGTAAAGTGCCATCAGCCAAACCGAGCACAATCTTCGGCTTCCGTGCCTGAGAGCGTCGCAATGCGCCGCTTGCGGGTTCTTTGCCACCCGCACCCGCAGAAAGTGCGCCCGCCGCCCAAACAAGTCGGGCCGCGTTCGCCCGTTGCCGAAAGTGAAAAACTGCACAAAATCAGGTTGATTACCCCATCAATCAGAAAAAGGGGCGCTATACTGCATAACGGCTTGCGGCGGTAGTCTGGCAAAAGTGCACCGGGGCAACATGGCAAAACAGCGCAAAAGTGCGTATCGGCGTTTTAAGTTCGTGGATGTGGGCTAAACGGGTAAAAACGGTTCTTTAATAAGCTGATATTCAAAGAAAAAATCACGTAAAAAAGTACGACCGCACCGGAATCACTCCTAAGATCCTTTGGGGCTAAATGGGGGTCTGAATCCGTATGCATACGTCCATAATCCGGCGAACTGGATTGATCCGCTCGGATTAACGGGATGTCCTAATAGTATTAAATATGGCGAATTAGATCATTTAGGACGCCCTACAGGAGTTCATGCCACTTTAGATAAAGGTCATATTAATATGGGTACGCACGCTAGCCCCGATATACAGCCGCCAGGATTTATTACAGGAAAAGGTTCTAACAGAGCTAGGGGCCATTTGCTCGGACGACAATTAGGTGGTTCTGGTGATGATGTTAGGAACCTGGTTACTCTTCAACAAAGACCTGCTAATACTCCTGTCATGAGTGGAGTCGAAGGTAGAATAAGAAAAGCCTTAGAGCAAGGAGAAGTTGTTGAAATGAGTTCTATTCCTATTTATAAGGGACCATCCAGAATACCAGCAGGTATTACAATGAAAGCTGAAGGTTCAGGGGGCTTCTTTGAATATGTCACCGTTCTTAACCCTCCAGGAATATAAATAATGAGTATAGAGAGCTTAAAGAATCTATTGCCCTTACCCGTTCATCCTAATGAAAATGGTGAAGGTAAAACGTGGCCGTTAATAGATGAACAGTATTCTTTTCCTAAGGACTATATTGATTTTATAACCCAATATGGAACAGGTAGGATTGCTGATTTTATCACTATATTTAACCCATTTAGCGAAGATGATGATTTAAATTTTTTTAGGCAAAAAGTATGGATTATTGAAGATTTTCAGTCCCTTGTTGAATCTGATCCAGATTATTATCCGTTTATTCTTTATCCCGATATTAATGGATTGCTTCCTATGGGAGTTACAGATAACGGCGATTATATATTTTGGGTTGTATCGTCAGATAATAGTGACTTATGGAATGTCGCTATTATTGCGGCAAGGGCACCAGAAGTTGAATATAGGCAAGAAAATTTCATTGATTTTTTAGAAGGTGTTTTATCAAGAAACGTCAAATGCATGTCATTCCCTGATGGTTTTCCTTCTAAAAATATAGAATTTAGTAGCATTTAAAAATAAGCCGGAAAGATCCCCGTGATCTTTCCGGCTTTATTATTTTTATACTTAAAATAAATATTTTACAGAGTTGATCTTATATATTAAATATATAAATTAAAATCACAAAAATATAAAATAAATAAGAAGGTAAACAAAGGAATAATATAGAAAAATATAAAATTAATGGTAAATATATACATAGGCTATATTTTGGATATTTTATTCTGTTTTTTCTCTGAAACAGCAAAAAGCCGGAATCGCTTCCGGCCTGCTTCTTTCTTACCGTGGCGAATACCCATGATACGCCAGTGCCGACTGGAGCCGCCCTATCGCGGCCTTGATAACCCAGGCTTCTGTGTCATCAACCGCACAGGCCCGTATCTCTGCCCAGCTCAACCGTTTAACCAGTTGCGCCAGTGCCATTGCTTCGTCATGGCTCAGGTGCACTTCCTTTAGCTGCTCAATCCCTGCTCTCATGCTACTCCCCTCCCTTAAATGGTTTTGTAATCGCCAATGAGTTCGCGCATGCGGAGCTTGATATCACTGAGTTGCTCCTGCTGACGCAGGTACTGTTGCCTGATGGTGTGGGTGTTGTCACTGTCCGGTATCAGCACCAGACAACCATTCATCACTTTCACCGTTAAAGTACCGCCAATATCAAAGCCTGCGGCCTTAAGCCATTGACCTTTCAGGTGTATCGCAGGTGGTGCTTTAGCCTTGTCGTTTTGCGGCACGTATCCCACGGTGTAATAACGTTCTGTTTTCGCTGCTTTATTTACAGCGACTTCTGCCTTAGAATGCGTCTTAGCCATAATTAACTACCTCGCATAGTTGCTTGTGGTTAGCGGCTATATCGTGTTGCAACCACGGTAGAGCCGCATTAAATCAGGTCAGCCCAATAACCGTTTTGCCTGATGTTTTAAAATCATTGCATCCAGAACCGAGGTCACAGAGCGTCGTTCTTCCTCATCCATCTGTTTAACCGCTTCAAACTTGAGCTTAAGTTCGTCCTGCGGCTCCCGCTCACCCTCCTCAAATATCAGCCAGTCAGCCGAAACATTAAACGTAACAGCAATACGTTTAAGAATGTCTAAAGAGGGTTGAGCCTCACCAGATTCATAGCGGCGAACTTGTGTCAGATGTATCCCCACCTTGTCAGCCATCTGTGGCTGAGTTAGTCCTTGTTGCTTACGCAGTTGCAGAAAACGGGCAGAAAAGCTCATCCAGAATGTTCCTTTATCAGTCGTGATGGCTTCCATTATCTCCCCCTGTTCTGAATAGACTTGACTAAACAACCTTTATGGGACATATAATAGTATCTATATAGAGCATTGACAAGGATTTAAAAGGAACATTTTTATGGCCCGCATTCCCGAAGCCGAATTACAGCACCTGAAAGCCGCCGTCTCCTTAGTCGCCGTGGTGGAGCAACAGGGGCGACAGCTCTTTAAACGCGGCAAAGATTACGTACTGCTGTGCCCGTTCCATCAGGAGAAAACCCCGTCAATGGTTATCTCACCGGCAAAAAATCTCTATCACTGTTTTGGCTGTGACGCCGGCGGCTCAGTGCTGGACTGGGTGATGAAAACCGAAGGCTTAAGCCTGCGCCATGCCGTGGAACGCCTGCGCGGGGAACTGGGCGAGAATCCGGCAATGGCCCCGCTGGTCCAGCCGGATGAACCCGCCGTGCTGGCCGAAGATGAAGCCGGACGGCAGGCGCTGCTCAACCGGGTGGTTGAGTTCTACCACCACACGTTGCTGAACGCCCCCGAAGCCCTGGCTTATCTGGAAAAACGCCGGTTAAATCACCCGGAATTAGTCGCCTGTTTTAAACCGGGCTTTGCCAACCGCACCCTCGGCTACCGGCTGCCCGCCAGTAAATACAAGGCCGGTTCCGCTATCCGGGCCCGGTTAATGGCGGCGGGTATCCTGCGGGACAACGGGCATGAACACTTCAGAGGGTCATTAGTGATACCGGTTATCGACCGGCACGGCCAGATACGCGAAATCTATGGCCGTAAAATCGGTGAAGACCTGCGCAAAAGCACACCGTGGCATCTGTATCTGCCCGGGGCGCATAGCGGTGTCTGGAATGAACCGGCCATAGCCGCGTCAGCCTCGCTTATCCTGTGTGAATCATTAATCGATGCGATGTCATTCTGGGTAGCGGGTTACCGTAATGTCACCGCCGCCTACGGGGTGAACGGGTTTACTCCCGACCACTGGCAGGCACTGAAACAGCATCAGGTCAGACAGGTGCTGATTGCCTTCGATAATGACCCCGCCGGGAATGATGCCGCGGTAAAACTGGCCGCCGAACTGACTGCCGCCGGTATCACCGTGTTCCGGGTGGTGTTCCCCGAGGGCATGGATGCCAACGGCTATCTGTGTCAGGTCGCCGAGCCGGAACGGGCCTTCGGGTTGCTGCTGGACAGTGCCGTGCCGATGCAGGACGCGGCAGAGATACAGGCCACCACCGCAACAGAGCGGGCCGCACTGGCTAAACATCAGCCGGTTCCGGTGCCGGAAACAGTCAGCACATTAGCCGCCGGTATAGCGTCGTTGCCGTCAGTGCCGAATGTGGTCTGGGAAACCGGCGCTAACGGCGAGATATCCCTGACGCTGGGCACACAACAGTGGGGTATCCGGGGCCTGTCACAGGTGAAAGCCGGAGCGGCAGTGATGAAAGTGAATGTTCAGGTCGTTGATACTGACAGCGGCGTGATGTTCGCCGACAGCGTGGACATGATGAGCGCCCGCAGCCGGGGCGGGTATGCGCGGCTGGCCGCCACCGAACTCGGGCTGGCCGAAGGTGACCTGCGCCGGGCACTGGGGCAGGTGTTGCTGGTACTGGAACAGTGTCAACAGGCCGGCGTCAGTGAACAAACCGAAACCCCGCCGGTTCCCGAACTGAGTGAGGACCAGCGGGCTGCGGCGCTGGCGCTGCTGCAAGACCCGCAACTGAGTGAACGCATCACCGCTGACTTAGCCGCCTGTGGCGTGGTGGGCGAATCCACTAACCTGCTGGCCGGTTACTTAGCCGCCGTCAGTCGCAAGCTGGACCGTCCGCTGGCCGTGCTGATACAGAGCAGTTCGGCGGCAGGGAAAAGCAGCTTAATGGATGCGGTCCTCAATCTGATACCGGAAGAAGAACGGCTGCAATACAGCGCCATGACCGGCCAGAGTCTGTTCTATCTGGGGGAAACCAATCTCCAGCATAAAATCTTAGCCATTGCCGAAGAGGAAGGGGTGCGGCAGGCCGCCTATGCGCTTAAGCTGTTGCAAAGCGACGGCGAACTGACCATTGCCAGCACCGGTAAAGACGATGCCAGCGGTAATCTGGTCACCAAACAGTACACAGTGAAAGGACCGGTGATGCTGATGCTCACCACCACCGCAATAGATGTCGATGAAGAGCTGTTAAACCGCTGTCTGGTGCTGACGGTGAACGAATCGCGGGAACAGACCGAAGCTATCCACGCCTTGCAGCGCCATAAACAAACCCTCGAAGGCTTACTGGCAGAGAATGAAAAGGCGTATATCACCGAACTGCATCAAAACGCCCAGCGGCTGTTGCGCCCGCTCAATGTGGTTAACCCTCATGCCTCACAGTTAACGTTCATGAGCGATAAAACCCGCACCCGACGCGACCACATGAAATATCTCACCCTGATACAAAGTATCGCCCTGCTGCATCAGCACCAGCGGACGGTGAAGACCGCGGAACACCGGGGCAAACGGCTTGAATATATCGAAGTCACCAAAGAAGATATCCGCCTGGCGAACCGGCTGGCCCACGAGATATTAGGCCGTACGCTGGATGAGATGCCGCCCCAGACCCGAAAACTGTTGCTGCTGATACAGCAAATGGTGAAAGACACGGCGGCAGCGCAACAACGCCCGGTGAAAGATATCCGCTTTACCCGCCGGGATATCCGCAGTTATACCCACTGGAGTGACAGCCAGCTTAAACTCCACTGTCAGCGCCTGAGTGACATGGAATACCTGCTGACACACGGCGGCAGTCGCGGCCATCTGTTGCAATATGAACTGCTCTGGAATGGCGATAAAGCGGAAGAAGCCCACCTGTGCGGTCTGATTGAACCGGAAAATCAGGCTGCCAATAGTGTATATGACTCGTGCAAGTCTGGCCCGGATGAAGGCAAGTCGGGGTCAAGTCTGCCCCAAGTCAGGGCCAAGTCTGGTTCGCCAAAACCGGCGGCAAGCCGCAGTGACAAAGGGCTGAACGGTTCGCAAGTCGGGACAGCCTGAAAAGGACTGTTCCGGCCCCCTAAAAATCAGGCCGTCGTACCGTACTGCCCCTTCATCAACGAACCCGAAAGCCAGAAAGGAAAGTGTGAATATGACGGGTGCAAGTCTGGCTCAAATGAAGGCAAGTCAGGGTCAAGTCTGCCCCAAGTCGGGGTCAAGTCGGGTTCGCCAAAACCGGCTGCAAGCCGCAGTAGCAAAGGGCTGAATGACTCGCAAGTCTGGGCAGACAGAAAAGGACTGTTCCGGCCACCTAAGAATCAAGCCATCGTACCGTAGTGACGTATCACACACCGATAACACTAACCGCTGTTCCCTACAGGAAATCCATCATGTCATCACCCGTTAAACATCAATCCAACTCCCGCCCGCTGACCCTGCGCCAGCATCTGGACGCGTATCTGGATAACCTGCTGTTGCAGGGGGCGAGTCAAAAGAGCCAGTCCGCCCGTCATGAACGGCTGTCACCGTTCGTCAACTGGTGTGAGGAACAGGGCGTAATATCCGCGGCTCAGGTCACCGAACCGTTACTGGAAAACTGGCAGCAGCATCTGGCCCGGTACCGCAAAGCCAACGGTCAGCCCTACCCGCCGGACAGTCAGCGCCGACGCCTGCGCGCCTTACGCCTGTGGTTCGACTGGTTGCAGCAACAGCACGCTATCCCGGCCAGCCCGGCGGCAACACTGGCCTCGCCAGACAGAAAAAAAACGTCCCTCGGTGACGGAGACCCACGGTCAACCCGACGCCATCCCGGCCCGCTTCGCCACCTTACGCCAGCATCTGGCCGCCTGGCTGGAAGCCGTGCGGGGACAGGGCTTAAGCGAACGGACTCAGGAGTCCTATGAAGAGCGGCTGTTGCCGTTCATCAGCTGGTGTGAAGCCCGTGGAGTCATGACCGCACCGCAGGTCAGCCTGCCGTTGCTGGAAAGTTACCAGCGCTGGCTGAGAAGCCACCGCAAAGCGGACGGCCAGCCCTACACGCCGGGCAGTCAGCGGGACCGCCTGAGTGTCTTACGTCAGTGGTTCCGCTGGCTGCTGCAACGTCACCATATCCTGTATAACCCGGTGGACAGTCTGGTGTTACCGAAAGAAGAAAAACGGCTGCCGGCACAGGTAATGAATGAAGACGAAACCCACACGGTATTAGCCGCAACGGATATCAACACCCCAACCGGGCTGAGAAATCGCGCTATCCTTGAAGTACTGTGGAGTACCGGTATCCGGCGGATGGAAATAGCCAACCTGCTGTTAAGCGAGGTGGACTTCGGGCGCGGCGTGGTGCTGGTCAGACAGGGCAAAGGCCGTAAAGATAGGGTGGTGCCCATCGGCGAACAGGCGCTGCACTGGTTAAGCCGCTGGCTCAGCGTCCGGCCCGAGTTAACGCGGCGGGGTGACAGTGGACACCTGTTTATCACCAGGAAAGGCCGGGGACTGGCAAAGGGCACATTAACCTGGATAGCCGCCGACAGCATCCGTAAACAGGCGCAACTGACTAAACCGGGGGCCTGTCATCTGTTCCGCCACTCAATGGCAACCCAGATGCTGGAGAACGGCGCGGACACCCGGCACATCCAGGCGATACTGGGGCATGAGAAGCTGGAAACCACCCAAATCTATACCCGGGTGGCTATCGGTCACTTAAAGGAAGTGCATGAGCAGACCCACCCGGCAGAACGGCAGTCAAAGCAGGCAACGCCAGACGATAAGCAGGCGGAGAGTAACAAGCCGGACAGCCCGAAGCCGGTCTGAACGCGCTGTGTTGCCGGACAATCTTAATGTTAGCCGGTTCCCTGTGAGCGCGTGGGGTGCAGTGAAAGGCAGACCGCGCGCGTCCCTGCGCACGGACTGCCTCCCTACCATCGGCGTGCCCGGCGGTAAATGCCGGCCGCCCGGCGCTGAACTTCGGCGTTCTCTATAACAATCGTTGCCGGTCAGCCGCCATTCAACATAATGTGACATTAAGCGAAATGGGCCTGAACGGCCCACCACGCTTAACAAAACATTATGTCGGCGCCGCCCACCCACGGGCGCTGCGCGGTCACCTCAACCCCGGTGAGCGGCTGGCCGCCGGGTGGAGCCTCTTAGCCCCAGAGGCGCGCAAGGCTGACGCCTTCCGCTGTCAGCCGCAGTGCTAAAACCGGCCGCCGCAGTCGCCGCCGTCCCTGGCGGCTCCGGTGCTAACATCCGCCTTAAACCGTTGCCGGTCAGTCCGTCAGGGTCAACGGCCCTGAAGGCAGGCCAGCAAGCTGGCCGCGGTTTATTGCCCCCGCCCAACCCCGCTGCACTGGCTGCGTCCGGCTCGCAGTCGCAGGCTCCTTGCTCGTTCCCGTACTCGCCATCTCCGCCCCGTCCGCCCCCGCGGGCGGGGGCTCCCCGCTGAAAAGCTTCACCTGCGGGCCTCGCCGGCCCGCACCCGGCCAACCCGCGTCAGCGGCGCAGACAAGCTGCCCCGCCGCCACGGGTTATCGAGAAAACCCGGTTCTGGCAGGCAAAGCGGGCCGAAACCCGGCACTGACATCGGGGAAAAAGTGAGCTAAAATCGGCAAAGTGCCCGTCGGGGCGAGTTGATATGTTCTTTAACAGGGTGGGAAAAAGCGGTGAAGAAAAAGGCTGCTAAATCAGGGGGAAAGGTCCGCTCAATCGTATGATGGCGTCGGGATAGTGCCTAAGACCCCATTGGGCTTGCGGGCGGGTTGAATCCTTATTCATACGTTCATAATCCGCTGTCTTGGGTTGATCCTTTGGGATTAGCAGGAGACGATTGCGATAAGCTGCTTAAGCAGTCTTCCAAAAAAAACTGTTCCTCCGATAAATGACGAGCATGTTTTCCACGGAGAGATCAATAAAAAAGGTAAGGCTGTTGGTTTTCATCACGAAGGTGCCCATCACGGAAAAGCGCGAATTGTCCAAATGACAAACCCACCTAATTCACAAGGTATTTATACAGGTAAAGTAGAAATTCGTGATGCCAACACAGGCGAATGGATAGCTAAAGCTCGTGAATCCTCGTTTTATCCAAAATCATGGAGTCCACAAAAGGTTATAGATGAGATTAAAGGAGCTTACCAAAATGCCACAATACACCCAAATGGAAAATGGTCAGGAACATCTCCTAATGGAATTAAAATAGAGGGATGGCTTGATGCTTCGGGCAAGATAAACACAGCATACCCCATATACATTAAATAGAGGTAATATGAGATTTTTTATTGATAAAGATGGATATCCAGGAGTGGATATTGAATATGATCGTCATGTATTAGCAGATTTTTTAAGTGGCGATATTCAGGGTAGTATGTATAGTGTGGACGAACTTATTGATTTATGTAAATCGGTCAAAAGTGGTGAAATACCACAATGGGAAGGCACTGGTAATGCCCATACTGTTACAATTAAACCGGATGGCGTCGAGATTTTTAATGAGTACACCGAAGAAATCTTAATCATTTCAACGATAGAAGAGTTCAAGGGTTATCTCGAAAAGTGGAAAGAATTACTTCTGAGTAGAGAATAACCATGAAAAAGCCGGAAAGATCCCCATGATCTTCCGGCTTTTTTCTTTTTAAGAGCGGCTCAGCCCTTGCCCTTAGTTGCTGTTGTAGTTGCCAATTAGTTCCCGCATTCTCAGCTTAATTTCGCTAAGCTGGTCTTGCTGGCGCTGGTACTGTTGCTTAATGGTGCGGGTCTCGTCACTGTCAGGAATGAGCACCAGACAGCCATCCATAATCTTAACCGTGAGTGTGCAGCCTTTATCAAACCCAGCCGCCTTAAGCCACTGGCCTTTCAAATGGATCGCAGGCGGGGCGTTGGCCTTGTCATTTTGCGGCACGTATCCCACGGTGTAATAACGTTCTGTTTTCGTCGCTTTATTTACTGCACGGTTTTGCTTAGAATGCGCCTTAGCCATCATTCAACTCCTCAGTAGTTGGTTGTGGTGAGCAACTTCGGCGTGTTGCAAGCGCGCCGGAGCTGCGTTAAAAATGCGTTCTCTTTAGCTGCCTTTCTCCTGCTCAACCGGACGCATCGCTGATTCAACCCGGCTCTTCATAATCACCGCATCAATCAGTTTAATCACGGTTTCCTGCTCTTCCGGCTGGCATTCTTCAAGGGCTTTAAGCCGCTCGATTAACCGCGTGTTACTCAGCGGCAACTGCTCGTCAGACGAACCTAATAACAAATAATCAATCGACGTCGTAAATAATTCAGCCAGTTGTATCAGCTTATCCGCAGGTGGGATGTGCATCCCGGACTCGTACTTGTTGTACTGCGAAAGCTGCAATCCAATCAGGCCAGCGACTTCTTTCTGTGTCCGCCGTTGTTGGTTACGCAATGCTTTTAGCCGTTGACCAAATGCCCGGCGCTGTTCTTCGGTCTGCATAATCTCTTCTGTCATATCAGCCATAAAGTGCTCCGAGTATAAGGCGTGTTATTAAAACGACTTGCTTTACTATCGTATTGCGATTATATAATATATCGCATAGCGAATCAAAATAAATCTTGACAGGTTTTTAAAGGAATATCGGTATGGCTCGCATTCCCGATGCAGAATTACAGCACTTAAAATCCGCTGTCTCCTTAGTTGCTATCATTGAGCAGCAGGGGCGGCAGTTGTTTAAACGCGGCAAAGATATGACGGTGTTGTGCCCGTTCCATGAGGAGAAAACGCCCTCGATGGTGATTACACCGGCGAAAAATCTCTATCACTGCTTTGGCTGCGAGGCGGGCGGTTCAGTGCTGGACTGGGTCATGCAAACGGAAGGGCTGAGCCTGCGTCATGCCGTGGAACGCTTAAAAGCGGTGCTGGGGCACAATCCGGCGGTCGAGCCACACTGGTGCAACCGGAAGAGCTGGCCAATGATACGATCGGCCAACAGGGGTTGCTGTCACGGGTGGTTGAGTTTTATCACCATACCTTGCTGACTGCGCCGGTGGCTCAGGCGTATCTGTCCAAACGGCGGCTTAATCATCCTGAGCTGGTCAGCCATTTTAAGCTGGGCTTTGCCAACCGCACGCTTGCTTACCGCCTGCCGCCCAGTAAATACAAGGCAACCAGTGCGAATTTCACGACGATATCAAACTCTTTTTTGGCGTGAAGAGCAGGGAAAACCCGCGAGTTATGAAAGACGTTACTATATAGCAAAATCATACTAATATGTCATAATATCCAAATCCAAAATGACAAGGCATAAAGTGAAATGGGTTACAGTCTAGATTTTCGAAAAAGAGTACTGGCATACAAAGATAAGCATTCGTTGACTTTCGAACAAACGAGTGCCCATTTTGAGATTTCTATTCGTACCCTGTTCCGGTGGAGTCATAAAATAGAACCTTGCATGACGCGTGATAAGCCTCCCATGAAAATTCCTGATGAGGTGCTCATCGCGGATGTCCAAAATTTTCCTGATGACTATCAATGGGAAAGAGCAAAGCGCTTAGGGGTCTCACAATCGGCGATTCATTACGCGTTGAAACGGCTTCGCCTCACTCATAAAAAAAACCTTAAAACATCCTCGCGCTGATCCTCAGCTTCGTCAGGCGTTTGTCGAGCGCATCAGCGGCTATAAACAGGAAGGCAAACCGATTGTGTATTTGGATGAAAGTGGTTTCGCGCAGTCAATGCCACGGATATACGGGTATTCAGAGAAAGGGCAGCGTTGTTTTGGTACACAGGATTGGCACGCGAAAGGCCGTATTAACGTGATTGGAGCCATTCTCGAAAATACGTTCATCACCTTAAGCTTATTTACTGGCAACATTAACGCCGATGTCTTTCATGCGTGGGTGACGCAGGATTTATTGCCCAAACTCCCACACGGTGCCGTGATAGTCATGGATAATGCGCGTTTTCATAAACGACTTGATACGATACAAGCGATAGCAGAGAGTCAATATCAATTAGAGTGGCTGCCCGCTTATAGTCCGGACTTGAATCCCATAGAACACAAATGGGGTGGGGCAAAAGCGATAAGAAGACAAAAAAGATGTTCAGTTGATGAGGTGTTCACCGAGCACATCGAGTGTGTCAGGTTATGTTGATTCTGCTATATTTACAGAGCATATTGAATATGCCATGTTATGCTGATTTTGCTATAGCGGGTACGGCCATCCAGCACCAGTGTCAATTCCGGTGTAAATGGGCGGCCGTGGATGGGGTGCGCCACTTTCAAATTCAGGCTTTTACCATCACTGATCCAGCAGCCATTAACCGGCATCTGTGACCAGTCCCGTTTCTGGTAGGTTTCCAGTGCACGGGCAGCGGAGCCGGTGAGACGGCCCCGGGCTTTTTCCCGCTTCGGCAGTTTTGCCATCACCCAGCGTACCGCATCATAGGAAGGCTGGGCGTCCAGCATGGCCGGCTGGTCAGCGTAAAGTTGCTGCCATTCTTCAATAAAACTGCGGTAAGCCGCCTGTAATGACGGGCCATTCACATTGCGGTAATGTGACAGGAACAGGGGAAACCACTGCACCTGCTCCGGCTGAACTTCTTTATTATGACCGGGTGACAGTAAGGCCAGCCGCTCATCGCCGTTATTGGTGCTCTGGTAGAGCGTGCCCCATTCCTGCAAAGCCCGTGTACCGATGCCGCGCCGGTTTCCCTTGCGGGCATTGGCATTGTCTGCGGCGGCCTGGAGCACCGGCGGTAACGTCCCCTGACGTGATCCGTCAGAAAAATACTGCACCGCCGCCGAACGGGACATGCCCGCATCACGGAGGTTCAAAACCTCCAGCGCCAGCAGGGCGCGGGCATCCGCTACCTGCCGCTGTTGCTCCGTCAGAGACGACAGTTCACGGGACAACAACGCCGGGCACTGGCGCATTAACTGCAACTCATCCAGTGGGTGTACAGTCTGAGAGCCTATTCAGAATCTTTTTTGAATGTCATTGTTTTTCATGTATCCTGCCCGCCAAAATAAGATAAGTGTATATATCTATATAATTAATATGATAAAAATCTATCCGAGTGATATTAGTCGAGAAGCCTTTCAGGAAATTGAGACTTTATTACTCAGCAATAGAAAACGCACCCGGCCTCGGACAGTTGATGTCTATGAGGTATTTTGCGCGTTGCTGTATATCCTCAAGAGTGGCTGCCAGTGGGATATGCTTCCCCGTGATTTCCCCAGCAAAAGTACTGTGTACTATTATTTCAAACTTTGGAAAGAGAAGCCGTCAGAAATGGAGCCAAGCCTGCTGGAGCAGGCTTTAAAAAAATGCAGTTGGCGAGGTCCGCATCAGCCATGGTCGGAGCGCCAGCACTACTTTCATGATAGTTGATACGCAAAGTGTGAAAAACACGGATACGGCGCGTGAGAAAGGCTATGATGCTGGTAAGAAAATCTCCGGTATCAAACGTCATATCGCGGTATACAGTCAGGGATTACCTCATGCAATTGCTGTCACAACGGCGAATGTGACCGACAGGGGATGGCGCTGTACAACCTGTTCAGAGTCTTTACTAAAATACATTGAACCCTGATAATCTGAAGATGAGAAAAGTTTACCCCAGTGATATCACCCGTGAGCAATTTGAGCAGATACGCCCTCTGCTTGAACAAGCCCGTAAACGAACTGCACCCCGTAAAATTGACCTTTACGAGGTATTTTGTGGCCTCTTGTATCTGTTGAAAAGCGGATGTCAATGGCGCATGCTGCCGTCCGATTTCCCTAAATGGCGTACTGTACATTATTACTACCAGATTTGGAGTGAACCCCATGAATCCGGCTCTGTTTTGGCGCTGGCTTTAAAAAAATCAGGTTCAAGAAGCCAGACAAAAAAACGGCCGTGACGCATTGAGCACGTTTTTAATTGTTGATGCACAAAGTGTCAAAAATACCGATACAGCGAAAAGCAAAGGCTATGATGCGGGGAAAAAGATTTCAGGGATAAAGCGCCATATCGTTGTTGATAGTCAAGGACTTCCTCACGCCATGATAGTCACAACGGCCAATGTGACTGACAGGGAAGGGGCACTGGATGCACTGGCCGGGCATCAGGCCAATCTGGGAAACTTAAAATGCCTTTTGGCGGATGGGGGATATACAGGTGATCGTTTTGCTTTGTCGATCAAACTGTTGTGTGGTGCTACCGTGCAAATTGCCCAACGTCATGAGTTACATAGATTGATAGTCATTCCTAAACGTTGGGTTGTTGAACGCTCGTTCAGTGGGTTGGAAAAATGCAGACGGCTTTGGAAAAATTGTGAACGAAAACTGAATACCAGTTTGCAAATGATCAATTTAGCTTTCTTAGTGGTGTTATTAAAAAGACTCTGAACAGGTTGTAGTACTACAGTCGTAATGTGTCATGTGTCATGATAGCTATCGTCCTTCTTTCTAACCCTAAGGGAGGTGCCACATGGCCTCACCTGTCAATCTCTGGGAACAGGAGCTCCTGAACGCCCATTCCCGTCTGGCTCCGTTGTTTCACTCTGCGAGTTCTCAACAACGTTGTCTGGCCTATCTTCGGGGATTACTCAGTGATGTTGAACGTAAAAATGGCTGGCAACTGGCTGAATGGCTCGGTGAACGCTCACCGGATGGCATTCAATATTTTCTGGAACGTGCCC
The DNA here is from genome assembly GCF_030272115.1 of Xenorhabdus bakwenae. Taxonomy (NCBI): domain Bacteria; kingdom Pseudomonadati; phylum Pseudomonadota; class Gammaproteobacteria; order Enterobacterales; family Morganellaceae; genus Xenorhabdus; species Xenorhabdus bakwenae. The sequence continues at coordinate 754,750 of NZ_CP119194.1, forward strand.
ATTGGGATGCTGAAGCCGCTCGCGATATCTTACGCGGAGCATCTGGGTGATGAGCAAGGTATCCTTATTCTCGATGAAACCGGTTTTATCAAGAAAGGGACGCATTCTGCCGGGGTACAGCGTCAGTATAGTGGAACGGCGGGACGGGTAGAAAACAGTCAGGTCGGTGTCTTCCTGTGTTACGCCGGCAACGGCGGCCATGCCTTTATTGACCGGGCCTTATATCTGCCCAAACAGTGGACGGAGGATCGCCCCCGCTGTGACGCCGCCGGCATTCCTGACTTGGTGAGTTTTGCGACCAAACCCCAGCTCGCCCGGCACATGCTGGCGCGGGCATTCAATGCCAATGTCCCCTGCCACTGGGTCACCGCCGATGCGGTCTATGGACATGACCGCCGCTTGCGATGTTGGCTGGAATCCCAACATCAACCGTTTGTCTTAGCGATCCCCAAAAATGAGCGCCTCTGGTGGCAAAAACCGCACTACACCCGAGCAGACCCATTGCAGCCAGTCTGACCCCTGACGACTGGGAAAAACAGTCAGCCGGACTGGGAACAAAAGGCGAACGTTGGTATGACTGGGCACGGATCCCGCTCTGGCGCTTACAAGTGAGTGAAGAGGAACGGCGTTATGGCCATTATCTGCTGATCCGGCGTAACCGGGATGTGAAGCAGGAACTGGCCTACTATGTTGTCTATGCCCTTAAAGAGCAGGCCGATCTCAAGACGCTGATTCAGGTGGCCGGACATCGCTGGGAAATCGAAAGCGGTTTTGAGGAAACAAAAGGCGAGTGCGGTCTGGATCATTACGAAGTCCGGCAGTGGCAGAGTTGGTATCGGCATATTACGTTGTCATTATTGGCGCCTGCGGTTCTGGCGGTTTTGCGGATACAGGAGAAAAAAAACGCCGGCGGGACTGATAGCCCTGAGTGTAGCGGAACTGCGTAAGCTCCTGTCAAAACTGATGAGAAAAACAGGAGAAACCCTAAAGCAGATTTTATATTGGTCAACCTGGCGGCGACGACATCAGTATCGCGCACAACAATGCCATTATCGTCGGCGGAATAGCCTTATGATTACAGAACGATTACGACTGTAGTAGTAGAAGTATTGGTGCCCCATCAGACTAATTTAGGGCAGTTAAAGAGCCTTTTAGCTGATGGGGGTTATAGTGGTGATAAATTTGCATTATAAATCAATCTATTATGTGGATCTGACGTACAAATTGCCAAGCGCAATGAACTCCATACTTTTGCAGTCATCCCTAAACGTTGGGTGGTTGAACGTTCGTTTGGTTGGCTGGAAAAATGCCGACGGTTATGGAAGAACTGTGAAAGGTATTTGAATACCCGCCTCCAGTTCGTCAATTTAGCATTTCTTGTCTTGCTATTGCGTAGAAAAAATACTGAATAAGTTCTGAGTTACCGGGGTATTGATCAGGGGTTACGCATGAAAATATTGAGTGGATAATTCCTTCATTTTGAGAGGGGTGCAGATGAAAGAATTAGTGGAGGTCTTTTCTGATTTTCCAGAACCACGTTGTCAGGGAAAGGTTAAACACCGTTTTATTGATATCTTAGTGAGCGCCGTATGCGCTGTCATTGCCGGGGCTAATGCCTGGACCGATATTGAACAGTACGGCCAGCTAAAAAAAGATTGGCTGGGTTCATTTCTTCCGCTCAAAGGCGGTATTCCTTCACATGATACTTTCCGGCGCTGTTTCAGTTTATTAAATCCCGCTCTCTTTGAACGTCATTTTTATCAGTGGGTTTCTCGTGACGTCTCTTCAGAAAAGCGGGGGATCATTGCGATTGATGGTAAAAGTTTACGCCATTCGTTTGATAAGAAAATTGAACAAAGCCCACTACATGTGGTGAGTGCATTCTCGGTTGAGAAAGGACTCAGCTTATGTCAGTGTGCAGTAGACGGAAAATCAAACGAAATTAAGGCTATCCCGGCATTATTATCGATGCTTTCATTGAAAGGACATCTCGTGACGATGGATGCGATGGGCTGCCAACGCACGATTGCTCAGCAATTACGCGAGAGTGAAGCTGATTATATTTTGTCGCTTAAAGGCAATCAGGGGAAAACTTTTTCGGAAGCTGTTAACTATTTTCAACAACCACAGATAACCCGAAAACCTTACCTTAAACCTGACTATGATGAATTCGATGATAGTCACGGACGTACCGTCAGACGACGCGGGTGGGTTCTGCCGCTGACCTCAGAAACAAAATACTTAAGTTCTTGGCCAGATATTCAGGCTTTTCTGGTAACGGAAACGATACGACAAGAACGCTATTCTGACACAGTGGCCTCTGATTTTCGTTATTATTTAAGCCGTTGTCATGATTCTCCCGCCTTTCAACTAGGTGCCATAAGACAACATGGGGCTATCGAAAATAGTTTACACTGGGTACTGGATGTCACTTTTAGAGAAGATGATGCACGGATGAGAGAGCGGACCGCCACAAGAGTATTTGCCCAATGACGTAAAATGGTGCTCAATATTGTTAAACGAGATACCAACAGTAAACTGAGTTTGAGTGCTCGAAGGAAATCGGCCGGGTGGGATAATAGCTAAATGGAAGCGCTGCTATTTAATCAATTTTAGCCCACCAACATTTCATGCGTAACCCCTGGTCTTAGTAATGGGAAATAAAAAATCAGGATGAAAAAAACGGCTCCCGATTGGGAAGCCGCTTGAAAAGGCTTAGGCTAAGTTACCTTCCTCAACCTTAACACCCCGCCGATTTATCTGGCGAGATATTTGAATCTGGCTCCTCCAGCTGGACTCGAACCAGCGACATACGGATTAACAGTCCGCCGTTCTACCGACTGAACTATGGAGGAATCGGGTTGTTCTTGAGAACGGGGCGAATACTAGCGATGAACTGGAATAGTGTCAACGAAAAAATTCTTTTTTCTTACTGTTTGCTCATCATATGAACTTATTGGTTTGCTAGTGTACTATTTTATTGAATTTATTATATTTATGCACTTTTATTAACCATGCTAATAGATGGGGCATAAGGTGATTGTTCCGAACAAGCGAGCATAAACACATCATAAAAACAAACCTCCTGTTTCTTCTGCATGATATGCTTGATGTCATCTTTGATTATATTTGGCACTTGGGGATGAGTAAGTATCTTATTGATCGCTTTCTTAGAAACTTGCTCGTTGACAAACCATTCACCGTTATAGCATACCCGTAAATCAAGTACGTCAATATCTTCGAAATGATAGACTGGCTTGATATCAAATAGCAAAACGCCTGCCATAGCAATAAAGGCTAGAGTAAATGCAAAGAGAGACCCGGTGCCGAAATAGGGTGCATACCACATGAGCATAGCAAGAAAAGCATAGGCAATGACCATCGCCAGACACAAGTAGGGATGATGGCGAATAAAAGTGCTGTTGAAATGTACTTTACCATCACGATGCTCTGTAAGATTGATCCGCTCAAGATCTTGAATCAATATCTGTTGTATGATTTTCATAATATTAACCCACTCACTTTGTAGAAATTGTGTCGTAAAAAAATGCTGTAAAAATCGTGATCGAATTGAAAGTTATGGCATTTTCAAGGTTAGCATGTCCTGAACCGATATCTGTATAGCAATTGTTTTAATTTATTTGGCAAATTGTTATTGTTGGCAAGCAATATCTTGTATTTTTCGTGCTAAGAAAAAGTTGAATAAATCAAATAAAATTATAAAAAAACCTGTTTATTATATTATTCTGTTCTAATATTGAGCGTCTGAGTTTTTTTTAAAACGATAATACATAAAAAGGTTGATATTCGTGTGCGGTCATGCGTTAATGCGTTTGGCCTGATTAACAGACCTACTTTATGTACGACATATTGAGTTAATGCGTTATGTGTAAGTGCTATCCATCTGGTAGCCTTTGTTGACCGTTTCCTTCTTAGTGCCTCCATAAGTAATAGCTGATACTGGCCAACACATGCCCGAGGTGGCGAGTTTTTTTGATATATAGGAAAGTCAAATGTCTGACAAAATGAAAGGTCAAGTGAAGTGGTTCAACGAATCTAAAGGCTTTGGTTTCATCACTCCAGCTGATGGTAGCAAAGACGTATTCGTACATTTCTCTGCCATTCAAGGTAACGGTTTCAAAACCTTAACAGAAGGCCAGAACGTAGAATTCACCATTGAAAATGGTGCCAAAGGCCCAGCTGCAGCAAACGTGACTGCTATCTAATTTCTGCCTTTATGCCTTATTTAAGCTCGCCAGCGCAAATGCCATGGCGGGCTTTTTGTTTTCCTGCACCTGTGTTTTCTATACCATAAAATTTATTTCACGAATCTCATTTTATATGCCCAATCCTAAAATTTCCGCAGTTTATTTGTTTAGTTGATAAAAAATCACATAATGAAAGTAAATTAGGGAAAAACAGAAAGCCATTGCTGTTTTGTAGAACAATCTGCTTGTTTAAGGCCTTTACTTGTTAATTTTAACTGTTTATACTCCCTCGAAAATCCTATTGGAGAACAATTAATTGGACAGTCAATGTTTTTGGTTAAATAAAAAAATAATCTGGTAAGCTGTTCATATCCTTTCGATTTGCTGCTTACCTGTGAATGGTGGGCGGTGCTACTTTAACTTCATGAGTTGTACCCACCTGAAGAAAAATCATCCGATATTAAGGATCTACTGAGTTGGAATTCTTAGTAAGGTATTAACTGAAGGTATATCGGGGTATACATGATGTGGTCATATAGCAAAATCATCATAACATGGCATATTCAATATGCTCTGTAAACAGCTCATCAACTGAACATCTTTTTTGTCTTCTTATTGCTTTTGCTCCACCCCATTTGTGTTCTATCGGATTCAAATCAGGGCTATAAGCAGGAAGCCATTCCAGTTGACATTCGCTATCCACTATCGCTTGTCTCGTGTCATTTCTTTTGTGGAAAGACGCATTATCCATGACTATCACTGCACCGTGCGGGAGTTTTGGCAATAAATCTTGCGTTATCCATGCATGAAAGACATCCGCATTAATGCTCCCGGTAAACAAACTTAAGGTGACGAAGCGATTGTTGAGAATGGCCCCAATCACGTTAATACGGCCTTTCGCCTGCCAGTCGTGTGTACCAAAACAGCGCTGTCCTTTTTCAGCATACCCATGTGTACGTGGCATGGATTGAGCAAAACCACTTTCATCTAAGTAAACTATCGGTTTGCCTGCCTGTTCATAGCCATTGATCCGCTCGACAAACGCTTGACGAGCCTGAGGGTCAGCGCGAGGGTGTTCCAGCGTTTTTTTTATGCGTGAGCCGAAGTCGTTTCAAGGCGTAATGAATAGCCGACTGCGAGACACCTAAACGTTTTGCTCTTTCCCACTGATAATCGTCGGGAAATTTTTGGATATCCGCGATAAGCACCTCATCAGGAATTTTCATGGGAGGCTTATCACGCGTCATGCAAGGTTCTATTTTATGGCTCCACCGGAACAGGGTACGAATAGAAATCTCAAAATGGACACTCGTTTGCTCGAAAGTCAACAAATGTTTATCTTTGTATGCCAGGACTCTTTTTCGAAAATCTAGACTGTAACCCATTTCACTTTATGCCTTGTCATATTGGATTGGGATATTATGCCATATTGGTATGATTCTGCTATATATTCACTCCTTATTCCCTCCGGGAACATACGAATAATCGATTAAAGATTCGTTGTCAGAATATTCTATGTACGATGAAGAGATGATCTCTTCAGGCTATTTTTTGCGTATTAGTTTTAAACGAATTAAAAAACGCAACCAATAAAAAGCTCAACAAATAAAATGAGCCAGCCGCTCTGTACATGATTTTCTGCACCTGACAGATTTCAAGTTTGGGCTAATCAATCAAGTTCACAATCAATAACTTGAGGAACTTAGAGTATCTTTATCCATTTGATGTTATGGAGAATGCCATGTTGTTAACATCTATTGCAATGCACTTACTGTCTGCGCTGTGTTTTGGGGCCTTGATTGGAGCTGAACGTCAATGGCGCCAACGTATGGCGGGATTAAGAACCAACGCCTTGGTATCAACAGGTGCTGCACTTTTCATGGTTACTGCAATGAGCGTCTCTGAGGGAAACCCTGATCGTATTGCTGCACAAATTATCTCTGGAGTTGGTTTTCTTGGTGCTGGTGTGATTATGCGTCAGGGAATGAGCATCCGTGGTTTAAATACAGCAGCGACATTATGGTGTTCAGCGGGAATAGGGGAATTATGTGGTATGGGACTGTACTGGGCAGCAGGGATGGCTACAGCACTTATTCTCTGTGCGAACATTTTATTCTTCCATATGAAAGGTTAAAACCACCGACTTTAGTCGGTCAGCTTTAGCTGCAATACTGTGTTGTACCGGAGGTGTAATATGGATTACAGATACGGCAGCCACACAGTATTTCAGATTGAATATCATTTTGTGTGGGTAACAAAATATAGGTACAAAGTGCTGATAGGTGAAGTGGCTACACGGGTACGGGAGTTAGTCCGTCAGACATGTGAAACGTTTGAAATCAGGATATTAAAGGGCGTAGTGAGCAAAGACCATATTCGCATACTGGTGAGTAGCCCCCCCGACATTAACGCCCTCAGAAATCATGAGGAGACTGAAGGGAAGGACAGCGAGTAAGTTGTTTGAAGAGTTTCCGCATCTGAAAAAACGATACTGGGGTCAACATTTTTGGAGTAGAGGCTATTTTTGTGCCACGGTGGGCCAATTAACGGATGAGATGATAAAGGCCTCTCTGGAGCATCATTTTGAACCGAATCCGGATGATAATTTCAGAATGGACGATTGACGCGTCGTTTAGCCAAGGAAAAAGAATTTATCGTCGCGAGACGAGCTAATCAAAGCCTTGAACATATTCTTACTGATCTCAACGGCAGTACATTAGCTTTAACCTATGATGATGCCATAGAACGATTAGGACAGTATGGTATTAATGGAGTTGCACATGAAAAAACACCTCATGCCTTGATGCAACTTATTACCGCTTTCCACAATCCATTTATCTATCAGGGCGAGAGCGTGAACTTTTTGTTAAAAAATTTCAGGTTTGACGAATAAGAAAAAATATAATTTCATACTTCTTTTTTCGGGAAGTATTCTTATGAGAATCGATGCTTTTTCTCGGTATTTTAGTACATTAACAGACCCCCGCCAGTCGTCTAAGATCAATTATCCTTTGTTTGATGTCCTTTTTTTGTCGATTACAGCCATCATCGCCGGTGCAGAAGGATGGGAAGATATTGAAGATTTCGGCGAAACGTACCTGGACTGGTATCAAGAAAAAAACCCTTTTTCCTAATGGAATACCGGGACATGATGCTATCGCTCGCCTGATTTCTCGGCTCAATCCCGTTGAGTTTCAGCACTGTTTTATTCATTGGGTTCAATGGGTTAACGAACGCTCAGAAGGGAAAATTATCGCCATTGACGGAAAAACGTTGCGGGGAACTTATGATGGCAAGAATCGGCAGTCGATGTTCCACATGGTGAGTGCGTTTGCCACCCAGAACGGCGTAGTGATGGGACAACTGAAGACAGACAAAAAGTCCAATGAAATCACTGCGATCCCAAAATTACTCCGCTTGCTGGATATCACAGATTGCCTGATAACAATTGATGCGATGGGATGCCAAACGAAGATTGCGGAACAAATTGTGCAGCAGGAAGGTGACTATCTTCTGGCAGTTGAGGAGAGATTCGAACAACAATATCAATTTATTGATTTAAAACAAAAATATAAAAACAAAAATACACACAGTGCTATACACAGAAAAATTTGGTGAGAAAAAACGGATAGTTGAGCAAAATTTATCGGCCCTTGTTCGACTCCTCCATTTTCCGCTAACTCAGGAGTCGAACACAAAGAAACAGTACAAATATAACACGAAATGCTAAAAACCAGATATCTACTCTTTAATCTCTAAGTTAACGATTTCCCAATTTGAAATCGGAAAAATCAGCAGCCATTCAACTATAGAAGAAATCCCTATAGTTGTCGTAGATGGCTCAAATCTGATTCATGGTTGAAATTCCAACCATCTTCAAGGTGGGATATCCCACTTTAGGTATGGTGATTTCCTCTATACCTTTTACCCTCACAGGGTTACTTAATGTAACTCAGTGACTGACGATGTTTTTCGTCGGAATCAATGATCACCAGACTGTAAATATGCCGTCTGCTTACTTTTCAAGCTATCACTGTAACTCATTGATTTATCCGAGGCCGTCATTTTGCCCCCCGGAACATCTCAATATTATCGACGCTCAAACTATGAGCAGACGCCAAATATGGCGTTTGAATGTTTATCAATGGGTTAGGTAACTGACCCGAAATCATCGGGGAGCCTCCCAAACTGAGGACTACGGCAATAGGACTCCTTAACCTCAAGGAATCCCTATAGTTAACCCGAATTCTGCTTAAGCCATCATTGGAACATCTTCTTCTAAGTAGAAAACTTTCAGTGATGGTTTCTTCAATTTAAGGCAGTAAGCAATCAGTCCACCTAAAACGGTCAACATAAATCCTCTTAGACTTCGGTGACGCGAATGCTCTATCTGAGAAATCAATTTTAATTGCCCATTAATCGTTTCAATAATAAAACGCTTTTTTAACATTATTTTATCCCACTCAGCTTGCATGCACGCTTTCATGTTGCGCCGTTTTTTCGTGATGAAAGTGACATCGGTTTTGGCTAAATCGTCCGCCAATTCCTGGCTGAGATAACCTTTGTCACCGTAAAGAGAACCTATTAATTCTTTTGATAATTCATGAACAGGTTCCCGATCATCCACATTTCCCGCAGTCACTTTAAGCGCTAGAATTTCCCCCTGATGATTGACAACCAAGTGTAATTTGAAACCGTAAAACCAACCCATTGAATTTTTTCCGCGCTTTGCTATTCCCGCAAAGACCTTATGTCGAGGGATGCGAATGTTATGGCAGACACTCAAACTGATGGAATCAATAAAAGCAATGCCTGTGGGTTTCCCTTTTAATTGAGTCAGATAGCTGCATAGTGGCACCAGAACGGAAGAAGCCACACTGACAAAGCGAGGATAGCTGAGCAAGGTTGGAAAATCCTTATGGTGATATTTCCAAATATGCTCTAGATAAAAATGTTTAAAATCACGGTAATGCGACAGATGAAAAAGGATCAAAAGGGTCATGATTTCACTGGGATACATATGACCTTGTCGGCGGCGTAAACGATGCCCGCTATCGAGACAAAATTGTTCCCATTGAGGGATGAAAAAACGGCAAAAATCATCGACATCACAGAAAACTTCAACTAACTTGTCCATAGCCTGTTCCACCTCGGAGCGGTTTTTGGTGTGCACCAAAACTTTGCTCCCGGAACAGGCTTCTCGTCAATTTCTTATCCAGAATTCGGGTTAATTAGTTACTGTGATAAACTTCGCGCTTTTTAGTGGTGAAATATGGCTAAGATTGATGTTTGTTGTCGTTATTGTCACAAATCAGAAGAGGTAAAAGGAAGTGCCGGTCATCCCCGTTACCCTTGCTATGCCTGTCGAAAAACCTTTCAACTGAAATATAGCTACCGTGCCTGCAACCCCGGAGTGAAAGAGCAAGTTGTTGATATGGCGATGAATAACAGCGGCATTCGCGACACCGCCCGTGTATTGAAAATTGCCACAGCCACCGTCATGAAAACGCTTAAAAACTCGCTCCCCGAAATGTGACTACGCTTCGGCGTGATATCGAACTCATTTGCGAAGTTGATGAACAATGGTCTTATGTCGGTAACAAGAAAAATCAACGCTGGCTCTGGTACGCTTGGGAGCCTCGTCTAAAACGGGTTGTCGCCCACGTTTTTGGTGACCGCAGTACCGCCACATGACATAAACTTCTAAAATTACTGTCCACCTTTAACATTCGGTTGTTCTGTACGGATAATTATTCTCCTTACCAGGTACTTCCTGAAGAAAAACATCTGGTTGGTAAACAATTCACTCAGCGTATAGAGCGTGCTAATCTGAATCCGCGAACGCGAATCAAGCGATTGAATCGAAAAACCCTTTGTTTTTCCAAATCGGAAGCAATGCACGATAAAGTCATAGGAACTTTCATTGAGCGTGAAAACGACATTTGAGATGTGTATCTAACGCGATGCTCGACTTTAACATCCTATAACGTTGGCTTGTTGAAGCCAGTCGCGTTGACTTTTACCTTGTTTAACATTGGCAAAAATACCCAACGTGTGAGAAAGCAGTTTTCTGGCAATTCGATTACTCAAATGCCACAAATCCCGTGCCCAGCACTTCTCGATAGCAAATTGTCCAGCGAGTTGACCAATCACGGTTTCAATTAAACGGCGTTTGGCATTGATCATACTTCTCGTTTCCTTGGGAAGAGGATCATCCATATTGGCACGCATCGGCGTAATCATCTCAATGCCATGCTTCTTCATTTCCTGTTTAAATTCAATGCCTAAATAGCCTTTATCACCGAGTAGATACCCTTTTATCGGGGCGGCTAAATCCCAGGCGGCTTCACGTTCACTGACACTGGCGGGAGTCAACGTAACCCCGGTTAACACACCGGTTTCATCTATCATCAGATTCCCTTGTATCTTAAAAGTAGGTTAAAATAAATACGATTAGATTTGGCACAGTGTACGCAGTCTGAGTTGCCCTGGGGTTTTAAGCCCGTTTTAAAGCTATTGACGCATACACTGAGCCACTCATCTGAAACCCGAACAGTTGTCCGTCATCCATAACGTATTTGCAAGGCAGGGTAATATGAGTCAGCCAAATCCACTTTGTGTGGGCATCGATGTTTCCAAAGCCTCATTAGATATCGCCGTGAGTACTGGCGTAGAGGCATTCACCGCCAGTAATGATCCTGATGGTTTTGATGCCATTGTGTCCGTACTGAAGCAACATCTCGTGTCCCTGATTCTGATGGAAGCCACCGGTGGACTGGAATCTGCTGTTGCCTGCTCGCTTCAGGCCGAAGGGTTTGATGTCGTTGTTATTAATCCCAGGCAAGCGCGAGATTTTGCCCGGGCCATGGGATATCTGGCAAAGACTGACCGCATTGACGCCAAGGTCCTGACTCAGATGGCAGAAGTGATAAACCGTCATCCCGAACGAGAACGGTTTATTCGGGCGCTGCCAGATGCGGAACGTCAGATTCTTTCTGCCATGGTGGTGCGCAGACGGCAGTTGATTACGATGCTGGTTGCTGAGCGTAATCGCCTACATCCTGCGCATCCTCAGAGCAGAAAGAGCATCAACACTGTCATTAAAGCACTGGAAGCTGAGCTGGCGCGGATCGATGAAGATATGAATAAACATATCCAGATTCATTTTAAGGAACTGGCTGACCGGCTCAGCGCCATCAAGGGCATTGGGGCAATGACAACAGCAGCCCTGCTGGCAGAAGTCCCTGAACTGGGCAAGCTCTCGCGTCGGGAAATCAGTGCACTTGTTGGCGTTGCTCCTGTTAACCGTGACTCGGGAACTATGCGGGGTCGACGAACCATCTTTGGCGGGCGCGCTGGGGTTCGGACAGCGTTGTATATGGCCACACTCGTGGCAACCCGTTTTAACCCGGTAATCAAGACGTTTTACAACCGCCTGCTGGCGGCGGGTAAGGCCAAAAAAGTGGCTCTGATGTGGTCCAATGATTTTGGTCACCGTTATAGAGGTGATATTCTCACTTCAACACGCAAAATAGGTGACATGATGAAAAGACGTTTCAGCCCCGAATTTAAACTGGAATCTGCCCCGCTAGTCCTTGACCAGCATTACAGCATAAGAGAAGCGGCGAAGGCGATGAATGTGAGTAAATCGGCAATGGAATCTTGGGTTCGCCAGTTAAAACAGGAGCGACAAGGCCAATCACCCAAAGCCTCACCCATCACGCCGGAGCAAATTGAAATACGCGAACTGAAGAAGAAACTGCAACGCCTTGAAATGGAAAACGATGTATTAAAAAAAAGCCTCAGCACTCTTGATGTCGGACTACATGAACAGTTCTCGTTAATCGAGCAATTCAGAGTGCATTATCCGGTGGCTTCTCTTTGCCAACTGTTCGGGGTTCATCGCAGTAGTTATCAGGCCTGGCACAAGCGAATCAAGCGGCCAGACTCTGCTCGCGTAACGCTAAAAAGCCGGGTTCGTGAAGCCTTTAACAAAAGTCACGGTTCTGCCGGAGCACGAACGATTGCCTCGATAGTTACCCGTGAGGGGATCCCATTAGGCCGATGGCGGGCCGGAAAACTCATGGCTGAACTCGGGCTGGTCAGTCGTCAACAACCCAAACATCGGTATTCACGAAAGGAGCAGGAACATGTTGATATTCCAAACCATCTTGACCGCCAATTTGCTGTTACGGAACCTAATCAGGTTTGGTGTGGTGACATCACTTACATCTGGACAGGTCAACGTTGGGCGTATTTAGCGGTGGTTCTCGACTTATTTGCGCGTAAACCCGTCGGTTGTGCGATGTCATTTTCGCCCGACGCTGAGTTAACGAAGAAAGCCTTAACAATGGCATTTGAATCAAGAGGAAAGCCACAAGGTGTGATGTTTCACAGCGATCAGGGATGCCAGTATACCAGCAAAGCATTTAGGCGATTATTACAGCAATACGGTATCAAACAAAGCCTGAGCCGACGGGGAAACTGTTGGGATAACAGCCCAATGGAGCGGTTTTTCAGGAGCTTGAAAAGCGAATGGGTGCCTTTAGAGGGATATGCAAATTTTATGGCAGCCAGATATTCAATCACCCAGTATATAACAGGTTATTACAGTCAGCTTCGCCCTCACTGGTATAACAACGGATTAACCCCCAATGAATCAGAAAGATTATTTTGGGAAGCCTCTAAGTCAGTGACCAATTTTTATTGACCACTTCACTCTTGTGGCTTGTATGCGCAAGCGCAAGCTGCTGACCATCTTGAATGTGATGATTAGAAAAAATGAAGAATGGAATAATTCGTATCATCAGATAACGCCATAAAATCGCTTTCAAGACAGTTGCTTAGGATTTTTTCCAGAAGTATACCCGTAAAAAAATAATATTGTTGGGTTGATCGATTCACCTTTCTATATCTGGCAAGACAATGTGCTAGGCTATTTTCTGCTGTGAAGTGCATCTTTAATTTTCCGATTTGTACCTCCGAATGTAAAAAAGGATAGTTTCTAATGTCCAATAGTGGCCTCACCCCAAGCAATGTGCTCTGGTATAACCAATTAGGCATGGATGACGTTAATCGGGTTGGTGGTAAAAACGCCTCGCTTGGCGAGATGATCACCAATCTGGCTGAACTTGGCGTGTCTGTTCCCAATGGTTTTGCGACAACTGCACAGGCATTTAATGATTTTCTGGAACAAAGTGGTGTGAACCAGCGTATTTATCAATTGCTGGATGAAACCAATGTTGACGATGTCAATCAGTTGGCTAAAACTGGCGCACAGATCCGTCAGTGGGTGATTGATACGCCATTTACGGCTCAACTTGAAAAAGATATTCGTGATGCCTATCTGCAATTGTCTGAAGGCGAGCCTGATGCCTCTTTCGCCGTGCGTTCTTCTGCAACCGCAGAAGATATGCCGGATGCATCTTTTGCTGGACAGCAAGAAACTTTCTTGAATGTGCAGGGCATTGATGCGGTGATGGTGGCTATCAAGCATGTCTTTGCATCACTTTTTAATGATCGTGCCATTTCTTACCGTGTTCATCAAGGTTATGACCACCGTGGTGTTGCACTTTCTGCGGGTATACAGCGCATGGTGCGTTCTGATTTGGCCTCGTCTGGGGTGATGTTCACGATTGATACTGAATCAGGTTTTGATCAGGTTGTGTTCATTACATCAGCTTATGGTTTGGGGGAGATGGTTGTGCAGGGGGCAGTAAACCCTGATGAATTTTATGTCCACAAACCGACGTTGAAGAACAATCGCCCGGCAATAGTGCGTCGTAATCTTGGCTCTAAAAAAATACGTATGGTTTATGCAGATAGCAAAGAGCATGGTAAGCAAGTGCGTACGGAAGCTGTATCAGAGGAGTTGCGCAATCGTTTCTCTTTGGCTGACAGTGAAGTGGAAGCGTTGGCTAGACAGGCTTTGCTGATTGAGAAGCATTATGGTCGTCCGATGGATATCGAGTGGGCGAAAGATGGGCATAATGGCAAGTTATATATTGTGCAAGCCCGTCCTGAAACTGTTCGATCAAATCAGCAGGTAATGGAACGTTACCAACTCAATGAGCAAGGTAATGTATTGGTAGAAGGTCGAGCAATTGGGCATCGTATCGGTGTTGGAACAGTCAAAGTTATCCACAATCTGAGTGAAATGGATCGCATTCAAGTGGGGGATGTATTGGTTACTGACATGACTGATCCGGATTGGGAACCGGTCATGAAAAGAGCCGCAGCCCTTGTCACTAATCGTGGAGGACGTACCTGTCATGCCGCCATTATTGCTCGTGAGCTGGGGATTCCTGCCGTTGTTGGTTGTGGTGATGCGACCGAACGTCTACAGGAAGGTCAACAGGTAACGGTTTCTTGTTCGGAAGGTGATACAGGTTACGTTTATCAGCATAAACTAGATTTCAGTGTTCAGAGTGCCCAAATTGATAAACTGCCGGAATTGGATGTGAAGATCATGATGAATATAGGCAATCCTGATCGCGCATTTGATTTCGCCTGTTTGCCAAATGAAGGAATTGGCTTGGCTCGACTGGAGTTTATTATTAACCGGATGATCGGTGTGCATCCTCGTGCTCTGCTTGAATATTCCAAACAGTCTCCTGAGCTGCAAGAGCAAATTAACTCGTTGATGGTGGGTTATGATGATCCGATTGAGTTTTATATAGGGAAATTAACCGAAGGGGTTGCAACGCTAGCGGCAGCATTCTGGCCCAAACGGGTGATCGTTCGCTTATCAGATTTCAAATCCAATGAATATGCGAATCTGGTGGGGGGGAACAGATATGAACCCCATGAAGAAAACCCAATGCTGGGTTTCCGTGGGGCAGGGCGCTACGTTTCTGACAGCTTCCGTCAATGTTTTGCTTTGGAATGCGAGGCGATCAAGCGGGTGCGTAATGTGATGGGATTAACTAACGTTGAGGTGATGATCCCGTTTGTGCGTACCGTTGATCAAGCGGAAGCGGTAATAGCGGAATTGGCATCTCAGGGTTTGAAGCGCGGTGAGAATGGCTTGAAAGTTATCATGATGTGTGAAATTCCATCGAATGCGTTGTTAGCAGAGCAATTCCTTCAATATTTTGACGGCTTCTCAATTGGCTCAAATGATATGACGCAATTAGCTCTGGGATTAGATCGCGATTCTGGTGTGGTATCCGAATTATTCGATGAACGTAATGACGCGGTGAAACAATTACTTTCTATGGCAATTCAGGCAGCTAAACGGCAGGGGAAATATGTTGGCATCTGTGGACAAGGGCCTTCGGATCATGAAGATTTTGCTCAATGGTTAATGAAGGAAGGAATTGACAGTTTATCATTGAATCCTGATACAGTCGTGAAAACGTGGATTGCGTTGGCTGAAAATAATTAACTGGAAATCACTCATAGCATTTAATTCAAATATAAATATAAGAGCCTGTTAAGATACTTTCAGGCTTTTATATTCTGTGTTACATGTTTTTTGGAATGCAAAAAAAAGCCTATCATGGGCTGACAGGCAAAGACTACACACAGCAATATATATACTTCATTGAACCCAGCCTATGGCGTTATAAGCTGAGACGGCAATACTCTGGGAAACATGTGTTTCGATGAACTGAATACTAATTTAATAGGTGAGTTTATTCATTAAGAATCCTCTTAATAAATAGAGATTAGGAAAAAACTTTATGAAAATAACTTTTTTTGCAACAATTTTCTTGGTGGGTTTTATTTTTACGAAAAATAATTTTATATTTTAGGGGGGTGATGATATATCCATCAATTTTATAATCGCGCGAAAAGATAGTATTTTCGCGCGATTATTTAATTATTTGACGTGCTTTTTCCCGAAATGTTTTTCCATATCTGTCATATTTCCTTCGGGTTTAGGAACTTCATTCATCCATGCCAATAGTAAACTGTAAGAAACAGCCAATACAACAGGCCCAATAAATAGCCCAATGACACCCAATGACAGGATCCCGCCGATGACACCAGTGAGAATTAATACCATAGGTAAGTCAGCACCAAGACGGATCAGGAAAGGGCGCAGGACACCATCCATGGTGGTTAATACCAGGCTCCAGATAATTAAAATTGTTCCCCAGGTTGTTTCTCCCGTCCAATAAAGCCATGCGATAGATGGAACGAGAACAAGCAGAGGCCCTAACTGGGCAACACAGCATACAAACATGAGTACTGTCAATATCATTGGATACGGAATGCCGACAATTGCCAACCCAATTCCGCCCGCGATGGCTTGAACCAATGCCGTTACCACCACGCCAAGAGCGACGGCGCGGATCGATCGGGCAGCCAGCAACACTACGGCATCACCTCGTTTATCTGCTAACCGGATAGCAAAATGGCGGATACTCAGCATCACCTGATCACCCTTCCAGTAAAGTAATACACTGAACATGACCATCAGTACCAGATGGAAAAGAAAGCGTCCTGCATTAGCGGCTTGGGTAAAAAACCATGTTGCTGCTTTACCGATATAAGGGGGAATTTTGTTGAGAAGCATGTTACTGCCATCAGCAATCAAATCCTGCCATTTAAGATATAAATCTTTGCCAATGACAGGGACTCGATTGAGCCATTCCAGTTGTGGAAGTTGGAACGAGGAAGGCGATTTTGCCCACTCAATCAATGGCGCACTGTTTTCTACCAAACTGCTGACAAGTAACGCAATAGGGATAACAAATAACAAAACCAACAGTAACGTCATGATAGAAACTGCAATCCAGCGTTTTCCCCATAACCGTTGTTGTAACTTCTCCAAGAATGGCCAGGTTGCGATAACCACCATTCCTGACCAAATAAATCCTAAAATAAAGGGACTTAAGACCCAAAAGCTGGTGGTAATGAGCAATAAAATGAAGAATAGAGCGAATAACAACTTAGGTAAATCTTGGTGTGATTGTGATTTTTCCATGAAATCATTTCTCAGGTAATTAAATAGTGTTGGCAGTAACAACGATAATTAAATATAACGTTATTTCATTGGTTGCTCAAAATCGATAAATATTGTGATATGGTTGAAAACCTGCTCAGAAACCAGAAAATTGTCTGAGTGACGTTATCCAAGATAGTATATAGATAAAGCAATGTGGATATTTATTAGAATAAGGGGCAATTAGCCAATGATCCCACGTATATCACAAGCCCCCCATGTCAGTGAACTGGCTCAAAACTATTTGATTACACTGAAAGAAGCGGGTTTTACCGGAGACACTGCCAGTAGCTATGCCGACAGGCTGACCATGGCGACAGATAATAGTATTTATCAACTGTTACCACAAGCTGTTGTATTTCCTCGTTCCAGTGCCGATGTTGTTTTGCTGACAAGAATAGCAGAAGAGGCGCGTTTTAAGACTCTGACTTTTACCCCCCGCGGCGGCGGAACGGGC
This sequence comes from Xenorhabdus bakwenae, assembly GCF_030272115.1. Classification (NCBI taxonomy): domain Bacteria; kingdom Pseudomonadati; phylum Pseudomonadota; class Gammaproteobacteria; order Enterobacterales; family Morganellaceae; genus Xenorhabdus; species Xenorhabdus bakwenae. Next base: position 772,367 of record NZ_CP119194.1, read on the forward strand.
ACGAATGGGCAATCACTTAACCGTGGTATTGTGGTGGATATGTCCCGTTATATGAACCGCATTCTGGAAATCAACCCAGAGCAGGGATGGGTAAGGGTAGAAGCCGGTGTTATCAAAGATCAGCTTAATCAATATCTAAAACCTTTCGGTTATTTTTTCTCTCCAGAACTTTCAACCAGTAACCGTGCTACGTTGGGCGGCATGATCAATACGGATGCTTCCGGTCAGGGATCGTTGGTTTATGGCAAAACCTCGGATCATGTCTTGGGTATACGTGCGGTTTTATTGGGAGGGGAAATGTTAGATACCCGTCCTGTGAGCACAGCATTAGCGGAATCGATTGCTCAGGAAGAGAGTATAGCGGGTCGTATTTATAAAACGGTATTGGAACGTTGCCGTGAACAACGGAAACTAATCATTGAGAAGTTCCCTGAACTCAATCGATTTCTGACGGGATACGATTTACGTCATGTATTCAGCGACGATATGCAGTCTTTTGATCTCACCCGTATTTTGACGGGTTCTGAAGGTACTCTGGCCTTCATTACCGAGGCGACACTGGATATCACGCCGTTACCTAAAGTCCGGCGACTGGTGAATGTCAAATATAACGCCTTTGATTCTGCCCTACGTAATGCTCCCTTTATGGTCGAAGCCAAAGCACTCTCGGTTGAAACGGTAGACTCTAAGGTACTGAACCTGGCGCGCGAAGATATCATCTGGCATTCAGTGAAAGAATTGATTACTGACGTGCCTGATAAAGATATGCAAGGCCTGAATATTGTCGAATTCAGTGGTAATGATGAACAGAAAATTGATCAGCAGTTGCAGGAGCTTTGCTTACGCCTTGATGAATTGATGGAAAAAAATCAGGCGGGCATTATTGGCTATCAGATATGCCATGATTTGATGGATATTGAGCGCATTTATGCCATGCGGAAAAAATCCGTCGGATTGTTAGGCAACAGTAAAGGTTCTGCTAAACCCATTCCCTTTGTCGAAGATACCTGTGTTCCTCCTCAACATCTTGCCGATTATATCTCTGAGTTTCGCCAGCTTTTGGATAATCACAAACTGAATTACGGTATGTTTGGGCATGTAGATGCAGGTGTTTTGCACGTGCGTCCTGCGTTGGATATGTGTGATCCTCAGCAGGAAATCTTGATGAAACAGATTTCTGATGAAGTTGTTCATTTGACGGCCAAATATGGCGGTTTGTTATGGGGAGAACATGGAAAGGGTTTTCGGGCAGAATATAGCCCTGCCTTTTTTGGTGAGGCTTTGTATAACGAACTGCGCCGCATAAAGACGGTGTTTGATCCACTCAATCGACTCAATCCGGGGAAAATCTGTCCACCCATTGGCGTCGATGATCCTATGATGAAAGTTGATGCAGCCAAGCGCGGGACTTACGACCGTACCATTCCTGTTAATGTAAGGAGAGCATTTCGCGGCGCGATGGAATGTAATGGTAATGGATTATGCTTCAATTTCGATGTCAGAAGCCCGATGTGCCCGTCAATGAAAATCAGTCAGCATCGCATACATTCTCCCAAAGGCAGGGCGACCTTGGTGAGAGAGTGGTTGCGGCTTTTGACAGAACAAGGGGTTGAACCCAAATTGCTGGAGCAGGGGCTGGAGCAAGTGCGCCCCAGTTTGCGGGGACTGATAGAAAAGACGCGCCATAGTTGGCAAGCGTGGCGTGGTGAGTATGATTTTTCGCATGAGGTCAAAGAGGCAATGTCAGGTTGTTTAGCCTGTAAAGCTTGTTCAACCCAATGTCCGATCAAGATTGATGTTCCTTCGTTCCGTTCCCGCTTTTTAGCGCTTTATCACAGCCGTTACTTGCGCCCATTGCGTGATCATATTGTTGCTAATGTTGAATCCAGCACGCCAATGATGGCAAAAGCGCCGCGAGTATTTAATTTTTTCCTGAAACAACCGTGGGTACAAAAAATCAGCCAGTACACCATTGGCATGGCCGATCTGCCGTTACTCTCCTACCCGACATTGCAACAGCAACTGGCGGGTCATTATGCAGCAAGGACAACGCTGGAACAGCTGGAAAGCTTGTCATCATTACAGCGTGACCAATATGTGCTGATTGTCCAGGATCCTTTTACAAGTTATTACGATGCTAAAGTGGTCACCGATTTTGTATTGCTGGCAGAAAAGTTGGGGTATAAGCCTGTTTTACTGCCATTTTCACCCAATGGAAAAGCACAGCACGTTAAAGGATTCTTGCATCGATTTGCCAAAACCGCAGGAAAAACGGCTGACTTTCTTAATCGAATAGCGCGCCTGAATATTCCTATGGTAGGTGTCGATCCTGCTTTAGTTCTGTGTTATCGGGATGAATATAACGCGATTCTGGGTGAACGGAGGGGAGATTTTAACGTTCAGTTGGTACATGAATGGTTAATCAGTATTTTGCCGGAAAAAATGTCACAAGCGAAAAACGAGGGTTCAATGTTCAGAGACGACTGGTATCTGCTTGGGCACTGTACCGAAGTGACAGCATTGCCTAATAGCGGCAAACAATGGGCTGATATCTTCTGCCATTTTGGTCATCAATTGAATCATGTCAATGTTGGGTGTTGTGGTATGGCTGGTACATATGGCCATGAAAAGAAAAATCTGGAGAGATCCATTGGCATCTACAATCTTTCATGGGCACCAGCACTGAGAAATCTATCCTTAGAACATTGTCTGAGTACCGGGTATTCGTGTCGCAGTCAGGTGAAGCGTATAGAAGGAAAACTGCTTAAACATCCATTACAAGCCCTATTGGAGATAATGTCGTGATTTGGAAACGTAATATAGATGTAAATACACTTAATCAATTTAATGGTGAGTGTATGGTAAGACATGTAGGGATCGAATTTACCCAGCTTGGTGATGATTTTATCGAAGGAACAATGCCCGTCGATCAACGCACTAAACAACCCTTCGGGATCTTGCATGGCGGGGCATCGGTGGTATTAGCTGAAACACTCGGCTCGATTGCCGGTTATCTCTGCTCGGAAGGCGAACAGAAAGTGGTGGGCGTAGAGATTAATGCTAACCACCTTAAATCTGTTCATGAAGGCATGGTTAAAGGGATTTGTAAACCTGTCCATCTTGGCCGTTCACATCAGGTCTGGCAGATTGATATCTATAATGATCAGCAACAATTATGCTGCACGTCTCGCCTGACAACGGCAGTTTTATCTTAATTATCCTACCTGTTATGTTTTTGTTCCTGTCAGTATTTGGCTGGCGGGAACAGTCGGACGATATCAATCCCGCTTTGATTACTACGAATAAGATAGAATAGTTTTGCAAAGTAGGCTATTAATTAACCATAAACATGCAAGCATCATTTTCAGGAAGCCCGTATGAAGCGATTTTTAACTGTTATCGGCATGTTCTTGATTGGCATGTTGTCGTTAAGTGGATTGACTCATATCGCCCATGCTATCGAGTACCCATTGCCTCCTGCTAATAGCCGTCTGATTGGCGAAAACTCTGCCTATATTGTGCCCGATGACGGACGTCCGTTAGAATTCATTGCGGCCAAATACCAAATAGGATTATTGGCGATGTTGGAAGCAAATCCTGGCGTTGATCCCTATTTACCTAAACCTGGCACTGAGTTAATTATTCCATCACAGATGCTGCTGCCAGACACTCCCCGCCGGGGAATTATTATCAATCTGGCCGAACTCAGACTCTATTATTTCCCCGAAGGGAAAAATTATGTCGTTGTGTACCCTATTGGAATAGGTCAACTTGGGCGTAACACGCCGACTATGACAACGTCAGTCAGCCAGTTGATCAAAAACCCGACATGGACACCAACCGTTAATATTCGCAAGGATTATGCTAGTCGGGGAATTATTTTGCCTGCCGTAATACCTGCAGGTTCAGATAATCCAATGGGCGATTTTGCCTTACGTTTGGCCGCCGGGCGTGGTGAATATCTGATCCACGGTACAAATGCGAATTTTGGCATTGGTATGCGTGTCAGTTCAGGATGTATTCGTTTGCGACCTGATGATATTGAAGCGTTGTTTCAGACTGTTCCACGAGGAACACGTGTTCAAGTCATGAATGAACCAGTGAAATATGCCATAGAGCCAGATGGTAAGCGCTATGTGGAAGTTCATCAGCCACTTTCTAATAAAGAGACTGATGATCCGCAAACAATGCCAGTTCCGCGTTCTGAAGGTTTAGTGGAGTTCGTTAATCATCGTGAAACAGATGAATTCCTTGTTGATCAGGCTATTATTCGTCGTGCAGGAGTGCCAGTGCAGGTAAATATAGAGCTGACTACAAATAGCCAGGCAGAAAAGGCGATTTTAAGGTCAATTGAAGATGTGGCCGGTCCCGAAATTAAACCAGCTAAAATACCGCCGTTAAACCAACCAAGGCCAATTTATCAACCTGAAACCTGAGAAATTGGGAAATATAGGGCGGCAGGCCAAAATAGAAATGGCGTACAGTGGTACGCCATTTGTTATCAACAATTTCTACCTACTATAAAGATTATTTCTTGTATGAACGAACTTGGTTATCAAGGCGCTGATTCGCACGAGCAGCTTCGTCTCTGGCTGATTGTACATCAGAACGAATAGAACTGAGATCACTGCTCAACTGGTCAACTTTAGAACCGAGAGTTTGAACCTGAGAGGCGAGTTGTTCAACTTTAGTTGCGCTTGAGCAACCCGCTAACAGAGTAGAAGCCAGAATTACTGCACCAAATACAACTTTAGTACGATTCATCACATTACCCTCTAGATTAAGTTAATCCCCAAGTAGCCATCTAAGTATTGCACAAACTATTTTAGAAAGAGAATAAATTTTTGCTACGAAAAAAAATTCCGCACAAACAATAGAGTGACTTATCTGTTTAATTATTTTAATAATAAAAGGATAATTGAATCAATATTGTTAAATTAACATGAATTATTGTTATATAGAAGATCAGCAGCTTTAAACATATACTCGATAAACTTCAAGCTGCAATCCGCAAGACGACGCGAGGCCTTATATTTCCCCGCTGCGTGGAAAAATATAACACGCACCTTGAAGTTGGATTGGTATAATTGAGTGAAGATAGTAAAATATTCTTGTATTGAGCAACAATTTGAAAGAAGAATATTAATTTTTAACGCTCACTATGATGATGGAGCACCATAGAAATATAAGAAGCCCAATTTGCATAATACAAATATAGGCTTCTTTATGATCCCAGTACTGCCCAAATTTAGACAGCACAGTTAGTTAGCTTATTTAATCTTATAGCACGTGAACAGAGGAAGTGTTTGTGGTGCCACTGGGTACTAATGCACCGGATACCATGACAACGATATCCCCTTTGTGTGCCATACCACTTGCCAATGCAGCTTCTTTACCAATACGATAAAAATCATCGGTAGAGGCGATTTCTTTGACAATCTGAGTGGAAACACCTTTGACCAACAGCAATTGGCGGGCAGTGATTTCATTCGTTGTCAATGCAAGGATTGAGGCATTAGGGAAATACTTGCGGATAGATTTTGCAGACTTACCGCCATAAGTTGCTACCACAATCAGTGGAGATTCCAATTTTTCTGCAATTTCAACCGCGCCACGGCACACTGCTTCGGTAACGCGCAGCTTCTGAGTCCTGGTATGTTCAATTTTGCTGCCCATAACGCGATCTGTACGTTCACAGATTGTTGCCATGATGGAAACGGCTTCAACAGGATATTTTCCTTTCGCACTTTCACCAGAAAGCATTACCGCATCTGTACCGTCTAAGATAGCGTTGGCAACATCGCCGGCTTCGGCGCGGGTAGGGCGTGGGTTTTTGATCATTGAATCCAGCATCTGAGTGGCAGTGATAACAACCTTACGAGCTGCATTACATTTTTCGATCATCATTTTTTGCGCGAAGATAACTTCTTCTACCGGGATTTCAACACCCAGATCGCCACGGGCAACCATGATACCGTCAGACGCTTCGAGAATTTCATCGAAGTTATTCAGGCCTTCCTGGTTTTCGATTTTAGAAATGATTTGGATGTGTTCGCCGCCATGAGCTTTCAGGTGCTCACGGATTTCCAGTACATCGGAACGTTTACGGATAAAAGATGCTGCAACGAAATCCACGCCTTGCTCACAACCGAAGATCAAATCCTGTTTATCTTTTTCTGCCAGTGCAGGCAGGTTGATAGAAACATTTGGCAGGTTAACGCCTTTGTTTTCCCCCAAGTCACCGTTGTTCAATACGTCGCAGACGACCTCAGTTGCGGTAGTTTCTTTAACTGTCATGGCGATCAAACCATCATCAACCAATAGGGTGTTGCCTGGTTTCAGATCTTCTGGCAAACCGGCATAAGTCACAGCGACACGCTCTCGATTGCCAATAACAGATTTATCTGTTGTAAAGGTGAAAGTTTGGCCTGCGGTCAGGGAGACGTCATTGCCATCTTCCAGCTTCATGGTGCGGATTTCAGGACCCTTAGTATCCAGTAGGATTGCGGCTTTTTTGCCAGTTTTTGCTACGACCGCGCGAATGTTTTTAATGCGCTGACCATGCTCTTCGTAGTCACCGTGAGAAAAGTTCAGGCGCATCACATTCATACCAGCATTAAGCAGTTCGGTCAATTTCTCTTCGGATTCTGTTTTTGGCCCGATAGTACAAACAATTTTGGTTTTTTTCATGACAATCTATCTACTGATTTAATGGATTAAAAGAGTGAATCGTTAGCCATTAACACTTATGCCCGCATCATCTGATGTTCTGAGTTGCGCAACATAGTGAAAAATAGCTAGCAATAGAAAATGAATAGTAGTAAGCGTCAAATAGTTTTTCAGCGTGAAGTTCGGTATGTGCAGATATACGGATTGAGTGCGACTAATCATCTGTAATTTTTTCTGGATTCGGTAAATTAATTAGCTGAAACCATTCAACTTATGACGTAAGCGTATTATAGAGACTAATTTCTGTGAAATGAATCAAAAAATAGTGCTTGAAAGGATTTCCATACAGAAAAGAGGAGATAGACATGGTTCATGATTAAAGAAATCAAGTTGTTGCGCAAATAAAACGGAATTGAGTTTTTAGTACACAGGTAGACTGGATAACAATCTAGTCTCATCAGTATAAAAGGGTATTGGAATGAAGAAAATCGGAAAAAGGTAGCAGGTATAAGCAAGGTGAGAAGCGATGAATTAGATATGGTGCGTCCGAGTGGACTCGAACCACCGACCCCCACCATGTCAAGGTGGTGCTCTAACCAACTGAGCTACGGACGCACATCAAGATTCTATTTTCTGCCAACCGAATATTTGGTGCGTCCGAGTGGACTCGAACCACCGACCCCCACCATGTCAAGGTGGTGCTCTAACCAACTGAGCTACGGACGCAATCTAAATTTCTGTGGCTGACAACGGGGACGAATATTAACGGGCACTGAGCCTTCTGGCAAGGGGAAAAATGCAAATTCTTGTTCAACTGCTCGCATTTACGTCTTTTAGCATGAATTCGCAGCTTTTTCCCCTCGCATTGATTAACCTAATATATTGAATTAACGAGTAGAACGTTTCAAAACATCATGGGCTGGCTGTTTTTGTGTCCATAAAATGCGGTAACCCATCATGAATGCTGATGCGGTTAAACCGATAATAAACCCAATCCAGAAACCCTGTGGTCCCATCGGCTCAGTGACATAATCAGTCAATGCCAGAATATAACCACTAGGCAGCCCTAAGAGCCAATAAGCAATAAAAGTGATAAAGAAAATAGACCGTGTATCTTTATACCCGCGCAGTACTCCTGATCCAATGACCTGTACCGCATCAGAAAGTTGGTAAATAGCAGCAAACAACATCAAGTGGGAGGCAAGAAGAACGACCTCAGGATTATCGTTGTACATAAAAGCAATGTGTTTGCTAAACAGTACCGTGAAGGTCGCTGTCATACAGGCAATAATTAAGCCAACAATAATACTCGTATACGCGGATATCTTAGCGCCTTCTGTTGATTTTTGGCCCAGGTTGTAGCCAACGCGAATAGTGGCAGCTATCCCCAATGACAGCGGGAACATAAACATCATGGAGCTGAAGTTGAGTGATATCTGGTGCCCTGCAACAGCCACAACGCCGAGCGGAGAAACCAACAACGAGACGACAGCAAACAGAGTAACCTCAAAGAACATCGCTAAAGCGATAGGCAGGCCAAGCAGTGCAATACGTTTTTGCGTATGCCATTCAGGACCCACAAATTTGTTGAATGTTGGGATATCTTTTTGGGAGGGCGAGTGCTTCACATAGGCAAGCAGCAACAGGAACATAACCCAGTAAACGGTTGCCGTTGCAACACCACAACCGACACCTCCCAGTGCAGGTGCACCAAATTTACCGTAAATAAAAATATAGTTAACGGGAATATTGACCAGTAGTCCGGAAAGACCTATGACCATTGCGGGTTTGGTTTTCGATAATCCTTCACATTGACCCCGCAAAACTTGATAAAACAAATAACCTGGCGCTCCCCACATGATAGCATGGATAAACTCCGTGGCTTTTTGTGCCAATACAGGATCGACGTTATGTTGTGCTTCTATAATAAATCGGCTGTTATACAGTATTGCGATGGTCAAGATAGAGAGGAAGGTAGCAAGCCAAAACCCTTGCTGGATTTGACCTGCAATATTTTTTCTCTGGCCAGAGCCATTCATGTGTGCCACGATTGGCGTCAAGGCGAGCAATAAACCTTGGCCAAACAGAATGGTTGGCAGCCAAATTGATGTGCCAACCGCCACCGCTGACATTTCAACAGCACCAGCTTTACCAGCCATGACGGTATCGACGAAACCCATCGCAGTTTGTGAAAACTGTGCGATGACGACAGGGATCCCTAAAGCGAGCAAACTACGCGCTTCATTTAAATATTTCTGCACGTACTACACCTTTTTTGATTGAAAATTAACGAGAAAAACAAGAAATATTTTTGCGAGCAAACGATGTTAATAGAAAATATATCGCTTATAAGCGGCCATATTGTATAGGACTCATTTTATTAATCCAATCATTGCACGATGTTTATACTCAACATGATTGAAGCAACACTCAACAGAAACTAAAATCAACCAAAATAATGTATTAAATAAAATGGTATTTAAACAGGGTGATTTTTAAACGAAATGATGTTTAAACACCATGCTGTTTAAAAGAGGTGGGTGGGTTAAACTAATCCGCCAGATGAAATTATTAAAGAGGTTTCCATGTTTACAGGTATTGTTCAGGGAAAAGCACCGATAGTTGCTATTGATGAAAAAATGCATTTTCGAACCCATGTTGTTAAATTTCCGGCTGAATTATTACCCGGAATTGAAACGGGAGCTTCTGTTTCCCACAACGGTTGTTGTCTGACTGTAACTAATATCGACGGTGATTTAATCAGTTTTGATTTAATGAAAGAAACATTGCGTCTGACCAACCTTGGCGAACTCAGGGTAGGTGATTTAGTTAATCTGGAAAGGGCAGCTAAATTTGGTGATGAAATTGGTGGGCACTTGATGTCCGGTCATATTATTACAACAGCAGAAATTGCCAAAATCTTCACTTCTGAAAATAACCATGAAATATGGTTTCGAATTCACGATAGGCAGTTAATGAAGTATATCCTGCATAAAGGATTTGTTGGTATTGACGGCATTAGCCTAACGATTGGAGATGTAGTCAATAATCGCTTTTGTGTTCATTTAATTCCAGAAACATTGGAACGTACAACTTTGGGCAAAAAACGTCTCGGTGAAAAGGTTAATATTGAAATTGATCCACAAACCCAAGCGATTGTAGATACCGTTGAACGGGTTATGGCTCAGAAAGAACAAGAAAAATTATTGTTACAGATTGAAGAACAATAAAATAATCTTTCTAGATTCGATAAAACACGAAAGCTACAGAAATATCATTTCTGTAGCTTTAGGAATTACATTATGGGGAGTTATCTAGGTACTCTTAATCCTTTTTCGATGCCTCGAGAGCTGAATACTATCTGCCATAACTGTATATCTCTTGCACGAAATGCACCTGCACAGGCGTTCAGGTAATAACTGAACATCCGTTTGAAGCGTGGGCTATAGTTATGCTCTATTTCATGCCAACTGGCGATAAATCGCTCATGCCATGCCATCAATGTCCGATCATAATCAGCCCCAAAATTGTGCCAATCTTCCATGATAAACTTTCCGGTAGTTGCTTTGGCAATTTTGGCAATTGACGGTAAGCAGCCGTTGGGGAAAATATATTTGCTGACCCATGCATCGGAACCTAATTTATCAATATTGGAACCGATGGTATGGAGAAGGAACAGACCATCAGGTGTTAAGTTCTTTTTCACTATATTGAAATAATTGTCATAATTTTTAGGGCCTACGTGCTCAAACATGCCGACAGATACAACGCGATCAAATTGAAGGTTAAGGTTTCGGTAATCTTCAAGGATAATTTTTACATTTAGATCCTTGCAGTGTTCCTGTGCATATTTCTGTTGCTCGGCTGAAATCGTTACCCCTGTGACAGATACACCGTAGTTTTTTGCCGCATAGGCGGCCAAACCTCCCCATCCACAACCGATATCCAATAAAGTCATACCTGGAGACAGTTGTAGTTTTTCGCAAATCAGGCGCAGCTTATGGGATTGTGCTTCTTCCAGTGTGTTGGCATCTTTCCAATAACCGCAAGAATATTGCATGTGAGGATCAAGCATCCGAGTAAATAGGTCATTGCCTAAATTATAATGTTCCTCACCTACAATCCAGGCACGTTTGGGAGATTGTAAATTAAATATACGAGAGATAATTATCTTGAAGATATCCTTGACATTTTTAGGGATACGATGTTCTAAACCTGCCCGTAATACTTTGTAAAAGAAAATATCAAGGCGATCACATTCCCACCAGCCATCCATATAACTCTCACCCAGACCCAAGGAGCCTTCTTTCAATACGCGCTTATAGAAGTCAGGATTTTTAATACGTATGTCGAAAGGGCGCTTGCCATTGATATCAATATCAGTTTCCTGAAGCAATTCATGGGCGATCCTATGCCAAGGATCAGTGATTATTTTTTTACCTTCAACGAAAGACGAACTCATATACTCTCCAACATTTGTGTGATGGAATTTTGAGGTGTCACTTTGTAACTGTTTTTTATTATATAAAACCTAGAAGGTTTGTTTGAAAATAATATAGAAATTGCATTGAAAAGCACATATTGCCTATTCATCCTGAAATTAAATAGAGCGTCAATGCTCTGAAAGACCTCAAATTCCGAGTTTCTAGCATAATGAATCTGTATGAGTATATGAGTGAAATGGTATTTAAACAATCATCTAAAGGTTACATAATGGTGTAACCTTTAGATAATAATGTTATTAACTATTATGTTTTTTGGGAAATTATTGTATTTATGCTTGGTGACTCTTTTCAACACCTTGTTTTTGCAGCCAATAACCGATAGTCATGGGAACAACCGTAAGCGCCATGATTGTCGTCGTCGATAAAAGAGGGTATTCCATAAATAGAGAAACGATCATACTGGCAACAAAACAGAGGCCCAATTGCAGGGCATTTTGTAATGCAGCCGCTTTACCACTATTCTGTGGATAAACAGACAGAGCATTTGCTACTGCAATTGGATAGGATGCACCATTCATTGCTGCCATCACACAAAAAGGAATAAGAATGGCTATAAATGAAGGTTCACTTAATATGGAAATCAAACAAATAATGATCATGCTTACAGCATAGCCCACCAACAGAAATGGGAATACTGTTTCACTTTTTACTTTTTCCAGTAAGATACGGCAACCATACCCGCCAATCATAAATGCCAGAGTTTGGGGAATATAACTTAAGCCAATATCGGTAGGATCATAACCCATATCTTTCAAAATTGTTGGTGAACCCGTTAACCAGGCAAAAAAACCTGCACTGCAAGATGCATAGATCAGTACATTTCCGTTAAAAACTGGGGAAGTTAATAACGTAAAGAAAGAAACTGCCTTTTTATTGGCGTGGGTTTCGATATTGGTGCGTTTGTTGGTCAGAAAAAATGTTGGTATTAACAGCAATATCGTTACGATCATTAAAACAAGGAAAATGATCCTCCAACCATTATGCGTCAATAACCATGCGCCCAACAAAGGCGCAAGAGCCGGGGAAAGAGCAACCAAAGGCATGATCATGGCAAAAACACGTTTGGTACGTTCTACATCATATCTGTCGACGACTAAAGCCTGCCAGGTCACCGCAGCAGAACAAACACCAACCGCTTGCATAAATCTCAATACCAGTAACTGGATCGGGTCTGTAATCCAAAGCATACCTAAACAACTAATGGAAAACAGGGATAGGCCGATAATAAGAACAGGTTTTCTGCCTAAACGGTCAGACAATTGACCCCATAAAAGCTGGGCAAAAGCAAATCCGGCAAGAAAAATGCTAAGGCTCGCACTGATGGCATTAGTGGATGTACCTAATTCTGCTTTCATTGTGTCAAAAGCGGGTAGATACATATCAATGGCCAAATAGCCTAACATGCTTAAGCCTGCGAGATAAGACATAAATGGAATGGCGTTTTTATTTGTTGTCATTGTGTTAATAATTAGGTTTTGTAGTGGATAAGGAAATAGTTGGCTTATTTTATATAGCATGATTTTTACTTGTGAAACGGTAATATTTGCACCATGCCGTGAAAAAAATTGAAAGGAAGATATATGTGGTCTGAATACTCTCTGGAAGTCGTTGATGCTGTTGCCAGAACAGGAAGTTTCAGCGCAGCTGCATCAGAACTTCATCGTGTGCCTTCTGCTATCAGCTATACGGTAAAACAGCTTGAAGAATGGCTGGCAATACCTCTGTTTGAACGTCGTCACCGTGACGTTGATTTAACGGAAGCGGGGGCAATTTTTGTCAAAGAAGCGCGTTCTGTTATCAAAAAAATGAATCACACTCGGCACCAGTGCCAACAGGTTGCCAACGGTTGGCGGGGGCAATTTAGTATTGCGGTTGATCAGGTCGTAAAACCAGAGCGAACGCGTCGGCTAATTTTGGATTTTTATCGCCATTTTCCAGATATTGAGTTATTTGTCTATCCTGAAGTTTTCAATGGCGTATGGGATGCTTTGGTGGATGAACGAGTGGATGTCGCCATCGGAGCGACACGTGCTTCCCCCGTGGGCGAGCGGTATAGCTTCAGGGATATGGGGTTTATGCCTTGGCTGTGTGTAGCCAGCCCTGAACATGAACTGGCAGTAATATCGGGAAAATTGAATGATGAACAAATGCGGCCTTATCCCAGTTTATGTCTTGAAGATACTGCCCGCAGCTTACCTAAACGTGATACATGGGCTTTGGATAATCAACGGAGACTGATTGTTCCCGATTGGGATGTTGGATTAAGTTGCTTAATGGATGGATTGTGTGTAGGCATGGTGCCCAAACACCGTGCTCTACCGCTGATCCGTAAAGGCAAGCTGATGACACTTGAACTTGAGCAACCATTGCCTGACAGTCCATGCTGCTTGACATGGTCGCAAAAAAGCCATTCACCGGCATTAAGCTGGTTACTAGATTATCTGGGGGATAGCGAAACGCTTAATGCCGAATGGCTGCAAGAAAATTAATGGTCAGCGGCGATAATCGATAAAAGGTCCATCTGCAACAGAGCGCCGTTCAACAAGGCGTGGGTGGACTTCGATAGTTTGTGCATCTTCACGTTTATTGACGATCCTGTCCAGTAACATTGAAAAGGCCATTTGCCCTAAACGCTCTTTGGGTTGATGGATGGTTGTTAATGCTGGCGTAAAATAGCGAGCATTGCGAATATTATCATAACCGATGATTGAAATGTCTTGTGGAACGCGCAATCCCAGCTCATCGGCTGCACAAATCGCTCCCATAGCCATGACATCTCCACCACAAAAAACAGCAGTTGGACGATGTTTTTGATTCAGGATTTTATACATGGCTTGATAACCGGACTCCGGCTCAAAATCACCTTGTACAAACCATTCATCCCGAATAGCGATATTGGCTTCTTTTAGTGCTTTGAGGAAACCTTGGTGGCGGCCCCCACCGGTATTTCTTGCCAACGGTCCCGGAATAGATGCAATATCACGATGACCACGTTCAATGAGATAACGGCCAGCTAGGTAACCACCATGAAAGGCATTATCAATAATTGCATCGGTAAAATCACCTCTGGATTCTCCCCAATCCATGACCACCATAGGAATATTACGATAGCCTTCCAACATACTCAAAAGTTGCTCAGGGTATTCTGAACACATTACCAGCAAACCATCTACCCGTTTTTGCGCCAGCATAGCGAGATAAGCTTTCTGTTTATCAAGGTTGTTATGAGAATTACATAAAATCAGTGTATAACCTTTGCTATAGCAGCTATTTTCAACCGATTCTATGATCTCAGCAAAGTATGGTGCTTCACTTGATGTTGCCAGCAATCCAATGGATTTGGTGTGGTTTACTTTCAAGCTGCGGGCAACGGCACTGGGAGAATAGTTCAATTCTTTAATAGCGGCCCAAACTGCGGCCTTGGTATCTTCGGCGACGAAACGGGTTTTATTGATAACATGGGATACGGTTGTGGTCGAAACACCAGCGCGTTTAGCCACATCTTTAATCGTTGCCATGAAAAAAGGACTCCTGACCTTCTGGTCTAATTTATATACCCTTTATCTTTCTTGTCGGGTATAGCTATTTGTTAATCGTTTGCCAATATATTTATATACAGGGTGATGGTTGACAATAATTTAGCGGTAAACCTTGAATTTTGTCTGATCTAGCTCAAAAGTGAAAGCAATAATCGATGCTATAAAGAGTATGGATTAAATATCGCGGTATGGTTTTTCGATATATGGGAAATAACTGCTTAAAATTTAGGATGTTGAGGTGTCTTAATTTTCACATTGAGGATGTTCTATGGATACAGATCTGAAGCTGGGATTGTTGGCTGCCTGTAGTGCATTAATCATGATTGTTTTTCTGGCAAGCCTCTGTCTGATCTGATCAAGATCTAAACGAAGAATGTGTAGTCCCACTTACTTTAAGGGCGGGTTCTCCAGCATGCGGAATTCCGCGAATAAAGGAAAACCCGCCCTTATTATTTCAGGTTAGTATGAGAATGAATCTTATTAAGCCAGGTTTTCCTCAACAAATTTCCAGTTGATCAGAGCCCAGAAGTGCTCCAAATATTGGGGGCGTGCATTGCGGTAATCGATGTAATATGCGTGCTCCCAAACATCAACAGTCAGTACTGGTTTATCTTCGCCAGTCAGTGGGGTTGCTGCATTAGACGTGTTAACAATAGCCAGAGTGCCATCAACTTTCTTGACTAACCAAGTCCAGCCTGAACCAAAGTTTTTCAGGGCTGAGTCGGTGAACTGCTGTTTGAATTCAGCAAAAGAACCGAAGGCATTGTTGATAGCATCTGCAACTTTTCCAGTGGGTTCGCCACCACCATTTGGTGACAGGCTATGCCAGTAGAAAGTATGGTTCCAAACTTGTGCTGCGTTATTGAAAATGCCAGCTTCAGAGGTTTTGATAATTTCTTCCAGCGATTTTCCGGCAAATTCAGTCTCTTTAATCAGATTATTCAGGTTTACAACATAAGCGTTGTGATGTTTGCCGTAGTGATATTCCAGAGTTTCTGCAGAAATGTGTGGTTCCAGGGCATCTTTGGCATAAGGTAATGCTGGTAATTCAAAAGACATTGCATGCTCCTTTTTAATATCGGGTTTTTGGCTCCGCAAACCATGGCTTAGACACTAACCATGGGCAGGGCAAATTTAAGCTTATTATCGTGTTACTATTTTGATAATTATCTTAACAACTTTTCTGCTAAATAACAGGGAAAAAGATGTTATTAAGCTGCGAACTGGTGCAGAACTGAACTTAACATGGATTAGATACAGTCAGTTGGAATGACAATAACTGATGATCAATTGCTGCAAATCATGGCAAAAATTTGCCATATAAAGTTCACGGTAGAAAAATTAGCGCAGAAAGTGGTATTCTGAATCAATCTTTATCTTATGCTGATAAATAGCGCTTGCAGTTTTTAAGGAAGCAAATATGACGAACATGAATACGAATACTAACACGGTTACTGATACAACGGCTGATTCGGTCATTGAAAAAATCGAACGTCAGATCAGAGAAAACCCAATTCTGCTGTACATGAAAGGCTCCCCGAAACTACCAAGCTGTGGCTTTTCTGCTCAGGCAGTTCAAGCTATATCAGCTTGTGGTGAACGTTTTGCATATGTGGATATTCTGCAAAACCCGGATATCCGTGCTCAATTGCCTAAATATGCAAATTGGCCGACTTTTCCTCAGCTTTGGGTTGATGGTGAGTTGGTGGGAGGTTGTGACATCCTTGTTGAAATGTATCAACGTGGTGAACTACAAACACTGATCAAAGAAACAGCTGATAAATATCGTGAGCAGGAATAAGGTCAGTTATTCATCTGAATGATGGTGACTGTTCATAACCCCATACTGTAATCGGTATGGGGCTTGCTTTTTTAGGATCCGCCGTTGGCTGTATCAGCAGATGGTAGCGGCCAACCACCTAGCCGTTTCCAGCGATTAACCAGTTCACAAAAAAGCAGGGCAGTTCGATCAGTATCATAAAGAGCGCTATGGGCCTGATTGCTGTCAAACGGAATTTCCGCTGTGATACAAGCTTTGGCAAGAATTGTCTGACCAAGAACCAGGCCACTGAGTGCAGCGGTATCAAAAGTAGCGAACGGATGGAATGGATTGCGTTTCAAACCCGCACGTTCAGCCGCAGCCATGACAAAACTGTGATCAAAATTGGCATTATGGGCGACCATAACTGCACGGTTACAATTCGTGTCTTTCATGCCTTTGCGGATCATTTTAAAAATTGCGTGCAAGGCAGTGTATTCACTGACAGCTCCTCGCAAGGGGTTTGTAGGATCAATGCCAGTGAAAGCGAGAGCGGCAGGATCAAGATTAGCCCCTTCAAAAGGCTCGATATGAAAATGCAGTGTATTGGTAGGTGTTAGCCAACCCTCTTCATCCATTTTTAAAGTAATTGCAGCAATTTCAAGTAAAGCGTCTGTACGCGCATTAAAACCAGCGGTTTCGACATCAATGACAACGGGATAGTAGCCACGAAAGCGCCCACTTAGCATATTTTGATCATTTTGATTAGGCATCTGATTTTCAGTTCTTAGCTTCAGGATTCTATTTTTAACTCTGGAATAGTGGGTATTATGACAAAATTTGGTATGTCTTGCAGAAGTAATGCTTATTCGGTGGGGAATTAAAGGGCAAGATGCCCTTATTGAGGTATTTAAATAATGTCTAACTATAACTCGATAGTTATTGATAGGGTTAGTTGCCTAATGCATGACTGGCACTTGAATTTCCGATGAGTTCAATCTTATAGCCATCAGGATCTTCAACGAATGCAATGACGGTTGTTCCACCTTTAACTGGCCCTGCTTCGCGAACTACTTTCCCTCCAGCAAGTTTGATGCGTTCACAGGTTGCCGCAACATCATCAACACCTAAGGCGATATGTCCAAATGCGGTTCCCATTTCGTAGTTTTCAATATCCCAGTTATAAGTTAGCTCAATAACTGCGCCTTGACTTTCATCGGTGTAACCAACAAACGCGAGAGAATACTTATACTCTGGATTTTCGCTGGTACGAAGTAAACGCATACCCATGACCTGAGTATAGAAATCAATTGAGCGCTGCATGTTGCCAACACGGATCATAGTGTGGAGTAAACGCATGATTACCTCTTGATCTTTATAGTTTTATTGCGAAATATAGCTTTATTACAAAAACTGTGCGCACATATCTGCATATGTCTGGTTAATATAACGTGTATAGATCAAAAAATTCAAATTATCCGGTTTACTTAGCTTTAAGTTGTTACCATTTTATTTTGAAATGACGGGGAGGAAGTTTATACTGGTCAATAAATGGCCTTATTATGGGGATGATTGACAAACCTGGATATAGGGGAATGAGATGGCTAAACAATTAGAATTTTTTGCTATTCCAAACCCTTGTCGGGGAGTTTGTGAATCTGATCCCCGTGGTTTTTGCCGGGGATGTTATCGTAGTAGGGAAGAGCGATTTATATGGATGAAAGCATCGGATAGTGAAAAAAGAGAAATATTGCGGTTATGTCATCAGAGAAAGCTAAGAGGTCTGAGAAAGAAGGAAGAGGAAAGAAATATTATTCCAAGACAACCGGATTTATTTTAAATCCACTCTGAATTGGCTAAAAAATCTCATTTATATGAATTATAGTTTAGGATGAGCGCAAAAATAAAAAGTATTACTAGCCATAAATGAGATATTATTTATATTACATTTTTTTTATTTGACATAAGTCATTTAAAAATATCACTTCTGTGGTCTATCTTAATCATTTCAGTAAAAATTTCTTATTAAAGAATTATTTGTTGAACAAAAAATAGGCTTTTTTGTTATCTTGTTGTTTTTTATGTTATTTATTTTGATATTATCAATCTCTGTAAGAGAAAAATGATATTAATGTAAAAATATATAGATTAGTATTTGGATGGCGGTTATTCTTATAGAACTTTAACCGAGTGAAAATGTATATATTTGGGGGGATTGTATTTTTTTGTTGAGATTTAAACTTACACTAGTTTAGTTGAAGGATTATTTTATGCAGTTTATATCGTTGGTGGATTAATGCGCGATTTTATTCGGTGCGCCGTACAATGTCGCTCTTTAGAGCGAAGAAGATATCAACTTTAAGTAACAAGCCAACGCGATACTAATTAGGTAATTAGCGAAATTGCTGACTCTGCTAATGTAAGCATGATATAGAGTGCGTATCCATTATTCATATGAATAAACTGATTGGATAATTCATTGATGTTATATGAGTCTCTAATTATAAGGAGGGGTAATTGGAATTGACATTGGGATCAGATCTGGCACGTTTAGTCCGTATCTGGCGCGCTTTAATTGATCATCGTTTGAAACCGTTGAAATTAACTCAGACGCATTGGGTGACTCTATACAATATTAGTCAACTACCACCAGAGCAATCCCAGATACAGCTTGCAAAAGCTATTGGTATTGAGCAACCCTCTTTGGTGAGAACGCTTGATCAATTAGAAGAAAAGAAATTGATTACACGCCACACATGTGCCAATGATCGACGTGCAAAAAGAATCAAATTAACCAAAGAATCGGAAAACTTTATTAAAGAAGTGGATAGTGTTATTGGTTCGACAAGAAAAGAAATTTTGGAGGGAATTACTCATGATGAGTTAATTCTGCTTGCTTCTGTAATAAAGAAAATTGAAAAAAAATATTAACCAATTGCACAAACAGGTAATATAAAAGTTAATCTATAATAATAAAATCGCGGCCCAGATCTTGTTACTGGTAAACCGCGATTTTTTATCTTGCGTTATTTGAACATTTTAGAGTGGTGATACAGTCAAAGAATCTCCGCTGTTTGCGATCCTGACACGTTGCCCTCTGCTGAATACGGTATTGTCTGACTTTTGTACTACGATGGCGCTTTTTCCGCTGTCCATACGAATTTCTAGTTCAATACCTTTCGTTTGGTCTAAAGCACCTTCGATTCTTTGACCAGCCAGACCGCCCGCAATAGCCCCCGCAGCGGTGGCAAGCCTTTGACCAGAACCATCACCAACTGTATTACCCAGCAGTCCTCCCAAAACAGCACCACCAATGAGGCCTAGCATATTAGGATCACCAGCTTGCTTACCTTTAATTGTGATGGGACGTACAGATAGAATGGTGCCATAAGTCACAGTCTGAGCTTGTTTGGCTTGACCAATAGAGTAAGTATCACTAGAAAGTGCTCCCATGTCTGCACAGCCAGACAACGTGGTTACTACAACTGCGCCAACCAGGAAACGTTTTAACATAATCACTCCTAATTTTAATGCCCGATAGTGAAGCTTGAGAATAAACTTATCACCAGTTGTTCGGCTACTAATAATGCATATTTACATGTAATAAATGTTCACGATGAACTCTGAAAGGAATACTTCCTGACCAAAAGTTTAGCATGTTTTGTGAAGAGCTTTCCAAAACTCAGATTTTATCTCTGACAATGATCATTAAACATATATATTCCGAATCGATGTGTTTTATAGTTTACGCAAGATTAAATGTAATCCACATGTTAAATGTTATCCATTATTTAATAGAGGAGTATTTATGAAGTCAGGACGTTATATTGGTGTGATGTCTGGCACCAGCATGGATGGGGTTGATGTTATTTTGGCGGAGATTAGTGATAAAATTGTTACTCAACAAGTGAGTTATAGCCATCCTTTTCCGCAGGAGCTTAAGCAAAAATTGCTATCTATTTGTCAAGGGCAGCAAACGACATTATCAATGGTCGGAAAATTTGACTATGAGCTTGGCACTCTCTTTGCAAAAGCTGTTCAAGGATTACTGAATAAAGCAGGGCTGACTGCACATGATATTATAGCAATCGGATGTCATGGGCAGACGGTATGGCATGAGCCGGATGGTGAAAAACCTTTTACCATGCAAATTGGTGACAATAACCGTGTAGCAGCACTTACCAATATTACAACGGTCGGTGATTTCCGACGGCGTGACATGGCTTATGGTGGGCAGGGAGCTCCTTTAGTCCCCGCATTTCATATGGCTGTATTGGGCCATCCGACAGAAAGGCGTATCATTTTAAACATTGGTGGAATAGCCAATATTTCAGCTCTTCTGCCTAACTTAGCCGTTAAAGGATATGATACCGGACCCGGCAATATGTTGATGGATGCTTGGACATGGCAGCATAAGCAGTTGCCTTATGACAAAGATGCGCAGTGGGCCAGTGAAGGTACTGTTAATGAATCTTTGCTCCAGAAAATGCTTTCTGATCCCTATTTCGTACGAACGGCACCAAAAAGTACTGGGCGTGAATATTTTAATATGGCATGGTTGGAAAAACAGTTGGCTGATTTCCCTGAAGTTGCCCCAGTGGATGTGCAAGCCACATTAGCTGAACTCACGGCTGTAAGCATTGCCCAGCAAGTGATGCTGAGTGGTGGATGTGATCGTCTTTTGGTCTGTGGCGGCGGGGCGCGTAATCCATTCGTGATGAGTCGGTTATCGGCTTTATTGCCTGGAGTTGAAGTGACTACGACAGACAAATATGGTTTGAGTGGTGACGACATGGAAGCTCTGGCATTTGCCTGGCTGGCATTCCGAACAATGTCTGGGTTGTCTGGTAATTTACCGTCAGTCACAGGTGCGGATAGAGAAACGATTTTAGGGGCAATTTATCCGGTTGTCAGATAATGGATTGGATAATGGTCAGTGAACAGATGATCATTATTAGAAGACAGTTAGCTAACAGATAGCAATGATATGCTAATACGCATTAATAAATCGAGAGTTAGAAATGTCAGAAAATAATGAAGCAGATATTGCAGAATTGCGCCGTGAATATATACGTGGTGGATTAAGGCGAAAAGATCTTACTGAAGAACCGATTGAACTTTTTGAACGTTGGCTAAAGCAGGCTTGTGACGCTAATCTCAGCGATCCGACGGCAATGTGTATTGCTACAGTCGATGAGCATGGGCAACCATATCAACGCATTGTTCTATTAAAACATTTTGATGCTAATAACCTGATATTCTACACCAATCTTGGCAGTCGTAAGGCAAAACATCTGGCCCAGAATAACCGGATCAGTCTCCACTTTCCTTGGTATCAATTGGAACGACAGGTCAGTTTTCTCGGCAGAGCAGAGCGCTTGTCTCCGGTTGAGGTTGTAAAGTATTTTCACAGCCGTCCGAAGGATAGCCAAATTGCAGCCTGGGCTTCTCAGCAATCCTCAAAGATTTCAGCCAGAAGCATTTTGGAAGGGAAGTTTTTGGAGTTGAAACAGAAATTCCAGAATGGTGAAGTTCCTCTTCCGAGTTTTTGGGGCGGATTCAAGGTCAAATTTGACTCCGTTGAATTTTGGCAGGGCGGAACCCATCGTCTTCATGATCGTTTCCTGTATCAACGTGATGGTGATAAATGGAATGTTGACCGTTTAGCTCCTTAAGTTGCAAATTACAGCCAACCAGGCAGTGATTTGTAAAGTAAGGGGAATAATTACTGTTTTTAATACTGGCACTTATATAACTGGCGTTTTATGCTATAGCACTTGATTTATCACGAGATGCTTATATACCCAATAGGCTTCAAGTTGCAGCGTAGCTAACAAAGCGGCAGCGTGAAAGAAGAGTATAGAAATATAAGCAAAATATACAAACTGATGGAGTCATTAATGTCTAGCAATAACCTGATTAAACAACTGCAAGAGCGGGGCCTTGTTGCCCAGGTAACGGATGAAGAGGCGTTAGCTGAGAGACTGACGCAAGATCCGGTTTCTCTCTATTGTGGCTTTGATCCTACCGCTGACAGCTTGCATTTGGGCCATCTGGTTCCCTTGCTGTGTTTAAAACGATTCCAACTTGCTGGGCACAAACCGATTGCATTGGTTGGTGGGGCGACAGGTTTGATTGGTGATCCAAGCTTTAAAGCAACTGAACGCAAATTGAATACAGGGGAAACGGTCAAAGAGTGGGTTGAGAAAATTCGTAACCAGGTTTCTCCGTTCCTGAGTTTCAATGGTGAAAATGGTGCAGAGTTAGCCAATAACTACGATTGGTTTGGTCAAATGGATGTGCTGACCTTCCTGCGTGATATCGGTAAACATTTTTCTGTAAACCAGATGATCAACAAAGAAGCAGTAAAGCAACGCCTTAACCGTGATGATGTTGGTATTTCGTACACTGAGTTTTCCTATAACCTGTTGCAGTCATATGACTTTGCAAATTTGAATAGAGAATATGGTGTTGAATTACAGATTGGTGGATCAGACCAATGGGGCAACATTACTTCAGGTATCGATTTGACGCGTCGCTTAAACCAGAAACAAGTGTTTGGTATGACTGTTCCACTTATCACCAAATCAGACGGAACTAAATTTGGTAAGACAGAGGGTGGAGCAGTTTGGTTGGATCCGAAAAAAACGAGTCCGTACAAATTTTACCAGTTCTGGATTAACACAGCAGATGCGGATGTTTACCGTTTCCTGAAACTCTTTACTTTCATGAGCATTGAGGAAATTAATGCGCTGGAAGAAGAAGATAAGAACAGCGGTAAAGCTCCGCGTGCTCAATATGTACTGGCAGAACAAGTTACTGGTCTGGTGCATGGCGAAGAAGGGCTTGCAGCAGCGAAACGTATCACTGAGAGTTTATTCTCAGGGGCGATTGCTGATTTGACCGAAGAAGATTTCGCTCAATTGGCACAAGATGGAATGCCGACAATAGAATTTGAAAAAGGTGGGGATCTGCAACAAGCACTGGTTACCGCCGAATTTGTTCCTTCCCGTGGGCAGGCTCGTACCATGATCAGCTCTAATGCGGTTTCCATCAACGGTGAAAAACAATCTGAACCGATGTATGTATTTACGGATAGTGACTGTTTATTTGGGCGTTATAGCTTATTACGCCGTGGTAAGAAACATTATTGCCTTATCAATTGGAAATAATTAACTAATATTATTATTAAGGGCAACGATAATGTTGCCCTTAATGTATCTGATGTCTTTATAAATATTATCTATACTCGATAAACTTCAAGTTGCAATCCGCAAAACGATGCTAGGCCTTATATTTCCCCGCGTAACGGGGAAATATAACACGCATCTTGAAGTTGGATTGGTATATTCATAAATTAAAAATAATAAACCAGGTATTATCATGAATAATGTTCTCTCAATTCAGTCTCATGTTGTCTTTGGTCATGCCGGAAACAGTGCGGCTGTTTTTCCGATGCGGCGTATGGGGGTGAACGTATGGGCATTAAATACGGTTCAATTTTCAAACCATACCCAATATCCTCAATGGCGTGGTTGTGTCATGCCGCCGGAACATTTGACTGAAATCGTGCAGGGAATAGGTGAAATAAATAAACTCGCATCCTGTAATGCAGTCCTGAGTGGTTATATTGGTTCTGCGGAGCAGGGAAATGATATCCTTGATATCGTGAAGCAGGTTAAAGCAGACAACCCTGAGGCATGGTATTTCTGTGACCCGGTCATGGGGCATCCAGAAAAAGGATGCATAGTTGCTCCAGGCGTTGCTGAATTTTTATGTGATAAAGCCTTACCTGCCAGTGATGTTATTGCACCTAATTTGTTGGAACTTGAAACATTGGCTATGCGGAAAATTGGTAGCGTAGAACAAGCTATATTGGCTGCGCGTGAGTTATGTGACAAAGGTCCCAAGATTGTATTGGTTAAGCATTTGAGTCGAGCAGGTTATCAGGCCGATTGTTTTGAAATGCTTTTGGTAACTAAAGAACATAGTTGGCACGTTAGCCGTCCATTAATTGATACAGGGGCACGTCAACCCGTTGGTGTTGGTGATTTAACGAGTGGTTTGTTTCTTGCCAATCTATTGAAAAACCCTTCTTTGACGAATGGAGCAGTACAAGCTGCTTTAGAACATGTTGCAGCTGCGGTCTACGAAGTGATGCTGGAAACGCAAAAGAGTGGGGAATATGAATTACAGATTGTTGCCGCACAAGATAGAATAGTGACTCCAGAACATCAATTTCATGCTGTCAGAATAGATTAATAATAAAAAACAGTGCCACCCATAATTTTTATGGGTGGCACTGTTTTTAACATACCATTACTTTAACTCTAACTCATTCATGGCCGCAATGCTGAAACCACCATCAACATGTAAGATCTCACCGCTGATACCACCAGCCAGATCTGAACATAAGAAGGCAGCCGCATTACCGACATCCTCTGTTGTCACCGTGCGGCGGATAGGTGTAACCGCTTCACAGTGTGCCAGCATCTTACGGAAATCTTTGATACCAGAAGCTGCCAGAGTACGGATTGGGCCAGCAGAGATACCATTAACACGAACACCTTCAGTACCCATTGCATTTGCCATATAACGCACGTTTGCTTCCAGAGAAGCTTTCGCCAGACCCATGACGTTATAGTTAGGAATTGCGCGCTCGGCCCCCAAATAACTCAAGGTGAGCAGGGCAGAACCCGGATTCAGCATAGTACGGCAAACTTTCGCCATGGCGACAAAGCTGTATGCGCTGATGTCGTGTGCAATTTTGAAACCTTCACGGCTAACTGCGTTAACATAATCACCATCAAGCTGGTCAGCCGGCGCATAACCAATAGAGTGAACAAAACCATCGAATTTAGGCCATACTTTGCCTAATTCAACGAACAATGCGTCGATACTTTCATCTTCAGCCACGTCACATGGCAGAACGATATCTGAATTCAGTGATGCGGCGAATTCTTCGACACGAGGTTTCAACTTGTCATTTTGGTAAGTGAAAGCCAGCTCAGCTCCTTGATCGTGCATTGACTTGGCAATTCCATAAGCAATAGACAGTTTGCTGGCGACGCCAGTAATGAGAATGCGCTTGCCGGTCATGAAACCCATAGCAGTATCCTTATTGTTCTTTATGATCAAAATTGTTCTTTGTGATCAAACACCAAAAGTCATGGATGAACAGAGATAATAAATCTCTAACCATAACTGCGGTATTTATGGTGAATAAACGGGGGATGATTCTACCATGCCGGAGGAAAATGTGGTGAGTTTCCCATGCTGTTCCGATCAGTGATTACAATACATCCAATAAAAACATTAGGTGATATCCTGTCGCCATGCTTCAGCAGACAGGGCTTCACCAAAATGGCTGGCTATCAATTTGCGTGTAATATCGTGCAGCGGAGAAGCCAGAACTTCCGCTGTATTGCCACGTTCGACAACTTCCCCTTGATGCATGACCAGCACGTGATCACTGATATGTTTCATCATACCGAGATGCTGGGTGACATAGATATATGAAATACCGTGTTTTTCCTGTAATTCCAGCATCAAGTTGATGATTTGGGAACGCATCGACATATCAAGGGATGCCAGGGCTTCGTCTGCAACAATGATCTGTGGTTGCAATATTAGGGCCCGTGCCAAAGCCACACGCTGTTTTTGCCCTGATGCGAGCATATGTGGGTAATAATTGGCATGATCTGGCAGTAAACCAACCTGGCGCAATGTTTGGTTGATACGTTTTTCCCGTTCGGCGGGAGATAACTTCGTATTCAAAATTAACGGCATATCCAGAATCTGACCAATGCGTTGGCGAGGATTCAGTGATGTGCTGGGATCTTGAAAAATCATGCGAATGCGCTGGCTGCGGTAGCTATAATCCCCGTAAGACAGCCTATGACCGTTAATCAGAATTTCACCTGAACTCGGTTCAATAACCCCTGATAACATTCTCGCGAGTGTAGATTTACCGGAACCATTTGCCCCAAGGATAGCCAGGGTTTTTTTGGGTTGCAGGGTAAAGCTCACTGGTTTTACGGCGTCAAGTTGATGACGGTGAAATAGCCCGGTTCGATAGCGAAATGTTTTAGTCAGGTTTTTAACTTCCAGCAACGTCTCAACCAATTACGGTTCCTCCATATTCAAAGGGAAATGGCAGGCGAATGCATGGCTCTTAATCACCCGTAGCCGTGGGGTTGCAATACAGGTTTTTTGTGCATAAGGGCAACGTGGTCCCAAACGGCAACCTACCGGCAAATGTTCCAGTGATGGAATAACGCCAGACAGCGTGTTTAACCGGCTTTTGTGTGGTAACGGGCTGCCAAAATCAGGAATTGAACGGATCAGTGCTTGCGTATAGGGATGGTAAGGTTTCACCAGCAACTCATCCGGTGTAGCGCTTTCCACTGTCTGACCGCAATACAGCACATTGATGCGTTTGACCAGTTTACTCATCATTTGCAGGTCATGACTGATTAACAGAATAGTCATGTTGTTGTTCTGATTGAGGCTCGACAGCAAACGGAATATTTGTGCCTGGGTCGTTGGCTCCATTGCATTGGTCGGTTCGTCGGCAATCAGCAATCGCGGCTGGTTGGCAAGTGCAATGGCAATCATCACTTTTTGACATTCACCTTCTGTTAATTCATAAGGGTAACTGCGCATAATGTCAGAGTGATCTTTAATACCAACACGGTGCAACAACTCAATTGCGCGGCGTTTTCGCCAATTAAACCTCTGCCACCAACGGCCTTTATACGTCCACCCGGGAATAGATTGAGTAATCTGTTTACCAATATTTTCTGATGGATCAAGACATGACTGTGGCTCCTGAAAAATCATTGAAATGTTGTGCCCAATGACCTTACGCCGTTGCCGTGGTGTCAGGCGCAATAAATCAATGTCGTTAAAACGGAAACGATCTGCGGTTACTTTGAGGTTATCTTTTGTAACGCCACAAATCGCTTTGGCAATCAAACTCTTGCCTGATCCTGATTCACCAGCCAAACCTAATATTTCACCTTCTGCCAGTGAAATACTCATTCGGTCAACAGCTTTGACGGGACCTTCTGCCGTCATGAATTCAATGGTGAGGTTTCGAATATCAAGTAATGGCATCATTCGACTCCTGCGTTAATAGCGCGGTGCAGCCCATCACCCAGTAAGTTGACCAGCAAAACGCTGAACATAATTGCTGCTCCGGGTAACATAACAGTCCAGGGGGGCAGCATAGATCAATTCTAATGAATCTCCCAGCATAGCTCCCCATTCGGGGGATGGTAGCTGTGCTCCAAGGTTGAGAAATCCCAATGCGGCAATATCAAGAATAGCGATAGAGAGGGTACGGGTTAATTCACTGACTATTACCGCAGTGATATTAGGGAGGACGGCATAACGTAAAATATGGTAGTTTGAAGCGCCATCCAGACGTGCTGCAATAATGTATTCTTTATCCAGTTCGTCATGCACAGCCGTATAAACGGTACGTATTATTCTTGGCAGCAATGCCAGAAAAACGGCAATCATGGCATGGTGCAGGCTGGCACCAACAAAAGCAACAACAATAATAGCCAGTAGTAATGAAGGAATAGAGAGCAAGGTGTCAAGAATATGGTTCATAACCGCTGATCTCAAACCATGTGTCATTCCGGCAAGGCTACCGATGATTAATCCTACAATCGCTGACGCCGCAGTGACCACCAATGCTCCCCCGAATGTGGAAGATGTGCCAATTAATAGGCGGCTGAAAATATCACGACCGAGATCGTCAGTTCCAAGGAAAAAGGCGACATTACCGTTATGCGACCATGAAGGCGGCATAAGTTGGGACATGAATTGTTGGTCAAGCCGATATGGGGCGAAAAGAACGCCCAACAGGCACAGTGCAATTAAAATTAACACCCCATAACAACCTGTCATTGCTAATATATCTGAATAGAAAAACCGCCAGATAACTCTCAATGGCGACGGCATTTTCTTTTCGCGGTAAAAATTATCTAACGGCATACCATTCCTTATGCTTTAGGGGATTAGCCATTGCACCAATAATATCTGTCAGAATATTAACGGAAATAACCAGCGTGCCTACCACCATGACGCCCGCCGAGATGGCGGAATAATCCTGCTGGCGGATAGCGCTGATAAGCCAACGCCCTAAACCAGGCCAGTTAAAGACTTGCTCTGTCGTCATAGCTAATGTGAGCATGGTTGAAAATTGCAACCCTAACTTAGGTATGATGGGTGGCAAGGCATTATGCAATAAATGGCGACGAATGATAGTTAACTGTGATAAACCACGTGTTGCTGCCGACTTGATGTAATTTTCCCCTGAAACTTCTTCTGCACTATTGCGCATCAAACGGATAACTTCAGTAGTAGGAGCAACGGCCAGTGTCATAACGGGCAGAACCATATGCAGAATAACACTCATGATCATTTCATTGCGATAAGGTGATTTTGATAGCCAGGCATCAATCAGTGCAGAACCAGTGACAGGCTCCATCCGGTAGAGTAAATCAAAACGTCCTGAGACAGGCAGCCAGCCCAAATAAAGTGAAAAAAACAGAGTCAGCAGCAACGCCAGCCAGAAAACAGGAATGGAAAAACCGCATAGGGCGAACGTACTGATAATGATATCGACTTTTTTTATTGCGCCAGACACCCGCAATAATCCCAAGAGGGATGCCAATTAACAATGCCATGGAAAAAGAGAGGACACACAGTTCCATCGTGGCTGGGAGAACAGTGTACAGCTGTTCAATAATTCGTTCCCCATTAATTCTGGAAATACCAAAATCCCATTGAAGTAAACTACGGAAATAGTATACGTAAGCGTCTGTCAGTGATGCACCACTTAAGGCACCATGAGGAGTGAAATACATCAGGCTGAAACTGATTAATGAAAGAAAAAACAACGTTACAACCAGAAGCAATAAACGACGCAGGATATAAATAATCATTTGCTTCCCTTTGTATTTTCATCAGGAACGGTGGCTTCCTGTTCGCGGTAGACTTTATCAAAGGAACTATTGCCAAACGGACTGAGCACCAATCCTTGAATGTTATAACGAGAAATTTGTAAACGCATCGAATAAGCCAGAGGTAACACGGGTAATTGTTGCGAAAGAATTTCTTGTGCAACATGATAATTTTTGATGCGTGAAGCAAGCTGTTGATTTAATAAGGCCTCATGAAGCGCATTATCAAAAACTGAGTTACACCAACGGCTCAGATTCGTTTGCGACGCAATGGCGGCACAACTTAATAATGGGCGGAAAAAACTATCGGGATCATTGCTATCAGTAGACCAGCCTGCCAGCGTCATATCATGGGTTTTATCCATGAGTTGGTTTTCCTGAAAACGGCCTTCGACGGGACGAATAGACATCTTAATACCCACTTGTGCCAAATCGGCCTGAATCAGCTCCGCCATTTTCAGCGGGCTTGGGTTATAGGATTGTGACGCTGTCGGAACCCATAAAGTTAATTCCAACCCGTTTAATCCTAGCTCATTTAACATCTTGCGGGATTTTTCCGGGTTGTATTCGGTGATTTCAGCGCGACTATCATACGCCCATGATGCACGAGGCAAAATAGAAGCCGCTGTCTCTGCCGTACCATAGTAAATGGATTTCATCAGGCGTCGGTTATTGATAGCGTAAGCAATGGCCTGACGAACGGCTAACTGATCCAGTGGTGGTTTACTGGTATTAAAAGCAAGATACGCAATATTCATGCCTGAACGTAATGTCTGACGCAGATTTGGATCATCATGCAAAATATTCCACTGATTAGCATCGGGATAAGCCAGGACATCACATTCACCCGTGAGTAGTTTTGAGATCCGGCCAGTGCCGCCCGCGCCAGTATCTATAACCACCTGTTCCATGCGTGGTTTGCCTTTCCAATACTTATCATGGCGAACAAGGCGGATAAATTGGTCCATCTGATGATCTTCCAGCATGAAAGGACCGGTTCCGACCGGTTTCCAATCTATTTGCCCCTGTCTATTTATTTGTTGCAATTTTTCAGCATATTCCTGGGACAGTATAGGAGCATAGTAGGTTGCCAGGTGCCAGAGAAAAGAAGCATCGGGTGCATTAAGGCGAAATTCGACCGTATATTGGTTGATTTTCCGAATATTTTTTACTGAATCACCAAACTGTAAACTGTCAAAATAGGGATAGTGACCCCCATTAACATCATGATAATCATGTGTCTTATCGAAGACACGGCGGAAACTGAAAACAACATCATCCGCGTTCATTGCACGGGTTGGTGTAAACCAATCGGTTGATTGGAAAGCAACATGATGACGCAAGTAAAGGCGGTAAGTTGCTCCGTTATCCCGTACTTCCCAATCAGTAGCCAGTTCAGGGATCAGACGATAGGTAAGAGGATCAACACCCAGCAGGCGATTGTAAATCTGTGCAGCAAGTGTATCTACCGTCAAGCCGCTGATAGCCATTTGCGGGTTAAACGTATTCAAATTGCCATTAACGCAATAAATAAAACCGTTCTGCCGTAAGGAGGCTGAAATATGAGGCAGATTTTCCGAGGTACTGTTTGGCCTCGATTCTGGGATCATTTTAGTTGGTTCTGGAATGGGATTCGCAGTCATTTCTGGAGCAGTATTCTTGGCCGCCAGAGTCGGAGCGGAAATCAATAATATAATCCAGTAAATCAAATAACGCATATAAAATGTCAGTCATAAAAAAGAGTTTGGCCATTGTAACTTAATTAACGCGTTCTGCTCAAAAACAACGAGCAGATCACGATAATGAGAAAAGTTCTCAATAAAATGCTTTACAAGTGTAATTGATAAGTATTATCATTCGCATGTGCTTTCAGGGAAACACTTTGCAATAGCAAGTATGTATCTCAGAAAAAGCACGACATTGCTCACATTGCTTCCAGTATTTTTATTAGCCGGCTCGGGTGCCGGCTACTTTTTTACCTATCTTTTTTATCTCTCTACTCTATCTTGCCATTAACTTCAATACGGTGTTTCTTGATTAACCCGCGGAACTGGTGGTAAGTCAAATGAAGTTTGTCGGCCGCCTTTTTCTGATGAAATTGACTTTCTGTCAAAGCCTGTATGATTAAACCCTTTTCGCTGTCATTTTGCCATTGCCTTAAATCGAGAGGTAAATTGGGAAGGGAGTCATTGGTAATCTCACTCTCAGTGAATGAGGAAGCAGATCGCTGTGATGGTGAAAAGGGATTGATGATGATCGTGTTTAATTCATTTTCACTACTACCATGCCGATAAATAGAGCGTTCGATGACATTCTTCAATTCGCGAACATTTCCAGGCCAGTGGTAGGAAAGTAACTGTTGTTTGGCTTCGTCAGTCAATCCGGGAAAAAATGGCAGATCTAACTCACGGCACATCTGAATCGCAAAATTCTGTGCCAGTAACATAATATCCTGTTGCCGTTGGCGCAGTGGTGGGATATGAACCACGTCGAACGCGAGCCTGTCGAGCAAATCAGCCCTGAATTTTCCACCGGCAGCCATGGCAGGCAAATCTTCGTTGGTGGCACAGATCAAACGTACATCAACGTGTAATGCCCGAGTACCGCCAACACGCTCCAGGTGACCATATTCAATGACACGCAATAATTTTTCCTGTACTTGCATGGGGGCAGTAGCGAGTTCGTCAAGAAACAAAGTTCCGCCGTCGGCTCGCTCAAAGCGCCCTTGGTGTTTTGAACTGGCCCCCGTGAATGCCCCCGCCTCATGACCAAATAGTTCTGAATCAAGCAGATTTTCATTGAGTGCGGCACAGTTCAGGGAAATGAAAGGGCCTTGCCAACGTGGAGAAAGGTAATGTAAGCGTCGGGCAATTAACTCCTTGCCGGTTCCTCGTTCCCCCAGAACTAAAGCAGGTTTGTTCAACTTCGCTAATGCGGAGACCTGTTCCAACATTTCAATAAAACAGTTTGCTTCACCTAATAGGTTATCAATGAACTGAGACATGGTATTTCTCGCCAAAAATTGGTTAATATGACTAAATTAGCTAATTGCAATAAAAAAGCAAAGAAAAAATTATATCAATAATTTCAATTGGATAAGAAAAGAAAGAAAGTTGGCATGTATCTTGTATTTAGTTAAGTGCCTTACCGTGTATCTTGTATCCGTATGTAACAATACACAGGCATAACATATATACATTCTAATGAAAGAGGTTTATGACTATGGGTATTTTTTCTCGTTTTGCTGATATCGTGAATGCCAATATCTCTTCTCTGCTGGATAAAGCAGAAGATCCACAGAAAATGATCCGTTTGATGATTCAGGAAATGGAAGACACACTGGTGGAAATCCGCTCGACTTCCGCCCGTACCCTGGCAGAGAAAAAGCAGCTTTTGCGCCGTATCAATATGGGTGAAAACCAAATCGATGGCTGGCAAGAAAAAGCTGAACTGGCACTGAGCAAGGGTAAAGAAGAGTTAGCGCGTGCCGCGTTGATTGAAAAACAGAAAGCCAGTAGCTTAGTTGAAACACTAACACACGAATTATCCATTCTGGATGAGGCGCTGGAACGCATCAAAGGCGAAGTGACTGAACTGGAAAATAAATTAACAGAAACGCGTGCGAGACAACAATCGTTGGCACTGCGTCATCAGGCCGCCGCCTCTTCGCGCCAGGTACGCCGTCAGTTGGATAGTGGTAAAATCGATGAGGCAATGACGCGCTTCGAACAGTTTGAACGCCGGATAGACCACATGGAAGCGGAAGCAGAAGCTTTTGGACTAGGTAAACAGAAATCACTCGATCAGCAATTTGCAGAATTGAAGGCAGATGATGAAATCAGTGCACAATTAGCGGCCTTGAAAGCTAAAATGAATATCAAAGATCCTCAATGAGGACATATGTCATACATACATAACTAAGGAAAGATAATGGGCTATATATTTCTTGGTATCCCGCTGATCATTTTTGTGCTTTTTGTCTTACCCATCTGGTTGTGGCTGCATTACAGCAACCGCAATCGGGATCAGTTAGGGAACAGTGAAATTCAGCGTCTAGAACAGTTGACCGAGAATGCCAGACGTATGCAAGAACGGGTCAAAACGTTAGAAGATATCCTTGACGCAGAGCATCCAAACTGGAGACAGTCATAATGTCAAATCAATATCGCCGGAAACTTTACCGCCTGCCAGAACAGGGGGTAGTTAAAGGAGTTTGTGCCGGATTAGCAGACTATTTTGACGTACCCGCTCCGCTTATTCGTACCATTACGGTATTATCACTGTTTTTTGGTCTATTTGGCATAACGCTATTGGCTTATATTATTTTGACCTTTGTCATGGATCCCGCCCCTGCGGGATATTCAGCAGAGGAAAAATATAGAGGGCCATCAGCACAGAAGATGTTGGACGAAATAGATTACCAATTGAAGGCAAGCGAAGCCCGTTTGCGTCAAATGGAACGCTATGTGACTTCTGATACTTACAATGTACGCAGCCGTTTCCGCCAGCTCTGAGCGTAGTGGATAACATGGGATCCGGCCTGTAACAGCAGAAATAATATTAAATTTTGCCAAGGTTACAGGCCAGATGAGATTAATTCACAGTATTCCCATTTAGGAGAAACATGAAACGGTTGCAAAACGAACTCACAGCGCTTGTTAATCGTGGAATGGACCGTCATTTGCGACTGGCGGTAACAGGATTAAGTCGCAGTGGAAAAACCGCATTTATTACTTCCTTGGTAAATCAACTTTTGCATGTTCACAGTGGCGCCAGATTGCCGCTGTTTTCTGCCGTGTGCGATGGGCGCTTGCTTGGTGTGAAGCGGGTGCCACAGCGAGATTTTGGGGTGCCTCGTTTTACCTATGATGAAAACATCGCAGAATTATATGACTCTCCCCCTGACTGGCCGACACCAACCCGTGGCGTGAGTGAAATACGTTTAGCATTGCGCTATCGTTCTGAAGATTCCCTGTTTCGTTATCTCAAGGAAACGTCTACCCTTTATCTGGAAATTGTCGATTATCCGGGCGAATGGCTATTGGATTTACCCATGCTGGATCAAAATTATCTGGCGTGGTCACGACATATGCACGCATTACTGAAAGGGGAAAGGGCGAATTGGGTTAAGTCATGGTTAGCGTTATGCCAGCAATGTGATCCACTGGCGCCCGCGGATGAAAATTTACTGGCCAAAATCGCTCAGGCTTATACGGACTACCTGCATCAATGTAAACAGCAAGGTTTACACTTTATCCAACCCGGCCGTTTTATCTTGCCGGGTGATCTGGCGGGGGCACCCGCGTTGCAATTTTTCCCGTGGCCGAATATTGACAAAATTGGCGAGCCGCAATTGGCGAAGGCAGGCAAACACACCAACATCGGTATGTTGCGTGAGCGTTTTGCTTATTACTGTGAGCATATCGTTAAGGCGTTCTATAAAGAGCATTTTCTGCGTTTTGATCGGCAAATTGTGCTGGTGGATTGCTTGCAACCACTGAATAGTGGCCCGCAAGCGTTCAATGATATGCAGCTGGCATTGACACAACTTATGCAGAGTTTTCATTATGGTAAACGAACCCTGTTTCGTCGTTTATTCTCGCCTTACATCGATAAACTGCTGTTTGCTGCCAGTAAAGCGGATCATATTACGCCAGATCAACATGCCAATCTCGTTTCACTTTTACAGCATTTGGTACAGGAAGCGTGGCAAAATGCGGCATTTGAAGGGATCAGCATGGATTGTGTGGGACTTGCATCTGTTCAGGCAACGCAGAGCGGCATTGTCATGCATAAAGATGAAAAAATCCCTGCCATCAAAGGCAATCGCTTGTCAGATGATAAATTATTGACATTTTTTCCGGGCGAAGTGCCACAGCGCTTGCCGAATAGTGAATTCTGGCAGAAACAGGGGTTTAATTTCGAATCATTTCGGCCAAAACAAGCCAATGTCAACACACCGTTACCCCATATTCGCCTGGATAGCGTGATGGAATTTTTATTGGGAGATAAATTAACATGATCGAACCGTTGAAACCGCGCATGGATTTTGACGATCTTGTACAAACAGCGTCCGAACCACCCCTAAAAGCAAAAAGAGAATTCACTGGGCAGGAAAAAGCATTTTATCCGGTTATGTCAGAGCGGGAAGCGGAGGAGCAGGAAAGTGAATTTGAAGGTGCAGTGAATGCTGCGCTGAAACCGCAACGCAGTTTTTGGCGAAAAGTTTTTATCAGTGCTGTCCTGTTATTGGGGGCTAGTGTTGTTGCCCAATGTGTTCAGTGGATATACCAGGCATGGCGGCAACATGACTGGATTGCGCTGGGGATCGCTGCGGCAGGTAGCATGATGGTATTCGCGGGAATAGGCAGCGTGATAAAAGAATGGCGGCGCCTTTACCTTTTGCGGCAGCGTACAGAAGAGCGAGATACTGCGAAAGTGCTATTGCAAAGTCACGGCATTGGCAAGGGAAGGCAATTTTGTGAAAAATTAGCAGAACAAGCGGGTATTGAGCGACAACATCCGGCATTACAGCGTTGGCAGGCTACCGTGCATGAAACCCAAAATGATCGTGAAATTGTCATGCTGTACAGTCAATTAGTTCAGCCTGTCCTGGATACACAAGCCCGGCAAGAGATCAGCCGTTCAGCTGCGGAATCGGCTTTGATGATCGCGGTCAGTCCATTGGCTATTGTGGATATGGCTTTTATTGCGTGGAGAAACATTCGTCTCATTAATCGTATTGCAGCGCTTTATGGCATTGAATTAGGTTATTTCAGCCGCATTCGCTTATTTCGGTTAGTATTGCTGAATATTGCTTTTGCAGGCGCATCAGAATTAGTCAGAGAAGTGGGTATGGACTGGTTGTCACAGGACATTGCCGCTCGTCTTTCTGTACGCGCAGCACAAGGGATTGGCGCAGGGTTACTGACAGCGCGTTTGGGCATCAAGGCCATGGAATTGTGTCGGCCTTTGCCGTGGATTGATGGCGATAAACCGAAGTTAAAGGATTTTCGTCATCAGTTGCTTACTCAGCTTAAAAGTACGTTACCAATGAAAAACAAAAGCACAGCCAAAGATGCAACAAAAAAGTAACCAATTAATAATAACTGTCATACCAGATTGACATTTTATTTTCTTGTAAACTTTTGCTGACAAGGGCTTCATCTATTGGGGAGTAACGGGTAACATTCAGGCAGTTAAGAACATCGTGTAAATAAGGTCAGAAAAATGCGATTGGAAGTGACTTGTCAGGATCGAATCGGGTTAACCCGCGAATTACTTGATTTACTGGTTTTACGAAATATTGACCTGAAAGGAATTGAAATTTCTCCTGCGAGTCGTATTTACCTTAATTTTACTCAAATTGATTTCAATATTTTCCGTGAGTTGATGGCAGAAATTCGCCGTATCAATGGCGTCATTGATGTCAGGACAGTTGCCTTTATGCCATCAGAGAAAGAGCATAGGGCGATGTGGACACTACTGGAATCGGTTCCTGAACCCATCTTTTCTATTGACATGAAAGGCAATGTTGAACTGGTTAACTCTGCGGCTTTGGCCTTGTTTGGTGTCAGTAAAGAAAAAATCAGCCAAAAAAACATAGGCCATCTGATTAGCAATTACAATTTCCTGCGCTGGCTTGAAAGTGAGCATCATCAACCCCACTCAGTACAACTCTCCATCAAAGGGCAAGATTATGGGATGGATATTATTTCTATGCAATTAACAGATGAAAATCAGTCTGTTAAGTGTGTAGGGGCGGTCATTATGTTGCGTTCTGATGAACACCAGCCAACGGTGCATATTGAGTCGTCACGCAAAAAATTAACTGTAAATGGTGATAACGCTTTTGAACAGATTATTGCTGTTAGCCCTAAAATGGTTCATATCGTTGAGCAGGCCCGTAAAATGGCCATGCTCGACGTTCCTTTATTGCTTGTTGGTGAGACAGGAACGGGAAAAGATGAATTTGCTAAAGCCTGTCATTTGCGCAGTGCAAGGGGAAAACAGCCTTTTCTTGGGCTGAATTGTGCTTCGATGCCGGATGATGTTGTAGAAAATGAGTTGTTTGGTTATGCAGCGGGAGCCTATCCCAATGCATTGGAAGGCAAAAAAGGATTCTTTGAACAGGCTAATGGCGGTACGGTTTTGTTAGATGAAATCGGTGAAATGTCGCCACAAATGCAGACTAAATTACTTCGTTTCTTGAATGATGGAACATTTCGTCGTGTCGGTGAAGAGAATGAAGTTAAGGTGAATGTCAGAATCATTTGTGCCACTCAGAAAAACTTAATTGAGCTGGTACAAAAAGGCGAGTTTCGGGAAGATCTTTATTATCGGCTGAATGTCCTAACCATTACATTACCGCCTTTGCGGGAACGTCAGGCGGATATTATGCCATTGACGGACTCTTTTGTAACACGTTTTGCGCAAGAACAGGGCTTACAAAAACCTAAGTTCTCTGCTGATTTAGAGCAGTTTTTGTGTGGTTATCATTGGCCCGGTAATGTCAGACAGCTTCGCAATGCGATATATCAGGCATTGACTCAACTTGAGAGCAACAAACTCAGCCCGCAGGATATCCGGTTACCTGAACCAGAAGCAGAGGTAACATTTAATGAAGATATTCTGGTGGGTTCTTTGGATGAAATCAGCAAGCGTTTTGAACGCTCTGTACTGACACGTCTTTATCGTCATTATCCCAGTACGCGTAAGCTGGCAAAACGGCTTGGCGTTTCTCACACGGCAATAGCCAATAAATTACGCGAATATGGACTGAGTGGTAAGAAACATTCAGTTGATCATGAAGACGATGAGTAATAACTGAAATATGACTGCTTTTAACAATATCTTATATACCAATCCAACTTCAAGATGCGTGTTATATTTCCCCGCGCAGCGGGAAAATATAAGGCGTCGCGTCGTCTTGCGGATTGCAACTTGAAGTTTATCGAGTATAGATAAAATAAGCTGGCGACAATAAAATAATTAATTGTGATTTTATCGTCGCCGGGAAATAAGTCTTTAAAGACTATGTTTTAAAAAATGCGTTGCTGTGTGAAAAAACAAAAGCAATAATAAAACAATTATTTCAATGCGGCTAATGCGCTGTCATAATCAGGTTCATTGGTGATTTCATCGACCAATTGGCTATAAATAACGTGGTTATTTTCATCCAAAATAACAACAGCGCGTGCAGTCAGTCCACCTAATGGACCTTCGCTTATTGCAACGCCGTAATCTTCCTGAAATTTTCCGCCACGCAGTGTGGAAAGAGTGACAACATTAGACAGACCTTCAGAGCCACAGAAACGAGACTGAGCAAAAGGCAAATCTGCGGAAATGCACAGTACGACAGTATTGTCCAATTCGCTGGCAAGTTGGTTGAATTTACGGACAGATGTGGCACAAACACCGGTATCAATGCTTGGGAAGATATTAAGCACTTTACGTTTACCTGCGTAATGGCTCAATGTGACATCAGCGAGATCTTTAGCGACTAACGTGAATTCTTTTGCTGCCTGACCTGCTTGTGGAAAATCTCCGTTAACGGTGATATCACCACCTTGAAACTTGACTGTTTGTGTCATGGTTTAATCCCTCTATAAAGTAAACTACGCCGTCAGTGTAAAGGAATAGTGGGATCTTGCCCACAAAAAATAGATGCAATATTCATGAAATACTCTTCCTTTCTTTAATTAACAATGTCTTATAATTTATTTTTAAGGTGATTATTAGGCGCACCTGATAAAAAAACGCACAATATGTGCACGGAGCAAATATCAATATACTAATGGTCGATTGATCAAACTGTGGTTAAAAGAATATCCGATCACCAATCCCGAAGATGTCGCCTATAGTCATACCATGTATATCATCAAAAAACACAATTGAGCATGAAGAGTAAGTGCGAAATTTAAGTACAAACAAGGAGCAGATGTGGAAGCGATCTATGGCTCGGTATTTAAAGGTTCAAATGCAATTTATGCCTGTCAATTAAATGGCAAGGGAGGCATTACGGCATTCGGGGAAGATTCACTCGTAACCGCAGAGCAGCCAGTTTGGCAACATCTTGATTATAAAAACCTGGATAGTTATCAATGGATTATGAATACAATCTTACTGCCGCCGCCAGTGAAAGAGGGGCTGGTGAGTGATAATATTCGTCCAAAAGTACTGCGCACCGGTGAAGGAACTTTGATTACCTTAAGATCGGTGAACCGTAATGATAATGCGCGTCCCGATCATCTGGTTTCGTTTCGCATCTATATTAATGACCAAATTATTATCTCCAGCCGACATCGAAAAATTCATTCTATCGATCAAATTCTGGATGATTTGCGCAATGGTGTTGGTGCGAAAAGTACAGGGAATTGGCTGGTAGAAATAGCGGGTGCCATTACTGATGAGGCCAATGATTTTATTGAAGAGCTGCATGACAACCTGATTGAGTTTGAAGATGATATTTTGGAGCAGAAGGTTCCTGGTCGCGGAGAGTTAGTATTGCTGCGTAAACAGTTAATCGTTCTGCGCCGATATATGGCACCACAGCGGGATATTTTTATCCGTCTGGCCAGTGAGAAATTGCCCTGGATGAACAATGAAGAACGCCGTTTAATGCAGGAAATTGCAGACCGGTTGAGCAGGGGAATTGATGATCTTGATGGTTGTATTGCCCGAACCGCAGTTCTTGCCGATGAAATTACTTCCATGATGGCGGATGCCATGAACCGCCGTACTTACATGATGTCTCTATTGGCGATGGTATTCTTGCCGACCACCTTTTTGACGGGATTGTTCGGTGTCAATCTGGGGGGAATACCAGGCAATGAGTCTCGGTTTGGATTCGGTTTGTTCACTCTTTTGTTGTCATTATTAATGGTGGCTTTTGCGTGGTGGTTAAGGCGAAGCAAATGGCTATAGGTTTGAGATAAATCAATAATTGATCGCCATAATTAAGGCACTATAGCTCCCGCAGGTGAATACAACGTTGAACAATGAACGTTGTACTCCACAATTGTAGTTTTTCTCATATTGAGTTTCACACAGAACCATTGCTCATTAATTATGCCGATACTTGTTTTAGTATCGGCTGTTTTTTTGACAGAGTTTAAACAGCCGGTACAAAAACGGCTTATTTTTAAATGTTTGTCACATCAATAAACATTGATTCATCAATATTCGTTGACGATACCACGGCTTCGTTAAAAGCATACTCTTCTCTTTCCCCCTCACGATGCAAGGGCAAGTTGACAAAGTCGAAAATCGTTTTGTCTGCCAATTGGCTTGGGCTAATACTTTGA
The DNA here is from genome assembly GCF_030272115.1 of Xenorhabdus bakwenae. Classification (NCBI taxonomy): domain Bacteria; kingdom Pseudomonadati; phylum Pseudomonadota; class Gammaproteobacteria; order Enterobacterales; family Morganellaceae; genus Xenorhabdus; species Xenorhabdus bakwenae. The sequence goes on from NZ_CP119194.1 coordinate 813,122, forward strand.
ATAGACTTGAAAATATTTTCCACTCTGCCCGGTGTTTTCTTATCCCAATCTACCAGCATGGCTTTGATTGCCTGCCGCTGTAGGTTTTCCTGCGAACCACATAAATTACAAGGAATGATTGGGAATTTTTTGTTTTCCGCATACTGAATAAGGTCTGTCTCCCGGCAATATGCCAGAGGTCTTATAACGACATTACGGCCATCGTCAGAGCGTAATTTGGGTGGCATCGCTTTCATACGTGCGCCATGGAACATATTCAGGAACAGCGTTTCAACGATGTCATCAAGATGATGTCCAAGTGCAATTTTGGTCGCCCCGATTTTTTCTGCAAAAGAATAGAGAGTGCCGCGACGTAATCTTGAACACAACCCGCAGGTAGTTTTGCTTTCGGGAATTTTCTCTTTGACAACAGAATAGGTATCTTTATCAACAATGTAGTATGGAATATCCAGGCTTTCAAAATATTGGGGTAAAATGTGTTCAGGGAAGCCAGGCTGTTTCTGATCAAGGTTCACTGCAACGACTTTGAATGTTATTGGTGCCGCTTTTTGCAGATTCAACAGAATATCTAACATCGCGAATGAATCTTTGCCACCACTGATACATGCCATTACAACATCATTATCTTCAATCATATTGTAATCAATGATGGCATTACCAACGTTTCTCCGCAGGCGTTTCTGGAGTTTGTTGAATTCAAGTATCTCTTTTCTCGTCTCTTTTTGATTCATTGCGACTTCTCACATTGCCGATTATATCGACTGTAGATTTTCTATACGGATCCTTTGCAGGAGGGGGATTATACGGATTTTTCTTTTTGTTTGAAACATGTCTGTGTCTAACAAGTTTCGGCACTATACCGAGCGTTGTTGTAAAAGAACACGATGACCGCAGTCATTGGCGATAAGGAAGTGACTAATAGCAACCGAAAAATATACACTGTCTGTTTTATACCAATCCAACTTCAGGATGCGTGTTATATTTCCCCGCGCAGCGGGGAAATATAAGATCTCGCGTCGTCTTGCGGATTGCAACTTGAAGTTTATCGAGTATATACCCTAATCAGAGAGTTAAAATCAGAGAGTTAAACTGGAGAAAATATGCTGTTAAAGCGGGAAGTTATCCTTGCCAAGTTGTTGCTGGTAGGCGTTATATTAGCGGGTTGCAGCGGGCAGCAAGCAGATATTTCATCAAGCCGATACAAACATTATCAATATTCTGATCTGGGTATTTATCTGAGTAAAGATGCCAGTGAAAGTTGTTCTGATGCTGGGGGAATTCCGGCATTAACCAAGCAATTGAGTGGACATCAGGTTCCTGTTTGCCAATTGGCGAATGGTCGTCGTTGTAATGAACAGGCTTTGTTGGATGGTGGGTGTACATCCTTTTAACTTAGGGAAAACCAGATATCACTCTGGTTTTCCCCGGCAGTATTATTACGGCCTATTCCAATAAACGTTTAGTCTTCTTTGGCGGAATAAGGACGAACATATTTCATAATGCACTCCAGTTTTTCACAGGTTTCCTGCCATTCTCTTTCTGGCCTTGAATTTCTGACCAAACCAGCCCCAGCCTGAAGCCAGCAGCGTTCTTTATGCTGATAGAGAGAACGTAATACCAGTGCAGCATCCAGTTTACCTGTGCTGTCTAAGAGCATGACACAACCACTATAAAGCCGACGTGGTTCACCTTCATAACGAGAAATGGTGTGTAAAGCCGGTTTTTTCGGTATCCCTGACGCAGTGACTGCCGGGAATAAGGCAATAAATGCATCCCAGCGGTTTTTGTCTGTGTGTAGCAACCCTTTTACTCGTGATGCCAAATGTTGTACCGAACCACGTTCACGAATAGCCATAAATTCTGATACACAAAGCGTTTCTGGCTGACAAATCGGTGCTAATTCTTCTAATGCAAGTTTAACCGAAACCGCGTGTTCGGAAATTTCTTTCGGATCAGAAAGTAAATCGGCCCGCAGTTGCTGATCTTGCTCCTTGTCATGTGTCAATGCTCGGGTGCCTGCCAACGGTTGGGTATTAATCCAGCCCGAACCCTCTGCCTCAACGACGGTTTCCGGACTGAAACCATAAGCAGAGAAATCGCCATCACGTAAGAAGAAAGAGCGGGCAGGTGTGTTAGCCTGACGCCCCAGCCAGTAACTGTGTGTAATATCAATATTTGAACCCAGCTCAACCCGGCGTGACAGGATCACTTTTTGGTAGTGACCTGAGGCAATATCCTTAACCGCATTGGCAACGTTGTCTTGATAATGTTTTGCCGTGTCTGCTGTGTTGCTAACTTCCACCTCTTTTGTCTGTGGAAAAGCCGGTGTACCTAATTGATCTGCCCGCTTGACTTTCTCGTTCAATATGGAGATTTGTGCTTCTTCAAGAGTTCGTATCAGAACCTGTCCTTGAGTTATGCGTAATTCATGTTGTGGAATAGTGATTTTTATTAGTGCTTCATTTTGTTGTACTAATGATGGTTCTAATGGTAACCCATACGTCATATGGGAAAACTCAAATAATGTTCTGCCATAAGCACGCCAGTCTTTAATCGGAACAGCGTTGAGCGTTTGCTCAAGTTTCTGGCTTAATGTGCTGATATCGTATGGATGACGATGACCCTGTGAATCAATCAATTGTCCCGATGCATCGGCACTGATGGTTGCGGCGCAACCTATTCCCAATGACCATTCACCTTTCATCTCATAGAGCGTACAAGGTGGGGCATCATTATCGGCAAGCAAGTGGGTAACCAGATCTAACGGCGTGCTGGTAATAGCAATAGTGTGTTCATGATACTGCTTCATCAGGCTGTTATTTTCTGCTGTTTCTGTATTTTCTGCTTGCGCCATTTGTACTAACTGGCGTTTGTTGATTTTTCCTACTGCGGTTAATGGCCAGTACGCCACAAATAACCATTGGTCAGGGATTTTATGACGCTGAACGCCTTTCTGATGCAAGAATGCTTGCATTTGTGCAGGATCGGGTTGATTGATGCTCTTTGGCAGGCAAGCACAAATGCGTTCACCCAGTAGTTCGTCCGGGACAGCGATCACAACGGCGTCATCAATATCTGGATGTTGCAGTAATAATGTTTCAACTTCTAGCGTTGAAATTTTTTCACCGCTGCGGTTAATCTGCTCTTTAATCCGTCCTGCAACGAGCAGGTTGCCATCAGGTCTGATGCGAACCAAATCGCCTGTACGGTAGAATCCATCCGTGGTGAAAGCGACGGTATTGTGCTGTTCAGCACGGTAATATTCTGTAATGGTGTAGGGACCGCGTGTAATCAACTCACCGACTTCACCAGGTGCAACAGGTTGCAGATTGGTATCAGCAAGGTTGATCTCATCTTCTTCTGACAATGGGCGTCCTTGGGTATTAATGATAACCTCATAAGGGTCGTCCAGTCGGGTATAGCAGAGTAATCCTTCCGCTGTACCAAATACCTGTTGCAAAGGACCAAGGCGTGCCATGACCTGTTCGGCCAGTTCCGGTGTGAGCCTGCCACCTCCGACTTGTAAGCAGCGCAGGGATGAAAGGTCGCTTTGTTCCCAGTCACGCGCTTGTTCCCAGAGCCGTGCAAGAGCCGGGACTAATGCTAAATGTGTTACCTTATGCTCTTCGATCAATGGCATGGCTTCATCACAACTCGCCGTATCACTGAGGAGTACACATCCTCCCTGAGAAAGCGTGCCCAGGATCCCGGGGCTGCCTAAAATGAAGTTATGTGCAACAGGTAATACCGCTAAATAAACACTTTCAGTATTTACTGCGCACAGACGGGCGGAAAGCACAAAATTATAGGTATAAGCATCGTGAGTACGCGGGATTAATTTGGGTGTCCCTGTCGTTCCGCCGGAAAGCAGAAGTACGGCAATATCGCCATAACCTGGGCCAATAATATTGAGGGGTTCATCCTCAATGGAAGCGAAGGGGATAAATTCTTCTGCTTCTCCATCAACGATAATGTGTTTCAGTTCGGGGCAAGATGCTGCAACTTCCCGTGCCATTTCCCGATAATCAAAGCCGTGGATACAATCAGGAATAATATAAGCCACCGGACGTGCAATCTGGCAAAGCGCATGGACATCATGTGCCCGTTGGGTAGGCATTAATAATATTGGATGAGCGCCCAGCCTAAACAAAGCAAAACAGGTGACAACAAAGGAGATACGGTTAGGTAGTTGTACCATAACGTGATCACCACGGCGTATTCCACGATGATACAAGCCGCTTGCCAGCCTTTCCGCCGATTGATGGAGTTCATGGTAAGTGAGCCGCTGCTCGTGATAGATCAGTGCTGTTTTATTCCCCCAGATACTGGACCATCCGGCAAGCTGCTGATTCAGCGTTTTGCCATTCCAAAAATAGTTTGGCGTCATCGTCAGTGTGTTCTCTGGGATAGAAAAAGGTGCCATTATGCGAACTCCTTTGAATAAACATATTGCATAAATTGGGTAACGGGAAGAATAAAATTCTGTGGTTTTTGCGTAATGTAAAAATGATCGCCGGCAATCTCCTGGCAGCAATCTGCAAGATTTTGTTTGTCACTGGCAAGCCAATGGTGCCACTGCTGAACTTCCAGAGCGGAGGCCTCTTTGTCTTCATCGCCATAAAGCAACAATGTGGGGGTTTGTAGCTTTACTGAATCAGGCTGAATAGCGTGGTAATAGTGCTCTGTAGCAAAAAAATCAGCCCGTAACATGGGTAAGAACAGGGCAAGTAATTCAGGATCTTCCCGTAAAATCGGGCTGCAACCGCCAATATCAATCAGTTGTTCAATGAATTCATGATCCGGTAATCCACTCAGTTGGCGGCGGGATTGAAGATGAGGAGCATGACATCCCGAAAGTACCAATGCCTTAGGAGCACAGTGATGTTGTTCAAGGCGTCGGCAGGTTTCAAAAGCGACTTGCGCTCCCATGCTGTGGCCGGCCAGTATCAGGTTCTCTCTCTGTGCGGGAGTCAATGATCTGATCACATCAGAAAGTGACTGAGCCAATGGCGTAATGCGGGTAACAGCATGTTCATTCATACGGCTGTCACGTCCGGGGTAAATCACCAGTGAAACCGCAATATCTGGATTTTCCAATATGGACCAGTTCCGAAATGCACTGGTACTGCCCCCGGCAAAGGGGCAGATGAGCAGCGTATATTTAGGTTTGTTGTGCGTCGTCAGGCATGGACGGATCATCGGATGGGCCGGGAGTTTCCACGTCATCAGAATATTTCCTTCGTCAGTATCAATTGTGCGGGATCAATCCAGACGGGGGGCTGTAGATCCTGAGTAACCGGCTCTCCCATCATGCGTAAAATTTGTTGCCACAAGCCTGCCAGCCGCAATTGGTAGTCGTAGTTAAAAGCAGGGGGACAGTGTGCCCCATTCAATACCGAATTTAAGGTATTAAGGAGTCGTGCCACACCTGCGGCACCATCACATTCAAATGCAGTCATCCAATTTTGCGTTGCCGGACAAAGAATTTGGGATGTTGCCTGGTGCAGATAAGCCCCTTCCGGTTGGCCGGCATTCAGGTAAAGACTCTGTTCATTATTCAGATGGTTTGGCGCATGAAGAACCGGTGTCCAGATAACCGGGCCATAGCTGGCTTCCTGCGTCAGATAACCGGCCGGCCAGATCAGCGTCATTTTATGCATAACTAGGTTGTGCATATCGGGATCTCTGGGGTCCAGATAGGATTGAACGTCTAACGTTATTGTGGTTCCCGCAAAGCTGAGTTCAAAGCAATGAAATCCGTTACTCCGTTGGCCCACATAGGCTATCTCAATCTGTTCTGGACAATGACAGGCCTGTAACAGCAGATCAAGAGCGGAAAAGAGTAACTGGCGGCTGGTTGTCAGATAGCCGCTTACCGGACGTTGCTGTGATAACAGACTGATTTGATGAGCCGCATGTAACCAGCTTCTGCCAGCCTGGCATTGGCTGTAAAAGCTGTTTACCCAAAACATAGCATTATGCTGGCTAGCTGTTGACTGGTGTCTTTTGATCGCTTCTGCATCAAGAGGGTGTTCCTGAATGACCGAAATACCCCGTGCCAATAACGCCTGGGTTAATTGGTCGCCTTTGCCACCAATCACCTCTGCACGGATGACCACACAGGCAATATCGATATCATCCGGCAATTCATCCAATGAGCGGAAGAGGGGCACATTGAAATCTCGGGCAAGTTGCTGCGAACGCGGGCTTCCTTGCGCCAAGATCCCGGCCAGTTCCAGATCTGACCGAGGCTGTAGAAACGCATTAAGATACAGTTCACCAAATTTTGAACCGACAATCAAAACCCGCCGTGGCGTTATCATATGTTCTCCTTAACCGGTTCAACTGTTGGCACTGAACTCAGGATGTTTTTCAGGCACGCAACCAGAGAGCCGACATGTTTGTGGAATAGGCTGTAATGATCACCATCAAGTTGTGTCACATTGACTGGCCCGAAAGCTCGCCAACCAAGATCAGTTGCGGTGAGGGTTGTTGGATCGAGGTAATCCATAAAATCAGGCAATGCCTGCTTTGCCCGGATAAGGCAGAAAGGTTGTGAAGTCCGGGGTGGACAATAGTCAAGCAATGCACGCAGGTTATGCTGCCAGATGGCATAAAGCTCAGCCAGTGATTCATCAATCTGGGCAGATTGCGGTAAGGCTTTGAGCAGTGCTTGCAGGAAGGTATCCGTGTTTGCTGCAATCGCGCTGTTATTCAGTTCGAGACCCGGGAATTGTCCCTGCAAATCGAGCAGGAAATGACGATGACAGAATGCATCATCCAGCGTCAGACCCGTGCGTATGTTCGGCGCGAAACTATCAATCAGGATGCAGTCAGAAACGCTTTCACCGGCAGCCCGTAATTGATGAGCCATTTCATAGGCCACTAATCCACCGAAAGACCAACCCGCCAGTGCATAAGGTCCTGTAGGCTGGAATTTACGGATTTGGCGGATGTAATCAGTGGCCAGCGCAACAACAGAAGGTTTATCGGTATTCATGCTCTCTGGCGCAAATGCCAGACCAATCAGGCGCAGGGCGTCAAAATTGGCAGCCAAATGACGGTATCCCAACAGATGTCCCCCAATTGGATGGACGATAAACAAGGTAGCTTGTTCTATGGTAGATTCTTCTACGGTAGCCTGTTCAATGTTTCCCTTGTTCAGTACCACGCCCTGACAAATATTTTCTGGTTGGTGTTCAATAAATTCCGCCAGTGAATGTACGGTATCGTAAGTTTGCAACAGGCTGAGGGGGTATTGGCGATTAACTGTCTGATTGATTTGCACCATTAATCGTACTGCGGCCAGAGAATCCCCGCCAAGAGTAAAGAAACTCTCGTGTATGTTAATATTTTGTTGCTCTAAGACTGATTCCCAAAGGTTTAATACCGTTTGTCCTGTCGCGCTGAGCGTCACCGATGGTGCTGAATCACCTTCTTGCGCTTTTTCAACCAGAGTCATCAAGGTACGTCTGTCGATTTTACCGTTGTCGGATACGGGTATCGTATCGAGAATGATAAAGCGCTGTGGGCACATCCAAACCGGCAAGGTTTGCTGCAACCAGTGAGGCAGTATCGGTAACAGTTCGGCAGAAACTGGCGCAGTACCGGTTAAACGTAAGCCAGCGACGAGCTGCAATGCACCGTTTGACGTCGTATGTGCAAAAACTATCGCTTGTTGTATCGCAGGGTGTTCACATAAGCGATGCTCGATTTCGCCCGGTTCAATCCGGTAGCCACGAATTTTAATCTGGTGATCATTACGCCCTAAAAATTCGATATTACCGTCTGGCCGCCAGCGACCTAAATCACCGGTACGGTAGAGCCGTTCGCCCGTTTGGGGATGGATGATAAAGGCTTGTTGCGTTTTTTCTGTATCATTCCAATAACCCAGGGCAAGCCCACTTCCACCAATATAAAGCTCGCCGGTTACCCAGACCGGACAAGGTGACAGTGCTGAATTAAGCACGTAGAAAGTCTGATTGGCTAAAGGCTTGCCATAGGGGATGCTGCACCAATGAGGATCAACCTGTGCGATAGGATAAGCAATAGACCATATTGATGCTTCGGTTGCGCCGCCCAAACTGAGCAGGTTAAGCGCAGGGTGAAGGGCAGACAATTTTGCCGGTAAAGGGGTGGGTATCCAGTCACCACTCATCAATATCCAGCGCAGGCTATTCAGGGGATATGGAGAAGGAGAATAGCTTCGGGCATATTCTTCAAGCAGTTGCACAAATGCCGGTACGGAATTCCAGACATTCACCGATTCTTGTTGTAACCATGCCAGCAGTTTGTCAGGTTGTTTAGTGTCCCCAGGCGCGGGAATAACCAGTTTTGCCCCACAACTCAACGTGCCGAAGAGGTCATAAACGGAAAGATCGAAGGTTAACTCTGATATTGCCAGCACACTGTCGTGCTCATTGAGTGCAATACGTTGATTAATATCAAGGATCGTGTTGACAGCACCCCGATGGTCTATCATTACGCCTTTGGGTTTTCCGGTCGAGCCGGAGGTGAAGATAACATAAGCTAAATCTTCTGGCTGTACAGATAAACGTTGTTCTTCGGTTACGGGTAAATTATTGAGCCATGTTTCATCCAGAGAGATGACGCAGACATGCTCAGGCCAATTCATCTGTTGAGCAAACTTAGGTTGTGTCAGTACGGTATCAACTTGCCCTGATGCCAATAACTGATGGCTCCGCTGTTGCGGATAACTGGCATCAATAGGCAGATAAGCCCGCCCTGCCAATACAATGGCAAGAACGGCGACAACCTGTTCCCAGCCTTTTTCCATGACCACACCAATCAGGGAAGAAGCCTGATTTTCCTGTGCTTGCAGATGGGCCGCCAGTGTCAGGCTGTGTGACCACAAAGTGCGATAGTCGATCTGACGCGAGGTATCGACCACCGCAGTACGTTGAGGATAACGATTTACTGCCTGTTCAATGAGCGAGCAGAGCGTATGCGATGGAAAAACGGTTTTTGTCGCATTACTGTTCTGGCACAAAGCGCGATCGTTTGTTGGCAGCCAGTCAGGCAGCGGGGTGCTCCACGGGTAATCCGGTTCGAGCAAGGCAACAACACAAGCCTGATAATGGGCAAACATGTTTTCTGCAACCTGAGGCTGGAACAGTTGTGGCAAGATCGCCCATTGTAGGGTGACGCCGCCTTCTGCGCCGGAAATTAACATACAGTCGAGATAAACATGGGGAGTTTGCGCACCAAAGAGATTGAGTGTTCCCAATCCTGATGGCCCTTTGCCCGCTGTACCGGTTGTATCGTTGAATACAATCGGCATACCGGCGTTTAGGTTGTGGCGGTGTTGATTTTTCTCCCTGAGTACCCGTTGCCCGTCAAACAGCGCATGTTGAAGATCGGCCAGCCATTGCCGTTGTATCCGGCTTACAGCATCACTGAACCCTGTAATATTGCGTAGATCCACTTCCAGCAATGATGTGGTCGACAGATTGCCGACTAACGTATCGCAATACTGAGGCATTAACAGGCGGTTACCATGCAGGACATTGATGGTGAAATGCTCGTTGTTGCTCCACGTGGACAAAACATGAGCAAATAGGGTTAGCATCACTTGTGAAGGTGATACGCGGTATTCTGCGGCACGTTGTTGCAAACGCTGCCATTGTTGTGGACTGATATGTCCGGTCAGACACTGTTGATCGAGTTGCTGTGACGGGTGATCTTGCAGTGGTAACACCGGCGCATCCGGCAACGAAGGTAAGCGATCAAGCCAGTATTGCCGGCTTTGTTGCCAGGTTTCTTCGGTTTTCTCATTCTCCAGTGCCTGAATATAGTCGCCAATCGTTGCTGCCGGCGGCTCTGGCTGCCAGTCAGGTTCCTGATACCCGTGGTGTAAATCCCGCAAGATTAATGTCAGGCTTTTACCATCTGCAACCAGCAGGTCGATAGTCAAATGCAATAAATATGCCTGATCATCGGTATGGTACAGGGTTAAATCAAACAGCGGCCAGTTGTCGCTGGGAACGCCTTGAGTACGTAGCGTGTTGCGGGCATGATCCAGTTGCGCCTCGCGCTCATCTGACAACATGTCACGGCAATCAATGACGGTTGGTGTATAGCGGGGAACTTCCGGCAAAATACGATATTGCCCCTCCTTCACATAACCGCGTAATTGCGCATGATGGCTTATCACACGGTTCCAGGCGGCGGTGAAACGAGGCAGGTCAAGCCCGTTGATAGCCAGTTCAGCATAGAAATGCGCGATACCGTTACCAAATTGGAACAGTTGGCTCTCTCCCAGCCAATAAGCGTATTGCAGTGCGGTAAGTGGCAAAATCTGCTCAGATGCCGGTTCAGTTTGAGGCGGTATCGCAAGTGGCGCTGAACGGGGTTCGGCTACCCGCAGAGTACGGCAAAATTCACTCAACTCAGGGTGTTCGAATAGCTGTTGCAGACTGGCTTGTTCGTAACCCTGGCGGCGTAATTGCACCACCATTCGGGTGGCAATCAGACTGTCTCCGCCACTTTGGAAAAAGTCACTGTGACGCTGTATTGACTGAGGCAGCAGTGAACGCCAGAGCGCAATGACTTGTTGTTCAATATCATGAAGCGGGGCATCTTCTGTTTCTGGTTGTCCGGTTTTCGTGATTAACGGTTGTACCATGCTCTCTTTCGCTGTCACCATCAACGGCAATTGCTCTTGCTGTTGAATATGCAATGAGTAAGGCAAGGTGGAAAATCGGGCTGCTATTTCGCTGATATTAAGCCGGGCTTGTTGTTCAGCCCGTGCCAGGATCAGTTGTTGATGCAGTTCTGGCCCGTTTTGCCCCGGCCATTCCAATGCAACCCGATAACCGGATTGCGTCAGGCACTGACGCCAGCCTGCAAGTTCCATCAATGCACTATTACCGTGATCACCACCGCGATCGTCAACCCAGGCGTTAATACCTTCAATAAATCCGACACTGGTGAGTTGCATGGCACTTTCGCGTTTGGTGGATTCAATAATCAGCAATCCGCCACCGGCTTTCAATAAACGGGAGAGGCGTCGCAGGGTATTTCTCAGATGGATCGCATCATGTAATACGTTAACCGCCATAATCAGGTCATAACCGGATGCCGGGTGCTGACTAAAATCAATACGCTGGTTAATATCGAACAGGGCAAATTTTACCGTTTCTCCGTAATGATTGAGTAACTGGCGGGCATCATCCAGGAATAGCGGTGAAACATCCGTAAAGTGGTAGCTTTGAATGGCGTGTGCATTGTGTGCCAGTACCTTCTCTGAGGTTGCTCCGGTTCCTGCACCAACTTCCAGTACAGAGAAATGTTCGGATGTCTGGCTCAATTGCCGGACAATTTCAGCGGCAGCCTGGTTCAGGCAACGTAATGCGGGGTTCTCACTGTAGAGGCTGGTTGTGATTTGTTTCTCGGCGAACAGCAGCTCCAATGCATTACCACGTCCGGCAAGCAGGGAGTCATGTTGTTCGATGCAGGTTGAGACATAACGACTAATGGTTTGACACCATACTGCATCATCCAGTTTTGCTGTAGGGACCGGAACATGGCTAAGTGGTTGCAGGCAACGATATCCGTCAGCGTTTTTTTCAATAAACCCCTGATTATTGAATAACGTCAGCCATTGAGTCAGCAGGCGTTGGTACTGTGGCGCCAGTTGTAAGCGTTGTTCAATCTCTTCACGAGAGTGATAGTGTTGTGCAGCAGTGAATAAGTTATGGCGCAGTAAGGTCTGGCTCAGGCCAAATAACGCTTGTTGCTCAATATGTTGCCAGGAGCGCTCAAACGCTTGTTGTTCTGCTAACGTGGGTAGCGGTAAGGTGTCGGTGTTGATAACCCGTGGTTCTGGCAGTGATAATGGCAAATGATCTTCTGCAACCAACCACAGGTTGTAACCTTGTGTATCGTCCTGACGAGGCTGAATTTCTGCCAGCCGTATTTCAGGTTTAGTACGCAGATAGTGTTCGGCCTGACGCAATTCAGGGTGTTGCGGCCAGAAGTCATAACGCGTATGACCAGACGGTGGCGTATGCAGATCATAATACGCCATGCGTTCAGGCTGGTGGCAAATTTGCACTAACAGCGCGTCATAAGCGGCAAACAGCGACTCAATAACCCCTGCCTCTAGCACATCATCCATGCAATACCAGTTAAACAGCAGATCACCATCGACCTCCATAACCTGATGATCTAACCAGACTTGTGGCGTCTGGCTCAGAACAAAGACCGGATCGCCCAGTAATTGAGTGATGGATTGTTTGATAGCGACACCGTCTTGTGCCATCCCTAACATACTGGTGAAAACGACCGGTGTCAGCGGCTGTCTGCTTTGGGTTTCGCCATTTTTTTGGCGGCCAAGTTCCCGCAACACTTCAACACCGTTGACATGACTGTGGCTTAACCGTTGCCAGAGCAAAGCCTGGGTTTTTTCCATGCTGGCACGCAGGGACGTTGTCTTGCGTAAATCAAAATCCATCAACATGACTGAGGTAAAATCACCAATCAGTTCTTGCACCTCTGGATGGAAAGGTTGTCGGTTAAAGAATGTCAGGTTGAGCGTAAACAGCGGGTGACGGCTGTACCATTCAAGAGTATGGGCAAACAGCGTCAACAGGCCAGCGGAAGGTGTGACTCCCCATTTTTTCCAGCACTGTTTAAGGTGTTGCCAGTCAGATTGCGCCACCCGACCTTCATAAGTCGTGAATTGAGGCTGGTTACGTTGAGATAATTGTGGTTGAGATAATCGTGATTCCAACGGTAATCGTGGCGCGGGCGGCAATGAAAGTAGTTGTTCCTGCCAGTATGCCCATGATGCCCGCCACTCTTTACTTTCACGTTGCGCATGTTCTGCCATCACATAATCGCGGAAAGTAAATGCTTGTGGGACCAGAGGTTGTTGATGATAAGCGAGTTGGAGATCGTCCATCATGATCCGGAAACTTTGTACATCAAACTGCAACAGATCTAGGTTCATATGTAAGCGACAACGTTCATTCGGTAGCAGTGATACAGAGACGTCAAACAACGGCCACTGTTCTGCCGGTGGTACTTGGTAGGAGAGGGTATGACGACGTTGAGCCAAAGCCTGTTCGCAGGCGGTATCATCCCGTGTGCGCAAATCAGCCTGAGACAGAACATACCACGGTGTTTCCGGCAAGATCCGTTGTTGCCCGTCTTCATCGACTATCATGCGCAACATGCCATGACGCTGGATCAATGCATTCCATGCCTGTTCAAAACGCGGGATATCAAAGCTATCCAGTGCCAGATCCCATTCAAATAAGACGTGACAAGCGACTCCCCCAAAATCAATGGCCTGTGTACGACCAATCCAGTAAGCGTGCTGAATGGGAGTCAGAGGAAAGGGGGCGTGGCGCTGGGAGCTGTCAACAATTATCTCAGGTTGGGATGAGATGACAGGCTGTTCAGGCAGGGCCTCCCCAATGAGCGTATTAAGCCCCTCAGGTGTCATATTTTGGTAAGCCAAACCCGCGGTCAATCTAAAGCCAAATTGCTGGTGGATCGCCGCGTTTAACTCCAGAAATAGCAGGGAATCCAAACCGAATTGTAATAAATCCTGTCGTGGATCTAAACGTTCCGGCTGTTCCAGGCGCAATAAAGTTGCGATACGCTGACGCAGCCAGTTAAGCCGTTGTTCACTGTCCAGATACCGCGTGTTATCGGCAGGGAGTGAAGATGCGGATTTTGCAATTATGGGGGGAACATCAGTCTGCAAGCGGCGCGAAATATCAGGGTGATGTTCATCTAACCGCATGGCCAGATAGCAAGGTGATACGGTGTACAGAGATTGATGGAGATGCCAGATACCTTCATTTGTGCTGAACGGTAACATGCCATCCTGCGCCAGTTTTTCTACCAACCGCCGGTCGCTGGCCATACCAATGCCACCCCAAACGCCCCAAACCAACGTTTTAACCATCAATTGATTTGGTGCTGTCAGCGCTAAAGATTCCAGACAAGCGTTGGCGATGGCATAAGCCCCCTGTCCTTGGGCACCTAACATTGAGGCGGCAGAAGCGTGCAGCAGCAGATATTGGGCATGATGTTGTTGGAGCGCAGTTTGCAACGCCGTGGCGCTGTGAGCCTTGACGGATAACACGTGTGACAGGTGCTGACGCTCAAGTTCTGCCAGTGGAGTATGGTCGGCAATGCCTGCGGCATGGATCGCGCCCGCGATACGATCTTCTTGTGCCAGAGCCTGCACTGCATTTAGTAAGGCGGGTGTATCTGTGACATCAAGGTTAATCCAGCGTATTTCACATTCGCTACTCAGTGACAATTCTTGCACAAAATCATCCCAATCCGCATGTTTGCGGCGGGCAAACACGGCAATCTTGCGTGCGCCCTGAGTCAGCAACCAACGGATGGAAATGCGACCGATACCCCCCATTCCGCCTGTAATAATGTGCCAACCCTGATGAGGAATCGATATCGGCTGTTGTGACAGTGGTTGTGATAATGACTGGCGTTGTAAAACCGGCACAGCGATTTGATTTCCGCGTACTCTCAGCCAGCGATGGTGTCCATAATTCCGTGCATCCAGATAGCCAAGCGCTAATGACAACGCGTCCGTATCGTAAATATCAGCGATATCAATCGCCTGAATGCGGCGGTGGGGATACTCTTCAACCGCGACCCGCAGCAAGGCCCAAATAGCGTATTGGGCGGGGTTGATATCTTCTTTTAATAAGGTGGATCCTGGTTGGGCACAGCAGGTTACAACGGTTAAAGGTGCTGTTTCATCGCGTTTTAGTTCACTAATAACCTGATCACATAATTCTGTAACCTCATTGCCTTCAAGCAGCAGTAACCGATTGCCGTTTTCAGGCTGTAAATGAATGCCATGACGCCAATGATTAATCACCCCGCCATTTGCGGTTGAAGAGCGAAGGGTATAGCGCGTTGAAGATCCCGGTATATTTGCGGTATTTATTGTGCGCCAATGCAGGGCATAGTGAGTATCAGGGCATGGCTGCGGTGCAGGAAGCCAGGTTTTTGTCACCGATCGGGATGCCACTGACTGACGGGGCAGATCAGCACGATCACTCAGCAGCGCGAATAGGCGCTCACCCGCATAAATCAGTGCCGGGAAAGCCGTGAACAAACCCGCCTCCAGTAACCGGCGTCTGGCATAAGGCAAGGCACGGTAAGGACGATATATTTTACTTACCGTTGGCGCGGAAATTTCCTGATAATAACCTTGCTGCACACAGTGGCTTAATAACTGCTCCAGCAACGCCCGCCAGCAAGGTTGTAGCCGACCAGCCCGAATCGTGTCGATGGCACTGAAACCTTGTTCAGCCTCACGCCCATGACACTGATATATCAATGCATCGGTATACAATGCCCGCAATATTGCTGCATCGGCGTTTTGTTCAATGGCAGGATCAAGCAGGGAATTGACATCAAGCTTAGTGTTGGCTAAGAGCGGCTCGGTTTTGCTTACAGGTAATTCGGTTGCGGAGAAGCGGTAATGCTGCTCATCAAATGGATAGAGTGGGGCATGGCATTTTACCCCGGTGAATGGGAAGAGATGCGGCCAGTCAAGTTGTGCACCGGCACAGTAAAGTTGCATAAGTGCCGTTTGTTGATCTGCTTCTGGGGAGCTTTGACGATAGGCACTCGCAATCCAGGTTTCCTGCGGCAGACTGGCACGTCGTCCGATCCCTGTTAGCGGTGCATCAGCCCCAAATTCCATGAACAGTGCAACACCTTGCTGGCGGGCAAACTCAATGGCCTGATGATAACGTACCGTGTGGCGCATATGGTTACGCCAGTAATCAGGTGCGCCTAATTGCTCATCCTCTGCCAGATTGGCTGTCAAGGTAGAAATGAGCGGAATTTCTCCCGATGCTGGTTGTAACCGGCTGCAATACAGGGAAAATTCGGCCAGAACAGGCTCAAGCATGGCTGAATGTGCGGCACAGGCAACATCAAGGTGCTGGTAACGAATCTGCTGCTGTTCCAGCCGTTGTGTCAGGATAGCAATTTCTGTCTCTTTACCGGCCCAGACCCAGTGTTGCGGGCCATTGCAAACCGCCAGATCCAAAGACAATGAATCCGTAAAAGGAGAAATATCTTCTTCGTTGGCAAAGATTGCCAACATTGCTCCTCCTTGAGAACAGCTTTGCATCAGTTTGCCCCGTACCGCGACCAGTGGCATGACTTGCTCAGGTGTGAGAATGCCGGCAACCACGGCCGCTGCGAATTCACCGACGGAATGCCCCAGGACATAATCCGGTTTTAGCCCAAGTGCACGCCAATGGGCTGCCAACGCAATTTGATGAGCCACAATGGCCGGTTGTGCATATTCGGTGGTCGCCAAGTCGGCATCATGCTCGCCGAACATCACGGCTTTTAGTGGCAGTGCTAATTCGGTGGCACAGGCGGCACAGCAACGATCTAACATCGCGGAGAAAACAGGAGAACTGGCATACATGGCTTTTCCCATGCCAGCCCATTGACAACCCTGACCGCTGAATTGCCACAGTTGCTTGTTTTCATTTTTGGTTTGCCCGCTAAAGATATTTGGTGTTGCGATATTGTTCGCAAAAGCGGATAGGCTCTCCACATTTTTTTCACTATCTTGTGGCGATAATGTCAGCGCTAAACGCCAGGGCAGTGAAAGATCACGTCCCTGCAATGCAGTCCAGGCCAGATCGGTATCATGTTCCGGGGTATTATTGAGTGCAGTCGCGTAGCGTTGCGCCAATTGACGCAATGAGGCTTCCGAAGCCGCAGAGAGCAGCAACGGTGCTGTTGGTGAATGGTTAATACGGCGACGATGTAATTCTGTTGGCAATGATTGCACCACAATATGACAGTTAGTGCCGCCAATGCCGAATGAAGAAACGCCGGCGGTACGCAATTCTTGCGTCCAACGTTGCCCTTGTGTTGCCAGCCTGAACGGGCTTTCTTGCAGTCGTAATGCCGGATTGGGTTGCTGTACATTGAGCGTTGGGGGAATGTAACCCTGCCAGACGGCCAGAACCGCTTTGATCAAACTGGCAATCCCTGCGGCAGTATCGAGATGACCGATGTTGCTTTTTACTGAACCAAGATAACAAGGCGGTACTGACCCACTGCGGTCAGAGAATACCGTGCGTAATGCATCAACTTCAATGGGATCACCAAGTGGTGTCCCTGTGCCGTGTGCTTCAATCATGCCGACGTCATCAATGCTGACATCAGCCAGTTGTAATGCTTCGCTAATCACACGGTGCTGACCCTTCACCGAAGGTGCCGTAAAGCCCACTTTTTCGTTGCCATCGTTATTAATGGCACTGCCCCGTAACACGGCCATGATGGGATCGCCATCGCGTAAGGCATCACTCAGACGTTTCAGTACGACAATACCAACACCATTGCCACCGTAGGTGCCATTTGCCTGACTATCAAAGGGTCGACAGTGCCCGTCAGGTGAGAAGATCATCCCTGGTTGATACAAGTAACCGCTTTCTTGTGGGAAAGAAACCGCCACACCCCCGGCCAGAGCCATGTCACACTCACCGGAACGCAGATTCTCACAAGCCATATGTACGGCAACCAGTGAACTTGAACAGGCGGTTTGTACGGTGAGAGCAGGGCCTTTCAGGTTTAATTTATAGGCAGTCCGGGTCGCAAGGTAATCTTTATCATTACTCATTAACGCCTGTAACCCTTTCACCTTGCCAGCATCGGTCATCGCAAACTGTGACCATGAAGGCCAGGTACTGATCCGGCTACTACCAAAGACACCGGTTTTCAGCGGGACATGACGTGGCGCATAACCGGCATGTTCAAGCGCATGCCAGGCTGTCTGCAGAAATAGACGCTGTTGAGGATCGAGCATTTCTGCTTCCTGACGCGAATAGCCAAACAGCGAGGCGTCAAATTGTTCCGCGTTCTCCAGTATTGCCGCCTGATTGACAAAGTTTTCACTCTCAATGAGTTCAGGAGAAATACCGGCATCCAATAATGTTTGACGGGAAAGTGTCTTTGTACACTCAACCCCATGTTGCAGGTTATGCCAAAAAGTATCGCTATCGGGTGCCTGTGGAAAACGGCAGGCAAGGCCAATCACTGCGATGGGATCGCAATTATCGTAGTGAGGCGTTAAGTGAGTCATTGTGCAGCTCCTTTATGACGTTTTTCCCGTTGTTGCAGACGCTTTTGTTGTTGACGTTGACGAAGGGGGATTGACCGGTCATTTTCGTTTTGGGCCTCTTTGCGGCAACGCAAACTGAGCGTCTCTGGCGTCGGATAAGCAAATAAATCAGTAACAGCAAGATGCCGGAAGCCTGCATCTTGTAATTTGTTATGCAGTTGGATGAGCTGTAGCGAGCTGGCTCCTGCCTCAAAAAAGTTTTGTTGTGCATTTATCGGACAATGGGTTACAGATAAAAACAGGCGTTGAATTTCATTGCAGGTTTCACGGCATATTTGTGGCCCGGCTCTTTCTGCGCGTGGAATAGCCACAGCAGGATTATCTGCAACGATCATGGTTTGCTGGCGTGGCAGCAATTGCTCCAAAGCTGAACGCCAACTTTCGGGTTGTGCAGCAAGGGTGCGCAATAGCGCCATATAGCGGTTAAACATGTTTTGTAACGGGTGTGGCTCAAATAATTCTTCGACTGCGTCCCAGTTCAGGCAAAGTTCATCATCAGATTCGTAAACCTGATGATCCAGCCAGATTTGCGGGGTTTGCGAGATCCCCCAAACCGGTTTCATCCATGATGAACGTGACAGGAACTGTCCTTCGTGTGTGCCCAACGCACTGGTGAAAACGACGGGCATGACGGCAGCATCAGGGCCACGGCGCTGTGCCAGTTCGCGCATCACTCTGATCGCTGAGATATGGCGGTGATCCAGATCTTGCCATAGCTGTTGTTGCAACCGGCGTGCACTGGATAACCAGTTTTTCTCCGGATGCCAGGCCAGTAGTGACAATGAGGTGAAATCACCCAGAATATGTTTGATATCTTCATGCCAGTGTGGGCGATCGAACAGGGTAAGGTTAAGGGTTAACTCCGGTCTGGTACTGAATGCGGACAGAACGGCGGCATAAGCGGCAAGCAGGAGCGCAGAAGGCGTTATTTGATGGGAGGCCGCCTGCTGTTTTAACTGCTCCCATTCCTGTGCAGATAACCGATCGCTATAGCGCACAAAATGCGGGGTTTGAACACGTGCTGGTGCCATACGCAATGGTAATTGCGGGGCCAATGGCAATGTTTTCACTCGCTCTTGCCAGTATTGCAGGGAACTCTGATGTACCGGCATGTGTTGCTGGCGTAATACACAATCACGGAATGTCACTTTCAGTGGCGGTAAAGTGTGCTGTTCGTTGAGATATAGCTGCTCTAATTCAGCCAGCAATATCTGCATACTTAACCCATCTAATAGCAGGTTATCCAGACTAACAAACAGTCGGGAGACAGGGTTGTTGTCTTGTGCAAGTTGGAAATCGAACACCGGCCAGCGACTGACATCTAATACTTGATGTGACAGGCGGTCGCGTAAGGTGTCTGCCTCAGTAATATCGGCAAATCGGTGTTGTTTAACTGAGAAGGCCGGGACATTTTGTAATATCTGTTGTTGCCCGTTAATCACAACCGTCCTGAGCATAGGATGACGTTGGATCAGGCGATTTAACACCCGATTCAGGCGCTGAACATCTAACTGTTCTATCCGGTATTCGATAAAGAAATGTGCCCCAATGCCGCTCAGAGCGAAACCAGGGTAGCGTCCGACCAGATAAGCTTGCTGAACTTCGGTTAATGGGAACGGCTGATATTCATCTTGCTCTTCTGAAATTGCATAGGCTTCTGATGAAGTTTCAGATAAATAAGTCAGTGTTGAGGCAAACGCCGCTAATTGCGGGTGACGGAACAGGTGACCCAGTTCGCCTTTAAGGCCTTGTTGTGCCAGTTCACCAATTAAACGGGTAGCTAAAAGACTGTCACCGCCAAGTTGGAAAAAGTCGCTGTGACGGCCCAATTGTTCAGTATTCAGCAGGCGTTGCCAACTATCGCCAACGGTTTGCTCCACCGCATTTAGTAAAGTTATTTCAGGCTGAGACGTCGCTGTGTCTGTTTTTGTGGTGGATGTTGTGGCAAATTGCAGAGATTGTGCCAGCGCTTTACGGTCGATTTTGCCGTTAGGTGTCAGGGGCAGGTGCGGAATAACATGCAAGCGCTGTGGGATCATATAGCCTGGCAAATGTTGTGCCAGTGCGGATTTGATTTTTTCCCGATCAGGTATGGTGACGTTGTCACTTGTTTGCATCAACAGCACATTCAGATTGCCGAGGGTAATCGGTGTTTCCGCGTGCAATGGAAGAAAAGATAACCACTCTGATGCAGAACGTAACTGAATACCTTGCGGTGAAAGTAACTCAGCTGTAATCAGGGAAATAGGAGATGCTTGTTGCAACTCCATTGCCAATACCAACGCACCCGGTTGTGCCAGTGGACGTAATGTCCTGATGAAACTTGCTGGGTCTTCTTCGCGGTGTAATACATTGTTTAGCAGGATGATATCTGCCTGATGTTGTAGCGATTCGGGACTATTTTTCTCAGACCAATAGTGTACTGATGTGTGAGTATAGCCACTTAACCTTGTTTGCATCTGGTTAATCAGCGCCTGAGAACGTTCAAAACCGATATAAGACAGATGTTGGTCAGTAATATGTTCTGCCAGCCACTGAGCACAGAGACCACTGCGGGCATCAAATTCCATCAAAGTAACGGGGCGTTGTAACTGCTGGGAAAGGGCAATGATGACCTGTTGCAATCCTGTCAGCCATTGCGGGGTTTCTGGTTGGATAAAGAGTTGTTGCTCCGGTGCGAATTGCGGATCATCAAGTAATGTGACGGCGGCCTGCTGTCCGGTAAGAATATGACGCAGCGTAGAATGCCAGCGTGCAGGAATACATTTTGCTTCATGACTGAATGAGGTGAATGGCAATCCGGCCTGATAGAGATGATGTGCAGGTTCAGCCAAGAGTTTGCACTGGCAAAGATGCGCCAGCATACGGGCAAACCAGTGATGGTATTCCGGCAGTGGTTGATAGTGTTTCAGACAATCGGCGAGCGATTGCGGTGAAGTAAATGTAATGCCGTGATGCGACAGGTGTTCAAGCAGGAATAGCGCAACTTCGTCATGATGTTTATGATTATCATCGGTTATTACCTGCATTGCCGGGAACAGATCACGATAGTGCGTGGGTAATTGTGGCACACGATTTATGCGTTGGCATAAAGTATCACCTTCCAACTCCAGGAATGCCACCAGAGACTTTTCTTTTTCACCACGGGCTAAGGCAACACCTTTACTGATACCAGTGACTTGACTGAGGGCGGCATCAATTTCTCCCAGCTCAATCCGGTAACCCCCGATTTTCACCTGGCTATCACGGCGCCCCATAAATTCAAGCCAGCCTTCGGGGTGATAGCAACCCAGATCTCCAGTCCGATACCAGCGTTCTCCCTGATCAATAACAAATTGGGCCGCCGTGCGTTCTTCATCATTAAAATAGCCTGGCGCTACACCGGCACCACCAATCCACAGTTCACCAACAACCCAGTCAGGGCAATCACGGCCATCTTCACCCACGACACGGTAACATTGGTTGGCGAGAGGATAACCATAAGGGATAGAACGCCACTGTGGGTCAACGTCCTTAACAATATATTCATTTGACCAGATAGCCGCTTCCGTTGCGCCTCCCATTGCGCTTAATACACCCTCAGGATTGAATGCACGGTAACGTTCAGGCAGCGACAAACCGATCCAATCCCCGGACAACATCACAGTACGCAGCGTTTTCGGTGTATCAACTTCCATCCCTTCACAATAGGTCAGCAACATATCAAACAGTGCCGGTACACTGTTCCACAACGTAACGTGATGGCGCTCGATCAGCATTTCCCAGCTTGATGGATCGCGGCGTTGTGCTTCATTAACTAATACCAGCGCACCTCCGGCACTGAGAATGCCAAAAATGTCATAAACAGAGAGGTCGAAATGCAGGGCGGAGAGTGCCAGCAAACGGTCATGGCGTTGCACTTGATGACGCCGATTGATATCCAGACAGGTATTCAGTGCGCTTTGATGGCTAATCACCACACCTTTTGGCATACCGGTTGAACCAGAGGTATAAATGATATAAGCCGGATCAGTCACCGTGCGCTCAACCCTGTGAGTTAAGGGCAATAACAGCTCATCCTGATGCCAGGAAATGCAATGTATATCCTGTGACCAAGCATTGTTTTGCTGCTTAGGATCAATAATAACGACATTGATTCCGGCACTTTCACAGATAGCCCGACGTCGGTTTAGTGGCTGATCCACGGGAAGCGGAACATAAACACCACCGGCATAAAGTACAGCCAGTACAGCGACAATTTGTCCGATGCCTTTTTCCATGCTAACAGCAACACGATCGCCCGGCATAACCGATATTTTTTGCAATCCGGCGGCTAATCGGCGGGCGGCCAGGCTGAGTTCGCTATAACTCATTTGTTCGTGCTGAGTCATTAAAGCGACAGCATTGGGGGTCTGTTCTGCTTGTGTAAACACCGCTTCATGCAACAAGGCATTGGGTAACGGTTCAGCCGTGTTATTCATTTGGCGTCGCAGACGGTATTGCGACTCAGGCATCAGATCCGGTAACTTTTCGTGCCATTGTGTCGCGTTTTCCGTCAGGTTCTCAATCAACCCCTGATAGGTTGTGAATAGCGTATCCATCAAGCCGGCAGGGAAAAGTTCGTCGTTGCTGTCCCACTGGATATTCAGGGCGTTTTCATGTTCAAAGGCAACAAAATCCAGCCATACCTGCGGTGTTTGTGATATTCCCCAGCTCGGTTTTCCCAGGACATCACCCGTATTCTCACCATATAAAGGCCGACCTAAATTGCTGGTAAACACAACCGGTGCACCATGTGGGTGGTTGCCCCGCTTCTTGAGTTCACGCAGAACTTCGATACCAGACCAATGACGATGTTCGTAAGCTTCGGTAAATGTTGCTTGTGCATCCTGAGCCAGTTGGCAGAACGGTAAATTATCGCCGGGAATGTCTAACAGCAGAATATTAGTAAAATCGGCCAGAATGCTATCAACCGCGTTATGCAGCGGAACTCTGTCAAATAGCGTCAGGTTGAACAACAAGCGTGTTGCATTGCTCCAGCGACACAATAAAGCGGCAAATGCCGTCGCCAATGCCATCGTTGGCGTCACGCCATTTTGTTGCGCGAGTTGCTTAAAACGTTCCCAATGTTCAGGCGATAAACGAAAACATCTGCGCTGGATCCGGACATTTTTTATCAGGGAAGGATCTTTGGCCAGCGGAAGTTGGGGGGCAGGTGGCAAGGTATCTAATCGGTGACACCAGAATGCCTCTGCTTCCTGTCGGGCCTGCTTAAATTGAGTCTGATATTGTGTCAGGTAACTGCAAAAATCATAGTCAGAAGAAATAGCAGGCAGGCTGCGTTTGGCAATTAATGCCGCCAGTTCGGTAAAGAACAGACTAAAACTGGCGGCATCCATGATCAGCAGGTCGATATTGGCATGCAGCCGATGTTGATTATTACCAAACAGGCTAAGTTGAAGATCAAACGTTTCCCCTTCTTCAACCCGTAATACGCGATGGCTGAGTTGTTCGCGTATATTGTCCAGCGCTTGTTGCTGTTCATCAACTGACTGATGGCGGAGATCATGAACCGTTAATTGTTTCCAGTAAGCACGGGTCATACCTTGCTGACGACCATCCGGCAAAAAACGCACACGTAACATCGGATGCCGCTGGATCAGCATGTGAATAGCCGCTTCCAGTCGTTCAGGCTCCAGCCCGATCCCCTCAAACTCATGATACAAATGACAACCCACACCCCCCAACGTTTGCGCCGGTGAACGCCCAACAAAATAAGCATGTTGTACCGCCGTCAATGGGAATGGGCGAGCATCCGCAATCCGTGGCAGTGGCGCGGTCTCTTGGGGGATTGTGTGGGTGACAGGGGCATAGCGTTGCAGAAGCTGGCTCCAGGCATGCAGTGTTGGCTTTTGGTAAAGCTCGCGCAGGGTGACACGATGTCCTTGACGTCTAAACTGGTTCAGCAATGCCATGATTTGCATTGAATCCAGCCCATTGCGGATTAAATCGTCATGATCGCCCACCAAAATATGTTTTTGATTAAACAGGCCAGCGATAAGCTGGCGCAATGAATCAGGAGAGAGAAGGTCCGTGTGCATGAGTAAATCCTATAAAATGACAGTACCTGATAAATCAATTGGAAGTGTTACACCTTATTTAAGTGAATACTGGGATGTAAGTGCCAATGCTCTTCTGAGCCAAGGTGATTTTTCCAAAGGGATTGGTAAAGTGGACAACGTTTCAGTAATTCATCATGTGTACCGCTATCACAGAGGGTTCCATGATCCATGACCAATATTTGATCAGCACGGGTTATCGTGCTCAGACGATGAGCGATAACAAAAACGGTTTTATTCTGAGTGAGAGAATCAAAGGCTTCTTGTATCAATTGCTCATTTTCGGGATCCAGTGATGCAGTTGCCTCGTCCAGGAATAGCACCGGGGACTGTTTTAGGATCGCGCGCGCAATGGCGAGCCGTTGGCGCTCCCCGCCAGACAACGTACCGCCATCCACACCTAAAGGTGTATCGTACCCTTGCGGTAATGCCATAATCGTATCGTGAATTCTGGCGAGGCGGGCAGCCTGTTCCAGCGCTGACGGTGTCGCATTTGGATCACCCAGACGGAGATTGTTGGCGACAGTATCCTGAAAGAGTGCGGTTTCCTGGAATACCATTGTGACGGTGTCGTACAGCGCTTGAGTCTGGTAATGATGAATAGGGTTTCCACCCAAACGGATTTCACCTTTATCCAGTTGATAGAAAGCGAGTAATAAGTAGGCCAGCGTGGATTTACCACTGCCACTTGGCCCCACAATCGCGGTCATACTGCCTTGTGGTGCATAAAATGACACGTTCTGGATAGCGGGCTGGTGAGTACCCGGGTAGCTAAATGAGATGTTGTTAACTTCAACATCATATTTATTTGGTGCGGCTAATGGCCCGGAAGTTTGCGTTGCAATCGCTTCTATTTCTGCAATATGTGTTTCACCGACTTGTGTCAATGCGGTCACGTTGAGCAGGGGAATGATCCCGCGTAAAGGGGTAATCGTGGCGAACAACAATAGAATAGTGATCAGCATCTCAGGAAGAGTGAGTGCTTCATTAAAGCGTAAAGCTCCCGCCAGAATGCCAACCACCACGCTGGTATCAATAATGATGTAGAACAGACTCAGCAACGGTATGCTTTTGAATATGCCACGGCGGAATGCGGCACGTAGTTGTTCAATTTCCCGGTCAAAACGTTGTTCTACCGTTGTGGTCGCAGCCGCTGCGCGAATAAAAGCCATGCCCTGAGCATATTCTACGATTGATTCGGAGACATCAGCCATCATCGCTGCCCGACGCCGCAGTATTTCATTGAGTTTTTGCCGGATACCCCCCAGGATCAGTAATCCAACCATCAAGACTAACAGGGCACAGCCCGCAACTACCCAGTCGAACCAGAATAAAGTCAGATAGATAAGCGCCAGCATCATAATCTGGCAGGTGATTTGTGGGGTGGTATAGGCTGATTGATTTTCCTGCCATTGCACATCTTCGGATAACGTCAGGGCTATTTTTCCGGCACTTAATCCGCGAATTGTCGCTACGGACATACTGACAAGCCGTTGTAGCAAAGCGCGACGGATTTCTATTCCCAGTCCATAAGCGGCAATGGTGAGTTTACGTAATGCGCGAGACATGAAAGCGAACCGCAGCAACAGTAAAACAACTAATAGTGTCAGCGTGATAAGTGGCAGCATAGCGTTGCCGCTTTCTTGCAGATGATTTTCCTCCAGATGAGTGATAGCCCAGGCGGCGATAGCCAGTTGAGCCATAATCGCAATGGTATCAAGTTGTTTATATAACAACCCGCCAAACCAGACCCGTTGTAGCTTTGCAGACAGATGTTGTTGGAGACGATGAAATAATCCCATGATTAATTTACTCCTGTTCCGGTCTTTTCTCCCCGCCAGGCTGCCCACTGTTTGGCATACGCGCCTTGCTGTGCAACCAGTTCATCATGGGTGCCTTGCTCAACGATGCGTCCTTTATCCAGAACCAGTATTTGATCAAGGTGACGGATGGTTGGCAGACGATGGGCGATAACAATTACTGTCTTATTGCGGCATAACGCATTGAGTGCTTGTTGCATCTCTTTTTCACACTCGGGATCGGCATAGGCGGTGGCTTCATCCAATACAAGAATGGGGGCGTTTTTCAGGATAGCGGCGGCAACGGCGATACGCTGTTTTTCTCCTACAGACAAGCTGATACCGTGGTTAATCACGGTGTTGTAGCCTTGTGGTAACTGTTGGATGAATTGATGGGCTTGTGCTGCGATGGCCGCCGCTTCAACTTCTGTTTGTGAAGCATCAGGACGGGCCAGGCGGATATTATTGGCTATCGTATCGTTGAACAGAAACACCCGCTGGAACACAAAAGAGATGTTATTACGCAGCGTGGGTTCATCCATGTTGCGGATATCAACCCCCCCAACAGTAATTTTGCCTTGTTGAGGGTCCCAAAGACGGGCAATCAAGCTGGCTATCGTGGATTTACCAGAACCACTGGCGCCGACCAGAGCGAGTGAACTGCCGGCAGGGACGGAAAATGAGAGGTTATTTAAGGCATTGTCCTGCTTATCCTGATAGGAAAAGCTGACATTATGCAAAGTCACAGTATGATCGGCAGGAGCCTGGTTTTGGGTACATGGCGCTAATTCAGGTTGATTCATTAGCCAGCGATAACGTGTGATTAACGCCTCTTGCTGCTGCAAACGTGTCATCACAGAGAACATGGATGACGCAATATTGCCGAATGCCATAGCAGCCAGAATAAAGAAAGTGAACTCAAATAAAGTGATCTCTTGTCGGTTAAATAACCCGATCGCTAAAGGGAGGACAAACAGCAAATTAGCACTGGACAGCACAAAAAACCGGCTGGATTTAACCTGCACTTTCTCAATCCAAACATCAATAATTCGTGTCAGCGCGGTAAATGCGTCTTCCGCTCGCTGTAGTGCAATATTGCCGCCTGAATAGGTTTTCACTACAGGAATTGCGTTGATAACTTCACCCATTGTCGAAGCAATACGATTTTGGGCGGCGTAAAAACGCTGAGTCGTAGTTTGAACTTTCATCTGAATATAGATGAATAATAAACAGGCACCCAATGTTGGGGCGAAAGCGGCCAATGCTAATCGCCAGTCAATGGCTGACATCACACCCAATGCAATCAATGGGCCGAACAAGGTTGCTGACATTTCTGGAATAATGTGGGCAATACCATCTTCAAGCTGTTCGACGTCATCTAGCATCATCTTCTTTATTTCAGTGCTGTCAGTCTGCATAAAGAAGCCCAAGGGAACAGACTTCAATTTATTGCTGATATGACGACGAATATCAGCCTGAACATCGGCAGCGATCAAATGGGAGACAAACGTTGAACCACTGAAAGTCAGCATAGCGGCAAAGGTAAAGCTTAATAACATGATGCCGTAATTCAGTAAGGCGTCATATTGCCCGTCATAGAGAGATTGGGTAATCAGACCGGCAATTGCCGCCGGCAGTATTTGCAAGCCTGCGGAAACAACCGCCAGTGCAATGGCAACATAACTCAGCGTGCGGTATGGGCGCATCATCGCCCACAATGTCTTAATGACACCGGCGTCAGCCGCACGCTGCTCGGGAGAGTTTTGAACAGAAGGGTCATTACTGAGCATAGGTGTTTTCCTTTTGGAAATCGTGGCGCTTACGTAATGTCCAGAACAAGCCTGCGAGGGTGAAGAGTGATGCAAGCGCGAAAAGAGAGGCATAGCTTGCTTTGGTCACAATCAATCCACCCAGTATTGAACAGATGATCGCAATGCTCATATCTGCGGATTGCATCAACGCAAAATCCACACCAGACTGTATGCCGGCCGCCAGAGACATCATTTGGGTATACAGGGCAACAAATTTGGTGGCGGTGATTAACGTAATAAAAACGTATGCGGCTGAAAGCAGGGATAGGGGAGTTTCTGGTTGTTGGGCAAGCCAAAAAATACTGACTAATACCAGACATTCAAGCAGCATTACCGCCAATAATGTCTGGACGGCACCTAACTTACGTACCACGATGCCACCAAGCAGGACACCGGATAAACCGGCTAATGCCCCCCCACTGGCAGCAATGATGCCTAATTGGGTCAAGTCTACGCCGCGATCGACTAAAAATGGGGAGAGCATACCGAGTGACAGGCGTGTCCCAATCATACACAACAGTATTAACATCAGCGCTTGTTTAACCGGAGTACGGCGTAATGCATCCTTTAGCGATGGTTTTTGAGATAGATTTGAAGATGCTGTACTTGGCGTTTTTGACCCATTTGATTCTACCTGCCCCTGCGTTTTCCGAATGAACAAGACAGGCAGCGACATTAATAGGATCGCTATAGCTAACATGCCTGCACCAATGTGCCAGCCATACAGTGAAGTAAGATATAAAAACAGGCCGCTGCCGATCATAGCCCCCAGATAACTGCCCCCAACCTGCATGACGTTGCTCCAGGGGCGATGCTGTGGTGATAATCGGTCAATAGCATGACCATCCGTGGTGGTATCTACCACAGTCAGGCACAGCGTAATCAGAAACAGAGCCGCGATAATGAGCGGCATATGTTCAGCAGGTTTTGCCAATGATATTGAACCAAAAAGCAGGACAATTAACAGATTGCCGCAGAGCATGAGACGGCGGGGGTGAGTATCCCCCGAACCTGATTTGCGATAGCGTTCTACAACGGAAGCCCAGAGGAATTTAAATGCCCAAGGTAGCATCAATAGATAGAGTAACCCTATCTTATCTGGGGTAACACCGTGGTTGCGTAGAAATGCCGGCATGCTTTGTAACGTTAACATACCAATGGTACTTTGGATGGTGTAAACACCCGCCAAAGTCAAAAGTAGTAACGAGATGTGACGGCGATGTGAGGTATTGTGCATCATAGTGCAACGCTCACATCCAGCCCCACATTCAAGCCCTTACTTATCATGCTGTGCGTACCGTTCATAAGCTGGAAACTAGAGACACGGTACTGTTTGTTACCTAAGTTTTCGCCATAAAGTTTGACATTGATGCCATGATCCATTTCTAAACTGAGTGACGCGTCATAGAGAGTATATCCCCCTTGTTCAAGGGTATTCGCTTCATCAAAGTAGCTTTTTGAATAATAGCGAGTGGCGGCATTGAAATAGAGGTTACCCGGTAACAATGTTTGATCAATCAGATAGTCGAAACTTGCATTAAGCATGACATCGGGTGCATAAGGCAGGCGTTTGCCTTTATAACTTACGCCACGTGTTGTATCAGTGAAATTTGACTTACCTATGCTACCACCCAGAGAAAGTCTAAGCCCTTGCATTGGCTTAATCTGGCTGCTCAGTTCAATACCTTTACTTTCTGCTTTTCCGGCGTTGCGGATAAATTGCCCCCCCATAGGCCCAACATAGATCTGCTTATCTTTGGAACGGATGTAGTAAACCGCACTGTTTAATGTCATTGCGTTATTAAAGAACGAGGTATGCCAACCGAACTCATAATTGCCTGAGGTTTCGGTATCATAAGGCTTTCTATTATTGATGGAAGAAACGATGTTGTTGAACCCGCCCGGCTTGTATCCTTTGGTGGCAGAGAGATAGAAACGGCTATCAGGTGTCAATTGCCAGCCCAGAGCTGCTTTAGGTATAAATTCGTTGCTGGAAACCTGGTTATCAAAAGCGTCAATCTTCATGATGTCAGATCCTGAATAATTGATCTGGGATTTTTCATGTGATAAACGACCACCAAGGGTAAGATCCCATTGAGACGCAATGGGTAATTTAACCTCACCGAACAGGGCTAGCGATTTTCCTTTGATTTTGTTATGTGCGTCATTATAGCGAGTATAATGTTTGTTAGTTTCATCTGAGAACCAGCCACCGAGAACATGGGTAATCCCATTTGAGTAGCTGGAATTTAAACGCAACTCTTGGGTTGTGGCGTGGTGTTTTTCTTTCCATTTACCCCCGATAAAATCACGGAAAATATCGCGATCCTGATAGGCGGTGACACTGGTTAATACGTTGTTGCCAAAATCATATTCCGCTTTGAGGGCATAACTGTTGACGCGCCGTGTTAAATCCGGGATAGAGCCATCATATTTTTTCTGCCGGAACTGTTCGTCAGTTAAATAAAGCTCTTCATGTGAATTGAGATCTTCATGAGCAAAGCTAAGTTCAGCGCTGAAAGGAGAATCTTCTGGTGCAAATGTCAGCTTTCCTTTACCGAGCCAGGTTTTGCTGGCATCAATATTTTTATCACCGCGATTTGGTGCATCAATTTGTCCTGACTCTTTTACCCAGCGTAGACTCATGCTGCCATAAAGCATGTCTTCAATAAGCGGCATTGAACCGCTGAAGGAACCGCCTTGTTTTAACTTGGAATAATGACCAGAAAGGTTAAGCCAGGGACCTTCTTTCGGAGAACGGGTGATAATATTGATAACACCGGCCTGAGCGTTGCCACCATATAAAGTGCCTTGTGGACCACGTAATAATTCTACACGTTCTACATTGATTAACTCTTGTGTCAGAAACTGGTGATCCTGAGGAACACCATCAACATAAATGCGAATGGAAGGTGAATAGTAATCGGGTGAACTGATACCCCGAATTGTGGTCGCTGAATAGGTTCGGTTACCGCGAGAGCGGATTTGTAAGCCAGGGAAAGCGCGTTCAAGATCCTGTACCTGAGTGATACCCGCTTGCTCAAGTTCCTCGCCAGTTTTTACCAAAATGCTGCCATTAACTTTATTTAATGCTTCTGCTCGTTTGTTAGCCGTCACAATCAAAACATCTTCTGTGGCTTCGGGTGAAGGCTCCGCCCAAGTCACAACAGGTGTGATCAGACAACATAAGACAGACGCTTTCGCATATTTTTTTTTCATAAATACTCTTTATGCCTTTCCAAATCATGTTTTAAAAAGATCAAATGTGGTAAACCAAACAAGTGTGGTAAACCCGGAAACATATCTGATGAAATTAACTGGAATAGAAAAGAAGAGCTAACGGGATAGGGACAAAAATAGCGCGATACGTACTATTGATAATGATTCTCATTAATGATAAATTGCGTGATATTCACATCTGTATATAACTATATAAAATAAAAGAATAATGTCTTTAACACGCATAACATGCTGTTTTTATTTTGGAAAGCGTTTTTTTTTGAAATGATGGGTGTCTGATGCTAATTTTACAGAGGATTTCATGAAGACGATCTATAGCGAGACATTGGGAATTTTCACGGCGGGCCATAGCAATAATAGGCATTCGCCAGCAGAGGAAAATAACACAACGCCTTTATTGCTGACCGAGGAGCTTTCTGATGGAATTCACATCAACCGTATCCATCTTGAATTAAGTCAAGATTTTACAGAATATTGTGAAGGACCGCCAACAGTGTCAATAGCTTTTATTCTCAGTGGAAAGGGGAAAATGGCAATTGAGAATGGCGAGGTTTTAGATATTAATCCGGGAACGATGGTATTTTTTTATTCGCCTACGATGACGCGGGGTATGAATTTCTTTGGCTGCGGAACCTGGCGTATTCTCGATATCCGTTTTTCTCTGAACGAAATTGAAGCTCAGGAGTTACCATCGTTTACCAGGTTAACGGCTGGTTTTGAGAAAAACGCGAGTTATAGTGATGCCTTGATGATGGCTTGCCCTATCTATCCCCCCTTTATGCAGATAGTGAATCAAATAGAAGAATGTCAATTAAACGGGAGTGTCAGAAAGGTCTATTTAAAGGCAAAGGCGCTAGAAATACTCGCTTGTATGACAGCTCAAATTTATGATTGCCAATATAATGTAATTAGCGGATTGCAGCGCCGTGCTGTTTATAATGCGATAAAAATAATTAATAACGATTATAATTACCCCTGGACCATAAAATTGTTATCAAGAGCCGTGGGGTTGAATGAGCGGAAATTAAAAGAGGGATTCCGGGCGGTTGTTTTCCGTACCTTCCATCAATATCTGGAAAACGTTCGTATGACTACAGCGGAAGATTTATTGAAGAAAGGGATGAATGTCATTGAGGTTGCTGCCGCAGTGGGTTATTCCAGCCCAAGTCATTTTTCTAAACGTTTCCGGCAACATTATTTAATCAACCCTAAAGCATGGCAAGCAAAATATGCCGTGAATCACACATTACTGAAAGAAAGTATTACCGCGGAAAGTCAGTAGAAATTTCGGGTGTGGCATAAGGTTGTTAATTGGTAGGAACACCAACGAAACACTAAATCGTTGTGGCTACCGTGCGGTTTATCCCCGTGCTTACGGGGAACACTCTAATTTTATCTAACTGTTTTATAAAATATTTTTTCGACTTAAAAAGTCTACCATTTTTTCAGCCTATAAATCAGTAAAATTTATCTTTCCGTTTTTTCTGATTTATAATCTGCAATCCAGATCGCGTTTTTTATTATGGTGATAGAGAACTGAATATAGGAAAGGTATTAAAGGAGCCTTTAGCGACTCCTTTGGGGGCAAATTTTTACTCTTAAGATCTATCCTGAATCCGAAAAAATTGGCTCACTAACACCAATATACTCACCAGCAGATAAGCGGCAAAAATGCCAATTAGCCATTGCGGCATATCCAGCGTTAAAAATTCCCACTGTTTCATCGAACAATCCCCAAACGCCTGAAACACCGAGGGTAGCCAATCATTCAACGGTAACCAAGATGGGAATTGGACAAGAAATTCACAAGTATTAAACGGAGAAGGGTATAACTGCATCATGGTGTGATCCCATGCCAGTTGTAATCCTTGCCATGCGCTATAAATCCACAACAGGATCGCCAACCAGCGCAAAGGCGTTTTAGGTGCGATTGCACCGAGCAGCGCCGCACCTAGAATACCAAACAACGCAACACGCTCATAAATGCACATTACGCAAGGCTGTAACTGCATCACATGTTGAAAATAGAGTGCTGTCGCTTCCAGGATAAGAGCTGTCAACGCCATCAATATCCATGCGCCTCGCCCTTGGGAACTCTGATTTAAAAATTGAAACATTTTTTTCTTCCCATCTTTTCAATATAAATAACGGGGTTATTGTGCAAAACCACACCATCCGGCAGGATATAACGATAAATTCAGTCTCCAATTATAGTGGGGTGATCAAACCAAGTTTGATGAGATATTCAGTGGCTGGCACTAACCAGAATTCAACACACAACAGACCCACTAGTGTCATCACAACGGTATAAGGCAAGGCCATTATTACCATGCGACCATAAGAGAGACGGATCAATGGAGATAAGGCAGACGTTAGCAGGAACAGAAAAGCGGCCTGTCCATTAGGGGTTGCTACGGATGGTAAGTTAGTTCCTGTATTGATAGCAACGGCCAAATACTCGTATTGCTGTTGTGAAATCAGGCCACTTTTCAGGGCGTTCAGCGCTTCATTAATGTAAACCGTACCGACGAAAACGTTATCAGAAACCGTGGAGAGCAATCCGTTGAATAAGTAGAATAAGGAAAGCTGTGAAGCGGGTGAAGACTGCAAGACAAATTGAATAAATGGCGTAAACAGTTGTTGGTCAACAATGACGGCAACCACAGAGAAAAACACGGTCAACAGGGCAGTAAACGGTAAGGCTTCCTCAAATGCTTTACCTAACGCATGTTCTTCGGTAATACCACAGAATGCAGTCGCTAAAATAATGACTGATAGGCCAATCAAACCCACTTCAGCCAAATGAAAAGCCAGGGCGGCAATCAGCCAGATGCCGATTAATACTTGAATAGCAAGCTGGGCTTTTTCTTGGCGGGTACGTTTTTCACTGGCTTTTTGGTCGTAATTTTCCAGAACAGAGCGAACACGCTCAGGCAATTCAGCACCGTAACCGAATAATTTAAAATGTTCAACCAGCAAACAGACCAGCAAGCCACAAATAAACACAGGAATGGTGACTGGCGACATACGAATAAAGAATGTGACAAAATCCCAATCAACATGTTTGGCAATAATCAGGTTTTGGGGTTCACCAACCATAGTCATCACGCCGCCCAGTGCAGTACCAACCCCCGCATGCATCATCAGACTGCGCAGGAATGCCCGGAACTGTTCCAGCGTCTGTCTTTTATCCTCACTGTCAATGTACTTATCATCATTCAGTTCAGAACTGCCGTTGTGGGAAAGGAATCGGTGATAGATGGCGTAAAACCCGATTGAAACACTGATGACAACAGCAATTACAGTCAGGGCATCAAGGAAAGCGGATAAGAAAGCACTCGCCAGACAGAATGCCAGTGCCAGCATTTTCTTGGAGCGGATACTCAGTAGCAGCTTTGTAAAAACAAACAGCAATAATTGTTTCATGAAGTAAATGCCCGCAACCATGAAAATCAGCAATAAAATGACTTCCAGATTGTTGGCAATTTCATGACCTATTTGTTTTGGCGAAGTCATTCCAATGATGACTGCTTCAATAGCGAGTAATCCTCCAGGTTGCAGAGGATAACATTTTAATGCCATTGCTAGTGTGAAGATAAACTCAACGACGAGCATCCAGCCAGCAACAAAAGGGTTGATAAAGAAGTAGACCAGTGGATTGATAATCAGAAAAACAATGATAGCCAGTTTGTACCAATCCGGCGAATTGCCGAGAAAGTTCTTCACCACTGCGCGTTGGAGACTGATTTCCATTATTATTAATATTCCTCTTTGTGGATATGTAGAAAAAATCTAAGTAGCGATAAATCAAAACGACCACTATAGAAACATATCGGAGCGGTATTGTACGCTCAATGCGATAGCAATTTAAGGGCATTAGCGAATAATTAATCTACCAATGATCGCATTTTTTATGAACCCTTTCACTCTTTCACGGTTTATTTACCAGGTAACTATGTCGGGCAAGTACATTCTGGTATCATCAACCGCTATTATTAGCCAAGAAAACTGCTTTGGAATAATTAAAATTATGGTAATTAAGGCTCAAAGTCCTGCGAGTTTCGCGGAAGAGTATCTCATTGAAAGTATTTGGAATAATCGCTTTCCACCCGGCTCCATACTGCCAGCAGAACGTGAATTATCTGAATTGATCGGTGTCACCCGCACGACCTTGCGTGAAGTATTGCAGCGCCTTGCCCGTGATGGTTGGTTGACTATTCAGCATGGTAAACCAACCAAGGTTAATAATTTCTGGGAAACATCCGGTCTTAATATTCTGGAAACTTTGGCGCGTCTTGATCATGATCGCGTTCCCCAGTTGATTGACAACTTATTAGCTGTGCGAACCAATATTGCCGCTATCTTTATCCGTACGGCATTTAAGAACAATCCTGAAAAATCATTGGAAATTCTGGCGGAAAAAGAAAACGTGGAAGATACCGCTGAAGCTTTCAGTTCTGTGGACTATGATATTTTTCGTGGTCTGGCTTTTGCGTCAGGAAACCCAATTTACGGTTTGATTATTAACGGGCTGAAAGGGTTGTATACCCGTGTTGGTCGTTATTATTTCTCCAGTCCTGAAGCACGTAATTTAGCGTTGAATTTCTACCAGCAGTTAAGTTTATTATGCCGGGAAAAAGCCTATGACAAGATCATGGGTTGTGTGCGTAATTATGGTAAAGAGAGTGGCATTATCTGGCATAGTATGCAAAGTATTATGATCAATGAATTGACAGAAAGATCAACGAATTAACAGAAACACGTCTTAAGTTGGTTAAACTCTTCGTTTTTTGTTTGCCTCGCGATTGGTTACATTTATTTACCCCAGTGATGTAGTTATCTCATGATTAGGTCATATAATATGCAATTATATGATGCATCATTATCTATGTTTCTGGGGCATTTCTCTGATCATCACTTAACACGTGTGTGCTATTTAGAAACACGTCCAACTGTGTAATGCAGTTTTTTAAATTATTATTCTACTTAATTAATAACGATGTTAGATAAAATTCCAAAAATTTTCATTTGTCTGGAGTTTTATAAATTCTAGCATTGTGAATGCAATGTTTATTTTTTGCCATAAAAAACACTTTAATAAGTAAGAAATGAAGGGATAAATAGTATTTTTATCTTTTTTAACGATTTGATTTATATGAATTTATATTGAAACTCTAAATTTGTTGAAGAAATGTCTTTTTGTATTTCGTAATGTAAATGTGACTTAAATCCTAAAAGTTAATTAATTGCGTCATGGTCTATTATTCTGTATTGGCTTTTTATGTTTAGCATATTATGCTTGCGGGCATCACTTGCCAGTAGGGGGTAAAATGAAGGTCCTTATTTTAGGCAGCGGTGTTATTGGCGTAACCAGCGCATGGTATCTTGCACAAGCAGGCCATGAAGTTACCGTAATTGATCGCCAGAACAGTGCCGCAGAAGAAACTAGTGCCGCCAATGCCGGTCAAATCTCACCAGGGTATGCGACCCCTTGGGGGGCTCCAGGTATCCCACTAAAAGCAATAAAGTGGGTGTTTCAACGTCACGCGCCTTTAGCTATTCGCCCTGATGGTTCCCTGTTTCAGTTACGTTGGATGTGGCAAATGCTGCGTAATTGTGATGCAGACCATTACGCGATGAATAAAAGCAGAATGGTACGCTTGGCAGAATATAGTCGGGATTGTATTAAACAATTAAGGGCCGATACGGGGATCCAATATGAAGGGCGCCAGGGAGGAACTCTGCAATTGTTCAGGACCACCAAGCAATTTGATAATGCAGCCAACGATATCAAAGTGTTAGAGCAAGAGGGGGTTTCTTATCGGTTATTGACTGCCGGGCAATTGGCGACAGTGGAGCCAGCGCTTGCCAATGCTTCCCATAAACTGACAGGCGGGTTGCAATTACCGAATGATGAAACGGGTGATTGTCAACTTTTTACCAAAACTCTGGCCAAAATGGCAGAAGATATTGGTGTGCAGTTTGTATTCAACAAGCGGGTTAAACAGATTTTGGTGGATGGAAATAAAGTCACGGGTATTCAATGTGATGATGGCATCATGACGGCGGATCACTATGTGGTAGCGATGGGATCTTATTCCACTGAAATATTAAAAGAACGGGTTAAAATTCCGGTTTATCCGCTGAAAGGTTATTCATTAACAATGCCGATCATGGACGAATCAAAAGCACCTGTCTCAACTGTGCTGGATGAAACTTACAAGATTGCCATTACGCGTTTTGATAATCGTATTCGCGTTGGTGGTATGGCGGAAGTGGTTGGATTTAATTTGAATGTCCTCCAGAATCGTTGTGAAACATTAAAAATGGTTGTACAGGATCTATACCATAATGGTGGCAATATTACGGAGGCCTCATTCTGGACAGGTTTGCGTCCTATGACCCCGGACGGTACTCCTATTGTTGGGCCAACCAAATATGCGAATCTTTATTTAAATACAGGACATGGAACACTAGGTTGGACGATGGCCTGTGGTTCAGGGAAGTTACTGTCTGATTTAATTTCAGGCAAAAAGCCCGATATTGCGGCAGATGATCTCTCTGTATCCAGATACATTGATGGCTTCAATATAAAAGTGTTTCCAATGAAGCCTCATTTACACACGGCATAAACTATAAGAAGGGGTCGTCATGCCACGTCCTATTTTGGCAACGATCCATCTCGATGCATTTCGCCATAATCTGTCTGTTATTCGTCAAATGGTGGGTAACAGTAAAATTTGGTCGGTAGTAAAAGCGGATGCGTATGGGCATGGATTGGACAGAATATGGCAATCACTCATGCAGACAGATGGATTTGCACTGCTTGACATGAATGAAGCTATTTATTTAAGGGAGCAGGGATGGCAAGGGCCAATCTTGCTATTGGAGGGTTTTTTCAAGCCCGCCGATTTACAGATTATCAATAAATACCGCCTGACAACCGTAGTACATAGTCATTGGCAGCTTGATGAGATAGGAAAAGCCAAATTGGATACGCCTATTGATATCTATTTGAAACTCAATAGTGGCATGAATCGGTTGGGATTCATCCAAAAAGAGTATCCACAGATAGTTTCAATGGCGAGAAAGGTTAAAAATATTAAGTCAGTGACTTTAATGACCCATTTTGCCAATTCGGATAATGAAATGGGTATTGATGAACAATTCGCGGTTGTTGAATGTTTGCAAATGAATTCACTGCCTCATTGTCTGGCGAATTCTGGTGCTGTGTTGTGGCATCCGAAAACACATAAAGATTGGGTACGACCAGGTATTATTCTTTATGGCGTGTCTCCGAGTGGAAAGTGGTGTGATGTTGCCGATATTGGGTTGAAACCAGCCATGACGCTACAAAGTGAAATCATTGCAGTACATGAGCTTCCCGAGGGAAAAGAAATTGGCTATGGCAGCCGCTATACAACCCAAAAACCCATGCGAGTCGGTACAGTTGCCTGTGGTTATGCGGATGGATATCCGCGGCATGCCCCAACGGGAACACCTATTATGGTTGATGGTGTTCGTACCCGGTTATTGGGGGCTATATCAATGGACATGATGACGGTTGATTTGACTCCGTGTCCTCAGGCAAACATAGGCAGCATTGCCGAGTTGTGGGGAGAAAATCTACCCGTAGATGAAGTCGCAAACCCGGCAGGAACCATTGGTTATGAGCTTTTGTGTGCTTTAGCGAAGCGCGTTCCTGTCACTGTGGTTTAATCCTTTCTATTTTTAATAATTCAGGCATTTTTATCTTGGTTTTGGAATAAATGCCTGTTCTATATCCCACTTGATTGATTATTATCTGCAAACTTACGGCAGCGGATCATGACAGAAAGTCTGTCAGGGTTGCCATTCTTAGGCTGCAATGGGTTATTGATACGTGCAGTTTCGATACACGCCATATTCTTATAACCTTCTTTGCTCATATCTTTCATACTACTGGAAAGTGCAGCGCCAGGATTCCAGCAGACGACTTCGCTATGGTGATAGTGGTGTATTTCAATTGTTCGTTTCCATAGCGGATCTCTGAGCAGGTTAAAATCGTCTGGTTTGGTATAAATTCGGTCTGTTCTCCCGCGGAAGACTAAATCTTCATCAATATATTGCTCACTCTCGGTGAGAGTATCAATAAAATGTGAACCAAGCCCGCTAATCTGAATTTGATTGATGTCACTCACATTGAAGTATGAGTGAAGAGCACACGTGGCTTGATATTCACCGTGGGGTTCTAATTCTATTTCGCAAGTTTCCCCCAATTTAAAGCGGGCAATCAGCGTGAATTCATGTGGCCATAACTTACGGGTATATGCGTTATCCTGCAATGTGAATGTCAAAATAACGCCATTTTCATTCTCATCATGAGCTTTGAGTTCCCAGGGGAGTATCCGTGCAAATCCATGACTGGGCGCTGCAAACGCACCAAACCAAGGCCAACAGATGGGAATACCACCACGAATAGCAGTACCTGCGCTGAAAAGCGTGTTATCACTGACCCATAATACGGGTTTTTCGTTATTGGGTTGCCAGGTAATCAGGTGTGCACCTTGAAGGCTGATCACGCCGCGAGCTTTAGGATGGGAGACAACAATTAACGGAAAACCATCAATGTTTCGCTGGCTAATATAAGGGGAGAGCTGTTCTACAATCGGTAATGAGAAAATTTTATCAAGCATCAGTCATGACCTTATGTACACTTAAATTGGCAGTTGAACTAAGGAATAAGAATATCTCAATATTTTAGTTATATAAACATAAAAGCCACCTGAAAACAGATGGCTTTTGAAAGTGGATAAAAGCTCGATTATTTGGAGATGTGAGCGATCAGATCCAGCACTTTATTGGAATAACCGGTTTCGTTGTCATACCAGGAAACCAGTTTTACAAAGTTATCGTTCAGCGCGATACCTGCTTTTGCATCAAATACAGAAGTCAGTTTTTCGCCGTTGAAATCAGTGGAAACCACGTCATCTTCAGTATAGCCCAGAATGCCTTTCAGTTCGCCTTCTGCCGCTTCTTTAATCGCGTTACAGATTTCTGCATAAGTTGCTGGTTTAGCCAGACGTACAGTCAGGTCAACAACAGATACGTTAGGAGTAGGAACACGGAAAGA
Source organism: Xenorhabdus bakwenae (assembly GCF_030272115.1). Classification (NCBI taxonomy): domain Bacteria; kingdom Pseudomonadati; phylum Pseudomonadota; class Gammaproteobacteria; order Enterobacterales; family Morganellaceae; genus Xenorhabdus; species Xenorhabdus bakwenae. The sequence continues at coordinate 853,348 of NZ_CP119194.1, forward strand.
CATGCCGGTCAGCTTGCCGTTCAGTTCAGGGATAACTTTGCCTACTGCTTTTGCTGCGCCAGTGGAAGAGGGGATGATGTTCTGTGCTGCACCACGGCCACCACGCCAGTCTTTTGCTGAAGGACCATCAACCGTTTTCTGGGTAGCGGTTGTTGCGTGAACTGTCGTCATCAGACCTTCAATGATACCGAATTTGTCATTAATAACTTTAGCCAGTGGAGCCAGACAGTTAGTGGTACAGGACGCGTTGGAAACGATATCCTGGCCTGCGTAGGCACGGTGGTTGACACCCATAACGAACATTGGCGTATTGTCTTTGGATGGACCGGTCAGAACAACTTTTTTTCGCGCCAGCCGCGATATGCTTACGTGCAGTTTCGTCGGTCAGGAAAATACCCGTTGCTTCTGCAACAACATCAGCACCGACTTCGTTCCATTTCAGGTTAGCTGGGTCTCTTTCAGATGTCACACGGATGGTTTTGCCGTTAACAACCAATTGACCGTCTTTAACTTCAACAGTGCCGTTAAAGCGGCCGTGGGTTGAATCGTATTTCAGCATGTATGCCATGTATTCTGCATCCAACAGATCATTGATCGCAACGATTTCAATGTCTGAGCGCTCTTGAGCAGCACGGAAAACAATACGGCCGATACGACCAAAACCGTTAATACCTACTTTGATAGTCATAGTATTCCACCAGCTATTTTTTAGTGAATTAAAAGTTGTTTCTAAAGTTACCAAAATCTTGCCAGCCGTCAAGCGGAATCGTGTCAACAATTGAAAAAGATCAATTTAATAATCACTATTCAGACGATTGTTATACAGCTGGAGCAAGCTCTACGTACACCATTATCGGGGTATAAGGAGATATTTAAAGTTACCATTGGTTAGTTATGTGAGACTTATCACAATTAGTAAAGTAAATTGCTATGTTGGATGGGTTAGAATGCATTTTGACATTTTGATGTTAATTTTGGGTTGTTTCCGATGATATTTTATTGAAAATATTGACCTTAAAAGGTGATCATTATGACTAAAAGTCAAAATATTTCCCTTTCTATAAAACAGCTTAGTAAAATACAGCGCTATGTTACGCAAGAAGCAGGTACTGAGCCGCCGTTTTCAGGAAAATTACTCCATAACAAAAAAAATGGTATTTATTATTGCCTGTGTTGCCGCCAGCCATTATTTGTTTCTGATACGAAATTTGATTCGGGATGTGGATGGCCGAGCTTCTACCAACCGATTCGTGATGGTTCTGTTACATATATTGATGATTATTCTCATAATATGCATCGGATAGAGGTGCGTTGTAGCCAATGCCAGGCACATTTGGGGCATATCTTTCCCGATGGTCCCAAACCGACAGGAGAACGTTTTTGTATTAATTCAGCAGCGCTGTGTTTTGTTGATAAAGAAACAGGCGAAGAAACGACAGGTTAATGTTACGTTTGAATATTCTGAATTTAAATGAGATTTTGGCTTTATGAGTTAAAAAGAAACGGTTCAGCTTTTTTTGATAAAATATTTTTAACTGTTCTTAAGGTCAATATATGATTCATACTCATGTTGGCTTACAGCCCTACAAGTAAGATATGTAGTATATGTAGTGAAATAGAGCACATAGCCATTAAGTAAGGAAATTTCGATGAAGTTGGATGATTTACTCTCCGCCATGACGCCTGAAATTTATCAGCGATTAATTCAGGCTGTTGAACTGGGAAAATGGCAGGATGGTGTACCGCTCACACCAGAACAGAAAGAATACAGTTTACAGGCGGTGATGCTCTGGCAAGCAAAACATAATCATGATCCTGAACATATGACGATTGGCACAGACGGCCAAATTACCATAAAAAGTAAACAGGAGTTAAAGGCGATATTTCAGTCTGACATGGTCGCAAAATTAAAACCCCAGTCGGAAGATTGAAATGGCATGAATTGAGAACCTCGTCCTGTTTTTTGTTAAGGACGAGGTTCTTTTTAGTTTATAAATTAATTTTATTAATGGTTAGGGCTGCTGTAGTAATGGATTAGGTCATAAAATAGATATAATTTCATTTTGTGGAACTAACTTGGCCCCTTTTCTGGCCATTTCTTCAAATGCCCGCTGGCTATCCTCTTTCTGGATATTAACACCCCGGCAGCCATCAACAATAACATAGGTTTCATAACCTAGTGTCAGGGCATCAAGTACAGTAAATTTTACGCAGTAATCAGTGGCGATACCCATGATAAGCAGGCGTTGTATATTTTGTTCTGTTAACCATGCATCCAGGCGGGTTTTACTATTATGGTCATTATCGAAGAATGCACTATAGCTATCTATCTGGGGGTTTTCACCTTTACGGAAAATTTCTTGAATAGCAGATTGATTTAACAAAGCATGAAACTCTGCACCAAACTCTCCTTGTATACAATGATTCGGCCACCATACTTGAGGAATACCATTGAGTTTTCCTAATGTACCTACTTTTTTTCCTGAGTTTTCTGCAAAACTCATATGGTTAGCAGGGTGCCAATCCTGAGTTGCGATGACCGGGATATTGTTTTCCTGGCATAGCGCAATCACATCATTTGCTGTCTCAATCACTGCGTCGCTATCTTTGACTGCCAGTGCTCCTCCGGTACAAAAGTCATTTTGCAGATCGATAAGTAATAATACTGTTTTCATCATATTTCTCGACTTATCTATTTGTTATTCATCAGCGTAACTCAATTCTCCCCGCAGATTTTGTTGCATCAAGTCGCGGATCTCTTCAGGGGGATAAGATTGACTCAGTAAATAGTGCAATTTTGTTAAAGCTGCCTCGAAAGTCATGTCATAGCCGCTGATAACACCTGATGCAGCCAGAGAATGACCCGTCGCATAACCTCCCATGTTGACTCGGCCAGAAATGCATTGTGTCAAATTAACCACAATAATGCCTCGTTCCGTTGCTGTCTTTAGCGTTTGCAATAAATCAACGCGTTGCGGAGCATTGCCAACACCGTATGAGCGTAAAATCAATGCCTTGACGGGTTGCATCAGAATATTTTCTACCACCTGACTGGATAATCCCGGATAGATGGTCACGACACCAATTGGTTGCGATTTGATTGGATTTACAAAGAATTCGCCTTGACTAACAGGTATAGGATTTGTTTTGAAAGTGCGAATATTTATTCCGGCTTCCATCAGTGGGGGGCAGTTCGGGGATGAAAAAGCATTGAAGCCATCTGCATGGGCTTTAATTGTTCTATTGCCACGAAATAACTTATTGTTAAAAAACAAACTGACTTCGTTAATAGGGTAATTTGCTGCGAGATACAGTGCATTAAGGAGATTGGTTTGCCCATCGGAACGCAAGGCTTCCAGCGGAATTTGTGACCCTGTCACAATAATGGGCTTATTCAGGTTTTTACACAGGAAGGAGAGTGCTGATGCCGTGAAAGCCATGGTATCCGTACCGTGCAGAATAACAAAGCCATCATAGTCATGATAATTCTGATAAATATCATTTGCGATAGTGTTCCAGTCGTCAGGACTCATATCAGAAGAATCAATCAAGGGTTGGTGTTCACGGATCGTGAATGTCGGCATTTCTGGACGGTGAAATTCTGGCATTTTAGCAAGTTGTTGCTGTAAATGACCGGAAACGGGAATGTATCCATTGGGGGAATGTTGCATCCCAATAGTACCGCCAGTGTAAACAACATAGATCGATTTCTTCTGCATGGTAACACCTCAATAAAAACATTTAGCCGGATTATAGGGAGTATCAAGAATAAAAAAAGCCTGATGGTGACATCAGGCTTTAAATTTGTTGAAAACTTAGTCAATTATTTTAACGGATATCGACACAATTCAGACAGAATGTGTAGATATTTTGCGGATCTTTCATATTGTTATAAAATGTAGCTTGTTTTTTCACATCTTGAGCGACTTCGGCAAATGGAGCCGGCAACATTGACTGCAAAGTATTTGGTAATAGTGCTTGTGCTGATGAAGTCATTCCCCGCATGAATTTTTCCGAGAATGAAAGTTCAGGCTGCATCCAGTCCAGTGATACATCTTTGATCTTTGCCAGTTCAGCGGCTTTTTTAACGGCGTCATCAAAATCACCCAGCTGATCGACCAAACCATGCTTTTTGGCATCAATGCCACTCCAGACACGCCCCTGAGCGACGTCATTGATCTCGTCTAAAGATTTATTACGAGAGTTTGCAACTAGCCCGATAAACTTACTGTAACCATTTTCAATAGCGAGTTGCATGACATCTGAGAATGTCTGGTTGATACCTTTAGTTGCAGAAATATCGGCTAATGGTGTTGTTGAAACCCCATCGGTATTCACACCAACGTAATTGAGGCTCTTCTCAACGGTTAGAATGACACCAAAAACACCAATCGAGCCTGTTAAGGTACTCGGATCAGCAATAATATAGTTAGCTGGAGTTGATATCCAGTAACCGCCTGAAGCAGTCAATCCCCCCATTGAAACGACGATGGGTTTCGCATTTCCGGTTTTGTCATCCCGGATTGCGGCTAACTCATTGCGAATAATTTCAGACGCCCCGATACTGCCACCTGGGCTGTTTACTCGTAATACGATCGCTTTGATATTGGGGTTATGGTGCGCTTCGCGCAGTTGTTCAACAAGGGTGTCGCTGCCAACGATACCCGGTGATTGTTTGCCGTCTAAAATTGCCCCTTCCGCAACAATAACAGCAATGTTGCCTTTATTATTTGTGTTTTGTATTGGTTTTTGGTCAATGTAGTTATAGATACTGATGTAATTGAAATGTTTTTGTTCCTTATTCCAACCAAATTTTTCCTGCATTTTCTTTTCAACGACACTGCGTGGCTCAATATAGTCCACCAGTTTGTTTTGGTACGCATACAGTGAAGCGTCTCCGCCTGCTTTACGGAATTTCTCGATAAAGTTTGTGGTGCCGGGGAAGACCTGATCAGCAGGGATATGCCGGTTAACTGCGATGGTATTTAAATAATCGTTCCACAGTTCGTTGAGCCAGAGGCTGTCAGATGCACGAGCTTCTTTTGACATATCGTCACGTAACATAGGTTCGACGGCTGATTTATAAGTACCTACACGGAAAATATGGGTAGACACTTTCAGTGTATCTAACAATGATTTGTAATATAACTGGTTGGTGGAGAAACCATGGATATCAACAGAGCCTAATGGAGAGAGAGAGATTTCATTGGCATAGCTGGCTAAATAATATTGTGATTGGCTATAAGAATCGCCAATCGCAAAAACAGGTTTGCCTGCCGCTTTAAATTCGTTGATGGCTTTGCCAAGATATCTCATAGAGGTCTGGTTTGTACCGATAAAATCATCCAGCTTTAATACCATGCCAGTAATTTTGGGATCGTTTTTTGCGCGGCGAATGCTGTCAACAATGTCAAACACAGAGGTTTCTTTGTCATTGCTATTGGATGGACCCAAAAGATTTTTGGCGAATTGTTCAAATGGACTGCGATCAGTTACGCGATCAAGAACAATCCCGGATAAGTTAACATACAATGCCCCGTGATAGTTATCGTCAAGTTTGGATTGTTGTTGGTAAACGATGACGCCAACAACGACAACAACAATCAACAGAATAAAAATAAGATTGAAAATAAATTGGCGAACAAAATTTAGGAGTTTCCAGCTCCATTTAAATAATGCTGCCGTGAAGTGCCATAATTTGCGCATATTGTTCTCCGGTCAGGGTATCAAATAGGGTTATCCTAATCATCCTGCTTGAAAATGTCAGCTGGAAATCATGTTATTGATTGAAAAAACAGTTTATGTGCTTTCATTCATTAACGAATAAACAGAGAATGTCGGTCTGAGACAGATTATCTTACTTTAGGAGAAAATAATGAATGCTTTGGAACTTTTGTTAAATCGTCGTTCAGTTTCACGCTTAACAACCCCCGTACCAAAAGATATTGAATTGCAACATATTTTAGCCGCTGGAATGAGAGCGCCTGACCATGGGGCTTTGCGTCCTTGGCATTTTATTGTGATGGAAGGGGAAGGTATAGATAAATTCAGTAATCTCCTTGAAAAAGCCGCAATTGAAGGCGGAATGGGCAAGGAAGTTGAGGAGAAAGCAAAAAATGCCCCTTACCGGGCACCAATGATTATTACCGTTATCGCTAAGGTCGTTGAACATGCAAAAGTTCCGGCATGGGAACAAGTCGTTGCTGCGGGGTGTGCTGTTCACGCAATGCAAATGGCCGCAGTCACCCAAGGTTTTGGCGGTATATGGCGTTCAGGCTCATGGACAGAAGATCCCATTGTCAGAGCGGGCTTGGGATGTGAGGAAAATGACAAAATTGTTGGATTCCTTTACTTAGGAACCCCAGAACTCAGGGCACCTGCAAAAGTCGCAACACCCGATTTGACGAATTTTGTCAGTTATTTCTAATTTGTCAGCAACTTCTTAACTGGAGCGACTCATGTCAACTAAAATCCGTCTGACTCAAGCGAAAGAAACGATGTGCCAGTTGAATAAAGCGGGGACAGATTTTGCAGGAATTGAGGGTGTTACAGCTATGACGGATGTAACAGGCTCCGGTCTGTTAGGGCATTTGAGTGAAATTTGTGGAGATTCTGGCGTTCAGGCGAAAGTCAAATTTTCACAAATTCCGAGATTGTCAGATGTTGATGTTTATATCGAAAAAGGTTGTGTACCTGGAGGCACGGGACGCAACTTTGACAGCGCTGGGCACTTAATTGGAAAGATGATTCCCTGTCAACGTTATCTCCTGTGTGACCCACAAACTTCGGGTGGTTTATTGCTGGCAATTTTGCCGGATGCCGTGGAAGAGGCGAAAGCCGTTGCACGAAGCCACGACATTGATTTTTTTGCTATTGGTGAACTGACTGAGCCAGGCTCAGGTGGAACACTCATTGAAGTTTTTGAATAATTCCATGCGTCTTTTTATTGCAGAAAAACAATCTTAATATCAGATGATGTCGCTGGGTATCAATGGTTTGATTTTTTTATTTAAAATTATTGGCTTTAGTCTCTTGTAGTGTTAAGTGGTGTCTTGACATATCACAAAAAACAGGACAACTTACAGGACAACTAAATCTTGTTTGGAGTCCTGCTATGCCCTTAACAGATATAAAAGTACGAAACGCAAAGCCAAAGGATAGGCCGTACAACCTAACAGACGAAAAGGGGTTATACATAGAGATCAGACCCTCCGGCTCAAAATTCTGGAGATATAGATTTTGGGTGACACCAACTAAGGATGGAAGATATACGATTGGCGAGTATCCATACGTAAGCCTTGCCGAGGCGAGGAAAGAAGCTGAATGGGCTAGACAGCAGGTAAAGAAAGGGTTAAATCCAACAGCAGTTAAAAAATCCAATAAGAAATTACTTGATGAAGATAGATTAAATACGTTTAAATCGATATCTATAGAGTGGCTAGAAAGAAAAGAAAAGACATTAAACGAATCTACAATTCGAATCTACAGAAGTTTTTTGTTCAATAATTGCTACCCAATTTTTGGCGATAAACCAATCAAAGACATAACATCCAGAGATATACTTGTAGTACTAAAGCGTATCGAGTCCAATGGCTCCCCCTCATCAGCAGTAAAGGTCAGAATGATATGCTCCTCTATTTTCCGGTATGCAGTATCAACTTTACGAGCTGAATTTGATCCTGCCAGCGCATTACTTGGGTCAATAATAACCCCAAAAACAAATCACTCCAGATGCCTATCAAGAGAAGAGATAAAACTCTATTTTGAAAGACTTGAGAAATCAAAATCAACTTCAGTGGTAAAATTATTCCTCAAAATTCTCCCTTTTTTGTTCGTTAGGCAATCGGAGTTAAGAGGTGCTCTATGGAGTGAGATTGACATGGAGAATAAGACGTGGATTATAAGTGAGGATAGAATGAAGATGGGAAAGTTACACATAGTCCCGCTTTCTGATTACGTCTTATCGTTAATGACAGATTCAAGAAGATATACTAAAAGCGAAAATATCGATTTAGTGTTTCAGGGAACTAACGGAGGGAAGATAAGCAAATCAACCCCAAACAGAGCAATAGAGAACCTAGGGTTTAAAAGTGGGGATATAACATGCCATGACTTTAGGGCCACTGCATCAACAATGCTTTATGAAATGGGATTTAGAAGCGAACTTATAGAGAAGCAGCTATCACACTCAGAAACAAACAAGTCAATAGCCGCATATAATCACGCTGAATACATGAGAGAGAGGAGAGACATGATGGCAGAGTGGACAAATGTGTTACTTGAAATCATCAATAGTTGATTTCTTTTTAACCGGCTCAGCTAAGAAGCCCCTGGATAGAGAGTTGATATAGTGAGTTATGTCGCTCTCTTTCCATTTTGAGTATCTTCCATCCTTGAGAGGCTCTGGTATCTGTCCAGACTTAATCTTTCTATACAGAGTCGGCTTGCTTATCGACATTGCTTTACATACTTGTTTTGCGTTTAAAAGTTTATCCATCTTTCATCTCCTTTCTACGTAGTGCCGCAGCCACATCACAGGTAGGCATTTGCTCTTCTGATATGGCGACATGACACGTTTAAATTCGGGTAGGGCTAGGGCTAGTATTTCTGTTAACCGTTCAGGTTGAATATCAATGTTAAGTAAACGGCGCAGCTTATTACCGGCGTTTCATAGCCTCTAATAAAATGTCCTGAACTTCCCGTTTAGAATTACGCCGTTCCATCACCAGCTCATCGACTGTATCGGTTGCGATAATGTGGTGAATAAACACAGGGCGGTTGTGCCCTGCCTGTATCTGTCGGGTAGGGCCGATACGTTCATTGATTTGCTGATACTGTTCCAGGTCCCACCAGTGGGAGAAAAACGCCAAAATGTTTCCGCCGTCTTGCAGGTTCAGGCCGTGACCGGCGCTGGCAGGGTGGGCGAACAATACGGGAATTTTTCCGGCGTTCCAGTCGCGCAGGGTCTGCGGATCTGAATCAAGGTGCCTGCCACGGGGAAACGATTTTAATAACCGCGCTAAATCGTGTTTCCAGTGGTAGGCGACCAGTACAGGCATACCGCCAGACTCATTAATGATGCTGTCTAATGCCTGAATTTTGGCGTCGTGCAGTTCCTGCCAAGCGCCGTTCTCGTCAGTATAGATAGCCCCGCTGGCGATTTGCAGACATTTAACGGTTTTGGCCGCTGCGTTCAGCGCCTCAACCCCGATACTACCCAACTCCATGAACAGCTCTTTTTCCATCGCGCGGTACTGTTGCCGGACTGCGGACGGTAAATCGACACGAATAACATTGTGAATTGGTTCCTGAATATCGAACCAGTCCGCCGCGTTGAGGGCGATAGTCACATCATTTAATGCTGTTTGCATTTGCTCCTGAGCAAACGGCCACGGTTCCAGTTTCACCCATGACTGCCCAGGGAACCGAATACTATTGAACCAGCGCGAGGTGAACGCACTGTACGTCCGGCCCAGTCGTTCGCCCTGATCGATAAACCACGATTGCCCCCATAAATCGACCAGACCATTAGGAGAGGGCGTGCCGGTTAAGTTCACCCAGCGGCGTACATGTTTGTGCGCAACTTTAGCCAGAGCGGCGGCTCTTTTGCCTCCTTTACGCAACCGGAATGATTTTAGCCGCGTGCTCTCATCGGCAATGACGGTAGCGAACGGCCATTTGTCCCCCAGCGTTTCCACCAGCCAGACGAGGTTATCGTAGTTGGTGGTGAATACGCTGGCGTTGGTGTTTTTGAGCGCGTCCCTGCGCTCTTTAACATTGCCCACAATGGTCTGAACGTCGATATTATGGAAATGGTTCCATTTGTCCGCCTCATCCGGCCAGGTGGAACGAGCCACACGCAACGGGGCCAAAACTAGTGTTGGTTGGGTTTCCATACCCACCATATAGAGATCTTCCAGTGCAGTTAATGTTGCTACAGTTTTGCCCATACCCATACCCGCCCACACATTGCAGCGGGGCATATCCAGTTCGTGATTAATAATGAGGTTTTGGTAGGGGCGGGGTGTGAATGGTTTCATAGAGTACCTTTTAAACCCCGCAGCAACGCGGGGTGCTATGGGTTAAAATAATTCACTGATATCTACGCTGTGTACTTCAAGCCACGCTTGCCGTGGGTATATAACTTCGTGGCAATTTTGGTAGATGTTGTAGGCCATTGGGTAACCATCGGTGACGGGGTCATAAATGTTATTCTCGTTTAACCAAGCATTTAATACTTTCCACCCGTACATTATTCCCGTTGCGCGCCATACTGCTTGTTGGGACGCCCATTCTTTAGTTGCACCAAAGCGTGCAGCCATTTCTTCACGTTCCCGTATGGCTCGATTGGCGACACGTTGATATGCAGAATTACGTTGAAGTGCCGTTGCTTCTCTTTTCTGGCTGATTTGGGCTTTTGTGCGGATGGCTTCGTCGCGTTCTTCGGTTACTGTTTCGACGGTATGGTTGAGTGTGAGAATTTTGTTAGCTTGCCCTGATAAAAGCGCTATTGTTAATTCTGGATTTTCTACTAAAAACTCTGCTGAAAATTGGGGTTGCATTTGGTAGCTACCTGTTTGCCGGATAGCTGGTAAAACTTCTTCACATACCCAATCTTGGAAACGTTCCGCCGAAGGTAACTTGCTGCGCATGACCAGTCGGTACAAATCAGGCTCAGTTAATAGGATGATTCCTTTCGGTTTAAAGCCTAAATTCAATTCCTGCGATTCACCGGAATTAAGTTTAATCAATGACTTACAGTGTTTCTTAAGGGCATCATGAGGATCTAAGTAGTCAAGAGCCTTAGCTACTTCTACGGCAAAAAATACAGGTTTGTCTTTGTACAACATTCCTTGCAACTCAATACCTAGCTCTTCGTTAGAGAAAATCATCAAATTATTTTTGTTCATGGATTAATCCTATTTTTAGTTAGTGGTTTCTATAGTTGATGCTTCTTGTGCTGCTTGCTGGGCGAATTCAATAAGTTCAAAAGCAAGCGATGATCCTGATTCAATAGTGCTCAATAGCTGAGCTGTATCCAGAATGTTTCCAATGATTGAAAGCAAATCGGCGTGGTTTAGTTGTGAAACTTTTATTGCCATTATCGGTATCCCCAAAATAATGAACCACCGTGGTTCATTTATAATTAAGTAAACCACCGTGGTTCATTGCTGTCAAGTCCACTGTGAGGCATAATTAAAAGTCAACATAAGTACACTTAGAGGCTAAGAGACTAGACGTGAGTAGAGAAGATGCACAAATGAAGATCCGTCTGCCTGCGGAACTTAAAGAACAATTAGAAAAAGCAGCAGTGGAAAACAAGCGCTCTATGAATGCAGAAGTGTTACAGCGCTTGTCTGAGAGTTTTGAAAAAACTCAGTGGAATCGTGAATCTTCGGGATGCGGATTTATTACTCTAGACTCCTTTGCTATAGATCCTGAATTTGTAGAACAAGTGAATTATTTAGCAAAAAAAATTGAGGCTATTGACCAGCGGACGCAATAAGAAGTAACAAGAAATACTTACTACTTTTTTAATCTAACAAGTATTTCGGCATTTATTGACCTCATATTTTCTTTCGCTGATTTCTTTAATTCCTCTGCTAATTCACGAGGAATTCTGAGTTTAAATTGCAAACATTCGCTAGGTTTATTCAATTATCCCCTCCACATTTTTACTGTCCAAAACAACAACTGTTTGCCCCAGTGCCCGTAGACGTTCGTGTTCCCGTAACTGGTCAGGGCGAGGTTTTTCGCCCGGTGCTTTGCATTCGACGAACACGACACGCCCATTGGGTAAAATAACAATACGGTCAGGAACACCACGGCGACCAGGGGAAACAAATTTATAGGCGATACCCCCCGCTTTTTTCACCTCATTAACCAGATGTCGTTCTATTACGTCCTCTCGTATTTTCACTTTCCCTCTCCAATTGCTTTAAACAAAAATCAGAACAATTTTCTGCCCCTTCGATATTTAATGCGTTGCGCGAATGGCGAGCTGCTTTGTTCCAAACTTTTGACGCCCGTCGATAATCGCCCTCGCGTTCAATTTGCGCAGCCTCTCGTGCAGCCCGAAAATATAACGGGCTGTCTCGGTATTTAAATGACATAGACGTTCTCTCAGGTACGGGAACAGGTACAATAACCAACAAAGGCGAGCGTAAGCGGTGATGGATCATCGGGGTGGGTGATGCTGTCAACATGATATATGGTTTTACGGTAGATAACGGAGTAACCATCATTTTTAATGAGAAACAATTTCCCAGTTACTGCGCGGTATTTGATTGAAAGCCCGTTACCGGTGGTAATGGTAAAACCGCATTTCTCGCCAACAGCAACGGGTTTCGGTTCACCGTAATAACCACGGCATTTTTCACAACGTTCCATAAACCATTCAATCCTTTCTGTATCGATATGCCTCAAATCCGCCAGCGCTCAGAGGTAGGTCTGGCGCCCAATCGGGATTTGTAGCGAGTAATGAGCTGAGATGCTCATGGGAGTAATCGGGGGTGTCAGGCGCTTCCGTCAACACTTCATCATGTACGGTTAGCACAATGTCATAGCCCGCGTAGCCAATGAGTGGCATGTTACCTGCCAGTACATCACGTGCCGCGGCCTGTGTGACGTTTTCGACCAGTTTCCCGCCGTAGGTTTTGAGCCGTTGCCATTTGCGGCTGTACGGGTTAGTGCCCATGTAACTGATCTGCCCGTCATCGAGACGAGGTGAGGGATAACACACTGCGCGACCCGATGGCAAAACAATACGGAGCCAAGCGCCATCGCGTCGGACTCGTAATTTACGGCAAGGAATAGTGACATTGGGTGAACTGATAGCCCGCTTCACTGCCTCTTCCAGCTCATACCAGAACGGTACTGTAGCGGTATGGGCGTTACGCCACATGCGTTTGAGTGAATCACAGGTAATGAAGACCCGCTCGCTCAATCCGTAGGTCTGTTTCTGCTCGACCGATTGTTTATACCAATTCATCGCATTCCGCTGAACTGAGACAGGAATGTTGGGTAACGCAGCGGTCGCCAGTTCGTCTAAATCGAGTGCATAGGTGAGGGCGAATGTCACGAACGCAGCGACGCCACCCCCGTATCCCAATCCTAGCTCCATCACTTTACCGATCTGGCGCTGGTCTTTTGTGACGTCATCCGGTTCGATGTTGAATGCGCGGGCATAGGCCAGTTTGTAGAGGTCTGCACCAATGTCATTGTCATATTCACTAAACGCCCGCAGTTTCCAGTCTTCACCCGCCAGCCACGCGAGCATTCGCCCCTCAATGTTGGACAGGTCACTAACGACGAGCTTCTTGCCGTTCGGCGCGATGATAACACCACGTAATGCCGAACTAGTCAGTTCCATGATATTGTCAAACAGCAGATCCGCGCAGTCAGATTTCAACGCCTCAATACCTGTGTCAATAGTGGCCTGATTGAGGGTGGCTCTCGGTAAATTTTGGGGCTGGAATAGGCGTCCTGCCCAACGTCCGGTACGTGATGCGCCACAAAATTGTAATGTTCCGCGTAAACGCCCATCGGCGCTTATCCCGTTCATTAGCGCTTTGTATTTACTGGTACTGGTAGTGCTGGCTTGTAACCGGATGGTGAGCAATTCCCGTAACGCGACGGGTAGATCGGGGTCTGCTATGCGTCGTTCCAACGTGCTTTTTTGCATATCAGGTAATTCAATACCAAATGCCGTGGTGATATGCCGTAGCATGGCGTCACGCTGGGTCGCGGCCTGTACATCACCCTCGGTCAATGCCTGCGTGCGTTTTGCCAACCGTTTCTGTTCCTGCTCAACGGCTGCGATGGCTGATTTTGCCAACTCGATGTCCATATACACGCCACGGTCATTAATTCGCTGGTCATAATGCCAGAGTGCCAGCTCATCGCCCTGATAGTTCCATTTGGGTAGGCGTTTATGTACCTCGCGCATGGCGACGATATCTAGCGCTGCGTACTCAACGAACCGTTGCCACTCCTCTGAGTGGGTTTTACTGGTGGCACGGCGAATGGCGACATTTTTCGGGCGGGGTTTGCAGAATAATTGGATCAGCGCTTTGCCCTCCTTGTCTTTGGCTCTGTCTGATGGGATACCCAGCACCTCACACAATGCCCCTAACGCACCAGGTAAACCATGCGCCAGCGCCTGAACCATCGTGTCACGCCAGCGGCTGATATCGTGATCAAATCCAGGCCAATAACAGCGTAAAACTGTGCGGTCAAAATGCGAATTGTGTGCAAATAGAATAACGTTCGGATCGAGTAATGCAGTGCGTAATTCGGTAGGTATGTCTGTACCGCTGGTAACATCCCACACCTGAACGGGGTTGTCGTCAATTGCCCACGCAAACAGCATGATTTCTGCATGCGCGGCGTAGGCATGAGTGCCATTTTTGATCGGTATCTCACTATAGGTTTCGAGGTCGAGCCACAATTTATCCATTGTTCGCCTCTGTCGGTAGCCCAATTAACTCATTAAGTGCCTCACGGCGAACGGCGGGAACAGGTGCTGCTTTCGCCGTTGATTTAGGCAGTAATTCCGTCGCTTCCGGCCATTCTGCTAATAAGCGTTTAACAGTTCGCACTTTTGATAGAGCAGCTTCTACAATATTGGTAATATCTTCCCTTTGGTTTTCTAATGTTTTATGTCGATTTTCCAATTCATAGAATTCATTAACTAATGGATTATCGGCTAATATTACATTTTTAATTTTTGGCGTTATTTTAAATACACGTTCACGATATTCACAACGTGAATATCGTAGGCTGCCGTTGTAAAATGCTAACACTGAAATGCCCGCTAAATTAATTTCTATATAGCTGGATTCATAAATAGGAAATGCATCTATCCGCAATGCTGGTGGTATTTTATTAGCTAGTTTTTTAATCTCGGAAATAATATCATTTATCCCCGAATCCGTATTCGAACCGCCAATAGCCTCTATTCTAACTTTTTCAGCCCAATCCGCGCGGTCTTTAAATAACTGCTCTTCTTTTTCGAAGATACCGGATTTTACCAAAGCGTTTTTAACAATTTCGCTTTTTATATCTTTAGTTAGTGTCATGGTTTTGTACCCTAATAAATGCCCCACATAATTATGTGGGGCAATAATGGTTAATTAACTAAAAATATCAGCTTCTGCGTCAGCACCTTCGCTGATATCGTCAAAATCATCGACAGAAGCAACACCGCCACCTGCGAATGCGTCGCCATCTCGGAAGTACTGAACCCCCGCGAGCGATGCGGAAATGCCCTTGCCGTTATTGTCGTAGGCAAAAATATTGATGGTGGCATTTACATAACAACCTGAATAGGGGCGACCATCCTGAGCAGTGAGTGGCGTTCTGTCGCGGTCAATAACCAGCGGACGCGATTTATTACTGGCGGAAATATACATACACCCCGGGTAGCCGTCATAATCGGGTTTATCATCGCCATCACGGAAATTAAAACGCATGTTATTTCCGCGAATAGATTTTAAAATAGATTCCGCTTTAGCACCCCATTTTTCAGTTGCCACTTTTTTAATTGCGGCTTCAATTTGATTAATTAACTCTTTTTGGCGCTCCTTGTCGATTAAAAAAGTAGAGCGAAATTTAAAATCGCCTTGGCCGTTAACTTGGGTTGCTTCATATAAATCAGGAAATGCCAAACGTACAATTGGTAATTTAATTTTCATGCTATTTTGTGCCTTGTTATTGGTTAGATGTAATTATGCGAATATATCGTCTGATATATCGTCAAAATCATTTATGGGGTTGACGTCCAATGCTGGACGGGGATCGGATTCCGGTACAACAGTGGGTTTACCGTCAGCCCGAATAATAAGGGGTTCCAGTTTGGCCCATCGGCGCGGGTTGTCCTTTTTAATCAGCTTTTCCGCTTGGGTCGGACTGATAATTTTCTTGGCGTACATCTGGTCTTGTTTGAGCTTAAACGATTTCAACATCGCTTCAGCTTCTGACTCTATACCCCAAGAACGGTTGCCCTGTTTACCCTCGACCAGTTTAAATCCTGGTATTGGGTATCCTGCATTCAACTCATCGCTGACGCGGGCACGGATCGATTTACACCAGTTCTCAACAAACTCTACCTGAGCATATTTGGCAGCGAGTGTTTGGTTGTCATAAAGTGGGATTTGCTCGGTTGCTTGTTTTATTTGCGGCTCTAATGGTTGCGTCAGATCGTCAAAATCATCTAAGACAGTGTTCATCACGTGCTTCGCTAATGCAGGGCAATCCGCCTTTGCCTTGCAGAAACGACACTGTTTATCGCCTGGGGTGAAACTGTCAGCGGGCAGTGTTTCTACGCCATCACACTGAGCGATATTGAACATGATAATGACCGATGCGGCGGCATCTCTGGCGCGTTCCCCAAATTGCCGTAACTCGTCGACATTGACCGTCCATTCTGATACATGGTTTAATCGGGGCTGGTGGATGAATAAACGCACTGTGTTAAAATCGTACAACATATCGAACTGATCGAGGGCACCTAGCGCGTATAACATCAACTGCTCATTGCTCTCTGCATCAACACGCACGCCGCGGCCGTATTTCAGGTCATGGATTTGTAGCTCATTACCGTTGATGATTATCGCGTCCGCTGTGCCGAATGAATTTTCGACGCCAATCACATCGGAAAAATCGACACGTTGCTCGATCAACAACTCATTACCCTGAGCCAGCCCCCATACCGTTTCGACATAGTCACCCACCATCTCCACCATCTCATCATCGACGGTTGGGGTGTTGGGTTTGAGCAGGACGTTTTGCCCCAGATACTCGGCGGTGGTTTGCCCCATAGTGCAGGGTTTACCTGCTAGTGTCGGGTTTTGGCGATTACGTAATACTGTTTCGGCGAGGGTATGTGCCGCGGTGCCCTCCAGCGCGAACGGTGATTCGGTATTTGGCAGTCCAGCCTCCATCGCCAGACTGCCATGACAGCGCAACCAGCGATGTGATGCTGAGGGGGATAGTTTTGCGTGTACCTCCGGCATAGCTATTCCTCCACCCACGCGGCCTCAGCCATTTTTAAAACCTCTGGGAGTTTTTCTGGAGGGATATCGCTAACTTTTATAGCTCCAAATTTCTGTACTATGCTGACAGCCTCCCTGCGATACCCCCCTGTTGACAGACGTAACAATGCCTGTCGGGCCTGTTCAAATATTACTGCGGGATCAACCTCTGGTTCTGGTTCTGGTTCTGGTTCAGTGGTGTGTTTGCCCTCATTCAGCAATGCCAACGCAAATTCGCGGCGTTCAGTAATGCCTGGTATTTCGTCCCAGCTCGCTACCATTTCCAGACACAGGTCTAAAATAACAGCGTTCGTCAGTGATTTTAATTCCGGTAGACCTTGTAGTGCACAGTCCAGCGCGTCTACCTGTCCGTTGCGGGCTTTACCCACGCCATCAATAACCGCGCGAGCCTGAGCCAGTTTATCGGCGGTCAGGGTGTAGGCGTCATTTTTGAACAACACGGCGATGGCGGACACAGTTTCCAAATCCAGCGTTTCGATATCCACGGGGGTGTTATCTACAACTTTTTTAACGCTGGATTTTTTCGGTTTGGCGGGTCGGCTATCCCACGCCTCATCAACAGCTTCTGCAAGGATTCCCTCAACCACCACCTCCTCCTCCGGGAGTTCCATAGCGTAGGTTTTAAGGTCTGCCTCATGTATGTCAGAATTAGCAGCTGGTGCTACCGCTGTTTGAGGCGTAACAAATGTCGAAAGGAGTTGTGATAACAGCGCGTTATTTGTTTCCAATAACGCATTATTTTTATCTAAAGATGTTTCTAAGCTCATTTTCCAGCCCTTTTATTATGAATACAAAGTGATTGGGAATTTACTATCAGGATTGCGTTGTAATTCTTCGAGTTTCCGTTGCCAGCGTAGGCGGCGAACGGTGTTATTTACCGGGTATCGGTCAACTGGTATTATTTTTGGTTTCATAACGCTTTTTTACACACCAAAAAGCACACCCACCAAAACTGGCAGATGGGTGTGGTAGCCAAAGGACGATAATTTGGTACGGACGTAATGCGGTTTTATTTCGTAGCGGTCAGCGCTATCAACGCCCGGGCGTGCAGTTCGGCGGATTCGCGGTCGAGGTGGATTAGGCCGTTTTGCAACCTGTCTTTATCGTTATCATCCCCATCCCACAAATGGCAATCTGCGTCCGAGGTTCCGAATGTATTTATATCAGGGCAATAATATTCAGTATATTCCTCCAACGGCTCCCTCACTGGCTCTGGAACCTCGATATCCCCGATTTTGATAGTACGGGGTTTCAGGCGATACTCACGGTCGAACCAGAATGCAATAGGTGTAATGCAATCATCCCAATCGTTATTGGTGAGCGTTTTACATTGAAAATGTCGCCACGGTTCATTATCTGTTTGCGCCATTTCTGCGTATGTCGCCATTAAATCGGCGTGAATATGTTTAGTCATTGTTATTAGCTCTCAATAACTTTTGAAAAACCGTGTACTAAAGCGGAAGCCAGATCTTCTAAGCTATCTGTGCCAGGATATAATCGTTCCTCACGTGTCACTATTTCGCAGTACGTATTAATGACGGCGGCCTGTACTTCTGGCGGGAAATTCTGGTATTTCGATGTTGGCGTACTATCGGTAAAGTGGATATAGGGGTTACCACCGTCAAGATCCGCTAAATCGAGTTCCATTAGCCCGCTAGTTGTGCGTCCGAAATAGTCTGCAATGGTTTTCAAAGTAAAGTATTTAGGGTCTTCCACTTCGCCGGACACTATTCGGTGTAGTGTTGATTGGGGTATTTCAAGAGTTTCAGCTAGCTTGGTTACGCTTTTTATTCCATGTATCGCCATTAGGTACGATATGTTTCTTATTAGCATTTTAGTTATCTCATGTTGTAGGTTGGCTCACCATAGATCACTCATTGAATGGCCTACAGTTAGCCGCTCTTTATTGGTAATTTTCCTCCTATAGGTTGAATTTTGCGTTCGCACACTCCCTACCGCCAGTGTTGCCCGTTCGCGCCCATTTGGGGCTAATCTTCCCATCGACCGGATCGCGCTCGATGGTACGTCGCATTTCATGCGTAGGGGTCTAAACAGCAGGTAGTGTGCGTTCCGACTTTCTAAAATGTTAAAGAGCGTTATATACGAAATTGAATTCGTATTCGATAATGTATTTGTATACCATCATGGTTTAAATGTAAATACGAAAAAGTATATTTTTAGGAAAAAGAAAAGCCACCCTGATGGTGGCTTCATTTATTTAGGGCTTTAGCCAGTTTAAGAAGCCCTATGCTTCTTAAACATAAAACCACCCGCTATGCGGGTGGAGATCAGGGGGTTATACCAAGAAAAACACCTTTCCGTTACGATATAGATGTTCAAGCTAATATGCGTAACTAAGAAGGAAAGGTGTTTATGGGAATTAAAGCACAAAGCTTGGCCCACACAAAGTGGCTCTGCAAATACCATATCGTCTTTTCGCCGAAATACAGACGTAAAGTTATTTTTGCAAGTTTACGTTCAAGTATAGGTGAGATTTTAAAAAACCTTTGTAAGTACAAAGGGGTAGAAATAATAGAAGGACATTTGATGCCAGATCATGTGCATATGTTGGTGAGTATCCCGCCGAAAATCAGTGTATCGAGTTTCATGGGATATTTGAAAGGTAAAAGTTCACTGATGATATTTGATAAGCACGCGAATCTAAAATACAAATTTGGCAACAGGAAGTTTTGGTCAGAAGGATATTATGTGAGTACAGTAGGACTCAATGAAGCCACGATCCGTAAGTATATCCGAGAGCAGGAAAAGCAAGATTTCATACAGGATAAATTGAGTGCACGTGAGTATGAGGACCCCTTTAAGGGGTAAGCCAAAGAGACAATGACATTTAGCTTGAACAAAGAGAAAGCGGCGTCATTTTGGCGCAGTCGGTAACATGCCCTTATAGGGCGAGAGCAAACCACCCGCTATGCGGGTGGTTTTGATTGTTTTATAAGTAATTTAATTATCTAATTAACGCGGTTAATTTTGCTATCCCTGCTACGTAGTGCATAATTTCAATTGTGTTTTTAGGTATAAGTGCGGGGGCTTGGTCTTCGTTTACTGGTAGTAGGTGATAGTACCCGTCCCGCTCAAACAAAAAAGTTTTTATAAATGCGGTATTATCCGTTGTCACAATTAGAACCTCATCCCCTGGGGCTAATATGTGATTCGGTTCTATAACAACAAATTCGCCCTGTTTAATGCGTGGCATCATAGAGGTTCCGATACAACGTACCGCGTATACGTCTTTATCATAGGATGCCCACCTAATATACATTGAGTGTTGGTTTTTTGGGGGAGGAGGTGCACTTTTTTCAACATCACCAATAATGATGTCGTTGCGAATCGGTACATTGGTAAACGTATGGGAGTGATGATCCCCCTCTGTCTCAACAATAGCGGTAGATTCTGAACTCGTTAAATCACATTCGACCAGATCTATCGGTGAAACTCCAAAAAAATCAGCTAGTTGTTTTAGAGTTGAGTATTTTGGCTCTTTAACTTCCCCTGTCAATGTTCGGTGTAGGGTTGGTTGGTGCATTTTTATACGTTTAGCTAGATCTTTTACAGTTGTTATGCCGTGTATATCCATCAAGAAACGTATGTTGTTAGTTAACATGCTCAGTTCAGATGTCATCTGTCACACCTCAAGTTGGGTGATTACTAATCGATTATTCATATTCGCATATTCTAGAACGTTTTTGTTTACGTTTCTGTATTGCCTTTGAATTCGTTTACGTATAATTTAAATTCATTCACCAAATGAGGGTTTTGATTATGTACGAAATTCATCCGCAAGATTTGATCAAAAAAATTATAGATGCTGGATTTAGCCAAGCCCAAGTAGCTAAACAAATCGGCGTTAGCCAGGCATCGCTAAGCCGTATTATGACTGGAACCAGCCCAGATCCCCGTTTATCTACCGTTAGAGCTATTGAGCGTTTTTATACGGAATTTGTGAAAGAAAATAACAAATAAGGCGCGTACCCATATGTCAGAACAAACAAACTGGGGGGCGACGCCTGATGAATGGTTCCATATGGATCTGATACTGGGCTGTGCGGAGAATCTGCTACCCGTGGTATGTAATCCTGATGCCCTCGTTTCCCCTGATTCATCATTGAAAAGCATTGGCAAAACTCCTAGCCGTTACAATCGATTACGGCAAGTGGTGGGTATCCCCCGGTGGACAGAAAAAATAGTCACGGATTCGGATATTACAACATGGTCGAACGAACCGGACTACGGTATTTGTATGCGTACCGGGCGTAATGAGCTGGCGGTGGATTGCGATAGCGAAGATGAGAAAATACAGGCGCAAATTCAGGCGCTGTTAACCCAGATGTTCGGCAAGCTGCCTCCGCGCCGTTATCGCAATAACAGTAATAAGTGCCTGTATTTGTTGTCAGTTAAGGGCGAGTATCGTAAGCGCGTCCATCGTTTGGACGGCGATTTGGGTATCATTGAACTGCTGGCCGACGGTCAGCAATTTGTGGCTGCGGGCACGCATCCTAGCGGTGCTCGCATTCAATGGGATGGCGGTTTACCCAGCGACCCGCTCGAAATAACACCTGAACAGTTAGAAATGCTGTGGTCAGCGCTGGCTGAACAGCTGCCCGTTGCCGTGTCTACCGAAGCGGGTGTTGCCGGAAAGCTCCGTGATCGTGGCATATCTACCCCCAATGCTACTGACGAGACCGCCGACTATCTGGACGCGAACGGCTGGACGTTGGGCGTTGGCAAAAATGGCGAGCGCTATATCACATGTCCGTTTGCGGACGGACATAGCATTGATAGTGACCCGACCAGTACCGCGTATTTTCCGTCAAGTACCGCGGGGTTCACAATGGGGCATTTTAAGTGCCTGCACGCCTCGTGTGCACATCGTAATGATGGCGATTTCCTCAATATTATTGGGTTTGGGGTGCGCGATTTTGAGGATCTGACCGAGCAAGAAGGCGCACCGAATTTCACTGATATCAATACCGATATGACCAGCCATTTTATTGAGCGGTTTATCTATGTTGTGAAAGGGGATCAGGTCTGTGATCTGTCCAGGCCTCCCTATCGTAGCATCATGGATATGAAGTCGTTTAAAAACCTAATGGCTCCGTTCCAGTTTCCGGCTATGGGGAAAGGGCAGCCTACACCTGCGACTAAACGTTGGTTGGAACACCCTAAAAAACTGGTTGCGGAGAGCACAGGGTATCACCCAGGTAAAGGGCGACTCATACAGGGGCAAGATGGTTGGCTAGAAATTAATGAGTTCTATTTACCTGAACACCAGAAAGTGGCCAATTTCACCAAAGCGGAAGCCATTTTCCTTAAACACATCGCGTACTTAGTGCCGGATGAGTCCCAACGTTTGTTTTTTATCGCCCGTCTCGCATGGATGGTTCAGCGACCAGAGCGCCGTTGTCCGGTTACCGTGCTTCATATATCCGTACTGCATGGTACGGGGCGCGGCTGGGTTATTCAGTTAATGGAATCGATATTAGGCCATTGGAATTGTACCCGAGCAAAGATGGATGTGATTTGTAAGAACCAATATCACGATTATCTGTACCACTCGTTGTTGTGTACCGTCGATGAGGTGAAGGAAAACATAGAGAAACGTTATTCAGTCAATGATCAGCTTCGTGATTTGCTGACCGAACCCCGGTTTGAGGTCAATAACAAGTACGGCAAGAAGATGACAATGGATATCTTCACGCACTTTCTGCTTTTCTCTAACCATATCGACGCTATTTACTTGCCTCCAGAAGACCGCCGTATTGCCGTGTTTGGTGGCCCTGACTTTTTGCAGGGCGACAATTACTTCAAGCAGTTGTACCAGGCACTAAAAGATCCAGAGTTTATCGCTCAGGTCTACTGGTATCTGATGGGTATCGATTTAGATGCGTTTGACTGGCAGCGTGCCCCAGAGACCGAAGAACGGCAATTAATGATTGATAGTAGCCGGACAGATGCCGATAAGGTGCTATTCGACTTGTTGGCTGACCCCCCAGTTGCTGCTATGACCTATCAACAAATAGTGAGTTATATCGTCGCGGAACTTGGTCTTGACGCTGATATCAATCCGAAGCGTGTTAGCGGCATTTTGCGAAGTAAAGGGTTGGGGCAGGCAGGAGCTATTAAGTTCGAGGGGAAGACGGAGCGACCTTGGGTATTGGTAAAAAATCGCAAGTTCAGTAATGAACAGCTTCGCACTGAGCTAGAAAGTTGCAAAAAATTACTAATTGAGATGTAAAAGGTTGCAGATAGGTTGCAGATAAAAACAGACCTGCAACCCTTTAAAATAAAATAAAAACAATATGTTAGATGAAAAAGGTTGCAGGTTGCAGTTATTTTTAACATACACATGTGAGAGAGATTATATACACCTCATATATATATATATATGTTTTAAACATCTGCAACCCGCAACCTAAAACGGGACAAACCAGAAAATACGCGGGGTTAGGCAGGTTGCAGATAGCTTTTTATCTGCAACCTATCTGCAACCCAGAAGTATAAAAATTGAAGCAAGAGGCCATCGAGCTTGGTTTAGCCTTTTAATAATCACACCGGCACGTAAGCACGACGGCAACTGGTAAAAATTTTCACAGTACACGAAACTACAGGGCAAAATTCTATGCGCAATATTCAGCAAGTTTTAGTTCGATGGGGCGGGTGGTCGTCAAATCTAACCAATGTTGGCTGGTCGTCTGTTGCTGCGGGGTTCAGCGGCCTCCTGCCCGCGAACGGCGATACCCGGCTGACATGCAGCGACGAGGACGGATTGATCATTGATTTGTGCGTGGCACGACTCCAGGCAATAGGGCAGGGCGAGGAATTGGAATATATCCAACAGCATTACATACACGGGCGTTCTAAACGCGAGATTGCCCGCCAATACGAAACAAACGAGCGAGAGGTCAGGCACCGTATACAATGCGGTGAGCGTTTCGTAGCCGGGTGTCTAGATACACTGGGAATTCAATTAGATATGGATTTAATGGTTAAAAAGAAACCAATCGAAACATGAAAACTAGTGCGACCCGCAAAAACTGTGCTATTGTGATAAGAGTGGTTTTTATACCCTACGAAAAGGCGCCCAATGTTAGGCGCCTTTTCTTTTGGGCGAAAAGTGGAAACTTGGGAAAACAACCGTTAGACATCGAGATTTACCTGAACCCTAATAGTGGCGATTTGTTAACAAAATGTTATATCGAGAAATGACCTAAAATGAGCGAGAAGATTGTCGCTTTTACATGTTTGGGGTGACATTTTGATTGAGTTGAAAAGTCGGGGTTCATGTAAGAACCATTATGTTAAATAGAACCTGTTTTTAACAAATTATCTGTGCCATTCGTTGACCGCTCACAATCGTTTAAATCTCGCTATACGGGGGTATTTTGAGACGGCAACTGGGGTGAGCGGTCAGCCAATGGCATATTTGGTCGCCAACTACCGAGACAGTGTTGGGTGCGTTGCGGAGTTACCTATTCCAGCCGACCGCAAACGCTCATATTGGCAGGATCACAATTTAACATCTGAAATTATGCAGGGTTATACCTGCTATCAGTACGCACTGCGTATCTACCGCCCTCAATTCTGAGGGCTGGCATCCCACTCACTACAACTCACAGGGGTAACCATCGTTCACCCCACGGACGCCCATTGTTCAAATGGGGTGGAATATGAAGATGAAAGAAAATCCTGATATCTGGGTACAACTCGGAGACTGGCTCATATCGGTAAGGGAGCAAGGTATCTGGGCAACTCTCGCCGGAACAATGGCATTTTTCCGAGGCCGCTACAACGGTGGCGGCTGGGTAAAGGTCTCAATCGATGCCTTTATGTGCGCCATGTTCGCCTGGTTCATTCGTGATGTATTAAATCTGTTCGGTCTGAATCCTGACTTGGCCTACATCGGCAGTGTGGTGATTGGCTATCTGGGGACAGATTTCATTGGCCAATTGCTGCGTAAGATGGCAGAGAAAAGAGCGGGAGCCAACAATGACGAGAGGCATTCGTAATAACAATCCGGGCAATATCCGCCACGGGGATAACTGGCAGGGACTGTGCAGCAGGCAGACAGATAAGTCATTTTGTCAGTTTATTGCACCAGAGTACGGTGTACGCGCTATGATCAAAATCCTGCGCACTTACGAGCGCAAATATGGTGATAACACTATCCGCCAGTTTATATCCCGCTGGGCACCACCGAATGAGAATGACACTGAGGCCTACATTGCTTATGTGAGCGATGCAGTGAGTGTCTCTCGCGATTCGGTGATTGATGTTAATAATCAGGACGTCATGACAGCGTTAGTCAAAGCGATGATCCAGATGGAGAACGGCAAGCAGCCTTATTCCGATGACACTTTCACACGGGCATTTGAGATGCTATGAAATTCAACACTCAATACCTGACTTTCGGTTATCTGGCGATTCTCACTACTTTGGTCTGGTTCGGCTACGGCAAATATCAGGACAAGGCTAAGGAATACCATAACTTAAAGTTAACGTATAACGAACAGGTCACCATCAACACCACCCAGCAAGAGCGCATCCAGCAACTCGCAGAACTGGACACCCAACACACTCAGGAACTCGCCAATGCCCAGATTGAAATCGATACTTTGCGCACTGATGTTGCCGCTGGCCGTCGCAAGCTGCGCATCAAAGCCACCTGTCCCGTGTCTGAAACCACTCCCTCCGGCAGCGTGGACGCTACAACCACCGTCGAACTCACTGGAGAAACTGGATCAACTGTTCTCGATATCCGAGCAGGCATCATTAACGACCGGGCAAAACTGAGATATTTGCAGGATTACATAAACACTGAATGTTACAAGGTGACAAAATGAACGACCAGCAAACTCTACAGCCACATCAACAACGTGTTATTGATGAATTAGCAGAACTCAATAAGAGAATCGAAAAGCTGTCTGGTTTCATAGGTGGCGATATTTATAACGCACTGGAGGAGACTGACCGCTACCTGTTAAGAGTACAACAGTCAGCAATGTATAATTATGCTGAAATCCTGCATATGCGCGTTAAGCGGTTTTCATCACCACCTCAGAGCAAATGATACTGAGGTGGGTAAACCCTAACAAGTGGGGCGGAGCCCTCCGACCGCCTTACTCGCAGAATGTTCCGCTTCCTCCAGCTTCGAAGCACTGAGTTATACAATCTTTCCAATCGGGGCTGCCTGGAGAATATAGCCGAGAGCAGATCAAAGCGGAAGCTTGCGCTGAAGCTAAAAGTGTAGTGCCTGCCAACAGGCAAAGAAGAATGAACTTTTTCATTTTACTCACCCCATTTCACTAACAACAACAAAAACCAATCAACCTGGTAAACCCATTTCCACACAATAACAAGCGAATAATACTTAACAATTAGTTACTCTCTGAAACTAAATGAAATATTTCGGTGTCCATTCCCTGAGTGGGGCAGGACTATGTTAGAGGGCGGTGTCAGTGGGATAGTTCCTCTCTGTAATCGCTTTGCGATTATATCCAACCAAAGTGATTAAAAAGTGATCTACATAACCTTTACTGCCACCCGCGTTAACGGATGGCTTTTTTCTTTTTAGGAACTCAGAAAATGACCAGTACAAAAATGACGACAAAACAAAAAACGTTTTGTCGTGAATACCTGGTCGATTTAAACGCAACGCAGGCAGCAATCCGAGCAGGGTACAGCCCGAAACGTGCCAGTGAAATTAGCTATCAATTGATGCAAAAACCGTTTGTTATCGCGCTGATCGATGAGCTGAAACAGACGCGCAACAAACAACTGGGGATTGATGCTAACTATGTACTGATGCGCCTCGTTGAAATCGACCAGATGGATGTGGCTGACATTCTGGAGGAGGATCTTAGTATCAAACCGTTGTCCAAATGGCCGGAATCGTGGCGTCGTTATCTCAGTGGGTTCAATCTGGCTGAGATGTTCGAGGGCAGGGGCGACGACCGCGATATGGTCGGCATACTCAAAAAAATCAAATGGCCGGACAAAGTAAAAAATCTCGAATTGCTGGGTAAACACGTCTCTGTTCAGGCATTCCGTGAGAATGTGAAAAACGAACTGACGGGAGCGAATGACGGCCCGATAGCGGTGGCTAAACTGACACCCGAACAGGCAGAGGCTGCCTACAAGAAAATGATGGGGTGATGCAATGCCTGTGCCGTTTCCGTTTGATTTTCGTAAACCCGATTATAACGCGATATTCGAATGGCGGATGGAGCGGTTACAACGCATTCGCCAGAACCCCACGCTATTACCTGCGATGCGGACATTTTACCGCGATAATCCAGGGCAATTTATTATTGACTGGGGCATGACGGTAGACCCCCGCAACGTTGAGCGGGGTTTACCTGCCCGTATCCCCTTTATTCTGTTCCCCCGTCAGGAGGAATGGATTGAATGGTTTATGGAATGCTGGCGTACTCAGGAGCCGGGGATCACTGAAAAAACCCGCGACATGGGGATTAGTTGGCTGACCATCGCCACGGCCAGCTCAATATGTCTGTTCAATCGGGGGGTTGCTGCGGGTTTCGGTTCTCGCAAAGAGGAATATGTCGATAAGCTGGGTTCACCCAAGTCGTTGTTTGATAAGGCACGAAATTTCATCAACTTGTTGCCCGCCGAATTCAGAGGCACGTGGGATATTCGCAAGCACGCCCCCCACATGCGTATTCTGTTCCCTGATACTGACTCAGTTATTACAGGTGAGGCAGGCGATGGCATCGGGCGGGGTGACCGTGCCAGCTTCTATTTTGTGGATGAGGCCGCGTTCCTCGAACGTCCAGCGCTGGTGGATGCGTCGTTGTCGGCCACAACCAACTGCCGACAGGATGTTTCGACACCAAACGGTATGGCGAACTCATTCGCCCAGCGCAGGCACAGTGGCAACATCAAAATTTTCACATTCCACTGGCGAGATGACCCACGGAAAGACGATGCCTGGTACAAAAAACAGGTGGAAAAACTTGACCCGGTCACGCTGGCGCAGGAGGTTGATATCAACTATCAGGCGTCGGTAGAGGGAATATTGATACCGTCTGAATGGGTGCAATCCTCCATCGATGCGCATATCAAACTCGGTATTCAACCAACAGGTATTCGCATGGGGGCGATGGACGTAGCCGACGAGGGTAAAGATAAAAACGCGTTTTCATGGCGGCACGGCGTCTTGTTGGGGGGAATCAAAGAATGGTCTGGCAAAGGCAGTGATATTTTTGGTTCCGTTGAAAATGTCTTCGGTTGGTGTGAGCAGAATAATCTAGATTCGTTTCGATTTGACTCTGACGGACTGGGCGCGGGTGTACGGGGCGATGCCCGTATTATCAACGAACAACGTAAATCCCTGCGAATGAGCGCGGTAACCGCGACACCGTTTCGGGGGAGTGGTGCCGTGTTTGATCCTGATGGCGAAGCTGTGCCGGGGGATGCATTCAGCGAACCCCGACTAAATAAAGATTTTTTCGCCAACGCGAAAGCGCAGGCATGGTGGGCGCTGCGCACCCGCTTTCAGAAAACCCACAGGGCAGTGAGTGAGGGGCGTTTTTACGATCCTGATGAGCTGATAGCTATACCTGGTGAAATGCCGCTGAAAGATAAGTTAATCATGGAATTATCACAGCCTACCTATTCAGTGAATGGTGTCGGAAAAATCGTTGTGGATAAAAAGCCGGACGGGACAAAATCCCCGAACTTAGCAGATTCCACCATGATCTTATACGCCCCGATGGATATCTCAATGGAAATCTGGGAAATATTAGGACGAGGTTCTTAATGGCGAAAAATAATCGCAAACCGCAGCTCACCGCAGACAGCTACGAGAACATGATGGCGCGTGTTGGGATGCACACACCGAACCAGCACGCGGCGTCTACGTATCGTCCAAACTGGACGAGCCGTAACCAAATGCTGATAGAAAACGCCTACCGTTCGTCCTGGATTATCGGTGCTGCGGTGGATTCGGTGGCCGACGACATGACCCGCAAGGGTTTTCGCATCACCTCAGAAATAGACCCCAAAGCGCGTGGTGTGCTGGAATCACTGTTTGATGAGCGGGAACTGTGGGAAAACCTGAACAATATCATCAAATGGTCACGGCTCTACGGCGGAGCGGTCGGATTAATTCTGATTGAGGGGCAGGCGCCATTTACGCCGCTACGCCCTGAAACTATCGGCAAAGGCAAATTCAAAGGGCTGTTGCCCCTCGACCGCTGGCAGGTTGAGCCTGATTTAAACCGCCGTATTAACGAGATAGGTAAAGATCTGGGTAAGCCCGAATTTTACCAAATCACGAATACGGGGCGTGGGATACCCGCATGGAAAATTCATCACAGCCGCTTGATTCGGTTCGATGGTGTAACCCTGCCATACCAGCAGGCGCAGACCGAAAACGAGTGGGGTATGTCGATTGTTGAACGCATTTACGACAGGCTCACGGCATTCGATAGTGCCACAACCGGTGCGGCACAGTTGGTTTATAAGGCGCATCTGAGAACTTACAGTATCGACAAACTGCGAGAAATCATTGCGATGGGCGGGGCACGATTGGACGCGTTGCTCAAACACATGGACATGATCCGTCAGTTCCAGAGTAACGAAGGCATGACACTGATGGATAAAACCGATGAGTTTGAAACGCATCAATACTCGTTCAGTGGTCTGGATAATGTGCTGGCACAATTTGCTGAACAAATATCAGGCGCGGTGGGTATTCCGTTGGTACGTTTGTTCGGGCAGTCGCCACAGGGTTTTTCTACCGGCGATGCGGATCTTGCCAACTATTACGACAATATCGGCACCCAACAGGAGCGGCGGTTACGCCAACCTATCCGCCGTTTATTGGATGTGATGCACCGCTCTGAGTTTGAGAAACCATTACCGGATGATTTTACATTCGAGTTTAATCCGCTGTGGCAAATGTCCGATCTCGACCGCTCCACAATTGCAGTGAATACCGTCAACGCCCTGAATGGCGCACTCGATGGCGGCATGATGAATTTACAGGCAGCCATGAACGATTTACGCGAAATGGCTGATGTTACGGGCATTGGTGGCTCAATAACCGATGAGGATATCAACAACGCTGATGATGGTGCACCGCCTCAACTCGATGAGCTGGACAGCACGATACTACCCAATACCCTTGTTGAAAATACGGGCAATACCGATCTGAATGGTGCTCAAATATCGAGCATGGTTGAAATTGTCAGTTCTGTAGCATCGGGGGTGCTCCCCCGTGAAACCGGAATTCAAATGCTGATATCGGCCTATCACATGGAGCAATCGGAGGCTGAACAAATCATGGGGAGTGTAGGTAATGGTTTTGTCGCGAAATCGGAAACGGAAAGTGCCGAAAATATCCAGTCAACCAGAAAAACAGTATCGAACAAGCCTACGGGCGATAGCACAGGCGGTAGGCGACATCGTAAGAAATTCCTACGATGGTTCTAATGATTCCGTCACGGAAATCATGGACGCACTGGACAGTTACAGCGAGTTAATTACGCCGTGGGCGCAGCGAGTGGCACAACGTTTTGCGTTGGATGTGAATCGCCATAACGAGAAAGAATGGCGTCAGCGTAGCCAGTTAATCAGCCAGGAACTTCGCCATTTAGTGAACAACACGCCCGTTGGGCATGTGATGCGCTCCATCGTTGATGAGCAAATTAAATACATCAAATCACTGCCTATAGCGGCGGCGGATCGGGTGTACGACATCCACAATCAGGCGATAGAGGCTGTTGTTACTGGTGGTCGGCATGAGCTGTTCGCACAGGAAATTGCCAGAACGGGCGAGGTGGCATTATCCAGAGCTAAATTCATCGCCAGAACAGAACTAGGCAGGGCACAAGTTGCGCTGACGCAGTCACGGGCACAATCTATTGGTTCAACCGGTTATATCTGGCGCACGGCTGACGATCCGGACGTTCGCTATTCTCATCAAAAAATGGAGGGGCAATTTGTTGAATGGGCTAAACCTCCGACACTGGACGGCCTGACAGGACACGCGGGCACGCTGCCTAATTGCCGTTGCTACTGCGAGGTTGTCATACCGGAGGATTGATCATGAGCGATTTTGAATTCTATAGTTGGGTAACCCCATTACTCGGGGGACTCTGGTTCATGTTACATGGTACATGGGTCGATTTTCTGTATGGGCTATCGTGTTGGAGTATTTCCGCGGTCTGGATGTGGTGGAGGATACGTTGAAATATTTTTTCACTACTCGTCTGGGTAACACTCGTTACCAACTGGCAGACGGTTCCTTATTGTGTAAGGACGTTCCCATAGCCAGAACGGGAACGCAGCTTTACGCGGATTTTGATTTGCCCGATTTAGAGCCAGACGATGATGGCGAGATTGTTGTTGAACGCTCAGCTGACGAGGTTTTCAGTGAGGCAACGCTAGCCTCGTTTGAGGGGATGACGGTCACGATACAACACCCTGAAGACGACAACGGCAATATCATGTTTGTTGACCCTGATAATTGGCGTGAACTGGCCTACGGCCATGTTCAGAATGTCAGGCGCGGCGAGGGTGAACAGTCTGATCTGATGTTGGCTGACCTCATCATCAAAGATAAGGAGGCGATGGCGGCCATTGATATGGGGCTGGATGAGGTTTCATGCGGCTATAACGCAGAGTACCGGCAAATCGCCGCAGGTAAAGCCGAACAGTATCAAATTACGGGTAATCACGTGGCGCTGGTTCAAAATGGCCGCGCCGGTACACGTTGTTCAATTGGAGATAGTATGTCTACTACATTACAAACATGGTATCAGCGCATAAAACGAGCGCACAAAACCAAAGACTCGGCGGCGATGGAAGCGGCACTAAACAGCGCCCCTGAATCGGTCACGGGTGATGAAGGCACGGGCGAAGTGCCTAAAGCGATCAATATTAATATCAGCCCGCAACACCCGCTACCCAACACCAATCCAGAGATGGGTAAGGGGAACACAGGAGATAACGATATACCCTCATGGGCGCAGGTCATTCTGTCTCGTCTAGATGCGCTGGAAGGAAAAACAGGGGATAACGGCACTGACTCTGAAAAGGATAAACCGACGGGAGACGATGACACCTCCCCTGAAGAGAAAAAGGAAAAAGAGGAAAAAATCACAGGCGATTCAGCCTATAAAGCGGAGCTAATCATACCCGGGGTTGATTTGTCTCAACCATCAAAATTGACTGCGTTCAAACGTCAGGTACTGGTCAGTGCCGATCAGGCGATGGTTCGTAATATCGTTGGCGATGCTGAAATCAGAAAATTGCCTAAACACGTCGTCGATCTGGCGTTTAATGCCGTGGCTGAACTGGCAAAAAATCGCAATGTCCAGACGCAAACAGGCGATAGTAGCACACGTAAACAATCATCTGGCAACACCATTGCCGACTTGAACAAACAAAATGCCGAATTCTGGGCGAACAGGAGTAAACAATGACAGCATATCTAAAACGTATGCCGATGGGCATTGCGGGGGCTATCTCACGTCTACAGGACATGACCGTTGAGCCGGTATTGCTGAAATCGGCAAATGCGTTTTCAGCGTATGGGCTGGTGGGTAAATACGACGGTGACTATTTCGTGCCATTGGCGGAGGGTGATACCGCAGACAAAATTCAAGGCATTTATGTTCGCCCCTACCCCACAACCAGTATGCCGGATAAGTCATACATTATCGGCACTGGCAATAACTACACTGGCGACGCTCTGAAACGCGGGTACATGACAGTGAAATTGGATGGTGACGCATCTAGCATCAAAAAAGGGGCGCTGGTCTATGCGCGAATCGGTAAACCTACCGAAAACAGCCCCTTGGGTAGCGTTCTGAATGTAGCGATAGACGGTGAGTCCGTTTTATTCCCGAACGCTCAGTTTACCGGCGCGGGCGATGCTGACGGTAATGTTGAAATTTCTTACAAAATTTGAGGGAAATTATGCTTACATTTGACCAAAAAACTATTGATGGCAGCGGTACTTTCCTGATAGGTGAGCTGGAACGACTCGATCAGACTCTCAATCTGCCTCTGACGCAATACACGTACAGCCGCGATATTCGGTTTCGCGAGGACGTGACTATTGCTGATGAAATGGCGACGTGGACAAACACGCAGTTTGCCGCCGCAGGTTCAATCAACCCGTATGGTAAAAACTGGGTAGCTGGAAACTCAACAGCGCTAGCCGGGATCAGCGTTAATATTGAACGCGACGGACACCCATTGACCCTGTGGGGAATGGAATTAGGCTGGACGATTATCGAACTGAACGCAGCACAACAGGTTGGACGCCCCATCGATTCCCAGAAACACGACGGCATGACATTGAAATGGAACATGGATACCGACGAGCAGGTTTATATGGGTGATGAGAGTCTGGGGTTACAGGGGTTGTTGAACCAGAAACGCGCCAATCTCAGCAATGCACGTAAACCGTGGGCGCAGTCCACACCGGACGAAATTCGCGAGAGTATCAACCATTTGTTGAGCGATGCGTGGGCACACTCCGCGTATACCATGGTGCCAACCGATTTGTTGATTCCACCTGAACAGTACGCGTTGCTCTCGTCGATTATTGTTTCCACGGCGGGTAACCAATCATTGCTAACGTATCTGCAAACTAACACCATTGCCTACCATCAAAACGGTACACCGTTGAATATCCGTGCGGTGAAATGGGCTAAAAATGCTGGCGTTGCGGGTAAAGATAGAGCGATTGCCTACACCAACGACAAAAAGTTCATTCGCTTCCCAATGGTGCCATTACAGAGCATTCCGATCCAGTATCGCGGACTGTACCAGATGGTGACCTATTACGGAAAATTGGGTGCGGTTGAGCTGGTCTACCGTGAAACTCTGAACTATATGGATGGTATTTAATGATGAAAATCAGGGTACATACGCCATTTCGGTTTACCCATGATAACGGTGAGTCTGAAACATTCACTGGCGGAACACATAACGTCAGTGAATCAGTAGCCCAACACTGGTTCGTGCAAGCACACGCCGAAGTTATCGATGCAGTAGAGAACACGGAACAGGTTGGTCATGAGTTGCTCATTGCTGAACTCCGGGCATCAACTACTGATTTGACCCAACAATTGGCAGAGCGAGATACCCAAATTGCTGAGTTAAAACAGCAACTGGAGGAACGTGATAACCAGATAGCCAGGCTGATTCTACACGGCGATCCGGAACCTCAGACCACCAATAGCGGGGGTAAAAATGGGGGCAACAAAAAATAGGGTTCTGCCCACCGTAGCTCAGTTCCGCCTCGATTTTCCTCAGTTCTCTGACACCGTCAAATTCCCCGATACTCGAATCCAGTTCCGGTTGAATCTGGCTGATAAACAGCTAGACGAAAACAGGTTCGGGGATATGTTCGGCTATGTGGTGGAATTGATGGTAGCCCATTACATGACACTGTGGGCGGCGGATAGTCGGTCGGTAGCAGCGGGCGGAACAGGTGGCGCTAATAGTGGCGTAGTATCCTCTAAATCGGTGGATAAAGTCAGCGTCAGTTATGACACTGGCGCGACCCTGAACCCTAACGCCGGATTCTGGAACAACACCCGCTATGGTTCTGAGTTCTACGAACTGTTGATGTCGTTTGGCGCAGGAGGTATCCAGTTATGAAAAGCGGGCTGAAAATCAGAGTTGACAGGGCTAACGCCATTTTAGACGCGCTAAAAACCATCGGCAATCGTGACGTACTGGTGGGCGTTCCCGCTGAAAACAGTAGTCGTGATGATGTGCCGTTCGGCAATGCTGGGATTGGCTATATCAACGAATTCGGTTCCCCTGCTCAGAATATTCCGCCCCGTCCGCATCTCCGCCCCGGGGTTCATTCAGTGGAAGATAAAACCACAGAACAACTGAAAATCGCGGCGGAAGCGGTACTGGACGGTAAACAGGACAAGGCGGAAAAAGCGTTGAATAAAGCGGGGATGCTGGCAGTTCAGGGCGTGCAACGTTACATGACGACGCATGATTTTGAACCACTGGCAGACCCAACCGTTGCCGCCCGCGCCAGACGAGGGCGCAAAGGGGCGAAAGCTGAGATGGAGAATCGACGGGCAGGGAATACACCCGATAATTCTAACGCCCGACCACTGATAGACACAGGTTCGTACCGTCGTTCAATCACCTATGTGGTTCGGAATAAATCGGAGAAATAACCATGCCACTATTGGATGTCACGGATGTGCTATTCGACCCTGATTTTTGCGACACATCATTGATATATCGACGCAGACAGGTTGGGGTAGATGCAGATGGGTTTCCAAAATCGACCGATACCGTCAGTCAATTCGCTGGGGTAGTGACGGTTGATCGGTCGGTAGAGGCGCAAATTCGTATGTCAGGGCAAACCGTCACGGGCAATATTTTAGTGATAACCACTGAACGTTTGATTGCGGGTGAAACAGGTCACGCGGGTGATATCGTCACCTACCAAAACCGTGAATACCTCGTCAAATCCGTTGACCCCTACACCACGTATGGGTCGGGATTTGTTCAGGCGCACTGTGAGTTGTTGCCATTTGATGGAGGTTCGCCATGAACACCTCAGAACAGGCAGGGTGGCTAACGCCGGATAATGAACACGTCTATGATGAGGCGTTGGAGCGTTTACTTAGTCAATGGTTGCGAGGTGTAACAGAACTACCGGCTCAGATGGTTCGCCCCCGATGGACGCCTGTTCCGGTTGCACAGCCGCCTGCCAGTACTGACTGGTGCGGGTTCGGTATTGTTGAGCTGCCTGCGGACGATAATCCGGCCTGCGCCGGCCAAACCGATGAGCACGGGGAACTCTGGCGCCATGAGGAATTCGAATGCGCAGCCTCGTTTTATGGCCCTCGCAGTCAGGGGTATGCCTCGCGTTTCCGCGACGGTATTACGCTGAGCCAGAACAACGCTGAACTCAACCAATTAGGGCTATCGGTAGTTAAACATTCCCGCATCACATCGTTCCCTGAACTCATTAATAACCAATGGGTACGCCGCCATGACATTACCGTCACATTGCGGCGTAAATCGGTTCGTCGATACGGCGTTAAATCGCTACTCGACGCACCAGTTAAATTCTTTGGAGATTAGCCCATGCAGGGTTTACCAATTTCAAGCATTGTTAATGTCAAGATTAACATGGCCCCCCGCGCAGCTTCAGCCAGAAATTTTGGCTCGTTGCTGGTTGTGGGTGCCAGCAACGTAATCAACACGCACGAACGGCTGCGTTATTACACGGATATTGAGGGTGTTGGTGCCGATTTTGGCATGGATACCCCTGAATATCAGGCCGCAGCGCTGTACTATTCGCAATCACCCCAACCCGTTGATTTGTATATCGGACGCTGGGCAAAAACAGCGGTATCTGCGGCTGTGCGGGGGGCCGTATTGACCAAATCAGAACAGGCTATGAGTCGATTTACCTCGATTACCGATGGCTCATTCAAACTCACTGTTGACGGTAAATCAACGGCCATTATTGGCATCGATTTTAGCAACGAGACCAATTTAAATGGCGTCGCGGAGCGGGTGTCTGAAAAATTGAAAAATGCCTCAGTTCACTGGGACAGCACATCATCCCGTTTCGCCGTGACTCTGCAAACCACGGGGAAACTAGGCTATGTCGCCCGCGCAGACAGTGGTAGCTATATCGGCGATATTCTGAAACTGGATGATATATCCGGCGCTACCGTTATTGATCCCTCCCAACCGGAGACTATCGCGGAGGCAGTCGCGGCATTGGGTGATGCATCGAGCGCATGGTACGGGCTGGTAGTTGCGGATAATTCCCTGTCTGACAGTGATGTGCTGAGTGTGGCTCGTTACATTGAATCGGCGTCTGTTTCCCGTATTTACGGGCATACGGTCACCAAAACCGATGTCCTCGATCCTGATGTAGACACTGATATCGGTTCGCAGCTCACAGGCACATTTCTGAGCCGCACGCTGTGGCAATACTCAGCACAACCCTACGCTGTGGCATCGTTATTTGGTCGTATGTTCACGGTGGATTTTCAGGGTAACCGCACCACTATCACCCTGAAATTCAAACAGGAACCTGCTATCAGTGCTGAGTTATTGACCGCTACACAGGCGAATTCACTCAAATCGAAAAACGGCAATGTTTTTGTCCATTACAACAACGACACCGCCATCGTCCAAGAGGGTGTGATGGCGAACGGGACGTTCATTGACGAACGCCACGGGCTGGATTGGCTACAAAACTATGTCCAGACCAACCTCTATAATCTGATGTATACCAGCACGACTAAAATTCCACAGACCGACGAGGGGGTGACCCAATTGTTGGCCAACGTGGAGCAATCACTGGCTCAGGGCGTCACCAATGGGTTGATAGCCCCCGGTCTCTGGGGCGGAGATTCATTCGGGGCACTGAACCGGGGCGAAATGCTGACTAAGGGGTACTATACCTATGCTCAACCAATATCAGAACAGGTTCAGGCTGTGCGCGAGAAACGGATAGCCCCGGTTATTCAGTGTGCTATCAAATTGGCAGGTGCGATCCATTTCGCTGATGTCATCATTAACGTAAACAGGTAATCACATGGCTACATACTCATTTCTGGATGTATCCGCCACGATAACGGGCATTGGGGGAATGGTCGATTTGGCTAACGGGGCGGCGACCTCGGAGGAGGGGATCGTTATCGCCATGTCAGAGGCCAAAAACACCATGACCGTAGGGGCTGACGGCGAGGTCATGCACTCACTGGCGGCGACCAAATCAGGCACCATCACAGTGACATTGCTGAAAACCTCACCTGCCAATGCCAAACTCATGTTGATGTACAACGCCCAACAATTTTCGTCAGCGACGTGGGGGAATAACGTCATTCTCGTGCGTAACAAACACTCAGGCGATATACACACGGGGCGTTCTGTCGCGTTCCAGAAAATACCGGATATTTCCAACGCCAAAATCGGCAACACAGTCAGCTGGGTTTTTGATTGCGGCAAAATCGACATGATACTCGGCACATTTTAACGAGGGTTAATAATAGTATGGAATTCGAAATTAACGGCAAAAAATACCGTGCAGGTAAACTGAATGCGTTCCAACAACAGGATCTAGCAGTCGCATTGATACCCGCCATACCGGCGTTAAAACCGATTTTTGACACGCTCAAACCTACCGTCGGTATCACACCAACACTGGGCGATATGGCCGATTTTATCACACCATTGGCAGAGGCTATTCGCTCAATGGGTAAAGAGGCGCGATACGAAATTAATGACATATGCCTGTCTGTGGTCAGTCGTGAATCAGGGGGTGCCTGGAGCGGTATTTACAGCGGTCAGCAATTGATGTTTGACGATATCAACGGATTGGATTTATTGAAAATTGTCGGGCATGTCATTAAATCGTCGCTCAGTAATTTTTTTCCCGACCTGCCAGAGAGCGACGCGTAATCCCTGGTCAGCCAAACCTAGACCTAGAAACCCTGCCTGATGGACGCGGCATGCTGATGCGTCCTGTGCGCCACGGTATGTGTAGCTATGAGTCATTAAAAAATGGCGATATCGATCTGGCCGATATCGCTCTGATGAATGACGCATTGGACGTAGACGCCGAAAACGAGGCACTAATAAAACGGTGGCATGATGAGCAACACTAATGCAGAAACAATCCGCGATTTTCTGATTTCTCTGGGTTTTGAGGTCGATGGCGCGGGTGAGAAAAAATTCAGTGCGATACTGGCAGGTGTCACCGGTAATGTCCTGAAACTCGGTGCCGCCGTGGAGAGCGCGGCGGCCTCTGTGGTTGGTTTTACGGCGATTGTGGCTAATGGTCTGGATAAATTGTACTGGCAGGCACAACGCACAGGCGGAGCCGCAGAACAGATCAAATCGCTGGGCTACGCGGTCAGTCAGGCAGGCGGCACGGTCGAGGGGCTGAACGCGTCGCTGGAGGGCGTCGCCAAGTTTTTACGCAATAACCCCGGTGGCGAGGGATTCTTGCGTAACATGGGTATCCAGACCCGTGATGCCAACGGGAACCTGCGCGATACCGCCTCATTGGTGGCGTTGATAGGTGAACGGTTGTCAGCGCTACCAACGTACCGGGCAAATCAATATGCCAGTATCCTAGGTATTGATGAAAATACCCTCATGGCGATGCGTCGGGGTGTGGGCGAATATGCCGCTGATTATCAGAAGATCATAAAAGCGCTGGACTATGACCCCGAAGTAGCAGCCAAGCACGCCAATACTTTCATGACCGAGTTCTCACGATTCGGATTGGTTATAAAGTCCGCGAAAGAAAAGGTCGGTGGTGAACTGGCACGGATATTAACACCGAGTTTAGAGAAATTCACCAAGCTGATCCTAGATAATTGGCCGACTATTGAAAAAGTCATTATGTCGGTAGTCGATGCCATCATGGCTATGGCGGATATTCTAGGCCAGTTGGTTTTTCGCGGCGCCAAAGGCATTCAAGATCTGATTGGCTGGTGGGGTAGGCTGGATGATGAAAGCAAAACGCTCATTAAAACATTCGGTTTAGTCGCGGCGGCATGGTGGGCGCTTAACAAGGGCTTCCTGACCTCACCTATCGGTATTATCATCGCCTTGCTAGCAGCAATGTTCCTGCTCTATGACGATTACCAAGGGTGGAAAGAAGATAAAAATAGTTTTATTGACTGGAGTAAGTGGGAAGGTACGCTAAAGGCACTGGGGAAAAAGCTCGAGTCCTTTAAAGAAACGCTATTAGGGATTAAAGATGCTGTCGGCGGTTGGGAAAATATTTTCTGGGGATTTGCCTTGTTTCTTGGTGGCAAGTGGTTAACCAGCGTACTAGGGTCATTAACTAAGTTATCCACGCAGTTAGGTAAAGGTAACTTAGTTAAAATATTACGAGCTGCGGGATGGCTGGCGTATGCAGAATATTTATATTCTGATTGGGACAACATAAAAGCCAGCGCGGAATCTTCATGGAACTCTAACGTTAAAGATGTAAAACACCTTATAGGTAACGCGGGGCAGGCTTTGGGCGTAGAAAATACATGGGGTAGTCAACACCAGGGCTATCATTTCACAGAAACCACAATAGATATACCAACAGGCGATCCATACCTTGATCAGCTTCAGCGTAAAGTTCAGCGTAAAGAACTGACGCTAGAGGAAGCCAACAAAATTCTTGACGAAAAATTTGCTCCAAATAAAAACGGTGGAAAAGCACAGGAAGCACTAACACGAGGTGAACGCAACAATAACCCGCTGAATATAGAATTTGCTAAACAACGGGGCGCAGTGAAAGAAGATCACCCTCAAAAACGCTTTGCTAAATTCAGCACGCCTTACGTAGGTTTAGAGCGCACCGCTTGGCAATTACGCCGTTATTTCAATGGACTGACAGATGACGTTAAACGCCAATCCGTC
This sequence comes from Xenorhabdus bakwenae, assembly GCF_030272115.1. Taxonomy (NCBI): domain Bacteria; kingdom Pseudomonadati; phylum Pseudomonadota; class Gammaproteobacteria; order Enterobacterales; family Morganellaceae; genus Xenorhabdus; species Xenorhabdus bakwenae. Next base: position 893,826 of record NZ_CP119194.1, read on the forward strand.
GATTTAATTGTACGAAAATGGGCACCCCCGGGTGGAAAAGATAAGAACCACACAGAGGATTATATTGATAGAGTGGCGCAACTGCTGGGTGTAGGCAGGCATGATCGCCTAGATTTAAATAACGACGATGTTATGTTCGCGTTGATGAACGCCATGAGTCGGGTAGAAATAGAAAAACCGCTTCCGTATCCCAAGCCTCTTGTCATGGCTGCAATCCAGGGACAGGGCGACCCGACACCAGCGCTGGCTAAAAACCTGAACTTTGGACTACGGGCACTTGAGAACTCAATGGCGAATATCAGCAGTATTATAGGTCCTGTTGACCCGAAAAAGTTCGATAATACAATGGCGAATGCCAATAACATGATGAGCTATAGGAGTAATCCCCCTGAGCTAACAAGGTTGGCATCCTCTAATACCACCCATAGGCAGACCACAGTTGCACCGGTATATAACATTAATGTCACGGGCGTTGAATCCCCGCACGAAGCAGCCGCACTTACTGGCGAAACAGTGCAGCGCAACACGGCGATATTGGTACGTAATCTACAAACTAAGGTGAGTTAATGGACATTTTATCAACGTTACTCTTTCAGAATACGCGAAAAATAGGGCTGATAGTGCCGAGTGTAGTGATATCGGAAAAACACTACGACACCTCAGAGATTACTGAGCATCCGGTACAGCATGGTGCAGCTATCAGCGATCATGCTTACGATAAGCCGTCAGAAGTGACAATGGAAATTGGCTTTGCTGGTGGTGGTGGTTCATTGATTGACGGCTTTGATATGCCAACGAAGGTGTTTGACTTTGACACCGAAGAAGTCTTGGGCAAAAGCCCTAAAGAGATATACCAACAATTGCTCGAACTCAGAGCTTCTAAGGAGCCATTCGACGTCATCACGGGCAAACGTCGGTACAGAAATATGCTGATCAGGGCAATCGAGGTTAAGACCGACAAGACCTCTGAGAACGTGCTTATGGTCACGTTGACCTTGCGTGAGGTGATTATTGTCGATATCGCAACGGTCGAGGGTGTGAAAGTCCCGCCACCTGAGCGAATGAAAGACCCGCTTAGTAACGGACCTGTTGTGGATAGGGGGACGGTGACGCCAGTAGTGCCCAAAAACAACGACACGTTGCTAAACCAAGCGATAAACGGGATTAAGGACTTGTTGTCATGAACATAGTTGAGATCCCTGTATTAAATGGAAACCAATTATTTGATATTCAGCTAGGCGGCATAGAATATCGCATGAGAATACAGTACAGGGGAATTGCGGGCTGGATACTAGATATTATGCGCCCGAATGGCGAGCCGATAGTGATGGGTATACCATTAGTTTTTGGCGTAGATATTTTGGAGCGGTATAGGTATCTAGGTTTTAACGGTAATTTGATTTTTATGAATCATAATCCAAAAAATGAGACAAACGGGGAAGAGTTAGGTAGCAGTAACAGGCTATACTTTATCAAAATTTGATGCTTATGGCACCGGAGGCTCCTATGCTAAGTGAGTATATTTTACCCTTGCCCTAGTCGCATCCTTAGCGTGTGTCGGATTTAACATTTATATCTATATAAAAATAAAAAAAACTGGTTACTAATCAGTTGGTTTTCTTCATAACAAGTGGAAATTAACTTGAGGAGGTATTAATGGAAGGCTTTATAGGCTTACTTCTGGCAATTGCTGCACTCTTTGTCTATTTCTTTCCGACCTATGTAGCCTCTAGAAAGATACATAGTAAGATCTATATCATTGCTTTTATAAATCTCATCGTGGGATGGACAGTTATTGGATGGCTAGGATGTTTGGCGTGGGCAATGAATGAAAATAAGGGAGTAGCTCCGGTTATGGCTAAGATCGATGAGGATTTAACAAACTGCCCATACTGCGATGAATTAATCAAAAAGAAAGCCATATTCTGTAAGCATTGCCGTAAAGACCTATAGCTTATTACCAACGGAGTTATGATGTTAAAGAAAATAGCCGTCGCACTATCTCTGGTAGCTACTACTGCAACCTCTACTAGTTTCGATTGCACCAAAGCAACGAGTAAGGCCGAAAAACTAATATGTTCCACACCAGCTCTATCTCAGGCTGACGATACGCTTTATGTTGATTATCTTCAAGCTAAAGTTGTTACGGGTAATAGTAATGACTTTAAAAAGTTAGTTAAGCAAAACTGGAAACTGCGCGAGAAGAATTGTGAAACAGAAGAATGTTTGCTTGGTTGGTATAAACGGTCTACCGAATTATATAGACAGATCGCAGCTATTAGACCAAAACAAAATGTACAAGCAGAGCAACAAGCACAGCCCGAACGTAAAGCACCTGAGCGAAGCAAATCTGTACGGCAGACCATAGATGATTTCTTTGATGATAATCCGGAACTATCTGAAAATATATACCTCAGAAAAGCCATAAAAGATGCAGTATCTGGGGAATCTTTCTCTGATACATTCTCTAATGCTCTTACCTCAAAACAGGAAGGGGTAAGTATGCTCAGAGCTATGAAAGATAATGTAACGGAAAATGGGTATAACTACGCAAGATTGGCAGTTAGGTCATTACAAGATAGTTGTAACATAGGTATGGGAAGTGTATTTGGTCTTCGAGGTACTGAGTGTCAAATACTAAGTAGATACCGAGATACGTATTAGTCTAAAAGGTAATACGCCCCATCACGGGGCTTTTTTTCTATCGGGGAGGGGGGTTAATTCATCCATGTCAACACCTAATTTCTCAAGTCTAGCGGTTAAATCTTCCAGATACCCCATGATCTCAGTTCTAAGCTCCTCGTTTAGTTTCATCGCATTTTTAACATTCTGAGATTCTTTAGGGGTAGATGTGTTTTCGTCTATGTTTTCTAATTTTTGATGCTCATTAACTAGATTGGGCATGCTGTGGTCTTGTGCCGCTAAAGCGAACTCTATAAGAGTAATAGCCTCTGCATTCGCTGTTCTGTTATTTGCTTTAGCTGATGCCTCTATTCTGTCCTTTAGATCTCTAGTCATTCGTATGTTCAGTTGAACGTCTTTTTTAGTCATGTTGGTAGCCCTAAAATGAAACTATTGACATGTTAGCATTTGATAGCTAGACTTGGCAAATGGTAGCAAATGATATCATTTGATAGCATAAGAGAGGAAACATGCAAAAAGAAACCGTTAAGCAAAAAAATATACGTCTGCCCGAAGAGTTATTCTGGAAGATAAAAGATGCAGCATTGAAAAATCGCAGGGCTGAATATCAGGAAATAATTATTCGTTTGGAGAGGTCATTTGATGAAACAAGTGAACAATAAAAGCAAAACCCCAACGGCTGCAACCATCGGGGCTTCAAGAACAACGTTAAATTTAACAGGAAATAACGCTATGAACATTTTAGCACCTACAACACAAGCTGTCACCATGTCAAGCCGTGAGATTTCTGACTTAGTTGAATCACGCCATGATAGCGTAAAAAGAACTATCGAAAGGTTAGCAAAACGTGGTGTTATCCAACTTCCACCAATGGTGGAAGTTAATAATAATCAATCAGATAGCCCGAATGCGCGCAGTAATGTTTATGTTTTCTCAGGCGAAAAAGGCAAGCGCGATAGCATCGTTGTAGTTGCTCAATTGTCGCCTGAATTTACTGCACGTTTAGTTGACCGTTGGCAGGAGCTGGAGAATGAACTGGCAAAACCACAAGCACCTCAACCTGCTGTTAGCAACATCATACTTATCACAGATGCACTAGGGCGGATTAACCTGAATATGTTGCAGCGGTCGAGCGGTATTGACCTCAACTTTAAAAGACCGTATCAGTGGGTGCGCAGTAAACAAGCTCAAGAATTGATTGCAGAGCTAACGCCAAATCTGTCGGTAGGCCAAGGCGATCACCATGGTACGAGGCGGAGCAATTCAGGGAACTTTTGCGCATGAACTCTTAGCCGTTGCCTATGCAGGTTATATAAGCTCTGAGTTTCAAACGCAAGTCACGAAAGCACTTACTGATAAGCAGTTACGTAGCAAAAAAAGTATTGAGGTTAACCACTCGGAATGTAACGTGGCAGTATCATTCAATAGAAGTCTGCCTAAGGGGGTTTACCTGCAAAACAGCAAGGTCAACCCGTACCGGGCGATGGTTTGGGTGAATTCCAAGCAAATTTCTGTTGGTTGCTACCCCACAGTTGAAGCCGCTGTCGATGCACAGAACCGATTTTTCGATACGGATAACATCGAACACACCAATAACCAGCCATCGAAACCCATTAACTTTAACTTTAGCCGAGACGGCCAGTACTTAGTTACGGTCACGAACGGGAAAGTTTCGAAATATAAAATCATGGATGATAAAACGCTGGTAAATGCAGAGTCTTATTGGAGGCTCCGCAAAGACCTTAACGTCACCCGTGACATGCTCACTGAGCTACTTAATAGGATGCGATTCATCCATGAGGATAAGTGCATTACCGGTTTTGATTACCCCATTAACGAAATAGTTTTACGCTAAGTAACATGTTCCCCGCGCACGCGGGGATAAACCGGCGAGGGAAGAAGGTTTGTCTATTAACGCGGCATGTTCCCCGCGCACGCGGGGATAAACCGGTATCAGCTATTCGGAACAAGTTCTTTCGGAGCTTAAAAACCGTATGAGATTTGTTCACGATGAACGCAGTATAGCCAGTATCGACTACCCTATAAATGAAGTGCTTTCACGCTAAGTAGTAATATGTTCCCCGCGTACGCGGGGATAAACCGCATCCTGAGTACGATCAATGAGGCAACTGGAGATGTTCCCCGCGTACGCGGGGATAAACCGCCCCTTAACTTTAGCCGGGACGGACAATACTTATGTTCCCCGCATCTGCGGGGCTTTTTTTTGTACGCCGGATAAGGAGATCGGTATTTGATCTATAAAAAAGAATTGACCAATTTAACAGTGGTTGCCGACGTTAACAATAGGTTTTTACCTGTATTTGGTGTAGAAATAGTTTAATATTCGAAGCGTATCGCAATTTAAAATTAACTTTCTTTACAATACGTTACAATTTCATATTAAATAGTACCGCTCTACAACGGCGAAGCCCTGACTGTCTGGCAGGACGTCAGGGCTTCTTGTGAAATAGTCTAATACCCAATTCGAGGAACATAGACATGACGATTATAGCAGTTAACGAAACACGTAACGCAACAACAAATGCTCAATTTTATGACGATACGCAAACTATCGCCAGCGATAGTGTTCTGCCCGAGGGTAAAGTTTTAGTCGATGCCGAGGCGTATTGGAGACTCCGCAAGGATCTAAAAGCGGTGGAGAAAATCGTTGCGGAGCTGCTTAATCGGATGCGTTTCATCCACGATGGAAACAGCATAGCTGAACACGACTACCCCATACACGAGGTATTTTTACGGTAAGGGTGAGTCTAAGTTATTGATAATTTCGGAATCCACCAATGGTGGAAGCCGGATAACGCAACCCGCTCAAAAGGCGGGTTTTTTCTTTTATACGGAGTCACGCTATGTCAAAACAATGGCTACGTGAATGCAAGCTGATTGTGGCAGATGAACAGGGTAACGGCCTCGACCTCTCTGAGCTGAAAATCAAATTCAGCATTACCCGTCCTAGTTTCGCTTGGCCTGCCACGGGCATTTTCAAAATCTATAACCTGAACGATGAGACACGCAATAGGATACGCAAGCACGAGTACAAAATCGTAAAATTCTCAGCGGGATACCGTGGTAACTCAGGACAGATATTCTCCGGTCAGATCCAATACACCTACACGGGGAGGGACAGCCCCACTGATACCTATGTCGTGATACAGGCAGGCGATGGTGACCGGGCGTACAATAATGCGACAATCAGTATCACCATATCGGCGGGGTACACACAGGAGGATGTAGACCGGGTACTCATGCGGGATATTGAGCAATACGGAGTTCTCGCCGGTTTGCGTCCTGAATTTAAACAGAATATTGCCCCTCGCGGTAAAGTATGTTTTGGTATGCACCGCGATGAACTCAGCAATCTGGCAAAACAAAACAATGCTGAATGGCGCTACGAGGACGGGCAATGTCACATTATCCCGAAACGTACCTATCTCACGGAGGCTGTGGTACTGACCTATCAAACCGGGCTGATTGGAATGCCGGAACAAACGATTGGCGGCGGGATCAACGTTAAGTGCCTCATCAATCCCAAGATTCGCCCCGGAACATTAATCCGGCTGGATAATGAGTCTATCAATATGGCGGGGTTATCTACGGGTGGGATTGCGCAGGGCAATAGCACTAACGGTTCCACGGAACAACCCGCTCCGATTGATGCTGACGGCGACTACGTTGTTATCAACGTCAGTTATTTCGGGGATACGCGCGAGACCATGTACTACATGGAAATGGTTTGCGTAGCGAAATCCGACCAAACAATACTCAACCAATCCGCAGTACAAGCAGACGTGAGGCAAGCATGATTACTAATACCGAACGGATCAACCAGCCTGAAACACCGTTCCTGCTAATGCAGGAGGCGATTAGTTCAGGCCTGTATGTGGCAATACCTGGCATTATCCAGTCATTTAACGCCGATGCGGTGACCGTGACGGCACAACCCGCGATACGTTGGTCAGTCACGGACAGTGACGGCAAAACGGAGTCAGTGGCGCTCCCGTTGCTGGTGGACGTGCCCGTTATTTTTCCTCGCGGCGGCGGCGTAACTCTGACGTTCCCCGTTAAATCGGGGGATGAGTGCCTGGTTATTTTTTCTGACCGTTGCATTGATTACTGGTGGCAGAACGGCGGCATTCAGGAACCCGTAGACCCGCGTCAGCACAATCTGTCTGACGGGTTCGCCATTGTTGGCCCTCAGTCACAGGCGCGAAAAATAGGTAATATTAGCACCAGCACAGCACAACTGCGCACAGATGACGGCGCAGCGTACATTGAACTGTCACCCGGTAACCATAACATCACGGTTAAAACCCCCGGTAAATTAACTGCAACGGCTAACAGCGGCACCGAGATCAATTCACCTGAGATTGTGCTCAACGGCAACGTGACGATTAACGGTAACCTGTCACAGGGGATGGGCGCGGATGGTGGGGCGGCCACGATGAATGGCCCTGTTACCGTGAAAAATGATGTAACTGCGGGGGGTATCAGTTTGATGAAACATCGACATGGTGGTGTTCAATCAGGTGGCGGAACAACCGGAGGGCCTCAATAATGCGATACCGACGAGAGGATAGTAACGGCGATTACAGTTTCGGACAGGGTGACAACACCTGCTGGATCAATTCGCCTGACGCAGTCGCACAGGCAGTTAAAACACGGCTCAATTTATGGCGCGGGGACTGGTTCCTAGACATAGCGGAGGGCACCCCCTACCGCGAGGCGGTATTAGAGAAAAACTATGCTAGTGCAATGGCCATTCGTGAGCGCATTCTCGGCACTGAGGGCGTGACTGAGATAGTTTCACTCGATGCCAGTCGTAATCCCGATACCCGAAAAATTACCCTCACTGCCACTATCAACACCCGCTACGGCAGAGCCACAGTAACCAGCGAAAGATAAATTATGCTCAATCTAGAATCATTAGGGCTTGCGGCCAAAATTACCGCGAGCGGCATTACCGCGCCTGATTACCCGACCATATTTGCCCGGCTCAAAGGTTATTTTCGCCAGATTTACGGCGAGGACGCCTACCTCGAGCCGGACAGCAAAGACGGGCAGATGATCGCTATTTACGCGCAGGCATACCACGATGCGAACAACGCTGTTATTGCTGCGTTTAACTCCTATAGCCCGTCAACGGCGATGGGTGCGGCATTGTCCAATAACATAGCAATCAACGGTATGACACGTCACAGTTCAACGAAATCCACCTGTGACGTGGAGATCATTGGTCAGGTCGGTACTATGATCAAAAACGGCACTGTGCGCGATGTACAGGGCTATTCATGGAACTTGCCTGATACTGTCGCCATTGGCACTCACGGAACCGTAACAGTGACGGCAACGTGCCAGACAATCGGAGCGGTTACCGCTGCGGTGGGTGATATTGCTGAAATCGGTACACCAACACGCGGCTGGCAGAGCGTCAAAAACCTCTCAGTCGCGACTCCGGGGCGAGCCGTAGAAACAGATGCCGATGTCCGGGTGCGCCAACGTAACTCTGTTGCTCTACCCTCCAGAACCGTACTCGATGGCATGCTGGGTGCTATTAGTTTGATACACGGTGTTTCTCGTCTGCGGGGATTTGAAAACGATACCGGTGAAAACAACGAGCACGGCATATCGGCGCATTCCATCGCGGTGATCGTTGATGGGGGTGACGCTATGGAAATAGCCAGAGCCATTGCATTGAAAAAAACACCGGGCGGGGGAACCTATGGCGACACCGTCATCAAAATTACCGACTGCTACGACATTGTACGCCCTATACGGTTCTCTCGCCCGGTAGATATAGAGACGTTTATTGAAATCCACCTGATCCCGTTTGAGGGCTATACAACTGCGGTAGGTAACAAAATCAAAACCGCGATAGCGGACTACATCAATTCGCTGCGTATTGGTGACAGTGTTTATCTCACCAAAATTTTTGTACCAGTGAACCTGCCAGGTGACGAGGAGGGGAAAACCTACGACATTACCGAAATCAAAATAGGGCGATCGTTTAAATCGGCAATATCTGGCAATTTAAAAATTCGATTCAACGAGGCAGCAACCTGTAAACCGGACAATATAAAACTGGTGGTGACATGAGCGACTATCTAAAACTCATTACCCCTCAGCACCGTGATTCACCTAAATTTGTCGCCCATATCGATCTCGTCACCCGAATATTTTCAGACATTACCCAAACAGCTCGACAACTCAATGCAGCCTACTCACTGGACAACGCAGTAGGCGAGCAGCTTGACGCAACGGGGGAATGGATAGGGTTATCGCGATACGTGCGTACACCTATTGTTGGCGTGTATTTTTCGCTCGATACCGCAGAATTGGGCTTTGATCACGGTAGTTGGCAGCGACGGTACGACAGTGAGAGCGGATTTACTGAGCTGGACGATGAAACGTACCGTACGTTGCTGCGGGTGAAAATCGCGGCCAATCACTGGGATGGTTCGGGTGAAATGCTGGAACGGATCTACCAGCGGATATTACCGGATGGGGAATCGCGAATATTTTTCATGGATAACCAGGACATGTCGATGGACGTATTTCTAACCGGAGGTGCAATACCAGAGGTCATCAAATCGGTTATTCGTCAGGGTTATCTGAACATTAAACCAGAGGCAGTGCGGGTTAATAATTATATTAACTCAGCGTCCGGCGGGCTATTTGGTTTTGATATTAACAATGATTATGTCGCGGGTTTTGATACTGGCGGCTGGGCTGTGAAATTGTGAGGTAAGTATGGCAAAAAATGAGTTTCTACCGTTCGGACTCGCGGACGGATCGAACGTATTATCGAACGAGGAATATGGGAAACTGGCCGCACGAACTAATGGGTTTAGCTCCGGTGTGGCTAAATCACAGGAGTTAAACAAAGTTTGGCGTCAGGCGTCAGTAATTACAACTGTGGTAGCACAGTTTATTGCTGAAACGACGGGTAGTGACGTTTTAGATGATGGTAATTTGGTAACGTTGCAAAACGGATTACTCAACGCATTACGGGCTACGGTTGATTCTACTGTACCCGCCGCGTCATTGACGACTGCGGGTATCACCAAATTGAGCAATGCTATTGATAGTAATGCTGAAAATATGGCAACGACGCCTAGAGCGGTAAAAACTGTTGCCGATACTCGCCTCGAAAAATCCAAGAACGGCGCAGACATTCCCAACAAACCGGAGTTTGTGAAAAACCTCGGTTTGACGAAAACAATGGAATGGGCAGAGGATGCCTACCCTAAAACAGGCGGTGTGGTTGACGGCTCCGTCTCTGCTGAGGGTGAAATCACGGGAAACAATATCGTCCGTGCCCGCAGTAATCTATCAACGGTCGAGATTAATGCGTCTGAGTCTAGTCCTAAATTGACTAGCCGTCAGGGTAATGGTGACTGGAATAGCGCTTATATTCCGCAAAAAAACGGAACCATCGCATTTTTGGACGATATCCCAGCACCTATAACACCCACTACAATTGCCCAATCCACAGGCCAATCGACAACCAGTATTATGAGTCAGCAGGCAACAACTCGGGCATTGGAGACGAAATTTAGCAAATCTGGCGGTAATATTGATGGTTCTGTTTCTGTTGCGGGTGAAATCACGGGAAACAATATCGTCCGTGCCCGCAGTAATCTATCAACGGTCGAGATTAATGCGTCTGATCCCCAACCGCAGCTAACCAGTCGCATTGGAAATAACGCGTGGTTTAACGCCCGTATTCCACAAAAAAACGGCACACTGGCCTGTTTGGATGATATACCCGCGCCAACCCGTATCGCGCAGTCAACTGGCACGGCAACAGATGTGGTAATGAGCCAGAAATCGGTCACCGATGCCATTTCTGCTCACGGGGTCGGGTATGCCCAGTCGTGGGTTCATGTGACAACGAGCCGGGTGATTGGCGCCTGGTATGTCAATGACACAAACAGGCCCATATTTGTTGTCATAGCGGTATCCCGCGACACTCGCGAGGGAACAGAGCAGTCAGCCGCGAATATTTCGTTTAAACAGGGCGGGGACGTTATACATATTCCCCTGGTTAGGGGGGCCAATAGTGGGGGCGCCCAGCGTGGGACAGGCAGTGCAATCATACCTGTCGGTGCTGCCTATTCAGTGACGACGGAATTTGATAATAAAATTACGAATTGGTGGGAGTTACGATAACAATGACAATGATGAAATATTTCAAATCACTGGATAATCAGGTATATGGATATACTGCCGACGGGTCGCAGGACGCGTGGATTAGACCAGATTTAATCCCAATTACTGAAGCTGAGGCCATAGCCATCGGCACGCCGCCGCCAACGCCGGAACAACTACAGCAGCGTGCGGCGTATGAGAAACGCGGCCTGTTGAGAACGGCAACCGAAAAAATTGCGATTTGGCAGGATGCGATTGACCTCGATATGGCCACCGACGCCGAAAAATCCGCATTAACCGAATGGCGTAAATACCGGGTGCTGCTCAATCGGGTGGATTGCTCTACCGCCCCCGATATCCAATGGCCTGAGCAGCCGGAGTGATTAAAGGGGCTACGTGCCCCTGATTGTTATTCAGTTGGTGCATCAATCAAAATAGGCTCACCTACCTCATTAACTGATAATATTTTCCCCTGCGGTATTTCCCGTTCGCGGAAAAACCAGCAATCATCGGGTAATTCAATCGCCCCTGTTGTGTCGTGAATGGCCGGTAACACCTCAGTCATCGTGTTTGGATTAAATAGGCGCATAGTATAATCTCCATGAAAATCCGTTAGTGGACGTAAACCCACTCACCATTAGGCAGCGAGCCTGAAATCCTGTGCGGGTTAATGTTGAATCAATAATCATTGATGTGTGAGCTGTGTTTGCTGTTCCTGTGTCACTCGCTAAACGTTCTGCAATGCTAATAAAATATGAGACCCCGGGTAGCTCAATTGGGAAATACATAGTAGCGAGGCCATTTACTGGTGAACCCAGTCCAAACAGTTCAATCGCACCATCTGACCACCTCACCCACGCACCATTAGCATTGCGCCCGCGCTCAACCACAAATTTCGCATTTTTCGCCAGCTCCACTGTTTCCGCCAAACCGAGGTTTTCTAGAATTACGCACTGGGTTGATTTGGGCAGTAGAGACGGGTAATTGACTATTGAACGGGTTGAAATTAAACAAATTTTCAGTTCAATAAATGTACAAAATGTGAGTTTGGAGGAACATCGGCGTTGATGGGTAAAATTTGGTCGGTTATTGGTTGTGAAATCTCATATACTGAGTGGACTGAGGGGCATGGGAAGGTAGGGGTTACCACTAGTATTGATCTGGCTGAATAGATGGAGCGAGGTGAAGGATTTAGAAATAAGTGGGTATGTAATGAAAAATGATATAGACGCTGATATATTTATTTATCAATACAAAATGAACTCAGAAGATGTTTTACCAAAGGTTTTGATAAACAGGACAATATACCGGATAATATTTAGTGTTTAATTATAATTTAAATTTAAAATCAAATGGATAGAATTCCATGCGTCTTTTTATTGCAGAAAAACCCAGTCTTGCGAGAGCCATCGCGGATGTTTTACCGAAGCCCCATCGACGTGGGGATGGGTTTATCGAATGCGGTGATAACCAGTTTGTGACTTGGTGTGTTGGTCATCTATTGGAACAGGCCGAACCCGATGCTTACGATAGCCGTTACGCTCGTTGGGTATTGGCTGATTTACCGATCATTCCTGAAAAATGGCAACTAAAGCCACGGGCAGCCGTGGCCAAACAGCTCAACATTATTAAATCCCTGCTGGAAAGAGCGACCGAAATCATCCATGCAGGTGACCCTGATCGTGAAGGTCAATTGCTGGTGGATGAAGTGCTGGATTTTTTAGATCTGGATACTGAGAGAAAATACAATGTCCAGCGATGCCTGATTAATGACCTGAATCATCAGGCGGTCGCAAAAGCGATTGAACGGCTGAGGAGCAATCGGGAGTTTATCCCCTTATGTGTTTCTGCACTCGCCAGAGCCAGAGCAGACTGGCTTTATGGTATCAATATGACCCGTGCTTATACCTTATTAGGCAAAAGTGCAGGTTATCAAGGGGTATTATCGGTTGGGCGGGTTCAAACGCCTATTTTAGGTTTGGTTGTGCGTCGTGATGAAGAGATAGAAAATTTCGTGCCGAAAGACTTCTTTGAGGTCAAAGCACATGTTGTTACACCTGATGAAGAGCGATTTACCGCTTTATGGCAACCCAGTGAATCGTGCATTGATTTTCAGGATGAAGAAGGGCGAATTATTCACCGGCCGTTAGCTGAACATGTCGTTGCGCGTATTGCCGGACAACCCGCCTATGTCTCTTCCTATCAGGATAAGCGTGAATCAGAAACAGCCCCATTGCCTTTTTCTCTTTCATCCTTACAGATTGAAGCGGCCAAACGTTTTGGCTTGAGTGCTCAGGATGTACTTGACATTTGTCAGCGGCTTTATGAAACCCATAAATTGATCACTTATCCGCGCTCTGATTGTCGTTACCTGCCGGAAGAGCATTTTGTCGGGCGTCATGCGGTCCTGAATGCCATTTCGATTCATGCTACCCATTTACTTCCACAGAATGCTTTAGATATAGGGCAAAAGAACCGCTGTTGGGATGATAAGAAGGTTGATGCTCATCATGCCATTATTCCTGCTGCACGTAGTAGCCAAGTCAATTTAACCGAAAATGAAAGCCATATTTATAGCTTGATTGCGCGGCAATATCTGATGCAGTTTTTTCCTGACGCGGTATTTCGGAAATGTACGATTGAACTTGATATTGCAGGTGGAAAATTTATCGCCAAGGCACGTTTTCTGGCAGAAGCGGGTTGGAGGACCCTGCTTGGCAACAAGGAACGGGATGAAGAGAATGAAGGCACGCCATTACCTGTTGTTGCTAAAGGAGATGAATTATTGTGTGAGAAAGGCGAAGTGGTGGAAAGACAGACACAACCTCCACGGCCTTTCACAGATGCAACATTATTGTCTGCAATGACTGGCATAGCTCGGTTTGTGCAGGATAAAGCTTTGAAAAAGGTGCTTCGTGCCACTGATGGCCTGGGGACGGAAGCGACTCGAGCAGGGATCATTGAGCTGCTATTCAAACGGGATTTCCTGTACAAAAAAGGGCGTTATATTCACGCGACTCCGGCTGGCAGGGCTTTAATTCATGTCTTGCCGGACATGGCGGTATTGCCGGATATGACTGCACATTGGGAATCTCGGTTGACGCAAATCAGCGAAAAGCAATTCCGTTATCAGGATTTTATGTTCCCCCTTCAGGAAACATTGCAGCAGTTGATTTGGCAGGCAAAACAACATCGTAATTTGACGGCTTTTAGGGACTTGCCTCCTGTTCCCGTTAATGCCAAAAAAGGGAAAGGAAAGCAGGCAAAATCCAGCAAGAGCAGGGCAAAGAAAGATCAAGCCAATCAGGGATGATCCCGAAATGCTGACACAGCACCATAATGGGTGGTGCTGTGTTTCATGGTCGCTGTTTATATCTTAAACTCAGTCCAGACAGGGGCATGATCGGATGGTTTTTCCATGCTGCGGATAGCATAATCGATACCAGAAGAGATACATCTTTTTGCCAACGGATGGCTGGCAAGCAGCAAATCAATGCGCAGCCCACGATTATCATCAAAGCCTTTTGAGCGATAGTCGAACCAAGAAAACTGGTCATTGACTTCGGGGCTTAGTGCTCGGAATGTATCGATGAGTCCCCAGTTTTTCAAGCGTTCTATCCATTCACGCTCTTCTGGCAAAAAAGAACATTTCCCCGTCTTTAACCAGCGTTTCTGGTTGTTTTCTCCGATGCCAATATCGAGATCTGTTGGACTGATATTCATGTCTCCCATAATCAGAATGTGTGATTCTGGAGAATGGTTAATTTCCAGGTAAGACAGTAGATCCTGATAAAACTTTTCTTTTGCAGGAAATTTAATCAGATGGTCACGGCTCTCCCCTTGCGGAAAATAGCCATTGATTACAGTTAATAAACCAAGCGGTGTCTCGATATCGGCCATAATAATGCGGCGCTGTGCATCATCGTCATCAGTAGGAAAACCTTTACGGATATCTACGGGTTGTTGGCGAGTGAGCAGTGCGACACCGTAGTGTGATTTTTGACCATGGTAAAAGACGTGATAACCCAGCTTACTGACTTCTTCCAGAGGAAACATTTCATCATGGACTTTTATTTCTTGTAATCCGATAACATCAGGTTGGTGTTGTTCAACAATGGCAGCAAGTTGATGATGACGTGCTCTTAATCCATTAATATTGAATGATATAAATTTCATATTGTTATAATCACCTATAAAATATTCTTATTCTTAATATTAACAGATACAAATAAGGATGTAACTATTTATTAAATAATAAATTTCACCTGATTATCTTGATAATTCGCTATTTTACTCACATATGTAATACTATACTGATTATAATACTCTCGTTACCTCAAATTTAAAGTGTCGAATCGATTTTTAAATAATAAAAAGACACCAAATCAATAAATAGTAAATTAATGGATTTATAATAATTTACTAATTGTTATGTGTTATATTCAACAGTTGATATTATAATTTCCCGTGAGAGTTTTTATTATTGAAATTTATTTTATGTTGTGTGTTACAAAAATTAATTAATGAAAAAGTAGAAGAGTTAATCAATCTCTGATAGAAATTTGAATGTGTAGGTCATGGTTATATTTATTAATGGCTTACAATCACAGTGGAATATTCATCATGATATAGATGAATAATATAGTTCATCTAAACCGCATTATTGCATCAGGGACTGGTATTTTATATAAATGCCATTTGAAAAATACTTATTTTTATTGTACAAAGCTATACCTTCATAATATCAAGTTTGATTTAGCGGTTACCTGATGGAAGGCCATTTCAAGGAAATTATTTTAGCCACAAGTTACATAGGAACGGTGAATTATGTTTTTTTCTCGTAAATTAGAAGCATTCATGGCGGTGGTGGAAATGGGTTCTTTAAGCAAAGCGGCAAGAGTGATGAACCGTACGACTCCCCCAGTCGCTAAATCAATTAAAGACTTTGAAGCGACGTTAGGAAAGCGCTTATTCAAAAGGGAGAAGTTTGGGATGATTCTGACCAAAGACGGAGTGGAGTTATATAATGACTTAAAAGAGCTCTATTTGAAAGAGAAAGAAATTACAAAGAAACACATTAGCGGGAGTATTTGTAATGTTGTAAATATATACCATGATTGGGGTAAGAAAAAGCATCTGATTTCACTTTATAAAGCAGCGGACAGAAATAATGCTCAAGTGAATATATTACGCTTCAGTTATGATAACATTGATGAAATAGTTGACTATGAGGGCAATACAATAATTTTAAGTTCGGAAAAAATACTTAGTGATCGATTCAGTCTGGTAAGGAAAATTGATGGCCCAAATTTGGGGATCTGCTGCCGCAAAGAGTTATTGGATGAAGTCAATGGGGACTTTACTCAATTGCTGAGAAAGAGAACGTGGTTATGTGATCCCGTGCTCTATAAAGGCAATTTGATAAAGAATCTGGAAGAGGAAATGATAAAAAACGGAGAAAAAGTTAATATTCGACAGATGGATAATATAGAATGCTGTCTCAATTTTATCCAGTCAACCGATTATATTTTTATTACAGATTCCCACTCCGGTGCACTGGAAGAGGGAGAAAGTCTGGGCTTCATTCCTATATCACGGCCTGATGCAATTAATCAGTGTTATGTCTACAAATCAAAATCTCATTCAAGCGTGTTAAATCGTTTCATCGACTCCGTCAGTGATATGGAGTAACTGACAGCATGAGCGGAGTTTCTCAGCTCCGCTATGGGTGTTTACCTAAATGCATTAAAAGAGCTTAGAACAGATTTTTTGATGGTGGTGAGGAAGGATGATGTGCCATTTCGTTCCTCACCTTTGGCTTATCTAGGTATTACGCATCTTGACATTTCATCTTGCTTCTCCTTGCCCATAACCATTCTATGGTATTCCAATTTGAATGTTAGCTTGAACGTATTAACACTTTCCAAATCGAGATATTTTATGAACCAGTAAGCTATAATTTACTGTTTAGTAAGATAAGTATGTTTTTTGATTTTTATATAATGAAATGTGTTCTTGATGGTGGTGGGGGAAGGATTCGAACCTTCGAAGTCTGTGACGGCAGATTTACAGTCTGCTCCCTTTGGCCGCTCGGGAACCCCACCAGATTTTGAATTATATACTGTCGTTAGCAGCGAGCGGCATAATATCAGATAAACCGCCGCTGTAAAGCAGATAATTGAAAATAAAGTATCGTACGCTTGCTTTTTGATCCGGATGCTCATATTACAACCTATTGGGTGATAAGGTTGCATTTTGTCCAAACAGCTATAGGCACAATACCTTATTGTTTATTAAAAAGATAACATGGTTTATTAAAGAATGACGGTACGGTTGCCATATACAAAAACCCGCTGGGAAAATACCCAGTGTAATGCTTGGCTCAATACATTCTTTTCGACATCCCGTCCTGCACGCATCATCTCCTCAGCGGTATAGGTGTGATCCACATTTATCACATCTTGGGTGATAATCGGGCCTTCATCCAAATTGTCATTTACATAATGAGCCGTCGCACCAATAATTTTCACACCACGCTCATAAGCCTGATGGTAAGGGCGAGCACCGATAAATGCGGGTAAGAATGAATGGTGAATGTTGATTATTTGATTTGGGTAATATTGAACAAATGCTGGTGTTAAGACTCGCATATACTTGGCCAGCACAACATAATCCGGCTTATATTGATCAATTTGAGCCATCAATGCTTCGTCATGTTGTTCACGGGTTAGACCTTCATGACTGATGTAATGGAATGGGATATCAAACTGCTCAATCAATTTTTGCAAAGTAGTATGATTGCCGATGACAGCCGCAATTTCGACATCCAGTCCACCATAGACACTTTTGACTAAAATGTCGCCAATGCAATGCGCTTCTTTTGTCACCATGATAACGATACGGCGTCGGCCTGCTGTATTTAATTCACGGTTTGAACCCGCTGGGAGAGCGTCATCCAAATCGGCCAGAAGAGTTTCGTCATTAAAAATACCCTCCAGTTCGGTACGCATAAAAAATCGTCCAGTGCGATGATCAACAAACTCATTATTTTGAACGATGTTTAATTGATGTTTGTAACAAATGTTTGTGATTTTTGCGATTAATCCTTTGGAATCAGGACAAATCGTACGCAAGATTTTTTTTTGTATGTTTGCGTTTTGCATGGATTACGAGAACCTCAAATATTCTTCACTGTGTGTGAGTGGTTGCGTTTGATATTTAGATGCTGATTTAACCACAGCATTTCTTATATTTTTTGCCTGAACGACATGGGCAAGGGCTATTTCGGCCTATTTCAGGGCGTATGCCATCTATATAAAACCAACGCTGATCAAGGCACAAAAAACGTGAGCGCTCATGAATCAATTGCTTATCTTGCTTTCCTTGTTCAATAAAGCAAGCAGAAAATTCAACATAAGCTTCGTTATTATGTTTCCCCTGATTAGTTTCGAGGACATTTAATCCCAGCCATTGTACACCGGCAAAACTTTGTTCTATTTCAGTACGCCAATTTTCAGACTGGCAATCCGGGTGCCAGGTTGCGATAAGATAGTCTGCATTTTGTGTAACGTAAGCACTATATCTGGAACGCATCAGGGATTCAGCATTTGGGGCATGAAGATGGTTTTCAAGATAGGGGCTACAGCAAAAGTCGAAAGATGAGCCACTGCCGCAGGGACACATGTTTGTCAAAATAGCTCCAGTTATTTAAAGTGGTTGCAGATTATCGTTAATTGTAAGGTAAATCAGTATTTATTGAACAGGATTAAATGCCAGCGCACTGTATATCTGGCCGAATTAACTGGTGTATACTCGTGCGCGTTATTTTTTGCGAGTGCTATTTTCCTCACACATACGATTTTTTTTTGAGAGTTAATGCTATTGTTTAAACTGTAAAGGAATTTTTCAGTGAAAACATAGCAGTAGGAGACGATGTAATGTCAGTAATAAATAAAAAGGTCAAAAAAGCGGTTATACCTGTTGCTGGTTTGGGAACCCGGATGTTGCCAGCCACCAAAGCCATCCCAAAAGAAATGCTCCCCTTGGTGGATAAACCACTTATTCAGTATGTGGTCAATGAGTGTATCAAAGCAGGGATTAATGAGATCATTCTGGTCACACATTCATCCAAGAACTCGATAGAAAACCATTTTGATACCAGCTTTGAGTTGGAAGCGATTCTTGAGAAAAGAGTTAAGCGCCAGTTATTGGACGAGATACAATCTATCTGTCCAAATCATGTGACCATCATGCAAACCCGTCAAGGAATAGCAAAAGGATTGGGACATGCCGTGTTATGTGCTAAACCCCTTATTGGTGATGAGCCGTTCGCTGTTGTTCTGCCTGATGTTATTTTGGATGAGTACAGTACCGACCTATCAAAATATAATTTGAGCGAAATGTTATTACGCTTCAACAGCAGTGGTGCAAGCCAAATTCTGGTTGAACCTGTCCCTGTAGAAAGTGTTGCGGATTATGGCATTGTTGATTGCCTGGGTGAAAGTTTACAGCCTGGGGATAGCAAACCTATTGTCCGTGTGGTTGAAAAACCAAAACCGGAAGAAGCACCATCGAATCTTTCCATTGTTGGTCGTTATGTATTATCCGAAAAAATCTGGCCATTATTGGCTAAAACTGCGCCAGGGGCAGGCGATGAAATACAACTGACAGATGCTATTGCCATGCTGATGGAAAAAGAGTCCGTTGAGGCTTATCACTTGCAAGGTCGTAGTCATGATTGTGGTAATAAGTTGGGTTATATGCAGGCATTTGTTGAATATGGCATGAAACATAAAGAATGGGGCAAGTCATTCACGGATTGGATCATGACCCTGCAAAATCAGTTTGAAAAATAATCTACTCGTACTTTAAGGTGTGATATGAAAGTTACTGTATTTGGTATTGGCTACGTAGGTTTAGTGCAAGCAACCGTATTTGCTGAAGTAGGGCATGATGTTCTTTGTGTCGATGTTGATGCAAAAAAAAGTCGAAAACCTAAAAAACGGTCAAATTCCTATCTTTGAGCCGGGCTTGACGCCCTTGGTAAAGAAAAATCATGCTGAAGGACGGCTGAATTTTACAACGGATGCCAAAGCCGGTATTGCTCATGGCAAATTACAGTTTATTGCAGTAGGCACACCTCCCGATGAAGATGGCTCTGCTGATCTTAAGTATGTTACTGCTGTAGCCAGAACGATTGCGGAAAATATGGATGGTTACAAAGTTGTTGTTGACAAGTCAACTGTGCCGGTAGGTACGGCTGATAAAGTCAGGGCAGTGATGCAAGCAACACTGGCAGAGCGTAATCTGGAACTTCCATTTGATGTCGTTTCCAATCCTGAGTTTTTGAAAGAAGGCGCCGCTATTGCTGATTGTATGCGACCTGAACGCATTATTATTGGTTGTGATAATGATGATGTGGTTGATGTCATGCGTGAACTGTATGAGCCATTTAATCGTAATCATGATCGCATGATAGTCATGGATATCCGCAGTGCTGAATTGACTAAATATGCAGCTAATTGCATGTTGGCGACAAAAATCAGTTTTATGAATGAAATGGCTAACTTGGCTGAAATGCTGGGAGCTGACATTGAGCATGTGCGTCAGGGAATTGGTTCCGACTCACGCATCGGATATCACTTTATTTACCCTGGATGTGGATATGGCGGATCATGTTTCCCTAAAGATGTTCAGGCATTGATCCGGACTTCTGAACAAATTGGATATACACCCAAAATTCTTCAGGCAGTGGAGCAGGTTAACGAAAAACAGAAAAGTAAATTACCTGCTTTTGTAAGACACCATTTTGGTGATGATTTATCGGACAAGACATTTGCTATTTGGGGGCTGTCATTTAAACCTAATACAGATGACATGCGTGCAGCATCGAGCCGTGTCTTGATGGAAACGTTATGGAAATACGGCGCTAACGTTCAGGCGTATGATCCTGAAGCTATGCAGGAAGCCCAACGTATTTATGGGCAGCGTGATGATCTCTCTTTAATGGGAACAAAAGAAGCGGCATTAAAAGGTGCTGATGCTTTGATTATCTGTACAGAGTGGCAAAATTTCAGAGCACCTGATTTTGATGTGATTAAGGATTCATTAAAAACGCCTGTGATTTTTGATGGACGCAATCTTTATGATCCCGAACGCCTGCAATCGCGTGGTTTTACTTATTATGGTATTGGTCGCGGTGCCTCAATCAAACCCGTCATTTGAGTTAATTTATGAAATTTTTAGTTACAGGCTCTGCTGGTTTTATAGGTTTTCATGTTAGTCAGCGGCTATTGAATATGGGGTATGAGGTTGTTGGTATCGATAACCTCAACGATTATTATGATGTTAATTTGAAACAGGCGAGATTAAATTTATTACTCTCTTATTCAAATTTCAAATTTCAAAAATTAGACCTGGCTGACAGAGTTGCAATACCCGAATTGTTTGCGAAACATCAATTCCAGCGAGTTATCCATTTAGGGGCTCAACCGGGTGTGCGTTATTCAATACAAAACCCTATGGCATATATAGATGCCAATATCGTCGGTCATATCAATATACTTGAAGGTTCCCGCCATCATTCTGTAGAGCATCTATTATATGCATCTTCCAGTTCAGTCTATGGCTTAAATAAAAAGCAACCTTTTTCTACTGATGACTCCGTTGATCACCCGGTTTCTTTATATGCAGCAACAAAAAAAGCCGATGAGTTAATGTCTCACAGCTATTCACATCTTTATCAACTTCCCACTACAGGATTAAGATTTTTTACCGTATATGGACCGTGGGGGCGTCCTGACATGGCTTTATTTAAATTCACTAAAGCTATGTTAGAAGGTCAGCCAATTGATGTTTATAATCATGGTAATATGGTGAGAGATTTCACATATATTGATGACATTGTTGAATCTATAATCAGATTGCAGGATATCATTCCTGCCTCCAATAAAGACTGGTCAGTTGAGGATGGGCAAATATCTGCCAGCTCTGCGCCATACCGGGTTTACAATATTGGAAATGGACAACCGACAAAACTGGGTGACTTTATTGAAGCCATTGAAACCTCATTAGGAATTGAGGCAAAGAAAAACTTTATGGAAATTCAAGATGGCGATGTATTGTCAACATGTGCAGATTCAAACGCGCTTTACAATAAGATTGGTTTTTCACCTAACACACCGGTAAAGGAAGGGGTGAAACGATTTACCGATTGGTATTTAGGCTTTTATCAGAAGTGATGACAGCAAAAATAGAAAAGGAGCGGTTAGCTCCTTTTCTATAAGTTTATGTTAATAAAAAACTAAGTTAGTGTTAAATTGTTTTTTATCACATCGAGAATATGAAGATGACTTAGTCACTAATATAGCTCTTTGTGTTTCTACATCAGCCCGTAATTAACCTAGTTAGTTAATATTAATCATAAAACAAAAATACCCTATCAAGGGTATTTTTGTTATCAGGTCTTAAAGCAACTGATTAGATCAGGAAATCTTCCAGTTTTTTACCTTCTTCTTCAATTGCTTTTTTGATTACAGCGGGGGTACGGCCTTGGCCAGTCCAGGTTTTAGTTTCACCTTCATCAATGTATGAATATTTAGCTGGACGCGCGGCACGTTTAGATTTACCAGTAGATTTACCACTTAAAGCATCTACTAAATCGCTTAATTCAATACCATCTTTTTCCAGCATTTCACGGTATTCTTGAAGTTTACGTGTACGCTCTTCTATTTGTACACGAGCCTGATTTTCTTCGTCACGACGTTCTTCAACAACAGTCGTAAGTTTTTCCAGCATTTCTTCCAAAGTAGTAAGTTCACATTCTCTTGCTTGTGCGCGCAAGGTACGGATGTTATTTAAGGATTTTAAATTTTCGCTCATTGTCCTGGTCTCAAATTATAATGATGATAGCTGATGTAGAGATAATAATAGAATGCTATTTTATTTTCTGCAATAGTGAATTTACTTTCTTAGGCTAAAACATGTCATTTTAAAATGCAATTTTTGAAGTAATCGATATATTGCGTTTTAATCCGGCTATTAGGTTTACCATTTTTCAATAAGAATGAAGGGGATTACTGTAAAGTTTAGTAAGGGATAAAACTTAGGGTATAAAACTAATTTATAGTCAATGCGTAAGAAACATTAACTGTTTTTCTGAAAATAAGTTGATGAGTAAGTGTAAGATGAAAGTTTTTTATGGGTAATCCATTAGTTATGATCATGGTGGGTGAATTGAACAAAAGTAAACCACTATGATTATTAATATTCAAAGGATGAGGGTAAAAATAGCTATTTTCTTTTTATGTTAATTTTGTGCATTTGGTATGCAGGAAGTCCTTGTGGTGCTGATTTTATATGCGCAAATGTGATGATTATCATGAAAATAATCTTTTCTTATTCATTTTAATTTGTTTCTGTTACTCCACATTTGACAATGACAGGGATAATTTTAACCAGAGTTTGTGGTAAACTGGTGCTGTTATATCGCCTGATTAAATTTGACAAGAGGATGAACAGGCCAATGGCTCAGCTTTATTTTTATTATTCCGCCATGAACGCAGGGAAATCAACTTCCTTATTGCAGTCTTCCTATAACTATAACGAAAGGGGAATGAGAACGCTGATCTTTACAGCAGAGATCGATACTCGATTCGGTAAAGGAAAGGTCAGTTCCCGTATTGGATTATCCGCTGGAGCGTTGTTGTTTTCACCAAAAACAAATATTGCTGAACTTATCAGAAAGGAAAATAGGGCAGAAAAAGTCCATTGCGTTTTGATTGATGAATGCCAATTTTTAACGAAAGAGCACGTCGAGCAACTGTGTGAAATTGTAGATTATGATGATATCCCTGTTCTTTGTTATGGTTTAAGGACAGATTTTCAAGGTGAGTTATTCAGCGGCAGTGAATATCTCCTTGCGTGGTCAGATAAATTGGTAGAGTTGAAAACAATCTGTCATTGTGGGAGAAAAGCCAGCTGTGTACTTCGTTTTGGCAACGATGGCAACGTTGTTTACGATGGTGCTCAGGTTGATATTGGTGGTAACGAAAAATACGTCTCTGTGTGTCGCAGGCATTATACTGACGTTATTCGTGAAGCCAGGGCCAAAAAGGTTTAATACGCCGCCAGTTGTCATCGAGAAATCTAAAACTATATATACCAATCCAACGTCAGGATGCGTGTTATATTTCCTCGCGCAGCGGGGAAATATAAGGCCTCGCGTCGTCAGGCGGATTGCAACTTGAAGTTTATCGAGTATAGGCTGAGAAGGCTGGAAAATAAAATAGTAAAAAGGCGCCGGGTTGCCCTAACGCCTTTT
The DNA here is from genome assembly GCF_030272115.1 of Xenorhabdus bakwenae. Taxonomy (NCBI): domain Bacteria; kingdom Pseudomonadati; phylum Pseudomonadota; class Gammaproteobacteria; order Enterobacterales; family Morganellaceae; genus Xenorhabdus; species Xenorhabdus bakwenae. The sequence continues at coordinate 917,953 of NZ_CP119194.1, forward strand.
AAGTTACATCCATCAGCCTATCATTTATTATTCTTTCTTACTTATTATTTTTTCTATTTGATTTGACTGCCCCCAGTGGTTTGTCCTCTTCGGTAAATTTACGGCCATAAAAAGAATCTAGCAGCAGTTGTTTCAATTCAGAAATTAATGGGTAGCGCGGATTTGCACCGGTGCATTGGTCATCAAATGCGTCTTCTGCAAGCTTGTCGATTTTTGCCAGGAAATCAGCTTCTTGCACCCCTGTTTCACGAATTGAAGCTGGAATATCTAGTTGAGACTTCATTTCGTCCAGCCAGGCCAATAGTTTTTCAATCTTGGCAGCAGTACGATCATCTGATGAGGTTAGCCCCAAATGATCTGCAATTTCCGCATAGCGACGTCGTGCTTGTGGACGATCATATTGGCTAAAAGCAGTCTGTTTTGTTGGATTATTATTAGCGTTGTAGCGGATTACGTTACAAATTAACAGGGCATTAGCTAAACCATGAGGGATATGAAACTCAGAGCCAAGCTTGTGGGCCATAGAGTGGCATACGCCCAAGAACGCATTAGCAAAGGCAATACCTGCTATCGTCGCTGCATTATGGACACGTTCGCGCGCAACGGGGTTTTTTGCCCCTTCGTGGTAACTAACCGGCAGATAATCTTTTAGCAGCTTTAGTGCTTGCAGTGCTTGCCCATCAGAATATTCATTGGCTAAAACAGAAACGTAGGCTTCCAATGCGTGGGTTACTGCATCCAGACCACCAAAAGCACATAGCGATTTTGGCATATCCATGACCAGGTTCGCGTCAACAATCGCCATATCAGGGGTGAGTGCGTAGTCTGCCAAAGGATATTTCTGCCCGGTGACGTCATCGGTAACAACCGCGAAAGGTGTGACTTCTGAACCCGTGCCTGAGGTGGTGGTAATGGCGACCAATTTAGCTTTTACACCCATTTTGGGGAATTTATAGATACGTTTACGGATATCCATAAAGCGCAGAGCCAGTTCCTCAAAATGGGTTTCTGGATGCTCATACATCACCCACATAATTTTAGCCGCATCCATCGGGGAACCGCCGCCAAGGGCAATGATGACATCCGGTTTAAACAGATGCATGTGTTCAGCACCTTTGCGAACGATGCTTAATGTTGGATCTGCCTCGACTTCGAAGAATACTTCAGTTTCAACGCCATAAGATTTCAAGACATTAATAACCTGATCGGCATAACCGTTATTGAATAAGAAACGGTCTGTCACAATAAAAGCGCGTTTAACACCATCGGTAGCGACTTCTTCCAACGCAATGGGCAGAGAGCCGCGTCGGAAATAAATTGATTTTGGAAGTTTATGCCACAACATATTTTCGGCTCTTTTAGCGACGGTTTTTGTATTGATCAGGTGTTTTGGCCCAACATTTTCAGAAATAGAGTTGCCTCCCCAAGAACCACAACCTAGCGTCAGAGAAGGAGACAGCTTAAAGTTGTACAAGTCTCCGATACCACCTTGAGATGCAGGTGTGTTGATCAAAATACGTGCGGTCTTCATTTTGTGACCAAAGTATTTAATACGCTCTGCCTGATTATCTTGTTCGGTATAGAGGCATGAAGTATGTCCAATACCCCCCATCTCAACCAGTTTCTCGGCTTTTTCGACTGCATCTTCAAAGTTTTTGCCACGATACATGGCAAGCAGTGGTGAGAGCTTTTCATGGGCAAAAGGCTCGGTTTCATCTGCCAGAGTCACTTCACCAATCAGAATTTTAGTGCTTTCAGGAACATTGAGACCGGCCATTTCAGCAATTTTTGTTGCAGGTTGACCTACAATCGCTGCATTTAAGTTACCGTTTTTCAAAATAATATCCTGTACGGCTTTTAACTCTTCTCCCTGGAGAAGATAGGCACCATGAGTTGAAAACCGCTCACGAATCTGCTCATAAATAGCATCAACAACAATGACAGATTGTTCTGAAGCACAAATCACGCCGTTATCAAACGTCTTAGACATCAGGATAGATGCAACAGCACGTTTAATATCCGCTGATTCATCAATCACCACGGGGGTATTGCCAGCACCGACACCAATAGCGGGTTTACCTGAGCTATAGGCTGCTTTGACCATGCCAGGGCCACCGGTTGCCAGAATCAGGTTAATATCCGGGTGGTGCATTAAGGCATTGGAAAGTTCAACGGAAGGTTCATCTATCCAACCAATAATGTCTTTTGGTGCCCCTGCGTTCACCGCTGCATTTAAGACGATTTCTGCCGCTTTGTTCGTCGCTTTTTTGGCGCGTGGATGAGGAGAAAAAATAATACCATTACGGGTTTTCAGGCTGATAAGTGCTTTGAAAATGGCAGTAGATGTTGGGTTTGTTGTTGGAATAATTCCGCAAATCAGGCCAATAGGTTCAGCAATAGTAATAGTACCGAAAGTACTGTCTTCAGACAAAATACCGCAAGTTTTATCATCTTTATAGGCATTATAAATATACTCAGAAGCGAAGTGGTTTTTGATCACTTTATCTTCCACAATTCCCATACCTGATTCAGATACGGCTAATTTTGCCAGTGGAATACGAGCGTCAGCAGCGGCAAGGGCCGCAGCCCGGAAAATTCGGTCAACTTGCTCCTGAGTAAAATTAGCAAATTCATGTTGGGCTTTTTTTACGCGAGCAACTAATTCATTGAGTTCTGCGACTTGAGTTACAGCCATAAAAATTACTCCTGATAAATGTTAAATTTTTTAAGGCAATCAGATGCAATATTGTTAGGGTATTAAATAATATTATGAGATTAATCGTTTGGATTTCATCGTGAATACCGCTAATTGCCTTAAAAAATTGCTTAACAAAATGATTAATCTAGTAATAGTTTCTTTCCTTGAAATTCTACGTCGGATACAGCTTATCATTCACAGCTATTAGTATTGTGATTTAGATCATGAAAACATTAAGCTGACTCAATTCAGCTATTGTTTCTGGAACAATAGTATCTATTGATATCTGAATGGCGTTTACCTGCGGATTTAACGGTGCAAATACAACCTATTAACTTTGCAGCGAACTGATATTAATATGATTATTCGAACATGGAATTATTGTTAATATCTTTATTATAAGACCCTGACCTTATTTTCTGGGTTGCTGTGATTGTGATATAGAAAAGATAACTTATGTATTTATTTAAACTGTTTATGCAATAAGATGAAATTTCACCTTTGGATTGGGAGTAAATTAATCAAAAGCTAACCGATAAATGACCAGTTAAAGCGTGATTAATCGATAACATCATTCCGGTGTAATTTCCTTGAAACCATTGTTTATGTTTTATTCCTTTTTAGTCTGTGGTTTTCTTAAAACAATACTGTAATTTTCTACACGTATTTTTCGTTTCATAATCTTGTTTGACTGGTGGCTTGTGTCGTTACTTTGTGATGAAGATGGACTTTTACTCCGTAGTGATTGCATTTTGTTAAAATAATGTTTATTTTCTCTTTTGATAACATTCCATGAATATCGTCGGGAGATAATAGAATAAAATTCATTATTATCAGATTATTACATTAATTTTTCGAATGCATTGTATGCAGGGGTAACGAATATTATTAATGTTTTAATAAATTTATTGTAAAAATCAAATAACAATTATTATGTGAACATCATTTTTTAGTAGGTTAATTACCCTTTGTTAACGTGATAAGTGAATTATTGGAGTGAGTAGATTAAAAACGATTCATTTGCTGTTTATAACTTGGAGCAAAATATGAGAAAAAAAACATCAAAGTTAGGTCAGTTGATTTCGAATATCGTTTTATTCTCTTTTCCCGCCGCGCAGAGTATTGCTGCAACTGTTCCCGCAGGCGTTACACTCACCGAAAAACAAGAAATAACCGTTAACAATGGTGTCGAAGTCACTTCATTGGACCCTCATAAAGTTGAAGGTACTCCAGAAACCGTCATCATCCGCAATCTGCTGGAAGGGTTGGTAACGACAGGGCCAAATGGTGAAACCGTGCCTGGCATAGCAGAAAGATGGGAGAATGAAGATTATAAAGTATGGACGTTCTATTTACGCCATGATGCCAAATGGAGTGATGGTAAGCCTGTGACTGCGCAGGATTTTGTCTATAGCTGGCGCCGGCTCGCTGATCCAGATACTGGGTCGCCTTATATCAGTTATTTGCAATATGCCTATATTCAGAACGTTGACGATATTCTGAAAGGAATAAAATCACCGGAACAATTGGGGGTCAAGGCGTTAGATGATCACCGTTTTCAGGTAACACTCAGCCAGCCTGTGCCTTATCTGGTCGACATGTTAAGCCATACAGCGATGAAACCTGTCAGGCAAGATGTGATTGAAAAATGGGGAAATAAATGGACATTGCCAGCAAACTATATTGGCAATGGTGCTTATACATTGAAAGATTGGGTGGTTAATGAGCGAATTATCTTAACGCGCAATCCTCAGTATTGGAACGATAAAGAAACCCTCATTGAAAAAGGCACTTTCCTGCCGATTGTCTCTGGCGTTAGTGGTGTTAACCGCTATCGTAGCGGGGAAGTGGATATGACTGATAACGCTATTCCTCCTGATCTATACCAAAAAATGAAACGGGATATACCCGAACAATTGCAAGTTTCACCTTATCTGTGCACGTTTTACTACGAAATCAATAACCAGAAGCCCCTGTTTAAAGATAAACGGGGGCGTGAAGCCATAAAACTGAGCCTTGATCGCGATATCATCACCGAAAGAATTATGGCACAGGGGCAAATTCCGGCGTATGGATTTACTCCGACTTATATTGGCGACGGTTTGACCATTAATCCAGAATGGGCAAGCTGGACCCAGGGACAGCGTAATCAACGGGCGAAAGAATTGTTGAAGGAAGCGGGTTTTGATGCCAGCCATCCCCTTAAATTTACCTTGTTGTACAACACATCAGAACAAAATAAACAACAAGCCATTGCTGCGGCTTCTATGTGGCAGAAAAATATTGGCGCAAAAGTCACTTTGCAAAATCAGGAGTGGAAAACCTCTCTCCAGAACCGCCATCAAGGAAATTATGACGTTGCGAGGGCAACATGGTGTGGCGATTATAACGAACCTTCTTCCTTCTTGAATATGTGGCTGTCAAATAGCAGTAACAATACTGGTTTTTATCAAAGTGAGGCTTTTGATAACTTTCTTAAGCAGGCCCTGACTGCCAAAGAGAGTGCAACCCGTAAGGAATTTTATCAGCAAGCCGAAGCCCAGCTTGATAAAGATTCAGGGTTGATCCCCGTTTATTACCGCGTCAGCGTACGCCTCATTCGCCCGACAGTTGGGGGAATGACTGGGAAAGATCCCCAAGATTATGTTGATCTAAAGAATTTGTATATTAAAAAGGTGAATCACTGATTATCGTCACAACATATTATTTTGCCGTAAACAAAATAGTTCCTTTTGGATACGGAAAATGACCGGCCCAATGCGTGGATATGACTTTAATGGGTCAAATGATATCAATTGGAGAGAATAAGATGATAAACACAACAAAGAAAAAACTGGCTACTGGCATTACGGTAACGTTAGGCATGATGATAGGGTGGCCGGCCTTTGCAGCACAAGTGCCTGCTGGCGTGCAACTTGCCGATACTGCAAAACAGGTGTTAGTCCGCAACAATGCCTCTGAACCACAATCGTTGGACCCGCATAAAATTGAAGGTGTGCCAGAATCTAATATCGCGCGGGATTTGTTTGAAACTCTGGTGATCAATGCCCCTGACGGTAAAATTATACCGGGAGTCGCAGAAAGCTGGGAAAATAAGGATTTCACAGTTTGGACATTCCATCTGCGCAAAGATGCAAAATGGTCCAATGGTGACCCTGTCACTGCACAGGATTTTGTCTATAGCTGGCGCCGTCTGGTAGATCCCAATACCGCATCCCCATATGCAAGTTATCTGCAATATGCCCATCTGCTTAATGTTGACGATATCATCAGGGCTAAACAGAAACCGGAAGCGCTGGGCGTTAAGGCATTAGATGACCATACATTACAATTAACACTCAGTGAAGCCGTTCCCTATTTAGTCAAATTATTTGTTCACCCGACGACCTCTCCGGTGCATCGTGCAACCATTGAAAAATATGGTGAGAGATGGACACAACCACAAAATTTTGTCGGTAACGGTGCCTATAAGCTGAAAAGCTGGGTGATTAACGAGCGCATTGTTCTGGAACGCAGCCCAACGTATTGGGATAACAAACACACCGTTATTAACCAGGTCACAGTCTTGCCTATTTCCTCGGAAGTCATGGATGTTAATCGCTATCGTGCCGGCGAAATTGAAATGACTTATAACAACTTACCGGTCGAACTATTCCAAAAGCTAAAAAAAGACATTCCCGAACAGTTGCATATCAACCCGTATTTATGTACTTATTTTTATGAAATAAATAACCAGAAACCCCCATTTAATGATCCCCGTGTGCGTACCGCACTGAAATTAGGGATGGATAGTAATACGATAACTTATAAGGTTAAAAATCAGGGAGATTTACCTTCCTATGGTTATACTCCTCCTTATATTGCTGATTTTAAAGATGAAAAACCGGATTGGTATACCAGGCTGAACCAGCAGCAACGTAATGAAGAAGCGAAAAAACTTTTGGCAGAAGCGGGTTTTACTAAAGATAACCCACTGAAAATTAACCTGTTGTATAACACTTCTGATCTCCATAAAAAATTGGCCATTGCTGCCGCATCCATTTGGAAAAAGAATCTTGGTATTAAAGTTAACCTCGAAAACCAAGAATGGAAAACTTATCTTGATTCCCGCCATCAGGGAAATTTTGACGTTGCCCGTGCAGGGTGGTGTGCCGACTACAACGAAGCGTCCAGTTTCCTGAACGCTATGCTATCCGATAGCAGCAATAATACAGCCCATTATAAAAGCAAAGCGTTTGATGCCCTGATGGAACAATCCCTGCAAGTCCAAACTGATGAAGAGCGTGCGGAAGTTTATGCCAAGGCAAATGCTTTATTAGACAAAGATTCTGCGATAGTTCCTATTTTCTACTATGCCAATACTCGCTTAGTGAAACCTTATGTCGGTGGTTATACCGGTAAAGATCCCTTAGATAACTTCCATACCAAAGACCTATACATAATAAAGCATTAGAAATTAGCAGGTGATCTCGTTGGATCGCCTGCTTGTCAAATAATTAAAGGCCACGGTTTGGCTAAACAGTAGGAGCGGGCAATGCTAAAATTTATTTTACGTCGCTGTTTAGAGGCGATCCCGACACTTTTTATCCTTATTACTATTTCGTTTTTTATGATGCGGCTTGCGCCGGGTAGCCCATTTACAGGAGAAAGAAAGCTGCCGCCAGAGGTTATGGCAAATATTGAAGCGAAATACCATTTAAATGATCCTATTTATAAGCAATATTTCAATTACTTAATCCAACTCTCTAAAGGGGATTTTGGCCCTTCATTCAAATATAAAGACTACAGTGTCAATGATCTGGTTGCAGAAGCTTTGCCGGTTTCTGCTAAATTGGGATTTGCCGCCTTTGTTATGGCGGTAATATTCGGTGTCAGTGCAGGCGTTATTGCGGCATTGAACCAGAATACGAAATGGGATTACACGGTAATGGGGTTTGCCATGACAGGTGTCGTGATCCCTGGTTTCGTGGTCGCCCCCTTATTAGTTTTGATATTCGCCATTACATTAAGATGGTTGCCGGGAGGAGGCTGGAATGGCGGGGCACCTAAATATATGCTTTTGCCAATGGTCGCACTTTCCCTCTCTTATATTGCCAGCATATCCCGTATTACCCGGGGTTCCATGATAGAAGTTTTGCATTCCAACTTTATTCGTACAGCACGGGCCAAGGGTTTGCCACTGCGGAAGATTATTTTCCGTCATGCGTTAAAACCTGCCTTATTACCCGTTATTTCTTACATGGGTCCAGCATTTGTCGGCATCATTACGGGTTCAATGGTTATCGAGACTATTTTCGGCTTACCCGGTCTGGGGCAATTATTTGTTAATGGCGCATTAAACCGCGATTACTCACTGGTACTGAGTTTGACGATTCTGGTGGGGAGCCTGACCATTATGTTTAATGCCATCGTTGATGTGCTGTATGCCGTCATTGATCCGAAAATTCGTTATTAATACTGGAGCACGCAATGTTACTGAATAAAAAAAATAGCGAAGCTCTGGAAAATTTTTCTGAGCAACTGGAAATTGAAGGCCGCAGTTTGTGGCAGGATGCACGTCGCCGTTTTAAGCATAACAAGGCGGCGATTACGAGTTTATGTATTCTATTCCTGATCACATTATTTGTGATCTTAGCACCGATGTTGTCCCAATTTGCCTACGATGACACTGATTGGAATATGATGACAATGCCGCCGGATTTTGAGTCCAAACACTATTTTGGCACTGATTCATCAGGGCGTGATCTGTTGGTGCGCGTTGCCATTGGCGGGCGTATTTCACTGATGGTCGGGGTTGCCGCCGCTTTGATTGCTGTGTTATTGGGCACTTTATATGGTGCGATGTCAGGCTATCTTGGCGGCAAAACTGACATGGTCATGATGCGTTTGTTGGAAATCCTCAATTCTTTCCCATTCATGTTCTTCGTTATCCTTCTGGTGACTTTCTTTGGTCAAAACATTCTGTTGATTTTCGTTGCAATAGGCATGGTGTCGTGGCTGGACATGGCACGTATCGTCCGTGGTCAGACACTGAGTTTAAAACGCAAGGAATTCATCGAAGCCGCGTTGGTTTGTGGTGTTTCTACCCGTCATATCGTTTTGCGCCATATCGTGCCAAACGTATTGGGTGTTGTGGTGGTTTATGCCTCATTACTTGTACCCAGCATGATCCTGTTTGAATCCTTCTTGAGCTTCCTTGGCTTGGGTACTCAGGAACCCCTCAGTAGTTGGGGGGCTTTGTTAAGTGATGGGGCTAATTCAATGGAAGTGGCTCCGTGGTTGCTGTTATTTCCGGCAGGCTTTCTGGTGATAACCCTGTTTTGTTTTAACTTTATTGGTGACGGCCTGCGAGATGCCCTCGATCCGAAAGACCGTTAAGGAGAGCCTGTGAATAGCGTAGAAACGTCGAAAAATGTTGAATCACTTTTATCGGTAAAAGACCTGAATGTCGTATTCAGCACGCCAGACGGCAACGTGACGGCCGTAAACAAATTAAATTTTGACTTACAAGCCGGAGAAACCCTGGGGATCGTGGGAGAGTCTGGCTCAGGTAAATCGCAGACGGCGTTTGCATTAATGGGATTATTGGCCAGCAATGGTTTTGTCAGTGGTTCTGCTCATTTTCATGGGCGAGAAATCCTCAACCTGAAAGAAAAAGAGCTGAACCGGATGCGGGCAGAAGAGATCTCGATGATATTTCAAGATCCCATGACTTCCCTTAACCCTTATATGCGGGTAGGTGATCAATTAACTGAAGTATTGATGTTGCATAAGCGTATGAGTAAAAGCGCGGCTTTTGAGGAATCCATCCGTATGCTGGATGCCGTTAAGATGCCAGAGGCCCGTAAACGCATGAAAATGTACCCACATGAATTCTCCGGGGGGATGCGTCAACGAGTCATGATTGCCATGGCATTATTGTGTCAGCCTAAGTTATTAATTGCCGATGAACCGACAACGGCATTGGATGTAACGGTTCAGGCACAGATCATGATGTTGCTTAACGAGCTGAAAAATGAGTTTAACACGGCCATTATTATGATCACCCATGACTTGGGGGTGGTTGCCGGCATTTGTGACAAAGTATTAGTAATGTATGCCGGAAGAACGATGGAATATGGCACAGCGCGTGACGTATTTTACCGGCCTACCCATCCATACTCTATCGGGTTACTGAATGCTGTTCCTCGTCTGGATGGTGATGGGGAGTCATTGGAAACGATTCAAGGCAATCCCCCCAATTTATTGCGTTTGCCAAAGGGATGCCCATTCCAGCCGCGCTGTCAGTTTGCCACAGAGCATTGTGTTCGTGAGGAACCACAGTTGGAAAAATTTGGCCTTGGGCGCTTGCGTGCCTGCTTTAAACGCCAGGAGGAGTTAGTATGAACACAATAGCTGAAAAACGTGTCTTATTGGAAGTGGATGACCTCAAAGTTTATTTTGATATTAAAGATGGAAAACAGTGGTTCTGGCAGCCGGCAAAAACCTTAAAAGCGGTAGATGGCGTTACCTTAAGACTATATGAAGGTGAGACTCTGGGCGTTGTAGGAGAATCTGGCTGCGGGAAGTCAACACTTGCCAGAGCCGTTATTGGGTTAGTGAAAGCGTCTGGCGGGGCAGTCACCTGGCTTGGTCAAAATCTGCTGGCTATGAGTGACAAACAATGGCGGGATATTCGCAATGATATTCAGATGATTTTTCAAGACCCTTTGGCATCGCTGAATCCGCGTATGACCATTGGTGATATTATTGCAGAGCCATTGAAAACGTATTACCCCAAAATGAAAGCTGGGGAGATAAAAGAAAAAGTTCAAAAAATGATGATGCGGGTAGGATTGTTACCTAACCTGATAAACCGTTACCCGCATGAATTTTCAGGCGGACAGTGCCAACGTATTGGCATTGCCCGCGCCCTGATCCTGGAGCCTAAATTAGTTATCTGCGACGAACCTGTTTCAGCGCTGGATGTTTCTATTCAGGCACAAGTCGTTAACTTGTTGCAGGAATTACAGCGGGAAATGGGGCTTTCCCTGATATTTATTGCTCATGACCTATCAATAGTAAAACACATATCAGACCGCGTTTTGGTGATGTATTTGGGGAATGCTGTAGAATTAGGCACTTACGACGAGGTTTATCATAATCCGTTGCATCCATATACCAGAGCGCTTATGTCGGCGGTGCCAATTCCTGATCCAGACAAAGAGCGCAACAAGCATATTGAATTGTTGGAAGGAGAACTGCCTTCACCCATTGATCCCCCGTCTGGATGTGTATTCCGTACTCGCTGCCCAATGGCTGATGCTGAATGTGCCAAGACTCGACCACTGCTTGAAGGAAGTTTTAAACATGCGGTATCTTGCCTTAAGGTTGATCCACTCTAACCAGCCAGATTCGGTTAATGTGACGCTGTCACGACTTTAAATTCAATGCCCTCACAATGAGGGCATTTTTGCCGATCAAGGAAGTGTATTGAGGAAGGCGGTCTGATTATTTTTTCCATAGGATATGGCAGATGGGGTAAGATTTTTCCCGGCAGAGCAAGATACGGGCAAAGATGTCATCAATTTCGGCATCGTCTGATTCAGCCAGGCCAATAATGACTTCTGAGAAAAAGTCTGGATCCAAATCAAAATCAACATGTTCAAGCCAGACTCTTGAAGGCTCCAATAATTCAACCCCTCCCCGTTCTTCAAATTGCAAATTAAACAATAGGCTGTCAGCCGGATCAAGGTGAGAAAGCGCTTGTTCCAAAAAGATGTCGTAAGCTTTTTCAAGCGCGTCATCTTCAGTCATTCGGTTATTTAAGTCTAATTGCATAGCGTGTGTCGGTTGATTTTCCATGATGCAAGGTCCGAAATTAATTACAAGATGAAATTAAAACATGTTCTGTATTGAATGAATACTGTTATTCGTGGTGAAAATATTCATGTTGAAAAAGTGACTGGTCAATTTATTTTCTGTCTGTTTTCAGTCATGAATTATAAAAGCGGGCTGAAAAAGTAGCAGATACGTTCAAGAATACGATGCCACATAGGCCGTTTTTCCCATTCACTGTTCGCAAGTAGTACTGAACGCATAATATAGTCTTGTTGAACCAGTGCTAAATCATTGCCAAAGTGTTCATCATCAATGACCACCGTAATTTCAAAGTTCAGCCATAAGCTGCGCATATCTAAATTGACAGAACCGACCATACTGAGCTGGCCATCGACCAACACACTTTTAGTATGTAATAAACCATCTTCAAATTGATAAATTTTCACACCCGCTTCCAGTAATTCTGAAAAAAACGCACGGCTGGCCCAGCGAACAAGAAATGAGTTGTTTTGGCTTGGTACAATGATACTGACATCAACACCACGCATAGCTGCGGTACAAATTGCATGCATTAAATCATCGCTGGGAACAAAATAGGGAGTGGTAAGAATAAGTTGTTTGCGGGCAGCAAAAATAGCGGTCATCAGGGATTGTTGGATCAATTCATCAGGGAACCCTGGCCCGGAAGCAATAACTTGCGCGGTATGACCGCTGGCTTGTTCGAAGGGCATGGTAGTACTGTCAGGAGGAGGGGGAAGATGACGCTCTCCTGTTTCCATTTCCCAGTCAAAAGCATAAATGATCCCCAGTGTTGTCGTAACAGGGCCTTCCATTCTCACCATGATATCGACCCATTGACCGACCCCGGCATCTTGTTTAAAAAAACGGGGGTCAACCATATTCATGCTACCGGTGTATGAAATATGGTTGTCGATCAGAATAATTTTTCTATGCTGGCGTAAGTCCATACGACGCAAGAATAAACGGAAGAGATTAACTTGTAGCGACTCGATAAATTCAATACCTGCCTTTCGCATAATATCAGGATAAGGGCTGCGGAAAAATTGCCAGCTTCCTGCCGAATCTACCATGATTCGACATTTAACACCGCGTTTGGCTGCACGCATCAGGGCATCAGTGACCTGATCAACCAGCCCTCCCGATTGCCATATATAAAACACCATCTCGATATTGTATTTGGCGTTTTCAATATCATGAACAATCGCTTTTAGCGAATTATCATAAGATGTCATTAATTGCATTTTATTCCCTCTGACACCTTTGATATTTTGTCGACGCTCACACAGCTGAAACAGCGGAGTAGCAACTTCACTGTTTTCATCGGCAAAAATTTGCGGAGAATTTCTTAATTCGGCCAGCCACTTGACTACAGATGAACGCATTTGTTTGGCTTGCTCAACTCTGCGTTTGCCAAGGTGTAATTCGCCGAATGACAAGTAAGCAATGATCCCGACTAAAGGAAAAATATAAATAATGAGTAACCACGTCATTGCTGATGTCACAGGACGACGTTTCATCAAAACTCGAATAGTGATACCGGCAATAATCAGCCAGTAGAAGAAAATCGTCAGCCAGCTCAGTACAGAGTAGAAAGTTGTCATACGTGGCAATCAATCCTATTTATTTAAGTATCTTATGCAGTCATTGCCGCAAGTTTCTAGAAATTTTGGCAAACTATCAACCTAATAATTATTAATTAAACAGCCGTAATTTTAGCAAAAAAGCGCCAAGTATAATGAATATCATTACTATTTAGCCACTTATAACGACTGACTTTGGCTTCATGCACTGTATGCAGATTGATACGAAAAAATCATGAATGGTTTATCATAATTATTAAACTGATAATTTTGGGTAATATACTATTATGGCAGAATCACGAACCAGATTGGCAATTGATTGACATTGAGAATAGTGACGATTAAGAATAATGTTATTTACCCACTGAGAGAATTAGCCTGGAATAGCTTATGAAACATAGCAGAAGAGAAGTCGGGCGTTGGAGAATGCTCCGCCAAGGTATTCGTATCCGCCGTCGCTGGTCGGAAGGGCAGTCACGTCGTAACTTACGAATATATGCACTGCGTAAGGCAGATGCTTATAAGCGTCATAGATCGATTCTATTTATCCAGAATATAGAGTGGATTTTATAGTAATACCTTAAATTGATGCATGATACGACTCGTGACGAATGGGTTCACGGTCGATATCAACTCTGTTCTAGATAATAATGCATATCTGACGCGTTGTTTTCCCCTTACTACCGACTGAAAAATGCAAGTCATGCTGAGATGTTTTTGAATCTTTATTGAATATGATAGTCATTTGCATTTAAACTAATACCTATCTGAAAACTGACTATCATGCTGTTAAACAAGAATTCTCTTATGCGTTGGATACATTGGCCGATACTACTTTCTGTTTGTTTACACATTTCTATTGCGGCGGCGCTTTTCCATGCCATTAAACCTGAAAAACAGGTAGAAGCCCCGTCTATATCTGTTGCCATGATCCAGTTGGCGGCTGAAGAGGCGCCTGTCTCTAAACCTGCCATACCTGAATCAATTCCTGAACCGGAGCCAGAGCCAGAACCTATTGCGAAAATTGCTCTGCCTAAACCTAAGCCTGAGAAAAAAATTGTCAAAAAAAGAAATTAAGCCAAGAGAGAAAAAGACAGAAAAAGCTTCAGAACAACCACTGAAACCTGTTTCTGATCAGGAACCTCAGACGGCAAAAAGGTTGGACAATCAAAAATCGGAGCACCATACCATTAATGAAAACGTGGGTACACGAAGCGGACCAAAAGCACTAAACAGGCCAGATCCCATTTACCCATCCAGAGCACAACAGTTGGGGACAGAGGGGACGGTAAAAGTAAAATTTGATATTGATGAAAATGGTCGAGTTAAAAATATCGAAATTATTTCTGCCAATCCGAAGAATGTCTTTGACCGTGAAGTGAAAAATGCGATGAGGAAATGGCGTTATGAAAAAATACCTGCTGCCGGGCACATAACGACTATCGAGTTTAAAACTACGGGTATTTCACAATCCTGACTTAACCAAAGTTTCTTACCCGGTCAGGGGATGCAAAGCATCCCCTGACTTCATCAGCAAAATGAATTATGACTCTGAATCACTGCTTGCCAATTTAAAGTGCCTTTTATCTTCAGGCAAAGGACGGGAAGCGTTATTTTCATCAACGGCAACATAGGTGAAAACAGCATCTGTCGCACGATAACGCTGACCGACTGGCTCAGAAGCCACTTTTTTCACCCACACCTCAATATGAATGGTAATAGATGAATTTCCCGTTTTAAGACAACGGGCGTAGCAGCATACGACGTCACCTACCGCAACCGGTTTTAGAAAACTGATGCCATTTACGCTAACAGTTACTACGCGTCCCAGAGCAATCTCTTTTGCCAGGATTGCGCCGCCAATATCCATTTGAGACATCAGCCAGCCACCGAAAATATCCCCATTGGCATTAGTATCAGCAGGCATGGCCAGTGTACGGAGAACCAATTCTCCGTTTGGTAAGCATTGTTGTTGTGTCATTAGAAAACTTGCTTTATTTGGTGAATACAACAATACCTGCCGCTGCATCGGCAGGTATCCATATGAAGGTTATTATATTATTTTTGTTCGCGAGGCAGATGACGGTAGATATATACCACACTCAATACAGTAAAGACCAGTGTCAATGCCGTTAACCCGAACACTTTAAAGTTTACCCAAACATCTTGAGGTAGCCAGAAAGCGACATAAATATTTGCTAATGCACAGGCAATAAAGAAGATTGCCCAAGCCATATTCAGTTTGTTCCAGACAAAATCAGGTAATTCTAACTCCTTGCCTAACATGCGTTGAATTAATGGCTTTTTCATCACCCATTGGCTGATAAATAGTCCCAGAGCAAAAATGGCATAAATGACAGTCACTTTCCATTTAATAAATAAATCACTGTGGAAAGCCAGTGTCAGAGTGCCGAAAACAGCAACCATAACAAATGTAATTAAGGAGGATTTCTCAACGCGACGATAAATGAGGTAAGTAATGACAACCACTAACCCTGTTGCAGCAATTAAGGCACCAGATGCATAGAAAATGTCGTACATTTTGTAGACGACAAAGAAAACGACTAGCGGCAAAAAGTCTAAAAGTTGTTTCATAAATTGAACCCATTGTGAAGTCAATGATGGCATGTTTTTGAATTTGTGCCAGAGTGTACCAGATCTCAATGAAATGGTTTATTTATCAGGTAAAAAACATTTTTCATCTGTTTGGCTAATTTTATCACAATGAGCGACAAGCTAAGTGTGAGAGAGGGGAAACGGGTGAGTTTCCATTTAGCAAC
The DNA here is from genome assembly GCF_030272115.1 of Xenorhabdus bakwenae. NCBI lineage: Bacteria > Pseudomonadati > Pseudomonadota > Gammaproteobacteria > Enterobacterales > Morganellaceae > Xenorhabdus > Xenorhabdus bakwenae. The sequence continues at coordinate 933,852 of NZ_CP119194.1, forward strand.
GCACTATAACTAGGTTTCATTTTCACAAAAGGGCATAAAGGTCATGTTGTGGGGAAGATTACATCGTTGGATGCCGGGCTTGGGAAATATTTGTCATTACCGTAGAGAGTATTTCAGCCATGATATGCGGGCGGGTCTCTCTGTTGCCGCAGTCGCGCTGCCTGTTGCGATTGCTTATGCTGAATTAATGGGAATTAGTGCCATTATTGGTTTATATGCCTGTATTTTACCGATGTTTGCGTATGCACTGTTTGGTACTTCGCGGCAGTTGATTGTTGGGCCAGATGCTGCAACTTGTGCGGTTATTGCTGCTGCTGTGACACCGCTGGCATTGGGAAATGAGCATGTGCGCTGGCAACTTGCCATAGTTATGACGTTAATGACAGGGTTTTGGTGTATTTTGGCCAGCCATTTTCGATTGGGTGCCTTCGCTGATTTTATATCTCATCCCATTTTGAAGGGCTTTATTAACGGCGTTGCGATTACCATTATGGCGGATCAGCTGGCTAAAGTTTTTGGGCTGTCTGGGTTGCCTGTGGAATTGATTGAACGATTAATTGCACTTCCCCGTAAACTATTAGAATCTCACTGGCCGACGGTAGGGGTGTCAGTAATGACGCTGCTGGTACTGCTTAGTGTGCATTTCCTCCGTCCGAGTTGGCCTGCGCCACTGGTAGCAATGATCGTATCGACTTATATCAGTTGGCAATTTGAACTCAGCCAATATGGTATCCAGATTGTGGGTAGTATGGGGAGCGGTTTGCCTATTGTTCCTGTACCCGAATTTGAACCCGGTATCATACGTGATTTAGTTGTTCCTTCCATTAACTTAGCGGTGATCAGTTTCGTCAGTTTTATGATGACTGCTCGTAGTTTTGCCAGTAAAAATGGCTACCAAGTCGATGCAGATCTGGAACTTAGGGCATTGGGTATCGCCAATATTGCTTCGTCATTATCACAAGGTTTTGCTGTCAGTGCTGCCGGTAGCCGTACTGCGGTCAATGATGCGCTTGGTGGTAAAACGCAAATGGTTTCGGTGATAGCGGCTTGTGCTATTTTGCTGGTATTGCTGTTTATGACAGAATTTTTGGTGTCTATTCCTCTGTCATCACTGGGTATTGTTTTGATCTTTTCCACTTGGTCTTTATTGAGTTTAAAAAACCTTTGGGCTTATCGAAAACGTAATCGTCAGGCTTTTACTCTGTCAATTTTTACGTTAATTGCCGTCTTGCTGGTGGGGGTGATCGATGGTATCGGTTTTGCTGTTTTGTTAGGATTATTGCAATTTTTGCGGATAGTTTTTCGGCCTTCGGATCAGCTGCTGGGCGTGAATGACCAAGGTATGGTTCGTTCTATCCATAAACATAATGATATTAAACCCATAGATGGCATTATGATGTACCGCTTTAACTCTCCTCTCACTTATTTTAACGTTGGATATTTCAAAAAACGGGTATTACTGCATGTGAAAAGTGCTGCAAATGATCCTGTGTGGTTAGTGGTCGATGCGACGGTCAGTTTTACCTATGATGATGTCAGTGTTTTTGCCGTGTTGGATGAGTTAATCACAGAATTAAAAGAGAAAGGTGTAACATTGGTTTTGGCAGGGCGCAGAACAGAGCTAAATCGCTGGATTAAACAGAACAAACTAAGTCGTAGCGATGACGATTTAATAGTTGTGCCGGATCTCTACTTTGCCATTCGTTTACTTCAAAGTAAGCAGCAGGTGGAGGACAAACAGGAAAAGTAAACTGCGGTTCACCCCGCTGCATTAGTATTACAGCGAGGTGAACTATTTTAAGTGCTTTTTATTAAATACCGTTTATGGTTTTATTTTGTGGCTTGACTAACATATACAAACGAAATAGGTAAATCAGTAACAGAGATGATAAGAAATTATCCAGTGTTGATAGCAACATATCGGGCATTTTTGTCAGCACAAGAGCCAGGATTAGCTTGGCGACAAGCCATAACAATATAGCTGGGATCAACAACCGCATATTACCAAATGCCAACTTCCAACTATTTTGCATGGCTGCAAAAACATTTTTGCTTTTTTCAAACAAAAAAATTGGAGCCAGTGAGAATGCAATAGAAAACAGTAGCCCCGGCAGGACCATTAAAGCGTAGCCGATTTGGACCAACAGGGTACAAATCAGCATTAGCAAGAACATCTTAGGTAGTTGTGTTATTGATAATGTACTGGCATGAATGGCATTAGTTTTCTGACCGCGAGAGATAGCATTGATGAGTACCAGCACACTGGCCGTTAGTAGGGTATTACCAAATATGTGGGTAAATAAAACCCCGAACATTGTGCGCATTAACGTGAATTGCTCATCTGGCGTTAATTGCATCACGAAACGTTGGATACCTGTATTGCCGGACTCTCTGACTATATTTTGCAACTCGGCTAATAGATTGAGCTGTTCATCATTCGGCATGAGTAAATGCCCCAGCAGTGTTGTCACCAGCGCGGCCAGGACAGAGAGGATGACAATATTCAACAGTTGATTCTTTAAAAAGTTGATGCTGTCACGATACAGGGTATTTGCCGTGATGGGCATGAAAGTGGCTCCTATCAAATAAAACAATAATAGTGCACAATTGTACCTTGTTAGGGGGATTATTGGATACCTAAGATTTACTCCTGTATCTTGAGGCTGATGGGGCACGAAATCTTGTTTGCCAGGCTCCTTATTGTCGATTTTATAAAAATGATCAACTCATTAACTTTGTGTTAATAAATTGAGGGTGGGCTGGAATATTAAATAAGGTTTTTTAATGTATAATTTCTATTGTTTTTTATTGTTATTCATTTAAAAATTGATATTAAGATATAAATCATGGGTGGCATTAAAATTAATATGCAGAAAATTTTGATTTGGATCAATTTTAAATATCCAGTAAATGAAATAATAAAGCAGTAAATACCTTATTTAGCCAAAAATATTTAAAAGATGTGATCTGTCTTAGATCATAATAGTAAACAAACGGGTATATTTCTGACTGTTTTAAAACCACATAAATGGGATGGATAATGAAGAAGATTTCTGCGCTTGTATTGGCTGTTGCTACGTTAGCCCCGTCATTGACTTTTGCCCATGAAGCAGGTGACTTCCTGTTCCGTGCAGGTACAGCAACGGTAAGACCGCATGCGGGTTCTGATAATGTATTAGGATTGGGATCTTTTGGTGTCAATAATAATACTCAGTTGGGGTTAACTTTTGGTTACATGATTACTGATAATATTGGTGTTGAATTATTGGCAGCAACACCATTTCAGCATAAAGTCAGTTTGCCGGGCGCGGGTGAAATTGCTGAAGTTAAACATTTACCACCAACACTAATGGCACAATATTATTTTGGTTCTTCAGAAAATGAATTTCGTCCTTATGTCGGAATTGGTGTTAACTACACGACATTCTTTAGTGAAAAATTTACTAATAATGAGACGGTAAAAGGCGTTAATTTAAATAGCCTGGATCTGAAAGATTCTTGGGGTATCGCTGGGCAGGTTGGCCTGGATTATCAACTGGACAAAAACTGGATGCTGAATACTTCGCTTTGGTGGATGAATATTGAAACTGATGTGAAATTCAAAGTCGGTGATGTAGATAAAAAATATAAAACTCGCCTTGATCCGTGGGTCTTTATGTTCGGTGTTGGTTATAGTTTCTAACTAAAGCTACGTGTGTTTGACGTTGACATAAGAGAAGAACCAATGGGGCGTCATTGCCCCATTTTTTGGTAGCTTGCTTATAATTGTGTGGCGTTTTTCATGGCACGAACAAAATCCGTTAACTTTTCCAGCATGATGTTGGGTTGATGTAAGTTATCTTCAATAATTTTGACAATAGCTGAACCTGAAATTGCACCCGCAGCACCGGCATTGAGAGCGCTCATAACCTGTTCTGGCTCTGAAATGCCAAAACCTTGTATAGCCGGGGCAGCGTGATATTCTTTGAGCTTATTGACAATATGATTAAATGGCTGTTGAGCGCGATTTTCACTGCCTGTCACTCCCGCTCTTGATAGCAGATAGGTATATCCCCGTCCAAATGAAGCAACTTCACGCAGTAAATCATCATCTGCATTAGGGGGACAAATAAAGATCGGGGCAATATCATGCTTTATGGCAGCTGAACGGAAAGGCGATGACTCGGGTAATGGCACATCAGCGACAAGTACGGAGTCAACACCTGCACTTTTGCAGCGACGATAAAATTCATCAATGCCATTGTGAAAGGCGAGATTGGCGTAAACTAACAGGCCAATGGGTATATCAGGGTGTTTAGCGCGAATTTTAGCCAGCAGGTCAAAACATAGTGTGGGCGTGACTTTGGATGATAACGCCCGCAGATTGGCATTTTGGATAGTTGGGCCATCAGCCAGGGGATCTGAGAACGGAATACCCAATTCAAGCGCATCAGCACCACCTGAAATTAAGGTATCAATAATTTCCAATGATAATTCAGGATTAGGATCACCAAGGGTGACAAAAGGAACAAAAGCGCCTTGATTTTGGTGTTGTAACTTCTTAAAAAGTTGTTCGTAACGTCCCATCAGATTTCCCCCTTGGATTTTAAAATATCGTGAACGGTAAAGATGTCTTTGTCACCACGACCAGATAAATTGACAATTAATAGTTGTTCCTTGTCTGGAGATTCATGGATCATTTTCAAGGCATAAGCCAACGCATGAGCGGATTCCAGTGCAGGAATAATCCCTTCATTGCGTGAGAGTTCCTGGAAGGCCTCCAGGGCTTCATCATCAGTAATTGAAACATAATCGGCTCTACCGATGCTGTTTAAATAGGCATGCTGTGGGCCGACGGAAGGAAAATCTAAACCCGCCGAAATGGAATAAGATTCTTCAATTTGCCCGTCTGCTGTCTGCATCATTGGCGCTTTCATGCCAAAGTAAATTCCCAATCTTCCGTGTTTCAATGGGGCACCATGCTCTCCGGTTTCAATACCATGCCCCGCAGGTTCAACACCGATCAAGCGAACATTATTTTCTGGAATAAATTCAGCAAACAAACCGATGGCATTTGAACCACCACCAATGCAGGCGATAACGGCATCAGGTAAACGGCCTTCTTTTTCCAGAATCTGAGCTTTGGCTTCTTCACCAATCATACGTTGAAATTCTCGTACCATTGTCGGATATGGGTGAGGGCCAGCCGCAGTGCCTAATAGGTAATGTGCTTTTTCATAGCAACCCGACCAGTCACGCATTGCTTCGTTACAAGCATCTTTCAAGGTTGCCGAGCCGCTGTGGACAGGGATCACTTCTGCACCCATCAAACGCATGCGAAAAACATTGGGCGATTGGCGTTCAATATCTTTTGCCCCCATATAAATACGGCATTTCAGCCCCAATAGCGCACAAGCCAGGGCGGTGGCGACGCCATGTTGACCCGCGCCTGTTTCAGCAATGATCTCATGCTTTCCCATGCGTTTTGCCAACAATGCTTGCCCTAAAACCTGATTGGTTTTGTGAGCACCGCCGTGGAGTAAATCTTCACGTTTCAGGTACAAACGTGTTTTTGTCCCTTTTGTCAGGTTTTGACACAGCGTTAAGGCAGTGGGCCTGCCTGCGTAGTTTTTCAAGAGATCCTGAAAGGTATGCTGAAACTCTGGATCTTTCTGTGCTTCAATAAAGGCTTCTTCTAATTGGTTAAGTGCAGGGATCAAAATTTGTGGCACAAATTGCCCACCAAAATCGCCAAAATAAGGATTCAATTTACTCATTGTTCTACTCATCCATTTTTATCTGAAAAATTAGTGATAACAGCGTAATTGTTGAAACACCTGTTTGATTTTCTGGCTGCTTTTGATACCCGGAGACACTTCAACTCCTGAGTTAAAATCCAGTCCATAACAGCCAAATGTTGCTGCCAGTTGGCAGTTTTCAGCGTTCAGGCCACCAGCCAGAAAACTGTTATGCTGAATGAGTGGGTTGATTAACTGCCAGTCAAATGGTTTTCCTGTTCCGCCTGCTCCGTTATCCAACAATAAGTGTTCAACATGGGGTATTGCGGAAACTTCCTCAACCTTAGACATATTAATGGCTTTCCAAATTTCACAATGTTCAGGCAGCCCTGAACGTAGGGAGTTAATGTAGTTTTCATCTTCATCTCCGTGCAATTGAACTGCGGTGAGCGAAAGCTGACGGGCGGTATTATTGACAAAATCAATGGATTGATTTTGAAACACGCCAACATATAGAAGAGAGGCTTCATTGATGATTTGTTGAGCTTTTTGCAGGCTGATTTTGCGCGGTGATTTTTCGGCAAAAATTAAACCACCGTAAACGGCTCCCATTTGCAATGCGGCTTTGGCATCCTGTGGGCGAGTCAGGCCACAGACTTTGTTGTCACCCAAAATCAGGCGGCGTAAAGCGAGATCTAAATTTTGTTGTGCCATTAAAGAACTACCAATAAGAAAACCATCGGCAAACCGGCTCAATTCCCGCACCTGACGATGCTGGTGGATACCGGATTCACTGATAACGATCGTGTCTTTGGGTAAATCAACTGACAATTTACGGGTACGCCCTAAATCAATGGACAAATCACGCAGATCCCGATTATTGATACCAATAACTTTTGCCCCCAATATAATCGCGCGTTGCTTTTCATCTTCATTACTGACTTCGGTCAGTACGCCCATCCCAAGACTGTGTGCCAGTGATGACAGCTCACGATACTTATCATTATCAAGAACGGAGAGCATAAGTAAAATAGCGTCAGCCTGATAATAACGGGCAAGATAAACCTGATAGGCATCAATAATAAAATCTTTGCACAGAACAGGTTGATGTACAGCAGAACTGACCCTGGCGAGAAAATCATAACTGCCCTGAAAGTATTTTTCATCAGTCAGAACAGAAATTGCAGCAGCATAAGGCTGATAAGTTTTTGCAATGTAAACAGGATCGAAATTTTCACGAATTATCCCTTTTGACGGAGAGGCTTTTTTGCATTCCAAAATAAAAACGGTTTGCTTATGGGTCAACGCCTGATAAAACCGACGGTGACTTGGAACGATAACCTCAATAAAGCTCTCCAGCGGTTGCTCTGCCTTACGAGTAATCAGATATGCCGCTTTATCATCAACAATTTTCTGTAATATGCTGGTTTTCATGATCGAGTCCTTGCTGCCAATGCCATTACTTTTTCATAAGCCTGGCCGCTGTAAATAGTATTAAGGGCCAGTTGCGTGTTTTCTCGCAGATTTTCATGTCCGTGAATTTTCATCAAAAGAGCCACATTTGCGGCTACCGCATCAGCATGGGCCTTTCGTCCCTGGCCTTGCAGTAACATTGCCAGCATATCGCGATTCTCTTCTGGGGTTCCACCTTGCAGTGAAGATATCGGATGGCCCGGTAAGCCAAAATCGGTTGCTGTTAACTGGTATTGATTAATCTCACCGTGACTGAGTTCTGCAACATAGGTTGGGGCATGTAAAGCAACTTCATCCATTCCGCCACTGTGTACAACGGCGGCGCGTTGATAACCCAAGGCATGTAAGGTATGGGCTATCGGTTCAACTAATTCAGGGCTATAGACTCCGATAAGAGACACAGGAGGGTGCGCCGGATTGATCAACGGGCCAAGCACATTAAATAATGTTCGGGTTTTTAGTTGCTGGCGAACTTGCACCGCATGACGGAATCCACGGTGATATTGAGGTGCGAACAGGAAACAGACACCAATATCATCTAAGGCTCTGCGTGATTCTTCAGCCTGGGCATCCAATGCAATGCCGAATGCAGCTAATAAATCGGATGAGCCAGATCGACTGGAAATACTGCGATTTCCATGTTTTGCTACCTTAAGGCCACAGGCAGCAGCAATAAAAGCGCTGGCTGTTGAAATATTGATGCTATTGGAACCATCTCCACCTGTGCCGACGATATCACAAAATGTGTAATCGGGGCGTGGAAAGGGGGCTGCGTTTGCCAGGAACGCCCGGGCTGCGCCCGCAATTTCTTGTGGCTGCTCGCCCCGCAGCTTCAGGCTAATTAATACAGCAGCCAGTTGTGTATCGCTCAACTCGCCATGAATAATGGCAGTGAATAGCTGTTGGCTTTCTTGTTGTGTCAGTGCTTGCGCACTGAATAATTTGTCAAAAATCAACTGCATCTTCCCATTCCTTTAAGTTTAGTGCCTTTAATTCGATACCCTTAAACTCACGACCTTTAATTGTTAGCTCAATGCCCAGGTTAGCGTTTGTTCAAGCAGTTTGGCACCTTGTGTAGTCAAAATAGATTCGGGATGGAACTGAAAACCACAAACTTTGTGCTCATCATGGCGCACCGCCATCACGATATCACCGCATGAAGCAGAGACAGTCAGGGCTGTCGGAACGTGCACAGCGGCAAGAGAATGGTAACGAGCGACAGACAAAGGATTTGGGAGGCCGGAAAACATATTTTTCCCATCATGGATAGCTGATGTGGCTTTGCCATGCAGAATTTCCTGAGCAGCAGAGACTTTTCCTCCGTAAGCTTCAATAATCGCCTGATGTCCAAGACAAATTCCGATTATCGGGATCTGGCCTGTTACTTGCCTGAGCAATTCAGGCATACAGCCTGCCTCTGAGGGTTTCCCTGGACCGGGGGATAACATCAAAAGAGGAGATTCCATCTCATTAAGTTTGGTAATAATGATGTCTGCTAACACGGTATTGCGGTAAATAACGACATGGTGACCATGAGTACGCAGTTGATCCACAAGGTTATATGTAAAGGAATCTACATTATCAAGTAAAAGAATAGTAGCCATCAGAATGTCACCTCCACATGATGCGCTTGTGCAATTGCACGAATAACGGCTCTGGCTTTACTGTGCGTTTCATCTACTTCTGACTGAGGAATGGAATCCAGTACCACACCGACTCCAACCTGAATGGTCGCTTGATTGTTTTCCACGTAGGCAGAACGGATCACTATGCAGGTGTCAAAATCCCCATTGCCCGTGAAGTAACCGACGGCTCCGCCATAACTGCCACGCCGTTCACCTTCATATTCTGCGATGAATTGCATCGCCCGAACTTTAGGGGCCCCTGTCAATGTGCCCATATTCATGCAGGCTTGATAGGCATGGAAGACATCTAAATCATGCCGGAGTGTGCCGACAACACGAGAAACCAGATGCATAACAAATGAATAGCGATCGACTTTGGTTAAATCGGCGACATATCGACTGCCCGGTTCGCAGATACGGGCTAAATCGTTGCGAGCCAAGTCAACTAACATCACATGCTCAGACATTTCTTTAGCATCTGTGCGCATTTCCAGTTCAATTCGGCTATCAAGATCGGCATCCAATTCTCCGTTGTTATCGCGTCCACGTGGTCGAGTACCGGCTATCGGATAAATTTCGATCTGGCGGTTGTCGGCATCATATTTAAGCGCACTTTCTGGTGAAGCCCCAAACAGGCAAAAATCCTGATCTTGCATAAAAAACATATAAGGGCTTGGGTTTTGTTTTTTCAATACATGATAAGCGCTCAGAGGAGAAGGGCATGGCAAGGTGAAACGACGTGATGGAACGACCTGAAAAATATCCCCTTGACGGATAAATTGCTGTAGCTGGTGCACTATATTTGCGTATTGTTCATCACTTTGGTTGCAGCCAACAGTAATACCGGGCAGAGTGACAGGTAAGAGTGGCTGAAGTGGGGCTGAAATGGCGGCAACTAAGGTTGTTAAACGTTTTTTAAGGCGTTTTCTTTCTGAATCGGATTCGCCAAACAATGAAGTTTGCAGACGTGAGTGTTTATCTTGATGATCGATCACTAATAGCGCTTCTGCGAGATAAAAACAGAAATCAGGGCAGCGCTGGTGATCTTCTACTGTCGGCAATGGTTCAAACCCGGCGACTAAATCATAAGCAAACAATCCACCAACAAAAATGGCATCGGGAGCGTCTGAGAAGGATGCTAATGCTGCCAGGGCACGTAATGCGTCAAAAACGGAATCGGATTTTAGCCGGCTATCTTCGTCCAGATTGTGCTCAATAGCAGGAAACCGTGCTCGCATAACCTGTGGCTCTAAATCTAATAGGGCTTTGTCTGAAAGTAAATTAGCGAGTATTGGGATCAGGTTTTGGCCATTTTCAGTGAGTGCTTCAAAAGTAACTTGACGCCCGTTGGCTGTAATGCGCATAGCACTATCAATGATCAGGATGCTTTTGAGATTCTTTTTACTGTGAATTTCAGCCGAATCCAGCAATAACGTTGCTGGGCGATTACTACAAAGTTGATGAAAAAGCCGTGTCGGATCTGTCTGATAGAGGGTATCTACCTGATTTATAGAAATATTAAATTCTTTGCCTGTCATCTTCATACCCCGTTTCTAATCTTTATTCATAAAAAACCCGCCTCTTAGGGCGGGTTTTGGCACTTGCGTATCTATTCTTAACTTATGTGCGCGAGCCAACCGCCCTGACTGGGAAGTTGTGCCACCAACACTTTGACTGCTTAGTTTGCATAAATACGCTCATTTCGAGTGCCTCATCAGTTCAATAGTTTTTTTAATAAAGAGTGTTTCAGTTAACCCATGTACTAGTAAACTAGTTCGATGGTTGCTTGTCAATGATTTTTTATGTTTGCAAACCACATTCATTATCATTGTTTCAACAAACTCGCCTCTTGAACTTTACTCTTGTGTTATCATTAGCGCCTTGCGCTTGATAGCGCTGCATATCACTTAATCGATAGTGCCTTTTTCCCCACCCGAAAAACAGGTAAAAAAATAATGACTGAAGCCGCCAGTGAAACGACAAAACGCTATGATCTGCATAGCCATACGACCGCTTCAGATGGCGTTTTATCACCTGAGCAGCTCGTGGACAGAGCCATTGCTATGGGGATTGATGTACTGGCCATCACCGATCATGATACGACGGAGGGTATTCCGTCTGCTTTAAACCATATTCAGCAAAATAATTTGCCATTAACTTTGATACCCGGCGTTGAAATTTCGACATTATGGCAAAATCTGGAAATTCATATCGTTGGCTTACATATTGATATCAACGCTATTTCCTTAAGGAAGTTATTAGCGCATCAGGTTGATTTAAGGCAACAGCGTGGTATTGAAATGGGGCAACGGTTGGCCAAAGCAGGTATTGCTGATGCCTGGGAAGGGGCATCCAGATTAGCCAATGGTGGACAAGTCACTCGCGGTCATTTTGCCCGTTATTTGGTCGAGGCGGGAGTTGTACCGACTATCCCGAAAGTGTTCAAAAAATATCTGGTAAAGGGAAAAATCGGTTATGTCCCACCGCAATGGTGTACAATTGAGCAAGCTATTGAAACCATTCACCAGGCAGGGGGACAAGCTATAATTGCTCATCCCGGTAGGTATAATTTGTCGACGAAGTGGCTAAAACGGTTAATAGTTTGGTTTAAACAACATGGTGGTGATGCAATGGAAGTTGCCCAGTGCCAGCAAGCCCCTAATGAAAGACAGCAACTTGGTCAACTGGCAAGAGAATATGGGTTGAAAGTATCATTAGGATCGGATTTTCACCAACCTTGTTCATGGATAGAACTTGGGCGCAATTTGTGGTTACCCGGTGATGTTGTACCGATATGGCACGACTGGTCACGGCGTGGGGCTGCATAGAAGTATAGAGGTTATTTGTATGAGCCAGTTTTTTTATATCCACCCTGACAATCCACAAGTCCGTCTTATTGACCAAAGTGTGGATGTACTGAAAAAGGGCGGAGTTGTCATCTATCCGACTGATTCAGGTTATGCCATGGGTTGTTGCCTTGAAAATAAAGAGGCTATGACCCGTATATGCCGTATCCGCCAATTGGAAGGACGCCACAATTTTACGTTGATGTGTCGTGATTTGTCTGAAATTGCCACTTATGCCCATGTAGATAATCAGGCGTTCAGGTTGATCAAAAATAACACGCCAGGCAATTACACTTTTATTTTACAGGCGACAAAAGAAGTACCGCGCCGCTTGATGAACGAAAAACGCAAGACTATTGGCCTGCGTGTTCCTTCTAATCCTATTGCGTTGGCACTGCTGGAAAAGATGCGTGAACCACTGATGTCATGTAGCTTGATTTTGCCTGGAAATGATTTTGCTGAATCTGATCCTGAAGAGATTAAGGATACTTTGGGTAAACAAGTTGATTTAATCATTCACGGTGGTTATCTTGGGCAGCAACCGACGACGGTAGTGGATTTAACTGGGGATTCACCAGTCATTCTTCGTGAAGGCGAAGGTGATGTAACCCCTTTTTTATAAAGTGTACGTTTTTTTAAAGTATATGATTCAATTTTTATTTAGTATCACGACGCCTGTGAAGGCGACAATAGAGGTTGCTCAATGAGCGATAAAACAGAAAAGTTACAAAAAGTTCTTGCCCGTTCTGGTCATGGTTCCCGGCGCGAAATCGAGGGGTATATCCAACAAGGTCGCATTAGCATTGATGGTAAGATCGCAACGTTGGGTGATCGAATTGAAATTAAGCCCTCAGTAAAAATTCGTCTGGACGGACGGATCTTAAATATCAAAGAGCCACAGAAAACAGTTTGCCGTGTTTTAGCTTATTATAAACCGGAAGGGGAATTGTGTACTCGCCATGATCCTGAAGGTCGTCCGACGGTGTTTGATCGTCTGCCAAAAATGCAGGGCGCACGCTGGATTGCGGTAGGGCGTTTGGATATCAATACCAGCGGGTTGTTGTTGTTTACTACCGATGGGGAATTGGCTAACCGTTTAATGCACCCAAGCTGCGAAGTTGAGCGTGAATATGCAGTTCGTGTGTTCGGTGAAGTAGATAGCGCAAACCTCCGTCAATTGACACAAGGTGTACAACTGGAAGATGGCCCGGCTTCATTTAAGACCATTGCGTTTAAAGGCGGAGAAGGTATCAACCAATGGTATAACGTCACTCTGACAGAAGGTCGTAATCGCGAAGTCAGACGCTTATGGGAAGCCGTTGGTGTGCAAGTTAGCCGCCTGATCCGTGTGCGTTATGGCGATATCAATCTGCCGAAAGGTTTGCCACGTGGTGGCTGGACTGAATTGGGGTTGGAACAGACTAACTATTTACGTCAGTTGGTTGATTTGGATGAAGAGATTATGACCAAAGTCGCAGTTGGACGTGATCAACGTCGCGTTAAGGCTAATCAGATCCGCCGTGCGGTAAGACGACATACTCAGGTTGCATCCCGTCCGGCAGGGAAACGTCCTGCAAGCAGCTCTCGTCAGAATGCAGGGAAGACGACGACATCTAAAGGTCGTTAATACGCTTAAGCCGCTGTTTCAGCTTATATCAACATTTATATCAACATTTATCTAAACGAGATATGAAACAGCGGATTCATTTACCAATCAATGCCTTTTTGTGCCTTGATTCCGGCATTAAACGCATGTTTTGCCGGACGCATTTCCGTAATCGTATCGGCATATTCCAGTAATTCTCGATGACATCCTCTGCCAGTGATAATCACACTTTGATGAGCCGGACGCTGTTTAAGGGCAGCCAGAACATCAGTGAGTTCTAAGTAACCATAACTGACCATATAGGTTAATTCATCCAGCACGACAAGGTGTAATGAAGGGTCAGATAGCATTGCCACAGCATGTTGCCAGGCTGTTTGGCAGGCTGCGGTGTCTGATTCTCGATTTTGAGTCTCCCAGGTGAAACCTGTTGCCATCACATGAAATTCAACACCTTGCTGTATCAGCAAGTTCCTTTCGCCGCTTTCCCATGTTCCTTTGATAAATTGGATAACACCAGCACGTTGGCCGTGTCCGATTGCACGAGTCACTGTGCCAAGTGCTGCGGTCGTTTTTCCTTTACCGTTTCCAGTGAACACAATGACAATCCCTCGTTCTTGTTGTGCTGCTTCAATGCGGGCATCGATTTTTTCTTTCAGGCGTTGTTGCCTTTTCTGGTACTGGCTGTTATTTCTGGTCATTATTCGGCAGGTCCCGCTTTACGTCCGGGTTGAGCATCAAAACTGATGCCGGAATCATTTCGGCTGTCATCTCCCATTACATAAAGATAGACGGGCATAATATCCGCTGGTGTTTTTAACTTAGCGGAATTTTCATCAGGAAAAGCATTTGCTCGCATGTTGGTACGTGTTCCGCCGGGATTGATGCAGTTGATACGCAGGGAAGTATCCCGATATTCTTGTGCCAAAACTTGCATTAGGCCTTCTGTAGCAAATTTGGAAACAGCATAGGCCCCCCAACCACGTCTGCCCTCACGGCCGACACTGGAGCTGGTGAACACCAAAGAAGCGCTGGTGGATTGTAATAACAGAGGGAGCAATGCCTGAGTCAGCATAAAAGTGGCGTTGACATTCACTTGCATCACTTCATGCCAAAGCTGAACAGGCTGTTCTGAGATAGGAGAAACAGCACCAAGAAGCCCCGCGTTGTGCAAGACGCCATCCAAACGTGAATAGCGCTGTGCCAGATCATTGGCGAAAATTTGGCATTCTTCTGCGGTCACGGTCAGCAGATCCATCGTATACATGTCAGCTGGTAAACCACCATCATTTGCAATTTGCTGCCTGACTGCGTCCAGTTTTGCGGTAGTACGTCCCAGTAAAATAACCTGCGCACCGTGGCGGGCATAGGTCAGTGCGGCTTCACGTCCGATGCCATCGCCAGCACCGGTTACTAGAATAATTTTTTGTTGCAGTAGATGACTATTTGGTTGGTAATTAAACATCGAACAATCTTCCTATATTGCTTGTGGATCTATGACCCGCCATTTCAGGATGGCAGGTCATCATCAGAACAAAACTTAAGGTTCCCGTCAAATTTGCCAGCATTGAGTGAAAAATGGGTAAAAGAGCGTCATTTCAATTGAGATAGGGTTAAGCAAACTGTTAGGGCAAGGCGTTCGGTTTTTAGTTAGAATGAAACATATTATTGTTCATTATAAATTAATAAAGGTGGATCTGTGGAATATTTGTCTCTATACGGATTGTTCTTAGCCAAAGTGCTCACGGTGGTTTTAGCAATCACCATTCTGACGGTTGTTTGTATCGGATTAGGTGTACGTAAGACAATGCACAAAGGGGAATTAAAGCTGACCAATCTTGGTAAGGCATATCAGGAAAGGCAGCATCAGATGCAGCAGGCTCGAATGAGTGAGGCAGAACAAAAAATTTGGCAAAAAGCATTAAAAAAACAACAAAAAAGTGACGCTAAACAGAAAAAAGCAGAAGCCAAAACGGGTCAGAAAGGTATACAGAAGCCGAATCTTTATGTTTTGGACTTTAACGGCAGTATGGATGCCCGTGAGGTGGAGTCACTCCGCGAAGAGATCAGTGCGGTATTGGCTGTGGCTGATAAAAAAGATGAAGTTTTGCTGCGACTGGAAAGTCCTGGTGGTGTGGTTCATGGATATGGCCTGGCAGCATCTCAATTGGTTCGTTTGCGGCAAAAAGGGATACGCCTGACAATTGCCGTAGATAAAGTAGCAGCAAGTGGTGGATACATGATGGCTTGTGTGGCTGATCGCATTATTGCTGCACCGTTTGCCATTATCGGTTCCATTGGTGTTGTGGCTCAATTACCCAATATTCATAGGTTATTGAAGAAAAATGATATTGATGTTGAATTGCATACTGCTGGTGAATATAAACGTACCCTGACTGTTTTGGGAGAGAATACTGAACAGGGACGCAAGAAATTTCAGGAAGATTTGAACGAAACGCATAAGTTATTTAAATCATTTATCCATCAATACCGTCCCTCTTTGGATGTGGAAAACGTAGCCACTGGTGAGTATTGGTACGGTACACAAGCAAAAGAGAGTGGGTTGATTGATGATGTGGGTGTCAGTGATGATTTTCTGATTGAAAAAATTGAACATTGTGAAGTAATTGGCGTCAATTATTATCGCCGCAAACGTGCCATAGACCGTTTTATGGGGAGCGCGATGGAGAACGTTGACAAATTGTTTATGCGTTGGTGGCAAAGGGGAGAAAAACCTTTGTTGTAACGGAAAAATCAGTTATCGAAAACTACCGCAGATAATATGCGGGTAAGATAAATAGAAGAGAGTTATCTATCCTTTATTGCCCGCATATTTATTAACCAGTCAGGGATGATGTTCCACCTCTTTGTTCTACGCGCTCTGCGTACATACCGTGTATAAAATCTTCGTGTTTCTTAATGATTTTATTTACTTTTTTCAGTAACTGCTCTCGCTTAATAGGCAGGGTTTCAGTTTTCATTTATTGTGCTCCTTCAAGAAATAAGTTGTTGCGCATCGTTTTTTATCAGGTAGAGTGTGGGCTTTTCGTCATGCAGATGGAAGATTTTGTTTACAACTGTTAAAACAGACAATTGCATGGTGTGTGTCGGTATATAAAATACCCTAAATATTTCAAAGGGTTTTGCGCTTAAGTAAAAGTACAAGATAAAAATTAGTTGATATCTTGCAAATCTATCGCAATATAAAAAGAGGTTTTATTTTATATATCGCAACATAACGCCGTGATTTTCGCCATCTGAAAAGAAGATAATTAGGTAAAGGTAACTATGGCTAAAGCTCTTGTTATAGTGGAGTCCCCGGCAAAAGCCAAAACAATCAATAAATATCTGGGGAATGACTACGTTGTAAAATCCAGTGTAGGTCATATCCGTGATTTGCCGAAGAGTGGAACAGTGAGTCAAAAGAGTTCAAGCTCATCTACCGATAAGAATAAAAAGAAAGCAAAAAAAGATGAAAAAACGGCGCTGATAATTCGTATGGGCGTCGATCCTTATCATGGTTGGGAAGCGAACTATCAAATTTTGCCTGGCAAAGAAAAAGTTGTTTCAGAGCTGAAAACGCTGGCTGAGAAAGCCGATCATATCTATCTTGCAACGGACCTTGACCGTGAGGGAGAGGCTATTGCATGGCACCTGCGGGAAGTAATTGGTGGAGATGAATCCCGTTTCAGCCGGGTGGTATTCAATGAAATTACCAAAAATGCAATCACGCAGGCTTTTGATAATCCCGGTGAATTAAATCTTGACCGTGTGAATGCCCAGCAAGCGCGTCGTTTTATGGATCGCGTTGTCGGCTACATGGTTTCACCGCTGCTGTGGAAAAAAGTTGCCAGAGGGCTATCCGCTGGGCGGGTGCAATCTGTCGCAGTTCGTCTTGTGGTTGAGCGGGAACGCGAAATCAAGGCATTTGTGCCGGAAGAATATTGGCAGCTGCACGCGGACTTAATGGCTAAGAACGATCTCTCTCTCCATATGGAAGTGACACATGAGAAGGGAAAACCATTTAAACCCGTAAATGCGCAACAAACGCAGTCAGCATTATCTCTGCTTGAAAAAGCGAGATACAAAGTGATTGAGCGTGAAGATCGTCCAACATCGAGTAAACCAGGCGCACCATTCATTACCTCAACATTGCAACAGGCTGCAAGTACACGGCTTGGGTTTGGGGTTAAAAAAAACCATGATGATGGCGCAACGCTTGTATGAAGCTGGTTATATCACTTATATGCGTACCGATTCGACTAACTTGAGTCAGGACGCGTTGGAAATGGTTCGCGATTATATCAACCACCATTTTGGTGATGAATACTTGCCGAAAAGTGTCAATGTTTACAGCAGCAAAGAAAACTCTCAGGAAGCCCATGAGGCGATTCGACCTTCTGATGTTAGTGTCATGGCAGAAGAATTGAAAGATATGGAAACTGATGCACAAAAATTGTATCAGCTGATATGGCGTCAATTCATTGCCTGTCAGATGACACCTGCGAAATATGATTCCACGACACTGATCGTTCAAGCCGGCGATTTTGAGTTACGTGCCAAAGGCCGTACTCTGCGTTTTGATGGTTGGACAAAAGTAATGCCGATTTTGCGCAAAGGGGATGAAGAGAATACCTTGCCGGCGATGGAAGTAGGTACAGAGCTTGATTTGCAACAGTTGATACCAAGCCAGCACTTTACAAAACCCCCCGCACGTTTCAGTGAAGCGTCCTTGGTCAGGGAATTGGAAAAACGCGGAATTGGTCGTCCATCGACTTATGCATCAATTATTTCAACCATTCAAGAGCGTGGTTATGTTTGCGTTGAAAATCGGCGGTTCTATGCAGAGAAAATGGGTGAAATTGTCAATGATCGTTTGGAAGAAAATTTCAACGAACTGATGAACTATGATTTTACGGCAAGAATGGAAGACCAGCTCGATCATGTAGCTAACAATGAGGCGAATTGGAAAGGCATTCTGGACGAATTTTTCTCCAATTTCAGTGAGAAGCTTGATGTTGCCAGTAAAGAGCCAGGTGAAGGTGGGATGCGTCCAAACCCGATGGTGATTACCTCGATTGGGTGCCCGACCTGTAACCGCCCAATGGGAATTCGTACTGCGACAACAGGGGTATTTCTTGGCTGCTCTGGTTATGCGTTATCACCTAAAGAGCGATGCAAGCAGACGATTAACCTTATCCCGGAAAATGAAATCCTAAATATTTTGGAAGGGGATGATGCTGAAACCAATGCATTGCGTGCTCGTTGTCGCTGCAAAAAGTGTGGTACAGCGATGGACAGTTATTTGATTGATAACCAGCGTAAATTGCATGTGTGCGGTAATAACCCAGAGTGTGATGGTTATGAAGTTGAAGAAGGTGAATTCCGCATTAAGGGTTATGATGGTCCAGTAGTTGAGTGTGATAAGTGCGGTTCAGAAATGCACCTGAAAATGGGGCGTTTTGGTAAATACATGGGTTGTACAAACGAAGAGTGTAAAAATACCCGTAAGATTTTACGCAATGGGGAAGTGGCACCACCAAAAGAAGATCCGGTTCCGTTACCGGAGCTGGCATGTGAAAAATCAGATGCCTACTTTGTTCTGCGTGATGGCGCGGCAGGGGTATTTTTAGCCGCCAACACCTTCCCTAAATCTCGCGAAACGCGAGCACCATTGGTTGAAGAGCTTGTTCGGTTCCAAGATCGCTTACCGGAAAAATTGCGTTATTTAGCGCAAGCGCCTGTTGCTGATCCTGAAGGGAATAAAACAGTTGTTCGTTTTAGCCGTAAAACTAAACAGCAGTATGTTTCGTCAGAGAAAAAGGGCAAGGCGACCGGATGGACCGCATTTTTTGTTGAAGGGGATTGGGTGGTGAAAGAAAAGTAATCGATCTTTAAGATAAATTTGTGCATTATATCTTCATTTAGTGGGTATAATTCATAGAAATATATTTAGAGAGATATTTCTTTTTTTGTGGGAAATGTAACTTTTCTTTCTAAAAAGCCAGTTCCATGGACTGGCTTTTTTTGTATTTCAACAAAATTAAAACACAATATATCTGCAACAGGCGTTTGATAATAGTTACTCAACTTAATTATTTGTTATATATATATATAGCAAGTGTTATAGTGGTTATATTCTTGCAAACATATATTCTATATGGTTATAAGTGGGTAACCATTAGCAATATAGAAATTGGTTCAACTACAAAACGTTCATACATTTGATTATTAGGGACAGTGCTGATATGAAACTACAGCAGTTGCGTTATATTGTAGAGGTGGTTAATCACAATCTAAATGTATCTTCTACAGCAGAAGGGTTGTATACCTCCCAACCGGGGATCAGCAAACAAGTCAGGATGCTTGAAGATGAGCTGGGGATTCAGATATTTGCTCGTAGTGGTAAACATTTGACGCACGTGACTCCGGCTGGTGAAGAAATTGTCCGTATTTCACGTGAGGTTCTGTCAAAAATTGATGCCATTCGTTCTGTTGCCAGTGAACACACCTATCCTGATCGTGGTTCTTTATATATAGCGACTACCCATACACAAGCAAGATATGCTTTACCTCCTGTTATTAAGGGCTTTATTGAACGCTATCCCAATGTATCACTGCATATGCATCAAGGTTCTCCAACGCAAATTGCGGAAGAGGTATGCAAAGGAAATAGTGATTTTGCGATAGCAACAGAAGCACTGCATCTCTATAGCGATCTGATTATGTTGCCTTGTTATCATTGGAACCGTTCTATTGTGGTGACGAAGGATCACCCGCTTGCCAGTAGACAGAATGTGACGATTGAAGAGCTGGCTGAATATCCGGTTGTAACCTATACGTTTGGTTTTACTGGTCGCTCTGAGTTGGATGTTGCTTTTGATCGGGTCGGTTTGAAACCTAAAATCGTATTTACAGCAACAGATGCTGATGTGATTAAGACTTATGTGCGGTTAGGGCTAGGGGTTGGTGTGATTGCCAGTATGGCCGTAGAACCCGTTAAGGACAGTGATTTAGTACGTATTGATATGCGAGAGCAATTCGGTTACAGCACGACCAAGATAGGCTTTCGACGTAGTAGTTTTCTGCGCAGTTATATGTATGATTTTATCTGGCGTTTTGCGCCACATTTGACGCGTGATGTCGTGGATAAAGCCATTGCGTTACGCTCCAATGAAGAAATAGAAGAAATGTTCAAAGATATCGAACTGCCGATAGTATAAAAAGATATTTAATATCAGCAAAATAGATATAAAGAAGATAGGCAGTATCAAGAAGATTAAACCACCTCCAAACAGCTGGTAGGTGGTTGATCTTTTATTTTATGTCCCCTTTGGGATCATTGTCTTAAATTCACCACTGAAAAAATTGTCAGAATTTTCGATTGAAGATTTTTGATTTTTGAGAATGAAATTATCGAAAGCTATTTTAACTTCGTGATTTTCTAACGATTGATAATTAAATAAGGAAATACAAGAGGAGTAAGTAAATTCAACATTAATATTCTCACTAGAAGCGCAGTTTGACGTCATTTCTGAGTTGGTTCTGTTAAAATCTATTTTATAGAGTTTTATTTTAGGGACATACATGACCCGATCTTCGACTCCAATTGCTTCAATAACACTGGCTAATGTGAGGGTAGAATAATGATCTCCATTCCGTTTTAAACCCAGCCTTATAGCATCCCCTTGTTTTTGCAAAAAATCGGAAAAACTTTTCAGGCTTGGAGAGTTTGCATTTAAAACAATTTCCATGATGAGTTGGAGTAAATTTGTTGCAATAGAAACACCTTTCATTTCATGCTGATAGGTTTGACTTTCGACATTCATGATACTCATCAATGGCAGTTTTGCCATGATATTTCCCCAAAATTGAATGTCAGTCTTATATGCTTTGCCATGAGCATTGGTATATTTGGCAATATAATCGGCGGCTATTGAAGAAAGGGCGATCTGTATTTTTTTGATTTCATTCATTTTCTGTATGACACTGCCTTTGTCGACAATATTTGACGTCATAATAAATTGGACAAGGCCGTCTGTATCACTAAGCTGATAATCCGACAAGGAAAATTTATCTCTAATGCCAGCCGAAAAAAACTGATCTGCTTGTTGTATATGGCTTAGGTAATGTTGGTATTCTTTGTTTTTTTCTGTGTCCATAATCTTACCTCCAATCGCTAATAAACGTATTGAGTACTCTGAATACACCTTTATTTTGCAAATTTCAATTTGAAACCGATTAGCCAGCAATGTGTAGAAACTTTAGAGTCAATTCAATCAAACTCTTATGGCATGAATAAAACATATCTACTTTAGAGGTGTCATCATTAAAATTTATCAATAAATGAGGATTTACAGCGAGTTAGCAAAATGTGTGGTGACGGAATAACAAATAGTTGCTTATATGTTATGTTTAATGGTATCTGACCATCAATAATAAGAAAGGAGAGGAGTTATGTCGTTTAAATTGAAAACGGACTGTGCTTCAAGGCTCTCGATTGGAAGCAAATCCACTGGCCGTAAAACCTACCACTATTACAGTTTACCTCTGTTATCTGAACAAGTTGGCGATATATCCCGCCTGCCAAAGTCTCTGAAAGTTCTGCTCGAAAATCTCTTGCGCCATGTTGATGGTGAATCCGTAGTGGAAGATGATTTGCAGGCGCTGGTGGAATGGCAAAAAACCGGTCATGCAGAACGAGAAATTGCTTATCGCCCCGCCCGCGTACTTATGCAGGATTTTACAGGTGTGCCGGCTGTCGTGGATTTGGCGGCGATGCGGGAAGCGGTGTTGAGACTCGGTGGAAATGTAGAGCAGGTTAATCCGTTATCCCCTGTTGATTTGGTTATCGATCATTCAGTGATGGTTGATAAATTTGGCACTGAACAGGCATTTTCAGAAAACGTGCAGAGAGAGATGGCACGTAACTATGAACGTTATCTGTTCTTGCGTTGGGGACAGAAAGCGTTTAATCGTTTCCGCGTAGTGCCTCCGGGAACGGGGATTTGCCATCAAGTTAACCTGGAATATCTGGGTAAAGCCGTCTGGTATGAAAATCAGGATGGTAAGGATTTTGCTTATCCTGATACGTTGGTCGGAACGGATTCTCACACAACCATGATTAATGGATTGGGTGTTCTGGGATGGGGCGTAGGGGGGAATTGAAGCGGAGGCCGCGATGCTGGGGCAGCCAGTTTCTATGCTGATCCCAGATGTGGTTGGTTTTAAACTGACCGGAAAATTGCAAGAAGGGATCACGGCAACTGACCTTGTACTGACTGTGACACAAATGCTGCGTAAGCACGGTGTTGTGGGTAAATTTGTTGAATTTTACGGTGATGGATTATCTGATTTGCCGCTGGCAGATCGGGCAACTATAGCCAATATGGCTCCTGAATATGGTGCAACTTGTGGTTTCTTCCCTGTTGATGACATTACATTAGACTATATGCGTTTAACGGGGCGTCATGAAGAAGAAATTGCTTTGGTTGAAGCTTATTGCAGAACTCAGGGCTTATGGCGTAATGCAGGGGATACGCCTATCTTTACCAGCACCCTAGAGTTGGACATGTCGACAGTTGAAGCAAGTTTAGCCGGGCCGAAACGCCCTCAAGACCGGGTTGCATTGGGAAATGTACCACAGGCTTTTCAGTCTGCTATGGAATTGGATATCCATAAAACGCAAGAGCACTTATCAGCGGTATCAGTGACTTTAGATAACCAAACTTTTTCATTGCAAGATGGTGCCGTGGTGATTGCTGCCATTACCTCTTGCACAAACACCTCTAACCCCAACGTATTGATGACGGCGGGATTACTTGCCAAAAAAGCGGTTGAGAAAGGTTTACAGCGTCAACCGTGGGTTAAAACTTCACTGGCACCCGGTTCGAAAGTCGTGACAAGTTACCTGGAACTGGCCGGTTTTATGCCATATCTGGAAAAACTGGGTTTCAACTTGGTAGGGTATGGCTGCACTACCTGCATTGGCAATTCCGGGCCATTGCCTGATCCTATTGAAGCTGCAATCAAGCAATCTGATCTAACCGTTGGGGCGGTGCTTTCCGGTAACCGAAATTTTGAAGGGCGTATTCATCCTTTAGTGAAAACTAACTGGCTGGCATCACCGCCGTTGGTGGTGGCCTATGCGCTTTCTGGCAGCATGAAAAAGGATCTGACGCGAGAACCTATCGGAAAAGATCAACAAGGCAATGATGTTTACTTGAAGGATATCTGGCCTGATAGTACAGAAGTTGCGGAAGCGACTGGAAAAGTCAGAACCGAAATGTTTCATAAAGAATATAATTCTGTGTTTGAAGGTGACGAAAGTTGGCAATCCTTGAGCGTAGAAAGTTCAGCGACTTATGCCTGGCAGCCGGATTCAACCTATATACGCCATCCTCCTTTCTTCAGTGATATGACGGCTGAACCTAAACCGATTACAGACATACATCAGGCTCACATTTTGGCGATACTGGGGGATTCAGTCACGACGGATCATATTTCCCCGGCTGGAAATATCAAGGCTGACAGTCCAGCTGGGCGTTATTTGCAAGAACATGGCGTTGCACCAAAAGATTTTAATTCGTATGGCTCAAGACGTGGTAACCATGAAGTTATGATGCGAGGAACGTTTGCTAACATTCGTATTCGTAATGAAATGGTAGCAGGGGTTGAAGGAGGTTATACCCGGCATATTCCTTCACAATCCCAACTTGCTATTTATGATGCCGCTATGCGTTATCAGGAGGAAAAAATACCATTAGCCGTTATTGCGGGGAAAGAATATGGTTCAGGGTCAAGCCGTGACTGGGCTGCAAAAGGAACAAAATTACTAGGGATCAGGGTTGTGGTTGCAGAATCTTTTGAACGTATTCACCGCTCTAACTTGATTGGTATGGGGGTCTTGCCATTGGAATTTCCTCAAGGCGTCAGCCGCAAGAGCTTAAACCTGACGGGAGATGAAAGGATTGATATTACAGGATTATCAAACATTCAACCCGGGCAGACAATTGCAGTGAAAATTACTTATGTCAATGGACAGGAAATTGTGATTGATACCCGTTGCCGCATTGATACGGGAACAGAACTGGCTTACTTCTATCATGATGGTATTTTGCATTATGTGATCCGTAATATGCTGAAATAATAAAAACTGAAAAATATCAATTAAAAAACCACATTTAGAAACAAAGACTGCGCCCACACCGACGCAGTTTTTTATATTTTACAGAAAGTAATGAGAGAAATTTTAGCTTGATTCGGACAGCAAATGACCCATCCGGTTGGCTTTGGTATCTAAATAGTGAGCATTTTGGGAATTACGTCCTACGATCAATGGAACACGTTCAGTGATATTAATACCTGCTTCTATCATGATTTCAACTTTTTTAGGGTTGTTAGTAAGAAGACGGATTGTATTAATATTCAATATCTTATACATGTCTGAACACAGGGTGAAATCTCTTTCATCGGCAGAAAAACCTAATTGATGGTTGGCCTCAACAGTATCAATACCTTGATCCTGTAAAGCATAGGCACGAATTTTATTCAGCAGGCCAATATTACGCCCTTCCTGGCGGTGATAGAGTAAAACACCACGGCCTTCCTGACTAATTTGCGAAAGTGCAGCTTCTAATTGAAAACCACAGTCGCATCTTAGGCTGAATAAAGCATCTCCGGTGAGGCATTCTGAGTGGATGCGCGATAATACAGGCTCATCACCAGAAATATCGCCGAAAATAAGAGCGACATGATCGCGGCCTGTTTTGATTTCTTCAAATCCAATCATTAAAAACTCACCCCATGGCGTAGGTAATTTTGCTTCAGCTACCCGTTTTAGCTGCATTTTTGTATTCATATGTTGATTTAACTCGTTATAAATATTGCAATATCAGAACAATACCGGTTGAGAAATCAGCTAAAACTACGCAAAAATTTTTTCTGATTACAACGCATGCACGCCGCAGTATTGTAACAGAAATTATTAATACGTATGAATATAAAGCGTCGGGTTCTTTAATGATAAATATATTAACATGCTAAACTATAAGCATATTTTTGCAGATGTATTTATTACAAAAAGAGGGAAATCAGCGTTTATTGCAATAAATGCTTCCTTTACGTAGACGTGTGTAGACGAGAAATGCTAATTTAACACGCCACTATGTCTGTTATTTGGCATAATCAATCAGCAACGATAGATAACAGGAAGAAATGTGAAATATTTTCTGATCTTATTACTGGCACTGGTTGTTTTTGTTATCTCAGTGACACTGGGAGCAAATAATAATCAGATAGTGACGTTTAATTATTTGATTGCTAAGGGTGATTACTCTGTATCCACATTGCTGGCTGCGTTGTTTGCTGTTGGCTTTATCCTCGGTTGGGGAATTTGTGGTTTTTTTTACCTACGCGCCTGTGTTTCTTTGCGGCATGCGAAACGCAAAATCAAACGACTGGAAACTCAAGTGGAACAGCCATCTGAATCATCCAAAAAAGTCGCATCTACCGTAGCGTTAAACAAGGAATAATTCTCTATGTTAGAGCTGTTGTTTCTGTTGCTTCCCATTGCCGCCGCCTATGGCTGGTATATGGGGCGCAGAAGTGCTCAACAAGATAAACAACAATCGGCTGACCGCCTTTCGCGTGAATATGTTGATGGTGTTAACTTTTTGCTCTCCAATCAGCAAGATAAGGCGGTAGATTTATTTCTTGATATGCTGAAAGAGGATAGCTCTGCATTTGAGGCTCACCTAACATTGGGAAACCTCTTCCGTTCCCGTGGTGAAGTTGAAAGAGCCATTCGTATTCATCAGTCCCTGATGGAAAGTGCTTCCCTGACATTTGAACAGCGTTTGCTTGCGATCCAGCAGCTTGGGCAAGATTATATGGCTGCTGGAGTCTATGATCGAGCAGAGAACATGTTCGTTCAGTTAGTCGACGAAACTGACTTCCGTGAAAATGCCTTTAATTCCTTGCTAACCATCTACCAGTCAACCAGTGATTGGAATAAAGCCATTGATATCGCTGAAAAACTCGTAAAACTGGGTAAATCCCATTTTCGGGAAGACATTGCGCATTTCTACTGTGAGTTGGCTCTGCAATGTATGGGCAGTGATGATTTTACTGCTGCGATCGGTTATTTGAATAAAGCGGCTCAAGCAGACAAAAATTGTGCCCGTGCTACTATTATGTTTGGTCGTATTTATATGGCTCAGGGGGAATATTTTAAAGCGACCCACGCGTTGAAACGCATTCTTGAGCAGGATAAGCAATTGGTCAGTGAATCTTTGCCAATGCTGCAAGAATGTTACCAACATTTGTCTCAACCGGCCGAATGGCAAACTTTTATTCAGCGTTGTGTAGAAGAAAATTGTGGTGCGATCGCTGAACTTCATATGGCCGATATCCTTGAGAAGAAAGAAGGGCGTGAAGTTGCTCAAAACTTCATTAACCGTCAGTTGGAGCGCCATCCAACAATGAGATTATTTTATCGTCTGATGGATTACCATATGACGGAAGCGGAAGAAGGGCGGGCTAAAGAAAGCCTGATCCTTTTGCGCAATATGGTCGGTGAGCAAATCCGCACAAAACCTGATTATCGATGCCATAAATGTGGCTTTACTTCCCGTTCGTTATATTGGCATTGCCCATCATGTCGTTCTTGGGACTCTATTAAACCGATCCGGGGGTTGGATGGTCAGTGACACTGTCACTATCATACTGCTACTCACTAGTAATTAAAGTTTATAAATAATTCAATTTAATTAGTAAATCAAAGGGCCTAATAAATGATCTCCCACACAGTTCAAACTTTAGATAAACAGATTGACTCGCCTGTTATTGTTGCACTGGATTATGACAATCAGGATGCGGCGCTGGCATTTGTCGACAAGATTGATCCACAATCCTGTCGTCTGAAAGTGGGCAAAGAGATGTTTACACTGTATGGCCCGCAATTTGTTCAGGCGCTGCATCAGCGTGGTTTTGATGTGTTTTTGGATCTTAAATTTCACGATATCCCCAATACAACGGCAAGGGCGGTTGCGGCTGCTGCAGAATTAGGTGTGTGGATGGTTAATGTTCATGCCAGTGGTGGTGCGAGAATGATGACAGCAGCTAAAGAGGCGCTGCTCACTTACGGTAAGGATGCACCTTTGTTGATTGGTGTGACAGTGCTGACCAGTATGGAGCAATCTGATTTATCAGGCACAGGCATTGACATGACACCAGCGCAACATGCGGAGCGTTTGGCATTATTGACAAAACAGTGTGGTTTAGATGGCGTAGTGTGTTCAGCCCATGAAGCACAGCAATTGAAAGCAGTGTGTGGACATGCATTCCAGCTTGTTACTCCGGGTATTCGCCCTGAAGGGACAGACGCGGGAGATCAGCGCCGGATCATGACACCACCTCAGGCGGTACAGGCTGGGGTGGATTATATGGTGATCGGGCGTCCAATTACCCGCGCAGAAAATCCGACATTAGCACTACAGCAGATTAACCAATCTCTTGGACTCATTCATGGATAATAACTCTCGCTTGGTTTATTCGACGGATGGTGGCCGCATCCAGGAGGAAAAAGTAAAGCTTTCTCGTCCGAAAGGTGATGGTATTGTTCGTATCCAGCGTCAGGCCAGTGGTCGTAAAGGGAAAGGTGTTTGTGTGATTACAGGCATAGATGCTGATGACCAAACTTTGGCTAAGCTAGCAGCCGAATTGAAGAAAAAATGTGGCTGTGGAGGTTCTGTTAAAGAGGGCGAAATTGAGATTCAAGGCGATAAACGCGACTTGTTGAAGCAATTGCTGGAAGCGAAAGGAATGAAGGTAAAACTGGCTGGAGGCTGAACCCAGTTTGTTATTAACCAGCTATGTAACCAATAAACAGCATAGCTGGTTAATTGAACTAATTAATCGAATTAACCCGTATCACAATACGTGTAGCCGCTGCCAATACGTCAGGACGGGCATTGGCTTCTTTGTTATTTGGCTGAGTAAAATAAGTAACCAAAACCAATGGTGCGCGGTCAGGTACTGGCCAAATTACCGCGATATCATTTGTTGTACCATAATCGCAACGGCCGGTTTTATCTCCTACAATCCAATTTTGGGGTAATCCTGCACGAATGCTGGTGCCGCCAGTTGTATTGCCTTTTATCCACTCCGTTAATTGTTCACGTTGAGTTGTCGCTAAGGCATTGCCCAACACCAAATTATATAAACTTTTTGCCATAGCTTGTGGTGTAGAAGTGTCTCGGTCATCACCTGGAATAGCAGTATTTAATTCGGGTTCACGGCGATCGAGGCGAAAATAATGATCACCGATAGTGCGGGCAAACCGTGTCACTTCATGTGAGCCATTCAGTTGGTTAAGAAGTAAATTCATAGCCGTATTATCGCTATATTGTAGTGTTGCTGCGCTCAACTCTCCTAAGGTCATCCCCTCTTTGAGATGTTTTTCCGTCATTGGGCTATATTCGACAAGATCTGATTGTTGATAGTGAACGCGTTGATTTAACAGGTGGGCATTTGTTTCGTTTTTTTTGCAAAATAGCGGATACCGTCATCAACTTACTGGTGCTGCATAGAGGAAAACGCTCGTTTTCACGGTAAGAGATGATGGAATGATCAGATGTATCTATCAATACTACACCAAGTCGGCCATTGGCATTTTTCTCCAATATGGAAAGTTGGTGGATGATTTCATTTATCTTGTGTGGGTTTATTGCAGATGATGTTTTATTTGGGTAAGAAATTCGAGTGTTATAAGCGGTTGCACTGGCTGGAAAAGTGAATAGTACACCAAGTAAGGAAGCGAGGGCGGTAGTGAAACCTATCCGACGCACTGGGGAAAATAGCATGTGGAAGTCCTCATAGGGATTATCTTATTGTTATTGCGAAACTGCCGCCATTTATGGCGGCAGAGATGTTTACAGAAATTATTTATAAGATAGTCCTATACAGGACGTGCCACAATATTGCGGGTTTCCATTCTGACCTCTTCAATACGAACATCGATGATGTCATTCAGGCGATGAACCGTTTCACCCTTAATCAATACGGAACCTGTTTCTTGACTGCATTGAAGTTCATCACGAACAGCATGCAAAAATGGTCCGGGGACGAAAGCGATAGCTCCGTTATCTACTAGTCGAACTCGTAGACCACCACGGGTGATATCGATAATTTCTGCCGGGAATGTTTTATCTGTGCCAGCATGAGGCTGCAAGAAACGGGCATAGAGCCAATCACCAACATCACGCTCTGCCATGCGGTTAGCTCGGCGCCGCTCTGTTAATCGCAGGCAAAAATCTTCAGTGGGTTTTTCTATTTCCACTTGCTGGATAATTGCTTTCAACAGACGGTGGTTGATAATATCGCTGTATTTACGGATAGGGGATGTCCAGGTCGCGTAAGCATCAAATCCTAAACCAAAGTGTGGGCCTGGTTCTGTTTTGATTTCAGCAAATGTTTGGAAACGGCGGATACGACTGTCCAGGAATTGGGTCGGTTGTTTATCCAGTTCACGGCGCAATTCACAAAACCCGTTCAGATTCAGTAATGCTTCGGCATTAGCTTCAATGCCGTTTTCCTTGAGAACTTCAACGACCTGCTCAATCTGGGTAGGTTCAAAGCCAGTGTGGACGTTATAAAAACCAAAGCCTAACTTATCACGCAGAATTTTAGCTGCACATAAGTTTGCTGCAATCATGGCTTCTTCGACAATACGGTTAGCTGTACGGCGCTGTTCAATAACGATATCAACAACATGGCCATTTTCATCAAGGATAAATCGATAATCCGGGCGTTCCTTGAAAACCAAGGCATTTTGCAGACGCCAGTTGTTTCGACGTTCGAACATCTCTTTCAGAAGGGTGATTTGGCTAATTACGGCGTTTGATCCTGGTTTCCAACCTTCCCGGTCTTCTAACCAGTCTGAAACTTCGTCATAAACCAGTTTAAATTTAGATTCAACCCAAGCAGAGAAAAATTGAATATCATCGCCCAGTTGACCATCTTCGAAAATTGAAACCTGACAAACCAGGGCAGGGCGGCGCACGTTAGGGCGCAGGGAACATAAGTCATCAGATAGCTCACGAGGGAGCATTGGAATATTGAAGCCTGGCAGGTAATTGGTGAAACTACGCTGATAGGCAATTTTGTCCAGTTCGCTACCCGCTTTGATATAAGCAGTGGGATCAGCAATTGCAATAGAAAGTTTCAGGCTGCCATCATCATTTTTGGTGATGTGCAGGGCATCATCCATATCTTCGGTTGTTGCACTGTCAATAGTGACAAAATCAAGAGCGGTCAGATCGATGCGTTCGATAGAACTATCATCCAACTGGCAATCCAGCATCGCTGGCGCTTCGCGTTCCAGTTCGTGGCGAGTTAATGTTACCCACCACGGTGCGTAATGGTCATCACCTTGCGTAATATAACCCGTTATTTCGGCATGGAAACCACGATCGCCTTTCAGGGGATGTCGGCGCATTTCAGCTACGGCCCAATCGCCATTTTCAAAGGTATGGTCAACGTGGTTTGCTGGGCGGCAAGGGATAGTGTCTTTTAATAATGGGTGATCAGGAATAATCCATAGTCGGTTATCATTTTCTTTCTTCTGGACCTTTCCTACAAAACGGGTCAGGAAGGGTTCAATCAGAGACTCAGGTTCGGCAATTTCTTTCTCTTTGTCTGTGTGGATAGCCGCAGAAATCCGATCACCGTGCATGACTTTTTTCATGTAAGGGGGCGGAATGAAATAACTTTTTTGGCCGTCGACTTCTAAAAATCCAAAACCTTTCTCAGTTCCTTTGACTAAACCTTCTACACGCAGGGTCTGGGCGTGAAGTTGCTGTTTTAGCTGTGCAAGCAGCGGATTATTTTGAAACATAATATCAAGAGAATATGGAGTTATTATTGATAATTTTGGACAACAGTTTTACGCGAATCGAGAGTGTGGAGCAAGTAACATCTTATCAAAACAGGAAAAACTGCGGTATAAGGTCAAAAATTAGCCGTTTTTTGAAACGCGGAAAGCTATTTCTGCTCATCCACTGATACGACAGTGTTGTTAGTGATATTACAGTCTAATCCGTATTAGGTAACGTTTGAAAAAGCAATATTTAGTTACAACATACTTATGAAGTTATCCAAAAAACCGAATCCATCTTAACGTGTCTATAAATTTCAACAGGGAAGGAACAATAATGATATGGTTTTTCAGTCTGCCTCCTGTAATGATCAAAAATGATCAAATAGAAGACAGACTAATGGAAATTTAAGATTTTTTACTATTCGGTTTTATCCGCATATTCACAAAGATCCTCAATAATACAAGATCCACAGCGCGGTTTACGAGCAATGCAAGTATAGCGACCATGCAGAATCAACCAATGGTGACAATCAACCTTGAATTCGGCTGGCACAACTTTCAATAAGTTCTTCTCAACTTCATCAACATTCTTTCCTGGGGCAAAGAGGGTTCGATTGCTGACACGAAAAATATGTGTATCAACGGCAATGGTTGGCCAACCAAAAGCGGTATTTAAAACAACGTTAGCAGTTTTTCGACCGACACCTGGCAGCGCTTCCAGCGCTATGCGATCTTCCGGTACTTCTCCTTGGTGTTTTTCCAGCAATATCCGGCAGGTTTTGATCACGTTTTCCGCTTTAGTGTTATATAACCCAATGGTTTTTATATACTCCTTTAAACCATCAACACCCAAATCAAGGATCGCCTGCGGAGTATTAGCTACGGGGTATAGTTTTGCTGTTGCTTTATTTACGCTGACATCTGTAGCCTGCGCAGATAGCAATACAGAAATCAGCAACTCAAATGGAGAATTAAACACCAGCTCAGTAGTTGGATGTGGATTGTTATCCCGTAAACGGGTGAGTATCTCAATCCGTTTTTGTTGATTCATATCTGATTACTTCAGCCTCTTGTGATATGGCTTCCACAGCCTTTTTCCAGGTACTGGCGTTCTTTATTTTCTGTCCGATTTTTGATGCGTTCATCGATGATATATTTTCCTGCCAGCATCAAACCTAACCCAATGAAAGCACCCGGTGGCAAGATGGCAAGTAGGAAAGGGGAGTCCAGATGAATTATTTCAATCCGCAGTGATTTGGCCCAACTACCCAGCAATAAATCCGCACCATCAAAAATCGTCCCGTTTCCCAAAATTTCTCGCATGGAACCCAATACGAATAAGGCGAAAGTTGCTCCCAGCCCCATTGAAAGGCCATCAATCGTCGAATGGTAGATCGAATTCTTTGATGCGTAGGCTTCAGCACGACCAATCACGATGCAGTTAGTCACAATCAGGGGAATAAAAATACCCAATGATCCGTAGAGTCCGAAAGCAAAGGCATTGATTAACATCTGGACAGCGCTGACGACAGACGCGATTATCATCACATAAATTGGGATACGGATTTCATGAGGAACCCAGCGACGTAAGGCTGACACTGCCATATTGGTACTCACTAAAACCAGTGTTGTCGCTAATCCTAATCCCAGAGCATTGGTTGCTGTGGAGGAAACGGCCAATAAAGGGCAAAGCCCTAAAAGCTGCACCAATGCGGAGTTATTTTTCCATAGTCCCTGAATAAATAGATTCTTAGCTTCATTCATGATTATTTCTCTTCACAAGTTGGCAGGGAAGAAAGTTGCGTTGGCACTGTTTCCAGATAAAGCGCAGTTCGTTTAACGGCACTGACAACAGCACGTGGTGTAATGGTTGCACCGGTAAATTGGTCAAACTCTCCGCCATCTTTTTTGACTGCCCAATTGTGATCATCCTTTGACATGATTTTTTTGCCAGAGAAAGCATAGATCCAATTGGAAATTCTGGTTTCAATTTTGTCGCCCAAACCCGGTGTTTCATGGTGTTCAGTGACACGAACCCCCAGTACGCTACCGGAAAAATCGGCACCAACCAGTAATTGAATTGCCCCTGAATAGCCATCAGGCGCCGTACTTTCTAACGCAGCGGCGACCGGAACGTCTTTTTTGCGGGCGAGGTAAAGACGGTGAGGTAGTTCATTGCCTAATGCATTGTTTGTCACTAGATAGCATTCATTTTGCAGATCATTGTCGTATAAAGCAGGAGGAACAACTTGATCCAATAATACCTTATGCTGCAAAGCTGCCTGTTCGGCGATCCGATCCTTTGTTAATGAATAAACAATGGCGGTTAACCCTGTCGTACAAGCCGCGAAAATTGCAAGGGTAATCCCGTGACGACGCA
Source organism: Xenorhabdus bakwenae (assembly GCF_030272115.1). Taxonomy (NCBI): domain Bacteria; kingdom Pseudomonadati; phylum Pseudomonadota; class Gammaproteobacteria; order Enterobacterales; family Morganellaceae; genus Xenorhabdus; species Xenorhabdus bakwenae. The sequence goes on from NZ_CP119194.1 coordinate 967,374, forward strand.
TAGTTTCTAACATAGTACACTCTATATGAACGCATCCCGTTTGCAAGACAAAAACCACGCTGACATCGACGGTAGGTTGCAGCTCTATATCCGGCCTTATTGCAGCCAAAACTGCGGGCCTCGATGTAATCCGCTGGCTTGCTCCTCATTCTCCTGACGAGCTTTATGCTCAAGGAACTATTCAGGTTTAGCAAGTCACGGTCTTACCTGTCTTTGTCATCGTTACCTTTGCCTCAGCAATCTTTCTGCATTCATCCTTGTTGTGTTACAAGTTAAAGTTGACCAGTGAAGCGCCTTAGTAAGGCCTGACACTGACGTAATCTTTTTGGTAGTCCCGTTGATGGGCAACCAGTGCCCAAACGGTACGGGCCAGCTTATTAGCCATGCCTACTATCGCTACACAGGCTGGGCGTCGTTTTTTCAGTTCTGTCACCCACGGCGACGGGGTTTTCGTGAGTAAGGTGGCTGCTCTGGCACCGTGAATAAACAGGGTTCTCAGGTAGGTATCTCCCCGTTTACTGATCCCCAGTAATTTAATTCGGCCTCCTGTTCCCGTCTGTTTTGGCACCAAGCCCAGATAGGCCGAAAACTCTCTGCCCGACCGGAACGCGCTGGGATCACCCATGGTTGCGATAGCCGCTGTCGCAATCAGGACACCGATACCTGGAATTTTCATAATCCGCTGACAATCTGTATTCTGTTTTGCCCATGCAATAAGGTGTTTTTCCACCTGGTCGATTTGCTCATCAATTTCGTTCAAACGATGGTATTGCTCTTCAAGTAGATTGAGCAGAAACGGGGCCAGTCTTTCTCTGAGTCGCTCAAGTACTTCGGGCATCGCTTTATCCAGTGAGGCTCTGCCCTTATGCACCGTTTCACCAAATTCCAACAGCAAACCGTGCAGTGCATTGATTTGCGCGGTTCTGAATTTGAGCAATTGGTGGCGCATTCGGTGTAATGACAGAATCGCCTGTTGTTCTTCGTTTTTGACGGCGACCGATTTACCGGGTTGCTGAACCGCCAGCCAAATAGCCCGGGCATCCTGAACATCGTTTTTATTGCCCATTCGGAACGCCCTGACAAATTGCGCCCGAAGCAAACGGACTTCATGCCCAAGCTTCCTTAGCTCCCGTGCCCAATAATGCGCACCGCCACAGGCTTCCATGCCAATCAGGCAAGGCTCACGGTTACTAAAGAACGTTAAAAAGTCATTTCGCCTCAGTTGCTTATCAATGAGTTCACCGGTGTATTCATCAACAAAATGAATCTGCATCAAATGTTTTGCAATATCGACGCCAAAAGGAGTATGTTTCATGAGTGGATCCTCCAGTCATCAGGGAGCAACAGGCTCCCGCTTTTAGGCACTATAAGGCCGGAAATCTGTGAGGATCCACGCCTCATCTCTCAATTCCAGTGCGGTGCCAAAGGCCAAGTGGTTGGGATGCGTTCATTACATTCTCTTTTCCTATTTATGGCCGTAAGCACGAGGCTGGGTGTAATGGTCAATAAGTGGTACACATATGTTTGCCAGTAATACCGCAAATGCAACCGCATCAGGATAACCACCATAAACTCGAATTATCCAAATAAGCCCACCAATAATGGCTCCGTAAATCAAACGGCCTTTTGGTGTTGTTGATGCGCTAACGGGGTCAGTTGCAATAAAAAATGCGCCTAACATGGTTGCACCAGAAAAGAGTTGCAATAAAGGCGGTGAATAACGAGTAGGATCAAAAAACCAACTCATCAATGCACAAATACCCAGTGACAAAATAAATGCCGTTGGGATTTGCCAGTTAATGATTTTTCGGTTGAGCATAATCAGGCCGCCAACCAAATAAGCCACGTTAACCCATTGCCAGCCAATGCCGGCTAAAACACCTTGTAATATAGGTTGTTGCAATACTTCATCAATATTGTGAGTCAACCTGCCAGTTTTGAAACTGTCCAACGGTGTTGCCTGACTTAATCCATCAATACCTTGTTGCAGTTGTAACAAAGTAGAGCTATCTGGCGTATGTCCTGTGAAAATGACCACCAAGCTATCCCATGGCGTTAAAGTGAATGTCTGCAAAGATTCAGGGGGCAACCAACGGGTCATTTGGACAGGGAATGAGATCAACAGAACGACATAGCCAATCATGGCAGGGTTAAACGGGTTTTGCCCAAGTCCTCCATACAGATGTTTAGCAATAATGATAGCAAAAAAGGTGCCTAGCACGATTAGCCACCATGGTGCTAATGGTGGCAAGCTAATACCTAAAAGCAATCCTGTGACTAAAGCAGAGTTATCTTTGAGATAGGGCAGTATTAGTTGTTTTTTTAATGCGATAGCAGCAGATTCAGCTAATAATGCGGTAATGATAGCCAATAAGATCTGGAATAAGGTTCCGGGGCCAAAGAAACAGGTCTGGACAGCAATACCGGGTATGGCAGCTAAAACCACCCAAAGCATGATCTGGCTGGTGCTTTTTTGATTATGTGTAAAAGGCGAACTAGCGACTTTTAGTTGGTTGTTGTCAGTTTTTACTGGCCTAAATTTCATCGATAAATTTCACTATTCTGTTGTAACTTTTTCTTGAGCTTGAGCGGCTTTTTTGGCTTTGGCCCGTGCAATAGCTGCCGCGACAGCCGCTTTACGGGGATCGGTTTCTTCCGGTTTTTCGGAACCCGTCTGGGGGAGAGTCGATTCAGGTTGGCTTTGAGCGGCTTTTTTGGCTTTAGCACGCGCAATAGCCGCAGCAACGGCTGCCTTACGTGGATCTTGCTTATCATCCGCGCTATTTTTTTGCGGTTCCTCTGGTGACGTTGCCACCTCTCCACTTTTTTGTGCTGCCTTTTTCGCTTTTGCCCTGGCTATTGCAGCCGCGAGGGCAGCTTTTCGCGGATCATTACCTTCAACCGATATTGATGTATCTTCTTCTATATTTAATCTTGTAGTAATTTGTTTTTCTGCCTGACGAGTACGCAACTGGTCTTTTCTGGCCTTACGTGCTGCAATTGCTGCCGTATTGTCAGGTAATTGGCCTGCCTGCACAATGACAGATTCGCCTGTATTTCCCTGTTTTTCCTTCGCACGGGCAAGAGCGGCTTGTACAGCACTTTTATCACTGCTATTTACTTGAACCGCCGCTTTCTTATGACGTTCTTCACGCGCCAATTTTTCCCGTTCCATACGTGCCTGTTTGGCTTCAAAACGCATTTTAGCTTCAGTAGAACGGCGTGCTTCTGCTTCTATCGCCCATATTTCAGCTTTTTCCTGTCGGTAGTATTGAACCAGGGAAATATTACTTGGGCACACATAAGCACAGGCGCCACATTCAATACAGTCGAATAAATGGTGATTTTTGGCCTTTTCATGTTCTTGCCCACGGCTGAACCAAAACAGTTGTTGTGGCAACAATCCAGCAGGACATGCTTCAACGCATAAGCCGCAGCGGATGCATGCTTCTTCAATGACTTTGGGTTCCATCTCTTGTACCGAAGGTGCAAGAATACAGTTACTGATTTTGACGATGGGGACATTCAAATCAGGCAAAGTGAATCCCATTAATGGCCCACCCATAATGACCATTTGTTCTGATCCTGGGTTAAATCCGGCTTGTTGTAACAGGAAGTGAACGGGGGTGCCGAGGCGAGTCCAGAAATTACCGGGAGAAGTGACAGCTTCGCCTGTTAGCGTAACTACACGTTCGATTAACGGCTCGCCATCAATAATAGCCCGCTTTATCGCCACGACTGTTCCCACGTTTTGCATAAGAACGCCGATGTCAGAAGAACGACCGCCAGAAGGTACTTCTTTTCCGGTCAGGATCTTGGTCAGTTGTTTGGCACCACCAGAAGGATATTTTGTTGGAATGACGCGCACAATAATGGACTTATCACCATTAAGTGCTGTGTTTAAGGCATTAATTGCTTCGGGTTTGTTATCTTCAATACCGATCAACACCTGCTTTGGATTAAGCAAATGCATCAGAATACGGATACCCGAAATAACCTCTGGCGCATGTTCCTGCATTAAACGGTCATCAGCGGTGATATAGGGTTCACACTCAGCCGCATTGATGATCACCGTCTTGAGATTGTGTCGTCCGCCTTTAAGTTTTGTTTCGGTAGGAAAACCAGCACCACCTAAGCCAGCAATACCGGCTTGTTGAATGCGTTGCAATATTTCATCGACATCCAGCGTGGTGTAATCAGCGACTGGGTTACGTTCTCCCCACTGGTCTTTACCATCAGGACGCAACCGGACGCACAATTCTTTTAGCCCGGAAGGGTGAGCCGTAACGTAAGGCTCAATTGCAATAATTGTCCCGGATGTGGAAGCATGAACAGGTACTGTTCTGCCCACTCCAAACGTTAAAGCCTGGCCTTTCAGCACATTATCACCCGCTTTAACCAGCAGTTCGCCTTCTGGTCCCAAATGTTGCTGTAAAGGGATGATTAATTCATGCGGCAATGGTGCATGGCGTAATGGGATACGGCTGGATTGCAGCTTCATTTCTGGTGGATGGATACCACCAGCAAAATCCCAGATTTTATTTTTGTTAAGCAAGTTGAGCAGATTAAACATGGGTTTTAACCTCAACAGGATTAACAGAAGTGAACAAAGTAGATTCGGGTGTCACGGGAATATTTTTTACTGGGATGGTGTTTAAATCCCATTTCCAATTTGAGGTAGTAGTAGCAACGGGGATCATCGTAATGCAATCTGTCGGGCAAGGTGCGACACAGAGGTCACAACCTGTGCAGAGATCTTCAACAACCGTGTGCATGGCACGGTTTGCACCAATAATGGCATCTACAGGGCAAGCCTGAATGCATTTTGTGCAGCCTATGCAATTTTCTTCATCAATGAAAGCCACTTTTCTGGCTGGATTTTGAACGTTATCATCGCCATCCAACGGTTGTGGATCAACACCCAGCAATTCAGAGATTTTGATCATAACTTGCTCTCCACCGGGGGCGCATTTATTGATCATCTCGCTATTGTTGGCAACCGCTTCAGCGTAGGGTCGACAACCAGGGTAACCGCACTGTCCACATTGACTCTGGGGTAATAGGTTGTCGATATTTTCAACAATCGGATCTTCTTCTACTTTAAAACGACGAGCAGCAAAACCAAGGATTAGGCCAAAAGCTAATCCGAGTATGCTTAACACGCCGATAGCAACCCATAATGACATCATTAGAATTTCACCAAACCACTAAATCCCATAAATGCGAGGGACATTAACCCTGCGGTAATAAGCCCTATTGATGAACCACGAAATGGGAGAGGAATGTTGGCAACGGCCAGGCGTTCCCGAATGCCGGCAAATAGCACCATGACGAGCGAAAAACCTGCGGCAGCGCTGAAGCCATAGACAGCAGATTGTAAAAAATCGTGGGATTGATTGACATTCAGTAATGCAACACCAAGGACAGCACAGTTAGTTGTAATCAGTGGCAAGAAAATGCCTAACAAGCGATAAAGCGTCGGGCTGGTTTTGCGGACGACCAGTTCAGTAAACTGAACGACAACCGCAATAACGAGAATAAAGCTCAGAGTTCGTAAATAAGCCAAGTCAAGCGGGACAAGAATGAATGTGTTTACCAGCCATGAACAAATAGAGGCCAGGGTAAGAACAAAAGTTGTGGCCAGCCCCATACCGATGGCGGTTTCGAGTTTTTTGGATACACCCATAAATGGGCACAGACCCAAAAATTTTACTAAAACAAAGTTATTGACCAAAACTGTGCCAATAAATAACAAAAGGTATTCAGTCATTGCTATACCCGAAAATAAGATATTGGAAAATGGAACACGGCTTACATAGTTTGAGTAGAAATTCCCCACCTGAACGTGGGGAAGTGGGGCAATGATAACAATCAATTGTGGGGTATGTTATCGATCTTGTGTGAAAGTCATTTTCACCCGGTGGGAGCGTTTAATATAAGGAATGAAAACGGCAGCAGCCAGTAATGGCCATAATAGGGAACGTATTGCCATTTCATCAGAAATAGGAGAAAAGGCAAAAGTTTTTATGGCTATCAGCACGGAAACCATCAGCCACATAATAAAGATTCGTGGGAATCGTTTTGAACGAATAAAAAGGAGTTTCAATACCCATACAGTAAAACACCACATCATTGTCGTGGTTAATACTGAGGCATACCACAATGCAGTAAAACTCCCCCCTATTTGATGAATAGCTTCATTTTTATGGATAAACGTCATTATATATAACAGTAACATCAAACCGGCAGCAATTAATGTCATGATTAGATATGCCGCAGGTGCTAATAACCAGCCATTAATACGATAATAATCATTGGACTGATACATAAGAGGTTTTCACTCCATCATGAGTGTTTTGGATATTAGGAAAATGATTATAGGAAAAAGAGCGTAATACTGGAATCAGGATTTGCTAACGTGTGAGAGGTGGTGATACTTTCTGATGCCTGATTTACGATCATTTTTTAGAGGCAGCTATGAGTGATTTTTTAAAAGTTGGGTTGGTAGGTTATGGTTATGCAAGTAAAACGTTCCATGCGCCATTGATTGCAGGAACATTCAATATTGAATGCGTTGCTATTTCCAGCAGTGATGCAGATAAAGTTAAAAAAGACTGGCCAGCAATATCGGCCGTTTCTTCACCGGAGGAACTCTTCCGTGATCCCAACATTGACCTTATTGTGATCCCAACTCCAAATGATACTCATTACCCATTGGCACAACAGGCATTGGCGGCAGGTAAACATGTCATCGTTGATAAGCCCTTTACTATTACGGTAGAACAAGCTCAAGCATTGAAAAAGCAAGCGGAAGAAGCCAATTTATTGCTATCTGTATTTCATAATCGCCGCTGGGACTCTGGTTTTCTGACGGTGAAATCAATTATTAAAGAAAATAAATTGGGAACACTAAAATATTATGAAACCCATTTTGATCGTTACCGTCCCGTTGTTCGTCAGCGCTGGCGTGAAGCTGCCGGAGCCGGTAGTGGTATTTGGTATGATTTAGCTCCTCATTTACTGGATCAGGCCGTTCAACTTTTTGGCAAACCACAAGCCATCACAACAGATTTGGGCATGATGCGTCCGAATGCAGAGACGGCGGATTATTTTCATACCCAACTTACCTATCCTGATTTGAAAGTTGTATTACATGCAACGATGCTCGCAGCGGCAGAATCACCTATTTATACATTGCATGGTATGGCTGGCAGTTATACTAAATATGGGTTGGATACTCAGGAAGAGCGTTTAAAGGCGGGGGAAAGACCACCACGGGCAGACTGGGGATACGACGCACGGGATGGTTATATGACGTTGTCACAAGATGATAACTTGGTTACGAAAGTTGTTCCTACTGTACCTGGCAATTATGGTGCTTATTATGCCGCTATTCGTGATGCGATTTTATTTGGAAAACCGAACCCAGTGACTGCCAGCGAAGCTATTTTGATTATGAAGCTTATTGAAGCCGGTGAAAAATCGGCAAAAGAACGGCGCACAATCTTAATTGACTAATTAAACAATGGCAGGTGGGGCAAGGGGGCTTATCTTGATGAACGTGTTGCAAAAATTAAGAATTGATCCTTTTTTAGTTATACTGATTGCGGTGGTCATCATTGCATCGTTTTTTCCTTGTGAAGGTGAAGCGAAAAAGTGGTTTCAGTACTTAACAACGGCCGCTATTGCGTTGTTATTTTTTATGCATGGAGCGAAGTTATCCCGTAATGCCATTTTGGCAGGAATAGGGCATTGGCGGTTGCACTTGGTGATTTTCACTAGCACTTTTATTTTGTTTCCCATACTGGGAATGGGGTTAAGTTTCATCGTGCCAGAGTGGATGTCACCAACGATTTATATGGGCTTTCTTTATCTTTGTGCTTTACCTGCCACGGTGCAATCGGCTATCGCTTTTACCTCCGTTGCCGGGGGAAATGTTGCTGCCGCGGTATGCAGTGCTTCCGCCTCAAGTTTATTAGGCGTATTCCTGTCTCCATTATTAGTTGGTTTTTTGATCCAGGCTCATGAAGGCGCTGCTCAAACTGATACCTGGCAAGCGATAAAAGATATCATCTTACAGTTGATGGTGCCTTTTATTGCTGGACACTTATCGCGTCCTCTGATTGCCGGTTGGGTGGAAAAGCATAAAAAATGGGTCAACATGACCGATCGTTCTTCTATCTTGCTGGTGGTTTATGTTGCATTCAGTGAGGCGGTGGTGGGAGGTATATGGCATAAAATCGATGCTTATTCACTGCTTATGATTGGGATCGTTTGCTGTGTTTTATTGGCTATCGTACTAATAATTAACGTATATAGCTCGCGTCTGCTGGGGTTTAGTAAAGATGACGAAATCACTATTGTGTTTTGTGGTTCGAAGAAGAGCCTGGCGAATGGTGTGCCAATGGCAAATGTATTATTTCCCGCGCCAATGGTAGGTGTGATGCTGTTACCGCTGATGATTTTCCATCAGATCCAATTAATGGTTTGTGCTGTTCTTGCACAGCGTTATGCGCAGCGCCTAAAAACAAAAAAGGCAGAGTAGTTTTCTGCCTTTGGAACAATTTAGCATAAATAATGTTTCTTAGCGGTTGGCGGCTTTTTCTTTCAGTGCCTGTTTTTCTGCTTCACTAAGGAATGCAGTTGCCAGACCATTAATCTGCGCCTGTCGGATCAGCGCTGGAGACAGCCCCGCTGCTGGCGCAGCAACGTTATACTCATGACGAATTTCAATGCCTTCTACTGCCGGATCATCGGTATTAATTGATGCCAAGATCCCGTGCTCAAGAAATTGTTTCAGCGGGTGAGCTTGCAAAGAACTGACTGTGCTGGTTTGCAGGTTTGATGTCAGGCAGGATTCAATACCGATGCCATATTCAACCAAATAATCCATTAGGGCTGGATCAGTGATTGCTTTGACACCGTGGCCAATGCGGGTTGCCCCCAATTCACGAATAGCGTGCCAGATGCTTTCCGCACCTGCGGCTTCACCTGCATGTACGCTAATATTCCAGCCTGCGTCACGCGCTTGGATAAAATGTTGCTCAAAGAGATGGCCGGGGAATCCTAATTCATCACCGGCCAGATCTAATGCGGTGATATGTTGTTTATGAGCAAGAAGTCCAGTGAGTTCTTCGGTGCAAGCTTTTTCCCCAAATGTTCTACTCAGAATACCAATTAAACGGATCTGAATATCATGTTTCTGGCTTGCTGAATGAATACCCTCGATGACTGCTTCCACAACACCTTCAACGGGAAGTTGGTGCTTCATAGCCATGTAATAAGGGGAGAAACGCAGTTCAGCGTAGTCAAGACCCGCATTGACCGCATCTTCAACGTTTTCAACGGCGACCCTGCGGCAAGCTTCTAAATCGGCAAGTACAGTCACACCCCAGTCCAATTTTTGCAGGAAACTGACAAGATTAGGTTCATTTTCAATGATTTGGACATGAGGACGTAATGCATCCAGCTCATAAGCTGGGAGTGGGATATTATGTTGACGAGCAAGATCCAAAATGGTTTCGGGACGGATATTACCGTCGAGGTGACGGTGCAGATCGGTCAGTGGAAGCTGTATGTCAATCATTTTCTTATCCTTCTTATCAAATTTTATATACAAAAAAGCCAGCCAACGTGTTGACTGGCAAGAAAGTGAAAGCACTATTGATATCTTAATGTTAGCGATGTCTTAGCTGAGGAGGTTTTTTTAACCTAAGCATGTACTTTCTTGTGGGAGAACCCGAAAGCCGGGTTCTGGTTATTTATTTAGATGACGGTGAGTTAACTGTACACTTATTCAACGAAAGGAAGTTCAGCTTTGGTATCATCATGCTGATTTTGTTCACCATCTGCTTCATCATAGGACCCTGCAAGGCCATTATCAAGCAGGAATTGATGTAAGCTGGACTCTTTGTCGTTTAATTTGACTTTATTATTGGTGTAGTGAAAGTTGAGACCAATGATACCGTCTTTATCAGTAAGAATTTTGTTTTGAACCCCTTTTTGAGTCATCATTTTAACTTGTTGTTCTGCCTGAGCTTCTGCGGCAGCTTTATCCTGACCATCTAGCATCGCTGATTGCGTAATAGATTCCATCAACATGGCTTTCGGTACATTAATGTGCAAGGACAACTCTTGGACCAGGGTACGAACTATCTCTTCCGGTCCCATGAGTTGCAATGCACTTTTATCTTCAGGAATGTTTTGTAAGGAAAGTTTGAAATCTACTGAACTCTCGCCTTTACTGTTTTTCCAGCTAAAAGGAGAAATGCTAAATTGTGGATTGTTATTCAGGAGGAGATGTAAGTTACTGAGTACTGCCAGGGAAGTTGCATCATAAGATGCTTTATCTGTAGTCAAGGCGGCTTCTGCCGCATCATTATAAGCTTGGGTAAATTTACGTACAGACTGGCCATCGAGTTTTTCCATACCCAGGGCTAACTTACCAGAGCCAAACTCGATATCCTCAATTTTTACACCATCAATGCTATAAACGATTTTGATGTTCAGATTGTCCTTGTCCTCATCTAAATTGGATATCACTTTCATTCCCCTAAGCGCAATATTTGGCTCATTAGGAATTCCATTCATACTGAATTCGCCAATACTGTAGCTTTGATCTCCGGTATAGATATCAAATTTACCTTTTTTATTATCTCCCTTAAAATCAATACCTTTAAGTGAAACTGTTTCTTTTTTGGTAGGATCACTAAAAGACAATTCATCACTTTTGACTGTGAAGGAAAATTCACTGAGATCATGATTAACGTCGGCACTGATTTTTGCGCCTGAAAATGACAGAACCCGTTGGTCACCATTTTCAGGCGTTTCCGTATGATTAATCGGGACCAGTTCAATGTTAGCAGAGAGCGCACGGCTATAACTGACTTTAGCATTTAAGTTAAACAATGATTTTTCATTTGTGATATTAAATAGTTTTTTCAACGCATCATTTTTTTCCAGTTCTGCGTGGACAGAGGCCATTTGGGGTATCAGGTTGAATTTCTTCAGGTTAGAAATCGGAAATGGCCCATGATCAATTGTCGATTTGAAAATGATTTCTTCATTTGGCGGAATATCGGCATTTTTTACACCATTCTTGATGTTTAGGATCAAACGGACATCGGAGCTGAAAATCCCTCGTTTGAAATCTTTTGCTTGCCATTCTATGCCACTTTCAGGAAATGATTTCACCAGTTCAGTGTTCGCCTGTTTTATGAAGCTATCTAAACGGTCTTCAAGTTTCTTACCTGTATACCATGATGTTCCTGTCCATACCGCACCCATAGCAACAACAACGCTTACTGCAACTAACGATTTTTTCATGTGGAAATCCCATCCTTTTAACGCGTTATGCGTTTTGTATTTATGTCAAAATTCACTGAAAAATATGATTAATAATCAATAAAAGCAATCATAACCATATTAATATAATAAAATTAATTAGATACTCTGGCTATTCTCCCCTGACCATAAACAGTGACGGCTTTTTCAATAGCAGGTAAGAAGATTGATTCACCTGAGAGTAATTTTAACTGCTGCTTATCAGTGCTGATAACTGCTTGCCCTTCAACACAAAATAGAACCGATGCTGAATCATTTTCCAATGAGATTGGTTGTTCTGAAACAGAATAAACAGAAAAACAAAAATCATTAACAGGAACAGGATAATTCAGCGCCTCTTTTTCCTGCCTTGGTTCGGTTAGCAAAGTATCGGCAGCTTTTGGAATAAAATCCAGATTAGCCATTAATTCAGGGACATCAATATGCTTACTGGTTAAACCGGCACGCAACACATTGTCAGAATTGGCCATAACCTCCAAGGCGACGCCATCAAGATAGGCATGGGGAGTACGGGCATATAGAAACATCGCCTGGCCGGGTTCGAGTTCAACGACATTGAGCAGGAGTGGTGTAAACAGTCCATTATCATCGGGATAGAAGAAGGTTATTTGTTTGATGGTATCCCACGGTTCGCCCTGATGACAGTTTAATGCTGACTTTAAGACAGCCATTGCCAACTGTTTTTGTTCGCCTTGCATATTCAATAACTGTGAAAACAGAAACGACAGATTTTGTTCAGTCGGTTGCTGGAGGAATGCCTGAATATCTGGATGTGCGGCAGAAACATGATCCAGTAATTGTGCGATCTCAGATAAAGGTCTAAAAGCATTCATGGCCTTGAACGAGGTCAGCGCATAGACCAATTCAGGTTTATGATTATCATCTTTGTAGTTGCGTTGTGCTGAATCTAACGGTATCCCTTGGGCATTTTCTTTGGCAAAACCTATTTCTGCGGATGTCTTATCAGGATGCACTTGAATAGACAGTGGTTGAGCTGCACACAATATTTTGAACAAGAAAGGCAAGCGCTGGAATTGCCGGGCTACTTTTCTTCCAAGGTATTTCTCTGGTTCTTGGTCGATCAACATACTCAAGGCGCTCATTTCACCCGTTTGAGGGTCTGTGACCAGTGAACTACATTTTGGATGTGCTCCCATCCATAATTCTGCCATTGGCTGATTATCCGAATTCTCGATACCATAAATATCCGTCAGAGCGGTTTTACTTCCCCAGTCATAATGTTGGATTTTGTTGGTCATTTTCAGCATGGCGGAATTTCCTATAATAAAAAGTAACTTATTTATATGACAACAATACAATAAACACGGTTAGGTCGCATTATCGATAATAACTTTATGGCATGATACGCGAATGCCGACTAATTTATCCGCAAAGTTTGTTCCGGCGTATTCAATTATTCTGTGTGCTAAGGAGATAGTAATGGCAGCCACTCGCATTGAAAAAGACTCAATGGGACCTATCGAAGTACCTGCTGACCAATTATGGGGGGCGCAAACTCAGCGCTCACTGGAGCATTTCCGTATTTCTCAGGAAAAAATGCCAGTTGCATTGATTCATGCGCTTGCATTGACTAAACAAGCTGCGGCTAGCGTCAATATGGATCTGGGCCTTCTGCCTAAAGAACGTGGCGAAGCAGTCATCGCTGCGGCGAAAGAGGTGTTGGAAGGCAAACACCCAACAGAATTCCCTCTTGCTATCTGGCAGACCGGTTCGGGAACTCAAAGCAACATGAATATGAATGAAGTGTTGGCGAACCGTGGTAGTGAGATCCTTGGTGGTCAAAGGGGCAATGAGCGTCTGATTCATCCTAATGATGATGTTAACAAGAGCCAAAGCTCTAATGACGTTTTTCCAACGGCCATGCATGTTGCAGCAGTGACTGCATTACGTGAACATCTGTTACCAGAGTTAAAAGTACTACAAAAAACCCTGGCAGATAAAGCGGAAGCATTTAAAGGCATTGTAAAAATTGGCCGTACTCACTTACAAGATGCAACTCCATTAACCTTAGGTCAGGAAATTTCCGGCTGGGCCGCCATGTTGACACATAACTTGAAGCACATTGAAGAGAGTATTCCTCATGTGTGTGAACTGGCTTTGGGAGGTACTGCGGTAGGAACGGGACTGAATACACATCCTGAGTATGCCGTTCGTGTTGCGCAGAGAATTGCTGAATTATCCGGCCATCCTTTCGTCACTTCGCCAAATAAATTTGAAGCCCTGGCAACTTGTGACGCGCTGGTTCACTCACACGGTGCATTGAAAGGTTTGGCTGCATCATTGATGAAGATTGCTAACGATGTTCGTTGGTTGGCCTCTGGCCCTCGCTGTGGTATTGGTGAGATTTCCATTCCTGAAAATGAGCCAGGCAGCTCCATCATGCCAGGCAAAGTGAACCCAACTCAGTGTGAAGCGATGACCATGTTATGTGCGCAAGTGATGGGTAACGATGTGGCAATCAACATTGGTGGTTCGTCTGGTAACTTTGAATTAAACGTATTCCGCCCAATGGTTATCCATAACTTCTTGCAATCTGTACGCTTGCTGGCGGATGGTATGCGTAGTTTCAATGAGCATTGTGCTATTGGTATTGAACCTAATCGTGATCGCATCACCCAATTGTTGAATGAATCACTGATGCTGGTAACCGCATTAAATACTCATATTGGTTACGATAAAGCGGCTGAAATTGCTAAAAAAGCACATAAAGAAGGCCTGACGCTGAAGCAGTCAGCACTCCAGTTAGGATATTTAACGGAAGCTGAATTTGATGCGTGGGTTCGTCCAGAAGATATGGTTGGCAGCATGAAGTAAACTTGCTATATCAGCAAAAATGAAAAAACCGGAGAGCATTTGCTCCGGTTTTTTATTTCTCAGCGTTCTTTGTAGAGATGTAAGCGGGGAATGACCAACTCAAGTGGCTTCGCTTTGGGCTTATACTTATGTTTAATTGCGTTGGCATTGTAGTTGGACAAGGTGCCGATTTTAGGTTTGATTTCACCATCCTCTGTGTAGAAAACAATTACAGGAACCGGGCAGGCATACTGGACTTGCTTTTGTATCTCTGAATACCATACACGGGTAATAGGTTGCACTTTGACTGGTCGTTTGATTTTCAATACCACATCATCGGGTAATTTTTTAATATCTGTAATCTCCAATGCCACCAATGTTGCCCATTGATCACTGGAGTAGGGTGGGACTGTTCTGCCCGCATTGTAGCTTTTCTCCAGCCTTTCCAAAATTTGTTGTTTGGTGATTTTATTAATGATGTTCTTATTAGCCCACCCAAAATTAATGGAATCAGGGTTTAATAGAGGGGTGATAGTGCGATAGGCATTCAGGGTAATAAGACCACGCAAATGATTATGAACAAATTCAAATCGTTGTTCTTTGCTGATGCCTGATTCTTTGGTAACGATATTTTCTAACTCTATTTTTAATTGGTTGACTTCATTAATGACTTCCATTGCTTCTTTATATTGCTGGTGGTTAACAGCAAAACACAAGGCACCTGGCAGGCGGCTCGCCGCTTTACTGCTGATATTAGGATTATTATGGTGTATGAATAGTTTCTGATAGAAGTGTAAACCTACATTGAGCGCTTCATTTCCCTGTAGCTGATTGACCATAATTTCGGTTATTTGTTCATGTTCTTCACCTTTTTCAATTTTTGGTAATTCAAATACCCGTGCATCAAGAAGCCGATAACACATTAACAACTCCATCAGTTCAGAGAGCTTTTCTTCTTGTTTTTTAAAGCAAGTTGTGAGTGATTCTATTGAAAAATATTTATTCATGATTGTTCTCAAGTATACTCAATTTATTTAGTTACAACATACTTTTAGTATAAAACAAACCAAAAACAATCTACAACTTACCATCCCAAAAGCCAACCAAAAAAGAAAACGCCTATTGCGGAATAATTTAACATTGTGTTAAAAACACAATAACACGTTAATTGAAAATTAGATGATTGACACAGTGGGGCACACACCAGGGTCGTTAAATATGAAAAGACTAATTAAACCAATAAATTCCTTTAAGAAAGTGATCGATGCATTGTTACCATACTCTGACTTGATCACTACTGATTTATCAACACAAGAAAAAGCGATTAAAATAGACAGTGAATTTGCTAAGTTTTTTTTATTAGAGCAAGGATATATCAATATGCGCAGAATCAACGACAATTTAATCATTGCTACATTTTTTTCACCCTATATTATTGGTTTATCTTTCTATTCTGGAGCAGAAATCTATTATTCCATTGAGCTGGGGGAAAGTTGTAAAATTTATCAAATTCCTCGGGTTAGTGCATTGAATGCCATAAAGAAGCATGACCTCTATAGAGAGTGGATGAGGATAATTTCCTATAAAATCTCTTTCTTATATGCCAGAGATATTAGCCTCTTCCGTCATGACAATAAGGAAGTCGTATGTAGTTTGTTATCTCACCTGATGACCTTACCGACAGAATTCAGAGAAAATATTACGGCAATTAAATATATAGAACAAAGATGCACACTTTCGCGCAGTTGTATACAACGAATGTTATTTTCTCTAAAAAAAGAAGGATGCATTGAAATTATTGATGGGTATTTAACAAAAGTTTTAGTGCTACCGATTGAATCTTATTATTAATAATATTTCAGGTATCAGATAAACAATGAATAATTCAGATTATTTTAAATATTTTGTTAAAAAAGCCGACATTTATTATTTAAATAAAATTGATGTCGGCAGCTATATTTTATTATTTTGGTAATTTATTGAGTTTTAAGCCTAAACAAATAGCAATTATCATTAATAATGAAATGAATACAACAACGCCGTTCCATGCAAAATAGAACCAGAATACTCCACCTAATGTTCCAGCAATACTGGAGCCAGAGTAATAACAGAATAAATAGAGGGATGAAGCTTGTGCTTTGGCGCGCTTGGCTCTTTGTCCTATCCATCCACTAGCAACGGCATGAGCGGCAAAGAAGCCTGTTGTCAATATCATCACTCCCAGTATTACTGCCCAGACAGGAGAAAATAGGGTGATTAAGCAACCAATTAGCATCATACCAATAGCGGCTAACAAGACTTTTCCTCTTCCATGCTTGCTTATTAATCCACCGGCTTTAGTTGCGCTGTAAGTCCCTGTTAAGTAGACGACAGATAATAAACCAACAATAGTCTGGCTTAAATGATAAGGCGCTTCTAACAATCGATAACCAATATAGTTAAACATAGTGACAAAACTTCCCATAAGCAAAAAAGCTTCGGCAAATAGCAGGGGAAGACCTTGATCACGGAGATGTAGCTTCAAATTAATAAGTAATGATTTAGGTTTTAATGAGCTGGATTTAAAGTGCCTGGATTCTGGTAACATCTTCCAAAATGCAATAGCGGAGATTAAAGCAAATGTCCCAAGTAAGACAACGGCAATCCGCCATGAATAGTGATCAGCAATCACACCAGTAATCAAACGTCCACTCATACCCCCGATTGAATTACCACTGATATAGAGACCGATAGATAAGGCTACATAACTGGGATGGATCTCTTCACTTAAATAAGTCATCGCAACCGCGGCAACACCACTTAATGATAAACCCACTAGTGCGCGCATAAACAAAATCCCGTGCCAACTAGTTACGACAGAGCTTAAGAGAGTAAAAATGGCAGCGGCAATAAGTGATACTACCATGACATGTTTACGGCCAAGGGCATCGGATAAAGGACCGGTTATTAATAGACCGAGGGATAACATTCCCGTGGAAAGGGATAAAGCCAAACTACTATTGGCCGGCGAGATATCAAATTCATCTGACAAAATTGGCAAAATGGGTTGAACAAAATAGAGTAATGCAAATGTTGCCAGCCCTACGGCAAAGAACGAGAGAGTGACCCGCAGGTATACAGCATCTTCACGTTGAATGTAAGGCTGTTTACTTTTGTATCCTTGATTAATCGTGTTTTCAACATCTCTTTCGACGCCAGAGACTGCTGATTTTTCACTGACGCTTTGGATTGTATTCACGCTACTTCCTTACCTATGTAAAACAAACGTTAATTACTTGATGTAGATCAAGGATAGAAATTCATGAATATTTTGTCTAATATATTAATTATTCAGAATGATACTTTTAAAGTATCAATAGGATCATAAATAATGACTACTCATATTGAACTCAGACATCTGCGTTACTTTATTGCTGTGGCAGAAGAGCTGCATTTTGGACGTGCAGCAGAACGATTAAATATTTCACAACCCCCATTAAGCCAGCAGATCCAAGCGCTGGAAGCGAATATAAATGCCCAGTTACTGGTACGTAATAACAGGAATGTTAATTTAACACCTGCTGGGCATATGTTTCTTCAGGAAGCCTATCAAATCATTTCCCAAGTTGATGCGGCAGCAACCAAAGCGGCCAGAATGCAGCAAGGGGAGTTAGGGGAGATATCAATTGGCTTTACATCCACCACACCTTTTATGCAAAAAGTAACACTGAGTTTACGTCAATTCCGGGAACGTTATCCTGATGTTGCCATCCATATGCATCAAATGAATACCAAACAGCAAATCGCGCCTTTGCAGACAGGCAGAATCGATATAGGGATTATGCGTAATACGTCATTGCCCGATAACCTGGAGCATCAGTTACTCTTCCGCGAGCGCTTTATGTTGGCCGTATACGATGATCATCCTTTGCTGAAGTACGCTAGTGAAGGTGTGAATTTGGAAATGCTATCTGATTATCCACTGGTGTTTTTTGAGCGTGATGTAGGAACGGCATTGTATGATGAAATTATTTCCTTATTGGCTAATGTGGGAGTGGTTCCAACGATTTCTCAGGAGGCGGGGGAAGCCATGACGATATTAGGATTAGTCGCTGCGGGATTAGGAGTAAGCATTATTACGGAGTCGTTTACCCGAATGAAACTGGATGGGGTTCAATATCTGCCTTTAGCCAACAATCCTGCCTACTCCGAAGTTTGGTTGGTTAAACATAAAAATTACAATAACAGCACGGCGGCAGATCGGTTAACTCATCTCCTGATTTCAAACATTGTGGATGAAGTTTGAAGTTTTTAGTGGTAGCACGGATAACACCCATCACGCAAAATATTGAGCTAACGCAACCCCTATCTTAAACACATCTTCTACACTCTAACCTTGCTCGTTAAAAAGAGTAAGTAACCGGTCAATCTATTCTGTTATTACGGAAAAATGAATTTATGTTAACGCGCGTATTTGTTACAGGCACGGATACCAACATCGGTAAAACAGTTGTTACCCGCGCATTATTGCAAGTCTTTAATCGTGAAGGAACAACCGCAGTAGGATATAAACCTATTGCGACAGAAAAACATGAAACTCCGGAGGGAATACGTAATCGTGATGCCTTAATCATACATAAATCTTCACCGGTACAAGTGGATTATGAAGAAATCAATCCTGTTGTTTGGGAAAACAATTATAAAGAAGAAAATCGTGCTGATTTTACTCAAATGACAAAAGGTCTAAGAAATTTAGGCTATAAAGCAGATCGCGTCATCATTGAAGGTAACGGTGGTTGGCGTATGTTGCTGGAAGATGAAACGTTTTATTCTGATTGGGTAGTGCAAGAGAAACTCCCCGTCATTTTGGTCGTTGGTATTCAGGCTGGTTGTGTCAGCCATGCTATTCTAACGGCGCAATCTATCATGAATGAGGGGATTCCCCTGATTGGCTGGATTGCTAATCGTATCAATCCAGGATTAGCACACTACGCTAGGGTATTGGAAAGGTTACGGCGTCACATACCAGCTCCGCAGCTGGGGGAAATACCTTATCTTTTAAGGCCCGAAGAACGCGACTTGTCTTGCTATCTGGATATTGCTGCGATATCGGCAATTGATGATTAAAAAGAGAAATAAAAAGGGAGCAAATTCCGCTCCCTTTTCCGAAAGTCAGAAAGAATACTACTCTTGACCTTTCTTATCATGAGAAAGACGGACATAGACTATTTTTTGTTTACCATAATCACAATGACCAACAACTTTTCCACTTGTCGTATTGTTTTCAGTAACTTGATCACTAGGAACCAAGTCAAGTCTAAAATCCGTTGTTGAAACACCATTTTTAATGATCTTCTGCGCAATCTCTTCTTTCAAGTTTTCACATGTTTTCTTTTGTGAAGCTTGAGCTGCTTGTACTGTAAAGGAAGAAAACGCAAAAAACAAAGCTCCGGTCAGTAGGATCTTTTTCACCATCATCTCCTTATCTTGATGTCAGTGTTGATTTTATTAAGGTTTAATCGGGCGGCCTGTATTGATATTCAGACAACGTTTTGTGCTCGGTTCCCAATAAGCATTAATATCGACACTTTTTAAACAGGCTTCACGATTATCAGCTTCCATTTCATACTTATCAAACTCTTTTTCTTTACGTATATCTGCCTTATAGCGCAATCTTTTCTGTTCATTCCATTCTTCTTTGCTTTGACGGGCCATTTCTTTGCTCAAGGAAGTTTCTCCACCATTGATGGTTACACACGTGCTTTCTGACGTACATGGCGTAGAGAATGCGGACGTCTGCCAAAAGAGAGAAAATACCAGAGCAATAGCAGAAACACTTTTAACAATCAAAGAACGAACGTTCATTTTTGAACCTCTTTTACTATGTTACTTAAACTATAAGACTAAGCCATTTAACGAAACTGCCAAAAAACTATTAATCCCTATAAACACTTAAACCCGCGAATGACTGACAAACTGGCATCATTTCCAATGTATTAATATTGACGCGAGAAGGTAAGTTAGCAACCCAAAATACCGCTTCTGCAATATCATCCGCCGTCAATGCATCGGCACCTGCATAAGTTTTATCAACTTTTTCCTGATTGCCTTTAAAACGAACATGAGAAAATTCAGTTCCTTCAACCAGACCAGGTTCAATATCGGTGACTCGGATATTCTTTCCATGTAAGTCAGCTCTCAACCCTAAACTAAATTGTTTGACAAAGGCTTTAGTAGCACCATATACGTTACCGCCGGCATAAGGCCAATTTGCTGCGGTGGAGCCAATATTAATAATGTGGCCATGATTGGCTTGTACCATATTAGGCAACAAAGCCCGCGTCATGTTCACTAATCCTTTCGTATTGGTATCAATCATTGTTTCCCAGTCATCAGGGTTAGCTTGGTGAGCGGGTTCTAACCCTAACGCAAGCCCTGCATTATTCACAAGAACGTCTACATTACGTAGGCTATCTGAGAGTTGTTGAACGGTTTGCTCGATTGCAGTGCGATTTCTCACGTCAAGTTGGATGGGGTGGAAGTTCTCACCCAATTCATTTTTCAACTGATCTAATCTATCCTTACGGCGTCCTGTTGCAATAACGATGGAGCCATGTGTGATAAATTTTCTTGCAATTGCCTCACCAAAACCAGACGTTGCTCCTGTCACAAAAACAATCATAACTATCCTCTTATCTGCAATTTATTATCGTAATGTCCATATTAGTAGAAAAAGTTGTATCTCATTAGTCAAGGTGAAATTATGGATTTATTGCCAATTCATTGTTTTTTTAATTAATTATTTGGCTGTGATTTAAAAAATTTAGAATTGAAATCGGGGAATTTGCTTTGAATGAATATCTTAAGATAATGACCCGCCTTTGGCGGGCCTGGAAAGATCAGTATTTAGTTTGTTTTTGCCTGTCCCATATATTCCTGTAGGGGGCCATCAAATGCTATTTTCCCTTTGTCGATTCGGATAACTCGTTCAGCCAGTCTAAATACCCGTGGATCATGGCTTATCATGAGCACAGTTTTACCACGAACGATATTGTTCAATGACTCGGCAAAGCTGTTTATTTTACTATTATCCAGATAGGTAGTCGGTTCATCAAATAGCAGTATTTCTGGCGTCTTAAGGTACAAACGCGCTAACCCAATAATCTGCCTTTCACCGCCCGACAAGGAAGAACCTTTTTCATCAATGTATGAATCCAGACCATCCTTCAATTTGTCCAACAGTTCACTACCACCAGCTTGAATCAACGCAGAAATCATCTCTTCCCTGGTTGATTCTGTATTGGCAATGTGCAGATTATCGTATAACGTGCCTTTTATAATCTGAGTCTGTTGTGACATCACCCCAAATTTTTGCAACCAACGCTGAGAATCGGGATTATCCAGAACCTCACCAAAAATTGAAACATAGCCTTCATTTAATGGTGTTAAGCCCGTCACGATATCAAATATTGTACTTTTACCTTGACCATTATCACCGACGATAAGAATTCGTTCGCCTTTTTGTATAGAGATATTCATATCTCTGAACAAAGTATCTCTGTCGTTATAGGAAAATCTCTTAACGTTGATATCAATAGCATTAGCACTACCATTTTCTACTGGTTTACTCTGTTTACGATTGTTTGGCTGATAAGCGCCCAATAATTCGAAAACCCTGTCCAACAACGATTTGAGTGAAGCAAATTTATTTAAATGATTACTGTATCTCTTAATGGAATCAGACATTAATTGTTCATAGGTAAATGCAGCAACAAAGTTACCAGGGTTTATCGTTCCATCCATCAATAGCAAACCACCATACCAAAGTACGGCAATTGTCGACGCTAACTGTGCAAAAAAACCAAGAGGAATAGATAGGGACATAAACAGCCCGGTGATCCTCTCAACATTTTTCACTTTAGTATTAGCATTATTAATTCTCTTTTTCTCTGATTCTTCAGAATTGAAAATCTTGACGGATTTGATCCAAGAAAGAGATTCTTGGATGACACCGGTTAATCGTGAGTTATAAATTTGCAGAATTCTTTCATAAACAGCCACCCGGTTAGTAATTGGTTTACTGATTAAAGTCATCAGACAAACCATCATAAATGCCAGAACAGCCAATTTAATATCAATCAGGGCCATCGCAATAAATGGCCCAATGATGGATAACGTATCATAGAGAAATTCGCTATATAAATCTCTAATTCTATCTGATACAAGGTAAGTGTCATTTTTTATTCTGAATGCCAGATTCGCTGAATGAAATTTCCTGGTGATATGATAGGGAAAAGAGAGGAAAGAGTCGACGAGAGATTTCCTCATATTGTAACTCAATTCTGATGCGTTGATTGTTTGCATCCAAATAATAATAGCGTGACTGATGACAATCAATAGTGACACTGCGATTAGAGAAGCAATTAATTCATTAAAGGAGAAAGAAAGAATTAACTTATCCTTCAATAAAGTATTGACCAGCTCCTGAACCAGAAATGGAAATAAGACCTCCGCTAAAGCTGCCACTACCGTAAAAACAATAGCCAGCACCAATGCTGCTTTTTGTTTACGTATAAAAGAATAAAGGAATATAATATATTTCATATACTGATCACTGTTAAGTTACCAATCTAACTAGTATAGACAACATGTTAAAACTTATCATCCTACAAAAAAGCGACTAACTCCATCCTTGGAATATATTCATCCTATGACAATAAAATACACTTTATATTGCAACCAACTCAATAATTTTGAGTGAAATTATGTGATCAATATTATTGAATGACTTATCGCAATTTTTAAATTACTTGTATTTTATAAGAATATCTATTTAAATGCATAACCATGCAGGAAAGCAGGGCGCCGCTCTTCATATATTCAGATAAATTGAAAAGTTTTGGCGTTAATGCCAATTTAGAGCAAATTTTTTCCAGCTCATGGTTTTTGTTCATTTCATAGATATACTCCTCTGTACCTGCTTTCAGGTCATTAATATTGGATGAACAGAGAATATGTTGATTGACTCTGACAGAGTTACAAATTCCACTGTATGCAATATCTTTATTGATACTGATAATGTTGGTTACTTTTTCCAGTCCTTTCAGCTCGTCGCTGTTGAATCCGCCGGTATAAACGAGCGTATTTTCTTTATCCAGTGGGAATATGCTGCAATCCAAATGGTAAAGATAAGGATCTCTTTCTTCCACTTTTACGATGTTGAGGCCGAATTTTTCTTCCATCCAGTCATAGGTTTTAATATCACTTCTTATTCCATAACCACCGACCAGTACATTATCATGCAAATGTTTTAACTCAGCTTCCCCTTCAAAATAGTAGGGAGCGACTTCAGTTTTATAGCCCAATGATTCAAAGAAACTTACCCCAATAGGGGTTTCTGATCTTCTGATTTCTGATGCAAAATTGGCAACTATTGCTGTTGGATCTTCATCACCAATAATAATTCCCAAGTTAGCAACATAGACTTGATCTTGTAACGCCTGGTGAGTATCTGATGGCAGCAAATAGACCAACGATTGTGATGACATAAAGCTATATAACTTATAGAACTGCCTTAAAGCCACTTTGCTGTTAACATTGATAGCGGACTCATCCAGTTCCTCCATCCAAATATTATTTCTTACATTGGTATTTAATGAAAATGGAGGTGCTAATAAAAACACTGGCATTTTCAGATCAGAAATGATATTGGGAGAATTCTTTAACATCTTAAAACCTCAATTTTAGTTTATATTATTTGTTTATAGAGAGTTATCGTTGATTCTAACTAACTTAGTTATACCACCAGTGACATGTTCTTTTTCAGTGACCAATGAAGTTAATTCATCATCATCAGCAACAGGGATCACCAAGTCGACTTGTGAACCATACCGGATCATTGAAAATCTATCCCCCTGATATACAGGAGTATTTTGTTGTATATGGAACGGTGTTATGGTATCAACATCATAATCACCGACTTGAACCATATAGTATTCTCGATTAATGCCAGGTGAGTAGACTTTATTAACGACTCGTTGATTCAGATATAAATAGTCGTCATAAATTAATTCAATGTTCTCTTTATAAAAAATATTATTTTCTACATCAATCATTGGTAGATTGTTGGTTTCCAGAGGTTCATGTTCCGCGTAACTCAGGATGCCATCGTAAGGAACTCTATTGATATGCACGTCATAGCATGTCATAAAAATACCAATGACAAGCGAGCGTTTATCATAATGTTTATCTCTGATGATATCCTGAATGCTATATTTTTTTCCTTTTACTTCGGTGATCGCTTCACCTGGATTTATTATTCCGCTATAGATAACGAACCCATCAGCAGGGGATAAAAAATACCTATCATCTGTATTGATTGTTCTCGCTGGGTCCCTGAAAAAACCTTCCTGAAAATAAGTTTCAGGCGGAAGATCAGGGAGTCCATTAAATATCGATTTAATGGTTTCGTTCATTTTGTTACTCATTGTTACCTCTAAAAATGTTCATCAACTAGAACACGAAGCAGAGAAAAAACAACATCATATAAACAGTTACAGCGAGATATGTTACAGCCTAATATTAATGATTCAATTTTATTTTTTTTATGGGTATGTTTATTTTTTGTTTGTCAATAAACAAAATTCCACCTAAGTTAACTGGACTGATATATATAGACAACTAAATATAAATATATTGATGGTATAAATTATGGGTAGTAAGGTAGTTTATTATATATATCTGTCAGTGACATTTATCACAAATGTGGCAAAAAAATTAATTAGAATTGAAGTAAACGAAGTATTTAGGTCAATTTTTAGGCCATTCAATATTTAGCGTAGAGGGATTTTTATGAACAAATATAACGTTAAAGTCAATTAAAATAAATTCAGAGTTTACTATTTGAACATTTGATTTTTAGGTAACTCATCAAAAGAACAACAAATCAATGTCAATTGCATGACACATTTTATTTAATTTATGCCAACTTATTGCTGGCTGTCAGGCAAGAAATTAGAAGAACAAGTTAAACAGATATGCAGAAATTATTTGCGTAAAAATTTAGATAATTTGCAAATATATGCAAAAAATCAAGCGTAATACGAAAAAATATCTGGTAACGAGCCTAAATTTTATCGTTAATCGAAATGACATGAACCACATGAAATCCTAGATCCTCCTCACAGATTTAAATATTTTTTCCTGATGGAAACCCTGAAAGTTACATATATGTATATAACATTTCTCGTTTTTTTACATTTTTGCTACAAATTTGACTAAAACGCAACCGTTAAATATATTAAATCATAGGTTATATTTTATCCATTCAATCCATAAGGAGAGGAAGTCACCATGCCGATACCCACACTCAGGCATTTCATTAATGGTCAGTATATTGAGTCTAACGGTTGCGAATATTTTGATCTGGTAAGCCCGGTCACAGGTGAGTTTTATGCGCGTTCTCCTAATGCAACCGCTGCGGATGTTGATGATGCTTATGCAGCGGCTAAAGAGGCGTTTAAAGTATGGGGACGCAGCACGCCCTCGGCGCGTCAGCGGGCGTTACTATCGCTGGCTGATACGATAGAAAAAAACGCTGAACGTCTGATTGAAGTGCAAAGTCGTAATACAGGACAGCTCAAACACCTGATTGCTTCTGAGGAAGTTGCGACGTCTGTGGATCATATCCGCTTCTTCGCCGGTGCCGCTCGTTTTTTAGAAGGCAAGGCTACAGCTGAATATCTCCCTGATATGACTACCAGTATCCGGCGTGAACCGCTGGGCGTGGTGGGGCAGGTTACCCCATGGAATTATCCGTTGATGATGGCGGTGTGGAAGATAGCACCTGCTCTGGCCGCAGGTAATACCGTGGTGCTTAAACCAAGTGATACTACACCGGAGAGTACTCTGTTACTGGCTGAACTGTCCGCACCGTTTTTCCCTGCCGGTGCCTTCAACGTGGTATTGGGTAATGCGAACGCGGGCACCCTGGTCGTTTCACACAAAACGCCTGCGATGGTTTCTATCACCGGTTCCATACGTGCAGGTTTTCAGGTTGCCTCTTCGGCGGCGGCTAATCTCACCAGAGCGCATCTGGAGCTGGGTGGCAAAGCACCGGTGGTTGTTTTTGCTGATGCAGATATCGACAAAGCAGTGGATACCATCGTTACCGCAGGGTACTTCAACGCTGGTCAGGACTGCACGGCGGCTTCACGTGTGCTGGTGCATGAAGCTGTTCACGATATCTTCGTCGCTAAATTGGTAGCGGCAGCTAAAACCATCCGTTTTGGCGATCCAGAAGATAAAGAGGCGCTGTATGGGCCGCTTAATAATATTCGTCAGTTGGATCAGGTTAAAGGGTTTATGGCGCGTCTGCCCGCGCATGCCCGTATTGAGACAGGAGGCCGTCAGGCCAATCGTTCGGGGTATTATTTTGAACCTACAGTGATTACGGGTCTGGAGCAGCACGATGAAGTGATTCAGACTGAAATTTTTG
This sequence comes from Xenorhabdus bakwenae, assembly GCF_030272115.1. Lineage (NCBI taxonomy): Bacteria > Pseudomonadati > Pseudomonadota > Gammaproteobacteria > Enterobacterales > Morganellaceae > Xenorhabdus > Xenorhabdus bakwenae. Next base: position 994,006 of record NZ_CP119194.1, read on the forward strand.
GCCCTGTTATCACAGTGCAGAAGTTCCTGACAGAACAGGAAGCTATCGAGAAAGCTAACGATGTAAAGTACGGATTGGCCTCCAGTGTCTGGACCCGCGATCATGGCCGCGCGTTACGCCTGTCTCGTGAGCTTGATTTTGGAACTGTCTGGATTAACACCCACATTCCTCTTACGGCAGAAGCACCCCATGGTGGCTTCAAGAAATCTGGATACGGTAAAGATTTGTCGGCTTATGGCTTCGATGAATACACACGTATCAAACACGTGATGAGTTCCCATGATTGATACAAGGACACACACAATGAATCAAAATGAATCTTTGCGCGACCGGGTATCACGTGCGCACCACGAACTCTTTACTGACCGTGATGTGGGGGCGCTTGGGCGTTATTTTGCGCCGAATTTCATTGAACATTCTCCACTAGTCAAAGACGGACTTATCGGGCTGCGTGAGCGGGTCCAGTCACATCCTGAACTGCATCATGAAACATTTCGTGTACTACAAGACGGTGATCTGGTTGCTATCCACGGCCGTTTCACGGGTTTAGACGATCAGCCGTTAGTCGGTTTCGATCTTTACCGGGTTACCGATGGATTAATCGCAGAACATTGGGACGGCCTGGTACCGCAGTCCGCGCCCAACGCCAGTGGACGAACTCAGTTAGATGGCCCGACTGAAACAGGCCATAACCGTGACAGAGAAAAAAACCGCGAACTGGTGGTTAATTTTTTCACACGAACCCTGATTGAAGGGCACTATGATGAGTTTGGAAATTACACCAATGGTAAGGCGTTTCGCCAACACAGCCCCGATATTCCTGATGGTACAGCTGCGGTCATTGCGTTTCTTAAACAACTTAAAGATGAAGGGCGGGGCCTGCATTATGCAAAAATCCACCATACAGTAGCCGACGGGCAGTTTGTTCTGACCCACTCAGAGGGAAATATTGCCGGAGCACGCCACAGTTATTTTGAGCTATGGCGCGTCGAGAACGGCAAAGTGGCTGAACTTTGGGATGCTATCACACCAGTACCGGAGGATGCGCAAGCGCTGCATCGCCACGGTATTTTTTAGCGTTGTTTGCAAACATGCTGAAACCCTGTGTCATTTCAATCAGGAGTTAGAAAATGACGGCACATTCCATCGTCTACGCACCACTCGATCAGGCCACCAGAACCGAACAGGTGGTGGAACGTTTAAGTAATGCGATCATCTCCGGGATATTACAAACTGATGAGCAGTTGCCTAACGAAAACGAGTTGTCGCGGCTGCTGGGCGTGTCACCGGTAACTGTTCGAGATGCCCTGAACACACTACGTGCCAGGCAGTTGATTGATACTCGGCGCGGACGTCATGGCGGTAGTTTTGTGTGCCAGGTTTCGGTTGAAACAATGCGGAAATACCATCCATTGCGGCTGATGGCTTCAGGTGAACTGGCGGATTTCGGCGAGTTTCACTGTGCAGTGATTGGCCACAGTGCGAGGCTTGCAGCTCAACGTTCAACAACCAGTGAACTAATAAAACTTGAGCAACTCATTGACAGCTTCGCTAGCGCGACACAGCCGGATGCCCGTATACAGACAGATATGCGCTGTCTGTTAACCCTGGCATCACAGGCACAGTCGGCCAGGCTTGCCAATCAAGAGCTGGAGATACAGGCTGAATGGGTTCCTTTGATGGTGCTTCTGTATCGAGAGGCAACTATTCACAGCGAGGTGGCTGCCGCCTGGTATACACTCTTGGCCGCTCTGTATAAGGGGGATGGCCTCGCCTGTTACCAGCTGGCACAGAAGATGATTACTCGAATTACTGACCACCTGCTTGAATGCAAATTACGTATAGATACTGATACGTCATTCTTGCAGAGATCTGATCGAGAGTAATGCGACTGTATTCATCCCTGGAAAAGGGGGACATATGTACAACGACATATACGTAGAACAAGCCAGGGATATCCTGGATGATATCTTGATCGCCGCGCAGCGGGCTACTACAACTTTAGCGGATAAGACAGCGCGTATTTTATTAGAGCTGCCGTTATATCGAACGAAAGGTGTTCGTCTGGAGCAAGAGCAGCGCGACGCATTGCAAAAACATATCCAAGATGTACTACGGCGTAATCACGTTTGGTGTAATGGGGCGGGATTTGCCAGTTATGCGATACAGAAGACGGGGAGGGAGGATAACGGTTACTGGACGCTGGAATGGTGGCGTCAGGAAGGGAATACCATTCAGTATGCGCCACTGGAACATAATCAAGAACAACGCAGGCGTCTGGATTTCCGATTATTCGAGTGGTTCCGGCAGCCGGCCAGCCGTCACCTTCCCATCATCGACGGACCCTATGTAGATTATATCTGCAATGGTGCCTACACGATTACGATAGCCCATCCGGTGCTTATCGGTGAGGAGTTTGCTGGTGTTGCGGCAGTGGATATTCTGGTCTCGACACTGGATCGGTTACTGCTGCCGGTTCTGGGGGCCATCGGTAAGCCAGCATTAATTATTAATGGCGATGCGCGTGTCGTGACTTCAACTGTGCCTGGAGTACGGTCAGGTTCGCTATTGAAGAGCCTGGATGTTAACCGATCGGACAATAGTGAAATACCTTCTCTGCGCCTGGTGATCCTACCGTCATCACACACTGAATCACACAGGGCGTTTGTTTGCTGAAACCCACTTATTAAGATTACACAGGAGTTTTTGCTTATGACTGAATCTACGTTATCTAAAAGGCGTAGGGCGGCTATCGCAAGAGGCGTAGGCGTGACCACACAAATCTATGCTGAACGTGCGGAAAATGCTGAAATCTGGGATGCTCAAGGGCAACGTTATATTGATTTTGCCGCTGGTATCGCTGTGGTGAATACCGGTCATCGTCATCCGCGCGTCATTGCCGCCGCCAAAAAACAGTTGGAACGGTTTACTCATACTTGTCATCAAGTCGTGCCTTATGAAAATTATGTAGCGTTAGCCGAACGGTTGAATCGTCTGGTGCCGGGTAATTTTGTGAAAAAGACTGTCTTTGTTACCACCGGGGCTGAGGCAGTAGAAAATGCCGTGAAGATCGCGCGTGCCGCTACCGGACGCAGCGGTGTGGTGGCTTTCAGCGGTGCTTTTCATGGCCGTACCTTCCTCGGTATGTCATTAACCGGCAAAGTTGCACCGTACAAAATAGGGTTTGGCCCGCTGGTTAGCGATGTTTACCGTATCCCATTTCCGGTAGAGCTACACGGTATCAGCGTCGAACAGACACTGAACGCGCTGGAGAATCTCTTCAAAACCGATATTGAACCCACGCGCGTCGCTGCCATTATCATTGAGCCAGTTCAGGGAGAAGGTGGTTTCTATCCTGCGCCTCCCGAATTGCTTAAATCCCTACGTGAAATTGCTGATCGCTACGGCATTGTACTCATTGCCGATGAGATTCAGACCGGTTTCGCGCGCACGGGTAAACTGTTTGCCCTGGAACATCATGACGTTGCGGCCGATCTGACCACAATGGCAAAAGGTCTGGCGGGGGGATTTCCGCTGGCGGCGGTAACGGGGCGATCAGAGTTGATGGACGCTGTAGTGCCAGGAGGATTGGGGGGAACCTATGGAGGTAACCCTGTGGCGATTGCAGCTGGTCATGCGGTGCTGGATGTGATCGAAGAAGAAAAACTGGCCGAGCGTGCAGCGCAGCTGGGAGAGAGGCTAAAACAATGTCTGCATAAACTACGGCCGTATGTCCCACAGATCGCTGATGTGCGTGGGCTTGGGCTGATGATTGCGGTAGAGTTTAATCGAGTGGACAGTCAGGAACCTGATGCCGATTTTACCACCGCAGTGCGCCAGAAAGCGCTAGCGCGGGGCCTGATTTTGTTGACGTGTGGTGTACATGGCAATGTAATTCGTTTCCTTCCACCGCTGACCATACAAGATGATGTTTTTGACGAGGCGCTCAACGTTCTGAAATCTGTGCTGCTCGATCTGAACTGTAAAGAAGAAAAGTAACACGGGGCTATCTCTGCCGCTTAACCGGAGACAACTAAGGAGAAATATACACATGGCGGCCGGGAAGAGCCTGTACGGGTTCATAAGAGAGGGCAACAATGCACTGGTATTTAAATGTATTAAAGAATTATGCCTGTTTCAAGGGACGGGCTCCGCGTAAGGAGTTCTGGTATTTTGTTCTGTTTCAGCTCCTTGCTGTTCTCAGCATTTCTTTTCTGGAAAGACTGTTTGCTGTTGCCAACCCCGAAATTTATATGGGGTGGTTTAGTGCTATTTATTTACTGATCACATTTTTGCCAGCATTGGCGGTAAATGCCCGCCGTCTGCACGATATTAATTGTAGCGCCTGGTGGCTACTGTTACATCTGGTTCCCTTTGTCGGCACTGTTCTTTTGCTGATTCTCGCCGCTCTGAAAGGACAGGCGAACAGCAATAAATATGATTCAAAGAGTCGATTCACTCACAGGGAAATACCCCAGGCCAGGTTAACGGATAATTCCCGATCATAAAGGAGTGCTGAAATGGCAATGAACAGAAGAGATTTTATCTCTACTGCCGCAACTTTTGCAGGGGTGGGAGTACTTTCATCCATACATCCCTCTACATCTCTGCTCGCTCAGGCCCTAACTGCGGTTGATTCCCCGGCCATCAATATTAACCTCCGGCCGACGCTGTTGCAGGATGCACAGTACAGAACCAGCCGGTTGGGCTTGGATCCGCGCATCTGGAACTGGCACAGAGACATGATGACTACTAACACCATGCCCGCCAACTACTATGAGGCCTCTCTGGCTGATTGGCCAGCGTTTGGGAGTTTTTCCAGAGATCAGCGCTGTGAGGTTGTTGTTATTGGCGGCGGATTGCTAGGATCTTCCACTGCGCTGCATCTTGCTGAAGCGGGCGTGGATGTGATTCTGGTTGAAAAGGACCACATTGGTTCGGGAGCCTCTGGCCGTAATGGGGGACAGTTGACTCCCGGAATTGCCCGCTGGGAAGCTGAAACCATACTGGAAAAATTTTCACCTGATGAAGCCAAACGCTTATGGCGTTTTGCATCGATTGAAGCAATGAATCTTGTGGATGAACTTCGAGAACGTTACGGTTTTGAATGTGACCGCAAATATGGTCATATTACCGCTGCGATACATCCAGGTCATATGGGATCATTGGTTGCTAACGTCGATGCCCGACGCCGACTGGGAGATAGGGCCGTGAAGGTTATTGGGCCACATGAATTGCAGGAAGAGTATGTGCGTTCAAATATCTATCACGGTGCCAATGTCGATAGTATAGGCGGACAGGTTCAGCCTCTGGCGCTGCTGCGAGGACTGGTTTATGGCTTTGTCAGACTGGGGGGACGAGTCTATGACGGTACAAAAGTGAAAGGGATTAGACAGGATGCCAGCAGCACGGTTATAGAAACTGAGCGGGGAATTATCAGAGCGAGTAAAGCAGTGGTTCTGGGGGTACATGGCTCCACCGATGAGTTTATCTCAGGCCCGTCTACTACAGTACCTTTTTTCACCTATGTGGCAGTAACTTCGCCGTTGTCAGTGGATATCAAAGAGCTTATTCCGTCAGGTCTGCCGGTCTACGATACACAGTTACAGATAGACTATTATCGTGCGGTGCGTGACAACCGTCTGCTATTCGGTGGACAGGGCACCGGCAACTCCTGGTCACCGCGTGATGTAAACAACTACTTGCTTGATCGTATCAGAACCGTATTCCCGCATCTGGAAAAACCAGAACTGGAATATTCTTGGGGTGGGATCAGCGATCTAACCCTGAACGGTGCTACCGATGCCCGCAAAAGCGGTGCCAACATCCCTGTGTATATGGTGCATGGCTGGAGCGGACATGGCGTGGCGCAGACGGTACGCATTGGCAAAGCCATCAGCGACGACCTCACCGGACGCAACCAGGATTTTACTATGCTTACCTGCATTGATCACATGAGGATCCCGCTAGGTTCCTATCTCTCTCCGATGGCTATTCCATTGATAAAAGGTGCCATTGGGATAATAAGCACACTTAATCCAGCAGATATAGTTTCGTTCTGAGTGGTGATTTCCATTAGCCAGGAGGCCGGAGAAAAACGCTAGTGCCTCCTGGGGAAAAGTTCATTTTACAGCCTGTCTTTCATTATTTTTTAAACCACGAGCCAAAGTGAATATCAAAAAAAGGCGAATGTCCTTCTTGCAGCAAAAAGTGACATTACTATATTGGTGCTACAACGCTGGTTCGCATAATGTATGACGCTATGTTACAAAAGGGTTCTCGCTTATTTCGGCAAAATAGCGATAGCCGAAATAAGCGAGGTTCGTCTTTAACATAGAGTGGATTAGGCGATCCAGTTAAATTAGGCTGTGCCTCCAATACTATTTTTCATATAGAATTCAGTAAATAATATATCTATTTCTCTTTCGGAAAATGCTTGCTGGACAGTGCCATTTGCTAAATTGAACCTCAGTCTGCTTATTGGCATGGAACGCATTTCTTTTATTATTTTTTCAGTTGGCTTATGTTTCTCAAACATCATAAGGGCAACATCAGATAGTTTTGGATCTGTTTTGTCTTCTATGCTTGATATGAATATTCCTGCTGCAATTAATTTTTTCTTCTTGTTCCGCATTCCAACAATGTAAGCGGTTTTTAGTATTTCATATGCTTCATTTGCTTTGAATCCGGTATCTACGTCATATCTTGTTTGTGTAGTATCTGTGTAAATACACAGTGCGATAGGGATGTTTAACATTGACTGTCCTTTTTGGGGTATTAGAAAATCAATTGCTGTGCAAATTTTGCCCATTAAAGAGTACATGACTCTTTAATTATGTACTCTTGTTTCAATTTGAAACGTGACTAGAGATTTTTGACTGCTATTAGTATGTTTATTGACAATGTCAGATTAATCTTTAGCTTTTCCGTGCCGCTTTTTTAGCGATGATGTCTTTTACAGCATCATCGAGATAATTATCTATCAGATAGCTGACCAGTTCGGACTGCTTTAGCAGTTCGCCTGTTTTATTACCGATTTCCAGAATCTTTCTCTTTAACTCTAATTTTCTGTCTTCGTTGATTCTTACGGTGGTATCTGCGCGTTTAGTCGTCATTTTAAAATCTCCAGTTTTTGACCTTTAAGCATATCGTATTTTCCATGAATATTTAGCGCATGCGTATTTACATCATATGAAATTTCTGTGTATCATGTGTGCATGGTGTAAATATTGAGATTTGTATATGATAGATCTTCTTGAGTTACAGATTCCTTTTAAGGACGAGTATGTGATCAAGACCTCTCGTGATATTGAACATGGGGGCGGCTCTATCGATTTGGTACAGATTGCGAAACTGTCGGGCTTGCGTCTTTCTGCGCGTGATGTTGAATTTGAGATAAAAGGGGATTTGTCCGTTCAGGGACTGAGCCATCCTTTTGAATCGTTACCCACGCATTTTGCCAGTTTGGGCATGAAAGTGTATCAGGGGACACATTTGATTTTTCCCCGCGTTAACCTGAAAGCCTCTCCGGCGAAATTATTGCAGGGGCATAATGTTTTTGGTTCGACAGATATCGCGTTATGTGGTGTTGAATTACTGGCTAATCTGGCGGCGTCACAACCTGAACTGTATGATTTATTGGATGTTGATAATACCGAAGTGTCAGAAATTCATACCACCTGTTCAGCGAGATTACCGTCTGAAACTATTTGTAAACAGGTCATTTCTTACCTGAAAAATATCAGTCATGGTCAGACAAAAGCGACTAAAGCGAATGACCATGAATCGACGGTGTATTTTAATCGTGGGTCAAAACACCGTGAACTGTGTATTTATTATAAGGCGTCTGAGGTAGCGAAACGCACGGAAGAGATCCAGCGGAAGTTGCGTAAAAATCCGACCGATGCGGCATTGCAATATCAGATGGCAGTGTTAAATGATAAACGGTTAATTGAATTTTCAAATAACCTGTTGCGGCTGGAAGGGCGGTTAAAAAAGCGGTTTTTACGGGACAATGATATTCCCGTTAAATTTTCGGATTTGTGTCTATATCAGGAACAGTACGAAGCGGATGGCAAGAGCCTAATTTATGATTTATGGATGAAAAGTTTTCATGATTTATTGATGGCGCTGCGAGGTGTGGAAATGAATATTTATGATGATGAGCATATTTTTAATTTATTGAAATCAACTTATTTTTCTATTACCCCGAAAGGGAATACGTCATATTCCAAAGCCCAGCGTGTATTTGGTTTTTATCGTCGGTTAGTGAATGAAGGGTATTCAAATGTACTCAGTTCAATGAGCAGAGTGACTTTTTGGCGTCATTTGGCTTTGTTAACCGATGTCGGCATCAGTAAATCACAGTTACAAAACTTAACCGGTGATAAAACCAACGTCATTCCGTTTTATAAAGTCATTAATATTGATTTTGCGCAGCAGCGCCCTGACTGGTATGTCGAACCCGTGAGCGTCTTCGAACGCCAAGGCAATGTATACGATTTTAAATTAGCAGCGAATGCTTAATAGATAGGATTTTAAATTATGTCTGAATTACCATTATTTCATACTGTTATCAGTGGGAAAGTTATCCGTATTAATTCGTCGAATGACGGTTATGTTTTTACAACAATTATATTGCCAGCACCAGACCCTTATTCAAAACCGCCTGTGGTTAAAGTGCGGTCGCGCAGAAAATTAGCCAGTATTGATTCAGAAGTCACTGAACTGGTTTGCCGTATTTCAGGTTTCGAGCGCTCATTTAAATATCATGATAAACAAACAGGGCAGCCTTCAGTGGGTCATAACGTCGAAATGTTTTTAGATTTAGTGGAATAAATTAAGTTATAACAATTTGATTAATGACAGGGTGAATAAATTATTATCCATGAATATAACTTAGCAGATATTTATAATTTGGCATTTAATGCCGGGCTTGTTATTTGTTTTGCGCTCGGCATGATTTCTGGAGGCCAAAGGTAATGGTGTCTTATTTCTTTGGCGCGTTTGTGTTGGGTTGGTGTCTTGCCCAGTCTATTTTGTATTTTAAACGGTTAGTTGAGGTGTCGACGTGAAAATTTTTATTGTTAAATCAGTTGTGGCGGTGTCTTCGTTGGCGGTGTCTGTGGGAGCATTGGCCGCGGAGGCCGGAGCGCCGGGTGCGGCAGCGAAAGCAGCCTTTGACCAGATGGTGTCTCAGACATTGGAGTATTCCGCGTATGCTTGGCCGTTTGCGATTGGGGTGACTGGATCGCTTATCGGCATTAAATTGTTCAAGAAATTTGTCAATCGTGCGTCTTGATGGTTTTTTTTCTTCAGGGAACGAAGGGGCTTGTGCCCCTTTTTTTGATCTGGGGGTTTATATGCGGCTTATTTTTTTATCTCTCTTGATCGTCCCTTTTTTTTCTTATTCTTCAGATTTAACGGCAGAACAGTGTAAAGCTAGGTCTGCTTTTACGGGAAATATGACGAACGTCTGGAAAGAAAAAGGTGCTGACTATTCGTATACCCGTTATGCCAATTTTGAAGGCTGCCTGTATTCTCTTTCTGGTATTTCTGTTTGTAATGGCGAGGATGCTTCTTCTTGTCATGGGGATTGGACACCGGTTGGCGCAGTTAAAGAAGGAGGCTCCGGTGATGGGGCTGATGAATCAGGGGCGAAGGGTGATGGGGGCGTTTCTGGTGTATCAGGTGGGAACGCGGGGTTAACTCCGTTGGAGATGGGGAAATTTGTGGCGGTTCCCGATCCGGCTGCGGTTGTTTTACCTTCTGGGGCGGAGCTTGCGGATAGTATTGATGATAAACATGCGATTTATACTAAAGCGGGAGCAAATGGATATATTCTTGGGGATAATGCGGATGCTGTTGCGCTATCCGGTATACTCAGTGATATTAAATCGAATTATATTCCGGTTGATTTGTGGTTTAATCGTACTGATGATTATGGTCATCGTGTTCGGTTAAAGACTAATGAACAAAAAATATATTATCGGCTTAATGAAAAGAAAGTTTCCCCTTTGGAACCCAACTTTATTAATTATGAGTATGAAATAAAGACTCATTACACGAATTACGATCCGAGTAATGTGTGTATTTATGATGAGGATACCGCCACAACACGCTGTGATGAATCTCGTCTTATCGCGCAGTCTTCACATGAATCTTCGAATGTTTATACCCTGCAAGTGATGCCAAATATGAATGCCCTGGGCGGGAGGAATAAGGATTCTTCGGGTTCTGCTAATGGTGATCATCATTCTTCTGGTAACAGCGGTAATACTACTTCTGGTAATAAAGATAATGGTTCCTCTGGTCAGGGTGGCAATGGGATAAGTGGTTTTGGGATGGATAGTTTTGATTATGAACGGATGTCAGATGCGAATAAAAATGCCATGACAGAAGAGTATGACGAATCACGCATTAAGTCGGGTATAACCTCGGAATTTGAATCTGTGTCGTCTTCGTTGATGGCGGCATTTAATAATCATATTGATAGTGTGTCGGGATTAATTCAGGGCGGCGGTCAAATTGGCGATGAATTTCAGGAATCAGCGGGATATATGTCACAGGTCGGCAATGGGGATAAATCTTCCTTAATTGATAATTTTATGAAAGGGGGGTTATTTCCAGCCTTGCCTTCTGCCATGGAATGCAGGCCGATAGTGTTTGGTGAAGGGAAACAATATGAATTCATGATTGATTGTAAATATCTTGATATTTTTAAAAATATTTTTGCCTTTATTCTTTATTTTTGGACGTTTGTAACAATTTACGATACGTTCACATCTATTCTGCGTAATAAGGGGTGATCATGCCTGCGTTACTGGGGATACCCGTCTTAATTCGCTTTTTAGGCTGGCTGCTGTCTTTTTTAATCGGTTATTTAGTCAAGTATTTTACGTTGGGTATTGCCCGTATTGCGTTGGCGATTGGCCTTTTTTTGGGATTACTGGTTGGCCTGAATAGTTTATTGGTTTCTTATTTGTCTAATTTGGTTGCCGTATTGCCGCCTGAGATTAGTGGGGCAATTTCTTCTGTTTTGCCTGCTAATGCGATGCCGTGTTTATATGCGATTTTTTCTTTAAAAGCAGCAGTGTTTATTTTTGATGTGAAAGATCGCGTTATTTCTTACCTTGATTGGAATAAATCATAATGGCGGTTTATGTTGTTACCGGAAAATTAGGCTCAGGGAAAACGCTGGTTGCCGTGGGTAAGATTCAGGACAAGATAGTATCAGGGTGTAAGGTGGCTACGAATCTGGATTTACGGGTGTTTAATCTGCCCCGTGTGGGGCGGTTTGCTAAGTCACCGCGTGTGATACGGATTCCTGATAAGCCGTCTTTGGTTGACCTTGAGTATATTGGTCGGGGTAATGAGTCGTATGATGAAAATAAAAACGGGTTACTGGTACTGGATGAGTGTGGGACGTGGTTTAACTCGCGTTCGTGGTCGGACAAACAGCGCCAATCAGTAGTAGACTGGTTTCTTCATGCCCGTAAGTTGGGCTGGGATATTATTTTCTTAATTCAGGATCTTTCGATTATGGACAAGCAGGCGCGTTTAGCCCTTGCTGAGCATGTCGTCTATTGTCGTCGGCTGGATAAGATAACGATCCCGTTTATCGGGGCGATTTACAGCCTGATAACAGGGGATAAAATGCCCTTGCCAAAAATTCATGTTGGCATTGTGAAATATGGGGATTCGCCCCAGTCAATGACGGTTGAGCGCTGGACATACACGGGGCGTGATTTGTATTCATCGTATGATACCAAACAGGCTTTTTCTGATTCGTATGAGCAAGGTGTTTATTCTTATTTAACGCCTTATTTGTCTCATGGTCGTTATGCTTGCCCGCGTAATTTGAGTTTTTATATGCGTCTGACAAAAATTTATTTCAAACGATTTTCTCGTATTGCTGTTTTTATTATTGGTTTTTTAATGAGTGTCATTTTTAATTTTATTTCTCAGGATAATTCTGTTGGTAATATTCCTGCTTTGGAGGTTAAAGAAAATAAAAAATTTCCATTGGATAAATTTAAAATTACATCTTCTTCGCGTTATGGAGTTGAGATTAATATGATTTTTTCTGATGCAAAGGGAAATGAAATCACGTCTAAAGAATTAGTTCAGAATGGTTATGACATTGAATTTATGGATGCGTGTCATGTTGTTATCTTGAAAGGAACTCAAAATGAAAAAATTGGCTGTTAATGTATTGCTTTTTCTTTCGGTCACGTTTTCTTGCTTTGCATGGTCAGAACAGGTTGAATTAAATAATGCCTCATTGCGGGATTTTGTGGCATGGTATTCGAAGGAAGCGGCACAAGCGATTGTGATTACGCCTGATGTGAAAGGTGAGATAACCGTTTATTCTGCGGATGTCACCAAAGAGAACATCACGGATTTCTTTGTTTCTGTATTGCGGGCTAATGGGTACGATTTTTTTCCTGGTGAGCCGGCTATTGTGGGTAAGTATCAGCCCGTTCCTGAGCAAGTCGAATCGGAGGGTTTTTACCGTGAGGCTTTCCCTGTTTTGTCTGGGGGGGCTGATGCAGCGGTTGATTTGGTCACGCGGACTTATAAGATTAATCATGTGAGGGCGAAAGATTTAGCCCCGGTGATTGACATTTATTTGAAGTCGGGGCGGGTAGCGGGCGTTAAAGCGTTTCCGTTCGATGGGGCAAATATATTGGTCGTGACAGCACCTGAAACACAACATGAGCAGCTAAAAACCGTTTTGCCTGATATTGATGTACCGCGTGATCAGGTGTTGATAGAGGGCTTGATGTTTGAAACCACGGAAGGGAAAGCGTTTGATTTCAGTTTTTCCGCTGGCTCTCAGACCGGAACGGTAGCAGGGGGTGTGAATACAGACAGACTGGCGTCCGTTCTGGCAGCAGCGGGAGGATCATTTGGGGTATTTAACGGGAATGTGTTGGGGCTGTCGCTTAAGGCCGTTCAGAAAGACAGTTCTTCGTCTGTGCTTTCCGTGCCGCGTATTCTGACGATGTCCGGTCAGCGGGGGTATATCTCAGTGGGGCAGAACGTGCCCTTTGTGACAGGGAAAGTCACGGGAGAGGCCGCCAGTGTGAATAATCCGTTCCAGACGATTGAGCGACATAATGTGGGCGTGTCTTTGGCAGTGACGCCCATTGTGACGGCTTCTGACAGGGTGATTATGAATATCAATGTCAGTGCAGACAGTATCAGCAGCTTAACCGGAGCCAGTGACATTATTACGAACCAGCGCCAGATTGAGACGACGGTGCATCTTGAGAGTGGGCAGACGTTGTTATTAGGGGGTCTTATTGACGACCGTGCTTCAAATGAAGACAGCTTTGTGCCGTTTATGTCCCGCATTCCGTTGATCGGGTGGTTATTCAGTTCTGAATCTGATGATTCGCAGAAGCGTGCGCTTTACGTGATGATTCATGCACGGGTTTTGCGATCTCTTTGATAGAATGATTAAGATAAAGCATTGGCCCGCGTTATAGACGCAGTCTGTGACGCGGGTTAATGCTTTATCGATAACGCCCATTTTTAGGCTGAATGACCGTTGATGTTTTTTCCCGTGACGAACGCGCCCGAAGTTATTGGATGAATAACGTGATTATGTTATTTTTTCACGTAGTCGAACAAACGAACAGTGTTCTTTCAATACTACAGGTAAAAGTTATCTGATGTTATATTGGCTATAATCTGGAATAAAACAGGGCATTGGATATTTTTGGTAAAAATATATGCAACAAATTATAGGATATGAGCAACTTGATATTTTCTAAGTAATTCATTACTTAGAGAATATTTTTATGTCTGTGAAAAATCAGAGTCGTGATCGTCTTCCAAACGGAAGATTAAAGTCTTATCGTCGGATAGGAAAGCGTTTTCCCAGTTGTAAGAAATGGCTTAGTAAAGCCCCATCTTGGTATCGTAATTTAATGATGACCAGACCAGAACGGCGGGAAGTAAAACAGCTTCTGTCTAAGGTACTAAATGGAAGCGATCCTGATGGTATGCCGTTTCCGGTTCATAATAAGCCGTTTGTATGGTTTTATTGAACGTTGTTAGTTTCGTCTGTATTTACGTTATCTTTATGATGTAAAGAGGTGTCAGGGATGACAAATCGCCGCTTTCAATGCAGTAAAATCAAAGAGAATAAATCATCATTTGTTATCGAAAAGGTAATGTAAATGAAGAAAATAATGACTTTCCGTGAAAAGCTGGAATTGAAAAAGAGAGAAGAAAATCCTGCGTTTATTAAAGCGTATGGAGAGGCTAAACAAGATTTAGAGCTTTACTTTCGGAGTGTTAGTGATGAATGCTGTTCTAAAAACTCAACTTCCGAATGAACCATTTTGAAAGCGTTATTAAGATCTCTGTTCCAGCGTCTAGATTTTAAACTGCGATTTGTTACCCCTGTTTGGTTTATGCCCGTTAGGGCATGTAAGGCGGCTCATCTGAAATTACTGGGGACACTGTTGTCAATTCGCCGATAAAACGGGGGGACTGATTGGGGAGCACTGACTATCCACTTCCTGCTAAGCCGTCTTTTAGCGGGCTGTCCGCACCCCGAAAGCCGGACGGTCGGAGACAAAAGAACGGTTCGGCTGGCACGGGACAATTTTTTTTTCAGTATAGAGGCGAAGTGATGAATTGCTTTTGGTGACCGGACTTCGTTGAGGGTCAGGAACGCGGCGCTGAACATGATGGGTAGGCATAATTACGTGACGATTTTCACGTAACAACATGAATAGCATCTTAGGTTCGCATAATGTATGACGCTATGTTACAAAAGGGTTCTCGCTTATTTCGGCAAAATAGCGATAGCCGAAATAAGCGAGGTTCGTCTTTAACATAGAGTGGATTAGGCGATCCAGTTAAATTAGGCTGTGCCTCCAATACTATTTTTCATATAGAATTCAGTAAATAATATATCTATTTCTCTTTCGGAAAATGCTTGCTGGACAGTGCCATTTGCTAAATTGAACCTCAGTCTGCTTATTGGCATGGAACGCATTTCTTTTATTATTTTTTCAGTTGGCTTATGTTTCTCAAACATCATAAGGGCAACATCAGATAGTTTTGGATCTGTTTTGTCTTCTATGCTTGATATGAATATTCCTGCTGCAATTAATTTTTTCTTCTTGTTCCGCATTCCAACAATGTAAGCGGTTTTTAGTATTTCATATGCTTCATTTGCTTTGAATCCGGTATCTACGTCATATCTTGTTTGTGTAGTATCTGTGTAAATACACAGTGCGATAGGGATGTTTAACATTGACTGTCCTTTTTGGGGTATTAGAAAATCAATTGCTGTGCAAATTTTGCCCATTAAAGAGTACATGACTCTTTAATTATGTACTCTTGTTTCAATTTGAAACGTGACTAGAGATTTTTGACTGCTATTAGTATGTTTATTGACAATGTCAGATTAATCTTTAGCTTTTCCGTGCCGCTTTTTTAGCGATGATGTCTTTTACAGCATCATCGAGATAATTATCTATCAGATAGCTGACCAGTTCGGACTGCTTTAGCAGTTCGCCTGTTTTATTACCGATTTCCAGAATCTTTCTCTTTAACTCTAATTTTCTGTCTTCGTTGATTCTTACGGTGGTATCTGCGCGTTTAGTCGTCATTTTAAAATCTCCAGTTTTTGACCTTTAAGCATATCGTATTTTCCATGAATATTTAGCGCATGCGTATTTACATCATATGAAATTTCTGTGTATCATGTGTGCATGGTGTAAATATTGAGATTTGTATATGATAGATCTTCTTGAGTTACAGATTCCTTTTAAGGACGAGTATGTGATCAAGACCTCTCGTGATATTGAACATGGGGGCGGCTCTATCGATTTGGTACAGATTGCGAAACTGTCGGGCTTGCGTCTTTCTGCGCGTGATGTTGAATTTGAGATAAAAGGGGATTTGTCCGTTCAGGGACTGAGCCATCCTTTTGAATCGTTACCCACGCATTTTGCCAGTTTGGGCATGAAAGTGTATCAGGGGACACATTTGATTTTTCCCCGCGTTAACCTGAAAGCCTCTCCGGCGAAATTATTGCAGGGGCATAATGTTTTTGGTTCGACAGATATCGCGTTATGTGGTGTTGAATTACTGGCTAATCTGGCGGCGTCACAACCTGAACTGTATGATTTATTGGATGTTGATAATACCGAAGTGTCAGAAATTCATACCACCTGTTCAGCGAGATTACCGTCTGAAACTATTTGTAAACAGGTCATTTCTTACCTGAAAAATATCAGTCATGGTCAGACAAAAGCGACTAAAGCGAATGACCATGAATCGACGGTGTATTTTAATCGTGGGTCAAAACACCGTGAACTGTGTATTTATTATAAGGCGTCTGAGGTAGCGAAACGCACGGAAGAGATCCAGCGGAAGTTGCGTAAAAATCCGACCGATGCGGCATTGCAATATCAGATGGCAGTGTTAAATGATAAACGGTTAATTGAATTTTCAAATAACCTGTTGCGGCTGGAAGGGCGGTTAAAAAAGCGGTTTTTACGGGACAATGATATTCCCGTTAAATTTTCGGATTTGTGTCTATATCAGGAACAGTACGAAGCGGATGGCAAGAGCCTAATTTATGATTTATGGATGAAAAGTTTTCATGATTTATTGATGGCGCTGCGAGGTGTGGAAATGAATATTTATGATGATGAGCATATT
Organism: Xenorhabdus bakwenae; assembly: GCF_030272115.1. Taxonomy (NCBI): domain Bacteria; kingdom Pseudomonadati; phylum Pseudomonadota; class Gammaproteobacteria; order Enterobacterales; family Morganellaceae; genus Xenorhabdus; species Xenorhabdus bakwenae. The sequence goes on from NZ_CP119194.1 coordinate 1,010,698, forward strand.
TTTAATTTATTGAAATCAACTTATTTTTCTATTACCCCGAAAGGGAATACGTCATATTCCAAAGCCCAGCGTGTATTTGGTTTTTATCGTCGGTTAGTGAATGAAGGGTATTCAAATGTACTCAGTTCAATGAGCAGAGTGACTTTTTGGCGTCATTTGGCTTTGTTAACCGATGTCGGCATCAGTAAATCACAGTTACAAAACTTAACCGGTGATAAAACCAACGTCATTCCGTTTTATAAAGTCATTAATATTGATTTTGCGCAGCAGCGCCCTGACTGGTATGTCGAACCCGTGAGCGTCTTCGAACGCCAAGGCAATGTATACGATTTTAAATTAGCAGCGAATGCTTAATAGATAGGATTTTAAATTATGTCTGAATTACCATTATTTCATACTGTTATCAGTGGGAAAGTTATCCGTATTAATTCGTCGAATGACGGTTATGTTTTTACAACAATTATATTGCCAGCACCAGACCCTTATTCAAAACCGCCTGTGGTTAAAGTGCGGTCGCGCAGAAAATTAGCCAGTATTGATTCAGAAGTCACTGAACTGGTTTGCCGTATTTCAGGTTTCGAGCGCTCATTTAAATATCATGATAAACAAACAGGGCAGCCTTCAGTGGGTCATAACGTCGAAATGTTTTTAGATTTAGTGGAATAAATTAAGTTATAACAATTTGATTAATGACAGGGTGAATAAATTATTATCCATGAATATAACTTAGCAGATATTTATAATTTGGCATTTAATGCCGGGCTTGTTATTTGTTTTGCGCTCGGCATGATTTCTGGAGGCCAAAGGTAATGGTGTCTTATTTCTTTGGCGCGTTTGTGTTGGGTTGGTGTCTTGCCCAGTCTATTTTGTATTTTAAACGGTTAGTTGAGGTGTCGACGTGAAAATTTTTATTGTTAAATCAGTTGTGGCGGTGTCTTCGTTGGCGGTGTCTGTGGGAGCATTGGCCGCGGAGGCCGGAGCGCCGGGTGCGGCAGCGAAAGCAGCCTTTGACCAGATGGTGTCTCAGACATTGGAGTATTCCGCGTATGCTTGGCCGTTTGCGATTGGGGTGACTGGATCGCTTATCGGCATTAAATTGTTCAAGAAATTTGTCAATCGTGCGTCTTGATGGTTTTTTTTCTTCAGGGAACGAAGGGGCTTGTGCCCCTTTTTTTGATCTGGGGGTTTATATGCGGCTTATTTTTTTATCTCTCTTGATCGTCCCTTTTTTTTCTTATTCTTCAGATTTAACGGCAGAACAGTGTAAAGCTAGGTCTGCTTTTACGGGAAATATGACGAACGTCTGGAAAGAAAAAGGTGCTGACTATTCGTATACCCGTTATGCCAATTTTGAAGGCTGCCTGTATTCTCTTTCTGGTATTTCTGTTTGTAATGGCGAGGATGCTTCTTCTTGTCATGGGGATTGGACACCGGTTGGCGCAGTTAAAGAAGGAGGCTCCGGTGATGGGGCTGATGAATCAGGGGCGAAGGGTGATGGGGGCGTTTCTGGTGTATCAGGTGGGAACGCGGGGTTAACTCCGTTGGAGATGGGGAAATTTGTGGCGGTTCCCGATCCGGCTGCGGTTGTTTTACCTTCTGGGGCGGAGCTTGCGGATAGTATTGATGATAAACATGCGATTTATACTAAAGCGGGAGCAAATGGATATATTCTTGGGGATAATGCGGATGCTGTTGCGCTATCCGGTATACTCAGTGATATTAAATCGAATTATATTCCGGTTGATTTGTGGTTTAATCGTACTGATGATTATGGTCATCGTGTTCGGTTAAAGACTAATGAACAAAAAATATATTATCGGCTTAATGAAAAGAAAGTTTCCCCTTTGGAACCCAACTTTATTAATTATGAGTATGAAATAAAGACTCATTACACGAATTACGATCCGAGTAATGTGTGTATTTATGATGAGGATACCGCCACAACACGCTGTGATGAATCTCGTCTTATCGCGCAGTCTTCACATGAATCTTCGAATGTTTATACCCTGCAAGTGATGCCAAATATGAATGCCCTGGGCGGGAGGAATAAGGATTCTTCGGGTTCTGCTAATGGTGATCATCATTCTTCTGGTAACAGCGGTAATACTACTTCTGGTAATAAAGATAATGGTTCCTCTGGTCAGGGTGGCAATGGGATAAGTGGTTTTGGGATGGATAGTTTTGATTATGAACGGATGTCAGATGCGAATAAAAATGCCATGACAGAAGAGTATGACGAATCACGCATTAAGTCGGGTATAACCTCGGAATTTGAATCTGTGTCGTCTTCGTTGATGGCGGCATTTAATAATCATATTGATAGTGTGTCGGGATTAATTCAGGGCGGCGGTCAAATTGGCGATGAATTTCAGGAATCAGCGGGATATATGTCACAGGTCGGCAATGGGGATAAATCTTCCTTAATTGATAATTTTATGAAAGGGGGGTTATTTCCAGCCTTGCCTTCTGCCATGGAATGCAGGCCGATAGTGTTTGGTGAAGGGAAACAATATGAATTCATGATTGATTGTAAATATCTTGATATTTTTAAAAATATTTTTGCCTTTATTCTTTATTTTTGGACGTTTGTAACAATTTACGATACGTTCACATCTATTCTGCGTAATAAGGGGTGATCATGCCTGCGTTACTGGGGATACCCGTCTTAATTCGCTTTTTAGGCTGGCTGCTGTCTTTTTTAATCGGTTATTTAGTCAAGTATTTTACGTTGGGTATTGCCCGTATTGCGTTGGCGATTGGCCTTTTTTTTGGGATTACTGGTTGGCCTGAATAGTTTATTGGTTTCTTATTTGTCTAATTTGGTTGCCGTATTGCCGCCTGAGATTAGTGGGGCAATTTCTTCTGTTTTGCCTGCTAATGCGATGCCGTGTTTATATGCGATTTTTTCTTTAAAAGCAGCAGTGTTTATTTTTGATGTGAAAGATCGCGTTATTTCTTACCTTGATTGGAATAAATCATAATGGCGGTTTATGTTGTTACCGGAAAATTAGGCTCAGGGAAAACGCTGGTTGCCGTGGGTAAGATTCAGGACAAGATAGTATCAGGGTGTAAGGTGGCTACGAATCTGGATTTACGGGTGTTTAATCTGCCCCGTGTGGGGCGGTTTGCTAAGTCACCGCGTGTGATACGGATTCCTGATAAGCCGTCTTTGGTTGACCTTGAGTATATTGGTCGGGGTAATGAGTCGTATGATGAAAATAAAAACGGGTTACTGGTACTGGATGAGTGTGGGACGTGGTTTAACTCGCGTTCGTGGTCGGACAAACAGCGCCAATCAGTAGTAGACTGGTTTCTTCATGCCCGTAAGTTGGGCTGGGATATTATTTTCTTAATTCAGGATCTTTCGATTATGGACAAGCAGGCGCGTTTAGCCCTTGCTGAGCATGTCGTCTATTGTCGTCGGCTGGATAAGATAACGATCCCGTTTATCGGGGCGATTTACAGCCTGATAACAGGGGATAAAATGCCCTTGCCAAAAATTCATGTTGGCATTGTGAAATATGGGGATTCGCCCCAGTCAATGACGGTTGAGCGCTGGACATACACGGGGCGTGATTTGTATTCATCGTATGATACCAAACAGGCTTTTTCTGATTCGTATGAGCAAGGTGTTTATTCTTATTTAACGCCTTATTTGTCTCATGGTCGTTATGCTTGCCCGCGTAATTTGAGTTTTTATATGCGTCTGACAAAAATTTATTTCAAACGATTTTCTCGTATTGCTGTTTTTATTATTGGTTTTTTAATGAGTGTCATTTTTAATTTTATTTCTCAGGATAATTCTGTTGGTAATATTCCTGCTTTGGAGGTTAAAGAAAATAAAAAATTTCCATTGGATAAATTTAAAATTACATCTTCTTCGCGTTATGGAGTTGAGATTAATATGATTTTTTCTGATGCAAAGGGAAATGAAATCACGTCTAAAGAATTAGTTCAGAATGGTTATGACATTGAATTTATGGATGCGTGTCATGTTGTTATCTTGAAAGGAACTCAAAATGAAAAAATTGGCTGTTAATGTATTGCTTTTTCTTTCGGTCACGTTTTCTTGCTTTGCATGGTCAGAACAGGTTGAATTAAATAATGCCTCATTGCGGGATTTTGTGGCATGGTATTCGAAGGAAGCGGCACAAGCGATTGTGATTACGCCTGATGTGAAAGGTGAGATAACCGTTTATTCTGCGGATGTCACCAAAGAGAACATCACGGATTTCTTTGTTTCTGTATTGCGGGCTAATGGGTACGATTTTTTTCCTGGTGAGCCGGCTATTGTGGGTAAGTATCAGCCCGTTCCTGAGCAAGTCGAATCGGAGGGTTTTTACCGTGAGGCTTTCCCTGTTTTGTCTGGGGGGGCTGATGCAGCGGTTGATTTGGTCACGCGGACTTATAAGATTAATCATGTGAGGGCGAAAGATTTAGCCCCGGTGATTGACATTTATTTGAAGTCGGGGCGGGTAGCGGGCGTTAAAGCGTTTCCGTTCGATGGGGCAAATATATTGGTCGTGACAGCACCTGAAACACAACATGAGCAGCTAAAAACCGTTTTGCCTGATATTGATGTACCGCGTGATCAGGTGTTGATAGAGGGCTTGATGTTTGAAACCACGGAAGGGAAAGCGTTTGATTTCAGTTTTTCCGCTGGCTCTCAGACCGGAACGGTAGCAGGGGGTGTGAATACAGACAGACTGGCGTCCGTTCTGGCAGCAGCGGGAGGATCATTTGGGGTATTTAACGGGAATGTGTTGGGGCTGTCGCTTAAGGCCGTTCAGAAAGACAGTTCTTCGTCTGTGCTTTCCGTGCCGCGTATTCTGACGATGTCCGGTCAGCGGGGGTATATCTCAGTGGGGCAGAACGTGCCCTTTGTGACAGGGAAAGTCACGGGAGAGGCCGCCAGTGTGAATAATCCGTTCCAGACGATTGAGCGACATAATGTGGGCGTGTCTTTGGCAGTGACGCCCATTGTGACGGCTTCTGACAGGGTGATTATGAATATCAATGTCAGTGCAGACAGTATCAGCAGCTTAACCGGAGCCAGTGACATTATTACGAACCAGCGCCAGATTGAGACGACGGTGCATCTTGAGAGTGGGCAGACGTTGTTATTAGGGGGTCTTATTGACGACCGTGCTTCAAATGAAGACAGCTTTGTGCCGTTTATGTCCCGCATTCCGTTGATCGGGTGGTTATTCAGTTCTGAATCTGATGATTCGCAGAAGCGTGCGCTTTACGTGATGATTCATGCACGGGTTTTGCGATCTCTTTGATAGAATGATTAAGATAAAGCATTGGCCCGCGTTATAGACGCAGTCTGTGACGCGGGTTAATGCTTTATCGATAACGCCCATTTTTAGGCTGAATGACCGTTGATGTTTTTTCCCGTGACGAACGCGCCCGAAGTTATTGGATGAATAACGTGATTATGTTATTTTTTCACGTAGTCGAACAAACGAACAGTGTTCTTTCAATACTACAGGTAAAAGTTATCTGATGTTATATTGGCTATAATCTGGAATAAAACAGGGCATTGGATATTTTTGGTAAAAATATATGCAACAAATTATAGGATATGAGCAACTTGATATTTTCTAAGTAATTCATTACTTAGAGAATATTTTTATGTCTGTGAAAAATCAGAGTCGTGATCGTCTTCCAAACGGAAGATTAAAGTCTTATCGTCGGATAGGAAAGCGTTTTCCCAGTTGTAAGAAATGGCTTAGTAAAGCCCCATCTTGGTATCGTAATTTAATGATGACCAGACCAGAACGGCGGGAAGTAAAACAGCTTCTGTCTAAGGTACTAAATGGAAGCGATCCTGATGGTATGCCGTTTCCGGTTCATAATAAGCCGTTTGTATGGTTTTATTGAACGTTGTTAGTTTCGTCTGTATTTACGTTATCTTTATGATGTAAAGAGGTGTCAGGGATGACAAATCGCCGCTTTCAATGCAGTAAAATCAAAGAGAATAAATCATCATTTGTTATCGAAAAGGTAATGTAAATGAAGAAAATAATGACTTTCCGTGAAAAGCTGGAATTGAAAAAGAGAGAAGAAAATCCTGCGTTTATTAAAGCGTATGGAGAGGCTAAACAAGATTTAGAGCTTTACTTTCGGAGTGTTAGTGATGAATGCTGTTCTAAAAACTCAACTTCCGAATGAACCATTTTGAAAGCGTTATTAAGATCTCTGTTCCAGCGTCTAGATTTTAAACTGCGATTTGTTACCCCTGTTTGGTTTATGCCCGTTAGGGCATGTAAGGCGGCTCATCTGAAATTACTGGGGACACTGTTGTCAATTCGCCGATAAAACGGGGGGGACTGATTGGGGAGCACTGACTATCCACTTCCTGCTAAGCCGTCTTTTAGCGGGCTGTCCGCACCCCGAAAGCCGGACGGTCGGAGACAAAAGAACGGTTCGGCTGGCACGGGACAATTTTTTTTCAGTATAGAGGCGAAGTGATGAATTGCTTTTGGTGACCGGACTTCGTTGAGGGTCAGGAACGCGGCGCTGAACATGATGGGTAGGCATAATTACGTGACGATTTTCACGTAACAACATGAATAGCATCTTAGGTTCGCATAATCTATATTATGTTAAATTAAGCCGCAAGCAGTTAATTTATTTTTTCCGTAAACCTCGTTCTAAAGAATTACTAGCTGTTATCGAAAACTTATAGCCGCACTGCAATGTGGATTTAACTCCCCTTCTCATTTATCTGCCACATGTCGAAAATTAGTGGGAATAAAACCAAGAAGAGAACCACCCCTGATGTGGGTTTGGGCGGTTAGGATACCACCCATAGAATAAGTTAATAATGAAGATTTCTGTTATTTAATTTGGTACAGAACATCACCCACCACATTGAACAGACGATCAAGATCATCAATTTTAGCATTGAACATAGGACCAAATTGCAACGTGTCACCACCAAAACGGACATAAAACCCCGCTTTCCATAATGCAATACCGGCATCAAAAGGCCGGACTACTGCATCTCCATCCCGTGGAGCAATTTGGATAGCCCCCACCAGCCCGCAGTTACGGATATCCACGACATTTGGGCAGTGCCTTAGGTTGTGTAATTTTTGTTCAAAATGTGGTGCCAATTCCGCAGCTTGTTGAGGCAGATTTTCTTTTTCCAGCAATTCCAATGAAGCCAAACCGGCCGCACAGGCAACCGGGTGACCTGAATAGGTATACCCGTGGCTGAATTCAATCATATGTTCGGATAGAGATTGTGACATAAAGGTGTCGTAGATCTTGCTGGACGCAATCACCCCTCCCAGAGGAATTGCACCGTTGGTAATCTGTTTGGCAAAGTTAAGGATATCTGGGGTTACACCGAAATATTCAGCGCCACTCCAGCATCCCAGACGCCCGAAACCGGTAATCACTTCATCAAAAATCAGCAAGATATCATATTGGGTACAAATTTCCCGTAAACGTTGCAAATAACCTTGTGGTGGGATAATAGCGCCGGCAGAACCAGAAAGGGGTTCGACAATAACGGCAGCGATATTACTGGCATCATGCAATTCAATGAGTTTGAGGAGTTCATCTGCCAGTTCCGGGCCACCAGCCGCAGGCATTCCTTTAGTAAAAGCCATATTAGGTTGTAATGTATGTGGAAGATGGTCAACATCCATAAACTGACCAAACATTTTGCGATTACCCCCAATACCGCCAAGACTGGTTCCTGCGATATTGACACCATGATAACCCCGTGCCCGACCGATAAATTTAGTTTTTGCAGATTGACCTTTAATCCGCCAGTAAGCACGAGCCATTTTTACTGCGGTATCGGCAGCTTCTGAACCTGAGCTGGTAAAAAATACATGATTTAAATCACCTGGCATAAGGCTGGTAATTTTATCAGCCAACTTAAATGACAAAGGGTGTCCATATTGGAAACCTGGGGAATAATCCAATGTTCCCAGTTGATCTGAAACAGCCTGCCGAATTTCAGTGCGTGAATGGCCTGCTCCACATGTCCATAATCCTGATAAACTGTCATAAATTCGACGACCTTGATCATCAAGTAGCCAGTTTCCTTCTGCTGAGACAATCAAACGGGGATCTTGTTGAAAATGACGATTAGCGCTGAACGGCATCCAATGTGCTTTAAAGTTCAATTTTTGGAAAGAGTTTCTATTTGACATTTTATAGCTCCTCGCACAAGGTTGTAACCAAGAGTTTGCAATGAAACTATACTCAAGTTAAACCTCAATTATCGAATCATTAGTGATGAGTTTACTCACGTAAATGAAACTAACAAATTTAAAATATGAAATGGTAGTAGACAAAGGATTTCCATAATGATGGTGAACTTACCAATGCCATGAAACGCTTGTGACTGATATACAATCCAAAAATATTTTAACAACCCCACCCCAAATGCAGTAAGATTAGCCCTCAATCGTAGAAATTGATCCGGATCATTAGCGTGTTATCGCTTTTTCGCCTTTCACAGAACCGAACACCCGCCATTATTGCCTTACTGGCGATTTTGATGTTGTTCATTGCACCGGTGGTATCAAAAACACTGGAGCACCACTGTGAAGAAATAAAAAGCGGAACAAATCACTGCATGTCTATGTCTGATATGCTATCGACACACACGATGAATCATCATGGTGTGGATCATGTCCATATGGGATTGATGGATGATATCGCTTGTGGTTACTGCCAGCTTCTGATTAATCTGCCATTATTAGCAGGTGGTTTTGTTTCTTTCATTCTATTGACACTCATCGCGTCCCGAGCACCACCAGTATCGCGCTTCTTTGGACCCGTTATTCGGCTGTTTTACGGCGAATCACAACCACGCGCCCCACCCCTTAATTAGTCAGTCTGCTTGAAATAAACCATTCTATTCTATTTTCCTTGCCTTACGCAGTTTGTATGGCAATGTTGCTAATTAAGGGATTTTTTATGTTTACCACACAACTATTTCGTCTATCACCTCTGACAGCAGCTTTGGCTATTGCACTCACCATGCCGGCCAGTGGCTGGGCTGCCAATATGGAATATAGCAAAGAAACAAAAGAAAAACGCATTGCCCTTGATCACGATAATGAAACGGTGATCACCGTAACTGCACCGGTAATTTCCCCCCTTGAGGTAGTTTCTTCACTAAAAGCCCCTCGCCAACCAGTCCCTGCTAGTGATGGTTCTGATTACTTAAAAACCATTCCGGGATTTTCACAGATCCGTAATGGTGGCACTAACGGCGATCCTGTCTTCCGTGGCATGTTTGGTTCTCGTCTGAGAATGTTAATTGATGACAGTGAAATACTGGGTTCTTGTGGTGGACGTATGGATGCGCCAAGTTCTTATATTTCACCAGAAAGTTATGATGTTTTGAGTTTAGTAAAAGGTCCACAAACCGTACTTTGGGGACCGGGTAATTCAGCGGGAACTATTCGTTTCGAGCGTATTCGCCCTCAGTTTGAACAATTTGGCGCTCAAGGTAATGTCAGCACAGTTATTGGTTCTCATGGTCGCTGGGATGGTAATGCTGATCTCAGTATTGGCAACGAACTGGGTTATATCCGTTTGATCGGCAATAAATCCCGCTCCAACGATTATAAAGATGGTGACGGCAATCGCGTTCCTTCCCGCTGGGATAAATGGAATACCGATCTCGCCTTAGGTTGGACACCTGATGAAAATACGTTACTGGAGTTAAGCGCTGGACAAGGTGATGGTGAAGCGCGTTACGCCACACGAGGCATGGATGGCTCTCAATTCAAACGCAAAAGTCTTGGCGTGCGGTTTGAAAAATCTAACATTGGCGAGGTGTTTGATAAATTCGAAACGAATTTTTATTACAATTATACCGACCATGTGATGGATAACTATTCTATGCGTCATTCAAACATGAAAATGGCCTCAGAACCGGATCGCCTGACAATGGGGGGTCGTATGATGGGAACCTGGATGTGGGAAAATTTCAGGTTACAGAGCGGTGTGGATATGCAAACTAATATTCACCGAACCAATACCGATCGTAAGATGGCTAAAGCCGAAAGAAATGGCTGGGTGAAAAATGTTCGTTTCCGTGATTACGGTATTTTTGGTGAATTAACCTGGGATGCAACGGCCCAGAATAAAGTTATCGGTGGTGTGCGATTAGATCGTACAACAGCGTATAAATATGTTTCCGTGATTACGGTATTTTTGGTGAATTAACCTGGGATGCAACGGCCCAGAATAAAGTTATCGGTGGTGTGCGATTAGATCGTACAACAGCGTATAAATATACTACTCAACAAGAACGTAAAGAAACCCTGCCTGCTGGCTTTATTCGGCTTGAACATAACCTGAAAGAGTCTCCTGTGATGCTCTATGCCGGCATGGGTTATACCGAGCGTTTTCCTGATTACTGGGAGCTGGTTTCGGGTAAAGCGGGCAACAATGCTTTCACTAATATCAAGCCCGAAAAAACCACCCAATTGGATATCGGGGCGCAATATAATGATAACCGACTGAAAGGTTGGATATCAGCGTATGTGGGTAAAGTGAATGACTTTATCCTGTTCGATTATAACAACAAGAATCCGGTAGCCGGCAACGTGAATGCCACCATTATGGGCGGAGAAACGGGGGTTGCTTATCAGTTTAGCGAAAACTGGAAAACCGATGCCAGCCTGGCATATTCCTGGGCGCAAAATACCACCAATCATCGTCCACTCCCGCAGATCCCACCTTTAGAAGCTCGTTTCGGCCTGACCTGGGAACATGGAGACTGGACAAGCAGCGGTTTGCTGCGTCTGGTAAATAGCCAGCACCGCGTGGCAATCAATGAGGGTAACGTTGTAGGCAAAGACTTTGATCGTAGCAAAGACTTCGCCATTCTATCTGCTAATGCAACCTATAAGGTGACCAAAAATATTCAAGTCAGTACTGGTGTTGACAACATTTTTGATAAAACCTATAGCGAACACCTTAATTTAGCGGGTAATCAGGGCTTTGGTTATTCCGGCAATACGGCAGTAAACGAGCCTGGGCGTACTTATTGGGCCAGAGTTAATATTAAGTTCTAATACTGCTATTTCTGGGCCTATCTCGCCCTGACATCAATCAGGGCGAATCACTAGATGATTCATTATCCAGCAACCAATGACGCAGCAGTGTTACAAGTTGCTCTTGTTGAATTTCTGTCAGTGGTTCGAGAATGGCTTTCTGGTTCTCCAAATGGCTTTCCACTGCTTTGTCTATCAATGCTTTTCCTTCTGAGGTCAGAAAAACCTTACAGCTACGTCGGTCTTCTTCGTTAGCAATACGCCCAATTAATCCTCGCTGTACCATATGTTCAATACGAGTACTCATTGCTCCAGAAGTTAGCATAACGGATTGATATAGTTCAGTAGGTGTAATGGGTATGTTGTTCCGTCGTAGTGTCGCAAGGATATCAAACTCTATGGCACTTAGGCCGTGTTCTTTGAAAGCATGTTGCAAGCGTTGTTCAATAATTTTGTTTATGCGACATAACCGCCCAATGACGCCCATCGACGACGGATCAAGGTCTGGACGCTGTTCTGCCCACTGTATCAGTAATCGGTCAACGTGATCGTACTTCATGCTTTTTCCTTATTCATTTATTTTGATGAAAAGATACTTGATAAAAATTAATTAAGCCATTATTTTAATATATCTTTATATAAAGATACTTTTGTTGGTGGTATCTTTTCGTTGATAGAGTGATATACCAATCCAACTTCAAGATGCGTGTCATATTTCCCCGCTGCGCGGGGAAATATGAGGCCTCGCGTCGTCTGGCGGATTGCAACTTGAAGTTTATCGAGTATACACAGGATAAAAAATGAATAAATTAGAAGGACAGCGACATGTCAGAAATTAGATCTATCCAGAATATATTACTGACTGCATTGGCCCCAATTGTTTGGGGGAGTACTTACATTATTACGACAGAGGTATTGCCACCCAATATGCCTTTGCTGGCTTCTACCATCAGAGCGTTACCCGCCGGGATATTATTACTGTTGATTTGCCGTACCATGCCTAAAGGTATTTGGTGGTTACGTATTATGATACTGAGCTTACTCAATATCGGTGCTTTCTTCTATTTTCTCTTTGTTGCAGCGGAATATCTCCCGGGTGGAACGGCATCATTAATCGTGGCTTGCCAACCCATAATGGTTATTTTATTAAGCACTTACATATTGAAAACCTCCCTTACCATAAAACACATTATTTCAGCCATATTGGGTATTATCGGGATCGGCTTATTGGTATTAAATTCAACCACCAGCCTAAATTGGCAAGGCGTTATTGCAGGCTTTGCGGGATGCAGTTGTATGGCTTTAGGAGTTGTGCTTACTAAATATTGGAATCGCCCTACCAATTTGTCATTACTCAGTTTTACTGGCTGGCAATTAACTCTTGGAGGATTAATGTTATTGCCTGTTGCTATCTCCATCGAAGGTTTACCACAACATCTTACCGTAACCAATATTCTCGGCTACAGCTATTTATGCATGGTCGGTGCGGTGTTTTCTTATATTATCTGGTTTCGGGGAATTGAAAAGTTACCTGTTGTGACAATTTCTTTCCTGGGATTCCTTAGTTCTTTATCTGCTTGCATTTTAGGATATTTTTTTCTAAAACAAACATTTTCCTTACTACAAATGTTTGGGGCATGCACCATCATTATTGCTGTTTGGCTTTCAATTCCACGGGATCAGACAAAAAAATCTGATAATTCTATAACCTAATGAGTAACAGGAAAATCAATGAAACTGACTATAATTTCAGGGAGTCAACGCCCAGATTCTCTCAGCCAACGTGTAGCTCGTTATTTGCAAAAATTAAGTAGCGAATATGGATTTACTGAGATAACACTTTTGGAACTCTCCAATGTAGAATTGCCATTACATGATGGTTATACAACAGATATATCAGCGGGATCTCATCCCTGGCAGTCAATAGCACAACATTTAAAAGAAAGTGAAGCATTTATCTTTGTGACTCCAGAATGGCATGGAATGTCAACTCCGGCATTGAAGAACCTTCTATTGTATTGTTCTATAGCAGAATTAGGCCATAAACCAGCATTATTGGCGAGTGTATCAAGTGGAGTTAACGGTGTTTATCCTCTTTGCGAATTACGAATGACAGGTTTTAAAAATAACCATGTCTGTTTCTTGCCAGACCATTTAGTCTTCCGTCATGGTGAAAGTTTGATTTCAAAAGATCTGATTTGTAACGATGAGAAATTTGCAAGCCGTGTTAACTATACGCTGAAACTGCTTCAATCCTATGCTAAGGCACTGGAGCAAGTTCGTGAAGAGGTTGGCGAAGAAAGCAAAAATTATCTGTATGGTATGTAAATAGACAATATCTCGTTCTTTATGTATAACCTCGGCTCAACTAGTTGAGCCGAGTGCATTCCCCTTTTCTATCGAGTAATTTCATCGAACAAGTTACAAATTATTATTATCATGCTGTATAAAAACACAGGGTATCGTATTTTTGGCATTTTTGTTTAATAAAAGAACGTAATTCGCTGATTTTGCGCTCGATTGGATTAAAAAACATCTCTTTATTTATTAATATAGTTATCTTTAAGCCTCTGAGGCCATTTTTCATCATTATTGCTCCCTTTTTAGGCACATAAGATATTCTTGGTATCCAGTGTGTCCATCGACTTCTTCGCTGACAACATAAAATCCTTGCGATAAGTAAAACTCATAACTTGCCTGGTTTTGCTGATAAACCGATAGCGTGAGTTCAGTTCTTCTATTTTTGGCATCATTCACTAATGCTTTGCCAATTCCCTGCCCCTGTTTATCTGGTGATACAAAAATCGCAGCCAAATTATTTTCGTGAAGCGCATAAAAGCCGACAACGTTAGAATTTTGTACATAGACATAAGCTTCTGAAGCCGGAATATAGATGCTTCTCATGTTTTCTATTTGTGATTGCCAAAATTCAGTTGCCACAAAATTGTGTGCTTTGATAGAAGCTTCCAACCAAATAGATAGAACCGTATTCATATCTGCTTTTGTAAATGATCTGATCACTTTTGATATCCTCGTGATTTACTTTACTTTCGATGTAATTTTTTCATTTTAAAAATAATTTAAAAATAAAGCACCTCGTCCAAATAATCATAGAAAAGCCTCTCATAATAATGTGAGCGTTACAAACAGTAACCACCCCATAAAAAATTACATATCAACAACAATTGACATGTAATCAATTCACATTATGCCAAAATCATGCCATTTAAACGGGATTTAAAACAGAGGTATGTTATTTATATGATGCCTCCATTGTTATAAAATAGTTATAAAAAAGTTAATTATTATCCTTGCGTTTTGAGTCTAATTATTATGCTATAGCAACTTGTGGGCAAAAAATAATATGGTCTGCATTGTTCTATAGCCGTTCTAAAAATAGAGATCAATCCCACCATGGCCTACTTATTTCAGTTCAATTATCGGATTTATTAATAAGGACTTTTCAAGGAGCGATGTGCCAAACAGCGAATTGAAAGTTGCCACTTTTTGAAAAATGGGATCTCTTTTATGAAAAAAAAACAATTCGGCACGACCGATATTTTTGTGGATGACGTTATTTTTGGGATTATTACCTGTCAGTGTTTCAATGGCTACTGAATATCTGGAACAGGGTAAAAAAAACTCACTCGATAGTTGGTTATCAGATGAATTTAATCATCAGTGGGGATTAGCCGCTATTGGTGCTCATTATGCCTATGCTCGTGGTTACACGGGAAAAGGTATTAATGTGGGGGTATTGGATGAAGCCGTTATCAATCATCCCGAATTTGCAGGTAAACTTAAAATTCTAAGCCCAGACGACACTTGGAATTACGATGAAAACCCCTACACAGGGATTATCAGTTTTGGTGCTCACGGTAACCATGTCTCAGGGATCATTGCAGCAAACCGGGATGGCAAGGAAATGCACGGTGTAGCATTTGATGCAGGTTTAATTACTGGGAAATATTTACAAACTCCCTATAACCGTACAGAAGCCCTGATCCAAAGCAATGCACGTATTATTAATAACAGTTGGGGGGTTCGCCCTTCTTATGAAACTGATGAGTATGGCAGGCCTAAACGATGGGAAAACGGGACAGTCAAGTATGACCAAGTTACGTTGCAAACACTCATTAATTATGTCACGCCAATTAAAGATGATTTGGATAGGTTAAGCCGCTCTCCAATTCCAGAACTCGATGACTATACAACAAGAACTGCGGGTCTATTGCGTGCCGCGCGTCATGGAAAATTAGTTGTTTTTGCTGCGGGGAATGCAAATAACTATAACATCACCTGGTTACATGCGGGTATGCCCTATTTCTTCCCTGATGCATTGAAAAACTACCTCAGCGTTGCCAACCTGACCAGGGAAAACGAAATTAACGTTTCATCAACGCGTTGTGGTTATACTGCCAGTTACTGTTTGTCGGCACCAGGCACAAAAATTTACAGCAGCACGGGAAAATTCGTTTCTAAAATTGATGGAGAGATCGACGAAGATGCTTTCCAAAATGGTGAGCTGACGATTGATCCCACCTATGATGCTTACACCGGTACATCAATGGCATCACCGCATGTAGCCGGAGCCGCTGCTGTCTTGATGCAACGCTTTCCTTACATGACTGCCGGGCAGATCGCTGATGTCCTCAAAACCACGGCAACCGATTTAGGGAAGCCTGGCTTGGATGACATGTATGGTTGGGGAATGCTGAACCTGAAAGTTGCTATTGATGGTCCTAAAATGTTCATCACCGAAAAGGATATTCCGAAGAAATACTCTATTCCCGGTTCTTATTCTGAAACGCAATTCATTGCCGATATTCCAGGTATTGGTGGCATAGTTGAGAAAGGCACTACCGTAGAACGCGTCTGTGATGGTATTGAATGCGCTTATGACAGTTGGAATAATGATATCTCCGGTCATGGCGGATTGACGAAAATCGGTAACGGTACACTCGAACTAGCCGGTAAAAACAGTCTCTATAAAGGGCCAACTTTGGTTGAGCAAGGTCGTTTACTGGTTAGCGGTTCTATAACTTCGGATGTTACTGTGCAAGATGGCGCAATACTTGGAGGGGATGGTACTGTCGGTTCAATCATGGTCAATGCTGGTGCCAATATTGTACCCGGCAGCTTAAATGCCAATTCTAACCTAAGTTCTAGCGGTACGCTGAAAGTTGATCGTGATATTACTTTCCAGACTGGCTCACGTTATCAGGTAGAAGTTGTACCAGATAGCCAAGGTCATAGTGACCGTATTGTCAGCAATGGCCTGGCTATGTTGAAGGGCGGTGAAGTTCAAGTCACGTTGGAAAATAGTAGTAACTTGTTATCGAAGCAAGAAGTTCGTAGTTTGCTTGGTCAGCAATATAATATTCTGCAAGCAAACCGTGGTATCAACGGCAAGTTTGCAACCGTAGTGCCAAACTATTTATTCGTTGGCACTGAGCTTAGTTACCAAACTGATCGAGTGATGTTGGATATAAAACGTAATTCCACCACATTTGCCAGTTTAGGCCTAACCGCTAATGAACGTGCTGTGGCTAATGCTGCTGATAAGCTGAGTTTGGGCCATCCGGTTTATGAAAGTATCCTGATGTTTGATACAGCAACGCAAGCACGTCAGGCATTCCAGCAACTTTCTTCCGGTCAGATCCATGCCGATGTTGCTGCGGCACAAATCAATAATAGCCACCATCTGCGCGATACACTGAATACCCGTTTGCGCCAGGCTAAGGGGGGAACCATTGAACAGAATATCAAAGTTGATAGAAACGGTGCTTGGGGACAACTCATAGGTAACTGGCAACGTGCCAATGGTAACAGTGAAGTCAACGGTTATCGTGTATCCAACTATGGCGTGTTATTAGGAGCGGATAAAGAATTCGGTGATGATTGGCGGCTCGGTGTCGCTACCGGATATACCCGCTCTTCATTGAATGGTGGATATAACACTTCAGCACGCAGTAACAATTTCCATTTGGCGCTATATGGTAGCAAACAGATTGATGCTTTGGCATTGCGTGCCGGCGCTACTTACAGCTGGCATCGTTTTGATACCAAACGCTCGGTTGCTTTTGGTCATCAATCCGACAATCTGAAAGCAAAATATGGTGCTCAAACCGGTCAATTGTTTACTGAGACCGCTTACGGAATAAATACTTCGTGGCTGAACCTGGAACCATTCGCCAACCTGTCTTATGTTAATTTTCGTAATGAAGGGATTAATGAACATGGTGGTGCGGCTGCATTGAACGGTAAGAAACAATCGAAAAATGCCACCTTCTCCACATTAGGTTTACGTGTTGATCAAAAATGGCAAACTGAAAACGAAATCACAGTAGGAGCATATGGTGAATTGGGTTGGCAACATCAGTTTGGCCATGTAGATCGAGGCACTAAATTAAGTTTTAACAATAGTGATACCACGTTTACTGCCAACAGTATTTCAGCGGCACGAGATGCTGCTGTAATTAAGGCAGGTACGGAATTGGAAATTAATAAAAATACTAAACTGTCACTGGGGTATAACGGTGTTTTATCAGGCAGTCATAAGGATAATGGTGTATTCCTGAATGCTCATTGGAAATTCTAGCTAATAAAAATTGCATATGTTCTTGATAACAGAAACTCACTGCTGGCAGTGAGTTTTTTTATGGCGTGAGATGTTTAGGTTTTTGTATCCTCTCTGATACAAACCCCCTTGGTAGCACTGAATAATGATTAAATTAGATAATGAATTTAAGTCATTAAACCGATCCAAAGGAGGAAAATTGTGACTTATCGTAACATCCTATTAATCAGCTTATTTTCTGTTTCAGCAAGTTCTTTCGCTTCAAATAATAATGGTGCTCCGTTGATGAAATCAACCGATCCCAGCGCTGAAAAATTTAGAACTGTTGGTAAATTAAATGGAATCTCACACTGTACAGCAACCCTGATTTCTGGTGAAACTGCACCGGATAAGGATACACCAGCATTGATACTTACCGCAGGGCACTGTGTAGATAGCAATGTAGGCACAAATGACGCCATCGTTGATCAGCCGGCCCCTGAATATTGGCGATATACCCCAGATTATTTTATTGATAAGAAAAATGCGTTATCACCAATAAAAGTCAACCGTATTTTATATTCAACGATGAAATACGAAGATATTGCGGTATTGCAGTTGGCTGCAACTTATGGTGATTTAGCGAAAAAAGGCTATCATCCTTTGAAGTTGAAGAAACACCTTGATATGAAACACCAGCCTATTGTGTTGACTCATATTCCTGTCGATAATGTTGATTATAATTACGCTTATCTCAGAAAATCTGAGTGTAATATCACTGGAAAATCACCCGTCTTATATGAAGGTGGCTCCCCGTGGATTTGGGCTTCGGTTTTCGCCGTGAATTGTGATGGTGTCGCTGGTGGAACGTCTGGTTCCCCTGTTTTTGAGAAAGATAAAACAGATGTGATTGGTGTATTGAACACAACAGTCACACCAGGAATGACCGGCTGTGGACTTGGCAGACCTTGTACTATCGAAAATAATAAAGGTGTTTCAACAGAAGGGGCTAGTTATTTTATTCCTGTCGATAGTATTGCTAATGCGTTGACAAGGGATAGCAAGTTAGACCTGTCGAAACTGGAAAATAACAGCGGTAATATTCTGGAAAGAAGCCCACTTTGGTCACGTTGGATAACTCAGAGCGTTAATCCTGCTGACGGTGAGAAAGCAAAATGGGATATCGTTATCAAGGAAAATGCTAACGTTAAGAATATCCGATATAAAACAGGATTAATCAGTGATGTCGATTGTTCAGCTGAAGCAGGATACAGTGCTGCTATTTCTGTAAGCCAAAGCCCGTTGCAAAACATGCTGGTTCCTGCCAAAGAAGGCATTTATAAACTCTGTGTTATTCACCAGAATAATAATGGTCAATGGCAAAAGACAAAAGATGCTTCTGTCATGTTGCGAGAAATTGATAATACGCCACCATCAATTAAGCCCGTGTTAAATAAGGATGATTTCGGGGATGCCTGGCGTATAACAGCTAACGCTCGTCCGTATGATATCTCAAGTATACAAATTAAATATGGACCGAAAGCAACAACGAATTGTGACGACAAAACAGGCTATAGCTATCCCTGGAGGCTAACAATGTTGGCAAAATCTGAAGCACCATGGCGTGTTTGCGCATATGGTGAAGATATGGCAGGAAATGCTGGCCCGATTAATGTACTTGATATTGAAACAACGACTACTAAGTAAAAAGTAAATGAACTCACTGTTGGCAAAAGCTGGCAGTGAGTTTTCCTTTTAATTCTCATTTCTTCTTGCTGATGATAAAAATCATTTCTTCTGACTGATCATGATAAGTTTCTCCTTGCCAGTTACCTAATACGTTTGTCGCAATTAAATTCGCGTCAGCTAGTGCTTACGAGGCGGAGCGGTGCCTGCGTGGCAGTGTGATCATGCGAAAAATCTGCTTTGGGACAAATTCCTATCGGGGTGAACAGTACCGCTCCCGACTGCTGTCGGTGGTGGAAACCTGCAAACAACGGGGATTATCGGCACTGGATGTACTCAGTGAAATCGCGACAGCGGTGACCCGAAAACAACCCTATCCGGATGTCTTTAATCTGCTTCCCTGCTAGTCAATACAGGGCTGGTGAATGGTTACCTGTTGATAGTAGGTTTTATTGCAAAAATATCATCAATAAAATAAATTTTGCTAAAAATGCAATGAAAATCTCAGGGTAATCTATACGCCTCCAGATATTTCATGCGACCATGCCGATACAGCTTCCAAAACGGGTTTAAATGACTCCCCAAAGTCAGTCAAAGAGTAAATAACCTTAATTGGCGGTTTATCTCCATATACTTCTCTTAAAATTAATCCATCTCTCTCTAACTTTTTAAGTTGTATACTTAATGTCATCTCAGTAATGTGAGGAATATCTTTTTTTTAACTCACTGAATCTTTTATTTTTATCTTTCAGATAATACAAGATGACTCCTTTCCATTTACCTCCAATCAGATCCATAGCCATACTGACAGGGCAAGGGTAACTTTTCCCATTTAATGAAACTTGGCAGGCCTCACCTTTCGTAACTTCAACCATAAACTCCTCCCTACTATCTAACTGGATAGTTATTGTAATAGAAAAAAATCATCATAAACTAATTATAGTAACTATCAAATTGATAGATTTTAATAAATCATACCTTAAGGAAATTTAATATGCCTTTAATGATATTGGCCCACCCCAGATATGAACAATCAATTGCGAACAAAACAATTGTTGAAGAATTAAAAAATAGTAGCATTGACCTTGAAATCCGTAATATTTATCAATTAAATCAAAATTACAATATTGATATTAATTCGGAGCAAGAAGCCTTATTAAGGCATGATTTAATAATTTTACAATATCCGATGTACTGGTTTAATATGCCCGCAATTCTTAAAATTTGGTTTGATCAAGTTTTCACATATCAATTCGCTTATGGTTCAAAAGGAAATAAATTAAAAAATAAAAGACTCCTGCCCAGTCTTACGATAGGGCAACCAGAGAAAAACTTCAAACAAGATAACAATCCTTTTCTTATAGATAGCTTTCTTAAATCCATTAAAAAATCAGCAGAATATTCACAAATGAAATATATAGAGCCAGTTATTCTTTATGATATAGCCACTGTTAGTGGACATAGTGAGCACGAAATAAAAGAAAAAGCTAAAACTCATAGTGAAAGTCTACAGAGAGTAATTGAAAACAATATCTATACGCAATTAACGTGAAGATGCAGGTTTTAGGATCTGGAAATTATCAGTCAACCGGGTAATAAGCTCACTGGCTTTTTTTGGCAACGTGACATGAAAAAAATGATGAAGGGTTTCACGGAAGGTTTTGGCATCCGGGAAATAGACGTTATTTCGCACTTGTTCGTTCACGTATTTCCATAATTGCTCAATGGGATTGAGATTCGGGCTATAAGGTGGTAGATAGTGCAACTCAATATTTAACACTTCGGCAAAAAATTGAACGATTTCAGAACGGTGATAACCCGCACCATCCAGAACAAGGTGGATTTTTTGTGAAAGCGGGTAAGTTTTCCGAATTTCGCCGAAAAACAGGACGACATTTTTCGCATTAATCGTCGGATATTCACGAATAGTGGTGTCTTCAATTCGTTGCAAATTGATGGCACCCATGATGTTAAGCCGGTTGCACGGTACAGGTGAGTATTCTATCAGTGATTTAACCGAAATCTTTTTAGTATCAAGGCTCACGGTTTACCGGACGCTGACCCGTAACAAAGCAGCAAAAGATGACTAATGGAAATTGATTATGAAAGATAAACAACTCAAAAAACTCCGGCAGGAACTTGATACCTTTGTTGCAAAAACGAGGGCGTCCATAGATTTTTATGGTCTCCAAATGATAAAATCTTGCTGTGACATAGCCTTTTGTTCTCTCTGTTTGACGACTTAAAGCTATAAAGGAGCGGCTATGTCATTTCAACTCATCATAAAAGTCGAGCATCGCGTTAAGTGTATGTATAAAAACCCTTGCCAGTTTTGCGCCCTAAATACCCCGCATCAACCATTGTTCTCATCAAGGGGCAAACACGATATTTCGAGTCCTGAAAAATTTGGTAGAGTACGTCAAGAGAATTAACGACAGTATCAATTCCGATCAGATCAGCCGTTTCCAACGGCCCCATTTTATGCCCGAAACAATCCTTGAATATTGCATCGACATCTTTGGGCTGAGCAAGTCCATCCTGGACTGTAAATGCCGCTTCATTCATAAATAAATGAGAAATCCGGTTGGAAACAAAACCGGGACCATCTTTCACCACGACCGCCTGTTTACATAATATAGTCAGAATTTCCAGACATCGTTCCTGAACAGACTCCGAAGTACTAAAACCAATAATGACCTCAACCGTCGGTTTCAAATAGACCGGGTTCATAAAATGCACTCCAATCACCTGAGACGGCACGCGATGGAACGACCCCAGTTTTGTGATGGGAATACAGGAGGTATTCGCTGCCAGTACAGCATGAGGAGCGATAAATTCCGCCATGCTCGCATATAGCGCCTGTTTTATTGCAATATTTTCGGTAATGTTTTCTACTACAAATTCCCGATCAGAGATAGCCGATAAATCCTGCGACCAGACGATATTTTGCAGTATCATTTCTGCCGTTTTTCCCTTGGCAAGTGGACTGAACAGCGGCGCATAATCGGCAGTTTCTACGATATTTTCCCTGCTTTTTTCACAAGAAATCGCATCTTTTTCAATAACAACAACATCATGTCCGCGTAAAGCGCAGTCGAAGGCAAGGCTAGAGCCGATATTTCCTCCTCCAACCACAGCTATTTTAAGTTTTGGCATAGTGACTGTTTCTTCTTGTTGTAATGAAATAAGTAATGGAGTGAGTAACGGATTTAGTGATGAAAAAACAGGTTGCAGTCTGATTGACTACAACCTTCATTAAAAAATGAACGGATTATTTCAATTCAGAAAATTTTTTGCGGAGATAACTCAGTTAACTGAATCAGGAGAAATGATTTCCCATTTACCGAACAACGTTAAACCGGCAGCTTTCGCCAGTGCCGCAGAAGCGAGATTATCAAGCTGGCATCTGAACTGAGGTTCATACCCCTGAGCGCAGGCATGTTGACTGATTGCACGTACCACTTTTCGGGCATAGCCTTGACTGCGGAAAGACTCCAGCGTCAGTACGCCCATATCAGCAAGTTGTGAACCATTCCACGGGTACATGCTGGCCGCGCTAACCAGATGGTTTTTCTCATCAAAAGCACCGAATACCGACCAGTGATCCAGTTCAACATAAGCGTTGTCCAGATCCTGCTCCGAAGCCAATGCCTGAAATGCCGAGAAGATTTCACCATCTTGCTCTTCCATCAATTGACGCTGTTTACCTGAATTTTCCTGCAATAATTGGCGCTTTTCTGTTTCTGGAAAATAAAAAATATAGTCAGCACCATGCAAAGTAATATTCGCCTGATTTAATTTCTGGCGAAAAATAGATTCAGACATTTTTTCCTGATGATAAAGCCCGGCTTTTTCAGCCATCTCTGGCGTCAGAACTGCCATTACCCGGCCGTCACTGATTTCCAGTACCATCACGCGATCATTTTGTTCCAGACGGGCATTGGTAATAATAGTAAAAACATCATCCTTATAAAGAATATCTTCACCCAACATCAGGGCCTGCCAGAAATCAGTTATTGTTTTTGAAAATAAAGGCATACTTTTTACTCTCGTGGATTTACTTATATAAAATGAAGAACCCCGCTGTCAGCGACGGGGGATGCGTGCCTATAATACTGCTCAAAAAATCACAAAGCATCACTATTCATTAATACCTTATTTGTGCGTTGCCTATCATTTAGAGCAACGGGAAGAGGAGATATTGCGTTGGTAAATCTGAAAAAATTCCGGTACGGCAATCAGCGGTGATTTAGCAATCCAGCCGTGACCCCGTTGTTTTTTAAAATCAAAATAATCCCGATATTCTGCAGAGGTAATGAAATTATAAGTCAGGGAAATACTGGGGGATAATGTATGCACCTCATGAGCCAACCCTTTAGGGATCAGCATTATCTCCCCCGGCAATAGATCAAACTGCCAAATCCGATCTTGGTTATGCTCAACCCGCTTGTTGCCTTGGTTCATCGGCTTTTGCTTTTCTGCGCGAGGCAAACCTGCTCGCCCTTCAGCAGTGTTTCTGACCACATCCTCCAGCGAAGCTGAAAAAATCCAGCCGGCTTTACGGCCTTCTATCTGGCACAACACCGCATTGGTGCGCATTCCATCAACATGTAAACGAGTGCAGACACCCGGCGCTGAAAAATAGAGTCCCCAATCCTGACTCATCCTTTTATTGGGCTGGAAGATTCCGAATTGAATACAGGGGATCTTATAACCACTTTCAGTCAGGAAATACGGCCTGCGCCAGTGTTCCTGAATACGCTGAAACGCGCGAAAACTGAAGGAGTCGGTTTTTACCCAATGCCCTAATTCCCATGTGAATAACAGGTGTTTAAAAAAAGTGTCATAGGTATATCTCAGGTAGTTGAGATCAGGGTTAATCTGCCCCAGTTCAACCGCAGGCAGTGAAGCGATTTCCTGCAAATAGGTGCGCAGTTCGACAATTTGCTGGGGTTTGAACCCGGTATCCTGTAACTGCACCTGCATCTCACCGAATTCCTGAGAAAAATAATCGAAA
Organism: Xenorhabdus bakwenae; assembly: GCF_030272115.1. Classification (NCBI taxonomy): domain Bacteria; kingdom Pseudomonadati; phylum Pseudomonadota; class Gammaproteobacteria; order Enterobacterales; family Morganellaceae; genus Xenorhabdus; species Xenorhabdus bakwenae. The sequence continues at coordinate 1,035,002 of NZ_CP119194.1, forward strand.
TTCCAAAGTTGTTTCCCTTTCCAGTCCCTCAGACCGTCAGAAATAATCACAGGCTCTTTTTTCATCAAATAGAGTTCGTGAAATTCGGCCAGCGAGATATCAGAAACTTTCGGCACAGGGCGATATTCTGCTGACTCCAGACGAGCCAGTGCATCAGGGCTTTCCGTTTCCCGCACAATTTTGTTACTGTGACGGTAAATACTCACTTCTTCATGTGCCCACATAGCAAGATCACCGAGTATATTCCAGGCATTACTGAAAAAATTCATTTTTCACTCCCTAAAAATTAAACTCTGAATCAATATCCTGATCGTTCACCTGAGCGAACGATTCCGGCGTATAACCATAAGTAAGGTTCTTAAGCAACTCCTGAATTTCTTCTTCAGGATTAGCAATAACTTCATTCATTAATTCAAAGAAATAACCAAATATCACTCTGGCTGTCTCTTCGCTGAACATCTGCAGGCGAAGCTGAATCAAACAATGAAAAGCATCTTTGGTTTCAGACACTTCCAGTTCCAGATCGAATTTGGCTGCCTCTGACGCCAGTTCAAACCGGGAAAAATCGCTTCCATCATGGATATCCGCACTGCTCAGGCTCAAAGGTAAATAGTTGAACACCACGTCAAACAGGGGATGTTTGCCCTGACGATTCGGCATCTGGCATTCAGTGCTGAGATCATCCAGCAGAGTACTCATCGGATAAGTTTGGTAAGGCACACTTTCAGTCCATTGAGCATTCAGTTGCAGCAGATAATCCGCCACAGGCAAGTCAGCTTCCGGTTCAACTTTCAAGGCCAGCATGTTGACAAGATAACCGACCAGTTCCAGCTCTTCCGGCTGCATACGTCCTGTCACCGGAACCCCCAGCAGGAAAGTATCGGCACGGGCAATTTTTGCTATCAGGACACCAAATATGCCAAGGAAAAAGGTAGAGACAGACAAACCAAGTTCATCACATAACTGCCTGATTTCAGCACTGGTCTGCGAGGTAAGAGCTTGTTTCAGCGTCAGTCCCTGCTCTCTTTCCGTATCGGTATGCCAGCTATATCCTTCCTTCATCGGTAATGATAACGGCGCAGGCAGAGGTAACAGATTGGCAAGCCAATATGCCTTTTCTTTGCGCGTCCTGTCCTCGTTGGCAGACTCCTGCCGGTAACGCCTGTAAGCCGCAAAACTGTACTGCGGTGTCGGTAACGGCAAACCGTGCAACAGGCGCTGAAAATCATCAACCAATATCCCCAGAGAAATGGCATCACAAACAATGTGGTGTACCACGATCAACACCTGATGGTATGGATAAGATACTGAAGCGGTGAGCATCATCGCCCGGACAGGTAAATCAGTATGCAGGTCGAAAGGCTGATTGGCGAATTGCTCCAGACGAACTGCATTCTCTTCTGGTTTCTCGCCTGCTTCGGATACCCATAACCTGACTTCGGATGTGCGCTGAGGCAGCATCATCAGATTGGCACCCTGACGCTGAAACAGGCATTTCAGTACAGGATGCCTGTTAGCGAGCTGTTCCAGTGCCTCCGCAATCACAGCTGCGCTGATCGAGGCGGGACAGCGGAAAGCTGTTGGCATGTTATAACTGCCATCGGCAAACGTGATTTGGTGGATATACAGTAAATCCTGATCAGAACTGGCGACAATTGGCGCGTCCGGATCAACAGAAGGTAGCATTGGCACAGGATTCTGCTGCTCGCTGAGGAACTGCCGTTCAATTTCAATAATGGTCGGCTGGACGAAGAAATCCTGAATCGCAATCCGTTTGCCGGTTTTTTTATACACTTTTTCTGCCATGACGATAGTTTTTAAACTATCGCCTCCCAACGCCATAAATTTGTCCTCAATACCGATACCATCAATGCCGAGGATCTGGCTCCATATGTCGGCAATTTCCTGCTGCATCTTGTTGGTCGGCGGCTGATACTCAGCGTGCAGGGTTTCAGGTCTGGGTTTCAGCCGGATTCTGGCTGGCTTCGGAGCATCAACGCTGCTGGCTGTACGTCTTCCTCCCCAGCTGTATAACCGCTCCATAAACTGCCCGGCGGAGAAAATTTTCTGATCTGCATTGTCATATTCACGCAGGCTGCGTTCAAACAGCGCGGGGAATTCAGCGCCGGAAAAAGCAACTTCATTGTCCCCCCAACCCTGTACTTCTTTTGTTGCATCTTCTTTCGTAGCGTCAGTGGGTTGTTCAAAATGTACCGTTTCCCAGTTGATGACAACCCAGTGCGTATTCGGTGAATGTGTTTTTTGTAGAAATAAATTTTGTTTCTGCGCCCAGCCATCCAGAAACAGATTGGCGGTTGCATAAGGCGCGTGAGCGATGCCGCCGAAAAATACCGACATAGACGAAGTGACAAAGCAATATTCGACCGGAATATGTGTAAATACGCTGGCAAGCACCGCCGCAACCTGAGCTTTGGGCTTAAGTTGCGCGCTGTAATGTTCAGCATTGAGCTGAATCAGAGGAGAAAACGAATCGCCGTCCGTCACACCTGCTGCATGGATAACGGCATAAATATCTCCCAGACGATGACGAATGGATGTAAATAGTGCGAGCGCATTTTCTTCATTTTCCAGCGTATACGGGAAAATCTCCACCGCAGTAGCACCGCATTCTGACAACTCATTTCGTAAGTCCTGCATCGCAGCTGTCTCTGCAGACTGGCGGCTGATCAATGCCAGTTTCCCCTGAAAGCGCCGGGCAATAACCATTGCCATCGCTCTGGCCATTCTTCCGCTGGCACCGGTGATCACATAAGTTTTACCTATAAAATGAGCATTATCTGCGACTTCATTTTCTTCCGGATCAGGGCAACGGAAATCCTCAACAAACAGACCATCACGATTCAGTTTCAGCGGGCCATATACGGTTGTTTGCAGTAATCGTGACAACGTCACAGATACCCTGTTCACATTCAGATCCTGCAAACTTAAAAACGTACATGTGATACCCGGTATTTCCTGTGGCAGCACCAGAGCCAGAGCCTTAAGTGCCGACTCAGTTAAAACCGATTCAGCGGAATATCTGTCACCGACGGGGGCTATCAGGTAAATATGGACAGAACTGAATGCAGAGAAATCATTCTCTGCCAGCGTTTTTCCTAATTCTGATAGTGCTTGCAGTGAATCTACTGAGAAAGAGAAGCTATCTGCCGTAAACATCAGCGATAACACTAAAGATGTGCTTTCTGGTAACTCATTGATTTGTAAATTATCAGATAGCCCGGCGAGCACATTGCGGATTTCACGGGAACAGGCCAAATTCAGATGGAGCGCCTCAATCTGGCTGTTATCCGCCGGAATATTTGCCGGTAACGCCAGATGCTGATCAATCAGTAATCGTGAATAAGGCGTTCCTTCCTGTTCTTTTGGCAGACGGATCGCTTTCCAGAATGGCAACAACAACCCCGGCATATTTTTGGACAGATTATTGCTTTCTGTTGTGGTAATCACACTGGCAATCTGTGCCCAATTTTTATCCGTAATATATCCGGCACCATGCTCTTCCCGAATAAACGCATATCCGGGAACATCTGTCAGCGGCTGACCTTGGGAAGAAGGAAAAAAGCATTCTGCCGGTTCTTTTACCTGACGGGAAATCCAGCGACTGATATCCGCTACTATCTCAGAGTGTTTATCCGGCGGTATAGTGCTTTGTTGTAGAAACTGTGGGATCAGCGCCAGTTCATCATGTTCCTCCTGCGCCAGATACGTTTTAATCTGCTGCATTAAGGCAAATCTTGACTCTGCCACAAACATCATTCGGCACGGGAAACTACGCCGTTTACTCAGTGTATGGGACAATGCGGCGAGATCCAGATCAGACAGCTGTACTAACCAGTGAGAGACTGATTCCAGTTGTTGTACCAGTGCCGCCTTGTTTTTCGCAGAAAAAGGGAAAAAACAGGGCTGCGTAATATCAGGAGCGGAAGCCGCAGAAGCAGGAATATACTGCTGCAGCACGATATGCGCGTTCGTACCGCCAATACCAAAGCTGCTGACACCGCCAGTTCTTGGTTTCCCTTGTTCAGATAACCACGGTTCAGCCCGTGTATTGATATAAAACGGTGACTGTTCAAGTCCCAGCAACGGGTTAGGCGAGTGGAAATACAATGTCGGCGGGATCACGCCATACCTGACGGCCATAACTGTCTTGATAAATCCGGCAATACCTGCGGCAGAATCCAGATGCCCAATATTCGTTTTGACCGAACCCAGCGCGCACTGATTTATCGGTATCGATTGGGAAGCAGATTCAGCAGCAGAGCGATTTTCATTAAAAATCTCCTGCAATGCCATAAATTCAATACTGTCCCCTAAGGAAGTCGCTGTGCCGTGACATTCAATAAAGCCCAGATCTGCCGCATCCATCTCAGCCATCTGAAAAGCGGTACGGATTACATCCGTCTGCCCTTTGACGCTGGGTGCGGTATAGCCGACTTTCCGGATTCCATCATTGTTAATCGCGGAACCTTTCAGGATCGCCCAAATAGGGTCGTTATCCGCAATCGCATTTCCGGCACGCCGTAATACCACCGCCCCCAGACCACTGCCGAATACACTGCCGGTTGCATCGGCATCAAAAGCTCTGGTTTTGCCATCTTTTGAGAACAGCATACCGTCCTGATAGATATGCCCGTTTTGTTGTGGCAACAATAGGCTGACTCCACCGGCAACCGCAAAATCACATTCACCACTTAACAGGCTCTGTACCGCCTGATGCACACTAACCAAGCTGGTGGAACAGGCGGTCTGGAGGGTAAAACTGGGGCCTTGCAGACCCAGTTTCCACGAAATCAGCGTACTCATCGCATCTTTGTTGGCTAACTGAGAGGCAAGGAAACCGCCCACATTTTCTGTCTGCTCGGACAGCATTGCCTGCATTGTCCACGATACCGTACTGCGTGCCCCCAGAAATAACCCGATATTGTGCCCGCGTTTATCCGGGTCAACACCGGCATTTTCCAGTGCATGCCAGACACACTGCATCATCAGGCGGGTTTGCGGATCTAACAGCGCGGCTTCGGCCTGACTGTACTCAAAAAATTCAGCATCAAAATAACCAGCTCCCTCCAATACACCATTTACCGGAACAAAATCTTTATTGCGTATCTTTCTGCTATCGTGCCCGGCCTGTAGCAGCTCTTCTTCGGTAAAACGGGAGATACTATCCACGCCCATCAACAAATTGCGCCAGAACGCAGTGTAGTTTTCTGCCCCTGGAAACCTGCCTGACAAACCAATAACCGCGATATCCAAATCTTCTCTTATTACTGTATTCATGATCTGCCCTGTTCCCTATCTTTCAAACTCTATAAGCCTTAAAACTTCAAAACGATATAAGGCGTTGTCTATCCCCGTTTTGCGGGGATAGACAACACGCATCTTGAAGTTGGGTTTGTATAAGTTGTTACTGTTCCACGCCGTTAAAATCATCAGCAGATAACCGCTGAATAAATTCAGAATGACTGCCATTCCGGTGATGGATAGAAACCTGTCCTCGCAATTGCTGCTTCAGTTCATCAATGTCTGCGTTGTTTGCATCGTCAGAAAAGAACATTGCAATGGAGACTGAGGGGAATGGCTGCGCCAGCATCCGTGTATGGAATGTCTTGTTTTCGAGGATCTGGTGTTGTAACCAATACTGACGCCACTCCTGATAGAGCGCCGGTGATATTTGCCGTAATGTTTCAGCATCTGTGTCAGTATTCATGTCGATCCCCTTTTCAGCTGCGTGGTGAATTTCAAGGCAGAAATCCATAAATTCCGCATACAGTACTTGACCATCAAACAGGCTGGTTTTGAGATTGGGATCGAAGAAAATTAATTTTTCTATATGTGTGTGCGGCATTAATTCGGATAAAAATATCTCATGCTGTAATAACGCCGCCAGCATTTCTGCACCGAGGGAATACCCCCCCAGCCACAAGGGGCGTGATGGTGATAAATTGTCTGCCTGTAATTTCAGGGCGTTAAGCAGTGCCGATTTAAACGCTGACGCAGACAGGTTTTCAACAGCCGCAGGCTGTAGGGTCAGAACAGAAACAGTTACCCGACCCGCTAAATTATTTGCCAGCGCCTGTAGTTCCACCAGACTGCCCAGCGCTGGTGGTAACAGCAACAATTTCGGTAGAGCCGGATTGTTTTCATTCAGGTATTTTTCTCGGAATATCGCCTCATAATTACCGTTCAGCCGCGCTTTAATCAACGCCCACTGCTCGCCTATCGTGGCATTGCGGAACACATCAACCGGGCTGAATATCACCTCAAACACCTTTTCCAGTTGACCCGCCAGATGTACGGCACTTAACGATGAACCCGATATCAGGAAGAAATCGGAATTGAGGGTCAGTGTGCCTTTATAACCCAGACATTTTCTCCAGCACTCCATTAGATTCTGTAATGTCTCATCGGTGATAAGATCTGGCTCTTGTTGTTCATGTCCAAACCACTGCCGGAACAGCTGCACAATCCGTGGCCTGTCCATCTTGCCTATCTCTGTACGGGGCAGGCTTTCTACCGGAAAGATAGCCGAGGGCAGATGAGAACGCGGGTAATGGCGAGCCAGATATTGCTGCAATCCTGACTGGATATGCGCTTTTCCTTCAACCGCTAGCACCAGACAGGCCTCCGGAGTACCTGCAAACGCTACGGCAGCACCCGCTGCAAGGATCCCCGGATACTGTCTGGCTCGGTTTTCCAGTTCCCCCAGACCAATAAAATTACCGCGCACTTTGCAGCTGTTATCCATGCGCCCTTTGAGATAAAACAGGCCATTTTTATCCACCATTGCCAGATCGCCGGTACGGAAGAAAGCCCCCTGTTCATCCTGTCCAAATTTTTCGGCTGTCAGCTCAGGGTCATTCAGATAGCCGTGCTGTGCAAACTCGCCATAGATCACCATCTCGCCCCACTGCCCGGCTCTGAGTGGTGCGCCATATTGATCCACCACACTGAAAGCGACATGCGGCAAGGGTTCACCAATAGACAACGCGGTATCGGATGGCAGTTCTGCGCAATTCACCATGGAAACAGCGATACAGGTTTCTGTCGGGCCATAACTGTTCCAGATCTGGGTTCGGTCAATTAACTGATCAATATCGCCACGGGTCAGAAAATCTCCGCCACTAATGCAGACTCTGGGTAAAGGCGATAAATCCGTCATCCGGTTCCAGACGGAGAACAGAGCCGGAGCAGCAGAGATAATATCCGGTTGGTAACGGTTCAGAAACGCTTTCGCTTTCCTTTCATTCAGTAAACTATAGCGATCCGCAATAACACTGGTACCGTGTAATGCCCAGACCAGCAGGATCTCTTCAAGATAACCGTCGAAGCTGGGGGAAAACTGTTGAACAACCCGCAGGCTTTGTTGTGTTGATGATGGTTCGGTTACGGGTTTTAATGCCAGCCGGTTAATCAGCGAATCAATATACTGCGCGGCAATGTCCGCGCTGACGCAGATACCTTTCGGTCGTCCTGATGTGCCAGAGCTATACAATATCCAGCCAATCGGGTTGTCATCACGGGATTTAACGCTGTGAAAATGATGCCAGTCCAATGTTGTAGCATTGATTTCGCTATTTAGGTCTAAATTCAGTACCCAATCAGGTTCTGCGTGGCGGATAACTTCATTAAGACGCTCTTGCGGTGTTCCTGTTTCCAGCGCCAGATAGGTTGTACGCGTCAGAAAACAGGCAGCCAGAAATGCCTGCATCTGGCTGCCCGTATGCCCGATAATCAGCGTCCGCCGGATAGCGCTGTGGTTCAGTATTTGCGTATAAGCCGCAGTTAATTCTGCAAATTCTTTCCAGCTGATGGTACTGTCACCCTCAATCACCGCAGGGCGTCCCCCTAATGTCTGGAATGCGGTCAGCAGCAGGGTATCAATAGGCACCGCAGGTGTACTGCGCTGTACAGGCCGGAGCGCTTTTCGTGTCCCGTTCTCAGGTTCAATCAAGTCATTCACCTGCAACACAGTGGGGTTATGATGCATAATCCGTTGAAAAATAGCCTGATAACCGACGATAAGAGCCGCAATTTGTGTTTCCGTGAAAACATCAGAATGGAATTCCAGAACCAGTCGATAACCCTGTGCAGTACGGACGACAGAAAGCGTGATCGCTTCTCCGGCTGGTTCCAGTACATTATCCTCGTCCGATATTTCATCGAACTCTTTGGAAAAATCTTCGGCAATATCAATGTAGTTATAGGAAATATTCTGGAGAGGATTACTGCCGAACATTCTTGGGTCACGGTTCAGCAACGCAAAGGTTTCTTCAATGGGGAAAAATAGATGTTCCGTAGTCTGCCACTGCTCATCCGCCAGCTTCCTGACAAACTGGTCAAAATGTTCACCGGATTGATCCAGCCGGAATGCACAGGGCGATAGGGAGACAAACATTCCTACCGTACTCAGCATGAGTTCAGAGCGTAGCGCATTTGCAACGGAAATAGAAAACCGGTTACTGCGCCCTTCACGCGCCACCGTTAGCCCCCATACAGACAGAAATAGTATGGCTGGCGTGATGTTAAATGACTGACACAGCTGTTTTATTTTTTTCTCACTCTTACTCGGCAATGCCCAGTCTGTGTACTTTATCTGCCCGCCCATCTCGATGGCGCTCCGTCCGGACAGAGCGGAGAATGGATCAAAATCCAGTCCTTCCATGTAATTCTTCCAGAACGTTTCGGCCTGAACCCAGACAGGATGTTGGCGGGCATTGACCTGCGCCATCGCATAACGCCGGTAATTCAGTTTAACCGGCGCCAGCGGCGCATCAGCCAGTAACTGTGCAAATTCGTGCTGGAGAATTTCCAGCGAAGGTTTATCCGTCAGGATGTGGTGGATTTGTAACTGCAAACAAGCCTGTTCTGTCTCTGCGTCCTGTACAAAGCCCCTCAGCAGAGGGCCTTCATGCAAATCGAACACCTGCATCTGCCTATTTAGCCACTGGCTCTGGTCATCTGTCAGAATCAGGTCAACGGACAGCGAGGGTAATGTTTCGGCATAGGGGATCCCTTCACTATCGATGCGGTATCGGGTACGCAAAATATCGTGACGATCCACCAACATCTGCAAGGCTTTTTTGACCGCTTCACGCTTACTTTTGCCTGTTTCAGCGTCAGACGTGGCAAATATTCCGGGCGGCAGCGGGATTTTCAGCGGCACAATATTAATGAGCAAATCAGGATACAGGCGGTATTGCGCATAAAGCCGGGCTTCCTGCGTCGATAATGGCCCGCGACCATCCGGTGAAAGCGGAGGTGCCGCATCCAGCAAGCTAAGAAAATCTTCCGGAGCTGCTTTCTTATCAGAAGAACTCTGTGCATCAATCAGTGCCGCCAGTTTTTCAATGGTGTCATGCTGAAAAAACGCCTGCAAAGAAACACTCTGGCTACCGAACTTTTGCTGAACGTCTGCCAGCATTTTTACCGCCCGCAGCGAATGTCCGCCCAGCGAGAAGAAACTTTTATTTACCGCTAGCTCTTCAGTATCCCGCTCTAAATGCCGTTCCCAGCATGTCGCCAGCCATTTCTGCGTTTCTCCGGCAGGTCGGGCATCGGTAGCCTCTTTTTTCAGCAGCTGCTTCAATGCCTGCCGATCCAGTTTGCCGGTGCGGGTCAACGGTAATACGGAAACCAGCGTTATCTGGCCCGGCACCGTATAAACCGGTATCCGGCTCAACAAGGCTTCCCTGATATCCTGCTCTGTACTCTGACCGCCATCCATCGGAACGATAAACGCCGCCAGATGAGCATGTCCCCGTTTATCTTCAACGCCAATGACTGCCGCTTCGTAAACCATAGGTAAATCCAATACTTGTCTTTCAATCGCGTCCAGTTCAATGCGGAAACCATTCACTTTGAGCTGGCGGTCACGCCTGCCCAGAATTTCCAGTTCTCCCTGCGCATTCCAGCAGCATAAATCGCCACTGCGATAATATCGCCCTGACAGCCATGCGTTATTCAGGCTGATAAACGTTTTTTCCGTGAGATCCGGTCGGTTGAAATACCCCGAACCCACCCCGATCCCGCCGATCAGTAACTCCCCCGCCACACCGATGGGACAAGGCAGCAACGTATCGGGGAATACCACGGCACACTGGCATCCGCCGAAAGGTTTACCGATAGTGACTTTCTGCTCATTGTGTTCAATCGCGGAATAAGTCGTTAAAACGCCGGTTTCACTGGGACCGTAAACATTAAAGAGCTGGTAATTGTTCTTCTTAAACGTTCGCAAACTTTCACCACCGAAATAAAGCTGGTGGAGTGTGGGAATATCCCCCTGCTCCATGATGTCTTCAGCAAATACCGTGGTCGTGAACAGCGCATCAATCCGGTTTTCCCGCAAAAACGCGACACACTTTTTCGCATCCAAACGGGCTTCTTCCGGCACCATAACCAGCACCTGATCTCGTGTTAAAACCTGCACACACTCCAGCACAAAATAATCAAAAATATGATTGGATACAGAGGCAAGGCGTCGGGGAGTTGGATGAAAATTAGCGGAACCGCTCAGAAGATACATTTCGGTGCTGAGGCTGAGTAATGCTTGATGAGTATTGATACAGCCTTTGGGTTTTCCTTCACTACCCGACGTCATCACAATAAACAGAGGATCATCGAGGCTGACAGATTCCCCCTTAAGCAACAGTTCTGCCAGTAACGGTTTCTCCGTTACCGATAATGTTGAAAACGCTGACTGTTCCGGAGCAACAGCAAGGTAATCAGGCAGAATAACCACCTGACAACCATGCTGGCGGAATAAATTCGCCCACTGGCCTGAATGTGTCTGCTCCGTGTTTTGTAACAGCACCGTTCGGGTGCAATGCAGTGCAATCACATCCAGTAACTGCTGCTCCGGCATACTGTCTGATTGCAGGCAGAAAGACTTACCAATGCGCATACAGGCCATTGCCGCCAGTGTGGTTTCCACGCCTTTGGCACCAATAATCAGGATGCAATCCCCCAATGAATCCCAGTGAGGAAACCGGGGTAAGGTCAGTAAATTTTCCGTGTAGTGCGCGAGCTGAGTAAAGTTAACCGTCCTTCCATCAACCTCTATAAATACAGTATCTGCTCTGTCACGAATTGACGCCGTTATCGCCTGAGCGACATTCAGATATTGCAATGTCTGCCGCTGTGAAACCGGTGCGGACAAAGCACGTAGCCTCTCCTGCTCCGGCTGAGGTATCCAGTTCATTGATGCCAGTAATGCCACTGGTTCAAAGACCATACTGCTCAACAAACAGACCAACCGCTCCATAAATAACGCAATCAGTTCCGGTGCTATTTTTTGCGGATCAAAGCGGACATGCAGTACGGATTTTTCCGCATCGGCCTGTAACCAGATCGCCAGTACTTCAGACTCTGAATCCATAAATGGAGGCAGTGTTTCCGAATAACCTACTAAAATTTCCGGCAATGTCGGCATCATGGAAGATACCGTTTGCGGTGGCAGATCAGAAACCAGTGCTGCAACTTGTTTCCAGCGGTTCAGCTCTTCGCCAAACAGACGTTTTACCGGTTGTTCCAACGCTGTTTCCGTCAGGTGCCATTTCATCGGAACCCGATATCCGCCCATTATTGACCGGGTATTTCCCGTTATATCACTTTCGCCAACCGCCCATGTCAGACAACCTTCCGGTTCATGGCAATGCAGAAAGGCAAGGTAGTTAACCGCAGCGGAAAACAGGGATAGGCGATGTAATGGTGAAGCTGCTGCCATAATGAAAAGCCGGTTATTCAGTGTTTCCGGCAGGGGCAATGAGGTGATGGCAAACTCGGTATTGATTTCCGGCATCGATTGCGCCAGCACAAAAAAAGGACACCCCTGATATTCGGTGTCTAGCTGTTGGCTAATATACTCTTTTATTACCTGTTTTCTGACGTTCAGTGCAATAGGATCATTAATGAACATTTCTTCGTGCCTCACTTATTCAGGGCATTCTGTAAAATTGAACTAAACAAGAATCCCCAGTTTTCCACTTTATGGGCTGCCCTGAATGAAAATGCTTCCAGATGCACATCAAAACCCGCCGGATGCTCTGCAATCTCACAGGTCAGATCCCAGTGTGATTGCCCGTCTGAAACATGGGAGGTTTCGAGCTGATAGCAGGAAATACCGCAGATACAACCGTCAAATCCTGCTTTCTGGAAGTAACCGAAAAATGTCGTCGGCATTAATGCCTGACCATGCAGCACTGGATAGCGGCTCTGTAGCTCTTCAGCATCAAACAGATAATGGCGACAGGCTTCACGCACCTCTTGGCTTACGGTGGTAAAATCTTTCTGAGCATTTTTCTCATCATCTGCCTCACCATATAGAGTCACCCGCACGGGAAGCACAGCCATCAAAGGCGCAATCACGGCCTGTTGTTCCAGCCGATCACGACCATGAAAAATAGTGGAAATAAGCTGTTCTGAGGCGGATGGGATAAAAGATGCTGCAGAATGTTCCAGATAAGATTTCAGGCGTAAAAACACCGTCATAAAGAATTCAGGCACACTGATCCTGAAATGCGAAGTGAACGCTTCAATCTGCGCTTTTTGTTCAGCGCCCACCGTGACCAGACAGGAACCCGTAACCATCTCTTTGCTGTCATCAGGACAGGAAGCCAGTTGCCAGCCCTGTAATTTTGTATACCAGAACTCAGCATGTTGCTGGCGCAACGTGGCAAATTCGCTACCGTAGAACAAGGCGGAATAGGCTGCCAGACTAACGTCTGGATCGGCGTTATCTGCGGTAGCCAGTTCATCAAGAATACGCATCAGACCGGAACCATCGATACAGGCGTGGGAGAAATCCAGCAGTAACATCGGGTTTGGTTCCGCCACCAGCCACCGACCACGGACATTCATCCCGTCTTCCAGTGAAAACGGACGGATAAAATCACGTAAATCGTCTTCCAGCGATCCAAGACTCTGACGTTTTTCCAGCCGGAACATAAACCGCTTGGCAGGCTGTAGATACAGTTCGTTATCCACCAGCATAAATTGCGCACTTAATCCCAAATGGCGGGAAAGTACCGATTGCAGTAAGTTACGCAATAGTTTCAGATCAGGTTCAGCTTCAAACGACAGGGCAATAAAACTGTTATTACTCAAATCCTGCGGATTAAGTTTCAGCGCTTTATAGATCGATTTTTGCGGCGGTAAGGCACGGATTAATCCGGCAGCAGCCGGTTCAGGCAAGGAGATTTCCGCTAAATCAGCCGTGTCAGCTTCGTTCAGTGTGGCATCAATCAGTTCTGCCTGCGAAGCGAGATCCAGATGGCTGACTATCGAACTCAGCAGCAATCCAACGCCAAATTCCTGTTTTATCCGCATCATAAGCGTAACAGCCAGTAATGAATGGCCTCCCGCTTCGAAAAAATGGGACTGGCGGCCCAATGTGTTCACGGTTAATGTGTTCACGGTTAATGTGTTCACGGTTAATGTATTCACGGTTAATGTATTCACGGTTAATAATTCTTGCCATAACTGCACCAGCCTGATTTCCGTTTCAGTGCGGGGAGGTTCGATATCCTCCTGCGGCATGACGGAAATATCGGCCGGAGCAGGCAACGCCCGGCGATCCAGTTTACCGTTGGTACTGAGCGGAAGTTCCGCCAACCACACAATATGAGAGGGGATCATAAATGCCGGTAAACAGGTCTGGAGATGCTGTTTCAGCGCCGTTGCAGAGGTATCGATGCAATCAGGGGCAGAGGCTGTGACATAAGCCACCAGGGTCATGCTTCCAATCATTAGATTGTTGTAGTAAACTCCCCACTTTTTATTACTGGTGAGATATGGCTAAAGTTGATGTGGTTTGTCGTTACTGTCACAAAGCGGAAGAGGTCAAAGGGCATGGAAAAGGAAGCAGCGGACATCAGCGTTATCACTGTTATGCCTGCCGTAAAACCTTTCAACTGAATTACACCTACCAAGCCTGCAAACCCGGAATGAAAGATCAGATTGTGGATATGGCTGCGAATAATGGCGGTATCAGAGACACCGCTCGTGTCCTGAAGGTGGGTATCAACACCGTTCTTCGTACCCTAAAAAACTCGAACCCAGACAGGTAACTACACTGCCGCTGGCCGCAAATAATATTCATATTATCTGCGAAATTGATGAACAATGGTCTTTTGTCGGTAACAAGAAGAATCAGCGCTGGCTTTGGTATGCCTGGGAACCGGAGCAAAAGCAAATAATCGCGCACGTATTGGGGGATCGCAGCAGGAAAACACTGAGCAAATTGCTGGCACTTCTGGCTCCTTTCGAAATTCAATTTTTCTGTACCGATAATTATGCCGTTTACGATTGCCTTTCTGAGGAAAAACACTTTAGAGGGAAGAAATTTACTCAACGTATCGAAAGAACCAATCTGACCTTACGTACTCGCATCAAGAGACTGAATCGGAAAACGATCTGTTATTCCAAATCCGAAGAAATGCATGACAAAGTGATAGGCACTTTCATTGAGCGTGAATACTATCTTCCAAAGGTTATCTAACTATTGGGTGCATGACCGGCGGGCAGAGATTCCCCACTCACATAGACTTGGTGCAAATCGGCTAATGGCGGGTCAGATTCCAGACCATCCGGCATATCACTGTTCTTAAGTTCCTGCAAAACCGGCTTGAGCAGACTGGGAACAAAGTGAACCACCGTAATATTTTCGCCTGCCAACGCCGCTACAATGGCTCTGGGGTAAGATTCCAGCCCCGGCTGGAGTAAATAGTGGCTTGCCCCATTCAGGGCAGGCAAAAAAAGTTCCCACAGCGATACATCAAACATCAGTGCCGTTCTTTGCAGGATGATATCGGTATCCACCAGTTCACTGTGTCGCTGATGCCATTCTAGCCGATTGATAAACGCACCATGATTGACTAATACTCCTTTAGGCGTACCCGTCGTACCAGAAGTAAAAATTAAATACGCCGGATCAGTCGCCTGTAACTGAGGCAAATTCAGCGGGGAATCTGAACTCAGTTGTGTGGTTATCTCTTCCAACTGATCACGCTGAATCAATACCAGTTTATCGTCTATATGACTGAATAAATTGACCTTATCGGTCGCACAGAAAGCAAGACGGCAGCGAGCCGTTGCAAACATAGATGACAGACGAGCCACTGGAGTTTTCGCATCGACCGGAAAATAAACTCCGCCGGCTAATAACACCGCATAGGCCGCAACCAAAAATTCCGGGCTGCGTTCAAGGCCAATGGCGACACATTCTCCCCGACGAAGCTCCCACTCATATATGAGATGATGCGCCAGCCGTTTTGCTCTCAGATATAGAGCCTCCCAGGATAAGGTGTTGCCTTTTCCCCAGCGTATCGCAGAGTTTGGGTTATCTCTCGCTGTACTTGCGAAATAATCAGTTATAAATCGACCTGTTTTCATGACGCAGGAATCCTCTGATCAATGCCACGGGCGGATATCAGATAAAATATTCTGTGATGTGGAATAGACGTTATTGGAGAGCGGCTTATGAATGAGCGTGGTGGCTGTATCGGGTACAGAGCTGTTTACCGATCAGCATCTTTTGCAATTCATTGCTGCCTTCGACGATTTGCAGGATCTTGGCATCCCGATAAAGGCGGCTGATACCGTTGATTTCATCGCAACCGTGACCACCGTGGATTTGAACCGCTTTTGCCGCACTCACACCCGCTTCATGGGATGCAAAAAGTTTGGCTTGAAGGATCTGCTCAAGCGCATCTTCATCTTTGGCTTCTTTGGTTTTTGTCGCTGACAGGCAGATAAGTTGGGAGGCAAGCAGACTACCGGACATTTCCGCTAAATAGCCTCGGATAATGCCCTGATCTGCAAGGAATGAACCAAAAGTAGAGCGGGAACTGGCTCTATGTACTGACGCAGATAGGGCCGCCTGCTGTATACCTACCGCAGCCCAGGCCACACTGATGCGTCCGTAATCCAGCGCACTGTTAGAAATGAGATTTTGCCCGAAACCGGGTTTCCCGATGATATTAGTTTTCGGAACCCGGCAGTCATTGAAATCTAACATTGCCAGATGAGCACTCCTGAACCCCAGCATGTTTTTCTTAGCTGTGACGGTTAACCCCGGTGTATTTGCGGGAAGCAAAACCGCCGTATCTAATCCCTGATATTTGCCGAAGACCAGAAACAGATCTGCGGATTGAGCAAACGTAATCCAGCTTTTCTGCCCGTGAATACTTAGCTCATCGCTGCAATCTTCAAACTGGGTGGTCAGGTTTTTTGAATCCCCGCCGGCGGAAACCTCCGTCTGGGCAAAAGCACCGATAATTTCACCTTTGACCAGCGGCGTTAAAAAGCGTTGTTGCTGCTCCTGAGTGCCCCAATCCTCAATGGTTTTTAACATCATCGAATGGACATTGAGCAGGCCGGTAAGTGAGCCGCTTCCGGCCCCAATCGCCATATTCAGCAGCCCGAAGGTCGTCGCATCAAATCCCAGACCGCCATGTTCTGTTTTCGCTAATCCGCCTAACCAACCGTTATGTGCCAATTGCTCTATTACACTGTCAGGCATGGTTTCAGAAAGATCCCATTCATCGGCATAAGGGGCAATATTTGATGCTGAAAACTGCTCAAATATCTGTAACCATTCTTGCTGTGCAGATGATAGAAAACGGTTAAACATTTGCTGCCACCTTTTTATCCAGAAAATGACAAACTGCTTCAATACTGGAAAAATTGGCATTATCAAGATCATCAATTTCTACTTTAATCCTGAAGTTTTTTTCCAGAAAAGCAATTAACTGGATAACAGCAAGAGAGTTAACTAGACCGGTATCGAAAATATTAACAGTATCACCTAAATCCTGCTTACCTGAAAGTTTGCAGAAATATTCAGATACCTGATTTTTACGTTCAGATATATTCATAACGACTTCCCTTATCAATTTTCATTTACCTTATCAAGATAATTTTTATTAATTAAATTAAATATAAACGTAATAATTTCCCTATTAATCTTGTTTGTCCCCATATTTATTTATTGGGATTTTATAACCAATAAACATAGCTACCGCAAAGGCGTGTAATCACCCAAATAAAAATAACAAAATTACACATTCAATCAGACATAAATTTAACTTACATTAACATCTTTTTTATATAATAAAAAAGATAACGACACAATAAAAATCAAAACGTGTGCGATAACACGTTTAGACGTGGCTCCCAAGCGTGTTCCGGTTAAGGAAGTTTTTTCCTAAATTAGATTCACCTACACCGTGTATTTAGCCAAGTCTTTAGGGGTTATTTTTTTAGACACATTGTCTTTATTAATAGATAAAACTACCTTTCCATGTAATCCATCCAAAAGATTATCACCTATTTTTTTATTGTCAAAATTGCAGCCCTATGTTTAACGCCAGAAAATATGGAATCATCTTCATTTTTAAGCCTATTAACATCCCTTGGAGAATACATATCATCACTCATGACTTCTTTAGATATATCCTCGGGGAAATATAGTTGGCCTACAAAATAGAATTTATCTTCCTGTCTTTTTTGTACATTCGCACTCCTTGCTGATAAATGAATATGTATAGCTCTTCCAGCATAAAAACCGGGGAAAATTGTGATGAATCTGACTATGCCTTCTTTGTCTGTCCTTTGTGCCCCACGAAGAAATGTGCTTTCATCAGTTCTCGAAATTGTTCCTATATTACTAGATGGAGCCTCAAGGTCTGGATTGATGTATTTCCAACCTGAATACTTTCCCATTGCATTACAATGCCATATATCAATAAGGATATCATGTAGAGGTTTACAGGTTACAGAATCAATGATTTTCATTGTCAATAAAAGAGGTATTCCTGGTTCATCCTCTGTTATATTCCTTCTCAGTAATTTGTTATTTATAAAATATGGCCCTGACATTTCCTCTGGAGTCATTTCGCAAACGCCGATATCAATACTATCCTCTTTCTTTGATTGATTATGTGAAGAGGCAAAAACTCCTGCTGGAACCAGAGGCAATAATGAGAATGCTGCACCAGTAATACTTGCCTGTTTCAGAAAAAGTCTTCTTTCATTTTTCATAAAGTGGCTCCTTATAGGCCATTTAATTATTGTCTATATAGCAAGACGATGTCTGAATATATATAAATTCCTCTTTTTTAAACAGAACTAAATTATGTATCACATTGATATTAAATGATAATGGGTTCACATAAAACAACCAATGGTGTTAATTGTAAAGTTTGTTGAAGTCTATCAATTGTCAATGTCAGTAACCCAAATGTATCATTGGTATCATTTTAATGGGATTAGGTGTTTCTTTAGGTGTAAGCCCTATTATCAATTGATAAGTTACAAAAACACAATCATAGAGGTTAACTATTATGCCAATCAACTTTAATTCTCCAGAAAATAGACATAGTTATCTTGGTCGTGAAGCTCAACAAGAATGGTTCGATTTAATGCAGAAGCTGGTGGATCCATGCGATAAGGAAATCGCGGATATTGGTTGTGGTGGAGGTATTTATTCTCTGGCATGGCAAAAAATGGGAGCTAAAAAAGTTACTTGCGTTGATTTTTCCCCGCAGATGCTGTCTGATGCAGCGGAAAATACCCAAGGTTTGCCAAATATCGTTATCAAACAGGGTGATGCTCTTTGCACTGGTTTACCTGATAGTAGTCAAGATGTTATCTTTGAAAGAGCACTTATTCACCATATTAATCAAGAAAATAGAAACACTTGTTTTGCTGAAGCTTATCGCTTATTGCGTTCTGGCGGAGTATATATCTTGCAGGACAGAACTATGCAAGATATCCAACTTCCTGGATCACCCGAGCATATTCGTGGCTATCTCTTCGACGTTTATCCTCACCTGCGAAATTTTGAAAATCAACGCAGACCAGACAAGGTTGAAGTGATTGATGGCTTACAATCCGTTGGTTTTAAACAAGTTAAAGCATTTTCTCTTTTGGAAAAATATACTGTCTATAAGAATTTTTCACAATTAGCCTCAGAGCTTCGGGCGCGTAAAGGACGCTCTATATTGCATGAATTAAGTGATGAAGAGATAGCTTATCTAATCAAGCATATTGAAAAATCGCTGGGTAATGATACGGATATCGTTGAGGAAGATTTTTGGACTGTATGGATAGGAGTAAAATAAAGGATAAGCGGAGATAAAATCATTAACATTTTGAAAAATATGAATTTATAAATTACGAATAGCGGAGAAATATGAATTTTGAAATAAAAAAGAGCTTAGGTAAATATAAGCTCTTTTTTCAATTAGTTAAACAATTCCGATGAACATCCGGGTTTATTAACCAATAAATGGTACACTTGGTTCTAATCTTAACCGAGATTTTTTCTCTTCTTCATCAAGAATCAGGTTCAATTTCTTAACAAAGATAGCTTGGAGTTGTTGCCAAAACTCTTCAAAGTGTTCTTCATTGCGTAAGCAATAAGTCATTACCGCAGCTCGTAGTACATAGATATTGCGAACTTTCTCCCATTCACTACGGCTAAAACCACATTTCTCTGCATAGTGCCACGGTGTATCACCATATTCTTTATAATCTAATATGGTTGATGATGTGAGAAAATCATTGGCATAAGCACGCCCTGTGGAGTATGAACAAAGCTCGTATAGACGCTTGTTAAGCGCATTGTGATTGCTCAGACTTTCGCTACCAATTTCTTTGAACGTAAAGTTGATCATATGGAAATCAGGGGATGGAAAGATATGTACTTCAAATCGATGTTTACCCATTTCTATTGGCGGTAAGTTTGCCAGTTTATTCAACAACCTTTGTGCTGTGACGATACCAGCAGCAATTATTTTTCCATATCCATTAATATTCAAAGGTAACAGACGATGAGCAGCCCAAAGTGCCGCGGCTGTTGCTCCTGATTTTGAACCTTCCATGATGGATGAACCAAGAATTCCCCGATTGATGGTATTTGTTTTATCATCATGGTCTTCAAACACATATGCTGCATGTGAAGAGATCAATTCGAGAATACGCTTGTCTTTCATGCAGACAGCGCCCGCTGCATATTGAATGAAGCCAACTTTATGCGGATCCACAGTAATTGAGTCTACTTCTTTCAATGCCTTGAAACTTTGGTAAACTTCCGGTTTTGGCCAACTGATATTTTCTGGCATGATCCCCATTGAGCGGTGGTAACTGGCCAGTTCATCATATTCTACAAATTCTCCCCGCTCATTCAGGAGCATGGAACACGCATATCCTGCGTAAGCAGCATCAACGTGAATATAGAATGACTCGCCATAACGTTCCTCACACTCTTTCCTCAATGTAATGATTTCATCAATCCGATCAATGGCCCCCACTTCAGTTGTTCCCACCACTGCAATCATTGCCAGGATTGGTTCACCTTGTTCAATTAATTCAAAGGTGATTTTCCGCATTTGGGCAATGTCAGTTTGATAGTTCTCATTTACAGGTAATGGAATAATGTTTTCTTGACCAATACCAAAAATATCCGCAGCTTTCATCCAAGAATAGTGCTTGGATTGTGGGACCAGTAATTTGCCTAGAATTTCCGCCTTAACTCCTGTACCACGACATGTCATATCGCGAATTTCTTCAAACAGCCCACGTTTTTGCAGTTCGGTAATAAGATCCAAAAGTTCAGCGGTGGGTATATTTTTCAATTGCCGGGACGTTTTATGTTCGATGAGATCTTTTGCTTTAGGATGTTGAGATATCGCATAAGACAATGTTTTTAAATTCCTGGCTACCCATAGACCTTCATAATTAGCTACTGTGCCACCAGAAGTAATATGCCCCCAGGATTTCTGCGGATCATAACCAAACATGCGACAGAGATCTAATCCTGAGTCAAGCTCTAATTCTGTTGTTGTCGGGGATGCTTCATAACTACAGTTATTCGGGTTATACATCATGGCCATAACGTAGGCAAGATTAGAAACCATTAAGGTATCACTACTGATATGACCAAGGTAACGAGGGGAAAAGAAAGGAATAGATGTGTTTTTCAGTTTTGCTGACAGCTGATTTAAGATCCCTTCTGTACGGTAAAGCGTTTCTCTATAGTTATGCTCATAGCGAGCAACGGATGTGACTGGCGTTGAATCTTCGGGATGAAAACCTGAACGCCAATGTA
Organism: Xenorhabdus bakwenae; assembly: GCF_030272115.1. Classification (NCBI taxonomy): domain Bacteria; kingdom Pseudomonadati; phylum Pseudomonadota; class Gammaproteobacteria; order Enterobacterales; family Morganellaceae; genus Xenorhabdus; species Xenorhabdus bakwenae. The sequence continues at coordinate 1,056,129 of NZ_CP119194.1, forward strand.
AATGTTCACTCACTGCATAATCCATCATCTCTCTAAAAAAAACAGCGTTTTCTGATTTTGGTCCCAAAAACAATGCATCTACATTTAAATTAGGATGAAATGGTTTAGTCATGATCATATAACCTTTTAATTGATTTTTTTGTCTTGTCTTAAATTAAATTTTTATAAAATTATTAATGTGTTTTTTATTTTCTGTTGTAACGACAAATGTCTTGCGGAGGTTATAAAACCCCCACAATAACTAACTGAAAATAATTGTTTGATTTTCGATCACAACGGTTGCATAAAAAGCATTCTGCAATATTATATCGAATAAATCTATTTTATATGGATATAAAACATAATTCTTATAATATTAATAATAAGTTAATAATTAACTTTAATTTTGTGCGCTACCACAAAGAAATGAAAATAATCCCATTTAGTATTTCGCTGAAAATATTTCTATTGAAATTATAAATTGAGTCACTTTAATGCAAAATGCAAACCGTGACGTTGTCACAGTTTGCATTTTGTCGAAAGGAGAGTGAAAAGAGTTAGGGTAATCAATTGAAATAGTATGAATTATCTATCATACGTTTCACATAATAAAAAATGTATATTGATTGATTACTTCAGCAACAAACATGATGATTGCTCCAATGATAATATAATAGTTACTATTAATCAATGAGTTATCCTTTGTTTTCCAGAGGGAGTAAGTCCAGATTACCATTGCAATAATATACAAACACCATGAAAGCATTCTTAATCCGAAGGCGCTTTTGATATTGAATTCAGCTTGATGTGGAAAAATAACATTATCATTAACGATTGTGATTTCCGATAGCCACTCCATATAGGCGGGTTGCTCAATCAGCCGTATGGTAACGCTGATGAAAACAACCAGCAAAGCGGCCATCACTAATTTGATCGGCAATATTCCTCGAAGGTATTTTCCTAATGGATAGTAAATAAATAACAGCGCCAATGCAGGCCCTAATGTAAATACTGCACTATAGAATAAAAAATAGGTGTTAATGTTTGCCCAAGTAATCATGGCGCTATTAGCATAAATAATTGCCATATAATAAAGGTCAATTAAACCAATAACCCCAATTGCCAGCATAATATAAACATATGCGCGTTTTGTAATCACAAAAAAAAGTGTATATAAGACCAGCAAACCAAAATAGATGACAGCAAAAAATATTTCTATGTTTACCCATTCATGTATTATGTTTTGCAATGTGTGATAAACACTAAATGGGTATTCTATAATGTTCAAAGAAGCAACTAACCCTATCCCAGCCAATGCGCTACTGACTAGTAATGTTCTTAGTAATATTTTTTGCACTAAAATAGTCACTGAATGTTGCCATGTGTTTAACTCATGCCTAATCCAGTAAGTATAAAGCCCGCTCATCAATACAAGCCCCACTGAACTCTGTACTATCATTGTAAATGCAATTAATGACCATTCACTCATGCCACAACCCTATTCTATCTATCTGTAACCAAATAACATCATCAACGCGTATTATATCCATATATAATTAATTAAATTTCAGTTTTATCAAAATATTATCTTGAGTGGCTAAAATTTTACACAAGTTAAACGTTAATACAAAAAAAATTTATTTTTCCACTAGTGATGATAAATACTACGATTAATGGCAGTATCTTGCCCTTATCAGAGCAACCTAAATGTGTTAAATTTACACATATCAATCACTTCTAATGAGCATTTCCTATGATCCAGGAAAAACGTATTATTCGTCGGATTCAATCTGGTGGTTGTGCAATCCACTGTCAGGATTGTAGCATTAGCCAGCTTTGTATTCCTTTCACCTTAAATGAACATGAACTTGATCAGCTTGATAACATTATTGAGCGTAAGAAACCTATCCAGAAAGGGCAAACGTTATTTAAGGCCGGTGATGCATTAAAATCACTCTACGCCATCCGCTCTGGGACCATCAAAAGCTATACCATTACCGAAGAAGGCGATGAACAAATTACAGGTTTCCACCTTGCTGGTGATTTAGTTGGATTTGACGCCATCATTAATACTGAACATCCAAGCTTTGCCCAAGCTTTGGAAACGTCAATGGTATGTGAAATCCCATTTGAAACGCTGGATGACCTTTCTGGAAAAATGCCTAATCTCCGCCAGCAAATGATGCGTTTGATGAGTGGAGAAATCAAAGGTGACCAGGAAATGATCCTGCTGCTTTCCAAAAAGAACGCAGAAGAGAGATTGGCTGCTTTTATTTACAACCTGTCACGCCGCTTTTCACAACGCGGCTTCTCACCGCGTGAATTCCGCCTTACCATGACACGCGGTGACATTGGTAATTACTTGGGGCTGACTGTTGAGACAATTAGTCGCCTACTTGGCCGCTTCCAGAAAAATGGAATTTTAGCGGTCAAAGGTAAGTATATTGCGATCGAAGATATGAATAAATTGACTGTGTTGGCTGGCAAGTCCCCAGCTAATGTATCCTGAGTTAGTTAAAATTTAGGCCAGATCACTATATTTTGCTGATCTGGCTTACTCTTATCCTGTTATAGTTGTTTATATTGGTTTATTTTCTGTACGAAAGAGGCATTCAGACTCTGCGAGGAACTCAATATGGCAAACTACCAAAACCTCTTGGTTGCAATTGACCCTAATCAGGATGATCAGCCCGCATTAAGGCGTGCAGTCTATATCGTGCAACGCAGTGGCGGGCAGATTAAAGCGTTTTTACCTATTTATGACTTTTCATATGAAATGACCACTTTACTTTCTCCGGAAGAAAGAAATGCTATGCGAAAAGGTGTCATAGGCCAACGAGTCGCCTGGATAAAACAGCAAGCCCATTACTACCTTGAATCAGGCATTGATATTGAGATCAAAGTGGTTTGGCATAATCGTCCTTATGAAGCCATCATCCAAGAAGTTATTACTGGAAATCACGACTTATTATTGAAAATGGCACATCAACATTCCCGACTGGAATCGATGATTTTTACCCCACTTGACTGGCATCTGTTACGTAAGTGCCCTTGCCCAGTCTGGATGGTAAAAGATCAAGTATGGCCAGAAAATGGTTCTGCTGTTGTTGCTGTCAATTTATCTAATGAAGAACCTTACCATAATGAATTGAATCTGAAATTGGTGCATGAGACACAAGAACTTGCCCATCGAATTGTAAAAGACCCTCTGATCCATCTGGTTAGCGCTTATCCAGTAGCACCTTTAAATATTGCAACTGAATTGCCTGACTTTGATCCTAATGTGTATAACCAGGCATTACGTGGTCAACATTTAATCGCCATGAAAGAGCTAAGACAAAAATTTTATATTGATGAGCAGCAAACTCACGTTCATGAGGGTATACCGGAAAAAGTCATCCCTGAAATATGTGATGAACTTAATGCGGGTGTGGTTGTTTTAGGTATTCTTGGTCGAACGGGTTTATCAGCCGCGTTTCTTGGCAATACTGCCGAACATGTCGTCGATCGACTAAGATGTGATTTGCTAGCTATAAAGCCTGATGGTTTTGTTTGCCCAATCAAAATAGATGTAGAGTAACGTGCTTAGTCGTTGATAGATTGCCCGACTTTCATTTCGGGCAATCTCACGTTTTATCATCAACAATATTTTTCAGAACTTATGTCCACCAAATAATATCACCATCTTCGTGACGTCCCATAAAGCATGTAATGAGTAGCCGCTTTTCCTGCAATTGATTGGCATTTCCAGTTAAAACTGCATGTATCAAATTGCCATTGAGTAGGATCAAATCCCCTGGTGCTATATCAATGACCATACTCTCATGTTCTTCGAGTAGATCTGTAGGATAAGGAAAACCACTGTGGGTGAGTCCAAGAGCAGAACGTGATTCCATATCAGGGTTAATATTCCACACTTTCAATTGCCCGCCCCCTTGTGGAACTTCCGCATAAAAATTGACTGCCATGACACGCTTGATACTCTGAATCTCAAAATCATTTTGTCGAGGATCGCCAAGTTGAGCTAAATCATCGTGAGGTAATAATAAAAACTCCCCTGAATTATTCCAATAGACTGCTTTGACATCACCAGCCGGCATTCCTTGATACATGGCTGGACGAACCTGTAATAAGTTTTCTGACTGCGAATCATTTAATTGCGCTATAAAATATGCTTGAGGATTAAGCGTCCCCTGAAAAAGTTGAGTAATTGCTGGACGAAAATATTCAACCTCTTTGAAATACGCAAGCGTTGTTTTTTCTATGTGAGAAGCACCAAGGAAATACCCTTCTATACCATCTATCCCGTCACCATATCGAGGTTTTCTTGCTGTAGATGACCAAAAATTATCAATGATTTTTTGTCGTTGTTCCCACGATAAGAAATCACGGACTCGACATGCTGCAAGATGACCATCCAGAAGAGCATCAACAGCTCTTTTTTCTATGCGGCCTTCAGTTTCATGTATAACAAATTCTGATTCTTCCAGCTTCACTCCTGTGAGTGATAAATTTTTGTGCGTCATGACTATTCCTTCAATATATTGAATCATATTTCGTTTAATTTATTTTTGGATTCTTTCTTTTATATCTTGAGTTTTATATAACATTTTTCGTTTCCTATGCAAAAAGCCTACAATTGCAGGAACGGGACTTACTATTCTCTCCTGTTCTTTAAATTTAGAATCATATCTTTCCCGCAATTTAGGCAGAAAACTCCAGTGTGTGCTACCTGAAATATGGTGTTCTTGATGGTGACCATCATTAAAAGTTAATAAATTGTACAATTTACCATAATAACTGACTGAATTGGAGAATTGATTTTCTGGATTTGCTCCATAATGTTCATAATAGTTTTGAATATTAACCAAAATAAAAGAGACTAATAATGACGGCAAATAACAAAGCAATGTCCATTGTCAAGATAAGGTAAAGAAAAAAACCAGTCCAACAAACATAGCAAGCCGATCCAAACGCAGTTGGATAAGTTCTTTCTTCTTATTAGCCTCAATTTTTGAAATTAATTTTTCAAATCCATGATCATATTGACTGAAAGGCTTTCTCCATGAAAATATTGCCCATAACGTATGAGGGATGATTTTATAAAGGGTATTTAGCCCGCCTAAAATAGCATAATTCAATAATGTATTATGTTTCCCATCTTTACCACCCAAAAATGTTGACGAACCATCCTTAATAGGATCACCATTATCATTATGATATTTATGGTGATTTCTGACATGTGTAAATTGATAAGCTTGGATTGATTGCCCTATATTGATAGAGTTGAGCATAGAAACGAAACCATTCATAGTTGGCGATATAAACCATGGAGTATGACTAAAAAAATGTGAAATGACTATAATATTGTATGTGGTTATAAATGAAAGAATAGCCATATTAAATAGCCAATTTGAAATTGAAAAATCACTCCAATATGACGATAGCACTATACTTATAATAATATTTAACAAGCTAAAAATAAACATGATGGAATCTTTAGTGGAATATTTCAATATTTTCATATTTACCTCATTTTTAAAATTGCAATAGTAAATACACTTTAAAGTTAATATTTTCATTATGTAATCATATAATGATTAACTTTGCCAGATATTCACTATTAATGATTTTTTATTAAAAATAAGATTGCAAACTTCCTCGGCGTCTGACATCTAATGTTGCACAATGGAAAGATCCACCGAAGCTGTTGAAATTCCTGAAATTACATGGAATAGGTGTGAACCCCCAACGTTTCATTGCGTCTATCATGGGTTCATCTTGCTTTTCTACGATCACTCGATTTTCATCCAACATTAGTATATTCATATTAATCCATTTACTGGTCATATATAAAGGATGGGAATCTGGAATAATCGGTTTTGGTGCATGCAATACATCCCAGCCTTTAAATAACCCTGGAATTTCCGATACCTTATCAGGATTAATCAGTAACTTCCCTGGTGCAATAGGAACAAAAGTTGTGTCAATATGCATTGGGTTTGGATCATCAAATTCAAAAACATGTATACGATATTCATCTCCAATATGTCTTCTTAGCCATTCAATTCCAAAATCATTTGTTACATGACTTTTCTGAGCAATTATATCTCTGCCACAACGATAAAAATCAGCCGCGTCAAAAGTGGGTTCAAACTCTGTTACTGCAAGAACAACTTTCTGTTGTTCTATACTCTCTTTCTCCCAATTAAAATTATATTGTTCATCAGTCAATTGCGGTTTAGGGGCAGCGCTCCATTTAGCTCCAGCCTTAAAATATTCTTTCAGCAAAGATTTATAGGCTGACGTTTCAAAATAACGAGAACGCCATGCCAGCGGGCATTCGATAATATTATCACCAATAACAAAAAGTATATCCCTAGGCATGGCACAATATAATCCTGTACTTGCCCATCCTGGTGCACCGAATACTTGTGATTGATCTTGGGTATCGGGACGACGAACTTTGACTCCTTCATTTGTAAGAATATTAACAAATTCCTCTAACTCTCTAGAAGCTGCTTCAATACGTTCTTTAGGAAAAGAACGTCCCGCATTCCGTTGGAAATTAATGACCTGATCATCTGGTAATACAGGTTCCAGTGCCATATGCCATGTAGGAAATCTGGCACCATCAACAAGACCAACAATCACTTCTTCAAGTGGATCCCACTCGGTAAATGCATTGACGGGTGACTTAGGTGATTCTAAATGAGATAATTTTTTCATGTTGCCCCCATTTTGTTATTTAATGTTATTCATTATCCTCGCCTGTTGAGATTAATCAGATTTTAAAAATTAGCAACTCTGGTGATCTTTAGTTATTTTATTATTGTCAGACTACAAAATAATAATCCATATAAATCACAAGTATTTTAGCTATTTGAATTTATTAATTTTATTTATCTTTTTTCACGAAAAACCATAGCCAAACCGGCTATTATCGCGAACATACCAACGATACTTAAAATAGATAACGCATTACCTAAAAATAAGTAATCCATTATTGCTGTTACTCCCGGAACAAGGTAAAACAAACTAGTGACATTAACTAAATTACCAGCTCTTATAAGTCTATAAAGTAATAATTGAGCTACTACAGAAATCACTAAGCCAAGCCATAATGCAGGTACAATAAAACCGATGACAGGTTCAATATGGAAAGGTTTGAAAGGTATAAATAACAGGCAAAGCAATAAACTGACACCATATTGTAATGGTAATACTTCAGAGGGAGCTTGCTGGATTTGTTTCTGAAAGATGGCTCCGATGCTCATACAAGCCAGAGCCGCTAAAGCAAAAAAAGTTCCTGAAAAGGAAAACTTTGTCAAAACCAACCCTTGAAATACAACAAGCATTAATCCGATGAACGACAGAGATAATCCTATTAAACGGCGAGCTGTGAAATTTCTTTCCATCACCCAAAGTGTAATAATCGGCTGAATTCCCATTACCGTAGCCAAGATGCCGGGGGTTATTCCATTTTCTAACGCCAGAAAATAAAAAATCGAATATCCTCCAATGATTAGTAACCCAACCGCAGCAATTTTATTCCTGCTTCCAGAAGCTGGAAGGAAATGTTTTTTGAACATGCAGAGTGCTAACAAAAATAGAAATGCAATCGCAAAACGCACCGTCAAAATAGCAAAAGAAGAACTATGATCCAGTCCCCAACGAGAAAAGATTGCGCCACTACTCCATAATAAAACGAAAAGGGAAGTTGAACCGTAAGCACTCCAAAGTGTTGTTTTTGAGGTCATACAAATACACCTGTCATTGTTATTTAAGAAAGGTAAAAATATGTCGAATAATATTTGATCGCAAAAATAGAGCAAGATAGCGGCCCTTTCCTGTCAAAAATTCAGATTTCTGGCGGCGTTTCTTAGACGTTCATCTCCACGGCGATCATACTTTTGGGTTGTAGTGATGCTTGAATGCCCCATTGCATCTTTGACAGTCACGATATCTTCACCATTATCCAGCATGGCTGATGCAAAAGTTCTGCGCAGATCATGCGGGGCAAATTTTTCCAATCCGCTTTCTATTCTGCGTGTCTCAAGGATGTGATAGATGGCTTGATCTGATAAACGATTATCAGTGACATCATCATGACGACGAATTCGGGTAAAAAGCGGGCCGGAGTGATCTCCACGCACTTCATCCACCCAACGATTTAAACGTTCCCATGTTCCTTCCGGCATATAGGACAACCGCTCTTTATTACCTTTTCCCATCACTCTTAATGCCTGCTCACGACGAATAATGTGCTTCATATCGAGTGAAACAATCTCTGAACGACGAAGCCCGCACCCCACAAGCACACCAATGATAGCTGCGTCACGTAACCCTTTTGTGCTGATATCATTTTCGCAGGTAAAGAATAAAGTTTTTATTTCATAACGTTCAAGTGCTCTGCCTTTCGGCAGTCTATTTCCTCTGACAGATCGCACCTGTTTTATATGTTGAAAATTGTCGGTGTCGAGTTGTTTCATTGTCCATGCTTCCAATGCAACTCCTTTCAAGGCGGCGAGATAAGTATTAATTGTTGCAGGGGCTTTACCCGAATCTGAAAGCATTTCCATAATGGCTTGAACATGATGGCGACGAAGTGCATGCCAGGTACAATCCTGCACATTTTGATATCCCAACATTTTTGCCACGATATCCAGAAAAGATTTCATGGTTTGGCGACTGCGTTTTGATCCAAGACTGACAAGATAAGCAATGGCGGGATTGTCATATATCTGTCCTCCCGTTGCTGATAGCGACATCAGCATACCCTGTTCTTGTTGATGATCGTTCGGCACAATCAATAATTGTTTATCACCGTTATTTTCATGATCGAACGGAACTGACATTTCCATTTCCCTATTCCTGATGGTTTGTTTTTTGTGCAGATTAGCTGCGACTTGGTCGTTACGCTCTGTAAAAATTAGGGCTTATCCCCCACGTCATCTTATTCAATAAGTCTTACTTTTTCAAATGTATCTTTTAATAAGTAGATGAATGACGATAAAAATACGCCAAACATAGCGTATCGTAACACATTGAATTTATTGGATATTTACTTACAATGATTAGCAATGACCCTGGAAAGGGTTTCGACTGGCTTGCTTTATGACGTTATCACTTATTTTATCTGATACGTTTTAGGGAAATTTGGTTTATGTTAATAATTATAATGTATTTAAGGTGCGTTGAGGATACGTCATGAAACAGAGTGATACAATGCCGTTATCCTAGCCAGCCTTATGGGACAATCGCTTTCGCCAGAAAGGATAAATACTTTGGCTAGTAACCTACATAATTTATGGACCCATAAATGAACATATCGACAATAAAACAACCTGCTCATCAAATTTTATTCTCACTTTTGTTCCGTTCACGCTGGGCACTTACCATTGCTGTCCTTGCCAGTATCGCCAATGGCATTTCCAGTGTTTCTTTGATTACATTAATTAATAGAGCAGTGACAATCCCCAGCGAAAATTACTCTTCATTCGCTTGGTCTTTCGGTATCCTGGCTGTGCTGGCTATTACCTGTCGCATTTTGAGTGGCGTGATTTTCGCTAAATTAAGCCAGAACACAATAGCGAAGATGCGCCAACTTATTTCAGAGCGCGTTGTTCGTGCCCCCTTTCGTCAGATTGAGCTACTTGGTACTTCTCGGGGGCAGTCCATTATTACTGATGATACAACTAATGTATCAATATTATTCTTCACCTTGCCCAATATCATAATGCAGGGAGCGATCGTACTAGGCTGCCTCGGTTATCTGGCCTGGTTATCCTGGCCTGTATTCTCTTTAGCATTGGCTGTAGTCATCATTGGTTCACTCGGTTATAGTCTTGGCGGCGCCAGAGCGATCTCTTCATTCAAAGCAGCAGGCAAGGCACAAGATCGTCTTTTCAATCACTTCAACGCCTTATTTTCTGGAGCAAAAGAGTTGAAGTTGCATTTCTCACGCGCCCAGTCTTTTTTTACCCGCTCACTTAGCAGTGAAATTGATGCGGTACGCCAGCATCGTACTCGTGCTTTTAGTGTTTATGCTTTTGGCTCTGGCTGGATCCTCTTCTTATTTTATGTGTTCTTAGGCGTAGTGATATTCGCCCCGACTGTGATGCCATCTCTTGGAACAACGACTTTGGCTGGCTATTTGATTGTTTTTCTGTTTATGCTGATGCCCCTGGATGGGCTGTTAAACAGTATTCCAACACTGAATGTCGCTCGTGTGTCGCTGCACCGCATTGGAAATGTACTTGCTGAATTGAATGAGCAAGATCACTTTGGTCAGCAAATCTCTGCTAACGAATTTGGTGAAGTTCACTCACTACACCTGTCTGGCCTTACCCACAACTATTATCGGGAGAGAGAGGATGAAGTATTCCAACTCGGTCCCATTGATATGGAACTTAAAAGAGGAGAAATTACTTTTCTGATCGGTGGTAATGGCAGTGGTAAGACGACACTCGCCAAGCTTTTAGTCGGTCTCTATGCACCTGAAAGTGGCGTCATTACCGTTGATGGACATGTCATTACTGACAGCAACAGAGCAAACTACCGACAATTATTCTCAGCGATTTTTTCTGATTTCCACCTTTTCGAAACTTTGGTCGGTCTGAGTGACTCAGATTCAACGCTGGATGCGCGTGCTAACGCGTTACTCGCTAAACTACATTTAGATCACAAGGTAAAGATTGAGCACGGTTGTTTCTCGACCCGTGATTTGTCACTGGGACAACGGAAACGTCTTGCCTTAGTGGTTGCTTATTTGGAAGACCGGCCATTTTACTTGTTTGATGAATGGGCGGCTGATCAAGACCCACTGTTTAAGACGGTATTCTATCAGGAATTATTGCCCGAATTAGCCGCACGTGGTAAAGCCGTGCTGGCGATTACACACGACGATCGTTTTTTCCACTTGGCTGACCATTGTATCAAGCTGGAAAATGGCCGACTTCTTGTCAAAGATGAGACCGTACTGTAAGGCTGGATAATCAGCGTGGCAATGCGATAAATCCCTCTTCCAGCCCATGAATTTCTATCCCTTCCGGCATAGCCTCACCAACAGTGACCAGGCGGGATATAGCCTGACTGTTGAAATCCGGACGCCAGTTTACGGTTAATTGTTCATTGCTGGCTCGAATTAGTGCTGCTTCTGGTATCACCATTCCCTGTTCATTGCGATAAATAACAATATTGACTTTGGCACTCATTCCGGGCCTGATGGGATAGCCCTGATTCAGGGATGAAGTCACTTTAATCACAACATCATAATAAATCGCTGAACCTGATTTATCCGTACTCACGCTTTGCATCGCAATGGTTTCAATTTCGCCATCCAGAGAGTGCTCAGAAAATCCCTCCCCACTAATTTTTACTGCCTGCCCTTCTTTGAGTTTGGCGAGATCGGTTTCTTCGACCTGCGCCAGTACCTGATATTGGGTTGTGTCCATAATTTCCAGTAAAGGCATTCCTTCTGTCACCCGAACGCCTGTCTGAATCGTTAAGAGCTTCTTACTTTCTCCCTGTGTTGCCCTAAGCACAACACCCGAAAATGGCGCTTTGATTTCTTTATGTAGATATTGTTCTTGTAGCGCCTGATAGCGGCTTGTTGCATTTTGCAGCTCCATTTCTGCAACACGGACGTTGTCAATGTTTCCTTTTTGTCGAATGGATGCAAGATCGTCCTGTACTGAAGCAAGTTCCGTGAGTTGTCGGCGAAGTTGCTGCTGGAGAGTTTCCACTTCCATTTTTGGCACGATACCCCGTGAAAACAGAGCCTGGGTTTTGGCGAGATTATTTTTCAGTTCCATAACCATATGGTTTGCATTTTCGACGTTTCTTCTGGCTCGGATAACTTCTTGGCTATTCTCCCAGTCATGCAATTGGTCAACGACTGATGAGGCTTTGATCATCTCAACTTGCGCTTGCCGAAGATCAATATCAATCTTTCGGGTATCAAGCATAACTAATGTCTGGCCTGCTTTCACCCACTGTCCTTCTTTGGCCAAAACGTGTTTGATAATGGCATCAAATGGCGCGGGTATAGTTTCAAGACGTGCAGATTGTAGATGGCCGACCAGGCCAATCCGTTTTTCTATAACAGTTTGTTTTACCTCAATCCATTGTGCTGACTCCTGAGCTGGCGATTGCTTTAAGGATAAAAAGGTAAAAAAGCAAGCCACCACAATAAATATGCCAGCGATGACCCATCGATAACGTTTAATCATTGAGTGTTATCTCCCAGCTTTCCAGTGTAGTACCAAGAATTTGATCCAGTTCAGCCTGAGCATTGAGATAGTGAATCAGCGTATTCAGGCGTGCATTTTCGGCATTTCTTAGGTCGGTTTCAAAACTCAGAACCTGAAAGTTGCTGGATCGGCCAGCCTGTAACTTTTCCTGTTCAATATTGAGTTTCTTTTGAGAAAGTGAACTGGCTTTTATCGCCAGTTGATATTCCTGCCAGCGTGATTCTGTATCACGGATTGCATTAATGACTTTTTGTTCCAAATGTGCTTTTTCCTCCTCCAGGCGTAAGGCTTGCTTTTGGACATTGACTTTCGCCTGAACTTCTGCTTGTTTCTGAGTCATATCACCAATTGGAATATCCAATTTTATACCCACAAAATTTTCCCAGTTCCGGGTTTCAGAAGTTGAACGATCCTGAGATGCACCGCCAACCAGTGATAAATCCCAGAGCCGGTTATTTCGGGCCTGCAATAATTGAATATCGGCGGTTTTTGCAGAAAGTAATTGAATAAGGTAATCAGGCTGCTGGGCTTGTGCCTTGGCAATTGATTGTTCAATATGCAGACTGATCTGCACTCCTTTTAGCGTATCTGTCGCATAGATGGGAGTTTTATGGTTTAGGGCAAGTAACTTAAGTAATGCCAGCCTTGTGGAATGCACATTGTTTTCCGCCTCTTTGGCCGAAAGCTCCTGCATTGCCAAATCAGCCTGTGTTTGTATGATATCGGTCTGGGCCATTCTGCCTGCATCAATTAACTCTTTGTTAATTTCAACTAATTTCCGCATACGCTTCAGGGAAGCGACAGATAATGATTGTTGCTCCTGCGCACGGAGTAATGCATGGTATGCGAAAATTATTTGCGTGATTGAATCGGAAATCGTCGCTTTTAAATTCAACCGATTGGTTTGCTCCTGGAGTTTAGCCAGTAAAATCGGGGCATTGTTAACATCGGTTCCTGCTCCCCGTAAGAGAGGCTGTACTACAGTAATACTTGCGCCATCATTATGAAAATTGTTTACCCCGGCTCTCGTGTTCTCGCGCGTCCAGGAAAGAGTGAAACGCGTTCCCAACGGAGTGAGCAGTGTGGCATTCGGAGAAAGGTTGGTTTTCCTGAAGTTTTCATCCTGATTTTTACCCGCAATGTAACGCCCACTTAGCTGTAGTTTTGGTGTAAATCGATCTTCTGCCACCCGTAAGTCAAATTTCTGGGCAATACGATCCAGATAAACACTACGGATTGCGTAGTTATTCCTTAAACCAAGCGATATCGCATCACTCAATGACAAGCCGATAGCCTCTTCTGAGGCTTCCCGACGCAGACTGTAACCCTGTTCAGATGCAGAAAGCCCTGTTTGGAGAAAAAGGAAAAACAAGCTCAGAGAGCCATAAAGGAAATATTTTTTAATCATCACGTAATGCCTGTACGGGTTCCATTTGAGAGGCTTTATGTGCGGGATAAAAACCGGAGATAAGTCCCGCCATGACAGAACTACCTATCCCTAAAGGAATAGATAAAGGGGCTAAAGAAAATGACCAGCCAGAATAACGGACAAAAAGAAAGGAGACGATAACCCCTGTCAATGTACCAAGAATGGCACCGGCTAAAGTCAGTGCCGCCGCTTCATACAAAAAAAGACGCCGGATATCCTGCGTTCTTGCACCTAACGCCATACGTAACCCGATCTCTTTTCGGCGGGCGGAAACGTTCATCAGCATCACATTTGAAATGGCAATACCGCCGGTAAGCAGTGAAATGCCCGCCAACCCGATCAACATAAACGAAAAGGTTTTGCTTTGTTCTGTCTGCCCTTTCAGTAGTTGCTGGGCTACCCGAACGTCAATATCAACCGCCGGAAACTTGCGCTTGAGCAACGCCAATAACTCCTTCGCATCGGTTTCTGTGGTTGCGGTTGTTATGGTGCGAGCGATGATGCCATTCAAATCGGTATTGGGTGAGATTTTTCGCATGGCATTGATAGGCACAATCACCACCGAATCCAGCGAAAAAGGAAAGATAGGGTTTTGCCCTTTTATAGCGAAAATACCAATCACGGTGTATAAATAGTTACCAAGCTGAATCTGCTTACCAAGTAGACGGGATGGCTTCTTTTCACCAAGGGTAACAGCAACTTCATTGCCAATGACCACATAAGGCGAATGTTGATCATAATCAGAGATAAAACGGCCATAACGAAGCCGCAATTGCATGACTTCCCTAAGTTCCGCAGAGGAGCCTATCATGGTAAAGGTTTCTGTTTTCCCGTTATAGCGCCCGGGCGAAGGATAATAGATCCAGGGGGCGGCGGAAGATAAACCCGGAATAGCGGTTGTCAGATCGGCCATAGTAATTGACTGACTATTAATCCCATGCTCATAGGAATACAAATCTGCTGTAATGACGTTGATATCAAGCCCGCTGAACATCTTCAACGCAGCCAGTGTCGCGTTATGTCCGGTATTAACAAATGCCACAACAGATGCGCAACCAATAGCGATACCCGATAAAGCCAGCAGAGTACTTCTCCCCGTTGCCATTAAGTTCCGCCAGGCTTCTCGCCAGATCATTAATACCGACATGCCATAGTTGCTATCATGCATGTATTGTCATCCCTCTGGTTTCATGCAATTGACCGTCAACGATACGTAACTCCCGCTGCATATGGTTCGCAACTATAGCATCGTGGGTTATTACGACCAGCGTCATCGCTTTGTCTGTATGAAGAGAAGAAAGTAGCAATAAAATTTCTTCTGCGGTTTGGCGATCCAAATTGCCGGTAGGTTCATCAGCCAGCAGTAACGAGGGTTCTCCGGCCAATGCCCGGGCGAGCGCTACCCGTTGTCGCTGCCCGCCGGATAAGTCTGCCGGATAGTGAGCAGCACGATGTGAGAGACCAACTAAATGCAGTTTTTCTCTGGCAATTTTATGGGCCTGCGAAGCAGAAATACCGCGGTAAAGAAGTGGCAAAGCGACGTTCTCTGTGGCTGTTATTCCGGCTAACAACTGGAAATTTTGAAAAACAAAGCCAATTTCTTTATTGCGCATTCTGGCTCGGAGGTCAGCATCGGCGGTTGACATATCAACGCCGCAAAGAAAATATTCACCGGAGGTGGGTTTATCCAGCAAGCCAAGGATATTTAATAATGTACTTTTACCTGAACCCGATGTTCCGACAATAGCACAGCTCTGACCGGCATAAATTTGTGCAGTAATGTTTTTTAGAACGGCTATTTGATTCTTTTCACCCTGTTGATAAATATGGGTTAACCGTTGCATATTGATAACAGGTGATATTGGTATTGTGGGATGAATCGAATTTATAGTATCCATTATTTTTATAATATCCTCTCTCTTTAATATCTACCAATCTTAAACCAATATTGTTATGGTGAATTGCGTTGTAATTATAAATATATTATTTTCCCTCTATGAATAATAGCCAAATCATTGTTGTTCATAAATTATGATAATAGAGGTTGCATTTCTAATCCAGAATATAAAAATACAGTCATTTTCTAAATTTTAAAATTGCAACATCGGCAGGTGTTGATTTAGATTTAGCGTGCGTTATCAAATAGAAATTTATAAGTAGTGTATTTAAGTTTTAAATTCTAAAACTATTACAGGAGAATGTTTATGTTTAAGAAACTATTAACAATTGGGGCGTTAGCAGCAGGTATTGCATTAACTGGAGGAATTGGGACTGCATCGGCAGAAGGAAGGTCTTACTCTTGTGAAGGCACGTGGATTCAAGATCAGGTTCCTGTAGGGAATAGTATGTGGGTTGTCAATCCTTATAGAAATTTTGCCAATTCATTTGAAAAATACGGAAAAAAATGGTATTTCCATGGGCCAATTTATTCTTGTGATGGTGAGAAATGGGCCGGCCATTATAGAAGTAGTAATTAAATCAGATAAAATTTAACATAAGCGTATTTTTCATAACAATGGCAATCCTCGTTGTAAATAACGAGGATTGCCATGAGTACTGAAAGTGAATTCTATTAATAATAGAAATTATATAGTTTGCCTCATAAATTATGGCAATAGAGATCAGGTTTATGATCAGAAATTAAATATATAGATATATTATAAATTTTGCATAGTCAGATAATGATTTGTATTTAGCGTGCGTTATCAAATAAAACCTTATAAAAGAATGTTTAAGTTTAAAACTCTAATGCTATTACAGGAGAATATTTATGTTCAAGAAATTATTGGCTGTTGGCACATTAACTGCAGCATTATTTGGAGGAATTGGGACTGCATCGGCAGAAGGAAGATCTTACTCTTGTGAAGGCACGTGGATTCAAGATCAGGTTCCTGTGGGGAATAGTATGTGGGTTGTCAATCCTTATAGAGATTTTACATATTCATTTGAAAAATACGGGAAAAAATGGATTTTTTATGGCCCAATTTATTCTTGTGATGGTGAAAAATGGGCTGGTCACTATAGAAGTGAATAGGTAAATAAGGTAAAAAATTCCCAAAAGGAAAATGGATGGCATTTCAACAATCCTGCTATGGTGGCGGAAAGACAAACATTGGAGCCAGATACTCCAGCAATTTTGGTAGCTGAGTAGAATTAATATTCTGTCGTATTCTTTGGAATATATATAAAAGAACTTCGCGTTATAACGCGAAGTTCTTAGGATCTTGAAGTTGTCTGAGTTGTCTGATATCCATGCAGCTATAAAGCCCGAAGGATGGCACCTACACTTTCTTTCGCATCACCAAACAACATTTGTGTATTGTCTTTAAAGAATAATGGATTTTGTACTCCGGCATATCCCGTATTCATCGAACGTTTAAACACGATGACATTTTGTGCTTTCCAGACTTCCAACACCGGCATACCCGCAATAGGGCTTGAAGGATCTTCCTGGGCGGCTGGGTTTACCGTGTCATTGGCGCCTATAACTAAAACCGTATCTGTTTCAGCAAAATCGTCATTAATTTCATCCATTTCTAAGACAATATCATAAGGAACTTTAGCTTCGGCAAGTAGTACGTTCATATGGCCTGGCAACCGCCCCGCAACCGGATGAATGCCAAAGCGAACATTGATGCCCTTCTCACGTAATTTCGCTGTAATGTCATGCACAGGATATTGTGCTTGAGCCACGGCCATACCATAACCTGGGGTAATGATGACCGAAGTGGAATTTCTCAACAGTTCAGCGACGTCTTCCGCAGTTGTTTCCCGATACTCTCCCAGATCTTGTTCATCGCCGGAAGAATGGCCATCAGTACCGAAACCACCCGCGATGACGCTGATAAAGGAACGATTCATCGCCTTACACATAATATAAGAAAGGATTGCCCCCGAAGAGCCGACTAATGCCCCTGTGACTATCAGCAAATCATTGCTCAGCATAAAACCGGCTGCGGCAGCCGCCCAGCCTGAATATGAGTTCAGCATGGAAATAACGACCGGCATATCTGCCCCACCAATTGAGGCAACCAGATGCCAGCCAAAAGCGAGTGCGATAACGGTCATTACCAGTAAAGTGAAAACTTGCAGGCCAACAGTGTCTGTTTTGATAAAGGTGAACATTAAGGCCAAAGATACGATCAAGGCTGCCAGATTAAGTTTGTGTCGGTGTGGCAACATCAATGGCCTGGAAGAGATTTTTCCCCGTAATTTACCAAATGCGACAACCGAACCAGTAAAGGTTACGGCACCAATAAATACCCCAAGGAAAACTTCTGTCAGATGTATGTTTTCCATAATGGAGCTGGCAAAATTATCATGGGTGATAAAACTATTGAACCCAACCAGCACTGCCGCCAATCCGACAAAACTGTGCAGGATAGCCACCAATTCTGGCATTTCAGTCATCTCCACTTTTTTGGCGAGACGAATGCCAATAACCGCACCGATGACCATCGCTAAAATAATCCAGCCAACTTTACCTGTATCAGGCCCTAATATCGTGGCAATCAGCGCAATCGTCATCCCAACGATACCCAAAATGTTACCGCGTCTGGAGCTTTCGTGGCGGGAAAGCCCGGCAAGGCTGAAAATAAACAAAATGGCGGCAACAATATAGGCTGCTGTCACTATTCCGTTCGATATTACTCCGTTCGACATAAGTTACCCCTTATCCTTTACGAAACATTTTCAGCATACGTTGAGTGACCGTAAAGCCACCGAAAATATTGATGCTGGCAATTAACACCGCAATGAATGAGAAGAAACTCACCCACCCCCCTTCACCAATTTGCAGTACGGCACCAACCACAATGATCCCGGAAATCGCATTGGTGACGGACATTAATGGTGTGTGCAATGAGTGACTGACATTCCAGACAACGTAATAACCCACCACACAGGACAAGGCAAAAACAGTAAAATGAGATAAGAATTCTTTCGGCGCAACATGTGCTAACCAGCCATACAGGATTATCACTAGTGCGAGTGCGCCATATTTCAGCCACGGAGATTTCGGCTTTTCTGCTGGTTTCTCCTCTTTTTTTACTGGCGTCGATTTGGCAGTTACTGGTTGGGCTGAAACCTGGATAGGGGGCGCTGGCCATGTGATTTCACCTTCTTTAATGACGGTGACGCCACGTACAACGACATCATCAAAATCAATGGTGATTTCTCCATTTTTTTCTTTGCACAGGAGTTTCAGCAAATTGACCAGATTTGAACCATAAAGTTGTGATGATTGGGTCGGCAACCGGCTGGGTAAATCTGTATAGCCGATAATTTTCACCCCGTTTTCTGTCATAACAATTTGATT
Source organism: Xenorhabdus bakwenae (assembly GCF_030272115.1). NCBI lineage: Bacteria > Pseudomonadati > Pseudomonadota > Gammaproteobacteria > Enterobacterales > Morganellaceae > Xenorhabdus > Xenorhabdus bakwenae. Next base: position 1,075,108 of record NZ_CP119194.1, read on the forward strand.
GGCTTGCGTATATTCACAGTTGCCGCCATTTTGAGCAGCCAGATCGACAATCACGCTGCCCGGTTTCATGGAATCAACCATTTCTTTTGTGATTAGCCGTGGTGCCGGTTTCCCCGGAATCAATGCCGTTGTAACGATAATATCGACCTCTTTTGCTTGTGCAGCAAACAAGGCCATTTCTGCTTTGATAAAAGATTCTGACATCACTTTTGCATAACCGTCACCACTGCCCGCTTCTTCTTTGAAATTTAATTCCAAGAATTCAGCTCCCATGCTTTGTACTTGTTCCTTGACTTCTGGACGTGTATCAAAAGCACGGACAATTGCACCAAGGCTACCGGCTGCACCAATTGCCGCTAATCCGGCAACCCCTGCACCAATGATCATAACCTTTGCTGGTGGTATTTTGCCTGCCGCTGTAATTTGCCCCGTGAAAAAACGACCAAATTCATGAGCGGATTCAACAATAGCACGATAACCCGCAATATTTGCCATTGAGCTTAGGGCATCTAACGACTGTGCGCGGGAAATTCGAGGAACGGCGTCCATAGCAAAAACAGTAACCTTACGTTCGGCTAATTTTGCCATTAATGCCGGATTTTGCGCTGGCCAAATAAAACTAATCAGCGCAGCACCTTCTTTCATTAAGGCAATTTCATCATCTTCAGGGGCGTTTACTTTTAAAATGATATCTGATTGCCAAACTTGGTGGGCTTCTGCTATATCAGCCCCTGCTTTTTGGTAAGCAACATCGCCAAAACTGGCAAGTTGCCCTGCTCCTGTCTCAACTGTGACGTTAAATCCCAATTTCTGCAATTGCTCCACGGTTGATGGTGTGGCAGCAACGCGCGCTTCATTGGAAAGTCGCTCTTTTGGTACACCAATACGCATAATGTTTCCTTCTTTAAGAATGAAATATTGCTGATTATTACCTTGTTGATGCCTATTTAACGATTAGATTGGCTTTATTGCTGCTATCAGCAAAATCTATCAATAGAATACCAAATAGTAACTCAATGAAAATAATATCAACGAATTATCATGAAATCAGAAAAACAAAATGACCTTTTAATGTAAACAATTATTTAGCTCGTATAATTTACCATATTCAGTAAAATTCTTAGTGTCATAAACTAAAAGTTAGCAATCGTTTCTTTAGAAGGCATAATTTCTTGCGACAATTGGCATTATTACATGTAATAATTGCGTTCTATGTGATGCATAACAATGTTCAGCACGTTATAAATATTTTAATGCGCAAGGCGAAAGGATTTTTTATGAAGCTGAAGACAACGATCATCGCGACTGCGGTGTTCTCACTAACCACGATGACCGCTGCACATGCGGCTAAAGAGTTAACTCCAGAGCAATCGGCAGAGCTTAAACCTTTTGAGCGGATCTCAGTTACTGGTCGTTTTAATGCAATTTATGAAGCGGCGGATGCGGTTTCCCGTCAGGCCGATAAAAAAGGCGCTGACAGTTTTTACATTCAAAGTCTTGATGATCTTAATGGACGAGGTAATTTGCGTGTTGTCGCCGATTTGTACCATAAAGATGCGGAAAAAGCAGATAAAACACCTAATTATCGCATCTATCGTGGCATCAAAGAGTTACCTAAAACTGAAGCCATTATTTTAGAGCCTTTCGATACTGTCACAGTGAATGGTTATTTCCCGACTGATCCTGACCTGAAAGAAGCTATCGCTAAGGCAGCTAAAAAGAAAGATGCTGCATCTTTCTTTATTGTCCGTGATATTGCACCGAATAATGGTGGAAACCAAATAGTCACAGCCTATGTTTATAAAGAAGATGCGCCCAAACGTAAGGTTCAGTCTAGTGAAGCTATGATCCCGGCCGATTCTGAAGCAGGGCGACAGGCTCTGGCTCAGGGCGGAGAGGAAGCCAAGAAAGTTGAAATTCCAGGTGTTGCTTCTTCAACTTCAACAAGCAATGTGGTTGGGCACTTTTTTGAAACCCAGTCATCAAAAGGTGGGCGTTACACAGTAACTTTACCTGATGGCACAAAAATTCAAGAGTTAAATAAAGCCTCCGCCGCTCTGATGGCTCCATTCGATTCCGTCACCTTTTCTGGTTATTACACGACCTCACCTGAAGTTTCTTATCAGGTTGCTAAACGTGCAGCAGAGAAAGGCGCAAAATACTACCATATCACACGAGAATGGCAGTCTAATGGTGGTAACGTTACCATCAGTGCAGATTTATTCAAATAATCATCGTATCGTAGTTCAGCAATTCATGAAAAAGGCACAAATATTCTTTGTGCCTTTTTCATCGGCTCTTTTTGGTATTTCGCTATTTATTTGCACCAATAATTCCCTGAAAATTAACAATTAATCAACATGGCAGTGTGTTATGATTTGCAGATTAGTCTGTTTATCCTTCCTTTTTATTAATGCTATCTACATAATTGTTTGTTATTTGTTTCAATAGAGTAAAATATATAACTAATATTATCTAAAGTGCTTATCTTGTGATCATCGCCATGTTTATTAAGGCAATAACACACATTAGAAAAATTATCCGTAATTTGTTTTCTTACTCCTCTGCATAATTTTATGCATAAAATTTATATTTTTTTGCATAGTAACCCATTGCATACATTCCTTTCACTCCGTAGAATCGCCCTGTTTTTAGATTTATCGACTAAATCCGTTCTGCAATCCATCGCATGGATGCAATAAATGTCCAATATGTGTTCGATATTCAGAACAAATGTTCTGGCTAATCGTGTCGATTATATTTTTTTAGGAACGTATCTTTGGAAAAGAAATTAGGCCTTACGTCTCTGACCGCACTGGTACTCAGTTCTATGGTCGGTGCCGGCGTATTCAGTTTGCCGCAAAACATGGCGCAAATAGGCAGTCCTGCTGCATTAATGATTGGTTGGGGAATAACAGGCATAGGTATTCTCTTTTTAGCCACTTCCTTACTTTTACTTTCACGACTGCGCCCTGATTTGGATAGCGGTATTTTTACTTACGCAAGAGAGGGTTTTGGCGAGTTAGTTGGCTTTTGTTCTGCATGGGGATATTGGTTCTGTGCCATTATTGCCAATGTTTCTTACTTGGTTATCGTTTTTGCTGCGTTAAGTTTTTTCACTGATACCGAACACTCTGTCATCTTTGGCGATGGCAATACCTGGCAATCGTTAATAGGTGAATCCATCCTACTTTGGTTTGTTCACGGATTGGTTTTGCGTGGTGTACAAACAGCAGCGGGAGTTAACCTGCTGGCTACATTGGCAAAATTATTACCGTTGACCCTATTTATTATCTTAGCTGTCATCGCTTTCAAAATGGATGTGTTTTCTTTTGATTTCAGCGGCATTGAGATGGGTGTTCCGGTTTGGCAGCAAGTTAAAGACACGATGCTAATTACACTGTGGGTTTTTATCGGCGTGGAAGGTGCGGTGGTTGTTTCAGCCAGAGCCAGAAGACGCAAGGATATTGGTATCGCCACTATATTGGCTGTGATTTCAGCATTAGGGGTATATGTACTGGTAACCCTGCTTTCACTAGGGTTGGTCACCAGACCTGAATTAGCGGCTATGCGTAACCCTTCTATGGCAACTTTAATGGTCGGGTTAATAGGTTCGTCGGGTGAAATTGTGATTGTTGCTGGCTTGATCATCTCTGTTTGCGGAGCTTATCTGAGCTGGACAATCATGGCAGCAGAAGTCCCCTTTATCGCTTCTTTACACGGTTCATTCCCTAACGTATTCAAAAAACAAAACAGCCAAAAAGCCCCTGCATCATCACTTTGGATCACAAATGGCGCGGTTCAACTCGCTTTGGTTTTAATTTGGTTAAGCGGCAGTAATTACAATACATTACTCTCTATCGCTTCTGAGATGATCCTTGTCCCCTACTTTCTTGTCGGTGCATTTTTAGTGAAAGTTGCCTTTCAACGTGGTAGCCGTGCTTTACTCTCTATTGCTCTGGGTTCTTGTATTTATGGGTTATGGTTACTTTATGCTTCGGGCCTAATGAACCTCTTACTCTCGATAGTACTATACGTTCCTGGATTGCTGGTTTTTCTGTACGCACGCAGACAAAATCAGGAAAGAGTACCGTTAACTGTTACAGAAAAATCGACTATTGTGGTTTTATTCTTGATAGCGCTTCCGTCTACATGGCAATTAATGCACTAATCATCATTTACAACACAGCGTACCCTCAAAAATCAACTCGTCCAAAGAATCCGGCCTTTGTGCTAATACCGCTCGCTTAAGAAAACTAAGATAAGTCATAATTGGTCTTAGACAAGCATCTGAGGCCAATTTTTTTATGTCTGAATTTTCTCGTGAACTCCAAGCCACTGCGGCCTTAAATTACCCGGGATCCATGGATGCCTTTAGTCAACACATTCCGATGGCATGGGTGACTGAAGCGGTTAAAGAAACGGGGCGAGCCACTGTGCGAAAACGTCGATTTCCCGCCGAACAAGCCGTCTGGTTAGTGCTGGGTATTGGGCTCATGAGAAATCGTTCGATCAATGATGTTTGTGACAAATTAGATCTGGCGTTTCCTGACGCGAAAGGGAAACTGCCGCCATTAGCGTCAAGCAGTCTTTCAAAAGCCAGACATCGTCTTGGTATTGAACCCTTGCGACACCTTTTTCATACCACGGCCACCGAATGGGAAAAAGAAGATACGGCTTATTCTGCCTGTGGACTGAAAATCTTCTGCGTGGATGGCACCCAGTTTAAGGTGCCCGAAACGGCTGATAATCAACAGCTGGGTTATGCCTCAGGCAAAGCCCCCTTTCCCTCTGTGCTGGCGGTGACCCTGATGTCCGCCCGGACACATCTTATCTCCGATGTGGCGTTTGGCCCCATCACCCAAAGTGAGATTAGCTACGCCCAACAACTGGTGGGCTCTGCCCCCGAAAATACCCTGACGTTGTTTGATCGGGGCTTTCTCTCTGCGGAGTTATTTCAGGCCTGGCAAGGCACCGGCAAAAATACCCATTGGCTCACTCCGATAAAAAGCAAAATGCGTTATGACGTCATTCAGGAATACAGTCCTTATGACAAACTTATCGATATGCCGGTTTCTCCCCAAGCCCGGCAACTGCATCCTCACCTTGAAAAAACCTGGCGGGCGCGCCTCGTTCTGATCCCGGAACCGAAGGGAGAAATTAAAGGGTTTATTACCTCTATGGAATGTCCCGTGACGTATCCCCTCAAAGAGATCCTCACTGTGTACTGGGAACGATGGGAAACCGAAGAAGGCTATGGTGAGCTGAAACAAAGACAGCTCAATAATACCGCCCTCCTGAGAAGCCAGACACGGGCAGGTATCTATCAGGAGTTATGGGGCATCCTGATCGCCTACAATCTGGTTCGGCTGGAGATGAGCCGGATGGCAAAGGACTATCGTGTTGAACCGCTTCGGATCAGCTTTATCAATGCGTTACGACTGATACAGGATGAATTTTTATGGTGTTCAGGACGCAGCCCCGGCACGATCCCGCAAAAATTAAAAGCCCTCAGAGAAAGTGGCAAACGGCTTATTTTACCTCAAAAGCGAAAACGCCCATCGGTTCCAAGGCAAGTGCTCTGCAAAGCACCCTGTTACCCTTATAAAAAAAGAACCGCTCGTGCTTAAGCGAGCGGTATTAGCCTTTGTGCCGGTTTTTTTTATGTCCCTTGTTGACCTTTGGTGTGACGCCTGATAATTGAGGACAGATGCCCCCTACTGTTAGGTTTATGTCTTTAATAAATCTAGAAAGTGAATAATTCGTTCACTAGCCCTACCTGAAATGGTGTTTTTATAGATTTTTTATATTTAATAAATGTTGTAACTAAAAAATCGCCAACAGGTTATTTTGCAACCAAATCATAATAATTAGTTATGTTTTAATATCAATATATTCTTCAAATGTATATAATTTGAACTATGGCAGGGTATCTGTCATAAAGATTTTATCAATAAAAAATTAACTTTAATCAGATGCAATTGATTTTCATTTAGCCTAAGTCTAGATTTTAGCTCTTACATAATTAAAATAATTAGATACAAAAATCAAAAAATAAAATTCACGTTACAAATAAATAATAACTATATAATATATGGTTAAAGTTTTAACAAAAAAAGAAAAATTTAAATATATTATGTGCCTTGTGTTATTTTATTTTTACAGAATGTCATCAATTAATAATTAATCTTATAAAATAGAATAAAACCTCATTTATGTTCAGAAAAAAATCTATGTTATGCATAACAATTCTATTAATTCTTTCATAATAGCTTAAAATTTCAAATTATGAGATTAGTCAAGTTATTATTTTTATATTTTTTAATTATTCGCTACTATATTTTTATCTCATCTGTTGATGAGAAAATATGCGTTGTTGTTTCTGTGTTATTTTTCAGAAATAAGCTTAAGTAATCCGTGGTCGTATTTATATACGGCACTAACATTAACAATAATCTGTTTCTCTGTAGAATAAGTGTGTCAGAGGCAGGTGCATTAAGAATTAAGAAATGAAAACCAAGCTAATTATTTCATCTTTATTTGTTTCATCTGTATTTATGTCCGCCGCTCATGCTGCTGATGGGCAAATTAAATTTACGGGAAAAATTACCGCCAGTGCGTGTAAAATCGATTCAAGTTCGGCTAATCAAACCGTAAATATGGGAACTATCAGCTCAAGTTCATTTACTGGGGCTTATAGTACTTCTGCCGCTACCCGTTTCAGTATCAAATTGACCGACTGCCCGAAAGATTATCGCCAAGCTCAGGTCAAATTTGACGGCCGGTCAGACAGAGCCAGTAACAGGCTGTTGTCGTTAAATAGTAATAGCGGAGAGAATCCAGCCCAAGGCGTCGCAATTGCACTTTATGAAGATGATAGTAATACCCTGATCGATCTGGCAAGAAATTCACGTCTTCAATATTTTTCAGATGGAAAGACACAAGAGTTGAAATTTGTTGCTAAATACATGGCAACGGCTGAAACCGTGACTCCAGGTGCGGGTGACGCAGTCGCTAACTTCACGATTGTCTATAACTAACTTATCTATATTATCTATAACTAACTACCTATAACCAAAGGAAGTTATGGCAGGGAAGCCAAAACAATATCACTCTGGTTTAAATATTGTTTGGAGCGACCGCTTTGAAATATTTGCGCGTTTTAATTTTTATTTTTATCTACATTTTCAGTACTAATAGTTCTTTTGCAGGCGTCGTCATCGGCGGTACACGTGTTGTTTATGTCAGCGACCAAAAAGAAGCCTCTATTTCTATTAACAATCCAGAAACGGATATCTCTTACCTCATTCAATCATGGGTTCAAGGTGAAGATGATGAAACTAAAGCCCCTTTTATTATCACTCCCCCTCTTTTTAAATTAACAGCCGAGAATGAGAATGTTTTACGAATTGTTAAAATTGGCAATGGATTACCTGATGACAAAGAATCTTTGTTCTGGCTCAATATCAAATCTATTCCTGCCACAACTAAATCAGAACAGAATCAATTGCAAATCACGGTAAAATCTCGGTTTAAGTTATTCTATCGCCCCGCCAATTTAGCCAATAATTCCGGTATTGCTTATAAGGCTCTGAAGTTCAAAACCGATGGACACAAACTCATTGCAGAAAACCCAACGCCCTACTATATCTCTTTTTCTGTGTTGACCACCGGCAATAATGTAGAAAATTACGAGATTAAATCTGCGGGGATGATCCCACCTTTTCAACAAGAGAATTGGGATATTCCTATTAAAAATATCAATCGAGTGACCTGGACAACGATTAATGATTTTGGTGGTGTAACACCAGAAGAAAGACGTGAGTTGTAGGATAGTAGGTATATCACAATTAAAAATTTATTATTATGAATAACTATCGTCATTATCTTCAACAAAATAGTCCTGATAATTGGACATTACTTATCAAGCTAAACTTGCATTGTCTATCTTGTAAGGTGCCTCTTTGTGCATTGTTAACCACATCTCTTTGGATGTATAACAATAAGGCTTACGCTGAAGAGTATTTCAACATCAATGCACTGGAAATCCATTCAGGCTTTGAAGATATTGATCTTTCTATCTTTACTCAAGATGATCAACAGCCTCCCGGGCGTTATTGGGTGGATATTTATCTTAATCGGGAAAAAGTAGATACGGGGAATATCGATTTTATTATCGTTAATAACAAGTTATCTCCCGAAATTAAGATACAGCAGCTCAGGAAAATGGGGGTAAATATTGAGTTATTTCCCACGCTGCTTACTTTGCCGCAAGAAACGGGGATTGCCGATCTTGACCAATATATTCCATCCGCATCGACATCTTTCGATTTCAAACATCAGCGGCTGGATATCAGTATTCCCCAAGCAGCCTTGAAGAGTCAGGCGAGAGACTACGTACCTCCTCATTTGTGGGATCAGGGATTAACGTCCCTGTTAGTCAGTTATAGCTATAGTGGCTCCATGACCTGGCAGGATGATCAAGTAGATTCAACAAAAAACCATTTTCTCAACCTGAGGACGGGCGTTAATTGGGAAGCATGGCGTTTGCGCAATTATTCCACTTACAGTAGTCAAAATAGAAAATGGCAGAATATCAATATATACCTCCAGCGAGATATTCATGCACTGAAAAGCCAATTAATATTTGGCGACAGTTACACACCTTCACTTATATTTGATAGCTTTCAGTTTCGCGGTATGCAATTGTCTTCCGATGACAATATGTTGCCCGATAGCTTAAAAGGATTTGCACCGATAATTAGAGGAATTGCCCAAAGCAATGCGCAAGTTACCATCAAACAAAATGGTTACATTATCTATGAATCCTATGTTTCTCCTGGGCCTTTTGTCATCAATGACCTCTATCCAACAAGTTCCACCGGAGATATAGAGGTCATTGTTAAAGAAGCTGATGGGAAAGAACATCGTTCTGTGCAAACTTTTTCCACTGTGCCGATTATGTTACGGGAAAATAGCCTGCGACATTCACTGACTTTGGGAAAATACCAATCTCACCGTGGAAAAACACCCTATTTCATGCAGGGTACGATGATTTATGGTATTTCTAATCATGTCACTGCCTATGGTGGAAGTACGATTGCAAAAGATTATCAATCCATTGCTTTGGGTACAGGCTATAGTCTCTCTGACTGGGGTTCCCTTTCGTTTGATGTAACTTACGCTAAAACCAATTTAATGCCGAACTCCAACAATTATGGTCAATCGTACCGTTTCCAATATGCCAAAGATCTATCCCAGACAGGCACTAACTTCACTCTCGCAGGTTATCGTTACTCAACACAACATTTTTACGATTTTAAAGAAGCGAATGAGTTAAATACGGCAATCGATGGAAGGAGCAGCAATAAACGTAGTAAATTGCAATTACATATTAATCAAACCCTTGGAGATTGGGGAACCATTTATTTATCTGCTTTTCAACAAGATTACTGGCATCAAAAAGGCTACGAAAGGAATATCAGCGCGGGTTATAACACAAGTTACAATTCAATTAATTATAGCTTGAATTATGCTCACAGCGCTTTCCCCGGTTCAAATCGCAGTGAGCAAATTGTTTCATTCAGCATGCAGGTTCCCTTTGATCGTTGGCTGAAAAACAGCTGGGTAAGCTATAACATGACCAACAGCAAAAACAGTGATACATCTCATCAAGTCAGTTTAAATGGTACTGCTCTTGAAGATAACAATCTGATTTATAGCATTCAGCAAAATTACACTAACCGTAATCAAAGCGTTGGCGGAAATATCAGCGCAGAATATAAAGGAACCTATGGCCAAGTCAGCGCGGGTTACAATTACGACAAATATACCAGGCAACTGACTTATGGTTTAAATGGCGGGATTGTTGCCCATCCGTATGGTATCACCCTTTCCCAACCGTTGGGAGGTACGTCGGTATTAGTACGCGCCAATGGTGCTTCAGAAGTCAAGGTGCAAAACCATACCGGTATCAAAACTGACTGGAAAGGCTATGCCATTGTGCCTTATGCCAGTAGCTATCGGAAAAACCGTATTGCGCTGGATACGCATTCAATGGGTAACAGCGTTGATATTGATATCAATACGCAAACGATTATTCCAACCCAGGGTTCACTGGCACTGGCCAATTTCCAGACTCGTATTGGTTATCGCGCTTTACTGACACTTTCTTATCAAGGCAAAGAGATCCCATTTGGTGCAACTGCGACACTGGAAAAACAGCAGGATATTGATGTTCCCAACAGCGCGATTGTCAGTAATGATGGGCAAGTTTATCTCAGTGGGATTCCTAAATTTGGTCGGATATGGATTAAATGGGGATATAAAGAAATGCAAGAGTGTTATGCCAACTATCGACTCTCTGGTGAAGAGCCTGCTTCAGGTTTGTATATGCTTGAAGCTTCTTGCGAATAATCTCTTGTAAATGACAATGACGGTATATTCAATTGATATATAACAAAAATAGTGGAAATTATTCTATGGCCAACAAATTAAAATTATTATTGGCAAGTATATTTCTCATCGGCACGATGAGTAGTTTTTCCAGTTTCACGAACGACTATTGCCAGTATTCAGCGGGTTTTGTACCTGGCATGACGCCAGTTTCTTTTGGTACGGTTACAGTTCCCAGAAACCATCCTATCGGAACAACTATCAAAGAAATACGTTTGGATCAGGTGGATGAAAAAGGTAATATCGCCCTCTGCGATACTCCCTTACCTGCAATATGGGAACAACCCGATCTTACACCTGCAAGCTATAATCAGGATGCCATTTATGAATCCGGTGTTTCGGGAGTTGGTATCCGTATTAACACCTGGGGGCCCGGTTATGGTATTGATTGGCTGCCCAGAACCGTGACCTATCCATCCACTTGCCACTCCTCGTCGCAATTTCAGTGGAAAAAACAATATTGTGGTAAATCATGGGGTTATTTGACGGTACAGTTAATCAAGATTGCACCAACAACCTCTTCAGGAGCTGTTAAGTCGGTGAAACTGACTCGTGCTACATTAGGTCACAATATCCCTGTTCATACTTTCAATTTATCGAACACAAATATCATGACCAAAGGTTGTTCTCTCAATCAAAAAATGATTTCAGTCAACATGGGAGATATTAAAAAAAGTGATTTTCGGGGTATTTATAGTACAGCGGGAATGCAACGTTTTGATATTAATATAGATTGCGATGCTGATGTGAATGTAGGACTGGCGCTGGATGGCAGATCTACAAGCTGGAATGCCCAAGATATCTGGGCATTGGATCACAGTGACAACGTCACGGCAAAAGGGGTTGGTTTACAGATATTATATCAAAACCGCCCCGTAACAATGCGTTCTCCAGTTGTATTTGGCTCCACTCAATCTGGTGGAAATATAACCATCCCATTAGTTGCCCGTTATATTCAAACGGAAACGGAAATTAAGCCGGGCAAAGCAGATACAACAGCAACAATTACTTTTGTCTATCAATAGACGAAGATTATCCCCCTGTTTGGCATTGATTAGCTGTGTTGTTAAATGGGGGAATTAAGTAGTTTAAATAAGTATGTTGTAACTAAAATGACAGTTGAACCTTTATCATCGTTTTTGGGCAGCTGTAAACGACAACTGCCCTGCATATATCACGATGCGATATTTTCCATCGCCTGTAAAATACGCTTATCTGATATTGGATACGCAGTACCCAGTTGTTGGGCAAACAGGCTAATCCGAAGTTCTTCAATCATCCAACGAATTTCTTCGACTTCCGCTAACTGCTTCTGCTGAACAGACAGTTTTGCCAACCATTGTTGCCATTGACGCTGGATATGCTCAACCCTGCTCATATGCGCCCTATCTTTATTAGGATCTACCGCCAATTTTTCCAATCGCCGTTCGATACCATTCAAATAGCGCAAAACATCTGTCAGGCGTTTCCAGCCGTGCGAAGTCACAAAGCCATTAAAGGCCAGACCGGAAATTTGTTCTTTAATATCGGATAATGCCAGCGCGAGAGAGATATCCACCCGCCCTTTCAGGCGCTTGTTGATATTAAAGACCGCAGTCAGGATCTGCTCTACTTGTTTGGCAATATCAACCACTGCGTCATTCAAATTGGCACGAACTTTATCATGCAAACCGGAAAATGCCTGTTCATCCCAGGCTGGCCCACCATTTTCTGCGATCAATTTATCAACACCACAGGAAATACAATCATCAATCAAATCCAACACTTTTCCATATGGATTGAAGTACAGACCCAGTTTAGATTTGTTCGGTAATTTTTCATGCAAATATTTAATCGGCGATGGAATATTCAGCAATAACAGGCGACGTGTTCCTGCCCACATTGCATTCTGCTGTTCAGATTCGGTTTCGAACAGTTTAATACCGATGCTGTCCTTTTCGTCCACCAATGCCGGAAATGCCTTAACAGAATAGCCTCCGCGCTTCTGCTCATAACATTCAGGCAATGCCCCAAAGCTCCAGATATGTAACCCATTTTGCTCTATGCCATTATCTGCAACTGCCGAAAGAGTTTCCTGAACTTTTTCTTTCAATTTCAGTTTCAATGCTGACAGATCTTTGCTTTCCGCTAGCGGTTGATTTTTTTCACCTGTTTTCTTCTCTCCAATAATGCGGAATGTGATCTTTAAATGATCAGGCACTTGTTCTAATTGCCAGTTATCACGTGACACCGTCACACCGGTCATGCGGCGTAATTCTTTCTCAAGGCTATCCAGTAAAGGGATCTGAGGTTGTGTCACACGCTCCAGGAATGCTTGCGCATAGTTAGGTGCCGGAACAAAATTACGACGTATTGGTTTTGGCAATGATTTAATCAACGCAACAACCAATTCATGGCGAATTCCCGGAATTTGCCAATCAAATCCTTCATCTTTGACTTGGTTCAATACCGGTAAAGGAATATGTACTGTTACGCCATCAGCATCGGTTCCCGGTTCAAATTGATAACTCAAACGGAATTTCAAGTTACCCTGATACCAGTAATTTGGGTAATCCAGCGCACTGACTTTATTTGCGTCTCCTTTGATTAACATACTCTTTTCAAAGTTGAGCAATTCCGGCTGATCTTTGCTGGCGACTTTCCACCACTGATCAAAATGGCGCGACGATACAACGTCTCTGCCAATACGCTGATCATAGAAAATGAACAAGGTTTCATCATCCACCAAAATATCTCGGCGGCGAGATTTATGTTCCAGTTCTTCTACTTCTTCACGTAATTTCAAATTAGCGCGGAAAAATGAATGTCGAGTTTGCCAGTCACCTTCTACCAGTGCATGGCGGATAAATAATTCGCGGCACAACATCGGATCGATCCGGCTGTAATTGACCAGGCGACCCGGCACAATGGGCAAACCATATAAGGTGACTTTTTCGGTTGCCATTACCGCCCCCTGAGACTTCTGCCAGTGCGGTTCACTATAATGCTTTTTGATTAAATGGGCCGCTAATGGCTCTACCCATTCTGGCTCGATGCGGGCGGCAATACGTCCCCACAAGCGGCTGGTTTCCACCAATTCAGCCACCATCGCCCATTTTGGTGGTTTTTTAAATAGTCCAGAGCCAGGAAAAACAGAAAAACGGGCATTACGCGCACCGGTATATTCCTGTTTATCCGTATCTTTCTGGCCAATATGGGATAACAACCCCGCCAACAAGGCAACATGGATACTGCGATAATCTGCTTCCTGACTGTTAATCGGCAGCCCAATTTCTTTCACAACTTGCCGGAGCTGAGTATAAATATCCTGCCATTCCCTGACACGAAGATAATTCAGATAATCCTGCCGACAAAGTTTACGGAATTGGGAACTGGAAAGCGCGTTCTGCTGTTCCACCAGAAAATCCCACAGCTTGAGGAAGGCGATGAAATCTGAATCCTTCTCCGCAAAACGACGGTGTTTTTCATCAGAAGCCTGCTGTTTTTCCAACGGTCGCTCCCGTGGATCTTGAATTGACAATGCGGAAGCAATCACCATCACTTCGCGAACGCAACCATGTACCTTAGCTTCCAGTACCATACGTGCCAGACGGGGATCGATAGGCAACTGGGCCAATTGTCGTCCCATTGGGGTCAGTCGGTAACGCCCTTCTGACAATGACTCCGGATCAATAGCCCCCAACTCTTCCAACAGGCGAACACCATCCTGGATATTGCGTTTATCCGGTGCTTCAACAAATGGGAAGGCACTAACATCGCCCAAGCCAATGGCGGTCATTTGCAAAATAACGGAGGCCAGATTGGTACGCAGAATTTCAGGATCAGTGAATTCCGGGCGTGACAAAAAATCCTCTTCCGAATAAAGGCGAATACAAATTCCGTCCGAAACACGGCCACAACGCCCTTTTCGCTGATTGGCTGATGCCTGCGATATCGGTTCTATTGGCAAGCGCTGCACTTTGGTGCGATAGCTGTATCGGCTAATACGTGCAAAACCGGTATCGATCACGTATTTGATGCCTGGTACAGTCAGTGACGTTTCCGCCACGTTGGTTGCCAAAATAATGCGGCGACCGACATGGGGCTGAAATATTCTGTTCTGTTCGCTGTTAGACAACCGTGCAAAAAGTGGCAAGATTTCGGTATGTGGGAAATTTTGCTTGTTGAGGGCATCCGCCGTATCACGAATTTCACGTTCACCGCTCATGAATACCAGTATGTCACCTGAGCTTTCACGCCCTAATTCATCCACTGCGTCAATAATGGCTTCAAGCTGGTCGCGATCATTATCCTCACCCGCCACAGGACGATAACGCACGTCTACCGGATAAGTACGTCCAGATACTTCGATAATCGGAGCAGTGTTAAAATGACGGGAAAAGCGTTCAGGATCGATAGTTGCTGAGGTAATGATGACTTTCAGATCCGGGCGTTTTGGCAGTAATTGGCGCAGATAACCGAGGATAAAATCAATATTCAAGCTGCGTTCATGAGCTTCATCGATAATTAACGTATCATATTGCAATAACAAACGATCTTGCTGCAATTCTGCCAGCAGAATACCGTCAGTCATCAATTTGACCAACGTATTTTCACTGACCTGATCATTAAAACGAACTTTATAACCGACCGTCGAGCCAAGCGGCGTTTCCAGTTCATCCGCAATACGGTTAGCAACCGCACGTGCAGCTAAACGACGAGGCTGGGTATGGCCGATCAGCCCTTTGACTCCCCTTCCCAATTCAAGGCAGATTTTGGGGATCTGAGTTGTTTTACCTGAACCGGTTTCCCCGGCAATGATAACAACCTGATTATCCCGAATAGCTTTATAAATATCTGCTTTCTTCTGGCTAACCGGCAGGTTTTCAGGATATTGAACCGAAGGACATGCAGCCTGGCGATTCATGACTTTCTGTTTTGCAGTCGCTATATCCGCCGCAATGGATTGTACTACAGCCTGCAAGGAGACTTGATTCTTAATTTTTGCTGCGCCATGCAGACGTTTTTTTAAACGGAACTGATCGCGCAGCGGTGTGTGATCAAGTTCAGCGGATAATTCAGCAAATGGTGCTGTCAACGGTGATTCCACGTGATAAATCCTTGTGACGTTTTTTAACTGAGTAGCGCTGTCTTTGCAGGCCAAGAGGATTATTTTTTATGACATAACGATATCGGAAGTGTAACATATCTTATGCTATCTCACGTACTCCATATATAGTCCCTTCCTCACCAATTCATTGTTTGATTCAATGAATTTGAATGAATATCTCAAAATATTGAGCTATTGACTGAACAATTCCCTATATAAAATATGATGCACAAACAATATTATCAATGAAGTTATTAGTATCTTAGGTAACTTGGGTTGTAGATAACTGAGGAAATAGAGAATGAGTAAAGTACTGGTTCTGAAATCCAGCATTCTGGCACAATATTCCCAAAGCAATAAACTGGCCGACTATTTTGTTGAAAAGTGGTTGGCTGACCATTCAGAGAGCAACATTACCACACGTGATCTGGCTGAAAACCCCATTCCAGTACTGGATGGAGAGTTAGTCAGTGCCTTGCGTCCAAGCGATGCGGAATTGACAGAACGCCAAAAAACCGGATTGGCGCTCTCAGATGAGTTGATCGCTGAGTTAAAAGCACACGATGTTATTGTCATCACTGCGCCAATGTATAACTTCACTATTCCTGTTCAACTAAAAGCCTACTTTGATCTGATTGCCCGTGCGGGCATGACTTTCCAGTACACTGAAAAAGGCCCACAAGGGTTGCTGGAAGGCAAACGAGCAGTTATTTTAACCAGTCGGGGCGGCATTCACAAAAACAACCCAACAGATTCGGTGACCCCCTACTTACGTACTTTCCTCGGATTTATCGGTATTACAGATGTGGAATTTGTATTTGCTGAAGGCTTGGCTATGGGGGAAGAATCCGCTAACCAGACACATCAAGACGCCCGTGAAGAGATAGATAATATCATATTGAAAATGGGGCAGAAGCAAATCGAAAAAATCGTTGCCTGAGATCGTTCAATAAAATATCCCATAAGAAAAATGAGATAGCGCGCCAAACGGGCGCGTTTATTTCTGCACCCAATGACCATTAATACTGAGCACATATTCTCCAGAGGCTGCTCGGTTTACCAACTTCTCTCCTGCCATCCTGGCAACTTGTTCTGTCGTCATGTTGTTTTGAGCCGCGATCTCAGTATATTTCTTTTGTCGTTCATCATTAATTCTTTCCACGACTGATTGAGCATCTTGAGTGTTTTTTACCGGTGCCAGATAGCCGCTGAATGTCTCACCCACCAGCCCCTGTTGTTTTGCTTCATTCAACGTCATGCCCATGGCAAAAGAACTGAATAACAGGCTTAACAGAAATATCGTTCCTACTTTTTTCATGTGTTAGCCTTAGAATAAGTTAGAATTGTTTTTAAGCATATCTTCAATTTGCCTGTCAACTTTAATATGAATTTCGTGCTCAATTTTGACATTCATATTGATGTCGATAGGCTTATCCGGTGTTGCCATTTCCAGCCTGATGCAGCCCATCAATGCCATACTGAATAAGGCTACACTGACCAACATCACACCCCTTCTGACCGTTGACAACCTGAATCCAATGTTCGTTATCATTTATCACTCCCACCCATTACAGATATATTTTTCTGCAACCATTCTTCCAAGTTACTGCCAAAACGCAGGCTACGCCATAATTGAAAAATATTTTCCTCATGATGATAGTTAAGCCTCACTTCACGTTTTCTATCCACCACAGGATTTACACCACTAATTTCTGAATGCAATGTTAAGATCCCCAAATTATCGAGCGTAACATACGCTTTTGACCGGTCGATTTCTAAATAACGCAGCCAATCCATTGCCATACCTGCCGATAAGTCATTTTTTCCTATAGAATCAACTGTATCCTTATCCAACCTTAATGTCAGATAATCCTCATTGGCTAGCCATCCCCGTTGAATAATCCAGCGTTTATCATTTAATAATACGGGTAATTCACCACTGATTTTTCCTGACATCGCCATTTGTTTGACTTTTAATATGCCAAACAATTTACTCAAATTCAGTTTGTTAAACCGTAATACAGCGGCTTCTTTTTGTGGGATCTGTAATTGATCCATTGCCAATTTCCCATCCAGCATATCCACATTCACATTGGTCAACGTCAATGGTTGTCCGTCCGTGGCTGGGTAGTAACCCAGCAGATC
Organism: Xenorhabdus bakwenae; assembly: GCF_030272115.1. NCBI lineage: Bacteria > Pseudomonadati > Pseudomonadota > Gammaproteobacteria > Enterobacterales > Morganellaceae > Xenorhabdus > Xenorhabdus bakwenae. The sequence goes on from NZ_CP119194.1 coordinate 1,092,797, forward strand.
AGCTGTTACATTTTGCATATCAAACAGCCCCTTAATGGCTTTGATCCGCAACTGAACGGGAGATCCTAGCCCTAATTGCCACGTGTGCCCCTGTAAAACGCCACGGTAAAACAAAATCCAGATCATTCACTTCCCCATTTTTCAGCCACATACCCGCATTTTTGACCACCCAATGCCCCCCCGCCCGCAATCCTTGCCCCTTTGTTGCAGAAAAAGCGGCCTGAGCATAAATAGTTCCACCAAGTACGGTAATACCCAAATCTGACGGAATTAGAGATTGAAAGGCTAATAAAGATTGCCTCGGCCAGCGGGCTTCTCCCCTCAATCGCTCTCCATCCCAACGACCATAAAAAGGAATGGGACCAATACCGTTAGAGTACAGTTTGCCATTCAACATAAAGTTATCTGGAGATGATCCTGTAAGCGTGGCCTTAAAATCAAAGGCAGGCAAAAAACCACCAGAACGAAATTCTGTTTTCTGGGCAGACAATTGTAAATCTCCCGTTAAATTAGGGCGATCTGCCGCCCTCTCCCAAATTAACGAATTTGTCAGTTGTAAGCGCGGTGCTTTCATCTTCACAAGACCATATTGGATAAGATCAAAGCCGGTATTTAATTTCTCTACTGTTATCTTTGATTGATTCCAACTGCCTCTGCCAGCGATATCCCAGTTAGCTTGTAATGGTGGTAAATGCCCATTCCCCCAATAACGCCAATGCCAATTTCCCTGATCGGGTATAAAATCTTTTGCCCAACCATCCAGATGTAGCTTAAATTCCCCCCAATAACGGTCTTGTGCCATCACAATGGCTTGAAGACGGCCAGTAAAGCCATCACGAGTCAAATAAGTGCCCGCCAAAGGTAATCTGGCTTCCTTGACCGTAAATGTTTCACTGATCTTCCCCCATGCCCGAAACAGGGCACCTGGACGAAAAGTGATTTTAGGATCAACCAATGGCCCTGTAATAATGGCAGGCAATGACATGGTCATGACCATCCGACCACGATTCATTTGCCCGGTAAACTGAAACGGAATATGAGCATTGGTTATATTGACTGGCGTTGGTTTCACGGAAAGAACAACATTACCTTTGCCCTGCTCATTTTGGGTGACCAGATTTACCCGTCCACTGACGAACATACCTGACAAACCTTTTTTCCATTGTTCAAGTGTAATATTCACCCTTCCAGACAACGCTTGATTACTCTCCAACCATTGCCATTTTCCATTAACAATCTGGAACTGCGACTCATCAAATGACCAGGGTAATTCTGCCAATACCCGCTGATTTTTTCCTTCAATCACGGTGAGCAACCCACTCTGTTCCTGCCAATTCAATATCAGTTGCAACGGATCGGGATATTGGCTCAGAGATAAGTGCGCTATGATTTGGCCTTGTTCTGGAAGCGTTGCAGTATTCAAGGGTAATGCGATATTTCCATTCAAGGACATCACCTGTTCAGGCAACTTCACAATAAAACGCTGAACAATGAGTTCCTGTTTGTCTGCAATATGCGCATTGAGTTTTAATTTTTCACTCTGATAAGAGAAAACTTGCCCCTGAGATGATGAGCTAAATTGAAATCTGCCAGCAAACTCCTGCCAGGGTATAAGAGCCAGCCGATCAACAGTAAGATTAACCGAAGGTATCGCAGATAATATCTCTTGCACTGATAATGGGGCTGATTGCCCTTCTGTTACAGGGAGTTGCGCCAGGCATTGGTTCTGGCTGTCAATATTGGCGACATGAATGTTCCAGCGGCGATTTTCACTATTTTCCCCGGATAAATATTCCACAGATAGCCCGGAGACGTTGATCCATTCACACTCTTTCGCTTGCAATGACAATTCATCTAACCACAATTCACTGTTCTTCCACCGAGGTTGGCTCAACGAAAAAGTGACTCCTTGTGGCAACCAATAACTGGCAAGCAATGGTAACCAGCGAGGAAGTGTATACCATCCCATCGACACCAATAACGCCAGCAGTATCCCCATCACTGCAAACATTTTGAGTATTTTTGCCATTAAATCCTTATCTCATCTTGTCAACCTGAGAACAACTTCCTGTTATGATAATCTCATATCAGGCTCTAAGCCGATTTATTATACAAGCTATCCCTATGAATAGCTTATCCGGCGATTTATTCGAGTATAGCGAAAGATAACGCTTAGAACCTTCAGGAGACATCATGATTGCAGGCCGTTTTTGCAGCAAAGTGAATTTAATGAATGGCTCGAATGATTTTATAGTTACTGAGTGGAGATGTTGTTATGAAACTGGTTGTTTACAGTACAAAGCAGTATGACCGTAAGCATTTTGAAATGCTCAACCAAAAACCTGGCTTTGATTATCATATCGAGTTTCTTGATTTTCCTTTAAGTCCACAAACTGCCAAAAATGCCGTTGGTGCGGATGCCATATGTATTTTCGTCAATGATGATGGTGGACGGGAAGTGCTGCAAGAACTGGCAGAGATGAATATCAAAATCCTGGCACTACGCTGTGCCGGATTTAACAATGTCGATCTGGATGCAGCGAAAGAATTAGGTATTCAAGTTGTTAGAGTGCCTGCTTATTCCCCTGAATCCGTTGCTGAACATACTGTTGGGTTGATGTTGTGTCTTAATCGACGTATCCACCGTGCCTACCAGCGCACCCGAGATGCCAATTTTTCCCTTGAAGGGTTAACCGGTTTTAACATGTATAAACGCACGGCGGGCATTATCGGAACAGGAAAGATCGGTATTGCTACTTTGCGGATTCTGAAAGGCTTTGGAATGCGTTTACTGGCACATGACCCCTATCCCAATCCTGAAGCCTTGAATATGGGTGTGGAATATGTGGACCTGGACACTTTATATGCTGAATCAGATGTGATCTCCCTGCATTGTCCCATGACACCGGAAAACCACCATTTATTAGATGATACAGCATTCACCAAAATGAAAGATGGCGTGATGATCATCAATACCAGCCGAGGTGCCCTTATTGATTCCGTGGCTGCCATTAACGCGCTGAAACAACAAAAAATTGGTGCATTAGGTATGGATGTTTATGAAAACGAAAGAGATTTATTCTTTGAAGATAAATCAAATGACGTTATCCAGGACGATATTTTTCGCCGCTTGTCTTCTTGCCATAATGTACTGTTCACCGGCCATCAGGCATTCTTAACCGAAGAAGCCTTAACCAGTATCAGTGAAACAACTTTGCAAAATATTCAGCAATTAGCTTCTGGAAAGGTTTGTCCAAATATTGTTGAATAGACTGGAAAAAGAGAGAGTAAAGCAGGTTATTTGTTGTCCACGTCTCTTGACCTATGAAATATGATCAAGAGACAGGACAATGCAGGGTTTATGGTTAATTTCTCTTATGTTCTTATGACAAGATAATACCAATCGTCAATGTTACGGTAATCCAAACCCCTACAAACGTTACATAGCTCATCAATCTGTTCTTCATTTTACTTTCCCTCATTATCAAACAAACATCCATAGCTGCACGGTAGTGGTCCCGGCTGTCTGACATAAAAAATATAAACAGCATTTAATATATATTTGGTATGCAGCATAAGTTCCAGACTAATATTTATTACAAAGGGTATTAAATTAGTCAGGTTGTTGTAGTAATAAGACAATGCTCAGGTAATAAAACTGACCAGAATAGGAGAGTTAACGCATAAAAAAACCACAATACGTGGTTTTTAACAAATTATTCACCTGAACCGGATTCAGTATGTGGTTTTTCGGGATATAACGATGCACTCCAGTTACTGTAAGTGCAAACAAATATCGACGGATCTTTGTTTGAAAATGGCGTAGCCATAGATTTGATTTTTTCCGCCAACTGCTCGTATTCCATCGTCGAATTACCAATATAAGTTCCACCAGGCAGGCGATGCCATTTCCCATTAGGAAAACGGATAGATTGGCTGAATTGATTCGCCGTCATCCTTTTATGTAATTTTTCATAACCCTCAATACCCGTGCCATAAAGCTCTACGCGAATCAAATAACTTGCCATTTCTCTTTCCTTGTTTTTAACTTTCAACCAAACAAGTTATCAGTTTTTCTTTACTGCTTAAAGTCAGAAAAACGGGAGAAAAATTCGATATTAATGCCAATTCCAGTACTTACATTATATGTATTTGATATAAAATCCCTTTCATATCAAATAATAAAATAATTACATTGGTGTATTTAAAATATGGTCTTCCCAATCTACCACATCCGCTTCACGCACAGCGATATGCCTGACAGAAATACGCTCCGCATGCAGTGCCGATTTTGAACCGCTAACCAGTGGGTGCCACGGAAGGAGTTTCCCCCCCTCGCCAATCAGACGGTAGGCACACGTCTTTGGCAGCCATTCAAAGGTGTTCATATTCTCACGGGTCAATTTGATGCAGTCAGGCTCGTATCTGAAACGATCTTCATAATTCTTGCACTGGCAGGTTTTAATATTCAGTTGATTACAAGCAACATTGGTGAAATAAATTTCATCCGTATCCTCATCCATCAACTTATGCAGGCAGCACTGACCGCAGCCATCACATAGCGCTTCCCACTCTTGATCTGTCATTTGTTCTAAGGTTTTCACCTGCCAGAAAGGTTGAGACATAATTTCTGTCATTCCTCGTGTTAAATCACTCTGGTTGTCAAAACGTGCTCATTGAGAGAAACATCTAACACATCACCAGATTGCAATGGCCCCACGCCTTCAGGCGTTCCCGTCAAGATAATATCGCCCGGACGTAAGGTAAAAAAACGCGACATGTAGCTAATCAACGGGATGATAGGCATTCGCATGTCACTCGTATTGCCGTTTTGGCGCAATTGGCCATTTACTGTCAAAGAAAGTTCGGCATTTTGTGGATCATCAAAAGCATTGACAGGAATAAATCCCGATATCGGGCATGATCGATCAAATGCTTTACTTTTTTCCCACGGTTGCCCCGATTGTTTAAATTCACGTTGCAAATCACGTAATGTCAAATCCAGTGCAACTGCAAAGCCTGCAATCGCCTGACTGACTCGCTCTTCATTGGCATTCTTAAGTGCCGAACCAATCAAAACAGCCAATTCTATTTCATGGTGCACAGCACCTAATTCCTGTGGAATGAAAACAGGTTGGCGCAGATCACACAACGCGGTTTCAGGTTTAATGAATATCACTGGCTCTTCAGTGGATTGAGAACCCATTTCTTTCATGTGCTTGTCGTAATTACTGCCGACACAAACAACCTTATTAGCAGGAAAATCCAACAATATCCCCTGCCAATCCCGATGTTGGTACATTACATGGTTCCTTTATCTTGTTTTCAGGATTTGATTTTCAGCGATTCAGCGAGTGAAAAAATGAGTACGTTGCATGATACCGTCCGCCATCATACCAACACTGAGCGCAAAATAGTAAGAACGATTCCAGTGCATGAGAGTGCGGAAATTTTGTGTCACCCAAAATGCCCGTTGTGCCGAATCATCAGGGATGACTATCCAACCTTTGGTATTTGCGGGCAACTTAGCAAAATGAGGAGATGAAATTCCCAATACCTGCCACTGTGCAATGGTTTTTCCCTGTTCAGGTTTAACGCCTTCTAAAGCGATATCAAAGCCTGTAGGTAACGAAATAGCATACCCCCAAGGTAAACCTTGTCTCCACCCTTCCTTATGTAAATAATTGGCAGTCGAGGCAAAAACATCTGCTTTATTATTCCAAATATCAATTTGGCAATCACTATCGCCATCAGCACCATACGTTAAGTAAGAAGTTGGCATAAATTGATTTTGGCCCATTGCACCCGCCCAGGAGCCTTTCAGCGCCTGATCTTTATCAATATATTGATTTTCAATTATTTCTAACGCGGCCAGTAACTGTTTGATAAAAAATACTTCTCGGCGTCCCTCAAAAGCCAGCGTGGATAACGCCGAAATGACATCTTCTTTTCCCTGAAATTTGCCAAAACCGCTTTCTAATCCCCACAATGCAACAATATAGGCTTTGGGTACACCGTATTTGTCGCTGATCCTTTTTAGCTGGAGATGATTATCTTCATACTCCTTGACACCCTGTTCAATCTTCCGCGCTGGCAAGATGCGGGTCAGGTAATCATCCAAAGTCACTTTTTTTTCTGGCTGGTTACGATCGGCTTTAATGACGCGCGGAATAAAATGGATGTTGGCAAATGCCCGATCCAATGTTTTTTCACTGATCCCCTGCTCTCTGGCTTGCTGTTTTAGCAAGGCCACATAAGCAGGAAATTGTGATGGCTCACGGGCATTCAATGGAAAATCCTGCTCCAATGCCCTGACTTCGGCTTGAGATCGTGAAGCCAACACGGATGGATAGTACAATTGTTTGGCACTTATTTGTTTACCACTTAGTGTACTGCACCCTGTCAGCAAAGTTGCTGTCAATAAAGTCAGCCCAGTGATTAATTTCATAAATCGGCTCCTCATCAATAATTCAGGATCAGGCAGTGACCAGCGATTTTTATTGCTTAGGCGGCTTATTGGGTGCCAGGTGCTCATTGAGCAAACTTCCCACTGGCGGTGGTACTTGCAGGTAAAAACCCTGCTCACTCAACGCGAGTTTTACTTTTTCAATATCAGCATTAGCCAGTTTTTTCCTTTCAGATAATGAAATCATCATTGAATATTGAGGTTCACCAAATGCGTTTAACAGATCTTCAGGAACGCGTGAAAAATTCCCCTTTCTTTCAATATATAGATATGTTTGGTCACGTTTTGGGCTTCTGTAGATTACACAAATCATTGTTATAAACTCTTTTAAATTAACGCTGTGACTTGCTTGAATAATTCACTAACTATAACATGCTTATTATATCTAAGAATATCGTCTCCCAGAGGCTTAGGAAAATGTTTGTATAAACTACCTTGGGAAACTTAACCTTGCTGAGTCAGAATATCGATGTCACAATCGCCAATTGAGCTAAAAGGCAGTAATTTTACGCTTTCGGTCGTTCATTTATATGATGACCAACCGGAAGTCATTCATAAAGCTATGCAGGAAAAAATGGAGCAAGCGCCCGAGTTCCTGAAAAATGCGCCCGTTGTTATCAATATATCTGCTCTCCCTGTTGATGCAGATCTCCCCACACTCCACCGAGCCATCGAGTCAGTTGGATTGCGCATCGTCGGCATCAGCGGTTGTCAAAATGAAGAACAACGAGAATTCGTTCTAAAATCTGAACTTCCTTTATTGAAAGAAGGTAAAAGTCAGAAATTTCTTACTCAAGAAAATAAACCGGCTGAACCTATTTTCAAAAAAACTCGTATAATTAATACACCTGTTCGTTCAGGACAAAGAATTTATGCACCAAACAGTGATCTTATTGTGACAAATAATGTGAGCGCTGGTGCAGAATTAATCGCTGATGGAAATATTCATATATATGGTGTGCTGCGTGGACGAGTATTGGCTGGCGCATCTGGTGATCAAGAAAGCCAGATTTTCTGCACCCATTTAAACGCTGAACTCACCTCTATTGCAGGTCAATATTGGCTCAGCGAGAAAATCCCTGAAAATTTTGTTGGCAAGGCAGCAAAATTACGTCTGGTAAACAATGAATTAACTATTGAAACTTTAGTCTAGCCCTTATAACAAGGAATCGCTTCATGGCACGCATTATTGTTGTTACATCTGGTAAAGGTGGCGTTGGCAAAACCACTTCAAGCGCGGCCATTGCTACCGGCCTCGCCCAAAGAGGAAAAAAAACCGTCGTTATTGATTTTGATATCGGTTTACGGAACCTCGACCTCATTATGGGCTGTGAACGCCGTGTGGTTTTTGACTTTGTGAACGTCATTCAAGGTGACGCCAGCTTGAATCAGGCAATTATCAAAGATAAGCGCACAGATAATCTCTATATTCTGCCCGCGTCCCAGACCCGCGATAAAGAAGCCCTCACCCGAGATGGCGTTGAGAAAATTCTGAATGAATTGGATCAACAGGGATTTGATTTCATTATCTGTGATTCACCTGCTGGTATTGAAAGCGGCGCATTGATGGCGCTCTACTTTGCCGATGAAGCAATTATTACAACAAACCCAGAAGTATCTTCTGTTCGTGACTCTGATCGTATTTTAGGTATCCTGGCATCCAAATCACGCCGGGCAGAAAAAGGTGACGAATCTATCAAAGAGCACCTCCTGCTAACACGCTATAATCCGGGACGTGTGAACCGTGGCGATATGCTGAGTATGGAAGATGTACTGGAAATTTTGTGTATCCCTTTGCTTGGTGTTATCCCGGAAGATCAATCTGTTCTCCGTTCATCCAACCAAGGGGAACCGGTCATTTTGGACAAAGACTCTGACGCGGGTAAAGCATACGAAGATACTGTTTTACGTTTACTTGGTGAAGAGCGGCCTTTCCGCTTCATCGAAGAAGAAAAAAAGGGCTTTTTAAAACGCCTGTTTGGGGGGTAACGCATGGCTTTGTTAGATTTCTTCCTGTCGAGAAAAAAACCGACAGCCAATATCGCCAAGGAGCGGCTACAAATCATCGTGGCAGAGCGGCGCCGTGGTGACTCTGAGCCTGCCTATTTGCCCGACATGAAACGGGATATTCTGGCTGTAATTTGTAAGTATGTACAAATCGATCCAGATATGCTTTCTGTGCAGTTTGAGCAAAAAAATGATGATATCTCTGTACTAGAACTGAATGTAACATTACCTGAGGTTGAGGAATCGCCAAAATAGCCATATCAAACGACGCTATTTAATTTAAGTCGGTGATTTTTGTAAAACAGTTTGTTATTTAAATAATATACTCGATAAACCTCAAGCTGCAATCCGCAAGACGACGCGAAGCCTTATATTTCCCCGCTGCGCGGGGAAATATCACACGCATCTTGAAGTTGAATTGGTATAGATCAGGAAGTAAAGATAATTTTCCCTGCCTATATATCAGGCAGGGATCAAATTGACATCTTATGTACTACATCTCATAAATAAGACTATAATTGTGATTGAATTAACGCTATTCCTGCGAATAATTTGCCAATATTTCAGCGATAGGTTCAGCCAGTAACTTGCCTCGCCAACCCCTGATTAACTCAGGTTGATATTCCGGCGCTTTCAATTTCCAATGCCAACAAAGTAATTGATTAATTTGACGGCGAGAAGCCAGCAGTTCGGCACTGAAATAATGGGATTCCCCCACCTGAGCGACCAAAGATTTAATTTCTTTAAATGCCTTACGATAGCCAGGATAATCAACCAAATTCACAATTTGAGCCGGACACGCTTCTGCGGGAATATCCCTGCTCTCCGCAACCATCGCCAGCAACCGACGACCATGACAACGAATTTCTTGCCCACTCAATCCCAGAGCGTCCAATTCAGCCAAAGAAGTTGGCATATAACGGGCAACCTGCCATAAATTTTCTTCGCGGATCACGAAATTGACCGCCAAGTCACGTTCACGAGCCTGATTTAAACGCCATGCAGCCAATTTTTTCAAACAGGCCAATTGCCTTGGGCGCAATTGCCAGGCGTTACTCATATCCTTATAAGCACATTCCGGCATCAATACTTCTTTACGGCGTTCGGCTATCAGATTGCTTTCATCTTTTGCCGCATCCAAATATCCCGCCTGCCCTGTTTTTTCCATCAAAATATCGGCCAGCGGTAATAAATAGTAGACATCCGCCGCCGCATATTGACATTGCTTTTCGCTCAACGGTCGAGCCAACCAATCAGTGCGGGATTCACTCTTATCCAATTCAATATGCAAATACTCAGCAACTAATGTCGCAAAGCCGCATGACATGGGGTGACCAATAAATGCAGCCAGTACCTGAGTATCAATCATGGGTTCTGGCAAGCACTGGAAACTATTACTAAAAACCTCTAAATCTTCACTGCCGGCATGGATAAATTTTAATACGTTCGGATCTGTCAATAGCTCCTTAAAGGGCTGCCATTTCGAAATTTCGAGGGAATCAATCAGAGAAAGCTGTTCACCATCAAACAGTTGTATCAGACCTAATTGAGGATAATACGTCCGTGTACGTACAAATTCAGTATCCAGTGCAATTCTTGCGTGTTTTTTTGCCTGCTCACAAGTTGACTGCAATTGGGCATCGGTAGTAATCAACTGATAATTCAAAACATCATTCTCTTAACCATTCATAAGACATGCACAACAACGCCGGTAAAACCGGCGCTGTTGATGTGCAATGGGATATGGCAATAAACAGGCTCAATTTGTAGCAGCATTATCCACTTTTGCCAATTCTTCATTGCGAAGTTCTCTGCGAAGAATTTTACCGACATTAGATTTTGGTAATTCATCACGAAATTCAATGAGCTTCGGCACCTTATATCCCGTCAGGTAACGACGGCAATGCGTTTTAAGTTCATCCTCAGTCAAACTGGGATCTTTGCGTACCACAAATATTTTGACAATTTCTCCTGAGTTTTCACTCGGAACGCCCACTGCTGCCGACTCTAACACTTTAGGATGGGAAGAAACAACATCTTCTACTTCATTTGGATAGACATTAAATCCAGAAACCAGGATCATATCTTTTTTTCCGGTCAACAATGTGTAAAAAGCCTTTTTCATCTACGCTGGCAATATCCCCAGTTGCCAACCAGCCATCTTTCAACACCTCATCAGTCGCATCAGGGCGATCCCAGTAACCTTTCATTACCTGTGGTCCCCGCACCCACATTTCACCTGCTTCGCCCAGTGAAACTTCATTACCATCATTCCCTACCAGCTTGATTTCTGTTGAAGCAATGGGAAAGCCAATACTGCCACTGTAATAGGTCAAGTTATGCGGGTTAGCTGAAACCAGAGGGGAACACTCCGTCAATCCATATCCTTCCAACAGATGACAACCTGTCAAGTTTTGCCATTTTTCAGCCACTACTCGTTGTACGGCCATGCCACCACCAACAGATAAACGTAGTGAGGAAAAATTCAGCTTCTGGAATTCCGCATTATTCAGCCAGGCATTGAATAATGTGTTAACACCTGATAGTGCGGTAAAATGATAACGCGACAGTTCCTTGATTGTGCCATTTACATCACGAGGGTTGGTAATCAACAAATTTTGCCCCCCCAATTCAATAAAGAACAGGCAATTTATCGTTAAAGCAAAGATATGGTACAACGGCAGTGCAGTTACCACTAGCTCTTGCCCAGGCCTCAATAACGGAGAATAACAGGCTCTGGCCTGTTCAAGGTTTGCCAGCATATTACGATGAGTCAGCATTGCACCTTTCGCAACCCCTGTGGTTCCCCCCGTATATTGCAGAAAAGCCAAATCCTCGTTTTTTACATCCGGTTTGACATACTGCATGCGGTAGCCTTTATGAATCGCACTACGGAACGAAATAGCATCCGGTAAGTGATATTTAGGTACGAGCCTCTTAACGTATTTAACGACGAAATCAACAAGAGTCCCTTTGGGACGTGAAAGTTGGTCACCCATACGCGTCAAAATAACGTTCTTGACTTGCGTATTAAAGACAATCTTTTCTAGGGTATGTGCAAAGTTAGAAACGATAACAATGGCAGATGTGCCACTGTCATTAAGCTGGTGTTCCAATTCACGTGGGGTATAGAGCGGGTTCACATTGACAACAACCATACCTGCACGCAGGATACCAAATAGTGCCACAGGGTATTGCAGCAAATTGGGCATCATCAATGCCACGCGATCCCCTTGTTTTAACCCCAGACCATCCTGTAAGTAGGCAGCAAAGGCACGACTACGCTCTTCCAATTTACGGAAAGTCATTACCTCGCCCATATTGATAAATGCGACTTGATCGGCATAACGCGCTACAGCATTTTCAAACATTTCAATCAACGACGAATAACGATCGGGATCGATTTCTGCCGGAACATCTGCCGGATAATGTTTTAGCCAAACTTTTTCCAAGTTGAATACTCCTGAAATCTAATTGCGATGTAACCACTGACCATAAAACAAACCTGACCTGTATATTTAACAAATTATTAACTCAGCGTGCCAGTTTGCAAAGCAACAATGTTCAGGTTGGCGATACACATCACTAATTTAATACTATCAATGACTGCAAAAAAATAAGGCAGCTTTTGCCGCCTGAGTATTTTTTATTATTTATCAATAAATTAGTTAAATTATTAACACTTGGATTTATAATTAACTAATTATACACTGATTTAATAATTTTTGGCTTGGAGTCTTACTATTATTCCAAACAGCTATAAGTAAGGCATACCAGTTAAAGGATGATTATCAGGAGTTCATGTCACACCAGATCCCCCTTGGTTGACAAGAGGTTTATTCAGTTAAAATTGTTTCAACTGATACAGGCTGTAATGATGAATAACCGCGCCAAAACGGATCATAAGGGTTGCCATAATAGCTCCATGGATCAGTTCCTACAGCAGGGGGAAAAATCATTCGCTGAGATTCATACCAACGTTTTACTCCTGTTGCATTCATCACAACGTAATTGTACGGACTATTGCCTACTTTTCCTTTTTCAAGACCAGTAATCAAACCTACAACAGTCACATAATGATCTTTAAAATCACTGGGTTCTAAAAAAGTATTCACGTAGGCATAAACTCGCCCCAAAGAAGGCGTATCCATACGAGGGGAAGCATTGCCTGCTAGTGGCATGGCAGATATTTCTAATCGAGTCTGGCTTTTTTCATTCAAGACACTCAGCACTTTGCCGCCAAATCTCCCTTCATGTCCAATGTATAACTCAGGCATATTCTTGACAGAAAGCAGATTTTCCATTGGTGTTTTAGTCGTTCCTTTAATAACATCAGGCACTGACACACAACCCGTAAGTACCAGGGTTCCCAATAATGCCACCGCTTGCAGTATGCTTCGATAGTATATTCCATTGAACATAACGCCTCCAACGTAGAAAAAACTTATTAGACTAACCATCCATCGTCTGGTTAGTCAGACTCTAGCCCTTGTATCTTAAAAGTAGGTTAAAATAAATACGATTAGATTTGGCACAGTGTACGCAGTCTGAGTTGCCCTGGGGTTTTAAGCCCGTTTTAAAGCTATTGACGCATACACTGAGCCACTCATCTGAAACCCGAACAGTTGTCCGTCATCCATAACGTATTTGCAAGGCAGGGTAATATGAGTCAGCCAAATCCACTTTGTGTGGGCATCGATGTTTCCAAAGCCTCATTAGATATCGCCGTGAGTACTGGCGTAGAGGCATTCACTGCCAGTAATGATCCTGATGGTTTTGATGCCATTGTGTCCGTACTGAAGCAACATCTCGTGTCCCTGATTCTGATGGAAGCCACCGGTGGACTGGAATCTGCTGTTGCCTGCTCGCTTCAGGCCGAAGGGTTTGATGTCGTTGTTATTAATCCCAGGCAAGCGCGAGATTTTGCCCGGGCCATGGGATATCTGGCAAAGACTGACCGCATTGACGCCAAGGTCCTGACTCAGATGGCAGAAGTGATAAACCGTCATCCCGAACGAGAACGGTTTATTCGGGCGCTGCCAGATGCGGAACGTCAGATTCTTTCTGCCATGGTGGTGCGCAGACGGCAGTTGATTACGATGCTGGTTGCTGAGCGTAATCGCCTACATCCTGCGCATCCTCAGAGCAGAAAGAGCATCAACACTGTCATTAAAGCACTGGAAGCTGAGCTGGCGCGGATCGATGAAGATATGAATAAACATATCCAGATTCATTTTAAGGAACTGGCTGACCGGCTCAGCGCCATCAAGGGCATTGGGGCAATGACAACAGCAGCCCTGCTGGCAGAAGTCCCTGAACTGGGCAAGCTCTCGCGTCGGGAAATCAGTGCACTTGTTGGCGTTGCTCCTGTTAACCGTGACTCGGGAACTATGCGGGGTCGACGAACCATCTTTGGCGGGCGCGCTGGGGTTCGGACAGCGTTGTATATGGCCACACTCGTGGCAACCCGTTTTAACCCGGTAATCAAGACGTTTTACAACCGCCTGCTGGCGGCGGGTAAGGCCAAAAAAGTGGCTCTTGTGGCTTGTATGCGCAAGCTGCTGACCATCTTGAATGCGATGATTAGAAAAAATGAAGAATGGAATAATTCGTATCATCAGATAACGCCATAAAATCGCGTTCAAGACAGTTGCTTTATACTCATGGACACTGCTTTCTGCCGCAAGTTGCATGAATTTTATTGCGCCAGGCAGAAGACCTTAACGGCCCGGTAATTTTTTCCATGTCACTTCATTACGTAAGTAAACAGGTTCAGCGTGTTCAACCGCTGTCGCCTCCCCTGCGTCCCACATCTGAATGGCCAGTGGCAGCATATCTTCCGCATGGGGTAAAATAACATCGCCTGCTGTCAGCATTAAGTGGCAGTCCAATAATTGAGGATAGGCTTCCCATCCCGTTCCCGCAATTCCCCATTCGCCTGATAAGGAATTCATAATCTCTTGCACTTGCTCAGGTTTCAAAACTGCTTCCGTTTCATCGCCCTGCCATTCACCTTGTGAATTCCGAGTGTATTGTCCCCAGTAAACTTCCCCCATCCGCGCATCAATCGCAACCAAAACGTTTGTTGCTCCTGTTAAGCGAAAAGTCCCTTGCGCCATTGTTTTCAGCGAAGAAACACCAATCATCGGTAATTCAGCGCCCAGTGCCAGCCCTTGGGCAATGCCAACACCAATCCGTACACCGGTAAAACTGCCCGGTCCACGACCAAACGCTAACGCATCCAATTGTTGCAGGTTTACTCCACCTTTTGATAAAACCGCTTGAACCATCGGTAAAATACGTTGCGTGTGCTCCCGTGGGGAAATTTCAAACTGTGCTTCAATAGCACCTTCATTCCAAAGTGCAACAGAACAGGCTTCAGTTGCAGTATCAATAGCTAAAATTCGTGTGGACATGCCTTAACTCCGGCAAGATATAGGATCCAAAATAAGGGGCTATACTACCATAGCCCCAACATCATCGCCCCGACATTTTATTCCCCAGACCGCGGTGGGCGTGAGTTCAGAAACGCAATTGCTTTTGATAAATCACGGGTACGGGAAGCGGGAGGCAAGCTGTTTAGAAAAACCTCACCGTATGGACGCATCACCAGCCGATTATCACAAATGACCACAACGCCATAATCATCAATATCACGGATCAGACGCCCAACGCCCTGCTTCAAATCAATCACGGCATCGGGAAGCTGGACTTCGTGAAAAGCATCCCCGCCCTTAAGTTGACAATCCTCAATACGGGCCTTAAGCAAAGGATCATCCGGCGCAGTGAACGGCAATTTATCAATAATAACGCAGGACAATGCATCACCGCGGACATCCACCCCTTCCCAAAAGCTGCCGGTCGCCACCAACAATGCATTACCCGCAGAGATAAATTGTGCCAACAGTTGTGACTTGCTCGTCTCACCCTGCACTAATACTGGCAATGTCATACTGGCACGGAACTCTTCCGCTAAACTGCGCATCATTTGGTGAGAAGTACAGAGGAAAAAACAGCGCCCTTTATTGCTTTCAATTAATGGTTTCAGCATACGAGCCAGCCATTTTGCACCACCATTTTGGTTAGGTGATGGCAAATGACGCGGCACACACAATAACATTTGACGCTGATAATCAAAGGGGCTAGACAAAAGTAATGTCTGGGCCTGTTTTAGCCCTAAACGTTCAGTGAAATGATTTAGCTGTTCATTGACCGACAATGTTGCCGATGTAAAAATCCAACTACCTGATTGTTCACGGAGCATCTCACTGAATTTGTCGGCAACCGATAACGGTGTCAGAGCCAGTAAAAAATGCCGCCCATAACTTTCGAACCAATAGCTGTAATTAGGTATGCTGACATCAATCAGACGCTTAAGACGATTGCGATACACCGTTGCCCGTTCAAAAGCCGCATCCAGCATGGTTGAACGCCCCAAAGAGAGTTTCATCACGTCATAACACAGCTCAAGGGCATCATCCAACCGCACCAATGCGCGCTGAACTTGCTGCTGTTGCAAGGCTTCACGAAGATTACCCCGATAGCTGTTTTCCCCCAATGACAAACGGAAATCTTGTGCACTTTGGCTGAGACGATCTGCACTTTTTTGCAATTGTGCCTGATCCCGCACTTCAGTACGGTAAGCCATGATGATATCACGCGATAAATCCATCAATTGACGGCTGCTTAATTGCTGGCCAAAATATTGGCTGGCAATATCAGGGATCTGGTGCGCCTCATCGAAAATCATCACATCAGCCTGCGGGATTAATTCACCAAAACCGGTATCCTTAACCATCATATCAGCCATAAACAGATGATGGTTAACAATCACCACATCCGCTTCCATTGCTTTTCGACGGGCTTTCAGAACGAAACATTGCTGATAGCATGGGCAATCACTGCCAAAACAATTGTCATTAGTACTCGTGACCAATGGCCAAACAGTGCTATCTTCCGCCACTTGGTAGCAGGTGCTGATATCACCATCTTTTGTATGGCCTGACCAATGCTTCAATTTGATGACTTCCGCCAAGATTTCAGTGTCTAACTGGGAATTGCCGATCGTCTGCTGCTCAAGGCGTTCAAGGCATAAATAATTTGAACGCCCTTTTAATAGCGCCAGCTTGCCGGTAAAACCTAACGCCTCAACGATAGTGGGTAGATCTCGATTGTAAAGCTGATCCTGTAATGCCTTAGAACCCGTAGAAATAATCACTTTTTTACCGGAGCGCAAAGCAGGTACTAAATAAGCAAATGTTTTACCGGTTCCCGTTCCTGCTTCTACGACCAATTGTTGCTGTTTTTTAATCGCAATTGTAATAGCCGAAGACATTTCCCGCTGGGCATCGCGTGGCTTGAAACCTGATATGGCTTTGGCTAGTATGCCATTTTTCGCAAAATCGTCTGACACAAACAGTCTCTTTCAATAAAATGTGGCGGAATTATGCCAATACTGAGTTGTAATAACTACTCAATTCAGCAAAAAACTGGATAAATTAACAGGAGATTTAATGACTATTAAACGCATTGACCCAGATACCCGTTGGTCAGAAGCGGTCGTTCACAATGACACTATCTATTATACCAGTGTGCCAGAACAACTGGACGGTAATATTACAGAGCAAACCGCCGATACTCTGGCAGCCATTGATACCCTGTTACATCGCCTTGGTTCAGATAAAAGCAAGATTTTGGATGCTACAATTTTTCTGGCAGATAAAGCCGATTTTGCAGGCATGAATGCCGCGTGGGACGCATGGGTTGTTGCCGGAAGTGCGCCAGTCCGCTGTACTGTTCAAGCAGCATTGATGAACCCTAAGTATAAAGTCGAAATCAAAATTATTGCCGCTTTATAGTCTGTATCTATCAAACAAATATGGCCTTAAATGAGCTATTGTTCATTCAAGGCCATGTTAGAAATGAAATTTAAGGAATGGAGAGTAGAAATTAGGCCATTTTAATAATAATTATGCCAATCAACAGCAGCACAATACCACTCCATCCCTTAAAATTCAGTCTTTGGTTAAACATTACCCAGCCAGCGGCGACGGTAGCAATAATGCCGAATGCTCCCCATAAAGCATAAGCAATGGAAAGCTCAATCCCTTTCACTGCCTGAGCCAACGCACTGAATGCGCCCAAAACAGCAACCAGAGACAAAATACCCATCCAGAAGCGCTGAAATCCATTGGATAATTTCAATAAAATATTTGCTACAATTTCCAAAACAACGGCCAAGACCAGGAACGCACCATGCCACCATTCAAATTGAGTTAGCATATCATGCCTCCTTGATTTGCTTGTTCAAAATACCGTTTAGTGAGCTTGATGGATTATGTTTTGATGTCTTGTTTGAAGCATGGGCTTTGGTTTTTTTCTCCCCCACCTTGATTAAAGCAATCCCAGCTATCAACAATGCTAATCCACTTATTTTCATCAATGACAGCGACTCGTTAAACCACATTACGCTAAAAGCGGTAATAAACAGGATCCCAATACCTTCCCAAAGTGCATAAGCCACGCCCAATGACACTTTTTTCACAGCGATTGCCAGCAAAATATAAGAAGTTGTGATCATGGTATACATCACAATCATGCCTGTAAAACCACCTGAAACGCTGGCTTGTTTCATTGACAGAGTGCCAATGACTTCTGTCACAATCGCCAGTACAAGAAATACCCAATAAAACATTTTTTTCTCCTGAACATACTAATAAGCATGCCAAGATATCAAGCTATAAATGCCCACAAAGTCGGCGGCAAATGCGATTATGCAACATCAGAATCAAACTGACTTTTAGCAAAATATTTTGGCAAGTGATAATTAATTACCGGTGAAGAACCGGTTAGCAGGAGAAGGCCCTAAAGGGCGCCGCACCAGTAGTGCTCACTGGATAAGATAGTGGAAAGGAAAAAAACATGGGTACAACGTTGAATTTTGTTACTATGTTGAATGTTGACGCTTTTGGCGCTATTCATGATGTTTTATTCGTTCATCACACATAACTACCGCGTGATATACTAAGAACCCTCGTCTTAAAATGTAATGATGTATTTCTATCATAGCACCAAATAAAAAGCAATAATTTATATTTGGTTAGCCAATCTTCACTTTTAGTAAAAAAAGTGGAGTAAGTAGCTATTTTTACTATAATTTTATCATTCAGATATCAAATTTTGAATTATTTTCACAAAAACCGGCCGGACATTAAGTCCGGCCATTCTTTTGATGAGTCGTTTAGTACAAACTAAAAAAAACCACCGTTTATTCAAACTCATTCCATGAACGACCATCACGTGTAATCAGCGCGATAGAAGCCACGGGTCCCCACGTGCCGGCCTGATAAGGTTTCGGGGGTTCATTATCCGCCGCCCATGCATCGATAATGGAATCCACCCATTTCCAGGCTTCTTCCACTTCATCACGACGGACAAACAGTGCCTGAATACCGCGCATTGCTTCCAACAATAACCTTTCATAAGCATCAGCAAGGTGTGTCTGATTAAATGTTTCAGAGAAACTCAGATCCAACTTGGTCGTTTGCAAACGGTGTTTATGTTCCAGCCCCGGTGCTTTATTTAGCACTTCAATATCAATGCCTTCATCTGGCTGCAAACGAATTGTCAATTTGTTTTGTGGTAATTGCTGGTAGGATTCAGCAAACAGATTCAGGGAAGGTTCTTTGAAATAGACGACAACTTCAGAACACTTAGCCGGCAACCGCTTTCCGGTTCTCAGGTAGAAAGGCACCCCAGACCAGCGCCAGTCATCAATATCGACACGAATCGACACAAAAGTTTCTGTTTTACTGGCTTTATTCGCCCCTTCTTCTTCCAGATAACCGGGAACTTTCTTACCATGCACAAAACCTGCTGTATATTGCCCGCGAACCGTTTTTTCCCTGACATTGGTCTGATTAATCCGACGCAATGAACGCAACACTTTTACTTTTTCATCACGAATACGATCTGCTGTCAGGTCAGCCGGTGGTGACATGGCAATCATAGTCAGAATTTGCAGAAGATGATTTTGGATCATATCGCGCATCTGCCCTGCCTGATCGAAATAGCCCCAGCGCCCTTCGATACCAACTTCTTCAGCAACGGTAATTTGTACATGATCAATCGTGCGATGATCCCAATTATTGACGAAAAGCGAGTTGGCAAAACGCAGCGCTAATAAGTTCAATACCGTTTCTTTCCCCAAATAATGGTCAATACGGTAAATTTGGCTCTCATTGAAATATTTTGCAACTTCATCATTAATCGCTCTGGAAGAAGCAAGATCGGTTCCCAGCGGTTTTTCCATCACTACACGATTGGGTTCCGTATTCAGCTCCGCAGCGCCTAATCCATGGCATACTGCACCAAATGTACTTGGAGGCATGGCAAAATAGTGAATAGCGGGTAAGTCATCTTTATTAATTATTTTTGCTAATTCGTTGAAATGCTCCGTTTCATTTACATCCAAATTACAAAATTCCAGACGTGAACGGAGTTTCTTCCACAATTCTGCATCCAGTTTTTCGGACATAAATGTCACCAATGCTTCTTCAACGACTTTGGTGTAGGCTGTTTTATCCCAGTCAGCTCGACCGACGCCGATAATTCGGGTATCAGGATGGATATAACCCGCTTTTTCCAACTGGTAAAGGGAAGGCATTAATTTCCGGCGTGCTAAGTCTCCTTTCGCCCCAAAAATTACCAAATTACAAGCCTGAGCTGTAGACGTCACCGCCATGTTGCATCTCCTCAATTACGGGATATTGTAATTTTTTTACAGAATCTGTGGGTAATGTACTCTTTTGGTTATATGCAGTAAACACTGATTATTCATGGATTATTGATATAGCTCTTCGTATTTCACGTTGCTGCTGGATTAGTGACAAAATGAAACCCATTGTGCGCAGGCTATTAAATAACCGCACAGCCGCTTCCTGTACCCCCTTTCACATTCATGGTAATTTTGTATTCACTGGCAATATGGTTATAATTCATACCGAGCAGTGATTGTAAACTGAAAATTTACAACGATTAAGAATTAATCTTACCAAGTTGAAAGTTAGACTCCTGTCATGTTTTCATGAAAAATCCCATGTTATCCGGTTATTGCCACTGCCAGCTTTCAATAACAAGTAGTATATTTTCATGAAAATGAAATAGATTTCGCCTGTTAATGAAATCGTTAAAACCGAGGTTAAACTTCGTTTTATGAACACACTGGAACGGCTCCAAAATAGTCTTGATGTTTTGAGTAAGTCAGAGAAAAAGGTTGCGCAGGTCATTCTTGCTTCACCACAAACTGCCATCCATTCAAGCATTGCCACTCTGGCTAAAATGGCGAATGTGAGTGAACCGACGGTGAATCGTTTTTGTCGTCGCCTCAACACCAAAGGATTTCCTGACTTTAAATTGCATCTGGCACAGAGCCTCGCCAATGGTACACCTTATGTGAACCGAAACGTGGAAGAAAGTGACAGCGTCACCTCTTATACAAACAAAATTTTCGAATCAGTCATGGCAAATCTGGAAACGGTCAAAAGTAATCTGGATATTGCCGCCATCAACCGCGCAGTCGACCTTCTGACACAAGCCAGAAAACTCTCTTTTTTTGGTTTGGGAGCATCAGCCGCTGTGGCCCATGATGCCATGAACAAATTTTTTCGCTTCAATATTCCAGTGACCTATTTTGATGATATTGTGATGCAACGAATGAGCTGTATTAGCAGTACCGAAGGCGATGTTGTCGTATTAATTTCCCATACTGGAAGAACAAAAAGCCTTGTAGAAATTGCTAAACTGGCCCGCGAAAACGATGCAACAGTGATCGCCATTACCTCAACAGGCTCCCCATTAGCGCACGAAGCTACCCTCCCCATTTTGTTGGATGTTCCCGAAGATACAGATATCTATATGCCGATGGTCTCAAGAATAGCTCAATTAACCATCATTGATGTACTGGCAACGGGTTTTACACTGCGCCGCGGCTCAAAATTCAGAGATAATTTGAAGAGGGTCAAAGAAGCGTTGCGTAATTCACGGTTTGATAAGCCTGAATAAACCAGAAAATAGACTGTGTTTTTGTTCACTATTTATCAATTCTCCAGACTGATAGCATATGTAGACTTTTCCCCACTGCATATTCGCAGTCGGGGTTAATAATCAATAAATTAATGGTTATCCTACGGTAATCGAAAACTCATATACCCTATGGATTTCAAGTGACCACCCACCGATGCGGCAACTTGAAAAACAAAAGGTATACTTCACAGGTCAACGGAGTAATGCATGTCCAGACGGCTCAGAAGAACAAAGATCGTCACTACACTTGGCCCAGCTACAGATCGTGACGATAATCTTGAAAAAGTTATCCAAGCAGGGGCCAACGTCGTTCGCCTT
Organism: Xenorhabdus bakwenae; assembly: GCF_030272115.1. NCBI lineage: Bacteria > Pseudomonadati > Pseudomonadota > Gammaproteobacteria > Enterobacterales > Morganellaceae > Xenorhabdus > Xenorhabdus bakwenae. Next base: position 1,114,671 of record NZ_CP119194.1, read on the forward strand.
AATTTCTCTCATGGTACTGCGGAAGATCATATCCAACGTGCTAATAAAGTACGCGAAATTGCGGCCCGTTTAGGTTGTCATGTTGCCATCCTCGGTGATCTTCAAGGGCCTAAAATACGCATATCCACCTTTAAAGAAGGAAAAATTTTCCTGAATATTGGGGATAAATTCCTGCTGGATGCCAATCTAAGTAAGGGAGAGGGAGATAAAGAAAAAGTCGGTATTGACTACAAAGGTTTGCCATCTGATGTAACGGCTGGTGATATCCTGCTATTGGATGATGGACGTGTTCAATTGAAAATCCTGGAAGTTCAGGGGATGAAAATCTTCACGGAAGTGACTGTGGGAGGCCCGCTTTCCAACAATAAAGGCATCAATAAATTGGGCGGCGGGTTATCAGCCGAAGCACTGACAGCAAAAGATAAGGAGGATATCATCACAGCTGCCAAAATTGGGGTTGATTATCTTGCGATTTCTTTCCCTCGTTCAGGTGAAGATTTGAATTATGCGCGCCGTCTCGCACGAGATGCTGGTTGCGAAACCCAAATCGTTGCAAAAGTTGAGCGGGCAGAAGCTGTTAGTAGTGACGAAATTATTGATGAAATTATTCTGGCATCGGATGTTGTCATGGTCGCTCGTGGTGATCTCGGTGTTGAAATTGGTGACCCCGAACTGGTTGGTGTACAGAAAAAACTGATCCGCCGCGCTCGCCAACTGAATCGTGTTGTGATTACAGCCACACAAATGATGGAATCTATGATCACCAACCCAATGCCGACGCGTGCTGAAGTCATGGATGTCGCCAATGCGGTACTGGATGGTACTGATGCGGTTATGCTTTCTGCTGAAACAGCCGCAGGTCAGTATCCTGCGGAAACCGTTGCCGCTATGGCACAAGTCTGTCTTGGCGCGGAAAAAATGCCAAGTGTCAATGTTTCCAAACATCGCCTGGATATTACATTTGATAGCATTGAAGAAGCGATTTCAATGTCTACCATGTATGCCGCCAACCATCTGAAAGGCGTCAAGGCAATTATTGCCATGACTGAATCTGGCCGCACGGCTCGCATGATGTCCCGCATCAGTTCTGGCCTGCCTATCTTCTCTATGTCTCGCCATGAATCAACCTTAAACCGTACCGCCCTGTATCGTGGTGTAACACCCGTTTATTGTAGCTCGCATACTGATGGGATCGCAGCGGCAAATGAAGCAGTGAATCGTCTGCGCGATAAAGATTATCTCATCTCTGGGGATTTAGTACTTGTGACCCAAGGTGATCAGATGGGAACAATTGGCAGTACCAATACCTGTCGCGTACTTGAAGTAGAATAATGGGCTATTCATAAAAACAAATGGTAAAGGATAAGGGGCAGTACACTGCCTCTTATTATGATTAATTTTATTATTCCAATCATCACAGATCTTCCCTTTTATAAGGCTCAATATCCCCTGCTTTCCGCGTCTTAAGTAATTTTAAGATCCAGGTGTATTGTTCAGGATTCGGCTTCACCAATGCCTCCAATTCCTCATTCATTCGGCGAGCAATATAGGTATCATCCTGTCCTGCAATATCCTCCATGGGTGGACGGATATAAATGTCCAACTGATGAGTTTGGCAATTATAAACCGGAAATAGCGGAACAACGGCGGCGCGGCAAACCTTCATTAAGCGCCCAAGTGCAGGCAACGTAGCCTTGTAAGTGGCAAAAAAAATCGACAAATTCACTGTGCTCTTCGCCATGATCCTGATCAGGCAAATAGTATCCCCAAAAGCCTTCACGCACTGTAGAGATAAAGGGTTTAATTCCCGCATCACGGGAATGCAAACGACCACCAAAGTGACAGCGCGCTTTATTCCATAAGTAATCAGCCACGGGATTACTTTGATGATGAAACATCGCTGACATTTGTTGGCCACGGGCAGCCAACAACATCGCGGGAATATCAACAGACCAACCATGTGGAACCATAAAAATCACATTTTTGCCTTGTGCTTTTAAGGCTTGAATAATGTCTTCACCATGCCATTGGGTTCGCTCAAGTGTCGATTTTGCTCCCCTGAGACAAAGCTCCGCCAGCATAACAAACGATTGAGGGGCGGTAGCAAACATGCGATCAATCAGCTCTTCGTGCTGCTGTTCCGTTAATTCAGGAAAGCAGTAAATTAAATTGATTTTCGCCCTGCGACGAGCACTTTTCACTTTTCTTCCCGCCCAAATACCTATCCTGGCCAGAAATGGATCACGCCATTTTACAGGGACATAAGACAATCCTGCCAATAGCCCCACGCCAGCCCAAAGACCCCAATAACGGGGATGTAAATAAGCTCGATGAAACCGAGGGACATATCCCAATTTACTATCTGTATCTTTTTCTTTATTCATGAGCTAACTCTGATGATCCCAATATTTGCTCTCAAGGCGAAAGTTTACAACAAAAAATCAAAACCACCCGCATAGCGGGTGGTTTGCTCTCGCCCTATAAGGGCATGTTACCGACTGCGCCAAAATGACGCCGCTTTCTCTTTGTTCAAGCTAAATGTCATTGTCTCTTTGGCTTACCCCTTAAAGGGGTCCTCATACTCACGTGCACTCAATTTATCCTGTATGAAATCTTGCTTTTCCTGCTCTCGGATATACTTACGGATCGTGGCTTCATTGAGTCCTACTGTACTCACATAATATCCTTCTGACCAAAACTTCCTGTTGCCAAATTTGTATTTTAGATTCGCGTGCTTATCAAATATCATCAGTGAACTTTTACCTTTCAAATATCCCATGAAACTCGATACACTGATTTTCGGCGGGATACTCACCAACATATGCACATGATCTGGCATCAAATGTCCTTCTATTATTTCTACCCCTTTGTACTTACAAAGGTTTTTTAAAATCTCACCTATACTTGAACGTAAACTTGCAAAAATAACTTTACGTCTGTATTTCGGCGAAAAGACGATATGGTATTTGCAGAGCCACTTTGTGTGGGCCAAGCTTTGTGCTTTAATTCCCATAAACACCTTTCCTTCTTAGTTACGCATATTAGCTTGAACATCTATATCGTAACGGAAAGGTGTTTTTCTTGGTATAACCCCCTGATCTCCACCCGCATAGCGGGTGGTTTTATGTTTAAGAAGCATAGGGCTTCTTAAACTGGCTAAAGCCCTAAATAAGATAAAAGCGGATGATAGTCATCATCCGCTTTTATCTCTGTCAATAATCGGAAGTTGATGCGCTTAATCTAGCAACAATTGAGGCTTAGTTTCCTTAACCATGGCTACATATTCTGTACGCTCTTTACCACTCAACCCACCAGAACGCGGCAATTTTGCAGTGAGCGGATTAACCGGTCTCTGGTTATCCCAGAATTCAAAGTGCAAGTGTGGGCCTGTTGAACGCCCCGTATTCCCTGATAGCGCAATACGTTCACCCCGTTTCACTTTCTGACCCGGTTTTACCAGTATTTTTCTCAAGTGCATGTATCTAGTTGTATATTGACGACCGTGCCGTATGGCAATGAAATTACCGGCCGCACCATCAAATTTGGCGACAACAACTTCACCATCACCGACTGCCAAAACGGGAGTTCCTACTGGCATAGCAAAATCAACCCCTTTATGAGCTGTAATTCTGCCGGTTACCGGATTTAAGCGATGTGGATTGAAAGAGGAAGATACTCTGAACTGTTTAGTTGTAGGAAAGCGCAGGAAACCACGCTCAAGACCGGAAGCATTGCTGTCGTAAAAACGACCATCACTGGCCCGGAAAGCATAATAATCATTGCCACCACTCTGTAAGCGAACGCCTAACAATTGGCTCTGCTCACTTTTCCCATCAAGCATTTCACGGGACATCAGCACAGAAAAATGATCACCTTTACGCAATTTGCGGAAATCTATCTGCCATTGCAACGCTTTTGTCACTTCTCTGGCTTCGCTGCTTGTTAATCCAGCAATCAGGGCACTACTATTAAAACTGCCATCAACTGTACCTGTGATGACACTATTTTTCCATTCTCCCTTCTGGAACTCTTGCGTTTCGTTAAAAATATCTCCTTCGCTAGTATAAACGCGAGTTTCACGACGTGATATATCCCAGGTCAGCGTTTTTAAATTCCCATTATCGTCAGTCGTCCACGATAATGACTGACCAATACCTAGATTACGCAATGACTTATATCGGTTTGCTAACAAAGCAACATCAGAGGAGTCAATTCCGAACTGAGTCAAAATCGAACTCAGAGTATCACCACTGGAGACAACATATTGGTGCGGAACATTTGCTGCTGTATCAACAGAACTGCCATCATCATCCCCAATGCCCTCATTGGGGAGTTGTTCATTAGCATCCCCAGCGACATCATCCGTTGCTTCTGGAATGCTATCCGGAGTACTGAGAATAATACTACCTGTCCGTTCTTCTTGTTCATGATAAACAACAGGCCGCCATATCGCGATAGCCAAAGTGACCAGCGTTAGAGATCCAAGCATGATCTTGTGTGGTTTGGGCAGATTGTTGTATACCAGAACGATAGTTTTAGCTATCTGCTGCACTAATAAAATTCCTTATTGTACTAATTCAGGCAGCTCGCGTATTGTTTTGATAGTTGAGTTATAAATTTCATGTAGCTATCTTTATCCAATACGATGCCGCTCCCTAAAGGGTCAAGTATTCCAATACGTACATCAGTACCTTTTGCTACGGCATGAATAACGGCTGGCCTGAATTGAGGTTCAGCAAAAATACACCTTGCTTTCTGCTCAACCAATTGTGTTCGTATTTTGTGTAATCTCTGCGCACCAGGTTGTATTTCAGGATTGACCGTGAAAACACCTAGCGGAGCCAATTGGTAATGTTTTTCAAAATAACCGTACGCGTCATGAAAAACAAAATAACCCTGATTTTGTATGGGCTTTAAAACATGAGTAATATTCTTATCAGTTTGTGCAAGCTGTCCATTGAATTTACGTAGGTTTACTTCTAATTGCTGTTTTTGTTGAGGATATTGCTCAATAAGCTGGTCATATATTGCTTGAGCGGCTTTTTCCGCAATCTCTGGAGAAAGCCAAAGATGCATATTATATTCACCGTGATGATGTTCGTGATCTTCCTCATGTTCATGCTGATATGATTCAGTCTCGGAATCATTCCCATCTTCACTATTTTTCAATAAAAATGGCTTAATGGTAGATAATTCAGCCAGTGCCAGTTGTTTATTCTGCTCAATTTTAGCTATCGGTTTTGCCAAAAAGGTTTCCATATCTGGGCCAATCCAAACCACCAAATCGGCTTGATTAATTTTCCGTACATCCAGAGGCCGTAACGCATAATCATGTGGAGAAGCACCATCGGGCAGAAGTACCTGAGTATTTGTTACACCATCAGCAATGGCAGCAGCAATAAAGCCCAATGGACGAATGGATGTGACAACATCTGCCTGCACAGAGCCATTCACTCCTGCCACTAACACAGCAGCTAATGCGATTTTATGAAAAAGTTTATGCGCGTATTTCTGTGAATTGTGTAACATAATATGAATATTCCATGCAGAAAATTGAATTATGTTATATTATATTATAACATTTCAATGATTCTGCAAGATACTTTTAACTCGTCAACTATGATCACCCTAAAAAACATTACGGTTGAATTTGGTAACCGCAAGGTATTAAACAATATCTCATTCAATCTCAAACAAGGGAAAATTCTGACCCTAATCGGCCCAAACGGTGCGGGAAAATCAACTCTGGTTCGCGTCGTTCTTGGATTAATCCAACCCACTTCGGGCACTATCGAACAAAACCCTACGTTGAGAATTGGTTATGTTCCGCAAAAACTAAACCTTGATCCCACTCTGCCCTTGACCGTTAAGCGTTTTATGATGCTGAGACCCAACGTGAAACAAGCGGATATCTTACCGGTATTAAATCGGGTCAAGGCTGCTCATTTACTGGAGCAACCAATGCAAAAGCTATCTGGTGGCGAAACTCAGCGGGTGCTACTTGCCAGAGCCTTACTTAATCAACCTCAGATTTTGGTTCTTGACGAACCAACACAAGGTGTCGATGTCAATGGACAACTGGCACTTTACGATCTGATCAATCAAATCAGAACAGAACTTAATTGCGCGGTGCTTATGGTATCCCATGACCTGCACTTAGTGATGGCGAAAACAGACGAAGTTTTATGTCTTAATCAACACATTTGTTGTTCTGGCACACCGGAAGTGGTGTCAATGCACCCAGAGTTTATTGCAATGTTTGGATATCATGGCGCAGAGCAACTGGCAGTTTACCGCCATCACCACAATCATCATCATGATCTTAGAGGGAAAATTATTTTGAAAAAGGTTGGGGAATCACATCGATGATTGAATTATTGCTTCCCGGCTGGCTCGCCGGTATTTTTCTGGCAATTGCCGCAGGACCTCTTGGTTCTTTTGTCGTCTGGCGCAGAATGTCCTATTTTGGCGATACACTGGCACACGCATCACTGCTCGGTGTTGCATTCGGTTTCTTACTGAATGTGAATCCCTTTTATGCGGTTATTGCGGTTACACTTATCTTGGCTACTATTTTAGTTTGGCTGGAAAAACGCCCGCAATTGGCAGTTGATACATTATTAGGCATTCTGGCTCACAGTGCCTTGTCGTTGGGCTTAGTCGTCGTTAGTTTTATGACCAATGTCAGAGTCGATCTAATGGCTTATTTATTCGGCGATTTATTGTCCGTAACTTATGAAGATCTCTGGTTGATTGCGGCCGGTGTTGTGATTGTTACCGGATTACTGACATGGCAATGGCGCGCCCTGCTATCAATGACAGTCAGCCAGGATCTGGCTTTTGTTGATGGAATGAAAATTCAACGTCTACGTGTCCTGCTGATGTTAGTGACAGCATTAACTATTGGGCTGGCAATGAAATTCGTCGGGGCGTTAATTATCACCTCCCTGCTGATTATCCCTGCCGCTACCTCCCGTCGTTTCTCCCACACGCCTGAGCAAATGGCCGCTTTGGCAATTATTGTCGGTATGCTTTCTGTTACGGGAGGATTAACGTTATCGGCGTTTTATAACACACCCGCAGGACCTTCCGTGGTACTTTGTTCGGCCGTGTTATTTGCATTGAGTTTAACGATCAAGGCAAGAAGCTGATATTTATTCCCTCTGTCTTTCAATTCGCTGCTTTTTAGCGGTAATGCATACAAGTGACAAGGGTTATAATTTAGGTAAGTTATAACCCTTTATTCGCCTTCCTTGCTCAATCCAAAATGCCGATAAGCATGATGGGTTGCAATACGCCCGCGTGGCGTTCGTTGAATAAATCCTTGTTGGATCAGGAAAGGTTCCAGCACATCTTCGATAGTTTCTCGTTCTTCACCAATCGCCGCTGCCAAGTTATCCAAGCCAACGGGACCGCCCATAAATTTATCAATAATGGCAATCAGCAACTTACGATCAAGGTAATCAAATCCAGCTGAATCCACATTCAGCATATCCAGAGCCTGGGAGGCAATATTATTATCAACTGTGCCATCACCTTTTACTTGCGCAAAATCACGGACACGACGCAATAATCGATTGGTAATACGGGGAGTGCCACGGGAACGCATCGCTATTTGCCTTGCCCCCTCATCTGAAATGTCTAATCCCATATAGCGTGCACTACGGGAGACAATGCTTTGCAAATCATCAACATTGTAAAATTCAAGGCGCTGTACGATACCGAATCGATCACGCAACGGCGAAGTTAAAGAACCTGCACGAGTGGTTGCACCAATCAAAGTAAATGGGGGGAGATCAATCTTGATAGAGCGGGCGGCTGGCCCTTCGCCAATCATAATATCCAGTTGATAATCTTCCATTGCCGGATAAAGGATCTCTTCCACAACCGGCGATAAACGGTGGATTTCATCAATAAACAGGACATCATGCGGTTCCAGATTAGTGAGCATAGCGGCAAGATCCCCTGCCTTTTCCAATACCGGCCCAGAGGTGGTACGAAGATTAACCCCCATTTCATTGGCAACAATATTTGCCAGCGTGGTCTTACCTAATCCAGGGGGACCAAAAATCAATAAGTGATCCAGTGCCTCACCCCGCTGACGTGCCGCCTGAATAAAAATTTCCATCTGCTCACAAACATGGGGCTGCCCAACATATTCAGACAGAAACTTCGGCCGAATGGCACGATCAATGGCTTCATCATCTTGCAGAACTTCTGCTGAAACCAGACGGTCAGCTTCAATCATCACTTAACTCCTGTGATTACAGAGCCGCTCGAAGCGCTTCTCGAATAAGGGTTTCACAATCTGCCCCCGGTTTAGCAACTTTGTTTACCATCCGGCTGGCTTCCTGTGGTTTATATCCCAGAGAAACCAGTGCCGCTGCGGCTTCTGCTTCAATATCGGCAGCGGAATTCGCTTGTTTGCTGACAGCCGGCAAATTAACATCACTACTTTGGTTAAATAGATCGCCATTAAGCCCCTTAAAGCGATCTTTCATCTCTACAACCAGCCTTTCAGCCGTTTTTTTGCCAACCCCCGGCAACTTAACCAGTGAAGCAATCGCTTCTTGTTCTATAGCCGTAACGAATTGCTGGGCAGACATACCCGACAGGATCGCCAGCGCTAATTTAGGCCCAACGCCATTGACCTTAATCAGTTCACGGAACAGTGCACGCTCTTGTTTATCATTAAAACCGTATAATAGCTGGGCATCTTCACGCACAATAAATTGTGTAAATAAGATAGTTTCCTGACCAATTTCAGGCAGTTCATAAAAACAGGTCATTGGCATATGAACTTCATAACCGATACCATGAGTTTCCAACAAAACCAACGGTGGCTGTTTTTCCAACACGGTTCCTCTCAAACGCCCTATCACTGCTTACCCCCTGAAAATAAAATAAATCGTTCCGCTAGCTTATAGCACAAAAAAAGCTGGATGTATATCCAGCACTATCTATTTCAGACGGCCTCGCGTTAAATTTAACCGCGCATTACCTACCCGAAGTAAATTTTGACTGAGATGACAATGTGTAATCGCAATAGCCAACGCATCGGCAGCATCGGCCTGCGGATTAGCAGACAGTTTCAACATCGAACGAACCATGTGCTGTATCTGGCTTTTTTCAGCCGCTCCCGTACCGACTACAGTCTGTTTAACCTGACGGGCGGCATATTCAAATACCGGTATGGATTGGTTAGAAGCCGCAACAATTGCTACACCTCGCGCCTGCCCTAATTTCAAGGCAGAGTCTGCATTTTTTGCCATAAAAACTTGCTCTATGGCAAAAACTGTGGGCTGGAATTGAGTGATAATTTCAGTAATTCCGGCGTAAATCTTCTGCAAACGACCGGGTAAGTCATCTACTTTTGTTCGAATACAACCGCTACCGAGATAGATAAGTTGTCGTCCCTGCTGGCGAATAACGCCATATCCCGTGACTCTGGAGCCTGGGTCAATACCAAGAATAATCGCCATATCGAATTATTCGCTTAAATCGGTTTGCCTGTGATATGGGATAAAAACGTTAGAGAAAGTGCCCTGATTCGAGGAACACTTTCTCTACGCTGTGAATCCTAATGCTAATTACAACAGTGCTGCAACTTCATCAGAGATTTCACCATTATGATAAACTTCCTGCACATCGTCAGAGTCTTCAAGCATATCGATCAGACGCAGTAATTTAGGCGCAGTTTCTGCATCCAGTTCCGCTTTCGTCGATGGGATCATAGAAACTTCCGCAGAATCTGCCTTGAAGCCTGCTGCATCCAGTGCATCTTTCACTTCGCCAAAAGACTCTGGAGTAGTATAGACGTCAATCGCACCATCATCATAAGTTTCAACATCGTCAGCACCCGCTTCCAATGCGGCTTCCATCACCGCATCTTCGTCCAGGCCTGGTGCGTAGGAAATAACCCCTTTCTTGGTGAACAAATAAGCAACAGAACCGTCAGTTCCTAAGTTACCACCTGTTTTGGTGAACGCATGACGAACTTCGGAAACCGTGCGGTTACGGTTATCACTCAGGCATTCAACCATCACTGCCGTACCACCAGGGCCGTAGCCTTCATAAATGATGGTTTCCATGTTGTCCGATTCGTCGCTGCCAACACCACGGGCAATTGCACGATTCAACGTATCACGAGTCATATTGTTGGACAGCGCTTTATCGACGGCAGCTCGCAGACGTGGGTTGGAATCTGGATCACCACCGCCCAATCGCGCAGCCGTGACTAATTCACGGATAATTTTTGTGAAAATCTTACCGCGTTTTGCATCCTGTGCAGCTTTGCGGTGTTTCGTATTGGCCCATTTACTATGACCTGCCATGCAAATATCTCCGATAAAACATCTTGTAGACTAAATGACAAATTCTTCAATTGCTTGCCGATTGCTCCACGACTTCGTCAATCTGGCCGCTTCTTCCGCAGCCAGCCATTGATAAGCCAGATGTTCGGTCAGCAAAATTTCTCGCTCCTCAGGTAACGCCAGAGAGAACCAATGTTCTTTATTGCGCGTTATCCCCGGAGCATATCGATGCCGTAGGTGCGAGAAAATCTCATAATAAAGACAGCGTTGACAATCTTTCAGTTCAAGATTTTCATTGATAATATCAATGCCTGTCTCTTCCTGTACTTCACGTAACGCCGCCTCCGGCGGTTTTTCGTCCTCTTCAAGGCTACCTGTCACAGATTGCCAAAATTCAGGATCGTCCCGGCGCTGTAGCATCAGCACCCTTTTGCTGTCAACGGCGTAAATCATAACCAGTACAGATTCAGGGCGCTTATAAGCCATTATTCGTTCTCTTTTTTAACGACTGAAATAGCCAGTTCTTCCAACGCGGCTGAACTCGCTGGGCTTGGTGCATCCGTCATCAAACATGCCGCAGCCGTTGTTTTCGGGAAAGCGATCACATCACGAATATTATCGGTATCAGTCAACAACATGACGAGGCGATCCAAACCGAAAGCCAAACCGGCATGTGGCGGTGTGCCGTATTTCAGGGCATTCAGCAAGAAACCAAATTTTTCCTGCTGTTCCTGCTCATTGATCCCCAGAATGCGGAATACCACCTGCTGCATTTCATTGCGATGGATACGGACAGAACCTCCCCCCACTTCATAGCCATTGATCACCATGTCGTAAGCGTTTGCGATAGCGGATTCTGGGTTACTTTCCAATTCAGCCGCCGACCTATCACGCGGAGAAGTAAATGGATGATGCATTGCCGTCAAGCCGCCAGCTCCGTTGTCTTCGAACATAGGGAAATCAATAACCCAAAGCGGTTTCCAGCTTGCCAGATCGGTGATGTTCAAGTCGCGGCCCAATTTCAGGCGCAGTGCTCCCATCGCATCAGTAACAACATTTTTCCGGTCAGCGCCAAAGAACAGGATATCACCATCTTGCGCATTGGTACGGGACAGCAGGGCTTCAACCACTTCCGCAGACAGGAACTTAGCTATCGGGCTTTGCACACCTTCCAGGCCAGCAGCACAGTTATTTACTTTCATCCATGCCAAACCTTTCGCGCCATAAATGCCAACAAATTTACCGTACTCATCAATTTGCTTGCGACTTAGCTCTGCCCCGCCGGGCACGCGAATAGCCGCAACACGGCCTTTTGGATTATTTGCCGGTTCGGCAAAAACAGAGAATTCCACGTCTTTAACCAGATCGGCGATATCCACCAATTCCAGAGGGTTACGCAAGTCTGGTTTATCTGAACCAAAACGGCGCATGGCTTCTTCAAATGTCATCATTGGGAAGCAGCCCAAATCGACATCTTTCACATCCAGCCACAGTTCACGGATCATTTTTTCCATGATTTCGCGAACTTGTTCAGCGGTCATAAACGAGGTTTCAACGTCGATCTGGGTAAACTCAGGTTGACGATCGGCACGCAGGTCTTCATCGCGGAAGCACTTCACAATCTGGTAATAACGGTCTAAGCCAGACATCATCAACAACTGTTTGAAAAGCTGCGGAGACTGCGGCAGTGCATAAAATTCACCTTTATGTACGCGGCTTGGTACTAAATAGTCACGCGCACCTTCTGGTGTTGCTTTCGTCAGCATTGGTGTTTCAACATCAATGAAACCTGCAGTATCCATAAAACGACGCACAAAACTGGTGATCTTTGCACGGGTTTTCAGACGCTGCGACATCTCAGTGCGACGCAGATCAAGATAGCGGAATTTCAGGCGCTGCTCTTCACTGTTATTCTGGTTGCTGTCCAGAGGCAATGGCTCCGAGCGGTTGAAAACCATCAGGCTTTCTGCGAACACTTCAATTTCGCCGGTTGCCATCTCTTTATTGATTTGGTTATCAGGGCGCGCACGCACAATCCCCGTAATTTGAATACAAAATTCATTACGCAGTTCAGAAGCCTGAGCAAAGACCTCTTTCTGGTCTGGGTCAAAAAATACCTGAACGATACCCTCGCGATCTCGCATATCAATAAAGATCAAACCACCTAAATCACGGCGACGATTTACCCACCCACAAAGAGTCACTTTCTGGCCTTCATGGGTCAGGTTCAACTGCCCACAATAATTAGTACGCATACAATATCCTTTTACTCAGCTCGTTATGCTTTCTGCTGCGGAAATTTTGGCATTGTTCTTTTCTGGAAGAATTGCAAAAAAAAGGTCGCCATTATACTGGAAATTCTGACCGGAGATAAGGCCATAACGCCGTTCTTGACAAGACAATTTTTTGCTATCAGTTAACATTCATAGAATTTATTATTAAATACTATGATTTATAGCGACAGTTTTCTTTTTGCGGTTTATCATCATTTGGCCGTTTTTTGGTTAGGCAATTGGAGTTAAAAAATGGTTAGCTCGCTTTATATCGTACTGGGCGCACTACTGTTAATTAAGCTGTCTCTGGATGTCGTCAAATTAAGAACCCAATATCGGGTCGCTTATGGCGATGGCGGTTTTTATGAATTACAAACAGCCATCCGGGTTCATGGTAATGCAGTTGAATACATTCCAATTTCAATGTTGTTATTGATTGTGATGGAGATGAATGGTGCCCCCGTTTGGATGCTGCATATTTGTGGATTGGTATTACTATCAGGCAGAATACTACACTACTTTGGCTTACGTCATCGAGAAATACGCTGGCGACGTATGGGCATGGCAGCAACCTATATCTCAATGATCATAATGATTCTTAACAACATCTACTATTTACCGTGGGAGCAGATCTTTTCTCTCTATACATAATCTATTCCCTGTATAAATAGTTTGCTGCATATTTTGCGTTTTTGCTCAATGGCAAAGCATAGGTGATTAGAGTGATACCCAGGGCGGTGTGCTACCGCCTGAGGGTTTATCTATTGATTATCCCCCTTTCTGCCTTTTCCTGCATTCTGTTAGAATAACCGCTTCTTATTGTTTCCAAAATCAATGCTGTTATGTCAAATCAAGAATCTCATAATCAACGGGACAGCCTGTTCTCTGCCCCAATTGCCAATTTAGGTAACTGGAGTTTCGATGAACGCGTTGCCGAAGTCTTTCCTGATATGGTGAAACGTTCAATTCCCGGTTATTCCAACATCATTTCCATGATAGGTATGCTGGCAGAACGTTTTGTAACACCAAATAGTCAAATTTACGATCTCGGTTGCTCCCTTGGTGCAGCCACGCTGTCAATCCGTCGTGCTATTAGTTCCGAAGATATTCGTTCCGAAGATAATAGTGTCCATCCCCATACAAAGGGCTGCCGTATTATTGCCGTCGATAACTCACCGGCAATGATCGAACGCTGCCGTCGCCATATTGACTCTTTCAAAGCCAATATCCCCGTTGAAATCATCGAACAGGATATTCTTGATACCGACATTCAAAATGCATCAATGGTCGTTTTGAATTTCACATTACAGTTCCTGCACCCTGATGATCGCCAGAAAATGCTGGATAAAATCTATGCCGGTCTAAAACCCGGAGGCGTTTTGGTGCTATCTGAAAAATTCAATTTTGAAGATGAGCAGATTGGCGAGTTGCTATTCAACATGCACTATGATTTCAAGCGAGCCAATGGTTACAGCGAACTGGAGATCAGCCAAAAACGCAGTATGCTGGAAAATGTCATGCGAACAGATCCTGTTGAAACGCACAAGTCACGCCTCAAACAAGCAGGATTCCAGCATGTGGAAGTCTGGTTCCAATGTTTTAACTTTGGCTCATTATTAGCAATAAAAGGCGCTGAACAATGATTGATTTCGGTAACTTTTATCAATTGATCGCCAAAAACCACTTAAGTCACTGGTTGGAATGCCTGCCTGCACAATTAAGCCATTGGCAACAAGCCTCATTGCATGGTCAGTTCAGTTCATGGGTAAAAATTCTGGAGAACCTGCCTGAAATTAACCCCACCCAACTTGATCTGAAAAATGGTGTCATTGCGAACCATGAACCCGAGCTACCAAACGGTGAAAAAGCCCGTATTCAAAATATCCTGAAGCTATTGATGCCGTGGCGTAAAGGACCTTTTTCACTGTATGGTGTGGAGATTGATACCGAATGGCGTTCTGACTGGAAATGGGATCGCGTCCTTCCCCATATTTCTTCTTTAGCAGGCAGAACCGTCCTTGATGTCGGCTGTGGCAGTGGTTACCACATGTGGCGCATGGTGGGTGAAGGTGCCCATTTAGTTGTCGGTATTGACCCAACCCAGCTTTTCCTTTGCCAATTTGAAGCCACCAGAAAGTTACTGGGTAACGATCAGCGTGCCCATCTTCTGCCCTTGGGCGTTGAACAATTACCTGAACTAAAAGCCTTTGATACGGTGTTTTCAATGGGTGTGCTTTACCATCGCCGCTCCCCCTTCGACCATTTATGGCAACTGAAAAACCAGTTAGTTTCCGGCGGGGAATTAGTTTTGGAAAGCCTGGTGATTGAGGGGGACGAACATCAATGCCTCATTCCGGGTGAGCGTTATGCTCAAATGCGGAATGTCTACTTTATTCCGTCTGCCAAAATGCTGAAAGTCTGGCTGGAAAAATGTGGTTTTATTGATGTTCGAATTGTTAATCATGCAATGACGACTTTGGATGAACAGCGCCAGACAGAATGGATGAAGACTGAATCGCTGATCGATTTTCTTGATCCAACCGACCAGAGCAAAACGACAGAAGGCTACCCCGCACCACTGCGGGCAGTACTTATTGCCCGTAAGCCATAATCTTTTACTTTATATTTTAGATTATTACTTTACTTTGCTGGCTGATTACCCCAGTGACATCCTTGACAATGTCACTGGGGGTTTGAAATAAAGCGTGTGCTATTTTTTCCGTTGAACCAAACTCATCACGCCCTTCATCGATTCAACTAACTGGCCATCAACACAGTGATAAGCATATTCATCTACATCACTGTCATCAGAACTCATTTTTACGCCGGCTTTCCGGTATTTCATGGCAGAAGGCACGATCTTACCTGCTGAACTGTGGACTTCTGTGATGCCAATTTCCAGGAATTTACTGATATTACTCATTCTGACTCCCGCCCCGGGCATAATAATCGGTCCCTGGCTAGCCTGTAACAACTCGTTTAATAAAGGTAATCCCAACTCAGCACTTTGTTGCTGACCCGAAGTTAAAATACGCTGCACACCAAGCTCTGTCAGTTGTTCCAACGCAACATGTGGATTAAAACACATATCAAAGGCGCGATGAAAAGTGATTGCCATATTCCCTGACAATGACATCAATTGCCGCATACGCAGCCTGTCGATATGACCTTCTTCGTTTAGCACGCCGAAAACGACGCCAGGAAATCCCATATCACGGATACGAGCAACATCATTTTTCATCACTTCAAAATCAATGTTGCTGTAACAGAAATCTCCTCCTCTTGGCCGTACAATAGGATGTACTGCAATGGATAAACTCTGTCGCGCGTGCTGCAATGCTCCGATGCTGGGTGTTACCCCGCCTTCCGACGGGCTTGCACACAATTCAATGCGATCAGCGCCTGCCTTTTGTGCAACCAGAGCACAGTTTACGCTATAACAACAAATTTCCAGCTTTATCATTCAAAGCCCCTCGGATATAAACGCCCAATTAGCCGACACGTTTCACATCGCCCACAAGAAAGATATAGGAGAGTGCACCAATCAATGTGACGACAGAAATGTAAACCAGTGCTGGAGAAAAACCGTAACTCTGCGCCAAATAGCCAATCACAAGTGGTACAGAGATCCCTCCCAACCCGCCGACAAAATTAAAGATACCGCCGGTCAAACCAATCAAATGCCTCGGTGCCAGTGAAGAAACCAGTGACCAGGTAATGGAAGCAAAGCCGTTACCAAAGAAAGCCAGTGCCATTAGCACCATGATCCATATCGGGTTGTTAGTGTAATTGGCGCCCATAATACAGGTGGAAATTATCAAACCACAAATAATCGGGGTCTTACGCGCCACCCCCAGAGAAAAACCTTTACGTACCATTTTATCTGCCAACCAGCCAGAGAGCAGTACACCGAGAAATGCAGCCAGAAACGGAACGGTAGTCATGAAACCGACTTTTAGAGCAGTAATCCCCTTCTCCTGAGTCAAATAACTCGGGAACCAGGTCAAAAAGAACCACAACGTTGAAGCGACGGCGAATTGCCCCAGATAGACACCCACCAGCTTATAGTGGAACACCAGCTTCCAGTCAGCGATAGTCAGAGACTGGCGTGCCATTTTCTTAGCGGGCGAGTCATCATCGACTAGTCCTCCGCCCATGCGAATATATTCAAGCTCCGCATGACGCATGTTTTTTGTTAACCGTGGCCGCCGATAAACGTTAATCCAGATTAATGACCAAATAATTCCGATACCCCCGGTCAGGAAAAAAACCCAGTGCCAGCTAATTAATTCCTGGATCCATATTAGAAATGGCGTCAGAAAAGCAAGCCCGACAAACTGCCCTGATGTGTAAAAACCAACGGCAGAGGCACGTTCATGTTCAGGGAACCAGCTTGTTACCATACGGTTATTGGTGGGAAATGTCGGTGCTTCAAAAATACCAATAATGGAACGTAATCCAATGAGTGACATCAGTCCGATTGCAAAGCCCTGTAATAGCGTCGCCACCGACCAGCCCAAAATGGCAATAAAATAGGTCACGCGTGAGCCAACGCGATCAAGGAACCACCCCCCGGGAATTTGACATAAGGTATAAAACCAGGAGAAAGCAGAAAAGATATAGCCCATTTCCGTTTTCGTGATAGCAAACTCTTTCTGGATATTTGCTGACGCAACAGCAAGGTTGGCCCGATCAACATAACAAATAACGACCGTAATAAAGATCATTATCAACGTCAGATAGCGCCGACGCCCAATTTTCGCAGTTGTTACTGAAATATTCATCTCAATCTGTCTCCAGATTTTGGGCACAGTGAAACCGTTCACCCTGCCCTATAGTTAACAGAGTGTGTAAAAGAACACATTGATTTAATTATTTATTTAATAACGGACATGATTACCATTCAGCAACGGAGCCATCTTTATGTCGCCACATTGGATTTCGCCAATCTGGTACATTTTTGCTGCGCTCAATGACCTGTGCTTCGTCAATTTCAACACCAAGACCCGGTTTCATTAAGGGTTTAAAGAACCCCCCTTCCATACTGAAATCTTCTTTATTTTTCACAAAATCAAGTAATTCCGCCCCTTTATTGTAATGAATGCCCATACTCTGCTCCTGAAATACCGCATTACGTGATATGAAATCGATGTGCAAACAAGCGGCCAGCGCAATCGGCCCTAGTGGGCAATGTGGTGCCAGTGCGACATCATAAGCTTCAGCCATGCCCGCAATTTTGTAGCATTCGGTAATGCCTCCCGCATGCGATACGTCTGGCTGGAGAATTGCCAGACCGCCCGTTTCCAGTACACGTTTAAATTCAAAACGGGAAAACATACGCTCACCTGCCGCAATTGGAATATGGGTTTGCGCCGCCAGGCGGGGATAATATTCCGCCTGTTCCGCCAGCACGGGTTCTTCAATAAATAAAGGGTGATATGGCTCTAACGCCTTAATTAATACCTTCGCCATGGGTGCGCTAACACGACCGTGGAAATCAAGCCCAAATTCAATTTCATTACCGAACACTGCTCGGATCTGCGCTACCGTATTGACGGCAGTGTCGATTTTTCGCAAATCATCAATGATGCTCAGTTCTGCACAACCATTTAATTTGAATGTATCAAAACCGATCTTCCGTAAGGTTTTAATACCGTCAATCACCTCCGACGGGCGATCACCGCCCACCCAGCTATATGCTTTGATCTTATCGCGCACCAATCCCCCCATCAGTTGCCACACGGGCGCATTCAAGACTTTGCCTTTGATATCCCATAAAGCCTGATCGATTCCCGCCAGAGCACTCATCAGAATGGGACCGCCACGGTAAAAGCCGGCACGATACATCACCTGCCATAAGTCATTAATGCGGGCAGGATCTTGTCCAACCAAATATTCACCTAGCTCGTGCACTGCCGTTTCCACTGTGCGGGCACGGCCTTCAATCACCGGTTCCCCCCAGCCGACAACACCTTCATCTGTTTTAATTTTTAAGAACAGCCAGCGTGGAGGCAAACGATAAGTCGTGAGTTTAATTATTTTCATTGCACCGCCTCCCGATACGCATTAACAAATAGGGTTGCCTGCCGTGCAGTACGATCAACCGATTGACCGGCACGATAAAGATCACTGCCTAAACCGGCGCCCATGCAACCTGCGTTAATCCATTGAGACAGATTATCCGGCGTTACACCGCCCACGGCGAAAACAGGCACGTCTGGCGGTAAAACCGCTTTCAGCGCTTTGATATAAGCTGGACCAAATGCCGATGAGGGAAAAATTTTTAATGACTGTGCCCCCGCTTCCAGCGCGGTAAAAGCCTCTGTGGCCGTCGCACAACCTGGACATACTGTCATACCATAAGCAACCGCTCTGCGGATCACTTCACTGCGGATATTAGGCGTGACAATCAGTTTGCAACCCATTTCCGCCAACACATCTACCTGTTCTGATTTGAGTACAGTTCCCGCTCCAATCAACGCCTTACTGCCAAACGCTTTCACCATGGCCGGAATACTCTGTTCCCACTGCGGAGAGTTAAGTGGGATCTCCACGGTGTCGAACCCAGCGTCAATGACCGCCGCGATGTGTTCAAGCGTTTCGTCCGGTTTAATACCGCGAAGAATAGCGATAAGCGGAAGATGGGTTTGCCACAGCATTTGCGATACTCCTTATACCTACCTGAAAAACGGTATCACCGTCTGCCAGAGAGATATTCCGTCCGATAGCGCTGAACGCCTGCTTATAACGAGCCGCTAACGAAAGTCCGGCGACAAGTGTGATAGCCTGTTGATCCACAAAATAGTGACTCATACTCGCAACTTCTGCACCAATCAACAGGCCGGATAAAAATTCACTGACATATTCGCGCGGCAGAGCACCCAATACATGCGAGGCGCGAACTTCGAATAAAAATGGCAAATGCACAGGAGAATCTATTCCCCGTTTAAGCCCCGCATTAAAAGCTTCTGGACAGGCAACCTGTTCTGGCAACCCTGCTCCCACCAGTGAATGATGCAAAAGTAAATGGTGGAGTTCGCCGGTCATCACAGTACGAAAATCATGGATTTGTTGGTCGTCAGCTAATACCCATTTACAGTGAGTGCCGGGCATGACATAAAGAGAAGCAGGAAAAAGCTGATGAGCGCCTAATAATTGAGTCTCTTCGCCTCGCATCACGTTGTGGTTATCTTCACGTGAAACACACAATCCCGGAATAATCCAGACATTGTCTGCAACGGGGGTTAATTGCTCACCTATCGCAGAGAACCGAATGGGAACCGACAAATATGGCGCAATTTTCCAACCCACGTTGCTACCGATCATCCCTGCCATGACAATCGGCGTTTGGTCATCCCGCCAGTTTTGAGTGATTTCTGCTAACACCACCTGTGGGGATTTTCCATTGAGACGGGTGATCCCCGCTGCGGATTGCCTGCTTTCCTGACATTCATCACCCTGATATAGCCAGGCGCGTAAATTGGTCGATCCCCAATCAATCGTGATGTAGCGTGCTGTCATGTGATTTCCTTAAGCCTTTGTGCTGAACTGGCAATCATGACAAAGGCCGCTGATTCCCATCTTGATGCCGTACCGTATCAAACAGCGCCTTCTTTTCCTGGCGTGTCCTAATCGCTCATCCAGATTCGTTCAAATATCGCTCACTGAAACGAGCTTATCGCTACGCGGAGTTGCAGTACTACGATAAAGATCACAAAAAGAACACAGCATGTTTAATTTTTGATAATCTCTTTGAGAGAAAAAGGGTGAAATTTGATTGTGACATCATCTTTTGTCACTGCTAACGTTGGATTTGGTAACCTTTCATTGTCACCTTGCGG
Source organism: Xenorhabdus bakwenae (assembly GCF_030272115.1). Taxonomy (NCBI): domain Bacteria; kingdom Pseudomonadati; phylum Pseudomonadota; class Gammaproteobacteria; order Enterobacterales; family Morganellaceae; genus Xenorhabdus; species Xenorhabdus bakwenae. The sequence goes on from NZ_CP119194.1 coordinate 1,135,098, forward strand.
ATGGCTCTCTTTTGTACGAAAAACAACGGGCAACGGATCAGGCAGTAATTTATAGGCTTCGGGTATCAGTTGTTCTGGTGGCACAGGCAGGACAAATTCGACATGTTCCCAACCTTCGTGAATATATGGCTTTTTACCCGGATAAGGTAATTCGACACAATCAATTTGCCAGCCCAGTAAAGTAATTGGCTGTTCTAACTCAAATAAGCAGATCGGCCGGCCATTGATCCTGCTTTCAGACAACAATTGACCACATTGCAGAAAACCTTGACGCCAGCGATCAGCGATTGAAATAGCATTACAACGCAGGGAAATATGATCCGCTGTATACTGTGTAAGTTCCAGGCCCAAATGTTCACCAAACTGCTTTAGCTTTTGTTCAAACTGATATAAATCAGCCACCAAATCCTGTAATTCAGGAATTGTTGAAAAGTGTGTCATCTTTCCCCCAGCAAAAAACTATCGCCTGAAAGGCGAACGGAAAACAAAAAGTCATACCGCAAGCGGCGGCTGATGGTAGCATGCAGGAGGCTGAATATGGTATAAAACCCGTTATTTTGTCTAACCCACACGCTTGAGAGTATTTGCACAGTCCAGATGCAGGGGCTTTTGTGCGTAATTTAAGGTAACCCGGTGAATATTCAGGCCATTCTTTCAGAAAAAATCAGCCATGCGCTGATTGCTGCTGGTGCTCCAGCCGACAGTGAAGCTCACGTCCGTCAATCTGCAAAAGCTCAGTTTGGTGACTACCAGGCAAATGGTGTCATGGCGGCTGCGAAAAAAGTGGGCATGCCCCCCCGACAATTAGCAGAAAAAGTCGTCAGTTTGCTGGACTTGCAAGGCATTGCCAGCAAAGTTGAGATTGCAGGCCCTGGCTTTATCAATATCTTTCTGGATAAAACGTGGGTCGCTGCCAATGTTGAAACAGCGCTGAAAGATGAAAAACTGGGCATCACGCCGGTCGCGCCGCAAACCATCGTTATCGACTATTCTGCGCCGAATGTGGCAAAGCAAATGCACATTGGGCACATTCGTTCCACGATTATTGGCGATGCCGCAGCACGTACCCTTGAGTTTTTGGGGCACAAAGTCATTCGAGCCAATCACGTTGGTGACTGGGGTACTCAGTTCGGGATGCTGATTGCCTATCTGGAAAAAATCCAGAACGAAGATGCCAGTGATATGGCATTAGCCGATTTGGAAGCTTTCTACCGTGAAGCGAAGAAAACTTACGATGAAGATGAAGAATTTGCTGTTCGCGCCCGTAGCTACGTCGTAAAACTGCAAGGCGGAGATGAATATTGCCGGACTATGTGGCGCAAACTGGTTGATATCACCATGTCACAGAATCAGGAAACCTATGATCGCCTGAATGTGACGCTGACAAAAAACGATGTTATGGGTGAAAGCCTGTATAACGATATGCTGCCCGGCGTTGTTGCCGACCTGAAACAACGTGGGCTTGCCGTTGAGAGTGATGGTGCTATCGTGGTTTACTTTGATGAGTATAAGAACAAAGAAGGCGAACCAATGGGTGTTATCATCCAGAAAAAAGATGGGGGCTATCTTTATACCACCACGGATATCGCTTGTACCAAGTACCGTCATGAAGTCCTGCATGCTGACCGGGTTCTTTACTACATCGATTCACGCCAACACCAACACCTGATGCAAGCCTGGACAATCGTACGCAAGGCAGGTTACATTCCTGAATCCATGTCGCTCGAACACCATATGTTCGGCATGATGTTGGGCAAAGATGGCAAACCATTCAAAACCCGTGCAGGTGGTACAGTAAGACTGTCTGATTTGCTGGATGAAGCGATCGAACGTGCAGACGCTCTGATCCGTGAGAAAAACCCAGATATGTCGGAAGACGAACTGAAAAAAGTTGTCAACGCCGTAGGTATTGGCGCGGTGAAGTATGCCGATCTCTCCAAAAACCGGACTACCGACTATGTATTTGACTGGGATAACATGCTCGCCTTTGAAGGTAATACCGCACCTTATATGCAATATGCCTATACCCGCGTAAATTCTATTTTCAAACGTGCACAAATCGATGAAAACAGCCTGACCTCCCCTATTCTTCTGAACGAAGAACGTGAGCAAGCGCTGGCAACGCGTCTGTTACAATTTGAAGAAACTATCACAATCGTTGCCCGTGAAGGCACGCCTCACGTAATGTGTGCTTACCTCTATGATCTGGCTGGCCTGTTCTCTGGTTTCTACGAACATTGCCCAATCCTGAATGCGGATAGCGAAGAAGTGCGTCAGAGCCGCCTGAAATTAGCCCTGCTGACGGCAAAAACGTTGAAGCTAGGTCTGGATACCCTGGGTATTGAGACGGTAGAACGGATGTAATCACCTTGTCTGAAACTGGCATGGAAAAATCATGCCGGTTTCAGTTCACTTAATACAAACGCAATTAATTAATCAGTTACTGCAATCCGCGTTGAGCAAAATCCTTCAATCGAAACCCCATGACAGCCAATGTGGCAAAATAACTCCCCGCACCGGCAACCACGACCCCCATCAACCGTAACAGGCGCAATGCCATATTGCTCTCATCCCAGGCAGGCATAAACCACAATATCGTCAACAATACCCCGACCATGACCGCAATGGCCACCACCAGTTTCAACAGGAAAATGCCCCATCCTGCCAGCGGTTTAAAAATCTCACGCTTGCGCAATTGCCAATAAAGCATACTGGCATTGAAGCAAGCAGCCAAACCGATAGAAAGCGCCAATCCCGCATGTTTTAATGAGCCAATAAAAGCCAGATTCATTAACTGAGTCAAAATCAGGGTTGCAATCGCAATCTTGACTGGGGTTTTAATATCCTGACGAGAGTAAAAACCAGGAGCGAGGACTTTAACCACAATCAATCCCATCAGGCCAAAGCAGTACGCAATTAATGCGCGTTGTGTCATTTCTGCATCAAAGGCAGAAAAATTGCCGTACTGAAAGAGTGACACGGTTAATGGCTCTGCTAAAATGCCCAATGCCACCGCACAAGGTAAAGCCAACAAAAAGCAAAGGCGCAACCCCCAATCCATTAGCTTTCTATATTCCTGGTGATCCCCATTGGAAAAACTTTTTGCCAGTGAAGGCAAAAGGATTGTCCCTAACGCCACGCCCAATACTCCCGAAGGCAATTCCATTAAACGATCGGCATAATACATCCACGAAACCGAGCCAGAAACCAGAAATGAAGCAAAAATGGTATTGATGATCAGTGAAATTTGACTGACTGAAACCCCCAAAATAGCCGGTCCCATCTGACGAATAACACGCCATACTCTGCTGTCACGAAAGGAAATTCGTGGCAATACCAGCATACCTATTTTTTTCAAGTGCGGAAGCTGATAAGCCAATTGCAAAATACCACCAGCGATCACAGCCCAACCTAATGCCATCACAGGTGGATTGCAGTAAGGTGCCACAAACAGCGAAAAAATAATCATGCTGACATTAAGCAATGTTGGAGCAAAGGCAGGCACAGAAAAGCGATTCCACGTATTGAGAACCGCTCCCGCTAAGGAAGCCAGAGATATCAAAAAAATGTAAGGGAAAGTAATTCTGAGTAGATCACGGGTTAAAGTGAATTTATCCGGTATATCGGTAAAACCCGGTGCCGTGACATAGATGACCCAAGGCGCGGCAATCACCCCAATCACCGTGACTATCGCCAAAATCAGCGTCAACATCCCTGATACATAGGCAATAAAGGTGCGTGTTGCCTCATCCCCCTGCTGATTTTTATACTCAGCAAGTATCGGAACAAACGCTTGTGAAAAAGCGCCTTCAGCAAAAATACGGCGCAATAAGTTAGGGAGTTTGAAAGCAACGAAAAAGGCATCCGTTGCCATACCCGCACCAAATATACGGGCAATGATGGCATCACGAATAAAGCCCAGAACGCGGGAGAACATCGTCATTGAGCTGACCGCTGCCAGTGATTTCAGTAAATTCATGGTATCTTCTAAGATTGATTTTTATGGAATAAGCATAAAAGATGTAAAGCGATCAGGCCAAAGAAATCAAGATAATATTGTTGAAAATTAATAATTTCCATTCATTTCAATGACTGGACAGGTGAACACAAAACCTCGTTCATATCCTATCAGATATATATTCCATAAACAGAGTCACATCCACAGATCACAAATAATAAACATTATGCTTAACTCAATATATGACTGGTCATTCCTTACTATCCATTGAATGATGAAGTTATTTGAGATGTCATGATCAGCAGGTGTCCAGAAATAACCAAGAGGCCATCCATTTGCAAAATTTTCACAGGACACATATCGGTGGTAGCATTGGCTTTACCCCCCTCTTCCAATCGGATACTGCCTCAATGAATTCGAAATCGAAGAAGTCATTGGCAAAAGCGGCGGCAGTATTGTGTATCGTGTTTGGGATCACCATCTCAAGCAATCTATTGCTATCAAAGAATATACGCCCCACTCTTTTGCTATACGCCGTCAAGATATGAAACTCAACTTACGAGGAAAAAAATTAGAAGAACGATTTTATGCTGGGTTGCAAGACTTTATCCGTGAAGCCCACTTGATGTCCTGTTTCCAACACCCCTGTCTTCCCCGTTTTCTGCGCTTTTGGCAACAAAACTGCACAGCATATATAGCAGCTTCCTTCTATAAGGGAATGACATTAAATAAATTGAGGATAAAACATCCACATTTCATCAATGAACATTGGCTGCGTCAGATACTGTTTCCCTTGTTAAATGTCCTTGATACGCTCCATCAAAGAAATTATTTACATTGTGATATTTCCTTGGACAATATCTTGATCCAAGAGAATCAATCACCCATATTGCTGGATTTAGGATCTACCCGCCAAACAACAACACGCTTGTCTGATGATACAGAAATAACCATCCGCTCCGGCTTTACGCCCGTTGAGCAATACACTGCCAATGAAGAAAACCAACATGGTCCCTGGACAGATCTCTACGCGTTGGGGGCCGTACTCTATACTTTGATTGTGGGTAAATCCCCTCCGGTCAGCATCGTGCGCAATCTTGACGATAATTATCAGCCGCTGGTCAAACTGCGTCCAGCGGGATATTCCTTACCGTTTCTGCATGCCATTGACTCCACCCTGGCAATAAACCCCTCAAGACGGCCACTGTCTATATCCGAATTCATCGCTCTTTTTTCAACAAATTTATCCCCATGAATCATCAATCAGTGATGTCAACACATGATCCTGCCAAACTCCGTCAATCATTAAATAGTTCCTGGCATAACCTTCTCGTTCAAAACCTAACCTCTTAAGTAAATTTCCACTGCGATGATTATGTGGCATGTAATTAGCCATAATCCGGTGCATTTTTTGGTGGCGTTGCATATAACGGATTGTCGGTTGCAAGGCTTCATACATTAACCCTTGACCTTGCCATTTTTCGCCTAAAGAATAACCCAGATAACAGGAATAGAACGCTCCCCGTACAACATTAGTGAAATTAGCAATCCCCATGACTTCATTTTCATTAAGATCTAATAACAAAAAATTAAATGCCGATCCCTGCCGCTGTAATTCCGCAATATAATTCAGCCTATTTGTCCATCCAGAAGGTTGATAAAAACTACTCTCTCTTGTTGGTTCCCATGGCTTAAGAAAATCTTTATTTTCTGCATAATATTCAGCCAATTTATAGGTATCCCGTTCATACACCACACGAACAACCATTCTATGCGTAATAAAACGAATCTTGGGAGATGCAGAACGATAACCAAACATGTTTTCTCCTGATATTTACCTTGGAAAATTTATCAAGTAATTTAGCGATTACGGCATTTTTAATCACCATCCGCCGATAAAAAAAATATCATATCTATCCCTTTACCTTAATACTTAAAATTAGTGGACTTAGTTACCACTTATGTCCTGCACCCTCAATTCAACCAGAAGAAAATTGAACCTATTATTATTGGCAAGCATTAATCATATGATGAGCTAATTACGTCATAATTAGTGTAAGATCTGCCCATTGAAAACGAAAGGAGATAACAATGAGACGATTTTTCTTAGGGGCTGTATTGGTATTGGCAGGATTAATCAGTGGCTGTGATCAATTCAAGGAAGTCAGTATTAACGAAGGTTTGCTGAATGATTATTTATTAAAAAGAGTTCATTATCAAAAGCAAATTAGCCTGCCCGCAGCGACCAAAGCCAATATCACACTGGGAGAGTTGACCAGTCAAATCGGCCGCCAGGATCCAGAAAAAATTGAATTATCAACTCTGGCAAAAGTTCAATTAGTGACCTTGCTGGGAACGGTTCATGCTGATATGAAACTGACTATCAGGGCTAAACCGCTATTCGATGCGAAAAAAGGCGCTATTTTCATTAAGGAATTGGAAATCGTAGATTACCAAACCACACCAGAAAAAGTCGCCACGCCAATTAAAATGTTACTCCCTTATTTGAATGTGTCTTTAAGTGAGTTTTTTGATGCTCATCCGGTTTATGTCTTAAATCCAGAAAAAAGCAAGTCTGAAGCCGCTGCTTTGAAATTAGCCAAGGGCTTGAAAATTCAACCCGGTAAATTGGTTATTGATTTGGGTGATAAATAATTTTCATTATCGATAAAATAGTAAAGGCGGGTCATTTAACAACCCGTCCTTACTTATTGTCGCTATTTACCGATTGACTTATCTGTGTGAGTGATCACTCTACTTCCAGCTCTTCACGTAACGCTTGCAATGCCTCTCGGGTCATCATCGCCAGTGTTCGATAAAAACCGCTGGTCGCATGGACTTCAACTTTACCAAGAAATTGCCCACACCAAGGCAACAAATATTCATCAAACAACTTAATCTGGGCCTGGACTTCATCCTCTGCGGCCTGATCTTCCAGCCATGATGCAGCCAACAATAAGGAGCCAAATTGATCGGCCGGAGTATCAGACAAAGGCATGCCTCGTTCCACCAAAAACTGGCGTACTTCACTTTCATCCTGATCAGTATAATCAGAACGGCAGACTGCAACACCCGCAGACGCTCCGGTAAACAAGGCATGATAATCGACTTCAATTACCGATAACTCACTGTTTTTCTGTAACCTATCCAATAACTCATCCTGTTCCAAAGGCCACAATGGTTTCAATTTTCCCTCAGCAATCAGGGTGATTATAGGTTGCAAAACAGGATCTTGTGGTGCCCGGTTAAACAATGTTCCCAATATGCGGCAGACAATAGAAAATTCGTTCATGGTTTAATTTACCTCCCAATAACTTACCTGAATAATAGATATCTGTTATTGTCCCTAATCGTCTGCCTTGCTGTAAAGCGACTTGTCAATAACCAAGGCCCATATCAACGAGACCAATGGGTGATTCACCTTTTTCCATTCGTCTGATATTGTCACAAATCATATCCATAGCTTCATCAGGAATAGTCTTAGCCGCGATATGTGGAGTGATATTAATGCGTGGGTGAGTCCAGAAAGGGTGAAAATTTGATAGTGGTTCATCAACAAATACATCAAGGGTCGCACCAGCCACATAACCTTTATCAATGGCTGTCAGCAAATCTTGCTCTACCAATTGGGCACCTCGTGCAATATTGATCACATATGAGCCAGATTTTAACTGCCTGAATAATGAAAGATTTAAGAGACCACGAGTTTCTGGCGTATCTGGCAGGATATTAATCAATACCTTACATTCAGAAAGAAAGTCATCTAGCTGTGCTTTCCCATAGAAATTCTCGACATGATCAATTTGTTTTGGCGTTCGGCTCCAGCAACGAACGTTGAAACCAAATTCTTTCAATTTTTCAATAACGCTACGCCCCAAAATGCCTGCCCCCAAGACGCCAATAACAAACTCTTTTCGATTATAGGCAGGCATGGGATTCCAGAGACGCTGTGCTTGATATTGTTTATATTCATCCATGCGGCGGAAATAATATAACACTGAGGAAACCGCATATTCCTGCATTTGCTGTGCCATACCTGTATCTTCAAGACGTATTAGCGGGATCCCTTTAGGTAATGTTCCCGGGTTTTCTAGCTCTTTTTGAAGGATGGCATCCACTCCAGCCCCAAGCGAAAATATCCCTTTGATATCCTGACGGCTAGATAACATTTCATGGGGAGGCAACCAAACTAAAGCATAATCAGCAGGAGCATTATCACCCCTCACCCATTGCCGGATGTTAGCCTCAGGTAACCTAGCTTGTATGCCCTGAAACCATTTATCGCAATTAAAATGAGGAGCAGAAGAGTGAAAGAAAATGATGTTCATAAAATCTCATTCCTTTTTGTTTTTCTAATAGGGTTAACTTATTGCTGAAAGGTTGCAAGCCTCCGATTAGGAAGACAGGAATGAAAATATTGATAATGTTATCTGGTTAACAAATTTGCCATGACGCGTTGCAACAAAAAAGCATTTTTACTCCCGTAATTGGCTACCCGCCACACAAATTGTTTTTTATTTGTCTAATCGGTCAAAAAGCCTGAAAAAATCGTCATAAGCCTGTTGACGCCCGCCCTGCTTTTCCCTATAGTAGCGCCCCGTTGCAGCGATGAACTCAAGAGAAATCACTGCAATATAAAAATATGGTGAGGTGTCCGAGAGGCTGAAGGAGCACGCCTGGAAAGTGTGTATACGTGAAAACGTATCGAGGGTTCGAATCCCTCCCTCACCGCCATATTCTACGAAAGAGCCTGAACAGAATGGTCAGGCTTTTTTAATGCCTGACAAATTAACCATAATTAGTTGGGTTCATTAGTAATACAATTACGATAGTGCATTCTTATTGAATGCAACAAAGCAAAATTCGGTGAGGTGTCCGAGAGGCTGAAGGAGCACGCCTGGAAAGTGTGTATACGTGAAAACGTATCGAGGGTTCGAATCCCTCCCTCACCGCCATTTTCTATGAAATAGCCTGACTATCCGTTCAGGCTATTTCTCATTCCCAATACCCAATAAAATCGCCTATACCACCAGCCATAAGATCAACCATCACATTGGCACCACGTCTATTAGGCGCTTGATTTATTTCTCCTTATTCGATCATATGAGTGTTACTATCGGACAGCCATTTTTATTAAAATGAAATATAAAATATATTCAACTTATTCCTTTTTATTATTTTTATAATAAGGAATAAATAAATTAAGCGTTCCTCCCCAAAAGACACCATCCGATAGACCACAGATAAAACCGAACAGTAAATTAAAATTGAGAGAATATAACAAATTAGAGTTAATACTCATCATGGCAGAAATAATAAACTTCACTATAAAAACAGTAAGAATCAGACTCAAACTCAAAGGGGTTCCTGAACGAATGATTGAGCCATCTTCATTACCCTTTCTTAACCTTGGTTGACTACGCCATAAGCCCCATCCGACACCCCCTCCCACAACAATACCTACAATAAGCGCCAGGAATGCCGAATTTGGAAATGTCGTTTCATTTAATACACTGTAAACAGCCCATATTAAAAACAAAACCGGCATAAAAAACAGTCGATCAATACGCATTTCTCTGTCATATAACGCATCGATACCCCGTTTAATCAGAAAAACAAATAAAATCCAAACCCAGATAGGCGTACCTTTAATAATGGCTAAAATTGACATATCAATTACCCTTCTTACATTGAGCATTAAGCCCTTTACATTTTAAATAAAATAGTCCATTCGTCATATTTATTCATCATTAACCGGTTAATTCTTAATATGATATGGACAAAATCGTTATGTCAGTATCAGTTACTGATAACATTCAAGGTTAATAGTAACAAATTGAAACAATATCAAATATAAACCAATTGCACTTTGATTTACATTATCAGTAACCTTATGACAAATAAAAACTTACTCAATAATCACCTTCTACTTTTAACCACAACATAGGGATAAGCAGTGACATTTTTAGGAATAGCCAATAGTAAAGAATATAAGAATACGCCTACCGCGTGTGCCAAGCGGGTTGAGGTATGTCTGGATACCTCGTCGGAAAGATTTTCACCCAACGTATCTTCATTTCCCTTAATCCAAAAGACAAACCCGAATCATATGACCATCCGGATCTTTCGCGAGAAAAGTGCGACCAAACACGTCAGTATAGGGTTCCTGCTGAATGTCAATATTTGGATTTCGTTGCCATTTTTCAAAGAGTTGATCAACCTCTTCGCAAGTGGGTAACATAATACCAATTTCTGAAAACCGTGGCATTGTGTTGTCTGGCTTTGCTCCTCCACTCCAAATAGCAAAAATAGCTTCTTTACCTACAGTAAATGCGACATAACGCGGGCTGGAAAAAACCGGTTCCGCATTAAAAATAGTTGAATAAAAGGCCGTAGAACGTTCGATATCAGAGACATAAATCAGCTGGAGATTGGGTTTAACAACAGAAATGAGTTTTTCTGTCTCGGTTTTTTCAACCACAGCTTTAAGCCTTGAGAGTGTTTCTACCAAGTCTTGCGTCACTTGCTTAAAAAAACTGACTGCCTGGGAATCAGGAAGATGCTTTTCAGGCTCAAAAGAAACACGCACCTGAATGCCATTTGCCCTGTTATAGCAAAATCATACTAATATGTCATAATATCCAAATCCAAAATGACAAGGCATAAAGTGAAATGGGTTACAGTCTAGATTTTCGAAAAAGAGTACTGGCATACAAAGATAAGCATTCGTTGACTTTCGAACAAACGAGTGCCCATTTTGAGATTTCTATTCGTACCCTGTTCCGGTGGAGTCATAAAATAGAACCTTGCATGACGCGTGATAAGCCTCCCATGAAAATTCCTGATGAGGTGCTCATCGCGGATGTCCAAAATTTTCCTGATGACTATCAATGGGAAAGAGCAAAGCGCTTAGGGGTCTCACAATCGGCGATTCATTACGCGTTGAAACGGCTTCGCCTCACTCATAAAAAAAACCTTAAAACATCCTCGCGCTGATCCTCAGCTTCGTCAGGCGTTTGTCGAGCGCATCAGCGGCTATAAACAGGAAGGCAAACCGATTGTGTATTTGGATGAAAGTGGTTTCGCGCAGTCAATGCCACGGATATACGGGTATTCAGAGAAAGGGCAGCGTTGTTTTGGTACACAGGATTGGCACGCGAAAGGCCGTATTAACGTGATTGGGGCCATTCTCGAAAATACGTTCATCACCTTAAGCTTATTTACTGGCAACATTAACGCCGATGTCTTTCATGCGTGGGTGACGCAGGATTTATTGCCCAAACTCCCACACGGTGCCGTGATAGTCATGGATAATGCGCGTTTTCATAAACGACTTGATACGATACAAGCGATAGCAGAGAGTCAATATCAATTAGAGTGGCTGCCCGCTTATAGTCCGGACTTGAATCCCATAGAACACAAATGGGGTGGGGCAAAAGCGATAAGAAGACAAAAAAGATGTTCAGTTGATGAGGTGTTCACCGAGCACATCGAGTGTGTCAGGTTATGTTGATTCTGCTATACTTTCGTCGGTCAAAATTTGGTGACAGAAAGTTAACTCTCCCATCTGTGGCAGATTGACCTGGTCAGTGAATTCTTTATTGATTTCAATATTTGCAAGATAGAAACGAATTTCCGGCATACCACTCAATACCATTTTGCCGTATTGTCCTGTTTTCACTTCACTTTCAAATTCAAAATATTCAAGATCCACTTCCCATTTTTTTCGTAAGTCAAAATCGACATAATGGGACCAAATATGAGAGGGATTTGCATTTACCGATGTAGAAAAAGTGAGGGTTAACATAAAAAAACTCCAACAGTCAGATAGCGGGCTAGTACATTAAGAACCTTCAAGGTAACAAACCCGTGTGACAGTTTTTGTCAGTAGTTAACGCGATATTTTTTCCATTTCCCGCCATTCTTTAAGTAAAGACTGCCTTGAACGGGGATAACACTGTTGTTCTATCTTCAAATGGCTCATTCTATCCGATCTGAAATGGCGAAATGATTTTCTTAATTCACACCAGCCAATAACAATACTGATATTCTCAAAATATCCCAATGCAAATGGCCATATTGTTCTTGTCGATTGATTGTTTTTCAGATCTAAATAAGTGAAAGTGATTTTATGCCGATGACTGATCGCTTGCCGTATTTGCGGAATATCAACGGAGGGTTCGATTTTCGCAGCCGCAGGCCCAATTAATAATGCATTCGTCTCAAGATATTGTCTGAGTTCTGTTGGGATAACTGAGGCAATTTTATTGATTGCACTATTGGCAGAGGCTTTTAATTGTGAATCAGCGCGTCTAGCCACCCAACCAGCCCCTAATGCCAGAGCTTCTATCTCACTTTGCGTTAACATCAATGGGGGTAAAACAAATCCCGGTCGTAAAACATAACCGATACCCGCTTCTCCCTCGATATTTGCCCCTTGATCCTGCAAAGTCACAATATCCCGATAGAGAGTTCTTAAACTAATATTCAACTTTTGCGCCAATACCTTGCCCTGTACGGGAAAGTGATAACTCCGCAATATTTCCATCAGAGTTAACAAACGTTGTGCCCTAGACAATTTATCATATCCTTAAATTAAGCCATTGATTCATCTAAAATTTGTAACAGAAACCATCATGTCTCCGTAATAATTTCTGTTATTGAATAATTAAAACATTTAATTATGGATAAAAATCAATAACACATCATCTACTTCAATAAATTATTAATCACCTAAACAAAATCTATTTTATTTGTTCACTCTTTTCTGTTATTTATTCTATTGATATCAGTTTGGCCTATAAAGGACTTAGGTAAGATGACCCTCTATCATCTAAAACCACTTTTCCAAAACCTATTACGTCCTCTCGTCATTTGTCTACAAAAATATGGGATCACTGCCAACCAGGTCACATTAAGTGCGATGTTCCTGTCAATCGTCGTTGGCCTATTGTTGAGCCTGTTTCCTTATACCCGTTTCTATTGGTTACTGCCTATTTTTCTTTTCATTCGTATGGCACTCAATGCCATTGATGGTATGTTGGCACGAGAATATCACCAGAAATCTCAAATCCAAATAAGGCATTAACATGACACTCTTGGCAAAAACACCAGCTTCAAAAACGCAAGCATTAAATCAACGCATTGCCGAAGAACATGATTTCACCACATCAGATCAGGCTTCCCTGTTTTATCGTTATTGGCCCCAGGAGCAGGATAAGGCAGAAAAAGCGATTATTATTTTTCACCGAGGCCATGAACATTCGGGGGAGAATTCAGCATGTTGTTGATGAACTCAATCTTCCTGTATGGAAACCTTAATCCGTCAAGCAATTCACCAGCTACATCAACAAAACCAACCGATTCATATTGTAGATATCGCGGCCGGACATGGACGCTATATTTTTGATGCGATCAACGATTTCAGTAAAATTGACTCGATTTTGTTAAGGGATTACAGCGAGATTAATGTTAATCAAGGCCAGGCTTATATTGAAGAACGTAATCTTACCGATAAAATCCTTTTTGTCATCGGTGACGCTTTTGATACTGAAATACGTAATAATATAAATTATATTATTTAAAACAACATATTACAAACAAAAAATCTTTTATAAAACCATAAATGCACGCAGTCATGTACAAACAAAAAACGTACATAATGTAGTACATAGAAATGGACTTTATGCCCGTTAGATAGAGAAAGTTTAGGATCATGGGTAAAAAGAGCCACTATTACCATAGGACAACAACCCACCCTTTAATCTCTAGGTTAACGATTTCCCCGATTTGAAATCGGGAAAATCAGCAGCCATTCAACTATAGAAGAAATCCCTATAGTTGCCGTAGATGGCTCAAATCTGAATCATGGTGGAAATTCCAACCATCTTCAAAGTGTGATATCCCACTTTAGGTATGGTGATTTCCACCATACCTTTTACCCTCACAGGGTTACTTAATGTAACTCAGTGACTGACGATGAATTTCGTCGGTAGTGAGAGGTCAGTACGTTAAACGTTCCGACCTTGTGAGGGGTTACGACGAATTTCGTCGGAACCAATGGTCACCAGACTGCATACCGATACTTTCGGCGCTCAAACCAAACCTCTTAAAGAGGTGAGGTTCTTGATCCATACAACGAAACAACCAACCCAAAGTTATTGGGTAACCCTTTGATTTTTCCGAGGTGGTCATTTTGACCACCCGGAACATTTCAATATTTCCAGTTCCCAAAGTGAGGACCACGGTATTCTTCGAGGTCACTGAGCTAATGACCTCGACAACAGGACCCCTTAAACTCAAGGAGTCCCTAGAGTTAATTTCACTGCTCCGTTTGTGACGGAAGAATGCTGAATTAAAGGTGAGAAATCCCACCTTTAGCTAACTCGTTGATTTTGCTTATTTCCTGCACAGAACAGGAATTCAATTAAATCAATGGGTTAAAAGGTGATAATTATCCTATTTAACGTAACTTACTGATTTTGCTTATTTCCGGCACAGGGGCAGAGATTAATAGAATCAAGGCATTAAACGCGTGCGGAGAGTTGAATGAATTGATGGGGGTTGTGTGGGGGATGGGACAAGTGGGAAGGAAGAGTATTAAGGGATGTTGCCTACATGAAGACTCGCCCGGGGCGGACTTGGTATTATCCGTGATCGTATAAAGTGTAAGCTCTATCTAACCATACAATGAAAAAAGTGGAATCACGTCTATAGCCAACCATGGGCTTCTTACCACTGAACCTAAAAGCGATAAGGTTAACATCTTCTGTTATGTGCGCAGGGATGGGGGGGTTTTATTGCCGTCCTGTGGATTTTTTCAAATCCAAGCGCATGTCGGTGTTGTTGCTTTATTTGACCCCATGTTAATTTGCTAAGCCGGAATAATTTGTCAGATAAAGCCGCCTTATCATCCCTTTTACAACTGCTTACACAGTAATTATCTTGCAGATATCTTAAAGAAAATTCTGGCGGCCTGTTTTCTGAATTATCGTTAAATTCAGGGCCAATCTTAAGCCTGACAGATTTTTCCTGAACTTCCTGAGGCGCTTTTATTCTTTTAGGTTTTTTCTGTGCCATATTAATTTATACGAGTAAGAAAGTAATCCTTAAGCTCATTATGGGAAATAACCTGATAGCCTACCCCTTCGATATAATTATCTTTCCATGGCGCTTCTTCATGAGTCATATTGCGCAGCTTCCAGGCAGAGAACTGACCAAATACACTATAAACTTCATCAAGAAGTTCTCTTTCATCATTGGAAAATTTATCTAAATCAAGGCGGGCAGGGATAGGCAGCGCTTGATTACCATGCTTTTTATATTTCCTATAAATCGCCGGAACCACAGGGCCATGCATCCACGCTTCTAGCTGCTCCTCAAATAACGGCTTTTCCAGCAACGCCAAAGAAAAACCTTGCGCGTAATAAACCAGCTTCTGTAATTTTAAATTGGAAATAGTGTCGCCGCTTTCCTCATTACAGCAAGCCAAAAAATAATCAGCCACATCAAAGCAAGTAGGCATAACACTCTCCATTGATAATTTAATAAAATACTACACGCCAAGTTTATCAAATTGATATATAGCTATGGTTATATTAGTGTCATTGAACCTTAAGCTCAACCACGTAGGCTGTATTTATTTTGTTTCATTGATGATTAAAATGTATCAACCTGTTTCAGATTTTAGCCATCCATAACTTGGGTTCAGGCGCTAACTTTATAGCGCCCTATAGCTTTTTCATATCATCAAGGCTCTGAATTCACCGCCCCTGCCCCACATTCCACACCGAATCTGCAAAATATCAGCCGTTCCATAGTCAATAACCGTTCAAATTTCCCCCATCCATTCCAATATCCCTGTAAACTCACATTTTGCACATTTATTGAACTGAAAATTTGTTTAATTTCAACCCGTTCAACAGTCAATTACCCGTTTCTACTGCCCAAATCCACCCAGTGCGTAATTCTAGAAAACCTCGGTTTGGTGGATACCGTGGAGCTGGCGAAAAATGCCGTTCCCGGTAGCAGGAAAATTAACGGGAAATCGTTGTATAACGACGTGAATTTACATGCGGGCGATGTAGGCGCGTTATCGGCATTCGGCGGCACAATCATTTCGGACAATAAAATCATTGAGCTGAAAAACGCCACGCCCGGAGCGGCAAATTATATTTATGGAGCAGGCCACAACGGAAAACCACGATATCTGTTGGGATGTGGCGCCGGCAAAGATCACGTGTCGTTAGTAAATTCCGCAACCTCTACGCATTTAACGGTGGGAAATGGTAACGTCACGTTAAACGAAAAACCGCTGGCGACTGTCGAGAGCATACCCAAAAACATACTGGTTAAATCAACGACAGGGTATTGGCGATGCGCTGACACGGGGTTGATTTTACAATGGGGAACCATCAACAGAGCTGACTCCGACAGTACGTGGATACAATTTCCTACCTTGTTCCCAACGGAATGTGCCAACGTGCAGATAACCGTGTCGTTATCCGGCAGTGGTTCCAGCACAATGAATGTTCAGGCACGTAACCGTGGTAACACAGGTTTTACAGCGATAATGGCGACAAATGAAACACAGTGTAACTGGTTAGCGGTGGGGTATTGATATGAATTATTTCTATAGCGCAAAAAATAACGCATTTTGTCCGATTGCGTGGAAACAAAATTATGTGGATGCGGGATCATGGCCGGACGACGGCATCGCCGTGAGTGTTGATGTTTTTAATGAATTTGCTATTAACGCCCCTCCGGCGGGAAAAATCCGCATTGCGGGGCCTGACGGGTTGCCCTCATGGGGCGATATCCCGCCGCCAACGTCAACGGAATTGCAGCAACAGGCCGAATCCCAAAAACGGCATTTGATGTCACAGGCTGCAAATGCCATAACACCGTTACAGTATGCTGCTGACCTCAAAATGGCGACGAACGCAGAGCAGAGCAAATTGACAGAATGGAAAAAATATACAGTGTTATTGAACCGCGTCGACTGTTCGACAGCACCTGACATCGACTGGCCTAAAGCGCCAGAGTAACAATTAGGGGCACGCAGCCCCTATATTCACTTCGGCTGTTCTGGCCATTGGATATCGGGCGCGGTAGCGCAATCTACCCGATTGAGCAGTACCCGATATTTGCGCCATGCGGTTAATGAGGATTTTTCGGCGTCGGTGGCCATATCGAGGTCAATGGCATCCTGATAAATATCGATTTTGGCTCTGGCTGTATCCAGCAATTGCCGTTTCTGAGACTCCGCCTGTTGCTGTTTATGCTGGCGTAGTGCCTGAGCATCTGTCACCCACCGTTTGCCATCCCATTTGTCAAATGGTGTTGTAGGTGCAATTGGTGTTGTGTCCGACGGATAATCACCCAGCGCTGCAATCACCTGTGCGGCACCTGTTTCAATGTCGTAGACCGTTTCGCCACGATGATCGGCGACGTATTCCCATTCTAACAAATCCGACGTCCGGCAAATGGCATAACCCGCTCGGCTATCACCCGGTGCATCAATACACGAGTGGGCAGGAATGCCAACGCCGACAGGCAAAAACTCAACAGATGAGGAAAAATGTTCCCGTGTTTCATTGTGATAGTTAAATACCGTGATATTACCAGCGATTATAGCAATTTGATTTTTATCTAATTTTGCCTGAGTCATTATACTGCCCTCACAATGTAATTAAATGCGATGTTATGCGGTCGGGTTTCCGTTGCTGTGCGGACTGTACGGGATGCGTCAAACGTCCAGTTTACAGCTCCGTATCCTATATTGCTGATTGTTGGCGGCGCCAGCCCGACTGACCGTTCTGCCTCAACGCCGACAAATGGCCCCCAGCTCGTTTGGTCTATAAATAGCTGGGTTCTGCCAAATTTCCCGACAATATTTTGAATCGCATCTGTCTGAATTGATAATAATTTACGTCCGGCATCCAGCCCCTCGCCATCATTCCATCCGCGAATAAATTCACCCCTCAAATCCGGTAATCGCAATGATGGGTATACCCGTGCCAGCTCGGGATATTGAGCAGCGGTAAACGTCGAACCATTACATTTCAACCACCCATCAGGCGGGGTCGCTAACGGCCATGGAATAGGCACACCAACAGGTAATGCCGAGCCTGCCGTTAAACCGAGGTTTTTTACAAACTCCGATTTATTCGGAATGTCCGCACCGTTCTGCGATTTTTCGAGGCGGCTGTTGGCGTTGGTGTTGGCATTGACTGCATTTTGATTTACTGTTGATGCCTGCGTTCTAACATCACTCAGGACGTCAGTTACGGATTTCTGACTCATCACCTGCGTTTGACTGCCACCGACAGATTGAACCACATCCGATTTATCGAATTTTTTATTCAGCTCATCGAGAATTTGATTTGTATTAACCAATTTCCACGCTGAATTAATTTTATCCGCTGACGCTGTATTGAAATTAATTTTGTTGTTATCAATGAGGCTCTGAAACTCTTTTGTTTCATCATCCGATTGTAATATTGCCCCTCTGGAATACCCGCCAATAGAATTGGCATACTCTAGTGAGAATTTATATTTTCCGCCCTTGGATAAATGAACGATATTATCAGATATCTGATTAAATATACCGTTAAAATCCCTGCCACTGGGAGGTAATCCACCAGCCGTCACGGGCATCATAGTAATTTGCGGGAATCCTGTGTCCCACGTTGCTTTTTGGCTGGGTAAATCTGATTTGTAATCAGAGGGTATTTCGTCCTTTTGTCCATTTTGAGCAAAAGGTTTTGCTATTAAATTTGGGTTTTTCATTATTCACCTGTTATGCAAATGATGCCTGACCAAATGGTTGAAATCCGGTTCCGTAAAATCCGAAAAATTCACCTAATGGTAATTCTACAATGCTGATTTTCACTCCCGATGGGCGGGGTAATATTTGTCGGTTGTAAATTAGATTTTTTTCTAATTCAGATAATCTATATTCAAATACATATCTGGCTGTCATATGTCCGGTTATTAGATAATATGAACGGCCCCGCAAAAAGCAACAACCCAGCCAATTATTAATATTAGGCGCGGTTGCATACAGTATATTTGAAAATGCCTTCATTAGAATCACCTCCCTGAATGTTGAATCATCCATCATATATGACGCATCAGTTCCTCCAGAATAAAATGGTGACTGGTCGAATGGTGTAAATTTTTTCGTTTCTTTAAATCCGAAATAATCAACATTCGGGTCGGGTATAGATAAATCTCTGCCAATACCAACAATACGCCCCCAAATATCCAATCCGAATCCTCTCGCCGTGAGAACGTTGACCGCCAAATTATAAAACTCGTCAGCATTAGCTCTGGGGTCGATGGTTTCATTTATTGAGTTGAGAATAGTGCAGATGGTAGGGCTATTGGCGTACTGGCTGGATAGTGTCTCTTTTATATCCAATTATTCTATCCTTATATCATCTATAGATAATGTCGGAAACTCATCAATACCGAAATCGAGATAATTAGCCACAGCGCCTTTCTTCCTTGCTATTTGAACCGATATCAACCGCTCCCGTGTTGATTGCGCAGTCGCACAAATGTAGTCACTGGCAATGAGTTTTTTAGCTATTCTGCCTTTACCCCTGCCTGTCTCAAATTCATTCAAAACAGCTTTGCGAACAGCTTCCTTGTCTTGGTATGTTAGACGTAATTTGTCTTCAAATGTCACAATAAACTCAATAGGAATGTGATGTGGCCGGATAAATTTAATGTCATAACTGGGCGGCAGATAGGGGAAATTGTCCGTGTCCTCATATTTGACCGTCGTATTCCCCACAAATGAACAGCCGGTTCCGGCTCTAGCTAAAATCTGTCGTGCTATCTCATTATCATCACCACCTACGACAGAGACAGCGATAGAATTTCGGATTAACGGGTAATTGGTTACTCCGACTGTGATAGTTTCACTATCTGGGTTATCGATAACATAACAATCAATGACATTTTTGATATTCGAGACTGCACCATAGGTGGCGGCATTGGTGTTTTTGGCATTGATAGCGACAGACTCCTGTCGTCTCAGTTCAAACTCCTGCCGTGATTCATCATCCCGGCCAACAATAGCAGCCGCTTTATTGATAACCGAGTCAACGCCATTGATATTTTTAACAACGCGGTTAATGGCGCCAGTCGAGGCTGAAATTCTGCCCGCAACATCACAATGAGCGTCGACTGTTGCAATGCCATTATCACCAATGATTGCCTCTACCTGAGTGCTCCATGTTTTTCCAGCATCATCTGTGACCTGAAATCCGGCAGGAATAACCGTGTTTGCCAGTCCGTTAATCGTGACCTCAGCAACAGATTTTGTCGCCCGGTGACGCTGGAGAAAATAGATATAGCCTAATGCATCCTGCATCATGCCGTCAGCGTACCGGGGATCGAAACTGTTCAGGAGATTGATAAAAAAGTTTCGCTCATCGGTGATGATGGCTGTCAGAGTAGTGACTAATTGACCCTGCGGCGTATCCATTGATTTATTGAGATTATCGCCAAAACAGGACTGCATTAGCCGCCACACTCCCGCGATTACCTCATCGGTCGGTGGCGCTAATATCCCCTGTGGGGTGATTTGTAGTTTCGGTATCATAGTTCTATTACTCCCTCCCGTCCGTCAATGTCGGTAAATTTAATTCTGCCTCTCACAACCCGGTCATTTGCCGTACTCAGTTCCGCTGTGGCAGAAATTACGCCCTCGACTGACATCGCGGCGTCCTCCAGGTTTTTTCTGTACATCGCCAGTGAATACCGGTTTTTGCCTAGTATTTCCTCCAGATAGGGAATGCCCGCGCCCTGTGAGTAGTACATATCTTTCACAAACACCCGACAGGCATTAGCCACTGATTGCGCTCTGGCGTACTGGTCTGAGGCAATAGCAATATTCCCCGCCACATCGAGAGCGAGATCCCATGTGGCAGGCATTAGAAATAATGTCCGCATGTTAAGCCTTTTGGTTAGGTGGGCTGGTATTGGAGCCTTGTCCGTGCTCTGGATGGGTATGACTGTTGTAAACCTGGCGCATTCCTGCCATCGACAAACTATTAGTGGTTGTGTTATCAGTAATATCGCTCTTGGCCTGAATAGTGCTGGTCGTCTCTACTGGTGCATCTAAAATGATTTTCGTGCCTTTGACATTCACTACCCCTGTAGCAACAACGTTAATGCCGCTATCCAGAAAATGGACATACTGGCTTGGTGCGCCATTCAGCAGGCCGCCGATATAGAGGCTGTCAGACCAATCGAACCGCCGCTTACTCTCCGGCGGCGCTGAGTTCTTGGCTCGCTTCACCTTTGAAATGTCACGGGTACAAACGAGGCAAATACCCAAATCACCGGGTTTCGGGTCGAGAATAACGGCATTTGCACCTCCCTGATACCGGAAATAGGGCACGTTGTAGATAATGGCATTCTCGTAGACATTCCCTGCTCCGTCTACCTGTTGCACTAGTGGCAGAATGTCAACATAACCCACAGGAGCAACGCCACCACCACGAACTTTCATCACCTTGCAGATTGTTACTGTTCCCATCTTGCCAATGAGTGACCAGATGATCGCCTCCTGACTGCGAGCGCCACCCGCCGTAGTCTGTGGGTCATATAACGATACCCGTTCATTTTTTGATTGCGACATGGTTATCACCTCTCCGACTGGCTGAGACCCCCATGAACCACTGTGCCGAATCCTGCTCAGTTTCTAATATTGTCCTGATTCCGTAGATCAGCCAGTCACCGTTACAGATTTTTATCTGGCTGCCAGCAATGCGCACGATGCCGCCGAACCTGACTAACGGGTCATAGAAGCACTTGAACTGAACGCCGATCATGGTTGGAACGGGATAGCCAATTAATCCAGTATCAGGGGAAATAACTGGTATTTTTAATGTTCGTCGTGGGAAATCTTTGTAGGTATAGCAAAATCATACTAATATGTCATAATATCCAAATCCAAAATGACAAGGCATAAAGTGAAATGGGTTACAGTCTAGATTTTCGAAAAAGAGTACTGGCATACAAAGATAAGCATTCGTTGACTTTCGAACAAACGAGTGCCCATTTTGAGATTTCTATTCGTACCCTGTTCCGGTGGAGTCATAAAATAGAACCTTGCATGACGCGTGATAAGCCTCCCATGAAAATTCCTGATGAGGTGCTCATCGCGGATGTCCAAAATTTTCCTGATGACTATCAATGGGAAAGAGCAAAGCGCTTAGGGGTCTCACAATCGGCGATTCATTACGCGTTGAAACGGCTTCGCCTCACTCATAAAAAAAACCTTAAAACATCCTCGCGCTGATCCTCAGCTTCGTCAGGCGTTTGTCGAGCGCATCAGCGGCTATAAACAGGAAGGCAAACCGATTGTGTATTTGGATGAAAGTGGTTTCGCGCAGTCAATGCCACGGATATACGGGTATTCAGAGAAAGGGCAGCGTTGTTTTGGTACACAGGATTGGCACGCGAAAGGCCGTATTAACGTGATTGGAGCCATTCTCGAAAATACGTTCATCACCTTAAGCTTATTTACTGGCAACATTAACGCCGATGTCTTTCATGCGTGGGTGACGCAGGATTTATTGCCCAAACTCCCACACGGTGCCGTGATAGTCATGGATAATGCGCGTTTTCATAAACGACTTGATACGATACAAGCGATAGCAGAGAGTCAATATCAATTAGAGTGGCTGCCCGCTTATAGTCCGGACTTGAATCCCATAGAACACAAATGGGGTGGGGCAAAAGCGATAAGAAGACAAAAAAGATGTTCAGTTGATGAGGTGTTCACCGAGCACATCGAGTGTGTCAGGTTATGTTGATTCTGCTATAACAGCAATATTTTTATTTTCAATATACAAATCCAGATTGGCGGCATGGGCCAGTTGCCGGATTTTGTCGATTTCAGTACCGTGCAGATACGGGTTGGATACGCTGACGGTGACGTCATTAGGCTCAAAGGTATAGCCTATGCGCTTACAGATGCTGCTCATGATATTGACGACATCGTGATCACCCTCGTAGCTTTCGGCATCAACACCCATCATTTTATCCAATACAGCAGTCTGAGACTCAATCACCAGCGCCACATTAGGCGCATCGCCAAAATCAGGGTAAGCAAAAGTTATCCCACCTTTAAACACCTGCGACAATTCTTCGCCTTCCTCACCGGCCTCAATCGTTACGTTATTGCGCAATGCGGTTATCTCATTCCATTTGATACGTAACAGCTTCTCCATTGTTTCCATTGGCAACCCGTAGGCTTTAATTCGCGCATGAGGCGTAATGGCGCCATTGCCGTAGTTAATCTCGGCGCTGATCCGAAGTCCGGTTGCAGAGAGTTTATTTTGATTACTGGAGGTGAATGATTCGTCTTTACCTGAGAGGGTGAGGGTGATTCTTATTGATTTTCGATTAAAAGCCATTTATCCATACCAACCTATATCGAGAGCCTAATTGTGAATATTCTGGATCGGTATTACCTTCTATATCTGAGAACACCAGCCACTGACAGATATAAGTCATATTCCGACAAACACGATTACATACCAGATATTCCCCATTTTTCTTAACAGTAGCGAATAAATTATCGAGTCTTGTTTCTAATGTTAAATCGTAATTATCACTTTCTAAAAAAAAGGAAAGAGTTTGATTCGGAATTTTTTCTAAAGGTATTTCGGTTATCATTAAAAACTCCCGTTACTTATTTGGTTAACCATATTTTCAGCTTGAGATTTTATATCTGATAAATCTTTTCCTATACCTTTAAATCCTTCCCATAAAATTCCAGCACCTTCTTTTCCCTTTACTAGCCATGATTTATTTTCGTCATCATATAAATCACCAAGATCATTCACCATTTTTTCTAATGAACCGCTGGATGCGTTAGATTCAACTTTTTGAGTTTTATCACCGGTATCCTTTTTCTTGGCATCATCGGGGTTTTTGACCTGTTCCTTATCATATAAGACCGTCACCTCCCTGATTTCCTCAAGATGCAGGTTTACCTTAAGCAGCGTCGCCCCATCTTTAGCCTCTCTCGCAATGTCATATCCCACGATAGCGGCATTGGTGTAGACAAATTCAGGTGTGACAACATGAAATTTCAGTGTGCTTTTCGCCAAAATTTCTAGCTGAGACAGGAAAGCGCCGCGCTCCAGCGTTCCACCAGAGCTTTTACTTATCTTAATAACGGTAAATACGCAACGTAGGGAGGTAAAGCCAAGTGCCCCAACAACAACAAAAAGAACCATATACACACAACCTTCATTGTAAATATAGCTCTCTGTTGCCCTCTTCCATATGTAGCCAACCAATAACGTTAGCGCCAGAAACAAGATAAACAACAAACCATTTGCCCATAATTGCCAAAGCATCAATTGTTCTATGACTGTGGGTAATTGATCTTTACCAAATCCAATCATGCCGTCGATACCAGACAGTGCCTTGTTAATCAGTTCAGCTAATGCCTTATCAGCGTTTTCCATTATTCCTCCCACATTCAGTCTTCGCCCAATCTCTCAGTCCGAGGAACTGGGCTTCGAGGGTTTCCAGTTCTCCGAGGAGACGTACATAATCCTGTTCAGCGTCTTTCGCCAGTCTGGCGGGTCTTGAACCATCCACGCCGGAGGGGGCAGCGGTTTCAGGGTCATGCTCCCAATCATTAGATTGTTGTAGTAAACTCCCCACTTTTTATTACTGGTGAGATATGGCTAAAGTTGATGTGGTTTGTCGTTACTGTCACAAAGCGGAAGAGGTCAAAGGGCATGGAAAAGGAAGCAGCGGACATCAGCGTTATCACTGTTATGCCTGCCGTAAAACCTTTCAACTGAATTACACCTACCAAGCCTGCAAACCCGGAATGAAAGATCAGATTGTGGATATGGCTGCGAATAATGGCGGTATCAGAGACACCGCTCGTGTCCTGAAGGTGGGTATCAACACCGTTCTTCGTACCCTAAAAAACTCGAACCCAGACAGGTAACTACACTGCCGCTGGCCGCAAATAATATTCATATTATCTGCGAAATTGATGAACAATGGTCTTTTGTCGGTAACAAGAAGAATCAGCGCTGGCTTTGGTATGCCTGGGAACCGGAGCAAAAGCAAATAATCGCGCACGTATTGGGGGATCGCAGCAGGAAAACACTGAGCAAATTGCTGGCACTTCTGGCTCCTTTCGAAATTCAATTTTTCTGTACCGATAATTATGCCGTTTACGATTGCCTTTCTGAGGAAAAACACTTTAGAGGGAAGAAATTTACTCAACGTATCGAAAGAACCAATCTGACCTTACGTACTCGCATCAAGAGACTGAATCGGAAAACGATCTGTTATTCCAAATCCGAAGAAATGCATGACAAAGTGATAGGCACTTTCATTGAGCGTGAATACTATCTTCCAAAGGTTATCTAACTATTGGGTGCATGACCCGTGTGGCAATCCACAACCATGTGGATGTAATAATCCTGATCCGTTGTATGTAGAGTCATTTTATTGGCAGTGGGTGGATATTTACGGCACTGATAGCTGGAACTCTAACCCGTGGGTTTGGACAATTGAGTTTCGGAGGATTGAATGAGAAATGACAAAGTAGTATGCGCCAAACGTCAATGTAAACATATTCATTATGAAAACGATCGGGTTGGAGTTCCAGACCCTGAATTCCCAAATTTTGCATTTATTCAAACGTGTCCAAAATGCGGCGCTGATAATTTTTATATAATAGAAGAATTGAGCGAGAATAATCATGAACAATAATGTAATTGAGTTGGCGCGAGAATCAGTTAGCAATATCACCGATGAATATATTACTGAACATTTTAAAGGAACTAATTACGGGCACGAAAATCATCGAGCCATAATTGAACAAGGATGTTTAAAAACCATGGCGGGATATAGTAATGGCGGAACCACGAAATCAATATTAATTAAAATGGGGTTAATTACAGAAAGGGGTAAATTAACCAAATTAGGTCGTGAATTTTTATATCGTTCGTTTGAACTGAGGCCATGTAATGGCAGGTTAGGAGATAAACTCGCTGAATATGAAAATATGAAGCCTGTGGCTATATATAATTTAGCTGATGGCGAGGTTTATAAAAGCATTCATGATATAGGTGATGGAAAAAGCGTATTCGCAGTAAACCTATATCCTCACCGCAACAAATAGAGAATCATCATGGATATTATCGACGCAGCGAATGAATTAAATGAGCTGAGGTTATCTCATGCACTCCAGAACCGCCCACCAGCATTAACCAGTATCAACGGCATGTGCCGATGGTGTGAGACGGAGCCAGCAGCACACGGTGCATTCTGTAGCCGGGAATGCGGGGAGGATTATGAGCGGGATAGGCGGAGAGATGGAACAAAAATACAGCCTGATATTAGCTGATCCCCCGTGGCAATATAATAATGCAGTCAGCAACGGAGCCGCTAATAACCACTACGCTACCACCGATTTTTATTCCCTCACCCGACTCCCCATAGAACAAATAGCCGCGGAAAACTCCGTACTCTGTATGTGGTGCACAGGGAATTTTTCGGCTGAGGCTATGAAGTTGGCCTCAGCATGGGGATTCACGGTCAAAACGATGAAATTGTTCACGTGGGTAAAACTCAACAAACTGGCAATGGAGCGCATAGATAGAGCCATTCAGGAGGAGAAACTGCTCGACAGTTGGGATTTTAGGTCATGCACCCAATAGTTAGATAACCTTTGGAAGATAGTATTCACGCTCAATGAAAGTGCCTATCACTTTGTCATGCATTTCTTCGGATTTGGAATAACAGATCGTTTTCCGATTCAGTCTCTTGATGCGAGTACGTAAGGTCAGATTGGTTCTTTCGATACGTTGAGTAAATTTCTTCCCTCTAAAGTGTTTTTCCTCAGAAAGGCAATCGTAAACGGCATAATTATCGGTACAGAAAAATTGAATTTCGAAAGGAGCCAGAAGTGCCAGCAATTTGCTCAGTGTTTTCCTGCTGCGATCCCCCAATACGTGCGCGATTATTTGCTTTTGCTCCGGTTCCCAGGCATACCAAAGCCAGCGCTGATTCTTCTTGTTACCGACAAAAGACCATTGTTCATCAATTTCGCAGATAATATGAATATTATTTGCGGCCAGCGGCAGTGTAGTTACCTGTCTGGGTTCGAGTTTTTTAGGGTACGAAGAACGGTGTTGATACCCACCTTCAGGACACGAGCGGTGTCTCTGATACCGCCATTATTCGCAGCCATATCCACAATCTGATCTTTCATTCCGGGTTTGCAGGCTTGGTAGGTGTAATTCAGTTGAAAGGTTTTACGGCAGGCATAACAGTGATAACGCTGATGTCCGCTGCTTCCTTTTCCATGCCCTTTGACCTCTTCCGCTTTGTGACAGTAACGACAAACCACATCAACTTTAGCCATATCTCACCAGTAATAAAAAGTGGGGAGTTTACTACAACAATCTAATGATTGGAAGCATGACCGAAATAGACGCATTGGTAGAAACAGCGGGGTTTGAAAAACAGTATCAAATAACAGATAACTGGGGGATTTTTACTGTATCGATTGCCAAGAAAGTCCATATTGAGAATTGATTTATTATCGCCTACGCCTCCTCAGAGGCGTAGAAATTAACCGATTAGTTTGATACTGGAAGATTATATTGGATCTTTAGAAAGTCGTTTTCATTAAATTCAATGTTTGCTTTTTCTCCCTTATCATTTAATATTTTTTCCACAATAAGATTGTTCAATGGCCTAATAATATTAAGAAGCTGATTGATCATTATCAGCAGAGTGCTCAGACCAGAAAAAGTCATCATTACCAATGCCGCCATATCCTCCTGTTAACCAAATTATCGCCGGATATTTTTTAGTCTTATCGACTGGTGGTGTGCTAAGAAAGGCAGCCATGTTCCCATCTTCAGCAGGATAATGTATTAAAGAAAAAATATCTTTTGGCGGTATGGCCGGTTGTCCATCACCAACAAAACTGCTATCAACAATTTGAGTTTTGAATTTATTATGTGCTTCAGCATAAGCATCTTCACGTAATTTAAAACTGTAATTGTCTTCATCACACGCCGAGAGTAAAGAACTAAAAACAAGAGGAACAACTTTTAACCATTGGTATTGTTTTTTCATAAAAATTAGCCTAATAACTCTTTGTTAAACGTTATATTTTCTTCTCTTTATTTTTATCATTTAGACCTAGACTTTAAAAGCTCAAATATAAGTGTAATCCAACAATTATCTGACTGTTTTAATAACTTCAATACAATTTCCCCATCGATAAAACTCGTACTACAATGATTGAGAAAGAGCATTTTCCAAAAGCTGACAAGTAAAATTAGTTAACTTTTTGACATATAACACTTTTCTGAGCTGATAAAAGCGATATGCTAATATCACTTTTTTCAGCTCATCACTTGCTATCTTATTTTTGGGTTCTCAATTAAATGAATACTCGTAAAATTAAGGGAATACGTCCATTTAGTGCGCTTATTGACGCTTGTTGGAAAGAAACTTACTCTTTCCACCGTTTTATTAAAGACCTGATTGCCGGGATCACCGTGGGAATCATTGCTATCCCACTGGCGATGGCGCTGGCAATCGGCAGTGGTGTTGCACCACAATACGGCCTGTATACTGCGGCCATTGCCGGCATGATTATTGCTGTGACCGGAGGATCACGCTATAGCGTTTCCGGCCCTACTGCGGCTTTTGTGGTGATACTCTATCCTGTATCACAACAATTTGGCCTCAGTGGCTTGCTCATTGCCACGCTCATGTCAGGCATCATTCTGCTTATCATGGGATTAGCGCGATTAGGCCGACTGATTGAGTACATTCCACTGTCTGTTACGCTTGGATTCACTTCTGGTATTGCTATTACCATCGCTACCATGCAAGTGCAGAATTTCTTCGGCCTGAAATTAGATCCTGTGCCGGAAAATTATATTAATAAGGTGATTGCCCTCTCCCAAACGTTTCCTTCATTACAACTCAGCGATACCCTCATTGGTTTAACAACCCTGCTGGTATTGATTTTCTGGTCAAAGCTTGGGTTAAAGTTACCGGGTCACTTACCGGCTTTGATGGCAGGTACGGGTATTATGGGGATCATGCATCTGCTAGGCCACGATGTGGCAACGATTGGTTCATCATTTAGCTATACGCTGGAAGAAGGTACACAAGGCCAAGGTATTCCCCCTATTCTTCCTCAATTTGTCCTGCCGTGGCAATTACCTGATACTCATCCGTTTGATATGAACTGGAATACAGTATCAGCATTACTGCCCGCTGCATTTTCGATGGCAATGTTAGGGGCAATTGAATCCCTGTTGTGCGCTGTTATTTTGGATGGCATGACCGGAAAAAAACATCATTCCAACAGTGAATTAATCGGTCAGGGAATGGGTAATATTGTCGCCCCTTTCTTTGGCGGGATCACCGCAACTGCGGCTATTGCGCGTTCAGCCGCCAATGTGCGGGCAGGCGCAACCTCACCCATTGCCGCTGTTGTTCACTCCCTGCTGGTATTATTAGCGCTGCTGGTTCTTGCCCCAATGCTTTCTTATCTACCGCTTGCCGCCATGTCAGCCATTTTGTTGATTGTGGCGTGGAATATGAGCGAAACCCATAAGGTGGTGGATCTCATCCGCCGTGCTCCCAAAGACGATATCATCGTGATGTTGCTGTGTATGTCATTAACTGTTCTGTTTGATATGGTAGTGGCAATCACGATAGGCATTGTGCTGGCTTCACTGCTGTTTATGCGCAAAATTGCCAATATGACCCGAATCAGCATTTCTCCTGTCACAAATCAGGATACGGGTTTGTTGGTTGTGCGAGTTAATGGTCCTCTGTTTTTTGCAGCTGCGGAGCGCATTTTTGCTGAACTGAAAGAACAAGGAACCGATTATCACACCATTATTATGCAGTGGGATGCGGTTCCGGTTCTGGATGCAGGCGGGTTACATGCCTTTCAAGGGTTTGTTCGGGAGATGGGAAAAGAGAAACATCTCGTTGTGTGCGATATCGCTTTCCAGCCCTTGAAAACGTTGGCACGCGCCAAAGTCGAACCGATCAAAGGGCAATTGAGTTTTTATGCCACTTTATCCAACGCGCTGAAAGAAATAAATTAACCTAAATCTCCGAATAAGAATATTAGATGATTTTTTTGGTCTAATATTCTTCTTGTCAGTCTCAAAATAAACTCACTTTTCACCCCGAATTTGACATAACTATGAATGCAGATAGGGAGAATTTTCATGCTTTTTTCACTCAATAAACATCTTACGGCAATTATATTAATGGTTTTCTCTTCCGTTACGCCAGGGTTTGTCACAGACTCCATGGCTGCTGAAGAAGTCATACATATAGATTTTCAGTTTGATGAATTTTCTATACCAATAGCAAATCTCGAAATTGATGGAAAAAAGCAAAATTTAATGTTCGATACGGGATCATCTCGAGGATTCCATTTAACTAAAGAGTTTATGTCGGAAATACCAGGCTTAGAGATAGATCCTGAAAAAGCACGCTCTACCGACGTTACAGGCAAAGTTTATTTTAATGACCAATTTAACATTCCAAAACTTTCAATAAACGGGATGATATTTAAAGATATTACCGGCGTTTCGCTAAAACCATGGGGAGTGACCTTATTAGGTAAAGAAAAGAAACTTCCCACTTCGATGGTAATAGGCCTTGGTTTATTCGAAGACAAAGTTATTCTTATTGATTACAAAAAACAACGATTGTCAGTTTCTGACCATTTACAAGCATTGAGCGTCAATATATCTGATGGTTGGAACGAATTACCGCTGAGGCTCACGCAAGAAGGCATTGCTGTCAAAGTTTCACAAAACGCCAAGAGTTACAACATGATCCTGGATACTGGTGCGTCAGCTTCGGTTTTTTGGAGAACAAGGCTGCAATCACCTCCCGTTATCCTTCCCTGTGGGGCGTTAAGAGAAGATCTGGCCAATGAAGAATGTACTGTATCGGCATTTCAACTTGATGAGGCAGGCGCTAACGCCATAAAACTGAATTCATTACTGGTTGATGGGGAGTTTAATCAGTTAAAT
The DNA here is from genome assembly GCF_030272115.1 of Xenorhabdus bakwenae. Classification (NCBI taxonomy): domain Bacteria; kingdom Pseudomonadati; phylum Pseudomonadota; class Gammaproteobacteria; order Enterobacterales; family Morganellaceae; genus Xenorhabdus; species Xenorhabdus bakwenae. Next base: position 1,166,157 of record NZ_CP119194.1, read on the forward strand.
GCTGATGGACTCATTGGCAATAACTTCTTCAATCAATATGCAGTATTAATTGATTTTCCTGGCAAGAGATTATTTATTAAAAATAATACGTAAAAAAATCAGCGGTTACAGAGTCAAGTATCTGTAACCGCATTCTCAAAAAATTCGAAAGCTCAAATGATTATTTGCTGGTATCCAGCTCTGGGAAATTTTTCACCACATCATCAATGGCTTTTATCTGCATCAGGAATGGCGCCAGTTTTGCCAGCGGCAGTGCTGACGGACCATCACATTTTGCATTTTCTGGATCAGGATGGGCTTCAAGGAACAAACCGGCAATTCCTACCGCCATACCCGCACGGGCCAGTTCTGACACTTGCGCACGACGCCCCCCGGAAGCTGCACCAAAGGGATCACGGCATTGTAATGAGTGAGTGACATCAAAAATCACGGGTGAGCCATTGGTTGCCTGTTTCATGACACCAAAGCCCAACATATCGACAACCAGATTGTCGTAACCAAAATTACTGCCACGGTCACACAATATTACCTGATCGTTGCCACCTTCTTGAAATTTGTCAACGATATTCCCCATCTGGCCCGGGCTAACAAACTGCGGTTTTTTGACATTGATCACTGCACCCGTTTTTGCCATCGCTTCAACCAGATCAGTCTGGCGGGCAAGGAAAGCGGGAAGCTGGATAACATCAACCACATCTGCAACAGGCTGGGCTTGCGCGGGTTCATGTATATCAGTGATGATTTTCACGCCAAAAATCTGTTTCAGATCCTGAAAAATTCTCAGGCCCTCTTCCAAACCAGGCCCGCGATAGGAATGAATAGAAGAACGGTTAGCCTTATCAAAAGACGCCTTAAAAACATAAGGAATGCCCAGTTTTTGCGTTACGGTCACATAGTGTTCACAAATGCGCATGGCCAAATCCCGTGACTCAAGGACATTCATACCACCAAACAGTACAAAAGGCAGATCATTTGCGACCTTGATGTCACCAATATTAACCACTTTCTGTTGCATGTTTATACCTTCTCTTGTTAAGGGCAAATAAATTTGTATCTATAAAAATAAATAAAGGGCAAAGAAATGCTGCCTTATAACGCCTTTAATGGAGGATTAGCGTTCTCTGATCAATAGAGTTAATCTGCATTTTTATCATTTCTGAGATAGGGTCTTCAGGACAATGCTCCACGAAATAACTCAAATCTGAAACAGCAATGTGATTACAATCGAGCTGCGCATAAATCAACCCTCGGTCGCGGATTTCATATGGATCATCGGGATCGAACATCAGCACGATTTCGCTGGCTTTTAACGCCAACTCCATCTTTTTCTCTTCCATTAAGGAAATTTTGATAATATCGGTAACTTTTCGCACAATGCTGTTATTATCGGCTTCCTGTAAATCCTTATTTTCCAAACGGATCATCGGGCCAATATTACCTTTCAACCAGACATCAAGGATATGTTCGTTGAGCGTATCGCCATTCATCGGGTTAATAAACCATGTCGGCTCATCAGCCAAATCAAGTCGCAAGATTAACTGTGTCGGGAATATAACAGGCTGTACGGGCAATGCCAGCGCCTGAGCAATATGGGTAAATATCGTTCCCAATGTTACGGGAGCGCCTTGGCGTGAACGCAATACATTATCCAACCACAGGGTATCAGATAAACAATACACCCCATTCGCGCCGCCAAATTTCCATTCTCGATAGAAAAGTGTCAATAGTGCTTGTAATTTTGCTTTGGCATCAGTAATAGAGGAAAGTTTTTGGCGCGCTTCTTCAATCAATATAATTAACTGCTCAGTCACCATTGCGTGGTGGAAATCAGGACGAATGGCCCGCGTTACCAGAATAATACCCTCTATCAGGGAAGCATTATTGAATTCATAATTAACTATGGTTTTCATCTTTATTCCATCGACCTACCGTGATACGTTCGTTACCACCATAATCCTGAAAAGTTGCTATCTGTTGATAACCTTTTTCCAAAAATAGGTTTCTGACAACGATTCCCTGTTTCCAGCCATGTTCCAATAATAGCCATCCGTTTGGTAACAGGAAGTGGCGAGCCTGCTCTATAATTGTCTGCAAATCGGCTATACCATTTTGTGCAGCGATCAATGCAGCGGCTGGTTCAAACCTGACATCTCCTTCGTGCAGATGAGGGTCAAGCTCATCAATATAGGGAGGATTACTGACAATCATATCAAATTGTCTTTCCCCAACCGCAGAAAACCACTCACTTTGCAGAAAATTCACATTGTGAACAGGCAATTTTCCCGTGTTTCTTGCCGCATTATGTTTTGCCAATGCGACGGCATCAGGATTGATATCCACGCCAGTGACACTGCAATCCTGCCGCTCACTTGCCAGCGCCAGTGCAATGGCTCCGGTTCCCGTGCCGAGATCCAAGATCTGTGCCGATGATTCAGGCAATAGTTCCAAGGCTTTTTCAACCAGGCATTCCGTATCAGGACGTGGGATTAACGTTGCGGGTGATACCGTAAGAGACAGCGACCAAAATTCACGCTCCCCCACAATATAAGCAATCGGCTCTCCCTGAATGCGACGAGCCAGCAAAATATCAAGCTGGCTCGCTTCCTCTGGGGAAACAGGCGTTTCATTGAATGCAATTAAATAAGTACGGGAACGCCCTGTTACATGTTGCAACAGGATTTCTGCATCACGCTTCGGGCTATCACTTGTAATCAACTGCGCAGCCGCATGCTGGAGCCAGTGTTGATAATTCATCAATCCTGCTCTGACAATGCAGACAGTTGGTCTGCCTGATATTCAGTAACAATAGGCTGGATAAGCATATCCAGTTTGCCTTCCATCACTTCCTCAAGACGGTATAACGTCAGGTTGATACGGTGATCAGTAACCCGCCCTTGTGGGAAGTTATAGGTACGGTTGCGATCTGAACGGTCACCGGAGCCGAGCAAATTACGCCGTTCGCAAGCTTCAGCTTCTTGACGCTTCCGCATCTCAGCGGCACGAATACGCGCACCAAGCACCGACATTGCTTTTGCTTTGTTCTTATGCTGGGAGCGCTCATCCTGGCACTCGACGACAATTCCCGTTGGTAAGTGGGTAATTCGAATTGCAGAATCCGTGGTGTTGACGTGCTGTCCACCCGCACCGGAAGAACGAAAAGTGTCAATTTTCAGGTCGCCCGGATTGATTTCCGGTAATTCTGCTTCTGGAATTTCTGGCAGAACAGCCACGGTACACGCAGAAGTGTGAATACGCCCCTGTGACTCTGTTTCCGGCACCCGCTGAACACGATGACCACCAGACTCAAATTTCAGGTGACCATAAACTTGCTCGCCCGAAATTTTAGCAATCACTTCCTTATATCCACCATGCTCACCCTCATTAGCACTCATAAGCTCCACTTTCCAACGACGGGATTCTGCATAACGGCTATACATACGGAATAAATCGCCCGCAAATATCGCCGCTTCATCACCACCGGTTCCGGCACGGACTTCAAGGAAACAGTTACGCTCATCATCCGGATCTTTCGGCAATAACAGCAGTTGCAGTTGCTGTTCCAGCTCTTCATTACGAATTTTTGCGCTTTTGAGTTCTTCCTGTGCCATTTCCCGCATTTCGGGATCATTAAGCATCATTTCAGCTGTTTCAATATCATCCTGAACGCTTTTCCAGGCTTTAAAACAGTTAGTCACATCGGTCAGCTGGGCATATTCCTTTGATAACGCGCGAAAACGTTCTTGATCAGAAATGACTTCTGCATCACCGAGGTGAGCCAAAACTTCTTCATGGCGTTCTTGTAGTGCTTCCAATTTAGCGACAATAGAAGGCTTCATTCGTAATATCAGACCTTATTTAGAATAGGGTTAGGTTAGTTATGATCCAGCCCAAGGCTGTCCCGTAATAGATTCAGGCGTTCCAAATCGCCATCACTGGCAGCCTGTTGGAGAGATTTAGTCGGTGTATGGATCAGACGATTCGTCAATTGGTGGGTCAATTGGTTAATGATCTGTTCGGCATCAGCACCCTGCCGTATGGACATCAATGCCTTTGCCGTCATCTCAGCCCTGATTTTCTCTGCCTGTTCTCGATATTCTCGAATTGTATTAACCGCGCCTTGAGAACGCAACCAATCCATGAAATAGCTGCTTTCTTGTTGCACAATCCCTTCCGCAACCACTGCCGCAGCTTTACGTTGGGCAAGATTTTGCTGAATGATAGCCTGTAAATCATCCACACTGTACAGATAAACATCACTCAATTTTTCCACATCCGGTTCAATATCACGAGGAACGGCAATGTCAATCAGCAACATGGGTTGGTTACGACGTAATTTCAACGCCCTTTCGACCATGCCTTTGCCGATGATCGGCAAGGGGCTGGCGGTGGAGCTAATAACAATATCCGCTTCAGCCAATCGGGTATCGATATCTGGCAGGGAAATGACTTCTGCATTGACTTCACTGGCAAGCATCTGTGCCCGTTCTTTTGTCCGGTTGGCGATCATCATGTGATTCACACCATGCTCTTTTAGATGACGGGCAACCAGTTCGATCGTTTCCCCCGCGCCCACCAGCAGGATATTCAATTGGGAAAGGGATTCGAAAATTTGCCGTGCAAGTGTACAGGCCGCAAATGCTACGGAAACGGCATTGGCGCCAATTTCTGTTTCTGTTCTGATCCGCTTCGCCACCGAGAAAGATTTTTGGAATAAACGTTCCAGTTCACTCGACAGAGATTGATAATTTTGCGACTCAGCGAAAGCCTTTTTCACCTGTCCCAAAATCTGCGGTTCCCCCAATACAAGGGAATCCAGGCCACTCGCAACCCGCATTAAATGGCTGACGGCCGCATTGTCTGAATACCAGTAGAGGCTTCCTGTCAAATCATCAGGGTTAAGTTGATGATATCGGCATAGCCAATTAATCAGCTGTTCTTCAAAATTACCCTGTTGTTCAACACTGAGGTAAAGCTCTGTACGGTTGCAGGTGGACAGCACAACGCCGCCTCGCACCAACGGTTGCTGGAGCAAGTCATCAAGCGCTAATCCTATCGTGTCAGGAGAAAAGGCCACCCGCTCACGTAAAGAAACAGGCGCGGTTTTATGGTTAATACCGAGTGCTAATAAAGTCATCTTAACTGCATTGAGTTATCATAGGAGGCAAGGTTATGATGATATCGATAATTATTCTCATAAACTCCCACCCTTCATAAGGACTCTCATTGGTCGAGCATTCTACTTGATGCATCAGTGCAATAAAAGTCAATCAGGTGATTATGCGATAATTTTATTTGAGAATTCTCAGCGAACTTTCGCTAAATTACGTTATATGATTATAGGCTTGGGGAGCATACTTTAAGTTGTTATATAAATATTGCCATATTTATAACCGATAAAATACCACGCTCTCTTACTACCAAGGGTTACCGTATGAAAATGTCTGTTTTTTTTCGCTTACTTCCTCTCTCCGGCGTTTTACTGACTGCCTGTACCGTCACGCAACCCCCTATGGGCACGGGATCAGCGGATACACCACAATGGCACGCCCGTGAACAGCAATTGCAAAAATTAGGGCATTACCAAACCCGAGGTTCTTTCGCTTATCTGGCAGATGAAAAAAAAGTGTACGCCCGATTTTTCTGGCAACAATATTCGCCTGACAATTATAAATTATTGCTGCTCAATCCACTGGGTACAACAGAGTTGGAATTATTCGTTAAACCGAATATGATTCAGGTCACGGATAATAATGGTAAAAAATATCTCAGTGATAAACCCGAATCTTTAATTTACCAACTGACCAATATGAATATTCCTCTGGATAATCTACGAAGCTGGATCATCGGACTACCTGGTAGTGCCAACGTTTTTCAGTTGGATGCCAATTACCTGCTTAAATCCGTTAGTGACAAAAATGATGGTGAAGTTTGGCGAGTGAATTATCAAGGATACGATACCTCGATCACGCCAGCCTTACCCACCCGACTGGAGCTGACGCAAGGAAACAACCGCATAAAATTAAAGATGGATAACTGGACAATTCAATAATGACGTTAACCTGGCCTTCTCCGGCAAAATTGAATTTATTTTTGTATATCACCGGGCAGCGGCCTGACGGCTACCACGAACTGCAAACACTGTTTCAATTTTTAGATTATGGCGATGAAATCACTATTTCACCGCGCCAAGATAATCAAATCCGCTTACTGACGCCGGTTGCGGGTGTAGCCCATGATGACAACCTGATCGTACGGGCAGCCCGATTATTGCAGAACCATCTATTACAAAAACGCACATTACAGCATCACCATGCAAACACTCAATTCGGCACCGGGCAATCTGTCACCGAACATTTGGGCGCCGATATCTGCGTTGATAAATGCCTGCCGATGGGTGGAGGTTTAGGCGGCGGCTCTTCCAATGCTGCAACGATATTGATTGCCCTGAATTACCATTGGCAAGCCAATCTGCCCGATGATGAATTGGCACAGCTTGGCGTCTGCCTTGGGGCAGACGTTCCCGTATTTGTCAAAGGCCATGCCGCTTTTGCCGAAGGTATTGGAGAAAAACTCCAGCCTGCTTCACCGGAAGAAAAATGGTTTTTGGTTGCCCACCCTGGAATTGAAATATCAACTCCGACGATTTTCACAGATCCTGAATTAAAAAGAAATTCTCCGATTCGCTCTCTACCCGCATTATTACAGGCACCATTTGCCAATGATTGTGAACCAATCGCAAGAAAACGTTTTCGTGAGGTTGAACAGCTTCTTTTATGGCTGTTAGAATACGCACCGTCACGCCTGACCGGAACCGGTGCATGTGTTTTCGGCGAGTTCGAATCAGAAGCATCGGCCCGTAAGGTGTTAAATGAAACTCCAGAGTGGATGCAGGGTTTTGTTGCGCGTGGCGTTAACATTTCGCCATTGCATACATTCCGCTCTGGGATACCCGTGTTATTGAACCAATGAGTTTGTTTGATTGGTCAACAATATCTCTCTGGACGCAAGCCTGAGGTTTTTCTCGTGCCCGATATGAAGCTTTTTGCTGGTAATGCCACACCTGAACTAGCACAACGTGTTGCCAACCGCCTGTACACTAATCTGGGAGACGCTGCTGTCGGTCGTTTCAGCGACGGTGAAGTCAGTGTTCAAATCAATGAAAATGTACGTGGTGGTGATGTTTTCATCATTCAGTCCACCTGTGCACCGACCAATGATAACCTGATGGAATTAGTTGTTATGGTCGATGCGCTACGTCGTGCTTCTGCTGGTCGCATTACCGCTGTTATTCCTTACTTCGGTTATGCCCGTCAGGATCGCCGTGTCCGTTCGGCACGTGTACCTATCACTGCAAAAGTTGTTGCTGATTTTCTGTCCAGCGTTGGTGTAGACCGTGTTCTCACTGTTGACCTACACGCCGAGCAGATCCAAGGTTTCTTTGATGTTCCAGTTGATAATGTATTTGGTAGCCCAATCCTTCTGGAAGATATGCTCCAGAAAGAGCTGGAAAACCCGATTGTTGTCTCCCCAGATATCGGCGGTGTTGTTCGCGCCCGTGCGATTGCCAAGCTACTGAATGATACAGATATGGCTATCATCGATAAACGTCGCCCACGAGCAAACGTTTCTCAGGTCATGCATATTATTGGTGACGTTGCTGGCCGTGATTGCGTTCTGGTTGATGACATGATCGATACAGGTGGCACACTGTGCAAAGCAGCTGAGGCATTGAAAGAGCGCGGAGCGAAACGGGTATTTGCTTACGCAACCCACCCTATTTTCTCTGGCAATGCAGTGGAAAACATCAAGAACTCAGTGATCGATGAATTTGTGGTCTGTGACACCATTCCTCTGTCTGATGAGATTAAGGCGTTGAACAAAGTTCGCACTTTGACACTGTCTGGCATGCTTGCTGAAGCTATCCGCCGTATCAGTAATGAAGAGTCAATCTCTGCGATGTTTGAGCACTAATGTTTTAGTTTTTAGCTTAAATGTTGAGCTAAAACTTATTCAAGTGATTAAATAAATCATTGCCTGAAAAACCCCGTTGTTGCATTTGCAGCAGCGGGGTTTTCTGTTTATTTGATATATTTAGCTAATGTTTTCGCCTTGAATTAATTATCATTATCAATAGTTTTTATTTGAAAATGATTAATTTTTTCAAAAAGTTACCTAACCGTTGTAAATTTCATTCAATAAAATAAAACGATTAAATTGACATACAATCTAATATTAATATCCCACAATTATTCCAACTCATCTGGTACGTCCAGTTCCAGATGCTCTAACAATACTGGTGTCATTGGATAGTTGCTGCTAACCTGTCGCACGCTTAATGGCGGGGGTTTTATTTCCTTACATCACAAATAGTATTGAAAAACAGGTATTATTTCTTATCTAAAAAAATAAATTATCCTAATATGTAAACCATCAATCTCCAGGAACGAAAAGAATAATTTTTGACTGGTTATTTTATATTCATGTTTAAGAGCGGAACTTTTTAAGCTCACATTATCCATAAAAAATGCAAAGCAACATGGCAGTTCAATAACCAGAAACCATAATTAATCGTAGGCAGCCGTTATTAATAAGTCAGCTGTCTTATATGGGGTTATTTCAATATTAAACATATCAACATCTCTAACCTGCTGAGGAAGAGTTGCAGGGTACTTTTTGTCCAAAAACAAGCTTTTCCAAAGACAAGATGTTGATTAATAGCAAAAACGACCTTTTTAAGGAGAGTGCCAATGAAAAAGGCATTTTTATTTACACCTGCACTGCTAGCGCTTTCAATCAATGCTATTTCTAATGCTCATGCTTATAGCCAAGTTTATGTTTTTGGTGATAGTTTGAGTGATAGCGGGAATTTGGGCCGTTTTACCAGTGATGGCAAGAATAGCGTATTGTATGATGAATACTTTACCCAGCAAATAATCGGCAAGACATTGATGCCTTCCAACCGTAAAGGAACTAATTATGCTCAGGGAGGCGCAACCGCTCTTGAAATTCACCGCCAAGATCCTCGATTGAATGCCTTAAATCCTACTACAAAAAAACAGGTTAGCGATTATCTCAGTCAAAACAATAATCAGGCAGATTCCAATGGCATATTCATTCATTGGGTAGGTGGTAACGATCTCGCCGAAGCCTTAGTTGTTGGACTGAAAAATCCTTCTGAGGCTTATAAAATGATCAATACCAGTGCTACCGAAGCCGCTAATCAAATTGATGAACTCATCGATGCAGGTGCAGGGCTGATTGTCGCACCCACAGTCCCTGATATAGGAACGACGCCTACTCTTTTGGGTGGCTTAATAAAAACAGGGTTGGAAGAGAAAGGCGTTTCCGAAAACACCAGTAATGCTATTTTACAAGATGTTCATGTAGGACTTAATAAACATGAAATTCCCAATGATCAGGCTCGTGATATTGCCCTAAAAACAGTGTTTCACACCTTAGCACAAAAAGGTACAGAAATAATTCCAGGGGCTTCTGCGGAACAAATTGAAAAAGAGCTTACGGAGAAATATGAAAAAGCCAGCAAGGATGCCACAGACTCCACAAATCTCTATAACAAACTCATAGATGAGAAGATCAGCCAAAAAAATGCCAATATCTTGCGTGCCGATATCAATGGCTTGCTGAATGAAGTCATTGCCAATCCTCTGATTTATGGCATCCAAAATACATTAGGTTATTCCTGTGCATTAAATGTAGGTGCCAATAAATGCTCCGTCAACGATCCAGGGTTTACTAAAGACAAAGAATTTTTATTCTCTGATTCTTTCCACCCAACTCCGTTGGGACATAAAATAATGGGCCAATACATAACCTCTATCTATATTGCTCCATCACAGGTAATGACCCTGACGCAAGTTAACCGTACCTCCGTTAAAAGCGCCCTCTCCTCCCTTGATGGTCACCTGCAACAACTGCGTAACGGTGGCAACGAACAGGGCAAAGTCGGTGTCTTTGGCGGCTACACGGGCAACCGGAATAAAACCTTTACACTGGGTAGCGATTATCAGCTGATAGATAACCTGCTGTTGGGTGCCATGTACTCTAACTATAAAGAGGAGCGCTCACCTATTGCCGACTTTTCTTATGCAGGCCATGGTCATGTTTTGACAGCGTATACATTGTGGAACTATTACAACAATGGTTGGTTAAGCGGTGACTTCCATTATTCGCGCACCGATTATGACAGCCTGACCCGTGCCATCCAGCTTGGAGAAGCGACACGCAGGGAAACCGGTTCTACCACAGGTAAACAATGGGGAGCACGCATTACCGCTGGTTGGGATATTCCTGTTACTCACTATCTGACCACCAGCCCAATCATCCAGTATGCCTGGGATAAAGGTGAAGTTGATGGCTACCGTGAATCCGGCAACAATAGTACTTCCATGCATTTTAGCGATCAGGATTATACCTCTAACGTTGGCACCCTGGGTTGGCGCGTAGATACTAAACTGGGCCATTTCAATCCTTACGCTTCTGTTCAGTTTAATCACCAATTTAGTGATACACGCTACAAACTGAGCAGTGCCATTAATTCCACCAAAACGTCTTTTGTACAGGAAAGTGGCAAGCAGAGTACTAACTGGCGTCAATATACGGTGGGTTTGAACGCAAACCTGAACAAGAACCTGCGCGGATTTGCTTCCGTCACCCGTAATGACGGCAATAGCCAAGATCCTAGCTACCATTTCAGCTTAGGTATCAACGCGAGTTTCTAAGAAAGCACTGACTCAGGGACGCAGGGCTATAAATATTATGGCCCCGCGTTTTTATTTCATAATCGTTCAACATTTGCATACCTTAGTTAACATTTCATTTAATTTTCGTATATGCAAAGGGAAGTAGTATCGGACTGAAACAATCAGAAAATCAGCCATCAATCGGAGGAGAATGGGTAAATACCCTTTTAAATCAAGGTGTTTTGGCTGGTATGAAAATAATGCGCTGTTTTTTCAGGAGAACGATATGAAAAAAGCACCCTTTTTAGTATCAGCCACGACCGCACTGCTAGTTAACCTCATCACAAATGCTTATGCCTATAACAATGTGTATGTTTTTGGGGATAGTTTGAGTGATGGCGGAAATGTTGGAAGATTCACAACCGATGGAAAAGACGCTGAACTCTATGATGAATATATAGCCCGAAATCTCACTGGCAAAAAACTGACCCGCTCTAAAAATGGCGGGACCAATTATGCATATGGAGGAGCAACAGCCCGTGATACAGGGGATCCATTCTATGATTATATTTCCCACTCAACACAAAAACAGCTTGATGACTATTTGCAAGCGCACTCAGGACGGGCTGATCCGAACGGTTTATACATACATTGGGTGGGAGGCAATGATATATCTCAGGCTCTGCGAGATTCGGCGCAAGGTGACGAAAAAACAGCACAACAGCGTATCAATGACAGTTCTGCATCCGCCGCATCGCAGATTAATCGACTCATTAAGGCTGGAGCGGGGTTAATTATTGTACCTAATGTTCCCGATATTGGTACGACCCCTAAAATTATGGAAGCCGTGCTTAAAGGCGCATTAGAAAAAAGCAAAATACCCAAGGACGAAATCGACAACATTCTGAAACAGGCTCATGAAGCTATCAACAAGTACCCGACACCGAATACGAAAATCAGAAATGGAATCATTCAGGGGGTGTTTAAAAAAATTGCTGAAGGTGCTTCTCCCCAGGATCCAGACAAAGCAAACGAAATTTATCATCAATTGCTTGATGCTTATAATAATACCAGCAAAACTGCTTCCCAATTTTCCAACACATTTAACCAAAACGAAGAAAATCAACTCATTGACGGCAATATCCTGTTTGCCGACGTCAAGCATCTCTTACATGAAGTCATTGAAAATCCGACCATTTATGGTGTTTCTAATACTCTTGGTTATGCCTGTCCATACGATAAGATGGCGTTTGTTTGTTCTTCTTCCGATCCCGGCTTTGATAAAAGCCAACCCTATTTATTTTCCGATAGCTTCCACCCGACCCCTTACGCACACAAAGTCATCGGCCAGTACATCACGTCTATCTACAACGCACCTTTACAAGTGATGGCATTGAATCATATCAACCGAGTCCCAACGACTACCGCGCTAAGCTCGCTTGATGGTCACCTGCAACAACTTCGTAATAATCATCAGGCCAAAGGTAAAGTTGGCATATTCGGGGGCTATACAGGCAATCGCAATAATACCCTCTCATTGGGCAGCGATTATCAACTGACGAATAATTTATTATTAGGCGCAACAATTTCCCGTTATAAAGATGAACAAAATGCAACACCTAATTTCAACTATGCTGCTACCGGTCATGTCATAACCGCTTACACACTATGGAACTACTATGGCAGCGGCTGGCTGAACGGTGATATCCATTATTCACGTACCCATTACGACAATCTGTCGCGCTCCATTCAGCTTGGTCAAGCCACGCGCAGGGAATCAGGTTCAACGATGGGCACACAGTGGGGTTGGCGGATTGCAGCAGGCTGGGATATTCCAGTCACTCGTTACCTGACTACCAGCCCGATCATCCAATATGCATGGGATAAAGGGGAGGTTGATGGCTATCGTGAAACAGGTAACAACAGCACCTCCATGCATTTTGCAGATCAACGCTATCACTCAAAAGTTGGCTCGGTGGGTTGGCGCGTAGAGACTAAACTGGGCCGTTTCAATCCTTATGCTTCTATTCTGTTCAACCATCAATTCGATGATGAACGCTATGCTCTTCGCAGCGCGATCAATGCGACCAAAACAAGTTTCGTCCAACCGGGAGGGAAACAGAATAGAGATCATGTCCAATATACGGTCGGTGTTAATGCCAACCTGACCAATGACTTTCGCGCATTTGCCGCCGTATCACATGAAAAAAAATGATAATGAACCGGATCATGACTACTATTTCAATCTCGGCTTCAATGTCAGCTTTTAATATACTGAACAGTTAACCAATAAGGATAAGGCGGTAGCCATGACCGCCTTATCCAAAATAATCACGAATGTCGCTGGTTTTTACGGCAATAACGTTCATCGTAATTCTTCAGCCACCAATATTTATCAGTAACCTGTTCGCGGCCGCCAATACTGGCTCCTACCAGCCAAATAAACGCCCCAACAAACAATCCCATTAGTGAGAGGCTTGTCAAAAACTCCGAAAGACCAAAATTAAAGATATGACTAAGCAATACATACGCTAAACTAATAAGCATTGCCGCCATGCCCACTCCCATGAGAATATTGCCAAAAATAAAAGCCTTTTTACGTCTCATAACCAACCTCCAATACTTTTTGTGAACGCTAATTTGCAAAGACAACGAACGCAAAAGCACGAAAGTAGATATCTTCTTCAAGATTAATTATAGGCTTATTATATGAAAGGTTATTGCGGCGGCGATCACAAGCTGTACAAATTTAAGCCTAATTTTTTTACATTCCATCAGAATAATCTTTGTTAAATCAGTTTTGTACTCAAGCCTTGAGATAGGTAAACTAATCTCCTTTTTGTTCTATTGCCAATAAGCGAAATTAAACCGTGAGTAACATAAAATTAATCGTTGGCCTGGCAAACCCTGGAGCCGAATATGCACAGACCAGACATAATGCCGGAGCATGGTTTGTTGATTTGTTAGCACAACGCTATAACCAATCCCTGAAAGAAGAGAGTAAATTTTCTGGCTATACCGCCCGTATCAACGTGAATGGGCAGGATATTCGTTTACTGGTCCCCACCACTTTCATGAATCTAAGCGGTAAATCTGTCCTTGCCCTTGCTGGATTTTATCGTATTCTGCCGGATGAAATCCTGGTGGCCCATGACGAGCTGGATCTACCGCCTGGAGTGGCAAAAATGAAACTCGGTGGCAGCAATGGCGGTCATAATGGCTTAAAAGACATTCAGAACAAACTCGGTAATAATCCTAACTTCCACCGTCTGCGTATCGGTATTGGTCATCCGGGCGATAAAAACAAGGTCGTCGGTTTTGTCCTCGGCAAGCCGCCTGTCAGCGAACAAAAACTGATTGACGATGCCATAGATGAAGCGTTGCGCTGTACTGACATCCTGATTAAAGATGGCATGAACAAGGCAATTAATCGTCTGCATGCCTTTAAAGCCAGCGCTTGACTGGGAGTGCATGGCGCATCGGGCTATTGCGTGTATAATAGCGCCAATTTTGTAAACTCACCGACAAGCCTATTCTTGTTGGTTTATAAGTGATTTAAGGTGATAAATATATGGGATTCAAATGCGGTATCGTTGGCCTGCCTAACGTCGGGAAATCTACATTATTCAATGCGCTGACCAAAGCAGGTATCGAAGCAGCAAACTTCCCGTTCTGCACTATCGAGCCAAACACAGGTGTTGTACCGATGCCAGATCCGCGTCTTGAACAGTTGGCTGAGATTGTGAAACCACAACGCATTCTGCCAACCACGATGGAATTCGTAGATATTGCCGGTCTGGTAAAAGGTGCATCAAAAGGTGAAGGTTTAGGTAACCAATTCCTGACCAACATCCGTGAAACAGAAGCGATTGGCCATGTGGTGCGTTGCTTTGAAAACGACAACATTATCCACGTTTCTGGTCAGGTTGACCCTGCCTCTGATATTGACATTATCAATACAGAACTGGCACTGTCGGATTTGGATACCTGCGAGCGTGCTATCCATCGTATCCAGAAGAAAGCCAAGGGTGGCGATAAGGACGCTAAAGCAGAACTGGAAGTCTTAGAAAAATGCTTTCCACACCTTGAACAAGCAGGTATGCTACGCGCTTTAAATCTGAGTGCGGAAGAAAAAGCGATCATTCGCTATCTAAGCTTCCTGACCTTGAAACCGACCATGTACATTGCCAACGTCAATGAAGATGGGTTCGAAAATAATCCACACCTTAATACCGTCCGCGCCATTGCTGAAAAAGAAGGTTCCGTTGTTGTTCCTGTTTGTGCAGCGATTGAAGCCGATATCGCAGAGTTGGAAGATGCTGACCGCGAAGAATTTATGGCAGAGTTAGGTCTGGAAGAACCGGGTTTGAACCGTGTCATTCGTGCCGGTTACCAGTTGCTGAATCTGCAAACCTACTTTACCGCAGGTGTGAAAGAAGTTCGTGCCTGGACGATCCCGGTTGGTGCAACCGCCCCACAAGCAGCAGGTCAAATCCATACTGATTTTGAAAAGGGCTTTATCCGTGCTCAAACTATTTCGTTTGAAGACTTTATCACTTACAAAGGTGAACAAGGCGCGAAAGAAGCGGGCAAAATGCGTGCGGAAGGAAAAGAGTATATCGTTAAAGATGGCGATGTGATGAATTTCTTGTTTAACGTCTAAATCGCTTGTGTAATCTCATGAGGTTCCACTGAAACTCACGTAGACAGAGAAACCACATAAAATCCACGCAACCGCGTGGATTTTAATTTTTATCTGGCCGCGAATACAATAAATAACCCTAATAATTATCACACATAAAATAAAACATTCCCTTAACGTTATTTAAAATATATAAATCCATTCAAAACGCTTTTTTATCTCTTTTGTGATCATTTTTTCTATAAAATAATAAAAAACAAATTGTTAAAAAAATGTAAATAGAACATCAATACAATAAAAAAATCAATAGCAAAAAACACAGAACACTTGTAAAAATGAGTATGTTGACATTAATCCTCGTTCTAACGTCAACTTCGTTTCTACATAATTTATCGTTATGTTTTTATTCATGTTAATTCCTAACTCTATGAGGTACAGATTATGAAAAGAAAATTAGCTGCTTGTATGCTTTCATTACTCGTAGGAACAATCATCACAACTAACGCAAATGCGTTTTTATGTAAAGCGTTTAATCCAGATGTACGGGAATCATGTGACAATTTATGTAATATAATACCTGATGGCGGTACCGCTCTTAAACTCGCTAAAGGCTTTTGCTTATAACTGTAACTTAGTTATGACACTGTACGAAAAACAAAGATATTCTTGTTTTTATTGAATTATATTCTAGCCTGAATTTTGCTATTACAGTAAAAAACTGAGGTTAGAATAGAGATAACAGTGAAGTGATGACACCTTAAAATATAATAGTGGGAGCGCTTTTACGTGTTTTACTAAATAAATAGGTAATAAAAGTCTCCCTCTATTATTTATCATAATCAATGGATTATTACACTTAGTTTCATTGAAAATCCTTAAGAAATTTGACCAGGATAGGATTAAATAATTCCGGTGCCTCCCAGAACGGGGCATGACCAACACCAGACAAATTAAATACCTTTCCTTTCCAAAGAGTTAGGTAATTCAGACCATTAATATAATCAAAATTAATATAAGGATCATCTGCTCCATTAACAATCGCCAATGGCATTTCACTGGATTCGGCCAATAGTTTTTGATCCGTTGCCTGAGAAGAAAGAAAGGCCTCAAACATAGACTGCCGGGCCAATCCCTCTGTTCTTACCACCGCTTCAATGATAAAAGGTTCATGAGGAGCATTAACACCATAGGTATCAGATACAAAAATTTTGATATCTTCCTCAGTAAACTCCACCTTGCCGGCAAGCCCCAAACCAGGACGGAAACCCAGAGCCACGTTATCGGCACCGGCGGATACCGGCGGCGTACCGCAAATCATTAAGCCAATCATCTTAGGAAATAACGCCAACATTTCCAACCCAATATGACCACCTAATGACCAACCAAACACCACCACTCTGTTAATGCCTATTTTTTCCAGTACCTCAATGACCGTATGTGCATAACCCGGCATTGAATAGGCCTGACGTGGTTCACTGGCATTTGATGATGAACCATGCCCTGGCAAATCTAACGCCAAAACCCGATACTGTCCTTTTAATTGGTTAATTTGATGACGAAATATTTCTTTACAGCTTGAATTGCCATGAATTAACAAAACGGGCAATCCATTTCCGCCCGTATCGATGACCGATATATTTGCATAACGAGTGCGGATATTATAGTGATGAATATCATGATGTGTAGTAACCATTATTTATCTCCTCAAGGGTCAATAACAGATTGGTTTAAGGAAATGTTAGAAATTTCGACTGTTCTACCGAATTGAGATTAGTTTAACGTTAATATTAATTTTATTTATAATAACCTGATTTTTTTATCCTCTGCAATATATACAGTGCTCTTTTCTCACTTAAAATCTATCAGTGACAGCCTATTTTTTAGATATACAAAACACCTATCACAAATTTTCAACATCAAACTTTGAACCAGATAAGTAATGTTGTATACCAAGCTAACTTCAAGATGCGGGGAAATATAAGACCTTGCGTCTTCGCAAGGCTGGATTTAATTTTTTCGGGCGATCTACGACACCTGAATTTGGTGCGAACTGCACGACTGAAGCACTTGTTTATGGTGCACCAACGCGCAATCCTTGGAATTAATGAACGCATCCCAATCACTTAGCTTTTGGTACTGTGCGAGAATTGAGAGATGAGGCGTGGTTCCTCTCAGATTTCCGGCCTTATAGTGTAACCGTCCGGTGATCTCACCTTGCTTTGCCAATGTTAGTAATTCAGACTTAATCTGATGAGATGGACGTCCCACATGGCGTCAATTGTACCAAAATGAATAGCATACTCATTTTACGGGAGAGTCCATACTGGCATAATTCCGTTCAAATTTATCGTATCTCGTTGCTATTGCTCGAAAATGTTTTATTCGAGCAATAGCATTTTCCACCAAACGGCGATGACGGTATAAATATTCATCAATGCTTTGGTCTGTTTTTTGACTATTTTTGCCGTGAAATTTTTCGGTTCGAGGCGACAGAACCGTCCTCCATCCAGACACAGACTTGCAAAACGTTTTTGGCGAGGTCAATGTCAATGACTTTAATCGTATTCATGAGATGTTCTCCCGAAATTCAGTGCATCAGAAAAAAAAGATGGCACTATTTGCTGCTGAAAAAGGGACGTCCATCACATCACTACATTATAATGTTTATCAATTTCATACTATTATTTGATGCCATGTAGTGGTAACAGTTCATATAGAATGATAGGCAAGATCTCACATTTTTAATATGGTTATCATGAGCAAAAGTAACACTCTTTTCTTTCAATAAACATACAGACCAGAGATAGGAATCTATCAATGATATCGTATTGAATGTATAAAATTATCAATACCTGACTAATGATTAATTTTTAATTAAAGTGGAATCCCGCCCTGTATAGAATGATGTAAGCTAAAAATATAGCGTAACCAGATAGTTAACAATATTTCGTAATTGAATTTTTTCATACTAATGAATTCGCAAAATAAAATTTTCGGTAAAAAATATTTTTCGACCCTATTGATAAAATTTGAATAAGGAAAATAAATAATGTTATTTGAACTGACGGTAGCTTATCGCAAATCGGCAGCACTATTTGCCTTTGTAGAGAGCAAAGCACCTTTATACTTAAATAACCAAGCAGGGAGAACGGTGAAAGAACTTGCCCAATTATGCAATATTCCACAAGATAAAATCGAACGGTTATGTAACTATATGCAATCCCTTAAAGTGTTAGAAAAAAAGAGGATAAGTTTTACCTTACTGAGCCATGCTTATCACTCAGTAATCCAAACAGTTTTAAAACAACGCATATAAAATTCGAGCTAAACCCAGCAATCTGGAACGCCTGGTCACAATACAGCGCATCCTTAACTGAAACGAACAGTAAATCTGCCTTTGAGCTTTATCATAATGAACCCCTTTATGATTATTTCAGTCATGAGGAAAACCATTCCCACAAAATGGACTTTGATAATTTAATGGCAAAAATGTCTGAGGTAATGAGTAAATATATTATTAACTCTATCTCTTTAAATGGGATTTCTTCAATTATTGATATAGGTGGAGGGTTAGGCTCTTTGGCAAAAAATATAAAAATTCACTACCCTGATATTCAATGTCATGTCATGGATCAATATGATTTCACCCGAAATGAGTCAGAAGGAATTACATTTATCAATGGAGATTTCTTTTCTACTATTCCATCCGGATATGATGCCTATTGTTTAAAAAATGTCTTGCATAATTGGCCGGATAATCGGGCGATTAATATTCTGAAAAATTGCCATGATGCAATGAGTGAAAACTCTGTTTTATATATTATTGAGATGGTTAAAGAACCCAACATTTCAGATGCTGCATCATTTGATCTATATATGGATATTATGTTGTCAGGTAAAGCACGATATCAGTCTGAATTTCAATCGATCGCAGAACACGCTGGCCTGACAATCACCAATATACAAGACTTGAAACTTTCCCTAACCGGCAGTAGGGAGTGTATTATTGAAATGAAGAAACAACCTAAATTATAAATAAGATATCTCCCCGCTCTGCGGGGAGATATTGGCAGCAGGTTAATGTTTTGAGTTCAGTATCTCATCTGCTTTATTCAATAGCTGTTTTCTCGGTGTTACCGCTGCTGCTGTGTGATTTCTCGCCAAAAATACGTATATCGTCGGCAACACAAACAAGGTGAAAAACGTCCCCACCAACATTCCGGTGACGATCACAAGCCCAATACCAAAACGACTGTTGGCACCGGCTCCACTTGCAAATAGCAATGGGATCAAACCAATCACCATCGCTGCCGTTGTCATCAATACCGGACGAAGGCGAATTTTCGCCGCCTGTACGATGGCAGAACGTTTATCCAGCCCCTCACTTTCCTGCAATTTATTGGCAAACTCCACCATCAGGATACCGTGTTTACTGATAAGCCCGATTAATGTCACCAGACCAATCTGGGTATAAATATTCAGGGTGATATAACCCATCGCCAACGGTATCAGGGCACCACAAATTGAAAGTGGTACGGTGATAAGGATAATCAACGGGTCAACCAGGCTTTCATATTGCGCTGCCAATACCAGATAGATGATCACCAATGCGGCCAGAAACGTCAGAGCCAATGCGTTCCCTTCCTGCTTATATTGGCGGGAGTCTGATTGCCAGTCATGGCTGTAACCTGCCGGCAGATCACCCGCAATACCCTCAAGAAGATCTACTGCTTGCCCTAATGTGACCCCAGGGGCGGGAATAGCCTGAAAAATAGCCGCATTCTGTTGGTTAAATTGGGTCAGCTTGTTGGGTTCGACTCTTGTCGAGACAGAAACGAGGGTCGAAAGCGGGATCATTTTTTGGTCTTCCGTCCTGACATAATGGTGAGACAATGCTTCCGGCGTTAATCGCTGACGACTGATACTTTGCGGAATAACATCATAAGAGCGGCCCTGCATACTAAACCGGTTGATGTAGTTTTCCCCGACCAGCACCGCGAGAGATTCGCCAATATCCTGCATTCTTATCCCTAAGCTATTGGCTTTGGCACGATCAATCTGCACTTGTACCACAGGATTGTTGTAATCCAGATCGCTGTCCACAACAACAAACAGCCCACTTTCACGCGCACGTTGTTTGATCTCTTCCATCGTCCGGTATAGCGCAGGGTAATCTTCAACACTGCGGAGTACCATTTGAATCGGCAAGCCTCCCGTAGAACCTGGCAATGGGGGGAGCTGGAAGATAAAGACACTGCTTCCCTCAACATCATTGACCTCACTTTGCAATTGCGCCTGAATCTCTGCCGCTGAGCGCTTACGTTCATCCCATGCCGATAAATTCACTCCACCAAAACTGGCCGAAGGCCCATCAGTACCATTGACAATCCATGTTTCGACCGCCTCTGGGATTTCACGGAAGATGCCACTCAGTTTATGAGCAAAAAGTTCTGCATAATCCAAATTAGCATATTGCGGAGATTTGATGGCGGCCAGCACCACTGCTTGGTCTTCCGAGGGGGCCAACTCCTGCCGAGCATGTTGATACAGCAAAGGCAAACTGATCACAACTAGTAAGACAAACCCGCCCATGACCCAACGGTAGCGCAATGAAACATTGAGTATGAGAGAATAATAATGCGCCAATTTTTCGAAAAAAACCTCAGCCGACCGAGCAATTCGCCCCTCATTCTGTTTAGAATGAAGTAAAAAAGAACTCATCACTGGGGATAACGTTAACGCCACCACGCCAGACACGATAACGGAACCGGCTAATGTCAGCGCAAACTCTTTAAACAGTGCTCCCGTCAGCCCTGACATTAAGCCAATCGGCGCATAAACAGCAGCCAGTGTAATCGTCATCGCAATGACCGGTCCTGCCACTTCTCTTGCACCGATTAACGCGGCAATAACTGGTGGTTTCCCTTCTTCAATATGGCGGTGAACGTTTTCAACAACGACAATAGCATCATCCACCACCAACCCGATAGCTAACACCATTGCCAATAGCGTCAATAAATTAATGCTAAAACCAAAGGCCAGCATGAGTCCTGCCGCGCCCAACATCGATAAAGGAATGGCGACAATTGGGATCAGTACGCTACGTAATGAGCCTAAACAGAAGAAAATCACGGTAATTACAATGATTAGTGCTTCCAGTAAGGTATGTACGACTTCTTTAATTGAAGCATTAATAAAACGAGCAGTATCAAATGACAACTCTACTTCCACACCGGGTGGAAGAGTTTTCCGGATATCGGGAAACAGCTTATTGATGCCATCAACAATCACTAGCGGGTTTCCCGTTGGGGTGGAAAATAACGCCAGATACACCGCCATTTTATCATTGTATATACCGCTGCTGTCTGTTGTGGCAGAACCTAACTCCACAGTGGCAACATCTTTCAGACGGACTAATGCATTGCCGTCATTGCGAATAACGAGATCACGAAAATCCTCGATACTGGTCAGATCAGTATTCACATGGATATTTGAAATAACAAACTCCCCTTTGACTTTACCCGGTGCCGCCTGATAGTTATTCTGCCTGACGGCGGCGGCAACATCGGCGGCCGTCAATCCACGCCCTGCCAGCTTGTCCACATCCAGCCACAGGCGCATGGAGAGTTTCTGCCCGCCAAAAATTTCGATTTTTGAAACGCCCTCAATCGACGAATACATGGGTTCAACCACGCGGGAGAGGTAATCAGTCAGTGCCGATGCCGACAGAGTATCACTGGAAAATCCAACATAAGCCACAGCCGTGGATTCTCCCGATGAAAGTTCAATGACGGGATCATAAGCTTCTTTCGGCAGCTTGTACCTGACCTGATTGACCTTGGCCATGACTTGTGCCAGGGCTTGGGTTGAATTACGGTTCAATTCCATACGGACAGTGACAACACTCCTACCCTGTACAGAAGACGAAGATAGATAATCCACCCCTTCGACAGAAGAGACGGCTTGTGCAATTGGTTGGGTGACAAACCCTTGCATCAGATCGGCGGATGCCCCCGGATAGGTCGTTGTAATGGTGATGGTTGAGCTTTCTAGTTGTGGATACTGCCGAATGTTAAGTTTGCTCACGGCAAACACGCCCAGTAACAGAATCAATGTGCTCACCACCAATGCGAGTACCGGACGACGAACGAAAAGATCGGTAAAAGTCATTTTTCCGCCTCCATCAAGAATCCGTAGCCGCTGATTCCGCTGCCTTCAGCGTATCGACGGCAATGGCAACAACTGCTGTCCCATCCGTTAATTTCATTTGTCCTGATGTGACGACCTGCTCCCCCTGAGACAACCCTTTTTTGATTTCAACCAAGCCATCCCAACGCTGGCCAACGTCAACCGAAACCCGTTTTACGGTCATTCCCTGCGAAGTGACCGGCTTGCCTGCTTGATTTTCCTCCTGCTCCGTCAGTTGAGTAACAAAAACGGTGTCACCATAGGCGGTATAGGTGACGGCAGTTTCCGGGATAACCAGCGCTGGCTGGTTATTCTGGCGCATAACCTGAATGTTGGCATACATGCCGGCTTTCAGTTTTCCGCCGGCATTATTCAGCCGAGCCTGTACTTGCACCGTGCGGGAATTACCAATCAACGGATCTATCGCATTGACGGTGGCGGGGAAATTTTGATTCGGATACGCATCAACCTGTAGGTTAACGGACTGCCCGACATGCAATTCTGGGCTTGTCTGTTCATTCAGAGAAAAATTGAGTTTCAGATTGTTAGCATCCACCAAAGTGGCAATCGCATCTCCGGCATTCAGGTATTGTCCCTCGTGTATTTGCCTTATTCCCATCACCCCTGAAAAAGGTGCCCGAATATTTTTTTGGGCAATCAGTGCTTCTGTTTGACGAATGGCCGCTGATGCCATATCGCGTTCTGCTAATGCCTTATCCAATTCTGATGTGGAAACGACCTTACTGGTAAATAATTTATTGGTACGTTGATATAACCGCTCCGTATTTCTCCATTGCGCCTTTAGGCGGGCAAGATCTGCCTTTTCAACCGCATCGTTGATTTGCACCAATAATTGCCCTTTTTCTACATATTGACCCGATTCAAATTCAATTTTGACGACCCTGCCACTGGTTTCTGCCGCCAGATGAACTTGTCGCTCAGCTTCAAGTTCTCCGACGCCATATAATGCTTTTACTAAAGTGGTTTTTTTTACTTCTGCCAGAGCCACTTTTACTGGAGGGTAGTCGATATTTCCTGAATTATTCCGGTCAGAACCCTGCTGGACATAAACGAAGAACCCGATTAGCGCCAATAAAACTATTCCTAGACCAACAACAATTGTCTTATTCATCATCTCTCTCAATCCTTAGTCATATACCAATTCAACTTCGAGATGCGTGTTATCACTCTCCGTTTCGTAGGGAGTAATAACGCTTCGCGTCGTCTTGCACGCTGTATCTTGAAAAGTGGTGGGTATACACATGGAAATAACGATCTCAAATAACCCGCCCTCAAACAATCAATTATTATATTGAATATGAAGTCAAGTCAATAACCTTTTATCTTGTTATTAATAACAAACAAAATAGTTACATAATTTAATTATAAAATTAATAATAAATTGCATTGAAACTATATCAGCAAGGTATTATTTTTTGTTTTTCAGCCTTTTTTATTCACCTTTTATCAAAAAACAAGCATTGACATAAATTTAACTCAATTAAATAATTGAATCTTCATAACAAATAGGTATAAAAACACAATTTCACTAGTAAATATTCTATAAAGGTAATTAGGATGATAAAAGTAAAATATAACGTTTTATTAACGGGTGCAACCGGTTTTATTGGCTCACATCTTTTGGACTTTTTTTTGCAGAAAGAAGAAATAGGCACAATTTATTTATTATGCAGAACCGTTGATGATGAAAACAAATTATCTCGTGTAGAAGAAGCCTATAAAAAATTTTCTATAGAAGGTATTCACTACTTAAAGTCCGCAAAAAATATTAAAGTTATAGAAGGAGACATTACTTTACCCCAGTGTGGAATTAACCATTCAGATTTTCAAGAATTGTGCAATGAAGTCGATGTTATTTATCACATAGCCGCACGAGTGAATCACGTGCGTCCCTATGACGTACTAAAAGCGCCTAATGTTGATAGTGTCAATGACATGATTACTATGGCTAACACAGGTAAAAAGAAAGTGATAAATTATGCCTCTACGCTTTCAGCCGCCTCTAAAACGGATGAATACGGGAATATTGTGGAGGATTTTCCCGGAGACACCATGCTCAATTCTGAAATGGGATACTTAATTTCTAAATGGGAAGCTGAACGCCTGTTGGAAAGTTTCGTAAAAAAAGGGGGTAAAGCAAACATATTTCGTTTGGGTTATATTTCAGGGCACAGTAAAACGGGAGAGGCACCCTTTGCTGATAATCAATTTATGCTTTTCATGAAGAGCTGTATTCAGTTAGGTTACGCTCCTATTTTTCCTGGTCTTATGAATTTCACCCCTATTGATTATACCGTATCCATCATGGCGTTAACTAAATATACCATTGAAACCGGCAATGTCCTTAATTTATTTAATTATGAAGGTCTGATAAATTGGAACGATATTATTATCTGGCTAAATAACTGCGGGTTTAATATAGAACTAGTAGAATATTATCAATGGCAAAAAAAATTACTTTCCAGCGGTAAAAGTAATGCTCTGTCCCGTTTCTTGCCACTCTATGGTGTAGAAGACTCCTATGATAAGTTATTAAGTCTCTGGCAGGAAATAGATAAATTCCACCATACAAAAACAAAAGAAGCAACGGGGATGATTGATATGACATTGCCAAAGTTACGTTATGATTTACTTGATACTTATTTGGCTTATTTGCAAAAGAAAGATTTTTTACCGATACCAATTTAACTTCACAGAGCATGTTATCTCTCCCCCGTATCGCGGAGAGAGATAAGTCTTCTTTCCGTATTATTGATGGCAACTTGAAATATGGTAGCTAGCTTACAAAATTACCCTAAGTCTAAATTAGCAATACCATACATATCATTTGGCATATTCATTTTAAAACTACCATTGTGCATATAAACAACATGATATTGTTCAAATAACTCTCTTTTTTCTTAAAAAAGAAAAAAATGATCCATGTACATATTCAGGTAAGAAAATAGAGATTTTTGTGTTTTCCGGCAAGCCTGAAGTTAATGTGTTAAATAACTCCTCCGCATCGGCTGGCGTTCTTGCGACTAATGGCCCAATACGGAAACCATCGGGCAAAGGCCGAATCACACCATAACCATAAATGTCTCCATTAACCGTTTTTAAATATGAGGTATGTCCAGGGAAAGATAACCAACTGTTTAGAAATTTTTGCCGTAATGTTGGAAAAAACAGACCGTCATATTTTATGATATTGTCAATATGATGGGGTTTAACGATAGATATTTCTTTTATATTTTCTGATGCTATTTTTTTTAGTTTTCCCGTATAGTGAACGATATTATAAATAGGCTTTAACCCTGACCTTGTATAATTAGAAACCATGTGAGGCATTGCATTTGAACCGATATCCCGATTACCTGAATGGGATCTCGCAACTTTACATACCGCTTTTCCATATCCTTTTCCCCTAAACTCATTATTAACTAAATAGTTACCCCATATCGCATACTGTTCTGAGTGATTGATGAGAGAAAC
Source organism: Xenorhabdus bakwenae (assembly GCF_030272115.1). NCBI lineage: Bacteria > Pseudomonadati > Pseudomonadota > Gammaproteobacteria > Enterobacterales > Morganellaceae > Xenorhabdus > Xenorhabdus bakwenae. The sequence continues at coordinate 1,192,182 of NZ_CP119194.1, forward strand.
AGCCGCAACAGCCTGATCACCAAGCCATCCAATGAAAAGCCCATCATTATCCACTGAATACATACAATCTGCGTCATGGTAACCAATATTCCAACCTTCTTTATTCCCCCATTGAACGACACACTCCCAATCCTGACGTGTGGCTTTTTTAACTGTAAAATCATTTGACTTATTTATAAAGATTATCTTTTTCTCTGATGAGTTCATTATTTATTATTTCCTGGCTAATTATTTTTAACGATAACTTAATTTCTTAAGTTATTATTAATAAACGTTAAAAGTTCAGTATGATTTATTTTTCCTACTGCCGTTTTAGGTAATTTATCTATGGTAAGAAAATGTTTCGGTATTTCATAAGGCAATAATTCTTTATGACACAGGCTAACTAACTCATTGACTTTTGAATATTTATTTGAATTGGTTTCGATAACGGCGACAGGAATAGTATTAAGCCTAACATCGGGAACGCCTACTATTGCGGCCTCATTAACCCAAGGGTGAGTTTCCAGTAAATTCTTTATTTTCTCAGGCTGGATTTTAAATCCACCTCGTATAATCATGTTATCGGCTCGCCCTAATATCCAGAGAAAACCATCATCATCAATATTCGCTAAATCACTGGTACGGCTCCACCGGCACTTATTCTCCTCTGAGATCCTTCCTTCCGGGCAAACTTCTAAGAAACCGGCTTGTCCAATGGGAAGTTCGTGACCAAATTCGTTGGTAATTCGAAGCTTTATACCGGGGTATGCTTTACCTGCACTACCTGATTTTAAGGTCCACCATTCCCTATGTAATTCGTAATTCCAGCCTGCAACAGCACCCGCAAATTCAGTTGCGCCATAGGACATTAACACTCGTATTCCGTAAAGAGCCAGAATTTGATCAATTAATTTAGTGGGACAATAGGTTGAGCCAGAGGTAATTATCTTTAATGAATTAATTTTAGCCGGATCAATATTGGCGCTTTGTAAATCATGCAAAGCAGCAGGTACAAGAAATGTTGCTCGTATTTTGTGGCGCTCGATGGCTTCAACCCAAGGTTCTAACACAAATTTAGGCATTAATACTATTTTTCTTCCGGTATATAGAGCGCTTAATACTCCCCATAGACCAGAGATGTGAAAAATTGGCATTGACACTAATGAGACTGAATCAATTAATAATTGATTGTTCCTGGGTGTTTGCCCGCTTGCTATAAGAGAGTTTTCTATTTCTTTATAGCTTAATTTTATTTGTTTAGGTATTCCCGTTGTGCCTGACGTTAATATTTCAATGGCAATATCAGAAGCAGTTATATTATTTGTGTGTAATTTCCTCCCAATAGAATAAATTTCCCCACTATGATTTAATTCAAAAATCACAGTATTCATCATTATTTTGCTCAGTAATCTTTTATCTTGAAATAATGTCGCTCCGACTATAATCACCTTGATATTTAATTGCTTGACATCTTCTAATAATTTTTGTGCCAATTTTAAAGGGTTTAATACAACTATAGTCTGCTTGCTCTCCAAGAGTTTCAAAAGAACCGCAATATGTTCAGGACGATTTTCCAGAATAACGCCAACTCTTTCAAATTTTGGCACACCTGTTTTTTGTAATAACTCATCAATCCTATTTGTAATGCCACGTATTTTTGCCCATGTCCACCAAGATTGAAGATATTCAATTGCATTAGCATCGTCCGGTGTTTCATAGAGTAATCGCTTAAAATGTTCACGAATTCCCATAAATGCTCCTTACATTTATTAATAGGTTTCTTGGATTCGCCTAATAAGTGTAATTTCTAAGAAAGGCGACACGCATCTTGAAGCTGGGTTGATATAGATATTAAAAATTCAATTTATAAATTGAATGATAATAATGTAATATACTTAAAGTCAATCACTATGGAGTCCATGATGGCCATTTCAAATGTTACTCAATCGCGTATTCCGGTGGTAGTTTACCTCTTAGGAATCAGCCTGTTTGCGATGGGAAGCTCTGAATTTTTGATCTCAGGTGTGTTACCAAAAATTGCTGAGGACTTACAAATTTCTTTACCGCTGACAGGAACGTTAATTTCCGCTTTCGCAGTAGGGGTTTTACTTGGAGCTCCCCCTATGGCAGTGGCAACACTACACTGGCCCAAACGCACAACGTTATTGATCAGTCAGGCGTTATTTATTGCCGCCACTGCCGCCGGAATGCTTTCACAAGGTTATTGGTCATTATTAGTTAGCCGTATTGTGGGAGGCGTGGCTTATGCCGGATTTTGGGCGGTCGCGGCAACGACAGCGGTTAATTTGGTCACCAAGGAGCACACAGCAAGAGCACTGTCCATTGTGGTGAGTGGGTTAAGTATGGCAATGGTGATTGGAGGGCCGCTTGGCACCATGATCAGTGATATTGCCGGATGGCGAGCGGGGTTTTGGGTGATTGCCGTGGTCACGTTGATTACCGCGATTGTCTTGTGGTTTATGCTGCCCGACATACAACAGGGGCAGTCTCCCGCATTACATATTGAATTAAAAACGATGGCCCGTCCCGGATTATGGGTGGCTTATGGTACGACAATCCTGACAACCGCTGCTTATATGGCAATCTTCGGCTATTTAGGAGCGCTGCTTATTGATACCAGCAAACTGACCGTCACCTGGCTTCCGGCGGTTCTCTCCCTGTTTGGTATCGGGGCTTTTTTCGGACTCACTATTGGTGGCCGTACAACTGATAAATACCCTTTCAGAACGCTGATTATTGGCACATTAGGCGTTATGCTGATCTCTGTTGCATTAGCCTTTTTAGCCGAAAATTTGATTATCACCATTTGCCTGGTATTTTTGCTCGGTATATTTGGCTTCGTCGTCAATCCTGCGGTCATGAATCGAGTTTATACCATTGCCGATGGTGCCCCCACATTAGCCGGAGCAACCAACGTCTCGGCCTTTCAGCTTGGGATTACATTGGCCCCTTTACTTGCCGGGTTAGCTATCAATGCCGGTTATGGTTTAGCTTCTATTGGTTGGGTGAGCGCACTACTGGCAATGACCGCTCTTATTCCGATCCTGCTTGATTATTATGTAAATAAAGTAAAATGTTAGTGATACCCGTTGTCTGACCCCATGACAAACCTCATTGAAAATCATGATTTTTTTTAACATTCGCCGCTTTTTATCCCTGAGCGCATGTGATTTCTCAGCAATTCATTGGCACCTGATGCGATATGTCTTGTTCAAGACACATTAAATTAAAATAACATTCAATATAATAATTGACTATGTGATATCAGGTATTCTAAGATAACCATAACCGTATGCATAATCCTGATTAAGGATCCAATATGAGTACATTAATTGAACTAACCGAAGCGAATTTTGATAGTGTTATCAATACGAAAGGGGTTTGTGTTGTCCGGTTCTGGGCACCGTGGTGTGGGCCTTGCCTTGCCGTTGCTCCTACATTCAGCCAATTATCAAACGACATGAAAGAGAACGCCACTTTTGGAGAGGTTAATATCGATGATTTTCAGAATATTGCCGTAAAATATGGTATTCGCAGTATACCCACGACATTAGTTTATAAAGATGGAAAACCCGTAGATTCTCTGATTGGCGTTGTTTCACTATCACAATTTAAGAGTCTGGTTTCTCAAAATTTGTAGCCCTGTCTGAATTAATTCAGTAAATTATTGGGCTGATTTATTTTGTTAATCCCGCTTTAGATCCCAGGATTATCATTTACGGATAAAACAAGGAGCATTTAATGTCTTTTTATACGAAAGTGCTAATTATAGGAACAGGCCCTGCGGGATATATTACGGCGATATATGTCGCCAGAGCGGGTCTTTCTTTTATTGTAGCCTTCGGTGAGAAAAATAAATATCAGGCAGAGAGTATAATCATTGCAACCGGGTTAACCATACGTTCTCTGGTGTATTTGCCGCTGGAGATGTTGCTGATGGCAAATATCATCAGGCCATTACTTCTGCGGGTTCTGAGTGTATGGCTGTGCTTGATGCGGAAAAATGGTTACAGATTAATAATCGGTAACCACTATTAATTTATATTCTATTCTCAAATTTTATGCTCTCAAATTAATATGTTTATATTTTTCTCTATATCTCTTGACCTAAAGCTAACTTTAGATTTTGTAGTAAAAACCTGACGTTTCTGTCAAATTTATAAAATACTATATAGATTTTTCGCAAACTGAAAATTAACATAGGATTTCAAAATGAAAAATTCAAGATACATTACTTTATTATTTGTATTAAGCGCTATTTCATTTGGCTCATCGGCCGCAATTGAGGTCAGATCAGCTGTAGGAGAGAAGATTGGCGTTATTTCTGTAACAGGAGCAGAAACTTTGGATGCACTCACTGATAAATTATCCAAAAAGGCTGATGAGGCTGGAGCAAAATATTTTCGAATCACTTCTGCTGTTGGTCAAAATAATTTAAATGGAACTGCCGAAATATATAGATAATTGATAGTTCCCCATCCAATAATGGCATTATCCTATACCCATCCAACCTTCAAGATGCGTGTTATATTTCCCCGCTGCGCGGGGAAATATAAGGCCTTGCGTCGTTCTGCGGATTGCAACCTGAAATTGATCAAGTGACATATTAACATGTACCTGAATCAAATTTTAGGTGTGATCTAGTACGGAATAATTAGTCGGACTTGGCACCGACAATGCTTTTTAAACTGACAGATACCGAAAAAACGGTAACTGTCAGTGATATCATCATAAGAAAATTAAAAATGGTACTGTAATCCAAGATCGATACTGTAGTTTCGGTTTTCAATTCCGCCAGAATTATAACCTAAATCTTCGGTGTAGCCAGTATCATAATAGATGAGCTTCGTTTGACCTTTACCTTCACGATATTTGTTCCAGGTAAACGCCGTATATACCTTCGTATTTTGAGTTAAATAATAACCGGCATCTATACTGGCACCAAAATAACGCACTTTATCAGATCGCTGAGGAAAGGTTAAACGACGCATATAGTGCTCATCGTTACCCCAGGCTTTTACCCACGGGCTATATTTTAGTAAAAGGCTAAATTCAAAATCCTGATAGCGGTACTGTCCAGTTAATCCAATATAGGGCAGGCTATATTTTTGTTTATAGCCAACTCCGGCCACCCCCGCAGGAAATTCTCCGATATCAGCGCCATTATCATAGACATAATTACCGCCATAAGCCGTCCAACTAAAACGCGTTTCCTGATAACCTAATACCGCCCCCAATTTATAATTAAATTGTTTAATCAACCAACCTGCGGCATTTAAATCAAATTCATTGGCATCGTTTAGAGAAGTATCAGGGCTGGATGACCAATGAGTCCAATGACTCTGGTTTACATCCAGCCAGTCGTAATCAACCATTTTGCTATCACGTGACGATAATTTGACCCAACCACCCGCATTCATGGTTAGCCTGTCAAGGAGATCCCAGGAAACTTTGCCTCTGGCAATCAGAGCATCGCCAATTTTCCAATTCAATTGGCTACTTTTGTATTTTTGATCCTTAGTATATCCATAAAGATGTTCGTTAGATTCTCCTTTTAGCCAACCAAGCCCAAATGCAAAAGATACATTACCATCGTACCAATCTAATTGTGATAGAGCAGGTTCTGCCATGACTCCAAAAGAAAAAGCCAATAGTGGAGTCGCTCTCAAGATTTTTTTCATAATTATTAATGACCTTACCAGAGTGTAAATTAAGTTTTCACTACTTCTGTTATTTTGATAGCGATCCAAAACCAGCAGAGATAATTTATTTAACTATTAATAACAGAAATAATAATATCTTGGATATATTACTTTTATCGTTATATGTCTATAGTTTAAGATTATACGCTTTTAGCTATTTTTCATTTTTTTAGGTTAAATTTTTTTAACTAAAACTTGAAACCATTGGTTTTGAGCACATAAAACTAAGCGGCCCACTATAAAGCAGGCCGCTTATTGTATTAATTTTCAATGAGTATCCCATTCACCCAATCGGGCGTAAATCAACCCACAAAAGCTTGCTATCCACAATCAATGGCTTAATTACCCCTTCTCGTATATCTGGTAACCACCATGCACCTTGACCAAAAGCAAGCTGGACACAATTCGCCCCTGTCATTTCCCAGCGCCCTTTTAAAACATAAAGTACACCACTGTGTGACGTTGGCAGTAAACGTTCATCAGAAATCACTGAAATCTCAGAAGCCCAACATGAACGGCGAGTCATGATATTGAAACACTGTACAGGACCATCCAATAATTCCTCATGGGTCAAAATATCACCTGAAAAATTAAATGGCGTCATCTTTTTTACCAATTCGTGTTCCAAAAAGCCCGGACTGGTCAAGCGGACGCCCTTTCCTTCTAATAAAATGATTGAGCATTCAATATCAGGGAATTGCCCTAATATCCCACTTTGATGGATCGTCGTAAAACACGCTCGCCAGGCGAAATCATCAGACACAGGCCAGCAAACAATATCCCTAGTTTCGCCTTCCCCTCCAGACCATTGCACTCTTGGTAATGTTGCATAATCGAAACATTTCATTTTCATGCCACTCCTTCACCGCTTTTAAATTTTGTTTACAGAACTAAAAGATAACCCGTGTCAACTTGTTAACAGAAACATTGGCAAATAATTTCCCTTACGACAATATTGAGATAGTTGAAATGTGATTGATTCCCCGCATTCTTTTAAGAGCATGTTTACGCTCTCTGAATAAGTTGTACAACATGAGGATGAGAAAAAAATAGCCACGTGATCTGAGACGGGAATAGTTCGAGCAAATAAGGCCATTGCTGGAGACTGTACGCAAGCAGACTAAGCCTCGCGTGGTTGATCTTTATCACAATATTCTGTAGGGTGCTGTAGGTACTCAAAAATGGTTGCCAGTAGCGAATACTGCCAACTAAATGGGCATCTGCCCGGAACTTATTTTAAAAACTCTATATAAAAAGTCACTGTATTTTCAAATCCCTCTGGTGGTACTCCCACAGATTGACTATGAATAACAGCTATTAATGCCTCTTTATCTAATTTTCGGTTACCTGAACTTTTTATTAAAGTAGGTGATTTTATTTCACCTGTTGGCGTTACTAAAAATCTAACCTCAACGAGACCTTCAATTTTCTTTATTAGATTAGGATATTTGGTGTGTTTCGCAATTTCTTTGCGTAAATTCTCTCTGTAAAGATCTATTGCGCTAGGGTCAATATTACCAGACCGAGAGTTAAACTGTGGGTTTTTCGCATTGTCAGTTGCAGAAGAATCTGAGTTTTCAAATTCATCACGTTTGTTTTCAATAGCGGATATTTTTTGGCTCTCACGGATTTTATTTATCCTTTTAGTTTCCCTTACAAGTTTATCCTCTGTAATATCTTTATTAACCTTATTTCCTTGTGTTTGTTTTGGTTTCTTTTTCATCTGAATTTCAGCTTCTTCTATATTATCAATATCAACGTTTTCTAAAGTTGGATCTTCACTGAATAAAGTGTCTTTTTTATGGTTAATCTCGTTAAATTCCTTAAATTTACTCTCGGCTGTTAACAATATAGGTGAAAATGACATATGATTGAGTGATTGAGACTTGTAATCTACCTGCTGAGTTGATGCAAATAATAACGAAAACACACCGGCATGAAGCAGTAATGAAAGCATTAAAGTAAGTAAATTATTTTTATTCATAGTTGTTCCATAAATGCATTCCATTTCACTACTTTACTGTTTTACTTGGCAATAAAACAGCTTCAAAGATCTCAGCATTTTCGAGAAAATAGCGAGAAATACGCTCGATTTTATCTTTCGTGGCTTCTTGATTAGCGCGCAAAGTGGCATCTATTAATAGTGGACTATCAGTTAGCATGTAACTACGCTCGATTAGATCAAGCATACCCTGCACTGAACTATGTAAACGATTAATATTATCTCTACTCTGAATGAGAGTATTATTTAGCACCTGAGGATCAATACCATTCTTTGCAATGCTATTAAGAACTTGATGAGTCAGATTTATCATTTCATCAACTCTCTCCGGTGCACAAGAAAACATAATCCGGCCTTCATTCTGAGGCTCTTTTGCATTGTGCCAAAACCAACTTGTAACACTGTAAATTCCAGATGCCTGTTCGCGTAATTTTAAACGCAATTGTTCCTGCACTAATTCACCAACCAGTTCAAGATAATAAGCATCATCAGGACGCCAACCCGCATTCATTGTGAGATAAAGCTCAACTTCAGCTCGCGGTTCTGATGAACTTGCTTTTATTAGTCGTTGCTTTGGTGTTTTTGCATATAATGGGTATAATTGGGGATTATCCGAATTTACCCTTACAGACGCTAAGTATTTTGCGGCTAATTGTTCAACTTGCTGTTGTTCAATATCGCCTACAATGAAGTAGGTATAATCCGTTCTTTGCGCGATATATTTGTTATAAACATCATTTAATTTATCTGTTGTGAGCGTATTTATATCATTGATATTCACATCGTAAATAGTCTTTTGTCCAGGATAGCGCAACGCTGAAATCTGACGTGTAAATTGATACTGACTATCCGCATTATCTTCAGACAATTGCTGTTGCATTTCTGTTTGATATTTACTTAAGACTTTGCTGGAAACTGAACTTTCAGCAAGTTTCAGATGAAATAAGGTCAGTATATTTTCAACATTTTCACTTTCTGCCCAGCCAGAAAAACCTTGTTGAAAATCATCTATTAAGGTAGCCATTACGATAGGACTTTGATTAAAGAGGTTGCGTAGATCATCCACAGGTATTGAACCAAAACCGGTTTCATCAACCAAATTAGCTGCAATTCGTAATACATGATAATCTTCGGTGGGTACAGAGCGTAGTCCACCTTGAGTTAATGCCTTAAAGAATACTTTTCCTGGATTGGTATCATCATATTGATAAACCAATTTGCTACCATTACTGAGTCGATATTCGGTAATGTTATATTTATCCCATTTATGTAATATCTTAAGTTTTCCAGGGCGGAAATCTAATTGTGGAAGTTGGGTAACTTTTACCTTATTTTGCTGCCAACGAGGTTGAGATGTTTTTATCGCTTGCTCCCAATTTAAAGATAATGTGTCTTTATTCATAAGAGGAACTGTATTTTCACTCGTTTGCGTTGCTAAAACTAAGCGCGAATGCGCATCAATGATACGTGAAAATGCATCATTAATTTCTGCTAATGAAAGTTGTTCAAGTAATGATTTATTAAGCTGGTATTTATCCTGTTTACCTATTAGCCATTGCTGGCTAGCAGCGCTAACCATAACATCTGCTGCTAAATCAATACTATATGTAGCCTTTTTGCTGTTTTTTTCATTCAGTTGTGCTAACCGCTTAACCTCTTCATCAAATTCAGCCTGACTAAAACCATTTTGTTTTATTTCGGCTAAAAAATTGAACAATGCTAACGTCGCCTGATCAAAATCATCATGGCTTAGTTGCAGAGAAAATACAGATTGTGTTGTCTGGCGCCCTATATTTGATGAAAAATAGTTAGCCGTGTTAATTGCATGCTCATTCTCTTTTTCAAAACGCTGTAGACGGATATTCAGTAAACGAGTTGCGATCTGATTAGCAAAATCTTGACGATAGCGCTCTATACCATTATCTTCTTGATAATTATTAAAAAAACTCACTTCAACGGCGGGAGTTACTCTATCCGCCTCATAAACAGAGGCACTGCGCCATTCTGCGACTAAAGGGATCGTGTAATCAATTTCAGTTAATTTTGTTGTAGCGATTGGCTGAGAACCTAATTTATTTTCCAACATTGTCAGGATCTTTTGTTTGTCAATATCACCAATGACAATGACAGACATATTATCAGGGCGATACCATTGGTGATAAAAATCGGCTACACGTTGCGCACTGACTGTTTTTATTGTGTCTACATCGCCAATCGGATCGCGTTTTATATAGCGTGAACCCGCCATTTCTATTGCGCTTTTTTTTATCGCCAAGACGTAACATCGGCCCTAACCGTGAACGCCATTCTTCAAGAACAATACCCCTCTCAGCATCTAAATCATCCTTAAATATCGTTACGTGCCCTGCCCAATCGGCAACAATATCTAAAGCTAATTCAATGGATTTTTTATTATTGGCAGGCAAGTTAAGCGTATAAACTGTATTTTCAAAATCAGTAAACGCATTGATATCAACCCCAAACTTTAAACCCGCTTTTTCTAATTCAGTAATCAATTGATTACCGGGAAAATGTTTAGTGCCATTAAAAGCCATGTGTTCAACAAGGTGCGCGACACCGCGTTGATCATCATCCTCATTCATTGAGCCAGCATTAACGACTAAACGAATATAAACTCTGTCTTTAGGCGTTGTATTTTCTGCCAAATAATAACGAAATCCGTTATTAAGTTTTCCTGTTTGTATTTCAGGTGCATATCTTAATGAAATAAGCGATGAAGTTGGATCTAATGATGCCGTTGTCTGACAGCTTATCATCCATAATAAACCCGTTAATATAAGTGTGATCTTTTTCATAATGTGAATTGCATTTGATTAAATTGTTGCTCTGAACGATGGGAAATTTCAATAATGTGGCTATTCGCTAATTTTGTTCTGAGCAGTTGGCTCAATGCGATATAACTTTGATGATCCAGTGCAGATAGCGCTTCATCCAGGAATAACCATTCTGGTTTTTGTACCAAACACCGGGCTATCATCAGCTTTTGTATCTCTCCGCCAGACAATTTATGTTGCCAATTGTCAATAATATCTAATTTATCAATAAGTTGTTTAAGACTGACATCATTCAAAGCCTGTTTTAATACCCAATCATCATAATGGCAATCTATGTTTGGATAGCTCAAAATTTCTCTTAATGAGGCTTTTGGTAAGTATGTTTTTTGCGGGATAAACATACAACTATCATCACAAGGCATTGATAATTGTCCTTTATAATGAGGCCACAATCCGGCAATAGTGCGTAAGAATGAACTTTTGCCACAACCTGACGGTCCGCAGATGGTACTGTTTTGGATAAATGACCCGGTCATATTGCTTTGTATCGCCTTATTATCAGGCAGCATAATGTCTAAACCAGACCATGATGGCTGAGTTGCGCGATGAATTCTTTCCGTAGGGGAAATGGATTCGAGTTGAGTATAAAAGGTGATTAAACGCTCTGTTACTGCTCGCCAATTTGCAACAGATTCATAAGAATCCACAAACCAGCTGAATGCTTCCTGAACGCGGTAAAAACCGGTCGCTGTTTGCATCATATCGCCAAGTTGTAGACTTCCCGTCATGAGCCGAGGTGATGCAACAAGATAAGGAAAAATACGAGCCACTTCATTATATCCACTGGTAAAAGCCTCATATTTAACCTTCATTCCAGTAAGATGCTGCCAGTTCTTCCAAATTTTAGAAAACAATTTTTTAGAGCGTGCTAACTCTGCTTTTTCCCCACGAAGAAAAACGATAGATTCAGCATATTCTTTTATTCTCATTAAATGAAAACGAAAATCAGCCTCACATTTTTCTTGTTCAAATGTTAACGGGATCAAACGCTTAGTTATTTTGTGTGTTAGCCATGTTCCGATGACTGAATATAGAATGGCAACCCATAACATATAACCAGGAATAACCCATGAGATACCGGCAAACTCAAAATGCAAAGTTCCAGAAAGTTCCCATAAAATAACAGCAAAGGAAATTAGACTGGTTATCGTGCGTAATAAACCGAATCCGAGATAAAGTGTTTGATCACAAAACTCTTTTACATCTTGAGATATTCGCTGATCTGGATTATCACTATTACTGTATAATAATTGATGGCGATATAACCGCTTATGACTCAACCATTGATTCAGAAAAACATTTGTTAACCAATTACGCCAACGAATTCTTAAAGTCCGACGAAAATATTCTTCAGCAAGATCAATCAGAGAGTATATCGCCATAATTAAAATAAACTGCCCTAACATTGGCCAGAAATTATGCCACTCTTTATTTTGCATTAAATTGAAGAAATCACGGTTCCAATCACTGTATTTCACCGCAACTTCAACAATAAAATAATTAAGCGCAATAACGAGAGTTAATAAAAACCATGCAATTCTTTTTTCTTCACTTCGCCAATAAGGTGCAGTCAGAGAATAGATTTGCTGCAAAAATCGTTTGTTACTCAGATTTAATTGATTTTTCATCTTGTATTTATATTCGCTAAACTTCAAGTTGCAATCCGCAAGACGGCGCGAGGCCTTATATTTCCCCTCTGAGCGGGGAAATATAACACATATATTAAAGTTGGATTGGTGTACAATAATCACACCAACCAGACTAATTTTCTGGTTGGTGACTGATAAAAAGAGAATTTAATTAACTTTATTAAAATTCATACCCTACTTCCAACCATAATTGGCGGCCTGGAGTATATATTCCGTACTCATTAGAGCTATATCCGCCTGTTTCAAGTTTGCGTACTTGATTGAGTACATTAAGCAGTTCTGCCTGGAAATATATTTGATGTGAACCGAGTAATTGTGGTTGCCAACGAATACGAGTATCCCATTGAACATGGGTGCCAAAATCAATGCTTTTATAGAGAGTTAATTGTTCCGTATTATTGGTTTCTATATAGCTATGGATGGGTGCCTTAACATACACTTTATTTGACCAAGTTATATTGTACTGCGGCATTTTCATGTCTAAACCTAATCGGATTGTCCACTCTTCTTCATTGCTATTAACTTCTTTTTCCATTTGGGCGCGAGTCATTAATTTGCCATCTAAACTGACCATTTCATCAGCGTCAAGTGCACGATCTAAATTTGCTCTTCCCGTATTAAGCCAATCCGCACCTAATGTGGCATTCCATTCTGTTGCACCTAATACCCATGGTGTTTTGTTACTTATCTGCAAGGTATAAATATGGGCATTGAAATCATCACCATTAATAAATGAATCATTTTTTTTATCACCAATTTCATTACGTTTAACGACAATACGTTGTTTGTAATTTCTGAAGGTATAATTGGCTGAAATAAGCCAATTGCTCCACCCTTGATTAACGCCAAAGCTAAGTTCATTTGAATAAGGCGTTTTTAAATTTTCGATAGAGCTATAATCACGAACATGATCATCGCTCAGTTTTAATATTTCACCTGAAAGTTTCATTTCTGCAAATGAGCGACCGTAATAACGATTCAAGCCAAAATTAACTTTAGTCTGTGGCAATGCTTGCCAATTAACCATAAATCGTGGCGCAATATTTGTATTATTAAGATAGTTATCTCGCTCAATACGAACACCGGGGCGAATAGTAAAATCACCCCATTTAACCGTATCCTGAGTATAAATAGCATAATCCTGATGCTCTGTATTTATCTGCCCTTCGTGCGCAACCAATATGTCAACAGGTGGGGTCTTGCTTCCATCAAATATGGTATAAATAGCAGAAGTTACATCTTGATCACGATTAAATTCATATTGAGTTCGACGATAATCTGCTCCCAGATTAAAGACATGCTGACTATTTCCTAGCGTCATGCTGTCCATAGCATAATCTAAATTTAAATGAATATTTTTCTGAGTTAACTGACTATCTCCATAACCACCTAGCTCAAAATCTAATCCACTATCCAAATCATTAATCACTTCAGCTTGTGCGCTATTTGAATCACGCTTATCGGTAAATTTATCGTAGGCCGCTGTTGTGGTTAATGTTCCGTTATTTACATTTTTTATCCATCGTACTGTTGAGCCATAAGCTTGATGTGTATCGGATACATTACCATCAATATTTGTCGCGTAAAATTTTCCTTCACGATAATCTGAATAACGCAATCCGATTTCTAACGTTTGATCAACATCAGGAGTCCAATTAAAATTAGCAAGAATATTATCTGAACGGCGAGTGTGATTACGCTTATCCGTTTCACCTTCTGGATTAAGCATCCGTGTTTGTTGGATATTAGAATCTCTACGACTAAAACCCAAAACAACGCCGACATCATCAGTCAGGCCATACTCAGCGACCATATTGAAGAAGTCTTTTTTATAAACAGGCTGAAATTCTGCGTTAAAACCGTTTGGAATGGCTTTGTCCATCGCTTCTTTTGCATTTTCATCAACTCGTAGTGATGACCAACCAGAACGTGTAGTTCTATAACTCGTTGAAAAATGATTTTCACCACTATATTGCCGCGTTTTTGCTACAACAGCGCCGCCAGTAAATCCGCCTAAATTAGCAGGCACATTGTTGTTATATACCGTAATCCCCGCAAGCATATTGGCGTCAAAAAAGTATGCTTGCTCTGCACTTTTATTAGGATTAACGCCCATTATTCCATCAAAAAGTGAAGATGTGGGATCGATATCATTATTAACATTAACCCCATCAATCATATATGCAGTTTGTTCTGATGGAGCGCCATTAATAGAAATTGGCAATGGTTTTATTTCACCATTATTATGACCATTTTGAACGCTATTATCAACACGAACGCTAGGAACGGTTTGCAGATAATCATTCAAATTACCATTATTGGCAGGTGTGTCTTTTATCTCATTAGCCCCTATAGTCTGCTTTGACAAAACATCTGCAGAATCCTCTTCTTCTGCTTTTACTGTTATTGTCACAGATTCTTTACTAAGATTTTTTTCTGCATGTACATAAAAACTGGCAAAAAAACTACTAATAACAGCAGCTAACATCGTTTTATTTGTGTGTGTCATCTCATCATCCATATGCAAATAGTAATGATAATCATTTACATTATCATTAATAACAAGATGTTAGCATGTGAAATAAAGAAATCGCAAATAATATCTTCCCTAGTTAAGTAAAATATAACGACGATAGCAATCACGCTATAAGACTGTCACACAGACCTTTAATTAACCTGGCGAATCAAAAAAGCTCAATAACTTGATGGATATCGGCAATCAATCATCAACATATCGATTAAATTATCTTCAAAAAACACGTTGTTTACTGATGCGCTGATACCGCGCGGGCAATTCACTGGGGTCACCAATGCCATTAAAAAAATCCAGGATAAATAACAATTTTTCTTGAATAATAAATGTGATAATGATTATCATTATTAGTAAACTATTTGCACTATAACAGCGAGGTATCAAAATGCGTATCGGGATGAGTGTCATGGCAACGTTACTGGGAGTGGTATCAACATCAGCTATGGCATTGGAATACCCTCTTGGGCAACCGGTTATCAAAAATGGACTGGAAATTCAAGGGGTTTACTTGCAACCGATCACCATGTCATTGGAAGGCAAACATAAAATGCATCATCTGGCGGCGGAAAAATCCGATATTCATCTGGAAGCGGATATCCACGCCGTCGAAGAGAATCCAAATGGTTTTGCCGAAGGGGATTGGATCCCATACCTGAAAGTCGATTATAAGGTTACTAAGTTAGATGAGCCGGAAAAAACACAATCCGGCACATTTATGGCCATGGTCGCCAGCGATGGTCCTCACTATGGTGAAAATTTGAAACTGAATGGTTATGGAAAATACCGTGTGGAATATCGTATTTCCCCGCCGAGTATGAATGATGAGGTTACATTCGGGCGTCATATCGATAAAGAAACTGGCGTAGCGGCCTGGTTTGAACCCATTGATGTTTCGTGGGACTTCGATTACGCCGGAACGGGTCGCAAAGGCCGCTATTAAGTCATTGAAAACAGCGAGCAATAATAAAGCGCTCGCTGTTATTAGACATTGGACGTCCCGCTCTCGTCGAGGTTTATCTTGAAATCGTTCATTTTCACTCTGTGTATCGTGGTCATGTCGTTGATTTATACGCCCATGACGATTGCCGCTGAAAAATTTACTGTTGAACTTGAAATGAATAACGGTGAGTTAACGCCACCGGTGTTAAATGTGCCAGCGAAAACCCCCGTTCGGATCAAAATTCGCAATACCGGTACGGAGCCTGTTGAATTTGAAAGCACGCAATTGCGTAAAGAAAAAGTCCTGGCACCCGGTGCAAGATCAGTGGTAGTCATCGCACCGCTTAAACCGGGAAAATATACATTTTTTGATGATTTTCATCTCGCGCACCCCGCCGGTGAGATAATAGTTAAATAATCATTTGTTTGTAGGATACGGAATGGGACAAGTTCTTTTTGTGGTATGGCGCGAAAGCTTTGAGGCGCTACTCGTGGTCGGCATTATTTATGCGTGGATCAAACAACACCCTGATGCAGAGGCAGGACGCCGTTATTTATGGGGTGGTGTCGCGCTTGGGAGTGCCTTATCCCTCTTTTTAGCTCTGTTAATTTACGGCGTATTTCATGTGCTCGATGACAGCGGACAAACCTATTTTATGATTGGGATGTCGCTCTTTGCCTGTATCCTTATCGTACAAATGGTGTACTGGATGAACCAGCACAACGCCTCACTCAAATCGGGTATTGAACACGAAATGGTTCGTGGCGCACAACATCACTCTTGGTGGGGCGCATTGGTTATCGTCGCAATTGCGATTGCACGTGAAGGCAGTGAAATCGTTGTGTTTCTCTCCAGTATCGTAATGGGGCTAACGCGAGATTCCATGTGGTCATTTGCGGGAGAAGTGATATTAGGGATCGTGATAGCCGCACTGACGTTGTATCTGTTCTCACTTAGCTATCGAAAAATTGCGTGGAAATGGTTTTTCCGTATTACCGGTATCGTGCTGCTTTTCTTAGCCTGTTCATTGCTTCTTAAAGGCGTGGAAGAGATTTCCAATGTGCTGTTAGAACACGATATTGAGCTGAATGATTTTCTCATCTACCCAGTATGGGATACCAGCAATGGGTTAGATGACTCCGGGTTAATCGGGAATTTTATGGCTACCTTATTTGGGTATCGGGCGCAACCTATTGGGATAAGTGTGCTGGCGTTTGCTGTTTATTGGATCGTTGTGATTGCATTATTCCGTCGTCAGGGGCGTCGTCATGCAGCGTAATACGTTGAGAATGACGGTTTCGCTAATGCTGTTATTGAGTTTAGCTGCGGGGGCGGAAAAGTATCGTGCGGGGCGTCCAGACATAGGCAATGAAGTCGTTATTGCCAAAGGAGATATTCCTACGCCGACGCAATATCAACCGATAATTGCGGTCTATATGAAAACGATGGGCGTACAAGTGGCAGCCATCGAAGCGCAGTTAATCACATTGCAGCGTGCATTAAACGCAGGAAATTGGCAAGCCGCACAGCAAGCATATATTCAGGCTCATTATGATTATGAGACGATCCGCGCGGTGGTGGTTGTTTTTGGTCATGCCGATCGTGTGATTAACCCCCATGCCCGTTATTTTCTTGAACAGGAGCGCGATCCGAAATTTATCGGTTTTCATCGTGTTGAATACGCCCTGTTTTCAACGAACGATAAATCGGATGCTTTGGCAGCAACGCAAGCGCTACTGCATAATGTACAAGATTTAAAACAGCGTGTGGCGGTGGAAACGCTTCCGATAGCAAAATTAGTGCAATCCGCAGATGATGGCATTGAGCTTATTTTAGAGACAAAACTCGGCGGTGATGAAAACCGCTACAGTCGCAGTGACTTAGCGGATATTGCGGCAAATTTGCAGGGTGCTCGCTGGATAGTTGACGGGTTGGCACCCTTTTTATCCCCTGAAATAGTGACATCACTCAATACGCAATTTGATGCACTTGATTCCGTCATGGCGAATTATCGCTCTGCACAAGGGCAATACTTCCGTTATGAGCAACTCTCTCGTCGGGATAAACATAAGCTTTACGCCCAACTGACACAGTTAGCGCAGACGTTGTCTGGACTGCGGGCGGCATTGAAGATAGATGTGTATTATAAATACCGGAACGAACCATGAAGCACGAAAAAAAACACGATCCCCAGTGAGAATGAGTCGATTTCGCTGAGTAAACGCATGACATTAAAATGGCTGGGAGCAGGCAGTGTTCTGTTATCCAGTAAGGCGCTGAGTTTACCGACAATGGCGACACCGGAAACGAAAGCATGTGACAACCTCAGCCGCACACACGCCATTCCCTATTTAGGAAAACATCAGGCTGGCGTGATTACACCAGAACAAAAAGAAGCGATTTTTTTGTCGCTGAATTTAACCGTTTCCACGCTTGATGAGGTTGAAGACATTTTTAAGCGCTTAACACAATGTATTGCTCGATTAACGCAAAACCGTCAGGCGGAAAAAACCACGAATGACCGGATGCCACCAGCAGAATCTGGGATCCTCGGGCGTTATTTAGCGGCGGATGATTTAACTATAACGGTTTCACTCGGTCATTCGCTCTTTGATAACCGTTTCGGGTTAACCTCGCTAAAGCCGAAAAAATTTGTTGCGATGACCGCGTTCCCAAATGATCGCTTAGAAGCATCGTGGTGTGGGGGTGATCTCTTACTGCAATTGTGTGCCAATAGCCGAGAAACTGTGATTTATGCATTACGTGACGTTTTACGTCAGTTATCGGGAAAGGTTGCACCGCTTTGGAAGATAGATGGTTTTTTACCTGCTCGCGATATTGAATGTAAAACAACGCCCATTAATTTGTTTGGCTTTAAAGATGGCACCGGCAATGCCGATGCGAAAGACAATGACTTAATGGACTCTCTCGTCTGGATTACGCAAAAAGAACCCGCGTGGATAGAAAATGGCAGTTATCAAGCCGTTCGTCTCATCCGCTTTGCCCTGGAGTTTTGGGATAGAACACCGCTTGAAGATCAAGAAAATGATTTTGGACGACATAAAGCTAGCGGGGCACCGATAGGAAAACAGCATGAGCACGACGACCCCGAATTTAATCGTGATCCGCATGGCGATCGGGTGTTATTTGACTCCCACATGCGTCGGGCTGAGCCTCGAACAACCGAACGACATGTTTCCAAATTACGTCGGCGCAGTTATAGTTACTCACTTGGATTAACATCAACAGGCCAACTCGATATGGGGCTGATTTTTGTTTCATTCCAAAATGACCTGAAAAAAGGCTTTATTGATACCCAAAAACGGTTAAATGGTGAACCCTTAGAGCGTTACATTAAAACCTTTCGGTGGGGGTTACTATCTGGTTTTACCAGGTATATCATCCACATATGACTATCTTGGTGAGAGTCTGATCCGAGCCGCTCGTGCCCTCACTTAATTTACGACAGGTACGCATGGGCAATAACGATTCGATACCTTTTTTGGTAAACACCGTTTTGCCCAATGCACATTGACAGCTCACTCATACTCCCCGATGCTCCGCTCCCTGTTTGGGTTTGTTGCAAAAAATCAGGTCACGACGCATATTGTGTATGGCCACTACAAAAGCATGTGGCACATATTCCCCAATTCTTTCATTGCCAAGGCCTGTGTTTCATTCCAGGCAAATGAAGTATTCAAGCGGAAGGCATGATCAAACTGGGTACTCGTGGAAAACATGCTACCTGGTGCGATACTGATATTCTTTGCCAATGCCAGTTGATAGAGTCGGTTGGCATTAAAAGGGGGGTCAAACTCCAGCCAGAGAAAATAACCACCACGTGCACTGTTTACTTTCACAGATTGGGGAAAGTATTCACTGATTGCCCATAACATCCGATTTTGCCTCTGCTCCAACTGCCGCCTCAATCGACGCAGATGATTGTCATATCCTCCCTGCGACAGATAGTCTGCAATCGCCAACTGGGTTGGCGTGCTGGCAGATACCGTACTCATCATCTGTAATTGCTGAATTTTCTTCGCATGTTTGCCTGCTGCAACCCAACCTACCCGATAACCGGGCGCAAGACATTTTGAAAATGATGAACAGTGCATGAAATTATTTTCGCTATCCCATGCTTTGATTGGTGCCGGTGGTTCCTGCTCAAAATACAATTCACCATATACATCATCTTCAATCAGGGCGATCTGGTTTTGGTTCAAAATCTCTACCAATCGCTGTTTATTTTCAGGGGGCATTGTGCTGCACAGTGGGTTTTGAAAACGTGACATCAGCCAGCACGCTTTTATTGAATATTTCTGCACGACGTCTTTCAAAGTATCCAAATCAATGCCTGTATGGGGATCTGTCTTAATAGCAATAGCTTTCAATCGTAACCGCTCTATTGCCTGCAACGCGCTATAAAAAGCCGGCGATTCAATCACCACCCAATCCCCTGGCGAAGTGACAGATTGCAAACTGAAACTTAATGATTCCATTGCTCCGGCAGTAATCACAATTTCATCTGGGGAAACATGGATACCGTGAGAAGCATAGCGACGAGAAATATTACGCCGTAACTTTTCATTGCCTGGCGGCAAATTTGCCAGCGAACTGTGTGGCACGAAACGGCGAGCGACTGAAGCCAGCATTTTTGATAATTTGGGTTCGACTAATAAAGAAGGATCGGGAAATGCCGAACCGAAAGGAATAATTTGCGGATCTTTACATGCCTGTAATACATCAAATATGGACGCACTGATCTCCACATTTTCACTTAAGTTGAGTCCCTTCCCCCCTTTTGCTGCCGCAAAGGGTTTTAACCGAGTGGCAACATAATACCCTGATTGTGGACGTGCCACGATCCAACCCTGACTTTCCAGCAACTGGTAAGCTTGTAGCACTGTCATCAAACTCAAACCCGACGATTTCACCGATTCCCGCAATGATGGCAATCTATCACCCACTTGCCAAATATCGTCTTCTATTTGTTGGCGGATCACGCCAGCCAATTGTTCGTAACGCGTCATATACTTGGCCTTTGTCTAAACTGTTACAGGCATAAAGTGAAAATTTTCAATATATTCGCTCAATATCTGGAAGATCCTCAAGAAGTTTATTACATTAAATCGCCAAAGTCTTTTCTGCTGGAAAAACCTATCTGTGCGCAATGACAGCTTACTGGCGCACACAGGTCAACGCATCGGGGGAAATGATTTAGATATTAATCTAACCTTTAAACAACTCATGCATCCTTTTGGATTAGGCAGCAAAGTCTCTTCGGGTATTGACATGCCCCTGACGCAGTTCTGGAACCCGATTGCTATCAATGACATACAAGCTCAGAAAGCGTTTTACTCTCGCCAGAATTTAACGACATTAAAATCCTTGCACAGAGACGTCCAAGAACCCGAAAAACTCGCCCGTTTATTGAAAGTGCACCAAGAGACATTAGGATACAGCCTGGCACGCTGGGCAAAAATTTGTTTTGCATAATAGGCATAAGCAGACTCAGTATCATTGAGTCTGCTTTAATGCTACCGATAATTTTTTGCTCAGTCATATTCTGCCAGCTTAAATAATATGAATATCACTAAGCTATTTATTCTTAGGGTTAATTTCCACATCAAACAGTGCCATATTAATAAGCTTCACCGTGTTTTTCAAAGAGACAAATTAGTTCCATTATCGCTATACATTAATTGACTCTATAAAGTAGGGGGAGTATTGTAGCTTCTACTTCTAGTAGATAGCCTGTAGCCACCAAAGACAACGATGACCATCATCTCCAAGTTTTTATGCTGTCCTTAATTGCCCTACGGGAAAAATGAAGCGTAACATAATGACATGAAATCGAAATTTTTATTTATATAAATCAATCTTATTTTGTCTAGAATTAAGATGTGTTTTATAAACATATCATTTTTAGCCCCATAAATTCAGCCTGAAACGAGGGACGTGTTGAGTATTCTCTTTTAGAATACATCTTCATCAATACATGATCATAATATAAAAGGGGAAATTATATGTATAAAAAAATTTTCAAATCATTAAAAGCATTTTCTTTATTCAGTTTTATTTTACTTACAGCAACGGTTCAGGTTCATGCTCAACCTCAACCTTCTCATTTTGACCCATCTGATCCAGCCTATAATCATGTTGGCTTCATGTTTGAATATGAAACACTGCACACTAACCCTACGCCATATTCAGCAGTACACCATTATGGACCTTTTATGCATTATTACATAGATCCACAAATGACAATTCATTTTAATATAGAAGGTGGTGGGGGTGAAGATATTCGTTTGCAGCCTCTTGTTGATGAAGCGGCAACATATTGGAATGAAATTCTTAGGGATCGAGGCCTAGTTATAGAACCATTTGTATCAAGTCATGGTTTTCCAAATTTTGTCGTACGAACAGTTCCAAATTCTTATTTTTCAAACATGCAATCTTCTATGGCAATTACATATGAAGCAGGTTATCACGAATTAGTAAATCTTACTAGACGATATCCTTTTATTACATCGCCTGGAATATACTTTCGCCAAAGTGATGAAATAAGTAGCGAAGAGTTACAACAATTAGAAACTAACTTTGGAACCAACGATAGGAGGGTTTTACTAGAAAATTTCACTTATACACTTATTCTCCATGAATTTGGTCATGCGGTAGGGCTTACTCATCCAAGAACAAGAACAAATGCAATTGCGTTTTATCCACCACCAAGAGAAAGATGGCATCTTTATAGTGAACTGGGTGTTGCCTCTCTTGAAAATTTACAAGATAGGCCACAGCCAGGTCTTATGGAAAATTATCAATTTGAATTTTTGCAAGCCCTTTATCTTTATAATCAACCGCAATATCAACACCTTGCAAGACATATGATCCATTTATCCGATGGTGAGAGGCTTTGGGTCCGAAGCATGGTTTATTGCACCCGTAGGTATAATCCAATTCCTCCTCACTGAGGAAAAAAGAGAGCTAAATTCTAACATCAACAATCAAGCGTATTCAAAATTTGTTTTTCTCAATCGGAAATACACCCGTAGAACAGCTTAAAATGATACGATTTCTCAGTTTATTGATTATCAGATAACACATTAAATATCAATCTGACAGGCGATTATATCTGGCAAAGCAATCACACATCCGCTTCCGGTAAATCCCCAAGCCTAAAATTGTAAAAGGTTTTTAATTTTGATACAAACATAAATAAATCACCCACCGCCTCGAGTCGGTGGGTGATTTATTAACGGACTGAAAGCCCAGAGCTGCCATATCTGTATCCATATTGCACCTCTCGTGTAATACGGTATCGCAGCTAAAGCTGACCAACTAAAGTCGGTTTTAACCTTTCATATGGAAAAATAAATAAATATTTATACACTTTTAAAAGTAAAATGATGAAATCTGCTTTAATCATTAGTGTTTTAAATATTTCGGTAATTTGCGTTAATAAGAATCAGGTCCAACCGACAAATATTTAATATAATTATTGGTGTCACATTGAATAATAACTTTTTGTCCACTCGATGCAGCATAAATTGCCGTTGCAAGGGTGGCTTTCCCTGCCGGAGTATCAACTTGATAAGCTCCCCAATACCAAGCCTTGTCACCTTTTTCATTTTTAATTGTATAAGTTGCCCAGTTTGTATTACCACCATATCCTACAGATAAAGAAATAAGATAACCCTGTTTGATAGAAGAGCAGTCTTTTGCAGAATCCAGCATAATTATTGGGTCACCGATATTTAATTTGGCTTGTGTATTATTTGTAGTGTCTTTAGGTGTTGTAGCAACCGCTATGTTGCTAATTAAACTTAAAAACAAAGCAAGTATGGTAAATATTTTCATCTTATTTAACCTCTTTTTAACGTATTTATTCATATGTAGTATATTCAATTTTCCAACTGATTGTTTTAGCTTCGTTCCAACAATTCCACCACCTGATTCCATGATAGGCATTGCTCGTTTTTATATTAATAAGATAAAATGTGCCTGAATTAACATAAAATGAACTAGGGCCTGTGGAATGATAACAACTAGAAGTAATATATGAAATTTTTGCAGTACCACTGCCTTTATTTTCAAACATCATATTATTGATTGATTCTAGATTGATCGGACGGTGAGGTACATTACTTTTTTCTATGTTTTGAAGACGTTTAATAGACTCTTTTTTATGATTTTTTTCATCATCATATATAATTAATTTAAATTGATTTTTTGTGGAATAATCTCCAACAGAAGGGGAACACGAGTTTTCACTTCCATCACAAATTAACTTAAGTTTAATCTGACAATCTCCCTTAGTAATGAAAGTACTATACCATGAACTAAAAGCCCAATTCTTTGTTGTGTTTAACTCAACTTCGCATGTTTTTATTTTAAGTTTATAATCAGCTAGCAGCAACATATTGGTAATGGGAATTAGACTTTTTGCTATGGGATAGACAACAGTAAAGTCATGATCAAAATCACTGCATTGTGAACTACTCAAAATTTTCTCTGTATGCGATAACGGAGAAGAATGGTCACGCCCACAATTAACCATAGATCGAGTTGGTTTTCGCTCATAATCAGATAAGCGGATCATGCTCCTGTCAATAAAAATATTAGCATAAGGATCATTAGCATTGCTGTATTCATGACTGTCTTGTAAGTATTTCATTTCATTAGTGCGCATCAGAATAAGTGGACTAAAGGAATCAGAAACTGAGTTTATCTGAGCGCCATTTTTTAGTATTCGATAACGAAAGGAGTGATTTGGATCAAATACGCCATAATTTATCTGCTCTCCGTAATTATATGGAGCAGAATAAAGAAAAGGTTGTCTTTGTGTACTTATATGGTTTTGTTGAATTAAAAATGCAGTACGGTTGTTAACTGGGTCATTTTCATTAAAGGTGGCGTAGCTTTGCACCGCTGAAGCAGACAGTGTAAAACTTAGAAGAAATATCATCTGTGATAGTCTAAAAAAAAATTTCATATATTTAATTTCCTTTTAGTTTTTGAAATATCATGTTTTTTACATTTGGCAGTTTACCTTGGGATTACAAATATTCATCTTCCGCTACTATCCTTTTTCAGCGCAAGCCTTGTTAACTTCATGATATGCATCCCTACATTACCAATATGTCTTGTCTAACCCATAAAGATTGTATGTTATAATGAGTTCCACGATTTCCTGCTACCTCCATATTCGATTGCAACAGAGCTAACACAACTGTGTTTTATCATTTTCCACATAAATGATATTTACAGTACTAATCGCTAATCGCTAGTTTTAAAATATTTTTTTATATTGACCTCTTATGTGATGGTTAATTTTCATAATATGATATTTAACTCGAATTCTGGATAAGACATTGACAAAAAATCTGTTCCGGGAGCAAAGCTTTGGTGAACGCCGAAAACAGCTCCGGGGCGGAACAGACTATGAATAACTTAGTTGAAATTTACTGCGATGTCGACGATTTTTGTTGTTTTTTCATCCCCTATTGAACGCAGTTTTTTCTTGATAACGGATACCGTCTACGCCGTCAGCAAGGTCGTATGTATCACAGTGAAATCATGACCATTTTTATAAAATGAGATATTGCCCAATTAGTTATTAAAATAAGATCCTACTTCAATAAGGTTGTTTAGATTATTATTTTTTAAAATGTCAGTGAAATACTTTCAACACCCTCTTATCTGTTTTTCAAACAGTACCCATTGCCCACAACACATCATATGACTGGTTTCCACTCAAAACTGTTATAGTCAATAAAAAAGAAACTGTCACTATTATACCTCAATTCCCTGTGTTCTACTTGTCTGCATCTTCTAACTTCGTTTCCCCATATACCCAAAGATTTCAATAAGAGGTCACTATGCTAGGGTTGAATGCCCTTGAACTCGCAAGGATACAATTTGCATTTACGGTTTCTTTTCACATTATCTTTCCTGCCATTACGATAGGCTTGGCGAGCTTTCTGGCGGTATTGGAAGGTCTATGGCTTAAAACACGTAATACGGACTACAAAACGTTATATCACTTCTGGTCAAAAATTTTCGCGGTTAATTTCGGTATGGGCGTGGTTTCCGGCTTGGTGATGGCCTATCAGTTCGGCACCAACTGGAGTTTCTTTTCTGATTTTGCCGGCTCTATTACCGGCCCGTTGTTGGTCTATGAAGTGCTGACCGCATTTTTCCTTGAGGCTGGGTTCCTCGGCGTTATGCTGTTTGGCTGGCATCGGGTCGGAGAGAAGCTACACTTTTTCTCAACCTGTATGGTGGCGCTCGGCACGATTATTTCGACATTCTGGATATTGGCCTCTAATAGCTGGATGCAGACACCACAAGGCCATGAAATTATCAATAATCAGGTTGTTCCTGTTGATTGGTTCGCAGTGATTTTCAATCCCTCTTTCCCCTATCGTCTGCTGCATATGGGAACGGCGGCATTTCTGGCCTCAGCATTTTTCATTGCGGCTTCTGCTGCCTGGCATTTACTGAAAGGCAATGATTCATCCGCTATGCGGAAAATGTTGTCAATGGCGATGTGGATGATCCTGATTATTGCCCCGTTGCAAGCCATCATTGGCGATATGCACGGGTTGAATACATTAAAACATCAGCCGGCTAAAGTCGCTGCCATGGAAGGGCATTGGGAAAATCATCCTGGTGAAGCCACCCCATTGATTTTATTTGGTATACCCAACCAGGAAGCGGAAGAAACACGTTATGCAATCAAGATCCCCTATCTTGCCAGCCTGATTCTGACACACAGTCTGGATAAGCAAGTTCCAGCACTGAAAGAATTTCCCCCGGAAGATCGCCCAAATGCGTTTATGGTGTTTTGGTCATTTCGCATCATGGTGGGATTAGGCATTTTGATGATCCTTGCCGGCGTCTGGGGGTTATGGTTACGTCATAAAAAGCGCCTGTATGAAAACCCGCTCTTTCTCCGCTTTATGCTCTTGATGGCACCTTCTGGCCTTATTGCGATTCTGGCAGGTTGGTTTACCACAGAAATTGGCCGTCAACCGTGGGTCATCTACGGCTTAATGCGCACCAAAGATGCGGTATCAGCACACGGGGAAATCCACATGAGCATCAGCCTGCTTATTTTCTTTGTCGTCTATGCCGCCGTCTTCGGCGTGGGTTACGCCTATATGATGAAACTCATTCGTAAAGGCCTTCCACAAATAGTCCCAAATAAGGAGTCAGCAAATGGGTATTGATCTTCCTCTCATTTGGTTCCTGATCATTATATTTAGTACCATGATGTATATCGTAATGGATGGTTTTGATCTTGGCATCGGCATTTTATATCCAGCGATTAAAGCGCAATCCGATCGTGATTTGATGATGAATTCTGTTGCTCCCGTCTGGGATGGCAATGAAACCTGGCTGGTGCTGGGAGGCGCTGGATTATTTGGTGCGTTTCCACTGGCTTATGCAATCGTTTTAGATGCACTGGCAATTCCATTGACCATCATGTTATTAGGCCTGATATTTCGTGGCGTAGCCTTTGAATTTCGGTTCAAAGCTACACCAACGCACCAACACCTCTGGGATAAAGCATTCATTACCGGTTCAATGCTCGCCACCTTTATGCAAGGTATCGTCGTTGGCGCAGTTATTACCGGTTTTCCTGTCGAAAATCGTGTTTATATCGGTAGCTATTTTGATTGGCTGGCTCCTTTTCCTCTGTTTTGTGGCATTGGACTCGTCATCGCTTATGCTTTATTAGGATGTGGCTGGCTGATAATGAAAACAGAAGGTCATCTGCAACAACAGATGTACCGTGTCCTGCGCCCTTTGACATTGCTGATGCCGGCCATTATTGCCATTATCAGTATTTGGACACCACTCGCTCACCCAGCAATTGCTGAACGTTGGCTCAGTTTGCCAAATCTATTTTTTTCATGCCCGTACCATTATTGGTACTGTGGTCAAGCTGGCAGCTATTGAAATCTAACCCAAACTCAAGCCATTACACCCCATTTTTAACAGCACTGTTATTGATTTTCATGGGCTTTACTGGATTGGGGATCAGCATTTGGCCGAACATTATCCCTCCCTCGATTAGCTATGAAGAGGCGGCCTCCCCTCCTCAATCATTGGGTTTTATGCTGGTTGGTGCTCTGTTCATTATTCCGATAATTTTGACTTATACCTTTTGGAGTTATTATGTCTTCCGAGGAAAAATCACCCATGAACAAGGCTACCATTAAACCAGTACCACCGCGTCCTTCATTGTGGAAGCGCTTGAGTTGGATGGTAGCAATTTGGTTTTGCAGTGTATTGGCTTTATACGCCGTATCTACGTTATTTCGTACTCTAATGACAATGGCGGGAATGAAAGTCAAGTGATAACTCACTTTTTTAATGGCTGAGGCGGTATCTGAATTAAGGTTTTGATCAGAGCAACAACAGAATGGTTTAACTGATTAAACCAATCCAACTTCAAGATGCGTGTTATATTTCCCCGCACAGCGGGGAAATATAAGGTCTCGCGTCGTCTTGCGGATTGCAACTTGAAGTTTATCGCGTATACACATACATTACTGAATGTATACTATCAAACACTATACCCCGGCCACAAAATCTCCCAGGTTAAATTTTACTGAAACATTGTTTGATTTTTATTAGCCATGCATTGAGAGCTATTTTTTACAATTACCTGCCAAGCGATATCCCGCTTTTTTAGCTTCTGCTTCTGAGCGGAAGTAAATTGCGTTTTTATCTGCCACCGTTTTATAGCCAGCACAGTGTGCAAAATGATAAATCTGGCTATTTTTATTCCCCTTAATTATCTCATTTGACGCCGTTTTTGATGTCATCCTTTGGGTTGATATCTGGCTGTTTTCTGCATGTAAATGACTTGGCTTTGGCGCACGGCTCTGTACTTCTCCTCTTTTTTGCGCCATCAATCCTTGCTGCGATATTAAACCCTGGCCTGAATTTTTATGTCCCAATTCCCACTTTTTGCTGCCAGTCACAAATGGGTTATGGTGCCCCATAATCCTGGCGATTCGGTTATCTCTTTCACGCTCCCAGGCATCCACTGGATACTGGCGATCCCATGCCATCATCAGTTGTTGCTGTTGGCGTGACATAGTCAGATTATAGCGGTCATGCATATAGAAATAGACTCTGGCAACCATACCTTTTACTCTATCGCGTGGTTCAAACAAATGTGATTTAAAATCCACCTTGCTGCTACATGAACCATACATATTAGGTGTGTTTCTGGCGAGCATTCCGTAACCAAAATTACTGCGATCACCATTAACTTCACCGATTGATGGCGCCAGGTTATGTATGTCTGATTCGATTATGCGAAATACAGGATCGGTTGCAACGCAGTTTTTCCGCCCCCCATTCTGCCAACATTGACGCTGATGCCCAAATACCCAGGCGGGCACCATATGTTCCCATTCAATGCGTGCAGCCCTTGTTTGCTGTGATCTGACGTGATAACCGCAAGAAGCCAGATCAACGCGCCCACCACTTTTGCCAACCCATTGCCAATCACACCCACAATATAGTGTGCCTATGCCTGATTTTGTTTGTCCATTATAAACATTTTTTCTTGATTCAACTTTAGCTTGTTCGAAGCTGGTCGGTGCACTCCATGCATGAAAAGAGAGGGTTAACCCAAAAACCAAAAGATAGCGTGCCAACTGGCCTATTTTACTATTCAAAATAATACCTATTTACTTATTGTGCATAACATCCATCTATTATCCTGCCTGACAACACGCTAAAATGGCAAATATTATTCGTCGATTTCCCTTTAACGATGAGGAAAACGTCAATGCATTATTTGAATTAATTGATAGTAATATGATTTAAGTTACTAAAAAAACAACCGTGCTATATTCAGGCACGGTTTTTATAAATAATAATAATTAACTTTACCCAGATGCGGTCAGTTATCTCACAACCAAAACAGAGATATTGGCATATCCTACAATGCCCGACGCATTTGAACCCAACAAGTGAGTTGAGATATCGGGCCGACGAGATCCGACAATAATCAAATCTGCATTAATCTCACGTGCTGTAGACAACACCTTATCCCGTGGAGAGCCGAAGGCAACAGAGAATGATACCCTCTCTTTAGGTACATCAATTCGTTCTACGATTTTTTTCAGTTCCTCTTCAGAATTCTCGATGGCTTTTTTAGCAAAAGCACTCAATAAATCATAGTGGTAACTATAATTCACGGAAAATCGGGAAATATCTGGCACAGAGTGAAAAAGATGAACCTTTGCATTAGATATTTTTGCTAAATACTCAGCATGCTTGATTGCATTATCAGTTAATATATCTTCCGCAATATCAATTGGAACTAAAATCGTGTTATACATACATACTCCCCCTGTAATCGGATATAACCGCGCACTATTGAGCATCAGTTAAAAGCAGAAAAATCAACAAATTAACATTATCATCACCAGTACTTATCGCACTACTAATACAGATATTTTTGCATATCTGACAACTCCGGCTGAGTTGGAACCCAACAGATGCGTCGTAATATTAGGTCGTCTTGAACCGATAACAATCAAATCAGCGCCAATTTCATCCGCTGTCGCAGTAATTTCGTCTCTTGGTGAACCAAATGCAATCGAATAGGAGATTTGACGATTGGGTAATTCAATGGAATCAACCAGCTTTTTCAAGTCCCGCTCTGCCTTGATAGTCGCCTTGTCCTTAATTTCCATATAGCCTAGTGCATAAGCATTAATAATCGCCGATGAAATGGGTAATACATGTAAAAAATGTAGTTCAGCCCCGGTTTCCCTGGCGATTTTAAGTGCACAGTCAACTGCCTTGTTGGTGAGATCTTCTTCTGAAATATCGACTGGTACTAAAATAGTTTTGTACATATGCACGCTCCTACTTTTCGAAATACCAAGTTATCCTGATTTCTTTTAGTTTATTGAAATGGGGATAACTTACTGTGAGTTATCTAACACCTAAACCATGTTAGCGCCTATTCAGATTCATGGATAGGAATTAGTCCGATAATTTCAGGTGTTCAACGTGTTGTTTATCGTACTTTCATCGAAAGAAGATATGATGTTTAAGTTCAATCAACCCTTTGAATATACTACCTTTATCTCATAACGAAGTTTTGAGGTTCTCATTAAATGTTCCTCCCTTAAAATTTTATCAATTTCCAGAAAAACCAGAAAAATGATCCACGATTATGGAAACCAGGCTTGTACTGAATCGAATTGCGGGTCTTTATATGAACCAGAACCCCATTTGTTACATCGAAATCCAATATCATCATCCATAAGTTCTACCTTCTGTCCGTTTGCCTGGGCCGCCAGAAGCGTCAATATCAGGGCACGATCACAAATTGCGAATATTTTTTTGATCAAAAAAAGGTGCTGAAATAACAGCACCAAAATAGTGACACCCCAAAATCGAAGTTACTCTTTTTTATCTAACGGAAAAGGGACAGGGTGTTTCGTGTTGTAGTTAAAGGTATACATTGCTGTTATGACCATCATAACAACAAGTGTCCATACCACTTCTTGTGCTCCGGTTCCCAAAACTGCCCAGATGCAATAAATAAAGGCAATAAACGTAATGATGATATATCGCGTTTTCTCCTGCCCAAGATGACCATGACCAATTAACAGCAAAGCTGCACAGGTATACAGGTAAGGTATCAAGGTAAAAATCACGGAGACGGAAGAAACCAAGCCAAATTCTTTCGCGGCATTTGGCGAAATACTACTGAGTTGGAAAAGCGTCATTAAAACACCCAATATCAACAAACCCGCAACTGGCGTTCCGGCTTTGTTCACTTTGGCAAAGATTGAAGGAAACAGCCCATCATCTGCGGCAGCTTTGGCAGTTTGCCCTGCGAGCAATGTCCAGCCACCCAATGATCCCAAACAGCCGGCCGCTGCACAAAAGGCAACTACGGCTCCTGCGGTATCGCCCAACGCCAATCGGGCAGCATCGCCAAAAGGTGAAGAGGAGATTTTCAACGCCGCGTTAGGGATCATGCCCATAATCACGCTGCTGGACAGAACATAACTGACGGCAGCAATCAGCACACCACCAATCGTCGCGATCGGCACATTACGCTTAGGATTTTTGACCACACCAGCCGCAACAGAAGCACTTTCAACGCCAATAAAAGACCATAATGTGACGTTTAAAATACTCTGAATCGCGCCAAAAGTATTCAAGCCACTGACGTTCCACGCATCCATATAGGTCTTGCCGTTGAACCAGAACCAACCCAATACGGCGGTTGCTACAATCGGAATCAATGCTAAGGTTGTCGCTACCGCTTGCACTCGGGTAATAACATGCGGCCCGATAATGTTCAAAATGACAAATATCCACAGTATGACTGTACAAGAGAGGGTTAAAATAATGGGATCTTTCAGGACAGGGAAAAAATAACTCAGGTAACCCACGCCAATTACAACCATAGCGATATTACCGATCCAACACGCCAGCCAATATAAAATATTCGTCTGATAGCCTAAAAAAGGGCCAAAAGCCCGCCGTGCATAAGCATAAGATCCCCCCCGGACTGTCATCCAGTGAGGAGATTTTCGCATAGACGATTGATAACCCCACAGCACCAATGATAGTCACCAACCAGCCAAGGATCGCAATACCACCGGTTGATGCCAGGCTGGCAGGCAGCAAAAAAACGCCCGATCCCATGATGTTACCCGCAACCATCAGAGTAACGGGGATCAATCCGACTTTTTTTGCCTCTGAAACATTTGCCTCTGAAACAATAGCCATAATTTATCTTCCCGTTTTCACTTTTTTATACACATCACGTGATAAATGCCGTTGATAATCTCTGTGCCTTCCGTTTCATGCTCAAAACCAGGAAATTCATGATCCCACTTTTGTAACGCATGCAAATATCCAATTTGGGGACTGGTTTTATCACCAAAGTTTTCGCCTGAAAGCAGCATGGGAATACCGGGCGGATAGGGGATGATAGAGTTTGCCGCAATGCGATGAGGTAAATCGTCCAGGGCCACCATTTCCACATTATTGGTCACAATGGCCTGATAAGCGGCTCGCGGGATCATTTCCATTTTGGGTAAACCGGCATATGCCCGATTCAGTTTTTCTCCCGGATTATTCTGCCGCAAATAATCGAACATTTTATCGCCTAACTCTTTCAGTCCTAATTGCTCATACACTTCTGGGTGCTGCTCTACCCAATCTGGCAACACCTTATTCAAAGGCGTATTAGCATCATAATGATGTTTGAAAGACAACAGGGTGTTAAGCAATGTTCCCCATTTTCCTTTGGTGATCCCCATTGAAAACAGGAACATAATTTGGAAGTCTGTCGTGCGGGTCGGTACGATACCGTGCTGGCTTAACCAGGCAGTGACTAATGCTGCCGGCACGCCCTGTTTTTTCAACTTACCATTATCTCCCATGCCCGGAGCCAATATGCTGACTTTAATCGGATCAAGCATACTCCAGTTAGCCGGCAAATCTTCAAAACCGTGCCAACTGTCTCCCGGATTCATTAGCCAGCAACTTTGTTCCTTCGCCAGTAATTCCTTTGGCGCATCTTCAAAAGCCATTTTCTTACCGGTTGCAGGATCGGTTACTTTTTCCTGATTCCAGGGTTTAAAGAACCAACCCCCCTTCTTATTGAAATCACGATGCAAGCGTGCTAATGCCTGACGAAAATCAATGGCTTCCTCAATGACTTCCTGAGTTAATGAGTAGCCGCTGTTGCCATCCATCATCGAAACTGCAATATCGTTTGAAGCGCAAATCGCATACAGCGGAGACGTTGTTGCATGCATCATGTAGGCTTGATTAAACCTTGAAAAATCCACCGGGTTGCGTCCGTCCCGTACGTGGATAAAAGAGGCTTGAGATAGTGCGTTCAACAACTTGTGAGATGAATGGGTAGCAAAGACTGTCGGCCCGGAGTGGTTTTTGGGATCTCCACGCATGGCAAAATGATCGTGATAGATTGGGTTAAACCGCGCATAGCCATACCATGCCTCATCAAAATGTATTCTATCGACGCTTTTATCCAATAACGCCTGTACCTGCTTGGCGTTATAACAGACACCATCATAGGTACAGTTTGTCACTACGCTATAAACGGGTTTCTGGCTCGTTATGCCCTGAATCAGGGGATTTTGTTTCAGTTTTTTCTGTAATGTTTTTACCTGCATTTCTTGTGGATAGATAGGCCCGATGATGCCATAGCGGTTACGACTCGGCAGCATATAAACCGGTTTGGCGCCTGTCAGTATCAGCCCTTGCTCAATGGATTTATGGCAATTTCGGTCAATGATCACCACGTCATCTTCGGTCATGCACGCCTGCATAATCGTGCGGTTAGAGCCTGATGTTCCCACCACGACAGAATAAGAATGGTCTGCGCCAAACACTCTGGCGGCGTTTTTTTCACTTTCACCAAATGCACCGGAATGATCTAATAGCGAACCCAATGAGGCTCGTTCAATTCCCATATCGGTACGGAAAAGATTTTCCCCATAATAGTCATGATAAAAGCGGCCAACCGGTGTTTTATTAAATCCGACTCCCCCCTGATGCCCAGGTGCCGCCCAGGAGTATTCATAGGTTCGGCTGTATTTCATCAACGCTGACATTAAAGGAGGAAATAATTGTTGACGATAACGCTGCATAGCAGCAATAGCACGACCCGCGATAAAAGCCGCTGAATCTTCTAATATCCAGGCAAATTCAGTTAACTGCTCCAATAATTCATGATTTAGCAAAAATACCGTTTTTTCCCGATCACTTAACAAAAAGACCGGAACATTTTCCTGTCGTTCAAATAATTTATTTAATATTCTCTGTACTTGAAGATATAAATCATCATCCATGAGTGCACAACTTATCATTAAACAATCAAACGGCTCATTGGCAGAAATTATTGTATAGCTATCATCAAAAGACTCAGCAATAACAACATCAACCTCTTTCTCGGTTAATTTATCTGCCAACCTATGCACGGCATTTTCAACATAGTGGCTATGATATCGTGTACCCACTTCATTTTTTGCTATCAATACTTTCATGACATTATTCCTTACTCTATCTCTACTTAAACTGACAGGATAAATTCAGCGTTACTTGGCGATGACCATCGAATAGTTGATACAATCAAGGAAATTTAGTGATGCTAAAATGAGCTACAGAAAAGATTATCAACAATACAATTATTTAAATTAACTATTTGTTAAAATATAATTTTATGATTAAAAATCACATTGATTAATATAGTGTCTATTTGAATTTGTGCAATTCATTTGCTTTTTGTCTATCTCTAAAATTTGGCGTTTATGGGTTTAGTAAGAGCCAGAGCACAATAGCGTATCCATGTGGATTTTCTTTACCCGCGTTACTATGAAAAGGTACGGGACGTCATTCATTCAGTCAGTGTTGATGATGATGATGATGATGATGCCCATCACCAAATTATGGGAACAATAATGAAAGAACATCCTGATTTATGGGCCGATTTATTAAACGGTCTAAGAAACGCTTGGCCGCAAATTTCTGGTTCTATTTTGGCCGTTATGATCTGTTACGGCCGGCTTATTTATGACGGTGTGGAGCGGAAAAATCGCTGGGTCGAGCCGCTACTGTGTGGAGCGCTGTCGTGGGGATTTTCCAGTGGACTGGAACTATTTGGTATTCCAAACAGCATTTCACCTGCCCTCGGCGGGGCCGTTGGTTTTATTGGCGTAGAGAAAATCCGAGAGTTTTCCATTCGTGCCATCAATAAACGTTTAGGAGATAACAATGACAAGAGGAATTCGTAACCACAATCCCGGCAATATCCGTCATAGAGACAAATGGCAAGGTTTGCGTGATATCCAGACAGACAAATCATTTTGTCAATTTGTGGCGCCGGAATATGGCATACGAGCGATGCTAAAAATTCTGCGCAACTACGAACGCAGATACGGGGACAATACGATTCGCCAGTTTATTTCCCGCTGGGCACCACCGAATGAAAATAATACCGAGAGTTATATCGCTTATGTATCTAAATCAGTTGGCATAGCTAGCAGTGCCGTAGTGGATGTAGAAAATGTCACCACAATGAGCCGACTGGTTAAAGCGATCATTCAAATGGAAAACGGCCAACAGCCTTATTCCGATGCGGTGATTAAGCGAGCATTTGAATTGTTATAAGTTCTAATCACCGCCAGCCGGCGGTGATTTTCAACCATATCGTCTCCTTCTTACCCGCAATTATACAAATCCGCTAAAATATTACTTGCTTAATATCTCAGGTCATGCGTTAATATCGGCGTCGGTTTGAAAGACAGACCTCATACAAAGCAGTTTATTAAAGCAGTTCTCATCCTCAGGCGTTATCCCAGATATCCCTTCTTGTTGAGTCTCTACGTTAAGCGCTAAGTAGTTTCTGTAAAACAAGCCATATTCGCCTAAAAAGGCTCAATTAAAGGAAATATCATATGTCTAATAAAATGACTGGTTTAGTAAAATGGTTTAATGCGGATAAAGGTTTTGGTTTTATCTCCCCTTCTGATGGAAGCAAAGACGTGTTCGTACACTTCTCTGCAATTCAGAGTAACGACTACCGTACTCTGTTCGAAGGCCAGAAGGTCGAGTTCTCCATCGAGAAAGGCGCCAAAGGCCCGGCAGCCGCAAACGTTGTGCCTACAGCGTAAGATATTCCCTGAATCCTTTCCTCTGCGATAACGAAGACGGCCTCAGGCCTGAGTGGACAGAGTGACGGAGGTCAGAATATTTTTAGTTGCCGGTCTGGATAAAACCAGACCGGTTTCTGAAACATCCCTCCCGCGTTCCCGCGCTGGTTAATCCCTTTCTTGGTGAGGGGATATTTATACCAGATGCCTTCAATAATACCGCCCAAAAGATTATATAAGAACAAAACATTATATAGGAATTTTAAAGATCTGAATTCTTAAGAACTCGTATATGATAGCCCCACAGGCACACCATCAGCATTTTCAAACATTCTCTATCTCTATCTCTATCTTTCTGATCCTATTCAAAAATTCCCCAAACGATACCTATATCAGTATTTTTTATACAAATAATCAAAAAACACACAAACTTATTCTCTTATAACAAAAATCAAAAAAACAAAGCATCCGTTTATGAAAGCGTTAGTTAGCCAATCATATTCTAGCGTGCAGCACTGTTACATAACTCAAATTTAATTTATTAGCATGACTAATTATTATCACGAGCAGGAGTTAAGCGATGCCTATGCCACGCAATAGTAACAATAATATTAAATTCCCACTCAGCTCTCCCCAGCAAGTCGTCTGGCTCGACCAGATCCTCCGTCCTTATAGCACCTGCTATAACTTAGGTTCCGTGATCCTTGTTGAGGGAAAGTTGGATGATGCGCTGTTAGTTCGCGCTGTTGAGACCGTTGTTCATCGTCATGATGCATTGCGTTTACGACTCGTTAAAACTCAGGAATTACCACAGCAAGCGCTCACCAATGCCTTGCCTGTATCCGTAACAATCCACGATTTCTCAGGTTATGCTGACGCTGAAGAACAAGCAGAACACTATATCCGTACTGCCTTCATACGTCCGTTTGATTTGTACAATGAATTATGGCGTTTTGCACTGTTACGAGTAAGTGATAACCGTTGGTACTGCCAGTTTTGCTGTCATCATCTTATTGGCGATACGACGACTTTAAAACTTATTTCCGAAGAGATAGCCAATACATATACTCGGTTAAGCAAAGGAAAGAAATCGACAAAAGCGGCCCCCTCTTATCTAGACTTGATTAATGAAGATCATGCCTATTTAAACTCACAGCGCTATCGACAAGACCAGCAATTCTGGTCAGAGCGCTATAAAAACTTACCACCTGCTTTAATTCAGCCATCAAATTCAGGAAAAATAACAGATAACGAACATACCGAACCTTTAATTTGGCCACTGGATAAAACGCTCTTCCAGCGAATCGAAGAGACTGTCGCTGCACATGGATTGTCTGTCCTGCATTTTATGTATGCCGCGCTGGCTTGCTATTTTTCACGTACTGCTTACTCGCTGACAAACCGTACCGAAGATGAAGATATTGTTATTGGGATTCCCGTAGATAACCGTAAAAACAGCAAACAAAAACGCACGGTGGGGATGTTTTCATCGGTGATTCCGGTTGGTATCACCGTTTCGCCCCATGATACTTTTCTTGATGTGATGGGCAAAACTGCAACAGAATTGCGGCGTTGCTACAAACATCAGCGTCTTCCCCTCGCAGAAATCAATCGGCTCACACAAATCCAGCAGCAGACCGGACGCACCCGGTTATTCGATATCATGCTGTCATTTGAGCGAACAGAAGTGAACGCCGATATCCCCGACGCCACACTCAAATACGCCAAAATACAACGTGGTGCATCGTTTCCTCTTGTTATCGCTGTCCATCAATATGCTTTTGCTGACAGTGAGGATGCACAGAAACCGGTCACTCTTGAGTTTAATTTTTCGCCCAATTACCTGAGTCGTGCTGAAGCGACAGCACTCCAGTCCCGCCTCATGGTGTTGATAGACGCTGCCCTGACGTCTCCTGAAACCCCGATCCGATGCTTACCCCTATTACCACTCACAGAGCAGCAACAATTACGGGTGGATTTCAATGCCACACAGATGGACTTCCCACAAGAGACCCTGATCCATCAATTGTTCGAAGCACAAACGGCAAAAACACCCAATGCAACAGCCGTCGTGTTTGCCGGGCAGTCCCTGAGCTATGACGAGCTTAACCGCCGCGCCAACCAACTGGCCCATTACCTGATTGAGCTGGGCGTGCGGCCGGATGATCGGGTCGCTATCTGCGTCGAACGCAGTCTGGAGATGATAGTCGGCTTTCTGGCTATCCTCAAAGCTGGCGGGGCTTATGTGCCGCTTGATCCCACTTACCCCGCCGAACGACGGGTCTATATGCTGGAAGATGCCGCCCCGGTGGCTTTACTGACCCAAACTGCACTGGCCCGGTCAGAGTGGCTCGCTCAGTTTAACGCTTTGCCAACGGTCTTGCTGGATAACCACGAACCGTCTCTGGCAACACAACCTGCTGATAACCCAGCGCCTCAAGCCTTAGGGTTGACATCCCGCCATCTGGCCTATGTCATTTATACTTCCGGTTCGACCGGTCAACCGAAAGGGGTAATGGTCGAACATCATAGCCTGTGCAACCTGGTAACCACCCAGCAACATGCTCTGACACTCACTGCCGACAGTCGCGTCTTACAGTTCGCCTCCAACAGCTTCGATGCCAGTATCTGGGAATGTAGCATGGCTTTAATGGCAGGCGCTCGTCTCTATCTGGCCAAACGAACCCATTTATTGCCCGGCGCCGCACTGTCCGGCTACTTAGCCGATCAGGCCATCAGCCATGTTCTCTTGTCACCGACTGCGTTAGCCGCGATGGATTCCCTGCCCGATACCGTGCAAACCCTGTTGGTGGGGGGAGAGTCCTGTCCATCAACCTTAGTCAAACGCTGGTCACCAGGCCGGCAGATGATCAATGCCTATGGACCAACAGAAACCACGGTCTGTGCCACACTCTATCCCTGTACTTCCTTCGCAGAGGATAATCCGCCCCCGATTGGCCGCCCGATCGCCAATACCCGGATTTATATTCTGGATGCACACGGCCAGCTTGTTCCTCGCGGTGTGGCGGGAGAAATTTATATTGCGGGTGTCGGCGTGGCCCGCGGTTACCTGAATCGCCCTGAGCTGACCGCCGAACGTTTCCTCGCTGACCCGTTCTCTTCCACCCCCAATGCGCGGATGTACAAGACCGGCGACCTCGGCCGCTGGCGGCCCGATGGCAATATCGACTACCTCGGGCGCAATGACTTTCAGGTCAAATTGCGTGGCTTCCGCATTGAACTGGGGGAAATCGAAGCCAGACTCAGCCAATGTCACGGCGTGCGCGAAGCGGTGGTGCTGGCCCGCGAAGATGAACCCGGGCAGAAACGACTGGTCGCTTACCTGCTGCCACAGGAAGGGATTGAACTGGTGCCCGCTGCACTGCGCCAGCAACTGGCCCGACACCTCGCTGAATATATGTTGCCCAGTGCGTTTGTCACGCTGGAGTCCTTCCCGTTGACCCCCAATGGCAAGCTAGACAGCAAAGCCTTGCCTGCCCCCGATTTATCGGCCGTGGTAGTGAGAGATTATGCCGCCCCCGTGGGCGAAATAGAAATCACCCTGGCCCAAATTTGGCAAGCGTTGTTAGGTTTGGAACAAGTGGGTCGTCACGATCATTTCTTCGAACTCGGGGGGCATTCCCTGCTTGCTACCCAACTGGTAGCAAGAGTCCGCCAGCGATTAGCGCGGGAATTGCCATTACAGCAACTCTTTGAGCAACCGGTTTTGATGCATTTGGCCCAAACGCTCACCAGTGCTTCCACAATGGCTCAGATAGTGATCCCTGTCGCTGACCGCAGCCAGTCGTTACCCCTGTCCTTTGCTCAACAAAGACTGTGGTTCCTGGGGCAACTCGACCCGGCGGCCAGCCTGGCTTATCATATTCCTGTGGCATTGCGCCTGACAGGACAGCTCAACCGCCCTGCCCTGAACCGTGCATTCGACCATCTGGTCGCCCGTCATGAAAGTTTGCGTACCCGCTTTGTACTGGTTTCCGGCCAGCCTTGCCAGCACATCGATTCGGCTGATATCCGTTTTGCCCTGCCCTACCAGGATCTGCGTGCATTAACGCCAGACGCCCGTAACAACCGTATTACCGAAGTCACGGCACTTGACGCGCAGACGCCTTTTGACTTTACCCAGGGTCCGCTACTGCGTGCTCACTTACTGCAACTGACAGACGAAGAGCATGTCTTGCTGCTCACTCAGCATCATATTATTACTGATGGCTGGTCCGTCGGTGTGCTGATGCATGAACTCAGTGTTTTTTACCGCGCCATCCTTGATGGTCAAGACGCGCCTTTACCGCCTCTGCCGATTCAGTATGCCGACTATGCCGTCTGGCAGCGCCACTGGCTGCAAGAGGAAAAGGCGGCGCTCACAGCACAACGTGATTTCTGGTGCACCCAGCTTACCGGAGCACCGGCCTTACTGACGCTCCCGACTGACCGACCGCGCCCGGCTGTACAATCCTTTGTTGGCAGCCGCGTCCCTGTGCACATTGATGCCGATTTATTGGACTCACTGAAAAACCTGGGATTGTGCCATCACACCACCTTGTTTATGACGGTGCTCAGTGCCTGGAGTCTGGTACTGGCTCGACTTAGCGGGCAGGATGATATTGTTATCGGCACCCCTGTCGCTAACCGTCCACATCATGAACTGGAAGAATTAGTCGGTTTCTTTGTTAACACACTGGC
The DNA here is from genome assembly GCF_030272115.1 of Xenorhabdus bakwenae. Classification (NCBI taxonomy): domain Bacteria; kingdom Pseudomonadati; phylum Pseudomonadota; class Gammaproteobacteria; order Enterobacterales; family Morganellaceae; genus Xenorhabdus; species Xenorhabdus bakwenae. The sequence continues at coordinate 1,233,254 of NZ_CP119194.1, forward strand.
TTTACGTATTACCTTCAATGATGATCTCAGTGTGGCCGATTTGTTAGCCCAGGTTCGGGAGCGGGCACTGGCCGCTTATGCCCATCAAGATTTACCCTTTGAACAGGTGGTAGAAGCACTCCAGCCCGAACGCAATCTCAGTTACAGCCCAATCTTTCAGGTGATGCTGGCTTTAGATAATACCCCCGCCCAGACACTGGCATTTCCTGATGTCCAATCCACGCCCATTGAGCAAATGCACACCAGTGCGCATTTTGATTTGACCTTGTCACTGAGCGAAACCGAGACCGGTCTGGTCGGTGAACTGGAATATGCCACCGATTTATTCGACACCACCACCGTTGAGCGGATAGCCGGTTATTTCAATAATGTGCTGACCGCCATGGTAGCAGATGAAACCCAGCGGATTGCCACTTTGCCGATGCTACCCGTCTCAGAACAGCAACAACTGCTGGTGGATTTCAATACCACTCAGGCCGATTTCCCGCAAGACATGTTGATCCACCAACTGTTTGAGGCGCAGGCCGCTCAGCATCCCGATAGCCTTGCTGTCGTCTATGAAGACCAGACACTGAGCTATGGTGAATTAAACCACCGCGCTAACCAGCTGGCCCATTACCTGATTGCGCTGGGGGTACGTCCGGATGATCGGGTCGCCCTCTGTGCCGAACGCAGTCTGGAGATGGTGGTCGGCTTACTGGCTGTCCTTAAAGCCGGCGGGGCTTATGTCCCGCTTGATCCGTCCTATCCGGCCGAACGACTGGCCTATATGCTGGAAGATGCCGTTCCGGTGGCTTTACTGACCCAAACTGCACTGGCCCGGTCAGAGTGGCTCGCTCAGTTTGACACCTTGCCAACGGTCTTGCTGGATAACCACGAACCGTCTCTGGCGACACAGCCTGCTGATAACCCAGCGCCTCAAGCCCTGGGATTGACGCACCGCCATCTGGCCTATGTCATTTATACTTCCGGTTCGACCGGTCAACCCAAAGGGGTAATGATCGAACATCATGGCCTGTGCAACTTGATAGCCACCCAGCAACATGTCCTGGCACTCACCGCCGACAGTCGTGTCTTACAATTCGCCTCCAACAGTTTCGATGCCAGTATTCTGGAATATTGCATGGCCTTAATGACGGGGGGGCGTCTCTATCTCGCCCAACGAGCCAGCCTGTTGCCCGGTGCCATACTGTCCGGCTACTTAGCCGATCAGGCCATCAGCCACCTTATCTTGTCACCCACCGCGTTGGCCGCCATGAATTCCCTGCCCGATACCCTGCAAATCTTGCTGGTGGCGGGCGAAGCGTGTCCACCGTCCCTGGTCAGACGCTGGGCACAAGGCCGGCAGATGATCAATGCCTATGGGCCGACGGAGATCACGGTCTGGGCCACACGCTATTCCTGTACTTCCTCCGCAGAAGATAGTTCAGCCGATAATCCGCCCCCGATCGGCCGCCCGATCGCCAATACCCGGATTTATATTCTGGATGCACAGGGTCAGCTCGTTCCTCGCGGTGTAACGGGGGAAATTTATATTGCCGGGGCGGGTGTGGCTCGCGGTTACCTGAATCGGCCTGAACTGACCGCCGAGCGTTTCCTGCCTGATCCGTTCTCGTCAGAACCCGATGCGCGGATGTACAAAACCGGCGACCTCGGTCGCTGGCGGCCCGATGGCAATATCGACTATCTTGGCCGCAATGACTTTCAGGTCAAATTGCGTGGCTTCCGCATTGAACTGGGGGAAATCGAAGCCCGCCTCAGCCAATGTGACGGCGTACGTGAGGCGGTGGTCATTGCCCGCGAAGATGAACCCGGGCAGAAACGGCTGGCCGCTTACCTGCTGCCACAGGAAGGGGTTGAACTGGTGCCCGCTGCACTGCGCCAGCAACTGGCCCAGCACCTCGCTGATTATATGTTGCCCAGTGCCTTTGTCACGCTGGACGCCCTCCCTCTCACGCCAAACGGCAAACTCGACCGTCAGGCCCTGCCGACCCCCGACTTATCGGCGGTCGTGGCCCGCAACTATGAAGCCCCCATCGGTGAGACAGAAACCGCGCTGGCGCAGACTTGGCAAAAATTATTGAACCTGAGACAAGTCAGTCGCCATGACCATTTCTTCGAACTCGGTGGCCATTCGCTGATGATTATCAGCCTGATCGAAGAGTTGCGCAATCTGGGCTGGCAACTCCATGCCCGCAGTGTATTCGCCGCCCCCATTCTGACCGATATGGCCCAGGCTATCCAGCGTGATACCCATACCTTTATAGTGCCTCCCAACCTTATTCCTGAGAACTGTGCGGCCATTACCGCCGATATGCTGCCACTGGTTTCGCTGTCCCAATCCGAAATTGATGCCATCATTGATACCGTTTCCGGCGGGGTAAGTAATGTACAGGATATCTATCCACTGGCCCCGTTGCAGGAAGGCATCCTGTTCCATCATCTGTTACAGACACAAGGTGATGCCTATTTATCACGGATCGTATTTGCCTGTGACACCCGCGAACATCTTGATGCCTTTCTGGCAGCATTACAGCAAGTTATTGATCGTCATGACATCCTGCGTACAGCGGTTTATTGGCAAGGACTGGCGCAACCGGTGCAGGTGGTCTGGCGTCAGGCATCGCTGACTGTCTGTGAATTCACCCCTGCCCAGACGGACGATATTCCGGCGCAGTTACTGGCTCACACTGATCCGGGTCAGCATCGTATTAATTTGAACCGGGCGCCCCTCTTTGCGGCTGATATCGCCCATGATCCCGCCCAAAATGAGTGGTTGCTGGTGCTGCGCTTCCATCATCTGGTCAATGACCATATGACCTCAGATCTGATTTTCGCCGAGATTGCCCAGATACGACAGGGCAATGCCAAAACATTGCCCCCCATGCTGCCCTACCGCAATTTTATTGCCCAGACATTAAGTGTGCCCGTGGCAGAGCATGAAGCCTATTTCCGTAGCCGACTGGCGGATATTGATGAACCCACCGCCCCCTTTGGGATACTCAGCGTCCCCGCCGATAATAGTGCTATCCACGAAAATAGCCTTCTGCTTGACCCCACGTTGGCACAGGCAATCCGCACTCAGGCGCGCCGTTTCGGTGTCAGCCCGAGTGTCTTGTTCCATGTGGCCTGGGCACAGGTACTGGCCCGAACCAGCGGCCGCGATGATGTGGTGTTTGGCTCTGTGCTACTGGGCCGTTTGCAAGGTGGGGCAGGGGCTGATCGCATATTGGGGATGTTTATCAATACGCTCCCCCTGCGTCTTTCTCTGGATGGGCGCACGGTACAGGAAATCGTGCAGGAGACCTATCACAATTTAAGTACCTTGCTGGAGCATGAGCAAGCCCCATTGGCACTGGCACAACGGGGCAGTCGCGTGACCCCACCGCTACCGCTGTTCAGTACCCTGCTCAATTATCGCCATAGTCAGGCTGAAAAGGATAAGTCCATTGATACCATATGGACAGAAATGCGCCTGGTGGCGGCTGAGGAACAGACCAATTATCCCATTACCCTGTCTGTGGATGACTTTGGGGACGATTTCCAGCTGACGGCCCTGACTGTCACCGACATTGCGCCCGAACGCATCAATACCTATCTGACGACGGCCATCAGCGGTTTGATCGATGCCCTGATTCACAATCCGCAACAAACAATCCGGGCTATTCCCGTCTTACCGGCGGCAGAGCGGCAACAACTGCTGGTGGATTTCAATGCTACTCAGGCCGATTTCCCGCAAGAGGCGTTGATCCACCAACTGTTTGAAGCACAGGTTGCCCAGCATCCCGCTAACATTGCTGTCGTCTATGAAGACCAGACACTGAGCTATGGTGAATTAAACCGCCGCGCCAATCAACTGGCGCACCATCTGCTGGCACTGGGCGTACAACCCGATGACCGGGTCGCCATTTGTGTTGAACGCAGCCCGGAGATGGTGGTGGGATTATTGGGTATCCTCAAGACGGGTGCTGCTTATGTACCACTCGACCCGGCTTATCCACCCGAACGGCTGGCTTATATGCTGGACGATGCGGCACCGGTAGTATTACTGACCCAGACGTCACTCATTGACAAGACCGGCACCCACCTGCCTGTCGTGCTACTTGATGCCCCTGTTTTCGACAATCACGCGGAAAATAACCCTGACGCCCAAGCCCTGGGGCTGACCTCACATCATCTGGCGTATGTCATCTATACCTCTGGCTCGACCGGCCAGCCCAAAGGGGTGATGGTTGAACATCGTAATGTCGTTAGCCTGATCATCAATAATGGCTTTGCCGATATGGGACCTGACGATTGTATTGCCCATTGCGCCAATGTCTCATTTGATGCCGCCACCTGGGAAGTGTGGGCTGGTCTGGTTCATGGTGCGCGCATTCTGCTCATCCCGGAAAAGACTCTGTTACACCCCACCCTTTTTGGTCAGTGCCTGTCATCGGAAGGGGTCAGTGCCCTCTTCCTGACCACGGCCCTGTTTAACCAGTATGCAAACCTGATTGGATCCTCCTTATCCGGTTTACGGTATGTTCTTTTTGGCGGCGAGCAGGCGGATACTCGTCCGGCCATTCGCCTCAGCACCGAATCCCCTCCCAAACATTTACTGCATGTGTATGGGCCAACGGAGACCACCACGTTTGCCACCGCCTATGAAATCCCGGCTATGGCAGGTCAGGAAGTTGACGGCAAAATCCCTATCGGCCACCCAATCGCTAATACCCGGATTTATATTCTGGACGCACAGGGGCAGCCCGTTCCTTGCGGCGTTGCCGGTGAAATCCATATCGCCGGTGACGGTGTGGCCCGTGGCTACCTGAATCGGCCTGAACTCACCGCTGAACGCTTCCTGCCCGATCCGTTCTCTTCGAAACCCGATGCGCGGATGTATAAAACCGGCGACCTCGGCCGCTGGCTGCCCGATGGCAATATCGACTACCTCGGGCGCAATGACTTTCAGGTCAAGTTGCGCGGTTTCCGGATCGAACTGGGGGAAATCGAAGCCCGGCTCAGCCAATGTGACGGCGTACGTGAGGCGGTGGTGCTGGCCCGCGAAGACGAACCCGGCGAAAAACGGCTGGTCGCTTACCTGCTGCCACAGGAAGGGATTGAACTGGTGCCGGCAGAACTGCGCCGCCAACTTGTTCAGCATCTCGCTGACTATATGCTGCCCAGCGCCTTTGTCACGCTGGACGCCTTCCCGCTCACGCCTAACGGCAAGCTGGATCGTCGGGCTTTGCCTGCGCCAGATGTATCGGCCGTGGTGGCTCAGAAATATGCCGCTCCCGTAGGCGAAATCGAAATCACGCTGGCCGAGATTTGGCAAGACCTGCTCGGCTTAGAACAGGTGGGTCGTCATGATAACTTCTTCGAACTCGGGGGCCATTCCCTGCTGGCTGTCCAGTTGGCGGCCCGCATTCGTCAACAACTGGCCCGCGAGTTGCCATTACAGCAACTTTTTGACCAGCCACTTTTGAGCGATCTGGCCCACGCGCTGACGGATACGACAACCACCTCTCTGGTAGACATCCCCGTGGCTGACCGCAACCAGCCGTTGCCCCTGTCCTTTGCTCAACAGCGTTTATGGTTCCTCGCTCAGCTCGATCCGGCGGCCAGCCTGGCCTATCATATCCCGATGGCGTTGCGCCTGACCGGTCAGCTTCATCGCCCGGCCCTGACCCGCGCGCTTGACCATCTGGTCGCCCGCCATGAAAGCTTGCGTACCCGTTTTGTGCTGATTTCCGGCCAGCCTTGTCAATATATCGATCCGGCCGATATCGGCTTTGCCCTGTCTTACCAGGATCTGCGGGCATTAACGCCAGACGCCCGTAACAACCGTATTACCGAAGTCACAGCACTTGACGAGCAGACGCCATTTGACCTGGCCCAAGGTCCGTTGCTGCGGGGTCACCTGCTGCAACTGACCGATGATGAGCATCTCCTGCTGCTTACCCAACATCATATTATCTCGGATGGCTGGTCCATCGGTGTACTGCTGCATGAACTCAGTACCCTTTACCGCGCCACCCTTGACGGGCAAGAGACGCCTTTACCGCCATTACCCATTCAATATGCCGACTATACCGTCTGGCAGCGAACATGGTTACAAGACGCCGTTATTGCTGAACAACGTGATTTCTGGCGCAACCGGCTGGCCGGCGCACCGGCCCTACTGACATTACCCACCGACCGGCCCCGTCCCGCAGTACAAACTTATGCGGGCAGCCAGATCCCAGTCCACATTGATGCAGCCTTACTGGCTTCGCTTAAAGAACTGGGACAGCGCCATCACGCTACCTTATTTATGACGATACTCAGTGCCTGGAGCATCGTCCTCGCCCGGCTCAGCGGGCAGGAGGATATGGTTATCGGTACACCGGTAGCTAACCGCCCGCATCATGAACTGGAAGGATTAATCGGATTCTTCGTCAATACGCTGGCTTTACGTATCACGCTGGATGACACCACCCGTGTCGCCGACTTGCTCGCCCAAGTGCGGGAACACGCTTTCGCGGCCTACGCCCATCAGGATCTGCCCTTTGAACAGGTGGTGGAACTCCTCCAGCCTGAACGCAGTCTGGGTTACAGCCCAATCTTCCAGGTGATGCTGGCCTTAAACAACACGCCACAGCACTTATCACTCCAAACGGCCGCGTTACCTGATCTGCAACTCTCACTCGTTGAGCAGGAACACCATAGTGCGCACTTTGATTTAACCTTCTCCCTGACCGAAACCGAAGACGGTTTGGTCGGTGAACTGGCTTATACCGTGGATTTATTCGACGCCACAACCATTGAGCGCATGGTCGGTTATTTAACGAATGTGCTGACTGCAATGGTAGCCGATGAAACCCAACTGATTACCGCCCTGCCCATGCTGACGGTATCGGAGCGGCAACAGCTGCTGGTGGATTTTAATGCCACTCAAGTGGATTTCCCGCAAGAGGCGTTGATCCACCAACTGTTTGAGGCACAGGCCGCCCGGCATCCCGCGAGCATTGCAGTCGTCTATGAAGACCAGACACTGAGTTATGGTGAATTAAACCACCGCGCTAACCAGTTGGCTCATCATCTGATTGCGCTGGGCGTCCAACCCGATGATCGGATTGCCATTTGTGTTGAACGCTGTCCAGAGATGGTGGTGGGCTTACTGGCTATCCTCAAGGCAGGAGCCGCCTATGTACCGCTTGATCCGGCCTACCCTGCCGAACGGCTGGCCTATATGCTGGAAGATGCCGATCCGGTGGCTTTACTGACCCAAACCCCATTATGTGACAAACTGAACAGCCCCTTACCTGCGGTCTTGCTGGATAGCCCGGAACCGAGCCTGGCAGCCCGGCCGACGGATAATCCCGATGTACACGCGCGGGGCCTGACATCCCGTCATCTGGCCTACGTGATTTACACGTCAGGTTCGACCGGTCAGCCGAAAGGGGTGATGGTCGAACACGCCAATGTCACCCGCCTGTTAGCCGCCACGCAAGCCCGTTTCCAGTTTGATGATCAGGATGTCTGGACGCTCTTCCACTCGTTTGCTTTCGATTTCTCCGTCTGGGAATTGTGGGGGGCGCTGGCTTACGGTGGCCGACTGGTCATTATCTCAGCAGAAAATGCCCGTTCACCGCACCGGTTCTATTCACTCCTGTGCCGTGAACACGTCACGATCCTAAACCAGACTCCCAGTGCTTTCCGTCCTCTGATTGCCGCTCAGGATGCGACTGCGCATTCCCTGCGGTGCATCATTTTTGGCGGCGAAGCCCTGGAGTTACATACCCTCGCGCCGTGGGTAGAGCGCAACCCGACGGCGCAAACCCGTCTGGTCAATATGTACGGCATCACCGAAATCACCGTTCATGCTACCTACCGTGAACTCACCGAAGCCGATATCCACTCAGGGCGGGGCAGTCTGATTGGTCAGCCCTTGGCGGATCTGCGGATTTATATCCTCGATACCCACGGCCAACCGGCACCACTCGGTGTGGCGGGGGAAATCTATATCGCCGGTGACGGAGTCGCGCGCGGCTACCTGAACCGGCCTGAACTGACGGCCGATCGCTTCCTGACCGATCCGTTCTTCCCAGACACGGCGGCCCGCCTGTACAAGACCGGTGACTTGGGACGCTGGCTACCCGATGGGTCGATTGAATACCTCGGCCGCAATGATTTTCAGGTCAAGTTGCGGGGATTCCGCATCGAGCTGGGAGAAATCGAAGCCCGACTCAGCCAATGTGACGGGGTGCGTGAGGCTGTGGTACTGGCACGCGAAGATGAGCCGGGACAGAAACGGTTGGTCGCCTATCTGCGGCCACGGGAGGGCGTTGAGCTGGTGCCGGCTGAACTGCGCCAGCAACTCGCCCAACACCTCGCTGACTATATGCTGCCCAGCGCCTTTGTCACTTTAGAGACTTTCCCGCTCACCCCTAACGGTAAACTCAACCGTCAGGCTCTGCCTGCGCCTGATTTATCCGCAGTAGTCACGCGCAGCTATGAAGCCCCCATCGGTGAGACAGAAATCGCCCTGGCTCAAATCTGGCAAAAACTCCTGAAGTTAAAACAGGTCAGCCGCCATGACCACTTCTTTGAGCTTGGCGGTCATTCGCTGATGATTGTCAGTCTGATCGAAGAGCTGCGCAATCTGGGCTGGCAGCTCGAGGTGCGCAGCGTGTTTGTCGCGCCGGTTCTCATTGATATGGCCCGGGCAATACGGCGTGAGGGCAGCACTTTTGTCGTGCCCCCCAACCGTATTCCCGAAGATTGCCCCAATATTACGCCCGATATGCTGCCTTTGGTTGCCCTGTCCCAAACTGAAATTGATGCCATCGCCACCACTGTGCCGGGCGGCGTCACCAATGTGCAGGATATCTATCCGCTGGCTCCATTACAGGAAGGTATCCTGTTCCATCACCTGTTACAGGCTCAGGGGGATAATTATCTGCTGCAAAGCCTGCTCGCGTTCGATACCCGTGAACACCTCGATGCCTTTTTAGCGGCACTGCAACAGGTTATCAACCGCCATGATATCCTGCGCACCGCCATTTGCTGGCAGGCGCTGGCACAACCGGTGCAAGTGGTCTGGCGTCAGGCACTGCTGACGGTTAACATTTTCAACCCGGCTCCAACGGGTGACGTTGTCACTCAACTCAGGCATCATACCGATCCACGCCAGCATCGTATCAATTTAAATCAGGCCCCCCTCTTTGCCACCGATATCGCCTATGATCCGGCACAAGATGAATGGTTGCTGGCGCTGCGCTTCCATCATCTGGTCAGTGATCATATGACACTGGAGCTGATTCTGGCGGAAATCGCGCTGATCCTGCAAGGCAAAACGGAGAGGCTGCCAGCGGTACTGCCTTATCGCAACTTTATTGCCCAGACATTAAGTGTCCCCGTGGCAGAACATGAAGCCTATTTCCGTAGCCGGCTGGCGGATATTGATGAACCCACGGTTCCCTTTGGGGTGCTCAAAGTACCCCCAAACAACGACTGCGTGACTGAGTCCCGTCTCCCTGTCGCCCCTAATCTGGCCAAAGCCATCCGCACTCAGGCGCGTCGTTTAGGGGTCAGTCCGAGTGTCCTGTTCCATGTCGCCTGGGCACAGGTGCTGGCACACACCAGCGGGCGCGATGACGTCATCTTTGGCTCTGTGCTATCGGGACGTCTGCAAGGTGGCGCGGGGGCGAATCAAATACTGGGCATGTTTATTAACACGCTGCCCCTGCGGATCTCCCTGAGCGGACACACGGTACAAGATATCGTGCAGGAGACCTATCACAACCTGACCACGTTACTGGAGCATGAACAAGCCCCGTTAGTGCTAGCACAACGGTGTAGTGGTGTAGAGCAACCCATGCCGCTGTTCAGTAGCTTGCTGAATTATCGTCACAGCGCGTCGAATGGAACGGAAATAGGGGAAACCGGGGCGCTTGATACCCTCTGGGCGGGCATCCGTATTTTGACCGCAGAGGAGCGCACTAACTATCCTATCTCCTTATCAGTCGACGATTTAGGGGATGACTTCCTGCTCACTACTCTGACCGTCACCGACATTGCGCCCGAACGCATCAACGCCTATCTGGCGACGGCCATCAGCGGTTTGATCGATGCCCTGGTTCACCACCCTCAACAAGCGATCCGGGCTATCCCCATCTTACCGGCAACAGAGCGGCAACAGCTGCTGACCGATTTCAATGCCACTCAGGCCGACTTCCCGCAGGACGCATTGATCCACCAACTGTTTGAGGCACAGGTTGCCCAGCATCCCGCTAGCATTGCTGTCGTCTATGAAGACCAGACACTGAGTTATGGTGAATTAAACCGCCGCGCCAATCAACTGGCGCACCATCTGCTGGCGCTGGGCGTACAACCCGATGACCGGGTCGCCATTTGTGTCGAACGCAGCCCGGAGATGGTGGTCGGCTTACTGGCTATCCTCAAGGCGGGGGGGGCTTATGTCCCGCTTGATCCCACTTATCCGGCCGAACGGTTGAGCTATATGCTGGAAGATGCTACCCCCGTGGCTTTACTGACTCAATCGGAACTGGCCCAATCAGAGTGGCTCGCTCAGTTTAACGCCTTGTCAACGGTCTTACTGGATGACCACGAGTCAGGCCTGGCAACACAACCCGCTGATAACCCAGCCTCCCAAGCACTGGGATTGGCATCCCGCCATCTGGCCTATGTCATTTATACTTCTGGTTCAACAGGGCAACCGAAAGGCGTGATGATTGAACATCAGAACCTGTGCAATTTAATCACCACCCAGCAACATGCTCTGGCACTCACCAGCAACAGCCGCGTCTTACAGTTCGCCTCAAACAGCTTCGATGCCAGTATCTGGGAATGTTGCATGGCCTTAATGGCAGGCGGTTGCCTCTATCTGGCCAAACGGGCTAATCTCTTGCCCGGAACCACACTGTCCGGCTACTTAGCCGATCAGGCCATCAGCCATGTTCTCTTGTCACCGACCGCGTTAGCCGCGATGGATTCCCTGCCCGATACCGTGCAAACCCTGTTGGTGGGGGGCGAGTCCTGTCCACCAACCTTAGTCAAACGCTGGTCATCAGGCCGGCAGATGATCAATGCGTATGGGCCGACGGAGATCACAGTCTGTGCCACACTCTATTCCTGTACTTCCTTCGCGGAGGATAATCCGCCCCCGATTGGCCGCCCGATCGCCAATACCCGAATTTATATTCTGGATGCACAGGGTCAACCCGTTCCTTGTGGTGTGACGGGGGAAATTTATATTGCCGGGACGGGTGTGGCTCGTGGTTACCTGAATCGGCCTGAACTGACCGCTGAACGCTTCCTGTCCGATCCGTTCTCGTCAGAATCCGATGCGCGGATGTACAAAACCGGTGACCTCGGTCGCTGGCGGCCCGATGGCAATATCGACTACCTCGGCCGCAATGATTTTCAGGTCAAGCTGCGGGGTTTCCGCATTGAACTGGGGGAAATCGAAACCCGACTCAGCCAATGTGACGGCGTACGTGAGGCGGTGGTCATTGCCCGCGAAGACGAACCCGGTGAAAAACGACTGGTCGCCTACCTGCTGCCACAGGAAGGGGTTGAATTGATGCCCGCCAAACTGCGCCAGCAACTGACCCGGCACCTCGCTGACTATATGTTGCCCAGCGCCTTTATTACGCTGGACGCCTTCCCGCTCACGCCTAACGGCAAGCTGGATCGGCGGGCCTTGCCTGCGCCAGATATATCGTCCGTGGTGGTTCAGGAATATGCCGCCCCCGTAGGCGAAATAGAAATCGCCTTAGCCCAGATTTGGCAAGACTTGCTCGGCTTAGAACAGGTGGGTCGTCACGATAATTTCTTTGAACTCGGGGGCCATTCCCTGCTGGCTGTCCAACTCGTCGCACATGTCCACCAAAAGTTGGCACGGGATTTGTCACTACAGAAACTCTTTGACCAACCGGTTTTGATGCATCTGGCACAGACGCTCACAGGTGCTTCGACAATAGCTCAGATAGTGATCCCGGTGACTGACCGCAACCAGCCGTTGCCCCTCTCCTTCGCCCAACAGCGTTTATGGTTCCTCGCTCAACTCGATCCGGCGGCCAGCCTGGCCTATCATATCCCTGTGGCATTGCGCCTGACGGGTCAGCTTCATCGCCCTGCCTTAATCCGCGCTCTTGACCATCTGGTTGCCCGCCATGAAAGCTTGCGTACCCGCTTTGTGCTGGTTTCCGATCAACCTTGCCAGCACATTGAGTCGGCTGATATTGGCCTTGCTCTGTCTTATCAGGATCTGCGCTCATTACCATCTGAGACACATCGCCACCGTATTGTGGAATTAACGGCACTCGAAGCACAAACGCCTTTTGACTTGACTCAAGGCCCGCTGCTCCGCGGCCACTTGCTGCAACTGGCAGACGAAGAGCATGTCTTATTATTGACACTACACCATATTATCTCGGATGGCTGGTCCACGGGGGTAATGCTACATGAACTCACTGTTCTTTATCGCGCCATCCTTGATGGTCAAGATACGCCTTTACCGCCACTGCCCATTCAGTATGCCGACTATGCCGTCTGGCAGCGTCACTGGTTGCAGGAGGCCGCGCTTACGGCCCAACGTGATTTCTGGTGCACTCAGCTTACCGGAGCACCGGCCTTACTGACGCTCCCGACCGACCGGCCGCGCCCGGCAGTACAATCCTTTGTTGGCAACCGCGTCCCGGTACACATTGATGCCGGCTTATTGGACTCACTGAAAAAGCTGGGACTGCGCCATCACACCACCTTGTTTATGACGGTGCTCAGTGCCTGGAGTCTCGTGCTGGCCCGGCTTAGCGGGCAGGAGGATATCGTTATCGGCACCCCTGTCGCTAACCGTCCCCATCATGAACTGGAAGGGTTAATCGGTTTCTTTGTTAACACGCTGGCTTTACGCATTACCTTCAATGATGATCTCAGTGTGGCCGATCTGCTGGCCCGGGTTCGGGAGCGGGCACTGGCTGCTTATGCCCATCAGGATTTACCCTTTGAGCAGGTGGTAGAAGCGCTCCAGCCCGAACGCAATCTCAGTTACAGCCCAATTTTTCAGGTGATGCTGGCTTTAGATAATACTCCCGCACAGGCGCTGGCATTTCCCAATATTCAATGTTCACCTATTGAGCAAACGTATCCCGGCGCCCACTTTGATTTAACTTTGTCATTGGCCGAAACCGAGGCGGGTTTGGTCGGTGAACTGGAATATGTCACTGCTCTATTCGATACCGCTACCGTTGAGCGAATAGCGGGTTATTTCAACAATGTGCTGGCCGCTATGGTGGCGGATGAAACCCAGCGGATTGCCACTTTGCCGATGTTACCCGCCTCAGAGCGGCAACAACTGCTGGTGGACTTCAATGCCACTCAGGCCGATTTCCCGCAGGACGCGTTGATCCACCAACGGTTTGAAGCACAGGCCGCGCAGCATCCCGATAGCATGGCGGTCGTCTATGAAGACCAGACACTGAGCTATGGTGAATTAAACCGCCGCGCCAATCAGGCAGCCCATTACCTGATTGCGCTGGGGGTGCGGCCTGATGATCGGGTCGCCCTCTGTGTCGAACGCAGTCTGGAACTGGTGGTAGGATTACTGGCTATCCTGAAAGCAGGTGCCGCCTATGTGCCGCTCGATCCGGCTTATCCGGCCGAACGGCTGGCCTATATGCTGGATGATGCCGTTCCGGTGGCTTTACTTACCCAAGAATCGTTAGTTGAAACACTGAGCAGCGACCAACCTACCGTACTGCTGGACACCGTGGATCTTGATACCTGCGCAATACATAATCCTGATGCTTATGCACTGGGGTTAACGTCACACCATCTGGCCTATGTGATCTACACCTCTGGTTCCACGGGTCAGCCCAAAGGGGTGATGGTTGAGCATCGTGGCCTATACAATCTCACTCAGGCACAGATTGAAGCATTCCATATCACAGCTAACACCCGCCTATTGCAATTTGCTTCTTTCAGCTTTGATGCCTGCATCTCTGAAATTGCCACTACGCTGTGCCAAGGGGCCAGCCTTGTCCTGGCCCCCCGTGAAGCGCTATTACCCGGCGAAGCTCTGATTAATACCTTGAAAACGCAGGCGATCACTCATGTAACCCTACCGCCCGTTGCCGCCAGCGCCTTAACACCGGATGCTGAATTACCCGACCTGACCATTCTGGTGCTGGCCGGTGAAGCCTGCTCATCGTCGTTGATCAAACGTTGGGCAACAGACCAACGGATCATCATCAATGCTTACGGGCCAACGGAATCCACTGTTTGTGCAACGCTCACCCCCTGTGATACCCGTGATGAAAGAGTGCCACCGATAGGCCGGCCTATTGCGAATACGCAAATTTATATTCTGGATCCACAAGGTCAACCCGTTCCTCTTGGTGTGGCGGGGGAAATTTATATTGGCGGAGTGGGTGTCGCCCGTGGTTACCTGAACCGCCCTGAACTCACCGCTGAACGCTTCCTGCCCGATCCGTTCTCTTCGCAGCCAGACGCCCGGATGTATAAAACCGGCGACCTCGGCCGCTGGCTGCCCGATGGCAATATCGACTACCTGGGTCGCAATGATTTTCAGGTCAAACTGCGGGGCTTCCGTATTGAACTGGGGGAAATCGAGACCCGACTCAGTCAATGTGACGGGGTACAGGAGGCGATAGTACTGGCCCGCGAAGATGAGCCGGGGCAGAAACGGCTGGTGGCCTATCTGCGGCCGGTGGCGGGAATTGAACCGGTGCCGGCTGAACTGCGCCAGCAACTCGCCCAACACCTCGCTGACTATATGCTGCCCAGCGCCTTTGTCACTTTAGAGACTTTCCCGCTCACCCCTAACGGCAAACTCGACCGTCAGGCTCTGCCTGCCCCCGATTTATCGGCGGTTGCCACGCGCAGCTATCAAGCCCCCGTCGGTGAGACAGAAATCGCCCTGGCGCAGATTTGGCAAAAACGCCTGAGACTCAAACAGGTCAGTCGCCATGATCACTTCTTTGAACTCGGCGGCCATTCACTGTTGATTGTCAGTCTGATCGAAGATCTGCACAATCTGGGTTGGCAACTTGATGTTCGCAGCGTATTTGTTGCGCCGGTTCTCATTGATATGGCTCAGGCTATCCAGCGTGAAGTCTGTACCTTTGTCGTGCCCCCTAACCGTATCCCCGAAGATTGTACGGCTATCACGCCCGATATGCTGCCTTTAGCTTCTCTCTCTCAGACTGAGATTGATACCCTGATTGAGCAGATCCCGGACGGTGCAGGTCATGTACAGGATATCTATCCACTGGCCCCGTTGCAGGAAGGTATCCTGTTCCATCATCTGTTACAGACCCAGGGGGATAATTATCTGCAACAAAGCTTACTCGCTTTCGATACCCGTGATCGTCTCGATAGCTTCCTGAATGCCTTGCAACAGGTTATCAATCGCCATGATATTCTGCGCACCGCCATTTATTGGCAGGGACTGACACAGCCGGTGCAGGTGGTCTGGCGTCAGGCAACGCTGACTGTCCATGAATTCACGCCGGCCATAACAGACGATATTCCGGCGCAGTTACTGGCTCACACTGATCCGCGTCAGCACCGAATCAATCTGAACCGTGCTCCCCTCTTTGCCACCGATATCGCCTATGATCCGGCACAAGATGAATGGTTGCTGGCGCTGCGCTTCCATCATCTGGTCAGTGACCATCTGACACTGGAGCTGATTTTTACAGAAATGGCGCTCATCTTGCAGGCAAAAACGGAGAGGCTGCCTGCGGTATTGCCCTACCGCAACTTTATCGCTCAAACCCTGAATACATCAACCGCCGAGCATGAAGCCTATTTCCGCGCCCAATTAGCGGACATTGACGAACCCACCGCGCCATTTGGGTTACTTAATGTACAAACTGACAACAGCCTTGTCACTAAAGCCCATCTCCCTATCGCACCTGATCTGGCCAAAGCCATCCGCACTCAGGCGCGTCGTTTCGGTGTCAGCCCAAGTGTCCTGTTCCATGTGGCCTGGGCACAGGTACTGGCACTCACCAGCGGCCGCGATGATGTGGTGTTTGGCTCCGTGCTACTGGGCCGTTTGCAAGGCGGCGC
This sequence comes from Xenorhabdus bakwenae, assembly GCF_030272115.1. Lineage (NCBI taxonomy): Bacteria > Pseudomonadati > Pseudomonadota > Gammaproteobacteria > Enterobacterales > Morganellaceae > Xenorhabdus > Xenorhabdus bakwenae. The sequence continues at coordinate 1,249,340 of NZ_CP119194.1, forward strand.
GGGGGCGGATCAAATACTGGGCATGTTTATTAACACGCTGCCCCTGCGCATCTCTCTGGATGGGCGCACGGTACAGGAAATCGTGCAGGAGACCTATCACAACCTGACCACTTTGCTGGAACATGAACAGGCTCCGTTAGTGCTGGCACAACGGTGCAGTGATGTGGAGCAACCCCTGCCACTGTTCAGCACCTTGTTCAATTATCGGCACAGCGCTTCGAATGAAACGGAAGGGGAAGAAACGGAGGCGGTTGATACCTCCTGGACCGGTATACGTGTGCTGGCCGCCGAAGAGCGTACTAACTACCCCATCACCTTGTCAGTCGATGACTCAGGAGACCGTTTCCAATTAACGGCTCTGACTGTCAGCGACATTGCACCGGAACGCATCAATACCTATCTGGCGACAGCCATCAGCGGCTTGATCGATGCCCTGACTCACAATCCGCAACAAGCGATCCGGGCTATCCCCATCTTACCGGCAGCAGAGCGGCAACAACTGCTGGTGGATTTCAATGCCACTCAAGTGGATTACCCGCAGGAGGCGTTGATCCACCAACTGTTTGAGGCACAGGTTGCCCAGCATCCCGATAGCCTTGCTGTCGTCTTTGAGGAGCAAACCCTCAGCTATGACGAGCTTAATCGCCGGGCCAATCAGTTGGCCCATTATCTGATTGCGCTGGGGGTGCGGCCTGATGACCGGGTCGCCATTTGTGCTGAACGCAGTCTGGACACCATCGTGGGCTTACTGGCCATCCTCAAGGCAGGGGGGGCTTATGTCCCGCTTGACCCGTCCTACCCGCCCGAACGGTTGAGCTATATGCTGGAAGATGCCGCCCCCGTGGTGGTGCTCACCCAGACGGCACAAGTCCACCCGCTGCCCAATACCGTGCCGACCGTTTTACTTGACCGTTTATTTGACAATCAAGAACCGACGTTGGCATCACAGCCAACGGATAACCCCGACATACCGGCACCGGGACTGACATCACGTCATTTGGCCTATGTCATTTACACGTCAGGATCGACGGGGCAACCGAAGGGAGTGATGGTCGAACACCGCAATGTCCTTCGTCTTATCGTGAATAGCGGATTTGCTGATATTGCGCCGAATGACTGTGTCGCCCATTGTGCCAATATCGCTTTTGATGCCTCGACCTGGGAAATTTGGTCTGCCCTGCTCAATGGGGCACGCCTGCAGGTGGTTCCACAATCGGTACTGCTGGATCCGGTGAGTTTCTTCAATGTACTGGTAAAAGGACAGGTCACGGCACTTTGGTTAACGGTCGGCTTATTTAACGAATATCTGGATCATCTTATTCCCCTGTTTGGGCAGTTACGTTACCTGCTTGTCGGCGGGGATGTCCTTGACCCGAGAAAGATACAACAGGTGCAGTTGGCGCTGTCCCAGCCCGCGCATCTGATAAATGGGTATGGTCCAACAGAAACCACCACCTTTGCCACCACCTATGCGATGACTTCTCCGGTTGATGTCACCCGTGCCATTCCTGTCGGCCGTCCGATTGCCAATACCCGGATTTATATTCTGGATACGGGGGGGCAGCCGGTTCCCGTCGGGGTTGCCGGTGAAATCCATATCGCCGGTGACGGTGTGGCCCGTGGTTACCTGAATCGCCCTGAACTGACCGCTGAACGCTTCCTGCCCGATCCGTTCTCGTCAGAACCCGATGCACGGATGTACAAAACCGGCGACCTCGGCCGCTGGCTGCCCGATGGCAATATCGACTACCTCGGCCGCAATGACTTTCAGGTCAAACTGCGGGGCTTCCGTATCGAGCTGGGAGAAATCGAAGCCCGGCTCAGCCAATGTAACGGCGTGCGCGAAGCCGTGGTACTGGCCCGCGAAGATGAGCCGGGACAGAAACGGCTGGTCGCTTACCTGCTGCCACAGGAAGGGGTTGAACTGGTGCCGGCAGAACTGCGCCAGCAACTGGCCCAACACCTCGCTGACTATATGCTGCCCAGTGCCTTTGTCACTTTAGAGACTTTCCCGCTCACGCCTAACGGCAAGCTGGATCGTCGGGCCTTGCCTGCGCCGGATCAGGCTGCCGTGGTGACTCAGGGTTATGAGCCGCCACAAGGCAGGATAGAAACCGCGTTGGCCCAGATTTGGCAGGAGCTATTAGGGCTGGAGCGTATCAGTCGCCACGACCACTTCTTTGAACTCGGCGGCCACTCGCTGATGGTCGTCAGACTGATAACCCGCATACAAGACAAATTCCTGGTCAGCATCCCTCTGACGTCGTTATTTGCCTCGCCCACATTGACAGAGCAGGTCACTGTCATTCTCTCAGCCCAAATGAGTGTAGTAGGGGAAAACGAACTTGAGTCAATCCGGGACGATCTTGACTCACTGTCAGCAGAAGAATTGATGGCTATTTTAGGCGGGAAAGACCCCCGCGGAGGCAGTAGATAATGACAAAGATCAATATGAATATCGATGACTTGAAACGTGCGGTGCTGGAGAAAAGACTTGCAGAACAGCTGAAAGCCCGCGGGGAACAACAGCAACCGGCATTGATTAAACCCGCAGACAGACATCAATCTCTGCCCCTTTCTTTTGCCCAGCAGCGGTTATGGTTTATCAACCAGCTCGATCCGGCGGCCAGTCAGGCTTATCATCTGCCAGTAACTTTACGCCTCACAGGTCAGCTCAACGCCCATGCGCTGAAAACATCACTTGACCGCCTGATTGCCCGCCATGAAAGTCTGCGTACCCGCTTTATCCTGGTAGAAGGCCAACCCTGCCAGCATATCGATCCGGCTGATATCGGTTTTGCTCTGTCCTGTCACGACCTGCGCTCGCTTGATCCGGCCCTGCGTACCCAGCGTGTCACCGAACTCGCTGATATTGAGGCGCAGGCGCCCTTCGATTTGGCCCAGGGACCGCTGATCCGTGGACAATTGCTGCAACTGGCAGACGAAGAACATGTGCTATTACTGACCCTGCATCACATTATCACTGATGGCTGGTCCATCGGTGTGCTGGTGCAAGAGTTAGGCACCTTTTACCGTGTGGCCCTTGACGGTCATCATGATGACCCTTTGCCTCCCCTGCCCATTCAGTATGCTGATTATACGGTCTGGCAGCAGGCGCAGTTACAAGGCACGTTCTTCACTGAACAACGTGATTTCTGGTGTGCCCAGCTTGCTGACGCCCCTGCCTTACTCACTCTCCCAACCGACCGGCCACGCCCGGCGGTACAAACCTATGCGGGCAACCAAGTGCCTGTGCACATTGACGCAGACTTATTGGCTTCACTAAAGGAACTGGGACAGCGCCATCACACCACCTTATTTATGACGGTGCTCAGTGCCTGGAGTCTCGTACTGACCCGGCTCAGTGGACAGGAGGATATCGTTATCGGCACCCCGGTTGCCAACCGCCCACACCGTGAACTGGAAGGGTTAATCGGTTTCTTTGTTAATACGCTGGCCTTGCGCATCTCCTGCCATGATGAACTCTGTGTGGCGGATTTGCTGGCCCAGGTTCGGGAGCGGGCACTGGCCGCCTATACCCGTCAGGATCTGCCCTTCGAACAGGTGGTAGAAGCACTCCAGCCTGAACGTAGCTTAAGCTACAACCCCCTCTTTCAGGTGATGCTGGCCTTAAATAACACCCCAGCCCAAGCGTTGACCCTGCCGGGTTTGCAACTGACTACGATTGACCAGGAACATCGTAGTGCTCATTTTGATTTGACTTTGTCACTGAGTGAAAGCGAAGCCGGTCTGGTCGGTGAGCTGGAGTATGCCACCGATTTATTCGACGCCACCACCGTTGAGCGGATAGCCGGTTATTTCAACAATGTGCTGACCGCCATGGTCGCGGATGAAACCCAACAAATTGCCACTTTGCCGTTGCTGCCTGCCTCAGAGCGGCAACAACTGCTGGTGGATTTCAATGCCACTCAAGTGGATTACCCGCAGGAGGCGTTGATCCACCAACTGTTTGAGGCACAGGTTGCCCAGCATCCCGATAGCCTTGCTGTCGTCTTTGAGGAGCAAACCCTCAGCTATGGCGAGCTTAATCGCCGGGCCAATCAGTTAGCCCATTACCTGATTGCGCTGGGGGTGCGGCCTGATGATCGGGTGGCGATTTGTGCTGAACGCAGTCTGGACACCATCGTGGGCTTGCTTGGCATCCTCAAGGCGGGGGGGGCTTATGTCCCGCTTGACCCGTCCTACCCGCCCGAACGGTTGAGCTATATGCTGGAAGATGCCGCCCCCGTGGTGGTGCTCACCCAGACGGCACAAGTCCACCCGCTGCCCAATACCGTGCCGACCGTTTTACTTGACCGTTTATTTGACAATCAAGAACCGACGTTGGCATCACAGCCAACAAATAACCCCGACATACCGGCACCGGGACTGACATCACGTCATTTGGCCTATGTCATTTACACGTCAGGATCGACGGGGCAACCGAAGGGAGTGATGGTCGAACACCGCAATGTCCTTCGTCTTATCGTGAATAGCGGGTTTGCTGATATTGCGCCGAATGACTGTGTCGCCCATTGTGCCAATATCGCTTTTGATGCCTCGACCTGGGAAATTTGGTCTGCCCTGCTCAATGGGGCACGCCTGCAGGTGGTTCCACAATCGGTACTGCTGGATCCGGTGAGTTTCTTCAATGTACTGGTAAAAGGACAGGTCACGGCACTTTGGTTAACGGCCGGCTTATTTAACGAATACCTGGATCATCTTATTCCCCTGTTTGGGCAGTTACGTTACCTGCTTGTCGGCGGGGATGTCCTTGACCCGAGAAAGATACAACAGGTGCAGTTGGCGCTGTCCCAGCCCGCGCATCTGATAAATGGGTATGGTCCAACAGAAACCACCACCTTTGCCACCACCTATGCGATGACTTCTCCGGTTGATGTCACCCGTGCCATTCCTGTCGGCCGTCCGATTGCTAATACCCGAATTTATATTCTGGACACGCAGGGTCAGCCGGTTCCCGTCGGCGTTGCCGGTGAAATCCATATCGCGGGTGACGGTGTGGCCCGTGGTTACCTGAATCGCCCTGAACTGACCGCTGAACGCTTCCTGCCCGATCCGTTCTCGTCAGCACCCGGTGCACGGATGTATAAAACCGGCGACCTCGGCCGCTGGCTGCCCGATGGCAATATCGAATACCTCGGCCGCAATGACTTTCAGGTCAAACTGCGCGGTTTCCGCATTGAACTGGGGGAAATCGAAGCCCGGCTCAGCCAATGTGACGGCGTGCGCGAAGCCGTGGTACTGGCCCGCGAAGATGAACCCGGCGAAAAACGACTGGTGGCCTATTTACGTCCGTCAGAGGGCGCTGAATTGGTGCTGGCTGAATTACGTCAGCAACTGACTGAGCATCTTGCCGACTATATGCTGCCCAGCGCCTTTGTCATCTTAGAGACTTTCCCGCTCACCCCTAATGGTAAACTTGACCGTCAGGCCCTGCCTGCTCCCGATTTATCGGCGGTTGTCACGCGCAGCTATCAAGCCCCTGTCGGTGAGGCAGAAATCGCGCTGGCGCAGATTTGGCAAAAACTCCTGGGACTCGAACAGGTCAGTCGCCATGACCATTTTTTTGAACTCGGCGGCCATTCACTGATGATCGTCAGTCTGGTGGAAGAACTGCGCAATTTAGGCTGGCAGCTCGAGGTTCGCAGTGTGTTCGCCTCACCGGTCCTTGCCGATATGGCTCAGGCTACCCAGCATGGGGTCAGCACCTTTGTCGTCCCTCCCAACCGTATCCCCGAAGATTGTACGGCTATCACGCCCGATATGTTGCCACTGGTTTCGCTTTCCCAATCTGAGATTGATGCTATCGTTGAGCTGATCCCCGGCGGAGCAGGTAATGTACAGGATATCTATCCACTGGCCCCGTTGCAGGAAGGTATCCTGTTCCATCATCTGTTACAGACTCAGGGGGATAATTATCTGCTGCAAAGCCTGCTCGCTTTCGATACCCGTGATCGTCTCGATAGCTTCCTGAATGCCTTGCAACAGGTTATCAACCGCCATGATATCCTGCGTACAGCGGTTTATTGGCAAAAACTGGAACAGCCGGTGCAGGTGGTCTGGCGTCAGGCAACGCTGGCTATCCATGAATTCATCCCGGCCACGACAGGCGATATTCCGGCGCAGTTACAGGCTCACACTGATCCGCGTCAGCACCGGATCAATCTGAACCGCGCCCCTCTCTTTGCTGCCGATATCGCCCACGATCCGCGACAGAATGAATGGCTGCTGGCTTTACGTTTCCACCATCTGGTCAGTGACCATCTGACACTGGAGCTGATTTTTGCGGAAATTGCCCAGATACTACGGGGCAATGCAAAAACACTGCCCACGATGTTGCCCTACCGCAACTTTATTGCCCAGACATTAAGTGTGCCCGTGGCAGAACATGAAGCCTATTTCCGTAGCCAACTGGCGGATATTGATGAACCCACCGCCCCTTTCGGGATACTCAGCGTACCCGCCGATAATAGTGTTATCAACGAACACCGTCTTCCACTTGACTCTACGTTGGCGAAAGCCATTCGCTCTCAGGCGCGTCGGCTGGGCGTCAGTCCCGGCGTCCTGTTCCATGTGGCCTGGGCGCAGGTACTGGCCCAAACCAGCGGCCGCGATGATGTGGTGTTTGGCTCCGTGCTGCTGGGTCGTTTGCAAGGCGGAGCGGGGGCTAATCGCATACTGGGTATGTTTATCAACACCCTGCCCCTGCGTATCTCTCTGAGCGGACGCACGGTACAGGAAATCGTGCAGGACACGTATCGCAATCTGACCACCTTGCTGGAGCATGAGCAGGCACCGTTAGTGCTGGCACAACGATGCAGTAGCGTGGAACAACCCATGCCGCTGTTCAGCACTTTGCTCAATTATCGCCATAGCGCTTCTGGTGAAACGGAAGTGGTTGATACCCTTTGGGCAGGCATACGGACTTTATCCGCAGAGGAGCGCACTAGCTATCCCATCACTCTGTCAGTGGATGATTTAGGGAACGGCTTCCAGCTAACAGCCCTGACTGTCACCGAAATCGACTCCGAACGCATCAACACCTATCTGGTGACAGCTATCAGCGGTTTGGTTGATGCCTTAGTTCACAATCCGCAACAAACGATCCGGGCTATCACCATCTTACCGGCGGCAGAGCGGCAACACGTGCTGACCGATTTTAACGCCACTCAAGTGGATTTCCCACAAGCGGCACTGATCCATCAATTAATCGAAGCACAAGCGGCAAAAACGCCCAATGCAACCGCCGTCATTTGTGGCGCTCACGCTCTCAGCTATAAGGAGTTGAATCGTCATGCTAATCGTCTGGCACATCACCTGATTGCGCGGGGAGTTCACCCTGACGATCGGATCGCAATTTGTGTCGAACGCAGTCTGGAGATGGTCGTGGGGCTACTTGCCATTCTTAAAGCAGGTGGGGCTTATGTTCCGCTCGATCCGGCCTACCCCACCGAACGGTTGGCCTATATGCTGGAAGATGCGGCACCGGTGGTTTTACTGACGCAAACCTCGTTACGCGACAAACTTGACAGCACTTTGCCTGCGGTCTTGCTGGATAAGATCTTTGATAGCCATGAATCGTTTCTGACAGCACAACCGACTGACAATCCAGACGCCCAGGCGCTGGGGCTGACATCGCGTCATCTGGCCTACGTCCTCTACACCTCTGGCTCCACCGGATTACCCAAAGGCGTGATGAATGAGCACCGTGGTGTGGTTAACCGTTTGCTCTGGGCACAGGCGACTTATCAATTAACCCCGCAAGATCGCGTCTTACAAAAAACGCCGTTCAGTTTTGATGTCTCCGTTTGGGAATTCTTCCTTCCCCTGATGGTTGGAGCCCAATTAGTGATGGCTCGGCCCGGCGGTCACAAAGAACCGCACTATTTATTGGAAGAGATAGAAAACCGTCATATCACGACGATCCACTTTGTGCCTTCCATGTTGCAAATTTTCCTCCATTTCCTTCCGGCTGGACGCTGCCTTTCTCTGCGCCAGATTTTATGCAGTGGGGAAGCGCTGCCCTATGCCTTGCAACAACACTGTCTGTCCCATTTACCTCACAGTGAACTGCATAATTTATACGGTCCCACAGAGGCGGCCATTGATGTCACGGCCTGGCAGTGTGTTCCGGGTCGCTATATCGGGCAAGTGCCGATTGGGCATCCTATTGCCAATATCCAAATCTATATTCTTGATGCTCACGGTGAGGTCGTTCCCATTGGTGTGGCGGGGGAAATTTATATTGGCGGAGTAGGTGTCGCCCGTGGCTATCTGAATCGCCCTGAACTCACGTCCGAGCGCTTCCTGCCCGATCCTTTTTCTTCAGCCCCCGATGCGCGCCTGTATAAAACCGGCGACCTCGGCCGCTGGCTGCCCGATGGTAATATCGACTACCTTGGCCGCAATGATTTTCAGGTCAAGTTGCGCGGTTTCCGCATTGAACTGGGGGAAATCGAAGCCCGGCTCACCCAATGTGACGGCGTGCGCGAAGCCGTGGTACTGGCCCGCGAAGATGAGCCGGGACAGAAACGACTGGTGGCCTATTTGCGTCCGTCAGAGGGCGCTGAATTGGTGCTGGCTGAATTGCGTCAGCAACTGACTGAGCATCTTGCCGACTATATGCTGCCCAGCGCCTTTGTCATTTTAGAGACTTTCCCGCTCACCCCTAATGGTAAACTTGACCGTCAGGCCCTGCCGCCCCCCGATTTATCGGCGGTTGTCGCTCGTGGCTATGAAGCCCCCGTCGGTGAGACAGAAATCGCGCTGGCGCAGATTTGGCAAAAACTCCTGAGACTCAAACAGGTCAGTCGCCATGATCACTTCTTTGAACTCGGCGGCCATTCGCTGATGATTGTCAGTCTGGTCGAAGAGCTACGTAATCTTGGCCGCCAGCTCGAGGTTCGCAGTGTATTCGCCTCACCGATCCTCAGCGATATGGCCCGGGCTACCCAGCATGGGGTCAGCACCTTTGTTGTGCCCCCCAACCGTATCCCCGAAGATTGTACGGTTATCACGCCCGATATGTTGCCACTGGTTTCGCTTTCCCAATCTGAGATTGATGCTATCGTTGAGCTGATCCCCGGCGGGGCAGGTAATGTACAGGATATCTATCCACTGGCCCCGTTACAGGAAGGCATCCTGTTCCATCATCTGTTACAGACTCAGGGGGATAATTATCTGCAACAAAGCCTGCTCGCTTTCGATACCCGTGATCGTCTCGATAGCTTCCTGAATGCCTTGCAACAGGTTATCAACCGCCATGATATCCTGCGCACTGCCGCTTACTGGCAGGGACTGACACAACCGGTGCAGGTGGTCTGGCGTCAGGCAACGCTGACTGTCCGTGAATTCACGCCTGCCATGACAGACGATATTCCGGCGCAGTTACTGGCTCACACTGATCCGCGTCAGCACCGTATCAATCTGAATCTCGCGCCCCTGTTTACCGCCGATATTGCCCCCAATCCGGCACAAGATGAATGGTTGCTGGCGCTGCGCTTCCATCATCTGGTCAGTGACCATCTGACACTGGAGCTGATTTTTACAGAAATTGCGCTCATCTTGCAGGCAAAGACGGAGAAGCTGCCAACGGTATTGCCCTATCGCAACTTTATCGCCCAAACCCTGAATACATCAACCGCCGAGCATGAAGCCTATTTCCGCGCCCAATTAGCAGACATTGACGAACCCACCGCGCCATTTGGGGTATTTAACGTAAAAATTGGCAACGACCTTGTTACTGAGGCCCATCTCGCTATCGCGCCTGATCTGGCCAAAGCCATCCGCACTCAGGCGCGTCGTTTCGGTGTCAGCCCGGGTGTCCTGTTCCATGTGGCATGGGCACAGGTTCTGGCCCACACCAGCAGCCGCAATGATGTGGTGTTTGGCTCCGTACTCCTGGGCCGTTTGCAAGGCGGGGCGGGGGCGGATCAAATACTGGGCATGTTTATTAACACGCTGCCCCTGCGCATCTCTCTGAGCGGACGCACGGTACAGGACATCGTGCAGGAGACCTATCACAACCTGATCACTTTGCTGGAGCATGAACAAGCCCCGTTAGTGCTGGCACAACGGTGCAGTGCCGTGGAGCAACCCCTGCCGCTGTTCAGCACCTTGTTCAATTACCGTCACAGCCCTTCGGGTGAAACGGAAATGGGTGAAACCGAGTCCGTTGACAGCACTTGGGCAGGCATCCGTATTTTGACCGCAGAAGAGCGTACTAACTACCCCATTACCTTGTCAGTGGATGACTTAGGCGACGGTTTCCAATTAACGGCTCTGACTGTCAGCGACATTGCGCCCGAACGCATCAACACCTATCTGGCGACAGCTATCAGCGGTTTGGTTGATGCCTTAGTTCACAACCCGCAACAAGCGATCCGGGCTATCCCCGTCTTACCGGCGGCAGAGCGGCAGCAACTGCTGGTGGATTTCAATACCACTCAGGCCGATTTCCCGCAAGAGGCATTGATCCACCAACTGTTTGAGGCGCAGGCCGCACAGCATCCCGATACTCTTGCTGTCGTCTATGAAGACCAGACACTGAGCTATGGCGAGCTGAATCGCCGGGCCAATCAGTTAGCCCATTATCTGATTGCGCTGGGGGTGCGGCCTGATGACCGGGTCGCCATTTGTGTTGAACGCAGCCCGGAGATGGTGGTCGGCTTGCTGGCTATCCTCAAGGCGGGGGGGGGCTTATGTCCCGCTTGATCCGTCCTATCCGCCCGAACGGTTGAGCTATATGCTGGAAGATGCTACCCCCGTGGCTTTACTGACTCAATCGGAACTGGCCCAATCAGAGTGGCTCGCTCAGTTTAACGCCTTGCCAACGGTCTTACTGGATGACCACGAATCAGGTCTGGCAACACAACCCGCTGATAACCCAGCCTCCCAAGCGCTGGGATTGGCATCCCGCCATCTGGCCTATGTCATTTATACTTCTGGTTCAACAGGGCAACCGAAAGGCGTGATGATTGAACATCAGAACCTGTGCAATTTAATCACCACCCAGCAACATGCCCTGGCTCTCACCAGTGACAGCCGCGTCTTACAATTCGCCTCAAACAGCTTCGATGCCAGTATCTGGGAATGTTGCATGGCCTTAATGGCGGGCGGTTGCCTCTATCTGGCCAAACGGGCTAATCTCTTGCCCGGCGCCATACTGTCCGGCTATTTAGCCGATCAGGCCATCAGCCATGTTCTCTTGTCACCGACCGCGTTATCCGCGCTGGATACCCTGCCCGATACCGTGCAAACCCTGTTGGTGGGGGGAGAGTCCTGTCCACCAACCTTAGTCAAACGCTGGTCACCCGGCCGGCAGATGTTTAATGCCTATGGACCAACGGAAATCACGGTCTGTGCCACACTCTATTCCTGTGCTTCCTCCGCAGAGGATAATCCACCCCCGATCGGCCGCCCGATCGCCAATACCCGAATTTATATTCTGGATGCACAGGGTCAGCTCGTTCCTCGCGGTGTACCGGGGGAAATTTATATTGCCGGGACGGGTGTGGCTCGCGGTTACCTGAATCGGCCTGAACTGACCGCTGAACGCTTCCTGCCTGATCCGTTCTCGTCAGAACCCGATGCGCGGATGTACAAAACCGGTGACCTCGGCCGCTGGCGGCCCGATGGCAATATCGACTACCTTGGTCGCAATGATTTTCAGGTCAAGCTGCGGGGTTTCCGCATTGAACTGGGGGAAATCGAAACCCGACTCAGCCAATGTGACGGCGTACGTGAGGCGGTGGTGATTGCCCGCGAAGATGAACCCGGCGAAAAACGACTGGTCGCCTACCTGCTGCCACAGGAAGGGGGTGAACTGGTGCCCGCTGCACTGCGCCAGCAACTGGCCCAGCACCTCGCTGATTATATGTTGCCCAGTGCCTTTGTTACGTTAGACACTTTCCCGTTGACCCCTAATGGTAAACTCGACCGTCAGGCCCTGCCGCCCCCCGATTTATCGGCGGTTGTGGCCCGCAACTATGAAGCCCCCGTCGGTGAGGCAGAAACCGCGCTGGCGCAGATTTGGCAAAAACTCCTGGGACTCAAACAGGTCAGTCGTCACGATCACTTCTTTGAACTCGGCGGTCATTCACTGATGATTGTCAGTCTGGTGGAAGAACTGCGTAATTTAGGCTGGCAGCTCGAGGTTCGTAGTGTGTTCGCCTCACCTGTGCTCACCGATATGGCTCAGGCCACCCAGCATGGGATCAGCGCCTTTGTCGTCCCCCCTAACCGTATCCCCGAAGGTTGTACGGTTATCACGCCCGATATGCTGCCTTTAGTTTCTCTCTGCCAGGCCGAAATTGATGCCATCGTTGAGCAGTTGCCGGACGGAGCAGGTAATATACAGGATATCTATCCACTGACCCCGTTGCAGGAAGGTATCCTGTTCCATCATCTGTTACAGTCACAGGGAGATAATTATCTGCTGCGAAGCTTACTCGCTTTCGATACCCGTGATCGTCTCGATAGCTTTTTGGATGCCTTGCAACAGGTTATCAATCGCCATGATATCCTGCGCACCGCCATTTATTGGCAAGGACTGGAACAGCCGGTGCAGGTGGTCTGGCGTCAGGCACCGCTGACTGTCCGTGAATTCATCCCGGCCACGACAGGTGATATTCCGGGGCAGTTACAGGCTCACACTGATCCACGCCAGCATAAAATCAATTTGAACCTGGCCCCCCTCTTTGCCGTCGATACCGCCCATGATCCGCAACAAAATGAATGGCTGCTGGCTTTGCGTTTCCACCATCTGGTCAGTGATCATATGACACTGGAGCTGATTTTTGCGGAAATTGCCCAGATACTGCTGGGCAATGCCAAAACACTGCCCCCCATGCTGCCCTACCGCAACTTTATTGCCCAGACATTAAGTGTGCCCGTGGCAGAACATGAAGCCTATTTCCGTAGCCAACTGGCGGATATTGATGAACCCACCGCCCCCTTCGGGATACTCAGCGTCCCCGGCGATAATAGTGTTATCAATGAACACCGTCTTCTGCTTGACCCCGCTTTAGCGAAGACAATCCGCTCTCAGGCGCGTCAGCTGGGCGTTAGTTCCAGTGTGCTGTTTCATGTGTCCTGGGCGCAAGTGTTGGCACAAATCAGTGGCCGCGATGATGTCGTATTTGGTTCCGTGCTGCTGGGCCGTCTGCAAGGCGGCGCGGGGGCTGATCGTATACTGGGGATGTTTATCAACACCCTGCCCTTGCGTGTCGCTCTGGGCGGGCGTACGGTACAAGAAATTGTGCAGGATACCTACCATAACCTGACCGCCTTATTGGAGCATGAACAAGCTCCGTTGGCACTGGCACAACGGTGCAGCGGTGTAGCACAGCCAATGCCGCTGTTCAGTGCCTTACTGAATTATCGCCATAACCGACCAGATACAAATGAGACTGTCTGGCGTGGCATACGCCTGTTGCTTTCCGAGGAGCGAACTAACTACCCGTTGAGCCTCTCAGTGGATGACTCAGGGGAAGCGTTCAGCATATCAGTCAAGGCCGTCGCCACAATTGATTCTCCCCGGGTAGCTGATTATTTGGTCACTGCCATTAGCAGCCTGACCGAAGCCCTAATGAACGAACCTCGGCGACCGGTTTTGGATCTGTCAATCCTGCCTGCCACGGAACGCCAACAGTTACTGGCCGGGTTCAACACCACAGGGATTGACTTCCCGCCAAACGTTCTGATCCATGAATTGTTTGAGCAACAAGCCGCCCGCACACCTGACGTCACCGCCGTCGTCTTCGGCGATCTGTCTTTCAGCTACGGTGAACTGAACCGGCGGGCCAATTGCCTGGCGCATCATCTGATTGCCATAGGGGTACGTCCTGATGATCGTGTGGCTATCTGTGTTGAACGTAGCCTTGAGATGATGGTGGGACTGCTGGCTATCCTCAAAGCCGGTGGGTCCTATGTCCCACTGGATCCGGCCTATCCGGCCGAACGACTGACTTACATGATAGAAGATGCTGCACCGGTAGCCCTGCTTACCCAATCTGCGTTCGTTGACATGCTGGACTACACCCTGCCCAGCATTTTACTCGATACTCAGTCACGCTCTCTCTTTGCGCAGGGATCTGAAAACAATCCCGATGCTCAAACGCTGGGACTCACACCACATCATCTGGCCTACGTGATTTACACCTCCGGTTCTACGGGACAGCCCAAAGGAGTGATGGTGACACACAGGAATGTCATCAATCTTCATACCGGTTTGAATGCCGCGCTCGACCTCAGCCCACCGTGCCGCGTAGCGATGAATGCCAGTATTGTGTTTGATGCTTCGGTGAAAATCTGGCTTCAGTTACTTTCCGGTCATACATTGATCATCGTGCCTGAAGAGATCCGTGCCGACAGCCAGCAACTCTGGCGCTATTTTGCACGCCACCTTGTGGACATGTTCGACTGTACGCCAGTGCAATTACAATGGCTGTTAGAGTCCGGGCTGGGAACCCGTGTCGGTTATCAACCCAGATTGGCGCTGGTGGGTGGTGACAGTATTCCTCCTTCAATGTGGTCCAGACTGCAAGAAATAGAAACAACCCGCTTTATCAATGTTTACGGACCAACAGAATGTACGGTAGACGCCACCCTCTGTCCGGTTGATTTAACATTGTCACAGCCCAGCATCGGCCGGCCAATTGCTAACACACAGATCTATATTCTGGATGCCCAAGGCCAGTTGCTGCCTCTTGGTGTTGCTGGTGAGATTTATATTGGTGGCACCAGTGTGGCCCGAGGCTATCTCAACCGCCCTGAGTTGACAGCGGAACGCTTTGTTCCCGATCCATTCTCAGCCACACCTGATGCCCGCATGTACAAAACCGGTGACCTCGGCCGCTGGCGGCCCGATGGCAATATCGACTACCTGGGTCGCAATGATTTTCAGGTTAAACTACGTGGCTTCCGCATTGAACTGGGGGAAATCGAAGCCAGACTCTGCCAATGTGACGGCGTGCGTGAAGCGGCAGTGATTGCCCGCGAAGATGAACCCGGCCAGAAACGACTGGTCGCCTACCTGTTACCGCAGGAAGGGGTTGAATTGGTGCCCGCCAAACTGCGCCAGCAACTTGTCCAACACCTTGCCGACTATATGCTGCCCAGTGCCTTTGTCACGTTAGCGACTTTCCCGTTAACCCCTAACGGCAAACTCGACCGGCAGGCGTTACCTGCCCCCGATCTGTCCGCTTTCGTGGTGCGGGGCTATGAATCTCCCATCGATAAAACAGAAACCACGCTGGCCCAGATCTGGCAAGATTTACTGGGACTGGAAAGGATTAGCCGCCATGACCATTTCTTTGAACTTGGCGGACACTCGCTGCTCGCGGTACAGTTGCTGAA
This sequence comes from Xenorhabdus bakwenae, assembly GCF_030272115.1. Taxonomy (NCBI): domain Bacteria; kingdom Pseudomonadati; phylum Pseudomonadota; class Gammaproteobacteria; order Enterobacterales; family Morganellaceae; genus Xenorhabdus; species Xenorhabdus bakwenae. Next base: position 1,264,718 of record NZ_CP119194.1, read on the forward strand.
TCACATGCGCGAACAAAATATGCCGGTTTCATTAGCCACTCTGTTCACCCATCCAACCTTATGTGATCTGGCCCTGGCGGTTAAGGAACAGTTCGTCATGCCCGTATCCCCATTTGACGAAAATCCTGTACCGCTTAGTCCGGCAGGCACTTTACTGCCTTTGTTTTTGATCCACGAAACATCGGGCGATCCTCTGGTGTATTCTCCCCTGACTACCCTGGTGCCCCCTGAACTTCCGGTCTATGCCTTGCAGGCGCTTGGTATTCATACACTGACGCATCCTCCGGGGTCGATTGAAGCACTTGCCGCCTGCCATATTCAGGCTATTCGCCGTATCCAACCACAAGGGCCTTATCGCCTGATGGGCTGGTCGATTGGGGGGGTAATTGCCTACGAGATAGCCCAACAATTAACCAGTGATGGTGAGACAGTCGAGTTTATTGGTATGATTGATTCTTATTATCATGCCCATAAAGATAATAGTAACGCCTTAACAACTGCCGCCCCCTCTGTCAGCGAAGAAGCAAGACGAATTGGATTCGTTATTAACGCACTGCGTGCCCAAAAAATTCTTGATGATAAAAAGGATTTGGCGGAACTGTACCACCTCAGTAATGTAGAACAGGTGCTTGAGTACTTCATTGAACACCAGTGGTTGCCAGCGGGGATCACACGCGAAGATATTCTCCTGCGTGTCTATACCGCCGAGATGATTTCACAGCTTGGTCAAGAGTACACCGCGCAAAAATCCGCTTTACCGGTCCACCTCTATACTACGGAGGAGTTAGTCAACGGCGACAGCTGGCACGGTTGGCATGACATTGTCGGTCCCGATTCGGTGCTCTATCCTATCGGCGGGACACATTTCTCCATTATGCAGCCTCCTCTGCTAAACCAAATCGTGGATTCAATCACTGAAAACCTACGGGATGTGCCTTCCTTTAACCCACTGGTTATTATTCAGCAAGGCTCTCCGGCCGTATCGCCGCTATTTTGTCTGCCGGGTGCCGGTGCCAGCCCGTCCAGTCTGCTCGAACTGGCACTATCGTTCCCACAGCAACTTCCGATATACGCTTTACAGGCACGTGGGTTCACGATTGAGCACCATTCCCCTTACAGCAGTGTTGAAGGGGCCGCTCGTGCCTATATCCAGAGTATCCGCCAGATCCAACCGCATGGCCCTTATCACCTGCTCGGTCACTCTTTTGGGGGCTGGATTGCCTTTGAAATAGCCCTGCAATTGCAGGCCGATGGAGAACAGGTATCCGATCTTATTCTTATTGATACCGATGAACCGGATCAGCAAGGGAGTGCCCTCAAGTCAGTCAACCGTATTGAAACAATCATGGAGTTGATCGATATCTATAATATGCTACTAAACCAGCCTCTTCCGCTCACCAGACAAGATTTTGCTGACCTGGCTGCGGATGAACAAATCCAGCATCTGCACAGTGCTCTGGTTAGGGTCGGGCTTTTCCCGGCAAAAACACCCATATCACTGTTGCAAGGGATTGTTCGCGTTATGCAGGCTAATCTGAACACCCGTTATATACCGCGTACCCGTTATGAGGGACTTGTTCATTTGGTTAATGCCGGGGAAGGCGATAAAGAAGAGGCAAGGAGAACTCGAGAAACCCAATGGCGTCTTCACGCGGCTGAACTCAATACGATAGTTGTGCCCGGCAATCACATGACTATGCTGTCCTCACCCCATGTCGGACAATGGGTAACCAGCCTATGGCAGAATATCGGGACATTTAGTCAATTGAGTGGATGACCTAATATCCCAATATCAATTTGATTAACGGATATACCCAATAGACTTCAAGCAGCCGTTTGAAATCTATTGGGTGCTTTTTTACCAATACAAAACGCAAATAACATGGCGTTTAAAATCAATAAATGGTTATTCAATCAGTTTGCTGTTCCAATTCTCTGACAAGTGGGATCACGTTTCTACCAAAATACGCTAGATCTTCCTGCATATGCAAAAATCCAAGCAATATCAGGTTCACACCAACCTTTTTATATTCAATAATTCGTTGGGCTATTTGTAATGGTGTGCCAATAAGGTTGGTTTTAAAGCCGTCATTATACTGTACAAGATCTTCGAAAGTTGATTTTGCCCAGTTTCCTTCTTTTTCCGGTGATGCATTTCCCGCATTTTGCACTTCATGATGGAAACTTTTCACCGCTTCAAAATCACTATTATCTAAAATATCCTGTAATACTGCGCGAGCCTCTTTCTCATCATCACGGGCAATAGCAAAACCATTAACGCCGATTTTTACCTGATGATGATTCAATAACGCTTTCGCTTTAATATCTTCGATTTGTTTGTGAATATATTCCACACTACCGCCATTCGTAAAATACCAATCAGAAACACGGGCAGCCATGTCTCTGGCGGCTCTGGAACTGCCTCCTTGAAAAATTTCCGGTATGGGTGACTGTGGCTTGGGGTTTAAAACATAATCATGAAAACGATAAAAATCACCAGAAAAACTGAAAGCGGGTTGCGACCAGATCCCTTGCAAGCAACGGATAAATTCTTCAGAACGTAAATAGCGTTCTTCATGATCCAACCACGGTTCACCAATCGCTTTAAACTCACCACGAAACCAACCACTAACAATATTAACCGCAATACGGGCACCATAAAGTTGACTGATGGTTGCTATCTGTTTAGCGGCCAACACGGGTTTCCAAGGCCCGGGTAAAAGGGCGGCAATGATTTTCAGTTTATGGGTTACTGAAAGCAGATCTTGCGAAAAAGTCATCGATTCATGCTGGTTTTCAGCACCATATCCAGCAGTAAATCTAATTTGGGTCAATGCATAGTCAAAACCTACACTTTCGGCGATTTGAGCCAGACTGCGATTATAAGTATGATCCCAGTTGGTACGTTGCTGGATTTTACTTATCACCAATCCACCGGACACATTAGGCACCCAATAAGCAAATTTAATGGGTTGAGAATTGAAGTCAGCCATTAAACCTCCATGATTTGAAATCAGAATATATACAGAATATATAGCGACTCGGTAAGGGCGTTTATTATCTTCAATGATTTTTATAGAACGATATAAAATGAGTTAATCGATGAGACATATTATTAACAGGTCTCAATAAAATCTATCAGTTATTATTTAATTTTAAATAATTTACAAAAGATACTATCTATACGCGATAAACTTCAAGTTGCCATCCGCAAGACGATGTGAGGCCTGATATTTCCCCGCGCAACGGGGAAATATAACACGCATCTTGAAGTTGGATGCCGATAGCAGTTTAAAGTCAATTGACAACGCTATGGTTATGGGGTCTTTTATAAAAATCTCTAATCATGGTGATATTGATGCGTATAAATATTTTTTATTAATTGATTGGTCATAGCTCAAAAATAAAATCAAACCATACGGATAATATCCAGACAAATAAAAGTATTAAAATATTCTGTGCAAAAATCAAAGAGGGATTATATGAAATCACGTGCTGCCGTTGCCTTTGGGCCAAATAAACCACTCGAAATTATCGAAATTGACGTTGCTCCACCAAAAGCAGGTGAAGTCATGATAAAAATCAGCCATACAGGTGTCTGCCATACGGATGCCTTTACCCTTTCAGGTAGCGATCCTGAAGGAATATTCCCTGTTATTCTGGGGCATGAAGGAGCCGGTATCGTGGTCGAAGTAGGTGACGGTGTCACAAGTGTAAAACCAGGTGACCATGTCATTCCATTATATGCGGCGGAATGTGGCAAATGTGAGTTCTGTCAGTCTGGGAAAACGAACCTTTGTATCGCAGTCCGCGAAACGCAAGGTAAGGGTCTCATGCCAGATGGCACAACCCGCTTTTCTTACAATGGACAGCCTATCTATCATTACATGGGGTGTTCCACATTCAGTGAATACACTGTCGTTGCTGAAGTATCCGTAGCAAAAATAAATCCAACGGCAAACCATGAACAAGTTTGCCTATTGGGCTGTGGTGTCACTACTGGTCTTGGTGCCGTACATAATACAGCCAAAGTACAGCCGGGAGATTCTGTTGCCGTTTTCGGACTGGGTGGGATTGGTCTGGCCGTTGTTCAGGGCGCTCGCCAGGCAAAAGCGGGACGCATTATTGCCATTGATACCAATCCAACTAAATTTGAACTTGCCAGACAATTTGGGGCCACTGATTGCCTCAATCCCAATGACTACGACAAACCTATCCAACAGGTCATTCTGGAGATGACTAAATGGGGTGTTGATCATACTTTCGAATGCATCGGTAATGTCAATGTCATGCGTGCCGCTCTGGAGAGTGCGCACCGGGGATGGGGACAATCCGTCATCATTGGTGTAGCCGGCGCTGGACAAGAGATCTCCACCCGGCCATTCCAACTTATTACCGGACGTACATGGAAAGGCACAGCTTTCGGCGGCGTAAAAGGACGCAGCCAGTTGCCGGGAATGGTGGAAAAAGCGATGAAAGGTGAAATCGAACTTGCACCTTTCGTTAGCCATACAATGCCTCTGGGATCCATTAATGAGGCTTTCGACCTGATGCATGAAGGTAAATCGATCCGAACAGTCATTTACTACTGACTGCTGACTACTGACTACTGACGAAGTCTGGATCGTGGACAGAAAACCGTGTTGCAGGCCAACACGGTATCTGATAAATCATAAAATATCATTGCAACAAATGACATTAGAGAGGAAGTAATGGAAAGAATCGAACATCACGCTTGTTTTGGTGGTTGGCAGGATGTCTATCAACATGAATCAAAAGTTTTGGGTTGCCAGATGCGTTTTGCAATTTTCTTGCCTCCTCAGATGAAAGCAAGAAGATTACCCGTCCTTTACTGGCTTTCTGGCCTGACCTGCACCGAGCAAAATTTCATCACAAAATCAGGTGCTCAACGTTATGCTGCTGAACAGGGTATCGTTATTGTGGCTCCAGATACCAGCCCGCGAGGCGATGATGTCGCTGACGATCCCGCCTATTTTCTTGGAAAAGGGGCTGGCTTTTATCTCAATGCATCAAGACATCCCTGGGCTTTACATTATCGTATGTATGATTATGTTGTTGCAGAACTCCCCAATTTGATTGAAACACACTTTGCAGTCACGAATATACGGGCAATCAGTGGACACTCCATGGGAGGCCATGGTGCAATGACTATTGCATTGAAAAATCCAGGACGTTATCGCAGTGTGTCGGCATTTTCACCTATTGTGGCCCCTGCTCAGGTTTCATGGGGAATAAAAGCATTTTCAGCCTATCTTGGTGAAGATATATCGGATTGGAAACAATATGACACGGTAGAACTGATCAAGAATGCGAAAGAACAGTTTCCTATTTTGATTGATCAAGGTCTCAATGACGGCTTTTTGGATGAACAGTTACGCCCTGATTTATTGCAGGATATTTGCGATGAAACCGGTTATCCCGTGACTATAAATCTCCGGCCAGAATATGACCATAGCTACTACTTTATCGCCAGCTTTATTGAAGAGCATATCGCTTATCATGCTAACGCAATGCAAAAGTAATGCAAATCAAGCAAGCCACCTATAGTCAACTCTAATATTCCATGACGTCTAAATCAGATTTCTTTATAAAGAAGCCCTTATTTTTCCTCATTTAATGAAAAAGCAAGGGCTGTATCACTGGGATAAGAAAATAAGACTGCAACCTGAAAATGTGGAAGTATACCAATCTTAATTAGCGATACACCTCAAACAACGACATGCCTTTTAAATCAGCAAAAGCCTTATAAGAAGCCTGTAATGACGCCTGTTCCTGGTAATAATCGGAAATGGTGGAGAGCCAATCTACATCGACCAATTCCCCCATGCGAACTTTATTGGCCACACTGCGTTCACGAGATAAGTCATCCAAATTGTCCATTTCCTGAAGTTGCAGCCCTAGCACAGCCTCTGCCGAAGAAAAGTTGTTCAGGCTATTACGCACACCTCGGTTAGCCTTGTTAATCTGCTCCAGTGCTGCATCTTTTTCTGCCTGGCTGGCATCCGTGAATGGCTTTCTAAGCGCTTCGATCGCGTAATCAATGGAAGCAAAAATATTTGATTCACTTGCTTTACCATCAGGTTCTTTAATCGGGTTGGAGGTTGCCGATAAAAAGACGTCTTTTCCTGTATGGGCGATAATCATGGAACGGTTGTCATCTACCCTTTGGCTTATCGCCTGATCTCCGCCTTCATAGGTAACTTTCCCGTTACTATCAGCGTTGAAAGGGGGTTTATCCGTTTTATAACCAGCAAAAATATAACGTCCATCGCCATCGGTTTTATTGCTGAGATTCAGCAATTGCTGTTTAAGCCCATCTAACTGCTGAGCATAAGATGCACGATCGTGGTCGCTCTGTTCATCCGCCGCCGCAACTAATGTTTCCAGAACACTATGTGTTACCGATACCACACTGGAGATAGTGCTCAATTGGGTTGACATTGTGTTTTTGGCAAAGATCCGCGCCATCGCAAATTGCTGGTTCTGCGATTCAGATTGGGAAGTCACAATATTCTGAGAAGCCGCCAATGGATCATCCGATGGATTGATAACACGTTTCCCACTGGATAACTGTTCACCATACCGCATCCATTTAGACTGAGCACCAAAAACCCCATTCATTTTTTGACTGTATAAAAGATTCGTACTTACACGCACAATATCAGTTCCTTTTTCTCTTTTGCCACAAGTGATTAACGAATGTCTAAAATGGCATTAAACAGTGTTGATGCTGTCTGGATAATACGAGCATTTGCCAGGTAGTATTGCTGCAAACGTTGCAGTTCGCCGTATTCTTCGTCCATATTGACGCCAGATAGCCGCTCACGGGCGGTGAAACACGCCTCTAAACTAATCTCTTGGGCTTCCAGACTGCGCTTAGCACTATTGGTTTTGCTACCCACCGTACTGACCAGAGAAGCATAAGCATCAGTCAAGGTATTTTTACCATTAATTAGCTTTTCTTTTTGCAGGAGAGTGAATTTCTTCGCATTGTCGTTATCACTCGGACCATTGTTTCCTTTGCCAGCAGTGGCTAATCGAGCAGAATCCTTAATATTGACTTCAAGTGTCGTTATGACACCACTGACCGTTTTCAGTGTGTACCGATCATTATCCTGTGAATGAGTCGCATCAATCTCGACTTTCAGACCGTCAAATTCCAGCGTATTACCCTTTTTAGTAACAGAGATCACTTCCCTGTCAGCAACACGCTGGACTTTCCAATCCCTGCCTTCGTACTTGATGGTGTAGTCACTGTCTTTTACTTTCGTGGTATCTGCATATTCCACTTTAATTTCAGCCGTACCTTTGTTATTGCTGTTAGCAATGGTTGCCGGCTGCGCAAAATTGAAGAAATTAATACCTGGTTGACCTTCCAGATCGTAGCCACCGTGCTGAACCTGATTGAATCGATCCGCCATCACTAATCCCAATTGGTTTACTTGATTGCGGGTTGGATCGATCACTTCACTACGGACACGTAATGCACCCCCCAACTTTCCTTGCGAGATAAAGCGTTCATCAATCTCTCTGGTTCCTGTACCATTATCATAGCCCAGCGTAATACGGCTGCTATCTGCACTGGATGGGAGCGCGTCTAACCGATAGGATTTGCTACCCGATACCAGCGACATGCCACCACCAAATGAGACGTTGTAAACGCCACCGTCTTGCTGAGTCATTTCTACGTCAACAAGCTGATTTAACTCATACAGCGCACGATCACGTTTATCCAGTAAAGCCAGCGGTTCACCGTGTCCTGCGCCACGCATACGAGAAACCTCATCGTTCAGAAAGGCAATTTCTTCCGCGTATTTATTGATTCCTTTAACATTCTGTTCAATTTGGCTATTGATACCATCGTCCAACTTACCGAGAAATTGATCCGCTTCTTTAAATCGGTTAACCAAACCTTCAGCTTTGCCTCGCACCGTCGTTCTTGCCGCACTATTATCTGCGTTATTTTCAAGCGTGCTCAGGCTGTTAAAAAAGTCTTCCATAGAGCTGGAAAGGCTGGTTGCCTTATCCGCCAGTAGATTATCAATTTGGGTGACCTGCTCCTTGTATATCTTTAATGCGTCATGTTTGGTTTGTGCAGCGTTATATTGCTGGTTAATAAATGTATCGTATTGGCGGTTGATAGAATTAACATTCACACCATTGCCAATAAAACCAACCGGTGACATGCTGCCACTATCCGGCGACATTACCGTTGTCTGTCGGTGATATCCTTCAACCTTAGAGTTGGTAATGTTATTACCCACTACACCCATTGCCACCTGTGCAGCATTAATACCACTCATGGCAGTATTGATAAGACTATTGGACATGTGTCTATCCTTTTACGTTTTCGTTATGCCTCCATCGTGGGAGGTAATGCACTGCTACAGTTATCGGCAAAATACCCTGATTCTTGAGTGACATTCATCCCGTTAAAACAGGTTATCGAAATCATCGGTATAGGCTTTTGCCATTTGATTGCCGGTGTTTTTTAACTGCTGGATCAATGACACTAATTTTTGAGCATAACTGGGATCGGTGGCATAGCCTGCCTCTTGCAAGGAATGCGCTCCCTGCTCCGCTGTGGTTGATTGTGCAACCTTAGCGTAACGGGGATTATCCGTCAGCAAATTAACGTAATCGGTTATCGCTTCCCGGTAAGAGCCATAGACGCGGAAACGGTCCTGCATTTTCTTCGGCTCACCATCAATGTATTCCGTCGTCATGATATTGGTGACGGGGCCTTTCCAGTGTTTCCCTGCTTTGATACCAAACAAATTATGACTTGGCTTACCTTCCGCAGTCAGAATCTCTCGCTGTCCCCAACCGGATTCCAGCGCTGCCTGGGCAATAATCAATAAATGAGGAATCCCGCTTTGCTGGCTTGCCAACTGGGCCGGCAAGGAAAGCATGGAAACAAAACTGGCGCTGGGCATTGGCAATGATTTTGGTTTAGCCGAACTCTTGGCGAAAGCCGAAGAAGAGTTGTTAGACGTGGAGTCAGGTATACCATCAGGAGCCGGAATAGCCCGACGTATAAATTGCGCCAATGCCTGGTTCGGCAATGTTTGCAGAATTTCATTATCCAGCGGCAACGGCACGTTGTCAGCTAACCCATCGGGCACATTATTCGCATTAGAGAATTGCTTCACGATCATGTCAGCAAATCCCAATCCCTTTTGGGAAAGATCCTGGGCAATTTGCTGATCGTACATCGAAGTATAAAAACGAGTCTGCTCACTGCTTAAAATGCCATCCTGCGGCAACGAAGAACGCATACTTTTCAGCATCATCTGGACGAAGACGCCTTCCAGTTGCTGGGCTACTTGCCGTAGCCCTTGTTGTGGTTCCTGTGACAGTTTAGCTTTCAATGAATGCAAAGCGTTAACATCGTAAGCGGCACCGGGCATCGTCAGAAAGTCATTCATCAGATAATCTCCAATTTCGCACGCAGACAACCTGCGCTCTCCATTGCCTGCAAGATAGACATTAAATCGGTTGGCGTTGCCCCCAACGCATTCAATGCACGCACAACCTGGGTCAGATTCGCACTGGCACTGAGTTGCTGCAATGCCCCCCCTGCTCCTGAATACCAACGCCCGTATTGCGGGTCACGACGGTACTGCCTCCCGCCAATGGCGTATTGGGTTGACTGACGACTATCTGACGTTCAACAGTCACCGACAAACTCCCATGAGCAATCGCACAACTGTCCAACGTCACATTGCGGTTCATCACCACGGAGCCTGTTCGGGAGTTGAAAATCACTTTGGCATCACCGGCATCTACACGGATAGACAAGTTCTGTACTTGCGCCAGAAACTTCACCTGTTCGCTGTTCTCAATCGGCAAACGCAACTGGACTGTGCGGGAATCCAACGGTGTCGCCGTCCCTGTTCCTTTCAACCGGTTGATTGCCTCACTGATTTTCTGAGCCAGCCCGAAATCATCATCATTCAGTTGCAGATTCAGCGTGCCTTTCTGACCAAACCGGGTTGGCAATTCACGCTCAATCACGGCACCATTGGAGATCCGTCCGCCGGCAAGCTGGTTGATTTTGATGCTATTGCCTCCGGCACTCGCACCTGCCCCTCCCACCAGAATATTGCCCTGAGCCAAAGCATAAACCTGGTTATCTACCCCTTTTAACGGCGTCATCAGCAATGTCCCGCCACGCAGACTCTTGGCATTACCCAGCGAGGAAACGACAATATCAATGTTCTGCCCTACACGCGCAAAAGGAGGCAGTTTTGCTGTCACCATCACGGCGGCGACGTTTTTAAGCTGCATATTCGTACCGGCCGGTACGGTGATGCCTAATTGCGACAACATATTGCTCAAGCTTTGGGTGGTAAAAGGCGTCTGCATGGTTTGGTCACCCGTTCCATCCAATCCGACTACCAGACCATAACCAATCAGTGCGTTATCCCTGACCCCCTCAATCGTCATCAAATCACGAATACGTTCCGCAAAAACACTGGCAGAAGTGAACGTACCGAACAGCACCAACCATAGCGTAAAAAGGCGGGTGACTAATTTTCTCATCCTGACCATCCTGTTTTAAAACGGTGAGATATTCATAAAGAAACGTTGCAACCACCCCATGTGCTGCGCTTCGTTGATATAACCATCACCAACATATTCAATACGGGCATCAGCAACCTGGTTGGAACTCACCGTATTGTTGCCCGTAATGGTGCGCGGGTTAACAACGCCAGAGAAACGGATGAACTCCGTGCCCTGATTAATGGCGATCTGTTTTTCCCCCACGACATGCAGGTTGCCATTGGCCAGCAGCCTGTCTACGGTCACCGTAATGGTGCCCCTGAAGGTATTGTTGGCATTTGCACCGCCCTTGCCGCCAAATTCGTTATTTCCTTCCATGCCTAAATCGGTTTTTCCTCCTCCCATCAATCCCTGTAGAAAGCGTGGGGTCAAGGCCGCTGCGAAACTGGTTTTTCCATTGCGGCTGGCATTGGCAGAAGAGTTTTTGCTCGCACTGACGTTCTCTTGCAAGATAATCATCAGCGTATCACCGATATTGCGTGGACGGCGGTCTTCAAACAGCGGTTGATAGCCGTAATAAACCGGTTGGACCGTTTGGAAAATAGAGCCATTTGGCGTTGGAGCAGGTGCTTCGGTGGGGTTTGCGGTTGTTTGTCCTTTCACCAGTGGCTTGTGCGGCATATAAGCACATCCCCCCAATGTCAGTGCCGACAATGCGAGTACCGTCACAGATATGCTGATACGCCACTTATTTCTCTGGTTTTTCCGTAAACCCGTGGAGCCATAAGCTACATGGTTTTTAGCATGGCTTTCGGCAACAGGCATTGTATCCATCTTCTATGCTCTTAAATTTATCGTAGAAATAGTGGAGGAACGTGTTCCCCCACCATTAATGGTTAGGTTATAACTGGGACAGTTTTTGCAGCATTTGATCAGAGGTTGATACTGCCTTGCTATTGATTTCATAGGCTCGCTGCACCTGGATCATATTGACCAACTCTTCTGCCACATTGACGTTAGACGTTTCGACAAAGCCCTGACGAAGCGTTCCAGCCCCATTAAAACCTGGCGTGTTTTCCACCGGAACACCGGAACTGTTGGTTTCCAGATACAGGTTCTCACCAATGCTTTCTAACCCACTTTCGTTGATGAACGTCGTCAGCGTGAGTTGCCCGACCTGTTGAAAAGCGGCTTGTCCCTGCACTTTTATGCTGACAATCCCATCAGCGGCAATACTGAGATTGGTGGTGTTGTCTGGAATGATGATGGCTGGCACGACCTGAAAACCCCCGGCCGTAACCAACTGGCCGTTCTGGTCTTTCTGAAATGAACCATCACGGGTATAAGCCGTGGTGCCATCAGGCATCTGGATCTGGAAGAAGCCGCGTCCTGAAATTGCCACATCATTAGTACTGGCTTTGACGATATTGCCCTGACTGTGCAGCCGTTCCGTCGCAACTGGGCGTACCCCTGTGCCAATCTGCAACCCTGAGGGCAGATTAGTCTGCTCAGATGACATTGCTCCCGGCTGACGCTCGGTTTGGTAGAGCAAATCTTCAAATACTGCCCGCTGGCGTTTAAAGCCATTGGTGTTGACGTTTGCCAGGTTGTTAGCAATAACATCCATATTGGTTTGCTGGGCATCCAAACCCGTCTTGGCAATCCATAAAGATCGGATCATGAATTTATCTCCCCCGATTAGCTCATAGCAAGAATTTGATTAGCCCGTTGTGCATTTTCATCGGAACTGTGTATGACTTTCATCTGCATCTCAAAGCGACGCGCGTTGGCTATCATGTTGACCATGCTTTCCACCGGGTTAACATTGCTGCCTTCCAGTACACCCGGCATCACTTTCACTTCGGTACTGGCCGCCAATTCATTGCCCTGCTGTTCCCGCGCCTGTGGCGTTAAATGGAACAGGCCATCGTCGCCACGCACCACCTGGTTGGCTTCCGGTTTGACGACTTTCAGCTTGCCAATCTGCCCCAATAACGTGGGCGGATCGCTGGCAATCAAGGCAGAAATGGCGCCGTCTGTCGCAATAGTCAATTCGGCCTGCGGCGGAACATCAATCGGCCCGTTTTCGCCCATCAACATGCGCCCCTGCACCATCAGTTGCCCTTCGGGAGAAATTTGGATGCTGCCGTTACGGGTATAGGCTTCTGTCCCGTCTTCAAGCTGGACAGCCAAATAGCCACCTTGTCCGACAGCCACATCTAACGGACGGGAAGTGTAATTCATGGGTCCCTGACGGCTATCCATGCCAGAGGTAGAGGCAACAACCAGCGAGCGGGTCGGTAAAGTTTCGCCTTCAATGGGGACGGCACGCAGTGCCGCAAGCTGGGCCTTAAAGCCCGGCGTTGACGCATTGGCCAGATTGTTAGTGGTGACAGCCTGATGCTCCAGCGTTTGGCGCGCAGCTCCCATAGCGGTATAAATGACGTGATCCATAATGCTATCCGCCTGAGCCTATTAACGCATGCTGACCAGCGTTTGCAGAATTTGGTCCTGCGTTTTGATGGTCTGGGCGTTGGATTGGTAATTACGCTGGGCGACGATCATGCTGACCAGCTCCTGGCTCATATCAACGTTTGATGATTCCAATGAGCTACTGATAAGCTTACCGAAGTTACCGGAACCCGCCGTGCCCACAACCGGACTACCCGATGCACCGGTTTCTATCCAAACGTTATCACCCTGTGAAGCCAAACCGGCCGGGTTGGAGAAGTTTGCCAAGACGACCTGTCCCAACACCTGTTTCTGTTCGTTAGAATAAAGGCCGTAAATTTTGCCATCACCGTCAACCTGGTAGTTGGTGAAGTGACCTGCCGCATAACCGTCCTGCTTCTGGTTAGAAACGGAGGATTCTTTGACTCTCTGCTGTTGGCTACCGTTAAAATCGAATTTGACTTCTGCCGGATTAGAACCATTCAGGGCTGGCATATTGAAAGCAAATATGTTTTCAGCCGTCGTTGCTGCCGCAAGCTGACCAGTGCCATTAAATTGAACGCTGTCTGTGTTTAATTTTTGAGCCGATGAATTCTTAACCGAAGTATCCAGGGCATAAACATCCCACTGGTTATCATTTGTTTTGACGAAGAACACATTGATGTTATGTTCATTGCCGAGGCTATCGTATACCGAAATACCGGAACTGTAGCTAAAAGTATCTTTATCGCCTGGTTCAAATGGCTTCGCTTTCGTATCGATCTTGTCATGCATCGAGTTCAGGTTAGTCTTCATCTTGACTTCTGTCGTCGCTTTGGCCGTCAACATATCCGTTGGGATCGAAATTGGCCCTGGTGCGGCACCCTGTTGAATTTCAGGACCCTCTTTGCCCTGAATGGCCGGATAACCGGTCAATTTCATGCCCTGCATATCGATCACATTACGATCGGCATCCATTTTAAACTGGCCATTGCGGGAATAAAAAATATTGCCGTTGGTATCCTGCATACGGAAAAAACCGCCCTGCGTGATCGCCATATTTAATTGATCGTTGGTTTTGGTGATTGAACCATCCTTAAAGTTCTGCACCATGCCAGAAACCTTGACGCCCAATCCGACATCCGAGCCACTGAACACATCCGAAAAAGCCGCAGAACTGGACTTAAATCCGTATGTTGCCGAGTTTGCGATATTATTACCAATAACGTCTAAGTTGTTCGCAGCGGCATTCAAGCCACTGACCGCTTGTGAAAAAGCCATATGTCCTCCGTTTAATTAAAGAATCTGACGAACTTCGTCCATGTTTACCGTACCCACCAGCCCTAAATCCAATTTAGTGCTATTCTCCTGCCGCACAACGCCCTGAACTTCGGCATATCTCAGGGAAGTTATCCCCAATCCCTGATCCTGTTGGCTTGCGTAAACGGTGAAGTTGTAAGCGCCCTGTTCCACGATATTGCCGTCTGCGTTTTTACCATCCCATATGAAGCCGTGTACGCCCGCCTTCAAATATTCGGATGTGTTGGGATCTAATTTATTGAATTCCATCTCCCGGACAACTACGCCACTTTTATCTCTGATGGTCACTTTGACAGTGTCGGCAGGCCGGCCTAGTTCAAAACCGATTGGGGTTGTGCTGATGCCCTCTTCTGCGCTGGAACCCAGCAAAATCTCATTGCCGGGCACCATGACACCCCGGCCAATCAGGGCCACCTTTTGCATCGTGTGGTTACTGTCCATTTGTCCGACAATGGAACCCAACGTCTTATTGAGTTTCTCAATCCCCTCAACAGTGCTGATCTGCGCAATCTGTGAAGTCAATTCACTGTTTTCCATCGGGTTGGTCGGGTCTTGGTTCTTAAGCTGGGCAACCAAGATATTCAAGAAATTATCTTTGATATCACCACTACTTTGCGTTTTTTGGTGGGTCAAGTTAGACAGCCCACTGACGGCTGAATTATCCAATGATTCATTAATTGGAACGGTAATTCCCATAACGATATTCCTGTTACTGGCCCAGTGTCAGCGTTTTCAACATGATGGATTTGGTGGTATTCAGTACTTCAACGTTCGCCTGATAGCTGCGGGAAGCCGAGATGGTATTGACCATTTCCCCGACCACATCCACATTCGGCATACGTACATAACCTTTTTCATCGGCCAGCGGATGGCCCGGCTGATATTCAAGACGGAAAGGTGATGGATCATCCACCACTTCACTAACGCGAACACCGCCAACCTCTTGGCCTGCTGGTGCAGCAACGCGGAATACAACCTGCTTGGCCCGGTATGGTTCGCCATCCGGCCCCGCAACACTGTCGGCATTCGCCATATTACTGGCGCTGACATTCAGTCGCTGAGACTGAGCAGAAAGCGCGGAGCTGGCAATATCAAAAATACTGAGTAGAGACATTCCCATTATCCTTGTGACTGTAGAACT
This sequence comes from Xenorhabdus bakwenae, assembly GCF_030272115.1. NCBI lineage: Bacteria > Pseudomonadati > Pseudomonadota > Gammaproteobacteria > Enterobacterales > Morganellaceae > Xenorhabdus > Xenorhabdus bakwenae. The sequence goes on from NZ_CP119194.1 coordinate 1,280,136, forward strand.
GACATCATGCTTTTGATTTGTGCATTCGTCATCGTGAGTTCAGCCTGATATTTCAAGCTGTTATCAGCGAAATTGCTGCGTTCCATATCCATGTCAACGGTATTTCCATCCATAGCTGTCTGGTATGGCACCCGATACAGCAGATCCATCTCCAGACGTTTTTGAGGCTGAACGGGAATATGTCGATCGGAAGTCAGCGTTAGCCCAACGCCATTTCCGGTTACACGACCATGTGCCATGACTTTTTTTAGTTGAGCAGCAAAATCGACATCACGCGCCTGATAGCCAGGGGTATCCGCATTGGCAATGTTGGCAGACAAAATTTCCTGCCGCTGGTTGCGCAGTGCCAGCGCTTCTTGTCGAAATTGAAAGGCGGCATCTAATTTATCGAGCATACTCCTCCCCCGGATCTGTTCGTGAAATTTGCTGGGTATAAGCCCCAGGCAGCTAACAGAATAAACGGAGAAGAAAAAGGTAATTCGAAGAATAGAAACAAATTGAATTGCTATTTATCCCATTAACGAATAATCAATCGAGTTACACTGCTCACATCCAACAGGTGCTGAATATTTTTTGAAATCATGGTTCGCTAACAGGATCCAAGGTGGTGAAATGCCTGCATTAAAGTTTATCGGGTTGTTTGCCTTTTTCCTTAATCTATTTTTTGTTTTCGGCAGCGCTTTAGCCTGGGGAAACCCGTTACCGCAATTAATAGATGACTATTTCAGGCAGATCCATCGCCCATTGAATCATAAGGTCTTAGTCGAAATCAAAACACCTGAACAACAATGGCCCGCTTGTGAACACCCTGAAATACAACCGTTACTTAGCAACAAAAATTGGGGTAACCTTTCCGTTCCTGTGACTTGTGGTCAGCAACGCCGTTTTGTTCAGGTTTATGTCAATGTCGTCGGCCCTTATTGGGTTTCTAAGCGGGCCATTAACCGCAATGCGGTTCTGACAGAAAAAGATTTTCAAGTAAAAACGGGTTCCTTAGATAAGCTGCCGAATGACATAATCCGTAACAGCAAGGCCATACAAAATGGTATTGCACTGCGCAACATCCCTGCCGGACAATTCATCACACGTAATATGATCCGGCGTCCCTGGGCAATTCAAGCCGGGCAAAATGTAGTTGTCACCGTAGATGGACACCATTTTCAGGTGCGTTACGAAGGAAAAGCAATTAACAACGCCGCGAGTTTTGATAATATCCGTGTCCGCCTGAACTCTGGACAGGTTATTACGGGTGCAGCTCAAGAAAATGGCAGTGTAAAAATGATGTTATAAATGGCTAAAGTTTTATTTTTTCACGCCGATATAACCAACAGACCATGATTTACAGGCATGCCAGCGGTATATCGCCTGCTACCTAAGACAAATAAATAATGCCTGATTAAAGGATTACGATTATGAGTATTGAACGCACTCAACCTCTACTGGCTATAGCTGCTTTACAGCAACGCAATGCCAATGAAGGTGCTCAGAGCACTCGCAGAATTGTGGCTGTTGCAGAAAAAAGCGCAGATACACAAGTTAAGTTGAGCGAAGCGCAGAAAAAGCTCGTCCAGCCAAGCAGTCAGGATATTAATATCCAAAAAGTACAACAATTGAAAGAAGCCATTGCAAAGGGAACCCTAACGATGGACAGCGGTAAAATTGCTGATGCTCTATTTAGGGAGGCCCTTGAAAACATGGAATATGATAAATAAACACTAAAATTTAAAGAGCCATAAATGGAAGAACTTCAACTCTTGCTTGAACAGCAAAGCGCGCACTTAAATTCGCTTTCGCAAACTATGGCAGAAGAACAGCACATATTGAGCGAAGGCTTTATTGACGCGAATCAGTTACATCGTGTGACGGAACAAAAAACATTTTTGCTTTCAGCACTCGATCATGCTGAACGAAAACGCCAGCAGTTAAATGACACGCTAAAAATAAATGCGCCTTATGCTAACCATAAAGTGTTAGCCGTATTATGGAGTCAAATTAGTCAATCTGTTGAACGTATCTGTGATTTAAATTCACATAACGGATTTTTACTGGAACAACATATTGAGTTGAACAGTCAAGCAATCGCTTTTCTGAAAACTCACCACAGCCCTTCTCTTTATGGTGCAGACGGCCAGGCCCGTCATCATTCAGCGCTATCAGGCCACAAGATCAGCGTTTGATCATTCGGTTACTGCCTAAGCAGTAAGTTCTACAGACCTCTTGGTTTATTGGCAATGATAAGGGGTCTGTTTCTGTGTATCTGTATTTTTCCCTCGCCTGATAAAAAAGAAAATAATTCTCATTATATTGATGAAACTTATTACTTTCTCACACCTAAGAGGTGGTTTTAGCATCATAAAATGAGTATCAAATAATTTAAAAAGATGATAAGTCACGCTCATTTGAGAGTTGGACGAACAATGCTTTTCTCAAATTCTTTACCTTTCCTTGATTGATAAACCCTATCAATATATTGTTAATTGATCGTGAACACCGATAGTTTTGTTGATCTTTTTTAATTCATAAGGTAAATTTTTCTTCTGCGCACAAAAAAACTGTGCCCGAATCTTTTTGTTATAACGCGTTATTATTTTGCGTTATACATAATAAGTAGTTTTATATTATGATTGTTATGGATATGTAAATGAAAAATGTTTTAGTTTCATCTTTTATTGTTGCAATATTAGCTTTAGTAAGTAATATTTCTTATGCGGCACCTCCGGCAACAACCGGGGAAGTAAAATTCACGGGGAGAATTATAGAAACCACTTGCACTGTTAGTAATGATACTGACAAGATTGTGAACATGGGGACATATCTCAAAAGCGATATAAAAACAGCGGGAAGTAAAGTTGCGGGAAGCGAAAGGGATTTTAAGATCAAATTAACTGGGTGCCCTATTGATGCGTCTGCACCTATTATGATGGACGTTACATTTTCTGGGAGTAATGCGGATGCCGAAGATCCAAAGTTATTGGCATTAGACGCACTTTCAAGTTCAAAAGGGATTGGCATTGGTATTTATGACGAAAATGACAATCAGATAAGTTTATCTTCCACTTACTCATTCCCTGATACAATCAGTAAATCCGATATGGTAATACCTTTAAAAGCGGCTTATGTATCTAATGGAGCCCCCTCTAAAGCCGGAACGGCCGAGGCCACACTTCATTTTAATATAAATTACAGATAAAAATTAATCAATTATACCCGATAAACTTCAAGCTGCAATCCGCAAGAAGACGCGAGGCCTTATATTTCCCCGAGCAGCGGGGAAATATAACACGCATCTTGAAGTTGGATTGGGAAATAAATATTTATTTCCTGGCCGCAGCGGCACTTTTACGGCTGCGGCCAGGAGCTATTAATATCATAAGTAGTCATGTAATAATGAAAGATAAAATAAAAAAAATATTTACATCGTATATGTTAACGAAAAAAATAACGATTATATTATTATTCTTTATATCTCCTTCCTGGGCGGGTGTAACTATTGGTGGAACCCGTGTTATTTATAAAGGAAATAAAAAAGAAACTTCAATTTCAGTGAAAAACTCTGACGAAAGCCGGCCTTATTTAATTCAGTCTTTTATCACCACGGATTCAAAAGGAGAAAAAGCGCCTTTCATTGTGACTCCCCCGCTATTTCGTTTGGATGCTGGCAAAGAAAGTACTCTCCGTATTGTTCGTATCGGCGGTCATTTACCTGATGATAAGGAATCGGTTTTTTACCTTAATGTGAAGTCTATCCCTCCCGTACAAGAAAACGAGCAGAATACTTTATTGATTGCGGTGAAAACCCGGATCAAACTGTTTTATCGGCCTGAAGGCATTGAAGGTGATTCTGAAGAAGCTTATAAGACGCTGACATTTTGTCGCATTGGTCACCAACTTGAGGTCAGAAACCCCAGTAATTATTATGTAACCATCGGGCAGCTCAAAGTAGCCGGGAAAATCCTGACGGGTACTGACATGATCGCTCCGCAAGGTGTAGCGCATTTCGTCCTGCCATCTGAATCATCAGGCTTAGTCAGCTGGAATAGCATTAATAGTCATGGTGGCATAAGCAAAGAGGTAAGTAAAAATCTGCCTCAAAAAGAAGATAAAAGATAAAGACAGGGGACGAAAAATCATATTTGTTAAATATAAAACGAGTGGCGGCACAATTATGCCAACATGTTTACTTTCAGTCTTTATTTTATGTTTTTCCGTATTGCTATCATTACCCGTCACGGCACAGGATTACTTTCGATCATCAGCATTGGAATTAGATGATACTCAACCGGTGATTGATTTAAGCGTATTTTCATTCCCCGGTGGTCAATTACCGGGTCAGTATCAGGTGAACATATTTCTTAACGGAAAAGAAAAAGACACAAAACAGGTTAATTTTATTAAACTAAAAAACGGGAAACTGTCTCCACAACTAACGGTCGATGATTTAAAACAGTATGGCGTGAAAATGTCAGTTTTTCCTGCACTGATGAAACTCTCTCCTGAGCAAGTTATTGATGATATTAGCGAATATATTCTACAGGCATCAACCTCATTTGATTTCTATGAGCAACGTCTGGATATCAGTATTCCTCAGGCAGTATTGGATAATCAAGCCAGAGATACTGTGGCATCACATTTATGGCAACATGGAGAGACCGCATTTTTAATGAGCTATAACTTTAGTGGATCGGAAAATTATAATAAAAACATAAAAAAACAAAGCTACTTTTTAAATTTACAAAGCGGAATAAATATCGGAGCCTGGCGTATCAGGAATCAATCAGTTTATAACTATCAGTCTGGAAAAAATAAAGATGAGGGTCGTTTTTCATCTATTAACAGCTACATCCAACGGGACATTCCAGAACTAAAAAGCCAAATAATTCTTGGCGAAACCGTTACTGACGGAGATCTATTTGAAAGCGTGCCGTTTATCGGTGCTTCTATGACATCCGATAGTTTAATGTTGCCCAGCAGCCAGCGTGGATTTGCGCCAATTATCCGGGGTATTGCTCAAACCAATGCGCGTGTAACGATCCGCCAAAATAATTACGTCATCTACGAAAGCTATGTTCCGCCAGGGCCTTTTGTTATTACGGATCTTTATTCAACCTCCGGCTCCGGTGATTTGGATATCACGATCACCGAAAAGGACGGGCGGCAGCGTAAATTTGTACAACCATTTTCATCAGTGCCAATGATGCAGCGAGAAGGACAATTAAAATATCAGGTTACCCTGGGACGTTACCGTTATTCCAATGCCAGCGCTGATAAACCTTATTTTAGCGAAGCGACATTTATCTATGGACTCTCCAATCGGTTAAGTTTGCTATCTGGTATTCAGGTAGCAGAAAACTACCGGGCGTTTAACGCTGGCCTGGGGATGGGTTTAGGGAATTTTGGTGCGATTTCTCTGGATATGACACAAGCAGATGCCTGGTTGCAGAAAAATGGACATAAACAAGGGCAATCATATCGAATCCAATATACGAAAAGTATCGAGACAACGGGGACATCCCTGACATTGGCCGGATATCGCTATTCCTCACCAGAATACTATTCATTTGCAGAGGCGAATGAATATTCAGTCAGAAAAGAAGCCGGCCGCGCACAAAATAAGCGTAGCCAATTGCAGCTGACTCTAAACCAAGTAATGGGGGATTTTGGCAATATTTATGTGTCTGCCTATCAGCAAGATTACTGGGGAAAACAAGGCTCCAACCAATCATTATCTACCGGTTATAACATTAACCTTGCCGGGATCAGTTATGGGTTGAATCTTTCCTATGAAGCCAATCACCAATCCATGAGGAGTAAGGATATGCAGGCATCGTTTAACGTTTCTATTCCACTGGGGCAGTGGCTGCCTAATGGATGGGTAACTTACAGCATGAATAGAAATGACCACAGTCGAGGAGGCCAACAATTGACGGTTAGTGGCAGCGCATTGGATGCCCATGCCTTGTCATATAGTATCCACGGAGAGCACAGCAATAACATGGAAGGAGCGAGCGGTGGTGTTTCCCTGGAATACAGCCATTCTTCTGGTCGTGTGAATCTGGGCTACAGCTACAGTGATACTGGCCAATCGCTTAACTACGGGCTGTCTGGCGGTATTATCGCCCATCAAGACGGCATTACGTTTTCCCAGCCATTGGGTGAAACCGTCGCACTGGTCAAAGCGGCGGGTGCAGCCGAAACAAAAATTTTAAATCACAGTGAAATTAAAACGGATTCACGTGGCTACGCCGTAATCCCGTCGATCGAACCTTATACCTACAACCGGATTGCCCTGGATACTGAGATGCTGGCAGATGGCGTTGACCTTGATAATTCAGTGCAACACATTGTACCGACTCGTGGTGCCGTGGTTGCTGCCGATTTTCGCGTTCGTCAAGGGTATCGTATATTGGTGACATTACGTTACAACGGCAAACCTGTGCCTTTCGGTGCCAGCGCAGCGTTAACAAACAATGACAGTAGCGGGATTGTTGGCGATGACGGTGAGTTGTATCTGAATGCTGTCCCCGAGCAGGCAGAAATAAAAGTACAATGGGGAGAAAATAAGGATCAACAATGTCGTGCAAAAACAGATTTATCAATGCTGCCCGAAAAGTCAGGCGTATTACGCCTGATTGCTGATTGCCGCAACTAAAAGGAATTTATCATGTTTAATTTTGAACGTAATAATCACTTTCAAATTAAAGCGAATAACTTTTTATTGGCATTATTCATTGTTATTGTCGCGGGAAGCTATTCAACGCGGGTTATAGCTGCAGTATGTAAGGCGAATAGTATGCAAAAAATAGTCAAATTTGATGATATTTCTGTTGACTATAAAAATTTGCCATACATAAAACACGCCTCCAATAATGAGATGGCGGTAACATGCAATATATACGGTCAGAGAATAAAGGTAAAATCCATGACTGGAGTCATTATAGGCTCCCTCAAAAATAACTCTTATGAAACCAGTCTTCCTGGTGTCAGATTTAAATGGGAACTCCAGCCTAATAAGGTAGTGAGTCAGGATATGGTTGTGGGCAGTTCAAGAGGGATCGGCAAAGCACAAAGAACATTGAACGGTAAATTTCATATAGAGATCAATAATAATGTTCAATCAGGAACAGTCAATGAAATAATAATAACGATGGCTGATACTACAAATCATGATACGGTTTTCACTTATAAAATCCCTTCTTTTAACATCACGGCAAGATCTTGTGCAATAACCACGCCGATTATTCATGTTCCGATGGGAGCCGTATCAAAAAATCACTTTAAAAACATAGGTGATACCGCCGGTGGACGTTCTTTCGAGATCAATGTGCAGTGCAAAGGATCCCCGAACGCGAATATTACCTGGGAGCCGGGAAAGACTAATACAAATGGCGTGATAAATGCTGATTCAACCTCATCAGCAACAGGGATCGGCATTCAGATGTTAGATGACAGGGACAATCCTGTGAAGTTTGGTGAACAGCAAGCTCTTGGCACGATAAATTCTTTGAAGACATTGTCATATAAGGCAAAGTATTATCAAACCAGTAATACCGTCATTGCCGGTAGCGTTAATGCCACAGCCACCTTCACTGTCGATTATAAGTAATGAGCCTGTATGAGTGCAGATTAATCCATAATAAGGTGATCGCCAAAGCGATCACCTTATATACCAATCCAACTTCAAGGTGCGTGTTATATTTCCCCGCGCAGCGGGGAAATATAAGGCCTCGCGTCGTCTTGCGGATTACAACCTGAAGTGTATCGAGTATATTCATTATTTTTTCGTCAAGACAGTGTGTTTATTAAGACTACCTCGCTCCCCCAATCGTTGCCGTCATTCTGATTTGACGATTGTCGGTGATTTCAAGGTTGGACAGTACAACTAATCTAGGCAGTACACGTCGCAAGAAGCGAGACATCAGTGGACGAAGTGCATGGTTGACCAATAATACAGATGGCGCTCCCAACATTTCCTGGCGCTCCAATGCCTCTGCCGCCTGACGTTCCAAACTTTCTGCCAAACCTGGCTCCAATCCACCACCATTTTGCAGTGCTTGCAGCAGCAATCTTTCCAATCCGGTATCCAGACCAATGACTTTGATTTCATCCGCACCCGGGAACCATTTCTGGGCAATCGCTCTGCCAAGTGCGATTCGAATAATAGCAGTCAATTCATAAGGATCTTTCTGTACCGGAGCATGTTCTGCCAGTGTTTCAACAATCGTACGCATATCGCGGATCGGCACTTGTTCCGCCAGCAGGTTTTGCAAAACTTTATGCAAAGTTGTCAGGCTGACTACATCAGGAATAAAATCCTCTGTCAGTTTTGGCATTTCCTGACTGACTCGCTCAAACAATTGCTGTGCTTCCTGCCTTCCAAATAGCTCACTGGAATACTGGGATAGTAAATGGTTTAGGTGAGTGGCAACAACCGTGCTGGCCGCTACAACTGTATAGCCTTGCACTTGCGCCTGTTCCCTTAGGCTGTCATCAATCCAGACAGCAGCCAGACCAAAGGCGGGATCTGTCGTCAAGTCACCTTGCAGTTCGCCCACAGCTCCACCCGGATTAATCGCCAACCATCGTCCCGGATGGGCTTCGCCACGCCCAATTTCTACGCCTTTCATCATGATACGGTAGCTGGCGGGTGCCAATTCAAGATTGTCACGAATATGCACCACGGGGGGCAGATATCCCACTTCTTGCGCAAATTTTTTGCGAATACCGCTAATACGACCCAGCAATTCGCCGTTTTGGCGAAAGTCCACCATGGGGATCAAACGATAACCCACTTCCATACCCAGTGGATCTTCCAGTTGCACATCCGACCATGAGGCTTCTGCGGTTTGTTGCTGCTCTTCCACCGCTTTCATCTCTTCATGTTGTGCCACCAGCGGATTTTTATCCTTACGCAAGAGGAAATAGCCCACGCCCGCCAAAGCGGCCGTAAATAACAAAAAGACAAAATTAGGCATTCCCGGCACCAACCCAAGCAGACCGAGTACACCCGCACTCAACATCATGACTTTGGGATTGTTGAAAAGCTGGGTCACCATTTGCTGGCCAACATCTTCATCCGTCGCTACACGCGTTACGATAACACCTGCCGCTGTGGAGATAATTAATGCAGGCAACTGAGCAACCAATCCATCACCAATGGTCAGCAAGGTATAGGCTTCTGCGGCATCCCCCAAAGATAAGCCGTGTTGAGCGACACCAACGATCAAACCACCAATAATATTGATCACCAGTATCATGAGTCCGGCAATCGCATCGCCACGTACAAATTTGCTCGCACCGTCCATTGAGCCGTAAAAATCCGCTTCCTGCGTAACGTCGGCCCGACGTTTTTTGGCTTCATCTTCGCCGATCAATCCAGCGTTCAAATCAGCATCTATCGCCATCTGTTTACCCGGCATCCCATCCAATACAAAGCGCGCACCAACTTCTGCAATACGCCCTGCACCTTTGGTAATAACCATAAAGTTAATCAGGATCAAGATAACGAAAACGACGATACCAATGGCAAAATTACCACCGACCAGAAAGTGACCGAAGGCTTCTACAACTTGCCCAGCTGCGGCAGATCCTGAGTGCCCTTCCAGCAGGATTATTCGCGTAGAAGCGACGTTAAGTGATAGACGCAGTAAGGTTGAAAATAGCAAAATGGTCGGAAATGCGGCAAAATCCAGCGTCCGGCGGGTAAACATTGCCACCAGCAGGACCATAATGGAAAGCGCGATGTTGAAAGTGAATAGCAGATCAAGCAGGAATGGTGGCAACGGCAGTACCATCATCGACAAGATCATGAGGATCAGAACAGGCCCTGCAAGCATTTGCCACTGGGAGCCTTTTATATTCCCCGGTAAACGATTTCCTGATAAACGTAGTAATGAGGCCAGATTAGCCATGACGATTATTTTCTCCAGCAAAATCCAGTGCTGGCGGCACTGGCAGATTTTCAGGTTTTTTCGGTTTCAGGCCACCTTCCTGTTTCCAACGTTTCAATTGGTAAACCCAGGCAAGCACTTCTGCGACAGCTGCATATAACGCCGCAGGAATAAAGCCGCCAACCTCAGCATGGCGAAACAACGCCCGTGCCAAGGGTGGAGCTTCCAGTAATGGGATGCGATTTTCCGCACCCATTTCTTTAATACGCAAGGCAATGAGTCCTGCCCCTTTTGCCAATACTTTGGGAGCGCTCATTTTTTTGCTGTCATACTGCAAGGCAACGGCGTAATGAGTCGGGTTGGTGACAATGACATCCGCCTTCGGCACATCCGCCATCATGCGCTTACGTGCAGCCGCTCGCTGTTGTTGACGAATTCTTGCCTTTACATGTGGATCCCCTTCTTGCTCCTTAAATTCATCCTTGATCTCCTGACGGGTCATTCTCAATTTTTTCAGGTGACTACGGATCTGATAAAGCACATCAAACGCGACCATAGGTATCAACATAAATAAGACAATGTAACTGGCAAAAATCAGCATCATCATGGCATCGCTCAAGGCTATCAGCGGATGCTGGGCAGCCAAGTTGAGCATAGTAGGCCAGTTAAGCCAGATAAACAGGGCTGCACCACATCCCACCAGTGATGCCTTCAAAATGGCTTTGAATAATTCAGCCAGTGCATTCATGGAAAAGATTTTCTTCAGACCAGAGAGGGGATTCAGTTTAGCCAAGTCAAATTTGATGGATTTTGAGCTGAATAGCAGCCCTCCCATCAAGGCGGGTGCACTGAGGGCAACCAATACCAAACCGATAAAAACCGGCAACAGCGCCCAGACCGCTTGTTTCAGTAATCGCCCGACTTGTTGCACCATCTGTTTGTCGTTACTGACCATGTTATGGTCGAAATTGAATCCTTCAAACACCATCAGGGAAAGTTCATGAGTCATCGATTGTCCACTCATCCAGAGCAGGCTTACCCCTCCCGCTAACATCAGGATTGAAGTGAGTTCCTTAGAACGCGCAATTTGCCCCTCTTTGCGAGCTTTTTCCCGTTTATGGGGCGTGGGTTCTTCGGTTTTTTCGAGATCGCTATCTTCAGCCACAGCTTTCCTTGGTGAGCGTTCATGATTACATGCAGAAAATTTGCCTTCAGGAGAGGGCAAATAAAATGATGTTAAGCATGACAAAAGCCCAGAAATTCAATGGCGGGAACACTGCAAAATTTGCGGGGGTATTTGAGGCATTATGATAACGGTCTTGAATTGAGATGGCTGCTATCAGCCATCTCAACGCGTTTTTCAATCCGTTTTAACGGGTGCCTTGATATCAATACTATCGGCATTAACATCACGAATATGATCTTTCGTCAGACGATAAACAACCGGACTGAGAAAGGCAATGGCTATCAGGTTGGGGATCGCCATCATGGCATTAAGGGTATCCGCCAGCAACCAGACAAAGGTTAACGACTGAGTAGCACCAATCGGCAACGCAATAATCCAGGCGATACGAAAAGGTACTATCGCTTTTGGACCCAATAAATATTGGATACATTTCTCACCGTAAAAACTCCACCCCAAAATGGTTGTAAAGGCGAAAATAGCCAGGGCAACAGCAACGATATAGTTGCCTCCCGGGATCACGGCTGAGAAGGAAGCGGCGGTCAGTGTTGCGCCTGTTTGACCTGTCAGCCACCCACCGGTAATAACAATGGTCAAGCCCGTCACGGAGCAGACGACGATCGTATCAATAAAGGTTCCCAGCATGGCAATTAAACCCTGACGAATGGGGTTTTGGGTTTTTGCCGCTGCGTGGGCAATAGGTGCACTTCCCATGCCCGCTTCGTTAGAGAATACACCACGGGCAATACCAAAACGGATCGCCGCCCAAACTGCGGCACCAGCAAATCCCCCCTGTGCCGCAACGGGAGTAAAAGCGGATTTAATGATTAAAGCAAATGCATCGGGAATAGCGGTAAAATTGAGTGCCAAAACAATAACCCCTGCCCCAAAGTAACCAACCGTCATCACAGGCACTAATTTACCTGCCACATCAGAAATGCGTTTGATACCGCCAATTAACACGGCACCAACCAAAACGACCAAAATACCGGCCGTTATGGTTTTTTCAATCCCAAAGTTACTTTGTAATACGTCAGCGACAGAGTTGGCTTGTACCGTATTGCCGATACCAAAACCCGCAATACTGCCAAAGAAGGCAAAGAGAGTTCCCAGCCAAATCCACTTTTTTCCCAAGCCATTTTTGATGTAATACATCGGGCCGCCAACGTAATTACCGTTTTTATCGGTTTCACGGAAACGTACCGCCAGTACTGCTTCCGAATATTTCGTTGCCATACCCACCAATGCGGTCATCCACATCCAGAACATGGCTCCCGGCCCGCCCATCACAATGGCTGTCGCCACACCTGCGATGTTTCCGGTTCCGATTGTCGCTGACAAGGCTGTCATGAGTGCGTTAAAAGGTGAGATTTGACCTTCACCCCGTTGTTCATTTTTTTGAAAGAGTAATTTGAATCCTGTGCCGAGTTTACGGATCGGCAGGAAGGACAAGCGGATTTGCATGAAGATCCCAATCCCCAAAAGCCCAACTAGCATGGGAACACCCCATACTACCCCGTTTAGCGTACTTAACCACTGTGTAATTAATTCCATATACACCCTCGGCATTTAACTTAACAAGTTGGCAACAAAATAATTTCAATTAAATAAAGAGCATTTTGGGAAAATAAGCGAGGATTAATTGAGTATCTTTGGCAAGAAAAAATGGATACTGTGAGTTGAGTCACTCGTTAAGGTTATTCTTTATCAATCTTATGAATAATAATTCTTCTTACATCCTTATTCTTATATCTCCCCCCATAATTAAATTTTTATCTCGACATTAAATAAATTAAAGGTTTTTTATAGCAAATAAATGCGTATTATTTACTTTAAAATAGTTCCAGGGTAACTAAAGGACTATCTGTGGCAAGAGTTGGTTACATCCGAGTGTCAACAAATGACCAAAATAGCGATTTGCAAAGAAATGCGTTAGTCAGCATTCACTGTGAGCTGATCTTTGAAGACAAGATCAGCGGGAAGACGGCTAATCGTCCGGGGCTAAAACGCGCCTTAAAACATCTCAAGTCTGGCGATACGCTGGTGGTTTGGAAGTTGGATAGACTAGGGCGTAGTGTGAAGAATCTGGTCACACTGATTTCAGAATTGCATGAACGTGGTATTCACTTTCAAAGCCTGACCGACAGTATTGATACCAGTACAGCAATGGGACGGTTTTTCTTCCATGTGATGAGTGCACTGGCAGAAATGGAACGTGAACTGATTGTGGAAAGAACCAATGCAGGTCTAGCCGCAGCACGGGAACAAGGGCGAATTGGTGGACGACCGGTGGTATTTACCGAGGAAAATCGACAACAAGCCGCCAGATTACTCAATAAAGGGCACAGCCGAAAGCAGTTGTCGATTATTTACAATGTCTCGTTGTCAACAATTTATAAGTATTTACCTGTAGGTAAGGTAATGAATTAGCTTATAAAATCTTTTATCAAACTCACCCACTCTGTGGGTTTTTCAATGTGTACTGCGTGACCACTGTTAATAGCTTTATATGTACTGTTGTTAATGTTTTTATGAACTTCACGTACCCGATAAGGCGGGATCAATGTATCACTGTTTAATCCAATAACCAGTGTGTCTTTATCTATTTGAGTAAGATACGCTTTTATGTCTATGGTTAATCCCAATACAATAGACAATTGGTTTTTTGTTATTTTGCGGATTTTCTGGCAATTCCTGACGGTAAGAAACCAATGAATCTTTTAACTTAATGACTTTATCAATCAACGCCACAATGCTTTCCTCTGCATAACCTGAATTAATGCCATCGGAGCAGGCGTTTGGGCCAGCCATCCGGCTCACCCAAGCGCACCAAAATATAAAGTTCTGTTCGTTGTTAAAACAATGACACGCGTTATCAAAAACCTAAACTATCTAACAAATCATCGACCTGTTCCTGATTGGTAATAACGCCAGCACCATTCTGGTTAACCTGAGGGCCGTTAAGAAGACTATCGTTCTCTTTTTTCGCTTTAGCCATCTGGTCAGAAGGCATATTTTCCATTAATACCATAACCAACTGTTTTTCCAGCTCCTGAATAACTTCCATCATCCGTTTAATTACCTGCCCGGTCAGATCCTGAAAGTCTTGCGCCATCATAATCTCAAGCAATTGGGTGTTGGTAAATGAAGTATGATCAGGGACGAGATTCAGATAGTTTCTCGTGTCCGTTACCAGTGAGCGGGCATCGGGCAGCGCTAAATTTTTCGGATTTGCAAACCATTCATCCCAACGTTGGCTCAAGGCTTTTGCAGACGATTCCAATTCGTTCTGACGAGGCTGTGCGACTTCAACGCAGTTCAACACCCTTTCAGCCGCTTGTGCTGTCATTTGAACAACGTAATTTAATCGCTCTCTCGCATCTGGGATCGCTTCAGCCGCCTGAGCGATAGTTTGATCCAATCCCAGCTCACGTAAACTATCGCGCAGCATTCTGGTTAACTGCCCAATCCGGCTGATTATTTCACTGGTTGAAATCGCCTCACTTCTCGGCATGACTGGATTTTCACTCATTTTGTCTCCTTAGAGCCCCAATTTTTCAAATATTTTATTGAGTTTCTCTTCCAAAATAGCCGCAGTAAACGGTTTCACAACATAACCGCTAGCGCCGGCTTGTGCTGCTGCAATAATATTCTCTTTTTTTGCCTCCGCCGTTACCATCAGGACAGGTAAAGCGGCCAGCTTTTCTTCATTGCGAATCGTTTTCAACAACTCAAGGCCATCAATATTTGGCATGTTCCAGTCAGAAATCACAAAATCAAATTCGGCAGTGCGGAGTTTAGTCAACGCTTCTGCCCCATCCTGTGCTTCATCTACATTGTTGAACCCCAACTCTTTCAGTAGATTACGCACAATTCGACGCATAGTTGAAAAATCATCGACGACCAAAAATCTCAGATCCTTACTTGCCATAAAAACTCCTTGGAATTTCACTTATCCAGCAGCACAGCGCTGCAAAAATTAACATCAAATACAACTACCAAATACAACGACTAAATACGAACCGATTGCCCCGCACTGATTTTGGCCAGCATCGTTTTAC
Organism: Xenorhabdus bakwenae; assembly: GCF_030272115.1. NCBI lineage: Bacteria > Pseudomonadati > Pseudomonadota > Gammaproteobacteria > Enterobacterales > Morganellaceae > Xenorhabdus > Xenorhabdus bakwenae. The sequence goes on from NZ_CP119194.1 coordinate 1,295,267, forward strand.
TGATTTTTTGCAAATCCATGATTTCATCTACCGCCCCTAACTGGATCGCGGCACGTGGCATGCCAAATACGACACAACTTTTTTCGCTTTGTGCCAATGTGTAAGCCCCTGCCTGCTTCATTTCCAACAAGCCCGCCGCGCCATCATTACCCATGCCAGTTAAAATAACGCCTACCGCATTGCGCCCGGCAGATTTAGCAACGGAACGAAAGAGAACATCAACAGAAGGACGATGGCGATTAACTGGCTGGGTATGCGTTATCATGATTTGATAATTGGCACCACTGCGGCAAAGTTCCATATGACGATCGCCAGGTGCAATGTAGGCATGTCCCGGCAGGACACGTTCCCCATCCTCAGCTTCTTTTACCGTGATCTGACTCAGTTTATTAAGTCGTTGTGCAAAAGAACGGGTAAAACCCGGAGGCATATGTTGAGTAATTAATAAAGCCGGACTGGTGATCGGCAGGGGTTGCAGCAGGTTTTTGATTGCTTCTGTTCCTCCTGTCGATGCCCCTACTGCGATGAGTTTTTCACTGGATAATAGTGGTTTGAAATTCAGTGGTGCGGTACTTATAGATATCGGTTCCACAGGACTGATTTTAGCCTGGGCTGCGGCACGGATTTTTTCGGCAATCAGTTCGCTATAAGCTAACATACCTTCACGGATACCCAATTGTGGCTTAGTCACAAAGTCCACAGCCCCCAGTTCCAATGCCTTTAATGTAATTTCCGAACCTTTTGCAGTCAGAGAAGAAACCATCACAACAGGCATAGGACGTAACCGCATCAATTTTTCCAAAAAATCAATGCCATCCATACGTGGCATTTCAACATCCAGTGTTAATACCTGCGGATTGTGCTTTTTGATTAAATCACGGGCAACGAATGGATCCGGCGCACAATCCACAACTTCCATATCAGGGTGACTATTGATAATTTCCCGCATGATTTGACGCATTAACGCCGAATCATCCACACAAAGAACAGTTATTTTATTCATGACCCCTCCTTGCCCGATTGACCCCGTAAACGGTATGTCCTTGCAAGTAGAACTCTCGGCTGATTTGAGTGACGTTTTCGGAATGCCCTGCAAAGAGCAAACCATCCGGTTTTAAGAAAGTGACAAAACGGCGCAAGATCCTTTCCTGTGTCTTTTTGTCAAAATAAATCATAACATTACGGCAGAATATCGCATCAAATTTACCTTCGAGTGCCCAATCAGAATCCAGTAGGTTCAAATGCTGAAAGCTCACCATTTCAGCCAGTAAAGGACGAACCCGTGCATATCCTTCAAAGCGTCCAACCCCTTTGAAAAAATATTTTTTCTTTTGGCTTTCACTCAGACACTGTAATTCTTCCAGTCGATAAATACCCTGCCTGGCTTTTTCCAGCACACTGGTATCAATATCGCTGCCAATAATTTTTATCCGATTTGACCGATGCCCCAGTGCATCACACAAGGTCATTGCAATAGAATATGGCTCCTCCCCGGTTGAAGCGGCAGCACTCCAAACACGGTATGTTCCGCCATTTTTCCCGCTGGCATGAGCGGCCAGAATAGGAAAATGATGAACTTCCCTGAAAAATGCAGTGAGATTGGTGGTCAATGCATTAATAAAAGATTCCCATTCTTTGCTGTGACTGTCTTGCTCCAGAATTGACAGATATTGACCAAAATCATTAAGTCCTAATACACGAAGCCGCCTGACTAAACGGTTGTATACCATCTCACGTTTACTTTTTGCCAGTACTATGCCAGCCCTTTGATAGATAAACTGGCAGATGCGCCCAAATTGCGCATCCGACAAAGCATGTCGCTGAAGCATAAAGTTCAGCGGTGCAGTAGCTTCAGTATCTGAAGCTATTGAATTGGCTTTCATCTGACCTCAGCGTAGTTGATTTACAACATGCTCATCAGTCATGTTTGATGTAGCGGTCGCTTGATGATCGTACTCATCTTCCAAATTGTCGGGCAGTTCAAATTGCGCAACAGTTTTTACCAACATGTCCGCCTTGTCTTCAAGGGCAGCGGCGGCAGCGGCAGACTGTTCCACCAATGCAGCATTTTGCTGGGTGACTTGATCCATCTGACTGACGGCTTGAGCAACTTGATGAATGCCACGGCTCTGTTCATCAGAGGCAGCAGCAATTTCAGCCATTAAATCAGTTACCTGGTTCACCGACCTAACCAGCTCATCCATCGTTTGTCCCGCATTATTCACCAATTCTGAACCCTGGTTAACACGATGGACAGATTCATCAATTAAGGTTTTGATTTCTTTCGCCGCTTCGGCGCTACGTTGTGCCAAGTCACGTACTTCACCGGCGACGACAGAGAATCCGCGTCCCTGTTCGCCGGCACGTGCCGCTTCAACGGCAGCATTCAGCGCCAAGATATTGGTCTGGAAAGCAATGCCATCAATAACACTGATAATGGCGCTGATTTTCTTCGAACTTTTGGCAATTTCATCCATAGTTGCCACGACACTTGTGGTCAACTCACCACCTTTTGAAGCGGTCTGAGAAGCAGATGTTGCCAGTTCGCTGGCTTGACGTGCATTTTCTGCGTTCTGTTTCACGGTAACCGTCAACTCTTCCATACTGGCAGCCGTTTCTTCTAATGATGCGGCCTGTTGCTCTGTACGTGAAGATAAGTCCGTATTACCCTGAGAGATCTCTTGAATGCCAGAGTACATCTGGTTGGTATTCTCACGCACAGCAGCAATGGATTTGACTAATGATGCCTGCATGTCCCGCAGTTTGCGGAAAATATCACCAATCTCATCATCGGTGAACACGGCAATTTCCTTATCCAAACGCCCTTGCGCTACATCCTGGAAACAAGTTCTCATATTCGAAAACGGTCTGAGCAGGTTACGTTTCATCCACCAATTAGCGGCGACTGAAACAATAAATACCATCAAGACGGCACCAAAAAACATGGCAATGGATACTTTGTAGTAAAATTTTCCCTCAGAAACTGCTGAGTTAATGTTCGCGCCGAGAAATTGCATGTAATTGTTAAATGCAATTTCCATTTTACGCTGGTAATCTTCTGTAGGTTGATCAAGGAAGGCCTGAAAATTACCTTCATACAGATAAGTTTTTAGCTCTTTTAATGCGTTGATATATTCTTGATAAGAATGTTCAACCGCAGTTAATAAAGCGGCGCCATGATCAGTTTGTTCCATCCGGGGCAGTGAACTGAATTTGGCAAAATTCCGGTCTGCGTCATTCATTGAGCCTTTGAGTAACGCCTCCATTGTCTCTATCTGCGTTTGTGGCTGCCCCACTCTCTGGGCTATTGCGATTTTGTTCAAAGTATTACGCGTTTGCAACAATGCCGACCAACTCAATCCAAGGGTATCTCTCCGCTGAGTACCCAGATCAATTCTTTCGATATATGTCTGGTCTGTATGAATTATTCCCAGAGACAAACCACTCGAAATAATTTGCATAACACAAAACATCATCAGTAACAGATATAAACTGGTTGATATGCGAAGCTTGCCTAACATGTAATCACCTCGTTTAACGGCTGCATTATGCAGCCGTGGTTATCGCTATTATTTTTTAGAATGTTTCCCAATTAGAGGGGTCTTCCGCATTACTGTCTTTTTTTCAGCATGGGAGGATTCGTTTTATTAGCTGGAGGAGTCATCGATAAAACTTCATGTTTTCTTTTTTCAGGCTGCTTCCTTTCTGCCTGCTCCGTTAACTGGAACATCGCAACTGCTTTGGTCAATATCCTGGCTTGTTCTTCCAATGCGGCGGCGGCGGCGGCGGATTGCTCAACCAATGACGCATTTTGCTGTGTAACTCTGTCCATTTCGGAAATAGCGACGCCGACTTGTGTGATCCCCCGACTTTGTTCATCAGAAGCCGATGCAATTTCGCCCATAATGTCAGTCACACGGGTAACAGAATCGACAATTTTGTTCATGGTTTCACCCGCACTTTCTACCTGTATAGAACCCGTATCTGTGCGATTTACCGAGTCTTCGATTAACGCTTTGATCTCTTTAGCCGCTTCTGCACTGCGCTGTGCCAGATTGCGCACTTCACCAGCAACCACGGCAAAACCACGGCCATGTTCACCGGCACGGGCAGCCTCCACGGCAGCGTTAAGGGCGAGAATATTGGTTTGGAAAGCAATGGCATCAATGACGCCAGTGATATCAGAGATCTTGCGGGAACTGTCCGCGATTTCATGCATGGTCTGAACAACATTGGCCACCACTTTACCGCCCTGACGGGCGATCTCAGAGGCGTTGTCAGCCAAGTTACTGGCTTGACGGGCATTATCAGCATTCTGTTTTACTGTCGCAGTCAACTGTTCCATACTGGCCGCCGTTTCTTCTAACGAAGCCACTTGCTGTTCAGTACGGGAAGAAAGATCGTTGTTGCCTGCGGCAATTTCGCTGGTGCCGGTATAAATGGTTTCGGTACTTTGATGAACACTTCTGACCGTATTGATCAATTCTTCCTGCATGTGTCTCAAGCCAACGGCTAACATGCCCATTTCATTATTGCCAGTTACCGTGATCGCCTGAGTCAAGTCCCCTCTTGAGAAGGCCCTGATATTATCCAGCAGCTTGTGTAGCGGATCGATCAATGTCTTACGTAAGCCAATCCAGCTTATTCCCATGACTACAACCAGCAGCGCCATCACAAAGATCAATGAAGCAACGATATTGCTGTAAGTTTGGTCAGCTTCTTCTGCCACCTGGTCATAAAATTTTGTGCTTTGGGAAAGATAAAAGTTAAATTCCACATTAAACGCGTTCTGATAATCTGTCGTTTTATGGAGAAAAAACGCTTCAAATTTGTCATGCGCTAGCATGTTATCTAACTCTTTCAGCGCATTAAGATAGTCATTGTGAGTCTGTTTTAGACGTTGAAGATGTGCTTGGTCATAAAAAGACAGTTTTTCAGTCTGTTCATATTTCTCGAAGAGCCGTTCAGCACGGGCAATATTAGCCTTGGCTTCCGCCAGAGCACCATCAATTTTATAACTACCTTCAACACCGCGATTTTTCATCATGTACATGATGCCAACACGGTTAAGGTTATTGCGGGCTTGCAGCAGGTTAACCCAGCTCTCATCCAAATAGATTTGCTGCTCTCGCATTTTATCTATTAAATCAAAGGCTTTTATATCATTCTTCAACCCTTTGAAGAACAATCCCCCGGAGATAAGTTGCAAAGCACCAAACAATATGATGACTGAGATTAATCCCGTCACTATTTTCATTCGGTTAAACATAACTTCCCTTTTTTACTAAATTTCTATGCCGATTTTTGGAATTACAGATAGTTATCGGCACATTAAAAGGGAACTTTACGTATAATTCTAAAAATTGATTTTTTACGGTATTTTTTTGATCTAAAACAAAGGGGCAGCTGTTTTTTATTGCAGTAGCCCCAAAACATCAATCTTTACATCAACTTTTAGCGACTGAATCAACCAATGCCATTTCTTCACTATTGAGAAGCTTTTCGATATCAACCAGAATCAGCATCCGTTCATCAATCGAACCCAGCCCCGTTAGATACTCTGTTGATAAAGTGACCGCAAATTCTGGCGCAGGACAAATTTGATCATCTTTCAGGGACAGCACGTCAGACACACCATCAACCACAATCCCAACAACACGGTTAAGCAAATTCAGGACAATCACAACAGTGTTGTCGTTATAGGTGACATCTTCCTGTGAGAATTTGATCCTCAAATCGATGATAGGAACAATCACCCCACGCAGGTTCGTAATCCCCTTTATAAAAGCAGGTGTATTTGCAATGCGGGTAACCTGGTCATAGCCGCGAATTTCCTGCACCTTTAATATCTCAATTCCATACTCTTCATCACCCAGGGTGAAAACCAGATATTCCTTTCCGGTCGTTTCCCCCGATAATTTATTTAATTCTTCTATGGCCGACATGATGTTACCTTTTAGTGTGAAACGTTTTGCGCTGTGCCAATTGTTCGTGGTTAAGTTTTTGCAAAGCAGGAATATCGATGATAAGCGCAACGCTACCATCCCCCATAATGGTGGCCGCCGAAATACCCGATACTTTGCGGTAATTGCTCTCAATATTTTTAACAACAACTTGATGTTGCCCCACCAGTTTATCCACCAGCAAGGCATAACGACGTCCGGCACTCTGCACAATAACAGCAATGCCTTTCGTTGGATCAGTGATTCCATTAGGGATATCGAATATCCGATACAGTTCAAGCAGAGGTAAATATTCCCCACGTACCAGTAATAATTTTTCATCACCCGCCAATGGATAAATATCTTCCTCTTGTGGTTGCAATGAACTCACTACGGCACTCAGTGGCAGGATGAAAACTTCCTCATTGACTCTCACCGACATGCCATCCAGTATCGCTAATGTCAGTGGCAGCAAAATGCGAATGACAGTGCCCTTTCCTGACTGGAAGTTAATCTGAATTTGCCCGCCCATATCCTGAATATTGCGTTTGACCACATCCATGCCAACACCACGACCAGAAACATCAGTGACTACTTCTGCGGTAGAGAAGCCGGGAGCAAAAATCAGCATAGCCACTTCTTCGTTACTCATATTTTCACTGACGCTTAAGCCCTGAGATTGTGCTTTTGCTAAGATCTTTTCACGGTTCAGACCCGCACCATCATCAATAACTTCAATACAGATATTTCCACCTTGATGTTCAGCCGCCAGAGTCAAATTACCCGTTTCAGGTTTACCCGCTGCAAGCCGGTTTTCTGGGCTTTCAATACCATGATCAAGACTGTTACGTACCAGGTGGGTGAGAGGATCGATAATCCGTTCAATTAAACTCTTATCCAGTTCTGTCGAACTGCCAATGAGTGTCAATTCCACTTTTTTATTGAGTTTTCCAGCCAAATCCCGTACTAAACGCGGATAACGGCTAAAAACGTATTCCATCGGCATCATGCGAATTGACATGACAGATTCTTGCAAGTCACGGGAATTTCGCTGCAATTGGGCCATACAGCTCAACAATTCACTGTGTTTGGTCGGTTCCAGACCGTTACAATGTTGGGCCAGCATAGATTGGGTAATAACCAATTCACCCACTAAATTGATAAGCTGATCAACTTTTTCTACGGCAACACGAATACTGGATGATTCCGCACGTTGGCGTGGCGATCCTGCTGCCGGGCGTGGCGCCGGACGCCCAACTTCACGTACATCTGTTTTTTTCGGAGCATCATCCGGCTGTGGATTATTTGTAATTATCGTATTTGTTGTAGGCGTATCTTTTGCTGTATTGCTGTCTGTTGTACTATTTTCTGCCGCAGTTTTTACCGTATCCGTTTTTACTATGGCATCGACAGCATCACCTTTTACTACTCCTGCATCTTGTTCTGTTTCAGTGTCCGCACCTTTTGACTGAGGCTCATTTGTTGGTAAAAAAGTGATTTGCTCAGGCTCAATCACAAAACACAATACAGCCGTAATATCATCTTCTGTCGCAGATGTGATCAATGAGGCTTCAAGGCTGTTGGTAGTCTGTTCTACATCATAAATCTCACCAAGATGCCTCAATTCATCCTTCATTAAACTGACTTCGCGTTCTTTCAATCCAGATAAATGAACACGGATCTGTCCATGATTGGGTTTGTCTGCTGAAGTATGCCTCTCTTCTGGCTGATTATCTTCGGACTGAACCGATGCTACTGTCTGTTTTTCCTCAATTTCATTTACAACGGCTTCCGTGACAAGTTCAGTCTGCATCTCAGGTGTTGCTGCAAAAAATTCTTTTTCCTGCTGCCCTTGCTGTAGTTCTAATGCAAGCTGACGCAGTGTCTCGCAGATATAATTGAATGTGTCTTCATCCGGCTCCTGAGAACTTTTATAGGCATCCAATTGTTGCTGCATAATATCTTTCGCTTCTAAAAACAGGTTGATAATGTCAATGGTCAAACGTATTTCATCACGTCTGGCGCTATCGAGCAGATTTTCCAAAACATGCGTGGTCTGTTGCAGACGGGTAAAACCAAAAGTCGCAGCCCCCCCTTAATGGAGTGGGCGCTGCGAAATATTGCATTTAGCTGCTCATGATCAGGCTCATCGGCATCGAGTAGCAATAAATGCTGCTCCATATCAGCCAATAGTTCATCTGCTTCATCAAAGAAAGTCTGATAAAACGCGGTAATATCCATCGTTACTTACTCTGTCATCTTGTTATCACTCAGCGGTTCAGCCGATAGCTGTTCCGATTTTGCGATTTCATGTTTTATGATCACATGGGATTGTTCGGTGGATTGCTGAACAGCCGCTCCCTCATTTGAATCCATTCTGATGACTTCTTGCATATCCATACTATTGTTAGCGATCAGGGCGTTACCGCCACTGTTTTCCTGCTCAATCCTTTTTTCTGCATCTTTATTGAGTACAATAATGCTGATACGACGGTTAACCGGCGCATTAGGATCGATATCTTTCTGCATACTAACAGTAGATGCCATACCCACAACTCGCAGGACCTTGGTGCCATCCAGACCCCCTATCAGCAATTCACGCCTTGATGCATTGGCGCGCTCGGAAGAAAGCTCCCAGTTACTGTAACCCCACTGACCGTTAGCATACTGTAAATTATCGGTATGACCAGAAAGACTGATTTTGTTCGGAATATCGTTCAAGATCGGCGCAATTGCCCGCAAGATATCGCTCATGTAACTTTCGACTTTAGAACTGCCAATCATGAACATCGGGCGGTTTTCTCGATCGATAATCTGAATACGTAAACCTTCCTCCATCATGTCAATCAATAGATGAGGACGCAGCTCTTTAAGGCGAGGATCGGTAATAATCAATTGATCAAGTTGCTGGCGTAATCGATTTAAGCGACGAGTTTCTTCTTTCGCTTCAACTATATTAGATTGACGGAAAACTTCCCCATCTTGTTGGACGATATCATCCCCTCCCCCGGGGATCGGGTTGGTGCTATCGCTGCTTTTCTGTCCCTGATTAATCGCTACCTTTAAAGGAGTACGGAAATACTCAGCAATGCTGGTTAATTCCTGTGGACTGGCTATCGATATCAACCACATAACCAGAAAAAATGCCATCATTGCCGTCATAAAATCAGCATAAGCAATCTTCCATGACCCACCGACATGGCTCGCATCATGTTTTTTACGCTTTTTTATTCTGATGACGGAAACATTATTCGCTCTCATAATTATTCTTCAACTTCTTGTTGTACAGGGGATTTAACCCGACGAACATGTTCTTCCAGTTCTGTGAATGAAGGACGATCTGTGAGGAATAACGTTTTACGACCGAATTCAACTGCAATTTGTGGTGCATAACCATGCAAACTGGAAAGCAGTGTCACCTTGATGCATTGCATCATTTTAACCTGCTCACTGCTGCGTTGACGAAGGAGTGTTGCCAGTGGGGAAACGAAACCATAAGACAATAAGATCCCAAGGAATGTTCCCACCATTGCATGTGCGATCAACGCACCCAATTCTCCTGCCGGACGATCCGCAGCTCCCAGTGCGTGAACAACCCCCATGACAGCCGCAACAATTCCGAATGCAGGCAGCGAATCCCCGACTAATGCCAAACTGGTCGCAGGTACTTCACTTTCTTGTTCGTAAGTCTCAATTTCTTCATCCATCAAGGCTTCAATTTCATGAGGATTCATGTTACCGCTGATGATCAGGCGCATATAATCAGTAATAAAATCCATCAAATACTGATCTTTTAACAAACGAGGATACTGGGTGAAAATGTCGCTTTGGTGTGGATTTTCAATATCTCGCTCCAAAGCCAGCAGCCCGTTCTGGCGAGATTTGGACAACAGACGAAACTGCAATGCCATAAGGTCCATATACATCGCTTTGTTGTATTTTGATCTACGTAATATTTTTGGTAAAACACGCAGTGTTGCCTTTATCGCCTTGCCATTATTGCCCACGATAAAAGCGCCGATTCCCGCACCTGCAATAATCAAAAATTCCGCTGGCTGATAAAGTGCGCCCATGTGACCACCGACAAGTAGGTAGCCACCAATTACCGCACCAAAAACCACGATATATCCTAAAAGTACTAACACGCGATATCCTTTAGCTAAGTTGGTGAGCAGATGGGATCTGAACAGGGAGAATCGATAAATGAAGAAGAGTATGACGACAGGTTACAGAGTTTATAATCAAACCTGTAACCTGAATTTTACTTTCCCATTTAAATTCACACAGCTTGCTGAGCAAATCCATCCAGCAGTTGTGAATTAGTATCGGCAGGTTGAGAGGAAAGTTTACGTTTTTTTACTGCCCGTGAAGGGGGCTGGCAAAGACTACAAACAAAGCTATTTACCGGCTGGTGAGCGTGTGTGATAAAAGTTCCACCACAGCAGCGACATTGTGTTGGCTGTAACATCCCGCTGTCAACAAAACGCACCAATGTCCAAGCTCTGGTTAATGCCAGAACAGGCGCTTCTTCACTCGCCGGAGGACATTGCTCAAGATATAAACGATAAGCTTTGACAACAGCCTCTACACCTTCACAATGTCCACTTTTCAACAGAAAACGGTAAGCATTGTAGAACATTGACGAATGAATATTCTGTTCCCAAGTCATAAACCAATCCGTCGAAAAGGGGAGCATCCCTTTAGGCGGAGGGCTTCCCCGCAGCTCTTTATACAACCGGATCAATCGGCCTCTACTTAGTTGTGTTTCACTTTCAAGCATCTGCAATCGCGCGCCTAAAGTGATGAGTTCCATTGCCAGCTGAATATCTTTCGCTTCCTGAACAATACTTTTTTCAACCATCTTTACGCTCTTTTCTTGATTGAGGTGTCATCCCGGGCGGATAACTGCTGAAAAAGATGAGTAGACAGTAAGATACCCGTATGAATTTGTTGCAGATCGTCCACCCGCGATTCTTTCGTTAACTGCTGTACGGTTTCGTGGTCTTCAAACCGAAAATGGCAAATCAGTTGGTTTGTTTCAGCTAATTTTACTAACTGAGGCAATGTCAGCGAGGCCAACGTATCAGCCATCGATTCACTAATACCTAAACGGAACATCGCAGATGCTTTCTCATGGTTAATTAGCCGTTGTGCCAAAAGCAAATACGATAAATTTATGTCATAAATATGTTTGAGCAATTCAACCGTACTCATTTCTATATATCCCGTCCGATTACATGAAAAAATCAAATTAAGTGATCAAAGAATCACTCACGACAAAATTACCAGTAGCATGAGATTCAATAATCTCCGACATAACTGAAATATACATCTTTAGCCAGAGCAGTAACTGTCCTTTGTATTACTCTTGGGATCGCCCAATTTCTAAAATATTTCGGTAATGGGTTGTAAAAGTATTATTGCGTCATCTGAGTAATGCACTTGCCACAATTGATTAAGAATATTCTTAATGCTAATTAACTTTACTCCTGAATCATCAACTTATACAACGGAGAATATATGTCATTTTAAATACTATGTGATACAGATCACAAAACTGGCACTTTTTATTATGATTCTAGCTCATTAACTATTCAAGAAAAAAAAACGAGAAATAGTCTACAATTAATAAGTTAAATTATTTAAATAAAAACATTAGGGAGCGTTTTTTGTTTTATACGATCTATTAAACTTATAAATCCAAAATAACGATAAAAAATCTTTCCTTTAGTTAAATTAGCAATATTATAATAAAATTTGCTTCTTGATAATGTCGCCAGGCATTCATCTTCCACTATAACTTGATTGAGATCATAGTCATGCCAAATTTATTAATTAAATGTGAATACTAGTTATTAAAAAGCTATCAGTATGATCATTTTTAGTTTATGTTCGTACCATTTTCAAACAGAACAAAAAATACACACACCCCGCTTTGGGCGCAAACATCACACAGATCACAAAAATAAGATAAAATACAGTATGATATTGAAATAAAAAAACATCTGCATCGTCATCCCCTGTAAACTCAACTAGCAACGCTTTGCTAATTAAACAAAATTCAATTCCCTCTGCAATCTGTCAAGGATATTTTTTACCACTATAATAAATAAATTTTACTAAACAAAATTAATACATATACCGCCTGCTTGTGACATAAATTTCACTCAGAACCCCTTGTTGATTATTCCCCCTCTTTAGCCAGCTCACACGCACAATTGATAATAAAAATTAATCAATAATTTTCACATCCATAACAAAAATGATAAGAATGATAAATGTTTTATAAGGTTTTTCAACGCGGGGAAATCAGCAGTTAAATTCTCAAACAAGATAGCTTATTGATCAAAAATTAATTTACTTAAATAACAAGGAATATAAATATAAAATCATTCCCAAATGCAAATTTGGCAACAGCATATTATCACATAAAGACTAATTAAAAGACGAATAAAGAATTAGAATAAAAACAAATAAAACCAGATGTAAACACAAATATAAAAAGGCAATTCATCCCATTTAACCTTGTGAATAAATAGTAATAGATAGATTAATTTGTCGGTTTCAAATAAAAAAAATAACAGGAAAATATAACGTTATTGTTTCCTTAAATTCATTTGTGTTGTGATAGGTAGTTCGTTTTTAAAGAATAACATCAAGACCCATTCTAAATATTTGTAAAAATTCGTCATGATGAGAGTCATAATGTTATATATTCCGTATGAATGACTCCCTTAACCCACACAGAATAAGATATTATTTAATGAGAATTATTTACAACCATCCACCAAATCGATGAATGTAAAACCGCTTCATCATTTGAGCAATGATACAGTAGCTTATTAATGTCCCAATTAACCATGGAAAATATTCCCACGGTAGTGGATGTAACCCAATCAGGTTATCAAATGCAGAGAATGGAATGTAAACACCAAGTACCATTATTATTAATGCCGTTAATAAAACAGGGAGCGCTGCCGTACTTTGCACAAAAGGAATTTTTTGTGTGCGCAACATATGTACAACTAAGGTCTGTGATAGCAATCCTTCCACAAACCACCCCGATTGAAATAATGTTTGATGTTCTATACTGTTAGCTGCAAATACATACCATATCACAGCGTAAGTCGTGATGTCGAAGATAGATGACGTAGGACCAATCCAGAGCATAAAACGCCCTATATTCTTTGCATCCCATTTACGAGGTTTTTTCAGAAACTCCTTATCCATTTTGTCCCACGGCAAAGACAGTTGAGAAATATCGTACATTAGGTTTTGTACAAGCAAATGAATGGCTAACATCGGTAAAAATGGAATAAATGCACTGGCAACTAATACAGAAAATACATTTCCAAAATTTGAACTAGCCGTCATATTTAAATACTTGATGATATTCCCAAACGTTTCCCTTCCCTTAATTACCCCCCTCTTCCAAAACCATCAAATTCTTCTCAAGCAGGATGATTCGGCTGATTCTTTTGCGATATCCGTCCCTGTATCAACTGAAATTCCAACATCGGCATCCCGTAATGCCGGCGCATCATTTATTCCATCACCAAGAAAACCAACGGTATGTCCATTATTTTGCAATGATTTTAAAATGCGTGATTTTTGCAGAGGGACTAACTTACAAAAGACTGATCTTAATTCCACTTCTTTTGAAAGGTTTTCATCACTCATGAGTTCAATATCAGGGCCAATAAGAATATTTCCAGAATCTAAATCCACATCTCGGCAAATTCTAGCCGTAACAACAGGATTATCTCCGGTAAGCACCTTAATCGAAACACCATTTTCCCTTAATGTTGCAATTGCCATTGCAGCACTTTCTTTTGGTGGATCTAAAAATGTTAATAACCCTTGTAATGCCATCTCCTTTTCATCCGCAACAGAAAGTGGATGTTTCACTTCATCGTGACTTAACTTCCGAGTCGCTAAGATTAACACTCTGAAACCTTGTTCGTTATAACTGCTAACTAATTCCATTACATTGTTGCGGCTTTCTTCAGTTAGAGAAATAATTTTCTCTTTTATCCTTATATAGGAGCAAACTGATAGCATTTCCTCTGCGGCTCCTTTGCAAACTAATTGATAATTATTAGACAAATCCTGTATAGAAATTGACAATCTGCGCCTAACAAAATCAAACGGTAACTCATCAATTTTTCTGTAGCTGCGGAGGAAATTAAGGTCTGAATTATCGCAGCCATACCTAACAATGGCTTGATCCATTACGTTTTTGGTGCCACTTTGATGAAAACTGTTTAACCAAGCCCAGTGGAGTATAGAAGCATCTTCCTTGGTCATGCTCCCAATCATTAGATTGTTGTAGTAAACTCCCCACTTTTTATTACTGGTGAGATATGGCTAAAGTTGATGTGGTTTGTCGTTACTGTCACAAAGCGGAAGAGGTCAAAGGGCATGGAAAAGGAAGCAGCGGACATCAGCGTTATCACTGTTATGCCTGCCGTAAAACCTTTCAACTGAATTACACCTACCAAGCCTGCAAACCCGGAATGAAAGATCAGATTGTGGATATGGCTGCGAATAATGGCGGTATCAGAGACACCGCTCGTGTCCTGAAGGTGGGTATCAACACCGTTCTTCGTACCCTAAAAAACTCGAACCCAGACAGGTAACTACACTGCCGCTGGCCGCAAATAATATTCATATTATCTGCGAAATTGATGAACAATGGTCTTTTGTCGGTAACAAGAAGAATCAGCGCTGGCTTTGGTATGCCTGGGAACCGGAGCAAAAGCAAATAATCGCGCACGTATTGGGGGATCGCAGCAGGAAAACACTGAGCAAATTGCTGGCACTTCTGGCTCCTTTCGAAATTCAATTTTTCTGTACCGATAATTATGCCGTTTACGATTGCCTTTCTGAGGAAAAACACTTTAGAGGGAAGAAATTTACTCAACGTATCGAAAGAACCAATCTGACCTTACGTACTCGCATCAAGAGACTGAATCGGAAAACGATCTGTTATTCCAAATCCGAAGAAATGCATGACAAAGTGATAGGCACTTTCATTGAGCGTGAATACTATCTTCCAAAGGTTATCTAACTATTGGGTGCATGACCCATCTTCCTTGCCTTCTGTATCTAAATAGTGCTGGAGAATAATTTTATCTTGCTTTAGCGATCCTGTTTTGTCCGTACATAATATGTCCATTGCCCCAAAGTTCCGGCTTGCATTGAGTCGTTTGACAATGACCTTTTTCTTTGACATAGCAATAGCCCCTTTTGCCAAATTGGAACTGACAATCATGAGGTGTTAAGCCAACAGCAACCGCCAGTGCGAACAACGCCGCGTCAAACCAATCTCCTTTTGTTAATCCATTGATTAACAATACAATCGGCACCATAACCAACATAAAACGGATCAATAGCCAGCTAACACTATTAACGCCATGATCAAAGGCGGTTTGTGCTCGTGTTCCTACGATAGATTTTGCCAGTGAACCAAAGTAAGTTTGCTTTCCTGTCGCTACAACCACCGCCGTCGCAGTACCACTGGTTACATTGGTTCCCATTAAACAGACATTAGAAAATTCAAGTAACTCTGTTTCAGATACATTATCAGAACGGGCTGTCTTGGCACTCACATGAGCCATCGTGTCATATTTTTCGACAGGGATCGCTTCTCCCGTCAAAATTGCCTGGCTGATAAATAAATCTCTGGATTCGGTTAAGTACAGATCTGCTGGGATCATGTCTCCGGCAGATAAATAAACAATATCTCCCGGAACCAGATGCTTGATTGGAATTTCTTTTTTCTGTGATTTAGTCTTATCAGAAGGGCGTCTCAAAACGGTTGCTGTTGTATTCACCATTGATTTCAAGGCTTCCGATGCCTTATTTGTTCGATATTCCTGCCAAAAACGAAGTAATCCACTTAATGTAACCATTATTAGAATAATAATGACACCCGTAAGCTCTGTTTCTTCTCCGTTGAGTGAGGGCAACAAATATTCAGTACAAAAACTGATAGCAGATAATAATAGCAATACATAAATAAATCAGGGCAAGAGCGTGAATATTCTCTTCTTGCCCAACGCCTTAAACCCTGCAACTAATACCTTATCCAAATAGTTAATATCCATGCTCACAAGCCGTTGTTTTAGCCGAATACTGGTTTTTTTGGTTGTCTCTGCCCGCAACATATTGACACTGATGTGACGCATACATCCCAATATTTCAGCCGATTCTTCCCGGTGGATAAGGCAAGCATCTTCTCCCATCGTGACATCAAGAACCCAATGTAAGCGGGTTTCGATCCCCCAGTGTCCCCTGACAGCGGCGGCAAATTTGTCGGTGCTCAGTTCCGCTGAACTGATGTAATAACGATAATCAAGCGATTCTTTTCCTTTATTATCAATTCGATATCCAATTGCCACGCCCACAGTTTTTAAGTTTTTCCATTCTGGAAATTGTTGAGACAGCGCTTGGGCGGGTAACACATGATATTCACGGGCTTCTATACGACCATGTCCTTGTTCTATCGTGATATGTTCGACATGACTCACGGCAGAAACTTGGGCTGACAACGCCTTCTTAACCGCGCGCTACAACGTCTCCTGATCCCCTTTCACCGCCAGAAGATTGTCACCTTCCTGCTGCACAATTTGTTCCGCAATCTTCGTTTGGCATCCCATCGCATCAATTGTTATCAGGCAATCTGTGATATCCAGCAAGCGGAGTAATTTTGGGATCGCAGTGATTTCATTGGACTTTTTGTCTGTCTTCAGTTGTCCCATCACTACGCCGTTCTGGGTGGCAAACGCACTCACCATGTGGAGCATCGACTGCCGATTCTTGCCATCATAAGTTCCCCGCAACGTTTTTCCGTCAATGGCGATAATGTTCCCTTCTGAGCGTTCGTTAACCCATTGAACCCAATGAATAAAACAGTGCTGAAACTCAACGGGATTGAGCCGAGAAATCAGGCGAGCGATAGCATCATGTCCCGGTATTCCATTAGGAAAAAGGGGTTTTTCTTGATACCAGTTCAGGTACGTTTCGCCGAAATCTTCAATATCTTCCCATCCTTCTGCACCGGCGATGATGGCTGTAATCGACAGAAAAAGGACATCAAACAAAGGATAACTGATCTTAGACGACTGGCGGGGGTCTGTTAATGTACTGAAATACCGAGAAAAAGTATCGATACTCATAAGAATACTTCCCGAAAAAAGAAGTATGAAATTATATTTTTTCTTATTCGTCAAACCTGAAATTTTTTAACAAAAAGTTCACGCTCTCGCCCTGATGTTCGCCCGCAATACGAATCAGGTAATATGTATTTTAACGGCTTAGGTGTAAACTATAACCATTTATACCAATCCAACTTCAAGATGCGTGTTATATTTTCCCGCGCAGCAGGGAAATATAAGGCCTCACGTTGTCTTGCGGATTGCAGCTTGAAGTTTATCGAGTATAGAAGTAATCCAATGGTATATTAAATTCGCTGAAAATGGATATCTATATTCCCAAAATAAATTAGGCGATATATATAGCAAAGGATTAAGAGTTAAGGAAAATTATTCTGAAGCAATTAAATGATATATCAAAGCCGCAGAACAAGGTGATACCTATGCCCAAATCACCTTTGGCCTCTTCTACGCAAAAGGATTAAGCAGGGAGCAAAGCTATCAAAAAGCAATAAAATGGATGACCCAGCCTGCCGAAAAGGGAGAATCTGAAGCACAAAATGCAATGGGATATCTTTATATGGAAGGATTAGGTGTTTCAAAAGATGGCGTAATTGCAATGGAATGGCTGATGGAATCAGCCTTGCAAGGTAACACAGCCGCCCAAAATAATATTGGCCAATTATATTGGTATGGGAATAACGGTGTGGAGCGAGACCAGGCCAAGGCTATGCAATGGTTTCTTAAATCAGTAGCGTTAGGTGATGATTACGCCCACTTAAATTTGGGAATGATTTATGAACGTGGTCAGATTGTGCCTCAAGATTATGAAAAAGCACTTGGACATTATCAACAAGCTGCTAGTAAAGATGTTCCCAACCTGGAAAGTAGGATAAAAGAATTAAAAGAAAAAATTAATTATCAATAACGAAAACTTAGGGGGGCTGCTCTCCCCCATAGCGTTGGTTTGCATTATTCATCCCTTAATTAAAAAATAATATGTGATGATAATATCGCCTGTTAATTGCCTTAATGAATCGCCACTATCATTTGTTGGTTAATTTTTTGTTAAAAATTATGGATAAGATATCTTGATTGTTTGCAAATTATAAATACAATAAAGTGCCGAATTAGGTTAACCAAAAAAACGATAGTGACGAATTGACACCGCCTGAAATAAAAAATAAATGACACCATTAATCAGAGTTATTGTGAAATGGAATCACTGATGCCTGTGTTTTGTCTATTTTAAGTCCGTCGTAATCAACTCCATTTCATAGTTATCAGTCGGGAACTGTCCGTATGTATCATGTAAGAGTTGTTTACGGCTTTCCTGTTTAATCAGGTCACTGAGTTCATTTAACCTTCTTTGCAACAATCTCTTAGTTTCTTTTTCATTATCCAAGACAGTTTGCAAAATTTTGGTTAATTGCTGTTGTAATGAAATAGGGGCGTCTGAGTTTTCTGATAGTAAAGTCACCACTTCAACTGCTTTCAGATAAGTGATCTCCATATCAACAAGTTCATCCCACTTTTCATTTCTAGCTAAATCAATCATTTGCTCACTTAAACTAAGGATTTGCTGATAAGCTGACAAAAGATCCGTATCATTTTTCATTAAACAATATCCTGACTGGCGTTGTAATGAGGACCTATTTGCCGCCAAGCATCTGAAATCTCGGTAAGTAAATCAATCACTTCGGTAATAGCCTTCTCATCATTGCGTAAATTGGCATGGAGTAAACGGCGGCTCATATAATCATATAAAGCAAAAAGATTCTGGGCAATCTCGCCGCCTTTCTCGAAATCTAATCCCTCTTTTAGACCATTATCAATGATATTAATCGCCTTTGAAATAGCTATCCCTTTTTCTGGGATATTCCCTTGTTGCATCAGAATGATTGCGCGACGTAGGGCGCTCAGCGCCCCGTTGAACAATATCTGAATCAACTGATAAGGAGAGGCATTCATAATTTCGCTCTCAAGATCTACCTGAGCGTATAACTGGCTTGCCGAACGTTGATACATTAGTGTCCTTTTATTATCTTAAAAGTTGGGCCAGGGATGAACTTGTCTGGTTCATTGAAGAAGAAAGTTTATCCAGTGCGGTAAATTGTTTTTTATAGCGCTCCATTGTGGCTTCAATATTTCTATTCGTCTGTTCTGCTTGTCTTTCCAGTGTTTTCAGACTTTTATTGATACCTTCGGTCGCTGTTGCGATAGTCCCTTCGTGACTGTCCAGGGTTTTTTTCAGTAAATTATAAGTCTGGGTGGCAAAACCGGTTTTTTCTCCATCCCCCATAAAGAAAGCCTTAACGTTAGCTGGTTTTTCTTTCAGGTTCTTTTCCAGTTTTTCGTTGCTGATTTCCAGTGTACCATCCAATTTTTGTTTAATGCCCAGTTTATTTAAGGTAGCAATATCAGCAACTTCCTGTGCTACAAACAATTGTTGTCTTAACTGGCTTTGAATACCTTTTAACGTGCTGTCGCCGAGCAAGGCACCATTGTCTTTTGAAGCCGCTTCACCTTTTCTTACGGGTTTGAATTTAGTCAATGAACTGACCGTGTTTTGTAGCTCATTATAAGCATCAACCCACTTTTTAATTGCCTCTTTCATTGGCTCAATATCACGAGAAACCACCAGTGTTTCTGCTACCGGTTTTTTTTCAGTTTTGCCATTGATTTCGACTTCTTCTTTTTCTGAAACCTTTTTCAGATTCAGGGTAATGCCTTCTGGTGCATCTTTTATTTCATTAGTCTGGCGTTCAATCTTAATACCATTGACTGTTAATTTTGCATTGGCCGCTTGAGTCACTTGTTCCATTGCACCAGAACCACCACCTTTGTCGTCAGATTTGTAGTTCAGCAAGTTACCCAGTTCAGCATCACCTTGAACCTCAATGGTCATGACGGATTTTGTGCCGGCTTTTTTCGAAGTCAGGAGCAAATAGTTTTTATTATCTTCTGCTTTGATAATGCTGGCATTAACGTTGCCTTCTTGTTTATTAATGGCCTCGCGGATTTCAACCAAAGAAGTTTCATTATCGTTCAGGGAAATGCGCATCGGCTCTATTTTTTTTCACCGACTTTTTCTTCACCGGGTTGCGTAATAATAATGGTACGGGTGCCTTTACCTTGTTCTCCTAACGGTTTTTTGACATCCGTAATTGCCGGAGATTTCAGGGATTGAGACTGGGCAAGCTGTTCGACTTCAATAACATAGTTACCTGGGCTGGCTTTAGAATCTGTACTTGGCGTAAATGTTTTATGATCTTCGTTGGTTTTAGTGGTATTGAGCTTATCGAATTTTTTGAGTTCTTCGGATGCACTCTTTAATTTTTCCAAACTGCCTTTTAATGAACCAAAAGCGGTAAGTTTAGCGTTATAGCTGGTTTGTTGCTGTGTTAATGGCTCTAAACGTTTTCTTTCATTAGATTCAAGTTTATCCAGTATTTTTGGATCTATCCCAGATGCGATCCCTACCGCGGAAATGCTAGCCATATTGACTCCTTTTAATAAAAAGCATCACTGGACATGTTATCGGATTAATTTGCGAAAAGTTTACTGACAAAATGATTTTTTTGATGGACGGAATAATTGATCAGAACAGGCGCTGTTTGGGTTATCGGGGTAAAGTGAGAAAAAAATAAAAAAGTTTTTTCAAGAAATATTAAAGGTTCTTTTTAAGGAGCCGATAAAACTGTTGTCGGTGATGAACACCGTGAGCAAAAGGCTCAAACTAATTATATCGGATTGATTTTAAAAGGAACTCTACCATGGCATCAGTCATTAATACTAACTACTCATCTCTGCTGGCGCAAAATAACCTGACAAGATCTAAAGGTACTCTGGGTACTGCGATTGAACGTCTGTCTTCTGGTTTACGTATTAACAGCGCGAAGGATGACGCTGCTGGTCAAGCGATCGCTAACCGTTTTACTGCTAACGTAAAAGGCCTGACTCAGGCTGCTCGTAATGCTAACGACGGTATCTCCATTGCCCAGACTACCGAAGGCGCCCTGAACGAAATCAATAACAACCTGCAACGTATCCGTGAACTGGCTGTTCAGGCGCAGAACGACACTAACTCTGATAGTGACCGGAATTCTATCCAGACAGAAGTTACACAGCGTTTAGAAGAAATTGACCGTATCTCTAAACAAACTCAGTTCAACGGGGTAGAAGTATTGAGCGAAAATGCTAAATCAATCTCTATTCAGGTTGGGGCGAACGATGGCGAAACTATCAAAATTGATTTGAAACAGATTGATAGTGATAAACTGGATCTAAAAAACTTTAGTTTAGTTGATAAAGAAGCTGTTGTAGGTAAAGCAGCTGTTCCAGCTCAAGCAGCTGTTCCAGCAACGACTACTGATCCAGCTAAACCAGCTGTTCCAGCTCAACCAGAAGTAAAAGCTCAAGCAGCTGTTACAAAAACTAAGAATCCGTTAGATGCATTGGATAAAGCACTGGCTCAAGTTGACGATATGCGCAGCTCTTTAGGTGCAGTACAAAACCGTCTGGAATCCACCGTTAACAACCTGAACAACACGGTTAACAACCTAAGCGCAGCAAAAAGCCGTATCGAAGATGCTGACTACGCGGTTGAGATTTCCAATATGAACCGTGGCCAGATCCTGCAACAGGCAGGTACTTCTGTTCTGGCTCAGGCGAACCAGATCCCACAAACCGTTATGTCTCTGCTGCGTTAATTTTTATTTCCCAGTTGAGCGCTTATGCAGGGCGACCTGCATAAACAATGCTTATAAAATAAGGATCGGTTCGCCGATCCTTATTTTTTAGTTTTTAGTTAGTGTTTTTATCAGTTAGTCAAGGACAGCCTGAAACTGATTATGCATTTGGGCGGACAGCAAAAATTTCGCATAGGTGAAAAAGAAGTGCTTTTACTTCATTGTTCCAACGATTGTACCGGTTAGGGGATTGGATAATGGTATCCAGTCTCTTATCCAAAGGTGTCTGTTGTTGTGAGCGATTTGTATACCGCCGAAGGCGTGATGGACAAAAATAGCCTCTGGAAGCGCTATGTACCACTGGTTCGCCATGAAGCATTGAGGCTACAGGTCAGGTTGCCTGCCAATGTAGAACTCGATGACTTGCTTCAGGCCGGTGGCATAGGCTTACTGAATGCGGTGGAGCGGTTTGATTCCATGCAGGGAACCGCCTTTACCACCTATGCGGTACAGCGCATCAGAGGTGCAATGTTGGATGAGTTGAGGAGCCGTGATTGGGCTCCGCGTAGTGTGCGGCGTAACGCACGTGAAGTCACGCAGACCATCCGTAAACTTGAGCAAGAGTTAGGCCGTCCAGCCAGTGAGCAGGAAGTTGCTAAAGAATTAAAGATTAATCTGATAGAATATCGGCAAATACTGTTAGACACGAATAACAGTCAACTGTTTTCTTATGACGAATGGCACGAAATTCACGGTGAAAGCTGTGAGCCAGTAATCGAGGAGGAGCATGAGGCAAATCCTCTGCAACAATTACTGGAAGGTGATCTTCGTCAGCGGGTCATCGATGTCATAGAATCGTTGCCTGAACGGGAAAAGATGGTTCTTACGTTGTACTATCAGGAAGAACTGAATCTTAAAGAGATCGGCGCGGTGCTTAATGTGGGTGAATCCCGCGTAAGTCAGCTTCACAGCCAGGCGATAAAAAGGTTGAGGGCGCGTTTGAATCCAGAGAAGTAACTTTTTGCTTGTTTGTTTTTTTTGTTAAGACTATACACAGGGCTTTATCTCTTATGTCTATTACAACACAAAAGAAACGGCCTCTTAGCCGTTATATCAAAGATTATAAACACAGCCAGACTCATTGTCTGCACTGTCATAAAACCCTTGACCGTATTTCGCTGGTTTTTAACGGTCAGGTCATCAATAAAGAAGCTATTTCTGAGATGACTGAATTGGTGGATGACAAAACCTGGCATGAGTTGCAGGGTAAATTTGTGGCGTTGTGCCGCTTTTGTAGTGAAATTTATTGCAATAGCCAGACTGATTATTTCGACATTATGTCATTTAAACAGTATCTGTTTGAGCAAACAGAGATGAGTCATAGTACTGTGCGTGAGTATGTGGTTCGTTTAAGGCGTTTGGATGAATTGCTGACTTCAAGTAATTATCCGACCAGTGAGTTTACGCCAGAAAAAATTCAGGAAAAACTCAGCGAGAAATTATCTCAATCCGCTTTCAGTAATTACAATATTGCCCTGCGTAAATATGAGCAATATCTGAGTTGGCAACAGAACGGTCATTGATTAATTATACCGATAGATAATGTTGTCAAATCGAAACGATTTCAGAGGGGAATGTGATTACCACGCATTCCCCTCTATGTATCTAACCCATTGTGTATTTAATCAATTGTGTATTTAATCAATTGTGTATTTAATCAATGGTCATCAGGCTGGCATTACCGCCTGCGGCTGCCGTATTAACACTTAATGAACGTTCATGCAGTAAGCGTTCTAGCAGTAAATGAGTTTCACCACGGGCAAAACCCTGTACGGAGATAATTGGCCCTTTACGCTGGGCAACCCCCTCACATACTCGGCGCAATTGGTCGCAATCGCCATGATAAATAACCGCTTCCATCGCTGTCTCTTCATTCTGCCAATCGTTAACCCAATGGATATGACGGTGAATTTCATTCGGTAACTGGCGTTGCAGCCCCTGATGCAGTTCGTCTTTCTCCCAAAGGGCCTGACAACCGGCAGAAAGTACGGCGGCTAATTGCACCAATGCATCTTGTTCGTTATCTGCAAGGCAAAGAACATAACCGCGCGGCAGTAGGGTATAAGTATTGCGCTCTCCGGTTGGTCCCGGTAATAAGCGTATTGTTCCGCCTTGTGCGACTAAACTGTATTCCTGAATCACCTGATTTAATGTTTCATTGTTCTGCTTGGTTGCCCAATCTGCCAGTTTGTAGAGAGGTGAGAGCAGGTCAATACGGGCTTTGGCATCAATCTCATACTCTGTATCCTGTCGCTCCAGGGTTTGGCTGGCGGCATTGAGAGGGCGTTGTGACAGTAAGCGATACAGATACAGCGGCCCACCGGCTTTTGGTCCTGTGCCTGACAACCCTTCGCCCCCAAATGGCTGCACGCCGACAACAGCACCGACTATATTACGATTGACGTAAATGTTGCCGACTTTCGCTTTGCTGGTGACCTGGGCGATGGTCTCATCAATACGGGTGTGGACTCCCAACGTCAGGCCATAACCCGTCGCGTTGATTTGATCCAGCAGTTTATCCAACGCATTATGTTTAAAACGAACAACATGCAGGACTGGCCCGAAAATTTCTTTCTTCAATTCATCGAAACTTTCCAACTCGATAAGCGTCGGTTTGACGAAAGTGCCTTGTGACCACGCCTGGCTATCGGTGGCATTTTCGTATGCCGCCTGATAAATAGCCCGACCCTTGGTACGCATGGTTTGGATATGACGTTCGATACCCGCTTTCGCTTCTGCATCAATGACGGGACCAATATCTGTGAATAAGTGCTCAGTATTCCCCATCCGGCATTCAGCCATCGCACCTTTCAGCATGGCGATAGTCCTTTCAGCGACATCCTCCTGAACACACAGGATACGCAGGGCAGAACAGCGCTGGCCCGCACTGTCAAAAGCCGAAGCGATGACATCGGTAACCACTTGCTCGGTTAACGCGGAAGAGTCGACGATCATGGCATTCAGGCCACCGGTTTCTGCGATCAACGGTGTCGGGCGCCCTTGTGCATCAAGACGGCCGGCAATATTGCGCTGCAACAAGCTGGCAACTTCGGTCGAGCCGGTAAACATCACACCGCGTACACGTTCATCACCAACCAGTAGCGCGCCTACTGTTTCCCCTTGTCCGGGCAGTAATTGCAGCACTTCACGAGGAATACCCGCTTGGTGCAATATTTTGACCGCAACGGCGGCAATAAGTGGCGTCTGTTCTGCGGGTTTTGCCAGAACACTATTGCCTGCGGCCAGTGCAGCAGCGATTTGGCCGGTGAAAATTGCCAGCGGGAAGTTCCACGGACTGATACACACGACAGGTCCCAGTGGGCGGTGGGTATCATTGGCAAAGTCTTGGCGAACCTGGCTTGCGTAATAATGGAGAAAATCTACGGCTTCGCGCACTTCGGCAATCGCATTGTTGAATGTTTTACCCGCTTCACGAACCAGAATGCCGAGCAAAGATTGCAGGTCATTTTCCATCAATTCCGCTGCACGTACTAAAATTGCGGCCCGTTCTGAGGGGGGAGTGGCAAACCAAATTGCGCCGGCATCGGTAGCCATATCCAGCGCGTGGCTGACTTCTTGTTCAGTGGCTTCACGAACATAACCCACAATATCGGAATTTCTGGCGGGATTGTTCATCGGCTTAATGGCAGGCAGTTCTTCTGTCGGTTGGTAATCACCCCCTAACAACGGTTCGCTGTTCCACGTTTCCATTGAAGAACTGAGCAGGGCACTGGAAAGAGAAGCTAAACGATGTTCATTGGAGAGATCTAGCCCTAATGAGTTAACACGGTTTTTGCCGTATAAATCACGTGGCAGAGGGATTTTAGGGTGTGGCAGGCCGATTTGCCCTTCAGTCTGCGCCAATTCCTGTACAATTTTTACCGGATCAGCGACCAATTCATCAATCGGCAGTGACGTATCGGCAATGCGATTAACAAACGAAGTATTCGCCCCATTTTCCAGTAAACGGCGCACCAGATAGGCCAGTAATGTTTCGTGTGTGCCTACCGGTGCGTAAATACGGCATGGGCGATTGAGTTTACCTTCTGAGATCTTACCGACAACTTGTTCATAAAGCGGCTCTCCCATGCCATGCAGACATTGGAACTCATATTGTCCGGGATAATAGTTTTGCCCAGCCAGATGATAAATGGCGGATAAAGTATGAGCGTTATGGGTAGCAAATTGTGGGTAGATCAGATTAGGGACAGCGAGCAGTTTGCGGGCACAGGCAAGGTAAGAAACGTCGGTATAGACCTTGCGGGTATAAACTGGATAGTCTTCCAAGCCATCGATTTGGGCACGTTTAATTTCACTATCCCAGTAAGCCCCTTTCACCAGCCGGATCATCAATCTGTGACGGCTGCGCTGTGCCAAATCAATAATACTGTCAATGACGAAGGGACAGCGTTTCTGGTAAGCCTGAATAACAAAACCAATGCCGTTCCAGCCTTCCAGTTTGGGTTCGAAACACAATTTTTCCAACAAATCGAGGGAGATTTCCAGACGATCAGCTTCTTCCGCATCAATATTGATACCGATATCATATTGGCGAGCCTGTAAGGTCAGGGAAAGCAGGCGAGGATAGAGTTCATCAATAACACGTTCGTACTGGGCGCGGCTGTAGCGCGGGTGCAGGGCAGAAAGTTTGATGGAAATGCCCGGTCCCTCATAAATACCCCGGCCATTTGATGCCTTGCCAATGGCGTGGATCGCTTGCTGATAAGAAACCATGTAGGCTTGCGCATCTTCTTCGGTTAAGGCGGCTTCGCCAAGCATATCATAAGAATAACGGAAGCCTTTTTCCTCCAGTTTACGGGCATTGGCAAGGGCTTGCGCGATGGTTTCTCCCGTCACAAATTGCTCCCCCATCAAGCGCATCGCCATATCCACACCCTTGCGTACCAACGGCTCGCCGCTTTTGCTGATAATACGGTTTAACGATTTGGATAACTTGGCTTCATTATGGGTGGACACCAGCTTGCCCGTGAACAACAAACCCCACGTTGCAGCGTTGACAAACATGGAGGAACTTTGGCCTAAATGAGAATGCCAGTTGCCGTTGCTGATTTTATCGCGGATCAAGGCATCGCGGGTTGCTTTGTCGGGAATACGTAACAAAGCTTCGGCGAGGCACATCAATGCCACACCTTCTTGTGAAGAAAGTGAAAACTCTTGCAACAATCCCTGAACCAAACCTGAGCGGCCAATGCCCTGTTTTTGTTGACGTAGCTTTTCGGCAATAGAATAAGCGAGTTTGTGAGCTGCTTTCGCGTGTTCTTCTGATAGCTGTGCACGTTGCAGCAGCATAGGAACTGCTTGAATTTCGGGGAGACGATAGGTCGCAGTAATTGCAGAACGTTTCACCGATTGGGGTAAAATATGTTCGGCAAAATCCAGAAAGGGTTGATAAGGCGCCTCAATCTGTGATTCTACTTCGGAAATCATTTCTTCTTTGTTATCCTGACTGGATGATATTTCTGGGAGCTTTCCCTCATTTTCCAGACGTTCAAGATAATTAAAAATGGCTTGCTTAATTAGCCAGTGTGGTGTGCGTTCAATTCGTTGTGCTGCGGCTTTGATTCGATTACGCGTTGCTTCATCGAGCTTTACACCCATAGTGGTACTACCCATTTTCACTCCTTAATAGGTAAGACTATAACAAGTTACATAACAATATCTTCCATGTTGCAACTTTGTGCAACTTTGTTAAAAGCAATCATTCTAAATTTGTGAAATTAATCTTGTTTTCACTATTTTTTCAGTGAAACTTAGTATTGATTTTTATTTATTTTATTGATATTTATTGTTTTTATTATAATTGTTAAATTTCGGGTATAACCCGTTATTCAATTTCAGGTGCAACTTTCGGGGCGATAAATGTGATTTGGCAAGCGTTTTTTATAAAAATACAGTTAATTAGTTGTTAAAAATGTTTTGGCTAAATTAGGATAGAATGTAATTTTAAAATAATTACCAGCATAAATAGTACACATGAAAACTAATGACATCTTCAGGTACAACTTGTTACAGCCTGGTCAAGAAGATGAGGTATCACTTAAAGGTACTTCAAGCATAGATGACATTATTTACGCAAATAACACATTTGCAGAGACATAATTTATAAAAACACTATGGAGAAGAACCTGCATGACAGTAAATTCACCAATGCTCATTACCTTCATTATCTATATCGCAGGGATGTTGTTGATAGGTTTTATGGCTTATCGTTCCACCAAGAATTTTGATGATTACATATTGGGCGGACGGAGATTAGGTAGTGTGGTAACCGCATTATCTGCTGGCGCTTCTGATATGAGTGGCTGGTTATTGATGGGATTGCCGGGAGTGATCTTTTTCTCCGGTATTTCAGAAAGTTGGATCGCGTTGGGCTGTTTGCTGGGTGCGTATTTGAACTGGCGTTGGGTCGCGGGTAGGTTGCGTGTGCATACTGAGATAAATAATAACGCGTTAACTTTACCAGACTATTTCACCCATCGTTTTGAAGACCGGAGTAAAATCCTGCGTATTATCTCCGCTCTGGTTATCCTGATTTTCTTCACCATTTATTGTGCATCGGGTGTTGTAGCTGGTGGATTGTTGTTTGAAAACACGTTCGGCATCAGCTACGAAAAGGCTATCTGGCTAGGTGCATTGGCAACAATTGCCTATACCTTCCTTGGCGGCTTTTTGGCCGTGAGTTGGACGGATACGGTTCAGGCAACTTTGATGATTTTTGCCTTGATTTTGATGCCGGTGCTGATCCTGCTTAAAGTGGGCGGTGTTGGTACTGCAATCAATATCGTTGAAGCTAAAAACCCAGCTTACTTGGATATGTTCAAGGGGCTGAATATCATTGCCATTATTTCCCTGTTGGGCTGGGGGTTTGGTTATTTTGGTCAACCGCATATTTTGGCGCGTTTTATGGCGGCAGATTCCCACCAGACTATTCATAAGGCTCGTCGTATTAGTATGACGTGGATGCTGTTGTGTTTAGGGGGAACTGTAGCAGTGGGTTTCTTTGGTATCGCGTATTTTGAATTATATCCAGGACAAGCTGCTGCTGTACTGCAAAACCGTGAGCGCATCTTTATAGAGTTGGCTGTCATTTTGTTCAATCCGTGGCTCACCGGCATATTGCTATCTGCTGTACTGGCTGCGGTTATGAGTACCTTAAGTTGTCAGCTATTGGTTTGTTCCAGTGCATTGACGGAAGATCTCTATAAAGCTTTTATCCGTACCAAGGCTAGCCAGAAAGAATTGGTATGGGTGGGGCGTATGATGGTACTGCTGGTAGCAACTATCGCGATTGTGATTGCAACTAACCCGAATAATAAGGTATTGGCACTGGCGAGTAATGCCTGGGCAGGATTTGGTGCATCATTTGGCCCTGTGGTACTGATGTCAGTACTCTGGAAACGTATGACCCGTAACGGTGCGCTGGCTGGCATGTTGGTGGGCGCTATCACTGTATTGGTTTGGATGGAATACCGCTGGTTTTCCCTGTATGAAATTATTCCGGGCTTTATCTTCGCGACGCTTGCCATTATTGTGGTGAGCTTACTAGGAAAAGCGCCAAGCCAAGCGACACAACAGCGTTTTGCTGATGCAGAAGCGCATTATAAGACTAAGTAATCCAATAAAATAAAAAGCCTCTGATTATTCAGGGGCGCACTGTTATATCCATCAATTCCCCGAGTTCAGCCGGTAACTTGCGCCACCGGATACTGAATTTTTGTGTTGACTCAAGGGCTTGTTCAATCCACTTAAGCGGGATGGACTGCTGAAATGTCGATAATGACTCAGGTGCAGCAAATGTCTCCATATCGAGTAACCAATGATTAAGCAAAAAAATACCCTCATAACCTAATAGTGAAGAGGGTATTTTGAACTAATCTGAGGATCGGTCAATCGATCTGAACAAGTAATTCCTTAACTGAATGGTGTTACCTTTCGGGCGGGTTTATATTTCTAGTGTAGCGGGTTCTACTCCTAATTTTTCCATTACTGCCTTAATCTCTTCATTATTTTTCAAATTATTTTCGCCGTACTTAGAGATAGCAGAAGATAAACATTTTTGATCAGTGGCATTGCATGTTTTAAAATCTTCTGTTGCTACAGAAGCAACCTTAACAAAAAGAATTATTTGTTTATCATACTCGCTTGCTTTACCTGGATTTTTTAAAGCATTATTTGCAGATGATACAAACTTATCAGTCAATTCATTTACGGCAACCGAAACGGGAGTACAATCCCTCACCGATGGAGACCCTATAATGACACTACTACCAACACAGGCGTATTTAACCTTTTGATTTTTATTTAGTTCAGCGGCAAGGTCTCTATATTTTTTAGAAAAATTGACATGCACTTTATTAAACATATCGCCTGTTTTTAATGTCACAACAGGAATATCGCCAAAGCTAGAATCGATTGAATCAATAATACCAGAGACAATAATTTTTTTACCTTTGTAGATCTTATCACCTCTGGCTTCATTGTCTGCGTAGACTTTTTGCATTTCTCTGGCTGATACAGCTAAATACTCTGTATCTAGCTGTGAACTACCTCCATCAAAGCTGGTTTCCACTTCATCGTGAATCATCTCTTTGGCGGCTTGTAATTCATTTTCGGTCAACTTAATTGCTTTTTTCGATGATATTGCCGCAGAGGAGTTGCTACTTGATGATTTACTTTCATCATTTCCTGCAATGAAGATTATAACGATAAGAACAACAAATACTATCCCTACCCATTTCAATACGTTTTTCATTTATATATCCACATACATTAAGTTATCTAACGTCAAGTTTTTTTGATACAAATATTGTGTAATTATTAACCCTATTGTTAAGGGGGTATTTTGTAATTAGCCCGCTGTAACGGTTTCTTTTTTACTTGTTTTTTTCTTAAAAATCACTGAGATAATAATTGCCAATACAAAAAGAACGATATGAAAGCCAACATAGAACCAATAAAGCCCTACACCATCGCCACCATCGCTGTGTATTGAGGCCGCCGTCACCATGAGGCTTGGAGATAAAAAAGCCGTGGAAATGATGTTCATACCAAATGTGACACCAGATAATGTTGGGCTTTTATAAAATGACATTAGAGCAAGAACACTACAGAACATAGCGATAAATACGCCACCAACTGGAATAAAGATAGATAAAGCAGCAAATACAAGAGCAATAATAGATAATGCTTTCATTTTTAAACATCCCTAATTAAGGTGCCAAAATGTTCAGAAGCCTACCACTGAAAGGCTGGGCTGATTCCCCATTACTGGGTATTATATTCACCACCATCTCGGCATTGTTAAATTTAAGTTTTATTCATATTCGCTTTATTTAAGCGATATATCTTCGGAGCTGGTTCTGACACCAATCACAATAGTACTTGAATTCACATATTAAGTGCAACATCGTTATAAACAAAGTAAATGAGTTTTTGTCCCTTTAAATATCTCCTCCGGTGTACTATAACCACGTGTTTTTCGTGGCCGCTTATTTAAGCTGTTTGCCGCGAGATTTATCTCCAACTCTGATACCTTATTAAAATCGGTTCCTTTTGGAAAGTATTCCCTGATTAATCCATTCGTATTCTCATTTATACCCCTCTCCCAAGGCGAGTAAGGATGAGCAAAATAAATTTTTGCCCCTAAATTTTTACTGATAAGTTCATGTTCGGCAAATTCGAGGCCATTGTCAAAGGTAATGGTTTTAACTTTCTGTTTTAAAAGTGATAAGTGTCTTGTTATCGCTTTTGTGACTGCTTCTGCTGTTTTATTCTCAAGCTTAATGATAATGGTAAATAGCGATTTTCGTTCAACTAAGGTCAGCAGTGCACTTTTATGATCTTTTCCAACGAGGGTATCGCTAAATATTTAGAGTAGTTCCGTTCGTCGGACGTAAAACTAATTCTCGGCCATCGTCCCTGAGTTTCAACAAACGGGGTGTATTGCCTGAAAAAATTATCAGAGACCCATTTCTCTGTCGCTGTATCCGTTAAACCGAGGTTTAATGTAAATCAATACGTTAGTTCACGGAGTTGATATGATTATCCATCATGGACTGAATGGAGGTGAGTTATGGCGAAAATTGGCTATATTCGGGTATCAACGACTGATCAGAACAGCGACTTACAACGCAATGCATTAATCGCAGCCCACTGCGATCACATCTTCGAAGACAAAATCAGCGGCAAAACGGCTAACCGTCCGGGACTCAAACAGGCATTAGACCACCTGAAAGCAGGTGATACACTGGTTGTCTGGAAGCTCGACCGACTGGGGCGCAGCGTGAAAAACCTCATCACCCTCAATGAACGGTTAAGCAATGACGGCATCCACTTTCAAAGCCTGACCGACAGTATTGATACCAGCTCACCAATGGGTCGATTTTTCTTTTATGTGATGAGTGCGTTGGCGGAAATGGAACGGGAACTGATTATTGAACGCACGAATGCTGGATTAGCCGCAGCTCGGGTACAGGGGCGAATTGGCGGGCGTCCGGTGGCACTGCCAGAGCAAAAATACCAGCTCGCCTGTCAATTGCTCGCAGAGGGAAAAGCGCGGCGGGATATTGCTAACATTTTCAATGTCTCACTCTCAACGATTTATAAATACCTGCCTGTAGGTTCGGCAGCAAATGATGATGTTTTTTGAAGAGGGGCGACGCCCCTTATAATGCTGATTTTGCCAGATCCAATAAATCACCCGCAGTGACTGCATGCAACCCTTCCCGAATGTCTTCACTGACCCGCTTAAGCGATAACGTGAATTCAATCCGTCTGGCTTTGCCATCGGCAAAAAACTCTGTACGATTTTCGGTCAGGCTGTCGATGACAAACATCCCGTAAATCATCCCGGTGCCCTCAATCAACGGCCACGGTTTGGCCGAAAACGCCATTGTTCTGAGCAGCTCCAGAGAAATATCACCGCCTGTCACTTCGGGGTACAAAATCCCATTCAGGGTTATAGCGTCTTCCCCGGGGCCAACATATTGCCATTTGGCCGATTTGCCGACGCGATCATTTTTTACGTGGCGCCAGTCCATATTGCGGTTCATGGACTGATACGGCGTGCTACTGAGCATAAAAACAAACATGCCATAAATCATCATCATGGGTTTAATCCTCATCGTACAGGCTGGAACGGCGGCGAATGCCTTGTTTTTGCATCAGTTTCTCTATTTCCGCTTTGACCATTGTGGCAATAGAGCGGCTGTTTTGCATATCCATACCGTGAAAGTGCAGTTCAAAAGTGTAGCGGTCATCGGTAGCTTTATTGCTGCCACCTGCGCTGGCGGGAGAAATCGGCACAGGGACGCCTGCCAGTGTCGGTTGCATCGGCTGCAACTTGTCCTTGATGCGATCCAATAATGAGGGCTGCTGTAGTGTCGGTTCCTGATACATGCCATCAATCGGAATAACGGGCGGGCGGTTTTTGAAAACGATATCACCCAGCTTATTGGGATCGGCCTGTGTTGCCGCATTACCCACGCTGGCTAACTCAGTGCTCTTTTTATCCTTTTTGGCGCTGGGGTCATAAACCAGCTTACCAAAATCCGGCGTATCGATCTTAGGAATATCCGTTTTAGGCTTATTTTCCTCCGCTTTTTCAGCGGCCTTAGTGACTGCATTCGGTGGTATGGGTGTCCACTCTTGCTGTACCATTTTCTTGGCGTTGTCATCCCAGACCCATTTTACGGATTTCTGGACTTCGGGCAGGTTAACCGGTCCCATCGCATTGGCTGCTTCGGCAGCAGCTTGGGTCGCATCCGGGATCATACCCAGTTTTTCCAGCAACCAACCCACGCCCTTGGCGACGGCTGCAATGACATCTACGACACCAGCAATGGCCTTGCCAACCAGTCGGCCGAAGGTCTGGCCGGCTTCGGTGGCGGCTTTCAGTCCTTCTGAGGAAGTTGTTACCGGTTCGAAAAGCGATTTAAACCAGTCCCAGACTTTCTTGATGGCATTGCCGATAGCATCAAAAATCGGCGCGAACGGCGCAAAGGCAGCGGCGAGGGTGTCACGTACCGGGGCGATGGCTTCCATCAATCCAGCGAAAAAGCCGGAAAACCAGGCCTTAATAGGTTCCCAGTATTTCCAAATCAGTACGGCAGCGGCAACAATGACGGCAATCAGCAAACCTAATGGACTGAACAGCAAGGACAAACCGCCGCCAATAACAGATATGGCCGCTTGAAAAGCAACACGCAGCGCCCCGAGTCCGCCACTCGCCAGCCCTGTTAATCCGTTCCTCAGCATCGATATTGCGGCCATCGGGTTAGTGAAAACCATCGATAAACCATTTTTCGCCAGCGTTGCGCCATTTTTTAACATTGTCCATCCGCCGCTTGCCAGTCCTTTTATCCGGTCGCGCAGATTGCCGATCGCTGTACCGGCATTACGGAAAATACCCCCCAACCCGTGACACTACGGCTAACGCCCCCGAGAGAGGGGATTAATCCCCTCAACCCGGCTGATAATCGTCCTAACACGGGGAACAATGTCATCAATCCGCCACCACGGGTCAGCATAAACAAACTGAGCCGGAGCGCGGCAAAGGGCACAATCACCGCCGCCGCTGCCAGTGCCAGTGCACCCATAGCAGTGATAATAATACCGATCGCCGCTGCCCCTATGGCTAAGGCTTTAGTCAAATCAGGATGCGTTTTTGTCCATTCACTGATCCGACGCAAAACGGTAGTGATACGCTGGGTAACTGAACGTAGTACCGGATCGACCTTTTCTTTCACTTCTATGCGTAAGCCTTCCCAAGCAGACGTCATGTTTTTGATATCACCATCCCAGCTATCCATATTGGTATCGGCAATTTTCTTTGAGCGACCATGGGGATTGTCATTATTGCTTTTTTTCTCGGCGTATTTTCCGTCTACCATGCCATCCAACAGGCCGGTCATGGCAATCATGGCTTCTTCACCGAAGATATCTTTTTTCAGCCTGAGCTGGCTGGGCTGATCATACTTGCGCAGGCTGATAGCCATTTCTTTCAGGATATCGTCGGTATCGCGCAGTTTCCCATTGGCTTTTTGTACCTTGATACCTAACGCGGTCATGGCATCCGCCGCGCCCCCCGTAGGAGAAATCATCCGGGATATCCCGCCACGAAAGGCGGTGCCGGCCATACTGCCTTCCATCCCGTTATCAGCCATGACACCCAGCATCGCGGCGGTACTTTCCAGACTGATCCCCAGCTGGTGTGACAGCGGACCGGCTTCCTTCATCGCCTCGCTGAGTGCTTGCAGGTTCGTGGTGGCACCCGTGAAAGTGGCTGTTAAGACATCAGACACCCTGCCCATCTGGTCAGGATTCAGTTTGAATTGTGCCAGAATTTTAGCCCCGATATCCGAGGCTTCACCCAGATCCACTTCACCGGCCAGCGCCATATTCAGGATATCCGGCAAGGCGGCCTTGATCGCCTCCGGGGTCAAACCGGCCGTCGCCAGAAACTTTTGTCCCATCGCGGCATCGGTAGCAGTGTATGCCGTGTTGGCGCCAAGTTGCTTTGCTTGATCGCGTAACATCTGGAGGCGAGGATCGCCTTTATCCAGACTGGTGAGTGCCCGCACGTTGGCCATCCGGGCGTCAAAATCCCGCCCCGGCGCAATAAAGCGATTCATGCCGTAAAGGGAGCCCGCCCCGGCCGCTACCGCCGTTGCACCGGATGCCGCCAGTTTGTTACGGGTTTCTTTGGCCGCGGTATAACGGGACTGGGCCTGTGTAACGGCGGTTAAGCGCCGTTGTTGTTCCGCCAGTTGCCGATTATAGGCGGCGGCGCGTTGAGCCGCCTGTTCAGTGACACTGGTACTACGATTGACAAAAATTCCGTGTCGGTACAGGCGATCACCCAGTGAGCGTAATTCCTGCTGCTCATTGCGTAAGGTGTTTCTGTAGCGCTCCCGTTCCTGTCGAGCTGCCAGTAAGATCCGGCGTTGTTCTTCCGTCTGTTCCCTGAAACGGGGAAATTCCGCGGCCAGTGCTTTCACTTTGGCTTTGGCGGCTTCGTAACTCTCGCTGTTCTTTTTAACGGAGTCAGATAGCCGCTCAAAGGTGCGCGTCTGACCTTGCAGATTGCGGATCGTGGTTTGGGTATTGCGGATCTGGGAAGACAGCCCCGCTGCGGCGCGGTTTGCCGCATTCAGGGGGCCGGAAAGACGGTTAGCCGCGTTCAGCGAGACCCGAATATTTAAATTGCGGTCGGTCATGATTCATTTCCGTTTCGGGTCGCCGCGCGTTCGTGCCATTTCAGCAGTTCACTGACCGTCATTGTATAGCACTCTGACGGCGACCAGTGAAATACAGTAGCAATATCTGCAATGATTTCGTCAGTATCGACAGTGGGGCAGGGAATTAACTGTCGGCCTGTTCGCTCGTCTCGCTGGCTGGCGAGGTGGGCGCTAAAAAATCAGCGACTCCGGCAGCCAGTAAAGCAAAATCCTGAATGCCCATCGTGCTGACATCCGTTTCACTCAAACGCGGGTGAGTAACGCGGGGCAACAGCGTGATCAGCGAATTCACATCACTGGTCATCACGTCATACAGTTTTAACCCGCGCAATGCGCCGACCTGCTTCATGGTATCAGTGATCGTGATTTCGGTAATTTCCTGACCGTTTGTCAGTTTCATTGGCTGACTGAGTGTGATTGTTTGTGCCATAGTGTGATAACTCCTGAGAATAAATTAATGGCCGATATTGGCGCGATGTTTTTCCAGTAAATCTTTACCATTGACCCGCCAGACCAGATTGAGCATATCGATTTCGTGCAGCTCTTCATTGTTCAGCGTGATCTTGCAGTAGGTATTTTTCAGGGTGTATTTATGCTGGGTATTCTCTCCAGCCTTGGCGCTGCCCCAATCCACTTCGGTAAACCGCCCGCGCGTCTGGATCTCACAGGCGACGGTTTCCCCTGTGGCATCGTCATAGTACGACCCGGCAAAGCGCAGTTGCAGGCTGTCAATCAGGCCGCCCCATGTTTTGAGCAGGTTTGATTCCAGCCCACCCATTGTCACTTCCATATCCAGTGCGCCCCCGTCCATTCCCATCAGAACGGCAACAGAACCGGGCATTCCTGCCCCTTGATAATCTTCGGTTTTGAGAGTGAGTTTTGGCGTTGTCACTTCCTCAACCTGCCCCAGATATGTCTGACCATCAATAAAGACGTCAAACATAAAGAGTTTTTTCGGCATCCCCATGCGAAGTTCCCCTTAGCCTAACTGATCGAAAACAGCGAAATATTCATCGGTAAACGTCTGTACCAGTTGCAGGTTTTCCAGCGGCGGTACAGGCGTGTATTTGTAGCGGATCGTTGCCGTGCCATCACGCAGCATTTCTTTCGGGTTGTCTGCCGAGTCATACCAGCATTCAAAGCCCAGCAAACGCCCCTCGGTGACGAGCTGTGCGCCTTTGCGATTGATACCGTCAACAACATCTTTCACCAGTGACGGCAGCAATGGTTTATCGAGATAGGCAAAGTGCGCTTCGGCGATCATATCTGCCAGTATCTGCGCCGTGCGGGTGTAGACTTCGAAGAAGTAAGTCTGGGTATCGCAGGTACGGTTGCCCCAGAAACGGAAGCCATCGCGTTTTATCAGCGTGGTAATACCTTTACTGTTGAGGTCATCCGAATCCGTATCCGTGCCCTGTAATGTCCAGTAAATATCGGCTGAAATACCCAGCACGCCGTTAACCGGTACGTTGGATAGCGATTTATGCCAGCCCTGTTCGGCATCAATGCGGGCACGTAAGCCCAGCGCAAAGGCAGTGGCAGGTACGGTTTCATTTTCCCCGGCTTGGCTGTTATAGGTAATGAAATCCGGGTAAATCATCATGACTTCCCGTTGATGGAAGTTGTCGCGGTAGCGCTTCACTTCCGCCAGTGTCTTACAGTTGTACGCGCTGATATAAGCGAACGCCTTTAATTTTTCCGCGAATACCTCCAGTTGCAGGGCGACCGGTTGCGTATCGAGTCCGGGAACAGCCAGCAAGCGCGGGTGTTCGCCTGTGTTGATTTCCGCAGTCAGCAGCGCATATAGCCCGGTATAGCGTCCTGCGGCATTCTGCCCGCCGATAACTAACTGATCCTGCGTGGGATTCTCGCCATCCCCTTTCTGGTTGTGCGCATCCGCCACGCGGATCACAATCACTTTCGGGCTGCACTGGTCAGAAATGGCCTTGAGCGTGGTGTATAGCGTGCCGGTTTTCCCCGCCTTACCAATCACGCTATTGATACGGGTAATGAGTACCGGTGTATCCTGCGGGAACGCCCCGGTGTCCGCATCGTCAGCGGTACAGATGACGGCAATCACCGCAGTATTAATATCGCGTATCAGCGTGCTGAGTTTGGTTGTCTCCCGGACTGATACGCCATGATGAAATGACATAGCTTTTTGCCTCATCGATTTGTGATGTGCCTATGTTGCGATGTCATGGCATGAGAATCACGCAATACCGCCTGTCACCGCGCCGCGACACAGCACGAGCGTTGTTTACGCGCCCGCGCAGGGCAATCATGAGGCTATTTCCCAAGAGTGGCGACGCACACATGAACCCGATTGATATTCTGACCAGTACGGATTACGTGAAAAAACCGGCCTTTGACCTGAAAATTGGCGGCCGGCAAATCACCATGCTCAATGAGCGGTTAATTTCATTAACCCTGACCGATAACCGCGGTTTTGAGGCGGATACGCTGGAACTCTCGATAGACGATGCTGACGGTAAAATTGAGCTGCCACCACGTGGTGCAGAAATTGTGGTCAGGATAGGCTGGCACGGTGAGCCGCTGATTGAAAAAGGATTGTTCACTGTGGATGAAATCGCCCACAGTGGCCCGCCTGATCGACTGGATATTACCGCCCGCAGTGCGGATTTTCGGGAAGAGTTCAATATCAAACGGGAATACAGTTGGCATAACATCACGGTCGGTGATGTGGTCAGTGCTATCGCCGGGCGCTATGACCTGCAACCCGCAGTCAGTCGCCAGCTCATGGACATTGAAATTGATCATGCTGACCAGACCAATGAGAGCGACATTAGCTTTCTGTCCCGTATGGCGGAAATGCTCGGTGCTATTGCCACCATTAAAAATGGCCGGCTGCTGTTTATTACTCCCGGGCGCGGTGTTTCGCAAAGCGGCCAACCATTGCCTGTTATCACCCTGACCCGCGACAGTGGTGACAGTCATAATTTTCGTGTCGCTGACCGTGCCGCCTATACGGGCGTCAAGGCGTACTGGCTGGATCTGAATTTTGGCAAACAGCCCGCAACGACCCTAAAGCGGAAACGTAAAAAGCCGAAAAAGAAAAACGAGAAGTCCAGCCGCCGTGAGGGGGAGTATCTGGCGGGAGCTGACGGAAACGTTGACGTGATGCGCCAGACATTCAAAACCGAACAGGCAGCACGACGGGCCGCCGCAGCGAAATGGGCGAAACTCCAGCGCGGTGCTGCGGAATTTTCAATCACGCTGGCGCGGGGACGGGCTGATCTGTATCCTGATCTGACAGCCTCTGTCATCGGATTTAAGACCACTATCGACAGTCACCAATGGACCATTTCGCGGGTGGTTCACACTATCGGTGAAAGCGGATTTACGACCCAGTTAGAGCTGGAGTTAAAAATTAATGATTCTGAGATGACAGAAAGTGAACAATAAGCAGAAACAATGCGTTATAATCTCGGCAGGCACACCCCCAATGATGGAGGGTTTTTTCATGGCGTTTACCTGTCCCCAATGCGGCGCTGTGGCAAAGACACGTACCAGCGAGATGATGAGTGACGAGACGCGGCGCAGTTATCACCAATGCCAAAATATTCTGTGCGGCTGTACCTTTACCACTGTCACCACGGTTGAGCGGTATTTGACACGTCCTGTCCCCCAGCAGTTACCGGCTGATTTTAAAGTCCCGAAACTGGCATTTCCGACCAGCCATTATGGTGATGAACAAATTGGATTTGGTTTTTAAACCAAAAATAAAAAGAGCCTCAATAGCGAGGCTTTTTTATTTCAATCCGTGATCTGAATCACTTTTCAAAATGGGTAAATTGGCAGGCACCTGAAGGAAGTTGCCCTTTTGTGTCGCCACCCCGTCGCCATTCTATCGCCACTTTGCATTTTTCATACAATCGCAGAAAGCAAAAAAGCCACCGTAAAGGTTAATACCGCTCGCTTAAGAAAACTAAGATAAGTCATAATTGGTCTTAGACAAGCATCTGAGGCCAATTTTTTTATGTCTGAATTTTCTCGTGAACTCCAAGCCACTGCGGCCTTAAATTACCCGGGATCCATGGATGCCTTTAGTCAACACATTCCGATGGCATGGGTGACTGAAGCGGTTAAAGAAACGGGGCGAGCCACTGTGCGAAAACGTCGATTTCCCGCCGAACAAGCCGTCTGGTTAGTGCTGGGTATTGGGCTCATGAGAAATCGTTCGATCAATGATGTTTGTGACAAATTAGATCTGGCGTTTCCTGACGCGAAAGGGAAACTGCCGCCATTAGCGTCAAGCAGTCTTTCAAAAGCCAGACATCGTCTTGGTATTGAACCCTTGCGACACCTTTTTCATACCACGGCCACCGAATGGGAAAAAGAAGATACGGCTTATTCTGCCTGTGGACTGAAAATCTTCTGCGTGGATGGCACCCAGTTTAAGGTGCCCGAAACGGCTGATAATCAACAGCTGGGTTATGCCTCAGGCAAAGCCCCCTTTCCCTCTGTGCTGGCGGTGACCCTGATGTCCGCCCGGACACATCTTATCTCCGATGTGGCGTTTGGCCCCATCACCCAAAGTGAGATTAGCTACGCTCAGCGACTGGTGGGCTCTGCCCCCGAAAATACCCTGACGTTGTTTGATCGGGGCTTTCTCTCTGCGGAGTTATTTCAGGCCTGGCAAGGCACCGGCAAAAATACCCATTGGCTCACTCCGATAAAAAGCAAAATGCGTTATGACGTCATTCAGGAATACAGTCCTTATGACAAACTTATCGATATGCCGGTTTCTCCCCAAGCCCGGCAACTGCATCCTCACCTTGAAAAAACCTGGCGGGCGCGCCTCGTTCTGATCCCGGAACCGAAGGGAGAAATTAAAGGGTTTATTACCTCTATGGAATGTCCCGTGACGTATCCCCTCAAAGAGATCCTCACTGTGTACTGGGAACGATGGGAAACCGAAGAAGGCTATGGTGAGCTGAAACAAAGACAGCTCAATAATACCGCCCTCCTGAGAAGCCAGACACGGGCAGGTATCTATCAGGAGTTATGGGGCATCCTGATCGCCTACAATCTGGTTCGGCTGGAGATGAGCCGGATGGCAAAGGACTATCGTGTTGAACCGCTTCGGATCAGCTTTATCAATGCGTTACGACTGATACAGGATGAATTTTTATGGTGTTCAGGACGCAGCCCCGGCACGATCCCGCAAAAATTAAAAGCCCTCAGAGAAAGTGGCAAACGGCTTATTTTACCTCAAAAGCGAAAACGCCCATCGGTTCCAAGGCAAGTGCTCTGCAAAGCACCCTGTTACCCTTATAAAATCAAAACCACCCGCATAGCGGGTGGTTTGCTCTCGCCCTATAAGGGCATGTTACCGACTGCGCCAAAATGACGCCGCTTTCTCTTTGTTCAAGCTAAATGTCATTGTCTCTTTGGCTTACCCCTTAAAGGGGTCCTCATACTCACGTGCACTCAATTTATCCTGTATGAAATCTTGCTTTTCCTGCTCTCGGATATACTTACGGATCGTGGCTTCATTGAGTCCTACTGTACTCACATAATATCCTTCTGACCAAAACTTCCTGTTGCCAAATTTGTATTTTAGATTCGCGTGCTTATCAAATATCATCAGTGAACTTTTACCTTTCAAATATCCCATGAAACTCGATACACTGATTTTCGGCGGGATACTCACCAACATATGCACATGATCTGGCATCAAATGTCCTTCTATTATTTCTACCCCTTTGTACTTACAAAGGTTTTTTAAAATCTCACCTATACTTGAACGTAAACTTGCAAAAATAACTTTACGTCTGTATTTCGGCGAAAAGACGATATGGTATTTGCAGAGCCACTT
This sequence comes from Xenorhabdus bakwenae, assembly GCF_030272115.1. NCBI lineage: Bacteria > Pseudomonadati > Pseudomonadota > Gammaproteobacteria > Enterobacterales > Morganellaceae > Xenorhabdus > Xenorhabdus bakwenae. Next base: position 1,337,216 of record NZ_CP119194.1, read on the forward strand.
TGTGTGGGCCAAGCTTTGTGCTTTAATTCCCATAAACACCTTTCCTTCTTAGTTACGCATATTAGCTTGAACATCTATATCGTAACGGAAAGGTGTTTTTCTTGGTATAACCCCCTGATCTCCACCCGCATAGCGGGTGGTTTTATGTTTAAGAAGCATAGGGCTTCTTAAACTGGCTAAAGCCCTAAAAAAGAACCGCTCGTGCTTAAGCGAGCGGTATTACCGTAAAGGTGGCCTTTTCTAACCTTAACTCAATGTTTTACATCAAGTTTTCATTTGGTGCCAGGGCGGGACTGGTAATTTAATGTAACTTATTGAATATATTTGATTTATTTTTAATTATTTATTTGATGCCCCTTTTTGTGCCCCTAAAAGTATTTGTTATCTTATGATGTTATTTCAATCACCTGATAGCGTGGATGGTGGAAAATTGAGCCAGAATTCTAATAATTCGAGCCCAATCCATAATTATGTCAAACCACTTGATTAAGAACGGTTAATAACTGTTAACGGTAATGATGGTAGCCCTAACTCTTTCATAAACTCGTTGTGACAAAGGGTTGCACTCTTGATTTTTTCTTCCAGAGACACCAACTCACAGTGAACTGCTTTTAAATCTATCTTCTCTTCGGGCTGTGCCGTGCTCACATAACGTGAGATATTCAGGTTGTACTCGTTTTTCTCGATCTCTTCCATCGATACGCGGCGGGCATATCTATCTTCTTCCTTGCGGAACTGATAGTAATCAACAATCTTATCAATGTGTTCTGGCAGCAGGTAGTTCTGGCGTTTGCCTTTCTCGAAGTGTTCTGCTGCATTGATAAATAGTACATCGTCAGACTTCTTACAGCGTTTGAGCACCAGAATACAAACAGGAATACCTGTTGAGAAGAACAGATTCGCAGGTAAACCAATGACTGTATCTATATGACCATCTTTTAAAAGCTTGGTACGGATACGCTCTTCTGCACCGCCACGGAATAAAACACCGTGAGGAAGAATAATTGCCATTACACCATCATCACTGAGGAAGTGGAAACCATGTAGCAAGAAAGCGAAGTCTGCGGCTGATTTAGGTGCAAGGCCGTAGTTTTTAAACCGGAAGTCATCAGCTAGCGACTCTTTTGGCTCCCAGCGTAAGCTAAACGGTGGGTTGGCTACGATGGCGTCGAACTGTATCTTTTTGGCGGGATTCATCTCGTTGAGAATATCCCAATCATTTTCCAGGGTATCACCGTGGTGAATCTCAAATTCGGTATCTTTGACCCCGTGCAATAGCATGTTCATACGTGCCAGGTTGTAGGTAGTGATGTTTTTTTCCTGGCCATATATCTTGCCAATACCATGAGGTCCAAGCTGCTTACGTACATTCAATAGCAATGAACCAGAGCCACAAGCGAAATCCAGCACCTGCTTGATTTTCTTCTTCTTACCGGTAGCCGGTTCCTGACTATCGAGAGTCACTATTTCTGAAAGAATCTGGGAAATAGGTTGAGGTGTGTAGAATTCCCCCGCTTTCTTACCGGAATCTGCGGCAAATTGGCCGATTAGGTACTCGTAGGCGTCTCCTAAAATGTCTGTGTCTGTACTAAATTGGGAGATACCCTCGGCTATCTTTTGGATTACCACACAAAGTTTATTATTGCGATCTTTCTGTGTTTTACCTAATTTTTCAGAATACAGATTGATTTCAGAAAATAGCCCCCGAAAATTACGGCCAAATGATCGTTCTTCGATATAGTCGAAACCTTTGTCGAGAGTGATAAGCAAATCACTATGTTGAGTTCTCGCCATTTCAGCGATGCTACTCCACAAAAACGGCGGTTCAATTACATAATGGGTTTTAAGCCGCATTTGCTTTTCAAAATCGGCAATATCTGCTGGATTGTTCTGATACCAAATTGCTAGCGGTGCTCGACGGTCGTCTTTGGCTGGTTCCGGATAATCGCCCCCCAATTCCTTTTTAGCTGCTTGCTCATAGTTATCAGAAAGATAACGCAGAAACAGGAAAGACAGCATATAATCGCGAAAGTCATCGGCATTCATGGCTCCGCGTAATTGATCGGCGATATCCCAGAGGGTTTTGCCAAGCTGATTTAATTGTTCTTTAGTCATATTAATTATCTACCTAACTCTATGGATGAACATCTGGCAAATCGAAGGTGTATCTCTCCAGAAACCCATTCAGAATGCTATTGAAAAGTTGCTTGTTGTCTTCAGTGAGTTCTTTGGGATCAAATAACGAGTAGTCGCCGTGGCTCAACAAGTTTAAAGCACGCGAAAATAGCACTTCATCCTCAATGCCGTGGATACAGCCAGAAAAATCCTTAAAGCCAAAAAATGCAGAGGTTTTTTCGAGAATACCGCGCAGCACATTAAAGTGGTTGGCATAAAGTCTGCCCGCTTCTGCGGCTTTCTTTAATTCGCTGAGCATGGCTACATGGTGAAAAAATGGCGTATCAGTCGTCGTTTGTAGGCTATAGCCATCACCATTGCGGCTGTATATAAAATAGGATTTATGCGGCTGCTTTTTTAACTCATTACACATGACGTTAAAAAACAGGCTATGGTGTGATGAGATAACGGTTTTGACCTTGCCTATGGAACGCCTCAATAGCTTTGCTAGGTCAGAGCCCACCGCAATGGCATTATTGTCATCTAAAGATGAAATAGGATCATCGATATAGAAGTACTTCACCCAATTGTAGGCTTCAGAACCATCGATCACCAGTTCGCAAATCGCAAGGAACACACACCAAATGAAGATATTCTCTTCGCCACGAGAGATCTTGATGTTGTCCTGCACAACAGTCTCGGGCACTTCAGAATTTGGACGAAAGCGCGGGTTCTTTACCAACTTACTGAAACTGACACTCCAGTTGTCATAATCAATTTTAAAATTGAAGTTACTGTAGCGCGCCAAATAAGTAAAAATCTTTTCTTCAAGAGCGAGCTCTTTAAAACCTTCAAAAAATTTGGAACCTGAATTGATCTGTAACACCCTATTGGCATCGTTTTCAAGGTCGTTGTCCCAGAAGAATAAGTCTTCAGTAAACGCATTAAAATAGAGTGTATCTCGGTTTTGCCCTCTTTTTCGTTTTCCTGCATCTTTAAATTCCATTGATAGGCGTGTTTTGCCTGTGCCGTTATAGGCATACAATAGCACAAAATAGACACCGCCATTATCACTCTGGCGCAGATCATCTCTTAAAAGTTCAACAATTTTACGTAAACTTTTGCGGTTTTGAATTTTCGGTCTTCCACTCATCAGATTACATCATCCATGACAGGAAAAAGCTTCTGTATTAAGCCTTGTTTGTGATTTTTAAGCTCATTAACTTTCATTATCTGAGAGGAGATCATTTGATCAATAGATGAGAGAAAGCTGGCTATTTTATCTTGCTCTTCTTCTGACTTGGGGATGTGAAAATCATATTTTTTGAGTTGATTTCCATTTATTGAATTGATCGTTGCGCCCAGATCAGCAGCTACTTGCCTATCGTATGCGTATGTTTGAAAGAGCTGGTAAATGAAAAATGAACGATTTGTTCTAAAAATAGTCATAAAAGCACCATGAGTGCATCTAGGTAAATTTTCTGGAATTAACGCATTCTTCCCAATTAGTGCTTTTGATCCATTACGAACGCAGATCAGTATGTCACCGGGTTTGGAAAGATTTGCTCCTTTTACATCAGGTCTTACAAAAACATTATCTCCTAAGGAAATTTGCCCATTTTGAACATTTGAAGATCTCAAAACGAGCAAACCTTCCTCACAAACATCTGTCGGGCTATATGTTAAACCTGACACAAGCTCTCCTAGTTGACCTAAAGTTACTTTAATCCATTCCTGATTACTCCGAAATTCCGGAAAGCGTAGTTTGGGTACGTTTTCACCTTCGGCTGGAAAAAGTTGTTGCATCAGGCCTTTTTTATAGGATTTGAGTATGTCGAGTTTTTGGGCATGGAGTGTTATCAGCTCATCAATGGAGGCGAGGCAATCAGCGATTTTTTGTTGTTCCACTTCTCCTGGATAGGGAACAGGCATCGCCATAAACTCACTACTAGTAATACTCATACGATCATGGCGAGCACCATTATTTGATACTGTTCGCAAATAGCCATGCCATCTTGACGACTTAAAAAAATGTTCGAAGAATTCATTGTTCTTACTGTTGAACCTAAAGACTGTATAAAGAGGTGACATCACCCCTTTGCCAACCTTATTCTTTGAGATCGGTCCAACCGGTGCCACCGTGGATATTCTAGGGTTATAGACGTAATCCCCTTTATCAACAACATAATAGGTTTCAAGATTTCCTTTAACTGCAATATCCTTGTCAAAATAGTCACGCTGATCTACAACTCCATCAACCGCAGAATTCGTTAGTACTCGGGAAACATTTTCTCCCTTGTTTTTATTTTTTGACCGCTTTGCTACCTCATTCAACTCTACGCATGGCCAATGAGGATCATCCTTGAACTCTGGGAATCGTAATTCTGGAACCATATATTTCTTCTTATTCATACGCATCTAATCCCGAAATCTCACGACCTTCTGCCAGCTTTTGCAGGTAAGGTACTAAATCTTCCATTAAGGCCAGCTCCGCCATACGGCGTGCTTTCCAGCCTAGTTTCAAAGGTGCGAGCAGGTCGGTCAGCTGTTCGCCATCAAAGATCATGCGATCCAGAATGCTATCAATAAAAGTTTGCAGCGATTCGGTTTGCAAGCCGTGTTTTTCAGCAATCTTAGCTAATTCCTGTACCGCTTTTTGGATTTTAAATGTTTGGTAACCTTCGCTAATTTGCTTTTCATCAAGAGCAATACCAGCTTCTAAGCTGTTGATGTAGGCAATAATGTCCTCTCGCTCTTCCATCAGATTTGCATTGGCGCAGATCATGTCGATCAGTTGCTGGCGTGTCATTTTCTGTTTGCCGGTTTTTTGGGTAGATTTAGCAATCAGTCCCATAATGTAGTCGTAATCGATGATACTGGAAGCAAACAGCACTAGGTCAAACTCAAGTTGTTCTACCGTCTCTTCGTTTTCGTTACTTTTACCTTGTTTTCGCTTTAGCTCCATCGCTGTGTCGAGGTAAATGGCTTTGAAACCACGCAAGGTATCTGTTGGCAATTTTTGCTCGATAATGGCTTTGCTTTCTTCATCCAGATCGGTGTATTGCTCTAACTGGGTTTTGAGCTTCTGAACTTCTTTAAAGTGGTTGATGAACTCGGCCTTGGCGGTATCACCCTCGAGGTTATGCACTTGAGATGGCTCGCAAGTTAATCCTTTGGATTTCATAAAAGTCTGTAGTTCGTCCACCTTCTTCTGGAAGGCATCGACTACTTTTGGGGCAGGGTCGACCAACCAAATTTCTCGTGCTTCATCTTTAGGTCCGCCCGAAAACAGTTCAATGGCAGCGTTCACTTCGTTTTCCTGATAGCGGAAATCTAATATGTTGCCCCAGGGCTTAGTGTCGTTCAATACGCGGTTGGTACGTGAAAAAGCTTGGATTAGGCCATGATGCTTCAGATTTTTGTCCACATACAGAGTATTGAGATACTTAGAGTCAAAACCAGTTAACAACATATCTACGACAATAGTGATGTCGATTTTGTTTTTACGCGGGTAATCGGCATTGCTGTATTTTTGGTCTTTAATACGTTGCTGCACATCCTGATAGTAAAGATCGAACTCGTTAATGGTGTGATTAGTGCCGTACTGCGCGTTGTAGTCGACAATTATCGCCATCAGCGCTGCCTTTTTCTTTTCTGGCTCTACTTGGTTGTCGGCACTTTCTTGCGGCAGATCTTCCTGAAGTTGCTTGATATCCGCAGCATTCTTATTGTTACTAATGTTGTTACTTTCTTCACCTTTAGCAGCTTGTACTGGAGGTGAAAACACACAGGCGATATTCAACGGCTCGAAATTTTCGTCTTCTGCTTGTTTTTTCGCCTGTAGATTTTTAAAGAGTTCGAAGTACTCAATGGCATGATTGATGGACGCTGTGGCTAATACAGCATTAAAGCGACGCTGATTGGTGGCGCTATCGTGTTTATCCAGAATGGCTTTTACTACAGCTTCAGGAGGTGGCAGTTCTTTTTTCTTGGGTTTCGTTTGTCCGCCTTTAGTATCGTTCTTACCGAAATAGTCAATATGAAAACTCAACACGTTTTTGTCGTCAATGGCATGAGTAATTGTGTATTTATGTAGTTCATTTTCAAAAATTTTTTCTGTTGTAAGATCATAAGCTATTGCTTTATCTGCCGATACACCTTCAGCCGCATCATTATCAATACGAACATAACTCGCATTTTCGGGGAAAATAGGTGTTCCGGTAAAACCAAACAATTGAGCCTTCGGAAAGAACTCTTTGATGGCTTTATGGTTCTCTCCAAATTGGGAGCGGTGACATTCGTCAAAGATAAATATTACGCGTTTGTCACGCAGAGGTTCTAACCGTTCTTTGTAGGTTTGTTTGCCTTTTTTTTGCTGAGCTTTATTGCGTTTGCTGTTTTCATCCAGCGCTAAACCAAGCTTCTGAATAGTGGTGACAATCACTTTATCAGCATAGTCTTCCGATAACATGCGGCGTACCAGCGATTCGGTATTAGTATTTTGCTCGACACAGCCTTCCTGAAACTTGTTGAATTCTTCTCGCGTCTGGCGGTCTAGATCTTTGCGGTCGACTACAAACAGGCATTTTTCAATGTCAGGGTTATTTTTCAGGAGGGTAGAAGCTTTGAAAGAAGTGAGTGTTTTGCCTGATCCCGTCGTGTGCCAGATATAGCCATTACCACGGTTTTGGTGGATAGCATCAACAATGGCCTTAACTGCGTAAATTTGATAAGGACGCATGATGAGTATTCTTTGCTCACTTTGCACCAGTACCATATAGCGACTTATTAACTGACCTAACGTACATTTAGCCAGGAAGTCATCAGCAAAATCGTGCAAATGAGCAATTTTTTTATTGTCCTTATCTGCGTTCTGATAGATAGGCAGGAATCGCTCATCGGCATTGAAACTGAAGTGCTCTTTTCGGTTATTGGCGAAATAACGGGTATCGTTGCCATTACTGACGATAAATAACTGCATAAAGCACAGCAGAGTATTGGTATAGCCATTACCGATATCATTTCTATACTCAACGATTTGTTCCATCGCTCTACGAGGGCTGATTTGGAGCGATTTGAGCTCTATCTGTACCAGTGGTAGTCCATTGAGCAACAGGATTACGTCATACCGATGGTGGCTATTTTCAGTATTGATACGAAGCTGATTGATGACTTCAAAATCGTTTTTACACCAATCTTTGATATTAACCAGCATGTATTCGAGAGGCGTACCGTCTTCACGGGTAAACTTGCCTTTTTCTCGCAAAGCCTCCGAAGCCAAAAAGACATCCGTTGTTATGATTTCATCACGTAGACGATTGAATTCAGCATCGGAGAGATTAACTCGGTTTAGAGCCTCAAATTTCCGGCGGAAGTTGTGCTCAAGGCTTACCTTATCGCGTATGTCATTGCGATAGACGTACTTGAGATCTTGCAACTTGGCAATTAAGCCTTGCTCGATTTGTTGTTCTTTAGTCATTTCTGAAACCATGATTTCTAACTCTGCTATGTAACATTGTATTTTTAAGTAGAGTTATGCAGATGGATGCTGAGGACATGTTAACAGCATTACTTATTAGTAAACTCCAGAATCTCGGCTACTTCGCATTCAAAGAGTTGACAGAGTTTATCTAGGGCTTCTACATCGATTTTTTGTGCTGTCTCTTTGTACATCAGCGTCACGGTGTTCCGGCTGAGTCCCGTTTCCCGTAACACATCGGATATTTTCATTTTACGCTCTCCCATTAAGCGAGCGAGATGGCAACGAATCATGTTTGCACCCCAGATTAGTCCTGTTTAGACTAATACTAACAGGTTAAGCTATAAAAATTAAATTTAATCTTGAATTTTTTCAGTCTAAATTGACATATTTGAAGAACCATAAATCAGTGATAGATTGGCTTATTACCAAATTTGCAGAGGTGATTAAACACTTCCTGATTGATATCACTACTGTAAATTTTTCTCATGCTGAAAAAATACATGAAAAACAATCATGTTTGAAAAAGATTCTGGATAGGTTATTCAGGAATAAATCATAGGCGCAAATCCATGCTAAGGTTCGTTATTATATTAACAAATTTGTTGTAAGGTATGAAAATCCTTATTAATTACAGTATGTAAAAGAAGGTTTATTGTGATGAGGAGTAATCTCTAATAGAGATTTTTTCAAGATTATATTTTAAAAAAGCCATGAGATTCAAAATGACCAAATTAAACTGCCATTCCATGCTCAGGGCTTTTAATCAATATTTATCATTTTTACAAAGTTGATTACCAATTAACGCAGATTATTCCTGTGGTTTATTGCGAATCTTACGTTCAATTAACTGACCATAACTATCAAAATACCGACTAGGCCAGATTTCAGAGGGATGTATTTCGAGATAGTTAGCGATGATCCATTCGCCTTTAGGCCACTGTCTACTGAGTGCATTTGCTAATGTTGATGAACTAAGTCCCACTTCACGAGAGAGAGCCGCTAAGGTTGTACCACGTTTGCGTAATGCAGCAATAATGTCGGCTTGATGCCAATCATTTTTAACGTTGTTATTCATTCCTGCTACCCCTTCCATTAATTAATATTGATGGTGGCGATTCAGACAGGGTTCGCAGTACCGGTGGTGTCCAACCGGCGAGGCCGAAGCCTCCCCCGTCTGAACCACCATTGAAAGGGTGATAGCAGACGCACTGGTAGAAATATCCTACCAGTGGGACACCATATTTCGAGGCTGCGAAACCTCACCACTAGATTTTGCTAATGGCAGGAATACTTTAACTGATTGTTTTACCTAAGACAATAACTGAACGACTAAGCTTAACGACTATAAACCCGCTCAACATAACGCCCACGACCATCACCATGCCCCAAATCCATTGATACCAAAGCCCTTGCTTCCTGACGGCTAAAACCATTTTGCTGGTAAAACACCAGAGCATCCTGTGCCCACGCATAGCGCAAACTATGAGGAGAATGGCGACCGGTTAAACCAATCTTTGTGGTATGCGTTCGCCAGTAGTTCATGGCTTGCTTGAGGTCAGGTTTATCAATCAACCTGCTGCCACGTTGTTCTGCGATAGTCATTGCCTGTTCGACAGCGGTTTTTACCGCTGCAACATCCAATACACGGGTTTGCCGTGGTCGGCCTCCCTTTGTACCAAAAACAACCAGAAGTTTCGGTTCGGGTTGTTCTAACTGTTTGCGCCAGCTTTTCAGAGAGGCGCTACATTGTACCGCTTCCTGAGAACGTAGCCCCAGCAAACGGGCAAGTTTCAGTGTGACGGCAAATCCGGCATCACGCTCAAGGGCTTTTTGATAAACAACTTGAAACATAGCATCAGGGATCGCCTGTTTCGTGCCGGCGCGACTGGTTCCGCTTAATCCCAATGCCTGATTACTCAAACGCGGCGAGGTTTCCAGTTTTTCCCTGCCTGCCATGCGGAAGATATTACGCAGTGCGGACATTTCATTTTGCACCGTTCGTTTGGCGATCCCTTGAGATAAGCGTGCATCAACATACTGTTCCACATGCCTGGCTTTCAAATGGTTGAGACTTTTAACCTGAATATTCAGGCTCAATAATAACGCGCCCAAACGACCTGCGATCCGAATACGGTCATGGCAGGTCTTATGGCTGCCGCCCGCCTTCCGGGCAAAAAACTTTAATTCTTTAATCAATCGACTCATTGGCTTCCCCTTACTGATACCTGACAACATGCGATCTCTGGCGCGCGACAGTGCGGCAAAACAAGTAGCACCTGCTTTGCCCTTGACGGATATCTGTGCGCCAGAGTGAACGCAGGTTGAGGTATTGCGGGGTATCGGTTGAGTACGCAGTACTGCCGCCTGTATGAACAAGTCATCCCCTCTGGCTAAATGCCAGCCTCGATATCGTCAAGTTCTCCTTTTTCAATCTATAAAATGCAGTGTCAGATTCACTGCTTGGTGAAGCAGGCGTGAGCCTGTCAGGGTTGTGTTGTCTTTTGGCTGCGGCGTCACTTTCAGCGGTAAACCGGCAAAAAGTGACGCCTTTAAGTTCCGTAGACTGTCAGCAAAAGTCGTGCAGCTTTGAAATGCCAGCAGGCACAGCAAAACGCCGTAAGGTTAGGGTTCAAACGGAAGCAATGAGTTAATCGTTTAGGTGTAGAAAGTAGTCTGCTGAATATTTCAGACAGGGATAGTCAGAAGCATGAACGGGATGCGTGAAAGACATCCGGTTGTTTATTGAAGATAAATGAAAATGTGATCTGGTACTGATACGAAAAGTCAGTGCATGAACCAACGTCCAACACACTTTGGAGACAATATAAAAACACCTTTTGGGTGTCTTTTTCAGTTTAAGAAACCTTCATCACCAGACAAGGGGTTTATGTCTGACAATATCTGCTTCCAAAGGTGGGCAGATGTACCACAATCTTGCTCTCCCTTTCAGGCTACGGGAGTTTTGTTTCGCCACCCGAAGGCGATCCTGACAGGCGATGGATCTTTGATAATAATTAAATACTTTATCGGTTGGAACGAGTAGGGTCAAATTTTTATTTGATATGAAATTGAGAAAAAACGATAGGGATAATCTAGGTAACAGCTCTTCCTACCGCTTTCAAAGTAAATTTTCTTATTGAGGTCTGTGATTCCCTTATACTTATCTGCTATACAGCCATTCGTTCTCCATTAAAGGAGACATATGTCCTCCTATCCAATTAATTAACCGTGCATTTAGTCGGCTGGCAAAAATATGTTGTAGTAAAGGAGATGTTAGCAAATCTTGCTGTGTGATTACATAGCTAACTGGACAGCTCAAGTTAGTTATACGTGGTGGTGGCGGAGAAAGTAATAACTGCACTGGCTCACTTGGTGCTAAAGGAACAGATTGGCCTAAAAGTGTGAGGAAGAGTTCAGGTTTATGTATGTAGATACGGCCACTACTTATATCCAACCTACAAATTTCTGATAACGCCTCTTGTCCACTCTCTTGATAGCTTTCAAGAGCACTGCCACCTTGGCTAGTCAGCGCACTCAATAACCATAAATGGCTAACCTTTTCTCCCAATCGTGCTGCCAGACATTGTGCTAGATATCCTCCGAAACTGTGACCAATAATTTCTATTGGTTTATTAAAAGTCGAGGCGAGCATTTCCGCTTCATCTAGCCAATGCTGGAGGTCACACTCTGATTGGTCTCTGATATCATCTACATCTTCCCCAATCAAATTTGAAGACCAAACACTACGACGTAAAAAAAAACCTGAAACCAGAATACGTGCAGTCATGGTGTAGTTACCTCACTTTGTGTCCGTTTCATCGCGTTTACAGTGCGTTGTAGTATCATGGTGAGCAAACAAAGCCCGGCTAGGCTAAGAAAAAGTATCTGGTGGCTGCCAAGATCCAACATTAAACCACCATACAATGGAGCAATGGCACTGCCCAGTAGGTAAAGGTTAGCGGCACCAAAATAGCTCCCACGTAACGCATTTGGGGTTATCTGATCCACTTCCACACTGAATGTAGGGAATACTATCAATTCACCCAGACTAAGGATGATGGTTGCTACAGCGAGCATATAAAATTGTGTAACAGGAGCAAAAGCGAATAGCAGCTGTGCCAATAACATCATTAGTAATCCTGTCATTAGCCTAACTCCAGTCGAATAACGTTGTAGCAGACGTAATAAAGGAAACTGAGCAATAATAATAGTCAGAGCATTAATCGCAATCAGGGTAGCAATCAGCGACATAACATTTGGTACATGACTACGAGTGAGATATTGGACCAATGTGGAATCGAAGCTGGCGTATACTAAGGCTGCCAGAATATTACAAAGCATCAACAAAGCAAAAAGTCGATGACGGATCATTTGTCCGCAGGCAGCAAAAAACGTGGAAGATGTGGTACTAGTTTGCTTTGGTGTAGTACTTCTCCATACGGTATAGTGCAGTGAGCGCCATAGCAACAAACCATAAATAAAATAGATTGAGGCAGTAATTAAAAAGGTTAAGCCTTGTTTGTCAACGCCTAAGGTCACCCCAAATAATGGGCCTACCGCAGCGCCGGCATTGATAGCGTAATAACGGCAATAGAGTGCCAGCTCACGCGAAGCCTTATCATTAATACGATCTCCTATTAATGCCTTGCAGCTGGATTCAAGTAGAGCACAACCGATACTGACACCGGCAATACCAATGCCATACAGTGCGGGGTTATTACTATAGCTTAATAAGACAAAAGCCAGTGCACTCAATGTGGTTCCACAAAGTATAAGGCGTTTACGACCAAAACGATCTGATAACCAACCAGTATAGACACCGCTGATTGCACCAAAGATGATAGCGATGGAGAGTAAGGCACCGATGGTAGTCGCAGAGAAGTTGAACTGGCGGTACAGTATCACTGCTAAAAAAGGCCAGATCATAAAATAGGCTCCCCGCGTTAGCAGGGTGCCTACCAACATCAAATGAATTTCTGCAGGTAGAGCACGAAAACGTGCCAAGGTAAAGGTTTTACTCTGCATCGGATCACCATGTCTTATCTGCCAGAACGCCACCACGCAAAGTTCCTGCGTCTACGCTATGAAACAAAGGCAAAAAACTTGTGGGTAATGGACGAGTAAATTCACTGCTAAGCCAACAACGCAACAAGCAACGTTCATGTTTTTCATCATTTTCAAAACAAGTGCGAGCATGTAATGTAATGTGGTTATTGACCATTACCAACATTCCTTTACTGAAGTTCAGTTCAGCGTAATGACCAGGCTGTTCAACAATTGAATCTATATCTGCTAGCATCTGGTTGATTTCTTGTGACTGCTCTATGCCATGGCGAACTACTGAGTCGTTAAATTTACGTATATAACGTAAAACGAATTGATCATGATTTTCACTCAATAGTGGCAAAGCAATCCAAGATTGATCACCTTCATCACGCAAATCATGAGGAATGGGCTTTTTTAGGTGGGAAAGCCAAGTAAACTGGCGTTGTTCTGCTTGCAATACTACATCGGCAGAAGAACGAATGCGAAAAGCACCTCCGCGAGCAGCAGGGCTCCAACAACCCAGCACAGTGATATCTGCTCTATCAGAATGAAAAGCGAGCTCTTGATTAGTTAAGTGTCCACGTTGTGGCATATTAAGACTATCGCGTACACCATGATCACGAACTTCTTTTAAGTAGTGACCTTGTTTGTTAATTGAAACTGGAATACCAAACCAAAGACAAAACTCATTAAACAGTGCTCGAAATGGTTCAGCCGATAGGGATTTGAGCGTTGGGGAATCATGCACTACTACACCACTTTCCAGCTCAAGTTCTCGATGCAAATCACGACGCAATATATCATCACTCTTATCGGGCTGATAACCTTCCGCCATTGCGCTAAGCAGAGCTTCCAGCGACTGATTAAAACGAGCCGAACGTTCAAACACGATATTTCCTCGCCAGGCAATCGGGCGCGGGTAGGAAGAAAAACTCATAAATTCACCTCATATTCTTGTTGCCAAAGGGAAAGCGTAGTTAGAGTAAAAAGTTGAGTATTATCCGCCGTTTCTATATATGTAGGTGTTAAATTCACCAGACCGATATTGCGTAATGTCTCGCAGTGTTCCTGCAGATAGTGACGCATTTCCTGTACTGCTTTAGGCCAATAGGCGAAGGGTAATCGGAAGTGCTGCTTAGGTTTCCATTGCCAGTTTGGTAGTCGTTTCTTGAGTAAATTACACAGAGGGGCTTTAGTTATACCATCCGCAAGGCGTGTAGAACGACTTGCCAGCATACCAAGTCCAGCATGTAAATAAGGTGTTCGAGCTTCAATTGTGCGTGACATCAGGAGATGATCAGCTCGACGCAGCAGAGGCTCCAAAGAGTAATGCAGATCGAAATGGTCAATAGCTGCTTCATACCCTTTCTTTAGGGCTGAATTAGAAATCTCTTCAATTTGATCATTCAGTTCAGAGGCAATTTTAGAAGAAAATAACTTTGCTTTGTTTTGATAGTCGCCGAACCAAATGCGGGCAAAGCTGCCTGCATCATGTAGCTTTGATTGTTGTAGGTCAAGGTGGCGTGGATAGCCCCAGAACAACTCGTCAGCCCCCTCTCCCAGCAATACACAGTGGTATCCTGCATCTCCGACTGCATCCGCTAATTGTTGATACATCAGCAGGCTGGACATACGGGTTGCTGCACCAAAGTTTTTTACCGCCTTTCGCAACACAGGCATAAAAGCGGCTTGTTCCAGAGAAATCCGATGCAAATTGGGCTGTAGGCGCACTGACTCCTCGGCACCTTCTAAGGCCAGAGTGAATTTAGCTATATCAGGCTTCATCCAGGTATTAAGCAGAGTTGAGTCTATTCCCCCACTGAGTAACAGTGCTGATGGACGAAATGTCGCTTTACAACGGCTGATAGCCTCACCCAATGTTTCTTCAATTGAATACGATGATGGTTCAGTTTGAGGAAAAAAATACTGGCGTTGAATCAACTGTGCTTGCCCTTTACTAAGCCTAAATATTAACTGCTCCCCAGGGGATACAAGGCGTATACCGGAAAATAAACTTTCGCCTTCTAAAGTGACTCCTGTTGTCACAACCTGAGCTATCGCAGCGATATTTGGTGTACACTCACCTAACAAAGTCAGTATCGGTGTAAGCTCGGATGAAAATATCAGCCGTCCACGATCTGCTTGATAAAAATAGTAGAGAGGTTTGATTCCGTAACTATCACGTTGTAGTGTCAATGAAGCACTATGCGGTTGCCATAATGCCAGCGCAAACATTCCATCTGGTAGTATTCCTTTTTCTATTCCCTCACAGAGCAAGCGAACTTCATCCACAATTCCCACATTTGGGGAGTAAACTTCACCATTATATGCGGCATAAGTTTCTCCATATTTCACTGGTATCGGTAGTGAGGCTGCACTAGACATTGGCAGGCGTGTCATTCCTAATGCACCTGCAGGCAAGTCAACAAACCCGTTACCATAAGGACCCCGATGATGAAGATTCTGAAGTGCTTGACGAAAACGAGCACCATCAAACCCTGGTCCAATATCACCCAAAATGCCGCACATTATAATACTCCCTGGGTAATAAGCTCAGTAATAGCGCGTCGGTCGTGTTTACCGGCACCATTTAGTGGGAGTTTTTTATTGAAGCAGAAAACAGAACGCGGGGCACGGGATATACCTAAATGCTGTTGTAACCAAGTTAGCAGAACACTTTCTTGCCCAAGTTTTCCTTGGATAACCGCAATATAATCTTCACCATAAATATCACAGGGTACTTTCAGACAACACACATCTATCACATCACTACGGGTATTCAACAATTGTTCACATTCGTTAAGGTGGAACAAATTTCCTCCTTTATTTATTGTTCCATCCACACGACCCAGTACATAAAATCCACCTTGATCATCGAAATAGGCAATATCTCGGGTATCCAGCCAGCCATCATGTACCACTTGTGCCGTTAGCTCTGGTTGATTTACATATCCTGAAAACAGACTGGGTGTTTTCACCCATAATCGCCCGCGAGAATCAGGTTGGGTAATTTCATGACCCTGTTCATCAGTCAAACGTAGTGTCAGACCAACAGCAGAACCTACCGTATTGTCAAATCTACTTCTATTTAGACGACCAAATAAAAAGGCAAAACCACACTCACTCAGTCCATAAATGTTAGCTAACGGAGCAAAATTGCGTTGAAATTCCTCCTGTAAACCGGCATCCAAGCGGGCTGAACCAGACACACACAATAAGCGGGATAATGGAAAAGGAACCGTGAGCGGAACCCCTTCCTTAACCATAAAATTGACAATGGGTGGAACCATATAGAGAAAGCTGATATTGAATTGTTCTACTCGCTGCCAAAATTGTATGCAGTCAGACCAGCAATGTTGCGGAAGTAGTACTACACTGCCACCATACAGTAGAGGAAATAGGAAGTTGATACCAAGTATTCCTAATCCGCTGACTCGATAAAAGCAGCCGGCACGAGTATGTTCTCCTATCTTTAGGCAGCGCTGACCAATGGCATAAGCGCTCACCATAGCTTGCTGACTGAGAACGATACCTTTAGGTTTACCTGTAGTTCCTGAGGTAAAAATAATCATTCTGCTATTTGCAGCTGCGTGTTCATCAAACATCTCAACAGAATCGGATGAAAAGTCAGGAATAAATTGCAATGAGGCAAACTCATCCTGAATAGGGACAGCACTTACCAATATCTGTAGCGCTATTTCATCAATAATTGCCTGTTTTGCTGTAATACCCCATTCAGGATCGATTAGGACCAAATCTTTTCCTGAACGGATAACGCCATAAATCATACACAGGCAGTTATAGCTGTTGTCCAGTATCACACCAATGCCTTTGCCGGGTAAATCCGCAAACTGCCAAGCCAGAGCATCGACAAGCATATTGGTTTCTTTCCATCGATATTCAATAGCTGATTCGGGTCTTAAGGCATCAATCAACAGAGATTGCTGTGGCGAACTAAGGGCTTTCTTACGGAGTGTAGTATCCAGCGTGATGGGCAGATATTCCATCTGTCCTCCTAGCGGTTTACCGCAGTAAAAGCATGAATATCAAAGTTAACAGCAATCGAATTAGCACCGCCAATTGTCATGACATTTTCCATAAATTCATGAGCGTAAGCCTCTCCGCCTTCCAGTTCAATATAGCGAGTCACGTAGCTAGTCGACAAAAAAAACAAGGCTATTTCTTCCGCAGAAAGGAAAAGAATATTGGCAAACACCTCACGTTGTGCGTTATGCAGGTGTGGACAGTTACGCATCAGTTCGAGCGTATCATCATATTGTGTCAGACGGGGATCTCGGTGTTTTGCCCAGCGCGAGATCAACTCTTTTTCGATATAATCGCGCAATGGCCCATAAACCATTGGAAAATCATATTTATAGGCGCAAAAAAAGCCCTCCGGATTTTAACCACTTTTGTAAATTCATTAACACGACTTGACGATCCATCCAGTAAAATGAGGTTGCACTGGTTATCAGGTCATAATTGCGTGGCGGAGAGAAAATTTCTGCTGGAGATACGTTAAACGTTATATCAGGATAGCTATGGCACGCTCGCTCAATGAGAGCATCACCAATATCACACCCTTGAACATGAGCAAAATACTCTTTCAGACGAATGGTAGAGACTCCATTGCCGCAGCCAATATCCAATGCTGCTTCATTTGAAGGTGCTCGAACAGAGAGTGAACGATATAACTCATCGGGGTAGGTGATCTTTCCCCTTACGATATCATAAGATTCTGCATTTTTATTAAATTGTTTCACTGTGTTATCTCCAATAAACTTTCATGATAATCGCCTTTATGGACAAAGTTAATATAGGTGCCACAACCGCGAATAAAACGATAGGAGTGAGCCACACCCGCTGGGATAAAAACACTGGCTGGGCTATGTAGATGACGAATATCACCCCCAAGATCGACTTCCACCTCTAGGCCGATATAGTCCTGACCATCTCCTAAAAACAAGAATACGGAGTCACAATTATGAGTATGGCTATCAACATGACCTGTCTCTGCAGACTCATCAGCGCCTATCATCGAAAATTGGCGGGCAATAAAATAGTAGGGAGACCCATCTACCAATCGTTTATCCAACATCACAAAGCGTTTTCCTGGGCCGTGGCGGTGATACTTCAGTTCTGTTGAAGATTTTTCCAACGGAACCAGAAAAAGCTCTTGTTCTTGTAAGGGAGTAAAATGCGCCAGAGAAATGTGTCCCTTGATGAGTTTTGGATCAAAAATGCTGTAAGCAGCACTGTCTTTCTGCATAGCAAGTTGGTGCAAGCGGGCAACATGCACAAAAGCATTTTTACCTACAACCGGTTGCATTGGAGACATTGGTATTCGGCTATACGCTTCTACCAATTCAGAGAGCGCCAAAATTCGGGAAATATCAAAACGATTTTGTTCAAAACGTGTAGCAAGCAGCGTGATCAATTGGAAAGTATCAGTGATACCTGCACGTTCACCTATGCCATTGCAACTCGTAGAGATCCATTCAACTCCCGCTTCAATCGCTTTTAACGTGTTAGCTAGCGCTAGTCCTCTGTCGTTATGAACATGATATTCAAGAATAATATCAGGAAACTCATAGCGTAATAGCGATAACACATCAAAAGTTTCATCGGGTAGTAGAATACCTACACTATCAGCGAAACAAATACGATTAGCACCTGCTTCACGAGCAGTTATAATCATACTGACCAGGTCAGGGACTGCAGTACGCCCTGCATCCTCAATGGTTGCCCTGACTAACAGCCCTTGTTCACGGGCATATCGGATAGAAGAACCAAACATGGTTAACAATTCTTCGCGGCTCTTACCTTTAAATTTCGTTGCCATTGAAATTTCATTAATAGAGGCGAACAATCCAACCCAGTGAGCACCAGTTTGTAACACAGCATCGATATCTTCCAAGCGAGCTCTGGCGTGAGCTAACACTGGCACAGGTGAAGCTGCTATCACCGCTTGCACACGTCCTGCCTCTTTCGACGAAATAAAAGGATGCCCACACTCAATCGTATCTACCCCTAATGCTGCTATTTCTCGGGAAAGTAGTACCGACTGTTCAGTAGTAAAGCAACACTGGCGGGTTTGCATGCCTTCTCTCAAGGTGCAATCAATAATACGTATCATGTAGGGCGTACCATCCTTTCATATCTTAACGTCTTCCAGAGTCTACAAAACCTCAGTAAATCAGCAATATTGTCCTTTTTTCTTTCTCCTGTAGTCTAGTAAGGTATGTTGAAATCTACGATCTTATAGGGGTATATTTAGGGGTACGTTCAGGTTCAATGAAATGAGATACCCCCATGAAGCTAACAGCCCGACAGGTGGACACTGCCAAGCCGAAAGAGAAACCCTACAAACTTGCCGATGGCGGCGGACTCTATCTATTGGTTAACCCGAATGGCTCTCGCTATTGGCGGTTAAAGTATCGGATCGCAGGCAAAGAAAAATTGCTCGCGTTGGGGGTATATCCTGAAATCTCCCTCGCAGAAGCAAGAGCCAAGAGAAATGATGCACGACGAAAGCTATCAGATGGCAATGACCCGATAGAGGAAAAAAGAGCTGAAAAGGCTGCTAAGGTGTTTGCGGTCAGCAATAGTTTTGAATCCGTCGCTATTGAGTGGCACGAATATAAACGCCCTAACTGGTCAAAAGGCTATGCCGAAGACATTCTGGAATATCTGAAAAAAAGATATCTTCCCGTATATTGGTAAACGTGCCGTTACCGAGATTAAACCTGCTGAAATGCTGGCTGTGCTGCGAAAAATGGAGCAACGCGGTGTTTTGGATAAATTGAAAAAAACCAGGCAGGCGTGTCGGCAAATTTTCACCTACGCCGTTATTACCGGACGGGCAGAGTTCAATCCCGTTACTGATCTTGCCAGTGCACTCAAAGCGCCCAAACAAAAACACTTTCCACATCTTTTAGCTGACCAGATACCTGATTTTCTCATTGCATTAAGTGGTTATAGCGGCAGTCTGATGACGCAATCAGCGGCACGTATGCTGATGCTGACCGGAGTGCGCACCATCGAACTGAGAGAATCGGAATGGAGTGAATTCGATTTCGGTAATGATCTCTGGCAAATCCCTGCTGAACGAATGAAAATGCGCCGTCCCCACTGTGTTCCTCTATCACATCAGGTTAAAGCCCTTTTAATTAAGCTGCACGAAATCACAGGGCGTGGAAAATACGTTTTCCCCGGTCGTAGCGATGCAGGGAAGCCGATGAGTGAAGCTGCCATCAATCAGGTGATTAAGCGCATTGGTTATGATGGCAAGGCTACAGGCCACGGCTTCCGCCATACCATGAGTACAATCCTGCATGAACAGGGCTATAACACAGCTTGGATCGAAACTCAGCTTGCTCATGTTGACAAGAACAGCATCCGGGGTACTTACAACCACGCGCAATATCTGGATGGTCGACGGGAAATGCTGCAATGGTATGCGGATCATATGGAGATGCTGGAACGAGGCAAAAATGTCCTGATCGGAAAATTTGGCAAAAGGGCGTAAAGAAGCGGTGATTTTTCATACTTTGTTGGCAGTGCCAGCAAAGTACGCTTTTTATACAGAATACCGATAAAAAGGTAGAAGTTCCTAAAAAAATAAATTCAACAAATCGGAAAAACAATTAACGCTGTTCATTTAATCTTGCTTTTTAAATAATCCGCCTGTCATCCAACAACGTCCACGGTGAGCGCTCAGGGACTCGATAACAGGAGAATAAAACATGAAATGGCAGCATTGAAAACCAGCCTGATCCGTCTGCCGGAAGTGCAACGCAGAACGGGTTACAGCAAAGCGTGGATCTACAAACTGATGAGTGACGGCGCATTTCCACAGCAAGTCAAAATTGGCCCGCGTTCCGTGGCCTTTATTGAAGCAGAAATTGATAACTGGATCGCCCAGCGTATCGCGGCATCACGGGCGGCATAACACAGAAAAGACTATGACATAAGAAACGTACTATAAAACACAACGCCCCAGTGTGGTAGGACACATCTGAGGCGTTTCACCAACAACCATTAAGCAAGGTAAAAAAATTATGGCTGACACACAGCATACCCAAACTCGCCCTAAATTTACAGTTCAAAAAACAGCTGGCACTCAAAAACCAATTGACTTGATCCAGACAGTGAAAACCTCTGCCATGTATTCCTGGCAAAACCTGCTGCCAGCTTGTGGTATTGATGTTCCCGCAAAGGGCAAACATGGCGCTTGCCCTGTTTGCGGTGGTACTGACCGTTTCCATTTCATCGATGATCACCATCATGGCAACTGGCATTGCCGCCAGTGTGACGCCCCGAACTATGGTGATGGGCTGGATTTAGTGGCAAAAACCAAAGGGATCTCTGTTACTGAGGCGGCAAAAGTGGTCGCTAATGTACTAGCATTGCCTTTGCCCGAACCCAAGCCAGCCAAAGAAACCCATTATCCCACACAGCCGATTGCCGAAAGAGTGGCGGCACTGATGGCGCAAACTGTCGTCGGGCAATCGCCTTATCTGGCGGCAAAAGGTTTGCAACACCTTGATCAGCGACTACTGTTCGATAATTCCACTGTGCTGGCACTGACAGCCCTGGATAAAAAAGTCACAGGGGCGCAGATCATCAAACCCAATGGTGAGAAAAAACTCCTGTCCGGCAGCCAGAAGAAAGGCGCTTTTATTGCCGTATCAGAACTGGAGGAGCACCCCGATACGGTTATCATTACAGAGGGTTACGCTACAGCCCTAACCGTTAACCAGTTACATCAAGGTGTGGTTGTGGCAGCACTGGATGCAGGTAATTTGTTCTCTGTCGCCAAAGCCGTTCGGGAGCGGTGGCCGGACATAAAAATCATTATTGCAGCAGATAATGACTGGCATCGCCCCGACGAGCTGGATAAGAACGGGAAACCCAAAATAAATGTCGGCAAGATCTCAGCAGAAAAAGCAGCCCTTGCGGTTAATGGTTGGGTTACGTTGCCACCGACAGAGTACCAAGCCGATTGGGATGATTACCGCCAACAACACTGTGTAGACACAGCAAAACAAATCTTTACTCAGGGGCTTTACCAACCAATATCAACCAAGAAAAAAGCCGCTATTCAACCTAATGATGTCGAACCGTCTAAGCTGACATTATGTCAAATGGGAGCCAGCCAGCGTGGGGAGGTTTTACTGGCACGCTATGACGGTGATTTGGCACTGGATGGCGCTTCGGAAACCGTTCATCACTATGACGGTATTGTTTGGCATCCGGTCAGTGACCGTGATTTAAAACGGGAAATGGTGGCGGCCTTTATGGAAGAAAAACTACCGTACTCACCGCACGGTATTAGTTCTGCCGTGGATGCCCTGAAATTACAGCTTCCCATGATGCAACCACCAGAGCGCCATTTAATTGGGTTTAGTAACGGTGTGTTTGACCTGAAAACCTGCCAGTTCCGGCCTCACCGTAAAAATGATTGGTTATTGCTTGCCAATGACGTTGAATTTAATTCCCCTGTTTCGGGGGAAACCCTGCAAGATCACGCGCCACAATTCTTGCGCTGGCTCAATCAGGCAACTGCCAACTGTAAAAACAAAACAAACAGAGTGCTGGCAGCGCTGTTTATGGTGTTAGCGAACCGTTATGACTGGCAACTTTTTCTGGAAGTCACCGGCGCCGGAGGCAGTGGCAAAAGCATCTTTGCCGAAATTTGTTCCATACTGGCAGGTAAAGGCAATACCGTTTCCGCCAGTATGGCAGCGCTGGAAAACCCACGGGAACGGGCGTTAATTGTCGGCTATTCGCTGATTATCCTGCCAGACCAAACTCGCTATGTGGGCGATGGTTCTGGCATCAAGGCGATTACTGGCGGCGATGAAGTTGCTATCGATCCGAAGCACAAACAGCCCTATTCAACCCGTATTCCTGCGGTGGTGTTGGCGGTAAACAACAATGCCATGAGTTTCAGTGATCGCAGTGGTGGCGTGTCACGGCGGCGGGTAATTTTCAACTTTTCCGAAGTGGTGCCGGAGCATGAACGAGATACTTTATTACGAGAAAAAATAGCAGCAGAATTGCCTGTGATTATCCGGCATCTGCTACATCGGTTCGCTGATCCACAAGCTGCGAGGCACTTGCTGACAGAGCAACAAAAATCCGCAGAAGCATTAGATATCAAACGCGGCACCGATCCACTGGTCGATTTCTGCGGCTACCTGATTGCATCCGATGAAGCCGACGGCTTGTTAATCGGCAATGCAGAAATTATGCCGTTCAATCCGCGTAAGTACCTTTATCACGCCTACCTTGCTTATATGAAAGGCAATAACCTGAACAAACCTGTTTCCGTGACTCGCTTCGGAATGGATATGCCGGGCGCACTGGCAGAGTACAGCCAGCAATACTTACGCAAGAAAAGCAAACAGGGCATTCGTAGCAATCTGAGCCTGAATCTTGATACCGCTATCGAATGGATGCCGAAACAGACAAGGAATAGCCTGCCAGAAGAATAATTTTTTTCTGATCACGAGAATTTTTCAAAGAAATATAAAAAAGTGTTCACTCCTGTTCACCCTATAATTTAAACCAGATATATCAAAGTATTATAGGGTGAATAGTTATTTTAAAACTGTTCACAACTATTCATCACTGTTCACCTTTATTCTGGTTGGAGGTGAACGGTTGGGTGAAGAGTGGTGATGAGTTTAATTTCAAATTATCATCATCTAATGAATTGAATTTAAAGTAAAATACTTAAAGGTGAACAGGGTGAACAGTTTTATTGCTAATTCTTTAACAGGGTGGGAGCAGTGAAAAATGGTTTTCTTGGCTGGAAGGATGTTTTTCAGATTCTCTGGTTTGTCTGGCTAATGTATGAGCCAGACAAACCAGAGAAGACAAGCGCAGCGCGTCAGCGGCATTTTTATCTGTTTTACTCCCGTTCACCTTTTGCTCTCATTCCCTCTGACTCCGTTTTCCAATCTGTCGTCACTAAGGCATCGGCAAGGCTTTCCGCAACAACTTATAAAGATAATTTTCATTAGTTCTATATTAATCTATGAGGTAGTGGAATTGGCTTTATTTTAGAATTAATAAGTTTACAGGATGGTGAATATTTTATTTATAATATATTTTCGGTTTTATAATCCATAAATATGACTTTGTGATTTAGGCCATATTGAAAATCAGCTAAGAGATATAAAAATAGTCTATCTCGCTTTTTTTAAATACTTATTAACTGATTAATTAATTCAACTATGGCAATGAAAATATTCAACCAAATAAAAGTTGGGCTATTAGGCTGGGCTCTGTTTGTCATACACCTCGCCCAAGCCGATGAGCCTCCCTTTAATCATCAAACGCCAGAACCGCGTTTAGAGTCCCCGTCAGCGATACTGGACAGTCAGCGTCAGCAGCAAAAAACCGTGCTGGATGATGCTCAGCAACAGCGGGAGGATTTACGGAAAAAATCGGCTATTCCCGAACAGACAATGGAGAGTGAACCGACTACTGATACCCAATGCGTCAGCATTAACGAAATCCTGTTTCAAGGCGCAGAATCCTTATCCACATCTATACAGCGCACAGTGATCCAACCTTATGTGCATCGTTGCGTGACGCTGACTGAACTTAAGCAATTAGTGCGGGCAGTCACCAACGCTTATATCACGGGGGGCTATATCACTTCGCAGGCTCACCTGCCTGAACAGAGCCTGGTCGATGGCAAACTCCGTATTACGGTGATAGAGGGCCGGGTTGATGCCGTTGAAATTGATGGAAAACCGCCCCGTATGGCAAAAATGCTGTTTCCGGGGATGGTGGGAAAGATCCTGAATTTGCGGGATATTGAACAGGGACTGGAACACCTTAACCGCCTGGCTTCGTCCCGTTTCACCATTGAGATCAAGCCGGGTACACAATCTGGTTATTCCACAGTGAATATCCGGCAGCAAGCCGGCCGCTTTCCGGGCAGGGGACAGATCAGCGTCGATAACAGTGGTCAAAAAGGGATAGGCGAATATCAGGCGAGTGCCGGATTGACCTTGGATGCTCCTTTAGGACTGGGGGAACAGTGGTCTTTCTCTTGGCTACAGGATACCGATTTTAGACCCATGCACCATAGCCGTAGCCTGGTATTGTCAACGAGTGTCCCCTATGGCTATTGGACTGCACGTTATCACTACTTTTACCATACCTCACGGCAAGAACTGGCCATCATGGGAAGAAATTATCCCTATGACAGTGAAAACCAGACACATCAGCTTGATATCACCCACACACTTTATCGGGATGGAAAACAAAAGTTAGGTTTACAAGCCGGTGGACGCTATAAGGTCGTGAAAAATGCGATTGCGGATCAAAAACTCTTTTTAAGCAGCCCAGTGATAAAAACAGCCTCTGTAGGCGCCCAATACAGTACCCTATTGGGGGGCGGTTATTTTACCTTCAGACCCACCTTTGAGTATGGGAACGCGGTAACCTCCCCTCCTCTCGCAACCCGCAACACCTTCCGTAAATTCAATTTAAGCAGCAGTTACTATTATCCTCTCTCCCCCAATACCGCGTATTTAACCTCATTTTATGGGCAGTTGAGTCCCGATGATTTGCCCTCCCCTGAACGGTTGTCTCTGGGGGGATTGTATTCGGTACGTGGGTACAAAACTCAATACCTGAGTGGCAACCAGGGGTTTTATTGGAGGCAGGAGATCACCCATCAACTCGACGCTGGTCAAATCGGTGCACTGACGTTTATGGGGGCACTGGATTATGGTCATCGGGTTGGACAGCCTCGTTATGGCGTGACAAAGGCGCATTTATTGGGCGGTGCTCTTGGCGTCACGCTGATACAACCGGTGATGTCATCCCAGATAATGATTGGCAAGCCATTGTATTACCCACACACCCTAAAGCCTGATGCGTGGTCACTGTATGCCAGCGTCTCACTCGAATTTTAAGTTAACCCTGATAAGAAAAGGTAACCCATGATGTCTGAACAAAACTCATCAAAAATGAAGTGCCTGATTTATCTAATCACTTACCTGACGGCAGTGTATCCACTGCATCCCGCGATAGGGCAAACCAATCCTGATGCTCGCGGGCTACAGGAAGGGGATATTGAGAAGTACTATTACGAGGACCCGGTAACAGGCAGCCAAATGTATTCTCATGTTATGAATATCCCCAAACCGAATACGGCAGGTGTGAGCCATATTTATTACGGCAATTTTGTGGTGCCTGGGGGCATGGGAGTGATATTAAATAACGCGAACACGGACACACAAACCGAACTGGCCGGGAGAATTCGGGCAAATCCGAACCTGATTAACGGTAAAGGAGCAGACCTGATTATTAATGAGGTGATGGGCCCCGACCCTTCTGAGCTGGCAGGCCCTCTGGAAGTGGCGGGTCAAAAAGCTCGGGTCGTCATTGCCAACTGGAATGGTATTACCTGTGATGGTTGTCGTTTTATCAATACCGCTGGGGTGACATTGACGACCGGGGAACCGATGATTGATAAAAATGGAGCACTGGCGGCCATCGGTGTGAGAGAAGGGCACATTACTATTGGCCAGCGTGGATTGGATGCACAGTCAGCAGATTATGTTGATATTATCAGCCGTGCGACAACCCTTAATGGTGTCATAAAAGCCAAAGACCTGTCGTTGGTACAAGGGGCTAACCTGTTTGACTTTGAACATGGAAATTTTCCCGTTAAAGGAACAGGGGAAGTTCCCAAACTTGCCATTGATACACGGGCGATGGGAGGCATGTATGCAAATAAAATCAGCCTGGTGGGAACGGAAGCCGGTGTTGGCGTTAATCTCGCCAATTTGACCACTCACCAGGACGGCATCCGTTTGACGGTGGATGGCAAAATCACCCTTGGGAATGTCAA
Source organism: Xenorhabdus bakwenae (assembly GCF_030272115.1). Classification (NCBI taxonomy): domain Bacteria; kingdom Pseudomonadati; phylum Pseudomonadota; class Gammaproteobacteria; order Enterobacterales; family Morganellaceae; genus Xenorhabdus; species Xenorhabdus bakwenae. Next base: position 1,363,741 of record NZ_CP119194.1, read on the forward strand.
CGCCAAAACCGATATTAATGTGAGCAGTAAAGACATTGAAATAGCGAAAGACAGCCAGGTCAAGGCGGGGAAAGACATCACATTGGCTGCTAATACCCTGAACAATGCGGGTCAGGTGATTTCAGACGGTGATATGCGTTTATTTGTTGATCGTTTTGATAATCAAGCTGAAGAGGCTAGCCTGATTCAGGCCAATCGCAACCTGTGGCTGCAAAAAGACTGGGTGGGTAATCCAGCGAGTTGGGTTAGCAACAATAGGGGGACACTGCAAACCCAATATGGCGATATCGTCATGCGCACAAAAGAATTCAGTAATTTTAGGGGGGGGCCTCCTCTCTTCAGGGGCGAATGCTTATATCAATGCCTCAACTCTCACCAACAAAGACCACAGTCAGTTAATGGCACGTAATAACCTTATTTTAACGGGTAACAGCTTTTTCACGGGTAACCATTATGACTGGACGGAATACAAACAACTCACATCACTCCAGGGGCATAATATTGTTGCCAATTTTAAAAACAGGTTCGATTTATCATCGGGCATGACATCAATCATCGGGGGAAATATCCTGCTTCATGCCGGTGAAATAGCAGGTCCCGGTTACCTTAAAGTGAAAGCGGAAAATGAACTGTCTGTCATCGCTGACCGTAATATTGCTATTTCCCAGGGAATGATGCTGGCAGATAATAATCTGGCATTGGTTGCAGGCGATAATATCAGGATAGATTCCGCAACGCTGACAGGGAAGAAAGCGGTTGAACTGGTCGCGCGTACTGGAAACATCACGGTGAAAAAGGGGGTGACTGCGGCTGATAATAATTTGCGGATGTTAGCGGGTAACAATATCGAGATCATTGGGCTGACATCAAATCAGGCAAATAACATTACGTTAGACGCGGGAAATGCCATTGATGTACAAGACACACAATGGGAAGCAAAGCACGATCTGACATTCATTGCAGGTCGATACCTCAACGCTAAGAACGTGGTATTGAAAGGGGACAATGTTGAGTATGCCGTGCGTGAAGGCAATATCACAATAGGCAACGGTTATGGCCCCTCCATTTCAGCCACTAACAATTTACGGGTGTCTGCGGGTAAGGATTTGAGCTTCTACACGGCGACCCAGCCCAATGCGTCCTATAACCTGACATTAAGCGCCGGCCATAACCTGGATGTGAGTCCCACACTCCAGAATTGGAACGTGGGTCCCTTGAAGACAACCGGCAGTATTAATTTATTTGCCGGCAATGATATTAAGTTACTCAGAAGAGAGATTAATGCCGGACAACATGTCACGTTGGGCGCAGGGCGCGATATTGATATGCATGCACATGATGCCCCCGATGTGCCTTTAGAAGAAGCCAGCGCCAGAATCCTGGCGGGCAGCGCTCGCATTACTGCCGGCGATCAACTGCAACTGAGTGCAGGCAGGGATATTGTTGGCCGGTTTGCTACCTTAACCTCGACCAGAGGGGATATCGCCGTTAACGCGGGACAAGACGTGGTTTTTCTGGCGCAAAAATATTCGCCTGACCAGGCCTTAGATTATAAATCCTATGCGGCGGGCACCAGCAGCCTCAATGCAGCCAAAAATCTTACCCTTTCTGCGGCAGGAAATTTGTCAACCTATGGCTCAAGCCTGACATCCGGGCGCGATATGACGCTTTCCACGGGAGGGGATATCCGCTTCGAGTCGGTACAGGAACATATCGAAGACGGTAACAGTGAACGCTTCACGCAACGTGTCAGCCAGCTTAAGAGTGGCGGTGCATTAACGATACATGCCCAGGGCAGTATTTTATTTCAGGCAACCGCATTGATGGCTAAAGGGGCAATGGATATTGCTGCCAAAGGCGGTTTTCTTTATGCGCAAGCAATGGAAGAATCATACAAATGGGAAGATAAGGAAAGGAAATGTGGCGGTGTTTTAATCTTCAGGAGCTGTCAGGAGGCAACCCGGATAAAACATCACTCAACAAGTAAACCGACTGAATTTATTGCGGGTGGTGATATTACCCTGATGGCAAAAGACGATGTGACGTTGGAAGCGAGCCGGCTCGACACCCATCAAAACGCGAAAATTACCAGCCAAACGGGGAAAGTAAACTTCAGGGCGATGCCAAATACGGCATTTGAGCAGACGGTTTCAGTATCAGAAGGATTTTTTGTTACCCACCGCGATAAAGGCAGTAGTGAGGAAGTCTGGTCTATACCGTCAGTGCGTGTTGGCGGTACATTGACGGTGGATGCTGGGCAAGGTGTCAGTGCAGATGTAAAAGCCAAAGAGGGGCAGTTACTTGAAGACGCCTTAGTGAGGCTCGGCAATACCCCGGGGACGGAATGGCTGAAAGATCTGCGTAATCGTAATGACGTGCAGTGGAGCAGGGTTAAAGATGCTTACAGTCACTGGGACAAGAAAAACCAGAGCCTGAATCCGGTTGTGGGGGCAGTTATTGCGATTGCTGTCGCGGCAGTCACGGCAGGCTCGGGTATGGCTGCCTGGGCGGGAGAGGCCGCAGTGGGAGCGACTGGGGCAACTGGTGCCGCGGCAAGTGCAACTTATGGGGCGGCATATAGTGGCATGATAGGGTTGACTTCGCAGGCGGCGGTTGCCTTAGTTGAAAATAAAGGCAATCTCTCCAGGACACTGGAAGCCCTGGCAAAGCGAGACTCCGTAAAATCACTCGTGACGACAATGGCTATGGGCGGTGCCCTGGCTGGTCTGGATCACTCAATGGGATGGGGAAACATCTCTGAAAAGACCGGCGTCGTTGATCCCGCAAAAGCCCAGCTTCCTTTGGTGAATAACGACTGGATTAAGGTGGTCCAGCGCGTTGCCGCACATTCCCTCGTGAGTTCAACGTTGGGGACGGCCATTAATGGCGGCAGTTTTACGGATAATTTGAAAACGGCATTTTTGAATAATATTGGCAGTCAACTTCATGCGCATGGTGCCGATCTCATTGGTAGTAATGGAGACATTCTGGGACACGCAGGTAAGACCGTTAGCCATGCGGTTCTCAGTGGTATGGTGGCTGAAATAACGGATGCCGATGCGAAAGGGGCTGTCGTTGGCGCTCTGGCCGCTGAACTGGCCGCCATTTCTCTGGGTGAAAATACGATTAAAGCAGAAGAATGGGGAAAATCTGCACGTATACAGGCACAAATTATCCGGGCGTTAGGGGGTGTTGCCGGTGGCGTATTTACGGGAGAAGCGGGAGGGGTCTATAGCGGTGCTACAGCAGCAGAGACCACTTTCCGCTATAATTATTTAGCCCATCATCAAAAGGCCTTGCGGAATAAAGAACTGGCGGCTGAATCCAATGCATTGAAGAGAAGTCTGATCCATATCAAATGGGGATTGACCAGTGCAAATCAGGATGGAGCAGCACTGGCGGGATTTGTGGCCGGGGTTCCTACTGAACTTTATGATACTGCGGTAGCCATTATTGGTGCCACCGTCAATTATAAAGAGACACTACAGGCACTAAAAACCCTGATTAATAGTGACGGTATTCTGGATACGGTTTATCAGGCAGAAAAAGCCGATTTCATTAAACGACTGGATACCATTGAACGGGACTATGAAAAAGCCGGTGTGGATGGCGCTTTTAATGCCGGGGTGGAAGCAGGGAAGTTAACCACGAAAGTGATTGGGTATCTGACGCTGGTAAAAGGCAGTGCGACAGCGACAACGAGTACATTCAAAGCGGTTGGCGGCAAATTTAAGGGGCTGAAAAATACGGAAGGCCTGGTCAGTATCAAAGATGTTGTTCGTATTGAAAAAGATGGCAGTAAAACCGGTATGTCATGGACGGAAGGCAACTACAGACAGGGTTACCCGTTTGAGGATTTTGTGGGGAAAGAGTTAAAGCTGCCAGAAAGTGCCCGCTTGCCTTATGGTTTTGAAACATTCGATTATTTTAACCAATCGACAGGACAGGCGATCAGCGTAAAAACGTTAAACACTACAACAAAATCAAGGATGGAAAATCCTAAGCAGATAAGTAACCAACTAAATGGTTATATCAATAAAATAGAAAAATTTGATGATATAGCAAGGAAAGATGGAATTGAGCTAACACCTGATATGATCAAACAAAAAACGATGTATCTCGCCGTACCTGAAAAAACTACTCCAGCACAATGGGTCGAAATAAATAAATCTATCAGCTATGCTGCGGACAAAAATATTGATGTTAAAATAACCGTTGTAAGAGGAGATGCGCCATGATTGATGATATTGGCTTAGGCTTCAATGCTTCTATTGGTTTTAATGACGATTTTTATTATGTAGAAACAATGTCTGGTTATCGTTTATTGGTAGTAGACAATACAACGGAAACACTCTATCTACCCAAAGATACAACTGATAAAGAATTAGGTTTTTCTGTCCGACAGGCATTATCACAAAGTCGCCTCGTTGATCCCGAAGATAATGATTTTTTCCATCGCGATATGGTTTCTGTTCGTTATAAAAACTGGATTACAGAAGCAATGAAAAAAGGCGGATATAAAACTAAGCGGGCGTTATTCAAAAAAATGAACAAATGCAGTGTGAAATTATTAGATGATAAAATTTCTATTGTTCCATTGGCACATGAAAAATTGGAGGCGTGGGGGGGAAAAGGTATGCCTCGCGACCGTAAGATTGTTTTTCCCAATAGTATTACTGATGAAGAACTGGGTAAGGCGGTAAAAGAAGCCTTTACCCGTTGTAAAAGTTTTGTTTATTTACCATAAGGCATATAAATTTAATAAGGTGGTGCATTTTTGTACCACTTTTTCTATCTGTTATGTGAATAAATAATTGTCACACTAAATGATTATTTTAACAAATCAACAGGACAGGCGATCAGCGTAAAAACGTTAAACACTACAACAAAATCAAGGATAGAAAACCCTAAACAGATAAGTAGCCAACTAAACGGTTATATTAATGACATGGTTGGATTTCAGAGTACAACCAAGGGTGCTCTAAAGGTAACCAATGCTATGATCGAGAAAAAAACATTGATATCAAAGTAACTGTTGTAAGAGGAGATGCTCCATGATCGATGACTTCGGACAAGGTTTAAATGCAAGTATTAGTTTTAATGGAGATTTTTATTATGTGAGAACATTGTCAGGTTATCGCTTATTGGTGGCAGACCACGAGGCAGACACCCTTTACTTGGCTAAAGACGCCTCTGATAAAGACTTAGGTTTTACTGTCCGACAGGCGTTATCTAAAAGTCGATTAGTTGATCCTGAAGATCATGTTTTTTTTCATCGCGATATGATTGAATCTCGCTCTAAAAAATGGATTACAGAGGTAATGGAAAAATGGGGATACAAGACTAAACGTGCGCTATTTAAGAAGATGAACAAGTGCTTTGTAAAGCAGTTAGAGGATAACCTAACAATTACGCCAGAGGCTCATGAAAAACTTGATACGTGGGGAGCAAAAGGCATGTCTGCTGATTGTAATATCATCCTCTCTGATAATGTCACTGATGAAGAGTTGGGCAAAGCAATAAAAGAGGCCTTTACCCGTTGTAAAAGTTTTGTCTATTTACCATAAGGCATATAAATTTAATAAGGTGGTACAAAAATGTACCACTTTTTCTATCTGTTATGTGAATAAATAATTGTCACACTAAATGATTATTTTAACAAATCGACAGGACAGGCGATCAGCGTAAAAACGTTAAACACTACAACAAAATCAAGGATAGAAAACCCTAAACAGATAAGTAGCCAACTAAACGGTTATATTAATGACATGGTTGGATTTCAGAGTACAACCAAGGGTGCTCTAAAGGTAACCAATGCTATGATCGAGAAAAAAACATTGCATCTCGCTGTACCTGAAAAAACCACAACAGCACAATGGGCAGAGATTAATAAATCCATCAGCTATGCGGCAGAAAAAAAACATAGATGTCAAAGTGACTGTTGTAAAAGGAGACATGCCATGATTGATGATATTGGTTCAGGACTCAATGCATCCATTGATTTTAATGGAGATTTTTATTATGTAAAAACATTATCTGGCTATCGCTTATTGGTAGCAGATCATGAAGCAGGAACTATCTATTTTCCCAAAGACGCTTCTGATAAAGAGTTAGGCTGTTCTGTTCGAAAAGCATTATCTCAAAGTCGCCTCGTAGATCCCGAAGATAATGATTTTTTTCATCGTGATATGATTTCCATTCGTTATAAAAACTGGATTGCAGAAGCAATGAAAAAAGGGGGATATAAAACTAAGCGGGCATTGTTCAAAAAAATGAACAAATGTGATGTGAACTTATTAGAAGGTAAAATCACAATTTCACCACAAGCACACCAGAAATTAGATACTTGGGGGAAAAAAGGAATGCCCGATGATTGTAATATCACTCTTTCAGTAGATGTCACTGATGAAGAATTAGGTAAGGCAATAAGGGAAGCCTTTACCCGTTGTAAAAGCTTTGTCTATTTACCATAATGTATGTAAATTTAATAAGGTGGCACAAAAATGTACCCCCTTTTCTATTTGTTAATCTCGAGTTGGGTGCGGTTTGGGCCTGACATATTTTCCTCCACACTCCATCATCAAAAAAAATTTGACCTCGCTCAATCCAATCGATAAGGTATTTAACTATTATCGATGATCCATTGCCTGTAAGGATCAGCGTTGAGCGGCGAAATAAAACTCCCGTAGCCTGAAAGGGAGTGCATGCAATGCGGTACATCTGCGCATCTTTGGAAGCAGATATTGTCAGACATAAACCCCTTGTCTGGCGATGAAGGTTTCTTAAACTGAAAAATACACCCAAAAGGTGTTTTTATATTGCCAGTCAAGTGTAGTGAACATTAGATCATGCACTTATCTTTCATATCAACATGAAGCCTATTTTCCTTTATCTTCAATGGATAACAGGATGGCTTTCGCGCATCCGATTCATACTTCTCGCTATCTCTGCTTGAATTATTCAGCAGATAAACTTTCTACACCTAAACAATTAACTCATTGCTACCGTTTGACACTGAACCTTGCGGCGTTTTGCTGTGCCTGCTGGTATTTCAACGCTTTCACTACCTTGGCTGACCGTTCGCGGAACTCAAGGCGTCACTTTTGGCAGGTTTACCGCTGAAAGTGACGCCGCAGCCAAAGAACAATCGAACCCTGACAGGCTCACGCCTGCTTAACCACTCAGTGAATCTGACACTGCATTTTTAGATTGAAAAAGGAGAGCTTGACGATATCGAGGCTGGCTTTTAGCCGGTGGGGATGACCTGTTTAAACAGGCGGCAGTACCGTGTACTCAACCGATACCCCGCAACACCTCAACCTGCGTTCACTCTGGCGCACAGATATCCGTCAAAGGTAAAGCAGGCATTGCCTGTTTTGCCACACTGTCGCGCGCCAGAGATCGCATGTTGTCAGGTATCAGCAAGGGGAAGCCAATGAGTCGATTGATTAAAGAATTAAAATTTTTTGCCCGGCAAGGTGGTGGCAGTCATAAGACCTGCCATGACCGTATTCGGATCGCAGGACGTTTGGGCGCGTTGTTATTGAGTCTGAATATTCAGGTTAAAAACCTTAATAATTTGAAAGCCAAACATGTAGAACAGTATGTTAGTGCCCGTTTATCTCAGGGGATTGCCAAGCGAACGGTGCAAAATGAAATGGCCGCACTGCGTAATATTTTTCGCATGGCAGGCCGGGAGAAGCTCGAAACCTCGCCGCGCTTGAGTAATCAGGCATTGGGATTAAGTGGAACCAGCCGCGCCGGAACGAAACAGGCGATCCCTGATGCCACGTTTCAGGTTGTTTATCAGACAGCACTTGAACGTGATGCCGGATTTGCCGTCACACTGAAACTCGCCCGATTGCTGGGGCTTCGTTCTCAGGAAGCGGTGCAATGCAGTGCTTCATTAAAAAGCTGGCGCAAACAGTTAGAACAACCAGAGCCAAAACTGCATGTTGTTTTCGGTACAAAGGGCGGTCGGCCAAGGCAAACCCGTATCTTGAATGTTGCGGCGGTGAAAGAAGCTGTCGGGCAGGCTATTGCCATTGCAGAACAACGAGGCGGCAGGTTGATTGATAAGCCGGATCTCAAGCAGGCCATGAACTACTGGCGGACACAGACCACAAGAATTGGTTTAACAGGCTGCCATTCTCCCCATAGTTTGCGCTATGCGTGGGCGCAGGATGCGTTGGCTTTTTACCAACAGAATGGTTTTAGTCGTCAGGAAGCAAGGGCACTGGTTTCAATGGATTTGGGTCATGGCGATGGCCGCGGGCGTTATGTTGAAAGGGTTTATAGCCGTTAAACTTAGCCGTTCAGTTATTGAGTAAGCTAAAACAATCAGTTAAAGTATTCCCGCCATTAGCAAAATCTAATGGTCAAGGCGTCGCGGCCTTGTCACTCATAGACACTGGCAGAAATTTTGCCAGTGTGCCTGTTATCGCCTTTTCAATGGTGATTCAGGTGGGGGAGACGTAAGTCTCGCTGGTTATGAGTGCCAGTCCGCGAACCCTGTCTGGATCACCACCATCAATATTAATTAATGGAAGGGGTAACAGGAATGAATAATAATGTTAAAAATGACTGGCATCAGGCCGATATTATTGCTGCATTACGCAAACGTGGCACAACCTTAGCGGCTCTCTCCCGCGAAGTGGGACTCAGTTCATCGACACTGGCAAATGCACTCAGCAGGCAGTGGCCTAAAGGCGAATGGATAATTGCTAACTATCTTGAAATCCATCCTTCTGAAATCTGGCCTAGCCGATATTTTGATAAACGTGGTCAACTTATTGAGCGTAAGGTTCGTAAAGTCTCTGTTGAGTAGATTAGTTTCAATGAAATAAACCATGAGATAAGATAATATCAATAGTTTTTAATTTTATACTCATGGTTATTTTTTAATGATAAATTATCAAGGAATATATTTTGAAGCATTGTCAAAGATCACCTGCATTCTCAGAAATAAAACGTGATATAAGAAAATATGCTAGAAATATGAATAAATGGTGGGGGAAACTACAGCACTATACAATTGCGGAATGGTCCTTATTAATAGGTATAGGATGCTGGTGTGTACCAAATAAAGTAGCTCAAACAATTGCCTTTACACTTAGTTTGATGTTCTTTTTTGATAAACTTTTTTCTATTGGTTATAAATCTAATTTCTCAAAAATGGAAAAAAACATAAAAGAGAAGATAATAAACTCATGTATATCTGATTATGAAAGAGAAGTTTTGTTTAAAAAATTAGATAATGTGAGAAGATTCAGAAGTATTTGGAATTCTTGGTATGTTTTTAAACGTAATTGTAAATTTATATCTGGATATACTTTTCTTGCAGGATCATTTATCTATATGATTCATTCCGAATATTATCTTCAATTCTTAGCTTTAAAATAATATATAATTTGGGCTTCTCTATTATCTCGATGGTTTAAACTTGTCATTTTTTTCTACAATAAGTAGTCACCAACTCGACTAGATTAAAACCATTATTGCATTTTTAGCAACATTTATCTTATTGATGATATTTTTACAACAAAAGGTCTGTTCTCGATAGCTTTTTTTTGGGTAAAAATTAGGCAAATAGAAGAAAGATGATATGGGGGTATTACAGGGGGTATGATAGAAAATTGAACCTGACAAAATCATTTAAAAACAATAAAATAATAACCATTATTGAATCCTGTAGGGGCTCCATACTTCTTACTAAGGTTTCAAAACAAGGAGCAGCCTGAAAATCCATAATTTTTGGTGCATGATTAAATTGTCGAGCAAAGCGTGCTAGAAAAGTCACCATTTTCATTGAATGATTTAATAGTTCCTTGAGGGATTCATCAATATTGTCTTCTGAAATCTCTCTATCAGGGAAAATAATTCTTAGATTATCAATTACCCATACTTTCATATTTGCCTCACATTAGTTTTTGATATTCGATCTCTTCAACAAACACTATCGGCATGCCTATACGCAATTGACCGCTGATATTCATGTAACTGCCATGTGGGGTTTTTGCAGGCCACACCAAGATGTCTCCTGCTTGGAGTGATACATCCTTTAGTTCTTCCTGAGAAATTTGGTTTTTTTCGAGGTCGATGCACTTAAACATGGGATAATTTAGATCGAACTCGTGCGGGTAAACCACATCAGTATCGGGCAGATAAAACATACCTCCGTTCTCTTTAAATGCGGGGGTCAAAGCTACCCAGAATGTCCAAGCGGTATTAAAGGGTTTTTCCCACAATGCAATGTCCTGATGTAGAGGAATAAACGATTCATCAGCATGACGTTTAATAAAAGCTGCATGACGTAACAAACGAGGGTTATCGAGGTACTGATTTACAATTTTCGTCAGCCCGGAATCATAACTCCATGCCTGCCAGAACTGTGGATCATGATTTGAGATGTTGCGGATTTTTTTTGCATAACGCAGTTTATCATCACCAATATCGAACTCTGGCTCTAGCCCTGCAGACGGAGAATCAGATTGTGCAAGAATCCAATCCAGAGCCAGTTTTTGAAAATCAAGTGAAATTGCCTGCTTATGAAATATCATGAAAAGGTAACCTCTTGAGTTAGTCGGATAAGGTAAGAAATTACGCTACTCTCTTTCATCACCTCGTGATGACATACCGAGGCATCGAATTGGTGTATGTGCTTGATCAATAAATGCCAGTCAGTGTTTACGTTGATATTATTTCGAGTGCAGCGTATCCACCATGCTTGTTGCAAAGTTGGTTTTGGTTGCCATTGGCTGAATAGGCTAATGTTATTTAGAATGACAGGTAACTTTATTTCATTAAGCTCCTGCATCAAGGAAAGCCAGTCTTGTATATCTGTTGTTAGCCAGTGCTGGTACTGTTCGTCGACAGGCATTTCACGTAACGAAGACGAAGGCAAATGACTGTCCACCATAACTAAGCGGGCAGTAGGAAAATTGCGTTGGCAGAGTTCGTATCCCAGAGCACCTCCGAATGAATAGCCAATGATCCAAGTCGGCTTATATTTCAGTCCATCAGCGATAAGATCAGCCAGTTCAGAAAGATCTTCTTTCATAGCTAATGTGTGATAATTAACGCTTTCCACCTGTTCAGGCAGATGGGAAAGCAGGGTCTGAAAACAACCAGGATGCCCGACGAAGTCAGGAAGCAAAAGTATCATCAGGTCAGCTCCTCCACCAAGGCACTGTGTAAAGCGTTGCTAAATGTTTCTCCCCAGCGGGTTGTCAGCTTAACGTGCCAGAATCCTGGTTCTCCATGAGTGACGGTTATGGTGATAGGCTTCCTGCTACGAAATTCAGGATGATGTTGAAACCCTTCCATTACTATTGGTGTATCTATGAAATTGATCATCACGATAGCATCACGATAATTGAGCTCACACAGAGAAGTAATTTCCTCCTGAGGTAGCTGTGCGTGCTCTAGCCACGACAAACGTAGCAGGTCAAACTCCGTTACTTCATAGCGAGCATCCAGCAGTATCGGTAACAGATTGACATAACATCCACTGCTCGTATTTCGCCCTATACGGCGCAAAGTAACCGGAGTTACTGCTAACTGAGGACCATTAATATTCAGCTTAACCAATGTCCGTGAGAGCGACAGAATCATACGGGTAAACATTTGTGGTTCATCGTGCAACGTGAAGCTCATCAATGAGCTCTCGGGTAACAACTCCCGTGTCGGAGGCATGGCTAGTATGCTGAAAAGCGCTTTTTGATTGCGCCAGAAAGTTTGCAGCCGTTCTCGGTGTACTGTGATTTGTTGTTCTAGAACCCAAATTTGTTGAATAAAATCCAGATCAGGCTCTGGCCATGCAGTTGTCTTTAACCAAACTTGTACCTGAGAAAGTAATGTCTGAACAAAGTCGGCATCCGCAATCAAGTGATGCAGCCATATTCCCCACCGCATATCCTTACCACAACGTGCATATACGATTCGCAGCATTCCTCTTTTAAACACAGAGTGAGAGTGCTGTAATTGTTCGCGAATAAAAGCCTGAGCATCTGCATACTGCACAGATTCCTGATATTCAGGTTCGGCCTTATATGGTGAGGTAAAAAGACGTAATTCGAGTCCACTATCCCCCCACTCCACTGCACTATTGAGAAGTGGAAAGGTTCTATATAGACCTTCGATCAAGTTTTTTAGTTTGGAAGGTTCTGGAGGGATCGAGTCTGGTGCCAGGTAAAACAATCCGAATTGTGAACAGTCACCGGAAATAATCTCACTCAGTACCATTGCATTAAGCCAGCAAGGAAGTGGCAAAATGCAGGAGCTATCACTGGTAAGCAGCTGTTCTTTTCCTTGCTGTAGCCAGGAACGTTCCTCTTGATCTAACTGTTGCCACTGACCATAAATAACCAGCCGATTACCAAATCGTAAGCAATAGATTTGCCGCAGAGATAGCTTCTCAAGGATTTCATTCATAGTACCAGAACCCCCTCAGGAATAGGATTCTGTAATGTATTGACATTAATTCCCTTGCGGTTTAACAGGGAAGCAAAATCAGCAAGAATCGCATGCTGATAAAGCTCCTGGAGGGAAAGTGCCACATCAGGATAGTATTGAAAACAAGTAGCCAGTACGCGCAAAGCATGTAATGAATTACCACCTGATTCAAAAAAATTGTGTGTTGGAGAGGTAACTGGATAGCCCAGCAATTCTGACCACCAGATGGCACAGGCTACTTCTTGCTGGCTCATTTCCATAGTTGATGATTGTGATTGTAATGCTTGCCATTGCGAAAAAAGCGCTTGACGATCCACTTTTCCATGCTGAGTCAAAGGTAGTGAACGGACACAAAACCAAGAGGACGGGCGTTCCCAAGAAGGAAATTTCAGCATAGCTTGACGAGCTGGACGATCATCTTCTGCTTGTAGTACGGCTATCAGCTGTTTACTACCATGATATTGCTGCACCAATAATGAACAATCTTCTACTCCCGGAATATTGCGCAGTCTATTTTCTATTTCACTTAAATTAATGCGGTAGCCATTAATTTTTATTTGACTGTCCGCTCGACCAATAAAATGTAGATTTCCCTCTTTGTCATAATATGCAAGATCGCCTGTACGATAAGCTCGTTGGGATATTCCCTGCCAAGTGATGGTGACAAAGGCTTGTGCTGTACGTTCTGGATCACCGAAATATCCCAATGCTACTCCCTCCCCAATAGCATATATTTCACCACTGACACCGGGTGCAGTTATATGTTCACCTTGCAAATCGCAAAGTAATACCTGCGTGCCGTTGATTGCCTGTCCAATAGGAATATCATGCCCCGTTAAATCCTTAGCCCGAATTATGTGGCAACAAGTAAATGTGGTGTTCTCAGTTGGACCATAGCCATTTACAAAATTGATTTTTGGATGGGCAGTAACGGCTTTACGTACATGAGAAACTGATAAAATATCTCCACCAGTTAGTACAGTATGTAATCCATGTAGACATTGAATATCGGTATCAACGAGAGCATTAAAAAGGGCTGTAGTCAGCCACAGGGTATTAACGCCATAATAGTGAATGGTTTTTTGTAGAGCCTGTGGGGTCAGTATTTTTCCTTGATGGATGATACAAGTGCCGCCATTGAGCAATGCTCCCCAAATTTCCAGAGTAGCAGCATCGAAAGATAAAGGGGAATGAAATAGAAATACTGGACGAGAGTCAAAGTCGAGAAATGTTTGTTGGCGACAAAGACGGATAATACCAGCGTGAGTACAGACAATTGCTTTTGGTTTACCCGTACTGCCGGATGAAAAATTAACATAAGCCGCCTGATGAGTTGGTACATCGAGAAAAGTACTTGGAACAAAGCAACTATCGCTCTTAATTCTTACAGAAAACAATGTAATACCGTTAGGTATATTTGCAGGGTAACTACCTGTGGAATAGAGCATTATATGGCAATCTAGTCGACTAAGTTGCTGTTCAAGCCAAGTTTTTGGTTGATTTAAATCAACATAGACATAGTAATTTCCGGAAAGGACGATTGCCAATAAAGCAACAATAGTTCTGACATTATGAGGACCTGCGACAGCAATACACTTCCCTTTACCTTGCTGGATATTCGCCAAATGCACGCAGAGCTGGCTTGCCGCAGCATATAGCTGCGAATAGCTTAAGGATTCTGTTTCGTCAATAACAGCCTGTGAGTTCCCATAAAGATCAACAATATGGGATATTATAAAATTTATTGATTTATAATTATCCATTTTCCCAGTAACAATATAGTTCAATCTTTTTAGCCTGGAAAAAATATTAATAAAAACTAAAGAGACAATCCATACAATAAGAGCTGGTTAATTAAACAAATTTTAAATAAATGTTATTATTTTTGTTAACAATATGTTATTTAAATGATTTTATACGTACATAGAGAATGCTATTAGCTGCATAAATTTGGAACTGCAGTGGCACAAAACTAATGGCCAGCCAGAAAAAGTTTCTCGCTTAATCGGGTAATAACCATTTTGACCGATGACGTCACTGACGCGCTGCGCTTGTCTTCTCCGAGCTACCGGATTAATGTATTAGCCCGGTAGCTCGGAGATCTGAAAAAATACCAACCGGAAAAAATTCTTATTTAGCCCTGGCCCACCCTATAAAAGAATTAGTGATAAAACTGTTCACCTGTTCATTTTTAAATATTTTTATTTAAATTCATAATGTTAAGTGGTGATAACTTGAAATCAAACTCATCATTACTCTTCAACCAACCCATCACCCTAAATTAGAAAAAGGGTGAATAGGGTTGAATACTTGTGAACAGTCTAAAAATAACTATCAACCCTATAATATATTGATATATATTATTTAAATTATAGAGTGAATAGTGGTGAACACTTTTTAGCTTTCTCTGAAATATGTCTGTATAAGAAAAAAATTATCCTTCTGGTTGGTTACTTCTTGTCAATTTTGGCATCCATTCATTAGCTGTGTCGATATTGAGGCTCATATTGCTGCGAATGCCGTATTTGCTTTTCTTGCGCAGGTAATGCAGCCCATACTCTGCCAGTGCGCCCGGCATATCCATGCCAAAACGCGTTACGGAAACAGGTTTATTCAGGTTATTGCCTTTCATATAAGCAAGGTAGGCGTGATAAAGGTATTTACGGGGGTTGAACGGCATAATTTCCGCATTGCCAATTAACAGGCCATCAGGTTCATGGGATGCAATCAGATGACCGCAGAAATCGACCAGTGGATCGGTGCCACGTTTGATATCCAGCGCTTCTTCTGACTTCTGTTGTTCTGCCAGTAAACGCCTCGCTATCTGTGGATCAGCGAACCGATGCAGCAGATGTCGGATAATCACAGGCAATTCCGCCGCAATTTTATCCCGCAGGCGTGGATCACGTTCATTTTCCGGCACAACTTCGGAAAAGTTGAAAATCACCCGACGCCGCGACACACCACCACTGCGATCACTGAAACTCATGGCGTTATTGTTTACTGCCAGTACCACCGCAGGAATACGGGTTGAATAGGGTTGTTTGTGCTTCGGGTCAATGGCAACTTCATCACCGCCTGTAATGGCCTTAATACCGGAACCATCGCCCACATAGCGAGTCTGGTCTGGCAGGATAATCAACGAATATCCGACAATCAACGCCCGTTCCCGTGGGTTTTCCAGAGCAGCCATACTGGCGGAAACGGTGTTGCCTTTGCCTGACAGCATAGCGCAGATTTCAGCAAAGATGCTTTTTCCACTGCCTCCGGCGCCGGTGACCTCCAGAAAAAGCTGCCAGTCATAACGGTTCGCCAGCACCATAAACAGTGCCGCCAATACGCGACTAAACTTGCTTTCACAGTTGGCTGTTGCCCGATTCAGCCAGTGCCAGAACTGTGGCGCATGGTTTTTCAGGGTTTCCCCCGAAATGGGGGAATTGAATTCAACATCATTAGCAAGTAGCAGCCAGTCACTTTTACGATGCGACCGGAACTGGCAGGTTTTCAGGTCAAACACGCCATTATTGAACCCGATTAAATGGCGTTTTGGCGATTGCATCATGGGAAGCTGTAATTTCAGGGCATCCACGGCAGAGCTAATACCATGCGGTGAGTACGGCAGCTTTTCTTCCATAAAGGCCGCCACCATTTCCCGTTTTAAATCACGGTCACTGACCGGACACCAGACAATACCGTCATAGTGATGAACGCTTTCCGAAGCGCCATCCAGTGCCAAATTGCCGTCATAACGTGCCAGTAACACTTCCCCGCGCTGGCTGGCTCCCATCTGGCATAATGTCAACTTTGAAGGCTCGGCATCATTGGGCTGAGTAGTTGCTTTTTTCTTGGTTGATGTCGGTTGATAAAGTGCCTGAAAAAAGGCCAGCTTTGCCATTTCCACACCGTGTTGCTGGCGATAATCGTCCCAATCAGCTTTATACTCTGTAGGTGGCAATGTGACCCAGCCATTAACCACAAGGGCAGCTTTTTCTGCCGAGATCTTGCCGATATTCACTTTTGGTTTGCCGTTCTTATCCAGTTCGCCGGGGCTGTGCCAGTCATTATCAGCAGCAAAGATGATTTTCGTGTCAAGCCATCGTTCCCGAACTGATTGAGCGACAGAGAGCAAATTACCTGCATCCAGTGCCGCCAGAACAGTACCTTTATAGAGTTGGTTAACTGTGAGCGCAGTGGCATAACCTTCGGTAATGATTACTGTATCGGAGTACTCTTCCAGCTTTGATAAGGCAATAAATGATCCTTTTTTCTGGCTGCCAGAGAGTAATTTTTTCTCGCCATTAGGCTTAATGATCTGTGCACCTGTTACTTTTTTATCCAATGTTGTCAGAGTCAACACTATCGAGTTATCGGACAGCAGCCGCTGACTAAGGCAATGCAGCCCTTTTGCGGTCAGGTAGGGAGATTGCCCGGCGACAGTTTGCGCCATCAGTGCCGTCACTCTTTCAGCAATCGACTGTGTTGTTTGAATGCTTTCCCTAGTTGGCTTGGGTTCTGGCAAAGGCAATGCCAGCGTATCCGCAATAACTTTTGCTGCTTCAAGAATCGAGATCCCTTTGGTTTTTGCCACTAAATCCAGCCCATCACCATAGTTTAGAGCGTCACATTGGCGACAATACCAGTTACCATGATGATGGTCGTCAATAAAGTGAAAACGGTCAGTACCACCGCAGACAGGGCAAGCGCCATGTTTCCCCTTTGCGGGAATGTCGATGCCGCATGCAGGCAGCAGATTTTCCCAATGGTACATGGCGGATCTTTTCACGGTCTGAATCAGATCGGGCGGTTTTTGTCCGTCTGTTTTATCTGAAGATGTAAATTTAGGGCGAGTTTGGTTATGCTGTGTATCAGCCATTATCGTTATCTCTCAACGGTTAGTGGTCAGACGCCCTGTATGTGTTGCGAGCACTACGGGGCGTTGTTTTATTTGGTTACTAAAATTAAAATGGTCATTACCATGTAATTTAAAATATCCTTGGGTAATTACCATGT
Source organism: Xenorhabdus bakwenae (assembly GCF_030272115.1). Taxonomy (NCBI): domain Bacteria; kingdom Pseudomonadati; phylum Pseudomonadota; class Gammaproteobacteria; order Enterobacterales; family Morganellaceae; genus Xenorhabdus; species Xenorhabdus bakwenae. The sequence continues at coordinate 1,381,204 of NZ_CP119194.1, forward strand.
CAACACAAAAAGAAAAACGATCTCCACAATACCAAATGAGATTAACGGAAGAATTCAGACAACAAATTGAAGAACAAGCAAAAGCCGATGGTGATGCTTCCCTTGCTACATGGATCAAGCGCATACTCCGTAAAGAACTCCAATCGCGTGGTATTGACCCCAAAGGTTGAACCAACCAACAGTTAGTCAGGAGGATAGCTCCCATCCCGCTATCCTTTTGTTGTTTAAATAACAATTGCAAGATTTGTCTATCTCTCAATGAATGGATTACCTGCATCGTGAACTGATGCACCAAAATTCAGTCAGCACGCTATCAGGAACGGGATTCAGCAATACGCTGATCGACCCAGCCATCAATCTCTGATTCAATAAACGCAACCGAACGAGGGCCGATTTTGACTTGCTTCGGGAATTTATCTTCTTTAATGAGCCTGTAGATCCATGCCTTGCTGTAGCCCGTTCTGCGCTGAACTTCTGGCAGGCGAATGAGACTTTCTTTAGATGTTGTCATTGTTGGCATGTATACCCCCTGTGATCGAGTCCTTGAAATGCCTTAATGGACGTTATTTGACGACAGAGGGATTATTTAAAAATTCAGATTAATTGAAAGCGTAAACTCTTTAACCAATGCGTAAAATTAATTGCTGTCTATTGACCTGTATAAAAAGCAACCTTGTGTTCCACGGGCACAGCAGCCTAAAAAAACACCATGTATATAGCTGTGATGGTAAATTTAACCAAATGAAAAATAAGGAAAATACATGATGGGTCAGGGTATGGGATTTTTAGTGGATTACACACTATATTAAAAATAGTCTTTGTTGTCCTGGGCAACAAAGTTTAAAAAAACACCTTTTGCATAAAGGTTAATCAAAAGAAAGACAAGATAATTCATTGACAAGATCAAAATATGGAATTCTTACCTGTTTATGCACTGCATAAAAAATAGGCTTTGCTGGCACTGCCAGCAAAGGTTAAAAAAACATCATATGATGATTGCCATAACAAAGGGTAGGATGCGGAGTTTTTAGCTGGCTAACCCGAATTCTGCTTAAGCCATCATTGGAACATCTTCTTCTAAGTAGAAAACTTTCAGTGATGGTTTCTTCAATTTAAGGCAGTAAGCAATCAGTCCACCTAAAACGGTCAACATAAATCCTCTTAGACTTCGGTGACGCGAATGCTCTATCTGAGAAATCAATTTTAATTGCCCATTAATCGTTTCAATAATAAAACGCTTTTTTAACATTATTTTATCCCACTCAGCTTGCATGCACGCTTTCATGTTGCGCCGTTTTTTCGTGATGAAAGTGACATCGGTTTTGGCTAAATCGTCCGCCAATTCCTGGCTGAGATAACCTTTGTCACCGTAAAGAGAACCTATTAATTCTTTTGATAATTCACGAACAGGTTCCCGATCATCCACATTTCCCGCAGTCACTTTAAGCGCTAGAATTTCCCCCTGATGATTGACAACCAAGTGTAATTTGAAACCGTAAAACCAACCCATTGAATTTTTTCCGCGCTTTGCTATTCCCGCAAAGACCTTATGTCGAGGGATGCGAATGTTATGGCAGACACTCAAACTGGTGGAATCAATAAAAGCAATGCCTGTGGGTTTCCCTTTTAATTGAGTCAGATAGCTGCATAGTGGCACCAGAACGGAAGAAGCCACACTGACAAAGCGAGGATAGCTGAGCAAGGTTGGAAAATCCTTATGGTGATATTTCCAAATATGCTCTAGATAAAAATGTTTAAAATCACGGTAATGCGACAGATGAAAAAGGATCAAAAGGGTCATGATTTCACTGGGATACATATGACCTTGTCGGCGGCGTAAACGATGCCCGCTATCGAGACAAAATTGTTCCCATTGAGGGATGAAAAAACGGCAAAAATCATCGACATCACAGAAAACTTCAACTAACTTGTCCATAGCCTGTTCCACCTCGGAGCGGTTTTTGGTGTGCACCAAAACTTTGCTCCCGGAACAGGCTTCTCGTCAATTTCTTATCCAGAATTCGGGTTGGCTATGTATTGTGTGAAAAGCAGGCTCTGTTGGCAGTGCCAACAAAGTCTAAAAAATCATCATGAACTCAATACGTTCTGAGCATTAATCCATGTTATTTCCGGTGTTTTTTCGCAAAATCATACGGTGTGATATGTTTTTCCCGGTTTGCATCCAGATAATCCGCCCACCATTGCACCATCAGCCGCCGTTCGTCCAGATGTTTAGAGGTGTGAATATAGGCGGCCCTGACGTTCTTTCTTTCCACATGGCTTAACTGGCGTTCGATGGCATCATCGTTCCATAATCCCGATTCCCCCATTGCACCGCGAGCCATTGTTCGAAATCCATGACCGCAAACGTCTGTTTTGGTGTCGTAGCCCATGCCACGCAAAGCATTATTAACCGTGCTTTCGCTCATAACTTTTTGTGGATCGTGATCGTTAGGGAACATCACTTCACACTCGCCACTCAGTTTGTGCAATGATTTGAACAGAATAACAGCCTGGCGACTCAGCGGCACAATGTGCTCGGTTTTCATTTTCATGCCCCGTTCGGAGAATTTAACGCCCTCAATAGCTTTTCTTGTGGCGGGAATTTTCCAGACTGCATTTTCAAGGTCGAGTTCTTCCCAACGGGCAAATCTCAGTTCGCTGGAACGAACAAAGGTTAATAACGTCAACTCTACAGCAATGCGGGTAATTAAGCGGCCGTGATAACGGGAAAGACGGGTGAGAAATTCAGGTAAACGTTCGTGAGGCAGAGCGGGGTGATGGTTGGCTTTGACAGTGGAAAGTGCGCCAGCCATATCATTAGCCGGATTGGATTCAAGAATATCGTTCTGGACAGCGTAGCGCATGATGGAGGTCACACGTTGTTGTAACCGTTGGGCAATGTCGTGTTTACCGTCAGCATCAACGGTTTTGATCGGGGCTAAAAGCTGGCTTGTCCGCAAAGTGGAAATATCTAGCCTGCCAATATGCGGGAAAATATAATGCTCAAGGCTGCGCATGATACGGTTGCCGTGATCTTCACTCCAACGTTTATTGCTGGCGTGCCAGTCACGGGCGACTTTTTCAAAGGTATATTTTCCCTTTGCTCCGACATGTGCCTCTTTTTTCTCAGCTTTGGGATCAATGCCCTGAGCAATCAGCTTCTTGGCTTCATCTCGCCTGGCGCGAGCATCAGCTAAAGAAACGGTAGGATAGACACCGAAAGCCAGTCGGTCTTCTTTTTTATCGGTCGGTCGGCGATACTTCATACGCCAGTATTTTGAACCGCGAGAAGTAATCTCCAAATAGAGACCACCACCATCGGCGAGTTTGTAGGTTTTTTCTTTGGGTTTTGCTGTTTCGATGAGTCGTGCGTTTAGTTTCATTATAGGGGGCACATTTAAAATAGAAGTGTAGGTGCCCCTGATTATGCCCCGACGTGCATGTTGATTGCAATAGACTGGAGTAGACCTAAAAAGAAAAGACCTGATTGATTTATCAGGTCTTTCTAGGAGTTAGTTTACTAGAGTAGACGTTAGTAAACTTATGTTTGGTGCCCAGGGCGGGACTTGAACCCGCACAGCCTTACAGCCGAGGGATTTTAAAGACTAGTATACCACTTTTAAAAACAATAAGTTAAAAAAATCAAAGCATTATATGTGCTAAATATTACTATTTATTGCTATTTGTTTGGCACTGCTGCCAACAAAATTACTCGTCAAGTTGATCGTAAGGATTCAGTGTTAAAGCTAGTTCTAAATGGTCTGGTGCGAAGTGGGCATAACGCATAGTCATGTTAATTGTGCTGTGCCCTAAAATGCGTTGCAGAACTAAAATGTTACCTCCATTCATCATAAAATGACTGGCGAAGGTATGCCGAAGAACGTGGGTGCATTGTCCTTCCGGTAAATCAATTCCTGCTCTTTTAACCGCATTTTCAAAAGCATCGTAACAATTGGAAAATAATTTACCTCGCTTTTTAGGGAAGCGGTCATACAGTCGCTGTGATATTGGTATCGTTCTGTTTTTGCTGCTTTTGGTTTTTGTATATGTGACTTTGTATTTCATTAGCTGAGATTGGCTCAAATCCTGTGCTTCACTCCAGCGGGCACCGGTAGCTAAACAGAGCCGTACAACATTACCGAGATCTTTGTTGTTGGAATTATCACACTCAGCTAATAGTAGCTTAATATCGTTGGGATATAGGAACGCCAATTCTTTCTCTGATTCCCTAAATTGCCGAATGCCATTAAGTGGATTTTCACCTTCCCATTCACCCAAACGAGTCAACTCAGAAAAAACAGCGTGTAAGTATGATTGTTCTCTGTTTACAGTCGATTGGCTAGGTGATTTGCGCCCTTTGGCATTCCATTTGCCGTTTAATCTTTCTTCACGATAAACAGCAAACATATTCTTATTAAACTCTTTAGCAAATGGGTCTTTTAATCGCTCGCATATTGCTTTTAATTTTGCTTTTCGCGCTTCTCCATCTTTTAACGTTTTCCCATGTAATTCATACCAACGGTTAACCAATTCGCTCAATTTAATCGCATTGGATATATCAATATTCAGAGTTTGCTTTTGCATTAACTGCCGCTCGAATGCCATCGCCTCACCTTTTGTTATGAATTGGCGTCTGACACGACGACCATTACGGCCGTCAGGGAAGCATTGGCATTGCCATTTACCATTGGAAAGTTTGCTTACTGCCATAGTTCACTACCTCGGTAATTCATAACCTTGCGGAGAAAATTGGAAGGTTAAGGTGGGTTTATCTGATTGAACATCGATATATGCAGAATGCTCGTAGTTCTTTGACTGGTGATAATAACGTCCAGATTTTGATTTTGAGGCTAATGAATACATTTTAGTACTTAGTTTCATATATTCATTCGTAGTTCTGCTGGGATCTATGGCTGCTTGAAATGCAGAGACAACACAAAAGGCGGTAAGTTGCTCAGTCAATGTATTAGGAGCGGGGTATACATTAATATCAACATTGAATTTGCCTTTTGTATTGATATCTTTGGAAAAACTAACAAAAACATCGTTAGTAAATTGCGTGTTATATTGTATTTCGTCTTCATCGCCAATTTTACGGGGTATTTCTAGCGTGAATACTTGTTCGCTACATTGGACGTTATCCACAATATTATTTATGGCTTTTTTGTATAGCTCATTCACAGGGGTAGCATTAACAAAGCTAGACCAAGCGGAAACAATCATCATACAACTGGGAATAAACTGTTTTAGTTCCATAAGACACTATTTCCTTAATAATATATGATAATGAAATATAAAAATGATTGCGCCCAAAATTGTTAATGATGTAAATTTGAGGCGCAATCGTTCGTTACATTTGTTACATTTCTGCTTCTGATGGTGATCGGGTATGTAAGCGTATTGCTAAACGTATTGCTAACCGCTTGTAGATTTAAGCGTGACGCCGAATTCATGGCGCGATAGTAATCTATTATTTCTTGTTCATCTGCTAATATTGGTTGTTTTTTCAGCCCTGTAATGATGTAGACAGTATCGAATCCATGCTTTGCTATTTCTTGTAAGTATAGACTTTCTGGGGTTAGAACGTCATTTTCAAAATTAATCTGCGTTTGACTGGAATACCCTGTCAAGTATGCAAAGTCCGTTTGACTAAGTCCCAATCGCTCACGTTCCTCTTTTATCCTGAATCCTATTGTGCTCATTAATAAGTATCTCCTATGCCAAATTGAATGTATTTCGCTCAAAAACATAAAAAACAAATAGTTAGTGATTAGCAATGTAACATTACGGCATAAGTGAAATATATTCACAGATCACAATTACAAACAAACATAATTTCTTATTGTTACTTTTAATATAGTTAATTATGCCATGATGGAGTTTTGTAAATTTATGAATAAATGATTGGTAATGGTGTGTATAACTATCATCCATTCTTCACCTGTTTATCAGGTGCGGATTGTGCAAATGCAGAACCGACAGCTTGCATGTTGCGGCGTGATTCTTCGTTCATTGCTCGGTAGTTTTCAACCAATATTTTTTCATCTATTGATATGTCAGGTCGAGAAGAACGATTACCAGTAATTATATATAAAATATCAACACCTAATGCCGCTAGGCGCTCTAAATATTTAGCGTCTGGAGACTTCTGATTATTCTCATAATTCCCCTGAGTGTTTTTGTGTATCCCTCCTATATCAGCTAACTCAGCTTGAGTTAGGTTGAGTCTTGTACGTTCTTCACGCAGTCTAAAACCGATCGTACACATTTTTTTGTGACTACCTCTTTGCAAAACACAAAATTTTGTGTTTAAATGTCGTTAATGTTTCTTAGTGGATCACAATATAACATTATGACACAAGATAAGCATGTAAGGCGCTCGCGATTGCCGCGAGGAACTGCCTATAAAAATCCGGTTCATGTCCGGTTTTCTGATGAAGAGTTTAAAGAACTAGATGCTATTGCTATCAGAGAAGGTCGTTCAAAATCCAGCATGGTACATGTCATCTATATGAGCGCTGTACAGAATTTTCGGTGATGAGTTATGAGAAATATCTTATTTGATGTGAAAATCGAATCAGCCTATGTATCACTCAAAAAGTACTCAGAAATAACCAAAATTCCTTTTGCTACATGTCGTGCAATGGTCGCTGATGGTCGCATTATTATCAGACCGAAGAAAAGAGCTAAAGATATGATAGAAGTCAACATGATCGCTATGTTGATGGATGCATATAACAACAGCCAAAAAATTATCTAACAGAGGGTAATAAAATGAAAAACGCAACATCCCTGAACTGTTCAAAACAGCAATTAGCCCTGATGGTGCGCCTGTATGATGTTTTTAATGATTTCAAAAACGAGGTGGCAATCACCCCTGAATATATCCCGGACACGCTGGCGCAGTTTGCATATGTATCACTCAAAAGGTATTCAGAAATAACCCAAACCCCTTTGGTTACATGTCGTGCAATGGTCGCTGATGGCCGCATCATCACCAGACCGAAGAAAAGAGCCAACGATACGCTAGAAGTCAACATGATCGCTATGTTGAAAGATGCTATCGCAAATAGCTGAAATATTAACTCAACAGAGGGTAATAAAATGAAAAACTCAACATCCCTGAACCGTTCAAAACGGCAATTAGCCATGATGGCACGCCTGTATGATGTTTTTGATGATGTCAAAAACGAGGTGGAAGTGACGCCTGAATTTATCCAGGAAACGCTGGTGCGGTTTATGCAGATGGCGACGGGTAATGATTATCACATTTCTAAGTCAGCGCGTATTGGGTTTGGGGAATTAGTACAGGCTCAGTCGGGGGTAGATGCTAACTCGTTGGTAGATTCGGTTAAAAAAGCGCTAAATGCTACAGGGTTAAAGAAGTTTGATCATAAATTGCTTTGTAATACCGAAAAAACTCTGCAACAAGTTTTGTCTGCTGTCCGTAATACTTTTGAAAGTAAATCGTTCGAGTTTAATGAACAGCATTTATTAAATGCGGGAGGGGTTTCTTCTTCTTCGGTGTGTGGTGCTGGCAAACTAAAAATATTTAAGCATGGTATATATGTAGGTGATATTACCTTTGAATTTGCTGATCAATAAACAGCCCCATAAATTGAGGCTGAGTGGTTCATTATTTGAGGGTATTGAGCATGCTTACAAAATTAGCGCTGAGAACATGTAAATCTGCAACAGCCTTATCTGTTCGATTTTTCATCGGGTTATTTACATGTGAAAAAGAATTCATGAGGGTTAAAAAATCCTCTCTGCTTTCTTCTTTTAGTGAGGCTGCTATAGCGCAAGTCATGATTTCAAGCGCGGTTATTCTATCTTCAATAAGATGTGCTTCACGCGATTTTTTTGCATCTTCGAAGAATTGGATTAGTTCATTTTTTGAGGTCATTAGATTTAACTCCTTTTATAGGTGGTTGATGTTTTTCGCCTGAGTCTCCGCTCAAAGAAACCGCAGGCGCAAAGAGGATACCACAGTACCATGCGCCGGACATGGCTAAAAGTCGGCAGCACAATAATAACGATGAGGTAATAAATATGCGAAATACTATTCCAACACCAGAGGAATTAAACAAGGGGAAAATTAAATTCGGCACGTTATTCATTCGCCCGTTACGTATCAGCGCTGTTTGCCCGTTCATCCGTTATCAGGTCGGGGACGGTGAATATTGCTACGGTAAATTTAATTCCAAAGAACAGGCCATTGATTTTTGTCGGCAGTTATATGAGGAACGGTTAGATGAACCAATTAAAGAGAGTGCAACACAAATATAAAATTTCCAGTGATGATTTTAATAAAAAAGTCACTAATAAAAACCATTTGGCCGAGATTTTAATCTCAATTGGTTTGGCGACAACAATGTTAACCCCGTTATTATCCCTATTATGAGGTGATGCAATGGCGAATACTGAATCTCATCGCGCAATATCATTAACATTGGATGAGAAAATACGCGGCATGAGTAAAATATCTGAGTTTTTAAATAGCCATTTTGATAATAATGGATCGCGCACCGATAAACAGCTGGCGGATTTTCTTGATTACATGCGCGACCGTACTAATAACCGTGTTTGGAATAATGAACGGTTCCTGCATATGATGTTTCATATGGCCGGATTTGATAAATCCCGTTATCACATCGGAATTAATGAATTTACGCCCGAAGAGAAAAAATCTTTTATTTTTATTCTTCATCAATGTCAGGCGATATGCTCGGTATTACCCAATAAGTTGGTTATACCTAAATTAACGCCGCATTAATTAATCACTGTAATCAAATTTTTTATGTGCTGACGCACAGGGCTTTTTATTACCTAAAAACAGGAAATAGAAATAATGAAAGAAAGTTATTTAGCAAAATATGCCAGAAAAAACGCTGATGAAGAATTCATCAAACAACTGGTTAAAGATGTGCGCCAGGCAGAACGAAAACATTGCGCGAGTTTATATGCCGTCCGTTTGGTGAAGATGTCCTCCCATGTTCTGGATAACGCGCTGTCGCCTTCTGCCAGCGCTGACCTGATGCAACGCGAATCTGAAAACATCGAGCGTGAGGCGCAGGAGTGGAGTTATGTCTAGGGAACTCGACCGCGCCTGTGAACGCATCGCCGAAATGCTGGCGTGCCGGATAGCCGCCCATGTTAACCGCCCGGTCGGTGTTTCTGCGTTTGCGTGTGAAGACTGTGGCGCACCCATTCCTAAAGAACGTCGCATGATTATTGCCGGTGTCACCCGCTGTGCAACCTGCCAGAGCGTTTTTGAACTGAAACAAAAACATTACCGGAGTGTGTGAGATGGCTAATAAAACCATCCTCAAATGGGCGGGTTCGAAAGCCCGCATTATGGATAAGTTGCTGCCACACTTGCCTGCGGGTAAGCGACTGGTTGAGCCGTTCGCGGGTTCTTGTGCGGTAATGATGAATACCGATTACCCAGAGTATTTGGTTGCTGATGCGAATGCGGATTTGATTAATTTATACCGTGAAGTTAACGCCGTTCCTGTCGACGTGTTTCTTTGTAAAGCGGAAGATTATTTTGAAGATTGGTTTCATTGTTTTAACACTGAAGATGATTATTACAAAAATAGAGACATCTTCAATGAGCGGCCTTTCGCAACCAGTGATGCTGATAAAGCGTGTTTGTTTCTCTACTTAAATCGCCACGGTTATAACGGACTTTGCCGCTATAACACCAAAGGTGAATTTAATGTTCCTTATGGGAAATATAAAAAGGTTTATTTTCCAGAGGCTGAAATCATAGCGTTTCGCCGTAAATCACGGGAGCGTGCGAGTTTCTCATGTCTTGAATGGCAGGACACATTAACTCTCGTTGATTATGGTGACGTGGTTTATTGCGATCCGCCGTACCTGACCAAAGGTAAGGCATTCACCCAATATCATGAAGTGAATTTCACCCCTGCTTATCATGAAGCATTGGCTGTTGATTTGTACACGCTCAATGCGCATCTCGGTGTCCCTGTCACCGTATCCAACTCAATTGCCGCCAAATCGCTTTATGCCGATCTCGGTTTCACTATCCATGAAATCGACGCCCCGCGCACGATTGCCGCCAATGGCAACCGTCAGCCTGCGAAAGAAATTATTGCGGTGTTGGAGGGCGCAGCATGAATCAATTACTGAAACATCACTGCACCGCACAATCCGCGTGCTCTGTTCCTGCGGCAACGCTCCCTGCTGGGAAAATGATTAAACTTTTCGAGGGTGATATTTCGGGTGAATACCATTGCGGCAACCCGGTGTCCATTCACTATCCATTGTTGCCATCCATACCGGGTTTACATCACCGGCAACCACAGACGAAAGAAATTCATTCAACTGAGCAGAGACAGCAAACACCTTTGTGCCAACTGGCAGATGTATTGGATCGCCACTGTCAAAAAGTTCAACCGTTTTTCGAGTCGCCTGGGCAGAAAGATGAATATTTGTCAGTAGCTCTTCCTGAGTGTCCCGATCATCCCATTCGAATATATGGTGCCGGGGTGAATGCAGATATGCGGTTTCTAATGCGTGCCGAACTAGTTCTTTCCATTCTCCGTAAGGTTTCCAGTCGGATGGAATGTACGACTTCAATAGCTGAGCAAGATGCCTTCGATGCTCTTTTTTGGGCAGCCAATGACGTGTTATGTGGCATGCCGTTACGCCAAGAAAAGCGTCGCAAGCGTCGTACATCACGCGGGCTGATAAAAACCTTACTTCGCCTTGAAGAACGGTTGCACCGGATAAGAAGCTAATGTGGTTCGCGTAATAAGGCGGATCAGATGATATTCCTGAATTATCCACTTATTAATCCTTAATTATGGTTGATTGACTTTATGACTGAACAGCATTGCCGCAATGTACAAAATTCAATAGCGGTACACAATCGCCAACGCACTGCCAATGGCAACTGCCAGAGGGCGAAAGAGATTATTGCGGTGCTAGAGGCGCGTGCATGAGCGAATTGCAGGAACACAACAGCGACGTATATATATCAATGCGTCGCCAGCGTGAAGAGTTTCAGCCGGAGTTGCCAAGCGATGCGACTCTGGCTGAGCGCATTATGTGGGAAGCTAATCAGGACGACGCAGAGTGGCGGCACGATATTATCGCCCACGTCCCTGATTTTCTGGCGATCTATTTTGCCACCAAATACGCCAGAATATTTAAAAAATCCGGTCGCCGCCGTGCCAATGAATTTTTGCTCAAAACAGCCAAGAATGTATTGCCACGGTTTGAATTGGTGATGAAACAGTACGAATTCAAGCATCGTGCTTCCGGGACGGTTCCCTTTCCGTTTATTGAACAATTGGAGCGTATTGCCCAGCTAGACCGGTCGGCCATCAAATCACTGGCAACAGGCATCACCAATTTTATGTCTGAAACCTATCAGTCAGTCACCCATGATTTTGCGGATAACCCGCCTGTAGAAGAGTGTGAAGCGCGTAAACGCCTAGAACGGGTTTATACCTTACTGGCTAAATTAACCCTGCAATCAGGCACGCAGCCGCCGTACTGGCAGCAGTTCATCAAAGGAAGGATAGAACCCAATGATGATCAGCTCTGTGCCGCTTTACTGCGCATGATGGATGCGCAGTGGTGGTATCGCCGATTAAAACGACTGTGTGACATTAAACTCGAACACTTGGCCATTGCTATTGGTCAGGTGCAAAAATCAGCGTCCCCTTACGTTTCCCGCACTACTCTGCACCGTTGGTTGGAACAAAAGCGCAGTAACTGGCAGTTTCTGAAAGAGTTCGATCTCGAAGACGAGGACGGAAACCGCACCGAATTATCAAAAATGGTGCTCGCCAGTGTGTCTAACCCAGCAATCAAACGTTGCGAATTGATGGTCAGAATGCGCGGTTTTGAAGATTTGGCTAAAGAAATGGGGTGTGTGGGGGAATTCTACACTATTACTGCGCCATCACGTTTTCATTCAGCCTATCAGGCAGGTGGCTTTGTCAAAAACTGGCAAGGCAATGATCCACGGGAAACCCAGAAATATCTTTGTAAAGTCTGGGCAAAAATTCGTGCCGCTTATAGCCGCGCGGGTATTCGCGTTTTCGGCTTCCGCGTGACTGAGCCTCATCATGATGGTACGCCACACTGGCACATGCTGCTATTTGTCCGCCCGGAACAGGTGGAAGCGTTACGGGATATTTTCTGTTATTACGCCCGTCTTGAAGACTCCGAAGAATTGCAGACACAGAAAGCCCTGAAAGCCCGTTTTCACGTAGAGCCTATTGATGAAGAAAAAGGCAGTGCGACCGGTTATATCGCGAAATATATCAGTAAAAATATTGATGGCTATGCAATGGATGACGAAGTGGATGGTGAAACCGGGCAGAAATGTAAGGACATGGCGAGGGCAGTTTCAGCGTGGGCGTCACATTGGAAAATTCGCCAGTTTCAACAAATCGGTGGTGCGCCTGTGTCTGTTTGGCGCGAATTACGCCGCATGGGGGATGATACAACCTCATCGGACGGTTTAGATATTGATTTTGCAGAAGTTCATAAAGCGGCTGACCGGGGTTATTGGGGGGAGTACACCAAAGCGCAGGGCGGTGCTTTTGTACGTCGTGCCGATCTCGTGGCGAGACTGTGGTATGAACGTGAAGAAAAAACAAATGCTTACGGGGAACCCGTTGATTGTATTAAGGGGGTTTTCTGCACCTTGGTCGGCGAAGATACTCCGATCATCACTCGCGTAAAAAACTGGCAGATTGTGCCGAAGTTAAAGGCAGATAACGATCCTGCCAATGGGAGGTTTTTGCCTTTATCTGGCGGCGCAGCCGCCCCTTGGAGTTCTGTCAATAACTGTACGGAGGCACGGAGGACGATTAACGACAATAAAAAGTTAGTGGAAAAAATTATTGACTATGCCGATTCAATCGGGATGGATTTTAGCCGATTTATGGCGCGGTCATTAATCATGAGTGGAAAAATTAGCATCAATGAACAGCCATTTAAGTTGTGGACGAATGGCAGTTTTATTCCGGTGGAAACAGAACGGCAGAAACAGGTGCGCCGCGAGGCACTGCGGCAGCGGATTAATAATCTTGGTGAAATGAGGAAGTTATGAGAATCAATTTGGGTAAATACGTGATTACATCGGATAGTCGTTCATTCACGCTGAATAAAAAGATGATAGCCAAAACAGGGAAAAATGCCGGGCAGGAGTCTTTGACGCCATTCCGATATTACACACAGTTAGCGCATCTAACCCGCGATGTAATCACAATGGGGGTTGATAGCAATGATATCAGTACATTGCAGCAACTCAGTGAGCGAATAGAGGAAATCGCGGCAGATTTTGCAGCGAGGATAGCCGAGGATAGCTAAATGATCACCTTAAATTTAACCCCTGAAATCGTTAACAACATCAACCAGAAATTTGAGTCAGGTTTATTTGTCTGGCAGGCACGCTGGAAAGCCAATCAACATCACCGAAATCGCTTTTTGCATAAAGCCAGACAGGTGGGTGCTGATTATTATTTCGTACTAGAAGCCTTAAGTGATGCCTGTCGGACAGGCCGGAACAAGTTTTTTATGTCAAATAAGGAATTCTTGCCGTTTTTTGTTCATAACGTTGCTCAGTATTTCCCTCAGCAGCAAAAGCGCCTGATTGAGCAGGCAGACGATATTAAGTCACTGAGGCTTAGTAATGGCACTGAAATCCGCTTTGTGCATGAAAACAGCCATGTTGCTGCATTGTCTGGTGATGTGTATGTGTCAGAGTGGGCTTGGTCGGATAATCCCGTTCAGTTGATACAATTAGCTTTGAGTCTATCAATACATAAGAACTCGCATAGAACGTTTTATTCATCCAGAGCTTCAGGAGATAACGGAGAGGCAGCTTATAAGCGGTTTTTTACTGGAAATTGTATCGGACGTGGCCCTGCTTTTTTCGATACGGTAACGTTGTTCGATGATGTTGAAAATCGATTTAATGAAGAACAACTTCGTAAGGCATGGTCACAAGAGGCATTTGAAGAGCTGTTTTTGTGCCGTTTGCCTCATCCCCGTTGGTAACCAGAGAGGACAAACCCAATGGCGAAATCCCCCGCAGAACGCAAAGCCGCCCAACGTCAACGCCAGCAGGAAGCTGGCGTCACCAAAATAGAATTGTTGCTCGATAATCAAGAATTAGCGATGTTGAAGCGCAATTGTGCCCTGAGACGTCCGGGGCGTGAACCCTACGATGTGGTTGAATACCTGACATTGCTTATTCGCAAAGATGATGTGGAGTTGCAGCAGACTATGCAGGCATTGGCAACGCGACGATGTGGCAAATGTGGCGATGGTCTTCCTGTGGTCGAATGTTGTTTTTCTGGTGACTCAGCGTGCTGGAACACATTAGGCTGGCATAAATTAAAACTGCAATTGTGATCATGTGACATGTCACGAAATGGTAGTAACCCTGCCTCAATGCGGGTTATTTTTGTTCTTAGTCATGGCTGCATAAAACCCCTTATTCCGCGCATCAATCCGCAAGATCAAATCAGGATCTCACATCCCGTCAAGCACCAGTATTGGCGCTTCTTGGAAGATCCCTTGCAGGTGCATAAAAAGCGACACATTTAGTGGGCAGGCGCGGCGGGGTCACGACTGCGCGTGGTGGCGTGTAATGACGTGCCAAAATCAGGTTTCATCACATCATTATTACAGTTGAAACTACATTTCATTCGGGCAAAAAAAAAGACCGCCTCGCAGACGGTCGCATCATCAAGTGATGGAGGTTAATCGTTGCTGTCCATCTCCAGCGAATACCGGTCAAACCGGATAACTTCTTCCCCAAGCCAGTCATTCAACTGTTGCATCTTGCTTTGCAGTGGCAGCAGTTCGTTGCGCACAAACACTTTAGCCGCTTTCTCCACATCCCCAAAGCCGCCGGCGTTCTCAGGAATGATCCCCATGATTTGTGGCGGGACACGATGCGCGGCCAGCATGTCATCACGGCTCACGTTCTTGATATTCAGAAATTCATCTTTCGCTGCGGCTTCGGACAGCGGAATAGTCTGAATGCCGTCTTTCTTGCCGCCGGGCGCATACAAAAACAGGTTGCGAAAGTTGCCGGGACCCTTGCTACTTTTCAGGGCTTCACGAATTTTATCCACATCATCGGTTTTCTGTGCCGCATCACTGATATAGAGAATATACCCCGCGTGCGAGCCATTGAGGTAATACTTGCGGCGGAACAAGGTTGATGCTTCATTGAGCAGAACGGACGGGATCGCCGCCAGATATTCCGGCAAGCCATAAAGCTCCTGATTAATATCCGGCTCTATCAAATGAAATACTTTCCCGGTCTGAAATTCAAACGGCTTGGTCTCATAGCCATATTGCACAAACCAATAGGTATCGAGATCCGCACCCCGGCGCGTGAACTTAGCCGGCGAGTGTTTCAGTGTCAGCGGTTGGCCTAATCGGTTATCGCGCAGCTCAAGATAGCCGTTACCAAACAGTAAAAAATCCAGCGCCCAGCTATCAAACGCCTGGCGGCTTAAATACTTGTGCGGAATGAACGTGCTGGTCAGGATGTTACGTTTAACAAAGATGGCACTGCTATGGTGGGGTGCGGCTCGGAACGTACGCGCCAGCCCGTTAAAACTGATGGGCGGCTCATAGTAATTATCGACCCGTACACATTCCAGATAATCAAAGATTTCACGTTTATCTAAAACGGGAATGGGGTCACCAAACGTAAATGCCTCCATTGAGGCGGTATCCGGCGTCTGTGTCAGTTTCTGGCTCTGGCGTTTCTTATTCTTACGGCTCATTAAAAAGACCTCAACAATATTACGGTGATTACTGTTTTCACCCGTGATAGGTTCGTTATAGAGGGCGTGCATGGTCGCCCATGCCAGGTCGGCATGGCTGGCTTCTTCGCTGCGGTCAGCTTCATAGGTGGGGCGGTTGCCACTGGCGGTGGTTGCCCGTCGGATGGCCATAAAAGACTGGGTGATGTCATTGCTGCCGGCGTCATATTCCAGCCGGTCATGGCTGATCACATCATAGGCTTTCAGTACCAGGGCATTTTTTAACGCGGGGTTATAAACAAACTCTTTGGCCGCCGGGAAAAAATCCCGCACATTCTGTAAAACCCCGTGACCCAGCCCGGTGGAGTCAATACCGATATATTGCACGTTATAACGTTCCGTCAGCTCTTTAATCGCGTCAGACTGGGCGCGAAAATCCATACCGCGCCATTGGTGGTGCTCCAGTATCCGAAATTTACCCCCCGGGAACAGGGGCGGCGCGATGACCACACAACCGGCACTGTCCCCGTTTTGTGTCCCTTTGGCGGGGTCGTATCCAATCCAGACCGGGTGATAGGCATACGGACGGATCATAAGGGGTTGCACGTCGTCCCACACTTCCCAGCTATCGACCAGGCACTTCTGCATTAACTGCAAATTAAAGATAGACGCAATATCATCGACAAACTCACACATCAGCAGGTTTTGATATTCATCCGGGCTGTATTCCAGGCTTAACTGGTCGATATCAAACAGGTTGCAGCCCCCGTGCACCGCATCCTCAACGGTCACAATCTGCCGCCACTGCCCATCACCGCACAACCGGCCATCAACCAAAGCCTGATGGCTGATATCCACCTCAATACGCTCGGCCTTGCGGCGTCCACGATTAAAGAGTTTTCCTGACCAGAACGGATACGCACTGTGGGTCAGGCTGGAGGGGGTAGAAAAGTAGGTCTGCCGCCATTTCTTGTGCATGGCCATGCCCGATGCCACCTTGCGCAATTCCTGAAATTTCGGTATCCAGAAATATTCATCCAGATAGAGATTGCCGTGGTAACTCTGTGCGGTGCGGGCATTTGTCCCCAGGAAATATAAGGTTGCCCCGTTCGCCAGCACGATTGGGTCGCCTTTCAGATCAGTGTCCACTTCACGGGCCATTTCGATGATGTATTGTTTAAAGACGTGCGCCTGCGCTTTACTGGCCGATAAAAATATTTGATTGCGTCCGGTGATCAGCGCATCCATAAACGCCTCGCGGGCAAAAAAATACGTTGCCCCGATTTGGCGTGATTTGAGGATATTGCGGATACGGCACTTTTGGCCGGACTGATACCAGACTTTCTGATAACCAAACATATTGGCGTAGAACAGGGCTTCCAGTTTTTCAATCTGTGCTTCGCTAAACAGGTTCTTTTCAGGTGCACGACGTTCACCTTTGTTGCGATTGGCCAGCCTGGGGTTTAAATCCACCTCATTGCCGCCATCCTGATAACGGTGAATTTTGGCGTGCCGTTCCAGCTGACGATAAAGCAGGTCGATTTCTTTGTAGTCTTTTCCCTCCTTGTTTTCTTTACTGATCAGCGTACAAAGGCGCACCTCCACACTCATTTCAACGCGGTCAAACGGGGTGATGTCATCCCATTTATCACGACGTTTCCAGCTGTGAATGGTGACGGCTTTCTCGTTGAGGATTTCAGCAATGCGCACGATCCGATACCCGCTAAAATACAGGTGCATAGCTCTCTTACGTGGGTCAAGGTCTTGTGATGTATTCATGCCGCCAGATTACTGACTGGCTATTCCTCCCGCGCTGCACGCCCGTTGTGCCATTGCCCATACAATGGCCCGGCATTGTTTCTTATCGTCCATCCCTGAAAACATAGGCTTACTCTTTTTTTTACGCATGAACCTACATTCAATTGCCGGAGCCTGAGCAATGACGAAAAAAAAGTAAGCCGGTGCGCCTTTGTGTTGAAGGGGCCACAACGGATGGCCGCAAAGTCCCGCGCCAATGGCTGACGGATATCGAAAAGAATTACAACCCCACTGTTTACGGTGCCCGTATCAATATGGAGCACTGGAATTACTCGTGGATGCCCCGTTTCGGTGATGTGGATTCAGTCTACACCGAAGAAATCAGCGAAGGCCCCTTGTCCGGCAAGCTGGCGCTGTATGGCGTGCTGTCGCCGACGCCTGAACTGGTGGAAATGAATAAAAAGCGCCAGAAAGTCTACACCTCGGTGGAAATCAATCCGAGCTTTTCGGATATGGGCGGCGCTTATCTGGTCGGGCTGGCGGTGACGGATAATCCGGCCAGTCTTGGCACTAGCATGCTGCAATTCAGTCGCGGTGCTGAGGGGGGTGAGAGCAACCTTGCTGAACGTAAGCAGCACAAAGATAACCTCTTTACTGCCGCCGAAGAAACCCTGTTCGAATTCGTTGAAGAGGAAGGAAATTCCACCATGCCCAGTTTGTTTGACCGCATCAAGGCGAAATTCACCAAAGAGCGCCAGCGTACTGATGAAAACCTGTCTGACGTGCACCAGGCCATCGAACTGTGTGCGGAAGAACAGACCAACACGGCCGCGCAGGTTGCTACGCTGACTCAGCAGGTTGAAAGCCTGTCCGGTTTGACACAGGAAAATGAAAACCTGAAATCAGAACTGGACGCACTGAAAGACACCCTGAGCCAGCAGGATAATAACCCGCAACGCCCCCACGCTTTCGGCGGTCAGGGCGAAAATACTGAAAACCTGACGGACTGCTAAACGGAAACGACAATGAGAAAAGAAACACGGTTTAAATTTAATGGTTACTTAACCCGTTTAAGCGAAATTTACGGGGTTGAACCCGGGGCGTTTGCCACCGCAAAAGTGGAAATCGAACCTTCCGCCGCGCAAAAGCTGGAAAGCAAAATTCAACTGAGTGCCGCCTTTTTAACGATGATCAATATTGTTCCCGTTAAAGCGCAAGTCGGGGAAAAAATCGGTTTAGGGATCGGCTCCACCATTGCCGGGACAACGGACACTAAAGATAAAGACCGTGAACCCACCGACCCCACCGATTTGTCTAAACAAGAGTATCACTGTAAGCAGACCAACTTTGATACCGCCATTCGTTACGAAAAATTGGATATGTGGGCCATTTTTGACGATTTCCAGCGCCGTATTCGTGATGAAATTATCAAACGCCAGGCGCTTGACCGCATCATGATTGGCTGGAACGGCACACACCGCGCCGCCACCTCTGACCGCACCACTCATAAATTATTGCAGGACGTTAACGTGGGTTGGTTACATAAAATCCGACGGGAAGCGCCCGACCATGTGATCGGTTCATCCACCGATAAAGACAGTAATGTTACGACCGCCGAACCGATCAAAGTGGGTAAAGGGGGCGATTACGCAAACCTCGATGCGCTGGTGATGCAGGCTGTTGATGATGCCATTTCCGAAGTGTACGCCGATGATACCGAACTGGTGGTCATTTGTGGCCGTCAGCTGCTATCCGATAAATATTTCCCTATCGTTAACCGTGACCAGGCCAACACCGAAGCGTTGGCGGCGGAGGTGATTATCAGCCAGAAACGGATTGGCGGATTGCCTGCGGTGCGGGTGCCGTATTTCCCTAAAGATGCCATGCTCATTACCCGGCTGGATAACCTGTCTATTTACTGGCAGGAAGACTCTCGTCGCCGTCAGGTGCTGGATAATCCAAAGCGCGACCGGGTGGAAAACTACGAATCCGTTAACGAAGATTACCTCGTCGAAGATTACGATTGTGTCGCGCTAATCGAAAACATTGCGCTAATCAAAGCCAAGTCTGCCGTACCCGCCGATACGGAAGATAAAAGCGGAGAATAAGCGTGAACCCGTGGGAAAAGAAACGCATGCAAGTGGAGGCCAGGCACGCCGCTGAATATGGCGGCAGGCTGGCCGATCCCTCGGTCACCACGCAAGTGAAGCTGATGTTACGTCAGCACAAGCGAGACTTAGGGAAAATCCAGTCATTTGAACGCAAAGCCACTTACAAACGCAAAGCGTTACCGCTGTATGAAACGTGGATCACTGAAACCCTCCACAATCAATCAGGGGGACAGGATGACGTTTTGATGTACCTCATGTTGTGGAGCTTTGATGCCGGTGTTTATGAGCAAGGGCTGGATATTGCCGAATACGCGTTAACACACCAGTTAACCATGCCAGAAGGACAATCACGTACAACAGGTTGTGCTATCGCGGAAGAAATGGCAGACCGGGCCAAAGACGCGTACACCGTGAAAAACCCGATCCCACTGGAGATATTACAGCGCGTCAGCTCACTGACTGAGCATGAAGATATGCCCGATAAAGTCCGTGGGGAACTCCATAAATGGTTGGGCTACAGCTTGCGTGATAATGGCTTTCCCCAACCGGCGTTGTGTGAGCTGCTGCGGGCCCTTGAACTCAATGATCGCTCAGGGGTGAAAGCGGATATTAAACAACTGGAAAAAATATTGTCAGCGCAACACCGCGCTGATGATTAACGAACGTGCCAACGCGCCAGGGCGGCGCGAGATAAGAAACCCGTTTTCGACCTCTCGCCCACCGCCCTACCTATTTTGAGGCTGTTATGGATTTCATTTCACCCGAACCGATCAAAGAAGTAGACCAAATTATCACCAGTGGTGATTTCTGGCCATCCATCCATACTGCCGATTTTCGCGCCACCATGCGCAGTGATGGCACGGTGACCTCGGGCCGCCTGATTGAAGCGTTGAAAAATGCGGTCATTGAAACCAACCGGGAGCTGGCAGGCTGGCAGTCACAACAAATCAGCCAGGGCTATCACACCCTGAAATCGGTTCCGGCCAGCCGGATTAACGACGAATCTGAACTGTTATACCTTTACCGCCGCGCGGTGTATTGCACGGCAAAAGCCGGGCTTAGCGAGCGTTACCGCGACATTGACACCACGCCGGACGGGACGAAAAAAGCCGATTCACTGGAGCCTGCTATCGATGATTTGCACCGTGATGCCGTGTGGGCCATCCAGCGCATTAAAGACACAACACACAATATTGTGGAACTGATCTGATGCAGATACGGACACAACAATATGACACGGTGGACGCCCTGTGCTGGCGTCACTATGGACGCACACACGGTGTTACCGAGCAGGTACTGGAGGCCAATCCCGGTCTGGCTGATGTCGGGGTCATTTTGCCCCACGGCATGGCGCTGGAACTGCCGGATATCGCACCCGCGCCTGTGACACCGATGATCCAACTATGGGACTAAGAGATGGATAAACAACCTGATGTATGGGCTGACATGTTAAATGGCCTAAAAAACTCGTGGCCGCAAATATCCGGCTCAGTGTTGGCTGCATTGATTTGTTACGGCCGCCTGATTTACGACGGCGTGGAACGAAAGAACCGCTGGGTAGAGGCGCTGCTCTGTGGTGCCCTGTCATGGAGTGTATCCAGCGGGCTAGAGATGTTTGGCATTCCTATCAGTTTTGCACCGGCTATCGGGGGTGCTGTTGGATTTATTGGCGTTGAGAAAATACGCGAATTTGCTGTTCGTGCCATTAATAAACGGTTGGGAGATAAACCGCATGAGTAGAGGCATTGACAATCACAATCCGGGCAATATCCGCCACGGGGATAACTGGCAGGGACTGTGCAGCAGGCAGACAGATAAGTCATTTTGTCAGTTTATTGCACCAGAGTACGGTATACGCGCTATGATCAAAATCCTGCGCACTTACGAGCGCAAATATGGTGATAACACTATCCGCCAGTTTATATCTCGCTGGGCACCACCGAATGAGAATGACACTGAGGCCTACATTGCTTATGTGAGCGATGCAGTGAGTGTCTCTCGCGATTCGGTGATTGATGTTAATAATCAGGACGTCATGACAGCGTTAGTCAAAGCGATGATCCAGATGGAGAACGGCAAGCAGCCTTATTCCGATGACACTTTCACACGGGCATTTGAGATGCTATGAAATTCAACACTCAATACCTGACTTTCGGTTATCTGGCGATTCTCACTACTTTGGTCTGGTTCGGCTACGGCAAATATCAGGACAAGGCTAAGGAATACCATAACTTAAAGTTAACGTATAACGAACAGGTCACCATCAACACCACCCAGCAAGAGCGCATCCAGCAACTCGCAGAACTGGACACCCAACACACTCAGGAACTCGCCAATGCCCAGATTGAAATCGATACTTTGCGCACTGATGTTGCCGCTGGCCGTCGCAAGCTGCGCATCAAAGCCACCTGTCCCGTGTCTGAAACCACTTCCTCCGGCAGCGCGGGCGATGCAGGAACCCCACAACTTACCGAACCAGCTAAACAAAATTATTACGATCTCCTCCGAATGATGGCGGAGAACGAGCAGCAGACGAAGTACTTGCAGGACTACATTCAGAACCAGTGTCAATAACAGGTGCCCCATGAATAAACCCCGTTTATTACGCGCTGTGCTGGCGACGAAAATTCCTTACCTGCGGGATAACCCCGAATACCTGCATCTGTTTGTGGAAAACGGTGCCGTGGTGGCCACATCCGCATCATCACTGTCCTACGAATATGAATACACCCTGAACCTGATTGCGGAAAGTTATCCCGGCGATCAGAATATTCTGATGGCAGTGATAGTGCACTGGCTGCGTGAGCATCAACCGGACATCTTCGCCAATCCGGATAACCGTCACAGCGGCTTCACCTTTGACGTCAATATCCTCAATGACGCCACCGCCGATATCAGCATTGATTTGAAACTGACTGAGCGTGTTGTGGTCACTCAGCAGGGTGATGTCAGCACGGTGGATGCGGTCCCTGAGCCAGAAAACCCGTTTGACCGGTGGTGAAATGGAAACGGACGAATTGCAGCCACTGGATACCGCCCTGACGGCGTTGTTAACCCAACTGTCCCCGGCCAGTCGCAAACAGCTTGCCCGCGAGATTGCACGGGACTTACGCCAGAGCCAGATGCAACGCATCCGCGCCCAGCGCAACCCTGACGGCAGCCGCTATACCCAGCGCAAGGCGCAAATACTCAAGGTACAGCGGGGCATGAAGTTTGTCTGGCGCGGTGAAACCCGCACCTTGAAAAACTGGCAGATCCGCAAGGGTAAGAATGGCGAAGTGATCACGGGATATGATGCTGAGCGCAAGGGCCTGCGCACCTTCTATAAAAACGATATCCAGCGCTTTCTGGAAGTCAAAACCGATCGCATTAATACCCATAAAAACAGCAGGAAAACCCGCATGTTTAAGAAACTGGCGACCGCCCGTTACCTGCGCCTGTCGGCCAGCGATAAAGAAGCGGCCATCTTCTTTGCCCCCAAAGTGGCCACTGTTGCGCGCGTCCATCATTTCGGCTTAAAAGAACGGATGCGGGGCAAAAACATCGAAGTTCAGTACCCATCACGCCGCCTGTTGGGGCTGACAGCGCAGGATATCGCGCATATCGAAGAGCAAATTCTCGCGCATCTCACCCGCTAATGTGTGTCAGGACTGGCACAACCCCAATAACGTGCAGAGCGGTACGCACAGTGACATGTTGTGCGCATGAACACACAATTTACCGAACTTTTGCGCCGGCTGCGCAACCTGATCCGCATTGGCACTGTCACCCGGGTAGATACTGCCCGTGGGATTTGTCGCGTGGAAACCGGGCATCTTGAAACAGACTGGCTGAACTGGCTGACCGCCAGAGCCGGGAGCGCCCGCACATGGTGGGCACCCAGTGTTGGCGAACAGGTTTTATTACTGTCTATCGGCGGCGATCTGACCACCGCCTTTGTGCTGCCAGCGATTTTTTCCGACGAATTTCCGGCCCCTTCCCACTCACCGACGGCCGCCCACCTGGTTTTTCCCGACGGGGCGGTGATTGAATACGAACCCCAAACCAGCGCATTAACGGTCACGGGGATTAAAACAGCCACCGTGAATGCGGCAGTGTCTGTCCATGTCACCGCACCGGATATCACCTGTACGGCCAGCAACCAAATCACCCTGGATACCCCGACCGTGATGTGTACGCACCATTTGACCACAGGCAGTCTGGAGATCCGGGACGGCGGGACGATGCGCGGCAATATCACCCACACTGACGGCCAATTCAGCTCTAACGGGATTGTGGTCGATTCACATCGGCACAATGGTGTCCGCAGTGGTGACGGCACGTCAGGAGGCCCCGTCTCATGAGGTATCTGGGTATGAATCGCCAGACCGGTGAGCAACTGACGGATATTAACCATATTCGCCAGTCCGTCAGCGATATTTTAATGACGCCCGTGGGCAGCCGGATCGCCCGCCGTCAGTATGGTTCCCTGTTGTCGGCACTGATAGATGCACCTCAAAACCCAGCGCTGCGCCTGCAACTGATGGCGGCCTGTTATACCGCTATCCAGCAATGGGAGCCGCGCATCATCGTCACGGCGATAACACTCAGTCAAAATGCGGCCGGACAAATGACGGTCGATATCAGCGGCCATTATTCCCCCGCCCGTGATCCGATTGCGTTTTCCGTGCCAGTGAGGTGACAATGCCAGACCTTGACTTAAGTCAGCTGCCCCCGCCCGATGTGGTTGAACCGCTGGATTTTGAAACGCTGTTTGCAGAGCGTAAAGCGGCGCTGATTGCCCTGTACCCGCCAGAGCAACGGGAGGCAATTACCCGCACTTTGGCGCTGGAATCGGAACCCATCACTAAGTTGCTCCAGGAAAATGCCTACCGTGAATTGCTGCTGCGCCAGCGCATTAATGAAGCGGCGCGTGCGGCGATGGTAGCGTATGCCGGCGGCAGTGATTTAGACCAGCTGGGCGCAAACAATAACGTCAGTCGATTGATATTGCAGCCGGCTGACAATAATGCCGTACCGCCGGTGCCTGCCGTGCTGGAGCCTGACCGCGATTATCGCGTGCGTATTCCGCAGGCGTTTGAGGGACTGAGCGTTGCCGGTCCCGTTGGTGCCTATGAATACCATGCACGCAGTGCTGACGGTCGTGTCGCCGATGCCTCGGTTGTTAGCCCCGCGCCGGCTTATGTGACAGTCAGTATTTTATCCCGTGAGGGGAACGGCGCGGCCAGTGATGAGCTGATTGCTACTGTCAGTCACGCCCTGAATGATGAGGACGTGCGCCCCGTCGCCGACCGCCTTACCGTGCAATCGGCCAAGATTATTGATTATGACATTGACGCCGTGTTGTACTGCTATCCCACGCCCGAATACGAGCCGATATTGCAGGATGCACGGGCCAGACTGGCGCGTTACACCGCCGAGCAGCACCGGATTGGCCGCGATATCGTGCGCAGTGCCATTTTTGCCGCACTGCATGTCCCCGGCGTACAACGTATTGAACTGAAAGCCCCCGCACAGGACATGATCCTGGATAAAACTCAGGCGAGTTTCTGTACCCGTGCCACCGTGACTATCGGGGGTTCCGATGAATAACCGCTTGCTGCCGGTCGGTTCCTCACCGCTGGAAGTGGCCGCCGCCGAAGCCCTGTCCAGTCTGGCGGCTATGCCTGTCCCCCTCCGTGACCTGTGGAACCCCGATCATTGCCCGGTGCCGTTGTTGCCGTATCTGGCGTGGGCGTGGTCGGTTGACCGCTGGGATATGGACTGGCCCGAACGCACCAAACGTGAATCCATCAAGGCGGCAATGTTTGTCCATAAGCACAAGGGCACCATTGGTGCTATCCGGCGCGTGGTCGAGCCGTTCGGTTACCTGATCCGCGTGACTGAATGGTGGCAGACCAACGAGGCACCCGGTACTTTCCGGCTCGATATCGGCGTGATGGAAACCGGCATTACAGCAGAAACCCATCAGGAGCTGGAACGGCTGATTTTTGATGCGAAACCGGCCTCGCGCCATTTGATTGGCATGTCCATTCAATTGGAAACGGGCGGTACAGCCTATTGTACTGTGACCAGCTACAGCGGGGATAGCCTGACTGTATACCCCTATTTACCTAAAGAAGTGGTTGTCTCCGGCGCTGACGTGGTGGGCGTGGCAGTCCATGTTATTGATGAAATGAGGATTAAATCATGAGCACGAAATTCTTTGCCCTGTTAACCCGGCTGGGCGCGGACAAACTCGCCAATGCCGCCGCACTGGGCACCAAACTGAACATCACCCATATGGCGGTGGGCGATGGGGGCGGAAAATTGCCGACACCGGACACCGCACAAACTAAACTCGTTAACGAACGCCGCCGTGCAGCGATTAATGTCCTGAGTGTTGATCCCAAAAACACCAACCAGATTATGGCTGAACAGGTTATACCGGAAAATGAAGGCGGTTGGTGGATACGGGAAATTGGCCTGTTTGATAAGGACGGCATTTTAATTGCGGTCGGCAACTGCGCGGAAACCTACAAGCCGCAATTGCAGGAAGGTTCCGGTCGTACTCAAACTATTCGCATGGTGCTGATTGTCAGCCATACGGACGCGGTGACATTGAAAATTGATCCGTCCGTGGTGCTGGCCACCCGCGAGTATGCGGATGCCGTGGTCGCTAACGCTATCCGTGAGCATGAGCAAAGCCGCCGCCATCCTGACGCGACCCTGAAAGAAAAGGGGTTTGTGATCCTGAATAGCGCGGTCAACAGCAACAGCGAAACACAGGCGGCAACCCCGAAAGCGGTCAAGGCGGCTTATGATTTGGCGGCGACGGCGAATAATAATGCCAATAGTTGCCTGGAGAAAAACAAGAACGGCGCAGATATCCCCAACAAACCGGAGTTTGTGAAAAACCTCGGTTTAACGGGAACTGTGGAACTGGCGGAAAATGCCTACTCTAAAACAGGTGGCGTGGTGGGCGGGCATGTCGATGCTGAGGGTGAAATCACGGGAAACAATATCGTCCGTGCCCGCAGTAATCTATCAACGGTCGAGATTAATGCGTCTGAGTCTAGTCCTAAATTGACTAGCCGTCAGGGTAATGGTGGCTGGAATAGCGCCTATATTCCACAAAAAAACGGAACCATCGCATTTTTGGACGATATCCCAGCACCTATAACACCCACTACAATTGCCCAATCCACAGGCCAATCGACAACCAGTATTATGAGTCAGCAGGCAACAACTCGGGTATTGGAGACGAAATTTAGCAAATCTGGCGGTAATATTGATGGTTTTGTTTCTGTTGCGGGTGAAATAACGGGAACCAATATCGTCCGTGCCCGCAGTAATCTATCAGTGATTGAATTAAATGCGTCTGATCCCCAACCGCAGCTAACCAGTCGCATTGGAAATAACGCGTGGTTTAACGCCCGTATTCCACAAAAAAACGGCACACTGGCCTGTTTGGATGATATACCCGCGCCAACCCGTATCGCGCAGTCAACTGGCACGGCAACAGATGTGGTAATGAGCCAGAAATCGGTCACCGATGCCATTTCTGCTCACGGGGTCGGGTATGCCCAGTCGTGGGTTCATGTGACAACGAGCCGGGTGATTGGCGCCTGGTATGTCAATGACACAAACAGGCCCATATTTGTTGTCATAGCGGTATCCCGCGACACTCGCGAGGGAACAGAGCAGTCAGCCGCGAATATTTCGTTTAAACAGGGCGGGGACGTTATACATATTCCCCTGGTTAGGGGGGCCAATAGTGGGGGCGCCCAGCGTGGGACAGGCAGTGCAATCATACCTGTCGGTGCTGCCTATTCAGTGACGACGGAATTTGATAATAAAATTACGAATTGGTGGGAGTTACGATAACAATGACAATGATGAAATATTTCAAATCACTTGATAATCAGGTATATGGATATACTGCCGACGGGTCGCAGGACGCGTGGATTAGACCAGATTTAATCCCAATTACTGAAGCTGAGGCCATAGCCATCGGCACGCCGCCGCCAACGCCGGAACAACTACAGCAGCGTGCGGCGTATGAGAAACGCGGCCTGTTGAGAACGGCAACCGAAAAAATTGCGATTTGGCAGGATGCGATTGACCTCGATATGGCCACCGACGCCGAAAAATCCGCATTAACCGAATGGCGTAAATACCGGGTACTGCTCAATCGGGTAGATTGTTCTACCGCCCCCGATATCCAATGGCCTGAGCAGCCGGAATAATTAAAGGGGCGTGATGCCCCTGATTTTCACTCTGGTGTTTTAGGCCAGTCGATGTCAGGTGCTGTCGAACAGTCGACGCGGTTCAATAACACTGTATATTTTTTCCATTCTGTCAATTTGCTCTGCTCTGCGTTCGTCGCCATTTTGAGGTCAGCAGCATACTGTAACGGTGTTATGGCATTTGCAGCCTGTGACATCAAATGCCGTTTTTGGGATTCGGCCTGTTGCTGCAATTCCGCTGACGTTGGCGGCGGGATATCGCCCCATGAGGGCAACCCGTCAGGCCCCGCAATGCGGATTTTTCCCGCCGGAGGGGCGTTAATAGCAAATTCATTAAAAACATCAACACTCACGGCGATGCCGTCGTCCGGCCATGATCCCGCATCCACATAATTTTGTTTCCACGCAATCGGACAAAATGCGTTATTTTTTGCGCTATAGAAATAATTCATATCAATACCCCACCGCTAACCAGTTACACTGTGTTTCATTTGTCGCCATTATCGCTGTAAAACCTGTGTTACTACGGTTACGTGCCTGAACATTCATTGTGCTGGAACCACTGCCGGATAACGACACGGTTATCTGCACGTTGGCACATTCCGTTGGGAACAAGGTAGGAAATTGTATCCACGTACTGTCGGAGTCAGCTCTGTTGATGGTTCCCCATTGTAAAATCAACCCCGTGTCAGCGCATCGCCAATACCCTGTCGTTGATTTAACCAGTATGTTTTTGGGTATGCTCTCGACAGTCGCCAGCGGTTTTTCGTTTAACGTGACGTTACCATTTCCCACCGTTAAATGCGTATCCGTCCGGGCATTGACGATTGACACGTTGCTGGTTCCATTTCCGCAACCAACTCGGTATCGTGAGATGCCATTGATGTCTGTGCCTTGGATGTAATTTGCCGCTCCGGGCGTGGCATTTTTCAGCTCAATGATTTTATTGTCCGAAATGATTGTGCCGCCGAATGCCGATAACGCGCCTACATCGCCCGCATGTAAATTCACGTCGTTATACAACGATTTCCCGTTAATTTTTCGGCTATTCAGTACCGCATTTTTCGCTAGCTCTGCCGTTCCCGATAAACCGAGGTTTTCTAGAATTACGCACTGGGTGGATTTGGGCAGTAGAAACGGGTAACTGACTGTTGAACGGGTTGAAATTAAACAAATTTTCAGTTCAATAAATGTGCAAAATGTGAGTTTGGAGGAACATCGGCGTTGATGGGTAAAAAACAATCTAAATATGCCGCGTGTTTGATAAAAACACCGTAATATAATTTTTTGCGATTTAAATGAAACAGTTTTTCAATTCACGCGGCGCACTACATGCAGGCACGGCCGCCCATGATGATGTATTTTAATTAGGTATATTTTTTTTGCATTGTGCATTCATTATAGGGGGCGATCCCCTCATTAATGATTCACCTGATTTGTACCAGCCCTCACACAACCCCAATCACCTGCATTTTATTGTAAAGCCGACCACCATAACGAAATCACTTAAGCAGGAGTTTTTCGCTATGGCCCAAGATTATCATCACGGCGTGCGCGTGCAGGAAATCAACGCAGGCACCCGCACCATTACCACCGTCAGCACTGCCATTGTCGGCATGGTCTGTACGGGGGGATGATGCTGACCCCAATACCTTTCCCCTAAACACTCCGGTCTTGTTAACCGATGTCCTTACCGCCAGCGGCAAGGCCGGCGAAACCGGAACGCTATTCCATGCCTTGCGGGCGATTGCCGATCAGGCCAAACCCGTAACCGTAGTGGTGCGTGTCGCCCAGGGCGAAACCGAAGCCGAAACCACATCCAATATCATTGGCCGCGTCACCGATGAGGGCAAAAAAACCGGCATGCAGGCGTTATTGGCCGCACAAGGTCAGCTGGGTGTTAAGCCGCGTATTCTCGGTGTGCCCGGTCACGATACCCAGCCCGTGGCCGAGGCGCTGGCCGGCATTGCCGAGAAACTGAAAGCCATGGCGTATGTGAGCGCTTATGGCTGCAAAAAAATCGAAGAAGTTATCAACTATCGTAAAAACTTCAAGTATCGTGAGCTGATGCTGATTTGGCCGGACTTCCTGAGCTGGGATACCGTGATCAGCCGTGAAGCTGTTGCTTATGCCACAGCACGGGCATTAGGCTTGCGGGCGAAAATCGACGAGGAAACCGGCTGGCACAAAACCCTGTCCAACGTGGGCGTCAATGGGGTGACCGGCATTTCAGCGGATGTCTTCTGGGATTTACAGGACGTCGCCACCGACGCCAACCTGCTCAACCAGAACGACGTCACCACCCTCATTCGCAAAGACGGATTTCGTTTCTGGGGTTCCCGCACCTGCTCCGATGATCCGCTGTTCCAGTTTGAAAGCTACACCCGCACCGCCCAGGTGCTGGCTGACACGATGGCCGAGGCCCATATGTGGGCTATCGATAAACCGCTGACGCCCTCGCTGGTGCGTGACATTATCGAAGGCATCAATGCCAAGCTGCGTGAACTCAAATCTAACGGCTACCTGATTGATGGCCAATGCTGGTATGACGAAAGCGCCAACAGCAAGGACACCCTGAAAGCCGGCAAGCTCTATATCGACTATAACTACACCCCGGTGCCGCCACTGGAAAACCTGCTGCTGCGCCAGCGCATTACTGACCAGTACCTGATGAACTTCGCCAACAGCATTAACAGCTAAGGGGCTGCATATGGCATTACCACGCAAACTGAAATACTTAAACCTCTTCAATGACGGCAACAATTACGTTGGGATTGTCGAAGAACTGACGTTACCCAAACTGGGTCGCAAGCTCGAAGCCTATCGCGGCGGCGGCATGCCCGGGGCGGCCAATGTTGATTTGGGGCTGGATGACGGCGCACTGGATGCGGAATTTACCCTCGGTGGGGTTGACGCCCAGCTCTACAAACAGTGGGGCATTGATAAAGTCGATGGCGTGGCCCTGCGTTTCAATGGCTCTTTCCAGCGTGACGATACCGGCGAAGTGATTGCCATTGAGGTCGTCATGCGCGGGCGATTTTCCGAATTTGACCACGGCAGCTACAAACAGGGTGACAACACCCAGACTAAGGTCAGCGCCAAAAATACTTACTTTAAACTGACGTGGGACGGGGAAGTGCTGGTCGAAATCGACACTGTAAATATGGTGGAAATCGTCGGCGGCGTTGACCGTCTCGAAGCGCATCGCCGTGCTATTGGCCTGTAAATATTAACCTTTTTCATCCGAGGAGCTTTTATCATGACCGAACAAACCCCTGTTGCCCTGCCTGAACAGGCCTCCGTCACACTGGAAGAGCCGATTATACGGGGTGCTACCACCATTACGGACGTGATTGTGCGCAAGCCTAACAGTGGTGCCCTGCGCGGTGCCCGTCTGCAAGCCCTGATGGAGATGGACGTAGACTCCATGATGCTGGTGTTACCCCGCGTCACCGCGCCGGCGTTGACCAAAGGCGATTTGCTGCTGATGTCACCGGGCGACCTGATTAACCTGAGTATCGAGGTGGTCAGTTTTTTGCTGCCGAAGTCGGTGAAGTCCGATTTCCAGACCAACTAACCGTTGATGAACTGGTGGCAGACATTGCCACCGTCTTTCACTGGTCGCCTGCCGTAACCGCTGACATGCCCCTGCCGGAGTTGCTGGAATGGCGTTACCGGGCAATGAAGCGGAGTGGTGCCGATGAGTGACCGAAATTTACGCCTGCAAGTGATCTTAAGCGCCGTGGATAAACTGACGCGGCCCTTTAAAGGTGCGCAGGCAGCCAATAAACGGCTGGCGGAGACCCTCAAACAGTCCCGCCAGCAATTGCGGGATCTGAACCAGCAGGCCGGCAGGATTGACGGCTTTCGCAAGACCAAGCAAACCTTGCTCAGCACGCAGCAGGCTTACCGCGACGCCACCGACAAAGTGGCGGCACTGGCCCGTGCCCTGCAAGCCAGTGAAAACCCCACCAAAAGCCAGATTACCCAGTTTGAGCGGGCGAAAAAAGCCGCCGCCCAGTTTAAAGAGAAAACGCAAACCCTCAGCCAATCACTACAACGCCAGCGCGATGCCCTGCATGCCAGCGGCATCTCAACCAGCCAGCTTGGACAGGCGCAACGGCGTATCAATACCGATATCAGCCGCACCAATAACACCCTGAGCCAGCAGCGCCAACAACTGGAACGGCTGGAGCAGCGGGAAAAGAAACTGGCCGCGGCCAAGTCCCGTTATCAGAAAACCAAGAACCTGCGCAACGATATGCTCGGTCACGGCGCGGGCATGGTGGCATCTGGTGGTGCCATGCTGATGGGCGTCAAACCGATGCTGAATGAAGCGTCCATCTATCACAAGGAAATGTCAGCATTCCGTGCGTTGGGGGTCGGCGAAGACGTGTTGAAAGATGCGGATAAATTCGCCAGTGGCATGCGCATTATCGGTAACAGCGCCAGTGATAACCTGAAGATCCTGAAAGAAGCGCATTCGGTATTGCGTCATTACGATGAAGCTAAAATGGTCACGCCAGAATTGCTGAGACTACAATACGCCACCCGTTTTTTAGGGATGCACGGGATCAGCGATGAAAAAGCGCAGGAAATGCGCGACCAGTCACAGGAGGTTCTGAAAATCGCCGAACTGCGCAACATGATTAACAACCCTGACGATTTCAAAAAATCGGTAAACCTGTCCGCACAGGCGATGGCAGCTAGTGGTGGATTGGTGTTGCCCAGTGACTATATGGCCATGCTCAAAACTGGTAATGTCGCCGCAAAACAGATGAGTGATGAGGCATTTTATTTCTCTATGTCTCACATTATCCAACAAATTGGTGGTGATCGAACAGGGACATCCCTCGCGAGTGCGTACCAAAACCTGATGATGGGTCGTACCACACAGGGGGCTGCCGAAGAGCTGAATGCACTGGGATTGTTGCAAAAAGGCGCCGTCAAATACGGTAAAACCGGTCACATTACTAAAGTGAAGCCGGGCGCGTTGGTTAATGCGGAAAAATTTCAAACAGATCCATTCCGTTATCTCATGGATGAGATCGTACCCCGTATCCGTAAGAAAAACCCACAGCTAGACGAACGCGGCATGGAAACTGCCATTGCTAAACTGTTCTCTAACCGTAAGGGGGCTGACCTGTTTGTTACTATGTATCGGGAACATGCCAATATTGAGAAACAAATCAAGGCCGGACACGAAGCCTATAGCGTGGATAAGCTGGTCGGCGAGGGCAAGACCACCGCGCAGGGGCAGGAGCTGGAACTGGACGCCCGAAAACGGGATCTTTATAAAGAAATTGGTGACAAGCTGCTGCCAATTTATATCAAAGGGCTGGAAAAACTTTCCGAAATGCTCACAAAAGTTAAGCGGTTTTTTAATGATCACCCGACAGTTGCGAAATATGTCACTATCGCTGCCACGGGATTGGGTATTATTCTGGTGGTTATGGGTTCGCTCACACTGGTGCTGGCAACATTGTTGGGGCCGCTGGCCATGATCCGACTGGGTTTTTCCATGCTGGGCATCAACGGTGCCGCTTCTGTTCTAAAACTGGGTTCGGCCTTTTCTGCTGTCGGTAAGGTGCTGTCATGGTTACGGGTGCTGGTGCTGACGAACCCCTTGTTATTGATCATTGGCCTGATTGCCCTGGGCGCTTATCTGATTTGGAAAAACTGGGACAAACTGGGACCGTGGTTTAAGAAACTGTGGGATAACATTTCAAACTACGTTTCTACGGCATGGGCCAGTATTAAACAAAAGATCCTGAGTAAGTGGGCTGAAATTAAGGCCGACATTTTAGCCAGATGGGATACCATCAAAACCTACATATCGAATAAATGGCATGAAATTGTCGAAGACGCTAAGCAATTACCGGGCAAATTTAAACAATTCGGTGCCGATATGATTGAAAAACTGATCAACGGCATTAAAGAAAAATGGAAAGCGTTAAAACAAAATGTCACTGAGCTGGGGGCACAAATTAAGGACGCAGTAACACCGGATTTTGTGAAAGAACAGACGCAAAAGTCGGGCGTGAAACAAGCACTGGATGCCTATAACGACGCCACCCGCCCCCACGCTAACCCCCTCGCCGCCTTTTCCGGTGCCCATGATACCGGCGGTTATATTCCGGCGGGGAAATTTGGCCTGGTCGGTGAATACGGCCCTGAGCTGATAAACGGCCCAGCCCGCGTGACCAGCCGCCGGCAAACGGCGACACTGGCCCGCATGGCCGCTGCCGCGCTGTCGATGGGCGCATCCACGGTCAGCGCCCAACAAGCCCCGTTGCATCCCTACAGTCTGCCGGCCGCCCAATACCAGAGCGCAGGGGTCACGGTGATAAATCAACATCAACGCAGTGAGCGTCCTGCCTGTGAAATCCATATTCACCCCACACCGGCCCAATCGGCGCAGGATATCGCTCAGGCGGTTGCCCGTGAAATGGATCGCCGTGAACAACAACAACGTGCCCGCGCCCGCAGCGCCTTTGCTGACAGAGAGGAGTATTAACGATGATGGCCGCCCTGGGTTTATTTGTTTTTATGCTGAAAACCACCCCCTACCAGAGCCTGCAACACCAGCAGTCTTGGCGCTACGGCTTCAATAACCGGATTGGTGCCCGCCCCGCCTTCCAGTTTATCGGGCCAAACAATGACACCATCACCTTATCCGGTTCGTTATACCCGGAAATCACGGGGGGCCGGTTATCGCTGCTGGCGTTACAACTGATGGCTGACAGTGGCAAAGCCTGGTCATTTCTGGATGGTCAGGGCACCATTTACGGCATGTTTATTATCGAGAGCCTGGATCAGACCAAAACGGAATTCTTTGCCGACGGGGCCGCTAAAAAAATCGACTTTACCGTCACCTTGCGTCGTGTGGATGAAAATCTGGGAAAAATGTTCGGGGATCTGGGTACGCAACTGAACGACCTGAAAATCAGTGCGACCGATATATTAGGCAGCATTAAAACAGCGGCTACCGATAAAATTACAGGATTATTCCCATGATATCATTACCAAAGCTGGACTGGGTAACCGGCAACGCTAACTCGCCTGTCTATGTGCTGAGTGCGGGTGACAGCAATATCAATGCCCGTATCCAGGACAGGTTGATTTCCCTGAGCCTGACCGATAACCGCGGCTTTGAGGCAGATCAGCTCGATATTGAGCTGGAGGACAGTGACGGCCTGTTATCGTTGCCACCCCGTGGCACAGAGCTTTCCCTGCATCTGGGCTGGCAGGGCGAAGCACTTATCCATAAGGGCAAGTTTATTGTGGATGAAATCGAATACAGTGGCCCACCGGATAAAGTGACGGTTCGTGCCCGCAGTGCTGATTTTCGGGCGACCCTCAATATCAGCCGTGAGTTGTCCTACCACCAAAAAACCATTAGCGATATTGTGCGCACTATTGCCACGCGTAACAACCTCAAGCCGGAAGTGGAAGAAATACTGGCCGCTATCGCAATAAAGCATATTGATCAGACCAACGAATCCGACGGCAGCTTTTTAACCCGGCTGGCCAAACAGGAGGGAGCTATTGCCGCGGTTAAAAACGGTTACCTGTTGTTTATGCGGCGGGGGCAAAACCAGACAGTGAGTGGCCGCCCGTTGCCAGTGGTTATGATTACCCGTCAGTCGGGGGATAGCTACCGGTTCTCGCTGGCAGACCGCAGCGCCTATACCGGTGTATCGGCCAGTTGGCTGAATACCCGTGAGCCACAGAAAAAAGAGCAGGTCACTGTTAAGCGCAAGCGGCGTCAATCCCACAAGACCAGCCAGCCGAAAAAAGAGGAAAAACAGGGAGAATATCTGGTCGGCAGTGAGGGAAATGTGTTGGTGTTGAAACACACCTATGCCTATAGATCAACGGCTGAGCGTGCCGCAAAAGCGGAATGGGAAAAAATCCAGCGTGGTGTAGCGTCGTTTTCCATTCAACTGGCGAAAGGACGGCCGGAGCTGTTCCCTGAAATGAAAGTTCGGGTGATCGGTTTTAAACCGCAGATTGACCAGGCAGACTGGACATTGGTCACGGTGACGCATACCTTAAATGACAGTGGGTTAACATCATCGTTAGAACTGGAAGTGAAAATTTCGGATGCTGACATGGGCGCTTGATTTGCTATAATCACGCTATTGCCTAACAAAGCTGGCAGTCATTTTCAATAAGGCACCTCATATTATGATGAAATGCCCCCTTTGCCATCATGTTGCACACACTCGCAGCAGTTTTGAACACACCGCCGAAACCAAAGAACGTTACAACCAGTGCCAGAATATCAATTGTGGTGCCACATTCGTCAGTCATGAAACCTTTGTCCGTTGGGTGGCTAAACCCAACTTGATTGAATTCGCCCAGCCCCACCCTACGAATGGTCAACAAACGGTAATGTGTTTTGATAATCCCTGAATAATAAAAAGAGCCTCGACAGTGAGGCTTTTTTTACGTCGCCATTCCGTCGCCACTTTTCTGTTGAATACGATAAAATCACATTGATTAATAATTATTCAAATTTAATGGTTTTTTATTCAATGGAATTTTTTTAAAAATAGGAAAAATCAGGCGTTATCAAGGGCAAAAGGCGGGGCTAAATGATATTGTATAAATAAACAGCGTTGCCAAAGTGCTGCCAATCTGCTGCCAATTTCGAAATTTAATACAATCGCAGAAAGCAAAAAAAGCCACCGTAAAGGTGGCCTTTTCTGACTCTAACTCGATGTTTTACATCAAGTTTTTATTTGGTGCCCAGGGCGGGACTTGAACCCGCACAGCCTTACAGCCGAGGGATTTTAAATCCCTTGTGTCTACCGATTTCACCACCTGGGCTGAATTTGGAGGCGCGTCCCGGAGTCGAACCGAGGTGGACGGATTTGCAATCCGCTGCATGGCCACTCTGCCAACGCGCCTTTTTTGGAGCGGGAAACGAGACTCGAACTCGCGACCCCGACCTTGGCAAGGTCGTGCTCTACCAACTGAGCTATTCCCGCCTTTCTTCGAACTGCTTGATTTACTTAACTTGTTTCGTAAATTTCATGCGCCGTCCGATGCGATGCATTCTACTTACTTCACAAAATGAGTCAACACAATTATTTATAAAACGCGTTCGTTCGATGTTTTTTGCGTCATTTGGATCAACTTTCACGCAAATCATCCCATGCGGCGCTCAAATATTGAAACATTGACCAGAATGTCAAGACCGCAGCAGCGTATAATAGGATGAATCCTCCCACTTCGAGTTCAATGCAAGGACGCCATAATAAGGCAACCAATGCCGCCATTTGTGCTGTCGTTTTTATTTTTCCCATCCAAGAAACAGCGACGCTACTGCGTTTTCCCAATTCCGCCATCCACTCACGCAGGGAGGATATAATGATCTCACGGGCAATCATCGTTGCAGCAGGCAGCGTGATCCACCACGTATGGTAATGTTCTGCAATCAGTACCAGCGCAGTAGCCACCATCACTTTATCCGCCACCGGATCAAGAAATGCGCCAAAACGCGTTGTCTGCTTCCACAAACGAGCAAGAAAACCATCAAACCAATCTGTTGCAGCAGCAATAATAAAGATAATGGCACATGCCATCGGTGCCCATTGGAATGGCAAGTAAAATGCCAAAACAAAGAATGGGATTAAGGCAATACGAAATAGAGTAAGCCATGTTGGAATATTTAATTGCATAATGCTTAGTAACTATCTGGCCAAGTTAAGTTTATCAGTATGGTGCATCAATACTTCTAGTGTTTCAACGCATTATAGATTTTTTCTGCCAATGCATAAGAAATAGAAGGTACTTTTGCGATCTCTTCTACACTTGCGTTGCGTAAAGGTTGTAATCCTCCCATATATTTAAGTAACATTTGTCTACGTTTCGGCCCTATACCATCAATCGATTCCAATGTACTGGTCTTTTTCACTTTTTCCCGACGCTGACGATGTCCTGTAATGGCATGGTTGTGAGATTCATCACGAATATGTTGAATAACGTGTAACGCAGGTGAATCAGGAGGAAGTGCTATCCCCTCCCCTTCCGCTGCAAAGAATAGGGTTTCTAGCCCAGCCTTACGATCACTGCCTTTCGCAACACCAATTAGCTTAGGATACTTTTTATTCCATTCAACCTTCAAAGAATCGAAAACTTCAATCGCACGCGCAAGCTGCCCTTTTCCACCGTCAATAAAGATAATGTCCGGGATTTTTGTCTGATCGATAGCTTTGCTATATCGACGACGCAGGACTTGGCTCATCGCAGCATAATCATCCCCTGGAGTAATACCTGTTATATTATAGCGTCGATATTCTGCACGAACCGGGCCATTAGCATCAAAAACAACACATGATGCAACAGTTTGTTCTCCCATCGTGTGACTGATGTCAAAACATTCCATACGTTGGATTTTTTCAAGGCCGATAAATGCGGTCAGTGATTCTAATCGCTGATGAATTGTCGATTGTTGGGAAAGTTTGGTAAGCAAAGCGGTAGCGGCATTAGTACGTGCTAATTTTAAGTAACGCGCTCTGTCACCTCTTGGCCGTGCCTGGATATAAATTTTTCTGCCCGATATTTCAGCAAGTGATTTTTCCAATAGTTCTTTTTCAGATAATGCAAAATCCAACAAAATTTCTGTCGGCAATGTCCTGTTTTGGCTTCCCTGGAGATAAAATTGACCAAGGAAAGTTTGCACTACTTCATCTAATTTTGTATCAACCGGAATTTTGGGATAATAACTGCGGCTGCCCAATATCTTGCCCTGACGGATAAATAAGACATGCACACAGGCCATTCCCGCCTCAAAAGCAACGCTAATAACATCAAGATCATCACCTTCTCCAGAAACAAATTGTCGTTCCGTAACTTGCCGTACTGCCTGGATCTGATCGCGATAACGGGCAGCCTCTTCAAACTTAAGCCGTTGACTCGCTTTTTCCATTTTTGTAACCAGCTCATCCAATACTTGCTGATCTTTCCCCGCCAAAAACAAACGGACGTATTCAACTTGCTGCAGATATTCTTCATCTGTTACAAATCCCTTAACACAAGGGGCGAGGCAGCGCCCAATCTGATATTGCAAACAAGGTCTTGAACGATTGCGATACACATTGTCTTCACATTGGCGAATAGGAAATAGTTTCTGCAATAAAGCTAAAGTGTCACGTATTGCATGAGAATTGGGGAATGGGCCGAAGTATTCTCCTTTCGCATGCCTGGCTCCACGATATAAGGTTAAACGGGGATGGATATCACTACTCAAGAAAATATAAGGATAAGATTTATCATCTCTCAGTAATACATTGTAGCGAGGCTGATACAGTTTGATGTAGTTATGTTCGAGCAGGAGCGCCTCTGTCTCTGTGTGGGTAACGGTGACATCTATCTGGACGATATTTTTCACTAATGATTCAGTTTTGCGACTACTAACTTGTGCCCTAAAATAGCTCGATAACCGTTTTTTTAGATCCTTAGCTTTACCGACATAGATCACGGTGCCAGCAATATCATACATGCGATAGACACCCGGCTGACTGGTAACTGTTTTTAAAAATGCCTTTGAATTAAATAGTTCCGCCATGACTGATCACCCATCAACTCTTATTACCCACTGTGAGTTACCATATTCTGCGCATCAAGCAATCCACAGCGTATTGCCATATGGGTCAATTCTACATCACCTTTGATATTTAGTTTACTGAACATCCTATAGCGGTAACTATTCACTGTTTTTGGACTCAGATTAAGCAACTCAGAAATCTCATTAACTTTACGCCCCTGAGTTATCATTGTCATGATCTGCAATTCCCGATCCGAAAGTTCATCCAACGGGTTTTCTTTTGGGGGTGATAACTGGTTGAGTGCCATCTGCTGGGCAATGTCCGAGGAAATGTAACGCTGGCCTGCATAAACCGCCCGAATTGCATTGATCATATCCTGAGGAGCGGCAGCCTTGCTCAAATATCCCCTAATCCCTGCTTGCATCACTTTTGTGGGCAAAGAACTTTCAGTATGGATAGTTAGCATAATCACCCGTGTATCAGGTGAATAACGGATGATTTTTTTAGCCGCCTCCAACCCCCCTATTCCGGGCATTCCCATATCCATCATGACAATATCCGTGCTGTTTGATCTACACCATCTGACTGCATCTTCTCCACTACTGGCTTCCCCTACGACTTTTATCCCTTTTACATCATCAAGGACGCCTTTCACACCAATGCGCACCAGTTCATGGTCATCAACTAATAAAACATTAATCAAACAACATCTCCACTAACGTAATATCCACTATAATGATAAAATTAATAAATCCCAAAACGAAACGAACACGCTGAATTTATCTTTATGATTTTCATAAGATAAATTAACAAAAGATAACAGATTATACTCACATTAGCGCAAAACAGAAAGAAAATTGTTACATATCAATGAAATGTAATAAATATATACCAATCCAACTTCAAGATGCGTGTTATATTTCCCCGCACAGTGGGGAAATATAAGGCCTCACGTCGTCTTGCGGATTGCAACTTGAAGTTTATCAAGCATATAGCCAATTGATTTTATTTAATATTTTTTAAAAACATATCTCTATATTATTCATAGCAATCCATTTTAATCCAGAACAATATGAGGATGATATTTTCCCCCATACTGCAATGATTATTTAAATAAGTTAAGGATATCTGCTTTAGTCAGCATAGGGGTCTTTTCAACAAAGTTATAATATGCTGGCTTGCTGTCCACATAAATTTGGCGAGATAATTTACTTTTATTACTATTATCAAACAATGCAACTGGAACATAATACGCACTTGGATGATGCGAATGGTAAAAAAGATGTGTGCCGCACCTGTTACAGAAAGCGCGTTCTGCCCATTCGGATGACGAATATGTTGAAATATTTTCAGCTCCTTCTATTTTTAGGTCATCCTTACAGTCCACAGATAAAAATGGACCTCCATTCCATTTTTGGCAAGTTTTACAGTGGCATACGTTAATATCTCCAATACCTTGATTGGTTTTTACACTCACCGCACCGCATAAACAATGACCTTTATTCATCATTTAACTCTCTATCTATAATAAATTTATAGGGAAAAATCTTATATCTGAGATTGAGTAAATCTACCACTATATTTCATCAAAAATACTCTATTCACTACAATGATCCTCTAATTTTCAACCATACAAATAAGTTTTGGAAACATCAAATTATGGCTTGATAGCAGAAAATTAAGTTATTTATTTTTTCACATCTTCGTTATCCTCCTCTTCATCATCATCTATGTGCCAGCTATGCAATATTCTGTGGACAAAAGGCGTCACCACCATACCTACTGCGATAAAAAAAGATAGCCTGAAGGAATAGTCCATAAACGGCAGCAAAATATTTCCCCAGAGTACTGACGGGTTCAATATGCAAGTTTTGTGTTCCAATCATTGAAACTGAATTTAGTATTGCATCAGGAATAGCATGGCTTTCGATCAAGAAAAAACCCAGTACACCAGGAATAATGCCGATCAGAAAGATAATGAATGCATGCAAAAGAAAGCGCAGTATCCGTAAAAGAAATCGGTCAAAGCTAATTAATTTATCAGTAAATTTTTCCATAGCAGATCTCCACTAATAAATTAGTTACCATGGTGATTGTATGTTAGTTTTTATTTTTATCAATGTTCATGAACCGGACATTACTCAATATTCCCTGCCCCAAGAGCACCCCCACAATAGTGATAACAACGCCAATTATTTGTGGCCAGCTGGGAATATTTCCCATCATTAGCTGTATCATGAGTGCAAACATGGGAACCAAGTTAAAAAATACCGCCGTTTTTCCTGCGCCACGAATAGCAACCCCCATATTCCAAAAAAGATAGGCAACCGTAGAACCACCAATACCTATATAAAAACAGGCCAAATGGCTTTCAAATGTTCCCGAAGATAATGCAGTTATTGGCGATTCCACAAAAATCGCAAT
Organism: Xenorhabdus bakwenae; assembly: GCF_030272115.1. NCBI lineage: Bacteria > Pseudomonadati > Pseudomonadota > Gammaproteobacteria > Enterobacterales > Morganellaceae > Xenorhabdus > Xenorhabdus bakwenae. The sequence goes on from NZ_CP119194.1 coordinate 1,423,059, forward strand.
AAACGCTAATATGATCGCACCAAAAAGCATCGTCCAGCTCGTAGTCGCCAATGGCGTCGCATCTTTGACAAACACCCGTGTTCCCACTGTGTAAATTGACCAACCAAGACTTCCCATAAAAATGATTATATCGCCGGCTACTATCTGAGAGATACTTCCCAAATTCAATTCACCGTTGGTAATAACTAAAGCAACCCCCAACAAACTGATTGCCATACCAATAACCCGCATCAATCCAGGTAACCGACGATTTATCATCGCTTCCAGAATATTGGCAGAGATAGGCGTCGTTGCCACAATCAAAGCAGCCGTCACTGGATTGGAACTTTGCAGACCAACAAAAAATGCCCCATTAAATCCCGCCACACCAATCGCCCCAAGAACAATAAATGCCCACCAGTTTTGTTTCAAAACCTTGCTGTGAATCCCCTCTTTCCATGCAAAAAAAATAAAAATACAGATAACCGCATAAAAAAAACGCTCAACAGAAGCTGTCCACGGAGGCAAACTCGTAAGTGCAAATTTTGTTATCTGAAAATTTGATCCCCAAAAGAATGTTGCAATTAACGTCAGTGCAATCGCTGACTGTGGAGTTGTTTTCATATTCATTACCCTATCTTGATTTATCTTAAACAAAATGATCCTTGACAAAATCATTGTGGCACCTTTTAAAATTGAAATATTTAGGCAAAATTGGTAATCAAATTTTCAGAAATGGAAAACAAATCGTGCAATCACTTATTTGGGATGATATTCGAATATTCTTGGCAATCGCGCGAGCAGGTACTATCAGTAAGGCGGCTGAGTTTCTTGGTATTGGAGTGGCAACGGTATCGAGAAAAATCGAACGTCTGGAAAATACTTTCGGAATGCCATTATTTTTGCGGCATCAAACAGGTTATCAACTAACAGAAGATGGCGCAGAACTATTGGAAAAAGCCAAAGCCATGGAGATAGCAGCAAGTTCATTTCTGTTTGAGGCCGATCTACGGGCAACTATTGCAGGCAGTGTACGCCTTGCAACACTCGAAACATTATCCAATTATTTAATTATGCCCAACTTGCCGACCTTACAAAAAAATCATCCAAACCTGACATTAGAAATCACAACGGATAATTACACAGTAAACCTTCACCGCCGTGATGCTGATTTAGCACTTCGTATCATCAGACCGGAGCAAGGCCATGTTAATCTCCGACAACTGGGAACCTTGGGGTTTGGTCTGTATGGCAGCGAAACTTATTTAGCGACCTGCCCCTCCGATATATTCAAAGGTAAATACAACGATGCGCATTTTATTGGCTGGACAAGTGAGTACTCGCAATTTCCTTCCGTTAACTGGCTTAAACAAGTCTTACAAGGACGCTCACTTTCAGTCGCAACAACTTCGATTTGTTCTCAAATTGCGGCAGCAACTGCGGGCCTGGGATTAGCCGTACTGCCTCATATTGCAGCCAATGGCGCAGGGCTTACGTGTATTTCGCCTGATTTAGGCATAGATAAACCCATCTGGCTTGTTATTCAATCTGATTTGGCCCATTCCCCTAGGATCCGGAAAGTGGCAGATTTTCTGGCAGAGGTGGTTTTTCAAAATCAGGATAAACTTTCAGGACGGTCACACCAATCGGGCATACTATAACATTCAGCATGACCAACAGCGGCACACTTGGTTGGATAAGCGATAAGATAGCCATCTAATTTCAATTTGGACTCCTGTCTGATCAATTGCTATCGGCCAGGCTTCCGTTTAAGATTATGTTAAGATGTTAAAGATGAATAAATCTTTAACATCCGATTATATTCGTCTCAATGGGATTGCCTGTTAAAGCAAGTTAATAAATATTCTGATAATAAATTAATTAACTGAAATAGAAGTAAAATAACATGTTAAATATTTAAGTCATCAAGAGAAATTAACTTATCAGTCTTATGAAATGGATCAAACTGGCAACCCATTCAATCAAGCACTTCGTTCATCAATTTGGCAATTATCTTCAACTGATAAATGGCAACTTAGATTCCATCAAGGTACAATCATGCCTGTTTAAGAGAAAAATGGCCCAATATTTGGGCCACCAAAATTAATCAGCAGGATTTTTTTACTTCATGAACAAGGCGAGTTTTACGCTTTTTCACAATCTGAAACCCTATCATTAGAATAATAAACCAAATTGGTGTAGCCACTAACGCCTGGCGAGTATCTGGCTGCAAGGAAAGCAATACCAAAACAAAAGCAAAGAAAACCAAGCATATCCAAGACATGACAATACCAAATGGCATTTTGTACACCGAAGCCTGATGTAGTTCTGGGCGATGCTTTCTATAAACCAGATAAGAACATAAGATCATGCTCCAAATAAACATAAACAGGATCGCAGAAACGGTTGTCACTAGAGTAAAAACCCGCATCACATCGGGGATAAAATAGATCAAAATGACCCCAAAAGAGAGGCACAGACATGTAAAGACCAACCCTGATGCCGGAACCGAACGGCGGGAAAGACGGCTAAACTGCTTTGGTGCATCTCCTTCTTTTGCCAGCCCGAACAACATCCGGCTAGTAGAGAAAACCCCACTATTTGCCGAAGATGCCGCAGAAGTCAAAACCACAAAGTTAACAACGCTGGCAGCAGCAGGCAATCCGATCAAGATAAACAATTCCACGAAAGGACTTTTATCCGCACTGACGGCTCGCCACGGTGTAACTGACATAATGACAATCAGAGCCAATACATAAAACGTGATAATGCGAATAGGAATAGCATTAATCGCTTTTGGTAAAGATTTCATCGGATTTTTAGTTTCCGCTGCGGCAGTTCCCACCAACTCAATACCAACAAAAGCGAATATCGCTATCTGGAACCCAGCAAAAAATCCGCTTAACCCCATAGGGAACATACCACCATCATTCCAGACATTAGCAAGTGCTGCAACATGCCCTGCTGGTGATTTAAAATTGATGCCAATCAGAATGCCTCCTGTCACAATCAAGGCAATAATGGCAATAATTTTGATCATGGAAAACCAAAACTCCAGTTCACCAAACAGCTTAACTGTCGCTAGATTCAGAGTTAACAATACCAGAACACACAAAAGCGAAGTTCCCCATTCTGGAAAACCAGGCAGCCAATATCCAACATAAGCAGTGATGGCAACAATATCTGCTATACCAGTAATTACCCAGCAGAACCAATAAGTCCAGCCGACAAAAAAAACCGGCCCACGGCCCTAGTAAATCCGCAGAGAAATCGCTAAACGACTTATAGTGCAAATTAGAAAGTAATAACTCTCCCATTGCCCGCATAACAAAAAACAGCATAAAACCGATGATCATATAAACAAAAATGATCGATGGTCCCGCAAGAGAAACTGTTTTGCCTGATCCCATAAACAAGCCAGTACCGATAGCACCACCAATTGCGATTAGTTGTATATGTCGGTTGGTGAGACTTCGCTGCAAGTGCGAACTTTCAGTAGTGTGAGTGGGTTGTATTTTTTCTTCCATAGTTGTATCCAATTTATTCTCACAGCATGGTCTTAATACCCTCAAGCTGTGTTTAATAGAACATTTTGACATAGACAACCGCGCCATTAACAGAAGGATTTCACATGAAAAACAGAGTGATTGTAATTCGACCAATTCGTTAAGATTTTATTGTGCGTATTTTATTCAATTAGTAAAAAAATGGATAATAGGCCATTGACGCCCAGTTAACATTGGAGAATAATTAATCGCGTTGGGTCGTTAGCTCAGTCGGTAGAGCCGTTGACTCTTAATCAATTGGTCGGGAGTTCGAGCCTCCCACGACCCACCAATTAAATCAGTTAGTTACATACTTATTGCTCTGTCATTAACTGCTACTTGGGACGTAGATGAGACGTGACTGTTAAAAATCGTATCTATTTGTTTCGCGTGCTCGCTTAAATGATTAGGTGCTAGATGGGCGTAACGTCTAACCATCTCAATTGACTCCCAACCGCCCATCTCCTGCAAAATTGATAGTGGAACTCCTGATTGCACCAACCAGCTAGCCCATGTATGTCGTAGATCGTGAAACCGAAAATCTTCTATCCCTGCCCTTTTCAATGCGGAATTCCATGATCTATTATTATCAACACGCATTTTTCTGATTGTTGGCGTCATGGTTCCATCACTTCGCTTTGACGCTATTTTATGCACAAATACCCATTTATGATGGTTGCCAATCTGATCGCGGAGAACCTGACAGGCAGTATCATTCAGAGCTACGCCTATCGCTTTCCCTGACTTACTGTCTTCAGGGTTCACCCACGCCACTTTGCGTTGCATATCAATTTGCTGCCATTCCAAGTTAATGATGTTCGATCTTCTCAATCCTGTTGCTAGTGCAAATCTGACAACAGATTTCAGTGGCTCAGGGCATTCAGATATCAACCTTACAGCTTCGTGTGGCTCCAGCCATCGGATGCGCCTACCCTTTGGCTGGTTTACTTTTATGATTGGAGCCTTGTCAATCCATTTCCATTCTCGCTCGGCGGCTCTGAGAATAGATTTTATTAGTGCCAAATATGATGATTTAGTGGACTGTGTCGCTGGTTTAGGAACATAAGCAGGGATATCCTTCCCTTTTCTGATGCATGCCTCTTTTTTTGCCAACCATCTTGCTAATGTTGCTCTATTCTGTAATTTGCTAACAGCGGCATAAATTTTCGCTGACGTAATATCCTTTAATAAACATCCCGAAAAGCACTCCAACCAAAAACCCATCAAGCTCTTATCAGTATCAAGAGACTTTTTATCAGACTTTTCCTCCAACCATCTGATACAGGCTTCCTCAAATATGACGTCAGGATAATCCCCCAGTTTATCAACTCGCCATAAGTCAGCCCTCAATTTGTCGTGCAATTCCTGCGCTTGCCGCTTGTCCTCTGTGCCAAGAGATTGTTTAATTCTTTGGCCGCCCGGGATCGTGATGTCGGCGTACCAAGTCTTGTTTCTGCGGAATATTGACATTTGTTACCTTCCTTAGCGTCAACCGCGCTCACGGATATAGTGTGGATCGGATTATTTAATGCGGCAATGCAATTTTGCCGAGTGATAAGATAAGGGGATTGCTTCTTGGTTGGGTCTTTTCTCGACGCCACCAATCGGCCTGTTCTAATCCATTTTCTCAGTGTTGGTGGTGATATGCCGATGAAACCACATGCCTCATCAAATGTTAGAGGGTATCTATCCATCACTTACTCCTATAACGATTCATTAATCTCCTGAGATACAATTTCACTCTCAGCTTGACTAATTTGATTCGGTTATTTTTATGCCGGGTTAACTCGAAATATCTCTCGCATTTCTCACATGAATTTTCGTAATAATATAGCTCTTCGAAATCGAGTTTTTTATTGCAATGAATGCACTTCATTTCACCTCCTTCTGAATCATTCGCACATAATATCCCAGCACTGATTTAGCGCTGAATCGCATATGGTTGAGTGGTTTAAATTGGGGTGTGTACTTATCGAGGACTGCGGTCACTGCGGTATCGTCGTATTTGGGTAGGCTATTGAGTTCTTTGAGGCATTCCCTCGCCACCGTCCTCCTTGCGTTCTCGAATTCGCTAGTCATGGTTAATACGGCAGGAAATATTACCTTTATGCGATTCCCTTATTACTCCTGAGCGTTCATTGTTAATGGTAAAGAACACGGATTCATTTACTTTCCTATCTTTTTGCTTCACGAAATCTGCTACTAATCCAAATACCATATCAATGTCTTTCTTGTTCGGTACTTCGATTGTTACTTTCATGCTATTTTCCTCAATTGTTCATTGCCGACATTAATCAAATAATCTCGATCAACGGTTGTTATTATTCTGCGTGGGTTAGTGAATGGTCGCCAAATTAGCAATAAACTATCTTTGTTATTTCCATTTACTGGTTTTTGTGTTTCTGCGTTAACAAATGAAATCCTGCCACCCGTTATTAATCTGGGTGCATATTATCCTCCGTTAAACCGGAATAAATACAAATGATGAGATGATGAGTAGTGCGAGACGGCGCACATGGAAGCGCCGGTTCCTGATTGCCTATGGTTGTTTGGGTACGACTGCGCACCCGTCGAACATGTTGTTACGCATGTAACAGTCCCTCGTTAGTGAAAACGATTAGTGTTTTTCTGATTTGGATTATTTAGAGGTTAGAGAAATAAGCGCCCGGGCGTGCAGTTCGGCGGATTCGCGGTCGGGGTGGATTAGACCGCGTTGCAACCGTTCGGTATCACGTCTATCGTCAGACCACGTGAAACAGTATGAGAGATATTCTATTGACGGAATATGGTACTCAGTTCCAAATTTCAACGCCTCCCTTACTGGCTCTGGAACTTCGATATCCCCGATTTTGATAGTACGGGGTTTTAATCTAAAATCAATCTCGGGATGAAAGCCGAAATCGTGATCATATTCCAACCAATCATTTCCATCTGCATATCTGTACTGGAAATACTCCCACGGCCTATCAGTAATATGAGACAATCTGGCGTACTCAGTAATTAAATCGGCGTGTATATGTTTAGGCATGGTTATTCTCCAGTGACATAGCTCCGTCCTCTGGATAATCAGTACAATAAATTCCTAATTGCTCTATATAAATCCCACCGTCAACCTGAATTGCTAAATTATCGCCGATGGTAAATTCCTGCTCTAATTCATCGTTAGTCATTTCACCATGAGGAATTCCAGCAAATTTACATACTGCTAATATTTGTTTACCTGTAAGTGTTATTCTATTCATTGTTATTCTCCTTTCGGTATTTCAGGTAATGGCATCCAGTGAGTATAAGGTGCGACCTCAGATGGGCCTACACATACGCAATCTGGAACTGCCGCCGTTCCGCCGACCATCATGAAATGTTCATAATTATCACTATGGAAATGCCAAAAATCATAGTCGTAGTACTCAAAATCAATTCGAGAATTTTCTTCGTCACTATCTGGTGTAAATACCAGACAATGCGTTCCATTTTCAGGCAACCTATCGCTACATTTAATCCACTCCATAAACCCTCCTGTTATTCATCGTCATCACAGTCGCAATTGACAATTCTCTGGTTTAATTATTTAAATATTTCTCAATTCTCTTACAACTCTGATTATTTCTGCGTACGTAGCATATTTAAATTTCTCAGGGCGACCACGTTGAATATATTCATCTACAGACATCCGACGCCATTCAGGATGAGGCCTATCCCCACACAGAATAAATTTAGAATCGTCAACATCTTTTTTGAATACATCTACATTGATAGATTCTGACAGACCAATACCGTAGAACATTGTTGCAATTACGCGGATCGTGGTCTCGCCTTTATGAATAATATGAATTACCTGCATAACAATACCCTCAGAATTAATATTGTTTACTTTGGTTGCCTGCTTTGATAACTCACTCAGGCGGCGTGAGTTTTGCTACTCCCCAGCAACAAAAACAGTTAGAATAAATTCCCACCATGATGAGAATGAGAATTAATCTATGAGTGATCAGAAAAAAATGACTTTTGATGAGAAAGTTAATAAATTCGCTCAGACATGGGGGATCTTGCTGGTAGTTCTATTTTTCCCTCAGTCACTTAAATTATGGATATACCAGCATACCCCCAACTTTTTAGCTGCATTTTTAATTCAGTGTGCTGTATCTATCCTTATTCATATGGTTGTGATTGTTATTCCATTAAAATGGATCAGCTATCTGAAAAAGAAAAAGGCTAAACCCTAGCCGTAACCCCGCCCGACTCCGATCTACGGCGGGGCTTGGTTTTGGACTCACCTCGCTCTTTTGATGGGGCGCCATTTACTGCCGTGATGAAGCTGCTTAATGCGTTAACCGTGCCGCGTTCCTGTTTGGTTATAGCACTGCCAATGATAGTTATCACACAGTATTGCCGGGGGTGAGATGAAAAAGGGAAGTTTTAGGGAATTAGCCTATTTTCGGTCTGAGAATCAGCTTCGCCAGAAATGGTGCAAAGGAGTAGAAAAAATAACTCAATCCGATCGCACGTGGACGCGATATATGCTGATGCTATGGGGGGCCGCTAACCAGGGTGATGATTTGCCAAGTGGAAATATCAATGTCATTGGTCGCTTAATGGTGCGTGATAATTGGGATGATGGAACGACTGCCGCAATTAAACTGGTAATGACCAATTATGCGAAATTAGGCTACACCGGAAAAGAGTTATTAGAGAAAGTGAAAGAAGTCATTATGCTTAATAAATCAACACTCGGCGCACTTCGCCTCGCCAAAGAAAAAGATGACGCCGAATTTGTTGAAAAGTGTATGACTGAAATATTCACAATCGATAACCCAATTCGCGATGTAGTTATTAAACGATACAAGGACTGCAAAAGCTCGCAAAACATTTTAGAAGACCTTTCTCGGAAAACAGGCATTGATCTTGATTCAGCAAAAAGGCGAATCAGATGGGCGAATAAAGCTGCTGAGGATATGCTTTATTCCATTATGGCGGCAAGAAAGTAAAAATATTTTCTATATATAAATAAAAAAGGAGAAAATTATTTGACAAATACGCCTAAAAACTATATGTTTCATGTTATGCTCGGGCAGTAAAACCGAAAAGCAAATAAAGCCTCACTAATCACGTGGGGCTTTTCTTTTTTCTACCCGTAGTCAACTCAGCGTTCACAACTCGATCGGGGTCGATCAATACCTACATCACTTTTAAATCAATAGGTTATATTCAATATTAACCATTCCGATCAGCACCTCGAATGGGTATAGAGAGTATCCCATGAAAGATGAATTCGATGGCTTTATCCAACCTCTGCAAAAAATGCAGTAGTTCAAAATCCCGCAAGTTCGGGATGTTTAGATGAATATTCCAATTTCTCGATATCGGAAATCCGATAACGTAACAAATTCAAGTAGTTACTCCAAGGCTGCGCATGGCGTGGCCTTTTTGTTTTTGGTCGCCAACTACCGTGTAAGTGTTGGGTGCGTTGCGGATTTACCTATTCCAGCCGACCGCAAACGCTCATATTGGCAGGATCACAATTTAACATCTGAAATTATGCAGGGTTATACCTGCTATCAGTACGCACTGCGTATCTACCGCCCTCAATTCTGAGGGCACCCTATTCATAATCAGGTCGCTACGGCGGCCTTTTTAGTTTTTTGGTCGCCAACTACCGAAGATTTTCAGGTAGTTCAAAATCCCGCAAGTTCGGGATGTTTAGATGAATGTTTCTGATTCCCCGATATGGGAAATCCCATAACGGAACTAATTCAAGGCTGCGCTCCGGCGTGGCCTTTTTTCTTTTCCCTCAATAAAGTTAGAGATCACACAATGAAAACGTTAAAGGTGACAGTTTCAGGTTTAACTGAAAATAACACTGCTAACTCTGTGAATTTCAAGATATGGCAGCATGATAAATTGCTGGTTGAAGATACCCTGAAAGGCAAAATATCAGGAGAATACACCAAGGCTTATGATGTTGATTGCTCTGATGAACCGATTAGGGCTGAACATAACCGTAATGACCTGTTATCACTCAAAATCACTGTCAACATCGCATAATCAATAGCATTTGATTGAACTTTAATTAATCCATTAATAATCTATTTTCCGGGTACCCAAACAAAGGAAATAGATATGTTTGTAGAAGAAGCGCTAAAGCCAGATCCCCTTAATGTAGGTTTTGTGCTCGGATGGGGAGTTATTCGTTATTCCCCGTGGCATTTGGCAGGTGTGTATGCCATCAAAGAAAAAGCCGAAATAGAAGCAGCTAAGCTAGGCTCAGCATATGAAGTACATTACGGATCCCACAGAACGGGTAGTGATGACTTTGTATGGCAGGGTGATTCTTAATATTTACGTCTCGATAAATTAATTCATGGTCGCTTAGGCGGCCTTTTTTTATTACCGGGTATTCCACTGATGACCATTGATAACTCACCAGCGAGGTGAATGATGGAAAAGCGTATTGAAGAACTGGAGAAAAAAGTTGAAGGGTTGGAAAAACAGCTCGCAATAAATGAGTCTAGTGCGAGCTGTAGCCTGACTAGTGCCTTGGTGAAAATAGAGGCTCTAGAAAACTATCTTTATAATGTGAATGAAGATTTTAAGATAGCCATAGAAAATATCCATGCTCAGTTAAATGGATAATTTCTCCTTGTAGATACTGTATGCCAAGTCTGTTATTTCCCGCAGAGTCATGTCCACTAGGTTATGGTTATTGCCGTCAATATTAATAATGGTAGTAGTTCCATTCACTCTTAAAGCAACACTGACATTTTTATCGGGGAAGTCTACGTCCGTGGCTGTGATGTGGTAAATGCCATGGATTGCACCAATGAAGTAGTCATCCATCACTTCGGTTATTAATTGATTTTTGGCTGACCCAACAGCTTACCTTAACTATTAACCTATTACTTTTAACCTACTCACAGGGGTAACCATCGTTCACCCCACGGACGCCCATTGTTCAAATGGGGTGGAATATGAAGATGAAAGAAAATCCTGATTTATGGGCTGACCTGTTAAATGGCCTGAAAAACTCGTGGCCGCAAATATCCGGCTCTGCTTTAGCTATCGTAATTTGTTACGGACGCCTGATTTACGACGGCGTGGAACGAAAGAACCGCTGGGTAGAGGCGCTGCTCTGTGGTGCTTTGTCATGGAGCGTATCCAGTGGGCTAGAGATGTTTGGCATTCCTATCAGTTTTGCACCGGCTATCGGTGGCGCTGTTGGATTTATTGGCGTTGAGAAAATACGCGAGTTTGCTATTCGTGCCATCAATAAACGGCTGGGAGACAAACAGTGAACAGAGGCATTCGCAATAACAATCCGGGCAATATTGATCACAATCCCGCTAATAAGTGGCAGGGTCAAATTGGAATCGAAACAGGTGTAAAAAATCCTCGGTTCTGTCTGTTTGAATCACCGGAATATGGTATCCGGGCACTCATGAAGTTGCTGACCAATTACCACAAGAACGGTTATCAGAGTGTGGCCAAGATGATAGATCGCTATGCTCCAAATAACGAGAATAACACCTCAGCCTATATCAAGGGTGTTGCTAAGGCACTGAATGTAGACCCGAATCAGGTTCTGGACATCAATAAACCCACGCTGATTGCGTTGGCTAAGTCCATCATCCGGCACGAGAACGGCAAGCAGCCTTATTCGGATGATGTATTTGAAAAAGCCTACAGCTTAATCTGAATTCCATAGCCTCGCATTTGCGGGGCTTCTTTTTTATCTGCGTACTGACGTGCGCGAACCCCAATCATGAGCTTATAGAAATAGAGCCTGAGAAATATCGCTATAGATGGCGATCTCTCGTGGGCGATATTTCTACGTCAGCAGGCTCTTATTTCTATAGGAATACGCAAGATGAGACTTTTAGTTAAAAAATCCAATGGTCAGCCTGTAGTCACAACAGATGTTATTGCCAATGAGTTTGGTAGAGATCATAAGAACGTCTTGCAGAACGTAAGAGAATTAATAGAAAGCAGTCATTTAGGAGGGCTTGATTTCAAGCCCTCCTCATATATTAGCAAACAAAACAAAGAATTACCTTGTTATGAATTAACTGAACGGGGATTCCTGATTGCCATGCCGTTTATTGGTGGTGATAAAGCCCGTGATGGACAAGTACGCTTGGTTGACAGTTTCATTAAGTTTCGTGAAAAGGCAACAAAAGAATCTCAAATTCAACTGGAGCGAGAAAGAGCCAGAGTTGAATACCGACCGATGACTGATGCTATTAAAAATAGCCGGGAACAGGACGGGAAAGAAACGGAGCATTTTCATTACAGCAATGAAGCCGACCTGATTAATGATGTCGTCCTCGGAATGAAGTCGGCCAAGTTTAAGAAGCACAATGATATTGGCAAAAGCGAAGCAGTCAGGGATTACTTGACTGAGTGGCAGATTAAAGCCATTACCGAATTACAGCGGGCAAATACGGTTCTTATTTCAATGGGCTGGGATCGTGAACAAAGAAAACAGGCGTTAAAAGGGATTTTTGATAAAAACTATCGTACCCCTCTGATAGAAGAGCAAGCAAGGTTAAATTCATAGCGATGAAACTCAATAGCCAATACTTCACTTTTGGTGTCATGGGGCTGCTCGCTGGTGCGCTCTGGTTCTATTACAGTGAGTATCAGGACAAGGCCAAGGAATACCGTAGATTAAAGCTACAGTATGAAGAACAGGTCGCCATCAACACCAACCAGCAAGAGCGCATCAAGCAACTCGCAGAACTGGACACCCGACACTCTCAGGAACTCGCCAATGCCAAATCTAAACTTGATGAGCTTAGCGATACTCTCCGCACTAACGTTAAGCGCGTGTACGTCAAAGCCGAGTGCCCCGTGTCTAAAGCCGCTGCCCCCTCCGGCGTGGATGGTTCAAGACCCGCCAGACTGGCGAAAGACGCTGAACAGGATTATGTACGTCTCCTCGGAGAACTTGAAACCCTTGAAGCCCAGTTCCTCGGACTGAGGGATTGGGCGAAGACTGAATGTGGGAGTAATAATGGAAAACCAACACCGTAAAATCACTGGCTATCGTGAACTTACCCAAGATGAAATTAATTGCATGAACAAGATTAAGGCGCTGGGTGAAGAATTAGGTCAACTCTATGACTATTTAGCAGTTACAAATGCACAAACAGGAAACCACCAAATTGATATGCGTTGGCTGAACGAAGGGCGAACTGACCTGCAAAAGGGCATTATGTGTTGGGTTCGTGCCGTGGCTCAACCAACGACATTCTGATTACCACCTCAGAGCAAATGATGCTGGGGTGGTGGGAGTAAATACTGTGTCATGACGAGAGGACGGCAGGAATGCTACCGTCCTATTTGATGTGTATTATAAAAATGCACACATAGCGTATGCCCCTGGACCTGGATAGCTATTTGTTAAGCACCAAACCATACAATCACCCCATGCCTGACCAGTCTGATTCGAACAAATCGTAGCATAAGTCTGCATTGGCGCTAAAGTCGTTATGAATGTTACCAGACCAAGAAGAATATATTTTTTCATTTTATTCACCCTATTTTGCTGACTACAACAAAGACTAATAAACCCAGTAAACCCATTTCCACACAATAACAAGCGAATAATGCTTAACCATTAGTTACCCTCTGAAACTAAATGAAATATTTCTGTGTCCATTCCCTGAGTGGCTACAGGAATAACCCATGCTGCCACCCCGTTCCTACCGCGTACCCAACGCACACGGGCTGGTGGCATTTTTATTTTCACCGCGCACCGCAGCGCCAATCTAAACATCGAGCCTTTATTTAGGAATGAGCCTTTGAGGAATCAGCTAAAACTGATGCTACTCGATGGGCTGATCTCCTATTGCGGCAAAGGTTCATTACCTAAGTAAGGATAAGCATCGTGAGTACGGCATTAACTTTCAAAGAAAAAGAAGTGATCCCTTTTGATAATGGTGACGGGAAAATTTGGTTTACTGGTAAACAAATGGCTGAGCTTCTGGGTTATGCTCGTGAAGACTCAGTCTCAAGAATTCATGACCGTAACAAAGATGAGTTCTCACCCGATATGACTATGGTCGTCAATTTGACGGTCAGCGGGGAAATCAATGGGTTACAACACAAGACGGTCAGGGTTTACTCACTTCGTGGTGCTCATCTTGTAGGGATGTTGTCGAAAACCAAAGTCGCCAAAGACCTTCGTAGATGGCTACTTGATCTGGCAGAGAAAGAACACCAACCACGAGATTTGTCCTTGATGGATATGGAAAGCCTCAAAGAGCTAACCATTGGTGAAATGCAAAATCGCCTGGTATCTGCCAATAAGTGGTCATTCGAGAACTTCGGACGCAAAGGTAGTGATCTGATGAACCTCCGCAAGCGTCACCTCAAGAAAATCCGTAAGGCGGAAAAAGCCATCCTTGAATTATCACAGCTAACATTACCCGGACTTGACGAACTTCCCGATGGAGAAGAACCCGCATGAACCACGAGCAATTTATCGAGAAGAACGTACAGGCCGAGTTAACCAAGCTCGGCTTTTCTTCATCTATAGCGGCGATGGCAAGTGACCGGGCGAAAGAACACTATCGCTGTTCGGGATCAGCCAGCAGAAAGGGCAAGCTGTTTGATGATTGTCTGAGCATTGCCAAGGCATGGGCGAGTAAGTATTCAACAGAGAAGCCAAAGGGTAAGAGAACTTAGTGATGAAATATATATATGCAATCATTCTGGATGCAATTATCGCGTCCTTTTTGTTTATTGGTATCACACAGAATGCCGAGGGTTTTGTGAATGTAGGTTATTTCGCTGGCTGGCTCTTTGGTGTGATTAAGTTCTTAGGGTATTTGTTTGCTAGTGATTCACTGGTTAAAGATTACAAACACATTCCTATCTCTTTTCGATGTTACGACATGCTGACTGATACTGCATTTGTCATTTTTGTTGTATTTCAGGGCTGGTTTGTTTTGGGTGCTATTTACGCAATAGGATCAATAGCCAAAGCTCAGTTTCAGAGTGAGCAAGAAAAACGGTTGAAAGAGCAGAAGTAACCATTTTACAAAACTCTGCAAAGCATCCACATTCGGGTGCTTGATAGAATTTTGTGGAGGTTTTGGGCTTCGGTGGTATCGCCCGAATAGGGGGTTATATCAACCAGACCAGTTAATTATTCTGAATGAGGGAAGGAGATGGGACAACAAACAAATCAGGTAGGTTGCCCTAGCAAGCTGAATGATGAGCTAATCGCTAAGGCAAAGACATATCTGTATGGCGGTTACACTGAACATGAAGCTGTCATCCCTAGTGTGGCAGGATTGGCCTGTTTCTTAGGTATCGCTCGTTCTACAGTCTACGAGTACGCAAAGCTCAATTCCGAATTTTCGGACACGTTAGAAAGGATTCTGGCGCTACAGGAAAGTAAGCTGATTAACAAAGGGTTGATAGGTGAATTTAACGCAACAATCACAAAGTTAATGTTGGCTAATCATGGGTATTCTGAGAAGCAGGAAGTGGATCACAAATCATCTGACAGCTCGATGTCACCAACAAAAATAGTTCTATAGCTAAATCATACCAATATGGCATAATATCCCAATCCAATATGACAAGGCATAAAGTGAAATGGGTTACAGTCTAGATTTTCGAAAAAGAGTCCTGGCATACAAAGATAAACATTCGTTGACTTTCGAGCAAACGAGTGTCCATTTTGAGATTTCTATTCGTACCCTGTTCCGGTGGAGCCATAAAATAGAACCTTGCATGACGCGTGATAAGCCTCCCATGAAAATCCCTGATGAGGTGCTTATCGCGGATATCCAAAAATTTCCCGACGATTATCAGTGGGAAAGAGCAAAACGTTTAGGTGTCTCGCAGTCGGCTATTCATTACGCCTTGAAACGACTTCGGCTCACGCATAAAAAAAACGCTGGAACACCCTCGCGCTGACCCTCAGGCTCGTCAAGCGTTTGTCGAGCGGATCAATGGCTATGAACAGGCAGGCAAACCGATAGTTTACTTAGATGAAAGTGGTTTTGCTCAATCCATGCCACGTACACATGGGTATGCTGAAAAAGGACAGCGCTGTTTTGGTACACACGACTGGCAGGCGAAAGGCCGTATTAACGTGATTGGGGCCATTCTCAACAATCGCTTCGTCACCTTAAGTTTGTTTACCGGGAGCATTAATGCGGATGTCTTTCATGCATGGATAACGCAAGATTTATTGCCAAAACTCCCGCACGGTGCAGTGATAGTCATGGATAATGCGTCTTTCCACAAAAGAAATGACACGAGACAAGCGATAGTGGATAGCGAATGTCAACTGGAATGGCTTCCTGCTTATAGCCCTGATTTGAATCCGATAGAACACAAATGGGGTGGAGCAAAAGCAATAAGAAGACAAAAAAGATGTTCAGTTGATGAGCTGTTTACAGAGCATATTGAATATGCCATGTTATGATGATTTTGCTATATCGAACAGGCTACAGGCCAATCGACAACCAGTGTTATGAGTCAGCGGGCAGTGACTGACGCGATTAATGCAGTACCCATGATTGGTATTAATCAGACGTATAAACCGTTGGGCAACATGGAAACGAACGTACGGTACACAAACAACAGCAATAAACCGATTTTTGTATGTATCAATTTTCATAACCAAAATAACGTCAGCAGGCGTATTTTGGTCGGGGGTGTTGTTGTTTATGAGGTAATCCCCGTTGACGATGGGGATAATCCCGCACCTGCGACATTTATTGTACAACCCGGGGCTGTGTACATCGTCCAAACAAACGGGGCTGTCAAACACTGGGTGGTAATGGAATGAAATATTATATTGATAAAAAACAACAGATTTACGCGTACGAAGATTGGGTTGATGAATCGGTAATTAAATCTGGTTTAACCCCAATCGCAGAGGCTGAGGCGCTGGCAATTGCAAATCCGCCACCGACGCCTGAGCAGTTGCAGCAACAGGCTGAACAGCAAAAATTCTCATTGAGACAACAGGCAGATATTGCTATCGTTCCGCTCCAATACGCGGTCGATCTCCAGGTCATGCTTCCAATCATTAGATTGTTGTAGTAAACTCCCCACTTTTTATTACTGGTGAGATATGGCTAAAGTTGATGTGGTTTGTCGTTACTGTCACAAAGCGGAAGAGGTCAAAGGGCATGGAAAAGGAAGCAGCGGACATCAGCGTTATCACTGTTATGCCTGCCGTAAAACCTTTCAACTGAATTACACCTACCAAGCCTGCAAACCCGGAATGAAAGATCAGATTGTGGATATGGCTGCGAATAATGGCGGTATCAGAGACACCGCTCGTGTCCTGAAGGTGGGTATCAACACCGTTCTTCGTACCCTAAAAAACTCGAACCCAGACAGGTAACTACACTGCCGCTGGCCGCAAATAATATTCATATTATCTGCGAAATTGATGAACAATGGTCTTTTGTCGGTAACAAGAAGAATCAGCGCTGGCTTTGGTATGCCTGGGAACCGGAGCAAAAGCAAATAATCGCGCACGTATTGGGGGATCGCAGCAGGAAAACACTGAGCAAATTGCTGGCACTTCTGGCTCCTTTCGAAATTCAATTTTTCTGTACCGATAATTATGCCGTTTACGATTGCCTTTCTGAGGAAAAACACTTTAGAGGGAAGAAATTTACTCAACGTATCGAAAGAACCAATCTGACCTTACGTACTCGCATCAAGAGACTGAATCGGAAAACGATCTGTTATTCCAAATCCGAAGAAATGCATGACAAAGTGATAGGCACTTTCATTGAGCGTGAATACTATCTTCCAAAGGTTATCTAACTATTGGGTGCATGACCGCAATTCTAGCTCTCTCTTTCAGGCTACGAGAGTTTTGTTGCCATTACAGCTATGTGACCATCTATGATGGTGATTGAGCAGAATCAGATTATCGAATTATATTAGGTATAGCAATAAGAAAATCAATGCACCTATTGTTTTGAACATTGAAATACTGTCCCTGTGTGCTAAGGCTGCCAATAAGGAAGAGAGGATTCACCTGGATTATCAATCACGATTGCGACACTTTGTCTTGCACGTGTTACAGCTACATAAAAACTAGCAGCAGGAGTTGGTGCAAGATATTCACCTTTCTGTATAAATTTAGAGATACCATCAGTTGGTAAAATTAATACCCTTTCAAAGGTAGCTCCTTTTGATATTTTAAAATTCAAAAAATCAAAATAAAACTCTTTACCTGAACTAACCGAGTGGCGAAGGCATTGCGGATTGAACTGCTCTACATAAGATGCAGCATGTTTTTTCTGAACAAGAAATACTCCATCATGCCCCGTAATAGTTACGTTCATTGATTCTGTAACCGGAAATTTCCAATTTGGGTTGAAAATAGTGTCAGAAAAAACAGCTATATTTTCATGGCAACGCCATGTTTTCGAGTTTTCTACAATATCAAGAAGACCTTTATCTTGCCGCTCTCTAAACCAGTTTATTATTTCAGCATAAGCATACTGTTTGTTCTTAGAACTACGAGGGTTAGTGGAAAGTACAGACTGGCGAATATCTCCAACCATTCGTACATCAATTGATGATGAAAGTAATATATCGATAATTTCCCAATCATGACCACTCAAATCCTGAACCTCATCGATCAAAATTTCATCGTAAAGGCATTCTAAGCGATATAACAATGCTCCTTTACTATCTGAGATCAGTTCATGAGCAAGACGTCCAAGTTCACAGGCATAAATAGCGTCTTTAGAATCCATAAAACGACTTATCCCTTTTGCCATTCGAGCAGGTCGAGCATCAAAATGGAACCCTTGAACACGTTTATGAGGAAATTTAAATGGCAAAAAAGGCTTAGCAAAATGGCGAAGCAAAAATGTATACCACCCTAGCACTTCTATTCCTTGATGATCTCCCGCATAAACAGAAAGACGATGACGTAATTCATGCTGATTTCTCTGAGTATAGGTTAATACGAGTACATGCTTGCTTTTAGGAAGATCAGAGCAATATTCAACAATGCCTTGAGTTTTTCTAGATCCAGCAACAGCAAGAGTTAATTGATTATTCATAAATAAATTTTACAGCCTCTTGGATATAAGCAGGTGCTACAATAGTTATCTCAGAGCTAGCAATACGCAAAGCACCTTCCGTTTTTTCTCGTTTCATCCAAATTCCCAAATCTGCGGCTGGAGTAATACCAAGAATTTTACGCATTATAGATTCATCATTGTGTGCTATTAGTTGTGGCTCTAGCGTCTTACCATACTCAATATTGCCAATAAACAACTCTCTTCGTCCTTTTTTTAGCCAATTTTCTATCGGTTTTTGTAACTCAGATGGATCAATACCATCATTATCACGGAGAGCAGCAACTGGTTTGTCTAATGCCGCACATAGCTCTAAACACCTACCAAGAGATAATCCCCTCATGCTTATTACATCAATGCCAAGCTCCATAGGACGCTTACCATAATTATCCCTAAATATCCGTTCGAAAATGATTTCATCAGAAGGCCCTTCTACAAGAACTATTTTGTGTGCAAGAACCATTCGGAGTGTGTCATAGCCGGGAAGCTTCTGAAAATAAAAAATAGTCTCTGGACTAAGAGAAGATATTTTACTTATAGCATTACAACCAACTAATATCAGAGCATCCAATCCTAATCGGTTCAGAACAAAAGTACTGTGAGTAGTAATAAATAATTGTTGTTGTTCACTCGCTAATGATTCTATACGTGAAAGAAGGGTAGTTAAGCTAGTATGTGAAAGGTGATTTTCTGGTTCCTCGATCATTACAAAATTAGCTTTCCCTGAGTGTCGATTCATAGCAAGAGAAATTTTGATTGCAGCCTGCTGCCCCAAACCTGACATTGAGAAGGGTATATTATTAACATGGGGTGTAATGGCTCCTTCCCATGCTGTTCGTGAGCTCTGATCCATTGCTAATTCGATCGATTGATTAGAAAGAGAGGCATGTAATCCGCTAATTCTTTTATTCACTTCTGTTAATGCATTCTCAGACATATAAGCTTTTGCTTTTCGATATTGTAGTGAAATTTCAGCTCGTTCAGTTGGTGCCAAATGATCATTCATTATCTGGCGTAAATGAAAATCCATACCAGATGAAACTCGAACAGTACGGGAATCAATTACTGCTGTTACCAATTGCTTAGGTCTAGCTGTAAGTTTATCATCAGCGAATGTACGCCATTCTACCTTGTAGTACTCAACCGGAAGTAATGGTGAAGGTTCTTTTAACCATTCATCTAATTCGTCTACATATTCAGGATCAGGTATTATACTGAAAACAACACCTGGACAAGCTGTAGTTGGTACATCACTGTTAATTGCACCACATAGAGCTTGTAAGTCAGGTTGGTTATCGAAGAATAATTCAATACTAATTTCTGGAAAAGAAACTCTTTCACCCTTTTTATGCTCAAGTAAAAAATCATTCACAAAATCAGTATTAAACCAATGCGAATTAAACTCTTCCGATGCACTTCGTCCGTTAATTCGTCCTGTTAAAGCTAATACAATAGCCTCTAATAAAGTTGATTTACCTGCTTCATTATCACCCACAATAATGTTTAATTTTGTATTTGGAGTAAGCACTAACTCTTTATAAATTCTATACCCGTGTATTTTTATTTTTTTAATCAAAACAATCTTTCCTTTATGTAATTGATAAATTTTAATAAATGATATTTTTCAGAAAACACTAAATTATATAAAACACATCAAATTATACCTATTATTTGTAAAATCACATTAATAATAATTGTAAATATAGATGGCATAAATTGGCAACCTTAATCAACCAGTCTTTTCTTCAAACACTGCCACTCCTTTTCAAAATGCTTCCGTAAAAAACGTTGTCTGATCTTTTCTTTTATTTTTCCTATATTACCTACCGATAACTGTTTTCTCCGTAATTCCTGAATATCCTCCCAAAGCTGTTCACGATCAAAAAAAGTCCATACGGGAGGTACAGGAATAAAACCATTGGTATAACACACCGGAGCCACCCACTCGAAAAAGACCATTTCTACATGCTCAAGTGGAAAATGTTTTGCTACAGAAGCTATATACTCATAATCAACTTCATTATCTACAAAGATGTCAGATAACGCTTCACATAAATCTATATCAGTTAATTGATTGCCCAACGGGTAAATTCCTCTATTTCTTCATCTAAAGTATCAGCAACCACTGAACCAACAATTGCTCCTGCCGCGCTCCCTACTAATACCAAAACAACAGCACAAACGGGAGCACCAGGCCCACATACCGGAGATACAGTTAAACCAGCAAGTGCTCCACCAGCAGCACCGCCACCAATTTGTATACCTTGTTTAATAGCTTCCTTAGGTTTGTTTTCAGCATTCAATACTTCATGTGTTGCTAATACTGCCGTAAAGATAATTCCTACTTTTCCGATAACTTTTAATCGTTTATTTGCTGTCGTGAATTTAGGGTTGTCTCTTGCTGAGGCTTCTATGATCTCATAGTAAATTTTACTTTTTTGATCTGGAGTGAGGTTACTAAATACTTTCCCAAATTTTTTCTGAGAATATTTATCAATAAGCTTTTCAAAAGATGGAGGTGTTTTCTTATGTCTCTCAGCAAAGGCCAACCCCTGTGCTGACGTGAATTTTCTATGCTCTGCCATAATTTGATTACGCATTTCGTAACAAAATTCAGCGGCTTCTTTCACTGAGATTTTTTTTGTACTCACCATCTGCTTAATTTCAGAAACTGATCTTTTAATATTTGAAGTATAGCTTTGTCTGACATTAGCATCGTTAATTACATCGGTAGAAAATTTAATTGAAGCACCTTCTAATGCTGCCACCGCCTTATTTAAAATAGGGTCATTAATAGAATGTTCTTGTTTTCCTGCATATGTTCCATCTACCACTTCATATGTCATGATTTCATCCAATAATTTTATTTAATAAGATTTCTGTCAAGCTTTGTGGAGAACTTTCTTTTTCAAAATGCTCTATTTCAAGTTTTACACACTTATGGCCTGTTATTGATGTGAACATGACTTTATTTTCTTGGTTAAACTCACCATTAAGGACTGAACCATCATCAAGCGTGGCAATACATTTTATGCCGCAATAATCAATATCAGGAGCAACACTAAAACCAATCCATTTTTTTGTTTCTGAGAGTAATTCCTGCGGTTCTGTTTTTCCTGAGGAGGGTGCTGTATTTTGATAACTATCAGGAATGGAGGGAATAAAATTTGCTCCGCAAGGACAAGTACTCTGGCTATCTAAAGTTCCTGCCAATTTAATTCCCATATCAAAAAAGCAACTCACACCACCTACGATAGAAAAGTTGCCTGAGTAGTTTCCACAAGTAACAAGGGAACCTTCTACCGCAGCCTGCCGTCCATAAAATGTAATATTACTGGTTCCTGTAAGAATTGTTCCTTTACAGCTTGTCTTATCCCCTACAGTCAAAAAGTGTCCTATAGCCATACTTCTTTCTCCCTATCTCGATACAATTTTATACTGATAGAACAATTTATGAACGCCATGATATACCAGAAAATTTTAAGAATTCCACTATGAACAAGGATTATTCAATAAAAATGTGATAATTATCAGTTTTAATATAAAATCAAATAATTACATGATTTAAATTTAACGTAATACAACAAATTAAATTCACACTGACGCGCTACGCTTGCCTTCTCCGAGTTACCGGGCTAATAAATTAACCCAGTAACTCAGAGATCTGAAAGATCATCTGCCAGAGAAAACATTTTTACCTACCCCCTCCCTATTAAAGAATTAGTAATAAAACTGTTCACCCTGTTCACATTTGAATAATTTTATTGAAATTCATACTGTTAAAGGGTGATGAGTTGAAATTAAACTCTTCACTACTCTTCACCCAACCGTTCACCCCCAATCAGAAAAAAAGGTGAACAGTGATGAATAGTTGTGAACAGTTTAAAAATAACTATTCACCATATAATGCATTGATATATTTAGTTTAAATTATAAGGTGAACAGTGGTGAACACTTTTTTATTTTCTTTGAAAAATAGCTGTAATCAGAAAAAATTATTCTTCTGGCGGGCTATTCCTTGTCAGTTTTGGCATCCATTCGATTGCAGTATCAAGATTCAGGCTCAGATTGCTACGAATGCCTTGTTTGCTTTTCTTGCGTAAGTATTGCTGGCTGTACTCTGCCAGTGCGCCCGGCATATCCATACCGAAGCGAGTCACAGAAACAGGTTTATTCAAATTATTACCTTTCATATAAGCAAGGTAGGTGTGATAAAGGTACTTACGGGGATTGAACGGCATAATTTCCGCATTGCCGATTAACAGACCATCAGCTTCATGGGAAGCAATAAGATAACCGCAAAAATCGACTAGTGGATCTGTACCACGTTTGATATCCAGTGCCTCCGCAGATTTCTGCTGCTCTGCCAGTAAACGCCTCGCTGATTGTGGATCAGCGAAACGATGCAATAAATGCCGGATAATTACAGGCAACTCTACAGCAATTTTATCCCGCAGGAACGGATCACGCTCATTTTCCGGCACGACTTCGGAAAAATTAAAAATCACCCGACGCCGCGATACTCCACCACTGCGATCACTGAAACTCATGGCATTATTGTTTACTGCCAGCACCACCGCAGGAATGCGGGTTGAATAAGGTTGTTTGTGTTTCGGATCGATAGCAACTTCATCGCCGCCAGTAATTGCCTTGATGCCGGAGCCATCGCCCACATAGCGGGTTTGGTCTGGCAGGATAATCAGCGAATAGCCGACAATCAACGCCCGTTCCCGTGGGTTTTCCAGTGCTGCCATACTTGCGGAAACGGTATTGCCTTTACCTGCCAGCATTGAACATATTTCTGCAAAGATGCTTTTGCCACTGCCTCCGGCTCCTGTGACTTCCAGAAAAAGTTGCCAGTCATAACGGTTCGCCAGCACCATAAACAGTGCCGCTAGTACTCTATATGTTTTGTCTTCACAGTTGGCTGTTGCCTGATTGAGCCAGCGCCAGAACTGTGGAGCGTGATCTTGCAGGTTTTCCCCTGAAACAGGGGAATTGAATTCAACATCATTGGCAAGCAATAACCAATCATTTTTACGGTGAGGCCGGAACTGGCAGGCTTTCAGGTCAAATACGCCGTTACTGAATCCGATTAAGTGACGTTCTGGCGGCTGCATCATGGGAAGCTGTAATTTCAGGGCATCCACGGCAGAGCTGATACCATGTGGCGAGTACGGTAGTTTCTCTTCCATAAAAGCAGCGACCATTTCCCGCCTTAAATCACGGTCACTGACCAGACGCCAGATAATACCGTCATAGTGATGAACGGTTTCCGAAGCACCATCCAGTGCCAAATCACCGTTATACCGTGCCAACAATACTTCCCCGCGCTGGCTGGCTCCCATCTGACATAGTGTCAATTTTGAAGGTTCGGCATCATTATTAAGCTGAGTGGCTGCTTTATTCTTGGTTAATGCTGGTTGATAAAGCCCCTGAGCAAAGGCTTGTTTTGCCGTGTCCACACCATATTGTTGTCGATAATCATCCCAATCAGCTTTTAATTCCGTAGGCGGTAGCGTTACCCATCCATTAATCGCTATGGCGGTTTTCTCTGCTGCAACCTTGCCGATATTCTTTTTCAGTCTGCCGTTTTTGTCTCTTTCTTGCGGTTCGTACCAGTCGTTATCAGCGGCAATGATGATTCTGGAGTT
This sequence comes from Xenorhabdus bakwenae, assembly GCF_030272115.1. Taxonomy (NCBI): domain Bacteria; kingdom Pseudomonadati; phylum Pseudomonadota; class Gammaproteobacteria; order Enterobacterales; family Morganellaceae; genus Xenorhabdus; species Xenorhabdus bakwenae. Next base: position 1,447,311 of record NZ_CP119194.1, read on the forward strand.
TAGATATTGCGCTCTAACCTGCTCGGCAACAATCAATAGGTTGCTTTCATCAATCGCTGCCAGTACCACACCTTTATGCAGTTGACTGACAGTTAAAGCTGTAGCGTAACCTTCGGTAATGATGATTGTGTCCGGCGTTCCGGCTATCTCAGTGATCGGAATAAAACTGCCTTTTTTCTGCGAACCGGAAACAAGACGTTTTTCGCCGTTCGGTTTGATGGTCTGTGCGCCCGTAATTGTGCCGCCCAGCGTTTGAGTCACCAGCAATAAAGAACCGTCTTTTAACAATCGCTGATTGGAGTATTGCAATCCCTTTTTCATCAGATATTGAGATTCACCCGTAACAGCAGTGGCAACCAGTTCTGTGATGCGCTCTGCGATCGGTTTAGGGATATGAGTCGTCATTTTGGCTGGCTTCGGTTCTGGCAAAGGCAATGCCAGAGCATCTGCAACAATTTTCGCAGCTTCAAATATTGAGATCCGGTTGGTTTTTACCACTAAATCCAATCCATCACCATAGTTTGGAGCATCACACTGGCGGCAATGCCAATTTCCGTGATGGTGATCGTCGATAAAGTGGAAACGGTCAATACCACCACAGATAGGGCAAGCGCCATGTTTACCCTTTGCGGGAATATCAATACCACAAGCAGGCAGCAGATTTTCCCAATGATACATGGCGGATTTTTTCACAGACTGGATAAAATCGAGTGGTTTTTGTTCGTCTGTTTTATCTGAAGATGTAAATTTAGGGTGAGTTTGGTTAGACTGTGTATCAGCCATCATCGTTACCTCATATAACGGTTGTTGGTCAGACGCCTCAGATGTGTACCAGCACACTGGGGCGTTGCTTTTTATGTTACTTTTCTTAAAAAATCTTTATCGTTATGCCCTTTTGCCAAATTTCCCGATCAGCACATTTTCGCCTCGTTCCAGCATCTCCATATAATCGGCATACCATTGCAGCATTTCCCGGCGACCATCCAGATATTGAGCGTGGTTGTAAGTGCCTCGAATGCTGTTTTTATCGACGTGAGCAAGCTGTTTTTCAACCCATGCAGAGTTAAAGTCTTGATCATGCAGAATGGTACTCATGGTGTGGCGGAAGCCGTGGCCTGTCGCTTGGCCTGAATATCCCATACGGCGGATCATAGTATTGATTGCCATATCAGATATATGCTTTCTGTAATCTGTACGGCTTGGGAAAACATACTGATAACTGCCGCTGATAGGCTGAATCTGCTTCAATAAATCGATAACTTGCTCTGATAATGGCACTACATGAGTACGGCGCATTTTCATTTTTTTCGGCTGGAATTGTCCAAACAGCCTTATCTAAATTAATCTCTGACCATTCAGCTTTGCGAAGTTCTCCCGGACGAACGCCCGTTAATATCAGCATACGCAAAGCCGTTCTGACTATCTGACTTCCCATGTATTTATCAATAGAGCGCAGAAATTCAGGTAATTCATCTACTGAAAGGTGAGCATAGTGTTCGCGTTGATGAGGGATAAAAGCACTCGCTAAATCGGGAGCTGGGTTATATTCGGCTCTGCCCGTAATAATCGCATATGTCCAAACTTCACCACAGCGTTGGCGGACTTTCTTTAATTTATCGGTGACGCCTCTCTTTTCCATAATAGAAAGGAGGTCTAATAATTCGAGGGGTTTTATTTCAGCAATCGGGCGATGACCAATATAAGGGAAAACGTCTTTTTCGAATGCGTCCATCATATCTTCACGATAACCGACAGACCACCTGTCTTTTCTGCCCTCGTACCATTCACGCGCAATGCTTTCAAAGGTGTTACTGATTTCTCCCTGAGCGGCCAGTTTCTTTTGTTTTTTATCTTGGTTGGGATCAATACCTTCGGCTATCAGTTTCTTGGCTTCATCACGTTTTCTTCTGGCCTCTGCCAACGTAATAAGCGGGAAAGTGCCAATAGCGAGTAACTTTTCTTTTCCTGCAATGCGGTATTTCAGTCGCCAGTATTTAGAGCCGGTTGTCTTTACCAGCAGATATAAACCGCCACCATCCGATAGCTTAAAATCTTTATCTTGGGGTTTTACTGTTTCAATTTGTCGGGCTGTTAGTTTCATATTTCCAGCATCCTTGCCCCCTCACAGTAATGGGGGTATTTTTTAGGGGGTACAGAAAGTTACCCCTATATATACCCCCTGACTGGGGTACATTGCAATAGATGCCAGTAGACGTTAATAGAGCTTTATTTGGGAGTTTTCGTTGATTTTACTGGGGAAAGTAGACTTTAAGAGATGCTGCTAGAAGCATAGATGGCGGAGGAGGAGAGATTCGAACTCTCGGATGGTTTCCCATCGGCGGTTTTCAAGACCGCTGCCTTCAGCCGCTCGGCCACCCCTCCGCAATGCCGAGCACTATAAACATCACCGTTCCCAATGTAAAGCATTTGTCTGTTCAACTGCCGTTAATTTATTCACAACACTGTCTTTTGGTCTGTTTATTCAGCATTTTTGGTAATCCTTCTTGGGGATAGTGGTGATTTTTGCTAAATTGCAGCCATCGTTATTGGATGGTAAAAAGTTATGTTGGTATTTGAAAGTCGTGAGATCGAAACTGATGCACAAGGTTATCTAAAAAACTACCGTGATTGGCAAGAAGCCATGGCTCCTATCATTGCCGAGCAGGAAGCAATCGCTCTAACCGAACAGCATTGGGAAGTTATCCGTTTTGTACGTGAGTTCTATGAAGAATTTAATACTTCACCCGCTATTCGTATGCTCGTCAAAGCGATCGCCCAAAAATATGGGGAGGAGAAAGGGAATAGCCGTTACCTCTATCGCCTGTTTCCCAAAGGGCCTGCAAAACAAGCAACAAAAATTGCAGGCCTTCCCAAGCCCGTCAAATGTATTTGATTTATTCATCCGCCGCTAATGGCGGATGCTAAAATCACTCATCTCTTCTACGTCACAAAACTGAGATTGAAAATGTTCTATTTTGGCACCAGGAGGCCCACCCTGCTCTAGCCAATGTGTTAACATTTTGATTTGTCCATCATTGCCACAAGCGACAATCTTTACACTCCCATCATTCATATTACGCACATATCCCACCAGCTTATTTTTCTTTGCCCAATGGTAAGTGTGATAACGGAATCCAACTCCCTGCACCTTTCCGTAAACATAAATAGTCATGCTGCATTTAGTCATCGTTATATTCCTCCCAGATAAGATGGTAAAAACGTTGAAACCCACTTTTGTTATTGTATTTTATATACGCAACAGCTAACCTGAAATTATGAGATGGTGATCACATGCCATCTTGATTTCAAAAATCATGCAAAATTCCGGCTACCGTTACCGGGTGTGCGCTTGAAATTTACCTGACCGCCCTTATATAAGTGTCATTGCAAGGTTTCTTTGGAGGTGGCTATGATGATCGCCAGCAAATTTGGTATCGGCCAGCAAGTACGACATAGATTGCTGGGTTACTTGGGTGTTATTGTAGATATTGATGCTGAATATTCTTTAGAACAGCCGCAGGAAAATGATATTGCATCTAATGCTACCTTACGTTCAGCGCCGTGGTATCACGTTGTGATGGAAGATGATGATGGTCAACCTATCCATACTTATTTGGCAGAAGTCCAATTGACTTACGAAACATCAGATGAACATCCAGAACAATCTTCTCTGGATGAGTTAGCCGAATCTATCCGCAGTCAATTACAAGCTCCACGACTACGCAATTAAATACTTTTATTACCGTTATCCAATGCATAACAGTAAGGTGGTGAATAATGAACCCATCACCGCCTTATTCACTTTTCCATCCCCAACCGCAGGATTTCAATTTTTGGGCAACGATCCATCACAACATCTAGCCCTTCATTTTCCGCCAATAATTTTGCTTCTTCATTGATAAATAATTTATTCATATAAAGGTATCGCTATGGCATCAACTGTTCGCACCTTAGCTGAATCGAAAAAGATTGCGCTTGTCGCACACGATCATTGTAAAAATTCCCTGCTGGCCTGGGTTAATACCCATAACACTTTGTTAGCAAAGCATACTTTATATGCTACAGGAACGACGGGGCATTTAATTCAGCAGAAAACAGGGTTGCCTGTAACAAGCATGTTAAGTGGGCCAATGGGAGGTGACCAACAACTCGGTGCGCTGATTTCGGAAGGCAAAATTGATGTTTTAATCTTCTTTTGGGACCCTCTGAACGCGGTTCCTCATGATCCTGATGTTAAAGCGCTGCTACGCGTGGCAACGGTTTGGAATATCCCTGTTGCAACCAACTGTTCAACCGCCGATTTTCTTATCAACTCAGCACTTTTCTCTCAAGATGTTGATATTTGCGTACCCGATTATCAGCACTATCTCAATGAGAGATTGAAGTGATTTCAACAGTCATCAGGGTGAAATTTAGGGCTTACGCTGGATCGGCACGCCCAATTGCGCCAGTTGATGAATGAAAATAGAAGGTTTTTTCAGCTTCTGCATGAGCCAAACCTGCTTTTTTGCTCGCGTCAATGCGACGTATAACAGACGGCGCTCTTCCGCATCAGGGAAATTTTCAGGTTGTGGTAATAAAACTTGTTCTATCACAGATTCCCTTTCCGGCGCCGGAAAACCGTCTTTGCCCTGTTGCAATCCCAGTATAATGACATAATCCGCTTGCTGCCCTTTAGCCGCATGAATTGTCATGAAATCAATCTTCAAATTTGGCCAGCGCGTCGGCGCTTTTTTCAATAATTCGGGTTTGAGATAGTGATAGCGAGCCAATAATAGGATGGTTTCTTGTCTGGTAACATAACCACTCATTTTATTAAGTAGTACCTCTAATTGCTCTTCCGGTAAAATAACAACCGTTTTTTTATTGCCTTTTGTCAGGCTACTGAGAGGCTTTTTTAATTGATAAGGATTTTGCTGCACAAATTGGTTGGCAATCTCCCTAATACGGTCATTAAGACGATAAGTCGTATCCAGTGCACATTCAGCTACTTTATCAAAGTAGGTTGAAAATGCTGTCGGTAACGATAATTCAGGGCCACTGAAGCGATAGATTGCTTGCCAATCATCTCCCACAACAAATAAATGACTTTGCCTATTTTGTGCCTGCAATGCCGTTAATAATTTGACCCCCAAAGGAGAAATATCCTGAAATTCGTCCACCAGAATATGTTTCCACGGGCTGATAAATCGACCTTTCTGTAAAATATTCACCGCCTGATGGATCAAACCAGAAAAATCGACCGCGCCCTCAGATTCCAATGCCGATTTCCAGGCTTTCAGCAAAGGTGCCATCAGCCGCAGACGCTTCTGAAATGCATCAATATAAGCAGCAGGTGCCTGCTCAAGCATCTCTTTTTGACTGCCACCCTGCATACGCATTAATTCCAGCCAACGTTCTAAACGAACCGATAAACGAGTCGTCAATGAGCTATCATGCCAATATTCACCTTCCGGCAATTGCCAATTCAATTCTGCATTCAACCATTCTCGCCAACTTTTAGCCTGTGCTTTTTTTTCTCCGCACTGTTTTTGCCATTCTTGAATGAGAAAATCACGGCGCTTTTGCAGATTAATTTCCAGCTCGCTAATTTTGGGTGACTTATTACTGCCTTGCTGAATAATATGCAATGCCAGAGCATGAAATGTTTTGGCTTTTATTTCCTGGGTTCCTAAACGAGCCTGAATACGTTCATTCATTTTATCAGCAGCCTGGCAATCGAAAGCCAACAACAAAATTTGCTCTGGAAGTGCGTATTGACGTAACAATAACCATCCTGCGCGCGCAATTAAAACAGCGGTTTTTCCACTGCCCGCCCCCGCTAATACCAGAATATTTTGTTCACCATTCATCACTGCCTGACACTGAGAACGATCAAGTGGTGACGCTTCTATTGTCTGGAAAAATTGTCCATATTGCACCCGCATATGATCAACCCATTGCCGGTTCAGCATTTGGATTATTTTTTCACCTTCCTCTGACCAATCCAGACAAATCTTATAATTGTCACGACAATTTTCAAATTGTGCAACTCGTTGTAATGGCAACGGTAAAGCCTGAAATGTTTCCTGAATTTGTTGCTTCACAGAAGCTAAATCAGTCGTTTTCAGCCAACGATTCTGTTGTTTGATTTTAGCTATATCATTTACTTGAGCTGCCAAAACATCAGCACTGACTTCGCTCATGGCAAGACTCCATTTTTGCCATTCTTTTAAGAGATAATGGTAAAAACGTTGTGTTTGCTGCCATTCAGTGCCATGCAGGCGAACCACTTTTCCTTCTGGCAGTTCAAATTCCAGTTCCCCCCAAACAATCCCTCGCTTACACTGGATCCCAATTAATTGATTAAATGGGATAAGGTACTGGTGCTTATCACCGCTAATTTCAATGCCAGCATTAAGTAGACGTACCCGATTATAAGGATGCTGCGCAAGGCGTTGGCCGATTTGCGTTGATTTTAGTTCTATTGTCATGGCACCGTACCTGAAAATTGTTGAACTTCTTCATCACGTCAATGTTGCCAGGGGTATTTTGTGCTAACGGTTTTATCCAGTTCCCGTCATCTTCTGTATAACAGTCACACCCTCTATTATATCCGTATATTCATTGCACTAACAGGAACCACCCTTATTCCCTGGTTATTAGGGGAAGAACTCAAAATAACCATTCCACTGCTACTGGGTGTTGTTGCGGCAGCATTAACCGATTTGGATGACCGTTTAGTTGGCCGATTACGTAACCTCACCATTACCTTAATTTCTTTTTTTGTTGCTTCCGCTTCTATTACATTGCTGTTTCCCTATCCATGGCTTTTTATGCCTGGTTTAGCCGTATCCACTTGTGGTTTTATTCTGCTTGGAGCATTAGGGCAACGTTACGCCACTATCGCTTTTGGTGCTTTGCTCATCGCCATTTATACCATGCTCGGTTCGTCAATTTTCCCTGTCTGGTATCAACAGCCTTTATTACTGCTTACCGGCGCAATCTGGTATAACTTATTAACATTAACCGGCCATTTATTCTTTCCGATTCGCCCCTTGCAAGAAAATTTAGCGCATTGTTATCAGCAACTTTCAGCGTATCTCTATGCCAAAAACAGCCTGTTTGATCCCGATTCTGAGGCTGAGGAATATAAACAATCAATGTTTGATGTCGCCATGGCGAACAGTGCGTTAGTCGCAACGTTCAATCAGGCCAAAAGTTCTTTGTTAAGTCGTTTGAAGGGAGACCGGGGACAACGGGGGACTCGCCATACATTGCATTATTATTTTGTAGCTCAGGATATCCATGAACGCGCCAGTTCATCTCATGTTCAATATCAGAAACTACGAGACGTGTTTCGCCACAGCGATATTATGTTCCGCGTCCAGAGATTGCTTTCCATGCAAGCGCGGGCATGTGAACAGGTTGCACAATCTATTATCCTGCGTAAGCAATATCAGCATAACCCACGGTTTGAAAGTGCATTCAGTTACCTTGAAAGTTCGATTGAGCGTTTAAGAAATCAGCAAGGCACTGACACTAAGATGATGGCATTTGATAATTTGCTGAAAAATTTACGGGCCATTGACGCCCAATTAGCCGGGCTGGGTTCAGATCAATATCTTCTTTCTCAGAACACCGTTCTAAAAGATAAACAAGAAGAAACACAGTTATCCGAGGAGGCTTTAACTGGCTGGCGTGATATCTGGCTTAGGATCAGAAGTCACCTGACACCACAATCTGCCCTATTTCGCCATGCTATCCGTATGTCCGTTTTGCTGTGTACTGGTTATGCCATTATTCAGCTATTTGATTTACAGCGTGGATATTGGATCTTGCTCACCAGTTTATTTGTTTGCCAACCGAACTATAGCGCCACTCGCCGCCGTCTGGCCTTACGTGTGATGGGTACGCTAACGGGAATTTTAATTGGCCTGCCCATTCTCTATTTTGTCCCCTCCATTGAAGGCCAATTAGTATTGATTGTTATTTCTGGTATGTTGTTCTTTGCCTTTCGTAATAGCCAATATGCACATGCAACGCTCTTTATCACTCTGCTGGTATTACTAAGTTTCAATTTATTAGGCGAAGGGTTTGAAGTAGCGCTGCCAAGAATCATTGATACATTAGTAGGTTGTGGTATTGCTTTACTTGCTGTTAGTTTTATCTGGCCAGACTGGAAGTTCCGTCAATTGCCTCAAGTGATTACCCGCACAATGGGAGCGAATTGCCGCTATCTTAGTGCAATTTTAATCCAATACCACCAGGGTAAAAGTAATAGCCTGAATTATCGGGTCGCCCGTCGTGAAGCTCACAATTGTGATGCTGAACTGGCATCAGTGATCTCAAATATGGCATCGGAACCCAAAAATTATCGAATCTCCCAAGAAGCCGCTTTTCGTCTGCTATGCCTCAATCACACCATGTTAAGTTATATTTCTGCATTAGGTGCCCATCGAGATAAACTTAACGATCCGGCAATCTTAAAAATTCTTAATAATGCAATCTGTTATGTTGAATCCACATTAGAACAAGGCCTGGTGAATGATGCTACATTGCAAGCCGCAGTGAATAAGATGTTACAAAAAATTAATCTGATACCTTCTGAAAGTAACAGTAAAGTCCAGCTTATACTACAACAAATAGGGTTGCTCATTGAGCTATTACCGGAAATTGTCTGTTTAAAAAAACAATTTAGTGAGCAAGAGCCACACTAATCAGTTATATCCGGGGGCGATATCGCCCCCGGATATATGATAGAATCATTGCCTCCCAATGAATTATTAAACACCATTAAAAAACCACTATCAAATAAATTATATTCTCGATAAATTTCAAGTTGCAATCCGCAAGACGACGCGAGGCCTTATATTTTCCCGCTGCGCGGTAAAATATAACACGTATCCTGAAATTGGATTGGTATATAAATAAACACCCCATCAATTTTCAATAAAGTTGCCATTTACAAAAATTAATATCATCAGCGTTCGTTTTTGATATTGATTACACATGAAACTTCTGTAGAGTTGAAAATCTATAAAAAACAACAAATCATATTTATTTGATTTTTATCAATAGCGATAATTATCACTTTTGAATTTATGAACAAATGGAAAATGATATGGAAGAAACAATTGCCATTGCTAAATACCCTATTGGCCTGAACCCGGAAAAGCTTTTTGCCACCCCCAAGCTTAACTATGCATTTATACGCATAAATAATATTTGTAATGCACGTTGCGAATTTTGCGATGTATGGCAAACCGCTCAGGTTGATGCAGATAAACAAATAGACATGATTAGACTTTGGCAAGAGTTAGAGGCTCTCTCACCACAGGAAGTCAATATTCATGGAGGAGAAGCTTTTTTATCAAAAGATTTTCTGACTATTCTGGATTGTAATAAAAACACACCGATCTCCATTACAACCAATGGAACTGCTTTATCAAAAAAGATCTTCAATCGTGTACAAAACAAGAGCCATCTTGTCAGAAAATTTTATATCTCAATTGATCATGTAGAACCCGAAAAAAAATGGCAAGTCACGAGGCATTCGTTGGTTAACAAACAATCTTTATGATGCCATGGAATATATTAAACAAGAAATACCAGGCTCTGTTATTGTCGTCAATCATGTTGTTACTTCATTAAATTACGACACTATCGATAAATTCCTGCTTAAAATGGCCGAACTGAACGTTGATGGTGTTAATCTTATTCCGATTAAGGATTATCCTTTGCTGTTTTTAAATACTGCTCAAATTAAGTTATTTATGCAGAAAATAAATACCTTACTGGAAAGCAAACAGATTTCACGTCATTTATTTATGGATGCCAATTATGAAATTTTCGGCCGCAATGAAGAGGATTATTGCCGCGCTGAAATGGGGCATTATAACGCATCCAGTAAAAAAGCGTGTGCCATTCCCCTGACAACGCTATTTATTGATGCCGTAACAGGAAAGGTCTACCCTTGCGACACTACGATGTATCGGCCAAATCCCGAGCAGTATGTTATGGGGAATATCCTGGAGAATTCACTATCCGATATTTGGCATGGTGATAAGTTCTCACTGTTCCGTAAAAAAATGTATCCCGTAATTACTTGCGATTGCATTAAAGGCTGTGATCCTGCTAATAGATTAAGGTAAAAAGATGTCTCCAGAAATACATATCAATAATCAGGCTCGTTTTTATCGCGGGAAGCCAACTATTTTCTGTATGCCGGATATCAAAGATAGTGAACGTTTTGTTCAACTCTGCTATCAACATCATTTAAATCTTATTCTGTTGGTCAAGAAAAAATGGCTGGATTCAACGGATTGCTCTTTAGCACTAGCATATATCGTGATTGACGATCCGTTAGCTAACCACGCCGGTAAAAAAATAATAGAAGCACTGAAACAGGTCAAAGGGACACTATCAATTCTTACCGCGCCAATTCATATCGATTATTTTATGGCATTTTCTGAGCTTCATGTTGAATTGATGGCCGCTATCGCTGCTCATATTAACCAGGATACCCACATCATTGATGTAGCCCGATCATTCAGAGATAAATGGATAATGCGGAAAACTGCCAGTGCGCGTGGGCTATTTTGTCCCAGATTCACACTGGCATCGGAAATACTCACCTCACCTGAACAGTTCGAGGTCTTTACAGAATCCGTTGAGAATTCTGCCAAACATAAAGGTAACCAGGTCGGTTTTATTGTAAAGCCACGCTCATTTTGGGGATCGATGGGAGTGACCGAGCATCCCGATCGCACCTCCTTGCTTTGTGCATTACAGAAACTGGATGCGCCAGAAGAGTATCTCGTTGAAGAAAAAATCCAGGGCAGATTATTACATGTTGATGCCGCAGTATTTCAACATAAGGTTATCTATCAAGGCATCGGCGTTTACGCCTGTTCATTACTCTCTTCCGATCAAACCAAACCTGACCATTTTATGTGGCATACTATGTTGCCAGACTCTCCAGATAGCCATAGGTTGTTTGAATTTAACCACCGGGTATTGCAAACATTCAATCTCGAATACGGTTTTACTCATACTGAAATTTTCATTGAAGAAAATACCGGTAATCTCCTGCTTTGCGAAACCGCATCACGCCCACCAGGGCTAAGACTATTCGACCTTCATGCGCAAGCCTATAGCAAGCATGCCTTTGATGTCTTTATCAATGCATTAATTTCTCCTGCTTCGATTGGCAAAGAGCCTGCTTTCTCCATAGATAACCCTGATCTCAGTTGCATTGGGATGATCATTTTTAACCCGCCGATTGGAGAAGTAAAATCCATAACGCCTATAAAAAAAATTATTGATGAGCATGTGATTGAATGGGAGCAATATGCTGAAACGGGCTGTTATTTTTCCAACACCCATTACACTGAAAAAATGGGGTATATTATTTGCTCTGCTAACAATGAACATGACTGTCTGAAATATTTAAACAATTACAATAATAAATTTCATTATACAACCATAAAACAAGATTAATACGATGATAAGATATCTGTTTCTTATTTCTTTATTTATTAATGGCGTTGGCTCCAGCATTCTTGCCGTCGGATACCCCTATATATTATTATCTGAGGGCACGCCAATGACATACTATTATGCCAATATGGGGATCATATTTTTATTTACCTCCATTGGCGCTTTGTTATGGGGCTATAAAATTGACTATTCAACAGACATTTGGAAATTTCGTATTTTTATATTATTAATTGAAATACTTAGCACACTGTTATTATTAATCTTATTTTTGAGTAAAATAGCATTTTCTCCCATTATGTTGCTTCTATTTATCTCATTGTTGGAATTTCTTTTTGCCTATGAAATTCCATGGTCACGTGTTGCCTGGCACGAACTTAATGACTGGACAGAACAACAAGGTGGCAAGCATTTGAATGTTTCTCTCTATATTGTTATTGCTACATCGCTTATTTCAGCTATTGGCCCTGGATTTGGTGCTTTACTGGGAATTACTCAAGGGATAGATACGCTTGTGACTATCAAATTATTTTCTCTGTTGCCTTATTTTTATGTCTGTTATCTTATGATAAAAATGCAGATAAAACGGACAGCAGGGAAAAAATCTCAGTTATCCGTTGGGTTACGTGCTGTATTTCGGCAAAGCTATTATAAGACATTTGCCATTGCCATTGTCTTTACAATTTTTGCCAATGCATTTTTGATGGTGGCACTCCCTGTTGTTGTTATGGAAAGTTTGGCGAATGAAAGTTATGGATTGGTCACTCTATTCTATTTACTCAGTGCCCTGATACCCATTTTCTGTACAACATTACTCAATAAAACAAGCATTGATAATCGTATCCAACGTTATCCCATTTCAATATTTATTGGTCTGTTTATATTTGGTATTCTTTTTTTTCAGCTACCCATTTTTTATGCGAAGGCGTTTTTCTATTTGCTCTATAACATCGCAATAATTTATTTCAATATCTTAATTACCAAAACCATTTATCAACAGGGTTTGGAAATGCATCAAGGTCGTCTATTTTCTTTATTTCAGATCACAATGAACTTTTCATTCCCAATAGCTGCAATCACCGTATCCATTGCGCCTGGTTCCACACAATCTTTTTTACCTGTGGCCGGTTTCTCTATACTTTTTCTGATTGCAATAGCTGTTTATTTAATCATTCAAATGAATAAAGTATCTGCTCCAACCCATCATTGGCACAGGTGATATTAACAAAAATATTGATTATTAGGATTATAATATGTCATATCTTAGACCTTACCTCGGTAATGCCAAAATTGCTGATAATATACAATACCGCTTGCAAACCGTTCTTGATAATAAAGCGGTGTTTAGATATGCCACAGAGAGCCAATATTGTCGTCAGGCGGAAAGGCTGTTACAACATATTCTGCATACCCAACATGCCATCCTACTGACAAATGGTACTGTCGCGCTCAAAGCGGCTTTGCTTGGGCTTAGGCCCCAAATAGGGCAATGGGTACTCATTCCCTCCATCTCATTTATCGCTACTGCCAATGCCGTACTCAGTTGCGGATTAATCCCTGTTCTTGTTGATGTCGATGACACTGGCATGATGTGTCCAGAGGCATTAAACAAGACAATAAATCAAATGGATACCAAACCTCTGGCTGTCATTGCCGTTCATTTGGAAGGTACTGCTGCTTCCATTGCTCAGATCGCCCAAATTTGCCAACAACATAATGTGTACCTGATTGAAGACTGTGCACAAGCGATGGGAGTGAATTATCAAAATCAACCTGTAGGCACATTTGGCGAATATGGCTGTTTCAGTTTTCAGGCCAATAAATTGATCAGTAGCGGTGAGGGAGGTTTACTGATTGCCCAAAATCATTCTCTATTCATTAATGCCTGCATGATGACTGACCACGGTGCTGAACGTACCGCAGAGGGCTATCCAGATTGGAGCAATAGTATTGGTTTTGGTGACAATAATAAATTCAATGAAATACAAGCTGCGTTACTGATTAATCAATTGGAAAATATTGAACAATTCCGTGCCTTATTAACAGAGCGTTATCAAGCAATCCTGCAATATTTACCCACAGATTGGATCACTGCACGCCCGGAAGGAACGATACCCGTTTCTGTCTGGTTAAAACGCAGCAAATTGCCCAAAGATCGCTTCAATTCAACACTACTATATGATTGGCAAGCCTGGGATCTGGCTAACCATCCGATTATAAAAAATCAGCTTTCCCCCTACTCTGACCGTTTTCCCTGGACTCTACAAAAAAGTCCACTCCCTGTATCAACATTAGAGAAACATAAAGTCATCTTGAGTGACCGTATTTGCCTGCCTGTACCTATTGATAATGCGACTTACGAAAATGTCTTACAGTGGGCTATGGAAGGAAACCTGTCATGATATTAGACAATAACTTTTTCACCCAACTCAACGGGAATAACCAGTCTGTCCAATATGTGTTGGGGGGGTCTTGTATCTGTTACGCAAAAGGTGTACCAGCCCGACTTTCACTACAAGATTTGATCGATTCTGTGCTGCCAACAATCATCGCTTCGCAGCACAATGCTCCTGTTTATCTCTATTTTCAATCCCATGAAGCAATCATGATGGCCGACTTATTGCATTTTGACCCTCAGCAAGCTAACCACAACACAATGAGAGAATGGTTAGAAGCCGGCATCGTTTATACTTTGGAGCAGTTGAATATCCCCTTACCCCCAATCTATTGGGTGGATACCTCCGAAGATAAGATCCGCCAGCATATTGATCAATGGGTTCCTCACATCAAAACCGTGTTGCCAACCTCAATGCTATATGGTCTCTACGCCAAAAAACCGGACGCCACTTATCCACAGGGAACAGACGAAGAACAGATGATGTTGGATGTGTATTACCGCAACATTACCCTTTATACCCCCGAATTCCTCAGCACAGCGCTTGAAATTTCTCCAGAGCAAACGCTGTTTGTGGAAAATACCACGCAACAAAAAGCCATCCAGATTTACTATCATGCCATTGGGCAGAATTGCAATATATTGCTCTACACCCCGCCACCAAATACACAAGGAAAGGAAATGTGTTTGGGTAACAGCAATCATAAAATCGAGTTACGTCTCACCGCAAAACAGATTATGCATCGTGCCGCTAAAATTGGTCATGATGATTATTATCAAACCGTCTTTAATCAGCATTCTATTGCCGATATCATGCGAGGCTGGCAATTAAAGGTATTAGGTAATGAAGCATAAAACTGTTGTTGTCATTAGAGGAACACCGGCAAGTGGTAAATCCACAACGTGCAACCACTTGAAAGATGTCATGCTGGCGCAGGGGCTAACTGTCTCCTATTTACCGTGGGATACTTTTCATCATTTTGTTGAACCAAGAACATACCTGACACTGAAAATCATCATGGAAGATACCTTGCGGTTGTTAAAGGTTGCTGATGATTGCCTTGATGCGGGCAGTGACTTGATCATTCTGGATGGCGTATTCATTTATCCTGAAGAAATTGACGCTATCCACTCCCTATTTACGCAAAAAGGTGTCCGAATTCTGCATTATCGGCTCGTTGCGCAGGAGCCAACGCTGATTACCCGTAATCAGGAACGAGCTGTAGAAGATCGTTTACCAGCTTCCCGTATTAAAGAAGTCGTTCAGGATAGTTTGTGGGAGCACAATGTCCCTCATGAAATTGTGCTTGATAGTACGGAATATTCTCCAGACAGTATTGTGGCGCTGATAAACCAGGCTATTATGCAACCTGAATCAATTGTCCCTCTTGCCAATCCAACGACTTCTCATTTATGGCGTTTAGGAACCGCATTACGTTACCCTGAATTCAGGCGTTTTGAGCATGTTGATCTGGTTTGGCAAGAAGGCCAGCAACAGTGGCAAAGCAATACATTCTTCGATTTCATTTTTACGGTTCAAGAAGAAAAAGAATTACGCTCTTTTTTACAGCGACAACCTGTTTTATTTAAGTATCTGAACGCAAAATCCCGCACCTATTTCTACCTGCATGATTTAGCACAACAGCACGGTTTACAGTGTCATGAAGAAAGCCAATGGTCAGCCCCCATTGTCAACATACCGCCTGAAACAACAGTCGCTGACTTTTTGATCCAGCACTCAACACGATTAAAACGCAGTCTTAAGAAAGCACGCACCCATCCTACCGTCACACGTTACAGTACTTCGGGTCACACTGAGCAATTGTGGCAAGATGCGCTGTATGTGGACGCCAAAGGCTGGAAAACCACTCAACAAAGTGATATGCGCAGCCTGAACCGTGAAGACCTCCAATATCTCCCTGGCCTGTTATCCAACAGTCACCACTATCATCTGGCAGTCACTTATGACGATAAAGGTACTCCTGGTGCCTGGTCATTGATGATAAATAACGGTGTCGGTCAATGGTATGCCGCTAAATGGGGTTGTAGCTATCTGGGTAGAGAAAAATTAATGGGGATCCATTGCCTGATTAGTCATCTGGAAACGCTCTATTGCCCTTATACTGGCCTTCAGCTTGATCTGTGGGGCAGAGAAAATGAATTCTATGACCAGTTAGCCAATCAATATATTGAGCGTCTTCATCTCAGGATCACACCATGATATCTCACCGCAACCTACTCGCTTTGCAAGGTATACCGTCTCAGCAAGATATCATGTCGCTGGACAATATCATGAACTCTGGCTGTTCAGTCCGGCGTTTTTTCCGCGAAGATCTGCAGGCCGTGGCTGGTCAGGGCTATTGCCTGATGCCAGAGTGGATATGTCAAAGCATGGTTGAATCTGTTTACGCAGCCAATTGGCAGCCACTTTTCTATCCTGTTTTATCGCCAGAACAAGCCAACATGATTTTGCAAGCGGATATCCAGGCTATGATGGCAATGCTAAACTCTCTTCCACAACCATGTGCCATACTTCTCGCCCATCCTTTAGGTTATATCGACCCAGGATGCATAGAATTTTTGCGAGAAATTCAAAGCAACCACAATATTTATGTATTTCTGGATCTTTCTCAGGGTTATGGCAGGAAAGAGTGTTTACAGGAACTCCCGCATGTTCATGCCGCTTATTATTCTTTCAACGGCAATAAACTTCTCAGTACCGGTGGAGCATTGCGTCTTCGTCTCACAAACAGAGAGCATATTCCCGCTGCTGTCAGAAATATTTTGACTGCCTTTTATACCGCAGCCGAAGAAAAATTCGCGGTATTGAGAAAGCATCTGCAATCTCACTTTATTGAAGATGATATCCACAATGTCTCACTGTACGCGTCTTACCAATCAAGCCCCTACCGTACCGTATTAAATTGGGAGAAATGTTCTCCCTCCCTGCAAACATTACTTAAACATCAGGGCCTGGTTCAGCCGTTACTCGCCAACCCCCGACAAGAAAAAGCGTATTCCAGCTTAAATTATCATCAATGGTGTGAGAAAGTGATGTTGATGTTTAGTTCACCAAGAGTTGAATGGAGTCAGTAATATGTTAGAACTCAAACAAGTTACCCCTCAATCTCCCTTGTGGAATTCATTTCTTCATCTTTATGGAGAATATTTTCAACGCCATTGGCCAGAAGTCTTTGGGGATCAACCAGAAGAGGTGATTGCAAAGGAAAATCATACTATCCTTGAACAACGCATCCTGCAAGGTGACAGGGGGCTGTTTTTGTTGCTAAATGCCGGGCAATTAGCGGGATTAGCCAATGTGTATCTTGAACGGGAAGGGAAAGTGACCCTGAATATTGCTGAATTTTATATCAGGGATGAATATCAGCGCCAGAAACTGGGTTATGGATTATGGCATGCCATGTTGCAATGGGGACGTCGCCACGGTGCCACACATGTTCATCTGGAGACAGATACAGGAAAAAATGCCACCTTTTTTTGGCAATCTCATGGACTTTCAAGCCATCAAATAGAGGGACGCATACACTACAATGGTCCCATCCCCCCCTTAAAGATACTGTGGATCAGACATGGACAAATTATCCCGCTTGACCATCTCGATTACTGCCCTGAAGATAATGTGATCGCTCTTGATGCCACATCAATCAAACAGGCTGAAAAAATTGGTAGACGAATATTGGGGAAACTGCCGTGGCAAAATATTTATACCTCACCTCAACGTCGGGCGCTTGAAACGGCCAGAGCACTCAGTTCAGCATATCAATCTTGTTCAATACAAGAAACTGATGCACTTTGTGAATTCTTTCCAAAAGAGCTTATTGGCCTGAAACTGGCAGATATTCCGCATCGCTACGGTGAAGATTATGCTTATCGGTTACTGTATACCCCCCTTGATTCCCCTTTCAAAGATTCAGAACAAGTGACCGACGCAGCTGATAGAATTCATCGTTTTATTATGCAAATTGGCGATGAACTCTCGATGTCTTCTATGCGGATTATTATCTCCCACCAAAATTTACACAATATTTTCTTAGCTCATTTAATGACAAATAATCTCAATCTTTCTGGCCGATTACATCTTAATAACCTCCATGGTAGTACCTTTTTATATTGTCCCTATACTAAACAATTTGATATAGAAAATGTAAATATTCCTTTATGAGAGAGCAATATGTTAAAAAATATGCCATATATTATTTTTGACGCCGATCCCTTCTGTTTTGGCCCAATATCCACCACGTTAAATGTGGTGGAGAGATTAAAGCGTCGGAATAAATTAACGCCGGACACTAAATTTATTTTATTAGGCACACTGACTTCTTCTCAATTAGGTGAGAAATCCGGCCTGTTTGATGAAATTTATGAATGTGATACCACTTCAGTTACAGAACTTTCACGCTATTCTGAGCTTATTTCTGGTGCAAGTTTGTATATCATTAATACTAACCTTAACTCGATTTATTTCGTTTCAACGCTTAATACATCCATTATCTATATCGACACACTATTTTGGATGTGGGATGATCTTCATGTTGACCTGCACAAAACTGAAAAAACATTTATTCAAGACTTTCATGGAATAGAACGTAATATTGAGCGATTCCATGATAAGCTTGGTGATTATCAAGTTATTCCACCAATTCTTCACAATTCTCTGCAACAATGCATAATGGATGATCATCCTCCAGAAGGGATATTAATTACTCTTGGTGGTATTGATACAGTCTACGCCGATACCACAGATTTTTATTATCATTTCCTCGAAGAGTTATTGTCTATTCCCTATCTGCAAAATGAAACCAACATTACTATTGCAGGAGGAGGTAAAACTATCGTAAATTTGGCAGAAATGTTTGCCAAAACGCATCCTCATATTCATATTGGCTGTTTTTCAAGACATGATTTTCTGCAAAAATTACACCGTGCCCGTAAGGTATTAGCCAATCCTGGTCTGACAACATTTTATGAATGCGTCGCTCTCAATAAAGATGTTTTTTTCTTACCACCACAAAACTATAGTCAGCAATTACAATTAGCTGTGTATCTACAAAATTATTATCGTCAGGAATACGGTTTCTTATGGCAACCGGAATATGGTTATCCTGATATCCCCCCATATCTACCAGAGAAAGACGGATTAGCATTAATTAAAAAATGCAATAACTTATTCATTAATAACCCTAAAGAACGAAAACGGGCCATAAATAAGATAAGTCAATTTCTTGAAAAAGAAAAAAACAACACTAATTCTTGTCATGACATTTTTCAAAATAATTCAGATGATATTATTGCTGATTACATTGAAAATAGGGCATCCAATCAAAAAATATAATACACAATCATAACTTAGATATAATACAACAATGAGAATATCATTTATTCCGATAATCATTTTTAATATCTGTATAAAGAAATAAATTATTATCATCTATTCATATACTCGATAAACTTCAAGTTGCAATCCGCAAGACGATGCGAGGCATTATATTTCCCCACGCATCGGGGAAATATAACATGCATCTTGAAGTTGGATTGGTATAAATATTAAAACTTATTTCCATAAGAGGCGGCTCTATGTCCATAATATTTTCTGATGTTAAAGTATTTGTTGGTGGCCCTATCCAACATGCATTGAAATTAAGGGTATTAGACACTAATTTACAAGTTCACATTAAATCTGCTATTCACCATCTTGAATCACTTGGTGCAGAAGTTTTTTCGGCCCATCGTACAGAACAATTCGGCGGAACAACGCACTTATTTACTCCAGAAGAAGTCTCCCAACGGGATCGCCAATGGATGGAGCAATGTGACATTTTCGTTGCCATTTTGCCTGTCTGTCCACAACAGAAACAACTAATGAGAACAGATGGTACTCATATTGAATTGGGTTGGGCTTCCGCCTTAAGACGCCCAATCATATTAGTCACCGAAAAACCCTTTGATAACTCTGCCAGCCATTTACTAAAAGGCCTGTCTGCTATTGCTTATGTTCATCATATCCCTCTGAATGATTTTGTCTATGACCCGGCTATATTAAGCCATACAATTCAATCTATTATAGAAAAGAAAGTTACTCCAAAATCTTCAGCCGTTGCATGAAACGGAAATAGTAGGGGCTAACGCCCCTATTCACTATATTTTACTTATTATGGATGATTATCTGAATTATCGTGGACCAGCTCGCTGTGCCAGTTAATTAATTCGTCACGTAATTTTTCTGGTAATACTGCAACATGACACCCTTCTATTGCACCTGCTAATGCAAGCAACAAACTGACATTTGTTTTTTTCCTATGCTGCTGGAGTTTAAGGTAAGTTGCTTTTGCCCCCAATATTCTTAATTCTTCTACTTTAGAAATACCAACTTTCCATAATTGCCTTTCTAAAGCGATCCCTAAATTAGGAAGATCTTTAAGCCTAAGAGGTATTTTTTGCCTATTTATCATTTCTTTCATTGTGTATTGGTAGGCTAAATTGACATACTCAAATAATTGTTTTTGATCCTGCCAAAGTGATTCATTAACACGGTAATACCGCAAAGTCACAGGTATTCCTCTTTTTAAATAAATAAATTTTTCCATTCCCCTGGCTTTAAATAGTACCTCAGCGTGACTATTCCCTCGTAAATAAAGCTCTCCATCAGAACTGATGGCAAATAAAACATCATCAATTAACAATCCAATGCCGCCAAATTGAGATTTTTTCTTAAGCTTTCCCAGTGAAGATACACCATGCTGCAATTGAACAAAACTAGCTCCAGATAAAAACATTTTTTATCACTCCATGAATCACATTCCAAAGTAATGTTTGATCATGCCTTCTGTTAATAAAATAGATAACCAGAACAATTAATTAAAACCATACGCAATCTATTTCCAACTGCCAATCGTTAAGGCATAAAAATCCTAATTTCTGTAAATTTTTGCGAAGCGCTTTGAAAAAAAAGAGACTTGCTTTTAATCAAATATCGTTATACTGTATATATATACAGCTTGTTATGACGGGGAACATTATGAGCATTCGATCAGCGTGGGCATATCTCACTGAGAAAACAACAGCAGCTGCTAACACAACCGTGAACGAACATAAAACAGACAAAAAAGTGGTTGGGATGACCATGAAAAGAGTGTCTTTTGTGGAACCACTTCAATGCACTTCACACACGATAAAAGGCATGGTCAGTGAGCTGGTTTACAATGAACACCAGCCTGTCATTAATCACATTCTTCTTCCTTTATTGCACCAGTCTGGAAAAGAAAATCGATGGTTACTTTGGGTAAATCCTAATAAGCGGTTAAATCGCCAATGGTTAATCGATGCCGGGCTTCCTTTAAATAAAATTGTTCAACTAAACCAAATCCATCCTATTGCTTCAATTAGTGCTATGGAAAAAGCGTTGGCAAGCGGCAATTATAGTGTTGTATTGGGTTGGTTGCCGGAGTTATCAGAATATCAATTAAATACGCTACAAATCGCTGCTCAAAAGGGTATTACCCTCGGTTTTATTATGCGACCACAAAATTTATCACATCCATTTATTACACAAGCGAATAAGCTACAAATTCATTCTGATTATTATCATTGAGTTAAATTAGGATTAATCCCAATATTTTTTATGAAAAATTAAGCTATTCGTTGATAGTTATTATTGTTTGTAATGAAAATCAATATATTAATACTGTAAACATTGTAAATGTTGGTCAAAAATACTTATTTTTTGTCAGTCAATAATTAATTTTTTGCGCCATGAGTCACAGTGCACTTGTAACTTTTTAACTTCGTTGTAGACTTTACACAGTTTAGGGCGTTGTGCTTACCGCTCTTATATTTCAGAACACATCTTCTGATAAAAGCACAGTTACCTAACAGAACATTTTAACCAGTGGCTAACAATAAGGCTTTTAAAGCCAATTGCCTATTTGGATGATAACGAGGCGTAAAATGAAAAAGACAGCTATCGCAGTAGCAGTGGCAGTAGCAGCTTTCGCAACTGCTGCTCAAGCAGCTCCAAAGGACAACACCTGGTATACCGGTGCTAAACTGGGTTGGTCTCAATACCATGACGTAAATTTCTACGGTAATGGTTATGATAACCGGATTGGTAACGGCTCTACCCATAAAAGTCAGCTAGGTGCGGGTGCTTATGTCGGTTACCAAGCAACCCCATACTTAGGTTTTGAACTGGGTTACGATTGGTTAGGTCGCATAGCTTATAAAGGCAGCACCGATAATGGCGCTTTCCGTGCCCAAGGTATTCAACTGACCACGAAACTGAGTTACCCAGTGCTGGACAATCTGGACGTTTATACTCGCCTTGGCGGTATGATATGGCGTGCAGACTCTTCTGCAACCTATAATGCCAATGCAATCGCTGGAACGGGTGAAAAAGATCAGCGTAGACTGAAAAACGACGACACAGGTGTTTCTCCTCTGGCCGCGATTGGCGTCGAATACGCATTGACCAAAAATCTGGCAACCCGTTTGGACTACCAGTGGGTTAACAATATCGGTCATGCCACTACCGTTGGTGCCCGTCCAGATAACGGCCTGTTGAGCGTTGGCGTTTCTTACCGTTTCGGTCAGGATGAAGCTGCGCCAGTCATTGCACCAGTAGCACCTACTGTTGTGCCAGCGCCTGTCGTTGAAAATAAGAGCTTTACTCTGCGCTCTGATGTTCTGTTCAATTTCAACAAATCAACACTGAAAGCAGAAGGTAGACAAGAACTGGACAACCTTTATAACGAACTGGCTAAAATCGACCCAACGCAGGGCAAGGTTCTGGTACTCGGTTACACTGACCGCATCGGCAGCCAAAATTACAACCTGCCATTATCTCAGAAACGTGCTCAGTCCGTCGTAGATTATCTGGTTGCTAAAGGCATCCCAGCAGATAGCATTCAGGCTGAAGGTCGCGGTAAGAACAATCCTGTTACTGGTTCTATCTGTGACAAAATTAAAGTTCGCACTAAACTTATCGACTGCCTGGCTCCAGATCGTCGTGTAGATATCAATATTCAGGGCACGACTGAAGTGACCACTCAACCCAATGTGGTTCAGTAATATCGTTATCATCAAGTCAATAAAAGCCCCATTTTAGTGGGGTTTTTATCTGTCTATCGTGGGCTTATTTCCCTAATATTGCTTCCAAATCCTGCTTCAAACTCGACATTTGGTGAGTATACTTTTCCCGATATTCCGCATCTTCCAATAACTGTATGATGGTTTCTGACAGGGTATTGCCACGACGTCGGGATAGCGCTGAAAGCCGCTGCCAAACACGAAAATCCAAATCAATGGATTTCTTACGCGAATGTTGATGTTCAGCATTAAAATGACGTTTACGTCGCGCCCTAATCGTTTGCTTCATTCGGTTAGACAAATCTGGATTCATATGTAAAGAAATCCATTTCAGTACCTTGACTGGCTCGCTTTCTAAATGCATTAATTCATTGACCGCATCTTGCGCTGCACTTTTTTCAATGTATTTAGTAATCGGCTCACCTTCACGGTGTTTTTTTGCCAAATAAGCCCATTTCCAGCCACATTCCAGATTTTCCAATTGTTGATATTTCATTTCATCTCTCAGTGACAGCGTAACTTAAATCAAGCATAGCAACTATTTCTTTAAATTGCCTATAACAACACAGAATATTGGCATATCTTACAAGCAATGAAAGCGCTGGCCCAAATGTCGTTTCTTTCAAAATTCTGGCATGTTGGTTCATTGCCTAATCTTGTATAATAAATGATTCCCTTTTCACTATATGATGTAGCTATCACCTTGACGAATATAAAACTAGACTGGCAGGCATTACAGCCAAACAATGCGCCTTATCAGGCACTCTTTAATTCTGTCGCTGAATTGTCCCCCATTACAATGGATGTGGCTCAACCCAGGCTGCATAGTGGGTTATCCCTGTTTTGTCAGGCCTCCCTGCGTCAACCTTTTATGCTGCTGAAAGCAGAAGAAAGTGATGTTTATCTGTCTCTTCTATCCAATACTGTTTCCTCCCTGCTGCCGGAGAGCTGCCCTAATATCGGTGGTTATTACCAGATAGAGCACCAAACCATCACCTTGCACTCTTCAGGGGAAGGTATTTTTGCGCCAACTGAACGAGTTGCTTACCGTGAGTGGATTGAGCCAGAGCAATTATTTGGCAATGTCTATACGCACCAAGGAATACTTCAACTACAACCAGGCCTTATCCATCAAGTCAATGGTGGTATTTTAATTTTGCCTCTGCGCACCCTGCTTTCTCAGCCATTGATGTGGGTGCGTCTCAAGCAGATGATTATTCAGCGCCGTTTTGACTGGTTGTCACACGATGAAAATCGTTCCCTGCCATTGCCGATACCGCCAATGGAATTGGATCTGCGTCTGATTTTAGTCGGTGACAGGCTCAGTCTCGAAGAATTACAGGCCATTGAACCTGAGCTGACAAGCAATGCATTGTATGGCGAATTTGAGCTGGATATGCCTTTCCATGCAGAAGATGATCTCACAATATGGTGCCAGTACGTTAGTGGAATCATTCAGCAACAAAACTTGCCGCCATTAAGTGCTGATGCCTGGCCTGAATTGATCAAACTTGCTACCCGTTACACAGAAGATCAATTCCGGTTACCTCTGGATCTTCCATGGATACAGCAAAAATTGGCAGCCGCAGCTAATTATCAGCAGGAAAAGCAGATCACCAAACATTCCCTGCAACAAGCGGAAGATAATCGTACCTGGCGTCATGGTTATTTGGCTGAACGCAGCATAGATGAAATTCTGAAAGGCCAGATATTGATTCACACGCAAGGCTCAGTTATCGGCCAAATCAATGGGCTATCCGTACTCGAATATCCTGGCCATCCTGAACCAATGGGTGAACCTTCCCGTATCAGTTGTGTTGCACACTTAGGAGATGGGGAATTTATCGATGTAGAACGCAAGGTTGAATTAGGCGGCAATATTCATGCAAAAGGCATGATGATCATGCAGGCTTATTTAATTTCTGAATTGAAATTAGATCAACCACTACCGTTCTCTGCTTCGATTGTATTTGAACAATCCTATAGTGAAGTGGATGGAGACAGTGCTTCACTCGCCGAATTGTGTGCCCTTATCAGCGCCTTGTCACAACAACCTATTGACCAGCAAATTGCCGTTACTGGTGCCATAGATCAATTTGGTTATGTCCAACCTATTGGTGGCGTTAATGAAAAAATTGAGAGCTTCTTCCGTATATGTCACTACCGGGGGTTAACCGGTCGTCAGGGTGTCATTATTCCAACCACAAATGTTCAACATTTGTGCCTAAATCAAGGTGTTATTGATGCGGTAAAAAATGAGCAATTTCATATTTGGCCAGTTGAGCATGTTTCTGAGGCTGTGTCATTGTTAACGGGGATCCCTTATTATGATCCACAAAAAGAACACTTGTTAGCTATGATATGTGAACGCATTGCACAAGCTAATATTCAAGAACGACCCCGGCTTCCCTGGTTTCTCCGCTGGCTAGATTAACTCCATCACTATCTGATCGGAGTTGTTGAGCGTACAAGTGTACGCTACTCTCTAGCCCTACACGATTATAAGGCTATCTGTGAATATGTTTAAAAAACAAGAGTCCTACACGAAAGAAGAACTTCAAGCCTCTGGGCAGGGTAAATTGTTTGGTGAAAATGGGCCACCACTGCCTTCTGGCAATATGCTGATGATGGATCGCGTCACGAAAATGACAGAAACCGGCGGGATTTACAATAAGGGGTATATCGAGGCTGAACTCGATATTAACCCTGAGCTGTGGTTTTTCGATTGTCATTTTGTTAATGATCCTGTCATGCCCGGCTGCCTTGGCCTTGATGCCATGTGGCAGCTTGTCGGTTTCTTCCTGGGCTGGATCGGTGGAGAAGGTAAAGGCCGTGCACTCGGCGTTGGGGAAGTCAAATTTACGGGGCAGGTATTACCAACAGCCAAAAAAGTGACCTATCGCATTAATCTCAAGCGTGTCATTAATCGCAAATTAATTATGGGCCTGGCTGATGGTGAAGTTCTGGTCGATGGCAAACTGATTTATACTGCAACTGATTTGAAAGTAGGCTTGTTTAAGGATACTAGTGCCTTTTAATGAATGATAGCCTCTCTGAGCACCTCCGCGACTACGGAGGTGCTTCGGCTTTTTGATTAACCCACATACGATCTTTTTGCGCCTGGCACCATCCCCCTATGCATACTCGGTTAACGTTGCAAAGAGAGTTGCCGGGCAATAGATTTTCCTAACTGGCTGTAACCCTTAGCTAATGTAAGCACTAATTCAGCGTAGCCATCTTTTTCCTGCTTCAACTTAAGACTGAATGACCGCCTTATCACGCTGTCTGGGTTAGACAATATCCAATAGCCTTCAATCAATACCTGACCATCATAGCGCCCGTGAAAAGCAGTTATCGTGATATCCAGCGCATCTGCGTCTTTTTCTAATTCCTGCTGAGAAACCAAACGATATGGAAATGCTGCGCTCAGTTCTGAAATCAATACTTGTTGTAACTGTTGCTGCAATGGGCTAGCCCATAAATGGTTCGATGCATTGATATAGCTCACCTCCCCTGTCTGATACACAATTCCTGGAGCGGCAAGGTAGTCAGCCAGGTTAACCCTTTTTATCCACAACTGCCGTTCATGTTTAGCCCCTAATTTACCTTCCTGCGATACCAAGTTAGCCAGGACCGGTAACTGATAATATGTTTTTTGTGGCTGGCTATCGCTGCATCCTGCAATCAACCCACTTCCAACAATAAACATACTGGCGGAAATAAAAAATGCCAATTTTGAAATCAATTTTTTCATCAGTCAGGTGCCTTTTTGGGTTCAGGATCTTTTATCGCTTCAGCTTCAAATACCAATGCATTACTCTTGTTATTGAGCGTCTTTAAAACAGGTTGTAATTCACGTAATACCTGCTCCAACTGTTGCATATTATCCATCAGCTGACTATAAGCGGGTGAGCCTGGCTGGATCCCCTGCATACTGCGGTTCAACTCATTTAATGTATTTTGTATATCTTTAGGCAATTCCTGTGCTTCCTTACTTGCAAGAACGCGATTTAATTCATCCATTGTTTTCTGCGCTGTTTTGATTGCTGTTTGACTTTCTTTAAGCGTCTGTGTTGCCTGAATAAGCACCGGTTCAATCGGCATATTGTTGATCTTATCCAGCACCGTAATGACTTTTTGTTGAATTTGCGCCAAGCCACTACTTACTGTAGGCAAAATCTTATAACCTGAGATTTCATATGGGCCTTTCCAGGGTTTCTCATTAGTGAAAAAGTCCAGATCAATAAACAACGCACCTGTGAGTAAATTGCCCGGTTTCAAAGTAGCTCTCAACCCTCTGGCAATAGTTTCCTTCAATTCGTTATCTGTGTTGAATCCATTACCTAACTCTTTCACAAATCGTCCAGGCTCTACATGAATCAATACAGGAATACGGAAGTCATTGTCGATGCGCTGCTTAATATCTTCACTATAAAAAGGCACTCTTGCTACCGTTCCTACTCGAATACCACGGAACTCGACAGGCGCTCCCGGCTGTAAGCCACGCACAGAATCAGAGAAAAACAGTAAAAAGTCTGTATGTTCTGCATACAGGGCGTTTTGGATACTTTTCTCGCTATCGTAGAGTCTAAAGACCTCTTTTTCCTTCACTGAATTACCCAGTTCCCAACCTTTTGGTACATCAAAACTCACACCACCGCCAAACAAAGTCGATAATGAAGTAACTTCAACCCGTATACCTTGTGATGACATATCAAATGTGACACCGCTGTCTTTCCAGAATCTGACATTTGTAGTCAGTAAAGCGTCATAAGGTGATTTAACGAAAATTTGGTAACGAACCAATCGGGATGTTGGATCAAAAGTGCCGGCCTCAACTGAACCCACACGATATCCCCGAAATAGCACTGGATCTCCGAGCGTTAATCGTCCTGCTTTTTCACTGGTCAGGATCAGACGAATACCTTTTGCATCAGGGGAAGCTAGCGGGGGGGCATCAAGCAATGAAAAGCGGCTTTCTTCTTCGCCTTGTGTGCCGGGCTGTAATTCGATAAAAACACCGGACAGTAATGTACTCAGACCAGAAACACCTTCACGGCCAATCTGAGGTTTCACAACCCAGAAAGCTGTATCTGTACGTAACAAGCGACTCATTCCATCATTTAGACGGGCTTTAATAATAACTTGCCCCAAGTTTTCGCTCAAAGACACGTTTTCGACAACACCAACGTCAACACTGCGGCTTTTAATTTTAGTTTTACCTGCCTCAATACCTTCAGCATTAGACGTAATCAATGTGACTTCCGGTCCCTGATGACTGAAATGGTAAAACAGTATCCAAGCCCCAATCAGCACAGTGATAATTGGTACGATCCATACAGGTGACCAACTCTTAAGTTTACGAATTCTGGCCTGAGTCAGATCTTCTTCTTTATCCGTCACCTTATAACTCCTCATTCTTATGTCGCTCAAATTTACGATTGGCTTTGTCCCAGGTTAAACGCGGATCGAACATGATTGATGCAAACATCGTCAAAATAACAACCAGGGCAAACAGGACCGCGCCCAGGGCAGGATAAATACTCATCAGTTGCCCCATTCGAACCAACGCGGATAGGACGGCAATAACAAATACATCAATCATTGACCAACGCCCAACAAACTCCACCATTTCATAAATAAAATTCATCTTTTCTGAGTCATGGCTTGTCTGACTTTTTGCATCCCAGCATAACCAACCAATAGCCAGCATTTTCAATAAAGGTATCATGATACTGGCAATAAAAATAACCATTGCAACAGGATATGAGCCAGAACCCCAAAGCAAAATAATGCCTTCCAGAATGGTGGAATTAATTTGCTGTCCCAGTGCCTGAGTCACCATGATAGGTAAAATATTCGCTGGAATATAAAGTATGGCTGATGTTATCAGGAGTGCCATTGTGCACTGAAGGCTATTGCGGCGGCGTGCCCCCCCCTTTGGTATGGCATCGCGGGCACCGGGATTGTTGGGCGGGCAAGATGGCGGTACAACTTTGGCAAAGCCTGACACCTTGCACCAGGCCGGGCTTTCCTGCCTGCAAGGTATGGCAAATTTTAGGCGCCGGAGCAATTTCATTCCAAAACCAATGCCTGTCAAGGCACTGAAATGCCCTGACCTGAAACAGACAAAACAAGCAGTAAGGGAAAAAACTCAGACCGATACTGATTTCACCATGTGCTATAAGTTTAACAAAGCTGACTAACACGCCCGCCAGGAAGATTTCTGCCATGCACCATGTCTTCATCTTAAACAGAATGCGCGCCAACTCTATTTTCAAGCGGCGCGCCATTTTAGCGTTCTGACATAAGAGGATGATGGCAACCATACAAAATGTCGGCACAAGCTGAACGAAGACCAAAAAAAGCGCAGCCATGCTGGAGTAGTCTTCGTTGAACATCACTTGGGGGATCTGAGTCAACTTTATTTCACTCACAATCCCCGCCACACTCATGCTAACAAAAGGAAACAGGCAAGCGAGAAAAAGCATGATTAATGCGCTTAATGCATAGCCTGTTGGTTGATTGCGTGGCTCTCGCCATTTTGCTGTCAGTAACGCATGACACCGTGGACAAACCGCCTTTTTCCCTTGTTCCAAATCAGGCACAGCCACCAGCATGTCACACTGGGGACAAAGAACCAGCTTATCGTGCTGGTGGTTATTGGAACACAAAGTGTTTCTCCTTTAGCAAAAACCCCAAGTTTCTTTTATGCGGCAGCTATTATCCATTTTTCATCATTTCCAATTCCTGCCAGCGATCAAACGCTTTTTCCAATTCTTGTTCTTTATTTGCCAGTTCATTCAGAACATTTTGCGTAATTTCATGTGGTTGATTGAAGAACTCCGGGTCACTGACCTGAGATTGCAATTTATTTATCTCTTCTTCTAATTTCTCTAATAATAATGGTAGTTGTTCTAATTCACGCAGTAAATGGTAACTTAGCTTATTGTTTGTTCGTTTAGGTGATTGTTTCGGCTTAACTGCCTTGTTTTCAGCACTAACTATTTTCTCCGAAGCCTGGCGCAGGGAAACTGTTTGTGCCTGTTGCTGCTGGGCATCGTAATATCCCCCCGTATAATTGTTGATTTCACCGTTGCCTTCAAAAATCCAGCATTCAGTGACTGAATTATCAACAAATTGGCGGTCATGGCTGACCAAAATCACGGTTCCGGTATAGCTATCAACTAATTCTTCAAGTAACTCCAATGTTTCAACATCAAGGTCATTGGTCGGCTCATCAAGAATAAGCAAGTTACTTGGTTTCAAGAATAGACGAGCCAGCAATAAGCGATTGCGCTCACCACCAGACAACGCGCGTACAGGGGTCATCGCGCGTTTGGGATGGAACAGGAAATCCTGCAAATAACCCAATACATGACGGGAACGTCCATTAACCATGACTTCCTGCTTACCTTCAGCGAGGTTATCCATAACGGTCTTATCCGGGTCCAGTGCGGCACGATGCTGATCAAAATAAGCCACTTCAAGTTTGGTCCCACAATGA
Source organism: Xenorhabdus bakwenae (assembly GCF_030272115.1). Taxonomy (NCBI): domain Bacteria; kingdom Pseudomonadati; phylum Pseudomonadota; class Gammaproteobacteria; order Enterobacterales; family Morganellaceae; genus Xenorhabdus; species Xenorhabdus bakwenae. The sequence continues at coordinate 1,477,793 of NZ_CP119194.1, forward strand.
ATACGCCCGCTATCTGCTGACAAATCGCCTAACATTAATTTCAATAATGTCGTTTTACCGCAGCCGTTTGGTCCCACTAACGCAATTTTGTCACCACGTTGGACTTTAGCCGAAAAATTTTTGACTAATGTTTTACTACCAGTCTGGTAATTCACATTTTCCATTTCAAACACAATCTTACCGGAACGTGTCGCTTCTTCGACCTGCATTCTCGCCGTTCCCATAACATTGCGGCGTTCAGCATGTTCCACACGTAATGCTTTCAATGCCCTTACCCGGCCTTCATTACGGGTACGCCGTGCTTTAATACCCTGACGGATCCAAACTTCTTCCTGCGCCAGTTTTTTGTCAAATTCGGCATTCTGCAACTCTTCAACCCGCAGCGCCTCTTCTTTTCCATCAAGATATTTATCGTAATTTCCCGGCCATGAGGTCAGCTTTCCGCGATCCAGATCAACAATACGTGTCGCCATGTTGCGAATGAATGAGCGGTCATGGGAAATGAAGACAAGGCTGCCATTGAAGTCTTTCAGGAAATTCTCCAGCCATTCAATAGTATCAATATCAAGATGGTTGGTTGGTTCATCAAGAAACAGCACTTTTGGAGAGCAAACCAGCGCCCTGCCCAATGCCGCCTTACGCAACCAACCACCAGACAATGAAGCGAGCTTCGCTTCTGCTGGCAAGGAGAGTTGTTTTAATACGTCGCTAATCCGGCTATCCAATGTCCATAGGCCATGGATATCTAGCACTTCCTGCAACTCAGCCAGATGGTTGAGATTTTTCTCGCTAGGATCGGTTTCTACCAAACGCAAAACATTATGGTACGCTTTGATGTATTCAGCCTGCTCTTTTACCCCTTCCGCAACAAAATCAAATACCGTACCTTCTATGTCACGGGGAGGATCTTGCTGTAAGCGCGCAACAATCAGATCTTGTTCATAAATCACCAGGCCATCATCCAATGGTTGTTCTTTTGCCAACACACGCAACAATGTGGATTTTCCCGCACCATTGCGCCCAACCAGACAGACTCTATCGTTTTCTTCGATATGCAGTTCAGCATTATCCAACAGCGGCGCATCACTGAATGATAACCAAGCACCGGATAAATTAATCAATGACATAATGTTATTTGCCCTCGCCAACGTGATGCAGCAACCAGCAGTTATGGATCTGATTATTACGGGTAAAATCCTGAGATAAAGTCTTTTCTGTTATTTCGTTTGCAACCAGACCTAGCTTATTTAATTCAGCAAAATCCATTTTAAAACCCCGTTTATTATTGGAGAACATTAAGGTTCCACCCGGACGTAACAGACGTTTTAATTGTTTCATTAATTCGATGTGATCACGCTGAACGTCAAACGTGTTTTCCATTCGCTTGGAGTTAGAGAATGTTGGAGGATCAATAAAGATAACATCAAATTGTTCACGGGTCTGAGCTAACCATCCTAAGCAATCAGCCTGAATCAAGCGGTGCTGATGCCCGGTTAAGCCATTAGCCTGTAAGTTTTTCTCTGCCCATTCAAGATAAGTGCGAGACATATCGACCGTAGTTGTCGAACGTGCGCCCCCCAATCCTGCATGAACTGTCGCCGAACCGGTATAGGCAAATAAGTTAAGGAAATCCTTGCCCCGGCTCATCTCACCCAGTTTTTTGCGCGCGATACGGTGATCAAGGAATAATCCCGTATCTAAATAATCAGTCAGGTTAACCCAGAATTTCGCACCATACTCGTTGACCAAAAAGAATTCTTGCTTCTCAGCCATTTTTTCATACTGGCTTTTGCCTTTCTGACGTTGGCGCGTTTTCAGGATCAGTTGGTTGGATGATAAGCCGAGCACATTCATTGTTGCACTGATCACATCAAACAGGCGTTGACGGGCTTTATTGACCTCCACAGATTTCGGGGGCGCGTATTCTTGCACAACGATTTTATCGGCATAGCGATCAACAGCAACATTGTATTCAGGTAAATCCGCATCATATAAACGATAACAATCAATACCCTGCTGCTTGGCCCATTTACTGATTTTTTTCTCATTTTTACGCAGACGGTTAGCATAATCTTCCGCGATACCGATATCCAGTGACTGAGGTTTATCCGTTAGCTGTTCACTTTTCTGGATGAAATAATTCTTCTGGATACAATCCAGAGGGCCATTTTTAGCCTTAAATTCACGCTCTGCGCGTAATTGCAAACAACCCAACAATTCAGGCGAAGCACTAAACAGTGATAAACGCCAGCCAGGGAAACGGGCTTTCATCACGCGACCCAATACACTGTGCAGCGCGATCAGTGCAGGTTCACTTTCAAGACGTTCTCCATAAGGCGGGTTGCTTAATACCGTGCCCTCTGCTCCTTCCGGCAGAGGGTTTTCCAGTTTACTGGCATCTCCCTGCTGGAACTGGATCAATTGGGACACCCCGGCCCTACGTGCATTTGAACGTGCCATATCCATGACACGACGATCAATATCTATGCCAAAAAAGCGGGAAGTCGTTTCCTGTAGCCCCTTACGGAAACGGACCTGTGCTTCTGTAGTCACTTCACGCCAGATTGTTTCATTGAATTGCAACCATGATGTGAATCCCCAATGCTTACGATACAAGCCGGGGGCGCAATCTGCCGCCATCATGGCCGCTTCTATCAGCAACGTTCCTGAGCCACACATTGGGTCAACCATTGGCGTTCCTGCATTCCAACCAGAACGTAAAATAATCGCGGCAGCAAGGTTCTCTTTCAGTGGTGCTTGTCCAGCCAGATCACGGTAGCCACGGATATGCAGGCTATCGCCACTCAAATCGAGTGACACGGTGGCTTTCTCTTTATTCAGGAAAACCTGAATACGGACATCAGGTTGTTGTTTAGCAACATCAGGACGTTGTTTTATTTTGCGCATAAAACTGTCGACAATCGCGTCTTTTACTTTCAATGCGCCATATTGTGTATTTCTGATCTCCTCATTCGTGCCGTTGAAATGAACAGAAAACGTACTGTCAACTGAGAAAATCTCGCTCCAGTCAATGGACTGGACACCAAGATACAGATCCAAATCACTATAAACTTTAAATTCGTTAAGTGGCATCATGATACGGGATGCCAGTCTGCTCCACAGCAAACTTTTATACATCATCCGATCATCACCCTGAAAATGAACCCCACCCTGGGCAATCCTACAGGATTGCGCTCCCAGGATTTCCAGTTCGTTCTTTAACAGTTCTTCCAGTCCACGTGCCGTGCTGGCAAAGAGAGAGTTCATCTTATTAATCACCACAAAAGTTCACCACCAAAAAAATTGTGGCACATTATAGCCAATACCTTCGACATGTCCTAAAGTTGCTGACACAATAAAGATAAAAATACTTTGGCAAAGATAAAAATATTTGGGAGATAATGGATGTTAACTTTGTCGCGCCTCTATACCTACCCCGTCAAATCCATGCGTGGATTACAATTCTCTCATTCTCTCGTCAATGAAAGTGGCCTGATGTTTGATCGCAACTTTATGATCACCACCACAGAGGGGACTTTTATTACTGCCCGCCAACATCCACAGATGCTGCTATTTACTCCAGCTATGCTCCATAACGGTCTGTACTTGCAGGCACCAAACGGAGAAAGCGCCACTGTACTTTACGATGATTTTAAAGAGGAGCGCCTCCCCACTGAAGTTTGGGGAAATCATTTTACCGCGTTAGTCGCTCCTGAGAGGGTGAATAGTTGGCTCAGTGGCTTCTTTAATAAACCTGTACAATTACGCTGGCTCAGTGAGGAACTAACACGACGGGTCAAGAAATTCCCCGATATTTCTTTATCATTCGCAGATGGTTTTCCCTATTTAATTATCAATGAAGCCTCTTTTCATGCCTTACAGCAACGCTGCCCTGCCAGTATTAAATTGGAGCAATTCCGTGCCAATATCCTTGTCACAGGTGCAACCCCTTTTGAAGAAGATAGCTGGCAAACCATCCAAATTGGCGATATTGTTTTCGATCTGCCAAAACCGTGCAGTCGCTGTATTTTGACAACAGTCAGCCCGGAAAAAGGCCGTAAAAATCCGCAGAGTGAGCCACTGGCTACACTACAGTCTTTCAGAACAGCCAAAGAAAATGGTGCGGTTGATTTTGGGCAGAATGCCATTGCCCGTAATAGCGGCATTATCCGAGTTGGGGATCGCGTCACCATTTTGGAAAAGAGAACGCCACGCGAATATGGTAGTGGTGAACACGCGGCCGATTTGCCTGTAAAGGAAGAAGCTCAACAGTCCGTTGCTATTGAATTCAATGGACAACGTTTTATTGGCAATAATCAGCAAATTATTTTAGAACAACTCGAAGATCAAGGTATTCAAATTCCTTATTCATGTCGTGCCGGAATTTGTGGCTCCTGTAAGGTATCCCTGATTAAAGGGGATGTATTGCCACTAAAATCAACTTCCATTAAGGATAATGGAAAAATTCTGGCATGTAGCTGTATACCTCAAAATGATTTAGTTATTGAATTAAATTAAATATTAATAACATATACCAATCCCACTTCAAGATGCGCGTTATATTTCCACGCACAGCGGGGAAATATAACGCGCATCTTGCGGATTGCAACTTGAAGTTTATCGAGTAAATAATGATAATATTTGCATTTAAATCAGGCAGTATAAGTAAGTCACCTGTCTGATTTTTACTATTTAAAATTATATCTTAATATGATGATAATTAGTGAATGCTGCTTTTTTGCATGCATTGACCTACAATATGAGGACAGTGTGAATATTTCCCTGCATTATTAGTAAATATCCGTGACTCTGATCATCCATGATTTTTAAATAAAAAATTTATAACAGTGATCGACCTTACATTTATTTTTAAAAATCCACCTCATACATATATTCACCAAACTCTTCGAAATAAAATTGTTGAGTTTTCATAAAACGTTCATCAAATGTTTCTAATGCATCCGCTGCCGAAACTCTTGCTCCAGAGGATGGAGAATGATGAATGAAATAGCCATAAATATTTTCACAGTCTTTTTTATAATTTATAGTATCTAAAATATGATGATGCCATATTTCATCTATTTCAATAGATGGAATAAGATCTCTTCCTTCCTTGTTATATTTATAGATAAGAAACATAAATTTTTTATACTGTTCCACAGCATCACGTGCACCTTCTTCTGTCCATACCCTAGCTATATTAGGGTTTTCTTGTGTAATCCTCTTTATGATACTTTCAAAATCAACACTTTTTACTTTTTCGAAAAATTCTTCTTTAGTCATTTTAACAATTCTCTTTTTTACTTATTAAATAATAAAGCAGGAACGGAAATTAATTCTATCCCTGCAAGTATTTACAAATTTAAACATTATCTACTGCTAACCAAAACAAAATAGGACTATTACATATTTATGGTTTAGTCTTTAACTTCACATGCTGATGGTTTGGCCATTTTACGTTCTTTAACTTCACAGGCTGATGGTTTAGCCATTTTACGTTCTGTTTTCATAACATTCACCTCTGTTAATTAGTTTTTCAATGTCAATTTAATATTCAATATAACAAAAATATAAATGACAAATGAAGTATAACTAAAGAGTATAAATATAGAATAATAAAAAATGAATATTCAGCGTTTTTTTGTATTTTAATTTTTAAATCATGCCATTATTAGATTTTATACTTTTTTTTGGTTTTTATTTGCGTGTTTTTAAAATAATATAATGATATTATCATTTAAAATGAAATTTAATAAAACACCGCATTATCCTCAATAAACTCACTAACAAAACAGTAACCAATGAATATCTCTTTGATAATGCCTGATTTTCTATAAAGTGCAAGTAAACCCGTTTTGACTGTTCCCGCTCTTTCGACTCAACAGCCTAACGACACTAAATTGCCCTATCATATATCGATGACTGAGTTGGCTCGACATAGGGCATGATGCGATCATTCATGACCTTAATGGGATCACAGAAATTCATGACACGACCAGGCATCTCTAACTTTTGTTGGGCCAGTAGACACAAGCTGGCATTGTCACCCACTTCTGCGACCATGAACAGCGCCTCAGTACCGCTATCCTGTAATTTAAGCTGAATGATTTCACCGTGTTCTGGTTGCTCTGCCAAAGAAAAATGGGAAAAATACCAGCTCTTAGGCATTTGTGGTTTCATAAAACGTAACGCAACCACCCCGTTCAGCGCTAATTCAGCGCTAAACGCAGGCGCCATATTGATACGACGCAAATGCTCTTCAAAAGTGTAAAAAAGCGCAGCATCATCGACTGAGAATGACATTTCTTTCATTGCAACAGCATAATCAGTCAATATTTTGGCCGGGAAACAAGAACGAAAAACCATGCCATTAGCGAGATCAAGCATGACACGACTATGCTCAGGATCAAAATACCAGCGCCACTGATCATCAGGTCTAATTTTCATTGATTACCCTTTTATGCTCAAAATAGCTTTTTTGGTTAAAAATAAGCATTACCAGCGAAATAAGAATTTTAAAAAAAATGATAAACTTTAATCTATAAGACAAAATATAGACGAGTTGAGGGCAGAAATAAACCCCCACCCTCAAATTGCAGCAAATATTCAGATATGATTAACAATATCTTTGATGAGTTTTGGCCCTTTATAGATAAAACCGGAATATATCTGAATTAATGAAGCACCGGCTTCCATTTTTTCTCTGGCAGCAACAAGTGAATCAATTCCACCGACACCAATAATCGGTATGTCACCTTTTAATTCTTGAGCAAGACGACGGATAATCTCTGTGCTACGCAACTGCACAGGGCGTCCACTCAATCCCCCTGCTTGCTGGCAATGATTTAATCCCGCGATAATATTCCTATCTAATGTGGTATTTGTTGCAATCACCCCATCAATATGATGGCGTATTAAACTATCAGCAATTTTTATTAATTCTTCTTCTGTAAGATCGGGAGAGATTTTAACAGCAACCGGAACATACTTTTGGAATTTTTGTTGTAGTTCAGTTTGCTTATTTTTAATCGCAGAGAGGAGATCATCCAGTGCATCACCGTACTGTAGTGTCCTCAAGCCAGGCGTATTAGGAGAAGAAATATTGATAGTGATATAACCTGCATGTGGATAAACTTTATCCATGCAAATTAAATAATCATCTTTTCCATTTTCGACCGGCGTATCTTTATTTTTACCGATATTGATCCCGATAATTCCGTCATATTTTGCGCGTTTAACATTCTCAACCAGATTATCTACCCCAAGGTTATTAAACCCCATCCGGTTGATGATCCCTTCCGCTTCAATCACCCGGAATAATCTTGGCTTATCATTTCCAGCTTGCGGGCGCGGCGTTACTGTACCAACTTCAACAAACCCAAAACCCATTGCTCCAAATGCATCAATGCAATCACCGTTTTTATCAAGACCCGCGGCTAAACCCAGTGGATTTTTGAAGGACAATCCCATACAAGTAACGGGCTTAGTGGCAACTGACTGGCGGATAAGAAATTCGAAAGGAGTACCGGCAACACGTTTGAGTTGGCGGAAAGTCAGCTCATGTGCCTGTTCAGGATCAAGCTGGAACAATGCCTTCCGTACTAGAGAGTAATACATTTAAATTAACCTATTGTTCTTTATGATTGTTTTTACGTGAGAATTGTCAGTGGTACATTTTGAATTATACGCAATCTCATACATATATAATTGCTGCGTTGTTGTAGCAGGAAGAGAGCGTTAATTTACCATTATATGAGTCAACAAAAAAAGCCCTCTCTATAATCAGCGGGCAGGCAAAAACAAACCCCGTTTAAAACAACAACGGGGTTTGTTAGCAATCTCATTTCCGGCAATGATCGAAAGAATATGTTACATATTAACTTTCAAGCGCCTTGGTAATCTTTTCGAACAAATCACCAGATAAATTCTCTATGTCTTTCAACTGCTCCAATGCCGCACGCATCAAAGCCTGACGTTTCTCATCGTAACGTTTCAGACGAATCAATGGATCAATCAAATGTGATGCGACTTGCGGATTTAGGTTATTCAGTTCGGTTAGCACTTCCACCAAGAATTGATAACCACGGCCATCGTCAGCATGGAAAGCGACGGCATTTTTGCTAAAGAATATTCTCAGCAGTGAATAAACACGGTTTGGATTGCTCAAACTGAAAGAACGATGTTTCATCAAACCACGCACTTTCTCAAGCACATCGAAGGCTGGGTTAGTTGCTTGCAGCCTGAACCATTTATCCATAACCAAGCCATTCTGATGCCAACGCTGATCAAATTCATCCATTAATTGATAACTGCAAGGCAATTCAGCTGATACAGCCGCAGATAAGGCAGCGATACTGTCAGTCATGTTATCAGCGTGATAATATTGCGCCGCCACTAATTTATCGGCCAACTCTTTGGTATCAATAAAGGCCAGATAATAGAGGCTGGTATTACGCAAGTCACGTTTTGCAATATCCTTATGCTCTACACGGTATGCCCCTGTCTGGAGACTGTGATAAACCGCAGAAAACTCATCCGCCATTTCATTAGCCAGTGTCTTTGTCATGGCACGAATGACATCATGGATAGCTTTCGGATCTACTACCGTAAATAGTTCTGCCACTTCATTTTCAGATGGCAGGGTCAAGATCAATGCGGCCAGAGCCGGATCGATCTCTTTATCCAACAATACAGCACGGAAAGCATCAATGACATGCATTGGCAATTCCAGTGGCAGAGATTTTTGGTGACGGGCAACATTCAGCTTCACATAGTTGGTTAGCAATGTCTGCGCTGCATCCCAACGGGAAAACTCATTACGCGCATGTTTCATTAAAAATGAAAGCTGCTCATCACTGTATGGATAATCCAATTTCACCGGTGCTGAAAACTCACGCAATAAAGAAGGAACTGGCCGTGATGGAACTTCATCAAAGACAAATGATTGTTCTGCATTAATAACATTTAGAACATGATGCACAGGCTGACCATTACGACGCAGCGGGATCACTCTTCCTTGTTCATCATAAAGTTCAATATCCAGAGGAATGTGCAGCGCTTGTTTCTCTTTCTGATCTGCCGTTGGTGATGTCATTTGACTGACATGCAAAATATATTGTTGCTTTTCTGCATCGTATTCATCACGGACAGTCAGCACCGGTGTCCCGGATTGGCTATACCAACGACGGAAGAGAGTCAAATCGACGTTTGAAGCGTCTTCCATCGCCTGGACAAAATCATCACAGGTAGCCGCGCTACCATCATGACGATGGATATAAAGCTGCATACCCGCCTGAAATTGTTCTTCACCCAATAAAGTGTGGATCATCCGAATCACTTCTGCGCCTTTTTCATAGACGGTCAACGTATAGAAGTTATTCATTTCCATCACCTGATCAGGACGGATAGGGTGAGCCATAGGGCCGGCATCTTCGGCAAATTGTGCAGAACGCATAACACGCACATTCTTGATACGGTTAACCGAACGTGAACCCAGATCAGAGCTGAATTCCTGATCACGGAATACTGTCAGCCCCTCTTTCAGGCTTAACTGGAACCAGTCACGACAGGTAATGCGGTTTCCGGTCCAGTTATGGAAATATTCATGCCCGATCACCGCTTCAATGGCGAGATAGTCTTCATCGGTCGCCGTTTCCGTTTTTGCCAGAACATATTTGGAATTGAAGATGTTCAATCCCTTGTTCTCCATCGCTCCCATATTAAAGAAATCAACAGCGACGATCATATAGATATCAAGGTCATACTCCAGACCAAAGCGGGTTTCATCCCATTTCATCGAATTTTTCAACGATGTCATGGCCCAGTCAGCACGATCCAGGTTACCTCGATCAACAAATAGCTCCAGTGCAACCTCACGGCCACTGCGGGTCACAAACGTGTCACGCAGGACATCAAAATCCCCTGCAACCAATGCGAACAAGTAAGCCGGTTTTGGGAATGGATCCTGCCATTTTACCCAATGGCGCCCGTCTGCCAGCTCCCCTTGTTCAATACGGTTACCATTGGAAAGCAGGAATGGATATCTGGATTTATCCGCAGTAACGCGAGTAGTAAAACACGCCAGAACATCTGGACGATCCAAATAATACGTGATGTGCCGGAATCCTTCGGACTCACACTGGGTACACAAAGCATCGCCAGATACATACAACCCTTCAAGGGCGGTATTTGCTGCCGGATTAATTTCATTCACAATTTTCAGAATAAACCGGGCTGGAAGTTGTTCAATCCGCAGCTTTCCATCCTGTTCCTGATAATGCTCCCACGCTTTATCATCGATATAGATGCCTTTTAACGTGAGATTTTCTCCATCCAAAACCAGTGGGGTCATGCCATTGACCTGACGTTTTACCTGACTGATTGCCGTCACCGTTGTTTTTTCAGCATCCAGTTCAAAATCGAGATCAATGTGAGTAATTGTGTAATCTGGTGTTTTATAATCCAGACGGTGTTTAACGAGTCGCTGTTGTGTCATAGGGAACCTTTTCCATTATTTTTAACAAGCATAAACGCTGCCATAGAGAAACTTTCCTTTCAATCAATAAGTCTCTTTTTTAGATGTTAATAACTTATTAAATAAAGGTATAAATAATGTGTCAGCATATTAGTACTTTCGTGCTAATTGTCATCTCATATCTCATTTAACATGATATTATCTCTAAATGGATTAACCTTAATCTTTAGATTCGGGAAAATATATGCAGTTATATGGCTTTAATAACCCAATAATCACGGTATACTCTCCCGACTTTATCGATTTAGCTGACACGAATATGCTCCGCGAGGATGCCTGACGCGCCATGACTTTAGACGCTACCCCGATTATCAAATCACTGCTTGATACAGATGCCTATAAGTTTCACATGCAGCAAGCAGTGTACCACCATTACAACAATATTCCTGTTGTTGCAGAATTTCGTTGCCGTGGTGATGAACGGCTCGGAGAATACGCCGAGCCATTACGTCATCAAATTGACATGATGGCAGACTTAACATTGACAGAATACGAAGTCGATTATCTTTCTCGCCTTCCGTTCTTCAAAGAGGATTACCTGAACTGGTGCAAAACATTCCGCTTTAATCCTGAACAAGTCGAAGTTTCTGTTACCCATGAAGGGCAATTAGCCATCCGCATTTCCGGTTTATGGCACGAAGTTATCTTGTGGGAAGTGCCTCTGCTTGCCCTGATCAGCGAATTGGTTCATCGTCATCACTCACCTGAAATAACGCCGGAAGATGCCGTTATTCAGCTGAGAAAACTGGTAGAGCTGTTTTATAAAGACGCTGCGGAAAAAAATATCGACCTATCCGGTTTTAAATTAATGGATTTTGGTACTCGCCGTCGTTTTTCACACGCAGTGCAGTATGCCATTATCAATGAGCTGAAAAATAGTTTTCCTTATTTGATTGGAACCAGTAATTATCAACTGGCAGAACAGCTTGATCTTCCGCCTCTCGGTACACAGGCCCATGAATGGTTTCAGGCCCACCAACAAATTAGCCCGGAACTTGCCAATAGCCAGAGAGCAGCACTCCAAACCTGGCTGAATGAGTATCCAAACCAGTTAGGCATCGCCCTGACTGACTGTATTACCATGGATGCTTTTCTGCGAGATTTTGACAAACCATTAGCAACAGCCTACCAAGGTCTGCGTCATGACTCAGGTGATCCCATTGAATGGGGTGAAAAGGCCATAGCACATTACCAATCATTGGGTATCGATCCAAAGACGAAAACCCTGGTGTTCTCTGACAGTTTGGATCTGCAAAAAGCACTGGCGCTGTATCACCATTTCCATAAGAGAGTTAATGTTGTTTTCGGCATTGGCACACGGCTGACTTGTAATATTCCGGGCATAAAGCCACTGAATATTGTTATCAAATTGGTTGAATGCAATGGTAAACCCGTGGCAAAACTGTCGGATAGCCCCGGAAAAACCATCTGTGAAGATGATGAGTTTGTCAACAGGTTACGTCGGGCGTTCGACATTCCCTATATAGAGAAAGTGGTATAGAAAAACGGCATAACCTGTCTGATTATCTTTTGCGTAACCGGCTTCATGCAGGTTACGCAAATAAAAAAACAACTTTTCCCTCTGTTTCCCCATTAAGACCCGCAATTTCCTCTTGTTTCCTGAGAGATGACAAGTAAGATAGGCGATCTGCTCCCTGATTAAGGGAGTATTTGGTAAATCTATCTAGTTATTAATCCACTATATACAAAAGAGAGAAATTTATGAGCGTAGCGCCTGTAGTCGATGTACTGCAAGGCCGGGTTCCGGTTGACAACGAAGTCACCGTGCGCGGTTGGATACGTACAAGGAGAGATTCTAAAGCTGGTATCTCGTTCCTCGCCGTCTATGACGGTTCCTGCTTTAATCCATTACAGGCCGTCGTTAATAATAGTTTACCTAATTATCAGGATGAAATATTACATTTAACCACGGGCTGTTCTGTCGAAATCACCGGTACGGTGGTGGAATCGCAAGGTAAAGGTCAGGATTTTGAATTGCAGGCCACTAAAGTCGTTGTTGTTGGCATGGTTGATGATCCTGATACTTACCCAATGGCGGCTAAACGCCACAGTATTGAATACCTGCGCGAAGTGGCTCATCTTCGCCCTCGCACCAATTTGATCGGTGCCGTTGCCCGTGTTCGCCATACGCTGGCTCAGGCCCTGCATCGTTTCTTCCATGAAAAAGGCTTCTTCTGGGTATCTTCGCCGCTGATCACCGCATCAGATACAGAAGGCGCTGGCGAAATGTTCCGCGTTTCCACGTTGGATTTGCAAAACTTGCCCCGCACAGATAAAGGCGAAGTGGATTTCAGCCAGGATTTCTTCGGCCGTGAAGCTTTCCTTACTGTATCCGGTCAGTTAAACGGCGAAGCTTATGCTTGTGCATTGAGCAAAATCTATACCTTCGGACCCACTTTTCGCGCAGAAAATTCCAATACCAGCCGTCACTTGGCAGAATTCTGGATGGTTGAACCCGAAGTGGCTTTTGCCGATCTGAATGATATTGCCAGGCTCTCTGAAGACATGCTGAAATATGTTTTCAGGGCCGCATTAGAAGAACGTGCTGATGATCTGGCCTTCTTTGCAGAACGAGTTGACAGCAAAGTTATCACTCGGCTGGAAAAATTTGTTGATTCAGATTTCGTTCAGTTGGACTACACCGATGCGATAGAAATTCTGGAAAATTGTGGTCAGGAATTTGAAAACCCGGTTTTCTGGGGTGTGGATTTGTCATCAGAGCATGAGCGTTATCTGGCAGAAAAACATTTCAACGCGCCAGTGATCATGAAAAACTATCCAAAAGACATTAAAGCCTTCTATATGCGCATGAATGACGATGGTAAAACTGTTGCAGCAATGGATGTATTAGCGCCAGGCATCGGTGAAATCATCGGTGGTTCCCAGCGTGAAGAGCGTCTGGATAGGCTGGATCAACGTATGGAAGAAATGGGACTAAATAAAGAAGACTACTGGTGGTATCGCGATCTGCGCCGTTACGGCACCGTTCCTCATGCCGGTTTCGGTTTGGGCTTCGAACGGCTGGTCGCTTATGTTACTGGCGTCTCCAACGTTCGTGATGTTATCCCATTCCCACGGACACCAAGAAACGCAAGTTTCTAATGAATCAGCTCAATAAATAAGCTAAAAATCAATCCCATGAAAAGCCAACGAAAGTTGGCTTTTTTTATTTTATAGCGAAAAGCACACTAAAAAAGTTCCCTGATATTTACATTTTGAAACATCTATTTTCAATTTGTTACTGATTCTGTGCTTTTGTAGCATTTTGAGGGTAGATAAAATTCATTACCAATGGAACACTGGTCGCCGACTAATAAGACACTCGATACCCACAAATAGTTCCAAAATTTTTTAGTGTTCTATTTCTGGCAGTGGCAGGTGTCTAGATAACACCAATGAGGGTAATAATAATGAAACGCAATATTCTTGCAGTGGTAATTCCAGCTCTGCTGGCTGCTGGTACAGCAAACGCAGCTGAAATTTTTAATAAAGACGGCAACAAACTTGATTTTTACGGTAAAGTAGACGTTCGTCACCAGATCGCTGATGAAAGAAGCCGCGAAGATGGTGATGCTTCTTATGTTCGTATCGGTATCAAAGGCGAAACTCAGATTACTGACCAACTGACTGGTTTTGGTCGCTGGGAATACAACCTGAACGCTAGCGGCAAAGAAGCTGACAGTGATCAAGCAACTAAAACTCGTCTGGCTTTCGCGGGTTTGAAATTCGCTAACTACGGCTCACTGGATTACGGCCGTAACTACGGCGTGAACTATGATATCAACGCATGGACTGACGTACTGCCAATCTTTGGTGGTGACTCCATGTCTCACACTGACAACTACATGACTGGCCGTGCTACTGGTCTGTTGACTTACCGTAACACTGATTTCTTCGGTCTGGTTGACGGCCTGAACTTTGCCCTGCAATACCAAGGTCAAAACAGCAAGCACACCAAGAATGATCGCAGTGGGACTGATAAAGACGGTAATAAAAACGGTACTGCAAACGGCGATGGCTATGGTTTGGCGACTACCTATAACGTAGGTTACGGTATCACTGTTGGTGCTTCTTACGCTAATTCTACTCGTGCAAACGGTGACTGGGTTAAAACTGTTGCCCATGGTGAACGTGCTGAAGCATGGAACATCGGTGCTAAATACGATGCTAACAATGTCTACCTGGCAGCAATGTACGGCGAAACCCGTAACATGACTTCAGGTAAAGGTGGTCATGAACACAGCCGTGGCTCAGTGGATCGCTTTAGCGGTATCGCTAACAAAACTCAAAACATTGAACTGACTGCGCAATATCTGTTCTCTGATTTGGGCCTGAAACCATCTCTGGCTTACGTTCAATCCAAAGGTAAGGATCTGGAACGTAACGACGGTAACAAAGGTTTCAACGCTGATCTGGTTAAATACGTTTCTGTAGGTACTTACTACTACTTTAACAAAAACCTGTCTACCTACGTTGATTACAAAATCAACCTGTTAGACAAAAACGAAAAAGGCGATACAAACGCTCGTAACGTATTCGGTGTTGGTCTGACTTATCAGTTCTAATTACTGTTGATAAACTATTTAGCGAAAAGCTAATAAGTCTATCTCAGAAAAAGCAGCGCTCCGGCGCTGCTTTTTGCATTTTACCTCTCTGTTTTTTCAGGCTCTTTTTTTCACTCCGTAAACTACTTCACAAGATTTTATTCTTTTCGCTACAAGTGGTTGGCAAATAGGTTCCTTAAGGTTACCCTGAGCAACGTATCACTTATTTTGGGCTTAACTCTCGAGTCTTGGAATCAAAAAAATGTTTGAAAAAATCACAGTAGCGCCTGCCGACCCTATTCTTGGTTTAGCCGATAGCTTTAAAGCAGATCCCCGTGAAAACAAAATCAATTTAGGTATTGGCGTCTACAAAGACGAAACCGGTAAAACCCCTGTTTTGACTACCGTTAAAAAAGCAGAGAAGTTCCTGCTGGAAAACGAAACTACCAAAAATTATCTGGCAATTAGTGGGTTACCTGAATTTGGTCACGTCACTCAGGAACTGCTTTTCGGTAAAACCAGCCCTATCATCACTGATAAACGCGCCCGTACGGTACAAAGCCCAGGCGGAACCGGCGCACTGCGTATTGCCGCTGACTTTATTGCTAAGCAGACTAATGCAAAACGTGTCTGGATCAGCAACCCAACCTGGCCAAACCACAAAGGCGTTTTCTCCAGCGCTGGTCTGGAGATCCGCGAATATAACTATTACGATGCAGAAAATCATGCTTTGGATTTCGATGGCATGCTGGCAAGCCTGTCGGAAGCACAAGCCGGCGATGTCGTTTTACTGCATGGTTGCTGCCATAACCCAACGGGTATCGATCCAACCGCTGAACAGTGGCAGAAACTGGCAGACTTATCTGCGGCAAATGGCTGGCTGCCCGTATTCGACTTTGCTTACCAGGGCTTTGCCAAAGGGTTGGATGAAGATGCAGAAGGCCTGCGTATCTTTACCAGAAACCACAATGAACTGATCGTTGCCAGCTCTTATTCCAAAAACTTTGGTCTGTACAATGAACGTGTCGGAGCTTGCACCATTGTTGCAGCAGACAGCGATACCGCCGAAAAAGCATTCAGCCAGGCAAAATCCATTGTACGTACCAACTACTCTAACCCGCCAGCGCACGGTGCTTCCGTTGTGACAACCATTCTGTCCAATGATGATCTGAAAGCCGAATGGATTCAGGAATTGGCAACAATGCGTGAACGCATTAAACGCATGCGCCAACTGTTTGTAAACACCTTACAAGAAAAAGGTGCAAAGCAAGACTTTAGCTTTATTAGCGCTCAAAATGGTATGTTCTCATTCAGCGGATTGACTAAAGAACAAGTTGATCGCCTGCGTGAAGAGTATGGTATTTATGCGGTTAGCTCTGGCCGTATCAACGTCGCGGGTCTGACGCTGGAGAATATGGTTCCTCTGTGTGAAGCTATCGTTGCAGTACTCTGAGTTTCTCAAAAGCCGCTGAAAAAGCGGCTTTATCTTCTTCACACTATCTTATGGCAAGAAAAACGTTTGTGATTAATCCTGTAAAAATGGATTGGTTTTCCGCTCATGTCCTAAAGTTGACATCGGACCGTGACCAGGTATGAATTGATACTCGTCCCCCAATGGTAATACTTTTTTCTTAATAGATTGAATCAATTCATCATAGCTTCCACCCGGAAAATCAGTGCGGCCAATACTCCCCTTAAACAATACATCTCCCATTGAGATGATATTATCGGTATGGTTAGCAAGGATAATATGCCCCGGTGTATGCCCCGGACAGTGCAAAACGGATAACTCAATACTGCCAATTTTTAGTGTATCTCCTTCATCTAGCCAGCGATCGGGCGTAAAAGAGGGGCATGGTTCAACACCAAACATTTGGCATTGAATTTCCAGGCCTTCTATCCAAAAAGCATCTCCCTTATGTGGCCCATAAACAGGCACGTCAAAATGCTGCGCGACTTCAACCGTAGCACCGACATGATCATAGTGACCATGGGTCAGCAAAATTTGGGTAAGTTTCAGCCCACGGCGCTCTATCTCGGCAATAAGCTGTTCGGCATTACCACCAGGATCAACAATCGCTGCTTCCTGAGTTTCTTCACACCAAATCAATGTACAATTTTGCATCGCCCTTGTGACGGGGATAATGTGGTATTTCATCATACTGTTTCACTCCACAATCAAGACTCATTGTTGGTAATAAGATTACCACGTCCTGACCGGGCCTGTATCAAGATGAATAAAATTACTCTTTGGATAAAACCCTACTCCCCCTGCCCGCATTTTCAGTGCCGCCTTACGAATATGTGTGAGATGAATACCATCAATATGGAAATCCATGGCTTGTCCACGGGTATGATAACTATGTTTTGCCACGCCACCACTGGCGTGACGCAACATATTATTTGTTTCCAAGGATCGATAACCAGAAACTAATTGAACAGGTTTATTTATTCCCATCAGCATTTGCAATAAATAAATTTGATCAAATAATTTCGGGTCAATGGTTTTAACCTTATTTTGTCGAAAATCGCGGAATAAATAGTTCAGGCGAGCCAATTCTGATTTATTATACCTATGACCATCAAAGAATTCGGCTTTGAGTGTTTCTCCGGTATGCAGGTTATCAAAACGTAAAATTCGAGGACGTGGTGTTGTTAATGCAGCCAAAACCGATTGAGGTAATAAACTTAATCCCAATGCGGCCACACTTATACCAAGCCACTTTCGGCGATCGTGGTCAATGTTATTCATGGATAATATGCCCTGCCATTCTTTAATGTATTAATACTGTCTAAATGCATTTATAACTCAACTTAATTGTCTAGTAAGACATCAGGAAATAAAAAATAGTTTCAATCATTTTGTATTTTACTGTAAATTTACCACCTTATTATTGTGATCTGCCTAACATAATTAAAATCACTTTAAGTTTATTGTCAACAACAAAACAATTCATTAAAAGTGAGTCATAGTAAAAAACACTTTTAAAATAATAAGTAATACAGAATAACAGAGAAGAAAACATTATTTTCTTCTCTGTTTACAATATAGACATCCACACCAATTTTATTTCTTTAAGTCTCATAGGTAACGGAAGAAATTATAAATCATTCCTGGCTACCAAGATCTTGTAAAGTGATGCTGAATGCTGCCTTGCATTCATATCATAATCATAGATATCATCTCGGTATTGAGCTTTCCCTCCCTCATCGACCCACGCTGTTTGATAATAGAGAAACACAGAAATTCTTTTGGGAATATTAACATATTTTGTTGACCATGTTTTCAATGAACTATTAACTTTAGTTTTATCCCAACCCGCATCTCCCAACAACATATTAGCCAATTCAGGTGCTTTATTAACACGCACGCAACCAGAACTAACCGCCCGCATTTCTCGGCTGAAAGACGCTTGATTAGGTGTATCATGCAAATAAATGGCTTCTGAATTTGGCATATTAAATTTAAAACGCCCCAATGAATTAGTTGGG
Organism: Xenorhabdus bakwenae; assembly: GCF_030272115.1. NCBI lineage: Bacteria > Pseudomonadati > Pseudomonadota > Gammaproteobacteria > Enterobacterales > Morganellaceae > Xenorhabdus > Xenorhabdus bakwenae. The sequence goes on from NZ_CP119194.1 coordinate 1,496,384, forward strand.
CCTGGTGCTTGCCTAATACGATAAGGGAAATTACCCGGTGTTATTACGCCCCAGTTAATAGAAGAAGGATCGATAACTTTAGCGTCATTGCTCCAACTGGAAAATACCGTATAACCACGCGTACGAAAATAATTTGAGTCACGCATCGCCCTCGGTGCAATATCTTTTCGGGTCATGCTGATGGGTACATTCCACGGAGGATTGATCACCACATTATTTAATTCACTACTCATGATAGGTGTTTTTCGGCTGGGACGACCGACGACGACTTTAGAACTCAACACTTCTTTTCCATCCAGATAATAGAAAAGTGAGTAATCAGGGATATTAACTAAAATACCTGTAGGAATATCTCCGGGAATAATTCGTAATCGTTGGATATTTAAGGCCATAATACGAGCGCGGGTTTGTGGGGTCGTATTTAACCATGCTTTAGTGGATTTACCGATAACCCCATCGGCGGATAACCCATGCAAGGCTTGAAAATGTTTTATTGCCGCTGCTAATTCTTTATCATAAACCCTACTATCGGATTTGGCAGCAGATAAATCCAATATCCCTGAACGAGCCAATATTTTCCTTAATGCAATAACACTTTCACTACTTTGTCCTGGCCTTAAGGTTCCGTTAAATGAAAACTCGGCCCATGGCCGTTGATCAGCCAATTGGAACCGCATCTCCTTACGCATATTTTCATACATGGGATGATCCGGAGATAAACGCATAATATAAGAAAAAATGCTATTGCTATTGATATGCTGTTGCCATGTATTAATTAAAGAGGACGGAGGTAATTCAAGCTTATAAGGGAATTTACTATATAACCATGAGTTCCCTTTTTTATCAACATTATTAATAAAATGGAGATAACCTAACAGAGCATCAGATAAGATAACATCACGCCCCATTTCACTTAATTCAGGAGAATGAAGTTGTATCAGCCATTTTTCGAATTGAGGTTGAAAACCAGCTAGCGACATTTCAACTAATTGCTCTTCAAATTGCTTAATAGCTTTATTATCTGACCACAATGGTTGCATTTTATTGTTAGCATATAAACTTGTTAAACGATCAAGAAATATCGGTTTTACTTGTTGTGGTAACCAAGTTTGTAACTGTTTTCTATTTTCATCAATAGAATTCATCGGAGAACTAGGAGTTGTCTTATCAATCAGAATAACAGGGCCTTCTTTTTTGGGTTGCACACCATTTGATAACAGTCCATCTTGTTGATTTGCAATAGTTCCTTCTGATACCGACAATGTGCTACAGATAAAAGAAACTTTCAGTAACCTGACCGTGTTCTTCACCATAATAGCTCTCCTCACCTTATTAGATATGCAGCTATCCAATGATTTATTATAATTATCCGCAGACCTATTTTATCAGAAAGAATACTGCTAATTATATACATAATTTCCACTTAAGATAGAGTGCTTACCTAATCAAAGTCGAACTCACCAGGCAAAGTAAAATCTAATAAAAATAAAATTTTCATCATAATAATTTAAATTATTATGGCTTAAAAAAAGGAAAAGGCACCTTTAGTGCCTTTAATCAGAGTATATTATGTTGAATTTTAAGATTAATACTCAGAATTAATGGCGACTTCTTCTCCAAAGCGGCCAGCTTTAGGCAGGGGCTGATAAGAAGAGTTTGATGCTCTCAAGATACGAATACCTCGAATATTCAATTCACGGGCTGCGGCAATATCAGTATCTGCATCGCCATAATAAATCTTCAATTTATGCTCTCTCATCCAACTGACTTTGTTATTTTTACCTGCTTCATCTCCCGCGAAAATAACGGCATTCATTTTATCGGCTGGAATATGTAAGTCTTCCTGTAAGTATTTGGTCACCGCTTCTGTCTTAGTTTTTGTCCGGGCTGTAATGAAATAAATATCATCCCCCCGCTTTAAGTGCATCTGAACCAATTCAATGCCGATCTTTTTGGGTATACTGAATTTATCCCATTCATTATTCATTTTTTCCCAAAATGCCGGGTTTTTCAGATAACTATTGTCATGAGGTGAATACTCTGATTTACCACGATAAAAACCTGGACTTGAAAACAGTACGGTATCATCGATATCAAAACCTACCGCCATTGCGGGTTGGTTTTGCAGGCTTTGCTTAATCTGCGCTACGGATACCCAATGCACAGCATGACGTTGAGCCAACTCTGCCACAGAAACGCCTGAATCAACTTGCTCAGGCATAAACATTTTTGCTTGTGCCATGCGGTTCAAACCAAAAGTGAGCACAATTGCACTGAATACTAGAGTAACTTTACGCATCGTTATTCCTTTTCTACATTAGTAGTAACGGTGAGAAATAGTAACCTTTCTTATCACATCAAAACGAGACGTACTGCACAAGGCGACAAATAAGATCTATCTCCCTAAGGAAGGGACATAATATGTCCCCTCTTAGAAAAATATCATGCAGTGATAAAGTTATTCCTGCAATATAGGCTGTATCTGGTTTTGTGGCTGTTCAATGACCGGCACATCCTGCCCAAAACCACGCAGCCCAACAACATGTACATGTTCCTGATTATTGAAAATCTTACGTACCAGTTTATAGGTTGTCCCTTTTTCTGGGCTGATATTTTCCGGCGCAGCAATAATTAACTGCATCTGTAGACGTTCACATAGCTCAAACAGCGTTGCAATGGATTTCGCATCCAATCGGGCAGCTTCGTCAAGGAACAGCAATCGGCATGGTGAAATATCTTTACCACGCAGACGACGTGATTCCTCTTCCCAACTTTGTACAACCATGACCAGAATAGACATCCCCGTACCAATCGCTTCTCCGGTAGAAAGTGCCCCACTTTCCGCTTTCAGCCAGCCATCCGAACCCCGGTTGACTTCAACCTCCAACTCAAGGTAATTGCGGTAATCCAGCAACTCTTCACCAATGGTCTGCGGCAGACGCTGCCCTATGTCGATTTGTGGGTTCAGACGCTGATAAAGTTTCGCCATCGCTTCTGAGAAGGTCAGTCTCTGGCTGTTGAACAGATCCTGATGCTGCTCCTGCTGCTCAGAAAGTACATCCAGCAAGAGGGAATGACTTTCACGCACATTCACATTCAAGCGCACGCTGCCAACCTGTCCAAAAGAAACCGCCTGCAACCCTTGATTAAGCATGCGAATGCGGTTTTGTTCACGTTGAATGGTTTTGCGAATGATATTCGCCACGCTTTTGGAGCTAATCGCCAGTTTCTGCTCACGCGAGGTTAATTCTTCAGTCAGACGAGCCAGCTCAATTTCCATCTGTTCAATAGCATCGACGGGATCATCCGTACGAATGATATCCTGCCGAATACGTTCGCGCAGATGTTGGTAAACCGCCACGAAAAATTGGATCTTACGCTCAGGACGCTTCGGATCTTCGGATAAACGCAACGCATCGCGCAGGTGTTCATTATCGGCCACCGCTAGACGCAATGCCCCCAGCGCCTTATCCGACATTGAACGCAGCTCATCACCATCCATATAAGCCAGCTCGCGGCGATGTAAGCGACGTTCAACGCCGCTGTCTTTCACCATGCGCATAACTGCACACCAGCCCGCCTTAGAAGAGACCACCTGCTCACGCTTCTGGTCATAATCACGCTCGGATTTGCGCAGTTTTTTCTGGAGGTTTTCCATTTCTGCCTCACAGAACGCGATCTGTTTCTCAAGCTGGTTAATGCGGGAACGGTTGGCATTCACAGCGGCGTGGAGCTGATCACGACGTTCACGGGCACGACTTTCGGCGTTGGCATCGGCCTGGACACCGATATCTTTCAACTCCTGCTCAAGTTCTTTCAACATATCTTGCTTAGTGTCATAAGAACTTTTCAGTGATGCCAATACTTGATTAAATTGCGCGCATTGTGCTTGCTGCTGACGCAATTGTTCACGCGCACGGCTACGATCAGATTCTGCGTGTTCAAGGCGTTGGCGCAGTTTGTCGTTCAGGTCGGCATTTTCGTTGAGCATACCGGCGGAGTCGCTATAGCTGAAATGCGCACGACGTTGCACAACTTCCGTCAAGGCAAAGGCTTGTTGTTTAGCCTGATTCTGGCTCTGTTTCGCTGCCTCATAATTCTTCTGCAACTGCTCATGTTGCTGTGGATCACTTTGCAAGACCGAAACCAAGGGTTCAAGTTTAGCCAAAGCATTGCCGTGTTGTTGCAGGAAACGCGCCGCTTCCTGAGCCGCACTCATTTCTTCTCGGACTGTTTCCACTCGATCAAGCAGGGTTTCATCCAACAAAATCGTCATTTGTGGAATCAGGCGATTCAGCACTGACAGGCTCTCTTTCACCTGAACCAGTTTCTGTTGGTGCTGTTGAGCCTGAGTTTCAAATTGCGATAACTCACGCTCCAGTTCAGTACGACGCTGACTCTGGCGACGAATTTCTGCTTCCGGATCATCATCAAATGCAACAGAAAGATGTTTCCCCACGAAACGGCTGAAAGCCTGATGCGCACGCTGAACTTTCTGCACATCAAACGAAAGTGTCGCATAGCGCTCTGCCAGTGTATCCCGCTCAAAACTGAGTGCTTCCAGACGACTTTCCCTTGCTGCCCGTCCAAATAGCGGAACCTCAGGATAACGGGAATAACGCCACTGGCGCTCGGATGATTTCACCAGAACGGCGTTTTCCTGCTCTTCAAAATGGAATACGCTGTCGTCAAAAGACTGCGGATCTCCCTCAATTAAATAGAGATCTTCCGGGCAATCTTCCAATGTTTCCAGATGTTGACGAACCAGTGAGAGATCAGGCACGACAATGCCGTGCCGCGCAGGGCCATAGAGTGCGGAGAAATAAGGTGCGTCATCAATGGTAATGTCATCATAAATTTCAGACAATAAAACACCACCAAAACGCTCTGCCAATGCAAGCAATCGGCTATCTTCGGCACCACTTGGTTGGTTCAGACACTCAATCTGTTTTTCCAGTTCACGTTTCTGTGCAGCAATATCATCACGCTCAACCGTAATTTCGCGTTCTTGTTCGAGCAATTGCTGCATATATTCAGTCACATCGTGACTATTTTCGAATGTTTCATTGCATTGTTCACTCAGCTGCTCCAGGGCTTCCTGGGCAGCCAACCATACAGGTGCCCGTGCTGTCAGCGCTTGAATTTTTTGCTTGAGCTGTTCAAGCTCCTGACGTATTTGAATACGACGTTCACCGCTTTCATTGGCACCCAGACTCAGTTCTTCCAATTGAGCTTCCAGCTCTCCCCGTAACGCCTCCAAGTCTTCTGGCTGATATTGCTGGTTATGGCGCTTACAGAATTCCTCCAGCAAACGCTCTGCATTTTGCTGACTGTTCAGGCGTTGTTCTAGCTCGGCCAACTGGATACGCAAAGGTTGGACGCGTTCAGTCAGATGACGCAGGGATGACCATTCACGCAATGCTTCACGAGCGGCTTGCCACGCTTCACTGCGGCTTACTTCACCCACAATATTTTTTACCAGTTGGTAAGCCTGTTCAAACTGGCTATGCGCCGCGTCAGCAACGCTCAATTTCTGTTCCAGTGCCAGTAACGTCTCTGTCGCTTGCTGCGCTTTAGCCTGATAGATTTCCTGCCATTTGTCGGCATTTTCTATCGACAGATCGGGAAGCTGGCAAAGTTCACGGGTACGCTCTAACGCTTGCAGTGCTTGCTGATATTGAATAGCGCGAGTTTGCTGTACATCCAAAGCTTGTTGATAGTCAGCAAGCTGGCTTTTCAGTTCATCAACTTCTTGTTCTGTCGCTTCAAATGTGGCTTCATATTCCGCCTGAAGATCTCTCGCCTCTTCGACAACTTCACTCTGTTCTTCCAGTCGGTAAGTTAGTTCTTCAACATCAGAGTGATAGCGATCAATTTTTTCCTGCTGGCGCATCGCCGTTTGAACCAGATTCAGGTGGTCACTGGCTGCCTGATAATCCATGTCTAAATCAGAAGATGCACCGCTTTGTTCTGCCAGTTCCCTCGCCATTTCAACATGGCGGTATTGTTCAGCAACCAGTTGACGACGGCTGCCAAATAACTCACTGCGCAAAGCCAGAGCTTCATCCAGATGAACGCGGCGTTCGTTGGCATGGCGCATATAGTCAGCAGACACATAAGCCGTAGCTTCTGTGATAAGGTGCTTGAAAAGATCACGGTCAGATTGGGTGACACGGATAGCTTCCAGCGTAATGCGGTTTTCACGCAATGCGGCTTCCATATCCTGAAATGCTTTTCTGACGCCGCTGTTTTCCGGTAACAAGTAATCACGCAATGAACGGGTAATCGCACTGGAGATTCCGCCATATAATGATGCTTCTATCAGGCGATAAAACTTGCTGCGGTCACTCGCTGAACGCAAACGTTTTGGGATCACGCCCAAATCAAACATCAGGGCGTGGTAATCTGTAATCGAGTTAAATTGCTTGAACTGAACGCCTTCCATCTCATCAAGGCGTTCCTTTAATTCATTTAACGGCAGAACCCGCGCCTGACGTTCGTTGATATTGTCAGTCAATAACTGTGTTGGCTGAATCGACGCAGGAACGCCCTGGATCATAAATGGCTTAATATCAACTTTTCGATCACGTCCTGCCACTTGTTGTAAACGGACTCCGGTGATGATCCGTTGATGGCGAGAGTTAACAACATCCAGCGTGGAGTAGCAAACACCTGCCCGTAACTTACCGTGCAACCCTTTATCACGTGAACCCGAGGTGGCCCCCGCTTCTGTCGTATTGCGGAAATGGAGCAGTGTTAAATCAGGGATTAATGCGGTCACAAACGCCGCCATTGTGGTTGATTTACCTGCACCATTACCGCCGGATAAGGTCGTCACAAGCTCGTCAAGATCAAACGTTCTGGCAAAAAAACCGTTCCAGTTAATTAACGTCAGTGAGCGAAATTTACCGCGTTCAATCATGACTGTTCACCCTCCGCACCTTCTGCTGAATGCCCTGATGCTTCTTCATGTTCATTATCTTCCTGCGATGCTTCCCTTTCTACTGGCATGGCTTCGCCATCACGGATCATGCGTAATTGTGCCTCGCGTGGGTCATCACCGCTGCGTACATCTGCCCCGAAGCGAAATACCGCTTCGGTAATCGTAAATTTATTGCTGTCGTTTTGCAGGAAATAAACCATACCCAGACGGCGTAAGCGGTTTAAGGCGGTGCGCGCTTTTTCCTGCAATTTCTGTTTGTCCAGATCTGAGCCTGTCGAGCGTTGATTCATTAATTTCATTAGCTTATTTTCATCTGCCAATGACAGTAATTCTTCGTACAGCTCCTGAAAGGTAAATATTCCCTGATTAGACAGGCGCTCCGGACTAAGGTAGAGGTAGCACAGGAGCTTACCTACCATCATATCTAATTCGGACAGCACAGATCGCGGGATCAGCGCCGTCGAACGGGGACGCAGATAGAAAAAACCTTCTGGTGCACGGATTAATTCGACGTTATAACGCGCATAAAACATTTCCAGCTCTTCCTGAAAATCCATCAAAAAAGCGTGGTTATCAAGATCATCCAGACTGATATGACGCCCTGCCCGCAGTTGGCTGTCTAATTCAGGGAAAAGTGGATTGGATAATGCCTGAGCCAGTTTCACTGGCATAAGTTGTTCAATATGTGTCGATGACATGTGCCTGTACCTTGGCTCCGTAATCATTAATCGCTAACCATTCCGCTGGCAAACCAGAGAAATCCGCTTCTGCAACGCCCAACCTGACGGCTTGATCCACCAAGATACGAGCCACATCAAAATGGCGTTTACGTGGATACTGGACAAGGTAGTCGCGCAGTACAGCCCCCAAATCCAGAGGAAGTTTTGCCTGTTGGTAAACTGCCAGCGCCTGCTCTACCATTTCAGCTAATTGTTCATTGATTTCACTAAACTCTTCATATTCCATTTCTGGCGGTAATTCTCCCATTACCTCTTCATTACGCAGAGTCAACTCTTCATCACGCATATCCAGAAAACGTTCTGCATTAGCAACAGTCAGAGTCCACGGGCTGTCAAAATAGTGTTGAATGGATTGACGAAGGCGCTGGGCAAAAATGCGGTTTTTATCCATATCAATAGCGGTTCGGATAAATTTGTGAACGTGGCGGTCATAACCTATCCACAGATCAATGGCTTGTTGCCCCCAACTGATAATGCGATCCAGTTTGCTTTGCAAGTCAAAAACCAGTTTATCCACCAACTCAGAGCCACCGCTGTCCATATTCGCAGCCTGGATGCGTAATAGATTAGCCTGCAATTTATCACCCGCAGCTTCTAACGTATCCTGAAGTTCCCGCAGTGTGCCGGAGGTTTCAGACAGTAGTTGTTCACAATTAGCGATAGCGGCCTGCCAATCCTGATTGAGTAGTGCAGCGATATCGGTTTTTACGCTGTGTTGCTGTTCATCCATCAAGCGCTGAGACATATCGATGCTGTCAAAAATTTCAGCGACAGAATATTTAAGAGGGGCAAAAACATTGCGATGCCAATGTAATTCATCCCCCCCTTCTTCGGCTGCCTCTGCGGCTCGGTGCAATTCGTTAGCAACGATAGATAACTGCATAGAAAGACGCAACGTGGAGAATTCACGCTGACGGATGTAATAATCACTGATACCAATTCCCAACGGTGTCAGGCGATAAATGGCATTGCCATCCGCCAATTCACTGGTAAAACGGTTAAGTAACTTCTGGCGAACCATATCGTTAATGGCATTATTCGCCCTGACAGATACGGCTTCCGAAGTCTGCTCAAAACCCTTGCACACTTCACGAAAGGCATCCACCAGCTCCCCTTCACTCATTTCACCATCAAGCCGTTCACTGTTTAATACGGCAATAGCCAGCAAAAAAGCCAGGCGTTCCGGGGGTAACGAAATTGAAAAATCATTTTTTCTGGCCCAGGACACAAGTTCAGGAACCGTCTGGGAATATTCACTCATAATTCGCTCTTTAAGGCAGGCTTGCGTGCCATCACATGAATGTAACGCCCCAGGCTGATATAGGGCTCCTGTCTGCAATAACGCTGTTCAAGTTCAAGCAACGCGGGAAAATCTGTGTCTTGTAATTGACGATTTTGCAGGTAATCGTGAAAAACTCTCACGCCTGTTTTACCTGTTATTTCCATCTTAAGTTCAGTTAGCCATTGATATACCTGTTCCGGTATTAATGGATGCTGTGGCGACAGAGAACGTTTCCGACGACGCTGGATATTAGGTGTCGCCAAATGAAAATTACCCAAGATAGCGTTACGCATGACCAGCCCATTAGCATTATAAAACATTAATGAAAGTGCACCACCGGGCGTTATTATCTCTTCCAATGTCTCTATTGCCCCTTTTTGGTCGGTGATCCACTCCAATACAGCATGAAATAAAATCAGATCAACGGGCTGTTCAATATGCTGGTGAATTTCCTGTACCGGGCTTTGGATAAATTGTATCTGATCGAGAAGACCCCGCTCTTCGGCGTTATGTTCCGCTCTCTGAATCATCTTTTTTGATAGATCACAAAGTATGACCTGATGTCCCAATTCGGCTAATTGGCAGGCCATATTACCTTCACCGCCCCCCGCATCCAAAATGCGCAAAGGCCGTTGAGGCAAATGATTCAGCAATTCGTTAATATCCTGCCAGACAACGGCCTGCCTGATTTTACCTTTGGTTGTGCCGTAAATATTACGCGAAAATTTGTCTGCAATATCATCGAAATTGCGATCCCGCATGAAAAGCTGCCCCACTTATAATCTAAGTTTAATTTATCTATTGAGTAATTATGCTATCTACTGCTATTTTAACTACTGCTATTTTAACTACTGTTATTTTGGCACAGTAATCATTTAATTAACTACTTTTAGCCTTAAATTTGCCATTGCGCGATTATCATTTAACCAATCCAAGGCCAATCAATGTTATTTCTGCTAAAAAAATATATCGGTTCGCTATTAATGCCTTTACCGCTGATTATTATCGTTTCTTTTGCCGCGCTGTTATTACTCTGGTTTACCCGCTGGCAAAAAACAGGAAAAACCATTTTATCACTCAGTTGGCTGGCATTACTTTTATTTAGTTTACAGCCTATCGCCGATAAATTCTTACTCCCTGTCGAGGGAAAATATGTTCAGCGCTATGAACCAGACACAACATCTATCACTCCCGTAAAATATATTGTGGTTCTTGGGGGCGGATTTACTTATAACCCCCAATGGGCTCCCAGCGCCAACCTTATCAATAACAGCTTGCCCAGAGTGACTGAGGGGATTCGGTTATATCATCTCAATCCTGGCGCTAAAATGATTTTTACTGGCGGTAAAGGTGTTAATACCATTAGCAGTGCCGAAGTTGCTGCTATGGTAGCACAATCTCTGGGAATTCCTGTAGAAGACACGATAGCACTAAAAAAACCCTTGGATACAGAAGAAGAGGCTGCTGAAGTTGAAAAAATCGTCGGGCAACAACCTTTCATTCTCGTCACTTCTGCCAATCATATGGAACGATCTCTCACGTTTTTTGCACAACGAGGTCTGCATCCAATGGCGGGTCCTGCCAATCAATTGGCTGTCACAACGCCTTTATATTCGTGGGAAAAATATCTTCCTTCTTCCTACTATTTATCACACACTGAGCGTGCCTGGTATGAGACATTAGGGCGCATCTGGCAGACTATTAAACCGGCAAGTCAGGATATGCGTATTGAACAATCAGAAGGCGCTCAGCAAAAAGGTGATGAGAAATAACATCAGAATTAGAAGCGAAGCGTGACGAAACGGGCAAGAAAAAAGAGAATGCGGTATAAACGTTAGGCATTCTCTTTTAAATCTCACCCGATTTCAGACAAGAAGGTCAGAGCGTGGCAAAAACTTTTCTGACGGTTTCCAGATCTTCCGGTGTATCAACACCCGCACCGGGCGCTTGCAGTGCTTTTGCCACATGGATCTTTTCACCGTACCAAAGCACTCTTAACTGTTCGAGCATTTCGATACTTTCCAATGGACTTGGTGCCCACTGAATATAGCGCCTAATAAACCCAGCCCGATACGCATAAATCCCAATATGGCGTAGGAAATACTCTCCAATCGTTTCTGTTGATTGCATAAAACGATCCCGTTCCCACGGGATCGTAGCGCGGGAAAAGTAGAGAGCATAACCTTGTGAATCCATCACAACTTTAACGGCATTAGGATTAAATGCCTCTTCGGCATCCTGGATCGGTACAGCAAGCGTTGCCATTCCTGCATCACTGCCAGCTAAATTATCAGCCACCTGCCTGATGATCTGTTCTGGAATAAGGGGTTCATCGCCCTGAACATTCACAATAATTTCGTCATCAGCAAATTGGTATTTATCGATAACCTCAGCCAGACGCTCCGTACCTGAATGGTGATTTTCACGTGTCATACAAGCCTCACCGCCTGCGGCGATCACTGCATCAAACACGTCTTGATTATCTGTCGCCACAATAACCCGATCAGCACCAGAACGGATAGCCCGTTCCATCACACGCACTATCATTGGCTTACCATGAATATCAGCCAATGGTTTTCCAGGTAAACGGGTTGAGGAAAAACGTGCCGGAATGATAACGGTAAACATAGGTTACTGGTTTTCCTCTGTCGGCAAGACACGTGCTTCATTTTCCAGCAACACAGGGATACCATCACGGAAAGGAAAAGCGAGACGATCAAACTTACAAATCAGTTCAAAGTTTTCTTTATCATAACTAAGTTTGCCATGACATAGCGGACAAGCAATGATTTCGAGTAAACGGTGATCCATATATCCCCCAAGTAACGGGCCTCAAATTTAATGTGGGTCAGAATACCACAAGCAATGTATCACCGTTAACTTTGTTGCTTTGTTTAATTTCCCTGATTTTCTTTAGTATGATGAGAATAGCCCAACATCATTAACGAATATTTAATTCTGGCAATAAAGCACAGATATCGTTCAATACCTTTTGCCCTTTTTCTTCTGGCAATTCAGCGTGTACAGGTAAATACCACCAGTTAGGTTGCGCAAATTGAAAACATTTAACCGCATCTTTTTCTGTCATCAATAAATTTTGATCACTCGTTGCCAGAGCCAATAATTGAGATTTTTCGTACGCCTGATGATCAGCAAAAGCGTGTGTTTTCTGTAATCTCGCCCCTAATTGCTGCAATGTTGCAAAAAAACGGGGGGGATGCCCGATCCCAGCCATCGCAATACCATTGGGAAGATCTGTCACTTTTCGCGTTTCACCAGTCAGTAAGTTAACCACCAAATCCCCCTTTAAGGTCATTGGCTTTTCACCCGCTTCCGGTGTCCCACCATTAACAATGATGGCATTGACACTATTTAAGCGCCCTGCCAATTCTCGCATAGGGCCAGCTGGCAACCAACAGCCATTACCAAAACGACGAACCCCATCAATCACCACAATCTCATAATCACGCTGCAAAGCATAATGTTGCAGGCCATCATCGGTAATGACGATATCAACCGGAGCATATGCCAGTAATGTCTGAATGGCTTCGGCTCGCTTTGGTGCTACCGCAACAGGCGCACCGGTACGACGGCGAATTAAAACCGGTTCATCTCCTGCTTGTGCCGTTGTCACTTCATCGGTAACCAGTAACGGATAATGTTCCGACTTCCCACCATAACCACGCGAAACAACACCAACCCGATAGCCTCTTTGCTGCAACTGTTCAACCAGCCAAATCACAACCGGGGTTTTGCCATTTCCCCCTGCTGTCAAGTTACCGACAACAACAACAGGCACCGGTGCCTTCCAGGAGCGACGCCATCCTCGCTTATAACTTAAACGACGCAAGCCACTTATCAGCCCATAAAGGGCTGATAATGGTAATAATACGATGTAAAGCCATGATCGGCCTGACCATATGCGTTCAATCATTGGCCAAATTGCATCCTGTGTAATTGTGCATATGCCCCATCATGTTGCACCAGAGTCGCATGGTCGCCCCTTTCTATGATATTCCCATCTTCAATGACGATAATTTCATCGGCATTTTCAATAGTAGAAAGACGGTGAGCAATGACCAATGAAGTTCTGTTTTTCTGCAATTCATCTAATGCAGCCTGAATTGCACGTTCAGATTCCGTATCTAATGCAGAGGTTGCTTCATCCAAAATTAAGATCGGAGAATCACGCAATAAAGCACGGGCAATCGCAATACGCTGACGCTGTCCTCCAGAAAGCAAAACGCCATTTTCACCAATCATAGTATCAAGGCCATTATCCATCTTTTTGATAAAGTCCATTGCATAAGCCATTTCTGCCGCCCGTTCTATCTCTTCACGGCTAAAGCATCCTTCACTGGCGTAAGCAATGTTATTGGCAACCGTATCATTGAATAAATGGACATTTTGCGATACCAGCGCGATTTGGTTACGCAGTGAAGCCAGGGTATATTCACGCAGGTCATGACCGTCTAATACTATCTCACCTTCATTTATGTCATAAAAGCGCGTCAGGAGATTGGCAATTGTCGATTTACCTGATCCTGAGCGCCCAACTAATGCAATCGTCTTTCCTGCCGGGATCGTCATTGAAATATTTTTCAACGCAGGATGATCCTTGGTGGGATAACAGAAGGTGACATTACGGAATTCAATGTTGCCTTTTGCCTTTTTAATTTCCAATTTACCTTCGTCTTTTTCCTGCTCCATATCCAGGATAGTAAATAAGGTCTGGCATGCCGCCATACCACGTTGGAATTGGGCATTAACGTTAGTTAAGGACTTTAATGGACGCATCAGGGCAATCATCGATGAGAATACAACGGTGATTTTCCCCGCAGTTAAGGCACCCATAATTTCAGGGAAACTGGCCGCATACAGGATAAATGCCAGTGCAAAAGAAGCAATAATCTGGATAATCGGATCTGAAATGGAATCAGCAGAAACCATCTTCATACCCTGCTGGCGCATATGATTACTGACTTTGTCAAAGCGTTTAGTTTCAACTTTTTGACCACCAAAAATTAAAACTTCTTTATGCCCTTTCAGCATCTGTTCCGCACTGGTTGTTACCATTCCCATGCTGCTTTGCATATTTTTACTGATATTACGAAAACGCACGGAAACAAGACGAATAACTCCCGCAACTATCGGCGCAATAACAATCAAAATAAGGGAGAGTTCCCAACTGTAATAGAACATCAGTATAAACAGGCCAATAATTGATGCTCCTTCCCTGACAACCGTCACTAAAGCACCGGAGGAAGAAGAGGCAACCTGTTCTGAATCGTATGTAATACGGGAAAGCAAAGTTCCCGTGGATTGCTGGTCAAAGAAGGAAACAGGCATTCCCATCATATGATTGAACAGGCGGCGACGCATCTGCATGACCACTTTGCCTGATACCCAAGAGAGACAATAACTCGATACAAAACCGGATATGCCACGCAACAACATCAATCCGATAACAACCAGTGGCATCCACTTCAATACGCTAATGTCTGCCTTGCCAAAACCCTCATCAAGCAAGGGCTTCAATAAGGAAAGCATCAATGTATCACCGGCAGCATTAATCACTAACGCAACCGCCGAAACTATCAGACCGATTTTAAAAGGAGTGACAATCGGCCACAATCGGCGAAAGGTCTGCCAGGTAGAAAGGTCTTTATCATTCATTATTGAGTTACCAAAACCAAAAGAAATAGCGGATCATTCTACTCATGATCGCCACGAATACCAAACCACTGATGATACCATCGTGACACTATTTGTTGTCGATAACCTTCTAATTTAATGTCATCACGATAAAAATAACCGGTTATCTGACCAGAAACGGCTGTGCTATGCCATTCAACTCCGGCATTTTTATAGCGTTGTTTCACTTTCACTGAAGGTAGCCTCCACGGGCTATAGCGTGCAACTGAAGCCAAAGCATATTGAGGCATAACTCTGCGTATAAATACCGAAGTAGAAGAGGTGTTACTCCCATGATGAGGTACTTGTAGTACTGTTGCATGTAGATGATTCTTCTCAAGCTCCAATAAGCGGTATTCGCCCTGCTTTTCTAAATCTCCTGTTAATAACAGACTGTATTTACCATCATCAATGCGGATCACGCAAGATTGATTATTGCCAACAATAGCTGACTTTTCTGGTGGCCAGAGAACGGCAAAATTTAACCCCTGCCATGTCCACCGTTCACCACGGATACAAGGCAAATGAGTCTGATTCAAGGAAGGGCTTCTAATTTGGATATCAGGATATTTTTCAAGTAGATATTCCATTCCTCCCGTATGATCCAAATGATCATGACTCAGGATTATCTGCCCTGGTGTTAAACGATGCCAACGTAAATAAGGTTCAATAACTTTTTCTGCCATGCTGCCCGTTTCCCAACGATTTCCTGTATCAAATACAATCGCTTCTCCTCCCTTGTCAATGACCACCGCTAATCCATGCCCCACATCCAGCATGGAAAAACGCCATTGATAATCATTGGAACGTTTGGAATAACACACAATAATACCAATGCAAACGCCCAACAACCATTTATAAGATCGCCACCAACCTAAGCGCCAAATCACAACAAAAAACCAGCCTACTAACGTAGTGACTATCGGATAGTGCCCTGTTTCAAACCATGAATATGTCAAAATAGGTAAGGGGGCCAAAGCAAATAAAATGCTGTAATCAACAAGCTGCCATAAAAACGGTTGGATAACCGGAAGAAAGAGACAAACTATCCCCAATATCACCAACGGAACAGATAAAAAAGAGATAATCGGAACAGCCCACAGATTAGCCACCAATGATGCAATATTAACGCTCTGAAATAACAAAAGCTGCAACGGCAACAACATTAGCAACATGCCCAGCTGCATATGCAATCCGCGCAGCCATGACCACTGCCAACCATGACGTATTTTTTCTGGCAAAGGCATCCAATAAAACCAAAATAACAGTGCCATCACCGCAGTAAATGAGAGCCAGAAACTGTCAGAAAGTATTGCCAAAGGATCGAAAAATAAAATAAGGGCGGCACTCCATAAAGCCCATTGCCATGAAAAACAATGCCTGCTTTTGCACCGTAAATAAATCCATAAAGTTAGCCCCAATATTGCCCGAATGGCTGGAATTCCCCAACCAGACAACCATCCATACAGCATTGCGGTTAACCAGCCCATGATCAATGGAAAGCGAAACCCAATCCATTTTGCCGGAAAGAAAAATTGCGTCATTCTTGCCAAACCCCAGCCAAATAAGCTGGCCATTGCAATATGCAGCCCTGAAATTGCCATCAAATGAGCAATACCTGTCTGCTGTAATAGCAAGCGAGTGGATTTATCCAACCACGTCCTTTCACCAAATGAGAGTGCTAATGCAATACCTGCCTGTTTTAATGGCTGAATTTCTGGTAACAACTTATTCATGAAACTTTGTCGAAGATTACAATTTGTATCGAGTGGTTTTGCCTCAATAATTTTTCCATTCAATGGCTGACGAATAGAAAGTGAATATCGTTGGCTATCAAAACTACCGTGGCTTAGTTGAGCATGAACAGGCCTGAGTTTCATTGTCATCTGCCACTTCTGACCAGCGCATAGCAACTCTTGAGAGTTCCATGATACTGATGCATATAAGGCAGGAATAATATATTTCCCATCACTCTTAATCAGCCTGATACGATAACGCGTCTTTTTATCATCTTCTTTCGTATTATTTTCCAACGATACACTATCAATCATAACGATTGCAGTACGGGACGTTTCGCTGAAATAAGTGATTTGTGCCAATATATGATGACCATGCCAACATCCGAAGATAAACGCCCATAATCCTAATGATATTAGTCGTATAATTTTATAAGGAAAAAATAATAAGCAACATGCAATGGTAACCAGATATTGGATGACTTTTTGTTGAGGAAGCTCTGCAAGGAATAATAAGGGAAAAATTCCCAATATAATGGCTAACGCAGCCAAATTTAGACTGATAAGTGGCGTCGGTTTTCGCCAAATGGCAAATAAATAGGTAAAAAGAGAAAATATTATCGGCTGCATCCATTATGCCTCTGTGCTGACATTCCATTCACGCAAGAGAGATTATGACATAGTCAATCTTACTGCCAGTTCGAGAAATGTTTCTGTGGAATCGCTTCGCAAATTAACGTTTAAACAGAAGAAACGATGCCAAAAAAATACGTCTATTCTCACAAAAACCAGAGAAACAAAATTTGGATATACAAAAAACGGCACCCTAGGGTGCCGTTAGTTTAATTAAGTAATAACTGATATCTTAGCTATCGCTATAGATATTCACGCGGTCACGTAACTCTTTACCGGGTTTAAAGTGGGGGACATATTTGCCGTCCAATTCCACTTTTTCACCTGTTTTGGGGTTACGCCCCACACGCGGAGCCCGGTAGTGAAGAGAAAAGCTGCCGAATCCGCGAACTTCAATACGTTCACCTGCGGCTAGTGTTTCTGCCATATGATCAAGCATTTCTTTCACTGCATCTTCAACGGCTTTGGCCGGCATGTGAGATTGCTGCTCTGCAAGTCTTTCGATTAATTCAGACTTGGTCATGGTACCTCCCTAAACTACCGTATTCGGGTAATATTCTCATTATAGAGAATATTACCCGTCGTTATTGACTTAGATTATTCGCCTTTAGCTGCTTTGAAAGCTTCAGCCATTGCGTTGTTAGCAAAGTTTGTGTCTTCTTGTTTGTTCACAGAAGCGATAGCGTCTTTTTCATCAGCTTCGTCTTTTGCACGAACAGACAGGTTGATTATGCGGTTTTTGCGATCAACGCCAACATATTTAGCTTCAACTTCATCGCCAACGTTCAGAACTTGAGTTGCATCTTCAATGCGGTCACGAGAAGCTTCTGATGCACGCAGGTAACCTTCAACGCCGTCAGCTAATTCAACTGTAGCACCTTTTGCGTCAACTGCAGTGACTTTACCAGTAACAATTGTACCTTTCTTGTTTACAGACAGGTAATTGTTGAATGGATCTTCTGCCAGTTGTTTGACACCCAGAGAGATACGCTCACGCTCTGCATCTACTTGCAGAACTACAGCAGCGATTTCGTCGCCTTTCTTGTATTCACGAACTGCTTCTTCACCTGCAACGTTCCAGGAGATGTCGGACAGGTGAACCAGACCGTCGATGCCGCCGTCCAGACCAATGAAGATACCAAAGTCAGTAATAGACTTGATCTTACCTTCAACGCGATCGTTCTTGTTGTGCGTTTCAGCAAATTGCTGCCAAGGGTTAGACTTGCACTGTTTCAGGCCCAGGGAGATACGACGACGTTCTTCGTCAATATCCAGAACCATAACTTCCACAACGTCACCCACGTTAACAACTTTGGATGGGTGGATGTTTTTGTTGGTCCAATCCATTTCTGAAACGTGTACCAGACCTTCAACGCCTTCTTCGATTTCAACGAAGCAGCCATAATCAGTCAGGTTAGTTACGCGACCAGTCAGTTTAGTACTTTCTGGATAACGTTTAGCGATTGCTACCCATGGATCTTCACCCAATTGTTTCAGACCCAGAGATACGCGAGTACGCTCACGGTCGAATTTCAGTACCTTAACTGTGATTTCATCGCCCACATTGACAATTTCGCTTGGATGTTTAACACGTTTCCAAGCCATATCAGTAATGTGCAGCAGGCCATCAACGCCGCCCAGATCAACGAATGCACCGTAGTCAGTCAGGTTCTTAACGATACCTTTAACTTCCATGCCTTCTTGCAGGTTTTCCAGCAGCTGATCGCGTTCTGCGCTGTTTTCAGATTCGATAACTGCACGACGAGAAACAACTACGTTGTTGCGTTTCTGATCCAGCTTGATGACTTTGAACTCAAGCTCTTTGCCTTCAAGGTGAGCAGTGTCACGAACTGGGCGAACGTCAACCAGTGAACCTGGCAGGAACGCACGGATACCGTTCAGTTCTACAGTGAAGCCACCTTTTACTTTGCCATTGATAATACCAGTGACAGTTTCAGCTTCTTCGTATGCTTTTTCCAGCATCAGCCATGCTTCGTGACGTTTCGCTTTCTCACGAGACAAGACAGTTTCACCGAAACCATCTTCCACCGCATCCAAAGCTACGTCGATTTCATCGCCAACTTGGATTTCCAGCTCACCTTGAGCATTTTTGAATTGTTCTACAGGAATTGCAGATTCTGATTTCAGGCCTGCGTCAACCAATACAACGTCTTTATCGATAGCAACCACGACACCACGGACGATGGCACCTGGACGAGTTTCGATAGTCTGTAGGGATTCTTCAAAGAGTTGAGCAAAAGATTCTGTCATGTTTATGATCTTCAAGATTCTTAATTAACGTCCATTTAGCGTCCCGCCGAATGGGGTTGTTTTACATACCTCGCAACTTTTTCTTTTTCCCTGTTACAAGGTGTTTTAGTGTACCAGAATATTTCACTACCAATACACCAGAATTCTATATACATCTTCTTGATACACTACTGCAATAGTGTACTTGAAAAATTAACAATTATGCGGATATTTCCAGCGCGTTTCTCGCATAAGCCAGTGCATTATCAATCACTTCTTCGATAGACATGCTGGTCGAGTCCAGGATTAATGCATCTTGTGCAGGCACTAAGGGTGCGACTGCCCGATTGCGATCACGATAATCCCGTTCTTGTATCTCGGACAAAAGATTTTCAAAGTTAACACTAAAACCTTTCTCCTGCAACTGTAACATACGTCTGCGGGCGCGTTCTTCTGCACTTGCATCAAGAAATATTTTCACCGGCGCATCAGGAAATACGACCGTTCCCATATCACGACCATCAGCTATCAGCCCAGGTGCAATGCGGAAGGCTCTCTGCCGACGTAAGAGTGCTTCACGGACACGTGGGAATGTTGCCGCCTGTGAAGCCGTATTTCCAACGGTTTCGGTACGGATTTCATTGCTGACATCTTCGCCTTCCAGAATGACCCGGAGTTTGCCATTTGCAGGTACAAAACGAACATCCAGGTTTGCAGCCAGAGGAACCATTGCGTCTTCAGACTGAATATCCACCTGATGATGGATGGCAGCCAAGGCCAATACACGATAAATGGCACCTGAATCAAGCAACTGCCAATTTAACGTTTCAGCCAATGCCTGACATAGTGTTCCCTTGCCAGCACCACTTGGCCCATCAACGGTTATTACTGGGGCTATCGCCGCCATCATTATCCTCCTTTTCGCATAACATTCGGATAACAGACAGATCATTTACCGAATGCAAAAAATTGCTCAATTAGCAAGCAATAAAACCTGTCCTATTATACGCGCTCAATAGATGAGAGAAACAGGGAAAGCCCGTTTATTTCTATCCCTACCGATTTTTGCTTCTCCATTTATTTTGCGTACTGGCTGAGTTTTTCAAGCTGATTGAAATAGTCTGGGAATGTCTTTGCTGTACAGCCTGGATCAAGGATAGTGACTGGCGTATCCGATAGAGCTACCAACGAAAAACACATCGCAATGCGATGATCATTATAGGTCTCAATTTCAGCATGATTAAATTTTTCTGGCGGAGAAATTCGAATATAATCATGTCCCTCTTCCACTTCGGCACCTATTTTTTTTAATTCAGTTGCCATTGCATTTAGCCGATCGGTTTCTTTTACCCGCCAATTGTAGATATTGCGGATAACAGTTTCTCCCTGTGCAAACAACGCGGTTGTCGCAATCGTCATTGCCGCATCAGGAATAGCATTCATATCCATATCAATGCCTGCCAATGTACCGCGTTCGCATTCGACAAAATCGTCCCCCCAACGAATCGTTGCCCCCATCTGTTCCAACACATTGGCAAATTTGGTATCCCCTTGCAGGCTATTTCTGCCAATGCCCGTGACACGAACGATCCCGCCTTTAATTGCCGCCGCAGCCAGAAAATAAGATGCCGATGAAGCATCGCCTTCTACCAGATACTGCCCCGGAGACAAATATTGCTGCCGGCCTTTAATGTGAAAAACCTGATATTGTTCATTGTCTACCGTTACACCAAAACTTTTCATCAGTGCCAATGTAATATCAATATAAGGTTTAGAAACCAAATCACCTTGTATGTGGATTTCCGTGTCGTTTTTTGCCAATGGCGCTGCCATCAACAAAGCGGTCAGAAACTGGCTGGAAACAGTGCCATCAACGGTCACTTTTCCACCTGAAAATCCCCCTTTGATATGTAAAGGTGGGTAATTTTCCTGTTCAAGATAATCAATTTCTGCCCCTCCTTGACGCAATGCATCGACCAAGTGACCAATTGGACGTTCTTTCATCCGCGGTTCACCGGTCAATACCACGCTTATGCCACTGTCTCCCAAACTGCTGTCCCCTAAACATAGAACCGCAGCCAATGGGCGCATTGCTGTACCCGCATTGCCCAGAAACAGTTCAATATCATTTTTGCCCGTCATGCACCCGCCAATGCCATCGACTTCACAGATAGTACGATCGGCAGAAAGGCGATAGGAAATACCCAATACAGCCAGAGCATTGAGCATGTAACGGATATCATCGCTGTCCAACAAATTGGTCAATCGGGTTGTTCCCTTAGCAAGAGCAGCGAGTAACAAAGCGCGGTTAGAAACGCTTTTAGAGCCAGGCAAGTTAATCGTTCCATTAATATGGGAAACAGGTTGTAACGTCAGGGATTGCATAATAGAGAGGAATCTCCAGAGGTGATTTTCGTTTTTAGGATAGATCGAGGATTTTGAGATCGGGAGGTTTTATCCCTCCCGACGATAAAAAATTATGCATTGCGGCGTTCAAAATCAGCCATAAATTCAACCAATGCGTTCACACCCTCATAAGGCATAGCGTTATAAATCGAAGCACGAGCGCCACCCGCAACTTTGTGCCCTTTCAATGCATGTAACCCGTGTGCATAGGCTTCCTCCAGAAACTGACCATCTAACGCTGGATTAGCCAGTTGGAAGGGGACATTCATGATAGAACGGTTTTGAGGAGCAACACGGTTGATATACAACTTGCTGTTATCAACGGCATGATAGAGGTGTTTCGCTTTAGCATGATTGCGTTTACTGATTTCTTGTAGCCCTCCCTGCTCTTTCAACCACTTAAATACCCTACCAGACAGATACCATGCAAATGTCGGCGGCGTGTTATACATAGAGTCGTATTGAACCTGCACAGTATAATCCAGAATGGATGGCGTATGCGGGTGTGCTTTACCCAGGAGATCTTCACGAATAATAACGACGGTAATCCCTGCTGGCCCGATATTTTTTTGTGCCCCGGCATAAACAACACCATAACGGCTAACATCAATAGGGGCAGAAAGGATGGTTGAAGAATAATCGGCTATGACAATTTTATCGTCACCAAAATCAGGCTCTTCAAAAATAGCAATGCCTTCAATCGTTTCATTAGGACAATAATGAATATAGGCAGCGTCACTGCTTAAGGCCCATTCACTCATTGGCTTCACACTTTTGA
Source organism: Xenorhabdus bakwenae (assembly GCF_030272115.1). Lineage (NCBI taxonomy): Bacteria > Pseudomonadati > Pseudomonadota > Gammaproteobacteria > Enterobacterales > Morganellaceae > Xenorhabdus > Xenorhabdus bakwenae. The sequence continues at coordinate 1,518,846 of NZ_CP119194.1, forward strand.
CGCCGTCCGTTTCTGTTCTGATATCAATGATGTTTGGCGTGCAATATTTTTCTGCTTCTTGCGCTGAACATTCAGACCAGTAACCACTAACAATATAATCTGCTGTCGATTTATCACCCAGTAAATTCAGTGGTAATGCCGAAAATTGCCCACGAGCACCGCCGTGACAAAACAGCACCTTGTAATTCTCAGGTATTGCTAATAAATCTCGGAGATCTTTTTCTGCTTCTGCCGCAACAGCCACAAATTCTTTGCTGCGGTGACTAATTTCCATTACAGATGTTCCCAAGCCGTGCCAGTTGCAAAGTTCCTGTTCTGCACGTCGTAACACTTCTGCCGGCAACATAGCTGGGCCAGCGCTGAAATTATATACCTGACTCATTAACTTCACCCTATCAATGGATACAATAAAATCGGACGTATTGGTTTTATCATTCTCGCCCTGCCGCTGCAATAATTATTGAACATTTGTTACAAGAGACAGTATCACTTTCTGATAGACCCACTTATTATAAATAACGCAATGAATTATAAATAAAATAACAATCGCTCAGGAAAGACAATCTGGATAATATCAGCCTTATTTAATACCAAAGAATAAAAAGCCATTTATACCCATCCAACTTCAAGATGTGTGTTATATTTCCACGCGCAACGAGGAAATATAAAGCCTCGCGTCGTCTTGCGTATTACAACTTGAAGTTCATCGAGTATAAAAGATAATTTATCTAAAAAAATACGAATAAAAAAGAATATAAAAAGGCGCATTAAATGCGCCTTTTTATATCGTTAAATCAGGAATTAATACTGACTAAACATTTCCTGAATTTTTTCTACATCAGAAGTTTGCGTCAGAGCCAATTGCAGAAGAACGCGAGCTTTCTGTGGGTTCAAACGCTCTGAAGCCACAAAGCCATATTTGCTGTCGTTAACTTCAGCATTTTGGGTCGTGTAGCCGAAAGGAATACGGCTGGAACGAACAACAACAACACCCTCTTTAGCGGCTTTAGACAACGTGTCAAGAATAGATTTATAGATGTTACCGTTACCGACACCTGCGCTGATAATACCCTGATAGCCATTTTCAGCGAATGCTTTTGCTGGCAGATCAGAGGCGTTGGAGTAGTTATAAACAATACCTACTTTCGGCAACTTATCCAATTTGCTTACATCAAAAACGGCTTTATTTGCCTTTACTGAAGCCGCAGAATAATAGCGTACTTTGCCATTGTGAACGAAGCCCTGGGCGCCGGCATTCACAGCCTGAAACGCCTGAACTTCCGTTGTGCTCAGTTTACCGATATCACGGCCATGAATAACGGAATCATTCATCGCCAGCAGCACACCACGGTTTGCCGAATTTTTATCAGCAGCAACAACCACAGCGTTATACAGGTTCAACGGACCGTCAGCCCCCAGCGCGGTAGATGGACGCATTGCGCCAACCATCACAATAGGCTTCTGGCATTGGGTGGTCAGATCGAGGAAATACGCCGTTTCTTCCATGGTATCAGTACCGTGGGTGATCACAAACCCGTCGGTTTTGTCACAATCTGCATTGATTTTCTTCGCCAGAGTCAACCATACCTGATCGTTCATGTCCTGAGAACCGATGCTGACAACCTGCTCGCCTTTCAAATCAGCAATATTTTTAATTGCCGGTACAGCATTCAGCAGAGCATCAATGCCTACTTTACCCGCTGTATAATTAGATTGCGTTGCGGATTCACCACCCCCAGCAATTGTGCCCCCTGTTGCCAAAACAGTAACGTTTGGCAAAGCGAATGCAGAACCGCTAACTAAAGCCAGAAAACTGGCTATTGCTGTTATTTTAGTCTTTTTCATTATTCAACCTCTTGTAAAAAAGCCATTTTATTATGTAAACCAAGAATAAATAAACTCTAATTAACAATAATTTTTGGGAATTGATAGAGCGGATAAAAAAAACGCCGTATGATATGCGCCTTTAACATAATTTGAAGTGAACCACGATGACGCAAACCTATATCCCAGGCAAAGACGCCGCGTTAGAGGACTCCATTAATCGCTTTCAGCACAAACTGAAGTCCCTCGGTTTTAATATTGAAGAAGCCTCATGGCTGAATCCTGTCCCGAATGTTTGGTCAGTACATATCCGCGATCGTGACTGCCCGCTGTGCTTTACCAACGGCAAAGGGGCCAGCAAAAAAGCGGCATTGGCTTCTGCACTGGGAGAATATTTTGAGCGCTTGTCGACAAACTATTTCTTTGCTGATTTTTATCTGGGTAATACCGTTGCCAATGGCGAGTTTGTTCATTACCCAGATGAAAAATGGTTCCCGTTGCCAGAAGATGACTCTCTGCCAAAAGGTATCTTAGACGAACGCCTGCATCGTTTTTACAACCCAGATAACGCGCTCTGTGCCAGCCAGTTAGTGGATCTGCAATCGGGCAATGAAGAGCGGGGGATCTGTGCCCTGCCATTTACCCGCCAGTCAGATAATCAAACGATTTATATTCCAATGAATATTATCGGAAATCTGTATGTTTCAAACGGTATGTCAGCCGGCAATACCATGAACGAAGCACGTGTACAGGGATTATCTGAAGTATTCGAGCGCTATGTGAAAAATCGCATTATCGCAGAATGCATCAGCCTGCCTGAAATTCCACAAGATATTATGAATCGCTACCCAAGCGTCGTTGAATCAGTCAATAAGTTGCAGGAAGAAGGTTTCCCACTCTATTGTTACGATGCCTCGCTGGGTGGACAGTTCCCGGTCATTTGCGTCGTCCTGTTCAATCCTGATAATGGCACGTGTTTTGCCTCCTTTGGTGCCCATCCCGATTTTGGTGTTGCACTGGAGCGTACCGTCACAGAACTGTTGCAAGGCAGGAGCCTGAAAGATCTGGATGTCTTCACCCCACCAAGCTTTGATAATGAGGAAGTGTCTGAACATACTAATCTGGAAACGCATTTTATTGATTCAAGCGGTGTAATTAGTTGGGATCTATTCAAGCAAGATGCTGACTATGCGTTTGTTGACTGGAATTTCAGCGGAGCAACAGAAGAAGAGTTCGACACCCTGATGGAGATCTTCAATAAACTGGATGCTGAAGTTTATATTGCTGATTATGAACACCTTGACGTTTATGCCTGCCGCATTCTGGTGCCTGGTATGTCAGATATTTATCCGGTGGAAGATCTGCACATTGCCAATAACACTATGGGGAGCCATCTGCGCGACACCATTCTGGCATTGCCGGAGAGTCAATGGCAGCCAGAAGAATATCTGGCTCTCCTCGAACAGTTAGATGATGAAGGCTTGGATGACTTTACCCGTGTCCGTGAGTTATTGGGCATTGCAGTGGGTAAAGATAACGGTTGGAGCAACCTGCGTATCGGCGAATTGAAATCTATGCTGGCACTGGCTGGTAAAGATTTGGAGCAAGCTTTGATTTGGGTTGAGTGGACACAGGATTTCAATGCTTCTGTTTTCACCACTGAACGAGCTAACTATTATCGCTGCCTGCAAACGTTGTTACTGTTAACCCAAGAAGAAGATCGCCAACCAGATCAATATTATCAGGCATTTGTAAAAATGTACGGTCAGGGTACTGTTGATACTGCCTCTGCTGCCATTGCCGGAGAAAACAGCTTCTATGGTCTGTGGACTATTGATTTAGAATTAAAAGCATTGGCTGCCCATCAGGCATTATTAGATGCTTATGAGAAGTTGCAAAAAGCCAAACGTGAATTTTGGGCGAATAAATAACCCATCGCATGAGCGCTTATACGCGATAAACTTCAAGTTGCAATCCGCAAGACGACGCGAGGCCTTATATTTCCCCGCTGCACGGGGAAATATAACACGCATCTTGAAGTTGGATGGGTATATGACCATAAAAAGTAAAATACAATTTATTTTTAAATAACAAATAAATGACAATTTAACCTGTTATTTTACTTTTAATATCTAACAGGCCAAAACTGCTTATATAAAATATTTTTATAAATTTTAAAAAATATTTTCCTTTAAAAATCATATCATTAATCTTATATCACCACTTTTAGGCTGTCATATCTCATCAGACTTTCGGTCTAATATGATCCATATCAAATTCAGGTCAATCCCCGTTTGTTACTATCAACGCGTGCTATGATTAATTAAGGATAAAGAGAGTGTTAGGATGAAAACTGACAACCCTTTCAATTTATTTTCACCTGCTGTAATGGCACAAATCGCTGATGATATTGGTGTATATAAAGTCAATAAACATCCCGCAGTGACTTATTTATCGGCAATCATGGCAGGTGCATTTATTTCCATCGCTTTTGTTTTTTATATTACAGCAACAACAGGAACCTCTTCCATTCCCTATGGGGTAGCTAAATTAACGGGTGGGATCTGTTTTTCCCTTGGTTTGATGTTAGTGGTGATATGTGGCGTCGATCTCTTCACTTCCACTGTGTTGACGATCATTTCAAAAGCAACAGGACGTATTACCTGGTCTCAAATGTTCAAAAACTGGATTAACGTCTACATCGGTAATTTAATTGGCGCCCTGTTTTTCGTCGCTTTGGTCTGGTATTCCGGCCAATATACTGTCGCCAATGGTACTTGGGGGCTAAATGTATTACAAACAGCAGATCATAAAATGCATCACTCCTTTATTGAGGCTGTATGTCTGGGTATTTTAGCTAATCTGATGGTATGTCTTGCTGTCTGGATGAGCTATGCCGGACGCAGTCTGATCGATAAGTTATTCGCGTTGATCCTGCCAATCGGTATGTTTGTCGCCAGCGGTTTTGAGCACAGTATCGCTAACATGTTTTTAATTCCGTTCGGGATCATTATCAAAAACTTCGCCCCCGATGAATTTTGGCTGAAAACAGGGACAAGTCCTGAACGATTTCCACAACTTAATGTTTCAAGCTTTATTACCGATAACCTGATCCCTGTCACGATAGGTAACATTATTGGTGGGGCGGTATTGGTTGGGTTGACCTATTGGTTGATTTATTTACGTGGCGGCAAAAATCATTAATTCGCCTCCAAGTCAGATTTCTTAAAAATTCCACTGTTAAAAGGTAGAAGTATCATGTCCGAGTTAAACGAAAAATTCTCAGTAGCATGGCAAGGCTTTAACGAGGGTAGCTGGCAGAATGAAGTCAACGTCCGTGATTTCATTCAGAAAAACTATACCCCGTATGAAGGTAATGAATCATTCCTTGCGGGTGCCACAGAAGCGACAAAAGCTTTGTGGGAAAAAGTCATGGAAGGTATCAAAATCGAAAACCTCACCCATGCGCCGCTAGACTTTGATACTGACATTGCGTCTACAATTACCTCTCATGATGCGGGCTATATTGAAAAAGATCTGGAGCAAATCGTTGGTCTGCAAACCGAAGCGCCCCTGAAACGTGCCATTATTCCATTTGGTGGCATTAAAATGGTTGAAAGTTCTTGTAAAGCCTACAACCGTGAACTGGACCCAACACTGAAACAAATTTTCACTGAGTATCGTAAGACTCATAATCAGGGGGTATTTGATGTCTACACCCCTGATATCCTGAAATGCCGTAAATCTGGTGTATTGACTGGCTTGCCTGATGCCTATGGCCGTGGGCGCATCATCGGTGATTACCGTCGCGTTGCGTTGTATGGTATCGACTTTCTGCGTGATGAGAAATTTGCCCAATTCACTTCCCTACAGGAAAAACTGGAAAATGGCGAGGATTTGGAAGCAACCATTCGTCTGCGCGAAGAACTGGTTGAACAACATCGCGCACTTGGCCAAATCAAAGAGATGGCAGCGAAATATGGCTATGATATTGCCAATCCCGCTACCAATGCCCAACAAGCCGTGCAATGGACTTATTTCGCCTATCTGGCAGCCGTTAAATCCCAAAACGGGGCTGCAATGTCCTTTGGTCGTGTTTCCACCTTCCTGGATATCTACATCGAACGTGATATTCAGGCAGGTAAGTTGACTGAACAACAAGCCCAAGAACTGATCGACCATTTGGTCATGAAACTGCGTATGGTGCGTTTCCTGCGTACTCCAGAATATGATGAACTGTTCTCTGGTGACCCAATTTGGGCAACCGAATCACTGGCAGGTATGGGTTTGGATGGACGTACTCTGGTCACCAAAAACAGTTTCCGTTTCCTGCATACGCTATATACCATGGGACCATCCCCAGAGCCTAACATGACCATCCTGTGGTCTGAAAAACTGCCCATTGACTTTAAAAAGTTTGCAGCAAAAGTCTCAATCGATACTTCATCCCTGCAATACGAAAATGACGACCTGATGCGCCCTGATTTCAACAGCGATGATTACGCTATCGCGTGCTGTGTCAGCCCAATGGTGGTTGGTAAACAAATGCAGTTCTTTGGTGCCCGTGCAAACCTTGCAAAAACCATGCTATATGCCATCAACGGCGGTGTGGATGAAAAAATGAAAATACAGGTTGGCCCGAAAGAAGAGCCAATGAAAGACGCTGTGCTGGATTATGACAAGGTTATGGCACGGATGGATCATTTCATGGACTGGCTGGCAAAACAGTATGTCACTGCCCTGAATATCATCCACTATATGCATGATAAATACAGCTATGAAGCTTCATTAATGGCACTGCACGATCGTGATGTATACCGTACCATGGCATGTGGTATCGCCGGTCTCTCTGTTGCTGCTGACTCATTATCTGCCATTAAATATGCGAAAGTTTCCCCAATCCGCGATGAAGATGGTCTGGCAATTGATTTCAACATTGAAGGTGAATACCCACAATTCGGTAACAACGATCAGCGTGTCGATGATATCGCGTGTGATCTGGTTGAACGTTTCATGAAGAAAATTCAGACGCTGCAAACATATCGCAATGCTGTTCCAACTCAGTCTGTACTGACCATTACCTCAAACGTGGTTTATGGTAAGAAAACGGGGAATACCCCTGATGGACGTCGTGCTGGCGCACCATTTGGACCTGGTGCCAACCCAATGCACGGACGCGATCAAAAAGGGGCAGTTGCTTCATTGACTTCGGTCGCTAAACTGCCGTTTGCTTATGCCAAAGACGGTATTTCATACACTTTCTCTATCGTACCTAATGCACTGGGTAAAGATGACGATGTGCGTAAAGCAAATCTGGCGGGTCTGATGGATGGTTATTTCCATCACGAAGCAGATATCGAAGGTGGACAGCATTTAAACATTAACGTGATGAACCGTGAAATGCTGTTGGATGCCATGGAAAATCCTGAGAAATATCCGCAATTGACGATTCGCGTCTCGGGTTACGCTGTGCGGTTTAATTCTTTGACGAAAGAACAGCAACGAGATGTTATTACCCGTACATTTACTCAAACCATGTAATTATTAAAAATGACAGACAATAAAGGCACCCTAATACCTGGGTGCCTTTATTAGCTTGCTAGCTTTGGAGAAGTCCTTTTATGTCCGTACTTGGTCGTATCCACTCTTTTGAATCTTGCGGAACCGTAGATGGTCCCGGTATCCGCTTTATCGCGTTTTTCCAGGGTTGCCTTATGCGCTGCCTCTATTGCCATAACCGCGATACCTGGGATACCCATGGCGGAAAAACGGTAACAGTTGAAGAATTAATAAAAGAAGCTACGACCTATCGCCATTTTATGAATGCTTCGGGGGGTGGAGTTACCGCTTCCGGTGGTGAAGCCATTCTTCAGGCCGAATTTGTTCGTGACTGGTTCAGGGCTTGCCATGAAGAAGGCATTCACACTTGCCTGGATACCAATGGCTTTGTTCGCCGTTACGATCCGGTGATTGATGAACTACTGGATGCTACCGATCTGGTTATGCTGGATTTAAAACAACTTAATGATGATATTCACCAAAAATTAATTGGCGTGTCCAATCATCGAACCCTCGAATTTGCACGTTATCTGGCAAAACGCAATCAGAAAACCTGGGTCCGTTATGTGGTTGTTCCTGGTTGGTCTGATGATGATCAATCCGTTCATTTACTGGGTGAGTTTACCAAGGACATGAAAAATATTGAAAAAATAGAGTTATTACCTTACCACGAACTGGGTAAACATAAATGGATTGCTATGGGAGAAGACTATAAACTGGAAGGTGTCAAACCTCCTCCAAAAGAAACAATGGAGCGGGTAAAAGAAATTTTAAGAAGTTATGGGCACCACGTGATTTATTAGATTCATTTCCACTTACATTGTTTGTTCCCTCTATGAACGTTGCAAACTTTGATCATATCAGGCTGGATATACCTGATATGATCAAAGTAAACCTTAAATCAGAACAACCTACTCACAATGTGTAAAATATTTTATTCTAAAAACACACCATATCTGATGCCAAAGATAAAATCATTTACTTTATGTAAAGATAAATTAGGAAATTAAGTCAAAACGATATCAGCATAATTAACAAAAAAACCGCACATATTCATTATTACCGATAGAAACATCTCTTTCTCCACCGGCAAGGATTGAAATCAATACTTGTTGATTAATAATTTTTATATGATAATCCCTCTGTTTTCTATAACGATTTGCATCAATGAAATAGAAATAGAGAAAAATCAATTCAGTAATTGCTATTCAGCAAAATAAATCGGAAAAATATGGATACTCAAGATATGAATCTCAATTCAGGAGAGAATAGCGTCTCTCTGAGCAAGGAAAAGGATACATTCATTCCTGGTGGTCGGGCTGTAAGAGCTGGAACGGCAACAGAGTGGATTGGTAATGCTTGGGAAATGTTTAAAGCAAAGCCAATGAAATGGATACTGCTAACCTTAATCTATTTCGCTATAATGCTAGCCCTGCAGCAATTCATACCTACCATCAGTATTGTTGCTGCTCTGTTTAGTTCAGTATTTATTGCTGGATTTATTGCTGCCAGTGAAAAACAGCGAACAACCGGTGATTTTGACATAGAATTACTTTTCTATGGGTTTAAAAATAAGCTCGGTTCATTAGTTGCTGTTGGTGCGCTAGCCTTCGGCATAAATGTACTGGGTATCATTGCTGCTGTTATACTTGGAGGGACAAGCCTATTTCAAATATTTTGGGCAGGACAGGATCTAGACCCGATGCTAATAATGGGTGGTCTTTCTACTTTAACGCTGGCAATGCTGGTTGTGTTGTTCTTTAGCATCGTTGCCCTTGCGTTTAGCTGGTTTGCTCCTGCTCTGATTATCATTAATGATTTGAAATTTGGTGAAGCAATATCAATGAGCTTGAGTGCAGTAAAGAAAAATCTATTCGGTGGTTTTCTGTTCTTCTTACTGATGGGCATTCTGATGTTTATTTCTGCAATTCCACTTGGTTTAGGTTTGCTTGTTACTTTACCTATGTTTATGGCGACCTATTATACCACTTATCGCAGCATTTTTTATGCGCCAAAAAGCCAAGAGACAAAATCTCACTTAATCAATTAAATATTTTCCAATAGATATTGATATGTAAAAAGCGCTATTTTTAGCGCTTTTTTATTACTATTCAATGACATTTTTGTCCCAAACTTGGTATGCAGGTGCTGATGGGGATTATCTATGGTGTTATTAATTTAAGTCTTTTCATTCCTGATTTTGGCTTTCTCCTGTTTAATTTATTGGATCCGTTATTCTCTGCTGGAATTATTGCCATTTGTGAAACGCAAAGAATGACTGGTAAATTTAAGTCCGGGAGGTTATTCATTGCCTTCACGATAAATGTAGTGCTTTATTGGCAATCGGTATCATTGTTTGTGGAATAAAAATATTAGGAAATCTTATTTCTGTTCTGATAATTTTTACGCTCCCTCTGTTCTTAAGAATCCTATTCACAGTTCCATTGAGCCTGGCAACATCTTATATCTCCTGTCTCAGTGTTTTTTATAAAAAAGAAACTCAAAAAGATGATGTCACTGTGACAAGTTAGCTTATGATAGTACTCGTAAAAAAGCGCCATATTCGGCGCTTTTTTATTAAGAATAGATGATATTAACCAATATATTCCAATCCATTCATATAAGGACGCAATACTTCTGGGATTTCAATGCGGCCATCTGCTTGCTGATAGTTTTCCATCACAGCAACCAGGGTACGTCCTACCGCAAGACCAGAACCATTCAATGTATGTACCAACTGAGTTTTCTTGTCATCTTTACCACGGAAACGCGCTTGCATACGGCGAGCCTGAAAATCCCACATGTTAGAACAAGAGGAAATTTCACGGTAAGTATTTTGCGCCGGTAGCCAAACTTCCAAATCGTAAGTTTTTCTTGCGCTTGCCCCCATGTCACCCGTGCACAGCAACATTTTACGGTAAGGAAGATTCAGTAACTGTAATACTTTCTCAGCGTGCCCTGTTAATTCTTCCAGAGCTTCCATGGATTTTTCTGGATGAACAATTTGAACCAACTCAACTTTATCAAACTGGTGCATACGAATAAGGCCACGGGTATCACGGCCATAAGAACCGGCTTCAGAACGGAAGCAAGGTGTATGCGCCGTCATCTTCAATGGCAATACGCTTTCATCCAAAATTTCATCACGAACTAAGTTAGTGACCGGGACTTCCGCTGTTGGAATCAAAGCATAATGACTGCCAGATTCTTCTTCCAATGGTCTGGTATGGAACAGATCTTCACCAAATTTAGGTAACTGACCTGTACCATATAAAGAATCATGGTTAACCAGATAAGGAACGTAAGTTTCCAGATAACCATGCTGCTCTGTATGCAGATCCAGCATGAACTGGGCGATGGCACGGTGCAGACGAGCGATCTGCCCTTTCATAACGACAAAACGTGAGCCAGTTAATTTAACCGCAGCCGCAAAATCAAGGCCGCCTGTCAGTTCACCCAGAAATACATGGTCTTTGATTTCAAAGTCATATTGGCGTGGTTCACCCCAACGGCTAATTTCCAGGTTATCACTGTCATCTTTTCCGTCCGGACAAGAATCATCTGGGATATTCGGCATGCTTAATGCGATATTACGGATTTCAGCCTGCAACGTTTCCAGTTCAGCTTTTGCTGAATCCAATTTTTCTCCCAATTGATTCACTTCGTGACGCAGTGGTTCAATATCTTCACCACGGGCTTTCGCTGCACCAATAGCCTTCGATCGGGAATTACGTTCTGCTTGCAGGGTTTCAGTTTCAACTTGTAAAACTTTGCGGCGCTCTTCTAGTTTGCGCAGCATCTCCACATCAAGGGTATATCCCCTGCGAGCCAGTTTTTCGGCGACTGCGTCTAGCTCATTACGCAGTATATTTGGATCGAGCATGCTAGTCCTGTGCTTGTTGTTATTGAAAAATGGTTATTGAAGAATCGTCAAAAACTACAGCTTTTCGCTGTAATTTGGCATTGTTGGATATAAACCTTACCGTAACAGGAAAATTAACGATAGCGTTTTATTGGGCTATTTTGATCCTGTTCCATTAACCAGTTTAACTTTTCACCTATCTTACCCTCCAGCCCTCTGGCAGCCGGATAATAATAACGTGTTTGTGGCATTTCTGGCGGAAAATAGACTTCACCGGCGGCATACGCATTCGCTTCATCATGGGCGTAGCGATACTCTTCACCAAATCCAATTTCCTTCATCAGCTTAGTCGGGGCATTACGTAGATGGGCAGGAACGTCATAATCCGGTTTGTTTTGCGCATCCGCCATAGCTGCCTTGAATGCGGTATAAACAGCATTACTTTTCGGTGCACAAGCAAGATAAACAATTGCCTGTGCGATCGCCCTTTCTCCTTCAGCCGCTCCTACACGCGTAAAACAATCCCATGCAGCAATAGCGATCTGCATTGCGCGTGGATCAGCATTACCCACATCTTCAGAAGCAATTGCCAGTAACCGACGGGCAACATAAAGGGGATCACCGCCTGCGGTAATAATTCGGGCGTACCAGTAAAGAGCGGCATCAGGTGCTGAACCACGGATTGATTTATGCAAAGCAGAAATTAAATCGTAATATCGATCACCTTTATTATCAAACCTGGCACTTCTTTCTCCGCTCACTTCTTTCAATAATTCAGGCGTCAAAACCCGTTGCGCTTGCGCATTGCTTTCTGCCATGTCTGACATCATTTCCAGCAAATTCAGTGAGCGGCGTGCATCTCCTGCCACAAGCTCTGCTATCATCTGGCGAGTATTATCTGGTAATACGATATTTTGCCCGCCAATGCCATGCTCTGTATCATTAATGGCCTGAATAAGTACCTGTTCAATTTCTGCCTTCGAAAGTGATTTCAATAAATAGACACGAGTCCGTGACAACAAAGCTGAATTTAATTCGAAGGAGGGGTTTTCGGTAGTTGCACCAATAAATGTGATTGTACCGTCTTCAATATGGGGTAAAAACGCATCCTGCTGACTTTTATTAAATCGATGAACTTCATCAACAAATAAGATGGTTCTACGCCCTGAATTACGATTTTGTCGTGCTCTTTCTATGGCTTCACGAATTTCTTTTATGCCAGAAGTGACTGCTGAAATACGCTCAATATCAGCTTGCGCGTAATATCTAATAATTTCAGCCAGTGTTGTTTTTCCTGTTCCGGGCGGTCCCCATAAAATCATGGAATGAAGATGACCGGCTCGGATTGCTCGCGGCAAAGGTTTTCCTTCCGCCAGTAAGTGTTGCTGACCGATATATTGATCTAATGTGACTGGCCGCATTCTTGCGGCCAGTGGCTGAAATTCATTTTGTGAAAAATCGAGAGAAAGATTGTCCACTTAAACCTCACTGGCGTTGATCATCCAGCGTGACACCTTCCGGTACGGTAAATTTGAATTTCTCCGTATCCACGTTTACATTTTGCTGCCCTTTCAACTGGTAAGCACTCTTTTGCCCATCCTGTTCAACAGCAGTAAATTTTTGGATTGTTCCTTCTGGTGTCACAGTAATTGAAAAATGTTTTAAATTGCCATTGGCACGATGAGGCGTCAGCTCAAAGCTATTACCGTTTTGCATAACCTTGTACTGTTTCCAGTCGGCAGGATCATTGCGGGCAATCAGCATAAATGGCGTGTTTCCCGTTACTTCTTTTAACCAATTCGCCGTCACCTGTTCAACAAAAGGATTATAAAACCACAGCGTCTTACCATCAGAAACCAAAACACTCTCATCTGGTGATGTCATATGCCAGTTAAACAAATTAGGGCGTTTGATCCAAAGTTCTCCCTCTCCTTTTTGGACCGTTGAACCATCATTGCTAGTCACTGTTTGAGTAAAACTGGCATGAAAACTATTCACCTTTCCCAAGCGCCCTTGCAAATCCTGTGTCGCATCAGCCCAAGCAGAACCTATGCTCACCCCCATCATCAGGCAACCAATCAACATCAGTTTTTTCATGTGTGAGATACCTTCAATTCGTTTTATTATCAGCTATCAATTGCCGATACTGTTTACATTTCACAGCGATAATTAATGTTCATGGGGCGGAGGTGCCAAAACTTCACGATTGCCATTATGCCCAGGTGCACTCACTATCTGTTGTGCTTCCATTTGTTCGACAATCCGGGCTGCCCGGTTATATCCAATCCGGAATTGACGTTGCACGCCCGAAATAGAGACACGACGTTTTTCGACCACAAATTCAACCGCTTGATCAAACAGGGGATCTAGCTCTTCATCGCTATCAAATCCCATACTGCCTTCACCATCTTCTCCCCCTTTGACAATACTGTCTATATATTGAGGGCGGCCACGAGCTTTCCAGTCATTCACAACTTCATGCACTTCTTGATCGCGCACGAATGCACCATGAACACGTACAGGAATGGAAGAGTTTGGTGCCAAATAAAGCATATCCCCCATACCAAGCAATGATTCTGCACCACCTTGATCAAGAATGGTACGGGAATCTATTTTACTGGATACTGTAAATGCAATACGTGTCGGAATATTTGCCTTAATCAGTCCGGTGATAATATCAACAGAAGGGCGCTGAGTTGCCAATACTAAGTGGATACCTGCTGCCCGTGCTTTCTGAGCCAAGCGTGCAATTAATTCCTCCACCTTTTTCCCGACTGTCATCATTAAGTCGGCAAATTCATCAACCATAACAACAATATAAGGCTCTTTTTTCAGCATAGGATGCGTTGTATCCATACTGTCACCGGGTTTCCAGAACGGATCAGGGATCGGTCGCCCCATATTTTCAGCTTGCTTGATCTTGTCGTTATAGCCCGCAATATTGCGCACCCCCAAAGCTGACATCAACTTATAACGTCGCTCCATTTCATTTACACACCAACGCAATGCATTGGCTGCATCTTTCATATCGGTGACAACTTCAGTCAATAAATGTGGAATGCCCTCGTAAACCGATAACTCAAGCATTTTCGGGTCAATCATAATAAAGCGAACATCCTCTGGTTTCGCTTTATACAGAATGCTGAGGATCATCGCATTGACCCCTACCGATTTCCCCGAACCCGTCGTTCCTGCTACCAATAAGTGAGGCATCTTACCCAAATCAGCCACAACCGGCTGCCCTGCAATGTCTTTTCCTAAGACGATGGTTAACGGTGATGGGTTATCACGGAATTTCTCACAGTCCAAAACTTCCCGCAGATAAACTGTTTGGCGTTTTTTATTGGGTAATTCCAAACCAACATAAGGTCGTCCCGGAATAACTTCCACGATACGGACGGCTACCGCTGAAAGCGAACGCGCGAGGTCGCGTGATAAGTTAGAAATACGCGAAGCCTTCACTCCAGGAGCTAAATCCAATTCAAATCGTGTGATAACAGGCCCTGGAGAGAATCCAACAACATCCGCTTTAACGCGATAATCATTCAAACGCGCTTCAATTAAACGAGAAGTTTGCTCAAGCGCAAACATATCAACCGGTTCTTCTTCCGCTGGTGGTTCTGCCAAAAGATCCAAAGAAGGCATCGGCGTCGTTGGCTTTGGTAATGGCTGATCATTGCGCATCAAAAATGGATGGAACAGGCTATCTTGCTGCGGTTGCTGCGGTTGCTGCGGTTGCTGCGGTTGCTGCGGTTGCTGCGGTTGCTGCGGTTGCTGCGCAAAAATATGCTGATTTCTCGATTCGTGAGAATCAAGCGCCGTCGCTATATTTTTTTCCTGAGCTTGTTGATTCAGTGGCTCTGTTGGCATAAGTACAGATTCAGTAGGCGCAGGTTGATTTACTTGGTAACGTTCACGTTGCTGTTGCTTAAATGCTATCCGCAACGCTTCTTCCTGTGCTTTTTGTACGTCTATCGGCTGTTCGTTTACTATTTGTTCGTTTACTATTTGTTCGCCTATGATCTGGCGATCGGCGCTATTTTTCGTACACTCATCAGCTGCCGTTGGTTGCTTATGTATCAGCGTACTTGCTTCACGAGACGCTGACTCTCTGTTTCCTTCCTCAAAATCAACACCATAGCGCTCACGTTGCTGATAGAGGAATTGCTGACGCAACATGTCTTGCTGTTGGGCATCCATTCGCTGTTCATTAGCTTCTGCAACCAACTCATTCAGCCTCTCTTCTTCTTTTCGTTGCATGTGTTCTGCCAAGCGGTGAGAAGGCACTTTTATACCATACAATTCGCGACGGGTTGGGATCCTAACCGGATTAGGGCGTGGCATTTCAGGTCCAATACCTTGTTTAATCTGTGGATTCTTTACCACAATAGCAGAACTCGCAATATCCGCTGCCGTATTTTTCAAATGAACATGATCATTTGCAGGAAGAGTAAATGTCTCTGTTACATCATCTTGTGAATGCGTATTTGTGTCAGCAGAACTGTTTGTGGATAGATTTGAAATCGCCTGAGAAGAGTCATCGGATTGTGGATTGGTATCTGATTGGTCATCATCCGGTAATTCAAAAGAATAGCGAACCGGTTCCTGTTCCTGTTCCTGAAATTGATCCAATGCTGGAGAGGTTGGAGAAGCGGCTGTAGGCTGTAACGCTGAATCTGTATTAGCTAATTCGGTTAATGTTGGCGCTGTCAATAATACATCATCTTCATCTGCGTCTGGCATTTCAGTAGCAACCGCAGATTTAACGATTTCAGGTTTATCTGCTTGCTCTGCGGGTTTTTGTTCACTGGCTGAAAGTTCAGAACCTAACGTATTCTCTAAATTGTTTTCGTCATATTCAACATGATTACGGCCACGATTGACGACAAAACTCAGTGAATCCAGAATAACTGCACCAATTTTTTCTGCAATCGTAAGCCATGACCACCCTGTAAACAATGTGAATCCAACGATCCAAATACCAAGCAGGGCCAATGTTGCCCCCAGGGTGCTAAACCAGGGCAGAATCGCATTGCTGAATAAATTACCAATGACTCCGCCCGCAGCAAAGTCATTTAAATCATCAATATTGAGGGCAGCCAAACCACATGACGTCAGTATCAGGGCTAAAGCACCAATAACGCGTAATGCAAGTGTGAAGAAATCAATGTACTCTTGCCTATCTTTCTGACGGAAAGCATTCCAGCAACCTAACAACATAAAGGGCGGGACTGCATAGGCAAGAATACCAAATGCCGAGAATAGCGTGTCAGATAACCAGGCACCAACACTGCCCCCCCAATTGTGGACGGGTTCATGCCATGACGTCTGTGACCAACTGGGATCAGATGGATTGAAGCTGATAAGCGCTACCATCAAGTACACAGCACAGATAGCAATAACCAACAAAACGGCTTCCAGAAACCGGCGGCCACTACTTATCTTCTTTAATTTAACACGTTTGTCTTCTGTATATTCCTGGTTCAAGAAAGGCTCTCCAGGTTTTTCTGTTGATTAAACGGAACAACGCTGAGGGTAGCTCAGCGTTGAAACTGTATGCATAAACAGGAGTGTACCTAAGTTTTTCCTGTTTTGCATCTGTACATTTTAGATGAAAGTTTAGCGAGTCTTAATCACTAAACGATTACTCTGCTTCACCTCTTCCATTACAACATAAGTACGGGTGTCATTAACACCAGGAAGACGTAACAGAGTTTCTCCGAGCAATTTACGATATGCAGACATATCTGGCACGCGTGTTTTCAGCAAATAGTCAAAATCACCAGAAACTAAATGACACTCTTGGATTTCTTCTAGTTTCTGAACAGCGGTATTAAATTGTTCAAATACATCTGCTGCACCCCGGTTCAGCGTAATTTCAACAAATACCAGCAATGATGCATCCAAATAATGAGGATTCAGCAAAGCCGTATAGCCAGAGATAAAGCCCTGACGCTCTAAACGACGCACACGTTCCAAGCAAGGTGTGGGTGACAAACCAACTCTCTTGGATAACTCCACGTTAGAAATACGACCATCTTTTTGCAACTCGTTAAGGATATTACGATCTATACGATCAAGATCTTTTCCTGGACGCTTCTTATTATCTATCATCTTATTGCTCTCTCTTTAATATTCCTACACCTAAAACATTTTCCCTATCTCTTTCAATCGGTTGAGCTGGAAAAGATGTCTTCAAAGGTTAACGCTCAATCTGCAACCAAGGTTTAAGAACTACTACAACTCTAGAAACAATCTCCCAGAATACGATTCCCCAGACCATAATCTCCCAGAATTCGATTAATTATCCCTTTTGCCTTCCAAGTTGCTGCTATGTTAGCTGTGCTCACTCACCCCAATCACTCAGTTACTCATATATCAGCCACTCATCACTCATATTAGTTTCTATGCGCTTGAGGGTTTGTTCCCTTGCCGCCGCACGACAACTTGGATCCATTAGGAATACGACACGATTTACCAGAACATTGTCTCTCAGAAACATCATTTCCCAGAACACGGTTTCTTAAGATACCAGCTCCCAAAACACTAAGTTTTTCAGAAACAAATTAACGGCAATTTTTATATTCTATGAGAAAATCACCCATCCTAGTTTGTCTATTTTATAGAAACAATTGATTAGCAGGAGAGATAATTATCTCTTGCACTGATGTTTTCGCAAATGCACAGCCGATTGTCAAAGTAAATGAACAAAAATCAGAACAACCTGCCAAATAAATTTTCAGTAAATCGTTTCGATAGCTTGTTTTATGTCTCATATGTATAAATGATGTTCAATTCAGAAAGTTAAACAATCGTCTCTTACAATACGATTACATCATAGTTACTATCTATCGGTAAAATCGTTAATAACATGAATATTTTATCTGATAATTGCTTTTTTTAACTTATTATTTCTCCTACAATCCCCAAATCTGCAATATGCGATAATGGAAATGAGGTATTCATGAGCACAGCCAAACACAGTAAACTTATCATTCTTGGCTCAGGTCCTGCTGGCTATACCGCTGCGGTGTATGCAGCCCGCGCTAATCTAAATCCCGTCCTCATTACCGGGGTTGAAAAGGGCGGCCAATTGACCACCACGACTGAGGTTGAGAACTGGCCCGGAGATCCTGAAGGGCTGACTGGCCCTGGCTTGATGGAGCGCATGTTCCAACACGCCGAAAAATTTCAAACAGAAATCATTTCTGACCATATTCAGAAAGTTGATTTCTCAAACAGACCATTCCGCTTATTGGGTGATGATCAGGAATATACCTGTGATGCTTTAATCATCGCGACAGGAGCATCTGCCCGTTATCTCGGATTGCCTTCCGAGGAGGCTTTCAAAGGTCGTGGGGTATCTGCCTGTGCAACATGTGATGGATTTTTCTATCGCAAACAAAAGGTTGCTGTAGTCGGTGGAGGCAATACTGCCGTTGAAGAAGCACTGTATTTGGCAAACATTGCCTCTGAAGTACATTTGATTCACCGTCGTGATACTTTCCGTTCAGAGAAAATCCTGATTGACCGTATGATGGAAAAAGTGAAGAACGGCAACATTATTCTGCATACTGATCGTACGTTGGATGAAGTTCTGGGTGACGATATGGGGGTTACTGGCATCCGTATCCGCGACACGAAAAGTGATAATACCGAAGAACTGGATGTTACCGGCGTTTTCATCGCCATCGGCCATAGTCCAAACACAGGCATCTTTGATGGCCAGCTGGAACTGGAAAACGGCTATATCAAAGTCCAATCTGGCTTGCATGGTAATGCCACCCAGACTTCTATTCCTGGTATCTTTGCCGCTGGAGATGTGATGGATCATGTGTATCGCCAAGCTATCACCTCAGCAGGCACGGGCTGTATGGCTGCACTGGATGCTGAACGTTTCCTTGACGGGCTGGCAACTAAATAATCTATCTTTCCCAAAGCGCTATTCCGGTAGCGCTTTTTAACAGGTAACATACAGCTTGTTTTGATATTCCGTATCATCACCCGCTAATCAGAAATTTATCTTATGGACAAAACAAGACAATCTGAACTGGTTCGATGGCTGAAACAGCAAACTGCGCCTGCCCGTCGGTGGCTTCGTTTATCAATGTTCCTTGGCTTAATCAATGGATTGCTGATTATTTCTCAGGCCTGGCTCTTAGCGACAATCCTGCAAGCCCTGATTATGGATAATGTTCCCCGTGAAAACCTTATCGACCAATTCCTAATGTTGGCTGCTATTTTTGCATTACGAGCGATTGTCAATGCTGTTCGGGAGCGTGTCGGATTTATTTGTGGCAAAGTTGTACGCCAACATATTCGCAATATGGTACTGGATAAACTTGAACAACTAGGTCCACTGTGGGTTAAGGGGAAACCCGCCGGAAGTTGGGCAACCATTATCCTAGAGCAGATAGAAGACATGCAGGATTTCTACTCTCGCTATCTACCTCAAATTGCTCTTGCTACGATGATCCCTATCTTAATCCTGATTACTGTATTTCCAATTAATTGGGCCGCAGGATTGATTTTATTTGTAACCGCGCCATTGATTCCGCTATTTATGGCATTGGTGGGTTTAGGCGCCGCAGATGCTAATCGGCGCAATTTTGTTGCTCTCAGCCGATTAAGCGGTAATTTTCTCGATCGTTTACGGGGTTTGGAAACGTTGCGCCTGTTCCATCGAGGGGCAGCGGAAGTTGAACAAATCACCGAGTCAACAGAAAGTTTTCGCCGCAGAACGATGGAAGTTCTGCGCATGGCATTTTTATCTTCCGCGGTTTTAGAATTTTTTGCCGCAATTTCTATTGCCGTTGTTGCTGTTTATTTTGGTTTTTCCTATTTGGGAGAATTGCACTTTGGTAGCTATGGCGTAGGTGTTACGTTGTTTGCAGGTTTCCTCGCGTTAATCCTCGCACCCGAGTTTTTTCAACCACTGCGCGATTTAGGTACGTTTTATCACGCCAAAGCCCAGGCAATAGGGGCGGCAGAATCTCTCTTCACCTTACTTAGCAGCGATGGAGAACAGATCGCAAGGAGTGGCGAGCAAATACTATCAGATAAAGAACCCGTTACCATTGAGGCCTACGGACTGGAAATTATGTCCCACGATGGACATTGTCTTGCTGGCCCTTTGAATTTTACCATTGATAAGCGCCAACGGATTGCTCTGGTTGGAAAAAGTGGGGCGGGAAAAAGTTCATTAATCAATGTATTGCTGGGATTTTTACCTTATCATGGTTCCTTGAAAATCAATGGCATTGAGTTGCGTGAACTCAACCTCACCAAATGGCGTGAACGCTTAAGTTGGGTTGGGCAAAACCCACACCTGCCAGAACAGACACTGCTCGATAATATTCGTCTTGGTCAATATGACGCAACACAAGAGCAAATCAATGATGTGATGGAACAGGCTTATGTCAATGAGTTTATTAACGACCTTCCAGATGGTATTAATACGGTAATAGGTGACAATGCTGCTCGTCTGTCTGTCGGACAAGCCCAGCGTATTGCGCTAGCGCGAGCATTGTTAAATCCTTGCCAATTATTGCTATTGGATGAACCCGCCGCCAGCCTTGATGCCCATAGCGAACAGCGTGTGATGATGGCCTTAAATCAGGCCTCGCATCAACAAACCACATTACTGGTTACTCACTTGCTAGAAGAAACGCTGGCATATGACCAGATTTGGGTAATGGAAAATGGATTGCTTATAGAACAAGGTGATTATCAAACTTTAAGCCGGTCTCAGGGTGTATTTTCTCGTTTGTTATCTCACCGTAGTGTGGAGCTTTAATCATGCGTGTATTACTTCCATTTCTCGCGCTCTATCGCCGCCATTGGTTTCTCATCAGTTTAGGTATGCTATTGGCGATTGTGACGCTGCTAGCCAGTATTGGCTTGCTAACACTCTCGGGTTGGTTCCTTGCCGGCACAGCCCTGGCTGGGTTCGCTGGGTTATATACGTTTAACTATATGCTGCCTGCTGCCGGTGTTCGCGGTGCTGCCATTTTTCGTACTGCGGGTCGTTATGGTGAGCGGCTTGTCAGCCATGATGCAACATTACGGGTATTAGCTCATTTACGTGTTTTCGCGTTTCAAAAAATACTGCCTCTTTCTCCTGGAGGCATTGCTCGTTTTCGTCAAGGTGAATTGCTAAATAGGCTTGTTGCTGATGTCGAAACACTGGATCATTTGTATCTGCGAGTTATTTCCCCTGTTCTCGCTGCTTTCGTCGTCATTTTCGTTCTGACATTCGGCCTGAGCTTCCTTGATTTCACCCTCGCCTATACTATTGGCGGTATTATGTTAGGGTTGCTGCTGGTATTACCTTACGTGTTTTACCATGCAGGAAAACCTTATGGCAGAAACATGACTCAACAACGCGGTCAATATCGTACATTACTGACCAGCGCCTTGCAGGGGCAAGCTGAATTAAGTGTGTTTGGTGCCCTCAAACGCTTTCGTCAATCCATGACAGAGATTGAAAATGATTGGTTGAAAAACCAGCAAAAACAAGCCGGTTTAACCGGCCTTTCACAAGCTATCATGATTTTTTCCACCGGTATGACAGTGACGCTGATACTGTGGCTAGCGGCGGCAGGTGTGGGAGAAAATAGTCAGACGGGCGCATTAATCGCACTGTTTACATTTTGCACCCTTGCTGCGTTCGAAGCACTTGGCCCAGTCACCGTGGCATTCCAGCACATGGGGCAAGTCATTGCATCTGCGACTCGTGTTTCTCAGTTGATGAATCAAAAACCGGAAGTCACCTTTCCTTCTCATGGACCGCAAGCAAATAGCGATCTCAGCCTTGAAATAAAAAATGTTGATTTCACCTACCCGGGCCAGCCACAGTCAGTATTGAAAAATATCTCTCTATCCCTGACATCCGGCGAACATCTTGCTTTACTGGGAAAGACAGGGTGCGGAAAATCCACGCTTTTGCAATTATTGACGCGGGCCTGGGATGTCAATAGCGGTGAGATTCAACTCAATCAGCACCCGATCGCCCACTATGATGAGTCAACATTGCGTTCAATGATGTCTATCGTTCCCCAGCGGATACATGTTTTTAGTCATACTTTGCGTGAAAATCTCTTATTGGCAAAACCAGGTGCTGATGACGCTGAATTAACAACCGTACTGCAACAAGTAGGTTTAGGATACTTGTTAGACACTGATAAAAAGCTAAACTGTTGGATGGGAGAAGGTGGACGTCAGCTTTCCGGTGGAGAACAACGGCGCCTGGGTATTGCCAGAGCATTGTTGCACAATGCCCCTTTAATGTTGCTGGATGAGCCAACTGAAGGGCTTGATGCCGATACAGAACAGCAAATTCTGGCGCTGCTACACCGTAGTTGCCAGCACAAAACCTTGATTATCGTTACCCATCGACTCACAGGCTTACAATTCATGGATCGAATCTGCGTTATGGATGAAGGACGCATTATCGAGCAAGGTAAGCATGATGCGCTGCTGGCTCAACAAGGGCGTTACTATCAATTTTATCAGCGGCAACAATTTTATCAGCTACAGAGCTATCCTGAGCAAAGGTGATGCAACTGATGTCGATAGCTCAACTGGGTAACTCATATGAATTCCCCCATCCCACTAATGCGCTGGTTGAACCTAATGGTTTATTGGCATTTGGCGGAGATCTAAGTGCAGAACGTTTACGAGTAGCGTATCATGGGGGGATTTTTCCGTGGTATTCGCCTGATGAGCCGCCTTTATGGTGGTCTCCCGATCCCAGGGCCGTGTTAATTCCAGGAGAATTGCATATTGGCCGAACACTACGTCGATTTATTCACAAACATACTTACCAAATTACGGTAAACTATGCTTTTGATGAAGTGATATATCATTGCGCTCAACGACAAGAAGGCACCTGGATTGGGTCAGATGTTCAAAAAGGTTATCAAACCTTACATAAAGAAGGATTAGCCCATTCAATTGAAGTCTGGCATGACCATCAACTTGTGGGTGGTTTATACGGCGTTTGTGTCGGTACACTATTTTGTGGTGAATCGATGTTTAGTAAAATGGAGAATGCTTCCAAGTGTGCTTTTGTTGCATTCTATCACCATTTTTTACGTCATGGCGGCCAACTATTTGATTGTCAGGTGTTAAATCACCATACAGAATCATTGGGCGCTAAAAATATTCCGAGAGAAAAGTTTCTCCAGTATCTTTATCAATTAAGAAAGCAGTCATTGCAATCAGGCTGCTGGTCTGTACAAAAGCTGGTTTTATAATCATCTCTTAGAAAGAGATGCTGTTCATGGTGGGAATGTCACTAGCCATCATAGTATCGTAGGTAAAATGATGGCTTAAAATACGACATTCCTTTACATAGTGATGGTTTTTCGGCATTATCTTGCCGGTTAAAAACTATGGTTGTTACATTTAGAGGATTAGATGGCCAAAGAAGACACTAATTTTGAAATGCAAGGTACTGTTTTAGAAACACTGCCAAATACTGTGTTTCGCGTTGAATTAGACAACGGACACATTGTCACTGCTCATATCTCAGGAAAAATGCGCAAGAACTATATCCGCATCCTGACAGGAGACAAGGTTACAGTTGAGCTAACTACATATGATCCGGAAAAAGGACGCATTACTTTCCGTAGCCGCTGATTAAGATATCCTAGCACCACAGGTGATCGTATTTTTCAAAATTCACCTGTGGTGTAGCTGCTAATTTTTACTTTTTATCACCAGTCAGTTACCCGTTTCTATCACTGATACTATTTGTGCTTATTCCGTTTATATCGATATAGCATGTTACAATACAGCATCTTCTGATCTCTTTTTATTCGATTTTTGGGCACGCTTAAAATCGTATACCAATATCTGTTTAGCTTTATCAAGTTTAATCTTGACTGAGCCGCCACGCACCAAAGAGCCAAATAGTAACTCATTCGCCAGTGGTTTTTTGAGATTGTCCTGAATGACACGGGCCATAGGTCGTGCTCCCATCGCCTTATCATAACCTTTGTCACATAACCATTGGCGGGCTGCTGCACTGACTTCCAAAGAGACGCCTTTTTCATCCAATTGGGCTTGTAACTCGACAATAAATTTATCAACAACTTGCTGAATAACTTCAGGAGAGAGCGCATCAAACCAAATGATGCTATCAAGACGATTGCGGAATTCAGGTGTGAAAATCCGTTTTATCTCTTCCATACCATCCGGGCTATTATCCTGTTCAGTGAATCCAATGGATTTACGCTGTATTTCACGTACCCCTGCATTGGTTGTCATCACCAAAATAACGTTGCGGAAATCCGCCTTGCGGCCATTATTGTCAGTCAATGTACCATTGTCCATCACCTGTAACAGCAGGTTAAAGACATCAGGGTGGGCTTTTTCAATCTCATCCAGTAACAAAACAGAATGAGGATGCTTGATGATTGCATCGGTCAATAATCCTCCCTGATCATAACCAACATAACCCGGAGGAGCACCGATTAAACGACTGACAGTATGACGTTCCATATACTCTGACATATCAAATCGCAATAACTTGACATTCAAAACCTTGGCAAGTTGAACTGTGACTTCTGTTTTCCCCACTCCTGTTGGCCCTGCAAACAAGAAAGATCCTACTGGCTTATGATCTTGCCCCAATCCAGCACGGCTCATCCTAATGGCTTCCGTCAAAGCAGTAATCGCTTTTTCTTGACCAAAGACCAACATTTTCAAACGCTCATCCAGTGTCTTCAATACATCTTTATCACTGGCTGACACCGTTTTTTCTGGAATACGGGCTATGCGGGCAACAACAGTCTCAATATCGGCAACATTGATCGTCTTCTTACGGCGGCTAGCTGGCACTAATCTGGTCCTTGCACCAGCCTCATCAATAACATCAATGGCTTTATCCGGTAAATGACGATCGGTAATATACTTCACAGATAACTCGACTGCTGCCCGGATGGCCTTCGCTGTATAACGAACATCATGATGTACTTCATATTTAGCACGCAGCCCATTGATAATTTGTACCGTTTCTTCAGAAGAAGGTTCAAGAATGTCAATTTTTTGGAATCGACGAGCCAAGGCCCGATCTTTTTCAAAAATATTGCTGAATTCGTGGTACGTCGTTGAACCAATTACCCGTATACGCCCACTGGACAACAGCGGTTTAATGAGATTAGCTGCGTCCACCTGCCCACCCGATGCGGCACCTGCGCCAATAATAGTATGGATTTCGTCGATAAAGAGAATGCTTTTACTGTCCTGTTCCAATGTTTTTAACAAAGACTTGAAGCGCTTCTCAAAATCACCGCGATACTTTGTTCCCGCCAACAATGAGCCAATATCAAGAGAATAGATGGTACAATCCAGCATCACTTCGGGAACATTCTTTTGCACAATACACCATGCAAGCCCCTCAGCAATGGCCGTCTTACCCACACCCGATTCGCCAACAAGCAGAGAATTATTTTTGCGGCGACGACAGAGCACCTGAATAGTTCTCTCCAATTCACTCTGACGGCCGACAAGCGGATCAATTTGTCCTTTCTGTGCCAATTGATTCAGATTAGTCGTGAAATTTTCCAACCGATCTTCACTAATTACCGGCTCTTCCTGAACTGGATTGATACTGTGGTGAACATCATTATCTGATTCATCTTTGCGCGTTCCATGAGAGATAAAGTTCACAATATCCAAACGACTGACGTCGTACTTACGTAGTAAATAAGCAGCCTGGGATTCCTGTTCACTAAAAATAGCAACTAAGACGTTCGCCCCAGAAACCTCCGAGCGCCCCGAAGATTGAACATGAAATACCGCACGTTGCAAAACACGCTGAAAACTTAATGTAGGTTGTGTATCCCTGTCATCGTTTTCAGATAACAAGGGGGTGGTTTGTGCAATAAAACTTTCTAATTCTTGGCGTAACATCGCCAAATCGACTTTACAAGCCTCCAGTGCTTCTCGCGCTGATGTGTTACTTAACAACGCCAGCAACAGGTGCTCTACAGTCATAAATTCATGTCTGTTATCCCTTGCTTTGGCAAAAGCAATATTGAGACTAAGCTCCAGTTCTTGATTGAGCATAAGCACCTCCTCCTAAATTTCAATAAGCCAGATCAGACCTTTTCCAGCGTGCAAAGTAATGGATGCTCGTGCTCCTTAGCATACATGTTCACTTGCGCAGCTTTAGTTTCTGCGACCTCTGCCGTATAAATTCCGCAAACTGCTTTTCCTTTATAATGGACATCCAGCATTAGTTGCGTTGCTCGTTCAACATCATAAGAAAAGAACTTTTGCAATACGTCAACCACAAACTCCATAGGGGTATAATCGTCATTGTTAAGAATAACCTTATACATTGATGGTGGTTGTAGTTTTTGTTTTACATCATCCTCAATAAATTCTTCAACTTTCAAATCGTTATAAAACTCAGTCATTATTCTTCCGCTGGGTATTAACTGTCCGCTGGATTTTAGTACGAACTCATTCATTCTACTGCTATATATTTTATCACTTCATAAAGCACTCTGCTTACCCCTTCCTTGATTAGCAGAGCAGGATTTTGCCTAAAAATCGGATACCGTTATCTATATCAAACTTTAGTCATTTGAGACAACCTGACGTTGTTTATATGCTTGACGACGTAATGAATTTCACTACAGTATGTTTTATGAACACCGCTTTCTGTCTGGGCGTTTGTTCATATTTTAAAATTTTTAGTGACGCCTAAATCCGAAATCGTGATACGAGGGATAGAGAAGTATGGAAACAGGTACTGTTAAATGGTTCAATAATGCAAAGGGCTTTGGATTTATTTGCCCGGCCAGCGGTGGCGAGGATATATTTGCTCACTATTCAACCATTCAGATGGATGGTTATAGGACGCTGAAAGCGGGGCAAAAAGTGAACTTTAGCGTTCATCAAGGCCCCAAAGGTAACCATGCCAGCCTTATTGTACCTCTGGAAAATGGTTCAAAATCAAAAAATAGTGACCCGATAAATTCGTAATTTCCACGCCACAAATAGACAATAAGCTTATTTGTGGCGTGCTATTTTATTCCCTTGCCAGTGCTTCTATAGGATCGAGGTGAGCTGCATTTTTTGCCGGCAGGAAACCAAAGATTATCCCTATTGCCGTTGAACAACCAAATGCAATGATAAATGCAGTGAAGTTATAAACGAAATCCCAGTTCGGTAACATCAATTGCACCATAAAAGAAATGCTGTATGACAGAATAATCCCCAGTATCCCCCCTATTAAACAAACCAAAACAGCTTCAATAAGGAATTGCTGCATAATGTCACTGGTTCTGGCCCCTACTGCCATACGAATACCAATTTCCCTTGTACGCTCGGTAACTGATACCAACATGATATTCATGACACCAATTCCCCCGACAACCAAGGATATTACCGCAACTAACGTTAAAAATATTTGCATCGTCCGTGTTGTTTTATCCATTATTTTAATGGTTTTATTCATGTTATAAGTGTGAAAGTCTTTTTTACCATGACGGAATATCAGCAATTGATTAATTTTTTCTTCGGCTTCATTGGACGCATGGTCATCTTTCAACCTGACAGCAATCGAATTCAAGTAGTTTTGATTCATTAAACGGCTATTCATCGTACTGTAAGGCACCCAAACTTGTAAGGTATTACTGCTATAAAGACTTTGCCCATTAGCAATGACACCTATCACTGTCAAGGGCATATTTATTAACAGTAACTCTTTGCCTACCACATTACCCTGGTAAGGAAAGAACTTCTTACGTGTATTATCATCAATGATAACCACTTGAGACTGACGCTCAATCATGTCTGAAGTAAAAGGAATGCCTTGAGAAAATTTCATTGCATATACCTGAAAAAAATCACTTCCTACCCCCGATATTTGTGCTTTAGCATCCATATTGCCTTGACGCAAACGCCCCTCATTCATAAATTCGGGAGAAACAGCCTGAACATAGGGCTGAGATTTTATTGCTGGAATATCAGTAAGTTTCAGTGCCTGCATATCCAAAGCGTTATCACTGCCAAAATCTTTTCCTGGATAAATTGATATAGAGTTAGTTGCGATAGATTTAATATGTGATAACACCATCGATTTTGCCGCATCACCAATCACTACGATCGTTACAACAGAGGCAATGCCTATTATGATCCCAAGCATTGTCAGCAGAGTCCGTAGCTTATTCACATTCATGGCACGCCATGCCATCAATAACGCTTCATTAAAACGTCCCCAGATTTGTTGCACTGAAGAGGTTTTTACATTGACCGTTTTTGTCTCTACAGAAGAAGGGAGGGGTAATTTGGGGCGTTCAGAAGAGCGTACCTCACTCATGATACGCCCGTCTTTAATTTCAATCACCCTTTGTACCTGTGCAGCAATATTAGGATCGTGCGTAACAATAACAACCGTATGTCCTCGTTGACAGAGTTTCTTCAAGATATCCATCATTTCCTGGCCGGAAGTACTATCTAATGCTCCGGTCGGTTCGTCAGCAAGGATGACCTGACCGCCATTCATAAGTGCTCTGGCAATACTGACCCGTTGTTGCTGTCCTCCTGAAAGCTGGCTTGGTCGATAATCAATCCGATTTTCCAATCCAAGGCTTTTTAGCAATTCAATAGCCCGCTCACGACGTTGTATTTTGGAAACACCGGAATAAATCGCCGGAATTTCAACATTTTGCTCGGCGGTTAAATGAGTCAATAAATGGTAGCGCTGAAAAATGAACCCAAAATACTCCCTGCGTAACTCAGCCAATTGATCACTATCCAAATCAGCAATATTTCTTCCCGCGACCCAATATTCTCCACTGCTAGGTTTATCCAAGCAGCCAAGTATATTCATTAAAGTAGACTTACCTGAACCAGAAGCGCCGACAATAGCCACCATTTCTCCGGCTTGTATCGATAACGAAATATTATCCAGCACAGTGAGTTGCCCTTCTCCAGCAGGATAATTACGACTAACGCCTTTTAGTTCCAGTAATGTATCCATTATTACTCCTCTACACTACTATCACTGAGACTGGTGATCACACGTTCGTTTTCCTTCAAGCCAGAGAGCACCTGAACATTCACGTTATCAAAGGCTCCTATTGTGATTTTACGTTTTTCTGCTTTGCCATTATGCAAAACACTCACTTCATATTGCGTAGAAAGTACATGCTGAGTTGAAGACGTATATTGGTGAGAAGCTATCTCCAAAGCTGAAATTGGGATCATCAATACATTATGCAAAGTTTGAAGCGCTATTTTTACTTGCGCAGTCATCTGCAAACGCAGAATATGTTCGGGATTAGGTACTTCAAAGCGGGCATAGTAGAAAATGGCGTTATTCTCAACTTGTGGTGTTGGCAAGGTATCTTTCAGGACGCTGTGAAATAGCTTTCCTGGTGCCCCTAAGATGGTAAATGAGACTTTCTGTCCCGGCGCTAAATTGATGACATCAGCCTCCGATATTTCTGCATTAACAATCATAGTATCAAGATTTGCGAGGGTCAGGATAGTCGGTGCTTGCTGTGCAGCAATCACGGTTTGTCCCTGAAATGTTTTGATATCTGTCACAATGCCCGCGATTGGGGCAGTAATTCTGGTATATTGCAAATTCGTTTTTGCCGTATCAAGTTTGGCCTTATTTTGCTTAATTTGCGCCGCTAAATCGTCAATTCTGGCGGCCTTAAACTGCATATCTGTTATGCTGGAGTCCAATTCTTGCCGGGAAATTAAATGTAATTTAAACAAATGATTCAGGCGATTTACTTTGAGTTGTGCAAGTTTTAGTTCAGCCTGTGCGCCACGGAGATTAGCCTCCAGTGATTTTGCTGTTTCCTGAATTTCAGCCACAGTGTTTTTTGCTGTTTGTGGATCAATCAATGCCAATAATTGGCCTTGCTTAACTTTATCCCCCAATTTCACATAAAGCGCTTTCAACTGACCACTAACCTGAGCCCCTACGTCAACTTTACTGACCGCATCCAATTTACCCACCGCTAAGACACTTCTTTCGAAATCTCCCTTTATCACTGCACTCGTCTGATATGTGATAGGCTTCGGCAGGTAGAAGAAATAGAACCACACAGAAGCAATAGCTATGAGAACAAACCCAGCTCTGACCCAGCGATATTTGGCAAAAAGAAGTTTCATCAATAAATACCTACCATTAAAAGTATGTCATCTCATTTAATGACTTCATTTGAACTTTACTGTATAAACCATAAACAAACTCTATCAACGGGATATTTCTGATAAGAAAAATTTCTAATATCTCTTCTTAAAAAAAACCAACGTCAATAGCCAAAATGACGTTCAATTGACTTTCCCTCTCACCAGCCAAACAATCCTGGAAAATATCTCTTTTAAAGGTAATGGAATAGTCGCAACACCCTGTTCTACTGTGTCATTCCATATCGGATTCACTTAGTTTTATTTATAACATCCATTCTGTCAGAGATTAAAAATGCATTGAATTTCAGTATGTTTCTCTTTATCCTACTTGTTATTTTGGTGTAAATTTTTTGTTTCTGTCTGTTTTCTGGTTTTTGTGCTTAGTTTTCGTGATTAAGACGTGATTAAGATTAGATAAAAGACGTTTTTTATTGGATTAAGGATGAGGATCATGTATTCAGGATTAATAATTATTCTCCTGCCTTTGGCTCTGGGCTACCTTATTCATCTGAATGATAAATCGATGTTAACCTTCGTGCATAAGCTACTCAATGTCATGGTCTATATCATTCTCATTCTGATGGGTATCAGTCTGGCTATACTGGAAAATCTGAGCAGTCATTTACTTTCTATTTTGCTGTATGCAACAACATTTTTTCTATGCACCTTTATAATTAATATGCTGGCCCTCTTCCTCTTGGATATACGAGATCCATGGATTATTAATGCACATAAACAGGAAAAACCCCCTTCCAGATTACATATGGCGCTGGATTCCGTCAAATTATGTGGTGCATTAGTCTTGGGGTTTCTTATTGGATTAACAGACTGGTCAGGGTTTCACTTTTCTAGCCTAGCCAGCAAAATTGCCCTGATTTTTTTACTATTTCTCGTTGGGATTCAACTGCGTAATAACGGTATGAGCCTAAAGCAAACCCTGCTGAATCGCCGTGGTACGATTATTGCCATCGTGGTTGCCATAAGTTCTCTGTTGGGTGGCGTATTGGCTGCATTTTTGTTGGAATTACCAACCAAAACCGGCCTTGCCATTGCATCAGGATACGGTTGGTATTCCCTTTCCGGCATTTTAATTTCCGACGCTTACGGACCTATGCTTGGTAGCACCGCATTTTTCAATGACTTAGCTCGTGAATTGGCGTCCATCATGCTTATTCCCATGTTAATAAATCGCTATCGTTCAACCGCATTGGGTTTAACCGGAGCCGCTTCAATTGACTTTACCTTACCAATCTTACAACGCTGTGGTGGTGTAAATATCGTGCCCGCCGCTATCGTTCATGGTTTTATATTGAGTCTACTGACGCCTTTGTTCATCGCATTGTTTACTCAATGAAGGATTTACCCAATAAAAAAAGCAAAAAAAGATCTAAAAAATGCAGGCAATTTGATGAGTTAACTTACTAATTCGATTAAAATAACAATTTTATGCCGATGTTATTGCATAGTTATGCTTGCGGGATTAATATCGCATCAATCAATTAACTATTCATATTTTTCGCATGAGCATTCAATTAAAAAACATCAATTGTTTCTATGGCTCACAACAGGCTCTGTTCGATATCGATTTTGTATGTACATCGGGAGAAACAGTCGTGTTACTAGGCCCAAGTGGAGCTGGAAAGAGTTCTTTGCTGCGTGTCTTAAATTTACTCGAGCTGCCTCGTTCCGGATTACTCAATGTGGCAACGCACCAATTTGATTTCAAACAACAACCAAACCACAAAGAAATTCTCGCATTGCGCCAAAAAGTTGGCATGGTTTTCCAACAATACAATTTGTGGCCACACTTGACCGTGATGGATAATTTGATTGAAGCACCTTGCCGAGTATTGAAGCAATCTAAACAACATGCACGGGAAAAAGCGGCCAAACTCCTTTCCCGGCTTCGTTTGGGCGAATTCGCCAACCGTTTTCCACTGCACCTTTCCGGTGGGCAACAACAACGGGTTGCCATTGCACGTGCCTTAATGATGGAACCTCAGGTTCTCTTGTTTGATGAACCCACTGCTGCACTCGATCCTGAAATCACGTCTCAAGTTATTGACATTATTAAAGAGCTGGCAGAAACCGGGATCACCCAGGTTATAGTGACTCATGAAGTGGAATTTGCTCGCAAAACAGCAAGCCAAGTTGTATATATGGAACAAGGACACATTCTCGAAAAAGGAGATGTCACTCATTTTATGCATCCTCAAACAGAAGCCTTTGCTCACTATTTATCACATTGAAATACCATACTGGATCTATAAACTCGATAGATTTCAAGCTACGGTTTCCCTGTAAGGTAGCAGATTGAAAGATGAAGTAGATATATCGATAATCGATTATAAAACAAACATCAAAGCAGTTATCAACCATTAAGTTCATAAACAACAGGATATTGCTATGAAGAAATTATTGTTTGCAGCCTTATTGAGTGTAGTGACCTTGTCAGCAACCGCAACAGAAAAAGCAACACTCCGTTTTGCGACGGAAGCGACCTACCCTCCATTTGAATTTATTGATGCAAATAATCAGATTCAAGGATTCGACGTCGATTTGGCGAATGCCATATGTACAAAGCTCAACGCAGAATGTACATTCACCAACCAGGCTTTCGATAGCCTCATTCCCAGCTTAAAATTCCGCCGTGTTGATATTTTGATGGCGGGTATCGACATCACACCGGATCGGAAAAAACAAGTTGATTTCACCCAAACCTACTATGATAACTCTGCCATTTTCGTTGCTATCAAAGGGAAGTTTGCTCAAGTTGCCGATCTCAAAGGTAAACAAGTCGGTATCCAGAATGGCACTACACACCAGAAGTATTTGATGGAACAGCATAAGGAACTGAAAACCGTACCTTATGACAGCTACCAAAATGCCATTCTTGATTTAAAAAATGGCCGTATTGATGCGTTATTTGGTGATACTGCTGTCGTCAATGAATGGCTAAAAAAGAATCAAGAATTAAGCACAGTTGGTGATAAGGTGACAGACAAAAACTACTTTGGTATCGGTTTAGGCATTGCAGTTCGCAAAGGTAATACTGAGTTGCTGGACAAACTGAACAAAGCATTAACGGAAGTTAAACAAGACGGTACTTACGATACCCTCTACAAAAAATGGTTTAAACAATAAACTCAATCCTAATGAATGAACTTCTCTCTTTAATCCATGCCGCCGGTGTCACCGTCGGCCTTGCCATTTCCTCGCTTATCGTCGGTTTAGTTCTGGCAATGTTTTTTGCTGCATGGGAATCCATTCGCTGGAAATCTATTGCTTTTTTAGGCTCCTGCTGGGTTACCGTGATCAGGGGATTGCCTGAAATTTTAGTTGTTCTCTTCATCTATTTTGGCAGTTCCCAACTTCTCATTACGCTGTCGGACGGTTTTGATATCAATCTCATTGTTTGGCACTTTAGAATACAGATGGAAATTGACAACTTTGATGTCAGCCCTTTTCTGTGCGGTGTTATTGCCCTGTCTCTGCTCTATTCTGCTTATGCTTCACAAACACTGCGCGGAGCATTAAAAGCAGTTCCAATAGGGCAACGGGAAGCGGGCCAGGCTCTGGGATTAAGCCAAAGCCGCATCTTTTTTTCGCCTGATTATGCCTCAAATGTGGCGTCATGCCCTGCCAGGGCTTGGTAATCAATGGCTGGTTTTATTAAAAGATACGGCTCTGGTTTCATTAATCAGCGTTAATGATCTGATGTTACAAACAAAAAGCATCGCTACCCGAACTCAGGAGCCGTTCACATGGTATATGATTGTTGCTGTGATCTATCTGATAATCACCCTGATCAGCCAATTTATTCTCAAACAGCTTGAAATACGCGCCACCCATTTTGAACGGAGTGCTTCATGATGTTTGAATATATCAAGGAAATTTTACCCGGCTTGCAAACCAGCCTCAGTTTGACTTTCTCTGCATTGCTGGCTGCATTCATACTATCCATTGTCTTGACCATGATCCTGACAATGAAACTGCCTGTACTTTCTCAGTTGGTAAGAAGCTATATCACACTATTTACCGGAACCCCACTCCTCGTTCAGTTCTTCTTAATTTACTATGGGCCGGGGCAATTTCCATCGCTCAAAGAATATCCGTGGTTCTGGCAACTTATGTCAGAGCCGTGGCTATGTGCAATGGTTACACTTACATTGAATAGTGCAGCTTACTCAACCCAGCTATTTTACGGCGCTGTCAAAGCAATTCCTGCCGGACAATGGCAATCTTGCCAGGCCCTCGGTATGTCCAAAGTGCATTCTATGCGCATCTTGTTACCTTATGCTTTTAAGCGAGCACTTTCTTCCTATTCCAATGAAGTCGTGCTGATTTTCAAGAGCACTTCACTAGCCAGTACCATCACCTTATTAGACATCATGGGATATAGCCAGCTTCAATTTGGGCGTAGTTATGATGCAACAATATTTATTGCCGCAGGTATTATTTACCTCTGCATAAATGGTCTTCTGACACTGCTGATGCGTATAATTGAACAGCGAGCCTTATCATTTGAACATCGCAATTAATCAGCATTCATCCTTAATTATCTGATTTCCCCCTTCCTGCCCGTGGTAACTTATTGTTATCATGGAGTAATTAAGATATACCCATCCAACTTCAAGATGCGTATTATATTTCCCCGCGCAGCGGGGAAATATAAGGCCCCGCGTCGTCTTGCGGATTGCAACTTGAAGTTTATCGAGTATATAAGGTTGTTAGTTTACATTAAGAACTAACAGTGCCAATGCTTCATAATGTTCGGTATGAGGAAACATATCGAATAACTGTACTTTTTCTATTCGATATTGTTTAAGCAAAGTGATATCTTTTGCCATCGTCTGAGCATTACAGCTCGAATAGAGAACAAATTTAGGTGCCATCCGGCTAAGGTATTCGCATAGCTCTTTACCAATACCTCTTCTGGGAGGGTTTACCAGTACTAACTCAGGTATTTGTGATTTATCAAGGGCAAACTGAGTGGAATCCAATGCCTGAAAATCCACCTGCTCCAATCCCAGGCTTTTGGCAGAACTTTTCGCACAACTAATGGCTTCAGCACTGATCTCAATCCCTGTCAATCGGGTCTTTTTATCTGCACAATGCAGACCAAAACCGCCAGCACCGCAAAACAGATCCCACATACTGTTGATGTTTAATTCCCTAACCCAACGCCCCGCTGTTGCATACAGCTCTGAAGCAATATCTGGATTTGTCTGGAAAAAACTACGCGGGCGGATGTACAGCGGAATACCATTAAAAGTTTCCTGTAACATCTTACGTTCGGTAAAAATGATTTCCTTCTCACCTTCCAGAATTGCCATATGGGTTGGCTGAATATTAGCGGAAATCACAGTTGCTTGTGGCAATTGTTCCTTCAGCCAAGACAAAACCTGCTCTAATTGAGCCAGCTTTGTTTCCGAACGCAAGACAAAGCGCAGCATTATTTCGCCATTAGCACGACTTTCCGTCAGAAGAATATATTTTAATTCCCCTTTCCGGCGTTCAACGTTGTACGGAACTAAACCCGCTTTGGCGATAAATGTTTTTATGACTGCAAATACCGTCTGAAAGTATTTTGGATACAACGGACAGTCACAAAGATCCACCGTTCTGCCATCACGATGCAGCATACCAAGTAATGGACGCTCAACACTGCCACTGACTACCATCTTGGCTTTATTACGGAACTCACTTGTTTTGCTACTTACGGGTGGCAACCAATGTATTCCTGACCCTTCCTGTAAAAGTTGCTTTAAATGTTGTTGTTTATCAGATAATTGCTGTAAATAGGACTTATCGAGCCACTGGCAAGAGTGACAATGCCCCGCGGTATACTGCGCACATTGCATAGTAAAAACCATATCAAAAAAATATTAGTGCAAAGTAAATGTTGATGTTTTCGTTGAAATTAAGGATTCTTCAGCTTCTTCAATTTCCTCAACTTCCATCTCACTTTCCATATCATTATTGACATAGAGAAGGTTATTGCTGTGAATTTCAAAAATCACATTCGCAATTTGTTCTTCACCCTGCTGCATAAAATTGGAGAATTGTCTGAAAGTCATTCCAGCAGCAATAGGGAAAGCCTGACACACAATCAACTTAGGCAAGTTTTCATCCTGAACATCGATAAATGCCTTCACAGTAAGAGAGCAAGCATTAATCTGACTCAAATTAGCAACCAATGGAATTATCGCAGTTGGCCTGACTTCGGCCAAAGCAGAAAGCAATACTACATCACCCAACAGATCGATCTTGGCATCAAACAAGCCGTCAATATTCTGCATATGAGGCAAATGCAAGACTGTGCCTGAATCATTCTCAAAATAAGAGATCTTGAGCTGTTCAAGCCACGTGCACAAAATTGACAAATCGGGAATAACCATAGAATCCATCGAATTAACCTCATATGACCGAGAAGTTACACATGCTACCTAAGGGAACGTCCCAGCAAGCAGCCGTATGTACAATAATTAATCTATTTTGTTTTTTCATCATCAGTGACAATCTGATGGTTTTTATCTGCTTTCTTATAATCAATTCCTAAAAAGGAAGATTATAGACTGCACGCCAGATAATATGGATAGCTGCTGGTATCAAGCAACCGATACCCAATAAAATCATAGCAATGTGTGCTTCTGTCGTCATTAGTAAAGGTGATAAAAATATACTATCAGTTATTGACAAGTAAGCCAGAACCAACAGCCCCACGCCCAATATTTCCAATAAAATAACTAACTTAGGCATATCAGCCAATGAGCGCATCTCTTTTGATGGGTTCACTTTCATTCTTTAACCTGTTGCAGCCTAAAAATAGAATTTCTGTTACTTAATAAATCTCTGTCACCGGGTAAGTCTATCATACCTGAATCCCACTTATTGGCAGGACTAATTACAACAAAAGGCAATTCCTGCTTTTTTTTATTAATACATACAGGCATAGTAACTCTAGATGACATTCTATGAATGTTCATGATCATTACCACTAAGGAGTTTGTATGTACACTGTCATTTTTGGCCGCCCTGGTTGTCCTTACTGCGTTCGCGCCAAAGAACTCGCTGAAAAACTAAAAAAAGTGCGCGACGACTTTGATTATCGCTATGTCGATATCTGGGCTGAAAACATCACCAAAAACGACTTATCAAAAACGGTGGGCAAACCTGTTGAGACGGTTCCCCAGATCTTCATTGACGAGAAACATATCGGTGGCTGTACAGATTTTGAAGCTTATGCTAAAGACAATCTGAAACTGTACCAATAATCGAACCCAATAATTAGTTATAAAACCAGCCGTCAAAAAAAACCGCTATCCAGCCAGAAACCGTCCCTCTACTGGATAGCGGGTGCCTTAACCATATTGCCCTTCGAAAAAACTCCACCTTTTTGAAAAGATTTTGCGATTTTTTTCTCAAGGATGAGAACTTTCACATCATAATGCAGTCTTAATTATTGCCACTGCTTTTCTTTGATGTCCCCATATTGAGGAGCCCGATAGTCATCCACTTTGGTTAAAGACTATCGGGTTTTTTGTTAGTCACGAGTGACTTGCAAGATAGCGGTTATCTTCCATTATTATTACAATCCCTATATTATTTACTCATGCAACATCAACAAACATTAAATAAAATTACAAATCAATATAATTCGCTTTTTCATGTGAAATTATTATTGTTAACAATGAGTTAATAAAATAAAATCGCCCTGTGTATGTAAATATCTCGCTTGTGAGGCTGACTTTGCTAGAACAACTTAACCACATTTTGTTTACTTTTATCAATGCAACCCCAGATTCACCACCAGCAATGATCTCGCTTGCTATCTTTATAGCGAAATATTGCGTATTTATTTACCCTATCACATTGGTCATTTGCTGGCTTTGGGGAAAAGAAAGCGCCATCACATCTCAACGCATCGTTGTCAGTAAATATTGCATTGCTTTTGCCTTTGGCATGGCAACCTCCTATATCATCGGGGTAACCGTTCCACATGCCCGGCCATTTGTCGAAGGTGTTGGCTATCATTTTCTCTACCATGCTCCGACAGAATCTTTTCCCAGTAACCACGGCATAGCAGTCTTTACTTTTGCTCTGGCATTTATATTTTGGCACCGCGTTTGGTCAGGTTTATCTCTGATGGTCATCGCCTGTGCCATTGCCTGGTCTCGTGTCTATGTGGGCGTTCACTGGCCAATCGATATGATTGGGGCATTTTTAGTCAGCCTGTTGGGGTGTGCTTTTGCCCAAATATTTTGGGGCCAATACGGAGCGCATTTACAAAGCAAACTTACCCGACTCTACCAATTTTGCTGCGCATTTTTTATCAAAAAAGGGTGGGTAAAAAATTAATCAAATGTAAATATGCACTGGTCATATATCCAGGGCAAGCGGGTCTAAATTGACCAACGGGATTAACTGAGTGCATTCGGTACATAGAAATAGGATTGATAGCTGTTTGTGATTTATAATCAGCATCCTGTCAATGATAACCGTAGAAACTGCCATGCAAGCAACTACCCTCAGCAAGGCCTTTGGGCACCTCACTGATCCACGTGTTAGCCGAACGAAACAGTATGCCCTCATCGATATTCTGACCATCTCGATTTGTGCCGTGATCTGTGGTTGTGAAGGCTTCAATGCGATTGAAGAGTACGGTAAATCCAAAGAAGATTGACAGGGGATACTGGCACCGCCGACAAAGGATATCATAGAGGGTCTCTGGCGGTTAATGCAGTCCTGTTTGACAACCTCAATAAATCAATGGACACACCACAGGGCCAATTAGTTACTACTCTGACAGCCATCATCACCGATGAGCGAAACTTTTTTATCAACCTCCTGAACAGTTTCGATCCCCGGTACGCTGACGGCATGATGCAGGATGCATTAGGCTATATCTATTTTCTCCAGCGTCACCGGGCGACAAAATCTGTTACTGAGGTCACGATTAACGGACTGGCAAA
Source organism: Xenorhabdus bakwenae (assembly GCF_030272115.1). Lineage (NCBI taxonomy): Bacteria > Pseudomonadati > Pseudomonadota > Gammaproteobacteria > Enterobacterales > Morganellaceae > Xenorhabdus > Xenorhabdus bakwenae. Next base: position 1,558,236 of record NZ_CP119194.1, read on the forward strand.
CACGGTTATTCCTGCCGGATTTCTGTAGCGCGGCGGCCAATTTTGCACTATTTAGCGGTATATTCTGCACTATTTAGCGGTATATTCTGCACTATTCTAAGTGAAAATTACCGCCCCATAATGCACAGTGCAGAATAAAACGCCTGATTAAAATTACGATGTTTTTATCAAAACACGCGGTATATTTAGATTGTTTTTTACCCATTAACGCCGATGTTCCTCCAAACTCACATTTTGCACATTTATTGAACTGAAAATTTGTTTAATTTCAACCCGTTCAATAGTCAATTACCCGTTTCTACTGCCCAAATCAACCCAGTGCGTAATTCTAGAAAACCTCCATTTATTGCAACTCAAATGGGGCATGTTTCATCACAAATGGTTCACAGTGTTTACGGTGCGTGGATGAGTGAAAATAGCGATGACCAAATTAAATTGCTAAATGAAAAACTCGCAATTGCCCCACATGTGCCCCAAGCAATTAATGAAAAATAAATATTTATTTTAAATCAATTGGTTAAACTTCTAAACCTGCATATTCATAATTTCGTGATAGGCACTCACCAGCTTATTCCTTACCTGGATACCCATTTGCAGGGAAATGCTCGATTTTTGCATATTCACCATAACATCATTTAGCTCCACACCAGGTACGCCCAGGGTGAAATCTTGTGCCTGCTTCGTCGCACTCAAGCGGTTTTGGTTTATTTTTTCCACTGCCGTCGTCAGTTGGCTGGCAAAACTGCCTTGTATTGGCATGGGTTTGGCAATGTTTGCTGCTTGGAACGCCTGAACCTGCATCTGTTGCAGTACACCTTCAATTGCCGGAATTGACATAAAAACCTCGCGTTAAATCACCCTATTGATTATGTGATTAAGTGCCATATTAGCCGTAGCCTGGTTGACAGTTTTCCACGACTGCCACCGTAACATAGCCTTTCTAAACTAAAGCGGGTAATTGAAGTAAAAATTCGAAGCTTATTGTGCCATTAAAAGAGGTGTGAACAGCGAATAATGATGGGATTAATAATAGGAAGAATCTTTTCGCTTGCGTATGGGGAGTCTGTTTTGTTACGCCACGCTTTTAGTATTCATGTTGACCAGCAAGGCAAGGATCGTCTATGAGTGCAGCAACAACCGACGTTGAAAACCAAAATAAAGGCTTCAACGCTATTATCAGCAGGATAAAAGCTGATCCAAAAGTTCCGTTATTAGTTGCTGGCTCTGCTGCCATCGCTATTGTTATCGCCCTGTTTCTCTGGTTGCGCAGCCCCGACTATCGGGTGCTTTACAGCAATCTGAGCGATAAGGATGGTGGCGAGATTGTTACGCAATTAACCCAAATGAATATCCCTTACCGTTTTGCCGAGAACGGCGCGGCGCTCATGATACCTACCGATAAGGTGCATGAAACACGTCTGAAACTGGCACAACAAGGATTGCCCAAAGGGGGCACTGCGGGTTTCGAACTCTTGGATAAAGAAAAATTCGGCATCAGCCAGTTCAGTGAGCAGGTCAATTACCAACGTGCGCTGGAAGGTGAGTTGGCTCGCACCGTGGAATCACTTGGCCCAGTCCAGAGCGCCCGTGTCCATCTGGCACTGCCTAAGCCGTCTTTGTTTGTTCGTGAACAAAAATCACCCTCAGCCTCGGTGACGGTAGGATTGCTGCAAGGCCGGGTGCTGGATGAAGGGCAAATCAATGCCATCGTGCATATGGTTTCCAGTAGTGTTGCCGGCTTACCGGCAAGCAATGTCACGATTGTGGATCAATCTGGGCGCTTACTGACACAAAGCGATGCAACCAGCCGTGATTTGAATACCACTCAGTTGAAATATACCCAAGAAGTGGAAAACCGTTTCCAACATCGAATTGAAACCATTCTGGCCCCTGTGGTTGGCCGTAGCAACGTTCATGCTCAGGTCACTGCACAAATTGATTTCTCCCGGCGCGAAGAAACAGCTGAAGAATATAAACCTAATCAGCCACCGAATCAGGCTGCTGTCCGTTCTAAGCAGAGCAGCACCAACGAGCAAAGCGGCGGGCCATTAGTCGGTGGCGTACCGGGTGCGTTGTCAAATCAGCCAAGTGCTGCCCCGAGTGCACCAATCGAAAAACCGAACGCAAATGCCAAAAACAACGGTGATGAAAAAACTGACCAACAGCGCAGTAACGCTAACAAAAACAATAGTTACGAGCGTATGTTAAGCAACAACCGCAATAACCGTTATGACGAAACCACTAACTATGAAGTAGATCGCACCATTCGTCATACCCAATTGCAGGCTGGCGCAGTGGAACGCCTTTCGGTTGCCGTTGTGGTCAACTATGCCACCGTGAAGGGAGAGAATGGCCCTGAAACACAAGCGCTGACACCAGAACAGCTATCACAAATCGAAGCATTGACGCGTGAAGTTATGGGCTTCTCTGCTGACCGTGGCGATAGCCTGAATGTGGTTAACACACCGTTCAATGACACCACCGAAGTGATAGAACCTTTGCCGTTCTGGCAGCACCCTGCCCTGCTGGAAAAACTGTTAGAAGCCGGTCGTTGGTTACTGTTGGTACTGGTTGCATGGCTACTGTGGCGTAAGATGGTCGTGCCACAAATCGCTAAAAAACGGGCTGCGGAAAAAGCGGCGCTGGAAGCACAAAAGAAACAACTGAAACAGCATACAGAAACCAATCCTGAATTGGACGAAAAAATGCGCCGTAACATGGCTCGCCAGCGGGTCAATGTTGAGCTTCAAAGCCAGCGTCTGCGCGAACTTGCAGAAAAAGATCCTCGCGTCGTCGCGCTGGTGATCCGTCAATGGATGAGTAACGAACAATGAGCCTGACAGGAACAGAAAGAAGTGCCGTCATGTTAATGACCCTGGGAGAAGATCAGGCGGCCGAGGTGTTCAAGCACCTGAATTCCCGCGAAGTACAACAACTGAGTGTTGCGATGGCGGGGATGAAACAAGTCTCCAATCAACAACTGGTTGAAGTGCTGGCAGAGTTTGAAGAAGATGCGGGACAATTTACAGCCCTCAGCATCAACGCCAACGACTATCTGCGCAACGTACTGATTAAGGCATTGGGGGAAGAGCGGGCTTCCAGCCTGCTTGAGGATATCCTGGAGTCCCGTGATACCACGACCGGCATCGAAACGCTTAACTTTATGGAGCCACAGATGGCAGCTGATATGATCCGCGATGAACATCCGCAGATCATTGCCACCATTCTGGTTCACCTGAGCCGGGGTCAGGCCGCTGATATCCTCGCCCTGTTTGATGACCGTCTGCGTAACGATGTCATGTTGCGTATCGCTACTTTTGGTGGTGTCCAACCCTCCGCGTTAGCGGAATTGACGGAAGTCCTGAATAACCTGCTGGATGGTCAGAACCTGAAACGCAGCAAGATGGGGGGTATTCGTACAGCGGCAGAAATCATCAACTTGATGAAAAGCCAGCAGGAAGAAGGTGTCATTGACGCCGTTCGTTCCTATGATAACGAACTGGCACAGAAGATCATTGATGAGATGTTCCTGTTCGAAAACCTTATCAGCGTGGACGATCGCAGTATCCAGCGTCTGTTGCAGGAGATTACCACCGATTCCTTGCTGGTGGCATTGAAAGGTTGCGATCAGGCATTGCGCGATCACTTCCTCAATAATATGTCGCAGCGGGCGGCTGAAATCATGCGCGATGATTTGGCAAATCGTGGCCCTGTGCGGATGTCTCAAGTGGAAGCTGAACAGAAAGCCATCCTGCTTGTTGTTCGTCGTCTGGCAGAAAGTGGCGAAATGATCCTAACCGGTGGTGATGATACCTATGTCTGATAAGTCGAATAATGGCAACTGGCGGCCGTGGCAGCCGGGCGAATTGACTCAGTGGGAAACTCTGCGAACAAAACTGGAACCCATAGATGAGAAACAACAGCCAAGCGAACAAGATCGGCTGCGGGAACAAGCAAGAATACTGGACGAGCTAAAAGAGCAGGCGCGTCATGCTGGTCATGCACAGGGTTTTGCAGAAGGCCAGATACAAGGCTATGAACAAGGGGTTCAGGAAGGCCGCCAAGCCGGACTGGAACAAGGTTTGCAGGAAACCAGACAACAACAGCAAGTTATTACTGATCAGTGGAAAACCTTGCTAACGGACTTTAGCCATTCACTGGATGGGTTGGATACCGTGATTGCTTCCCGCCTGATGCAACTTGCATTGACTGCGGCTCACCATATTCTGGGGCAACCTGCGGTTTGTGATGGTACCGCCCTGCTGAACCAAATCCGCGAATTTATCCAGCAAGAACCTATGTTCAGTGGCAAACCCCAATTGCGTATCCATCCACAAAACATCCCGCTGGTTGAACAGCAACTGGGGGAAGTTTTGGCGCTACACGGCTGGCGTTTAGTTGCGGATAACAAACTGCATCCGGGCGGCTGTAAAGTCAGCGCCGATGAAGGGGATATGGACGCCAGTTTAGCTACCCGCTGGCATGAAATGTGTCGTCTGGCAGCACCGGGAGAATTGTGATGACGGCAAGATTGGGTCGCTGGCTGGCAACGCTGGATTCCTTGGAGAAACGACTGGAAAAAACCCCCAAAGTGCGTCGCTACGGACGCCTGACCCGCGCCACAGGCTTGGTACTGGAAGCCATTGGCTTACATATGCCCCTCGGCGCTACCTGCCTGATCGAGCGCCAAAATGGCAACGCCATTGAAGAGGTTGAAAGTGAAGTCGTCGGCTTCAATGGCGAAAAACTGTTGCTGATGCCACTGGAAGAATTGGAAGGCATTGTGCCGGGCGCTCGCGTCTATGCCCGTTCTTATGGCGAAGAGGCGGGTGCCGGACGCCGTTTGCCTCTGGGAGCGGAATTACTCGGCAGGGTTCTGGATGGTGCAGGCCGGCCACTTGATGGTTTACCTGCCCCTGATACAGGTTATCGTGCCCCTTTGACAACGACGCCATTTAATCCCCTGCAAAGAACCCCTATCAGCAATGTATTGGACGTTGGCGTCCGTGCCATTAATGCCCTGCTGACCGTGGGCCGTGGGCAACGTATGGGATTATTTGCCGGCTCTGGCGTCGGTAAAAGTGTGCTGCTTGGTATGATGGCGCGTTATACCCAAGCCGATGTGATCGTGGTGGGATTAATTGGTGAGCGTGGCCGTGAAGTTAAAGACTTTATCGAAAATATTTTGGGTACGGAGGGATTATCCCGCTCAGTCGTTGTTGCCGCTCCCGCCGACGTTTCACCTTTGCTGAGGATGCAAGGTGCCGCTTATGCCACGCGCATCGCCGAAGATTTCCGCGACAGAGGCAAACATGTCTTGTTGATCATGGATTCCCTGACCCGTTACAGCATGGCACAGCGTGAAATTGCGCTGGCTATCGGCGAACCACCGGCAACTAAAGGTTATCCCCCGTCTGTATTTGCCAAGTTACCGGCACTGGTGGAAAGAGCCGGAAATGGTGTCAGTGATGGTGGCTCCATTACGGCATTTTACACCGTGTTGACAGAAGGTGATGACCAGCAAGATCCGATTGCCGATGCGGCGCGAGCCATTCTGGATGGTCATATCGTACTATCACGTTCACTGGCGGAATCGGGGCATTATCCTGCTATTGATATTGAGGCTTCTATCAGTCGTGCCATGACCGCGCTGATCGACAATACCCATTATCGGCGGGTACAACATTTCAAACAGTTACTTTCCAGCTATCAACGTAACCGAGATCTGATTAACGTCGGTGCATATGCTGCGGGCAGTGATCCCCTGCTTGACAGAGCGATTGAGCTTTATCCTCATATGTCCCAATTCCTGCAACAAAGCATTGACGAGCATAGCGAATACGATAAGGCCTGTACTGAGCTTCAACAATTATTGCCAACATAATATTTTACTCAGGGGAAATTAACAGAAAAATACTTTTGCCAAGAGGTATAACGTTTATCGATACGATGCCGATATAACTTTACTATTGATGTCATTCAGTAACGCGTCTGTTTGGTGATTAAAACGAGGAAATACATGCAACAACACTCCCCTCTCAAAACTTTGCGTGAACTTGCCCAGGATGCGGCAGAAAAAGCGGCATCGCAACTTGCACAGATTCGGCAAAGTCATCAACAAATGGAACAACAACTCACGGCGTTAATGAATTATCAGGATGAGTATCGTACCCGTCTGAATAACACACTTAGCAATGGTATGTCCTGCTCGACCTGGCAAAATTACCAGCAGTTTATGAAAACGCTGGAAATGGCCATTGAACAGCACAGATTACAACTCAATCAATGGAAAAAACGTCTTGAGCAAGCCATGTCACAATGGCAGGAAAAACAGCAACGCCTGAACGCCTTCGACACTCTGCAACAGCGGGCAGAGCATAATTTGAAGTTACACCAAAATCGCATGGAGCAAAAACAAATGGATGAGTACGCACAACGCGGTGCACAACGGAGAATGAAACAATGAACCTCACTCTTTTGCCTACTGATTTAAAACTCACAGACAAAGGTACGGATAAAAGTCAACCGACTCTGAATAATGCCGTGATCGGTCACCATTCTTCTCAATTTGGGCAACTTCTCAATGCAGAAACAGCCGCTATGCATAAGCCCATTACTCAGGCGGATAAAAATAGTCTGAAAGAGGAAAAATCCACTGCTGATAAAACAGCAGAAAACAACTGGCCGCAATTGGCCGTCGTGTCAGATAACAGTGTAGTCAAGGATAAATCACCGGTAGAAACAGCACCACAAGAAAACAGTGCCAAATTTGCTGTATTAAAAGATGAAGATCTCTTATCAGCCGAAGCATTAAGTGCGGCGATCCCCATCCAGCTTGCCGGGCTGCTTAACTCTGATCCCCATTCCGCGCTTCTTGCTGAAAACTCACAGGGTTTGATGGGCAATGGATCGTTAGAAAATACATTATTGGGGAATTCTTCATCAGAAGATGCCTTACTGAAAAATGAATGGCTGGATAGCGAAGGCAGCACGGTTGACACACTGTTGGACAGAAATACCGAAATTAGCCGGCTAACTGACACCAACCTTGCTGAACAATCTAAAGTCAGTGAACAAGATAAAGGCATTCAGCTTTCTGCTAAACAGGATATCCCCCTGAATACTAAGACAGAAGACTCTGCCAATCTTCAATCTGAATTGGCACCGCTGGCCGGACAAATCAGACAGGCCGCTAATCACTTTGCCACCCATAACAAAACCGAATCTGAACATACTCTTAAAAACACCGATTCAGGCAATAGCAAAGAGTCAAATCTGCTCCAGATGGCCAGTCAGGCCGGCCTTGCCTTAACAACCTCCACGACAGAAACAACGTCTATCGACTCACCGATGGTATTGGCAACCCCTTCCCTATTTTCAGTAGGGCAACACCCGACAGGGCAATTTCCGCTGAACAGTGCAACAACACCTTTATTAAATGCTCATCCTGGCAGTGAAGAGTGGCAACAACAACTCAATCAACATGTGCTGTTTTTTAATCGTAATGGATTGCAACAGGCTGAACTCCGCTTACATCCTCAAGAGCTGGGGGCGCTGCATATCCGTATGAACGTTGAAGACAATCAGGCTCACTTACATTTTGTTTCCGCCCATCAGAATGTTCGTGCGGCGCTGGAAGCCGCATTACCCGGATTACGCCATGCACTGGCTGAAAATGGCATTCAACTGGCGCAAAGCAGCATTAACAGCAATGCCCAGGGAAGCGGGCAGCAAGAGCACTTGGCTCATGATCATGCCAATAACCCGAACAGCCATTCCAATCCCCATGCTGAAACGCAAGCGTCTGGTTTAGTGGCCGCGACAGGGCGCACAGCCTCTCAGATATCAGCCATCAGGGTAACCCCTCAGCAACTCACCTCGATCCGAGGAGGCATTGATACTTTCGCCTGATTATTCACCTAAATATTAAGCCTAATTTCGTGAGGCATCGGAATAAAACGAAAATGGATCGATAACAAACGTGCGAGTTAATGGTTTTTTCCTCGTTTGTTCCAGCCATTGCCGGAACAAAGACGCGGGATAATTGATATCGATTTTGATGGATAGGGACTCCGCCACGGAATGAGCGGTGACTTATTTGCAACAGAAAACAGGAATTTATCTGTCCATGTCTGATTATAGCTACGAGCATAAACGCAAAAATCCAATTTGGATGATACTGTTAATACTGATTGCTGTTCTTGGTGTTGCCATCGGAGGGTATAGCTGGTGGGTAATGAACCAGTCAACCAACAACAGTACAGAAAAAACCAAGGTCATTGACGCCCCCGTATTTATGACTCTGGAACCATTTACCGTCAATTTGATCGACAACGAAGCGCATTTCGATCGTGTGCTGTACGTTGGCATCACATTGCGTTTGACTGACGAGAAAACCCGTCAGCGATTTCATGCATATCTGCCCGAAGTTCGTAGTCGTATGTTGCTGCTATTATCTCGTCAGAAAGCGGCTGATCTGGCAAAAGATGACGGTAAGATGCGTTTGGTAGCAGATATCAAACAGGCACTACACCCGACACTAATACCCGGTGAACCCGATCAGGAAATCACCGATGTGTTATTTACCACGTTTATTCTGCGATAATCACAATGAGCGACAATATTCTTTCACAAGCAGAGATCGATGCTCTGCTCAATGGTGACAGTGCCTCTGCGGATGACGCAGAACAAGCTGCGTCCCAAGAAAGTGAGGTTCGCCCTTACGATCCCAATACCCAACGCCGTGTTGTACGCGAGCGTTTGCAGTCACTGGAAATCATCAACGAACGTTTTGCCCGCCAGTTCAGGATGGGGTTGTTTAACATGCTGCGCCGTAGCCCGGATATTACGGTCGGCGCTATCAAAGTTCAGCCTTACCTCGAATTTGCCCGCAATTTGGCGGTGCCAACCAACCTCAATCTGGTTCACCTGAAACCATTGAGGGGCACTGCACTATTCGCTTTCGAGCCTAGCTTAGTTTATATCGCTGTTGATAACCTGTTTGGCGGGGATGGCCGTTTTCCAACCAAAGTGGAAGGTCGTGAATTTACCCATACCGAACAACGGATCATTAACTGGATGCTAAAACTGGCACTGGATGCCTATCGTGACGCCTGGGATTCCATCTTTAAACTTGAAGTGGAATACGTGCGTTCCGAGACGCAGGTGAAATTCACCAATATCACCACTTCACCGAATGACATCGTGGTGACCACCCCGTTCCAGGTAGAGATCGGGGCATTGACCGGGGAATTCAATATCTGTATTCCATTCGCCATGATCGAACCGCTGCGCGAGCGCCTGACCAATCCCCCTGTGGAAAATGTACGTCAGGAAGAGAGCCAGTGGCGTGAAAGTTTAGTGAAGCAAGTTCAACATTCAGAATTAGAGCTGGTGGCAAACTTTGTTGATATTCCTCTGCGGCTGTCAAAAATCCTTCAATTGAAAAGAGGCGATATCTTGCCGATTGAAAAACCTGAACGCCTGATCGTTCACGTTGATGGTGTGCCTGTGCTCACCAGTCAATATGGAACACTAAACGGGCAATATGCCCTGCGTGTTGAACACCTGATTAACCCTGTTTTAACTGCTCTGGATGAGGAAAAGCCCAATGAGTGATGCTAAACAACCTACAGATACCAGCTCGACTGAAGATATGTGGGCGGAAGCGCTGGAACAACAGGCCGCACAGCAAACCTCTGACGGCGGCGCATCAATATTTGAGAACCTGGAAGCGCAGGATGCGTTGGCCCAACTTTCCGATATTGATTTGATCATGGATATTCCGGTCAAGCTCTCTGTCGAGCTAGGCCGTACTAAAATGACCATCAAACAACTGTTGAGACTGTCACAAGGCTCAGTTGTTCCTCTTGATGGCCTGGCGGGAGAACCATTGGATATTCTGATTAATGGTTATTTGATCGCGCAGGGAGAAGTGGTTGTCGTATCGGATAAATACGGTATCCGTATTACAGATATCATCACGCCTTCTGAGCGTATGCGTCGCTTGAGTCGTTAACTATGATGGCGAACCAGCCCTCCGTTCATACTTCTTTTCAGCCTGGTGCGGCATCTGATGCTGCACCTGTTAACACCGCAGCCAGCCATGTTCATGTCAATACAATCAAACAGGTCCCTCTTTCGGCCAGCCAAACGCTGATGCAAGTCAGCAGTGCCCTGGGCGGCATTTTATTACTGATTTTCTTCATAACATGGCTCGTTCGCCGTTTGGGTTTTTCCCCTGCCAAAAGCAAAAATCATCGTTTGCTAAACGTTAAGGCAAGCTGCGCCCTTGGACCGAAAGAACGGGTCGTCGTGGTAGAAGTTGAGGATAACTGGCTGGTTTTGGGCGTCACATCCCAACAGATCAGTATGCTGCATCAAATGCCTGTACCACCTGACAACGTGGACAAGGAACCCGCGCTCAAGCCGCTGCCATTTGGACAGATGCTAAAAAAGATACTCCAGAAAAAACAAGAATAACAAGGACGATGATGAAAAATAGCGTTTTTATGACAGGCAAGAAATTGGTTTCACGGCTTTATCCCATGCGTTTGACGACGCTGTTTATGGTGCTCCTGCTGCCACTGTTCCCTATGAACGCGGCGGCTGAGTTTCCTGGTATCATCAGCCAGCCCTTAGCCAATGGTGGACAAAGTTGGTCATTGCCAGTCCAAACCCTGATTTTCATCACGGCACTGGGATTCATCCCAGCTGCCCTGCTAATGATGACCAGTTTTACCCGCATCATCATTGTACTGGGTTTGCTGCGCAATGCGCTGGGAACACCTTCTGCCCCGCCTAATCAGGTTATGTTGGGTTTGGCGTTGTTTATGACTTTTTTTTATCATGGCGCCGGTATTTGATAAAGTTTATCAAAACGCTTATCTGCCCTACAGCGAGGATAAAATCACGCTGGAAGTCGCACTGGATCAAGGTGCCAAACCCCTGCGCCAATTCATGTTACGCCAGACACGGGAAAATGATTTGGCACTGTTTGCCCGCTTGGCAGATCAGGGGGCATTTGAAACGGCGGATTCAGTTCCAATGCGCGTGCTCGTTCCCGCATTTATTACCAGTGAATTGAAAACCGCATTCCAGATTGGCTTTACGCTCTTCATTCCGTTCCTGATCATCGATCTGGTTGTTGCCAGTGTCTTGATGGCGTTGGGGATGATGATGGTTCCGCCCGCTACCATTTCATTGCCGTTCAAACTTATGCTGTTTGTTCTGGTCGATGGCTGGCAACTCTTGCTGGGTTCACTGGCACAAAGTTTTTATGTTTAATCAACAACTTTATATCTAACGTGAAATCTTATCGGAATAAAGATCAAAAAGCGGTTTAAGGAAATTATGACTCCAGAATCGGTAATGGCCCTCGGTGTTGAGGCGATGAAAGTGGCGTTAGCACTGGCCGCCCCTCCCCTTTTATCCGCCTTAATTAGTGGCTTAATCATCAGCTTATTACAGGCGGCAACTCAGGTAAACGAGATGACCTTATCGTTTATTCCAAAAATCCTGGCCGTCTTCGTGACTATCGTCACTGCCGGACCCTGGATGTTAAATTTATTGCTGGATTACATGCGCACGCTGTTTAGCAGTATTCCGGCTATCATCGGTTAATTATGATCCCGTTTGATAGTGAAACCCTTTCCCGCCTTGTCAGTGATTTTTTCTGGCCAATGGTGCGCCTGTTGGCCTTGTTCAGCACCGCCCCCATTTTCAGTGAAAAACAGATACCGATAAACGTTAAAATTGGCTTGGCCTTAGTGATCACAGCGTTACTCGTTCCAACCCTTCCCTCCCCGCAAATTCCGATTTTTTCTGTTGCCGGAATTTGGGTTTTGATACAACAAGTATTGATTGGTATGGCTCTGGGATTGACCATGCAGATCGCCTTTGCCGTAGTGCGTCATGCAGGTGAAGTACTCGGCTTACAAATGGGGCTTTCATTCGCCACTTTTTTTGATCCTACCGGTGGCCCGAATATGCCTATCTTAGCCCGCATCCTCAATATGATGATGATGTTGCTGTTCCTGGCTTTTGATGGGCATTTATGGCTATTATCAATTCTGGCCGATACATTTTATTCTATTCCCATTCAATCAACCCAATTGAATCCAAAGGGTTTCTTACTGCTATCCCAAAGTGCCAGCCTGATTTTTATCAATGGCATGATGCTGGCAATGCCAATGATTACCCTACTTCTGGTTCTGAATTTTTCTCTGGGCATGTTAAACCGCATGACACCCCAACTTTCTGTATTTGTGGTCGGTTTTCCATTAACGCTGACAGTGGGGATTTTCACGCTTTCCCTGTTATTTCCAACATTGGTGCCATTCACTGAGCGGTTATTTGGTGAAATGTTTGACCATTTGGCGATCATTATTCGTGAACTGGTACGGTAGCTGTTATTTTTCTGATAAACCCGTCAATCTGGCGGGATAACCTCTATCTTATCCTGATACTCCTCTTCAACCATCCGCTATAGCACCCGCATTCAACATTAACATTTAAGCTACAAAAAATATCGACACACGGTATTTATTTCAGTTAATTTAATTTCAAAATGTTACTATCAGGCGTGTATTTAGCATAAAAAACCACCAAATTGTCGATAATCAGTTCATTTTTACAAAAAAACAGTTACAGGCGGTGTTTAATTTACTTTCAAACGGATGCAACAAATAAAAATCAAATAACTACAAAGGAGTAATGAAAATGTTACACAAAAATTCTTCACAAACTTCTTCAGACGCTTGTCATAACCATTCTCTCTCCTTGTCTGCCTCTCCTCTTAGTTCTTATCCTCTTAGTTCTCCCCAGCAAGCCATCTGGTTTGATCAGGCTATTCATCCCAATTCTTCCAACTACAACCTCAGCATTTTTATCTGCATTGAAGGAGAATTGAATGAAGCATTATTTGCCCGTGCCTTTGAATCCGTTGTTTATTGTCATGACACTCTGAAGTTGCAGTTTCTCAACACCCACGCTTTACCCAGGCAAAAAGTGGTGCATTCTCTCCCGGTAGCTATAGATATACAGGATTTTTCATTGCATCCAGAGGCTGAAACCAAAGTAAAACAATACATGGATGACGAGTTCATGCATCCATTTCGCCTGAACGAGACACTGTGGCGTTCCAGATTATTGCGGATCAGCAATACCTGTCGGTACTGGCAATTTTGCTGTCATCATTTAGTCATTGATGGCACGGGTATGTTCATCCTCATCAACAAGGTTATCGATGCCTATAACCGCCTGATGAAAGGAGAAACCCTGAACAACTCCGCTCATTCTTATCTGGATTTTATTACGGATAACCTCAATTATCTTGCTTCCGAACACTACTCACACGATAGGCAATTTTGGTTGAAGCGCTATGAAAACCCGCCGCCTCCCTTGCTCCAGCCTGTCAATTGCACTAACACGACGGGCCATAAACAAATCAAACCCACGGCTGCCCAGTCTGTCATTTGGTCAATCGACCATGCTCTTTTTAAACGTATCGAAAACGTAGCGGGTGGGCAGGGATTGCCCTTCCTGCATTTCATGTATGCCATTCTGGCCTGCTATTTCACCCGAGTCACCGATGTCAATGAAATTGTCATTGGTGTTCCCGTGCACAACCGCAAAAATACGCGACAAAAGTACACGATGGGTATGTTCGCATCCGTGATCCCTATTGGTATCACCCTTTCACCGGAAGATACGTTTCGTGATGTCATGCGCAAAGCCGCAACCGAAATGAGTCTTTGCCATGAACATGACCGTTTTCCCATCGCAGAACTCAACCGACAAATACCCTCGCGGCAACAAGTCGGAAATGCGCGATTATTTGACGTGACTTTATCTCTCGAACCGTTTAAAGCTAATTTGCATATGGAAGGAGAAAACGTCAGCGCCAAACAGTTCGACCTGCGTTCCGGCACTCCCTATCCTCTTTGTGTCAGAATGAAGCAATACACAAACACCGCGCGCCCTGAAGATACCTATTCTCCGGTTTCCATTGAGTTCTATTTTTCTCCTGATTATCTGAGTATCCCGGAGGTTACGGCGCTCCGCTCTCGTCTTGCTGTCCTGCTTGACGCCGCCCTCACTTCTCTGGAGACCCCCTCTCTTGCGCAGACAAAAATAGTCAATCTGCCAATCCTGCCCGATATCGAACGCCAGCAGGTATTAAGGGATTTCAATGCCACTCAAACCGAGTTCCCGCAAGATACGCTGATTCATCAACTGTTCGAAGCACAAGTGCGACGCACACCCGATGCCACCGCCGTGGTTTTTGAAGAGCAATCTCTGAGCTACGATGAACTGAACAAACGCGCCAACCGTCTGGCGTATCATCTGATTGCTCTCGGTGTGCGTCCTGATGATCGGGTGGCAATTTGTATTGAACGTAGTCTGGAAATGGTGGTCGGTTTATTAGGTATCCTCAAGGCCGGTGGCGCTTTCGTTCCCCTTGACCCGACTTATCCGACCTCGCGGCTGGCCTATATGCTCAATGACTCAGCCCCCGTGGCGCTGATAACCCAAACAACGATGACAGGAATAGGGAACAGTCACCTGCCTGTCATTCTACTGGATATCCCAGACGATCCTGTTTTGGATGGAAGATCGGAAGAAAACCCAGAAGCCCCGTCATTAGGACTCACCTCCCGTCATCTGGCTTATGTTATCTATACCTCCGGCTCCACAGGGCAACCCAAAGGGGTTATGATCGAACATCGCAGTTTGTGTAACCTGATTACCACCCAGCAAGACCGACTCTCCATCACGTCAGACAGTCGGATCTTGCAGTTTGCCTCAAACAGTTTCGATGCCTGTATTTGGGAATTCGGCATGGCTCTACTGGCGGGCGGACGCCTTTACCTTGCCAGGCGGGAAAACCTGCTGCCGGGAACAACCCTGTCTCACTATTTAGAGACTCACACCATGACTCATGCCCTCTTGTCCCCCACGGCTCTGGCAACGATGGACTCGCTTCCGGCAACCCTGCAAACCTTAATGGTGGGAGGAGAAGCCTGTCCACCTACGCTGACCAAACGCTGGGCATCAGGACGACAGATGATCAATGCATATGGCCCGACGGAAGCCACTGTTTGTGCTACTCTTTGCCGATGTGAAAGTCAGGGAGATAATGCCCCGCCGATTGGTCGCCCCATCGCCAATACCCAGATCTATATCCTTGACAGGCACGGCCAACCCGTTCCGTGGGGAGTGGCAGGAGAAATATATATCGCGGGCGTCGGCGTTGCCCGTGGTTACCTGAACCGTCCCGAACTCACTGCCGAACGTTTCCTCATTAATCCGTTCTCTTCTGAGCACAATGCGCGTATGTACAAAAGCGGGGATCTGGGACGTTGGCTACCCGATGGCAAAATTGAGTATCTCGGCCGTAATGATTTCCAGATCAAACTGCGGGGTTTCCGCATTGAGCCGGGAGAGATCGAAGCAAGGCTGCGGCAATGCCACGGCGTACGTGAGGCTTTGGTACTGCCTTGTGAAAAATTACCTTGTGAAAACAGTCCGGTATCAAAACAGCTAATCGCCTACTTGTTACCGAAGACCGGTGTTGAACTGGAACCCATGACATTAAGGCAGCAACTCGCACAACACCTGGCTGAATACATGATACCCGGTGCCTTCGTGACACTCGACGCTTTCCCACTCACACCCAATGGCAAACTTGACCGTCAGGCTCTTCCCAAACCCGATCATACGGCAATTGTCACACGCAGTTACCAGACCCCCATAGGCGAAGCAGAAACTCTCCTGAGTCAAATTTGGCAAATGTTGCTCGGCGTGAAATATGTCAGCCGCTGCGATCACTTTTTCGAGCTTGGCGGGCACTCACTGACAGCCATTGGCCTGATCGAAAAACTTCGTGAATTGGGGTGGTCTCTTGACATTCAGAATGTATTCACCAAACCCGTATTGAAAGAGATGGCTAAAGCGCTACTGTCGGTGCAAAAAGATACCGTTCAAGGGAATACCGCGCAAGAAAATGCAACTGTGTTCACTGTACCACCTAATCTCATTCCAGAAGGTTGTACTGCCATTACCCCCGACATGTTGACTTTAGTTTCCCTGTCCCGGCACGAGATTAATGCCATCGCTGCGACTATTCCTGATGGTGCGGCCAATATTCAGGATATCTATCCTCTTGCACCGCTACAGGAAGGTATTTTGTTCCATCATCTGCTACAAAAACAAGGTGATACTTATCTGTTACGCGAGTTGCTTGCCTTCGACACCCGCGAACGGCTCGATATCTTTCTGGCAACCTTACAACGGGTCATTAACCGTCACGATATTCTGCACACGTCAATCTACTGGCAGGGGTTAGCACAACCTGTGCAGGTTGTCTGGCGACAGACATCTTTGAACATCAAGACATTCTTACCCGATGACGATCAGGATATTCCTCGCCAATTACTGGCGCGTACCGATCCCCATCACTACCGCCTTGATGTGAGTCAGGCACCACTATTTTCCGCTGACATCGCCTATGACCCGCATCAGGATGAGTGGTTACTGGTTTTATGCATCCATCATTTAGTCTGTGATCATATAACACTGGAACGTATCATTGATGAAATTGATCTATTATCACCCGACCATAGCGAAAAGGGATATCCTGACCATCGTCATTCTGTAAAATTACCCCCAATATTGCCTTATCGTCATTTTGTGGCCCAATGCCTGCATTGGCCGAAGTCAGATCATGAAGCCTATTTTCGTAAAATACTCTCTGACATAGATGCACCCACAGCGCCTTTCGGGATACTGGATATTCACAGTGAGGATAAGCAGATAACCGAGGCCAAACAGCCACTGGATGCGGCACTGTCCAGAGCTATTCGCACCCAAGCCCGTCGTCAGGGTGTCAGCCCCAGTATATTGTTTCATGTTGCTTTGGCGCTGGTGCTGGCAAAAACCAGTGGGCGCGACGATGTCGTCTTTGGTACGGTATTGTTGGGACGTATGCAGGGCAGTACCGGCATTGATCACATGATGGGGCTGCTTATCAATACGTTGCCCATTCGGATCGGACTGATAGATAATAGTGCACAGGCGATCGTTCAAGAAACCTACCTCAATTTGATGAACCTGCTGGAACATGAACAGGCAACACTGACACTGGCGCAACATTGCAGCCGCGTGTTACCCCCTTTGCCGCTCTTTAACACACTACTCAATTATCGTCATAGCCAGGCAGATATTACTCTGGCTAAATGGGAAGGTGTGCGTCTGCTGATGGAAGAAGAGAGGATCAATTATCCTATCGGTTTATTTGTTGATGATTGGGGCGATGGATTTAGTTTAGTTGCTCAAACCGTATCGGGCATCGATCCGATTCGGCTGATCGGCTATATGACCACTGCCCTGACGGGGCTACTCGAAGCGCTGGAAACCGCCCCCCACCAGCCAGTTTTGGCTATTCCGATTTTGCCCAATGCGGAACGTCAACAAGTGCTGGTGGATTTTAACGCGCTCCCATCTTCTCCAGACCTTGTATTCTCTCAAAATACAGCAACCGACGTCCCACAAGATGCATTTATTCACCAACTGTTTGAAAAGCAAGTACAGCAAAATCCCGATGCGATTGCTGTCATCTTTGAAGAGCAATCATTGAGTTATGTTGAACTGAACCGTCAAGCCAATTGTTTAGCGCATTATCTGATTGCCTTAGGTGTTCGCCCGGATGATCGTGTGGCGATTTGTTCTGAACGCAGTCCGGTTATGATGGTGGGATTACTCGCTATCCTTAAGGCCGGCGGGGCCTATGTTCCGCTCGACCCAAACTATCCAGCCGAACGACTGGCTTATATACTTGGAGATGCCGCTCCCGTTGCCTTGCTCACCCAAACTTTATTCACCCAAACAACGTTAATCAATCGCCTGACCAACGTCCCCATTGTGGATCTCAACCATCTTGCATTTCTTAGTGCCGACATGCCAGATAGCAACCCTGATCCTCAAGTGCTTGACCTAACCTCACGCCATCTGGCTTATGTGATTTATACCTCGGGTTCAACAGGCCTGCCTAAAGGGGTAATGAATGAACATCGCGGGGTTGTGAATGGTCTGCTCTGGTCACAGAAGACTTATCAATTAACCCCGCAGGATCGGGTCTTGCAGAAAACACCCTTTAGTTTTGATGTTTCCGTTTGGGAGCTATTCCCGCCCCTGATGTCTGGGGCACAATTAATTCTGGCTCGTCCCGATGGTCATAAAGATCCGCACTATTTACGGTCTGAGATAGAAAAACGCCAGATTACTCTTCTCTACTTCGTGCCTGCCATGCTACAGCAATTTGTCCATGCTATTCCTGCCGGTTGTTGTCCTTCCTTGCGTCATATTTTATGCAGTGGTGAAGAATTTCCTTATGCTTTACAGCAGAAATGTCTGTCTCATTTTGCTCACTGCCAGTTACACAATTTATATGGCCCGACTGAAGCTGCGATTCATGTCACCGCCTGGCAATGCGTGCCGGATCGTTATATCGGACGAGTACCGATTGGGAAACCCATCGCCAATATCCAAATTTATCTGCTTGATAGTCACAAAAAACCCGTGCCAATCGGTGTTACAGGGGAGCTTTACATTGGTGGGATCGGTGTTGCCCGAGGTTATCTGAACCTTCCAGAACTAACCGCAGAACGCTTCCTTGCTGATCCTTTTTCTTCAGATCCTGATGCCCGCCTCTACAAAAGTGGTGATCTGGCGCGTTGGTTGCCTGACGGTAATATTGAATACCTTGGTCGTAATGATTTTCAGGTCAAGATCCGGGGTTTTCGTATCGAACTTGGCGAAATTGAGACGACTCTGGCGCAATGTCACGGTGTACGGGAAGCGGTTGTAATTGTCCGAGAAGATATCCCGAATGAAAAGCGCCTGGTAGCTTATCTGCTCGCCGAACCCAATGCGACACTGGTGCCAGCAGAACTACGCCAGCAACTGGCGCAACACCTTGCCGAATATATGCTGCCCAGCGCCTTTGTCACGCTAGCGACTTTCCCGTTAACCCCTAACGGTAAACTCGACCGCCAGGCACTGCCAGAGCCAGATCAAACAGCACTCGCAACCCGCAATTACGCAGCACCCATCGGAGACATAGAAACAGCGCTGGCCGGCATTTGGCAACAATTGCTGAAACTGGAACAAGTCGGTCGTCATGATCATTTCTTTGAACTCGGTGGTCATTCTCTGCTCGCCATTCAGCTTGCCGCACGAATACGCCAGAAACTGGCGCGAGAATTGCATTTGCAGCAACTCTTTTCCCATCCTGTTCTGGCTGATTTGGCTGCCTTGCTCATCGACACGCCGGTCACAACCCACATCGTTATTCCCGCTACCGATCGCAATCAACCACTACCACTCTCTTTCTCCCAACAACGCTTGTGGTTCCTTACCAGACTCAACAGCAAAGCCAGTCTGGCCTATCATATCCCGATAATCCTGCATCTCAGCGGAGATCTCGATCATGCGGCGTTTACGTCTGCACTTGACCATCTCGTTAGCCGACATGAAAGTCTGCGAACCCGTTTTGTCCTGATTGATGACCAACCTTACCAACACATAGATAATGCCGATACGGGTTTTTCTCTGACCTGTCAGGATCTGCGCGGGCTAGACGAAATTTCTCGTATGGCCCGCATTCACGAATTAGCGGAACTTGAAACACAAATCCCATTCGATTTCGCTAATGAGCCAATGATTCGAGGTCATTTACTGCAACTGTCTGATAAAGAACATGTGCTGATCCTTACACAGCACCACATCATCACCGATGGCTGGTCAGTAGGGATATTGCTCCGCGAACTGAGTGCCCTCTACCGTACCGCACAAGGGAAGTGTGGCAATCCTTTGCCCCACCTTCCCATCCAGTATGCGGACTATGCCGTCTGGCAACAGAAATGGCTACAAGGTGATGTGCTTACTGCACAACGGGATTTCTGGCAGAAACAACTGCAAAACGCACCGACATTGCTGACTCTCCCTATTGATCATCCACGCCCGCCAGAACAAAGTTACACCGGCGCTCATGTGCCCGTGCACCTGAATGTTGATTTATTGTCGGCTCTCAAAGCGCTCGGACAACGGCAGGATGCCACATTATTTATGATGTTGCTTGCAGCCTGGAGCATCGTGCTGGCCCGTTTGAGTGGGCAGGATGATGTTGTCATTGGCACCCCCGTTGCCAATCGTTCATTGAGTGACCTTGAAGGCTTGATTGGCTTTTTTGTCAATACCCTGCCTTTACGCATCAAACTGGAACAGGCCAACCCGGTGGCCAATCTGCTTGCCCATGTTCGGGAACAGACGCTGGCAGCTTATGCACATCAAGACCTGCCTTTTGAACAATTGGTGGAAATCCTAAAACCCGAACGCAGCTTAAGCTACAACCCCATTTTTCAGGTTATGCTGGCCCTGAACAATACCCCCACTCAATCCCTTGAATTACCGGGTTTATCTGTCTCGAAGATAGCGCCGCCACACCGCAGCGCGTACTTTGACCTGACATTGTCACTGACCGAAAGCCGGGAGGGTCTCAGTGGTTATCTGGAATATGCATCAAGCCTGTTCGACCGGCCGACGGTTGAACGCATGGTGGGTTATCTCATCCATGTACTGACTGCCATGACAACGAATGAAACACAGACTATTGCCCGTCTGCCGGTGTTGTCCGTGGCAGAACGCCAACAATTATTGATTGATTTCAATGCCCCTCAAGCGGATTTTACGCATAATGCGCTGATTCACCAGCTGTTCGAAGCTCAGGTACAACGCACACCAGATGCTACGGCGGTGATCTTTGAAGAACAATCCTTGAGTTATGACGAACTGAACTGCCGGGCCAACCAACTGGCACATAGTTTGATGGCTTTTGGTGTACGCCCTGATGACCGCGTGGCCATTCAGGTTGAACGAGGTTTGGATATGATCATTGGTCTGTTCGGGATCTTAAAAGCAGGTGCCGGTTATATCCCGCTTGATCCAGAATATCCTGCCGAGCGGCTGATTTATCAGTTGTCAGACTGCAAGCCTGCCATATTGCTGACCCAGAAACATTTACAGACACGCTTACCAATACAAGGTATTCCTATCTGGCTGCTGGACGATGAAATTCATCAAAATAATCTGCAAAAACAGCCTGATTATAATCCTGACAGCCGGCAAACAGGCGTTCAGCCTCATCATTTGGCCTATATCATCTATACCTCCGGTTCAACCGGAAACCCCAAAGGCGTCATGCTGGAACATCGCAATGTTGTCAGCCTTATCCATGCTCATTGCCAGATCAGTGAACCTGGCTTGGGGGATCGTATTCTGCAATTTGTGACTTTCGCGTTTGACATTTCAGTGTCAGATATTTTTCCTACTCTGGCATCAGGTGCCACGCTGGTTCTGCGACCACCTCATATCAAAATACCGAATAGCACGTTTGTTAATTTTTTACGTGAACAGAAAGTAACGATCATCAATATACCGACGGCTTTCTGGCACCATTGGGCGCAAGAAATGAAAGCTGAACGTGTCGGTTTCAGCCCCTATATACGTACCGTTATTGTGGGGGGGGATAAAGTAGAATACCGTTATTTAGTGGATTGGCTGTCGTACCCGGAAACCCAATCTTGCCGCTGGTTCAACGCTTATGGTCCGACAGAAATCACCATCACGGCTACCGCTATGCAGATAGATAAAGAAATGGTGATAGATAACCAATGTACTCCGCCTATCACCAACAATATTCCGATTGGCCGACCACTGTCCAACACCCTTATTTATATTTTGGATGCCTCTGGTCAGCCAGCGCCGGTTGGCGTAAGTGGCGAAATCTATATCGGCGGAATGGGGGTCGCCCGGGGTTATTCCAACCAACCGGCGCTGACAGCCGAGAAATTTGTTGCCGATCCCTTTAGTGAACATCCCAACGCTCGCATGTATAAGACCGGAGATTTGGCTCGCTGGCGATCTGACGGCAATATTGAGTACCTCGGCCGCAATGATTTTCAGGTTAAGCTGCGCGGCTTCCGTATCGAGTTAGGAGAAATCGAAACCCGATTAATGCAATGCCGCGGTGTGCGTGAGGCTATCGTGCTTGCCCGCGAAGATAAGCTGGGTGATAAACGTCTGATTGCTTATCTGATCGCTGAACCGAATACCAAACTGATACCGACAGAACTGCGCCAGCAACTCGCACCACATCTCGCCGACTATATGCTGCCCAGCGCCTTTGTGACACTGCCTGCTTTTCCGTTAGCGCCTAATGGCAAGATTAACCGCCAAGCCCTACCGATGCCGGATCAGACATCCATTGCAACCCACACTTATGAAGAACCGCTCGGTGAAATGGAAATTGCGCTGGCTGAAATTTGGCAAGCATTATTAGGACTGAAAAAGGTTGGCCGTTATGATCATTTCTTTGAACTCGGTGGTCATTCTCTGATGGTTATCAACCTGATTGAGCGGTTGCGCAATCGAGGTTGGCACCTTGATATTCGTGCTGTATTTTCCACACCAACATTGGCGGAAATAGCGAAAATAATGCGGGCCATTCAAGATGATGAGGTCACTTTTACCCTCCCCCCCAATCTTATCCCTGATGACTGCACCGCCATCACTCCTGATATGCTGCCGCTGGTTTCGCTGACGCAACATGAGATTGATACCATCGCGGCGACTATTCCTCATGGTGTCAACAATATTCAGGATATCTATCCACTTGCATCATTACAGGAAGGTATGCTGTTTCATCATCTGCTGCAAACACAAGGGGATGTTTATCTGTTGCACCTTTTGCTTGCTTTCAACACCCGCGAGCGTCTTGATGCTTTTCTGGCTGCTTTGCAACAAGTTATTAATCGTCACGATATTTTACGCACTGCCATCTGCTGGCAGGGTTTAACACAGCCCGTACAGGTTGTCTGGCGCCAGGCTTCTCTGCGCATCAATACGTTTGTGCCAGATAACGATAAAGAAGATGTATCGTCTCAATTGCTGGCACAGACAGATCCATCCCAACACCGCCTCGATATCAGCCAGGCTCCACTATTCTCTGCTGATATTACCCATGATCCGAATCAGGGAGAGTGGTTGTTAGCGTTGTGTTGTCACCATATCCTCAATGACCACATATCGCTGAATATCATCATGGCTGAAATCAATGAACTTCTGCACTATCGTACTGAGCCATTACCGCCTGTATTACCGTACCGCCATTTTATCGCCCAATCCTTGTGTGTGCCGAAGCCCGATCACGAAGCCTATTTTCAGGAAATACTCGCTAGTGTGGATACGCCAACAACACCTTTCGGCATATTGGATGTTCACCGTGGGGACAGGCCCGTCACAGAGGTCATTAAGCCACTTAATGCAGCACTGACTAACGCTATTCGCAAACAGGCACGCCGTCAAAGTGTTAGCCCCGGTGTTCTGTTTCATGTTGCGTTGGCACAAGTTCTGGCAAAAATAAGTGGGCGAGATGATGTCGTCTTCGGGACAGTTTTGTCAGGACGGATGCAGAGCAGTGCCGATATTGAGCGAATTCTGGGAATGTTCATCAACACCCTGCCCGTGCGGATCACGCTGGCGGGGAACAGCACACAAGAAACCGTGCAAGCAACTTACCGCAGTTTGACGCAGTTACTTGAACATGAACAGGCACCACTGGCACTGGCTCAACGTTGCAGCGGTGTAGCACATCCTCTGCCGCTTTTTAATACACTCCTTAATTATCGCCATAGCCAATCGAATGCTATCAATACCCTATGGGAAGGTATACGTCTGGTAACCGGGCGAGAAAGGACTAACTATCCCATCTATCTGGCTGTCGATGATTTGGGTAAAAGTTTCCTGCTGACCGCTCAGGCCATATCAGGAATCGATCCGGCACGCCTGATTGCTGATGTAACGACTGCTTTAGCGGATCTGGTAAAAACATTGGAAACCGAACCCCAAAAACCAATCATGAACATTACGACCCTGTCTGCCACTGAGTGCCGGCCGCTACTGACTGATTTCAACGCTATTCAGGCGGGCTTACCGCAAGATACACTGACATCAGGACACTCTACTGTTGGAACAACTTCCGGTTACGAAGCGCCACGCGGTGATGTGGAAACTGCACTGGCTGAGATTTGGCAGAAATTGCTAAAACGGGAACGGGTCGGTCGTTATGACAATTTCTTTGCATTGGGAGGTCATTCATTGACAGCAATACAATTGTTGGCGCGTATGCGTGAACAAGACATGGAAATGCCATTAGCAACTTTGTTCACTCACCCTACACTGTGTGAACTGGCCGGGGCTATAAACCCAAATCGCTCAACGGTAGTGAGTCGCCTAAACTGATACTCTGGGCCAAAACGAAATTAAGTGGTTCCACTCCCCGTGGAGCCACTTTTCAATCAATCATCTAACAGGCAATGTTTGTGGCAAACTCAGTTAAAATTAGGTTGACCATTGGATGCATTTACCCCGCCATCTATCGGCAAGTTCACCCCATTAATGAAACTGGCATCTTCGCTGGCCAAAAATGCAATGGCTGCTGCCACTTCAGAAGGTTGGCCCGCCCTTTTTAACGGAATACGACTATCGAAATGCGCAAGGGTTTCATCATCAAAGCGGGCAACCATCGGAGTCAATACCAGGCTCGGGCAAACCGCATTGACACGGATCCCTTGTGAACCATGATCCAGCGCCATCGCACGGGTTAAATTCACGACAGCACCTTTTGCTGCACAATAGTGAGCGCCGCCCCAATCGCCCCCCAAGCCAGATACCGAGGCATTATTGACAATACACCCTTTGCTTTTCAGCAAATGAGGCAAAGCAGAATAGCTACAATTGAGTACACCATTGAGATTCGTAGCCAGTACTGCATTACCGTCTTCTTGTGAAGTACTCAATAAATCACCAACCACATATAACCCGGCGTTGTTCACCAGAATATCTATCCGGCCAAAATGCCTGACGGTTTCATCAACCATATTTTTAGCCGATTCCCGGTCCGCGACATCTGTCTGAATCACTAACGCTTTGCTCGAAGGCAACTCGCTCAGTACACGATTAAGCTTCTCTGTATCCCGCCCAGCTAACACCACAATGGCTCCCTCTTGTGAGAAACGCTTTGCTGTAGCCTCACCAATACCACTACCTGCACCAGTAATAATGACAACTTTATCCTCAAATCGAATCATTTTATTACCCTCATTGATATATATTCAAAGCTTACCGTGTAATATCAAACACCAGAGTCTTCCCTCAATAAACTTATATTCATTAGTTAATCACAATATAAAATATTACTTATTTAACGCGATGCTCGACTTTTAGGGTGAGTTGAAATGACATAGCCGCTCCTTTATAACTTTAAGTCGACAAACATAGAGAAATAAAGGAACAAAAGGCTATGTCACAAAAAGATTTTATCATTTGGGTGTTTTGTTGGGCAGGATCAGTGAAATTGTATGTTCCTTCAGTGTAGACACAATGACGTCAAAGCCATCAGGATCATTACTGATAGTGAACGCGCTTATTGTTGTACTGGCGGCGATATCCAATGAAGCTTTGGAAACATCAATGTCTACACAAAGTGGACTTGGCTGACTTATATTACCCTGCCTTGCAAATGCGTTATGGATAACAGACAACTGTTCGGGTTTCGAGTGGCTCAGTGTATGCGCCAATAGCTTTAAAACGGGCTTAAAACCCCAGGGCAACTCAGACTGCGTACACTGTGCCAAATCTAATCGTATTTATTTTAACCTACTTTTAAGATACAAGGGCCGCGTCAGTTTATCCACGGCGCTTAAGATCACTTGCAGGCGTAAATTTCGGTCACTCATCGGCACCACTCCGCTTCATTGCCCGGTAACGCCATTCCAGCAGCTCCGGCAGGGGCATGTCAGCGGTTACGGCAGGCGACCAGTGAAAGACGGTGGCAATGTCTGCCACCAGTTCATCAACGGTTAGTTGGTCTGGAAATCGGACTTCACCGACTTCGGCAGCAAAAAACTGACCACCTCGATACTCAGGTTAATCAGGTCGCCCGGTGACATCAGCAGCAAATCGCCTTTGGTCAACGCCGGCGCGGTGACGCGGGGTAACACCAGCATCATGGAGTCTACGTCCATCTCCATCAGGGCTTGCAGACGGGCACCGCGCAGGGCACCACTGTTAGGCTTGCGCACAATCACGTCCGTAATGGTGGTAGCACCCCGTATAATCGGCTCTTCCAGTGTGACGGAGGCCTGTTCAGGCAGGGCAACAGGGGTTTGTTCGGTCATGATAAAAGCTCCTCAGATGAAAAAGGTTAATATTTACAGGCCAATAGCACGGCGATGCGCTTCGAGACGGTCAACGCCGCCGACGATTTCCACCATATTTACGGTGTCGATTTCGACCAGCACTTCCCCGTCCCACGTCAGTTTAAAGTAAGTATTTTTGGCGCTGACCTTAGTCTGGGTGTTGTCACCCTGTTTGTAGCTGCCGTGGTCAAATTCGGAAAATCGCCCGCGCATGACGACCTCGATGGCAATCACTTCGCCGGTATCGTCACGCTGGAAAGAGCCATTGAAACGCAGGGCCACGCCATCGACTTTATCAATGCCCCACTGTTTGTAGAGCTGGGCGTCAACCCCGCCTAACGTAAATTCGGCATCCAGTGCGCCGTCATCCAGCCCCAAATCGACGTTCGCCGCGCCGGGCATTCCGCCGCCGCGATAGGCTTCGAGCTTGCGACCCAGTTTGGGTAACGTCAGTTCTTCGACAATCCCAACGTAATTGTTGCCGTCATTGAAGAGGTTTAAGTATTTCAGTTTGCGTGGTAATGCCATATGCAGCCCCTTAGCTGTTAATGCTGTTGGCGAAGTTCATCAGGTACTGGTCAGTAATGCGCTGGCGCAGCAGCAGGTTTTCCAGTGGCGGCACTGGGGTGTAGTTATAGTCGATATAGAGCTTGCCAGCTTTCAGGGTGTCCTTGCTGTTGGCGCTTTCGTCATACCAGCATTGGCCATCAATCAGGTAGCCGTTAGATTTGAGTTCACGCAGCTTGGCGTTGATGCCTTCGATAATGTCACGCACCAGCGAGGGCGTCAGTGGTTTATCGATAGCCCACATATGGGCCTCGGCCATCGTGTCAGCCAGCACCTGGGCGGTGCGGGTGTAGCTTTCAAACTGGAACAGCGGATCATCGGAGCAGGTGCGGGAACCCCAGAAACGAAATCCGTCTTTGCGGATCAGCGTGGTCACGTCGTTCTGGTTGAGCAGGTTGGCGTCGGTGGCGACGTCCTGTAAATCCCAGAAGACATCCGCTGAAATGCCGGTCACCCCATTGACGCCCACGTTGGACAGGGTTTTGTGCCAGCCGGTTTCCTCGTCGATTTTCGCCCGCAAGCCTAATGCCCGTGCTGTGGCATAAGCAACAGCTTCACGGCTGATCACGGTATCCCAGCTCAGGAAGTCCGGCCAAATCAGCATCAGCTCACGATACTTGAAGTTTTTACGATAGTTGATAACTTCTTCGATTTTTTTGCAGCCATAAGCGCTCACATACGCCATGGCTTTCAGTTTCTCGGCAATGCCGGCCAGCGCCTCGGCCACGGGCTGGGTATCGTGACCGGGCACACCGAGAATACGCGGCTTAACACCCAGCTGACCTTGTGCGGCCAATAACGCCTGCATGCCGGTTTTTTTTGCCCTCATCGGTGACGCGGCCAATGATATTGGATGTGGTTTCGGCTTCGGTTTCGCCCTGGGCGACACGCACCACTACGGTTACGGGTTTGGCCTGATCGGCAATCGCCCGCAAGGCATGGAATAGCGTTCCGGTTTCGCCGGCCTTGCCGCTGGCGGTAAGGACATCGGTTAACAAGACCGGAGTGTTTGGCGGCTGGGGCTGGCTCTCTATATGGCATGAGTCGCTTTATTGCGCCGGGCAGGGATTTTGATGCACGTATGGCCAATGTCCAGGCGCTCACCAATCTGGATAAAGGCGATACTCGCCTCCAGATGTTACGCGATCAAGCAAAGCAACTTGGCGCCAACACGGCATACACTGCTACCGATGCAGCGATGGGGCAAAAGTTTCTGGCGACTGCCGGCTTTACCCCTGAATCTATCAAAGCAGCCTTGCCCGGCATTTTGAATATGGCGCTGGCAGGTGAAGTCGATTTGGGTGAAGCCTCGGACATGGGGGCGAAAATTCTCTCACAGTTCAAACTGAACCCGGATCAGATGGACAGAGTTTCAGATGTCTTGACAGCAACATTCACCGGAGCAACCACCAATCTACAGGCACTCAGTGAAGCGATGCGAGAGGCTGGCTCACTGTCGTCACAATTGGGAATTAGTCTCGAAAGTACAGCAGCGATGTTAGGCGTGATGGCGGATAATGGATTAGAAGGCGGCATGGCCGGCACCGCTTTTCGTGGTGGGATAGCCAGAATGCTTGCCCCAACAGGGGCAGCTATGGATGCCATGACTGAGTTAGGCGTCAAAGTAAAAAAAATCCAATGGCGAACTACGTGACGCTGACGAAATTCTTAAAGATATGGCGATTAGTCTGCGCAAATATGACCCAACTAGCCAGCTGAGACTAAAAAAAAGATATCTTTGGCGAAGAAGCCATGATTGCCATGAGCGGACTAATGGATGGTGTGGCAAGTGGAAAATACGCCGAAAAAAAACGAAATAACGATAATGCCAAAGGTCGCGCAAAGAAAATTGCCGATACCAATACGGATAGTTGGGATGGCGATATCAAAAACATGACGTCTGCTTGGGAAGGCTTACGCATAGAAGTAAAAGAACAGGTAGATCCTGTACTACGTACTGTTACCCAAAGCATTACGGATGTTTTACGCAAGATAACAGCATGGACAAAAGCGCACCCTAATTTAGCTAAGGGATTGGCTCTGGGCGCGGCTGCAATTGGGATTGTAGTGACTGCTCTCGGCGCACTGGCTCTGGCAGCCGCAACAGTCATTGTGCCACTTGCTGCATTCCGGCTCAGTGTTTTTATGCTGACTCAGGGCGGTGGGTTATCTGCTCTATTACCATCACTCGGAAATGCTACGCGTGGTGTATCAGGTTTAGGAGGCATTTTTCGTAATGCCGGATCAGCCATTGTCATGCTAGGTAGTGGACTAAAAGGCTTAGCAACTGGCGGCTTTGGGATGCTTTTCAATGTGGTTCGGATGGGTTTTTCAGCAATGGCGGGCGGGTTTTCCCTGCTATTCAGTCCACTGGGTATATTGATTGCGGTGATTGTCGTCGCTGCTCTATTGATCTGGAAATACTGGGAACCCATCAAAGCATGGTTTGCAGGTTTTTTCGCTGGATTGATGGAAGCTATCGCCCCGGTACGTGACACGCTCGCCGCTGCCTTTGCGCCATTCGCCCCTATTTTTGATGCTATTGGTAATGCGATCAGTAAAGTCTGGGAATGGTTTAAATCCCTGTTTGAACCGGTGCAGGTTTCTTCTGAAGGACTAAAAGCCGCCACCGAAGCCGGCCAGACCTTCGGCCGACTGGTTGGCAAGGCCATTGCTGGTGTCGTAGATGTCATTGCAGCCGTCGCCAAGGGCGTGGGTTGGTTGCTGGAAAAACTGGGCATGATCCCGGATGCGACCAAAGCCGCCGCCGAAGCCGCTACCTTACAGGCGCAGTTATTTGCGGATAAAGCGATTAACCATGAGCGTATTGCCAAAAACCATGCACAGTTGATCGCCTTACTGGAAACACTGTCGTTAGTCTTACCCGTGGAAGCGGCGCATATACGCCAGACCCGGGATTTTATTATTGAGTTGGCCAAACAACGTGTTCAGGCCATTCAACTGGATCAACCGCCCGTCATGGAGTTCTGGGATATGTTTGATTACTTGCAGGATAATGAGCCGTATGGCGTGAACCACAGCAGCGAACCGGGCGTTTATGCCGTGAACTTTAACCATATTGCGCAGGTTGCCAGTGAACATCGCCAGTCAATGCTGCTGAATACCGATATTAAAAACCTGCTTAAGGCTGGAAGAATGCGTAAGTTTGTGGGTGTCAAAACAGTGAGAAGTATTGTGAACAACCAGTTTAACAGTGCACTGGCTACCGGGAGTACATTGAAGAAACCGGAAGTGATTAAGTGCTGGGTATTTCAGGAAAACAGTGAAAGCTAGTTTGTTGTCGATTCCCTCTCTATCGGCTGCCTTGTGCAGCCTTTCTTTTGCCTGTCAATAGTCCTCCAATTCATCAATTCATCAGCAATATTCTGAATAAGCGCAAAGTCAGTGAATCTGTCAATAACAGAGCCAAAATTGAGTGTTATTTGATCTCTTTTATAAATATTGAGAATTGATGGGGGGGTTCGGAAAACGGTTACAACGGTTACAAAATTAAAATAGTCTTATATCTTATTGATTATAAATGGAAATATAGAACTCTAAAAAGGTTACAAATGGGTTACTTTGCGGTTACGTGTAACCGTTCTGAAAGGTTACAAATTAAAAATGTAACTTATTGATTTATAAAGGTGTAACTTTTTTAACCCTGTTTTGTAACCCGTTGTAACCGAGAAAAGGTTACATTATAACTGTTTATTATCAGTAGGTTATAGGCTACTTTGGGGGGATGTAACCGTTGTAACCGTTTTCCGAAGGGGTGGGGGAAATCGGAAATCAAGATCAGGCATAACGTAGGTGTGAGCGTGTGATATGTCACGTTATTGATAAACCCGTTATTGCTTTTTATGACTTCACTGTTTGACTTCTATCTACAGTGGTACTAATATGACTTCATTATTTGAAGTCATGGCGTTTTGAAATATGGACAAACAAGTTTCAGCGCTTCGCAAGAAGCAACTACGCACATTAGAGCAAATTTTTAAAACGCCAGTGTCCGCTACGATCAAGTGGTCTGATATTGAATCACTTATCAAGGCGCTAGGCGGCGAAGTCAGTGAAGGACGCGGTTCGCGTTGCCGTTTCATTCTCAATGGACATATTGCCAAGTTTCATCGTCCCCACCCGTCACCCGATACAGACAAAGGCGCTATCGTCAGTTTGCGGGAATGGTTGGAAAGTATAGGAGTCATACCATCATGAATAAACAACCCACTAATGTTATGGAAATAGCCGGATCGCAGGCGATTATCAGTTATGTTCCTGAGATTGGTATGTTTCGTGGTAAATTTTTAGGTTTGTCGGGGTATTGTGATTTTGTTGCTGACAGTATTATCGGCTTACAAGCCGAAGGAAAGATATCGCTGGAAGAGTATTTGGAGGATTGCCGAGACGCCAATATCAATCCCTACCAGCAGCGTGAGAAAACTAAAACCTTTACTTTGCGTTATCCTGAGTCGTTTGGGGAGTGTTTAAATCAGGCGGCTGCCGGGCACCATGTTTCCGTTAACGCATTCATTCTGGAAACGCTGACGGAACGGTTGAGAAGCGAATAAAATCGCTTCACAATTTCTCACAACATTGCACAATTTTTCTTGACATACCAACCCCACACCAGGCCAGTACAGGCAAGGCTCCCCCGCCCCTGCACAACTGCACAAAAACACGCCCTTTTTGTGTGCGGGCGAGGCGGGGGAGCAAGCGCGAGCAAAGGGGTGGGATAGGCCTCTTTCCGGGCAGGGTGTGGAATAGTCGAAAGAGTGCCTTTATACCGCATGAGTAAAGCATTGCAGCGTGTTGTGTGAGTAGATGAGGGAGCAGGCGAAAGCAGAGGAAAAATCAACACAGCGCGATTGAGTGAGTGCTATCGGCTGTGCTGTTATCAGTGAGATAAGTCAGGCAGGTTATGGCTTACCCGTCAGGGCATCGAGCAGAGCATAAGGGGCGAAGCGCACCACTTCTTGCCCCGCCCATTCGTTGATCGCTTTCAGGCTTTCCATAATCGGATGCAGTTCATTAATGGCAAACACTTTCGCCGCTTTCTCCACATCACCGAAGTTACCACCGTTGGAGGGAGAAAAGCCCATCAGTTGCGGCGGGACGCGGTGCATGGCGAGCAAATCATCGCGGGTGGCTTCCTTCACATTGGTAAACTCATCTTTAGCGCTGATCTGGCTGAATGGCAGGATTTGCAGGCCGTCTTTCTTACCGTTGGCGGCATACACAAACAGGTTCTTGAATGCGCAATCGCGCCGGGATTTTTGCAGGGATGCTTTCAGGTTATCGACGCCTTTCGGGTCAGCCAGCGGATCAGTCAGGTAGACGATAACGCCCGCATGACTGCCGTTTTCGTAGTAGTTCATGCGGAACATGGTCGCGGAGCGGTTCAGGTTGGCCGACAGCAATCCCGCCAGATATTCCGGCAGGCCGTATATTTCCTGATGAATATCGGGATTCATCAGATGAAACAAGCTGTCTGGGTGAAATTCAAACTCTTTGTTCCAGCTTTCCACAAACCAATATCGCCCGGCTTTCTCGCCCCGGCGTGTATACTTGGCGGGTGAATGCCGGAGCGTTAACAGCCCGCCCAGCCGGTTGCTGCGCTTTTCCAGATAGGCATTGCCGAAGACCAGATAATCCAGCACATACGCCGCCATATCCTGCCGGGACAGTAACGGGTGCGGCAGAAAGCAACCCATGATCACATTGCGCTTAAAATACAGCGGCGACTGATGATAGACCGCCGATGAGAACGCCCGCGCCAGCCCGTAAAAATCAATCGGGGTTTCATACCAGCGGCCATTTTTGGCGCACTCCATACAGTCCAGTAAATCCCCGCCGGATGTCATCGGCGTCGGTGTGTCAAAAGTAAACGCCTCACATTGAACTGCATCGTCAGGCAGGTTCGCTCTGGGGTTGTTCATTGCGTCAGGTTGACTCTCAGCAGGCAGAAAGGTGCTCATAGTTAAAACTCCGTAACAAAAGACTGATATCCGCCCGAATCGCTGGCGATAGGCTCGCCATGCAGGACGTTCATAGTGGCCCACGCAATATCACCGTGATCCACACCGCGCGTCCGGTCGGCGTCATAGGTGACAATGCCGCCCTGCGTAATGACTTTCTTGATAGCCATAAACGAAGTCGCAACCTGCTGCATGCCGGCGTCATACTCGAACCGGCCGGAGCGGATCAGCATTTGCGCTTTCATAACCAGCATTCGTTTCAGCGGTGCGGAATATTTCAGTAAGGTGGCTGCCGGGAAAAATTTACACACCAGCTCGTGCACTGCTTCACCCGTCCCGCCCGTGCCATCTAGGGCAATGCCCAGCACATGATAACGTTCGGTCAGTTTGCGGATTTCCTCGGCCTGTTTCTCAAAAGCCATGCCCCGGAAACGCAACGCGTCAATCACCCGCCACTTGCCGCCACTGACGGCAGGCGGTGACATCACCACCAATCCCAGACCATCACCATTGCCGCCCGTACCCGTCGGATCAGCGCCGATATAGACGCCTTTATGCCCCAGCGGGCGTGGTGCGTAAGGCTTCCAGTCCGGCCAGACATCATCGTTATAGCCGTCAACCCCGCATTTAATCAGGTCGTTATAATCAAAGGCCCGTTCACCGGATTTCACAAAGATACAGCGATATAAGTTATCGAAGTCTGCCGGGCTGTTTTCACCTTTGATTTCCTCCAGATCGACCCGGTTTAGCCCCAGTTCGATAGCATCATGAATGGTGACAATCTGCCGCCAGATGTTATCGCCGCACAGTGTACCCGGTTGCAGGGTTTTATGGCTTAAATCGAAGGTGATTTGCTCTTTTTGAGGGCGGCTCTTATTGAAAAAATCCCCTGTCCAGAATGGGTAGGCTCCGTGCTCTTCGCTGGATGGGGTGGAAAAATAAGTGCGCCGTAGTCCGATTTGAGTCGCCATCCCTGCCGCCACTTTACGCAGGTTCATAAAATTGCTGACCCAGAAGAACTCATCAAAATAGAGATCCCCTGAGTAAGATTGTGCTGTCGCTGCTGACGTCCCGAGAAAATAGAGTGTCGCGCCATTGGACAGCATAATTTGGTCGCCGCCTTTAAGTTCTACGCCCACCTGACTGGCAACCATTTGAATGCATTTTTTGAACTCGTACGCCTGCTTGCGGCTGGCTGACAGAAATATCTGATTATTGCCGGTTTCCAGTGCCGTGATCAGGGCTTCGCGGGCAAAGTACCACGTCGCCCCAATCTGGCGTGATTTTAATATCATACGGTTACGGCGTTCTTTCTGTTTGTACCAGCGTTTCTGGTACTCAAACAGCGATTCATACACCATTGCCCGCAGTTCCGCGATTTGCTCTTCCGTAAAGTGATTTTTCGGTGTCTTGGCCTTTTTGGTGCTCTCTTTTTTCTCTTCATGGCGATCAAAGCGTTGTAACTGGCGGTAGAAAAAATCCAGTGTCTTGAAATCGTGCGGGGTCAGGGCGTCTTTTGCCTGCATCCTCAATATTTTCACATGCAGATCATCGCTTACCCGCTCTATCGGGTTGGTCATGCTCCCAATCATTAGATTGTTGTAGTAAACTCCCCACTTTTTATTACTGGTGAGATATGGCTAAAGTTGATGTGGTTTGTCGTTACTGTCACAAAGCGGAAGAGGTCAAAGGGCATGGAAAAGGAAGCAGCGGACATCAGCGTTATCACTGTTATGCCTGCCGTAAAACCTTTCAACTGAATTACACCTACCAAGCCTGCAAACCCGGAATGAAAGATCAGATTGTGGATATGGCTGCGAATAATGGCGGTATCAGAGACACCGCTCGTGTCCTGAAGGTGGGTATCAACACCGTTCTTCGTACCCTAAAAAACTCGAACCCAGACAGGTAACTACACTGCCGCTGGCCGCAAATAATATTCATATTATCTGCGAAATTGATGAACAATGGTCTTTTGTCGGTAACAAGAAGAATCAGCGCTGGCTTTGGTATGCCTGGGAACCGGAGCAAAAGCAAATAATCGCGCACGTATTGGGGGATCGCAGCAGGAAAACACTGAGCAAATTGCTGGCACTTCTGGCTCCTTTCGAAATTCAATTTTTCTGTACCGATAATTATGCCGTTTACGATTGCCTTTCTGAGGAAAAACACTTTAGAGGGAAGAAATTTACTCAACGTATCGAAAGAACCAATCTGACCTTACGTACTCGCATCAAGAGACTGAATCGGAAAACGATCTGTTATTCCAAATCCGAAGAAATGCATGACAAAGTGATAG
This sequence comes from Xenorhabdus bakwenae, assembly GCF_030272115.1. Taxonomy (NCBI): domain Bacteria; kingdom Pseudomonadati; phylum Pseudomonadota; class Gammaproteobacteria; order Enterobacterales; family Morganellaceae; genus Xenorhabdus; species Xenorhabdus bakwenae. The sequence continues at coordinate 1,593,398 of NZ_CP119194.1, forward strand.
GCACTTTCATTGAGCGTGAATACTATCTTCCAAAGGTTATCTAACTATTGGGTGCATGACCATAAAAAGTGGGGAGTTTACTACAACAATCTAATGATTGGGAGCATGACCGTATATTCTTTAACAAAATTTGCACTTTATTTTTCTTAATATTTAATCAACATTTCTATGAATATTTTTAACAATTTTCCTTTTCTATATAAATCTTGCAATTGCGAGAGTGATCACGGTACATTTCACTGAAAATAACTATATTTCCCCTACCAAAAGTCTGGGGTTAAGTTTTTTGGATGTAGTAGTAAAAACGTTTAGATAAACACCAACGCAATATCTGACAACTTATTATTCATATAAAAATCCAACTCGCACATTTAATTAATGTGCGGGTTTAGTAGTTTTTAAATTTTACTTTACCGCGTTATTTCGGAGATACTTATGGACTCATCTCAAGCAGGTTCGATAGCATCCTCTGCGTCCAGCAAAAGCAATCACACTACCTGGCGTAAATCAGACACAGTATGGATGCTGGGATTATATGGCACAGCGATTGGTGCCGGCGTTTTGTTTCTTCCCATCAATGCAGGTATTGGTGGTTTAATTCCACTCATTATCATGGCAATTCTTGCTCTTCCCATGACATTTTTTGCACACCGTGGAATGTGCCGTTTTGTTTTATCTGGTAAAAGCAGTGGTGATGATATCACCGGCGTGGTAGAAGAACATTTTGGTAAAGTTGCAGGCTTTCTGATCACCGTCCTCTATTTTTTTTGCTATTTATCCTATTCTGCTCGTGTACAGTGTTGCATTGACCAATACAGTAGAGAGCTTTCTTGTGCATCAACTACAGATAGATGCTCCACCACGTGCATTGCTGGCATTAGTATTGCTTCTGGGTGTGATGAGCATCATCCGTTTCGGTGAGAAAGCCATTGTTAAGGCCATGAGTATATTGGTATTCCCATTCGTCACCGTTTTGATGTTGTTGGCCTTATACTTAGTCCCTCACTGGAACACTACCATTTTTGATAGCCTGTCGCAGAATAGTATCATGTCTGCGACAAGCAATAATGGTCTGCTGCTTACCCTGTGGCTGGCAATCCCTGTTATGGTTTTCTCTTTTAACCATTCCCCAATTATCTCAGCATTCGCAGTTGCAAAACGTGAAGAATATGGTGAGCACGCAGAGAAAAAATGCTCACGCATTCTAGCCTATGCTCATATCATGATGGTGCTGACAGTTATGTTCTTTGTTTTCAGTTGCGTACTGAGTTTGTCACCAGAAAATTTGGCAGAAGCAAAAGCACAGAACATCACTATTCTGTCCTACCTGGCTAACCACTTCCGTGTACCAACTATTGAGTATATTGCGCCATTTATCGCATTTATTGCTATAACCAAATCTTTCCTCGGTCACTATCTGGGTGCCCGCGAAGGCTTTAACGGTATTGTGAACAAAGCAATGATTAACACACGTGGCAAGACTATTCAGCATAAAACGCTGAATCGTATCACTAGCCTCTTCATGCTACTCAGTGCCTGGCTCGTCGCTACACTTAACCCAAGCATCCTGAATATCATTGAGTCACTGGGTGGACCCGTTATTGCGATGATCCTATTTATCATGCCAATGTATGCAATCAAAAAAGTTCCAGCTATGCGCAAATATGCAGGTAAACCAAGCAATATTTTTGTTATTGTGACCGGTTCAATTGCTATTTCAGCGGCAATTTACTCAGTCATGTGATCTGTTTTCTTCGTTGGTAGCATCTAAAAAACGCCAAATGCCAGTCGATCTTTTGATGACTGGCATTTTTTTCATCTAGATGTTACCCGAAGATCGAATTAAACCAGCCGCTGACCGTTTTTACAACGAAATCCCACATACGTCCAAAGAAACCACTTTCTTCCACCGCTTCTTTAACGACCAGTGGGCGCTGGTCAATCATCTTATCATTCAGTAAAAAGTTCACCGTACCCACCACTTGATTCTGAGCTAATGGTGCCTCAAGTGAGGTATTATCCAGAGTAAAGCTCGCTTTCAAATTCCCTACTTGCCCACGGGGAACTATCACGGAAGCCTCTTTTTCTACTCCCAATGCGACTTCTGGACGAGTCCCGTACCATACTTTCTTCGTTACCAAAGTATCACTGGCCTTCAACGGTGTCGCTGATTCATAAAAACGAAATCCCCATGACAAAAGTTTTTCACTATCAGAAAAACGTACGCGATCACTAGGCGCACCCAATACCACTGAAATCAAACGCATTGGCCCTTCGGTTGCCGATGCAACAAGATTATAACCCGCGCCACTAGTGTGTCCGGTTTTGATACCATCCACATTTATTTTTTCATTCCACAACAGACGATTACGATTAGGCTGACGGATGTTGTTAAAAGTGAACACTTTTTCTTTATTCAGGGCGTATTCTTCCGGCACATCACGGATCATGGCCTGACTTAAAAGCGCCATATCATGGGCAGTACTATACTGCCCTGCTGCATCCAGACCATGCACTGTCTTGAAATGAGTGTTCGTCAATTTTAGTGTTTCTGAGTATTTATTCATCAAATCAACGAAAGCATCCTGACTGCCTGCAACATAATCTGCAAGTGCAATACTGGCGTCATTACCGGATTGGATAACAACACCGCGGTTCAGATCAATCACCTTCACCCTGTCACCCGGTTTCAAAAACATTAGCGATGAACCCTTAAGTATTGGATTCCCTGTAGCCCAGGCATCTTTACCAACCGTTACCCTATCTTCGGTGGAAATTTTCCCTGACTTGATCGCCTGTCCTACAACATAGCTGGTCATTATCTTCGTCAAGCTGGCAGGATCTAACCGCTCATCCGCGTTATTTGAGGCCAGGATTTTTCCACTGGCATAATCTATCAACACATAGGCTTTTGCATCAATTTCAGGTGTAGCGGGCTGTTCCATTGCATATACACTGATATTCGCCAACCAAAAAATACCCAAGCCAAAAGTAAAAGATTTAATTATCGGTATCTGCTGTCTTTTTTTCATCATCGCTCGCCCTTTTTCTCTGCTAAAACTCTATTAATATAGGATGTTATGAAAGAAGACTCCAACCCAATAACGTAAAGATTTTTCTGTTATTCAACAGGTTTTATTGTCATATTATCAATCATCGAAAAATGTACTGATCTTAAGGAGCAAATGATGCTGACAATTTGGGGCCGTAAAAATTCATCAAATGTGAAAAAAGTGCTTTGGTGTCTGGAAGAGCTAAATGTGCCGTATCAGCAAATTGATGTTGGTGGCAAATTTGGCAAACTCAACGATCCTGAATACCTGCGTATGAACCCCAATGCAGTTATTCCTTGTTTACAAGAAGACGATTTTATCTTATGGGAATCCAATGCAATTGTTCGTTACATTGCTGCAAAATTTGGTAAAGATAGCCTTTATCCCGCCGATCTCCAAGAAAGGGCCAGCGTTGAAAAATGGATGGATTGGGTAGGCTGCAACCTCTTCGCGCCTATAAAACAATTTGTAATCAGCTTCATTAGAACACCGGCAGATCAACGTGACCCTAAAATTATCGCCCAATCTGTAACTGAAATTGAAAAATGGCTAAAAATTGTCGATGACACCCTCAGCAATCAACAATACCTTGCCGGCGACAAATTTGGTATGGCTGATATCTCTCTGGCTCCGCTGGCTTACTTATGGTTAAACGTAGAAATAGAGCGCCCATCCCTGCCAAACTTAGAACGCTGGTATCAATTACTGACCGAAAGACCCGCTTTCAAAAAGATTGTTATGATAGAAATAAATTGAGATTTTACTTGTTATTTCATTAACTCATTGGCATCCTGCCGGGATCTGGAAACTGATATTCAAACCCTAGTTCCCGACAGATGCGGCTACCATCAACGATTTTCTCTATCTTACTTTCGATTTCTGCACTTTCTGACTGTAAAAACTCTGGCGGTATCAGATCGAGCTGGCGACTGGCTGATTGATAAAATTCAGCTCTTTTCGGGTGTATTGGTGCACACAAATTAAGAAGATGCCCACCTTCCGATCGTTGAATAAGCAGCTTAATGGCAGAAATAGCATCATCTTGATGTACCAAATTGACCGCACTTTCTCCTCCGCTGAGTGCCTTCTTTCCCGCGAGAAAACGCCCAGCATGGCGCTCATTCCCGACCAATCCGGCCAAACGTAAGATATCGACCGATGTATTGGGCAGTTGATGCAGCCAGTTTTCCAGCTCAACCAGTGCCTTGGCTGATTCAGTTTCGGGGGACACGGACTCATCTTCATTGAGATAACCAACCGATGAACCATAAACTGAAGTCGAACTGGTGAAAATAATTCGTGGAATCGAATACGAAAGCGCAGTATCAACAACCAGTTGTACTGCTTTTACATATCCCTTCCCCCCACCAGCAACACCACTAACAGGCAATGTCAAAACCAGTACATCAACAGACATCAGTTGATCAAGATCATCCGCATCGCAAACAATCTGAGGCTCTAAATTGAGCTGGTAACAATCTACGCCACACATACAAGCCGCTTCAACACCATCTGGTGTTGTTTTACTACCAACTACCTGCATTCCTCCGCTTTGGAGTGCTTGTGCCAATGGCATTCCTAACCACCCTAATCCAATAATGGAAACTTTTCTCACCCCATCCTCCCAAAAGCAATGCCATTTTGATTCTTAGGCCATTATATAACCACGGCTAACATTACTCATATATTCGTTTAATAGCAACCAAACACATTTTACTTTAAAAACAATATGTTATTAAGAAATGAATATCCTCTTTAAAATAAAGTTTGCTTTTTATACACAAAATCGTATAGGTTAAACAACAAGCAACCCATCCCTAGTCACAAACATAACGTTACGTACAGCCATTATTCAGTACAGCATATTTTTGTATAAAACTTTTTATAAAAAACAACTTTTTGTAAAAAACAACTTTGTAGAAAAAATAGAGAACGCGTATATATGAACCGTATTCAATTTAACCATCGCCACCATCATCATCCTGACTAGTCTTTCAGGCTGCTGTGTGCTGGAAGACATTTAACCCGTCTTCCGGTGGTACGAATACGATAAAAACCCTCGGAAGATTTTCCGGGGGTTTTTTGTTTCTGATTGTTAGGAATTAATTACTGACTGAATCTTGAGATAGGACAAAACATGCTAGATAAAACACGTTTACGTATAGCCATTCAAAAATCAGGCCGCCTGAGTGATGATTCCAGAACATTACTGGCAAGTTGCGGCATCAAAATTAACTTACAGCAACAACGCCTCATCGCGTTCGCTGAAAATATGCCTATCGACATTCTGCGTGTCCGTGATGATGATATTCCGGGCCTTGTGATGGATGGGGTTGTCGATCTGGGCATTATTGGGGAAAACGTGCTTGAAGAAGAGCTACTGACCCGCCAGGCACAAGGAGAAGATCCTCGCTATCTCATATTGCGCCGACTCGATTTTGGCGATTGTCGGCTTTCCCTAGCAATGCCTTTTGATTGCGATTATACCAATGTGGAATGCCTGCAAGATGCCCGTATCGCCACCTCTTACCCGCACTTATTGAAACGTTATTTAGACCAAAAAGGCATTCTCTTCAAATCTTGTCTTCTCAATGGTTCAGTCGAAGTTGCCCCCCGTGCCGGGCTTGCAGACGCTATCTGTGATTTAGTCTCCACAGGAGCCACGTTGGAAGCCAATGGTTTGCGGGAAGTTGAGGTTATTTATCGGTCAAAAGCCTGTTTGATTCAACGTGATGGCGAGATAGCAGAAGCCAAACAACAGCTTATTGACAAATTGATGCTCCGCATCCAAGGCGTCATTCAGGCACGAGAATCCAAATACATCATGCTGCATGCTCCCAACGACAAATTGGAAGAGATTATATCCCTGCTACCAGGCGCAGAACGTCCCACTATCTTGCCGCTGGCAGGGGCACAAAATCGCGTAGCCATGCATATGGTCAGTAGTGAAACTCTGTTCTGGGAAACGATGGAAAAACTCAAGGCATTAGGTGCCAGCTCTATTCTGGTTTTGCCCATTGAAAAAATGATGGAGTAACCTTGATGAACGCTAATTTTAACACCATCATTCGCTGGCAATCATGTACGCCAGAACAACAAAAAATATTGCTGACCCGTCCAGCTATTGCTGCGTCCGACGATATTGCCGGTACAGTAAAACAGATTCTGGCAACCGTAAAAACTCGCGGCGATCAAGCATTAAAAGAGTTCTGCCAACGTTTCGATAAAACCACTGTTGAAACCATCCAGATTTCTGCCAATGAGGTAAAGGCAGCGGTCACTCGCCTGACGCCTGAAATCAAGCAGGCGATGCAACAGGCTATGAATAATATCCGTCAATTCCACGAAGCACAAAAACCGGCAGAAGTTGATATCGAAACACTGCCAGGGGTTCGCTGCCAACAAGTGACGCGTCCAATAGATTCAGTTGGACTCTATATTCCCGGCGGCTCTGTTCCCCTGCCCTCAACGGTACTGATGTTAGGTACACCCGCCAACATTGCCGGTTGCCGTAACGTTATCTTGTGTTCCCCCCCTATTGCCGATGAAATACTCTATGCTGCACAACTATGTGGGATCAGCGAAATATTTCAAATCGGTGGTGCTCAGGCGATTGCCGCAATGGCATTCGGCACAGAATCCGTTGCCAAAGTTGACAAAATTTTTGGTCCCGGAAATGCATGGGTAACAGAGGCCAAACGTCAGGTCAGCCAACAGATTGACGGCACGGCAATCGATATGCCCGCAGGCCCGTCCGAAGTATTGGTTATTGCTGACAGCGGAGCCAATCCCGTATTTACGGCAGCAGACCTGCTTTCACAAGCAGAACACGGTCCCGATTCCCAAGTGATACTGCTAACTCCCGATGAAAATTTAGCTAAAAAAGTTATCCATGAAATTGAAACCCAACTCATCGCTTTGCCACGCCAGCAGATCGCAATCCAGGCCTTGCAAGCCAGCCGGATAATTATTACGCAAGATCTCGACCAGTGCGTCGCAATCAGCAACCTATATGGTCCAGAACACTTGATCCTCCAAACTCGTCAGCCTGAACAACTCCTTGAGCAGATTACCAACGCCGGTTCTATTTTTCTTGGTGACTGGTCGCCTGAATCCGCCGGAGATTATGCTTCCGGCACCAATCACGTTCTGCCTACCTATGGCTATACTTCAACCTATTCCAGTCTCGGCCTGGCTGATTTCCTGAAAAGAATGACCGTCCAGCGGATCACACCGCAAGGATTAAAAAAACTCGCCCCCACTATCGAAACACTGGCACAAGCAGAACAGCTTATCGGGCACAAAAATGCTATTACGTTACGTATGGCTGCTTTGAACGGAACAATCATGAGTACAGTTTTTGATATCAATTCATTGGCAAGAGAAAACGTTCGCAAATTAGTCCCTTATATGTCTGCCCGCCGTCTGGGTGGTTGTGGTGATATTTGGTTAAATGCGAATGAATACCCCATCGCACCTGATTTCCAACTCACCGAAAATACACTCAATCGCTATCCTGAATGCCAACCAACAACCGTCATTCAACGTTATGCCGATTATGCTGGCCTGCAACCGGAGCAAGTTCTTGTCAGCCGCGGAGCCGATGAATCTATCGAACTGCTGATCCGCGTTTTCTGCGAGCCAGGGCGCGATGCGGTCCTGTTTTGCCCACCAACCTATGGTATGTACAGTGTTAGCGCCGAAACCTTCGGCGTAGAACAGAAAAAAATTCCTGCCAGCGCCGACTGGCAACCAGATATTGCCGCTATCAAAAATAATCTGGATCGCGTCAAGCTTATCTATATCTGTAGCCCCAACAATCCGACAGGCAACCTGATTGATCCTGTGGCATTACGCCAGATCCTTGAATTAGCCCGTAACCGTGCCATTGTTGCTATTGATGAGGCCTACATCGAATTTTGCCCACAACACACAACGACCCATGCTACCACCCGTTGGCTACAAGACTATCCTCACTTAGTTATTTTGCGAACCCTCTCGAAAGCTTTTGCTTTGGCTGGATTACGTTGTGGATTTACGCTGGCCTCTGCCGATATCATCGCACTGATGCTAAAAGTGATTGCTCCTTATCCATTGGCGACGCCTGTTGCTGATATCGCGGCACAAGCACTCACTAAAGCAGGCATTGCAACAATGAGAAATCGTGTAGCAGAGATCGCCAACAATCGGGCTTATCTCCAGCAAGCCCTCAGTAAACTGGCGTTGGTTGAAAACGTATTTCCAAGCGAAACCAACTATATTTTGGTGAAATTTACCGATGCAGAGCTTGTATTTAAAACGCTATGGGAACAAGGGATCATCCTGCGTGACCAGCGTAAACAACCAGGATTAACGAATTGTCTGCGCATTACCGTCGGCAACCGGAATGAATGTGAACAGTTGGTTCGTGCCATTAGTGCGCTTTCCGACCAACCTTAACAAATCAAGGAAACAGAAAACCCATGAGTCAGAAAATGCTTTTTATTGACCGCGATGGAACATTAATCACCGAACCACTCAGTGATTATCAAGTTGATCGCCTTGATAAATTGGCTTTTGAAGCTGGAGTAATCCCTGCCTTACTCGCCCTGCAAAAGGCCGATTATAAATTAGTGATGATCACTAATCAGGACGGGTTAGGTACGGCTAGTTTTCCACAAGCGGATTTTGAGCCACCTCATGCCTTGATGATGCAGGTTTTCACTTCACAAGGTCTCCATTTTGAAGAGGTCCTGATTTGCCCACACAAACCACAAGATAACTGTCACTGCCGTAAACCCAAACTTGGGTTGGTACAAAAATATCTGGCAGACAATGTCATTGATACTGACAACAGTTATGTCATCGGCGATCGGGAAACCGATCTACAATTAGCCCAGAATATGGGGATCAGAGGCATTCGCTACCAGCCCGAATCACTGGGATGGTCGGTCATTTGCGAACAACTGATCCGTAAAGATCGCCATGCTCATGTCGAACGAAAAACCAAAGAAACCGCTATCGATATTGAAATTTGGCTGGATCGTGAAGGAGGAAGTCGCATCAATACGGGCGTTGGTTTTTTCGATCATATGTTAGATCAAATCGCAACTCACGGCGGCTTCCGCATGAATATCCAGGTCAAGGGTGATCTCTATATTGACGATCATCATACTGTTGAAGATACCGGTCTCGCACTGGGAGAAGCTTTAAAGCAGGCATTGGGGGATAAACGCGGCATTGCCAGATTTGGTTTTATGTTGCCAATGGATGAATGCCTTGCTCGCTGTGCTCTGGATATTTCCGGGCGCCCACATCTTGAATATAAAGCTGAATTTAAACACCAACGAGTTGGCGATTTGAGTACAGAAATGATCGAACATTTTTTCCGTTCTCTCTCTTACACAATGGGATGCACCTTACACTTGAAAACTAAAGGCAAAAATGATCACCATCGGGCAGAAAGCCTGTTTAAAGTCTTTGGCCGAACTTTACGCCAAGCTATTCGCGTAGAGGGCAAAATCTTACCAAGTTCCAAAGGTGTTTTATAGGAAAGGCGATAAAGGAAGCTATGATGAACGTTGTTATTCTAGATACAGGCTGCGCTAACCTCGCTTCTGTTACCTATGCCATCCGTCGGTTAGGTTATGAACCCACGGTGAGTTTAGACGCGGATATTGTTCAAACAGCCGATAAACTATTTCTGCCGGGGGTAGGTACGGCGACTGCCGCGATGAAACAACTTGAACAACGACAATTAATTCCCTTGATTAATGCTCTTACCCAGCCCGTATTAGGTATCTGTCTCGGTATGCAATTGCTGGCGCGTGTCAGTGAGGAAGGAGATAATATCCCTCTATTGCAGCTCATTGACGCACCAGTCAAAAAAATGATGACTGCAGATTTGCCATTGCCACATATGGGCTGGAATCAGGTGAAAGCGTTGACAGATAATCCACTGTTTCGCTCTATCGCAAATAATTCCCGTTTCTATTTTGTTCACAGTTATGCCCTGCCTGTCGGTGAATATACGACTGCCCAAACTGAATATGGCAATACATTTAGCAGCGCCATTGCAAAAAACAATTTCTTTGGTGTGCAATTCCACCCTGAACGTTCAGGGGCAGCAGGCGCACAATTATTAACAAACTTTTTGGAGATGTAAGCGCATGATTATACCCGCATTAGATTTAATTGATGGCAATGTGGTGCGTTTGCATCAGGGAAATTATAACCAACGCCGGGATTATGGCAGCTCTCCGCTCTCACGCTTACAGCAATATGAACAGGAAGGCGCTAAATTACTGCATTTAGTAGACTTGACGGGTGCCAAAGATCCTGCCAAACGCCAAATTACACTCTTAAAAGAGCTACTGGCAGGCGTTACTGTTCCCGTTCAAGTTGGCGGAGGTATTCGTTCAGAGGCAGATATAACAACCTTGCTTGAAGCAGGTGCAAGCCGGGTTGTCATTGGTTCCACGGCAATTACACAGCCTGAATTAATCAAACAATGGTTGCAAAACTACGGGGCAGAAGCCATTGTGCTGGCATTGGATGTTCGTATCAATGCAGATGGGGTAAAACAAGTCGCTGTTAGTGGTTGGCAAGAAAACAGCAACGCTACCCTTGAGTACGTCATTGAGCAGTATCTCCCTGTCGGACTCAAACATGTTTTATGCACCGATATTTCCCGCGACGGCACATTAAGCGGCTCCAATATTGCGCTCTATCAGGAAATCAGCCAGCAATATCCGCAAATCCAATTTCAGGCTTCCGGCGGCATTGGCAGTCTCACCGATATCTCTCCCCTGCCTGCTTCTGGTGTGACAGGAGTCATTGTCGGACGCGCACTACTGGAAGGAAAATTTACCCTAACGGAGGCTATCCAATGTTGGCAAAACGCATAATTCCATGTCTGGATGTCCGTGATGGACACGTCGTTAAAGGCGTACAATTCCGCAACCATGAGATTATTGGCGATATTGTTCCCCTCGCCCAGCGCTATGCTCAGGAAGGGGCGGATGAGTTGGTATTTTACGATATTACCGCCTCTTCCGATGGCCGGGTGGTAGATAAAAGCTGGGTGGCGAAAGTCGCTGAAGTTATCGATATCCCTTTCTGCGTAGCGGGTGGTATTAAAACCGTGGAAGAAGCAGGGCAAATTTTAGCATTCGGTGCAGATAAAATTTCCATCAACTCCCCAGCCTTGGCTGATCCAGACCTGATTAACCGTCTGGCTGATCGCTACGGTGTCCAATGTGTCGTCGTGGGCATTGATACGTGGTTTGATGAGGATACTCATCACTATCAGGTTTACCAATTTACCGGAGATGAAAGACGTACAGCTGCAACCCGTTGGCAGACATTGGATTGGATCAAAGAAGTGCAACAACGCGGCGCGGGTGAAATCGTCCTGAATATGATGAATCAGGATGGGGTTCGTAATGGCTATGATCTCACGCAACTGAAATTAGTGCGTGGTGTCTGTTCTGTACCATTAATTGCTTCTGGAGGGGCCGGAACACCAGAACATTTCCTTGATGCTTTCCGGCTTGCAAATGTTGATGGAGCTTTGGCTGCCTCTGTTTTTCACAAACAGATCATTAACATCAGTGAACTCAAACAATATCTTGCCACACAGGGCATCGAGGTTAGGACATGTTGACAACACAGCAATTAACAACACAAGAAATTGAGAAACTGGATTGGGAAAAAGTGGATAATCTGATGCCCGTCATCGTCCAACATGCCATCTCCGGAACCGTGTTAATGCTGGGCTATATGGATCAGGATGCACTGAATATCACGCTCAATTCTGGCAAAGTGACCTTTTTTTCCCGCACTAAACAACGATTGTGGACAAAAGGCGAAAGCTCCGGCCACTTCCTGAATCTGGTCGGTATCTATCCCGACTGTGATAACGATACTCTGCTAGCCCTGGTCGATCCTACTGGTCCTACCTGCCATAAAGGTAATGAGAGCTGTTTTGCTCCCGCACAAACCGAATGGGGCTTTCTCTATGAATTGGAACAATTACTGGCAAGCCGAAAAAATGCCTCAGCAGACAGTTCCTATACCGCTCGCTTATATGCCAGTGGCACAAAACGCATCGCCCAAAAAGTTGGCGAAGAAGGCGTCGAAACCGCATTAGCCGCTACAGTTAATGATCGGGAAGAATTAACCAACGAAGCCGCAGATTTGCTCTATCATCTGCTGGTTCTACTCCAGGATCAAAAACTCGATCTCAGTAGTATCATCCGTCAATTGCGGAAACGACATTCAGCCAAAAAGTAATTTCCGATGCAAGAATTGAGATTAACCGCCACTTCGTCAACAAACACATAAACGAAGTGGCTTTTACTCACTGGAGCTACATTGCTGCCTTAAAGATAGTAATGATTTCTTCATGTGACGCTTGAATTGGGTTAGTAAATCCGCAGGCATCTTTCAATGCATTGGTTGCCAGTATTGGTAAATCTTCCTCTTTTACGTTCAACGCTGACAAACCTGACGGAATATTCACATCTTTTGCCAATTCACTGATTGCCTGAATACAAGCCTTAGCCCCTTGAGCATCACTTAAAGCACCAACTTCAACGCCCATAGCCGCCGCAATCTCTTTCAGGCGTGTGGCAGAAACTTTTGCATTGAAGCGCTGCACGTGTGGCAGTAAGACCGCATTACAAACACCATGGGGCAAATCATAAAATCCCCCTAGCTGGTGTGCCATCGCATGGACATAGCCCAAGGACGCATTATTGAATGCCATACCTGCCAAAAACTGGGCATAAGCCATATTCTCACGCGCTTCCATGTCATTGCCATCTTCAACAGCACGACGCAGATAATGGCTGATCATGGTTACCGCTTTCAACGCGCAGGCATCAGTAATCGGGTTTGCCGCCGTAGAGACATAAGCCTCAATAGCATGAGTCAATGCATCCATCCCCGTCGCGGCAGTCAATCCTTTCGGCATCCCCGCCATCAATGTAGAATCATTAACTGACAAAATAGGCGTTACATTTTTATCCACAATTGCCATTTTGATATGACGCTCAACATCCGTAATAATACAAAAGCGTGTCATTTCAGAAGCCGTACCCGCAGTCGTATTGATGGCAATCAAAGGTAACTGTGGTTTAGCTGAACGATCGACGCCTTCATAATCACGAATGTCTCCACCATTAGCTGCCACCAACGCAATACCTTTTGCACAGTCATGCGGTGAACCACCACCTAAAGAGATCACACAATCACAGTTATGCTGGCGCAGAACCTGCAAACCTTCTCCAACATTAATCGTAGTCGGGTTTGGATTTGTACCATCATAAATTGCACTTTTTATTCCAACATCCGCCAGTAACGCCTGCACTTTTCCAACAACACCAATCTCGTTTAGCACGCGGTCAGTGACAATTAGAGCTTGTCCGTAGCCATAATTTTTTATTAATTCAACGGCTTCAGCCATACATCCCATACCGATTTTATTCACAGGCGGGATAAAGAAAGTTGATGCTGCCATTTGAAACTCCTTAGATTTTTCGGAAGTATTCCAAATATCAAGGTGAGAGAATTGATTTACAATGTGACACTGATCTCTCTCAGTAATTTTGATCAAAATCAATATTTGCCTATGCAGGAAGGAAAAAATAGGTATCAGTTTACCTTAAGTTTATACAGGAGAATATTTTGCTATAATTTAACCAGACGAAAATAGGTGACTATTATATGAATAATATTTTTGTTCTGGTAATAATCAGCCTTGCTATCCTCGTTACCGCGACATTTCTTTATCTTCATGATGCAGAGATAGCACATTGGTTGGAGAGATTTGCCCAACGATTGCTTAAGTGGCAACCTCCAGATTGATACTTTACTTTTACTTCACGTCATTCCACCAAAAAGGTGCTGAAAACTCAGCACCTTAACTTTGGCAATAGTTATATCTTATAAAGATATCTAATGATTAGTCCAACCACTCAGTATGGAAAACACCTTCTTTATCAGTACGCTTGTAAGTGTGCGCACCAAAATAATCACGCTGTGCCTGAATCAGGTTAGCCGGCAAGACAGCGGAACGATAGCTGTCATAATAAGAGATGGCAGCGGAGAATGTTGGCGTTGGGATACCATTCTGCACACCGTAAGAAACAACATCACGCAGCGCTTGCTGATATTCATCTGCGATTTGTTTGAAGTAAGGGGCTAAAAGCAGGTTAGCAATCGCTGGGTTTTCATTGTATGCATCGGTGATTTTTTGCAGGAATTGCGCACGAATAATACAGCCCGCACGGAAGATCTTGGCAATCTCGCCGTAGTTCAGATCCCAGTTGTGCTCATCTGAGGCGGCCTTCAACTGCTGAAACCCTTGCGCGTAAGAAACAATCTTACCCAGGTACAGGGCGCGACGGACTTTCTCAATAAACGCCGCCTTATCTCCGTTAAATGGCAGAACTTCCGGGCCTGACAATACCTTAGATGCGGCTACGCGCTGATCTTTCAGGGAAGAAATGTAGCGGGCAAAGACAGATTCGGTAATAAGTGTTACCGGAATACCCAGATCCAGCGAGCTTTGGCTGGTCCATTTACCCGTGCCTTTGTTGGCCGCTTCATCCAGAATCACATCAACCAAATATTTTCCGTCTTCATCTTGCTTACGGAAAATATCAGCAGTAATTTCGATCAAGTAGCTGCTTAGCTCCCCCTGATTCCAATCACTGAACACTTCAGCCAGCGCCTGATTGCTCAGGTCCAATGAATTTTTCAACAGAGAATAGGCTTCTGCAATCAATTGCATATCACCATATTCAATGCCATTGTGAACCATCTTCACATAATGGCCTGCACCATCTGCACCGATATAAGTCACACAAGGCTCACCATCAACTTGAGCAGCGATCTCTTTTAGAATGGGGGCCACCAACTCATAAGCTTCTTTCTGACCACCCGGCATAATTGAAGGGCCTTTCAATGCCCCTTCTTCACCACCAGAAACACCCGTGCCGATAAAATTAATGCCCTGAGCGGACAACTCACGGTTACGGCGAATAGTATCCTGAAAATAGGTGTTGCCGCCATCGATCAGAATGTCGCCCTTATCCAAATGTGGCATCAGTGATGCTATGGTTTTATCCGTAGCTTCACCCGCCTTAACCATCAACAGAATACGACGTGGCTTTTCCAGCGAACCGACAAACGCTTCAATGGAATAACTTGGAACTAATTTTTTCCCTGGATTTTCAGCAATAACTTCATCTGTTTTATCGCTGGAGCGGTTAAAAATAGAAACAGAGTAACCACGGCTTTCAATATTCAACGCCAGGTTGCGCCCCATTACCGCCATACCGACAACACCGATCTGCTGTTTGGACATGAATAACTCCCGTCTAATAATGACTGCCGCCCACCCAAGATGTCATACGTAATACCCTGTGTAATACATTCCGTATGCAACAAAACAGAGTGGGCAATTTGTTAATGAGGTCACATGTTAACTCAGGAATGGACATCGGCGGTAGTTATTGATGCAATCGATATCGTCATGACGTTTTTTTGCCGAAAAAATTTCCAACTGAGATAAATCAGCTATTGATATTTCGCATTTCAGTACGCATTATTTAATAGTCGGCAAGTGCCGACCCACTAAAAGGCAAAACGAATTATATGGAATGGATCGCTGATCCGACGATATGGGCAGGTCTGGCCACACTTATCGTTTTAGAAATTGTTCTCGGAATAGACAACTTAATATTCATTGCCATTCTGGCAGATAAACTACCTGAAAAAGAGAGAGACAAAGCTCGCCTGACAGGGCTTTCCTGCGCCCTTCTTATGAGGATATTGCTGCTATTTAGCTTATCCTGGCTCATTTCCCTGACAAATCCCCTGGTGATTTTATGGGAACATCCTTTCAGTGCCCGTGATTTAATTATGCTGACAGGAGGGATCTTCTTGCTGTTCAAAGCGACAATGGAATTAAATGAACGGTTAGAAGGAGAAATGCTGCATACCAGTCAACAACGCAAAGGGGCTAGCTTCTGGGCGGTTGTTGTGCAAATTATCGTCTTAGATGCCGTATTCTCTCTGGATTCTGTTATCACTGCTGTAGGAATGGTCAATCATATTGGTATCATGATGGCTGCGGTAACCATTGCCATGATCCTGATGATATGGGCCAGCAAGCCACTGACAAAATTTGTCAATGCGCACCCCACCATCGTGATCCTGTGTCTTAGTTTCTTGCTAATGATCGGCTTTAGCCTGGTTGCAGAAGGCTTTGGCTACCCGATTCCGAAAGGCTATCTCTATGCTGCCATCGGCTTCTCCATCATGATTGAGGCACTGAATCTGTTCGCTCAGTTCAATCGCCGTAAGTTCCTGAGCGCGTCCCGTTCCCTGCGCGAAAGAACCGCAGAAGCTGTTCTGCACATTTTAAATGGCAAACGTGAAAACGCTGCGTTGGATAACCATACTTCTGACCTGATTGCAGATCATGCAGATAATAACGAACTCTTTGAGCCTCAGGAACGCCAGATGATTGCCCGCGTTCTCAGCATGGCACAACGTACCGTCAGTAGCATCATGACTTCACGCCATGATGTGATTTATCTTGATGTCCATTCCCCTGCTGAAAAGTTAACCGCGCTACTGGAGCAAAAACCACACACGCGAATTGTGGTCACCGATGAACAGAGTGGTGACGAACCGCTTGGCGTTGTACATGTGATTGATATCCTTAATCAACAACTGATGCAAAATACTTTCGATTTAAGGAAGTTAGTTCAGCAACCGTTAATTTTCCCGGAATCGCTTTCTTTACTACAGGCGTTGGAACAATTCCGTAAGGCACAAACCCATTTTGCCTTTGTCGTCGATGAATTCGGTTCTGTCGAAGGGGTGGTTACCGTCACCGATGTGATGGAAACGATTACAGGTAATCTCCCTGTAGGTAGCGGAGAGCTCGACGCTCGCCATGATATTCAGGTTATGGAAGAAGGATATTGGATTGCCAATGGATTTATGCCCCTGGAAGATTTGGTGCTTTATGTGCCGCTGCCATTGGATGAAAAACGGGAATACCAAACACTGGCTGGCTTGTTGATGGAGCATTTGCAACGCATCCCACAACAAGGTGAGCAATTGAAGATTAGTGACTATCTGTTTGAAGCGCTGGAAATCACCAGTCATCGCATCAATAAAGTGAAAATTACTCCACTGACCGTTGAAGAAACGGCAGAAATATAACTCACGATATTAAAACGATATCACTACTGAGAAAAAACCATAAGTTCAGTAAATCAGGTGATCGCCGAAGCGATCACCTATTTTTTTATTCAGTAGACCTTCCAGCGCCTTAAGGTTTTCATTGTCGCTGTTATTTTCGAGCCAATCTTTGATCGATTTTTTGGCCTTCTGCTGTAATTCATCACGCAACATGGGTTCTACATTCAACGCATATTGCAGATTGTGCCAGTCACCATAAACCCGCAGTGGAATCTGTAACTGCGCCAAACGACGCACCAATTCGTTCTGCTTACCCCATCCATTGGTTAATTGCACCCATAATGAAACATCGGTGTTCTGTTTCAATAAATTGGCTGTCCCCTGACCTTGAATATTGAACATGCCTGAAGTTGCAGCAAGTTCACTGATTTTAACCTCACCGCGCTCCAATTGGGCTTTCACTGACATATTTTTAGCTTCGGTGAAATCATTTGTATTTGTAGGTTGGCTGACTTGATCTGTTGCCCGTGCAAAAGATTGTTGAATAAGCTGAGGAATATTCAATCCTTCCAGACGTGCGTTTTTTAGCTCGATACTCAAATCACCTTGCCAATAATGAGAAATAGCGTACTCATCGTAACCTTCTCCCAAAAGATCACCGTCAACATGAAGCTGGCCGCTGAATATCGATGGCAATGCCAATGCAGTTAACAAAGGTTGTATCTCAATTCCCTGTAAGAGTGGCTTTGTGTGTAGTTTTGCAGGAACAACCGTGGCATCAATTGAAGTCGGCAGCGCAAAATGCCCACCAAACACGTTGCCACTTAGTTTTGTGATTTCCGTCAGGCCACTGTTATTAATAGTTTGCAAGTCAAAATGGTCAATATCCATACCCTGATAAACGAATTTATCTGCCGTCAATGAGATATCAGCATCAAACCCTTGCAAAAAGGTAAGGTCATAGTTAGACAATGCCGAAACCGATGTTGCAATCACCGGTTTTAAGGAATTATTTTCAACCCGATAATCATACTTTGCCTGCGGCGTATTTTTCGGTAAGGCATCCCACCCCAACACGTTATCCAAATTGAATTTTGGCGAACTCAATTTGATAGCATATTGCGGTTTATCTTGCAAAACGGCAGTAATATTCCCTTTCAGCTCATTCCCATCATTCATCGTCAATGCCATTTTTTGCAATGCAATCGATTCAGGTGCAGCCTGATATTTCACTATGGCACTGCCCGTTCCCTGAATACCCGCCGATGGTAACCCCATTCCCTGTAATTGGTATTCAAAGGAATTCATGTCGGCCGATAGCTGCTGTGGATAATCAGAGATATCTACCGACGAATTGAGTTTAAGTGACAGCTCTTGCTGATTTTTATTGATTTTACTGCGCAGACTAAGTCTCACGTGATTTTGATCACTTCGTTCCAGCAATAAATTGAGATCACGGACATTTAATTGGGAATTTTTATTGGGTTGCCAGATCAGTAGGCCATCTACTAACCTGATTCTGGCAATGTCCAGTTTCCAATTCTGGCTGCCCGTGATGGCGGGATAATGAATATCACTTTCCGGCGCAATCGGGGCTTCTGGCTGCTTTTTCGGCTGACTATCCGGTGTGAATCGCAAAACAGCCCCTTTCAACATCACCTCTTTGACTGAGAGTTGATGAGACAGCAGTGGCAGCAACTCCACATCCAGACGCATATTTTCGGCCACAATAGTCGGTATCCTAGCATTCTCAGCAGTCAAAGAGATCTCACCGGTCAGAATGCTTAATTTGGGCCAAACATGCCAGCGCAAGTCATCCCGCAACACGAGCTGGTAGCCACTCTTCTTTTGTACTTGTTTGACTATATAGCCACGAAAATCATTTGGATTAACCAGCATAACCAATGCCATCAGGCCAGCCACAATGACTACCAACAAAATAATGAGTGTCGTCAACAACCTTTTCATGACTTCCCCAGTCTCATGTTCACAAGAAGACTATTTTCACCAGAAGGCTTTTACCAGAAAAGATTAATCCTCACTGATTCGGCTACCTACGGCTCCCTGCTGATTTTTATATTTAGCATCCTGACGTCGGTTATAAGGTCGTTCAGCAGAGCCAGAAAGCGGTTCAAAACTCAATGCACCTATTACCATACCAGGACGCAAGGCTAAAGGCAGTTTGCCTGAATTGTAGAATTCCAGGACAATTTGTCCCTGCCAGCCTGGATCAATACGATGCGCAGTAACATGAACCATCAAACCAAGACGAGCCAAAGATGAGCGACCATCCAACCAACCGACTAAATTATCAGGCAGTGTGACAGATTCCAGCGTTACTGCCAAAGCCAATTCGCCAGGATGGAGGAAAAAGGCTTCTCCCGCCGGCAACGTAATTTCATCGCTCATGACACGGTCAAGTGCCGCATTGACTTCTGCCTTAGGTCCACTCAAATCAATATAAGCGGCAGTATGACCACGAAAAACACGAAACTGATTCCCAAGGCGCACATCAGCCGTTGCCCCATTAATGCGTTCTACAGGGGGACGAGGGGTAATTACCAGCTTACCTTCATCTAGCCATTTAATAATGTCACGGTCACAGAGTCGCATTATTTCCTCTCAAATACGATGATACTGATGAATACCTGGATAACAGATTATTCGCAAAATTGGCCAATCTTGGCTTTTAAGATATCAATGGCCACGCGGTTTTTTCCACCACGAGGCACAATAATATCGGCATATTGTTTCGATGGCTCGATAAATTGCAGGTACATTGGACGCACCGTTCTCTTGTACTGCTCTATCACGGAATCCAATGAACGTCCGCGTTCATTCACATCACGTTTAATACGGCGCATCAGACAAATATCCAGTGGCGTATCGACAAAAATGGAAAAGTCCAGTTCTTGGCGTAAGCGCTTATCTGTTAATAGTAGGATACCTTCGAGGATAATAACTCTTTTCGGTTCAAAATGAATGGCTTCAGGTTTGCGGGTGTGCTCAACGTAGTCATATTGTGGCAATTCAATGGATTTTCCGGCTTTCAATGCCTGAAGATGCTCGAGTAGCAAATCGTGATCCATAGAATTTGGGTGATCATAATTAACTTTATGACGCTCTTCCATCGGGGTATCCGTTTGATCTTTATAATAACAATCTTCTGGAATAACGCCGATATTGTGATCACCAACCTGAGCCCGTAATTCTCGATAAAGTGTGCTGGAAATAAGGCTTTTGCCTGAGGCGGAGGCACCTGAAATACCTACGATTGTACACTTATGTGCTTCATCAGCCATACTAAAAATAACCTGGTTAAATAAAGAAAAAAATAAAGCGGGAATATGGTATTTGCTAACACCATGTTTGGCGGATTATAGGGAGTAAATGGCTTCTATTCCAGAGTAAACAGAATAAGTCTCGTTTTTTTCGATACGCTTCGCATAAAAATCCCGCAATTTTATGCCCTGATGGAAAATATTCTGCAAATAATTTTCACAAAAATGTGCAACCGGATCTCGGATGATAAGGTGTTATATTGCGGTAGAAAATAGAGAAAACATTGAGTACTGGTCAATGACTCTGTACCCATTGAGCCATTGACCAACTTTTTCTACTCAACCGCTCAACCGCTGTTACACACAGTTAAACTCATTAATCAAACTGCACGAAAAGAAATTTCAGTCGGGATTTTTTCGCCCTGCCAATACATCTTGGCAGAAATATTGGCAGCAATTTCACGATAAATATCGGCAAATTCACTGTCAGGCTGGCTGCTTACCGTCGGTTCACCCCGATCGAGATCTTCGCGCAGTGAAATATGCAGCGGGATCTGCCCCAGTAATTGGCAATGATATTTTTCTGCCAGTTTTGCCGCCCCACCCGTGCCGAAAATGGACTCATGATGGCCGCAGTTACTGCAAATGTGGATGCTCATATTCTCAACAACACCCAACACAGGCACATTGACTTTCTGAAACATGACGATGCCTTTCATCGCATCGATCAGGGCAATATCTTGTGGGGTTGTGATAACCAACGCGCCTGTCACCGGAATATTCTGGGACAAGGTTAGCTGGATATCGCCTGTTCCTGGCGGCATATCAATCACCAGATAATCCAGATCCGGCCACAGCGTATCTTGCAGCATCTGCATCAAGGCCTTGCTTGCCATCGGGCCACGCCATACCATCGCGTTATCATCGGTAACAAGGTAACCGATGGAGTTGGTTGCCATGCTGTGAACCATAATTGGTGCCATATGCTGTCCATCAGGGGAAGTCGGGCGCTCTTTGGCTGTACCAAGCATATTGGGAATGGATGGCCCATAAATATCTGCATCCAAAATGCCCACTTTTGCGCCTTCCTGTGCCAGCGCCAGCGCCAGATTCACCGCTGTGCTGGATTTCCCTACGCCGCCTTTCCCTGAACTGACTGCCACGATATTGCGCACGCCATTAACACCCGGCAGATTATTGGCACGACGCAATGTGCTGATATTGTGGGTTAATCGCCATTCAACGGATTTTGCTCCCGTCGCGGATTGCAAGCGTTGAGTGGTTTCTTTCTTTAATATTTCGAAGGCGCGTTTCCAGACAAACGGCATGGTTAATTCAATATGCAGTATCCCATCCAGCATAGTGCAATGGTGTAATGCTTTCAGGGCAATCAAATCTTGCTCTAAGGTCACATGTTTGAATGTTGCTAATATCTTTGCAACATGTTTTTTCAGCAGGTCAGGATTGGTCTGCTCCGGGGATTGTGAGTTCATCCCAGCTCCTTTTGATTTATCTTTCTCAAACCTAAAACTGTTCAGCCATCATAACAGAAGCTAACCACTTCGGATAAAGGTAACCCGTAAAAGTGACGAAGATCTCGCGTTACCCTAGCAGCAACGCGCCTTATCAGGTAACATCAAAAACCCTTTTCACTTTACGGAAGTCTGATCCTAACTATGTCTCAAGTCGCGAACAAATTATTGGTGACCTGTGCGTTACCTTATGCTAACGGTCCAATTCATCTCGGTCATATTCTGGAACACATTCAGGCTGATATTTGGGTTCGTTATCATCGAATGCGCGGCAAAGAGGTTCACTTTGTCTGTGCCGACGATGCCCACGGTACACCAATTATGCTGAAAGCACAGCAGAGTGGCATTTCTCCAGAAGAGATGATTGCCAAGGTGAGCCTAGAGCATCAGCAGGATTTTGCCGGTTTTGCCATCAGCTATGATAATTACCACTCTACGCACAGCGAAGAGAACAGAGTTCTTGCCTCCCAAATTTATCTGGAACTAAAAAAGAACGGTTACATTAAAAACCGGACAATTTCTCAATTATTTGATCCAGAAAAAAGTATGTTCCTGCCAGACCGTTTCGTCAAAGGTGCCTGCCCGAAATGTAAGGCAGAAGATCAGTACGGCGATAACTGTGAAGTTTGCGGAACCACCTATTCCCCAACGGAATTGCTTAATCCTCGTTCTGTTGTCTCCGGCGCAACACCAGAAATGCGTGATACAGAGCATTTCTTCTTCGATCTGCCTGCTTTCAGCGATATGCTGCAAAAATGGACGCGTTCCGGCACCTTGCAGGAGCAAGTGGCTAATAAAATGCAGGAGTGGTTCGAAGCGGGGCTGCAACAATGGGATATTACCCGTGATTCACCTTATTTTGGTTTTGAGATCCCCGATCAGCCCGGTAAATATTTCTATGTCTGGCTGGATGCCCCAATTGGTTATATGGGTTCGTTCCAGAATCTGTGTGATAAACGTGATGACCTGAATTTCGATGAGTTCTGGGCAAAAGATTCCAAAACCGATCTCTACCATTTTATTGGCAAAGACATCGTTTATTTCCACAGTCTGTTCTGGCCAGCCATGTTGGAAGGCTGTAACTACCGTAAGCCAACCAACCTGTTTGTCCACGGTTATATCACGGTTAACGGCACTAAGATGTCCAAGTCCCGTGGCACCTTCATCAAGGCCAGTACTTATCTGAAACACCTGGATGCAGACTGCCTGCGCTATTATTACGCGGCAAAACTCTCTTCCCGCATTGACGATATTGATCTGAATCTGGAAGATTTTGTTCAGCGTGTAAACAGCGATGTCGTTAACAAAGTGGTTAACCTTGCTTCACGCAATGCGGGCTTTATCAACAAGCGCTTTGGCGGCAAACTGGCGGAGCAACTCGCTGATCCTGCGCTATACCAGAAATTCGTCGATGCTGCACAGGGCATTGCAGACGATTTTACCAATCGTGAATTCGGCAAGGCGATCCGTGAAATGATGGCACTGGCCGATCTGGCTAACCGCTATGTTGATGAACAAGCCCCGTGGATTGTGGCGAAACAAGAAGGCCGTGATGCTGATCTGCAAGCAATCTGTTCAATGGGAATTAACCTGTTCCGCGTGCTGATGACTTACCTGAAACCTGTACTCCCGGCTTTGGCCACACGGGCAGAAGCCTTCCTGAATACTGAACTGACTTGGGATGGCATCCAGCAACCTTTGTTGAACCATGATGTTTCACCATTCAAGGCGCTGTTCAACCGCATCGAAATGGCGAAAATTGAAGCCATAGTTGCTGATTCAAAAGAGAGCATCGAGCCACAACAAACTGTAACAGGCCCGCTGGCAGATGATCCCATTCAGGACACCATTGCATTTGATGACTTTGCCAAGGTTGACCTGCGGATCGCCCTGATCAAACAGGCTGATTTTGTCGAAGGTTCAGATAAGTTACTGAAACTCACACTTGATCTCGGTGGTGAAACTCGCCAAGTCTTCTCTGGTATTCGTTCAGCCTATCCTGATCCCAAGGCGCTGGAAAACCGTCTGACAGTGATGGTTGCCAACCTTGCTCCACGCAAGATGCGCTTCGGTATTTCAGAAGGTATGGTGATGGCAGCAGGTCCTGGTGGAAAAGACATTTTCCTGTTAAGCCCAGACAGCGGTGCCCAACCCGGTATGCAGGTTAAATGATAGTGGCATATTTTTAATAAATATCATTAATTATCAATTAGATAACAAAGCGGGTTCCAAAAAAGACCCGCTTTTTAATGTGATGTATGGCACATTTATAATGTTAGTCGTATGATAAAAACCTCGTTATATTGAGGAATTATTGATTATGTCTTTCCAAAATGTGCTGATAACAGGTTGGCAATACCTGCGCGCATTCGCGTTGCTTTATTTGTGCCTGATCGTGGGGAATATCATTTCGGCACAACTTCCTTTCTCTCTCCCCGGCAGTATTATTGGCTTACTTCTCTTGTTTGGCTTACTCGCATCCCAAATTATTCCCTCACATTGGGTAAAACCAGGCTGTAGCCTGTTGATGAAACACATGACACTGCTCTTTTTGCCCATCGGGGTGGGGATCATGGATTATTACCCACAACTTAGCCAACAAATGCTCCCTATTCTCCTTTCTTGTATCGTTAGCACAGTGATTGTTATGGTCGTTGTTGCTTATAGTTCCCACTATATTCATCGTGAACGTGTCATTATCAGTGCTCGGCAAATGGAGACTAGCCAGACTGGTACTAAGCAGCAAGAACCCATCTCAACCCCCACAAATCCATCACAACCGTTATCACAAGAACCGGAAGAGAAAGAAAAATGTTAAGCCATATCTGGTGGTCACTACCATTAACTCTGATTGTATTTTACGGCGCTAAAAAACTGTCAGTACGACTCAAACTGCCGATATTTAATCCGTTACTGATCTCAATGGCCGTTATCATTCCTCTGCTGTTGCTGACGCATACTCCTTACAAACACTATTTTGCCGGCAGCCGGATACTGAACGATGTGCTGCAACCTGCCGTTGTTGCACTGGCTTTTCCGCTGTATGAACAGCTACATCAAATCCGTGCCCAGTGGAAATCTATTATTAGTATCTGTTTTGTCGGCAGCATTGTCGCCATGGTTACGGGGACTGCCATCGCATTATGGGCAGGGGCTACACCGCAAATTGCGGCCTCTGTGCTCCCCAAATCCGTGACGACCCCAATCGCTATGGCTGTAGCCGATTCCATTGGCGGTATTCCCGCCATTAGTGCAGCTTGTGTCATTATGGTAGGGATTTTGGGGGCTATCTTTGGTCACAATCTATTTAACGCCCTGAAAATAAAAACCCCGTCGGCACGAGGGTTGGCAATGGGTACAGCATCTCATGCGGTGGGAACGGCTCGCTGTGCAGAAATGGATTATATTGAAGGGGCATACAGCTCACTGGCCTTAATGACCTGCGGCATTATTACCTCACTGATTGCCCCTTTTCTATTTCCCGTATTGCTGCATCTGTTTGGCTAATCATTTTTTGGGTTACGGGTTACAAAATCGTAGCAAGAAAGTAAACAAATCCAACAAAATAGCAAAAATTTGATATAGGTTAATAAAATGATATCTTGTTTACACGAATTTCATTAATTATATGCTATTTATCACATTGCAAACCTGAACAGACGTCCTAGAATGACCTTCAATTAATTTGGAGATCATTCTATGCAAGTTCGTTTTCACGCTATCTGGGCAAAAATCACACCTGAACTGCAAAAAGCCCTCTTACCTTATATTGGCAATGACGATTTTCCCGCCATGCTGACCGCAGAGCAAGCGGCGTCAATTAAACAGCTCTGCGGATCAGACGATCAGGCGCTGGCATTAGCCTTATTACCACTTGCCGCAGCCTATTCCCGTGCGCCTATTTCCCATTTTTATGTTGGCGCAATTGTCCGGGGAGAAAGTGGCAATCTCTATTTCGGTGCCAATATGGAATTCGCTGGGGTTCCATTACAGCAAACTATCCATGCAGAACAATCCGCCATCACGCACGCCTGGTTGCGTGGTGAGAAAAAGTTGGTTGCCATCACCGTCAACTATTCACCTTGTGGCCATTGTCGACAATTTATGAATGAACTGAATAGTGGAACACAATTGGAAGTTTGCCTCCCCAGCCGGCCACCATTGACTCTGGCCGATTACCTGCCAGAAGCCTTTGGCCCGCGCGATTTAGCCGACACACCATTGTTGCTGGATGAGGTTAATCACGGCCATCAGTTAGCTAGCAGTGACGAATTGGTGCAGGCAGCACTGGATGCAGCGAACCGTAGCCATGCGCCTTATAGCCAATCCCATGCAGGCATTGCCCTACAAGATGAACAAGGGAAAGTTTATACCGGCCGTTATGCAGAAAATGCGGCATTCAACCCAAGCTTACCACCATTACAGGCAGCTCTGATTTTCATGAATATGGCAGATGGCGATTGTCAATCCATCAAGCGAGCCGTTTTGGTGGAAAGCGAAAATAGCCATTTATCACAATGGAATGCGACAGAATGCACATTAACGGCTCTCGGCTGTACAAAAGCAGAACGGTATACATTTTGAAATGTGTATCATCCAATAACATTTTATTAGCCAATTCTGTATGTTATCTCTCATTTTTGCTCATGATAATCATATCTAAGTAACATTTACTGTACTTATTGTTTTTATCTTCTTAGGATCTATAGCCGATTTTGTTATTGATAAGTTCAAAGAGTAAGCATCATGGAACTGGAACACGAAAGTAAACGTCCTCTCTATATTCCCTACGCTGGCCCTATCTTGTTGGAATTTCCTCTGCTGAATAAAGGCAGTGCCTTTACAGAAGAAGAACGTAGTCATTTCAATTTACACGGCTTATTGCCGCAGGCCGTTGAAACAATAGAAGAGCAGGCCGAACGCGCCTACCGCCAATATTGCGATTTCAAATACGATATCGATAGACACATTTATTTAAGGAATATTCAGGACACCAACGAAACGCTGTTCTATCGTCTCCTTGATGCCCACTTAAGCGAAATGATGCCTATTATCTACACGCCAACTGTTGGTGAAGCGTGTGAACACTTTTCTGATATTTACCGCCGTGCCCGTGGCTTGTTTATCTCCTACCCAAACCGGGCTTACATTGATGATATGCTGCAAAATGCCACCAAGCAGAATGTAAAAGTTATCGTTGTTACCGATGGTGAGCGCATTCTTGGTCTGGGTGATCAGGGGATCGGCGGCATGGGTATTCCTATCGGTAAACTGTCGCTGTATACCTCCTGTGGCGGGATCAGCCCTGCTTATACCCTGCCTGTGGTTCTGGATGTAGGAACCAATAACCCACAGCGCCTCAATGACCCTCTGTATATGGGCTGGCGTCATCCACGCATTACAGGCAAAGAGTACGATGAATTTGTCGATGAGTTTATTCAGGCTGTGAAACGTCGCTGGCCTAATGTACTGCTGCAATTTGAAGATTTTGCCCAGAACAACGCCATGCCGCTGTTGAACCGCTATCGCGATGAGCTTTGCTGCTTCAATGATGACATCCAGGGCACCGCAGCGGTTGCTTTAGGTAGCCTGATTGCCGCCAGCCGGGCCGCCGGCCGCCAGTTGAAAGACCAGACCGTGGCATTCCTCGGTGCCGGCTCTGCGGGCTGTGGTATTGCAGAGCAGATCATTGCCCAAATGAAATCTGAAGGATTGAGTGATGAACAAGCTCGTGCCCGCGTGTTTATGGTTGACCGCTTTGGCCTCCTCACTGACAAGCTGCCAAACTTACTGGATTTCCAAAGTGCATTGGTACAGAAAAGCACCGTCTTGCAATCGTGGGATATCACCCGCGATTCTCTCTCATTGATGGACGTGGTTCGCAATGCCAAACCTACGGTTCTGATTGGTGTTTCTGGTCAATCTGGTCTATTTACCGAAGGGATCATCCGTGAAATGCACAAACATTGTGAACGTCCTATCGTGATGCCGCTGTCCAACCCAACATCACGAGTGGAAGCTCGCCCGGAAGACATCATCAACTGGACGGAAGGCAAAGCATTGGTCGCTACAGGAAGTCCGTTTGCACCAGTAAAATATGACGGTCAGGAATATCCAATCGCACAATGCAACAACTCCTATATCTTCCCGGGGATCGGCTTAGGTGTTATCGCTGCCGGTGCCAAACGTGTTACCGATGATATGTTGATGGCGGCCAGCCGCGCATTAGCGGATTGTTCACCGCTGGCGCAAACAGGCTCAGGCCCATTGTTGCCACTGATTGATGACATCCAGGGTGTTTCCCGCAAAATAGCCAAAGAAGTAGCAAAAAAAGCCCAAATTCAAGGCGTAGCGATTGTTACATCGGAAGATGCGTTGGATGAAGCGATTGAGCGCAATTTCTGGAAACCAGAATATCGCGTGTATAAACGCACTTCATTCTGATATTGGTAATAAATAAGCCTGCTAATAATATTGGCAGGCTTGAAAAGTAATCAAATAATAATCTGGTCAGATAAATCATAAATAATGGCTTTATATTTTTTTAATTGAATCAATTTAGTGCCGATATGCCCCCCAAAACTTGCTTCGATATTTCAAGTCAAGTAGCCTTTACGGCATTGGCTCATCAGCACATATAAGGCAAACAAAAATCATGTGGAAGCGCTTGATTACGGGTTTCATTTTTATCATTGCGGTTCTTATACTGGCAGCCATTATGCTTGACCGTTGGGTTAGCTGGAAAACCGCTCCTTACATTTTTGATGATGTCAGGCAACTGCCTGAGCGAGAAGTCGGTATGGTACTCGGCACATCCAAATATTATAAAACCGGTACATATAACCAATATTATCTCTATCGGATCCAGGGCGCGGTTAACGCTTACAACAGCGGTAAAGTCAAATACCTGCTATTGAGCGGAGATAACGCCCAGCATAGTTATAATGAGCCAATTACCATGCGAAAGGATTTGATCAAGGCAGGAATTCCGGCCAGTAATATTGTGATGGATTTTGCCGGTTTCAGAACATTGGACTCAGTTGTCAGAACCCGTAAGGTCTTTGATACCAACGATTTTACTATCATCACTCAGCGCTTCCACTGCGAACGGGCCTTGTTTATCGCTATGCATTTTGGTATAGAAGCACAATGTTATGTGGTTCCCTCTCCCAAGAATATGATGACGATCCGTCTCAGGGAAGTATTGGCTCGTCTCGGTGCCTTGACTGATCTCTATATTTTAAAACGTGAACCGCGCTTTTTAGGCCCATTAATGCCTATCCCTGCGCCACATACCGTACCAACAGGAATTCAAGGTTACCCTGCGGTATCGCCAGCGGAGTTACAGGAATTAGAAAGAAAGCCACAAAGGAAATCAGAATAGATAAAAGTGGCAGTTTACCGACAAACTTATATCCCCGCCCGCATTGGGCGAGGGTTTACGGCGGATTTCTCTAAACCTTACCTGCCAATTTTGCTGTTAAGCTGCGCCAGAGCTTTTCCATCGGTCCCTGAGAATAACGTTTCAGCCACCAGCAAGCAAACCCAATATTCAATACCCAGATAAAGGGAATAAATGCCATTAACTCCAAACGGCTAAACTGCCCAAATAACTCAAAGCGATAAAAAAGTGTGGTGCAAATCAGTGTTTGCAACACGTAACTGCTCAGTGCCATTTTTCCGACCTGCCGGAGCCAAAACGTGATTTTCCAACGCGAAATGGCAGGCCAGAATCCATAAATTAATGCGATATAAGCCAACGCCAGCAACGGTGTTGCCAGTTCAGTAATGGTGTAACGGACAGTCCAGGATGCAAAATAACTGTAGGGATATAAGTATTGTATCGACAAAGCAATACCCTGAATTGCCATACCAGCCGGGATCAGGCATAGCGCCAAACGGCGGTAATGCTTATGGCTAAACTCCCCTTTCAACCAACCATTACGCAGTAACATCGCGCCACAAAGCATGACTCCGATTAATTGCCAGCCATATTGCACAATCACCACTATCATCGCCCCGCTTATCTGACGAATACGGTACTCTATGGCCAATAATCCACCATACATTTTCCAGTAGCTTTCATAAGAAATATCTTCCTGTGTAGGCTGCCAGAA
The DNA here is from genome assembly GCF_030272115.1 of Xenorhabdus bakwenae. Classification (NCBI taxonomy): domain Bacteria; kingdom Pseudomonadati; phylum Pseudomonadota; class Gammaproteobacteria; order Enterobacterales; family Morganellaceae; genus Xenorhabdus; species Xenorhabdus bakwenae. The sequence goes on from NZ_CP119194.1 coordinate 1,623,583, forward strand.
TGCATTATTTTCCCCTAAGGGAAACAGCCCCAGAAGGTAAAACATCATTACGCCGAATAAATAGAATGTCGCCGCTGTACCAAACAACTTTTGGCGGGTATTGATAAAACGCCATGCCAATAAGCCAACAACGCCATATAGCAACAAAATGTCACCATCCCATAGCAAAACTCCATGCAACAAACCAATAACAGCCAAAACCAGTAATCTGGAAATATTCCAGTCTCGTCCCCGCTGCCGAAGCAATTCGAGTGATGCTCCGAACAACAGCGTCAAGATGAACAGGAATTTTCCCTGAGTAAAGGTACTCAAGACAGACCATGTCATCACATCAGAGAACGAGACTGAATCTTTATAAAACAAATTCATGGACGCGGCATATGGCAAAGCAAAACTGGAAATGTTCAGCAACAATATTCCCAAAATGGCAACACCACGCACACTATCAAGTACTTCAATTCTCTGACACATTACCCCATTACAACTCTGTTTCATGATAATAGAAATTCATCATGATAAATGCAGATGACGCACGGCACGCAGGAATTCCTGCCGTGTATTCTGGCTGGTTTTAAATAACCCTCCCAGAGAAGTCGTCGTCGTCGTACTGGTCGCATCACGAATGCCGCGCGCTTTCACGCAATAATGAACAGCATCAATGGAAACAGCGACGTTATTTGTGCCAAGCAGAGTTTGTAATGCAATCAGGATCTGCTGTGTTAAGCGTTCCTGCACTTGTGGGCGCTGCGCAAAAAACTGGACAATGCGGTTAATCTTCGACAAACCAATGACCTTATCCTTAGGAATATAAGCAACCGTGGCTTTGCCATCAATAGTGACAAAATGGTGTTCACAAGTGCTGGTCATCGTAATATCACGCACTGTCACCATTTCATCCACTTTCATTTTATTTTCTATCAACGTAATTTTCGGGAAATTGTTATAGTCCAACCCTGAGAATATCTCATCCACATACATTTTGGCGATACGACCGGGCGTATCTGCCAGACTGTCATCACTCAAATCGAGATTTAACAGCTTCATAATTTCTGTCATGTGTGCCTTAATGCGTACCTTACGCACCTCTGGCTCCAAAGTTTGTTCACGCAATGGGGTTTCAAGACCACGCTCAGCCAGTGCCGAATGCACCAGTGCAGCTTCTGTACTTAAGGATGACATCAGTTTCTCCAGGGTAAATATTTTCGTTACTTGACGGGAAATCAGGGCGCTTATTTTACGCAGATATCAGCGAATGTAATACCACACAATATCGACTTTATTTATCTTGTTCTACGCATATACCAATCCAACTTCAAGATGCGTGTTATATTTCCCCGTGCAGCGGGGAGATATAAGGCTCTGCGCCGTCTTGCGGATTGCAACTTGAAGTTTATCGAGTATATATCGTATACGCGAGCGCATAACTATACCCGTACATCATCAATGCACCAAATCAGGATGGTTCACGATAGGTATTGGTGCGATAAAATACCAGTAAACCGGCAATGAGCAACCCAATAAATGCGATATACAAAGCAGGTTCTAATTTGCCTGTCAGCCATGTCGAAGTCGCGGATAACATTGGCCCTACCAATTGCCCCAGCGCATAGCCCGTGGTCAGCAATCCCGCCATATAACGGGCATGATTGGGCGCCAATTCACGGCCATACTGTAAAGCAAGCTGTACCACACACATAAATCCACCGCCTATCAGCAATGCCCCAATCATCAAACCACCAATGCCCGGTAATATTTCCACAATCAGGATGCCGAGTGCCTGGAGCCATAACGTAACCGCCAGACGGATTCGGGATGTTGATACATTACGCAACAAAATTCCCAGCATGATGCCAACGACCGACGCACCGCCAAATATTGGCCAGACAAATTGGGCAAACAAGCTATCAGGAAAACGCGCTGCCGCCATTTGGGAAAGAAACGTCGCAGGCAAAATATAGCCGAATCCAGCCAGGCTATAACACCACACCAATCGCTTGATTTCCGGTGTCAGGCTCAGTGTTTCGCCCGCCGTCTGTGGACGGTGCAATTCACCGCTGCGGGGCAGATAGCGACTGATGTAAACACTGAATAACAGCGCCAAAATACCATATAACATCCACGCACTGGCTGCGCTCATCTGCCAGGATTGGATGCCAATTGCCAGCATACCACTAATAAAAATCCCCACGCCTGTCCCTGAGAAAACGGCTGCACTCAACCCCGGACGACTCAATTTTGCCAATTCATCATTCGCCCATGCAGCTACCAATACCAACGTCCAACCACTGGCCCAACCTATAAAAAAGCGGGCAATACTATGCAATATCGGTCCATCCAACAAGGCAGAAAGCAGGGTGATAATGACGGCTCCCCACAAACCGCTCCACAAACGGTATTCCACAAAACGTTGCGCCCGCATGGCATCATAAGAACCCGCCAGATAGCCGAGGTAATTGAATGCGGCGACTATCCCCGCACTCGTTAATGTGAGTTGTGATTCAGCAATCATCAATGGCACTTGTGGGGTAAAAGTGAAGCGTCCTATTCCCATTGCAACAACCAAAGCGAGAAAACCGCTTAATGCAATCTGAACAGCTTGATAATTACGATGAAGAGATGTAACCGTTTGATTTTTCATAGTGATTAAAGAGTAATGAAATTAATTGTTTGGGGGCATTATTTAGTTATAACAAACCATAAATATAATATACATCTTTTCTTAACAACCCTCTCTGTGGCAGTCACCACTGCCTGTCATTCCCCATCAATGCAATCTTTGCCATAATGCATCCAATACAAGAATAAACACTTGTCCGCAATTTGCGGCATATAGGGAGTTTCTTATGGATCACTGTCATACCTCAGACTTAATCTCTCTTGAGCAAGCACTGGAAACATTACTGACACACACCGTTCCCCTCACTGCAACTCCTCTGATCACGACAGAAACTATTAACCTGACCGAATCTATGGGCAGAATTACCGCCACTGATATCGTTTCCCCGATCAACGTCCCCTCGTTTGATAACTCAGCAATGGATGGTTATGCGATTCGCCTGGCAGATCTTAACGAAAACCATATCTTACCCGTGGCAGGCAAAGCGCTGGCAGGTATGCCGTTTCAGCAGGAATGGCCGAACGGCAGTTGTATCCGCATTATGACCGGTGCTCTCATTCCTGCTGGTGCTGATGCCGTTGTGATGCAAGAACAAACGGAGGCTACCGAAATGGGAATTCGCTTCACCCATCCGGTAAAACCGGGGCAGAACATTCGCACCATTGGGGAAGATATCAGCCAAAATGCGGTGGTATTACCAAAAGGGATCAAGCTCTCCACAGCACAATTAGCGCTGATTGCTTCACTAGGCATTGCAACGGTTGATGTTGTCCGCAAGCTGAAAGTTGCCATTTTTTCTACCGGTGACGAGTTACAAGCCATCGGTGAACCCTTACAGGCAGGCCAAATTTACGATACCAACCGATTTGCTATTCGCCTGATGCTGGAAAAACTGGATTGTGAAATCATCGATCTTGGCGTAATCCGCGATGATCCTGAAGCCTTGCGCCGGGCCTTTATTGAAGCAGATAAACAAACTGATTTAGTGATCAGTAGCGGTGGCGTTTCTGTTGGTGAAGCGGATTACACCAAACAGATTTTAGACGAAACAGGAAAAATCAGTTTTTGGAAACTCGCCATCAAACCGGGTAAACCTTTCGCCTTCGGTAAATTGGAAAATGCCTGGTTCTGCGGCTTGCCTGGCAACCCGGTATCAGCCGTGCTCACGTTCTACCAATTGGTACAACCGTTGATTGCCCACCTATCGGGTTTTACTGCATGGCAATCACCTATGCGTCTCACGGCCAGGACGACGACACCTTTGAAAAAATCCCCCGGCAGGCTGGATTTCCAACGTGGTATTGCTTCACTTAATGAACAGGGTGAATTAGAAGTGCAAACTACGGGGCATCAAGGCTCCCATATATTTAGTTCATATAACTTCGGCAACTGTTTTATTGTGTTGGAACGGGAACGTGGGCATGTTGCTGCTGGTGAAACCGTGCAAATCGAGTTTTTTAACTATTTATTAAAAAATAAATAGTTAAAAAACCAATAACCGAAAAACCAATCATAAGAAGATAGTGAAAAATGGCGGTCGAACTTACTGATGAAGAAACCTTGCGTTATAACAGACAAATTGTCTTACGTGGTTTCGATTTCGACGGACAGGAAACATTAAAATCAGCCAACGTGTTGATAGTGGGTGCTGGCGGGCTGGGTTGCGCCGCTTCCCAGTATCTTGCGGCGGCGGGTATTGGGACAATGACCCTGCTGGATTTTGACACGGTTTCCCTTTCCAATCTGCAACGGCAGATCCTCCACCGCGATGAGCGCATTGGTATGGCAAAAGTGCATTCCGCCGCACAAACCCTGCGGGAGATCAATCCACACATCACTATCAATCCCATTGAAGGGCTGTTGGATGATCCGGCGTTAGATGAATTAATCAGCCAACATGAAATGGTGCTCGACTGTACAGATAATGTTGCCATTCGTGAACAACTCAATCGCCTCTGTTATGGGCGTAAGATAACATTGGTTTCGGGTGCTGCGATCCGCATGGAAGGCCAGCTTGCTGTCTTTACTTACCAACCGAAAACGCCCTGTTACCGTTGCCTGAGCCGCTTGTTTGGTGAAAACAGCCTGACTTGTGTTGAAGCAGGTGTCATGGCGCCATTGGTAGGAACTATCGGTTCATTGCAGGCAATGGAAACCATTAAGCTATTGACTCAATACGGGCAAACCTGTCACGGCAAAGTATTACTTTTTGATGCAATGACAATGCAATTTCGCCAAATAACATTGCTGCAAGATCCCTTATGTGAAGTTTGCCAGTCACAATGAATATGTCGTTGGAAACTTACTTCTGATAAAGAAACATCCAGCCCAATTAAGCCGGATGTTTCTCTTCCAATACAAAAAGCTTACCCGACAATCCCCTGACTTCTCAGATACTCATCATAAGTACCTTTAAAATCAATCACCTTGTCGGATTTAATTTCTAAAATACGGCTAGCCAATGAACTCACAAAAGCACGGTCATGGGAGACGAAAATCAGCGTTCCCTGGTAAAGTTCCAGCGCCAGGTTCAAAGATTCGATAGATTCCATATCCAGGTGGTTAGTTGGTTCATCCATCACCAGAATATTAGGCTTGTGCATCATCAGTTTGCCAAACAGCATCCGGCCTTGTTCACCACCGGAAAGCACACCCACTTTCTTCTTGATATCATCCTGCCCAAACAACAAGCGACCAAGAATACTGCGTACTGCCTGCTCATCATCGCCTTCGCGCTTCCATTGGCTCATCCACTCAAACACCGTCATATCACAGTTAAAATCACTGGCATGATCCTGTGCATAATAGCCAATCGTGCTATTTTCAGACCATTTAATGGTGCCGCTATTTGGCGTTTCCTCACTAATCAGTGTCTTCAGGAGGGTCGTTTTACCGATACCGTTTTCACCAATTACCGCCATCTTTTCGCCGACTTCTATCAGCATATTTAGATTTTTAAACAGTGGGTTGTTATCGTATCCCTTGGTCAATGCCTCCAACTCCAGCGCATTGCGGAACAGTTTTTTCTCTTGTTCAAAGCGGATATAAGGATTCTGACGGCTGGAAGCCTTCACCTCTTCCAACTGGATCTTATCAATCTGACGGGCACGGGAAGTCGCCTGTTTAGACTTGGAAGCATTAGCACTGAAACGGCTAACGAATGCCTGCAAGTCAGCAATTTGCGCCTTTTTCTTGGCATTATCGGCCAGCAGACGTTCACGCGCTTGCGTTGCAGCAATCATATACTCATCATAGTTGCCAGGGAACAAGCGCAGCTCGCCATAGTCCAGATCGGCCATATGTGTGCATACCGTATTCAGGAAATGACGGTCATGGGAAATGATGATCATCGTGCTGTTACGTTCGTTGAGCACTTGCTCCAACCAGCGGATAGTGTCGATATCCAGGTTGTTAGTTGGCTCATCGAGCAGCAAGACATCAGGATTGGAAAACAGGGCTTGTGCCAGCAATACGCGCAATTTCCAGCCCGGAGCCACTGCACTCATCAAGCCATAATGCTGTTCAACGGGAATGCCGACCCCCAACAACAATTCGCCGGCACGCGCTTCTGCACTGTAACCCTCCATCTCACCATAAGCGACTTCCAGATCTGCGACGCGATAGCCATCTTCTTCGCTCATTTCTGCCATCGCATAAATACGGTCACGCTCCTGTTTGACCTCCCACAGCTCCTTATGCCCCATGATGACGGTATCCAGCACGGTATATTCTTCGAAAGCAAACTGATCCTGACGCAACTTACCCAAACGCTCATTAGGATCAAGGCTGACATTACCGGAAGTTGGGGTTAAATCCCGGCCCAAGATTTTCATGAAAGTAGATTTGCCTGCCCCATTCGCCCCAATCAAACCATAGCGGTTACCGTTGCCGAATTTGACAGAAATATTTTCAAACAGTGGCTTACTGCCAAACTGCATAGTGATGTTGTTTGTACTTAACACAACTGTTGCTCTTAAAGTGGATAAAAAGGGAAATGTAAAATCGATAGCCGCGCATTATGCCACAACAGAAGAAAAGTATCGCCAGAATGCGTTACCCACGTTTAAAATCAGGCCATCACCTCATATAACACACTGAATATTAATCATTTTTTCATAAAATAAACTAATCTATTGGACAGAGAAATATAGAATAGCAACCGGTACTGTTATAAACTTTCCGATATTATTTTACAAATCAACAAATTGATATATCGGAAAAATACAATGCAAAAAGTAAGATGGGGTATTATAGGTTGTGGTGATGTAACAGAAGTAAAAAGTGGGCCTGCTTTTTATAAATTGGAGAATTCAGAATTAGTCGCCGTCATGCGGCGCAATGCAGATTTAGCAAGGCAATGGCAATTGTCCCTCCACGGGTGAATCTGCCGCCCGCACCAGTTGGGTTATGGATGAAGTATTAAAAGAATATCGGGCTACTGCAAATAATATTTCCTAAATAGCTTGGTGTTACTGTTTAAAAACATGAAGAGTAAACTAACTAATAAAATAACCATCAAAGTATAACTTTTGATGGTTTTAATATATATTCTTTTTATTCACAAGGTAATTACCATCGTTCTGCTGGCTTCTTGATATCCTTCCCTGATATAAAAACGTATCGCATCAACATTGTGGGATAATACACTCAGTTCAAGGTGTGAATAATGGTTTTCTTGCGCCCACTTTTTCATACCAGCCAGTAACTTCTGACCAACTCCAAGGTTTCTGGCATCCTGACTTACCATCAAGTCAAAAACATAACCATAAGTTCTCGGCACCAGGCAATTAAAAGGAGGGGTCTTTTGCTCCTGGGCAATAGCAAAACCTTTAATATTGCCATTCCCATCTTCCGCAACCAGTAAATGAAACTTATCGTTATTGATATTGGAAACAATAAAATCTCTGTCTTGTTCAGCCGCCTGCATTCTATCCGGCTGTAACGCCGCCATTTTATTCAACATGGCAATCAGGGGAGCATGGCCTGCTAACAAGCATACAACTGATAATACTGTTGAGTTATATCTGTTTCACTGCGAAGATGGCGACCTTAAATAACATGTTGTAACTGAGGTTTCTTTAAAATGTCTCTTTCCAAGCATCGGGCAGCTTCTTTTTCACTGCTTCCTGTGATTTTATTGTTACTGTCAATGACATCAATTCAAGCCGGAGCTTCACTGGCTAAAACAATATTTCCTGTCATTGGTGCACCCGGTGTCACAGCCCTGAGACTTGCATTAGGCACGATTATCCTATTTCTGATTTTTAAACCGTGGCGGTTAACGTTTCAGCGTTCTTCATTGCTCCCGCTTTTTGCCTACGGCATTTCTTTGGGGGCAATGAACTACCTGTTCTATATGTCCTTATCCCGAATTCCGCTCGGCATTGCCGTTGCACTTGAGTTTACCGGACCTTTAGCAGTAGCCATGTTTTCTTCCCGCCGTCCTCTGGATTTTCTCTGGATTGCCCTGGTTATTGCCGGGTTAAGCGTCCTGCTGCCAATCGGAAATAGTGTCAATACACTCGATCCTATCGGTATTTTGTACGCATTGGGAGCCGGTGTTTTTTGGGCGCTTTATATTATCTTTGGGCAACGTGCTGGAGCAGGCTATGGAGCCGCAACAGTTTCTATCGGTTCACTCATTGCTGCCTTTATCTTCTTCCCAATCGGGTTAATACAGACTGGCCCTGAACTCCTGTTCGATGCTTCTTTACTACCGATTGCCCTGGGGATCGCCATTTTATCCACCGCCTTTCCTTACACTCTGGAGATGATTGCCCTTACTCGTTTACCAGCCAAAACATTCGGGACATTAATGAGCCTTGAACCTGTATTGGGAGCATTATCAGGCATCATTTTTCTTAATGAACATTTGGCAATGAGTCAGTGGGTTGCCCTTTTCTGTATTATTTGTGCGTCCATAGGCTCCACTTCAACCATTAAGCGAAAAACTAAAATAGAAAAAGTAGAATAACGACTTTAAAAATACGGGGATGATTTATTGAAACCGGAGAAATATTTTTCTCCGGTTTTTTATTTTCATAAATTATCAAAATGTTACCGACCAACACAATAACTATCAATTCAATAGAGGTAATCAATATGACTTCCGACAGATGATCAACTAAATTTATTCTATCTAATGAGATAACTCATTACTCAGAATTAAGGAGATATTATTATGAATACCGCGAAATTACTCAAAACCCAACCTTCTGGCCTGATTTATACCCGAAACAATCTTGATGAAGGTATTAAACAGAGAACGATTACTACCTTAAATCATATGGTGAGCCAATTTATCGACCTATCCATGCTGACTAAACAGGCTCACTGGAATATGCGTGGCCGCAATTTCATTGCCATTCATGAAATGTTGGATAATTTTCGTAATGCCGTCACAGAACACCTTGATATATTTGCAGAACGAGCTGTTCAATTAGGAGGAACCGCGCTGGGCACGGTTCAGGAAGTGTATAAACGTACCACCCTGAAAAGCTACCCAACAGATATTCACGATGTACAGGATCATCTAAAGGTGCTGGCCGATCGCTATGCGATGGTTGCTAATGATATCCGTCAGGCGATCATTGATGCGGAAGATGAAGACACTGCGGATATGTTTACCGCGGCATCCCGTGATCTCGACAAATTTTTATGGTTTATCGAAGCAAATATTGAGCAATAAAATAAAAATATTATTCTTCATTAAGTTAAGGCCACATCCGTAATACCGCTCGCTTAAGAAAACTAAGATAAGTCATAATTGGTCTTAGACAAGCATCTGAGGCCAATTTTTTTATGTCTGAATTTTCTCGTGAACTCCAAGCCACTGCGGCCTTAAATTACCCGGGATCCATGGATGCCTTTAGTCAACACATTCCGATGGCATGGGTGACTGAAGCGGTTAAAGAAACGGGGCGAGCCACTGTGCGAAAACGTCGATTTCCCGCCGAACAAGCCGTCTGGTTAGTGCTGGGTATTGGGCTCATGAGAAATCGTTCGATCAATGATGTTTGTGACAAATTAGATCTGGCGTTTCCTGACGCGAAAGGGAAACTGCCGCCATTAGCGTCAAGCAGTCTTTCAAAAGCCAGACATCGTCTTGGTATTGAACCCTTGCGACACCTTTTTCATACCACGGCCACCGAATGGGAAAAAGAAGATACGGCTTATTCTGCCTGTGGACTGAAAATCTTCTGCGTGGATGGCACCCAGTTTAAGGTGCCCGAAACGGCTGATAATCAACAGCTGGGTTATGCCTCAGGCAAAGCCCCCTTTCCCTCTGTGCTGGCGGTGACCCTGATGTCCGCCCGGACACATCTTATCTCCGATGTGGCGTTTGGCCCCATCACCCAAAGTGAGATTAGCTACGCTCAGCGACTGGTGGGCTCTGCCCCCGAAAATACCCTGACGTTGTTTGATCGGGGCTTTCTCTCTGCGGAGTTATTTCAGGCCTGGCAAGGCACCGGCAAAAATACCCATTGGCTCACTCCGATAAAAAGCAAAATGCGTTATGACGTCATTCAGGAATACAGTCCTTATGACAAACTTATCGATATGCCGGTTTCTCCCCAAGCCCGGCAACTGCATCCTCACCTTGAAAAAACCTGGCGGGCGCGCCTCGTTCTGATCCCGGAACCGAAGGGAGAAATTAAAGGGTTTATTACCTCTATGGAATGTCCCGTGACGTATCCCCTCAAAGAGATCCTCACTGTGTACTGGGAACGATGGGAAACCGAAGAAGGCTATGGTGAGCTGAAACAAAGACAGCTCAATAATACCGCCCTCCTGAGAAGCCAGACACGGGCAGGTATCTATCAGGAGTTATGGGGCATCCTGATCGCCTACAATCTGGTTCGGCTGGAGATGAGCCGGATGGCAAAGGACTATCGTGTTGAACCGCTTCGGATCAGCTTTATCAATGCGTTACGACTGATACAGGATGAATTTTTATGGTGTTCAGGACGCAGCCCCGGCACGATCCCGCAAAAATTAAAAGCCCTCAGAGAAAGTGGCAAACGGCTTATTTTACCTCAAAAGCGAAAACGCCCATCGGTTCCAAGGCAAGTGCTCTGCAAAGCACCCTGTTACCCTTATAAAAAAAGAACCGCTCGTGCTTAAGCGAGCGGTATTAGGCCACATCCGTGGCCTTTTTAGCATCAATGTCCATTGTTGATGGAAAAAACATTAAAAAAAGCAGTTATACCCTTAAAAATCCCACAAACCTTTAAAAAAATTATTTTTCTCTCTATAATCCCTGTTTGATTCAAAAATAAACATGAGGATTCTATTAGATGGATAACGAAGTCAAAGATTCTAACGGCGCATTACTGGATGACGGCGACTCAGTGCAGGTTATCAAGGACTTGAAAGTTAAAGGCACCTCCAAGACACTGAAACGCGGCACACTGATCAAAAACATTCGCCTGACCCACCGTGAAGACGAGATTGAATGCAATGCCGATAAAATTAAGGGATTAGTCTTGAAAACCTGCTTCCTGAAAAAAGTAGATAAATAACGATTACAAATCCATTTTTGCTTAAAGGATAAATAATATTAACTATTATATTATTTATCCTTTTTATACCAATCCAACTTCAGTTTTGTTGAACAGTAATTTCAAGAGGTTGTAAGTTCAAGCCCAGGTTTTTAGTTTTGGACATATCCCGTCATTATTAAGGCACTGGTGTCTTCAATAGTGACGGGCATTAAGAGCAATATAGAATCTGGTTTTAGGATAAAAAATGAATTTACTTATTGAAGATGTATTGGAACATAAAGGCAAGATAAAACAATTTGCCTCAGGTAATAAAAATAAAATCATCAAATTGGAATATTGATACAGCGCAATTGAATAAATAACTCATCCTTGAGTTATTTATTTCTTTTCTGCTGGCACCTTTGGCCGTTCGATGGGAAATACCGGCAACGCATTCAATAAACGTGAACCATAACGTTTGGTGAATAACCGATTGTCATAAATCACTACATCACCATAACACTCATGGCTGCGAATTAGCCTCCCCACTTGTTGGATCAAGTTAAAAGAGGCACTCGGCAAACTCTGAACTTCAAATGGATAACGTTTTAAAGATTTCAACCATGCGCTTTCAGTAATAATCACCGGATTAGTTACGGGAGGGAATGCAATTTTATGGATATGGACTTGTGAAAGATAATCACCTTTTAGATCCAATCCTTCTGCAAATGACTGCAATCCAACCAAAACGCTGGTTTGCCCCTCATCAATTCGCTTGCAATGTGTTTCTACCAATCGATAACGAGGCTGATCACCTTGTACCAATAACACCAACCGCAAGTCTGTAACGAAAGTCAGGAACCCTTCCATTGCTCGTTGGCTGCTAAAAAGTACCAACATTCCCCGGTGTTTCCCTGCCATCACCTGAGAGCGAAAATAGCGCGACATTTCCTCGAGATGCTGCATTTCATTTTGAATGGTCGGTTCCTGTGTCATTTGAGGAATAACCAAACGCCCTTGTCGTACATGTTCAAAAGGCGATGACAGGCTGATAAAACGATCACCCTCATTTTCGTGTAATCCGGTAAGTTCCTGAATGCGGGAAAAGCTATTCAGTGAACACAACGTGGCCGATGTCACTATAATATGGGGGATAGTACGCCATAGTATCTGAGTTAATTGTTCGCTGACCCTAATGCCTGCACAATGAAGATAGAGATGTGATTGATTTTTCTCATAGCGTCGCGTTAACCATTTGGATATCGGCGCATGGGAAGATTCTTCTTGTGAAGCCAAACGCCACAGTTTTGTCATATTCTCAAAATAGCCTAATGTTCGGCTGGCTTGCAAAATAGCACGATGCAAACGGACAATATCTTGTCTGGCAGTCTGATCACCCAAATCATTCAAAATCGCTTCAGCCAAACCACGTAATCCATCAGTGAGTTTAAATAATTGCTGGCAACATAGCAGTAAACTCTCCGGTAACTTTCCCAGTTCGAACAGGTACTCTTCCGCTTCACCACGCTCAGGCAATAGCGCCTGTGTTATCTCCGCCAATTCCTTAAAGCATTCACGGATTGTTGCACAATGGGTCTGTAATCGGGGGATATTTGCCAAAGCAGGAGGTTTTGTCGGCCGACATTGAACCAGGTATTGTTCTACATGACGGACAAATGTATCTAACTGCCCATTAAACTGGAATAAGGTTATTTCCCCTTCAACTTCCAGTGCATCCCTTGCCACTTCGGGAATATGGTGCCCTTCATCCAGAACCAACAGCATATTTTTTGCCTCCGGTAAAACCGATCCACTTTCCAGCGCAGCCATAACCAAAGAGTGATTGGCAACGATGACATCTGCATCTTCAATTTCCCTGCGGGCAAGGAAAAATGGGCAACGATGGTAAAACTGGCAATTGCGGGCCAGGCAGTTCACTTTATCCGTACTGATTTTTGCCCATAGTGGGTCCGCCAGTGCCAGTTTATGGTGATCTCGTAAGCCATCCCAGGCAAACGTCGTATAATCACTGCGCAATCGGCGACATAATTCCCGCTCTTCACTGTTCGCAATTTCAGTCTGATCTTCGACCAGAAACATCAAATCAATCTGCTCGCCTTCCGCAGCACAAATGGCCTCCAAATTACGTGGACAGACATAACGCGCACGGCCAAAAGCGCCCGTAAATTTCAGGTCAGGAATAATCTTACGCAGCAGCGGCAAATCCTTGCTGTAAATTTGATCTTGTAAGGCAACATTGGCTGTACTGACTACCAATGGTTTCTGTTCTGCCCGACTGATGGCAATCCCGGGGAGCAGATATGACAACGTTTTCCCTACTCCCGTTGGCGCTTCAATCACCAAATGCCGCCCCTCTTCATCCGCCAATGTCTTTGCAACCTCGGCAATCATTTGGCGTTGCGGAGCGCGTGGAATGAAACCATCAATATGGGTAGATAATGATTTATACCACTGACTAATCTGACTTTTTACTGAACTAGAAAGTGCCATGAGTTTTACTGCTTAAAAATTGGAGAGCTATTTTTTTCATCATACTTCTGTCTTTACTATTTAAACGCATAAGCGCAATTTGGTAAGGAATAATTTTCCCATAGAACTGATCTCAAATCAGCTTTATATGATCATTCCTGCGAAGCGGTTTCCAGTCTTTTTACTCTCAATGCAAGAAAATCGGTTATCGCTTGTCTGGAATGCAGAAGCCGATATACTTTTGACTTTTTATAACCGTTATAACTCGTTATTAAAACCTTATTGGAGACAGAGATGAAAAAAATCCTGCTCATTATCATCATATTATTTTCCATCGGCTCAATTGGCGGGATCTTTCTGGCAGGGATGAATATATATACCCGCTCAACCACACCAGCCGAAGCACCACAACAGGCTCAGCAGGAAAATGCGCCAACAGGGCAGCAATAAATACATTGGCTTGTATCGTAACACCCGATGAGGAAGCTCATGAAAAATGAATATTTTGTCAGTTCACAATGGTTAAACGAACATCGCCATGATGAGAATATCGTTGTCGTTGATGCCAGTGCCCCAATGCCTACCCAATCCATCAATTATCACCAGCTTTGGTTAGAGAAACACATTCCGGGCGCACAATTTTTTGATCTGGATGAGGTCGCTAATCTACAAATCAACCTGCCTCACATGTTGCCGGAGCCGGAAACCTTTCGTCAGGCTGTTAGCAAAATGGGCATCAGTGAAAATCATCTGGTGATAATTTACGATCAAGGCAATATGTTTTCCGCCCCACGGGCATGGTGGACATTTAAAATTTTTGGGGCTCATCATATCCGTATTCTTGAAGGGGGCTTACAAGGCTGGCAGCAAGCCGGTTATCCAACCGAATCAGGTAAAGTTATTCGCTCTCCCGAAGTTTTCAATGTTCAGTTTGCCCCTGAAAAAGTCTGTTCTCAGGCACAGATCCTTGATGCTATCCGTAACAGTAACAATGTCGCGGTACAATTTGTCGATGCCAGGGCAGAAGACCGTTTTCAGGCAAAAGTGCCGGAACCCCGTCCAGGTCTGAGAATGGGGCACCTGCCCGGCGCTAAAAATGTTCCGTGGACAGCCCTGATTGATAATGGATGCTATAAGCCAGAAGAAGAAATTGCAGCAATATTCCGCAAACAGGGCATTGATTTAAGCCAACCCATAATTACCAGTTGTGGTTCTGGTATGACAGCCGCAATTTTAGTCCTGGGGCTTGATATGATTGGTCATAAAGAAGCGGGATTATACGATGGCTCCTGGGCTGAATGGGGCGCTGATGCTTCACTTCCATTAGAAAAATAGGTTATTGACAATAATAAAGAGCAAGAAAGAGCATCAAAATAATATGCCCTTTCTTGTACTCTTGGTTAGAAATTTTAGGGTATACAAACAGAACAATTGCTGTTATTTCCCGGCAGAATCCATTTAGCGAGGATTCCGGCGATCAGACCAAAGATAATCCATGACAGGATACCCATATACCAATCCAGGCTTACTTTTTTATCCCCTCAGATTTGGAATAAGAATATGATTAAAAAACTGAAATGCATTGTCTTCTGCCGCTATATCGTTTGGGAAATTTAGATTCGGAGATAAATACCGCAAGTGATAATATAGCCACTTACATAAACTAGAATTAGAAAATTCGCTTACTTCCCACAAACGTTTCATCATATTTATAGTGTTATCGTCAAATGCAGATGCGTCTAAGAGATGAAGTCTAGTGACAAGACGGAGACGATTAACAGTGCCAATAACAGCATTAGATAGATTACGATTACTTAATATGCTGGTGTCTATAAAGTGCAAATATAATACTTCAAAATCTTCATTTCCGATATTTAATAACTGGTTAGTTCCATTTTCTAATGGCATGATATTATCAATAATTTCTATCGTAGAGTTATCCCCTCTTGGGGTAAATAATTTCCTTCTCAGGTATTGCATCTGACTATTTTCAGGTAATCCATTAGTTTCTATCCCTACAGTATAAAAACCACTCCCTCTGGGATTTTCAACTTGCCTAATCCTATTTTCAGCTATGGCGTGCCTGAACACGGCTACATAGTCATTGCTTGAGCTTGCCATTGATCCGCTTGATGTTGCAGGAGGGGTGACCAGATTCATTTGCCTTGGCCCTCCACTACTGAACCGGCTGCCAAACGCTTCACTAAACTCACCTGACTGTTGGCCCAACCGCCTCATGCTGCGGCTAAGACCGCCAATGACACTGGTCCCCAGACTGAGCGCCCCCAGTCCCAGAGAAACCCAGCCGAGAATTGCCGAGACCCGGGGGTTGCTGTCTTCTGTGGCCGCACTGGCAATCCCGGTCACATCCGCGATAATCCCCGCGAGAATGGCGGCATCACCCGCCAGTGAGGCCCCACCGGTGGGGATAGCCATCGCCAGCCCAATCACCAGCCCGATGGCGCCGCCAATAATCCCAAAAATACTGCCCAGACTGAGATGCCCCGTCGGGTCAATATGATTGATCGGATCACCGAGGCAGTAGGCATACGGATTGAGTCCCCCGGCACCAAATGGACTCCAGCTATCAGGGGCATTAAAACGCATCAAAACAGGATGATAAGTCCGGTATCCATTGCCCAGATGATAGGCTCCTCCCACCGGATCACGGCGTTCGCCATTATACGCCGGAATAGCCGGGTTACCTTTCCCTTCGGCCTGCTGCCCGTAAGGGGAATAGCAATAGCGGGTTTCCGGGTCTTCTCCCTGCTGGCTCACCAGCACGCTGCCATGACCGTCAGTGCCCAATAAATGTGTACCGGTATCCATGATGGCTGCCACGGTTTCCCCCTGTGCCCGTAACAAACGGGTCACCGCACCGCTTTCGCGCAGAATTTCGGTCACGCGGGTGGCCCCCTGATAATAAAGCTCATGGGTTTTGTCTGTGCCGATTTGTTGTAGCGCCAGTCGGTTGCCCGCATCATAGGTATAGGCGCTGGTCAGGTCACCGGCGCTCACATTAACCAGCCGCCCTAATGCATCATAGGTTAAAGCCCGGCCCGCTTCATCCTGTCTCAGACGACCGGCCGCGTCATACGCTAAGCGGATCGTGGCCGGATAATCCGGGTGGGTATGGGTGACGGTAAGTAACTGACAGGGATCTGACGGGTTGTAGATAAACGTGGCTGTATCACTGCGGCCATCATCAAGGGTGGTGAGGCATGTCAGGATATTCCCCAAACGATCGTAGGTAAAACGCTGATGGGCTATGCTAAAACCATAGGCATCACGCGGAAGCTCTAACCCCGTACAGTCATATTCTGTCAGCCAGTTGCGGATCGGATCATAGGTGTAGGTTTCCTGACGTAGCAAACCGGCACTTTGTGAACGGGTGGTGCACGACGCCACCTGATCCCTGACCGTATACGTGTGTGCCAGAGTCAGCGTATCCGTTTCCGTCTGGATGTGGCGTGCCGTCTCACGCCCAAAATCATCCCAATCCAGCGTGGTGGTCAGGGTTTTACCACTGCGTTTGTCGTGAACGCACCAGCGCCTGACCCGGCTGGCCGCATCGTAGGTTAATACCACGTCCACATCAGGATCATAAGCCGCCACCGGACGGCCGGATTTATCAAAACTGATCCGACAGTTTTTCCCGGTAACATCCTGATAAGCGGTTAACCGACCCATAGGGGAATAAGTATAGGTCGCCGCCCGTGCCGCGCCCTTGTCATCAAAACGGAAGGTCTCCTGCTGCAAACGACCGGAAGCGGTATATTCCATACCGTGAGTGACCTGCTGTACAACACTGGCTGCTGTCATCATCCCGGTCCGGGGATCGTAGGTAAAATGCTGCTGTATCGCCCCCGCCTCCACCTGTGTCAGGGCATTGCCCAGCTGCGGTTCATAGTGATACTTCACCGTTTGCCCCAGCGGATCTGTCACCTCGCGGGGGCTGGGGCTATTCCCCTGATAGGACGAAGAGTAAGTGCGCCCCCTGCTGGTGACTTCAACCTGACGGTGCAGGCTGTCGAAGCGACGGCGCCCCAGCACCTCCCCATTCACTTCAATTTGCGTGACTAAATTGCCGGTCGTGAACGGCGCATAAGATTTTCGGATAACCGTGCCATCAGCGTGACTTATCGTCAATATCCGTCCCAATAAATCGTACGTGTATTCGGTCTTTTGCCCCAATTCGTCAACGCTGGCCCGTAACTGCCCCAGACCATCATAGTAGTAGTGTTGCTGGCGGTATTGTTTCCCCTGGCTGTCGTAGAGGGTGATCGTGACCGGCTGATGACGGTTATCATACACCACGGTACTGCGACTAAAATGCAATCCTTCCGCCTGTTGGGTTATCTGCGCAGTGCGGGTCACCGGATCATAATCCTGCCGGATGCTCTCACCCGTGTCCTGGATAATCCGGTGTAATTTTCCCCAGTCATCGTATTCAATATTCTGGCTGGACGAAACCAGCGCCATCTGACCGAAGGCATGGTCATGGTCATGGTCATGGTCATGGTCATGGTCATGGTCAGTCCAACCATGATTGTCAGTACCATCTTCCACAGGTAACCAGTCATACCGGATTTGAGTGACCACCCGCCCCCAACCATCCCGTTCAGCGTCAGATGCTAACCGCCAGCCCTGTTCTTCCCGCCCCTTTTCCCATATCTCCTTCTGGCAGACATGACCCAGCCCGTTAAAGCGGAGACTCACCTGATTGCCCCATACATCGGTTTTTGTGGTCGTCGCCGTCCCTGCCTTTTCAATGGCATAGGCATAATGTACCGTCTGGGCATAGTCGGTATGCGCATTACTGGTATACGTTGAGATACGTCCCAGCTCATCATAATCATAATGAGCCGTGCATTGCTGTGCATCCACGGCCTGCCATAACTTGCCGCTGACCTGCGACTGACGACTCTCGGTTGTCAGACTGAGCCGGTCATGGCCGACCCATTGGCCGGTTTTCACCAGCGCTTCACCCTGCAGGGTATAGCTGAAAATCTGGGAGCTTGTCCATGCCTTGCCGGCCGCAAGCGCCTCTCCCGACAGGGCATGCACCGTCTCGTCAATCCGCCGGATGCGCCCGTGGTCTGGAGAGCGGGTATCATTTACATAGTGGGTCTGTGTTTCATGCAGTAACTGAGGTTTATGCTGCTGTTCACTATACCAGCCCTGATAGGTGCAGGCGACGGCATGCGCACAGGGTGCGCCGGGAAGGGTCGGCAATACCTCATAGCGATAGACTGTCCGGTGAGTCGGAACATCCTCATACGTCCCTCCCGGCGAGGCCCTGCCCGGTGTCACGGTCCTGGATTTGACAAAACGCACGAAGCCCTGCGGGGACGCCGGGCAGCCCCCTTCTTCTCCCTCAGCCGGATAATAAACCCAGTCCGTGCGGGTGCCATCCGGCGCAATTTGCACGGTCGGGTTTCCCGCTTCATCAAACTCGGTCTGGATCACCTCCACATCCGGGGTGTCATTGAAGCTGACACGGGCTGTTTTCGGCAGCTGGAACTGCGGGGGCTGTTCTTCAAACGAACGGCCCTCCTGCGCATAATAGTCGGTCTCATGCACCCGCCTGCACCCATTTTGCTCCGTCGTTTCGGACACCAATAAATGGTATTTATTATACTTTCGGGTAATATGGCGTTGCGTGGTGCCGTTGTCCCAGCTTTCGGTCGAGCCATACCAGTAATGACTTAAGACACCGTAGAGAAAATCTTCATCATCATTCCAGCTCTCGTGACTCCCATAACCCAAAAAATTATACTCGGTATATTTATAGTGCTTAATGATTTCGGAACGTTGCTTTGTATGTTGCGTGTAGCGGGTGACATAAGGCAGAGGTGGCAATTTTGCCTCTTTGGGAAACTGATGGCCGTCAAAATCGTAATCCACAAATTCCGTGGCACCTGTCGGAGATGAAACCCGGGTTAAAAAATTGCTGTCTGAGTCATATTCCAGCGTCCAGATTAACCTGTGGTGACTCGTCTCATTGCTAATCTGAGTGACTTTGTCATTCTCAAAGCGTAATCGGATATCATAAGATTCCGATGATTCGGGCCAGACCGTAATACGGGTATAGAGAGCTGTTTTATACTCAATTTTTAACAGCACCCGCCTTTCGTCCGATACCGCAGCAAGACGGGGTATCGTCCCCGTTTTATAAATCCAGTCCAGTTTCAGGGCATGGCCCAGCGGGGTAAATATCTGTGTAGGCACTTTGAGGTGATAGGCATTTTTCGGCCCGGTCAACACTTCAACTGTACCCGATTTATGGATCACCCGGTAAACATTCTGAGTGACGTCCTTTTCAAACCGCACAACATCCTGCTTATACTGTTTCAGATAGACTTTGTCCGTGTATTCATCCACTTTATAGCGCTCACCGGTGGAGAGACTTAATAACCGTTGCCGGCGGTCATACTGGGTCAGCCCCAGGGAAAAACCAATACCCAGGCCAATATCTCCGGTATTAAGCGGGTTATACGACAGCGCTATCGTTTGAGTCGGCCCGAGGTGATTGTTGCCGGTTAACTGAGCAACCAGCATCGCATACGTAAACAGGCCGGTGCGGGGGTCGACACTGCCCATGGCCGCACTTTGAAAGTTGTGGGCATTTGAGAAAAAAATCATATGGCATTTTAGCGCCTCTCTTTTCTAGTTATAGAAAAATGTATTTCTCATTTCTTAATCAGAGGATGCTCAAGGAAAACTCACTACGGCGACTGACAAAATATTATATTCAGCCCTCCTGTAGGTGAAACGAATCTGCATTGTCCATGATAACTTTTAGAAAGACAGACTCATTACCATAGATATCACGGAATTTGAATTGTGGAATTTGGTCAGCCTCATCAACCCAAAAATCAGGTCTTGGGCTTTCAAAATAAAGCCTACTCAAACTAATAGCATCTGTGCGTGTTGTTGTGACTATCTTCTCTTGTGGGGTAGCTTCCCATTTAAAACTGGAAGTACCATGTGGGTCATCAAATTCTAAGACCTGATAAGCCGCGCCAGCTGTTCTCTCAGCATTATATGTCCCCCAAAGAAACCAAAGGTAAAGATTGTTACTTCTTGTATGATGGGTAAATCTTCGGTAATCATACTTAAGGGTATCTTCATCGTTTATAGTATTTCGAATTTCAACATCATGCACTGCATAGCCCTGACTTTTTTTAGGTAAGAGATAATAATTATTTTGAGTCCATTGCGGATATTGAAATGTAATTTGAGTATTCGTTCCAAATAAACTATATGTAGTTATGGTTTGTTTAACTCCATATGTGCCAGAGGTAACTGTTTCTTCAATTACTGGCTCCAGACTATCAGAATGATAAATAATTGGTTCATGGCCTGTAACAACAATATGTGATCCCTTATGATGATAATCATCTGATGAATATGTTTTCCCATCCAATGTAACTCTTGCCATTATTGTGATGATTTCACTTTTTTTTGTTTTCAGCCAATAAATTTTTTTCTGGGGTTTAGGCTCATCACTGATCGCGTCTCTTTCATATGATAAATTGGTATCTCTTGTTATGCTACGTCCTGGAAGATGGTGACGGTAATCGTTTTCCTCTGAGCTGTATTCCCACTCACCAGATAATTTTTTATCTGTTGTTTTATCAACTAATTCAATACTATCTAATTGTTCAGTAGATAAGGTTACCACCTCCTCATTATCAGTTGCAGCTTGTATATTAACAATGATACAAACTTGCATATTTCCATTAGCAAACAGATGAACCTCCCTTTCCCCACTAGATAATTCAAGATTAAATGTGGGTAAGCTCATAATTTTTTTTAAAAAAACATTGTGTTGTTGTGTACTCATTATAATTCCTCTTTGAGAAATAATAATAAAAAATTCATTATCCTTTTAAGGAACTCTTGATTTTTTACATTATGATATTAAAAATAATGGCGACATTTCATTGTTGAAATTCGACATATATAATATTACATCCAACACTAAAATATTTCCAGAATAAATCACAAAAATAACATTACATCAATTAAGTTACTTAAATAGCCAAATGGAAATTTAAATAAAAATGGCAACAAATTATTATTTAATAATATATTTTCCCATAAAATTATTTAATTATAAAAATTCATTAATACACTCGATAAACTTCAAGTTGCCATCCGCAAGACGACGCGAGGCCTTATATTTCCCCTCTGCGCGGGGAAATATAACACGCATATTGAAGTTGGCTTGGTATATATACCATTATGCGATATAGCGATGTGCCACTGGGGAAAATAATTACCGTTAAGAAAGTTGAGGCTCTAAATTGACAGGATATCGCATTAAATCTTTATCTGTGGCGAAAGCGATAGTATTGGCGATCTCAGTAGATGTTTTTAATGCCCTGATTTGCATAAATAATTCATCCGCTTCATGGTACTCTTTGCGCAAATACCCTAACCATTGCTTGATACGGGCAACGTGATAAAGCCCCGTATCACCCTGCTTTTCCAGATAAGTATATTTTTGCAGTAGCTTGAGTACGTCACTCCACGGCATCTTCGGTTCGTTATATTTAATGACACGGCTCAAGTTTGGCACATGCAGGGCACCACGGCCTACCATCACGGCATCACATCCTGTCGTCTTGATACACGCCTGAGCGCTTTGCCAGTCCCAAATCTCACCGTTGGCAATGACAGGAATAATAAGGCGACGCCGAATCTCGCCTATCGCCTTCCAGTTGATGCGTTCTGATTTATAGCCATCTTCCTTCGTTCGTCCATGCACAACCAGTTCGGTTACACCCGCTTGCTGGACGGCATCCGCAATCTCAAACTGACGTGACGCAGAATCCCATCCCAACCGTGCTTTTACCGTTACCGGCAAATGTGCAGGCACGGCTTCACGCATGGCTTTAGCTCCCTGATAAATCAGTTCAGGATCTTTTAATAAGCTAGCACCGCCACCACTGCCATTTACCGCCTTCGACGGGCAGCCACAGTTTAAATCGATACCCCATGATCCTAACTCAACCGCCCTGAATGCGTTTTCTGCCAACCATTCTGGATATTGCCCAAGAAGCTGGATCCTGACTAGTGTGCCCGATGGTGTCCGGCTCTGATGATGCAGTTCAGGGCACAACCGGTAAAAAAGACTTTACCGGTAGTAAGCTGTCAACCACACGCAGGAATTCAGTCATGCACAGGTCATAATCATTGATTTCACTCAACAATTCTCTAACCAAAGGATCCAGAACACCTTCCATCGGAGCCAGCAAAACGCGCATGGGTTATTTCCCCGAAGTTACGGCACGTGGTGTTTTGGTTGTGATTCGCTGACGACGCTGACCGCGAGGCTGTTCACTACGTGAATGGCCATCACGAGAGCCACTGCCCCAAGGACTATTTCCATGAGAGCCGTTACCATGAGAACCATGACTACTTCCATGAGAATTGCTACGAGAATCATTACCACGAGAACTGCTACTACGTGAACTGTTGTTACCACGTGAACTGTTGCCACGATCATTGCGCCCATTTTGGATGGGTTCAGCCTTGATGGAAGGATCTGGCTCATAACCCGAAATAGCAATGCGTGGAATCTCTCGCTTCAACAGGCGCTCAATATCTTTCAGGAGCTTGTGTTCATCAACACACACCAGCGATATTGCCTGCCCGGTAGCATCTGCACGCCCGGTACGGCCAATTCGATGGACATAATCTTCGGCAACATTTGGCAACTCATAGTTGACGACATGTGGCAATTGGTCAATATCCAATCCACGGGCAGCAATATCTGTTGCGACCAATGCGCGGATTTCCCCGGTCTTAAAATCAGATAGCGCACGGGTTCTTGCTCCCTGACTTTTGTTACCGTGGATCGCGGCAGCCGTCACA
The DNA here is from genome assembly GCF_030272115.1 of Xenorhabdus bakwenae. Classification (NCBI taxonomy): domain Bacteria; kingdom Pseudomonadati; phylum Pseudomonadota; class Gammaproteobacteria; order Enterobacterales; family Morganellaceae; genus Xenorhabdus; species Xenorhabdus bakwenae. The sequence continues at coordinate 1,647,058 of NZ_CP119194.1, forward strand.
CCATCTTTATTCAATTGTTCCGCCAGCCGGTTTGCACCATGTTTGGTACGCGTAAATACCAACACCTGTTGCCAGTTCTGGCTGCCAATCATGTAAGCGAGCAATTCACCCTTGCGCTTTTTGTCTACAAAATGGATGGATTGTTCAATCTGTTCAGAGGCCGAATTACGCCGGGCAACCTCTACACTTACCGGCTCTTTCAGCAACTTATTGGCAAGGCTCTTAATTTCATCAGAGAATGTTGCAGAAAAGAGCAGGTTCTGGCGTTTTGCTGGCAGTTTATTCAATACACGACGAATATCGTGAATGAAGCCCATGTCCAACATGCGATCAGCTTCATCTAAAACCAGCATTTCAACGTGGGAAAGATCCACTGCATTTTGATGCTCCAAATCCAGCAAACGCCCAGGTGTTGCGACCAGAATATCCACACCACCGCGCAGTTTCATCATTTGTGGATTAATGCTGACACCACCAAACACAACAAATGAACGTAATTTAAGATATTTACTGTAATTACGTACATTCTCCCCCACCTGAGCCGCCAACTCTCGGGTAGGCGTTAAAATCAGCGCTCTGACCGGACGGCGACCTTTCGCCTGCATCGGAGCTTCACTTAAGAGTTGCAGAATAGGCAAAGTAAATCCTGCGGTTTTTCCCGTTCCTGTCTGGGCACTGGCCAGAAGATCTTTGCCGGATAACACAACAGGGATAGCCTGCTGCTGAATGGGGGTAGGTTCCACGTAGCCTTGTTCTTCAACAGCACGCAAAATGTCAGCCTTCAAGCCGAGTGACTCAAAATTCATAAATAAGAAATACTCCAGACTTCACCATACCTGATATCAATTCAGGGGCAGTTTTATGGGAAGAAAATAGACGCGATAAAACGCAAGGAAATGACACAAACTGCAATGCACCACAATAATTAGGACGGATTATAACAGATATGTCTTTCCGCGCAGACCTAAAGAGACCAATAAATCAAACTAAAATTGGCTGAACCCCGTTAACCAAGGAAAGTTAGCAAAAACTGGAAGATTATTTTTTATCGGTGTCTATTAAAAAGACAATTTGTATCAACTTTACATCGATTTACTTTGGCTTTAAAGTTAATCATACGATTGATATATTCTTCGGTACTCCCGAAAACTCTTTGTCACAGGAAATATTTTGACATGGCAGCAAAGAAGGTCCAGACATTACGTGGTGAACACGCTAAACAACAACTTCTGACAGCAGCAATAGAAATTTTTGGCAAATCAGGTCTGGATGGTGCGACTACCCGCAACATTGCCCAACACGCACAGCAAAATATCGCAGCTATTGCATACTATTTCGGTTCCAAAGAAGGATTATACCTCGCCGTCGTGCAACATATTGCCGATAAGCTAAAATCAGAGTTTGCCCCTCTTATTGAAGCCATTGATCATTTTTTTGCTAAGACAACGAAACCCTATCAAAAAGACCAAATATTGGCATTTATTCATCAGGGAATGGTGAGCTATAACCGCCTGATTTTCGAGAAAAGCAGTATCAATATCAGTCGGATCATGTCCCATGAACAATTGACGCCAACAGAGGCTTACAGTGTCATGCATGAACAGGGATTGGCCCCAATTTATTCTCGCTTGAATAAACTGATCGCCAATTATATCGGTGCCGATGAACGCCAGATTTCAACCCAGATCCATACCCATGCCTTATTGGGTGAGATCCTCTCTTTCCGTCTGGCCAGGGAAGCCTTATTGCGCCAAACCGGATGGGACAATATTGGCACCAAAGAATACGAATTAATCAATCAGGTTTTATCTCAGCACATCAATTTATTGCTTGATGGGTTAAGAAAAAATCAAGAATACATACCCCATAGTTCTTAAGCAATGGCGTAACACACGAAGCCACCACTTGAAAGATAGCGGGTATAAATTGAACAAGGCATAAGGGATGGTATGAACAGTAAAAAGTTTGCTCTTGCCCTATTGGCACTTATTGTTGTTATCAGTGCTATTGTCGGTATCTACTATTATCAGGAACAAAATAGCAGGGAGTTAACCCTGTATGGCAATGTTGATGTCAGGACGGTTAACCTCAGTTTTCGGGTTGCAGGTAAATTGGCTGATCTACAGGCGGATGAAGGTGATGCCATAACCGTGGGCCAAATGATTGGTCGCCTTGATGATGCCCCCTTTATTAATGCCTTGAATCAAGCCAAAGCGGCTCGTGATGTCGCTTTGGCAAATCTTGCCAAAGCTGAAGCGGGTTATCGCAGCGAAGAAATCGCCCAGGTGCGGGCAGAAGTCAAGCAAAAAGAGTCTGCATTCCGTTTTGCCGATAGTTTCTTAAAACGCCAGCAAGGCTTGTGGCAAAGCAAAACCCTCTCAGCCAATGATCTGGAAAATGCCAGAACCGGACGCAATCAGGCACTGGCGGCTTATCAGGCAGCAAAAGATAAACTGCGTCAATTCGAAACAGGCTATCGCACAGAAGAAATTGCAGCAGCAAAAGCCCAACTGACTCAGGCAGAAGCGGCTGTAGCACAAGCTGAACTCAATCTAAAAGATACTCAACTCACTTCTCCATCGGCAGGGATGATCCTGACCAGAGCCATTGAACCAGGCACCATGCTGGCGGCGGGCAACACGGTTTTTACCCTGTCATTGACTAATCCCGTTTGGATCAGGGCATATATTGATGAACCCAACCTCAATCAGGCTATCGCCGGGCGCGAAGTCCTGATTTATACCGATGGCCGGAAAAACCAGCCCTATCATGGCAAAATCGGTTTTGTTTCCCCAACCGCCGAGTTTACCCCCAAAAATGTCGAAACACCTGATTTAAGAACGGACTTAGTTTATCGCCTGCGCATTATTGTCCTTGATCCCGATGAGGGACTGAAACAAGGTATGCCTGTTACCTTACGTTTTGTCGATTCAAATTTAACTGAAACAAATCAGTAAGGCGATAACATGACCAGTTCAGCCTATACGATAAAACTGAACGGTGTGGAGAAAACTTTTCCCGGCCTGGGCGTTCCTGCTGTCTCGCACCTGCAAGTAGAAATTCAGGGCGGATCAGTGACGGGTCTTGTCGGTCCAGATGGGGCTGGAAAAACCACGCTGATAAGAATGTTGGCCGGATTATTGACGCCTGATAGCGGCAATATTGAAATCATGGGGCTTGATCCCATCAAGGACAGTGTTCAAGTCCGTTCTGAACTCGGTTACATGCCGCAGAAATTTGGCTTATATGAAGATTTAACTGTCATGGAAAATCTCACTTTATATGCCGATCTGCGTGGTGTACTTGGCGAAGCGCGCACAACAACCTTTCAGAAATTACTCACCTTCACGGACTTAACCCGTTTTACCGGACGGTTAGCAGGGAAATTGTCCGGTGGCATGAAACAAAAACTGGGGCTGGCTTGTACCTTATTGGGCAGCCCGAAGGTTTTGCTGCTGGATGAGCCTGGTGTGGGCGTTGATCCCATCGCTCGCCGTGAGTTATGGCAAATGGTTCATGAACTCGCTTCCGACGGCATGTTGATCTTATGGAGCACCTCTTATCTGGATGAAGCCGAGTTATGTCGTGATGTTTTGCTGATGAACCGAGGTGAGCTGCTCTATCGCGGCCAGCCACAAGACTTAACCCGCAAGATTGCGGGTCGATCTTTTTTGCTTGATGTCAAACAAGATGCACGGCGTAAAATGTTGCAGCATGCCCTCACCTTGCCGCAAGTGACTGATGGAGTGATTCAGGGAAAATATGTTCGCTTGATCTTAAAAGAAGAAGCGGATAAAAATGCTTTACTCCAACAAATAGGGGGACATGAAGCCCATCTCTTCGAGGCCGAACCCCGTTTTGAAGATGCATTTATCGATTTATTGGGTGGTGGCCCGTCCCATCGTTCCGAATTAGCGGAAATAATGCCGCAAATTCCGCCAGACCCAACCGAAACCGTGATAGAGGCCCGTAACCTGACTAAAAAATTTGGCGATTTTGCGGCGACTGACCAGGTCGATTTTCAGGTGAAACGCGGGGAAATATTTGGTTTATTGGGACCCAATGGTGCCGGAAAATCGACTACCTTCAAAATGATGTGTGGTTTGATGATCCCCTCTTCAGGCAAAGCATTAGTTCTGGATATGGATTTAAAAACCGGCTCAGGCAAGGCTCGTGAGCGCCTTGGCTATATGGCGCAAAAATTCTCACTTTATGGCAACCTGACGGTTGAGCAAAATCTCAAGTTTTTTTCTGGTGTTTACGGTCTGAAAGGGCGCCATCAACAAGAAAAGATGTCCGGCATGATCCATGCTTTCAATCTTAAGCCAATCCTGCATCAAAAGACGGATAGCCTGCCGCTCGGATTTAAGCAACGGCTGGCCCTTTCCTGCGCATTGATGCACGAACCTGATATTCTTTTTTTGGATGAACCGACTTCAGGTGTTGACCCACTGACCCGCCGCGAATTTTGGCTACATATCAACGGTATGGTAGACAAAGGGGTAACCGTGATGGTGACCACTCACTTTATGGAAGAAGCAGAATATTGTGATCGTATCGGGCTGGTATTTAGAGGCAAATTGATCGCAGCCGGAACGCCCGATGAACTGAAACAACGGGTTGCCACGGATACGCTCCCTAACCCTTCTATGGAGGATGCTTTTATCGATCTCGTATTGAACTACGATAAGGAGCCGCAATGAGTCATCCTGAACATACCACACCCCGCAAGGCGGTCAGTTTCTCATGGCGCCGATTGAAAGCGCTCTGTATCAAGGAGACTAAGCAGATTATCCGTGACCCTAGCAGTGCGTTGATTGCCGTAGTTATCCCTCTGATGTTACTCTTTATTTTTGGTTACGGCATTAACCTGGATTCCAGCAAACTTCGCCTCGGTATTCTCATGGAGCAACAGAGTGAAGACGCCAGAGAATTAGTGCATGTATTTACGGGATCGCCCTATATTGATGCCACCATCAGCGACAACCGCCCACTCTTAATCAAAAAAATGCAGGAAAACCAAATCCGCGGCATTATCGTCATCCCGGTCAACTTTGATACCCAGCTTGCCCGCACTGGCAGCCACGCTCCGATTCAGGTGATTACTGATGGCAGTGAACCCAATACCGCTAATTTTGTGCAGGGCTATACCAAAGGCATCTGGCAAACCTGGTTACAACAACGAGGACAAAATCGTGGGGTTTCAACGATCCCCTTGATAGATACACAAATCCGCTATTGGTTTAATCCCGCCGCCATTAGCCGGCATTTCCTTATTCCCGGGGCTGTTTCAATTATTATGACCGTTGTAGGCGCAATTCTTACCTCGCTCGTAGTTGCCCGTGAATGGGAGCGCGGAACCATGGAAGCCCTGCTTTCAACTCAGGTTACCCGCACCGAATTGCTGCTCGCCAAATTGTTGCCTTATCAAATGCTGGGTTCTTTTGTCATGGTACTCTGCATGCTATTTACGGTGTTTGTTCTGGGGGTTCCCTATCGCGGCTCACTCTGGATACTGGCATTAGTCTCCAGCCTTTATCTCGCTACCGCTTTGGGTATGGGATTACTGATTTCCACCCTGACACGTAATCAGTTCAATGCGGCGATGATTTCTCTCAATGTGGCTTTTTTGCCTGCCATTATGTTGTCTGGTTTCGTTTTCGAGATAGACAGTATGCCTGCGCTTATTCAGGCTTCGACTTATGTCATACCGGCACGTTACTTCGTCAGCAGCCTGCAAACGCTCTTTCTGGCTGGGAACATTGGCACTGTATTGATGACAAACCTGCTCCTGTTGATTGCCAGTTCCATCGTCTTTATCGGCCTGACCGCGTGGAAAACGCGCCGGCATCTGGATTAAAAAGGAAAGAGCATGTTTTATCGTCTGTATACACTCATCATGAAAGAGTTGCAGTCTCTTCTGAGAGAGCCGCAAACACGGAACATTTTGATTTTGACCGTGATTATACAAATGATCCTGTTTCCGTGGGCAGCAACGCTGGAAGTCAAAAATGCCACGATTGCCATTTATAATGAGGATAAAGGACAGGCATCGATTGAATTAACCCAACGGCTGGCAAAATCGAAAGCATTTCCTGATGTTCTTTTGCTAACCAGCTCGCAACAGATCCGCCCGACGCTGGATAACCGCAAGGCACTATTGCTGGTGCACTTTCCACAACATTTCAGTGCTGATCTCGCCAATCATAAACCGACATCAATTCAGGTTTTGTTGGATGGGCGTAATTCAAACAGCGCTCAAATTGCAGCCAACTATATCCAACAAATTGTGATGAATTACCAGAAACAACTGTTGGGAAATACCGCTAACTTTAATAACAGCGAGCTTATTGTGCGTAACTGGTATAACGCCAATTTGGATTATAAGTGGTTCGTCGTGCCATCGCTGGTTGCCATGATTACCACGATTGGTGTTCTCATTGTCACCGCGTTGTCAGTCGCCCGTGAGCGGGAACAAGGCACGCTGGATCAGTTGCTGGTTTCCCCACTGGCAACCTGGCAAATTTTCCTTGGCAAAGCAATTCCGGCATTGGTTGTGGCGACGATGCAAGCAAGCATTGTTTTGCTGATTGGCACGCTGTTCTATCAAATTCCTTTCGCGGGTTCATTGCTGCTATTTTATGGCTGTATGCTGATTTATGGGTTGTCTCTGGTGGGTTTCGGTTTGCTGATTTCGGCTGTCTGTTCCACCCAGCAACAAGCGTTTATTGGTGTCTTTGTATTTATGATGCCCGCTATTTTGCTTTCCGGTTATATTTCTCCGGTCGAGAATATGCCCGTTTGGTTACAAAACATCACCTGGATTAACCCGATCCGCCATTTTACTGATATCACCAAGCAAATTTATTTGAAAGGGGCTGATTTATTCGTTATCTGGCCTAATTTATGGCCTTTATTGGTGATTACTGTAACAACTGGGGGGATCGCTTATCGGCTGTTTCGCAGTAAGATTGCCTGATAAATTTAAAGCTGTGAAAAAACACCTGATTGAATTGTCTGTCATTAAGCGTGGGATAATTTTCTCTTCTGCTTTTTAATGAAAATTAAAATAGTGTTTATTATATCCCTGCCAGTTATTACTTTACTTTTTTTTCTAATGAGTGTTAATTGTTTTTATAAAATCATAAGAAAACTGGCTTCTATACTCGATAAACTTCAAGTTGCAATCCGCAATACGACGCAAGGCCTTATATTTCCCCGCGCTACGGGGAAATATAACACGCATCTTGAAGTTGGGTTGGTATATATTTTAGATAGTTCAAATTGTAATAATACCTGAGAATAAAATATGACGAAACGTAATTATTTGTCGAGTCAAACACTGACCGATAATGTTGAAGTAATTGGTTGTATTCCTCGTGATAATGGACGTTATTCCACTTGGTTGAAGTCTACAATATTTCATCCTCAAGGAAGGCATGACATTTTTGCTAAGGATGCTCCTGATAGCTTTAGGGCTAAGAGTCTTAAGGCGCAATTTGCAGCTAATGCTTATCTTTCTATGTCCAGTGAAGGGGGCGCTTTACAAATCTGGAAAGATGGACTCTCTCCAGAAGAATTTGATGCGATGCGGGGTGATAGTTATGGGATTGAGCCTTCTTGGCCTGGTGAACCAGCACGCGAGATACAACCAGTCGCAGGGGATCTTTTAATCTTTAATTCTCGTTGCATGCACTCTGTGACTGCGGGTATCGATGATCTGCGTTTGAGCCTGTCTTGTTTTATAGGCCATCGTGGAACAGAAAATTCATTGTCATTCTGGAGTTGATATGCTGTCTAACTATTGGGGGGAATTTCTGGGACTGGCAGTGATTCATTTCTTGGCCGTCGTTGCCCCAGGCCCAGATTTTGCGGTAACTATACGGCAGAGTGTAAGATTCGGACGTTGGGCAGGAATATGTACGGCAGTAGGTATTGGCGCGGGGATATCAATACATGTCATCTATACACTGGTGGGAATTAGTGCGTTAATGCATGCCACTCCGTGGTTGATGGAAATGGCAAAACTCGTTGGTGCAATTTATATCATGTGGCTTGGTATCAAATTTATCAGGAGTAAGCCTGCTAATTTGGATACCTTAGAGAGTGAAGAAAGTATTTTGGTCCCACAGAGCAGATGGAAAGCATTTCTGATGGGGTTTATGACAAATGCCCTTAATCCTAAAGCGACATTGTTCTTTTTGGCAGTTTTCACAACCGTGGTAAGCAGTAATACACCCACTCTGATACAAGTCTTCTATGGTGTTTGGATGTGTGTCGCCAATGCCGTATGGTTTATATTGGTTAGTATCATTTTCTCAAATGTATTGATTCGTAATAAATTCATACAGAAAGGCTATTGGTTTGAACGAGTCATGGGAGTCGTGCTGATTGGGTTCGCTATCCGGTTGTTATTTATGTCTGTATGATTTTCCCAAAACCGACCACTACAAATTCATTTTCATTGTTTGATTTGATGTGAAATGATCATAAAAAACCCTGACAAAGCAGGGTTTTTTATCAGAAAATCATTTAATCGATCAGTGATTAGCGGCGATCACCCAAAATACGCAACAGCATTAAGAACAGGTTAATGAAGTCCAGATACAGAGTCAGGGCGCCCGTGATCGAATATCTGCGCAGGTTTTCTTTATCGTTAACATCCAGATGTTCACCCATTTCTTTCAGTTTTTGAGTATCGTATGCCGTCAAACCAGCAAAAATCACAACACCGATATAGGTGATTACCCACATCAATGCCGAGTTTTTCAGCCAGATGTTTAACAAAGAAGCCAGAACGATACCGATTAGCCCCATAAACAGGAAGCTACCCAGACCACTCAGACTACGTTTGGTGGTATAACCATAAACGCTCAATGCACCGAACATACCCGCTGAAACGACAAATGTGCTGGCAATAGAGCCAGTAGTGTAAGCCAAAAAGATACTGGAAAGTGTCAAGCCCGTTAGCATGGAGTACAGCATAAACAGCCCTGTCGCCAATGCGCCACTCATTTTATGCACCAAACCAGACAGCACAAAGACTAATGCAAGCTGTGCGATGATTAAGCCATAAAAAACAATGGAGCTACTGAAAATGGCGAATAAAATTTCAGGGGTATTTGCCACATACCATGCAACAAATGCGGTTAACAGCAAGCCACAAGTCATCCAACCGTAGACTTGTGCCATATATGTTTGTATACCAGAACCAGTTTTCTGGACAATCGAATCATTAGAACGTTGATATCGATCCATGATGATTACCTTTTCATGACAGTGTTGAGAGATTAAGAATGTTTAAAAATAAACAATCTATTCAAAAGTTATACATTAGCATAGAACATTAATAAAACCATCCGCCAATTAATGGCAATTTCAGTGACATATTATTTAGTTGTCTAGTTTTCGAGATAGTCTGCAGAACGATCTACCAAACGCTGTTTTTCCAGCGACTTACCGCATCCTGGTCACTTTGTCTTGCCTCTACCCAGCGCTCGCCCTCTACAAGTGATTCCTTTTTCCAGAATGGGGCTTTAGTCTTTAGATAATCCATAATGAATTCAGCCGCCATAAAAGCCATATTGCGGTGAGAGCTGGTGACACCAACAAATACAATCTCATCCCCTGGGGATAATTCACCAATGCGATGAATAATGCTGACGCGTTGCAAAGGCCAACGTTGGCGGGCTTCGTCAACAATTTTTTGCAACATCTTTTCTGTCATACCAGCATAATGCTCTAATGTCAGCGCCTTAACACTATCTCCCAAATTATGGTTGCGAACTTTTCCGGTAAAAGTCACCACTGCGCCATCTTCATCACATTGTGAAAGCCATTGATATTCTTCCCCAACACTGAATGTCTCTTGTTGGACACTGATCCGCGTATTTTCCATTTTACCCCCCGGTAACCGGCGGGAAAAAAGCCACTTCATCACCATCCTTCAAAGCATGTTCAGCATGGACAAAAGATTGATTGACGGCAGACAACACCTTGCCTGCTTCCAGTGCCAGTGCCCATCGTTCTCCCTTTTCAGTCAGTGCATGACGAAGATGTGTTACAGTTGGATAATCATTAGGCAGTTCAAGTGAATCCGTTCCCACCAGTTCGCGGACTTGAGCAAAAAAAAAGTACCTTTATCATACCTCCACCTTAAAATTTCCTGATTTGCCACCCCTTTTTTCTAACAAACGCACAGGCCCGATGGCCATATCTTTTTGTACCGCTTTGCACATGTCATAAATGGTCAAAGCAGCCACGGATACCGCTGTCAAAGCCTCCATTTCTACACCTGTTTTCCCCGTCAAACGGCAGCAGGATTCAATTCTGACCCGGTTGTGCTCTGTTTGTGCTTCCAGTTGAACTTCCACTTTACTCAGCAGCAGCGGATGGCAAAGCGGGATCAATTCCCACGTCCGTTTTGCCGCCTGAATACCGGCAATACGGGCGGTCGCAAACACATCCCCTTTGTGGTGATCACCCGCAATAATCATGGCTAAGGTTTCAGCCTGCATTTCAACAAAGGCTTCTGCCCGTGCTTCACGCACTGTTTCTGATTTGGCAGAAATATCCACCATATGAGCTTCACCCGACGTATTGAGATGGGTTAATTGAGACATTTAACGCTCCTGAAAAACGGCTTTCGAAAAATAAATCTGGCAGCCAAACTAACCGCCAATAAAAGAAAGATTCGGGGTGATCCCGCTATCCCCTTGATGTAAAAAGTGAGTTTCACGCTTATGACGTAATCCGCCTTGAATACGGAGTTTAAGAGCATCCAGTGATGCATCATCAGACAATAAATCACGTAATGGAATGCCCTGTTCACCAAACAAGCACAAGTGAAGATTGCCAATTGCAGATACTCTCAGGCGATTGCAGCTTTGGCAAAAATCTTTTTCATACGGCATGATGAGTCCAATTTCTCCCTGATAATCGGGATGACGAAAAACCTGAGCCGGCCCATCACTACGCGCCCGTTGCTGTTGCTGCCACCCTTGTTGTAACAGTTGGCGGCGGATCACGTCTCCTGAAAGATGATGACGATGAAAAATGTCCCTGCCTTCTCCCGTTTCCATCAGTTCAATAAAACGCAGCTGGATAGGACGATGTTTAATCCAATCAAGAAAGGCAGGCAAGTTGGTATCATTCACATTCTTCATCAGCACGACATTAACTTTCACTGTGTTGAACCCCGCCTCAAAAGCCGCGTCAATGCCACTCATGATCTGGAAAAACTTATCTTGCCCGGTAATGGCGTAAAATTGGCGGGGATCTAAACTATCAATACTCACGTTAATCGCTGTCAGGCCAGCCGATTTCCATTGTGAGATATCCCTCTCCATACGGTAACCGTTAGTTGTGACTGCAATTTTTTTGATTTGTGGATTTTCATGAACCGCTGCAATAATGTCGCAGAAATCACGGCGCATGGTGGGTTCTCCCCCTGTCAGGCGGATTTTTTCTGTGCCGAGTTCAGCAAATGCCCGGCTAATGCGACGAATTTCTGGCAGGGAAAGGAATGATTTAGGGCCGTGAGGCCGATATCCATCAGGCAAACAATAGGTGCAACGGAAGTTACACACATCAGTAATAGACAATCTCAAATAATAGAACTTGCGCGAGAATGAATCTACAAGTTGTTCCACAATAACACCTTCCAGGTATGGGAGATGCCGGCATTTCTACCTGACATCCTGGTGACTCAGGAGTCACGGCCAGAGCATCATATCAATGTGATATCCATTTGATAGAACAGCGACTTAGACACAGAGGCCAGGAGTTAATATCAATTAAATTTTATATGAACCTAAAATAAAAAGCTAATTCCTGATTCGACATATATCTTATTATACAACGAGTTAACTAACCGCGATAACATCAGCTCCCTACGGTATTTCCAGCCTGTCATTCGCAATGATTGCATAAAATCACCTCAATGTCTGAAAGCATTATATTTTGTGATAAATTACATGCGATTTATTAAAGCCCCTATGTTTAGCCAGTAACAGGAATCCTATGCGAAATCGCACATTAGCTGATTTGGATCGCGTTGTCGCCCTCGGCGGCGGTCATGGACTTGGACGCGTTATGTCTTCCCTTTCTTCCCTCGGAGCACGCCTGACAGGCATTGTCACGACAACGGACAATGGGGGGTCAACTGGCAGAATACGACGTTCGGAAGGCGGGATTGCGTGGGGAGATATGCGCAATTGCCTCAATCAGTTAATCACGGAACCGACTATTGCTTCTGCCATGTTTGAATATCGATTCAGTGGCAATGGCGAATTATCTGGGCACAATTTAGGCAACCTGATGTTGAAAGCTCTGGATCATTTAAGTGTCCGTCCTCTTGAGGCGATTAACCTGCTCCGCAATCTACTGAAAGTCAATGCACAGTTGATTCCGATGTCAGAGCAGTCGGTTGATTTAATGGCTGTCGATGATCAAGGCAATACTGTGTATGGTGAAGTAAATATCGATCAGCTCAATTGTATACCACGAGAGTTATTGCTTTACCCTCACGTTAATGCCACTAAAGAAGCACTGGATGCCATTGAGCAGGCCGATTTGATTCTGATTGGCCCGGGCAGTTTTTTCACCAGCCTGATGCCATTGTTGCTATTGGAAGATTTGACACAATCCTTGCGGCGCAGTAATGCAAACCTGATTTATATCGGTAACTTAGGAAAAGAACTCAGCCATGCTGCTGCCAGTCTATCGTTAAAAGATAAACTGACCATCATGGAAAATAAGATAGGCCGCAAAATGATCAGTGCGCTTATTGTCGGCCCGCGTACCGATATCAGCCCTTTCAGTGGCCGCATTGTGACACAACAGGTTCTGGAAGCACAGGATATCCCTTACCGCCACGACCGTGAACTATTGCGTCAGGCAATTGAGGATACCCTGCAAAAATTGGGGTAGTTATTTCTGGTTAAGTTTAAGTATCTATAAAATGGAGAGTGCGACATTCACTCTCCATCTAAAATTAATTCCGTATATCACCAGCCCATAGCGATTCCTTGCAAAAACAATTTTCAGGAATTGGTAATAAATTGCGCCCGCAATGCCTGAACCTGGTCACGAATATTGGCGGCTTGTTCAAATTCGAGATCCCGTGCATGTTGGTACATTTTCTCTTCCAGTTCACCGATTTTTCTTTCCAGTTCTTTCGCTGACAGGTTGCGGTAATCCTCTGCACCCAAGGTAACTTTACTTTTTCCTTTGGCTTTCCCTTTGCCATTAACCGGTTGACCAATTTTCAGGATGTCACCAATTTTTTTCTTTAAACCTTGCGGTACAATGCCATGTTCCTGGTTAAATGCCTGTTGTTTGGCCCGACGGCGTTCTGTTTCTCCAATCGCTCTTGCCATCGAATCTGTAATTTTGTCACCATATAAAATGGCCTTACCATGCAAGTTACGTGCTGCACGGCCGATGGTCTGGATCAGGGAGCGTTCTGAACGAAGGAAACCTTCTTTATCTGCATCCAAAATCGCCACCAGAGAAACTTCCGGCATATCCAGGCCTTCACGCAATAAGTTAATGCCGACCAAAACATCAAATTCACCGAGACGAAGATCACGGATAATTTCCACTCGCTCTACGGTATCAATGTCGGAATGGAGATAACGCACTCGCTCGCCATGTTCTTCCAAATACTCAGTTAAGTCCTCCGCCATCCGTTTGGTTAAAGTTGTGACCAGCACACGCTCATTTTTTACTGCACGGATACGGATTTCAGACAACAGATCATCCACTTGAGTTGCCACAGGACGGACTTCAACTTCTGGGTCAATCAGCCCCGTTGGACGCACAACTTGTTCAACAACTTCATGACCGGATTTTTCCAATTCATATTTACCGGGAGTAGCTGAAACGTAAATAGTCTGCGGTGCCAAGGCCTCGAATTCCTCAAACCGCAATGGACGGTTATCCAGCGCTGACGGCAAACGGAAGCCATATTCCACCAAGGTTTCCTTGCGGGAGCGATCCCCTCGGTACATCCCGCCAATCTGTGGGATAGTCACGTGGGATTCATCCACCACCAACAACCCCTCTGCCGGCAGGTAGTCAAACAGCGTTGGCGGGGGTTCACCGGCAGAACGTCCAGACAGATAACGGGAGTAGTTTTCAATACCAGAGCAGTAGCCCAGTTCATTCATCATTTCGAGATCGAATTGGGTTCGCTGGGTGACACGCTGTTCTTCCAATAACTTGTCTGACGCCAACAGGAGCTTGCGCCGTTGTTCCAACTCAATCTTGATCTCCTCCATCGCCTGGAGGATACGTTCACGCGGTGTAACATAGTGGGTCTTGGGATAGATGGTATAACGCGGCACATGGTATTCTACCTGTCCCGTCAGCGGATCAAACAGGGAAAGGCGTTCGACTTCATCATCAAACAATTCTACACGCAAAGCGCACTCATCCGATTCGGCGGGGAAAATATCAATGACTTCACCACGTACCCGAAATGTTCCGCGCTGAAATGCCTGATCATTGCGGGTATATTGCAGTTCCGCTAAACGACGCAAGATGCCACGCTGGTCAATTAACATACCCTCAGTTAAATGAAGCATCATTTTCAAATAACTATCAGGATCACCTAAACCGTAAATCGCGGAGACAGAAGCTACCACTACGACATCACGGCGTTCCAGCAAGGCTTTCGTTGCCGACAGGCGCATCTGCTCGATATGTTCATTCACTGAAGCGTCTTTTTCGATAAAGGTATCAGAACTGGGTACATAGGCTTCTGGTTGGTAATAATCATAATAGGAAACAAAATACTCCACGGCATTCTCAGGGAAAAATGCTTTCATTTCGCCATAAAGCTGTGCCGCCAATGTCTTATTCGGGGCGAGGATCATAGTGGGGCGATTTAAGTTTGCGATAACGTTAGCAATCGTAAAAGTTTTACCCGATCCCGTTACCCCCAGAAGCGTCTGGTGAGCCAGCCCATCTTCCAACCCTTCCTGTAATTGTCTGATGGCCGATGGCTGATCGCCTCCCGGCTTAAAATCAGAATATAACTTGAATACCTTGCTCGTTTCTTTGCTCATTTTCCCCACGCCATCCATACATCGACAAAATTCTTTTTATCATACTGGATAAAAAACCAGCTTCAAGTAGTTGGCAAAATAATGTTATTGCCCGGATGTTATTAATCTTATGGTATTAACCTTTATTTAACATCAAGGATGACTATTTTTATCCCCAGCTAATAATCTGGCTTGTTTCTATTTTTGTATTAACAACTGAAATGATAAAGCACTGAATAGCAAAGGGATGGAAAAAGGAATTGATTTTATTTAACGCATTGATTTTAATTATAAAAAAATCCAAGTAGAGAATAACAGCAAATCTGTCGCAAGCCGCGTATTGCCTTGCACGAGGATACTTTTCTAAAACTAATACACAAGGTTATCCACAGGAATAGTGGATAACTCAGCAAAACCTATTAAGTATGGGCAGTTGCAGAGTTATCCCCACTGATAAATTTTTTCAATAGTGGAATATTTTTATGCTGCTTTGAGATTGATTCACGCTATTTGTTGATCAAAAATGGCTCAATCGTTGTTGAAGTAAAACATCTTCTACGCAAGAACAGCGATTAAAGAACCGCAGTCAGCAGCAATTCTAGCTAACCCACAGTAAACAATTAGTTAACCAAATAATCAATAGTCATATATTTTCCTATGTGATTTTTATCACATGATTCACTCAGATGAGGAATAATTCCCAGTAAAGGTGCAGGGATCATGCGCTCCAGTGTCGCCAGATAAGCAGCCTGACGTTTGCCGGCTGGCTCAATTTCATTGGCAACCCAGCCCGCCAGTTTTAGCCCCGCATACTGAATAGCCTTTGCGGTTAATACCGCATGGTTGATACAACCCAATTTAACCCCGACGGTTAAAATTACCGGCAAATTCTCCTGAATCACCCAATCAGCAAAAGTCGTATTTTCCGATAAGGGCGTGTACCATCCTCCTGCGCCCTCAATCAAAATCCAGTCAGATTTTTTTGCCAGTGCTGCCAGGCCCTTTGATAAAACAGAAAAATCGATTGGCTGATTAAGTTCTGCACTGACAATGTGCGGCGATGTCGGTTCTACAAATACCAGCGGATTCACTTCCTGATAAGTGAGTGGCACCGTACTATTACGCTGCAAGGCCCGTGCATCACCATTACGTATTCCTTCAGTCGTCACTTCACTGCCAGATGCCACAGGTTTATAACCGGCAGTTAAATATCCCTTTTTATTAGCCGCTTGCAGCAAAGCACAACTCACCACCGTTTTACCTACTGCGGTATCGGTTCCTGTCAGAAAATATTTATTTGTCACAATAAATGACTCCAAAAGCAATCTGATAGCTTAATGGGTACTCCCCATTGTGCCGTGGATAGGCTTCTGCAAGGGTATTGAGACGTTTTCTCGTCATTAATCCCTGCCGGCGGCCGTAATGAAGATGTGTTGCACCGATCCCTTTTAGCGAATTCAGTAAGGGCAACAATTGTGGATAGCGTTGGTCATATTGCCGGTGAATCATTTTATGTCGATAGGGCTGGCAGACCCGGGTCATTGTTTGCAGGGGCAGAAAGTGATTAATATGCCGATAATCATCCACCCGCGCCCACGCGGTTGCCAACTCATTCAGCGAACCCTGTGCCAGCGTGGAAAAGACGATAAGACCACCAGGACGGGTAACACGATAGAATTCGCGCAATGCACAGGGCAAATCATTACACCATTGTACCGCCAGATTACTGAAACAGAGGTCAACACTGTTATCCGCTAATCCCAAATGTTCGATATCCCCTTGCAAATAATAATCAGCAACTTGCTGCCCTTTTGCATGTCCCAACATACCGGAAGCCAGATCCAGTGCGATAACTTGTTTACCCTGCTGTTTCCAGCGAGCACTAAAGAAACCGGTTCCGCACCCCGCATCCAATATCCGCATACCGATATCTTCCGCTTGTGCCAACTCCATTAAATACTCACCGGTTTGCTGTTGCAATTTAGCCACCGTGTCATATTTGGCAGCCGCACGGCCAAAAGCACCGGCAATCGCTTGCTTGTCAACAGATTTAACAACCAGATCCATGCAGTGCCTCCAGTAATACCTCAATGTCGTGCCGGGTATGGCTTGCGGTCAATGTAATACGCAATCGTGCACTGTCAGAGGGAACCGTGGGGGGAAGTATCGCTTTAACCCACACTTTTTTTTGCTTAAGCCCATGAGACAGTGCGGTACAACACGCATTATCACGAACAATTAACGGCTGGATGGCCGTTTCTGAATTCATCAAGGCAAAAGGCAGATGCTGTGCTTCGCGGCGAAAGTAACGAATGTTGTCTCGCAACCGCTGACGCAATTCATCCCCAGCCTTAACTTGCCTTACTGCTTCGGAAAGTGCCACTGCCTGTGCAGGGGGCATTGAGGTACTGTAAATCAGATGCCTTGCATATTGGAGCAGGTATTCTGCGGTTTGCTCATCACATAAAATTGCGGCACCACTCAATCCGAATGCTTTACCAAAGGTGACAATCAGAATCTCCGGTTTAACTTTTTGCAGCCAGCAACTGCCGCGCCCTTCATCACCGTGAATGCCGATGCCGTGAGCATCATCCACCATCAGCCAGCTTGCCGTAGATTTCGCTTGCTGCGCTATAGCGTCAAGTGGGGCACAATCGCCATCCATGCTAAAAACACCTTCCGTTATCACCAGCGTTTTACCGGGACATGCTTTTGCCAAATGTTGCTGCAAAGATCCGATATCATTGTGCAGAAAACGTCGAAGTTGTGCGGGAGAGTGCATTGCTGCTTCGAGCAACGACGCATGGCTCAGGCGATCGGCAATAATGCGATCTTCCCTTGCCATCAACGCCGCGATCACGCCTTGATTAGCGGTATAGCCGGAAATGAAAAGCAAAGCACGAGAGTATCCCAGCCACTCAGCCAATTGTTGTTCCAGAGTATGATGCGCGACGGTGTAACCGGTAATATGCCCTGAACCTCCACTGCCGACGCCATATTGTTGGGCACCTTGTTGCCAGGCCGCAATAATCTGCGGATGTTGGCTCAACCCGAGGTAATCGTTACCGGAAAAATTAAGATAGTGACCATCCGAAGTGGCTAATAACCGTCCATCAGATCCGTGATGGACTTGCCTGTTCCGCCATAGCGGGGTGCCCCGACGCTCGGCCAAACGGCGGAAGAAAAAGTCTGACCAGCTCATCATATTGCCGCATTATAGAATTGTTCGTTATCCGCATTATGAATAATGGCTTCCGTCAAATTCTGCTGTTGTTGATTGTCACCAAATATCGTTTTTGTCTGTTGAGGATTGATGCCCAAACGGCGGAACAGTTGCAGATCTTTATCTTCATCCGGGTTTGGGGTCGTCAGCAATTTACAGCCGTAGAAAATGGAGTTAGCTCCTGCCATAAAACACATGGCCTGGGTTTGTTCATTCATCTGTTCACGCCCTGCGGATAAGCGGACATGAGATTTTGGCATCATGATCCGCGCCACCGCAATAGTACGAATAAAGTCAAAAGGATCGACATCTTCATTATCTGCCAGTGGCGTTCCTTGTACTTTTACCAGCATATTGATCGGAACACTTTCCGGCGGCTTTGGTAAATTAGCCAATTGCACCAATAATGCTGCCCGATCACGAATTTGCTCGCCCAAACCAACGATACCGCCGGAACAAACTTTAATTCCCGCATTTCGGACATGACCCAACGTCTCCAATCTGTCCTGATAACGGCGGGTAGTGATGATATTGCCGTAAAATTCTGGCGAGGTGTCTAAGTTATGGTTGTAATAATCCAGACCCGCCTCTGCCAGACGCTGTGCCTGAGAGGGGTTCAGCATGCCTAGCGTCATGCAGGTTTCCATCCCTAGCTCTTTGACTTCCCTGACCATTTTCTCCAAATACGGCATATCACGTTCATGCGGGTTTTTCCAGGCCGCTCCCATGCAGAAACGGGTTGAACCGGCATTTTTCGCTTTGCGGGCTGATTCAATGACTTTTCCCACTTCCATCAACCGCTCTTTTTCCAGACCCGTTTTATAACGGGAACTTTGTGGGCAGTATTTACAGTCTTCTGGGCAAGCCCCCGTCTTTATCGAAAGCAGGGTACTGACCTGTACTTGTTGTGGATCAAAATGTTCACGGTGTATCTGTTGTGCCTGAAATAATAATTCAAAAAAAAGGCTTATCAAACAGCTCTTGTGCTTGTTTGACTGTCCATTGTTGACGTTCGCTCACAATAACATCTCCGATGTAAAAAACGTTGTCAGTTTAAATAATGGCGTTATCATGTCAACCAAAATGAAACAAAAAAGGTTTACATCAAAGTGATTATGACCCCCTCCGATCTTGAATTTGATCAGCGCCATATTTGGCATCCGTATACCTCAATGACACATCCACTTCCCACTTATCCTGTCGTCTCCGCGACAGGTGTGGAGCTGGTTTTATCAGACGGTCGTACATTGATTGATGGTATGTCTTCATGGTGGGCCGCTATCCACGGTTATCACCATCCTGTTCTCAATGAGGCGGCAAAATTACAGATCGATAAGATGTCCCATGTTATGTTTGGCGGCATAACCCATCCTCCTGCGGTTGCACTGTGCAGACAATTGGTGGCGATGACACCGGATACTTTGGAGTGTGTTTTTCTGGCGGATTCAGGATCTGTCGCCGTCGAAGTCGCCCTGAAAATGGCATTGCAATACTGGCAGGCCAAAGGGAAAAAACGCCATCGTTTCCTGACCCTGCGTCAGGGTTATCATGGCGACACTTTTGGCGCCATGTCGGTTTGCGATCCAGACAACTCCATGCATAATCTGTACAAAGGCTATCTCCCCAATCATCTGTTTGCTGATGCTCCGCAATGCCAGTTTGGTGATGAATGGCAGTCGGAAGATATTGATTCTTTGAAACGATTATTACTGCAATATCATGATGAAATTGCTGCCGTGATTTTAGAACCTATTGTTCAGGGGGCTGGTGGGATGCGGATTTACCATCCTGAATACCTACGCCAGGTTCGTCAGCTTTGTGATGAATATCAGCTTTTATTAATTGCCGATGAAATTGCTACCGGATTCGGGCGAACCGGCAAGTTATTCGCCTGTGAACACGCACAGATCGAACCCGATATATTGTGCTTAGGCAAGGCATTGACGGGAGGATATATGACATTATCTGCAACCCTGACTACCCGTCATGTTGCTGAAACAATCAGCCAAAGTGAAGCAGGCTGTTTTATGCATGGCCCTACGTTTATGGGCAATCCTCTGGCTTGTGCCGTCGCCAGTGCCAGCCTGAAATTGCTTGCTGATACCCCGTGGCAACAGCGTATTCAATCCATTGAAACTCAATTAAAAACAGAATTATTTCCCCTCAAATCACACCGATTAGTCAAAGATGTTCGGGTGTTAGGCGCGATAGGTGTGGTTGAAATGGAACAGCCCGTCAATGTCGCTTCATTGCAACGCCATTTTGTCCGACATGGGGTGTGGATCAGGCCATTTGGCCGGTTAATTTACCTGATGCCACCTTATATTATTCAACCAGAACAACTGTCAAAACTGACAAATGCAATTACGGGTGCAATAAATTAAAGAAGAATATACTCGATAAACTTCAAGTTGCAATCCGCAAAACGACGCGGGGAAATATAACACGCATCTTGAAGTGGGAATGATATAAACGATAATCACTGACAAATATTAATGACCAAAACAGAGGCTATTGCGTCACTTAAAAAGAAATTATTTGGTATATTCATGACGTAATCACACTCATTTAAACAAAGAGGAAAATATCATGAATAGAGAAAACTTGATCACATCTTACAATGAAGAAATGCAAGATGTATTTGAACTGTCCAGAAATAAATATGAACAAGAAATTTTACATTACGAAACTCTGGCAAAAGAAAAGCCTGAATTAGCCCATTTGTTTGCAGAAAATGTCAAACCAGATTCATTAACCAGTCCTGCCCTGCAACAAACAGAATTTGTCAGTGGGTATTTTAACATTAACACATATTATCAATATGGTAGCTATCCTTTTATCCAGCTATCATCTAACTCTGCCATCATTGGACATCAACCCAATACAGGGAAAAAAACCAATTTTAATGGCTATATTCAGGGAGGGTATAATACACCTCTGTTGAATTTTAATAATATTCATCTTGGCGGTGTCGTAAAATACCCTTATTCCATTATCAACGCCCCATTAAATATTCAACTTTATATTTACCCAAGAAATATTATATTACGTCTTTTAAAAGGAAATGTTTATTTGGGGGATTTATATTCCGTCCAACAAAATCACATATTAATCACATATCCTATTGTTTTATCTGGTGTCGGATCTTTTAATTTGATCCAACATCAATAAGTTATATACTCGATAAACTTCAAGTTGCAATCCGCCTGACAATGCGAGGCCTTATATTTCCTCGTTAATCGGGGAAATATAACACGCATCTTGAAGTTGGATTGGTATATTCAGTTATTAACTTAGCGTCAATTTTTTAGCACAAGGAATAGCTTCCAGTCACAGAGTCATGTGACTGGAAGTTGAATAACTCACAATGCTAATACGGTAACCCACATCGGGCCTTTGCCAACCGGATAACGCGCCAGTTGCGTTAATTCCCCCGAATATTTATCAATACGTGATACAGAAATCTGATCTGATTTCTGGCCTGCTGCAATCAGGAAATGACCACTGTGATCGATGGCAAAACCACGAGGCTGAGTTTCTGTCGGATAATGTCCGGCTAATGTCAGGTGATAGCCATCTTCTGACACGCGGAAATGGCTGATCAGGCTCTCTGAACGTTCACTGGTATAAAGGTGTCGGCCATCCGGTGTAATGTGAATATCTGCCGACCAACGAACATTGGAAAAATCAGTCGGTAGCGAATCAACTGATTGCACAATACGATATTTTTCCCATTTACGCAGAACATCGACCGTTGAATCCAACTCATTAATGCCGTAGATAGCCTGTTTTTTCGGATGGAATGCCATATGGCGTGGCCCCGCACCCGCTGCTGTTGTCATTTCATCTGTCCGGCTCTCAGTCAGATAACCCTGCTCATCCAGATTGAAAATACGGATATGATCTTCTTTCAGGCATGGAACCAGCAATTGACGGTTTTCCCAATCAATATTGGCAGAATGCGGCGTTTGCAGCCCTTCGACAATTTGGTTTGGTGCTTTAACAGTTCCATTTTCATCAATAAGGTGGACGCTTAAGTTATTAAAGCTATAGGAAGCAGAAAATAAAAAACGCCCTGCTCTGTCAGTGGATATATGGGTCGGGCTACCCGGCAATGGTGCAATGGCCTGCTGTTCAAGACATCCATCTTCCCCAATTGCATAAGTGACAATACTAAATTGCGGACGAATTCCTGCATATAAGTGTTTGCCGGCAGGGTTGACAGCCATTGGCTGTACTTCACCCGGCACAGTGACGGTCTGGAGAAGTGCAAGTTCTCCTGCCACATTCAGCGACCATACGTGAATTTGTCGGCTACTTGGGCTAGCTGTATAAACCACCTGTTTCATGTTCTCTCCTTAATACTTCATTGCCATTTTATTGATCTGTAAAGACTCTTAAAAAACGTTAACTGCTAAACTGCCCATATGACGATTTAACTCTGTTCAACTGACGTATAATATTTCGGTTATATCATAAACAACTCAGAGGCCAACTCATGTCGTATCGCGTTATCGCGCTGGATCTCGATGGAACACTGCTCGATCCACAAAAACGTATTCTGCCAGAATCACTGGCAGCCTTAAATGAAGCCCGCCAGTCAGGTATCAACGTTTTGATTGTCACTGGACGTCATCATGTCGCCATCCATCCTTTCTATCAGGCATTGCAACTCGATACGCCTGCTATCTGCTGCAATGGGACTTATTCCTATGATTATCATGCTAAGAAAGTATTGGACTCTAATCCGCTCTCCGTTCAAGAAGCCTCTCAAGCACTTTCCTATCTGCAAGACACGGAGATTCAGCATCTGATGTATGTTGATGATGCCATTTTATATCAATTTCCTCACACTGTAGTCCGAACCCTTGCATGGTCGGATTCTCTGCCTGAACACCAACGTCCTAATGTCCAGCAAACAGAGAGTTTTCACGATGCAATCCACAATGTGAATGCGATTTGGAAGTTTGCTACCAGCTCATCCAATTTAGTAAAACTGCGTGAGATTAGTGAACAAATTGAGGAAAATGTTGGCCTTGAGTGTGAATGGTCATGGTTTGATCAGGTAGATATCGCCAAGAAAGGCAATAGCAAAGGCATACGGTTACAACACTGGGTGGAATCGCAAGGCATGAGCATGAACGATGTGATTGCTTTTGGTGATAATTATAATGATCTCAGTATGCTGGAGAACGTTGGTTTGGGTGTCGCTATGGGTAATGCCGTCGATGCCGTTAAAGAACGGGCAGATATTGTTACACGGGATAATACTCAACCCGGCATTGCGGAAGTTCTGAGAAAATACGTACTGTAATTCAATTCAACGGGAGCAAATCAGTCCACTGCTCTGCTCCCTATATAATGTCCTACCTCTTTATAGGTGACGATGTAACGAAACACTTTTTATCTGTGCATATAGCCATTGCCCTGCCCGCAAATTAAGCTCTTCCCGCGCCCACGGCGTAATTCTTGCCCACAGGCTATGTTCACTCAGTGCTAATTTGACATCAACCTGACCATTATCTTCGGAAAGCTCAATAATTTTGACTTGCAAGGTGTTACGGATGCTGCTGGCTTTTGGTGGCGCCAAGACCAACGAAACATCAGATGCATCAATGCGGATACGCAGATCAGTTCCCGGAGAAACATTAACTTGTGGCAACCAAAGAAGTTTGTCAGCCACCGCGACGGCCGTCATTTGATAACGTTGATGATGTTCCATCACAGAAACTTTTAGTATGCTACCCAAACTCTCTTTTTGCAGCCACGGACGCAGTGCACTGCTCGACCAGACCTCTTCCAGAGTGCCTGTCGCCCTGATTTTTCCGTTGTCCATGACAATAATATTCTCTGCCAAACGTAAAATTTCGTCCAAACTGTGGCTGACATAGAGGATCGGGATTTTGACGTCTTCGGACAACTTTTCAAGATAAGGTAATAACTCGCGTTTACGTGGTAAATCTAATGATGCCAGCGGTTCATCCATAAGCAGGATTTCAGGTGCAGTCAATAATGCACGGCCAATTGCTATTCTCTGTCTTTCTCCACCAGATAATGTGCTGGGGAAACGTGATAGCAAATGTTCAATGCCCAACAGGTCAATGATGCTGTCAAACTGGGGTTTCATCTCTGGTGCCATGCCATATTGTAAGTTTCCCTTCACGCGATAATGCGGGAAAAGGCGCGCATCCTGAAAAACATAACCAATTCGGCGCTTCTCTGGTGGCACAAAGATATTTTGTTCTGTATCCACTAAGGTCACGCCGTTTAAAACAAGGCGGCCTTTTTGTGGACGGCTCAATCCCGCAATTACATTGATCAGTGAGGTTTTTCCTGCCCCCGAAAGACCAAATAGGGCAGTAATGTTTTCTGTTGGCAAAGTGGTATCCACCTGCATGTGCAGCGCCCCAAAACGCTGCTCAAAATCCAGTTCTAACATGCGGTCCCCAAACGTTTTCTGCCCCAACGTGTCAGCCATTCAGAAAGCATCAATGAAACCAAAGCCAGCACAATAGCAATGACGCACAAACGGGCGGCGGCGGTTTCAGCGCCGGGCGTTTCTATCAAGGTATACATGGCAAGGGGAATGGTTCGGGTTTCCCCCGGAATATTGGAAACAAAGGTAATGGTGGCACCAAACTCGCCTAGCGAACGGGCGAACGCCAATACTATGCCAACAATGATGCCGGGCAATGACAACGGCAGGGTAATGGTGAAAAAGACTTTAAGCGGACCTGCGCCCAAAGTACGGGCAGCCTGTTCCAGACGCCGATCAATGCTCTCCAATGACAACCGAATGGCCCTGACCATCAGCGGAAAAGCCACCACAGCCGAAGCTAATGCCGCACCGGTCCAATTAAACGCAAAACTGATACCCAACCAGTCATAAAGAAATTCACCAATAACTCCACGCCGCCCCATGCTGATAAGTAATAGATATCCCACCACCACTGGCGGTAATACCAGTGGCAGATGAATAATGCTGTCAAGCAGGGATTTACCAACAAACTGGCAACGAGCCAGCATCCATGCCATTAAGATCCCAAATGGCAAACTGAATAGCACAGCAATCACTGAGATTTTTAAGCTCAGTAAAATTGCCTGCCATTCATATTCACTTAACATCTCCAAAAGATCCGTTCCTACAGTGGACTAAAGCCGTAACGTTTAAAAATGACAGCGGCTTCAGGGGTTTTAAGATAATCATAAAAATCTCGAACTGCCTGTTTTTCATGACCTTTGACTATTGCCATCGGATATTCCACCGGTTTATGGCTTTCAGGTGGGAAAACACCCACAATTTTCACCTTATTGCTGGCAACGGCATCAGAACCATAAACAATGCCCAGCGGGGCTTCGCCGCGTTCGACCAACGCCATACCACTACGTACATTGTTAGTACGCGCCATCAATGGATTAACCGTATCCCATGCATTTAAATATTGCAGCGATTCTTTGGCATAAATACCAACGGGTACATGATCAGGATCGCCAACCGCTAATCGCCCTCCCGCCAGCAAAGACTGCCATTTTGTTTCCCGGTTGATCTCAACTTGATTCAAATGACTCTCTTTAGGCGCAATCAGGACAAGCTGGTTACCCAACAAGGTATGACGGGTATTCTCAGCAATGGATTGTCTGTCAGTAGCATAATTCATCCACTGCTGATCGGCAGAAAGAAACATATCCGCCGTAGCTCCCTGCGCTATCTGGCGAGCCAGTGTTGATGATGAAGCATAAGAGGCAACAATATCGCCCCGTTGCTCTTTTTTATACTGTGCTGCAATCTCATCCAATGCATTGGTTAATGAAGCTGCTGCAAAAACCGTCACCTTATCAGCTGCCCAGACATTTCCAGCAAGCGCAAAAGAAACGACTGCCCCTGTCAGCAACGGATAAACTTTATTTTTCATTTTATACTCACCTAAGATCATCAATATGGTGCGTTGCATATAACAAGATATAACGTTAAATGAAAACGCTATTCTGAGATTAATCGGCAAGTTGTGAGCCAGTTTTAGCTTTTATGTTGATCTCAATGCAAAAGTTACAGATGAACAGTTGCATATAAAGAAAAGGCAGGAATTGATGATTACCCGGGTAACCGGGTAATAGAAATTACAAAGCTCAAGACTAACGACTGGTATTTTCCGTTTTGGAGATACAATTGAACAATTCTCCAAGCCCGTAAATCAACGCCAAAATAGCCGCCATCATCACGGGGACCATGATCAGCGCAAATCCCATACTTTTAAGCAATTCAAACATGCTAACCTCATATCCTGAGTGACTAACAAATTAACTGTGTCATATCTGAATCTGACATAACACAAACGTTAATTGGGTTATTCTATACCAATCCAACTTCAAGATGCGTGTTATATTTCCCTGCACAGCGGGGAAATATAAGGACTCGCGTCGTCTTGCGGATTGTAACTTGAAGTTTATCGAGTATAGACAATAAAACAGTAACAGTAACCGACGAAACGTGCGATTCTTAAGGTTCTGTTGTAAACACGCTCAAATAGTTACCCTAAATAAATCACTATGCAAGCCCAAATATTGTTAACACTAAAATTGCAACAACGCCTGTTCGCTGATCCCCGACGAATTGCGTTACTTAAGCAAATTAAAATCACGGGTTCTATCAGCCAAGGCACAAAACAGGCAGGGATCAGCGATAAAAGCGCCGTGGATAACCTTAACTAAAGATCATCTCTCTTCTGCTTCATTCGATAATACCCTCTCCGGCCAGATAAGCCATATTGAAACAGGAGCAGAATACAGTGAAATTATTCTGACACTTGATGACGGTGAATCCCTTTGCGCTACGCTACCTAATCAGGAAGTGGCACGTTTGCCGCTCCAGCCCTATGATGCTGTTATTGCACTTTTCGATGCTGATAAAGTGATTATTGCCACCTTATGCTAAATCAATTGCAAATGTGATTAACCCTCAATGAATAACAAACAGCTACACATTGACATTGAACATTATTCCGCTTATTTCTGGTGATCCTTTAATTAATGTTGCTTAAAAAGGAAGAAGAATGTCTGAATTGCAAATAACGCAAAGTCGTTTCCGTTTAAGTGACACCCGTACCCTACGGCTACCGTCACTGAAAATGATTTCTGGGGAAAGTTGGGCTTTTGTTGGCGCAAATGGCAGTGGAAAATCTTCATTGGCGCGTGCACTGTCGGGTGAATTAATCCAACTGGCAGGTGACCGTCATTGTTCGTTTCGCACACCAATACGTCTGTCTTTCGAACAATTACAAAAACTGATTGATAAAGAGTGGCAACGCAACAATACCGATTTGCTCAGTATAGGCGAAGAGGATACGGGACGCACTGCCGCAGACATCATTCAACTTCATCATAAAGATAATGAATTGTGTCTTGAATTAAGCGAATATTTTGGTATCAAGGATCTGCTCTCACGACGATTCAAATACCTTTCAACCGGGGAAGTTCGTAAAGTTTTGCTATGTCAGGCATTAATGGTAAACCCGGACTTGCTTATCCTTGATGAACCTTTTGATGGCTTAGACAGTTATGCTCGAGATCAACTTGCCCAATTATTAAATTCTCTGGCTGCGAAAGGCATTACTTTAGTTTTAATCTTAACCCGATTCCATGAAATTCCTGATTTTGTCGAACAAGTCGGTGTACTGGCGGATTGTCACCTGACGCTGGCCGGAAAGAAAGAACGCATTTTGGCAGAATCTCTCGTGGCACAGTTAGCACACAGTGAAGGGCTGAAAAATATTCGTCTTCCCGACAGCGATGAATACCGCACGGATGGACAACTTCCCGCTGATCAACCGTTAGTGTCAATGCGTGATGTTATAGTCCAATACAATGATAAACCCATTTTGCACGGCTTAAGCTGGCAAGTGAACCCTAATGAACACTGGCAAATCATCGGTGAAAATGGCGCCGGAAAATCGACACTTCTTAACCTGATTACGGGCGATCACCCGCAAGGTTACAGCAATGAGTTAATATTATTTGGCCGACAACGGGGAAGTGGTGAAACAATTTGGGACATCAAACGCCATATTGGTTATGTCAGTAACAGTATTCATCTGGAGTATCGTGTCAGTACCAGCGTTCGCAATGTTATTCTATCGGGTTTCTTCGATTCAATAGGACTTTATCAGGCCGTTTCAGACCGACAGCAACAGTTAGCCGATGAATGGCTGGATTTATTGGGGTTATCGGGAGCAACAGCAACCAGCCCGTTTCATAGTCTGTCATGGGGGCAACAGCGGCTGGTTTTGATTGCCCGCGCGCTGGTGAAGCATCCTGCTTTATTGATCCTGGATGAACCTTTGCAAGGGCTTGATCCTCTAAACCGCCAGTTAGTCCAGCGCTTCATTGATATCATGATTACTCATGGTGATACGCAGCTTCTGTTTGTCTCTCATCATCAAGAAGATGCGCCACAGTGCATTACCCATCGCCTGCGATTTATTCCTGACGGTGATATTTATCGGTATGAAACTGAAAATATTTCCTTAGGATCGCTGTAATCTTCATTCTTCGCTCAACATATTACTGTGATCCCTCTCTTGATGGAGAGGGGTTCCTATTACCGTTCGATTTAATCACTCTTTAATAAAATCAAGTCATATTTTTTTGATATTTTTTATGATTATTTTTGAATTTTTTAACTATTACTATAAAATCACCGTCCATTTTTAGACTATTTCATTGGTTTTTTTAAAGATAATAGGGAATTATATGGCTTGGGCATTACTTGCCATTGCATTGGCTCTTTTAGAAAGTCGCCAGAAAATTGCTTTTTTCGTCGCGCTCTTCGCAATCATTGCTGGGATCAGCACTAACGTGCTTACCTATCCTGCTATCATCACGCTGACAGTGATGGCTCTTTTAGGTATGGCATATATTTATTGCCAAAAAAACAGCAAAAAACATTTTGTCCCCAAAATAGTCATAGAGTTGTTGTTGCTCATCGGTGGTATTTTATTGTTTGTGCATTACATTCCAGGATTCCATAATCTCAAGTATCTGGATAAAGTGCAGGCAGGCCCATTCAGCGCACCTTTTTCAATGTATTTCAACTTTGACAAGGCGCTGCTGCCATTTATTCTAATATGCTGTATGCCGACTTTGTTCATCCGAAAACCGTTGGTTGATGCACCTGCTCACGGATGGGCATTATTGATCGCCGCTATTCCAGCGTTATTATGGCTTGCAACCGTATCAGGCGGTTTATCTGTTGAACTTCATTTACCGAATTGGTTCCCTGCCTTTGTGATTGCTAATCTTTTCTTTGTCTCTTTGGCTGAAGAAGCGCTGTTTCGTGGCTATATTCAGCAGAAGCTCAGTCAATGGATGAATCCTTACTTAGCCCTTGTCATGACCTCCCTGCTGTTTGGTGCTGCCCATTTTGCTGGTGGCGGTTTGCTGATGATTTTTGCTACGCTGGCAGGGTTAATTTATGGCCTGACCTGGCTGTGGAGTGGGCGTTTATGGGTGGCTGTTGCTTTCCATTTTTCACTCAATTTGATGCATCTGCTATTTTTTACCTACCCAATAAAATCCGTAATCATGCATTAAACTGAATTCCATTTGATCTGAATTGCCTCCCTCTATTCGGGGACAGTTCAGATCATAAACTGCCTGCTATCTCCTTCCTTCCAGATATATAATCGCCGTAATTATCATCAAACATGATTTTAAACAGGAGATACGAGACTATTGTTTGCCGTTTTAGCCTGTCGCGCCCTATAATGCCCGCAGCGATCTTTTCATTTTGTATTAAAAAGTACTGATAGGAGTTTAAGCTATGGCTGTAACTAAACTGGTTCTTGTAAGGCACGGAGAAAGCGAGTGGAACAAAGAGAACCGTTTTACTGGCTGGACTGACGTTGAATTGTCCGACAAAGGCCGCTCGGAAGCACAACAAGCAGGTCTTCTACTGAAAGAAGAAGGTTTCACTTTTGATGTCGCCTACACTTCTGTTCTAAAACGTGCTATTCACACTTTGTGGAACATTCTGGATCAGGTTGATCAGCAATGGCTGCCAGTTGAAAAAAGCTGGAAACTGAATGAACGTCACTACGGCGCATTACAAGGTCTGGATAAAGCAGAAACCGCAGCCAAATACGGCGATGATCAAGTTAAATTGTGGCGTCGTGGCTTCGCTATTACACCTCCTGATTTGACCAAAGATGATGAACGTTACCCCGGCCATGATCCTCGTTACGCCAGCCTGAACCCCGAAGAGCTGCCTGTTACTGAAAGCCTTGCTACTACGATTGAACGTGTTATTCCTTATTGGGAAGAAGTTATCAAGCCACGCGTAGAAAAAGGCGAAAAAGTCATTATCGCCGCTCACGGTAACTCCCTGCGTGCATTGGTGAAGTATCTGGATAATATGAGTGAAGAAGAAATTCTTGAACTGAATATTCCAACTGCTGTACCACTGGTTTATGAGTTTGATGAGAACATGAAGCCTATCAAACACTACTATCTGGGCAACGCTGATGAAATCGCCGCAAAAGCGGCGGCCGTTGCAAATCAGGGTAAAGCGAAGTAATCCTCAAAGGTTACATAAAAAGAATGTTAAAAGCCGGACTGATGTCCGGCTTTTTATGCCATTTTTGCGATAAATTAGCTTCTGCGACGCTGAACGGCCTGAGACAACTGACGCAGTAACATTTCGGTATCTTCCCAACCAATACAGCCGTCGGTCACACTTTGACCATAAACTAAAGGTTTACCATTCTCTAAGCTTTGGCTTCCTTCAACCAAGTGACTTTCAACCATAACACCCATGATCTCATTCTCACCCCCCGCAATCTGACCGCAGACATCAACACCGACATCCATTTGTCTTTTGAACTGCTTCGCGCTATTTGCATGACTGAAATCAATCATCACGCGGGGAGGCAAACCCGCTTTTTTCAGCCCTTCTTTAACGGCACTGACATGTTCGGCACTGTAATTAGGCTCTTTGCCACCACGCAGAATAATATGGCAATCTTGGTTGCCTATTGTATTCACAATTGCGGAGTGACCCCATTTCGTGACAGACAAGAAACAGTGCGATGAACTCGCTGAATTAATCGCATCGATAGCGACTTTAATTGTTCCATCTGTGCCATTTTTGAAACCAACTGGACAGGATAACCCCGATGCCAATTCGCGATGAATTTGAGACTCCGTTGTACGTGCCCCTATCGCGCCCCAGCTCATGAGATCGGCTAAATACTGAGGAGTAATCATATCCAGGAATTCACCTGCCGCAGGTAGTCCCATATTATTAATATCGAGCAATAATTTACGGGCAGTACGTAATCCGCCATTGATATTAAAACTGCAATCCATGCCTGGATCGTTAATCAACCCTTTCCAGCCGATAGTTGTACGGGGCTTTTCAAAGTAAACCCGCATGATAATTTCCAAATCGGCTTTCAATTTCTCACGTAATTTACTCAAACGCTCTGCATATTCTAATGCCGCTTGTGGATCATGAATTGAACATGGACCAATCACTACCAATAGACGATCATCTTCACCCATTAAAATATTATGAATAGATTCACGTGCATTACGAACAGTAATAGCACTTTCTTCTGTCGCCGGAAATTTTTCGAGTAATGCAACTGGTGGCAATAATTCCGTTATTTTTCTTATTTTTATATCGTCATTCTGGTAATTCATTATCCTTTCACCTAATACGTTTACAGTTATTTAAAATAATTTTGTGATCTCAATCTAACTGTTAGGCGTTGTTCTGTAAATAATCTTTGTGAGTAAAAATAGAATACTTTTTTATGGAAAATGCTATTGAAAGTAAAAGTGATGTTAATTCAAATAAATAGATAAATAAGAAGAGAATGTTTTGTAGAAAAATATCAAATAACAGGCCATAGAACGTTCATTATCTATGGCCGATGATCGCGTTTAATTTACACTTTCTTTTGGATGTTATCCGCTTGTTTCGCTGCCTTGTTCCACAGATGAGCGCCATTCAATGCAATACCTGTCAAAATAATATATTGCAGCGACATCGCCAAAACGCCTTGATAGTAATAAATCACGACACTGATAACATCAATGATGACCCAAATCAGCCAATTCTCTACATGCTTACGCGTCATCAGTATCATTGCCACAATGGATAATACTGTCATCACTGAATCCCAGAATGGGAAAGCATCAGGCTGTAAATAAGGCAT
The DNA here is from genome assembly GCF_030272115.1 of Xenorhabdus bakwenae. NCBI lineage: Bacteria > Pseudomonadati > Pseudomonadota > Gammaproteobacteria > Enterobacterales > Morganellaceae > Xenorhabdus > Xenorhabdus bakwenae. The sequence goes on from NZ_CP119194.1 coordinate 1,679,544, forward strand.
GATGATATTAAAGCCCATACCCTGTAGGCCGAGCACTACCACTTTTGCCATATAACCAAATATTTGATCGATATTAAATGTCATGATTAATATGGCAAAGATGGAAACCGCAGCAAAAACAGCCATCTGTTTAGGGTTGAGCCACCGAATTTTAAGCTCTATTTGTTTTTGCTCATTGACTCGGCTCCATGCATACCAACCATAGATATTAGCCGCGAAGAAAAAGATTTGTAGAATGAGGCTAGCGTAGAGTTGAATTTGAAAGAAGATGACAGCGAATAGTGAGACATTAATTAATCCAAACAGGTAATTAATGATTTTTTCCTGACTAGCGAGCCAAATACATAACAGCCCTGCTATCGTACCAATTGCTTCAATATATGAAAGGTTATAGCCACCCGTTCCTAGAGGTATATGCACTAATATGTTATCAATGTTGAAAAAATCCATACTTTCTTATCCTTACCATAAATAATGTTTAGTATATCAATACAACAAACATGAAATGACGAGATAATCAGGCTATTTTGCGCTTTGTTGTTTTACATACTAAACAAGATAGCGAATTTAAGAAAAAAAGTCTTTAATTATTTTAACGATTTAAAAACGATAAGGAAAAAATGTGAAGTCAGTAATCAACTTATTAAGTTATCTGCTGCGATCAATTGATTAAAAGTCAATTGCTCTGCCGACTGAGCTAACAATTTATCTAAGGTGTGTTGAGATAATCATTTAGATGGTGGGTCGTGCAGGATTCGAACCTGCGACCAATTGATTAAAAGTCAACTGCTCTACCGACTGAGCTAACGACCCATCTAAGGAGTACTTGAGGTGAGAGTTTAGATGGTGGGTCGTGCAGGATTCGAACCTGCGACCAATTGATTAAAAGTCAACTGCTCTACCGACTGAGCTAACGACCCATCTAAATCTGCTTGGCAGTTATCCTTGCCAACGGCGGCATATATTACTGATTTCTCAGCATGACGCAACGTTTATTTTAGAAAACTTGTTTAAATGCTTATTTAGCAGTCAATTATCCCCCAAAAGACCAATATCTGACCTTTCGGGGATAATTATTACATTCCGGAAAGCTTTTTCTCGGCCATTTTGGCTGCATTAGTACCAGGATATTGCTTAACCACCTGCTGATAAACCGCTTTTGCTTTATCCTTTTGCCCTTTTTCCTGCATGATTAAACCCACTTTATACAGGGAATCGCTGCCTTTTGGTGACTTGGGATAGTCTTTCACGACAGTGGCAAAATAGTAAGCGGCATCGTCTTTCTTGCCTTTATTGTAATTCAACTGCCCTAACCAATAATTGGCATTCGGCAAATACTTAGACTTGGGATAGGATTTGGCAAAATTTTGAAATGCTACAATCGCTTTATCATATTCTTTGGTGTTGATAGCCAAGGAAACGGCGGCATCGTAATCACTTTTTTCACTTCCTGTACTCGTCGACGCAGCAGATTGTTTATTCCCAGCAGATGCCGAAGACGCAGCATTACGATTTTCTGGCGCTGAACTCTCTGCACTGGATGGATCCGTGATTTTATCCAATTGCAGATAAAGATCTTTTTGCCGCTCAACGATCTGATTTAATTGATACTGGTTTTCCTGAATTTGACCACGGAGTGTATCAATATCACGTTGAGAATCAGAAAGCTGTTGCTGGAGCTGGGTTAATAATTGACTATGAGCGTCAGAAATACGCTCTAATTGGGAGAGGCGCTCATCTGTGGAACCTGAGCCGACATTACTGATTGGCGCTCGGGCGGTAGCGGCCCAAGGAGCCGCTACGCCAACCAATAACGACAGACCCAACATATAACGTCTGAAGTTACTGTTCATGCATTACTCTTAGTATACGATCACAGCGCGACGATTTTTCGCATATGCTGCTTCGTCATGGCCAAGTACAGCTGGTTTTTCTTTACCGTAAGAAACGATAGCAAGCTGATCAGCGGAAACACCTTTGCCTTGCAGATACATTTTCACTGCGTTCGCACGACGCTCACCCAGAGCAATATTGTACTCTGGAGTACCACGCTCGTCCGCGTGACCTTCGATAGTCACTTTAACAGATGGGTTAGTACGCAGGAAGGCCGCGTGTGCATCCAACATTTGAGCAAATTCGCTGTTGATGTCGTACTTATCGAAACCGAAGTATACGATGTTGTTGTTTTGCAGCTCTTGCATCTGCTGACGTGCTAATTCTTCCGCAGACAGAGTCTTAGAAGAATTATCAACAGTGCTTACACCAGACTGATCATTATTGCCAGTTTTGTTAGAACTACACGCTGCTACGGCCATGATTGGTAAAGCTAACATCAGCCCTTTTAGCACTTTGTTCAGTTGCATCTCTTTGATCCTTTTATAGTTTGCTATACATATTATTATGCATCACAGATACGGCGACCAGGCAGGGGATTTTACCTGTCCATCGGTAGCCGGAAGACGCGCTTTGAAACGCCCATCAGTCGAAACTAGCTGCAATACAGTTCCCCACCCTTGAGTGGAGCTATAAATCACCATAGTGCCATTAGGTGCGATGCTCGGCGTTTCATCCAGAAACGTATCCGTCAAGACTTGGACAGATCCCGTTGCCAGATCCTGTTTGGCGATATGCTGACTGCCACTCGCTGAGCTAACCATCACAATAAAACTACCGTCAGGGCTAACATCTGCATCTTGGTTTTGTGGTCCTTCCCAAGTTAGGCGTTGTGGAGCACCGCCATTAATATCGATTTTATACAATTGTGGACGTCCACCCTGATCTGAGGTATAGACCAGCGTCTGGCTATCCGGCATCCAGCTTGGTTCAGTATTATTACTGCGGCCATCAGTGATCTGACGGATTTGACCAGACGCTAAATCCATCACATAAAGATTCAAACTACCGGTTTTAGATAATGCAAAGGCAAGCTTAGTCCCATCTGGAGAAAATGCGGGTGCTCCGTTATGACGCGGAAATGAAGCTACCTGACGTACTGCACCTGTTGCCAGGGTTTGAATAATCAGTGAGGAACGACCACCTTCAAATGTCACATAGGCAAGTTTGGCAGCATCTGGCGACCAGGCAGGTGACATCAATGGATCCGGTGAGCTATGTACGGTAAATTGATTATAACCGTCATAATCAGAAACACGCAGTTCATTTCGATACTTACCCGCACTGTTATTTTTAACGACATAAGCTATACGGGTAGTAAATGCACCTCTAATACCTGTCAGTTTTTCAAATACCTGATTACTGGCTGTGTGTGCCGAGAAACGTAACCATTTCTTTTCAACTGTGAATTGTTCTTGTGCCAATACCGTTCCTGGTGCACCAGCAACGTCAACAAGCTGATAGGAAACCAGAAATTTACCATCAGCACTGGGTTGAATATGTCCAACAACAACTGAATCGATCCCCAACGCAGCCCATGCGGCAGGCGTTACCTCTGATGCAGTCGTCGGTTGTTGCGGCATACGAGCAGAATCAATCGGATTAAATTTTCCACTGTTTCTCAAATCCGCAGCAATAATTGAACCAATATTTTCAGGTGATTCACCTGCCCCAGTCCATTTAAATGGGACAACCCCAATAGAACGGGCAGAATCAACACCCTGTGTAATTTCAATGCGAACCTCTGCATGAGCAAGTGCGGCCCACATTACCAGAAAGCCCAATATGACTTTAAACATCTGTTTAAAAGTTTGCTTCATCATCTCTCCCTTATCGCGATCTTTTATCTGCCGCAATAATCCGCCGGATTCTAACAAACGCCAACAAACAAAACTAGATACCTAAATAAAATCTAATAATTTTGTTTGTACATATAAATTATTCGAAAGTTTGCTTAGAGCATAACGATTATCTACCAAACATTTAACTTACTGCGGTTTAAATTCTAGTGTGAAACTCTTAAAATATTCATAAACCTCTTTGCTTGGTGGAGGCGGCATTTTTTTTGCCAAATTTGCGGCAGTAATTGCGGCTCGGCATAATGCCGGATCACCCGCCCCCGCTTTGATATCAATCAGTAATCCATCTGACGCCAGTTTTATGTTTAAATCACAAGTACGGCCGATATACAGGCTTGGATCACGAAAATTCTGCTGGATTGCAGCCTGAATCTGTCCCTTGTAATTGTTGATATCAGAATCCGAAGGACCGCTTTTCTTACCGCCACCTTTTCCTGCCGCAGTCGCTCCCCCCTGCTTAGGGGTATTAGACGTTAATCCACCTAACAGATCATTAACCGTTTGAGCTTGCTTTGCGGCTTCTGCCTTGGCTTTTGCTTTAGCCTCTGCTTCTGCTTTAGCCACTGCTTCTGCCTTCGCCTTAGCTTCGGCTTCCGTTTTAGCTTTTGCCTCAGCCGCCGCTTTACGTTTTGCCGCCTCTTCCGCTTCTTTCTTCGCCTGAGCTTCCGCTTTCTGGCGGGCTTCCGCTTGCTCTTTTAGAATTCGTTCTTTTTCTGCCAGTGCTTTTGCCGCCGCTTCTTCTGCCTGCTTTTGATCTTCGCGCGCTTTAGCGGCAGCAACCTCAGACTGTTTTTTCTGCGCTTCAGCTTCCTGCAATGCTTTAATTCGCTCTTCTTCAGCCGCTTTCAAGCGTTCCTGCTCTTCCGCCTGCTTTGCCCGCAACTCAGCCGCCTGTTGTTCAGCTTTTTTCTTCCGCTGTTGTTCAGCTAACTTTGCATTGGCCTGTTGCTGTTGCTGCTGATTATATTGCTGAACGACCGCATTCGGATCAACCATAACAGCATCAATGACAGTACCACTCTGTCCACCGCCGCCCATTTCTGTTTTTTGCACCCAAGAACCCCAAATCAGAAATCCGATCAGGATAATGTGCAATATTACCGAAATGATAATGGCCCGATTCAGCCTATTATTTTGCTCGCTTGTCTTTCCCACGCTCGACATCCAGAAACTTTAAGTAACAACCGCTGTCAGGCGCCGATAGGCTGGGTCATTAAGCCCACCGATTTTACACCTGCCTGACGAAGCATATTCAACGCCTTGATAATTTCATCATAAGGAACTTCCTTAGAACCACCAATCAGGAAAATTGTTTTCGGATTGGCCTTCATCACGGTTTGCGCTTCTGCAACGATTTGCTGTTCAGGTAATAATTCCAAACGTTCCTGGTTAACAACCATGTTGTACTGTCCTACCCCAGAAACTTCCACAATGACCGGCGGATTATCAGTGCTGGAAACTGTCTTTGAATCCACCGAATCAGGTAAATCGACTTCTACGCTTTGCGTGATAATCGGTGCTGTTGCCATGAAAATAAGCAGTAATACCAGCAACACGTCCAGCAAGGGGACGATATTGATCTCGGATTTTAGCTCACGTCTGCGACTACGAGTGTGCGCCATTCGCTGATTTCCCCTTACGATTTATTACGACTTATTAGTATTGGAAGCAAAAGCCTGACGATGCAGGATAGCCAGGAATTCTTCCATAAAGTTATCGTAAACTTGTTCTAGTTTGTTAACCCGCTGGTTCAGGCGGTTATAGGCCATCACCGCAGGAATGGCCGCAAACAGGCCGATAGCTGTTGCAATCAAAGCTTCAGCAATCCCCGGCGCAACCATTTGCAGGGTTGCCTGTTTAACCGCTCCCAACGCAATAAAGGCATGCATGATCCCCCAAACCGTACCAAACAACCCAATATAAGGGCTGATAGAACCTACCGTACCCAGAAATGGAATATGATTTTCCAATACTTCCAATTCACGATTTAGTGAAATCCGCATGGCACGGGAGGTTCCTGTGATAACAGCTTCCGGAACAGGGTTATTTGCCTGATGTAAACGAGCAAATTCTTTAAACCCGGAATGGAATATCTGCTCAGTGCCACTTAACGAATCACGGCGTGACTGACTTTCTTTGTAAAGGCGAGATAATTCAATACCAGACCAAAATTTATCTTCAAATGCTTCTGCCTCACGGCTTGCGGCATTCAGGATTTTTGTTCGTTGAATAATGATTGCCCAAGAGACGATAGAAAAGCCAATCAGAATCAGCATGATCAGCTGCACTAAGAAACCTGCCTTAAGAAATAAATCAAGGATGTTCATGTCAGTCACTGCTTAAACTCCGCGACAATAGACTTTGGAAGCGCAATCGGCTTCATTTGAGATGAATTCACGTAGACAACAAGGCATTCTGCACTGCTGACAACTACGCGATTACAATCAACAATTCGTTGAATAAATGTCAGAGAAGCACCACGGATATTCGTAACTTCGCTTTCAACAAACAGTTGGTCATCCAGTTTTGCTGGTTTCCGGTAGTCAATCGTCATACGACTAACAACAAAGCCAACTTGTTCATCTAGCATAGTCTGTTGCTGGAAACCTTTTTCCCGCAACATCTCTGTACGAGCTCTTTCGTAAAAACCCAAATACCGAGCGTGATAAACCACACCACTAGCATCTGTGTCTTCGTAGTAAACACGGATAGGCCAACGGAATAACATATTACTCATATAATCCTAATTAGGCGAATTGACGCTGTCACTATACTTAAGACAATAGCGCTTTGGAATGACCTGTCAGTAAAAAAAATTTATAGGCCGATGGCCTATAAAATTACAATTAGTTTACTTAAAGAAATGATATAAGCCAAAAAGAAGAATGAAAAATGCAGGTAACGGATGAAAAAATAATCGCCAAATAATACGGTTAGGATAAAAACCAACACCAAAAGTAACGCCAGAACAAACTGCCCAGATCAATAAAATACCTTGCCATATTTGTAGTGAACTGGTATTGGCGGCAAAACGTACAGGGTTCCAAAACACGCATGCAGCAAGTGTTAAAGCGATAATGAGGATAAGAGCCCTCACCAGGCTCTTATCCATAAGTTGGTAGCATTTATCAGCCAACATTATTTTTTGTCACTCTCAGAAGCGTTCTGTGATTCGCTATGCTCAAGTGCCAAAGCAGCAATGATAGCAAAGCTACAAGCTAAGAGCGTTCCGAGAATCCAAGCAAAATACCACATGCCTATGCTCCTTAGTACAGTGAGTGTTTGTTGTTATCAATGTAGTTCTTATCCAAACGCCCGAAGGTTTTGTAATAACACCAAATGGTGTAAGACAGAACAATAGGAACGAAGATAAGTGCAACAACGAACATAATTTGCAACGTCCACTGACTGGATGTCGCATCCCACATAGTCAGGCTGACATTCGGGTCAATGCTTGACGGCATCACGAACGGGAACATAGCAATCCCTGAAGTCAGGATAATGCAAGCCACTGTCAGTGATGAAAACAAGAATGCCCAGGCACCTTTATTCATCCAGGTAGCCAGCATAGTCAGCAAAGGAAGAAGCACACCCAGCACAGGTATTGCCCACAGAATCGGATAGTGATTGAAGTTGATCAGCCATGCACCAGCCTGCTGGATAACTTCTTTATGTAACGGATTCGATGCGCCATTCACATCCAGCCCACCCGTGACAACATAACCATCAATGCCATAAATCAGCCATATCCCAGCCAACAGGAATGCAATTGCCGTTATCGCTGCACAAACATGGGTTGCGGTACGGGAACGCAGGTGCAGCTCGCCTGTTGTACGCATTTGCAGATACGTTGCGCCTTGCGTCACAATCATCATCAGGCTAATCACCCCAGCCAGCAAGCCGTAGGGATTCAGCAATCCAAAGAATGAACCTTCATAGGAGACACGCAGGTAAGAATCAACCGCCAGCGGTACGCCTTGCAGCAAGTTACCAAATGCCACCCCGATAACCAATGCAGGTACGAAGCTACCAATAGTCAGCCCCCAATCCCACATATTACGCCATTTTCTGTTTTCCAGTTTCGAACGGTAATCAAAGCCAACCGGACGGAAAAACAGGGCTGCCAAGACCAGAATCATTGCCACATAGAAACCAGAGAAAGCGGCGGCATATACCATCGGCCATGCGGCAAACAGGGCACCACCCGCAGTAATTAACCAAACCTGGTTACCATCCCAGTGCGGGGCAACTGAGTTAATCATGATACGGCGTTCAGTATCATTTTTACCAATGATCCGCAGCAGGACACCTACTCCCATATCGAAACCATCAGTCACTGTGAAACCGATCAGTAACACACCAATCAGCAGCCACCATATAAATCGTAATACATCATAATCAAGCATAAGTGGACTCCTGCTTACTCAATATTATTCGCTGAAGACGCGGTTTTTTGTTCAAAATGGTAACGACCGGTCTTAAGGCTGCTTGGGCCAAGACGGGCAAATTTGAACATCAAGAACATCTCTGCGATCAAGAACAAAGTGTACAGACCACAAATCAGCACCATTGAGAAAATCAGATCGCCGACACTGCGTGTTGACGCCGCGACAGCCGTTGGCAACACTTCACCAATCGCCCACGGCTGACGGCCATATTCTGCGACAAACCAACCGGCCTCAACGGCAATCCAGGGCAATGGAATGCTGAACAGTGCAGCACGCAGCAGCCACTTATGTTGACCGATACGGTTACGGAGAACGCTCAGGAACGACAGACCGATAACCAGCAGCATAATAAAGCCCGCAGCAACCATGATACGGAATGCAAAGTAGAGCGGTGCTACGCGTGGGATAGAGTCTTTCGCCGCGGCTTTAATTTGCACTTCTGTTGCATCAGTTACGTTTTGGGTATAACGCTTTACGAGCATGCCATAGCCGAGATCTTTCTTACTTTCATTGAATGCACTGCGAACACTTGGATCAACATTACCTGCACGCAGTTCTTCCAGTAATTGATAGGCCTTAATACCGTTACGGATACGCTGCTCATGCTGGCTCATCAAATCACGCAGACCAACGACCGGTGTATCTGTAGAGCGGGTAGCAATCAGACCTAAAACGTAAGGAATTTGGATGGAATATTTATTTTCCATTTTGTCCTGATCAGGAAGGCCAATCAACGTGAATGAAGCCGGAGGTGGCTGGGTTTCCCACTCTGCTTCAATAGCTGCCAATTTGGTTTTCTGCACGTCCCCCATTTCATATCCAGATTCATCACCCAGAACAATGACGGACAGTACCGCAGCCATACCAAAACTTGCTGCAATAGCAAAAGAACGTTTGGCAAACCCTAAGTCGCGCCCTTTGAGCAGATAGTAAGAACTGATACCCAGTACAAAAACGGCACCTGTGACATAACCGGCTGCAACAGTGTGAACAAATTTCACCTGAGCAACTGGGTTAAGTACCAGTTCGCTGAAGCTCACCATTTCCATGCGCATGGTTTCGAAGTTAAAGTCAGACGCAATCGGGTTTTGCATCCAACCATTCGCAATCAGAATCCACAATGCAGAGAAGTTAGAGCCTAATGCAACCAGCCAGGTAACCGCCAAGTGTTGTTTCTTACTCAATCGATCCCACCCGAAGAAAAACAGACCAACGAATGTGGATTCGAGGAAGAATGCCATCAGACCTTCGATGGCCAGAGGCGCACCGAAAATATCACCAACATAATGTGAGAAATATGACCAGTTGGTTCCGAACTGGAACTCCATGGTCAAGCCCGTTGCGACACCCAAGGCAAAGTTAATACCAAATAACTTACCCCAGAATTTTGTCATATCTTTATAGATTTGTTTGCCAGAAAGGACATATACCGTTTCCATGATCGCAAGCAAAAACGCCATACCAAGCGTTAATGGGACGAACAGAAAATGGTACATAGCAGTTAAGGCAAACTGTAATCGTGACAGTTCGACAATATCAAACATCTTGACTCCTTGCTCCTAGCAGGAAGACACCGACTTGCGGCAACCCGACTTCGTAAAACGAAAGTCTCGTAACTACCAGCAATAAATGCCTCAAACACAACAATGAATTATTACAAAATCAAAAAATCAATAGATACCACAATGATATTACGCCTATATTCACATACAATAAATATCTTTTACGTGACTCAGCTTAGAATTCTGAATATAGATCAACAATATCATACATTCTCAGATTAATACCTATATATACTAGATCAATTTAATCAAGTTTAGCGAATACAATCCATAGTAATAAATTGATTTTAGTCAATTTTTTCTTATTTTGTTAATCTTTACAGCTATTATTTCATTATGGTTTACTTGATGTTAATAAGTTGTTATTTGCAATGGACTGTAATTTATTTTTTGCTGTAAAATGCATTAGAAAATTAACTTTTCCTTTTCATTCTTTAAAGAATATATTTTTTCGATATTTCCAATTTAATTAATAAAATAAATAGATTTTACTAAAATCCAGTTCAATTAAATTGAAAAACAACTGATCTTATAAATGAACTAACCTATTGTTAATATTATAAAATAAAATAAAAGGCTACCCTAAAGTAGCCTTTTTCTATAAAAAAGAGTTTATTTTATGCTGCTTATGCCAATAACGCTTTTACAGCATCGCCAATGTCTGCCAGGCTACGCACCGTCTTCACACCTGCAGCTTCCAGAGCAGCAAATTTCTCGTCTGCTGTCCCTTTACCCCCTGCGATAATCGCTCCGGCATGGCCCATCCGCTTACCTTTCGGTGCAGTTACACCCGCAATATAAGCAACAACCGGTTTAGTCACATGTTCTTTGATATAAGCCGCAGCTTCTTCTTCGGCTGTACCACCAATTTCACCAATCATGACAATCGCTTCTGTCTGTGGATCTTGCTGGAACAGTTGCAGAATATCAATGAAGTTCGAACCCGGGATCGGGTCACCACCGATACCAACACAGGTAGATTGCCCTAAACCAGCATCTGTGGTCTGTTTAACCGCTTCATAAGTCAGTGTGCCTGAACGGGAAACAATGCCCACTTTACCTGACTTATGAATATGACCAGGCATAATGCCAATCTTACACTCATCAGGTGTAATGACACCCGGACAGTTAGGACCAATCATACGAACACCAGCTTGATCCAGTTTTTCCTTAACGGTCAACATATCGAGTGTTGGGATGCCTTCTGTAATAGTGATGATCAGTTCAATCCCCGCATCAATCGCTTCCAAAATGGAGTCTTTACAGAATGGGGCCGGAACGTAAATTACAGAAGCGGTTGCCCCCGTGGCTTCAACGGCTTCACGTACGGTGTTGAATACAGGTAATCCTAAATGCTCAGTGCCACCTTTACCCGGTGTTACGCCACCCACCATTTGAGTACCGTAGGCTATCGCCTGTTCGGAGTGAAAAGTACCCTGGCTACCAGTAAAACCCTGACAAATCACTTTGGTGTTTTTATCGATTAAAATAGACATTATTTATTCTCCGCTGCTGCGACTGCCTGTTTAGCTGCGTCTGTCAAACTGGTCGCTGCAATGATGTTCAAACCGCTATCCGCCAGTTTTTTAGCACCCAGTTCAGCATTGTTTCCTTCCAGACGAACGACTACTGGTACGTTAACTCCCACTTCTTCCACCGCACCAATAATGCCGTCAGCGATCAAATCACAGCGAACGATACCACCAAAGATATTAACTAAAACGGCCTTAACATTTTCATCTGACAAGATGATCTTGAATGCTTCGGTAACACGCTCTTTTGTTGCACCACCACCTACATCAAGGAAATTTGCCGGTGCACCACCGTGCAGTTTGACTATGTCCATCGTTCCCATTGCCAGACCTGCACCATTCACCATACAACCAATATTGCCATCCAGTGCAACATAGTTCAGTTCCCACTGTGCAGCCTGAGCTTCACGCAGATCTTCCTGTGAAGGATCGTGCATTTCACGCAGTTCAGCCTGACGGAACATCGCATTACCATCAGCGCTCAATTTTCCATCCAAACAAACCAGATCACCTTGCGTTGTGATCACCAGAGGGTTGATTTCAACTAATGCCAAATCACGCTCTAAGAACAGGTTAGCCAATCCCAAGAAAATCTTGGTGAATTGACCAACTTGTTTACCCGTCAAACCAAGTTTGAATGCCAATTCACGGCCTTGATACGGCATAGGGCCAGAGAGTGGGTCGATAATGGCTTTATGAATGAGTTCGGGCGTTTCTTCCGCCACTTTTTCTATTTCGACGCCACCTTCAGTAGAAGCCATGAACACTACACGTCGTGTACCGCGGTCAACAACAGCCCCGAGATACAGCTCCTTGGCAATATCAGTTGCCCCTTCCACCAAGATCTGATGAACAGGTTGCCCCTGCGCATCTGTCTGGTAAGTTACCAGTCGTTTACCCAGCCATTGTTCAGCAAAAGTGCGGATATCTTCCTTACTGTTGACGACTTTCACGCCACCAGCCTTACCGCGGCCACCTGCATGAACCTGACATTTAACGACCCAAGGGCCTGAACCAATCTTGGATGCTGCTTCTTCTGCTTCGCGCGGTGTGGTACAAGCATAGCCAGCAGGTGCTGGTAAACCATACCGTGCAAAAAGTTGTTTTGCCTGATACTCGTGTAAATTCATGATGTTCTATCCATAATTTAATTTAAGAAAGGTAAATTACCTTCTATTTTGTTGCTCTGGATATGACCAGCCCCAAGGGGGCTGGCCTGCATATATTTTTACATCAGCGTCGTACTACTTCAGACTTGGCGGAGTTAACACTCTCCGCCGATAGTGATGCTATACATCCAGCAACAAACGTGTTGGATCTTCCAGCATTTCTTTGATGGTCACCAGGAAGCCGACTGACTCACGACCGTCAATCAGACGGTGGTCATAGGACAGTGCCAGGTACATCATCGGAAGGATCTCAACCTGACCATTTACTGCCATTGGACGATCTTTAATGGCATGCATACCAAGGATCGCGCTTTGTGGTGGGTTAATGATCGGGGTGGACATCAGGGAACCGAAAACACCACCGTTGGTAATGGTGAAATTACCGCCTGTGAGTTCTTCAACCGTCAGTTTACCGTCGCGGCCTTTGATAGCCAGCTCTTTGATGCTTTTCTCAATGTCAGCCATGTTCAATGCATCTGCATCGCGCAATACGGGTGTAACCAGACCACGTGGTGTAGATACAGCAATACTGATATCAAAATAGTTATGGTAAACCACATCTGTGCCATCAATGGAAGCGTTCACTTCTGGATAGCGTTTCAACGCTTCAACAACCGCTTTCACATAGAAAGACATGAAGCCCAGACGTACACCATGGCGTTTTTCAAATGCATCGCCATATTGCTTGCGCAATTCCTGAATTGGCTTCATGTTGACTTCATTGAAAGTCGTCAGCATTGCCGTATTGTTCTTCGCTTCAAGCAAACGTTCTGCAACACGCTTACGCAAACGCGTCATTGGAACACGTTTTTCACTGCGGTGTGGCAATAAGGATGGCTGTTCAGCAGATGCAGCAGGCTTATCACTCTCTTTTTTATTCGCAGCGACATATTTTTCGATATCTTCACGGACAATGCGGCCACCAACGCCACTGCCTTTAATGGCAGCAGGATCTAAATCATGCTCTGCAATCAGACGACGAACAGCAGGGCTTAGTGCATCGTTGCTTTCTTCTTCCAAAGATGCAGTCTGACGCTGCGCTGGCGTTGCCTCTGTTTTGGCTTTAACTTCGGCAGGTATCCCCGTGCTGTCACCTAAACGGATACGACCTAACAGTTGTTTGGACAGAACAGTGGCGCCCTCTTCTTCCAAAATGGCTTCCAAAACACCTGCTTCACTTGCTGGCACTTCCAGAACAACTTTATCCGTTTCAATCTCAACCAGCACTTCATCACGCTCTATGGTGTCACCGGGTTTTTTATGCCACGTTGCCACAGTGGCATCTGCAACAGATTCAGGAAGGTCTGGAACCAGAATTTCTACGCTACTCATTTTCTATCCTTAATTTATTCAACGTTCAGTGCGTCATTAACCAGTGCTTGCTGTTGCTGCTGGTGAACAGACGGATATCCCACCGCCGGGGAAGCAGATGCCGGACGACCTGCATAACGTAAAGACGCCCCAAATGGGATCGCTTCACGGAAATTATGTTGACTGCAATACCAAGCCCCTTGGTTCAGCGGCTCTTCCTGACACCAGACGAAATCATGAACATGGGCATACTGCTCAAGTTGAGCTTGCAGCTGCTGACGAGGGAATGGATACAGCTGTTCAATACGCACAATAGCAACATCGGTCTGTTCATTCTTACGACGCTGTTCCAGCAGATCGTAATAAATTTTGCCGGAACAAAGCACAACGCGCTTGATACCTTTTGGATCCAAAGCGTCAATTTCACCAATGACTGGCTCAAATTTACCATTCGCTAATTCATCCAGAGTAGACACTGCCAGTGGATGACGCAGTAACGATTTCGGTGACATAACGATGAGCGGACGGCGCATACCACGCAGAGCCTGACGACGCAGCATGTGATAAACCTGAGCGGGAGTCGATGGTACGCAAACCTGCATGTTTTGTTCAGCACACAGTTGCAGATAACGTTCCAGACGTGCCGATGAGTGCTCTGGTCCCTGCCCTTCATAACCATGTGGCAGCAGCATAACCAAGCCACACATACGGCCCCATTTCTGTTCACCAGAGCTGATAAATTGGTCAATCACAACCTGAGCCACGTTGGCAAAGTCACCAAATTGGGCTTCCCAAATCGTCAGGACACGAGGTTCAGTGGTTGCATAACCGTATTCAAATGCCAGTACAGCTTCTTCTGAAAGGACAGAATCCCATACATTAAATACACCCTGTCCATTGTGGACATTCGCCAAAGGGACATAAACAGAAGCATTGTTTTGGTTATGAATAACAGCATGACGGTGGAAGAAAGTACCACGTCCCGCATCTTCACCAGAGATACGGACCGGAATGCCTTCATCAACCAAGGTCGCGTAAGCCAGTGTTTCCGCAGCCCCCCAGTCAAACAACTTATTGCCATTCGCCATTTCTGCACGGTCGCCATAGATTTTCGCAACACGTGAGTGCATTACCACTTCGGCAGGAACAGTACTGATGCTTTTGCCAAGATCTTGCAGACGTTTCATATCCATCTTATGTGGATACTCTTCATCCCATTCGTGGTTCAGGTAGGGTTCCCATGTGAATGAGTGCAGCCCCATTGGACGCCATTCATCGACAACACATTCACCATGATCCAGTGCATCACGATACAGATTCACCATCTCAGTCACGTCATTGGCTTCCAGCAAACCTTCCGCGACCAGCTTATCTGCGTAGATTTTACGTGCTGTTGGTTGTTTTTTGATTTGCTGGTACATCAGTGGCTGAGTTGCACTTGGCTCATCAGCTTCGTTATGACCGTGGCGACGGTAACAGACCAGATCGATCATAACATCACTTTTGAAGGTATTACGGAAGTCAAGCGCCAGACGTGTGACGAATGCAACAGCTTCCGGATCATCTGCATTAACGTGGAAAATCGGGGCCTGAACCATTTTCACAATATCAGTACAATATTGTGTTGAACGGGCGTCTTTCGGGTTAGAAGTGGTGAAGCCGATCTGGTTGTTCACTACGATACGAACCGTACCGCCAACTTCATAACCGCGCGCCTGAGACATGTTCAACGTTTCCTGCACAATCCCCTGCCCTATGACTGCGGCATCACCGTGGATAGTCACAGGCAGAACCATATTACTGCGACCTTCATCAAGACGATCACGGCGGGCACGTACAGAGCCGATAACAACAGGGCTGACAATCTCAAGGTGAGAGGGGTTAAAGGCCAGAGCCAAATGCACCAAACCACCTTCGGTTTCAAAATCAGACGAAAAACCTTGATGGTATTTTACGTCGCCAGTGCCCAGATGCTCTTTGTGTTTACCCGCAAATTCGTCGAACAGATCTACCGGTTTTTTACCCAAGAGATTGACCAACACGTTAAGGCGACCACGATGAGCCATTCCCAAGACCACTTCACGGGTACTTTGTTTACCTGCGTGACGGATCAGCTCTTTTAACATAGGGATAAGTGCGTCGCCACCTTCCAGAGAGAAACGTTTCGCCCCTGGGAATTTAGCACCTAAATAGCGTTCCAAACCTTCTGCGGATGTTAATTCTTTCAGGAAACGACGCTTTTCTTCTGCACTAAACTGTGAACTTACTGCCACTGACTCCAGACGTTGCTGGATCCAACGTTTTTCTTCCGTATTGGTGATATGCATATATTCCGCACCAATTGAACCGCAATAAATGCGTTTCAGTGCGTCATACAGATCAGCCAATTTCATGGTTTCTTTACCAATGGCAAAAGAACCAACATTAAACGTTTCTTCAAAATCCGCTTTTGTTAAATTATGGAAAGCAGGATCAATATCAGGTACAGGTTCCTGTTTCCATAATCCCAATGGATCAAGGTTTGCATGTTGGTGTCCGCGGAAGCGGAATGCATTGATGAGCTGCAAAACTTTGACTTGTTTTGCATCCATTGCTGGATCGCTGACTGAAGTGTGATAACGTGTGGCATCTTTTGCCAGACGACGGAAATAATCGCGTGTCTGTGAGTGAAGTTGCTCGCCGCTAAGTCCTGCTTCCGGTAATTGTTGGAAAATTTCTCTCCAACTTTCATCAACAGAATGAGGATCGGTTATATAGTCTTCATAGATTTGCTCTATATAAGACTGGTTTGCACCAGCCAGAAAGCTTGAGTCCAGCCAGTCCTTCATTGCGCCGTTCTGCATTGTGATCCCTTAAGCTTTAAAAGCTTTAGTTTTCGCCGTGGTTAACAAATACCGCTTAATTAGCGGTGTTGATAAAAGGTTCATTTGGACGTGCTTAATGCATGTTCTTCTATGGGTTTTCCTACCCTTCAAGGAACCTTTAAAAACCGAATATCAGTTTTTAAAGATCCCTTTATTTAGAAACATACTTCGTCTTTAGCAGCAGGCAATTTATCATTTTTCATTCTTTAATGCCCTCCACTGATTTGATATTTATTTCAAAATTGTGGAGGGCAACATTATATGCACTATTTACACACTATTTATGTGTTATTTATACACAAATTTTTATTTTGCTATGCGCTATGTTTCAGCAACATAGATTTAATATGACCAATCGCTTTTGTCGGATTCAATCCCTTAGGACATACGTTGACGCAATTCATAATGCCGTGGCAACGGAAAACACTGAATGCATCATTCAGGTTATCCAATCGTGAACTTGTTTCAGTATCACGGCTATCAATCAGGAAACGGTATGCCGCTAAAAGACCGGCTGGGCCGATAAATTTATCTGGATTCCACCAGAATGATGGGCAAGACGTTGAGCAACAGGCACATAAGATACATTCATACAAACCATCCAGCTTTTCACGCTGTACTGGTGATTGCAGGTGCTCACGCGCGGGTGGATTTTTGCCATCATTAATCAGATAAGGGCGGATTTTCTCATACTGCGCGTAGAACTGCCCCATATCAACAACCAAATCACGAACTACAGGCAAACCAGGCAATGGGCGAATAACAATTTTTTTATTGCCACGACGCAATGCTGAAATGGATGTAATACATGCCAAGCCGTTTTTACCGTTCATATTCACGCCATCAGAGCCACAAACCCCTTCACGGCAAGAACGGCGGAATGACAAGGTTGGATCTTGCTCTTTTAGCTGGATGAGCGCATCCAGCAGCATCATATCGCGCCCTTCCTCTGCTTCCAATGTGTAGTCCTGCATACGAGGCACATCATCGACATCTGGATTATAACGATAAATGGAAAATTCAAGTTTCATAATCTATTTCTCCGCAACTGGAACATCAGCAATGCAATTAGTAAGAACGCACTTTCGGCGGGAATGCTTCACGCAGCGTTGGCTGCATATTCACTTCACGACGAGTCATGCTCTCAGTTTGCGGTAAGTACAGGCTATGGCACAGCCAGTTAGCATCATCACGCTCTGGATAGTCAAAGCGGCTATGGGCACCACGACTTTCTGTACGGAAGTTCGCAGCAACCGCAGTTGAATAAGCTGTTTCCATCAGGTTATCCAATTCCAAACATTCAATACGTTGGGTATTGAATTCTGATGAAGTATCATCCAGACGCGCATTTTTCAGACGTTCGCGGATCACTTTCAGCTCTTCCAGACCTCTTGCCATCGCATCACCTTCACGGAATACCGAGAAATTATGCTGCATACAAGCTTGCAATGCTTTGCGGATTTCTACTGGATCTTCACCTGAGCGGGTATTATTCCAACGGTTCAGACGTTGAAGAGCTGCATCGACATCAGATTCGCTGGCATCACGGCTCGTACCCTGCTCCATCAGGCATTCTTTCAAATGTAAGCCTGCGGAACGACCAAATACCACCAGGTCAAGCAGTGAGTTCCCCCCCAGGCGGTTCGCGCCGTGAACAGATACGCAAGCAATTTCACCCACAGCAAACAGGCCAGGGATTACCACATCTTCGCCTTTTTCATTGACTGTCAGCGCCTGACCCGTAATCTTAGTGGGAATCCCCCCCATCATATAGTGACAGGTTGGGATAACAGGGATCGGCTCTTTTACTGGATCGACATGGGCGAAAGTACGGGATAATTCAAGGATACCTGGCAGGCGGGATTCCAACACGTCTTTACCCAGATGATCCAGTTTCAGTTTGACATGCGGACCCCATGGGCCTTCACAGCCGCGGCCTTCACGGATTTCGATCATCATAGAACGTGCGACTACATCACGACCAGCAAGGTCTTTAGCATTTGGCGCATAACGCTCCATAAAGCGTTCACCATCTTTATTTAGCAGGTAACCACCTTCACCACGACAACCTTCTGTAACCAGAACCCCCGCGCCAGCAATACCCGTTGGGTGGAATTGCCACATTTCCATATCCTGAACAGGCACACCTGCACGCAACGCCATCCCCACACCATCACCGGTGTTGATATGCGCATTAGTTGTGGATTGGAAAATACGACCGGCCCCCCCCGTTGCCAGAATAGTCGCCTTCGCTTTGAAATAGACCACTTCACCCGTTTCGATACAAATCGCGGTACAACCGACAACGGCACCATCCTGATTTTTAACCAAATCTAGCGAGTACCATTCAGAGAAAATAGTCGTGTGGTTTTTTAAATTCTGCTGATACAGAGTATGCAATAAGGCGTGACCGGTTCGGTCGGCAGCAGCGGCAGTACGAGCGGCCTGCTCACCACCAAAATTTCTGGATTGCCCACCAAATGGGCGTTGGTAAATACGGCCATCATCCAGACGGGAAAATGGCAACCCCATGTGCTCCAGTTCCAAAATAGCTTCTGGGCCAGTCTTACACATATACTCAATGGCATCCTGGTCACCAATATAATCGGAGCCTTTCACCGTATCATACATGTGCCATTCCCAGTTATCGTCATGGGTATTGCCCAAAGCAACTGTGATCCCACCCTGTGCTGAAACTGTGTGGGAACGGGTTGGGAATACCTTGGAAATCAACGCACAAGATAAACCCATTTGTGAAATTTGCAGTGCCGCACGCATACCTGCGCCACCAGCACCAATCACGACAGCGTCAAACTCTCTTACCGGTAGTTTCATTTATGCACCCCACACCACAATTGTTCCGTAAATCAAATAAGTTAACAGCGCTACGATAATCACCAGTTGCAAAACCAGACGCAGTGCGAGCGGTTTGACATAATCTGTCAGTACCTGCCACATTCCAATCCACGCATGAACCAGAATGGAAAGCAGAGTCAACACGGTGAATACTTTAGTGAGGGATGAAGAAAAGAAACCTCGCCAGACTTCATAGGTAATATCCGATGTTGTTGCGACAAAACCGACGAGATAGAGGACATACAAAACAATAATAATTGCGGATGCGCGCAATAGCAGCCAATCCTGAATACCTGTACGACCCAAAGCGGATGCGTTGCTTACCATAATAACACCCCAGCCAGAATAGACAGAATAACCGCGATTGCTATTGCTACTTTGGCAGATGCACTACCGGTAGCGAGATTTTCTTCCAGGAAACCAAAATCCATCAACACATGGCGAATACCTCCACTGATGTGGTAAGCCAGCGCCGTCAATATCCCCCACAGGATAAATTTGGCGAAGAAGCCAGTCATGATTTCAGATGCTTGCAGGAAGCCTTCTTGCGACGACAGAGACATCCCCAATAACCACAGTAGAATGCCAACTGCGATAAAGGTAATGACGCCTGAGATACGGTGCAAGATCGACGCTATCGCGGAGACGGGTTGGTTAATCGTCCGCAGATCAAGGTTGACAGGTCTTTGTTTTTTCACAATTTTGCCCACAAAGCTTTTTTTTATTTTCCATCCTCCGGTCCTGGGCGGGAATCAGACAGCGCGAAGAGGATACAAAGACACAACATAATTAACTTAAACAATCCCTACTGTTCATCAAAAGTTGTGATTTGGTTACGCTGGGTGCTCCTGCATCAGGATAATCCGGAGACCTCACGGAAGTATAAGTACTTCACATTGTTATTACAATTGCCACACAATATGATTATTAACATTTAGCTTGAACAGTGAGAAAGATCACGCTTCAAACATTTTTCATAAAACCAACAATCTTGTTTGACAAAGATTAAACATTTATCTTACATATATGTCGTTATATATTATTTGCCATCATTTTAGATGCAAAATTAATCTTAACGAAAAATAAAAGTTATGTAGAAGTATCATATAAGCACAAAATGATAACATTTTATGTCAATAATACTTTAAACATAACTTCCAAAAACTTTTTAACAACCTGAAAACCATTGTCGTCCGTAATGAGATTTCAGCGTTAAATGTGATACCAGCCTGATGTTAAATTCTCTCCGGTAGCACAATGCCTTCGGCACAGTATAAATTGCGCCTATCTGGTTGTTAGGGGTTATAAAAATAAGCGCTAAGGAGATATAAATGGCTGATAAAAAGGCTACGTTGAACATAAATGGTTCAGCTGCTATCGAACTAGACGTACTAACGCCGACCCTAGGTTCTGAAGTGATTGACGTTCGTACCCTCGGCTCAAAAGGCTTCTATACTTATGACCCAGGTTTTACTTCCACTGCCTCCTGTGAGTCGAAAATCACCTATATTGATGGCAATGAAGGCATTTTGCTACACCGTGGTTTTCCCATCGATCAGCTTGCAACGGAATCGACCTACCTGGAAGTCTGTTACATTCTGCTATATGGCGAACCCCCTACTCCCGAAGAATACGAAAAATTTAAAACTACGGTGACTCGCCATACTATGATCCATGAACAGATCACCCGTCTGTTCCATGGTTTCCGCCGTGATTCCCATCCGATGGCTGTACTTTGTGGTGTTACAGGCGCACTGGCGGCCTTCTATCATGATGCTCTGGATGTCCATAATCCTCGCCACCGTGAAATCACGGCTTACCGCCTGCTGTCCAAAATGCCAACTGTTGCGGCAATGTGTTACAAATATTCCCTTGGACAACCTTTCGTTTATCCACGCAACGATCTGTCTTATGCTGCTAACTTCCTGCACATGATGTTCTCAACACCGTGTGAGGAATATAAAGTTAATCCAGTATTAGAACGCGCTATGGATCGCATTTTCATTCTGCATGCAGATCATGAACAAAATGCGTCAACGTCAACAGTACGTACTGCGGGTTCTTCTGGTGCCAACCCATTTGCTTGTATCGCTGCGGGTATTGCATCCCTGTGGGGACCAGCACATGGTGGAGCAAATGAAGCCTGCTTACGGATGCTGGAAGAGATCCAAACAGTCGAACACATTCCTGAATTCATTGCTCGCGCCAAAGACAAAAATGACTCTTTCCGCCTGATGGGCTTTGGTCACCGTGTTTACAAAAACTACGATCCTCGCGCGACAGTGATGCGTGAAACCTGCCATGAAGTACTGAATGAGCTTGGTCTGAATGACAGTCTGCTGGAAGTGGCAATGGAATTAGAACGCATTGCCTTGCATGACCCCTATTTCATTGAGAAAAAACTGTATCCAAACGTTGATTTCTATTCAGGCATTATCCTGAAAGCTATGGGTATTCCGTCGACCATGTTCACCGTGATTTTTGCTATTGCCCGTACGATTGGCTGGATTGCCCACTGGAATGAAATGCACGATGAAGGTTTGAGGATCGCCCGTCCACGCCAGCTTTATACTGGTCACACGCAACGCGATTTCAAGAGTCAGCTGAAAATTAATTGAATCAATAACACTATTCATATCCGGTCAGATTCCGGCATATTTTGAATAGCGTATTTCTGCACCTCTTATGTCAGTTTTTATTCTGATATCAGGGGTGTAGTTTTGTTTTATCTCTTTGAACCCGCCATATATTCCCGTGGCGGTCTCCCCATGATTTTGCGAAAAAATGTCACAAATGCACTATCATTAGCAAAACCGAGTTCCTGTGCAACATAGGATAATGTTTTATTCTGTGCCAATAACTCTATCGCCTTTACCAATCGCCATTGCTGCCGCCACTGTTGATAGTTCATTCCTGTCTCACGCTGAAATATCCGGGTAATGGTTTTCTCACTGGCGCCAATATAAGTAGCCAGTATGTGTAATGGTGATGGCAATTGATCAAATGACAAATGGGCTAAACGCCGATCAAAAGGTAGCGGCAATAAGGTGGGTTCCCTACGTGCCTCACGGATCTCATCAAAAAATAGTGCTAACAAATTTGCTCCTTTTCCCTGATACCAATCAGAATCCAAAGAAGATGTCGCTATACGCTCCAAAAGGGCCTGTAATAGTGGCGTGGCTTCTAATACTTCACTTTGCGTCGAAACAGAGAATGCCAAGTAACTAGAATTTAAATAAATAGAACGATAACCTACCGAGCCATGCATTTCTGCCCGATGTCGTATCCTGGGGGGTATCCATGCCACTCTGGTTGGAGGCAGAACAGACATTTGGTTTGCCAGTGTGATCTTGATACAGCCCCGCTGGGTAAACAGCAATTGCCCCATATCATGTTGATGAAAACCAGAATCGTGTTGCCCCATCTCTGCTGCGATCCCGATCACAGGCATATCCAAGCTATCAGGATCAAAATAATCACTTTGTTGCAACCACGCCATGTTGATTCCTTCTGATTTAATGTCCGATTACATAAACAAATAGTCTTTATTATCATAAAGAGACAGTAACCATACTGCTAACCTTTCACGCCATGACTTATCAGCAAAAGAAAAAAATCATGCAAACTAAACCATCACTTTGGCTCGCTATTGCCTTGATGATGTTCCCGCAGATCGTAGAAACCATCTATAGTCCCGCATTAACCAATATTGCTGCTGGGTTTTCCGTCAACTCAGAGCAAGCTGGCCAGACATTATCACTCTACTTTTTTGCTTTTGCCCTTGGTGTTGTCGTATGGGGACGTATGTGTGATGTCATTGGCAGACGCCCAACCATGATTGCTGGTCTATCACTCTATGGTCTCGCTTCCCTGCTGGCATTATTGACACAACAATTTTGGTTATTACTCGTTGCCCGAATGCTATCTGCTTTCGGAGCCGCCGTTGGCTCTGTCGGCACACAAACCATTATGCGTGATACTTATCGTGGGGAAGAGTTAGCGCGGGTTCTTTCCATCATGGGAATTGCCTTAGCAATCAGTCCTGCTATTGGTATGTTCAGTGGTTCAACATTGAACTATTTTGCTGGCTATAAGGCCGTCTTTGCTGGGTTAATTATTCTGGCGGTTATCCTGATCTGTTGGTCTATTACCCGGTTACCAGAAACCCGGCCAACTGACGTAACAAAAGTGGCTTTATTCAGCACAGTCATTATGATGCTTAAAGATATTTCAATTTGGAGAAATGCGTTTTTGATCGCACTTTTTAATCTTTGTTTATTCAGCTATTACCAATTAGCGCCATTTCGTTTCCAACACTTTGGATTATCCCCGAAAATATTTGGTTATACTGGCTTGTTATTAACTTTCGGCGTTGCATTAGGCGCACTATTAAACAAATATCTATTAAAGCAACACTGGATATCAACCCAATTAGTTACCCTTGCCTCATTAATCAGTTTATTCAGTGGGATCGGGGTATACCTGCTCGAAAATAGCTGGCTCTTTATTTTTCCAATATTGGGAATAGTTATCGCTTATGGACTGGCGATCCCGAATATTTTAGCTACTGCATTAACTGACTATTCAGACAGGCTAGGTACAGCGGGTGCTTTACTTGGGCTGTTTTACTATTTGCTGCTGGGACTTGGTTTGGCATTGGCAGGCTGGGGGCAGGCATTAGGCCGCGTATTAATATGTTGTGGGATCGCAATGATGATTTTATCTCTCTTGCAAGATAAAAAGTCCCAATTGCCAAAATGGCAATAAAATCCTGGGGCTATACCAATCCAACTTCAGAATGCGCGTTATATTTCCCCGTGCTGCGGGGAAATATAACGCCTCGCGTCGTCTTACGGATTGCAACTTGAGGTTTATCGAGTATATATAAGTTACTAAAAAATCAAGCCGGATTAGGAATATCGATAAAAATCACATCCAACCCATAATTATTCGCCAACCATTCACCGAGCGCTTTGATACCATAGCGCTCTGTCGCATGGTGCCCTGCCGCAAAAAAATGCAGCCCCATTTCACGGGCAACATGGATAGTTTTTTCCGATACCTCTCCTGTCACAAAAGCATCAACGCCAAACTCAGCCGCCTGTTCAATAAAACCCTGGCCGCCGCCTGTGCACCATGCCAGTGTGCGGATCTCTTCCGGTGCATTATCCCCACAATGCAGGACCTTTCTCTCCAGGCTTTTTTCGAGACGTTCAGTCAATTCTGCCGGCGTAACAGGCTGCTCAAAAACACCATGAGGAAGAAGGGGATCAATCTCGCCGATAACCTTTACACCCATCTGACGTGCCAATTGGATATTGTTACCCAAAGCAGGATGGGCATCTAACGGAAGATGATAGCCATACAGGTTGATATCATTGCAAAGCAGTGTTTGCAAACGGCGACGCTTCATGCCACGGATAACCGGAGATTCATTCTTCCAAAAGTATCCATGATGAACGATGACAGCATCTGCCTCAAGACGAACAGCTTCATCCAATAGTGCCTGACAAGCTGTCACGCCTGTAATAACCCGTTGAACATGGGAGCGGCCTTCCACCTGTAATCCATTGGGAGCGTAATCTTGAAATTCACGGATCTTCAATTCCGTATTGAGCGCATGCTCCAATTCAACATTGTTCATCACATTCCCCCTGTCACTTAGCATTTTCTTCATCATAAAAGACATACCTGCCATGGATTAAGTCAAAATAGATTGGTTATAAATCCAATATAAAACAAAACACCTTGCCAGCATAAACCGACAAGGTGCCAAGATACTATAGTTCAAATGCTATATTCAAAATGCCCGGTTAGGCTACATCGTCATGCAATTTTAGTGATTTCGGTATCTGACGCCGTTTCCGAACTTTCCAGCCATACTGGCTTATCACTGGTTTTTAACCATACTTTATGAAGATAGCTATAAAAGCGGGCACGGTCATGACGAAACAGCATAACAGGAAACGCAATGACACCCAGTGATATAGCGCCAATACGTCGCAAGAGAATCTGATGCCAAGAGTATGCACGATAAATAGACATTGATACCCCTCATGGGCTTGCCCTTGTAATATGCCTAAAATTTTATCCGATAAAATGAAAACTGACTACTCATCCGACCACTTTTTAGTGATATAAATTACCTTTTTTCTCTGATTTCGTAATTTAATTACAAAATTATACTTAAACAGAAACAAAACAAACAAATTGAAAACAAAAAATTAACTCAACATAGTTTGCTACACTTGCCTTATCGTTGAATTCCAAAGATCATTTATACTTTTTTTACGCTTTCAGAGACCCTTTTAATAACTTACTTGTATGGTATTTCTATGCTGTAACTGACTATTTCTTGAAGAAATAAGCAAGGAGATACACCACCATGAATATCTATCTGATCCTTGGCATTTTTCTGGTGACGCTATTACTGGGCTACCTAATTTATGCGTTATTGAATGCGGAGGATTTCTAAATGGCAGTATCCGCTTTTTTACTGATTGCCAGTTTCCTGCTCATACTATTTCTATTGGCCAAACCGCTTGGTATCCTGATTGCCAGACTCGTCGAAGGAGAGCTGCCTCCCTGGCTAACCAAAACAGAAACCTTCTTATGGCGTTGTTGTGGCCTGCAAAAACCGGGCAGCAATGTTAAAGAAATGAACTGGTGGCAATATGCTCTCACTATCCTCATATTCAATATAGCCGGGCTATTACTCCTGTTTACGCTGCTGATAAATCAAGGTCACCTGCCACTGAATCCACAACATTTTGTTGGCATGAGATGGGATCTGGCACTGAATACCGCGCTCAGTTTTATCACTAATACCAATTGGCAAGCTTATAGCGGAGAAAATACCCTCAGTTACCTGAGCCAAATGGCCGGATTAACTGTTCAGAATTTTCTGTCTGCGGCAACGGGCATTGCCGTGGCTTTTGCCTTAATGCGGGCGTTTTCCCGTCAAGGCACTAAAACAGTGGGAAATGCGTGGATAGACATTACACGCATCACGGTATATCTCTTACTTCCGCTTGCGATCATTGTGTCTTTATTCTTTGTCAGTCAAGGCGTTATTCAAAACTTTTCTCCCTATGTCCTCATCCATTCCCTTGAAGGACAACAACAATGGCTTCCTATGGGACCCGTTGCTTCCCAAGAGTCCATAAAACTTTTGGGAACCAATGGCGGCGGATTTTTTGGTGCCAACTCAGCTCATCCATTTGAAAACCCAACTGCACTCAGTAACTTTGTTCAGGTTCTGGCTATTTTTTTGATCCCCAGCGCCTTATGTTTCGCATTCGGTCTGGTTGTTGGCGACAACCGTCAGGGATATGCCCTGCTGTGGGTAATGAGTATTATTTTCATTATTGCCACCGGCGTGGTGATGTCTGCCGAAATCGCAGGCAATGCCCATCTCATCCATCCCAATATCGGTAACCACTTTAATATGGAAGGCAAAGAAGCCCGCTTTGGTATCCTTGCCTCTTCTCTCTATAGTGTTGTGACGACAGCCGCTTCCTGTGGGGCCGTAAATGCAATGCATGACTCCTTTACCGCACTGGGTGGCATGATACCGCTCTGGTTAATGCAAATTGGTGAAATTATATTCGGGGGCGCAGGTTCCGGGCTTTATGGCATATTGCTGTTCGTTCTGCTTGCCGTATTTATCGCAGGCTTAATGATTGGCCGGGCACCAGAATACTTAGGCAAAAAAATCGATGTCTATGACATGAAAATGGTCGCACTCTCGATTTTAATCACACCTTCGCTGGTTTTATTAGGTACTGCTTTAGCAATTTCAATCGATGCAGGTCGCAGCGCTATCGCCAATCCCGGCGCTCATGGTTTCACCGAAGTACTTTATGCTTTCTCATCCGCAGCCAACAACAACGGAAGTGCTTTTGCCGGACTCAACGCCAACAATGTTTTTTACAACCTGTTGTTGGGAATAGTCATGTTTCTTGGACGCTTTGGCATCATTCTGCCTGTTCTGGCAATCGCGGGTTCCATGGTTAACAAAAAACGCCAGCCGATTAGCAGTGGCACCTTACCGACCCACGGCTCGCTCTTCATCGGATTATTGATTCTGGTCATTTTACTGATTGGTGCTCTGACGTTTATTCCTGCTCTGGCTCTTGGTCCTATTGCAGAACATCTACAACTTTGGCCGTGAGGTTGAGCGAGTGAGGTAACGCATGAAAAACAAACAACAAGTACTATTTGAACCCACTTTAATTCGCCATGCCCTGATCGATTCGTTAAAAAAATGCCATCCGGCTCAACAATGGCGCAATCCGGTCATGTTCGTTGTCTATGTGGGAAGTTGTCTGACCACCGCCTTATGGATAGGCCTATTAGTGGGACAATTGACAGGCAGCGCACTCTTTACCGGCACTATTGCCCTCTGGTTATGGTTTACTGTCCTGTTTGCCAACTTTGCGGAGGCACTGGCCGAAGGGCGTAGCAAAGCTCAAGCCGCCAGTCTGAAAGGCGTAAAAAGAACCAGTTTGGCAACCAAACTGGCCTCCCCCAACCGTGAGGCAACAAAAGAAAAAGTCACTTCTGACACTTTACGCAAAGGCGATATTGTGCTGGTGGAAGCCGGAGAAATTGTTCCTTGTGATGGTGAAGTTCTTGAAGGAGGAGCTTCCGTTGATGAAAGTGCTATTACAGGAGAATCGGCCCCCGTTATCCGCGAATCCGGCGGCGATTTTTCCTCTGTCACCGGAGGGACGCGGGTTTTATCAGATTGGTTAATCGTCGAATGCACAGTCAACCCGGGAGAAACCTTTTTAGACAGGATGATCTCAATGGTTGAAGGTGCCAGACGACGTAAAACACCCAATGAAATCGCTCTCACCATTCTGCTCACGGCACTAACCATTATTTTTCTGCTGGTTTGTGTAAGTTTGCTGCCTTTTTCCTTGTTCAGTGTTCAGGCTAACCAATCTGGCGCACCGATTACACTTACTGTTTTGATTGCCTTACTGGTTTGCCTGATCCCCACCACCATTGGCGGGTTACTGTCAGCTATTGGCGTTGCGGGTATGAGCCGGATGTTGGGAGCCAACGTTATTGCTACCAGCGGACGAGCCATTGAAGCCGCTGGGGATGTCGATGTTTTGCTACTCGATAAAACGGGCACTATCACGCTAGGAAATCGTCAAGCATCCCAATTTTTACCCGCATCGGGCGTAACGGAACGGCAATTGTCTGATGCGGCTCAACTCTCTTCTCTCGCAGATGAAACACCGGAAGGGCGCAGTATCGTGATTTTAGCAAAACAACGTTTCAATATGCGTGAACGTGATCTGCGAGAATTAAACGCGACATTTGTCCCCTTTTCCGCAATGACGCGCATGAGTGGTGTCAATATGGGTAATCGTATGATCCGCAAAGGCGCTGTCGATGCGATTCGTCGCCATATTGAAGCTAATCATAGCCATTTCCCGGATGTGATTGACCAATTGGTACAACACGTTGCGCATAAGGGGGAGACCCCCTTGGTTGTTGCTGAGAACCAGCAGGTTTTGGGTGTTGTTGCCTTAAAAGATATTGTGAAAGGCGGGATTAAAGAGCGCTTTAGTGAAATGCGCAAAATGGGGATCAAGACGGTCATGATCACGGGTGACAATCATCTCACTGCCGCTGCAATTGCTGCCGAAGCAGGCGTTGATGACTTTCTGGCAGAAGCCACTCCCGAAGCGAAACTCGCCCTTATCCGCCAATATCAATCCGAAGGGCGTCTGGTTGCCATGACGGGTGATGGTACAAACGATGCGCCAGCGCTGGCACAAGCAGATGTTGCCGTTGCCATGAATTCAGGCACACAGGCGGCGAAAGAGGCAGGCAATATGGTCGACCTGGATTCCAATCCCACCAAGTTGATCGAAGTTGTCCATATTGGCAAGCAGATGCTAATGACCCGTGGTGCTTTAACCACATTCAGTATTGCCAATGATATTGCTAAATATTTTGCCATCATTCCCGCTGCCTTTTCAGTGACGTACCCACAACTTAATGTGTTAAACATCATGCACCTGCATTCTCCAGAATCTGCGGTACTGTCTGCGGTTATCTTCAATGCGATAATTATCATCTTTTTACTGCCATTGGCCCTAAAAGGCGTCAGTTACCGCCCAATGAATGCATTGTCACTCCTGCGCCGGAATCTATGGGTATATGGGCTTGGTGGCCTGCTTGTGCCTTTTGTAGGTATCAAGCTTATTGACATATTGCTTACTGCCTTAATGTTTAACTAACGATCTTTTAACGACAGCGTATTTAAAAACCGGTGCATCAAATAAGGTGATGAAAAATGATCTGGTTACGTTCTTCCATTGTTCTGCTGGCATTTCTTAGCTTAATCACGGGAATTGCCTATCCATTACTGGTGACGGGAATAGCAGAATTTTTATTCCCCTATCAAGCTAAAGGATCGCTAATAGCGCAGAATGGCAAACGGGTTGGCTCCGAATTAATTGGTCAAAATTTTACCAAAGCCATCTATTTTCATGGGCGGCCTTCCATGACAGCTGAAAAACCGTACAACACCCTGTCATCCGGAGGCAGTAATCTCGCAATAACCAACCCTGTATTGAACAGCAAAATACATCAAAACATTATCCGGGTACGCTTATTTAACCATCCCGGAAACTATCCAATCCCTGTTGATTTAATCATGGCATCGGGTAGCGGACTCGATCCCCATATATCCCCAGAGGCGGCTGAATTCCAGGCTCAACGTGTGGCGATAGCCCGTCACATGCCACTTACCGTTATCCATAAGCTGATTGAGCAACACATTCAATATCCCCTGCTGGAATATATGGGGCAACCCATCGTCAATGTACTGGCACTGAATCTGGCGTTAGATAACCTGAACCCAAAAGGCAGATCAGAATATGGAACACAATGAACCGCCGCGTCCTGATCCTGATGAATTGCTGACACTGGCAAACGAAAAACCCCGCGGCAAACTAAAAATATTTTTCGGTGCTTGTGCGGGTGTCGGCAAAACATATGCCATGCTGCAAGAAGCTCAACGCCTGCTGGCGCAGGGTTTAGATATCATTGTCGGTGTTGTTGAAACTCATGATCGACAAGAAACCGCAGCCTTACTGAAAGGGTTGCCCCGATTACCTCCCAAATATTTCCACCATAATGCTCGCCGGATAGCCGCATTTGATATTGATGCCGCCCTTGCCCGCCATCCGGCCATTATTTTGATGGACGAACTGGCATTCAGTAACCCGAAAGGTTGTCGCCATCCGAAGCGCTGGCAAGATGTCGAAGAATTATTGGAAGCTGGCATTGATGTACTGACGACCGTCAATGTGCAACATTTGGAAAGTTTAAATGATGTTGTCGGCGGCATTACCGGTATTCGCGTTCGGGAAACCGTTCCTGATCATATTTTTGATCAGGCCGATGATGTTGTTCTGGTCGATCTGCCGCCAGATGATCTGCGCCAACGGCTCAATGATGGCAAGGTTTATATTTCAGGTCAGGCTGAGCGTGCCATTGAACATTTTTTCCGCAAAGGGAACCTGATTGCCCTGCGTGAATTGGCATTGCGTCGCACGGCAGATCGCGTAGATGACCAAATGCGCGCTTTTCGTGATACCCGAGGAAAAGAACCCGTATGGCATACGCAAGAGAATTTACTGCTGTGTATTGGCTACAACGCCGGCAATGAAAAACTGGTTCGAAAAGCAGCCCGCCTGGCAGCAAAACTCAACTGTAGCTGGCATGCCGTTTACGTTGAAACCCCCAGGCTACATCGATTGCCCGAAAGCAAACGACGTACCATTTTACAAGCCTTAAAACTGGCACAAGATCTGGGCGCTGAAACCGCAACACTCTCTGATTCCGATGAAGAAAAAGCCATCCTGCGCTACGCCAGAGAGCATAATCTGGGTAAAATCCTGATTGGTCGCTATTACAATTCACAGGTAAATTTCTTTGGCTTTAAATGGCATCGTGACTTTTCAGAGCGTCTGGGAAAACTCGGTCCTGATTTGGATTTGATTATTGTTGCGTTGGAAAATAAAAAAAACAGAGACAAAGAGCCAAAAGATAACCGAACATTTAATAATAAATGGCGAGTCCCGATTCAGGGTTTTTTGATGGCTACCGTACTCTGCGCCCTCATTACCCTCTTTTCCCGAACTTTCTTGCTGACCCTCGATAAAGCCAACCTGGTCGCACTCTATCTGCTCGGCGTTGTCATTATTGCGCTGTTTTATGGCCGCTGGCCATCTGTCTTTGCGGCTTTTGTCAATGTCATCAGTTTTGATCTTTTCTTTGTCCAGCCACGTTGGTCATTGGAAGTCAAAAACATACAATATCTGCTCACATTAGCTGTAATGCTGATTGTCGGAGCCGTTGTTGGCAACCTCACTTCAGGTATACGTTATCAAGCCAGAGTAGCCCGTTATCGCGAACAACGCACACGACACCTGTATGAAATAACGCGTACACTGAGCAAAGCGCTGAACGAAGAAGACGTAGCCCGTATCAGCTATCACTTTCTATCCAACAGCTTTCAGGCAAAAACAGGTCTGCTGCTGCCAGATAGCAACCAGCATTTATATCAAGTGAAATCCACTAATGGTGGTCAGATGCAGGTCGATGAAGCGATCGCCAAATGGTGTTTTGAGAAAAAACAGCCTGCCGGCGCAGGGACGGATACATTACCGGGAGTCCCTTATCAATTACTGCCTATCGCTACGCCCTCGCAGGTTTTTGCCGTTCTTGCTATTGAATCTCCTAACCAGCGCCAGTTACTGGTACCGGAACAACAACGGCTATTACAAATCTTCACGGGACTCATTGCCAATGCGCTGGAACGCTTGTACCTTACCCGCAGTGCAGAATCCGCCAGGTTAGAAACTGAGCGGGAACAACTGCGTAATTCATTACTGGCAGCACTATCTCACGACTTACTTACGCCATTAACCGTACTATTCGGGCAGGCTGAAATACTGATGTTGGATTTATCGACAGAAAGTTCGCCCCATACCCAACAAGTTAACCAAATTCGCCAGCAAATTCTCAGCCTTTCACGACTGGTCAATAACCTGCTTGATATGGCACGACTACAATCAGGGGGCATTCAGCTTAATCTTGAATGGTATCCATTGGAAAAAATTGTCGGCAGTGCCTTGCGTGCTCTGGAACATACCCTCAATCGCTATACTGTAGCACTTTCTTTACCTGACGCTTTATTGCTGCATTGTGATGCCGTCTTACTGGAACGTGTTTTTATCAATTTGCTGGAAAATGCCATTAAATACACTAACGGACAAACCCTCTTAGGCATAAAAGCCACAATCGAGGAAAAACCTGATCAAAAACAGGTGCATATTGAAATCTGGAATGCAGGCTCAGGCAATCCATCAGGGCAAGAAAAACTGATTTTTAATAAATTCTCACGCGCCAACAAAGACACCGCCATATCCGGTGTCGGGTTAGGTTTGGCAATCTGCCGATCCATTATTGAAATCCACGGCGGAAAAATATGGGCGGCTAACAATAAAAAAGGGGGGGACAGTTTTCATTTTCTTCTACCGTTAGAAGACTCGGCAAAAATTGAAAATGCCCCCAGAGAAATATGAGTATGGTTAACGTGAATACAGCCAATGTCTGTTCGGTTAAAACCATGTATTGCTCACATCAAAAATAACCCCATTTTTTGCCGGTTTTTACTCTTTCCTGCGCACAGGCAAACCTGTTCCACGCATTCCTGCCTGCGGCAGAACCAACACGGCTGCCGACCATGCAGGCATGGTTACCTCACCATTTTCTGTTATTTGTATTCCCGCCGCTAAAGATGTTTCACCTAATTCACGTTGAATAGCGTTTAATTTCAATCCGTTGATATTAAGATCTTTGACAGTCACAGGCCAAGGTGCAGCGTTAATAACGATGACCACACCATCAAATCTTCGGTCATAATCACGTGCGGTCGTGTTACCATCATCAATCGTCATCACCAATAAACCCATTTTCTGATGAGGGCCAACATTGGCAAAATCGACCCGTTGCCTGACAGCCTCACCATCACCAAGTGTCATCAATGGTGAAAATTGACGTAACCGCAATAGCTCCTGATAAAAGGCCATCATTTGTAATAATTCAATTTGACCCGGTTTTTCTGCCTGATTTTTTACCCGATTAATCAGTGGATAATTTTGGCCGTCGTTATCACGTTCAGGTAGCCCCACATCATAGTTATTGTCTTTATAGTCATAACTAACTCGATTAAACCAATCGCCTGCGTCATAAGAATCACGGGTAAATGATTTTGAACGCAATAACTCTGAACCCTGTTGATCGAAAGCCAGGCCTTGCCCAAGAAATACCGTTGCAAGAGAGAGCGCCTGCATCCGAACCCGTGTCATTAAATCGGCTTCCTGGGCGGCTTTATAGCTAATAATATCCCACAATGTTTGATTGTCGTGCTTAGATACATAATTTAGTACTTCAGTAGGATCTGACGCATAACCCGCAGCAGTACCCTTATAATCAATTTCTCTGCCGGTTTTCACATTTCCATCTTTATCGATCATGACGAAATCAGCCAAATTGCCAGCCATGCCAAGACGTACCAGATCCCATAAATGACGAGCCTTATCCGCATCTAAGCCAGAAATTTCGTTCGGCAATATTCCGGCACCATTTCCTACGCCCTGATGACGGCGAATACTGTCAGCAACATCAAAAGGCCCACCTCCACGTACCGCATCTCGCAATCGGTCAGAGAAGGTTCCAATGCCACTTCCCTTAAGATTAACTTGTGATGCGATTTCAAATCGATCATCCTGCCCAGAATGCCAGCCCTCGCCGAAAAAGTAGATCGATGGATTAATCGCCCGTACTTTTTCCAGTGCCGATATAATTTGCGCTTTGGGGTGATAACCCATTAAATCGAATCGAAATGCATCTACCTTATAATCTTTAACCCAGGTCACCAGCGAGTCTTCAATCAGTTTGGCAAACATACGACGTTCAGGCGCAGTGTCAGCACAACAGGTATTATTTTCTACATTGCCGGTTATTTCATCTAAACGGTGGTAATACCCAGGCACGATCTTATCCAACACCGATGTCCGGGACGCAGGGCCTGCCGCATCGGTATGGTTGTAGACAACATCCATGATCACATTCATCCCTAATTGCTGTTTGATAGCCTGTATCATGGAGCGAAACTCTTTTATACGACCGGAACCTTCTGGATCAGTAGCATAAGAGCCTTCCGGTACTGAATAGTGAAACGGATCGTAGCCCCAATTATAGGAATCCGTCTTGGCCACCATCGTATTTAATTCTTGTACCTGCGGATTATTGATATTGTCATCACGCTGCAACTGCTGCAAAACTTCCCGTACAGTCAATGATCTGTGGCAATAACCCGCAAAACGGCTATTTTTCACCATAGGATTGACCCGACATAGACGTTTAAAAGAGTGATCAAGATCAGCCACCTGATGACTAAATTCGTTAATGGAAGCGTTATCGAACACAGGCAATAACTCCATATGAGTCATTCCCGCCCGGCTCAACGCTTTAAGGTGTTTGAACATATCGCTGTTCTTGTCGGTCAGTGCCAGGTATTTACCGCGCCAATCTGCGGGTATCGTACTATCTGTAACAGAAAGATCACGGATATGCGCTTCATAGATGGTCATGCGGGCAATATCCGTTGGTGTATTTTGCGGGTGTGGCGTCAACAGGCTATCCCAATTTTGTGGTTTCAGTGACGCATCATCCAAATTGACGATCTGGCTATATTCTGAATTGGTAGACAGGCTATAAGAATAGGGATCGGTCACTTCATAACGTTCCACATGACGGGAAGAGGGATGGTAGACCTTTAAGGCATAACGATAGTAAGCGCCAATCAATTCCTTGTTACCCTGCCATGACCAGGAGCCACTCGCAACATCACGCGCCATCGAATGATTAGCGACAATTTGTTTATCTTGATTATAAATAATCAAGCCAACCGCTTGGGCCGTCGGTGCCCACAAACGGAAAATCACGCCTTTTTTGTTTATCTGCGCCCCATATTCCAGGTTATCCGCCGCATCGGCGAAACGCTCATCCAATACACCCGCCGTTTGTACCTGAGTTGCCGATATTAGCAAACCTTGCTCATCGGCGGCCAAAGCGACCAAATCTCCGGTCAAAAGGAGATCAATATCTGTTCCCTCTGGCAGACGGAATGCTGCCCATTTTGCCAGATGAGGAAACTTTCTTGCCATCTCTTGACTTAAGTTCGTCGGTGTTAACGTCAGATATTTATCGGTAAAATAACCTTGCTCATTGGACGCTACTTTATTGTTGTGACTGTAATATAAGCGAACAATAGGTTGGCCCGCCCCACCTGGCCATAATAATGTTTGTCGATCAATCCAATGTGCAGAGGCCTGAGAAATTTCTGGTTCAGAATGACAACGATAGATTTGTTCACTGCCAGATATTTTCGTCAAACTATGTGCCATCATTTCCTCCTGGGTTTTGAACGAATGATTTTTATTTTGTATACAGCTATCCTGTACGCAACTTGTCAGTGATAAAATAAATAGGCTGCTAAATACAATAAGATAAACCTTTCTCCAAAAGACAGATTTCATAGCCAAACCTTTTTAATAGAAAGATTACATTAACCATTTTATTTTTTAATAAGATGAAAATAATGATTAGACATTGTATTAGATAAACTCACCTCATCCTTTATTAATAAATATCAGGAGTAGATTAAAGGATGAGCTATCTTCTGTGATATTAATTAATTGTGCTTTCATATAATTAAAAGTCACGGCAATTTGAAAAATAAAGCGCATAAATATTTTTAGCATTTTAATCGAATTATGCATATTCAGATCAACAAATTTAGCCTATGATGCATTCCTCTGGTACCACTCGTTAATATCAAACACAGGGTTAATTGAATATGAGTACATGGCTGATTTATGCCTTACTCTCCGCGCTAACGGCAGCGCTGGTCGCTATCTTTGGCAAAATTGGGTTGCAAAATTTGGATGCCAATACGGCAACCGCCATTCGTGCCGTCATTATGGCACTGTTTTTGGTAGGCGTTGTCGTTGTACAGGGAAAATTGAATCTTATCAGCGAAATTGTCGCCAATCGCAAGGCATTTATGTTTATTCTGTTAAGTGGTATTGCCGGCGCCCTCTCCTGGTTATTCTATTTTCTGGCGATCAAACATGGCAATGTGTCCCAGGTTGCTCCTATCGATAAATTGAGCGTGGTATTTGCCGTCATTCTGGCCGTCATTCTATTTGGTGAGAACGTTTCGCTGGTGGCATCTGCGGGTATCGTGCTGATTACCCTCGGTGCTTTGATGGTCGCTTTGGGATAAAAACAAAGAAGCCGCAGCAACTGCTACGGCTTGTATTTTTGCCAGCCAGAACCTGCCAGAAATAGAAACCCGTTAACCCGCAGTAAATACCTGATTGACGATTTCCTGGGCTTCATGTTCAATTTTTTCACGATGCTCCGCACCAAGGAAACTTTCGCAATAGATTTTATAGGCCTCTTCCGTACCAGAAGGACGGGCGGCAAACCAACCATTATCACTCATTACTTTCAAGCCACCAATGGAAGCGCCATTCCCCGATGCAGTGGTCAAACGAGCGGTAATCGGATCACCTGCCAATCTATCGGCCTTAACCATTTCCGGTGATAACTTGGACAATAATGCTTTTTGCTGATGAGTCGCCGGAGCCTGAATACGGCTATAGCTCGGAGTGCCAAATTTGGCCGCCAGTTTGTTGTAACGTTGCTGCGGGTTCTCACCGGTCATTGCCGTCATTTCAGCCGCCAACAAACAAAGAATGATGCCATCTTTATCGGTTGACCACGGAGTGCCATCAAAGCGCAGGAAAGATGCTCCGGCACTTTCTTCTCCACCAAAGCCTAACTCGCCTTTATATAACCCATCCACAAACCATTTAAAACCGACGGGAACTTCTACTAATTCACGCCCCAGATCAGCGACAACACGATCAATCATGGCGCTGGAAACCAGTGTCTTGCCCACGGCAATATTTTTCGGCCATTGTGGACGATGACGGAATAAATAATCAACAGCCGTTGCTAAATAGTGGTTAGGGTTCATCAACCCCGCCGGCGTGATAATCCCATGACGGTCATAGTCAGGATCATTGGCAAAGGCTAAATCAAATTTACCACGCAGCTCCAGTAACCCCGCCATTGCCCAACGGGATGAGCAATCCATACGGATCACGCCGTCATGATCCAGTGTCATAAAGCGAAATGTCTGATCGACCTTATCATTAACCAGAGTCAGATCGAGATTGTAATATTCTCCAATCCGCTGCCAATAGGCAATCCCAGAACCGCCCAGTGGATCAATACCAATCTTTAAGCCTGCTTGCTGGATAGCCGCCATATCCACAACGTCACCGAGTCCAGTGACATAAGGTTCAATCAAATCACGGGGATGCAGATAGCCACTTTTTAAGGCCTGTTCATAAGAGACACGCTGGATGCCACTAAGTGCCGTTTCCAGTAATTCATTGGCGCGCCGTTCAATGATGGCCGTCAGATCGGTATCAGCTGGCCCGCCGTTAGGGGGATTATATTTAATACCCCCGTCTTCTGGCGGGTTATGGGATGGCGTGATCACGATACCATCAGCCAAATTTTTTCCCTGACGGTTATGGCATAAGATGGCATGGGAAATGGCAGGCGTCGGTGTAAATCCATTATTTTCCTGCACAATGACATCCACGCCATTCGCCGTTAACACCTCCAATACGGAGATAAATGCGGCTTCTGAAAGCGCGTGGGTATCTTTACCCACATAACATGGCCCTGTAATTCCATGTTGCGAACGCATTTCCACAATGGCCTGCGAAATAGCCAGAATATGCGCTTCGTTAAAACTATTGCGGCCAGCACTACCACGATGGCCGGAAGTACCAAACTTGACCTTATGGGCCGGATTTTCAGAATGGGGTTGTAAGGTGTAATACTGTGAAGTGAGTTGAGCGATATTGATTAAATCATGCTGCCGGGCGAGCTGCCCTGCTCTTGGATGAATGGCCACTTTATTATTTCTCCTGGGAGACCGCACTGACTTACCGCCAGCGCAGTACTAATAAACTAAGCGATTGTATTAGTAGTAGAGCAACTAACTGAATTAAATAGTGCCACACACTTTCTCAATCAAATTTGCCGGAAACTTCATATCCTGCATAATATGTTCGATCATGCTGCGTTTACGGTCAGTATTGGTATTGGTGATCACCCAAAAAGGCGTACCGGGAATATGGCGTGGCTTCGTTTGCTTACCGCTAGCCAACAAAGTGTGTTCATCACCGGCGAAATAGGTACGGGTACGGCCATGCATCGCTTCTGTTGCGTTGGAAAAGCTTTCGCTGTTCAAACTATACACTGTAGACAAGATCAGCATAAAGCGTTCAACCGATTTTTTCTTTTCAGCGTACTCATCCGAAAGTAATAATTCACGAATAACGCGAACAGCATCACGGGAACGGGCAACTGGGGTTTTAACAACAGGTGCAGGATCGTTGGCAGGCTCTGTCTTTTGTACTGGCTGCCCGGCGTCTAACTTCAATATGCGCCGTAAAATATCAGATGCACTTTCACCGATATGCAGAGTTTGGCTTGCAATAAAGCGGTAAAGTTCTTCATCAACTTCTATCGTTTTCATTTCTATCCAGTACTGTTCTTAATGAAAAAATTATCTTGAGATTATAAGATATAATGCCACAAAACAAAACAATTAAACTTTCAATAACTTAAAGTGATTCTTTTTAAAATTGACAATCTTTAGGCAAGCGACTTTCCTTTAAAATAAATCAATTAGTTACAACTCGTTCATCCTATTGAGTTTGTCACAGCTCACGTATCATGATATTAAGCATCTCAATATTAAACATTGGATAAATGGTATTAAATTCAGGCAAATCATGAAGTCAAATTGTCAATTAAATTATCATCTTCACACTGTAGAAAACCTGCAATCTTCAACCCCCGTTGTCTTGATTCATGGGCTTTTTGGAGATTTAAACAATTTGGGCGTATTGGGGCGTGATCTACAGCAACATTATCCGGTGATCCAAATTGATGTACGTAACCACGGTATTTCACCCCGTATGGAAAATATGGATTATCGTGATATGGCGCGGGACGTCCTGGCACTGCTTGATGAACTCACCGTGTCCAAAGCCATTATTATCGGGCATTCCATGGGGGGCAAAATCGCCATGACCATGACGGCCATTGCGCCGGAACGGATTGAAAAGATCGTCGTGATTGATATGGCCCCCGTCGCTTACCCGATTCGCCGCCATGACCGCATTTTTGCAGCATTGAACAAAGTCACGGCTGCCGGTGTACAAACCCGACAGGCCGCGGCAGATATTATGCGTCAGGATATTCGGGAAGAGGGCGTTATTCCGTTTTTATTGAAATCATTCCGTCAAGGGGAATGGCAATTCAACCTGCCTGTTTTGCAAAAAGAATATGAAAAGATTATCGGTTGGGAGACTATTCCGGCATGGCACGAACCCGCCCTGTTTATCCGTGGTGGAAATTCAGATTACATTACAGAAGAATATCGGGAAGATATTATCAGCCAATTCCCACAAGCAACAGCATGGGTTGTCGCAGGTTGCGGGCATTGGGTGCATGCAGAAAAACCAGAAGCTGTACTCCGGGCTATTCATCGTTTTTTAGGCACAAAATAATGACGAATATCAACCCATTGGAATATGGGTTGATAAAAAAATGATCAATATAAAAATAATTATATCCAATTTATTACTGGCACTTTAATATACAAAAAAGAAAAACCGTCAGCCATTATTACACCAATATTAAATAATATATACCAATCCAACTTCAATATGCATGTTATATTCTGCCGCACAGCGGGGAAATATAAGACCTCGCGTCACTTTGCGGATTGCAACTTGCAGTTTATCAAGTATATCCTACAGATAAATAAAACATCTTAATTTTAATTAAGGAGATAATTATGAAAGATAACATCTTATATAATCCTATTGCTCATCTCTACGAAGATTTTTCAGACTCCAGTGCTCAAATAAAAATAGTCACTCGTACCCTCCTCAATCTGGCAGGAGATGTAAAAGGAAAATCGGTGTTAGATTTAGGATGTGGATATGGCTTATTTAGCCGGGAATTCAGAAATCGTGGCGCTGCAAAAGTGATTGGTGTTGATATATCAGATAAGATGATAGAAATTGCTAAACACAAGTCGCAACAATATAACGATGGTATAGAATATCATATCAGGGATGTCAGCAAAATGGAGTCATTCGGCAAATTTGACCTGATAGTTGCCGCCTGGTTATTTTGTCATGCGGAATCACTGGAACAACTTGAAAATATGTTTCGTGTAATTGCAGATCATCTTAAACCTTCCGGTAAACTCATCGCTTATACATTTGAACCTGATTATCGTTTAGAAAAAGGAAACTATGAAAATTATTGCATAAAGGTTCTCAGTGAAGAACCTGTGAAAGATACAACTCTTGTGAGGGCTGAATTTCTGACTACCCCACCCAGCCCTTTTACTATGCATCGTTGGAGCCGTGAACAATATAAAAATGCCATCACTAAGGCGGGATTAAAATTCGAGTGGCATAAACCCATGCTATTGGAAAGTGATATTGAGCGTTATCCCCCCGGTTTTTGGGATGATTTCCAAAGAAATTGCATTGATGCAGCCTTTGTTTGCCAATTATAATAAAATAATCCCCCATAACTATTTTATGGGGGATTATTTTATGAAATAGTTTTTTAACGACCAAACTCATAAACTCACAAAAACTTCCATAACACAAATGATATAACTTACTGATATTATTATGATGGCATTTTTATTATGCCCTACTTTATTTTTATATTCCGTTATTTAATAGTTATATATCCGATAAACTTCAAGTTTCAATCCGCAAGATGACGCGAGGCCTTATATTTCCCCGCTGCGCGGGGAAATATAATACGCATCCTGAAGTTGGATTGGCATATCCCCTGAAAACCCTCACGATAAAATCACTTAATTTTACCGCGTAACCTTCGCGTAAAAAACAACCCTATTTATTATCCTTATTAATAAAAATCATTATAATAATATACTTTCGTATAAGATTTTTTGTGATTGAAAAACGAATAATTTTCTGATTAATAATATTATTGAAATAATAAGGTAACTTATATTTCTTTTATTTTTATTCTAATTTAAATAATTATATAATAAATGAGATCTCTATGAACATTTTAAATAATAACACAGCAATTTCTAACGACACATCAGCAGCGTTACACTTACTTAATCAAACAATGGGGTATTCTTATCAAGCCGCACTTCGTGCTGCCGCAGTTCTTGGGGTAGCCGATCATTTGAACAACGGGCCAAAAACAGTGCATGAACTCGCCAAAACTGTCGGAGCCCAAGAGCAACAACTACACCGAGTTCTGCGGTTGCTTGCCACACGGAATATCTTTCATGAAACCGAAGAAAATCAGTTTTCACTCACACCAGCCGCA
Organism: Xenorhabdus bakwenae; assembly: GCF_030272115.1. NCBI lineage: Bacteria > Pseudomonadati > Pseudomonadota > Gammaproteobacteria > Enterobacterales > Morganellaceae > Xenorhabdus > Xenorhabdus bakwenae. The sequence goes on from NZ_CP119194.1 coordinate 1,721,634, forward strand.
GCGTTCCTGCGCAAAGACACACACCACTCCCTCCGAGCCGCAGTATTGATGCTGACTGACAGGACATTTTGGCAACCTCTTGGTGAGATTGTAGAAAGTGTCCGCGGCAATCCCGCCTTTAAACACCTCTACGGACTGCCTTTCTTTGATTATTGGGCGCAGACGGACACACCGGCTGATGATTTTCACGCCGGTATGTCGTCAATGTCTAAAGTGGAAAATTTGTTCCTGGTGAACAGTTATGACTTCCCGAAAAATGCGACAGTTGTCGATATCGCTGGCGGATTTGGTGGCCTGTTATTAAGCGTATTACAGGCCAATACAACTCTGCGAGGGATCCTTTTCGACCAATCACACGTACTGACCAGACATCAACTTGACGCACTGGGTGACGATACGCGTTGGGCGATTGCTTCTGGCGACTTTTTCGAGTCATGTCCTCAGGGCGATATCTATCTGCTCAAGTACATTATGCACGACTGGCCTGATGAACAATGTATACGCATCCTACGCAACTGCCGACAAGCGATGTCCCCTGACGGCCGGGTACTGATAATGGATCCCGTAATCCCTAATGGCAATGTTTCGCACGCAGGTAAGGAAATGGATCTCCTCTGCATGGGGATCTACGAAGGGGGGCGCGAGCGTACAGAGGATGAGCTACGACAATTGCTGGCTAACGCAGATTTAAAACTCAATCGCGTCATTGATACCGGCTGTTATATTTCGATTGTCGAAGCCATTGCAAAATGAATGCCTTCACTTAAGTCAGCCGGATAAAACGTCCTTAATTTCAATATAGTTAAAATATAGGAAATAATGATGTCTTTTCAAAAAAGAAGTCTTGCGATTGTCGGAGGCGGGGCTGCGGGTGTGGCAACATTCATCGCAGCAGTGCAACATCGTGTGGCACAAGCCATTTATATTATTGAACCCGGGCCTGTTGGTCCCGGTATGGCCTTTTTCAATTTGGATGACGATATACTCTGCAATACCTCGGTTGATACCATGTCCGTCGTGGCCGGTAACCCTCTGGATTTTCTGGATTATCTGCATAAACGTGGGCATATCGTTACACCGGAATCTTTTGTACCACGGCAATGGGTCGGAAATTATCTGAATGAAAGGTTCCTGGAATTTAACTCTGTCGCTCACAAGGCCGGTATTGGTGTTTTCCATATTCCTCATTTATTCAGGCAATTGAAGATAAATTCACACCGCTGTTATACGCTTTGGCACGGTGACGTTCTGACGCCTCAATCGCTGGAAGTGACCGATGTCATTTTCTGTACAGGCTTCGGCTCTTCTCGTATCCCTGAGGTATTGAAACCCCACCTGACTCATCCAACTTTTATTCACTGCCCCTACCCAGAGCAGGATATGTTAGCCAGAATTCCCTCGCAATCGCAGGTATTGGTTATCGGCAGTAAACTCTCAGCCATCGATGCTGCTATTCTTCTCTGCCGTGAAGGCCATCGCGTCACCATGACGTCGCCATCAGGAGATATACCCGCTGTGCGTTCACGGTTTATGCGAAGTTCAGGAACCTTCTTTGAGCATGAAAACATAATGTCAATAATGACCCGTAAGGGGAATCTATCGAACCATTTTTTTCCTGATTCATTGAAACATGCCTACCTGAAATATTTCTACCGCGCACTCGACAAATACACAAAAATACCCTGGCGAGAGCAGTTTTCTAATGCCAATAGTTATCGGGAACGTCTGCGTGAAGAAATCGCTATTGCCGAGCAAGGAAAGAGTCAATGGCAAGATATGATAGTCAATTTCATGGATGTCATTAATGAAGTACATTTAAATGATAAAACCTATTTCGACGGTTCATTTCATCCCAACGTCGAAAAAATGCTTCATCGATATATCACCGCCATTGCTTTACCCAATGCACGAAAACTTCTGCACTATATGGACAGAGGTTCTCTGAACATTCAGCAGGGAGAAATTCTAAATGTTGTTATAGAGGAAGGAGAAGCCAATTCCTGGTTAGTCAACTTAGAGCAGGATTATCAAACGTTTGATGCTATTGTTGCGGCTGTTGGTTATCACCAACCTGACTTTGTCATTGACGAGGATGGGAAACTTGAGATCGACACGCACGGCCAGCGTTCAGAACGCGCCATATCGATATCATCAGAAATGATTGCCATCCACCCTGATCTTAAGGAAAAGGAAAGTATTTGGTTTGTCGGAACGCCTGCGCATAAGCGGTTATGGGTGCCCAATGCCCTCGTCGTGGTAGCGAATATTGCAACCAGGGTGATTAAGAATATGTTACAAACAGATGTTCAAGCCCTATCTGCTGTTGGTAACCACGAAAAAGAGCTAGAAATCAGCACATAATTTTAATCCGCAATTAAAGTCAATGCCAATAACACATTAATTGAATAATGGCCCACATTCATACATGGGCCATTTTGTTAACTAAGTTCAGTGAATAAAACTATCAGGCTAGTTTAGATTTCCCGTTGAGGGTATCAGACCAAGCCGTTATGACGGTTGATTTCGATTTACTATCAAGCGCATCAATAAAGCCGCTATCTCCCATAGTCGGCGCGAATCCACTCATGGCCTGCACCAGAGAATCGACTGCATTGGCAGAGAGTAACGTATATTCACGCTCGCCCTGTGCATCTTTATCCCCCATTTGGGTGATGATATCCGCACGGTTACCCTTGAAGTAATCATTAAAAGTCACAGAACCCAATGCCTCAAACTGCTCCTGTGCCGAGGTATCTTTGATATTACGCTGAGTCAACAGAACCAAATCGTAGCCGCTGCGCTGGAACCACAGGTTTTGCCAATTGATGTCGTTGAACATAATCTTGTCGCCTTGCTTGATATCTTCAACCACGTTATCAATCACATTACCGTTGACCACAAAGCTATTTACGCCCGTGCCGCCTTTGAAGCGGTTTTGATATCCGCCCAGTACCAACAGATCATCGCCATCGCCGCCGTTAAGCTGGCTGAACTTAGATACCACATCGGCAATCAGGTGATCGTTACCTGTACCCCCATTGATAACAGCGTGATAACCCATCAGTTTGATAGCATTGTCACCTTCCTTGCCATCGATCCGGTTACCGTTGCCGAAGACCGTCGCAAAGTCGTTCCCTTCGCCCAAATCAACCTGGTTGTTATTGCCAATGGCGACAACATAATCCTGATCTTCCCCTGCATCAATGCGGTTAAAGTTGCCGGAAGCCACGATATAATCACGTCCCTTACCGCCATCAATCACGCCACCTTCACCGAAGACAAAGGTCTGATCATCGCCACTTCCCATATAGGCGTAGTTAATCCGTCCAGCCAATACAGCCACATCGTTACCTGCACCGCCAAACATCATGTTTTCACGCCCCATCAGAACACCCATATCATTACCTTCACCCCCCGTGAAGATATTCGAGGTGCCTACGGAATAGAAGACGTCATCACCACGGCCGCCCCAGAAGTTGTTGTTATCGCCCAGATAGGCACCGAGATCTTTGCCGTCACCCCCCCAGTTAAAGTTGTAGTTACCCAAAGAGGCGTGGATGTCACCATCGCCTTGCAAATGACCACTCTTACGCAGGAAATCGAAGGTTTTATCCTGCATGTTTAGCAAATCGGCTGTCAGGTTCTCTTTCAGGTTAGTGACCAGCGATTTCATCTCAGCCTGCTTATCCCGGTTAAACAGCGTGGCAAACAGGTTTGGCAGGTTCAGGTTTGGCAGGTTCAGGGATGGCAGGTTCAGGGATGTCAACCCAAAGGCGCGATCTGCTTGAGACTCTGCCATTTCTGGTGCTGATTTATCCCCTTCACTGATAGAGATATGCCCTTCCTGACTCTCATCAGGGGCTTTGGCTTTCAGACCGTGGCTTTCCGCAAAAGATTTCACGCCCTCAACCCCCAATTTCAGACTGGCTTTCAGGCTATCAAGGAGTTTTTCTGGATCAGTGAAGGTTTGCAGTTGATCGCCACTGAATTCACCGATGATTTCCAGCATTTCACGCAGAATGGCAACGCCATCAACAGGCTGGCCTGAGCGGGAGACAATAGCGCCTTTCGCGGTATAATCCACGCCAAAGATATCCGCCAGCGTGGTATCCGCGCTGACACCTGCCAGATTGCCCAGCAATTTATTTTTGAGCTGACGTGGCAAGTCCGTTGGGCTAAAGGTAAAGGTGGTTTTTGCCATACCCGTTGAGGTATATTCCTGCGTCATTAAGCCAAACAGCGATCCCAGGTTGGTATCCAGAATCGACTGGATATTGTCACCGAACATCAAGTTCCAGTTACCCGTCGTAACCTGAATATCAGCACCTTGTCCACCCACGGCAAAGTTGAAAGCCAGTTTTTCATTCGCTTGACGGAATTTATCTGCCCGACTGACTGTCCCCATTTCTGGGGTATTACCCTTTCCACCCAGCCATTGGTTGTATTTTTTGTTCAGTGTGCTTTCGAGATCATTTTTCAGGCCACGGCTGCTACGTTCATTTTGTGAGTCGAGATCCGTCAGGGTTTTATAATCCACACTGCTGGTCAAATCGAGACCAGACAGATCACTGACATATTTCTTCGCACTTTCCAGTGTCCATTGCTGGTTTTGGGTCGCTGGCCAATCTGGTGAGTTAAACTTTCCGGCAATGTTTTGCAGGACACCCGAAATACGGGCTGCACCATCAAATGGGTTAACCAACGGTGGGGTTGGAATGGATTTTTCCAGCATGACGATCAGATCATTACTGCGTCCCATGTTGAAACTGATGTTGCGGTTGCCGACAAACAGTTGTGCCCCCTCAAGTGCCTGATAACCGGCAATATCAACGCTGTGCTTGCTGTCACCATTGCCAATGTGAACCATCACATTGTTATCACCGAAGGCCAGAGACTTAAAGCCACCTGTACCAACCTTGATGCCTACGTTAGTCGTGCCCCAGTTAATCGCCGTAAACTCACCATCACCCGCCTGCACCTGAATATTGCCGGAATAGCTCAGTTGGTTATTGGATGATGCCGCCGCTGAAGGGTTATCCACCGTATTGCGTTGTTTTGGTGCATGGAATGTCTCTGCATTATCCGCAATCGCGCCTTGCGCTTTTGCATCCACATCTGCCTGACCGACGCGGGACAAGTTGATGTCACTTTCAGCGATACCACGACGAACGCGTTCGGAGTGGCTTTCCACTTCACCCTTGTCATTCCACCCCAACACGAGCTTATTATCCGTGAGCTTGTGAACCCACTGTTCTTGCGCATCTTTCGTGTATTTACGGCCAATACTGTCTACCGCAACTTCACTGCTGCGTGCCGATATGGTGGTTTGGATACCCTGCTCATCCAGTGCTGAAATAAAGCGACGGGCAAAACCATCCCGTTTGTCATCACTGATCAAGGAACAACTGACAAGGCTGATATGATCAGGCATGCCAACCTGTTTGAAATCAGTACTGAACTGTTTCAGTTTCAGGGCCAGTTCATCCGCACTGTAACCGCTGACGCGCGTGTGGTTTTGTAGCGATTTTTCACGCCCATGCCCCACAATCTGCCAGCGTAATTTGCCGGACTGTAATTTATCGGCCAAGACAGCCGGATCACCATACACCACGCGGTATTGACCATGAGCATCAAGCTGAACAACCACAGTGGAATCCGGGTGCTTACCGGCCAGATCCGCAGCAGCTTGCGCAACCGTAGGATCATTTTCAGTCTGGATAATGATCTGCCCGGCAAAGCGGCTGTCGCTATTTTCAGGCTGTGGTTTGACCTCAATATTTCCCCAAGAATTGACGTCCTGATTATTCACATGAATATGACTTTCCAGCGCGTCATCACCTAATGGTTTTTTCACGCCATGAGTTGCATCAGTCTCGGTCGGTTTCTTGATTGGGGTATCATCAAACACGGGCAGTGCTAAGATGTCCCGCATCGTGAATTTATCAGCCCATCTTGGACGATAAGTTGCCAAAACTTCACCATCGATCACCACCGTACGCTTGAAGATAGTTTCCCCTGCCGCATTTTTTGGCAATCCGTAACCTTGTGCCATATTCAGGCCGGACTCACCGAAGAAACGCGTCAGGTAGGCGCCAAATTTCTCCGCCGACGAAAACTCAACAATCCCTACGTTTGGATCATAGAAACCATAAACACGATTTTCACCACTGCCTTTCGCCCACGCTGCCATTGCGTGATCCGGGCCATCCAGCTCAAGCAGCACGGATTTACCTTCTGTATTGCCAGCGGTAATTTTCTGGACGACGCCATCGACTGTCAGTGCTTTCGTGTCTTCCAGTTTCTCTTTCCATACCTTGATGGAAGTATCTGTCATTGGGTTCCTGGCATGGAGTGCCGCCAGCGATCCCAACAATTTATTCGCGTTGGCTTGTTCAGTGGCAGAATACAGGTCTGGATTATTGAGTACCGCTGCCGCAGAATACATTTTTTCCAGCAATTGACGGGCAACACCTTCCTGACCCTCATTTTCAAGTTGTTTCGCCACCAGGACCAATTTCGACAACGGGTCACAACGTCCGCCAAAACCATCATTTGACAGATTCAACAAGAACAATTGTGGTGCCTGTTGTTCACTTGCTTTCGTGTCAGCAATACCCGTTGACGTGATATCACGGAACAGACGATTGAACTTCTCAGCTTTTGGCTGGAAGCCGATTTTCAAAGCGCGGCTTTCAATTTCCCAAGCCAAAGCCCCTTTTTGTTCCGGACTCCAGTTACCTTTAACCAGCAAATTCACCAGTTGCTTGATATTCATATCTGGACGGAAACCCTCCACCACCTGCTGTGCATGGCCTTGCTGGTAACCCGTCAGGAAATCTTTTGTTGCACGGATATCCTTTGTCGTTATGCCTGCATCATTCTGTGGTTTCAGTGATTCTTGGTAACGTTTCAGGTCATCCTTAACGCCTTTGAGAACCTCTGATTCGTCAGCTTGGGGTTTCACATCAAACGGATCAGTCGCAACCTGCCCTGTATTTGGCTGTTGGGTAATCTTCTCTGCCGATGCTTTGAGTATAAATGTGCCATTTTTCGAATGAGCAACCACTTTGTCGATATTCGACCGCACAAGGTGTGCCACCTGCTTGAAATTGTGACCTTCAACTTCAACCCGTATTTTCTCACCTTTCTTGGTCGTCACTTCCAACGTCACGGCATCGTTACCATAATCAACTACACGTCCCGTTACGTTTGCGCCCAGCTTAAAGGGCTTACCCTGCTCTTTCAGCGCCCGCAATACGTACTGTTGTTCACCGGCACGTGCCTGTTTCCAGACTCCGTCATACTGGGTAATGGTGCCATCTTCAAACGTATTGTAGTTAACATAGAAACTTTGATTTTCCTCTCTGCTATCTATGTAATTATAGCCAAATAGAGATCGATATCCCGTTATCACTCCCTTATGGAAAGAGTCCATAAAGTGTTCAAAATCGCTATAGTTATCGAATGATTTGATGCCAGCGTTAGGATCATAAAATGACCAGACAGTTTGATCTTCCCCTTTATGGACAACAACGGCCATTGCGTGATCTTCAGACATAAAGGACATATAGGTCGTCTTATCCACATTACGCAACTGTTCCATAACAGACTCATAGCCAGCAACGTCATTGCTCATTGAACGGTCAATGCGATCTCCCGTCAGTCCATTGGCTTTTAGTTTGCCGCCATAAGCTTGGTTGGCTTTCTCGCGGTCTACCAAATTGGACAGATTTTGCGTCTGGCTATACTGCATTGATAGCAGATCCTGAATTGCCGGACCGATATGTTGGCGGCGATACTGATTAAGCAAAGAGGCTTCAATCGAATTGATATCACTCTTTTTATTCACCGTATTCTCATTGTAGGCGTTGACCGCATCGGTCAGCCACGACAAATACGCTTTACCACCACCCAGTCCATGAACCCGTTCTTCTATCAGGTAACGGCCAGACAAGGCAAAACAGATGCCTTCAAGAAATTCTTTTGACTCAACGTGATCCCCATTAGTCAGGAGGACATTGCCAATTTCGGGTACAAGTTTCTGAAGATTACTGAGCAGAGATGCACTCTGGAAGAAATGGAGTGAGTGTTCATCCAACTCTTTTCCACCTGATTTGCTATCAAACACGATACGAGATAATTTTTCCAGCAAGCCGGCCTTCACGCGACCCTGTTCACGCTGAGGTGCAGAAAGTGTCGAGACAATCAGATCAGCATATTGGCTCATCAGCCCACTGTCTTCATGACCATAGAAGGTTTGTTCACCCGATACCTGATAACCCGCCACAGCCAGTTTAGCCCGCAGTTTTTCCCCTTCCTTGCCCAATCCTTCATTATCGGTCAATAGCATGATTGGCGTCTGTTTCGAGATGCCTTGCAGATTTTTCTCCAACGAGAACTGACCATTAACAAATTTAGCCAGCCCCGCCGTGATCCCCGCAGGGTTCGGCACTTCATGGGCGGTAATCGCTTTGGTCATACTTGGCATTGGCCTGTCAAGCAGCAAACCAGAGACGGCTTGTCCATTGCGCTCGGCATAACGGGCAAGATCCGCCGCAACAGCGCCCCCCATAGAATAGCCATGAATAATGATATTTTCAGGCTTGATGCCACGGTCATTAACCAAATAGCTGAACATGGTACGGGCATCCTGATAAAGCCCTTTTTCACTTGGATGACCATCACTGGAGCCATAACCCCGCATGTTCACCGCCAGCATATCCACACCCTGTTTCTGGTATTGATTTTGGATAATGCTGGCTTGCTCTTCCGCAGATGAGCCGGAACCGTGGATGAAAAGCACGACTTTTTTTCGCCGGACTCTGTTCTTCCTGATCTTTTTGAGTACCGTTGTGGTAATAACCCGTTAGACGCCCAGCGTCACCCTGGAGCGTGATCTTATCCGCTGTACCCTGAGTGACTGCCGCATCCAATATTATTTGGGTGTGATTATCAATGTTACGGCGATCTTCTCTGGAGCCATAAAGCGCATCATTCAGGAAGCGAGTCACTGGATTGAATGGTTCTCTGTCACGCGGTGGCGTACCGTCGTTATTAATGGCAACTTTTTCACCACTTCTGGGTGTAATATCTGCCAATACCAGCGATTCCTCCAGACGTACACTCACTTGTGATAACAAATTTTGGAGCGCAGGAACACGTTCTGAATCTGGATGCCCCTGCAAATAGCTTTCAATCTGATGAAGCAGGTCGGTTAATTTATCCACTGCCTCAAAATCATAATCTTTGCTGGTTTGCAAGGTATTTTGGTAATTGCTGAGGGCATCTAATACATTGCGATAACTATCACCCAGGATCTTGCCTTTAACATAAGCCGCTTCCTGTAACTCTGCCGCAGACATCAAATCGGTTTTTGGTTTATAGCTCCAGCTACCGTCTGCTTTTTCAGCGATAATGCGGGTACGCCCGTGATCAAAGGAAACAATGCGATCTTTCACCAGATGCAGCTCATCCGGCAGTTGGTCGTAATTGTCATAATTGGCAAGAATAAAACGCTCAATAGATTTAATTTGAGCGGAATCTTTTGGATTTTCCAGCATGATAGTTTTGACGCTATCACTGTTATTACCCGGCCACGGGCGGACTTCAAAGCCTTCTCCATCAGCTTCACTCACCAGCAAATTGCGTTCTGTACGCAAACCATAGAATGGCAGGGCCTGATTCAGCAGGTTATCGATGGCGCTGGTTTTGATATCCAGATTAACCAATGTATATGGTTCATACTTTTCAGGGTTCAATGCAAGCAGCCTTTCCTGCTCTGCAAGGCTCAGGGAATCAAAACGTGCTCTTACAAAAACTCCCGCGTCAGTCAATCTGCGGCCAATGGATTCAGGGGACATCCCTTGATATTCTTTGGGCGCTTTATCCAGCAGGCGAATTTCCCCGACCAAACCTTCACGCTGCAATTGACGCAATACAGGTAATTCAACATTCCAGAAGTAGTTGCCAATAGGCAATCCGCCTTCCGAAATGACATAGACATCATCACGAGATCCGGTCGCATAGAGGGAACTCCAGAATCCGGTATTGCTGTATGCCGAAGCATTAATGGCCGATTGCAGGGCCTTCTGCTCACTAATGTCAGGATCGAGGCGTCTTGCGCCCCAGAGCATTAACTTCTTGTTCAGATCAATAGCAAAAGCGTTACCTTTTACATCAATATCGTAAACGACCTTCTTGCCATCAGTCTGTACTTCATCAAGAACTGCACGGTATTGTTTGAAGTTTTCGCCAGACCAGAATGAAACGATGCTCTTGTCACCATGTACAGGTTCGAAGCTATAACCATAGCTTTCCAGCCTTGAGACGAATTCGACGCGCTTATCCCAATCGTAATCTATTGTTGCATCGATAAATAGTTTCGATAATGAAGTATACTGTTCTCTCGGTACGCTATTTTCATTATCAGTAAGATGCAGATAGTTTTCAATATGGGTGACCATTTCTTGTCTGCGGTCATCCGGGATCTCTGCATCCACGCGGGTAAACCCCGGCACAGGAATATATTTTTCAGTGGCGAGAGGGTTGTCACTATCCAACCAACGGTAAACATTAGCCACTTTCTGTGCCCGGCTTGCGACAGAACCACCAGAAGTATTGACTGAATCTGGCGGAATCAGGTTTTCACTCAACGCTTTCAGGCCACTGAGATCCAGCCCCGAAATTCTTGGTGTGTCCCTGCCCCATTCAGTCACTACAGCCGAAGGTTGGCTAACTTCCTGATTGTCTGACGTTTCGTTATGAGCAGACGTTAGGCGAGATCCGCCAGACACTTTTTTAGCACGTATTCCTGCATTGATCTGCAAGCGGTTTAAGGCCTCTTTGGCATCGTCAAGTTCGTTCAGCGCTTTATCCAGCTCTTGCAGTTTCTTGCTGAATCTGCCATCTGCCGGAACAGTCAAATCAGCATTGATATGACTTTTGGATTTTTCTGCTTGTTCAATGTTTTCAGAGTAATTCGCTTCATAAGCTTTGCCGGACAGACCGCTACCTGTTGCGCCGGTACGAACCGGTTTATGGTTGTCATCCAGTTTTGAACCCTTGGCATCATGTTGTACTTGCGCGGTTTTACTGTCTGCCGCAGAGACTTCATGCTGACCATGCTGTTCTGCTCGCTGCACTGCCAGATGACCATCATGTTCTGCCCGCTTAGCTTTTAGCTCACGATCAAGGGCTTCTTTCTCCTTGCTTCTGGCTTGGATAAATGCCGTTTCTATATCCTGCTCGGCATGTTGTTGGTTTTGTTCAGCCTTAAGTGCGCCCACTTCTGATTTAGCAACGGCATCCTTGGTATCGCCCAAACGCGCTGCTATCGCTGCCTGGATATTATCCAATTGATTCTGCGCAGTTTCACCCGACCGATTCAATCCGGTTTGAATACGCTGCTGTAAACCAGCCGCGAACTGATCACGCCATTGTTGACCTGATTCACCCTGATAGGTGGCATGGATATCCAGTGTTTCCAGCCCCTTAATCTGCGCCAGCATCTCATCTGTCACCGCCTGCGCTTCTTCCTTGATGGCATTACGCTGGCTCTGTCCGTTAGCGTTCAGGGCATCCAGATCGGTGGCTTCCAGTTGTGACTGGGTGCCGGCAATCGCCGCCAGTTGTTTATCTTTTTCCTGAGCCAGACGTTGGCTATCAGCTTCTGCTTTTTCCTTGTCCTGCAAGGCGTTTTGTGCCGCTTTATCCTGTTTCACATGGTCAGCAACAGACAATTCAGAGGTGGCAACGACGTTATCCAGAACATAACTCGTGTCATCATATGTTCCGGTTCTAAAAAACATCAGTCGGTTATCGCCTGCCTTGGCGGTTAAGGTCAGCGTCTGGCTTTGCCACTCATTGCTGCCATTGGCAACCGAAAAAACAACCTTGCTATTCCACAATATGTTTAACCCACTATTCGCAGAACTGCCAGCACGTCTGGCAAAATCGAACTTAACGGTAATTTTTTCACCCGCTGTTAGGTTCTGAATCTTTTGGTAGATGAGGTTATTACGATTGCCGCCAAGCTCATTGACTCGCTCACCATGCCCTTCATCACTCAGTCCATATGCCTTAGCTGAAGAGCTGGTTTCAATGCTTTCGCGTTTGATGGATTGCCATCCTGTAGCACCCTGTTCAAAATCACCATTGACGATCAAATTACGTGTCGGATTCGAGTTCAGGCGTTTTTTATCGCCAAGTCTCTTCTCAATTCCGGTAATATCTGGGGTATCAACACCGGTCACAGAACCTTTCAGCTCTTTCGCCAAATCCGAACTGATTTCATCAATTTCTGTCAGTTTGAAACCATTCAGGGAAGCAACTTCCGGCAGGTCAATGGCGCCTCGCCCTTTATGGGTTCCTGAGGTATTGGCTTCATCGCCATTTACCAGATAATTGATGCCCTGACTGCCCGCGCTGCCCAGAACGGTCTGTTTGATATTGTCAAACAGTGCATTCAATTTATTGCTCTGGGTATTGCTTTCCGCCACCGCAAGGCTATAAAAATCACCATTACCGACCTGAATTGCCACGTTGTTGCGGGCATAAGAGGCGTTGATGTTCAGGCCATCACCCACACGGATATTGGCATTACCCGTGCCTTTCATGACGGAAACATTCAGGCCGTCACCCACACGGGTATTGACGTTGAGTTTACCCCAGGCCACATTGACGGCAACCCCATCACCGACTTTGGTATTGATATTCAGGTCGCCATGAACCGCTGTCACGCTAAGGCCATTCCCCACCGTGGTGGTGATATTGCCTTTCCCTTTGGCCGCCGTCACTTGCATACCATCACCCACTTTAGTGACGATATTGCCCTGGCTCCATAACGCATTGAAGCTATCCCCATTGCCGATTTGGGTCACGATGTTGGCTTCGCCCTTGGTGAGCACAACGTTACGGCCATCACCGATTTTGGTGATCACGTTCGCCTTGCCCCAGGCACCGGTATAGTCATTACCATTGCCGACATGGGTTACAATATTGGCTTGCCCCTGAACAACGGCAACTTCCTGACCATTGCCCACTTTGGTCATGATATTCGCATCACCTTTGGCAAAGTTATAGCGATCATCGTGACCAACCTGAGTCAGGATATTGGCTTTGCCCCAGGCAGCATTGACGCCCAATCCATCACCCACTTTGGTGATGATATTGCCTTCACCTTTGGCGAACCCGACCGTCGTGCCGTCACCAACATGGGTCATGATATTGCCGATTTTAGAAATCAACAGGCCAACCGCGGTTCCATCACCGACTTTGGTCAGAATATTGCCTTTGCCCGCTAACACGGCTGCCGTTGTGCTCTTGTCCTTATTAACATGGGTCACCACATTGGCTTCGGCAGCGGCCACAACGCCCATAAAATCATTGCCGACTTTCGTCACGATGTTGGCTTTGCCTAATGCCAATACCCCCGTTAAACCATCACCGACATGGGTCATGATATTGGCTTCACCAAACATGGCCGACAGCGTGGTGCCATCACCCTCTTTCGTCATGATGTTGGCTTTACCCGCAAACAACCCCATGCTGGTGCCGTTGCCGACATGGGTATAAATGTTGGCTTCACCCACCATCAAAGCTGCCGTCAGCTCATCACCCACTTTGGTCAGCACGTTTGCCCCGCCAATCATGGCCGCGAAAGTGGAACCATCACCAATCTGGGTAAAGATATTGCCTTTGCCAATCATGGCAGACAGGGCATCGCCATCGCCGACTTTGGTCGCAATATTGCCTTTGGCGATCATCAGGGCAACACTCTTGCCATCACCCACGTGCGTATATACGTTACCCAGTGCCAGCATCAATGCCAGTGCATCGCCATTGCCCACTTTGGTGAAGATATTGCCTTTACCGCCCATCAGCGCCCAGGCATTGCCATCACCGACATGGGTGAAAATATTGCCTGCACCAATCATCGCTGCAATGGTTGTGCCATCACCCACTTTGGTGAAAATATTACCCAGCGCACCCATCACGCCCAGCGTTTGCCCGTCACCAACATGGGTCAGAACGTTACCCAGCCCTAACATAATGCCAGTCGTATCACCGTGCCCGACTTTGGTCAGGATGTTGACTCCCCCCAGCATAACGCCGGTGGTTTTACCATCCCCCATATGCGTCAGGACATTACCGCCACCGCCCATAACGGCCTGAACATCACCCTTACCCTTTTTAGTCAGGATGTTGGCACCACCCAGCGCAATGGCCGATGTATTTGCCGAACCGGGATCCGCCGTTTCGTTATTGCTGATATGGGTAATAATATTGGCGCCGCCAAACATGGCTGATGACAAATCGCCTTCACCCACTTTGGTCAGAATATTGGTGCCACCCGCCAGTATGGATGAGACATTGCCGTTCCCCATTTGGGTCAGCACATTGGCACCGCCAATGCCGGTCCAGAACGCATCACCATGACCGATTTGGGTATGGGTATTGAAACCACCGCCCATTGCAATACGGCTGTTGCCATTGCCTTTATGAATGGAGATATTGCCAACAGCCAGAAGGTGAGCAAGATAACGGCCATCGCCAACGCGAACCAATACGTTTGCTGCGCCACCCGCCTTGACATTCAGATCACCACTTTGACTTTGGTGCAGTAAAACGTTGGCAATGCCGACACCATCGAAGTTCAGGTCACCTTTCTTGCCTTTTTTGATGATGACGTTTGCCCCACCACCACCGTCAAATGTAGTGTTACCGAATTCAGAGCTATGCTTAATCACATTCGCAATGCCCGCTCCTTTAAAGCTGACATTGCCACGGGTCACGTTGGATTTGATGATATTACCACCACCGGCTCCGGCATAATGAATATCACCGGAACTGTCACCGCCGCCAGTGGCTGACCTGAACAGCTCAAGATCACGATATTCATGCAGATCAGGCACACGACCGGAATTTGTGCGCACCGTATTCACACTGTAATGAAGATCACTGAGCGAATAACTGCCGGCTCCCATATCGTGGTAACCATTGGCATAAGAGATATCTGCGTTCGCCAGATTAGCTATATGGTTACCTTCTTTATACCAGGGGCGAGCGATATATTGCAGCGTTCCTGTTTTGGGATCGTTCCTCAGCTCCACCACCACAAACTTGGTGTGTTCGCCAAGTTGCTTAGCATAAATATAGGTGTTTGGCCCCCGGTGGGATTTGACCGCTTTTACGTCAACCGTGGTTCCATCACGGTAAATGGCATAACCGCCCATTTTGGCATCAGATAAAGTGATATCTGCTGCGTCAATCTGGACACCATTGCCATAATTTACCCACTGGTTTTCCGTCAGCTTTTTCTCAACCGCATGAACTGTTACCGGTTTCCGCTGTTCAACGGTCAGGTTTGACAGCGTGTATGCGCCATCTTCACCGACTGAACTGAAGCCACCCTGAGTCGAGATATCTCGTTTTTCCAGCCCGTTAAGATGTTTCCCTGCTTTATACCACGCGGTCGAGATGTATCTCAGCTTACCCGTTGCGGGATCATTGCGCAGCTGAACCTTGTTGATTTTAGTGTGAGTCCCATCCTCAAACGCAAACAGGTAAGTGTTTGGTTCCCGTACTGATTTAACCCCTGTCACCTGATGGGAACTACCAATCCATGAGCCACTCAGGGTTGCTGTTGTCAGCACAACCTCTTCGGCGCTGGTATATTCCATTCCTTCGCTGCCGAAGTCATTGGCGGTTCCCTTACGGGTAATTTCGTTATAAGCACCGGCACCCGTGAAATAGATATCACCCTGTGCAATATCAGAGTAAAGGCTGTTATAACCGCCTGCGCCTTCAAACCGGATATCTCCCTTGGTTTCAGAATAGATATCATCGACCTGACGGATACGTTCAATACGGTTAGATGCTCCTGCACCACGTAACGTTATGTCGCCACTTTTACCTTTACGGACAATAGTGTTGGCTACTCCCGCGCCCTCAAAATCAATGTTGCCACTCTCAACTCTGGAGCTAATGATATTTGCCGCGCCAGCGCCCTTGAATGTCAAACCACCAGTAGAACCTTGATAACGGTTAAACCAGGTACGATCGATCTTGTTTGCGCCACCCGCGCCGCCAAAATAGAAATTTCCCTGGTTAGTTTCATGCCATAATTTGTTGTATGCACCCGCCCCTTTAAAGCTAATATCACCCTCCAGGCCCTTACGGGTGATACTATTATATCCAGCGGCGCCAGAATAAGAGATGCCATGCTTGTCTCCGGTATGGTTGATTTTCACTCCACCGGAAACCCCCTCAAACGTTATCAACCCGCTCTGTGTCTTATTGATTGAGGTATAGCCAGTCCCGCCTTTAACCGTCAGGCTACCACTCGTATCATTGACATTCAGATATCCGGCAGCACCGACTACGGTGTCATGCCCCCATGTTGTATTGACGGTTGCACTAAAAGAGCCGACGACTATGTAGTCATTGCCACCATAGGCATTAATGACACCACCAACACCAATGGCGTGTATTGTGTTTCCGTCATTATCATCTTCATATTTACCGGTAAAGAAGTATTCTGTACTGCGGTTAGATGATTTTCCCATAAAATAATCCTGATATTGGGTAAAAATTAAACTATGAACCACTGTACCCGACGGATACAGCGGTTATTTGGCACATCCAGCGTTCCCCTGACGGTGCAGGCTTTTTGTCCTTTCCGGGCGGCAAAGACACGCCGGCGCAGATCGCAGGCAATGTCACGCGCATGTCCGAAAGGGGCAATCATCTCTGGAAAAAAAGATATGCTGGCCGGAGCGCCAATCTTCCGGTGAAATTTCCCGTTCACCGGCAAGAATGGCATCCCGACTGCTGTCAGACAAAAAAGCCCAATTACAAAAAGCAACTGGGCGTTGATGTTCATCTTCGTAATAGCAAAACTGATTAAGCCGGAATGACGGCAAGATACGTTGTTGCCATTCAGCAACGGAGTAACGTCGGTGCAAGGGGGAGTGCTGACAAAGCAACATCACCCCACCCATCATTGCCTGTATTTCATGCGCACTCAGTGTTGCCAAGTGATGTGTGATCACCATAAGTTAGCAACTACCTGATAGGATGCTGATATTATTTCGATGTTCCGGCGTTACGTGCTGAACGTTTTTTAGGCTCAGAAGATTCTGGCGCTGTAGCCGTAACTTCCGCAGGTTGTTCACTTTCGCTGCTCTCAGGCACCGGTAAGAAACCAGCCGCAATCAGTTTATTGATTTCAGCGGCCATTCTGGGATCTTCAAGCATATTTTTAACCATGGAAACCATATACATAAAACCGGAAGCAGGCATATGGATCACTTGTTTTAACTGCAATTCCTGATCATTTTCCGCCAGCATGCCACTCGCCATTTGATTAGGCTCCTGACCGACAAAATAAAGAGAGAATACGCCTTTGTTATAATTAACACTTGAGATGGTTTGTACAAATTTTTCAGACATAGCATTATCCATTAAATAAATATTAATTTAATGTTAAGATTGCATTAAATTAAAATGATTAAATCATAAATAAAACCATAGTGTATATGGGTTCATTTATGATTAAACCTGATAACTCCAACTTATCGGAGTAAGCTAAAGTCATTTATATTTCCCTTATTGTTCAAGCGTTATTATCTTGAAAGAGCTATCATTTTTAAATAATTCTCATTTTTAAATAACTATCCAAAATACAAAATAGCCAGTAAAGTATACCATCAGGCTTTAATGTCAGCTTCGGATAAAGATATCTCTATTTATTGGCTAAGATCAACATATAAATAGTAAATTATCTGTTTATACCCTATATTTTGTCCCAATGATTCACATTCACAGGCTTTTGATAACAGATAATATTACTTAATGGATTTGTTAAAATTCTTCAACAAAGATAACATTTCACTGGTTTTCAGGTTATCTCTTTATATCGAAAGTGTAATTTTTTATTTAAAACAGATTTGACTTAATGAATGAATGAAATAGAAAAAACAATAATATCATTAATTAAATTAATAATAATGATATCTAATAGGGATCATGCAATCATAGCAAATAAAAACGTAAATGATGGTGATGATTATATTTCCACTCTGAATAAGATCCAAAAAGAATGTAATATTAAAATCAAAAATAAATACTCTATAAATAAGCAGTTAGGGGCCATATCTCTGCCAGCCATTTTATTTAGCCATGATGGGCAACCTTTCATTCTGGCAAAATATGATGAGCAACGGGTATTAATCCAAAAACCTTATCAGGAAACACCGGAGATATTAGGTAAAGAAGAATTTATCAATCTATGGAGCGGCAAGTGGATAAAAATAAAACAAAAAAGCAATCAATTTAATATCCGCTGGTTTATTCCTGAATTTATCAGACAAAAAAAGAACCTGAAGGAGATTCTCCTGTTCTCCTTCATTCTACAAATCCTGGCACTTATCTCTCCTCTGGTGGTGCAAGTTGTCATGGACAAAGTGCTTGTGCATCAGGCATTTTCCACATTAGATGTACTGATTTTTGGGCTGGTAACGGCGGGCCTGGTTGAAATCATTCTGCGGGGATTGCGGGAATACCAGTATGCCCATACCGCCAACCGGATTGATATCAAACTGGGCTTGAAATTGGTCAGGCATCTGTTTGGTCTGCCATTGCTGTTTTTTAAATCCCGCCAGATAGGTGCAATTGTGACACGAGTGCGGGAGCTGGAAACGATCCGCGAGTTTTTAACCGGCTCCATGTTCACTCTGTGTATCGACGTTTTGTTCATGTTTGTCTTTATTTATGTCATGAGCCTGCTGTCCGGTACGCTGACCTTGCTCTTCCTGCTTACTCTACCCTGCTATGCCCTGCTGGCCTGGTGGGTGACACCAAAAATTGAAAAGGCAGTGGAAAAACAGTTCACCCATGCCGCCATGAATACCTCTTTCCTGACCGAAACCGTGGCCGGTGCCGAGACGCTGAAAAGCCTCGCCGCTGAACCCCGCTTTATCCGCCGCTGGGACAGCCAGACGGAAAAGATGGTCAGCACCAGTTATGAGGTACAGCAGTGGGATAATCGTTCCGGTCATCTGGTGATGATGCTACAAAAAGTCACCAGTGCCGTCATTATCTGGCTGGGTGCGTCGGAAGTGCTTTCCCTGCACATGACCATTGGTCAACTGATCGCCTTTAATATGATGGTCAGCCACACCCAGCAACCCCTGGCTAAGCTGGTGCAACTCTGGGGGCAATTTATCCGTTCACGCATTGCCATTGAGAAGCTGGGAGATATGCTGAACCTGCCAACCGAGCAGCAATCAGGCAATGAACAGGTTACGTTACACGGGGCAATTTCATTCTCGGATATTGTCTTTCGCTATCAACCCGATCTCCCCCCCACCATTAACCATTTCACGCTGGCTATCCGGGCGGGAGAAACCGTCGGCGTTGTTGGCACCTCGGGTTCAGGGAAAAGCACCCTGGCACGTTTGCTGTTGCGGCTTTATACCCCGGAAAGTGGGGCTATCACGCTGGATGGCATTCCCTTGCAAAACGTCAATATTGAATCCCTCAGGCAGCAGATCGGCATCGTTTTGCAGGAAAACTTTCTATTTAATAAAACGGTGTATGAGAATTTGTCCCAATCCTGCCCTGATGCCCCGTTATCTGCGGTCATCGAAGCGGCAACGCTGGCTGGGGCACACGATTTTATCCTCAGATTGCCGATGGGATATGACACCGTGATCGCGGAAGGCGGGCAATCGCTATCAGGCGGCCAGCGACAACGTTTGGCGATTGCCAGAACCCTGTTGTCAGAACCCAAAATCCTGATCCTTGATGAAGCCACCAGTGCGCTGGATGATGAATCACAAGCCATTATTCAATCTAATATGGCTAAGATTGCCCAAGGCAGAACGGTCATCACCATCGCCCACCGGCTTTCCACGGTACGCCAATGTGACCGGATCATCGTATTACACCAGGGCCAAATCATCGAACAGGGTAGCCATGAACAGCTTCTGCAACAAGGCAAACACTATCGGAAACTTTGGCAGTTACAACAAGAACTAAAACAGGAAATACAACAGGAGGAGCCGGCCTATGTTTAAGGCTATCTTGCGCAAAGGGATCAAGCGGTTACGTCCTGCCAAAGCGCATTATGATTTTTTACCAACCCACCTGGCGTTGTCACAACGCCCACCTTCGCCGTTCGCCCGTTATACGGCCATCACCTTAAGCATTAGCGTTCTGGTCGCCCTGTTATGGGCTTGTCTGGGGAAACTGGATGTGCAGGCAACCGCAACCGGCCGTTTGATCGCGTCGGGTCGTTCCCAAATCATTCAGGCTTATGAGCAGAGCCGCCTGATGGCCATCCATGTCAAAAATGGTCAGCACGTTGAGAAGGATACGCCACTGCTGACGCTCAATACGCTCGGCGTCAATCAGGATATTGCCCGTTTGAGCGAGAATCTCGACTATCTGATGGAAGAGGAAATCCGTTACCGGGCACTGCTTGAAAAACAAAACCCTGAATTCCTGCCGCTTTTCCAGCAGCAATCCGCCGATAAACAGGAAAGCATTCTGGCGCATTACGCTCACGAAAAGCAGGAATTTGAATCCATTATTTCCACTATCCACGCGGAAATGGCAGAGAACCAGACTTCCCAACAAGCACGAAACAGTGATATACGCTCATTAACCAACCTGCGCACCAATATCAATCAGCGCTTGCAGGCCAGAAAAACATTGAGCCAAAAGCAGGTCATCAGCAAGGTGGAATATCTGGAACAAGAAAAGGAACTTCTGGAAACAGACAGGCTGATCGCTCAACAAAAATCGGAACTCGATATTCTGATGTCCAAGTATAAAAGTCTGGAACAACGTTTACAGGGCACCAAAATAACCAAAGAGCGGGAATGGTTTGAGAAAAGAAAGCAGGCAGAGATACAGCGGGCATTAACACAACAAGAAATGTCGAAAATGCAGGAACGGGAAGACCTTGAAGTGGTGCGCTCCCCCGTCACTGGCACAGTTCAACAATTAACTGTCCATACTCTCGGCGCTGTCCTGCAACCTGCGCAGAATTTGATGGTGATTGTTCCTGATGAACATGTACAACTCGCTGAGATCCAGATCTTAAATAAAGATGTCGGTTTTGTCCGGCCCGGTCAACCTGTCACAGTCAAAGTCGATGCTTTCCCCTATACCCGCTATGGCACGATTGAAGGCGAGTTACTGAGTATTTCACGGGACTCCACCACCGATGAACAGCTAGGGCTGGTTTTTCCTGCACAAATCAGCCTCAAACAGAACAATATTATGGTCGATGGGAAACCTGTCGAAATCACGGCTGGGATGTCCATCGTTGCGGAAATCAAAACCGATCAGCGAAGCGTGATTGATTATCTGCTCAGTCCCATTCAGGAATATCAATCTGAAGCGTTAAGGGAAAAATAATCATGTCTGACACTTTTTCCTTCACCTGTAGCTCAGATACAGACCCAAAATCCGGCAACCCAATCGGTGCAAATAGCAATATCAATGCAAACAATTATGCGCTGGATTGTATCGCCCATTTGGGGAAACAGTTTCACAAAGTGGCTTCTGTCGGGCAATTACACCTTATTCTTGGGGTAGACTCGCTAGCACTGACCGATCCGCAGCTACGTGAAGCAGCGGATGCCATTGGGCTACGCAGCAAGTTTGAACGCCTGACACCGGATACTGCCGCCACATTACCTTTACCTGCATTAGTTGAATTGGAGCAGCGCTGGTGGGTATTGTCAGAAATTCATCCTGACACATTTACGCTGTTCGATCCTGTCACCGAAAAATATGAAGTGCGTGCATTATTGCACGATGAACAAACGAGTGGCAGCCAATCTAACGAATACAAGGTGCTACTGGTGGCGGATAAATCCCTGACCAGGCAACAGGTAAAATTTGGCTTAAGCTGGTTTTATCCCTCTATTTTCAGGCAGAAAAACCAGTTACGGGATATTTTCCTGTTTGCCATTGTATTGCAACTTTTTGCACTGGCAGCCCCCTTGTTATTTGAAAATGTCATTGACAAGGTGTTGGTTGGGCGGAGTATTTCCAGCCTGCATGTGCTGGGTATGGCGATGCTGGCACTGGCATTGGCAGAACCCCTGTATGGGTTCCTGCGCAATACCGTGTTTGGGCATACGGCCAGCCAAATCAATGCTGAACTCTCCGGCAAGCTATATCGTCATCTTGTAGGATTACCCCTGCCCTATTTCAAACAACGGCAAACAGGGCAAATTATCGCCAGAGTTCGGGAAATGGCGCAGATCCGCCAGTTTTTGACCGGTTCTACCCTGATGCTGTTGCTTGACCTGATTTTCATCATTCTGTTTCTGGGCGTGATGTTTCATTATTCTTCCCAGCTGACATGCCTTGTCATCAGTTCTCTGGTGCTCTATTTCTTGCTCTGGATCGCCGTCGGTCCCATTATTCGGCGCAAGGTAGAAAAAGAGTATGAAGCCGATGCCAATGCCACCAGCTTCCTGACAGAAGCGGTCACGGGGATTGAAACCATCAAAACGACTGCCACTGAAAAGCGCTTTTTGCACCAATGGCAAAAGGTACTGAGCCAGCAGTTAATCCAGCGCTTTACCGCCCAAAAAAGCGGGCTGGCAGCGGGACAAGGGATTGAGCTGATCCAAAAAGTGGTTGCTGCTTTGCTGTTGTGGTGGGGAGTCCGGAGCGTACTTGATGGAGATTTGTCCCCGGGTGAATTAATTGCTTTTAATATGCTGGCGGGGCACGTTACCCAACCCATCCTGAGACTGGCGCAAGTCTGGCAAGACTTCCAGCATACCCTGATCGCTCTGCGGCGGGTGGGTGATATTCTTGATGAGCCAATGGAAAGCAGTAGACAAGGGCTGGCATCAGCACCCGAACTGGCAGGCCAGATTGAATTTCGCAATATCCGCTTCCGTTACCATGCAGATACGCCGGAAGTGCTGGCAAATTTGTCACTGGAAATTAAAGCCGGAGAATTTATTGGTATTACAGGGCCATCAGGTTCCGGCAAAAGTACATTGACCCGCTTGTTGCAGCGCTTATATGTGCCACAACACGGTCAGGTTTTGGTGGATGGCATGGATTTAGCCATTGCCGACCCAGTATCATTGCGCCGTAATATGAGTGTGGTCTTGCAGGAGAGTATTCTGTTTTCCGGCAGCATTGCGGATAATATCCGCCTGTGCAAGCCCAATGCCAGTGATGAAGAAGTTTATCGGGCAGCAGCCTTAGCGGGCGCGGTTGATTTCATTAATGCGTTTCCCCGTAAATTTGCGCATCCGGTTGGTGAAAAAGGGGGGAATCTTTCTGGTGGACAACGGCAGCGTATCGCCTTAGCAAGGGCGTTACTGAGTGATCCCAAGATCTTAATCCTCGATGAAGCCACTTCCGCGCTGGATTATGAATCCGAAGCGGCCATCATGAGCAATATGGCTGAGATATGCCGCAACCGAACGGTGATCAGCATTGCTCACCGACTAAATACTCTCCGCCATGCCGATAAGATTTTCGTTTTAGATTTGGGAAACATCGCTGAATCAGGTTCACATGATGCTCTGGTGCAGCAAAATGGCTTATATGCACAACTTTGGTATCAACAAACGAAGTGATGACTGAAAAAGAAATGTATTGAAAATAGGAGACTTGTTTCGCTTGAGAATGCCTTTCATCATGAAGCAAGTCTCTCTCACCACTCGACTAAGAACAGTCACCCGATATCATTCGGGTCAGGGATATCCTCGATCCTAAATGTAAATGTCGTTTGAGCCATTCCAACAATCTCTCTCATCAACTAGTAGCGACACGCGTCCAGCTAAGGTATTATTGCCCGCTATATTATTGGTACACGCCCATTATCAATTGAATTTATGGCAAAAGAACAAACTGATCGCACCACACTGGATTTGTTCGCAGATGAACGCAGGCCCGGGCGACCTAAAACAAATCCGCTGTCCAGGGATGAACAGCTTAGGATCAATAAACGCAACCAGTTGCGACGAGATAAAGTCAGAGGATTGCGTCGAGTGGAACTCAAACTTAATGAAGATGCCGTTGATGCACTAAACCATCTGGCAAAACAGCGCAACATTAGCCGCAGTGAATTGATTGAACAAATGTTATTAGCCCAACTGACAGAAAAAAATCACCTTGCCGATTAACGGCTTTTATTAAACACAATGAAGCGGTGTCACCACACAAATCTGACAGATTTGTCATGGATGTTTGGTCAGAATAACGCTTTTCATGTTACTGAAACTGACATTTTTCCAGCTGATTTCAGCGTGATGTGTATAGACTTAATACACAAATAAAACAAGAGGTTAACCCATTTTATGGCAATAATAGGTATATTCTTCGGCAGCGATACAGGCAACACAGAGAACATCGCCAAAATGATCCAAGAAAAATTGGGCGGTGCTGATGTTGCTGAAGTCCACGATATTGCCAAAAGCAGCAAAGAAGACATTGAAGCCCTCGATATCTTGCTGCTTGGCATCCCAACCTGGTATTACGGCGAAGCTCAGTGTGACTGGGATGATTTCTTCCCAACACTGGAAGAGATCAATTTCGAAGGAAAACTGGTTGCCTTGTTCGGCTGTGGTGATCAGGAAGATTATGCAGAATACTTCTGTGATGCTATGGGCACCATTCGTGATATTATTGAACCTCGTGGTGCCATTATTGTAGGCCACTGGTCAACCGAAGGATATCACTTTGAAGCCTCTAAGGGCATGGCCGATGATAACCACTTTATTGGCCTGGCCATTGATGAAGATCGTCAACCAGAATTGACGGATGAGCGCGTTGAAGCCTGGGTACAACAGATCAAGACTGAAATGAGCCTGTCAGAGATCCTCGGCGTTTAATAAGAAGAGAAAAGCCCTTTCAGGCAGGATTATTCTTGCATAATGTGTCATGATATATGAATAGGCATGGTTTTCATTTTTAATATCCATGCCTATAATCAGCAACGTGAAACAGAATCATGATTCCCTCACGATACCCCCAAGTATCATAAGTTCACTTAACTCAAGTTACAGGATTGAATCCGCATGACCGACAACAATAAAGCATTGAAAAATGCTGGACTTAAAGTAACGCTTCCACGACTGAAAATTCTGGAAGTGTTACAGGACCCAGAATGCCATCATGTCAGTGCGGAAGATCTCTACAAAAAGCTGATTGATATCGGTGAAGAGATTGGCCTCGCCACTGTCTATCGCGTGTTGAACCAGTTTGATGACGCCGGCATTGTGACACGTCACAATTTTGAAGGCGGCAAATCGGTTTTTGAACTCACCCAGCAACATCATCATGACCATCTGATTTGTCTCGACTGCGGAAAGGTCATTGAATTTAGTGATGAATTCATTGAAGAGCGTCAGAAAAACATCGCTGAACGCTATGGAATTAAGCTCTCAAACCACAGTCTTTATTTATATGGTCACTGTGCTGATGGTGATTGCCGCAAAGATAACTCGCTTCATGATGCAAAAGCATGATAAACAAGCGCTGACAATAAAGTCATTCGCTTCCGCTATTTATTCATCTGAATAAGTTGTTTGTCTGAATAAGCAACCTGCCGATTAATTATCACGCTAATCGGCAGGTTGCTTTATCAATTTATTGCCCTCATACCTCAAAAAATCGTTAGAATTTAACTTCATCTATGCGGCTAAAACGGTTTCCATCAGTACTGACAGAACGAATTTTCACATTGCCGCTGACATGAGGCCGCTGTCTGTCATGATAAGCCTGCCATGTTTTTCCATTATCCAATGAGTATTGAATAACCACCCCCGGTAATGCGATATTCGCTTCCAGTGTTCCAGAAACAATTCTGCCGCCAGGTACAGGCAAACGATAGAAAATTTTCGCGCTATCCAGTTTAGCCAGTTCACGCTGCCCTAGCAGATTGGCAAAGCGTTCCCAGTCTTGTTGCAGGAGAGCCGTATCAACATAATGCGTTATTCCGCCTTTATATTCCCTGCCCTGCTGATAATTCTGCTCCCACTCCGCCTGATGCCATGCCCGTTCCGCCAGCGACAGTAAGCGTGGATAGATCATATATTCCATTTGTTCATCGGTACGCACGGTTTCACTCCACGATTGCCCCGACATACCATAAGCCCCGGGCCAGCGTTTATTGCTATGGGTATTAAAGTCATTGCCATCACGATCCATCGAGGTTTCAGCATTTTGTGGCAGATTGTTCGGGGCAAAGCTGAAAATTTTCGCCTCATCATTAAAGCGGGTCGCCCAATAATAGCCTCGCTCTTTCGGATGGATTTCATATGGCATATCCAGATAGAGATAATCGGGGCTGGAAACCACAACTTGATAGCCCTTATTCGCCCAGTCACTGGCAGAATCATAACCTCCCCAATACAGGGTATCCCAGAAGTTCACCGCAACCTGTTTAGTGGCGAAATCTTTTGCCGATTTGGCATGTTTCAGGCCATCCTGCCATGCCTGCATGGTGTTGATACCACGGTTATTGACGATTTTGCTGACTTCAATGGCAAAATAGCTGGCAAGTTCATCAACCTCTTTAATGACACCTTGCGCTATCATTTTCTGACAAGCCTGAGATTTTGCCCACGGCTTGTTTTCAATTTTCCGGTTGATAATCCCCTTATCTGGCACAATCAGTCCATCTTTATCCTGATATCCAGCGCCCAAACGAATATTTTTCGCCTCATCCCCACCAAAATGCCATGTATTCAACGGCAGACCGACCTCGTTATGCATGGCAACAATTTCGCTAATCACTTTATCGACAAACCGCGTTGAAGAGTCCATACACGGGTTAAGATAACTGTGGCGATCATAGAATTGCACGGAGGTTGTCTTCGAGGTATCTGTCGGATCAAGCAGACGATATTCATTGGCTTCCCGCTCTTTGCCCTGTGCCATAAGCTGCTTATAACGCGCTTCCATTGACATCACCGCGGCACGAGCATGGGCGGGCATATCAATTTCTGGGATAACTTCTATCTGGCGCGCTTTGGCATAGTTCAGAATATCAAGGTAATCCTGACGGCTAAAATAACCACTTCCCATATTGTTGCTGTCTGGCCCTGATCCTAATTGTGGTAATAAGCACCGGGTCTCACTCAAATCATGGCAACGTTGACTGCCGATTTCTGTCAATTCCGGTAAGCCCGGGATTTCCAAACGCCAGCCTTCATCATCACTCAAATGAAAATGGAACTTGTTCAGCTTATAGTGGGACATTTGATCAAGCAGACGCAAAACGGCTTCTTTACTATGAAAATTTCGTCCAACATCAAGGAACACGCCACGATATTCAAACCGTGGGGCATCTTTTGCCGTCAGTGTCGCAATCTTTGGCGTTCCATTGGCGGGAAGCAAGGAAAACAGTGATTGCAGGCCATAAAATACGCCAGACTGGTCAAATGCGACAATTTGTGTCCCTTTAGTGGTAATTTCCAGTGAATATGCGCCTTTTGCTCGCCAAGGTTTAGTCAATTGGTCTGCGTTGATTTGGGTCGCTATTTGATAACCGTTATCGGTTAAATGAATATCATGAGCGTTGAAACGCTCCCTGATCACCTTAATAGATTCACCGCTCAATCCACCCAACTCTAATTTCACGCCACGGGATAAATCCACATCCTGAGAATAAATGGAAAGTTCTTTCGGTGTCGGAATAATCTGCCCCCGCAGCTTATCTTCACTGATTGTTGCCACCTGCTGGTTGTTGGCAAAGCGGTTTTCTGGCGTCATCAGGATATTGTTATCCGTTGTGGTCCGTTTCCACTGTTCACCTTCCAGATCAGATAAAAATTGGCTGATGTTTTCAGTATCGGTATTTACCAATACTTTGGGCGCAGCATCACCGGAAATCGCATACCAACGCGGCATAAAATCTGTACTGTAAATCTGCCAATATTCACCAATAATCGGTAGCACAACCTTTTCATTGGCTTTGATGCCCGTAAATTTTTTCGTCGGTTCCAGTTTATGTAAATCACCCGTAATAGGAGTGATTTTGTATTGATCATGGTCCAGTTTCAGTATTTGGCGAATACTGTGAAAATAGAGCGCCCAATCAGAAGCGTTGATTGCCTGATCACCATTGCTCAAGATGATGTTGACCCGATTACAGGCCGCCGAATCAGCACCAAGAATGGCACAATCTGTACCATGTGAACCCGCCTGATTATCAATGACGTTGAAATTGACTTTTAACTGGCTCAGTAAATCCACGATCTGTTGTGATGACATTGAGTCCTGCGGCGACATTGCCGATGTCATTTCTGTATGGGCGCTGCCGATAAATCCAACTGCCGTGATGAAGGCTGCCAAGGTACGTAATTTAATGGGTTTCATAAATTACCTCGTCCGAACTTATTATTTTTTCGATGGGTAAATTCTGGGATAAATAATGTACAAGTTTGATCAGGCAATAACCCTATATAATATGTGACTATAAGGCAATTTTTAATCTTAGCGGAAGGAGTTAATTTTCATTACGCGGCTATTAAGTAAAAAAAGCGTGAAAATAATCACGCTTTTTTGTGTACGGAGTGAGGTTATTACTCTTGTGAGATTTTTGCCCAAGTATCACGCAGGCCAACTGTGCGGTTAAAAACCAGATGTTCAGCACTTGAGAGGCCGCTATCAGCACAGAAATAACCTTCACGCTCAAACTGATAGGTTATTTCCGGCAATGCATTTACCAACCCTGATTCTACAAATCCCTTACGGATCACCAGAGATCCTGAATTGATCGTAGACAAGAAATCATCTTCTGCCCCTGGGTTCGCCACGCTGAACAGACGGTCATACAGATAGAATTCCGCTGGTACGCCGTGTGCAGCGCTTACCCAGTGAATGACGCCCTTAACTTTGCGTCCATCGGCGGGATCTTTATTCAGGGTTTGCTCGTCATACTGGCAATAAATCGTGGTGATATTGCCTTCTGCATCTTTCTCAACACGTTCTGCTTTAATCACATACGCATTGCGCAGGCGTACTTCTTTACCCAGAACCAAGCGCTTATATTGGCGGTTTGCTTCTTCGCGGAAATCTGCACGGTCAATGTACAGTTCACGGCTGAACGGCACTTCACGGCTGCCCATTTCTGGTTTATTCGGATGGTTAGGCATTGTCAGAATAACTTCACCTTCCGGCATGTTCTCAATCACCAGTTTCACCGGATCAAGCACCGCCATCGCACGTGGTGCATGTTCGTTCAGGTCGTCACGGATACAGGATTCTAAAGCTGCCATTTCAACGTTGTTATCC
Source organism: Xenorhabdus bakwenae (assembly GCF_030272115.1). NCBI lineage: Bacteria > Pseudomonadati > Pseudomonadota > Gammaproteobacteria > Enterobacterales > Morganellaceae > Xenorhabdus > Xenorhabdus bakwenae. The sequence goes on from NZ_CP119194.1 coordinate 1,750,923, forward strand.
TGCTTAGTCACACCAATACGGCAGCAGAACTCACGGATAGAAGCCGCAGTATAACCACGACGACGTAATCCAGAGATAGTTGGCATACGTGGGTCATCCCAACCATCAACAATCTTTTCTGTCACCAACTGGTTAAGCTTACGCTTGGACATCACCGTATATTCCAGATTCAGGCGAGAAAACTCGTACTGGCGTGGATGGCAATCAATCGTAATGTTATCCAATACCCAATCGTACAAACGGCGGTTATCCTGGAATTCCAGTGTACAGATGGAATGGGTGATCCCTTCCAGCGCATCGGAAATACAGTGCGTGAAATCATACATCGGGTAGATGCACCATTTATTACCTGACTGATGATGCTCTGCGAATTTGATACGGTAGATGACCGGATCACGCATAACCATAAACGGGGATGCCATATCAATTTTGGCACGCAAACATGCCTTGCCTTCGGCAAATTCACCAGCACGCATTTTTTCAAACAGGGCCAGGTTTTCTTCTACGCTGCGATCACGATACGGACTGTTTTTGCCCGGCTCTTTTAAAGTACCGCGATATTCGCGGATCTCTTCAGGACTCAGTTCATCGACATACGCCAGACCTTTATTGATTAATTCAATGGCGTATTGATACAGGGTATCAAAATAGTCAGACGAGTAGCGAATATCCCCACTCCACTGGAATCCCAGCCACTGAACGTCAGCTTTAATCGATTCAACGTACTCAATATCTTCCTTGACGGGATTTGTATCGTCAAAACGTAGGTTGCATTGTCCCTGATAGTCTTGAGCGATGCCGAAATTCAGGCAGATCGATTTGGCATGGCCAATATGCAGATAACCATTAGGTTCAGGTGGGAAACGGGTATGTACGGATGTATGTTTACCTGTTGCCAGATCTTCGTCAATAATCTGACGAATAAAGTTTGTCGGGCGGGCATCTGCCTCACTCATCGTTTTTTCCTCAATGCAAAAAGCGCTTTAACATAACCTTCTATAATCTAATAAGCTGAACCGAGAAACAATACTTTGTTCGTGGGAAATGGCGGAATGGGTGAAGTTAGAGTGTAAAAGCGGGAAGCAACTGCGTCTTCCCGCTACAAAATCAACCAATTCGATGATTATTCAATACCGCAATTAATTGATCTGCACAATAAACAATATGTTTTTCATCCCAGCTAGGATGCAAATACAGGCTGATCGTTCTGGGTAATAAAGAACGTGCGGTTTCACACACCACATCGAGATAATTGACCGATTCCGGTGAGGTGTATTCTGTCGAATGGAAAGGGAAATTCACTGAGCCAAAGCCACGCAATTCTTTGAATACTTTTTCCCCATAAGCCTCTGGCCATTGGATCTTAAATGCAGGAACACCTATCTTTTTCAAGTCACTTAAAATGACCTCAGCCGTACAATCCAATTTGTGCAAATCAAACACTATCGGATATAACCAGTAAGCATTGCATCTATCTTCGGAATTCAACGGCAAACTACCGATCAAATCGATATTGGCGAATTTTTCATCGTAAATCTTGGCATATTGCTGACGATTTTTCATATTCCAATTATCGAATCGCTCCAATTCATTAATTCCAATGATCGATTGGATTTCAGTCATCCGATAGTTGTAACCAATGCGATTATGTACATGCCATGAAACTTCTTCCAAGGCGAGAAGATCAAATTTTCTTCTCACATCAAAGCCATGATCGCGATAGGCTCGGCATTCCCAACCAATTTCGGTATTATTGGTGACGACCATGCCCCCTTCTCCGCCCGTCGTAAAATGTTTTGACTGGCAGAAGCTAAAGGTTCCAAGATCACCCATTGTGCCAACCGATTTTCCTTTATATTTTCCACCTAAGCATTGAGCGCTATCCTCTATCACCTTAAGATTATGCTTACGGGCAATAGCCATAATCGGATCCATATCGCATACCACCCCATAAAGGTGAACAACGATAATCGCTTTGGTGCGGGACGTAATCAGTGCCTCAATTTTGTTAGGATCAATCGTGTGTTCTTCTGTCGTATCACAAAAAATAGGAATAGCCCCACATTGTAAAACCGCAAAAGAGGTGGCAATAAAGGTGTAAGAAGGAACAATTACTTCATCGCCTGGGCCAATATTTAATGCACCCACTGCAATATTAACGGCGGAAGTACCTGAATTACAGGAAATCGCCATTTCTGCGCCAATCCAATCAGCAAATTTATTTTCAAACTCCATACCTTTCTTTCCGGTCCAATAATTAACCTGACCAGATAAAAGTGGCATTTGAATATCGTTAAGTGTTTTTTCTGCAAAGCAAGGCCATTGAGGGAAATTCATAATAATACTCCTTAATTTTTATAGTAAATAAATTTTCATTAAATCAATGTGTTCTTATTAAACTGGCATTTAACAGCATAATTAATGCACCAACAGATAATATATAAAACGCGACTTACAAATCAAAATCATACGCAATAAATCCGATTAAAGCAGATCCAATCATAATTCCGAAATATCCACATGTTACAATAGATGCAACTGCATGGCTGGGAAGCATTATTTTTGTGTGCCTGATAATGTTTAAATCAGAAAACACTGACTAAATACCCATTATAGTATTTTAGGATCATTGACAATCCAATAAATTTTAATGGAAAAAACACTTAAAATCATAACACTATAATTAGCCAATGTTTTCACCAAACTCCAATTCTCCCTTGTATCCTCCCAGGAAACAGGAATTTGATATAGTTTCTTAGAAAGCCTGTTTGCCAGGTAAATAATTTCAGCGTCGAATGCATATCCTTTGATTTTTTGCTTAGAAAATAATTCTTTTGCCAGATCTGACCTTATCATTTTGAATGGACATTGTGAATCAGAAACCTCACACTTTAATAAGGAATTAACCAATTTCAAAAATAATTTACTTGTTATTTTACGATACAAATTAGCCCTTGATTTATTTTTTGAGAACCTCTCTCCAATAACTAAATCAATATTAGATGTTTCAATGTTTTGGTATGCATTGAAAAAGTCATTCTCTTTTATTGGAAAATCAATGTCAGTGTAAAAGATATATTTCCCAATGGCCAGATCAACTCCCCGCCTAATGCTATACCCTTTACCATAATTACCACAATTGGAGATAACTATAACGTCAGAATACTGCTTCTTTATTTTAACAATATCGGGATCATGGAAGTTATTTTTATTTGAATCGTTGACAATGATAACTTGTACATTCAATATCTCTTGGAGCTTCCTGATACGCTGTATCGTTTTTTCAATAATGAAAAAATTTTCATTATACCTAGGCAAAACAATTGAAACATCAATATTATTCTCTACATGATGCATTTTATTCTCCATTATAACATCTTAGAGTTAATATGATTAAAGCCCCAGCAATAATTTACCTAATGTTGTTAAGTTAATATCAGATGTACTTTGCTGTTCTACTTTCTTAGTGGGGAAAGGCTTACCTGTTATAGAGGTAGTCGGTAATCCTTTCTGATAGGCCGAAATTCTCTCTGAAATTTGTTGTTCAGTAAGTTCAGTGCGTGGAAAACAACAAAAGTATTGAGCCAACCGAGGTTTATTAGAAAGGTTGGGTTTATTTCCATGAGGTAATGCACCATGAAAAATAACATAATCACCCGCCTTTAATGGAATCGACTCAATTTTCATTCCTGTCGTATCTGGAAACCTGCTATTATATCCTTCAGGTTGTTTGGATAACCATTCATATATCACTTTATGAAACCCAGGGACACATTGGAACCCACCCGCGTTTCCATCATCATCCGTCAAACTTAATAAACCTTGTATTTTCCTTTCCAATGGCCGCGTTGAAACATCAATATCCCAATGAATAAATCCTTCATATTTCCAATCCTCATTAACGGGAGGATTCATGTTGACTCTATCAATGCTTACCAATAGATCTTTTGTCCCGAATATTTTTTCATAAACCGAATAAATTATTTGATTTTGCCGATTATCCCATAACGTTTGATGATGGTAAAAAGGAATTCGTCCCATTTCATCAATTCCTGAGCGAGAACGAATATTTTTATCATAAAAATCAATATGCTTATTTTCATCCATTTCAAGAAAATCAAATATAGCATCGACTGTTTTCTGTACCTGTTCTCTATCTATAGCTGACTCTATAACTATATAGCCATTATTATTCCAACTTTTTAAGTATTCGTTCATTTTTTCTTCAGAAAGGATTTTAAACATTTTATTTACCTTACTTAGTTTTTATATACGATATGTTACTATTTCATAAAATGATTTTATTTTTAGTTTATGTTTTATTAAACTCACTTTCGTATTTCAACTAAATATTATTTAGGCTTGCTACCCGTTATGCTCTAACTGTAATTATTACCATCAGACATAATTGGATAAGTTTAAAAACAAAAAACCAACAATAAACATACATGAATTTATCAAAAAAAATCGACTTAAACAAAGTAAAATTTCAATAAAAATAAAATTTAACCTAATTTAGATTAAGAACACCTTTTTAGCCTTGCTATAATAACTATTTTTATTACATATAAAACACATAATAACCCACATTAAAAAGCAACTTACACTTTCATATGGTGATCGCCTAAACGATCACCTATATAAACCAGGGAGTTAACTTTCATTACCTAATATTTATTATATTACTTGAAATAAAATCTCTTTGTTAGCTGTTACATTATTCTTAGAAATAATATTAATCCCTTTATAGTCATCAATATTACTAATAACAACCGGGCTTATCAAAGAGCCAGCATTAGCGTTCAGGTAATCAAGATCCAACCTCAATATTGCATCTCCTGCTTTTACTTTTACGCCTTCTTCAATTAAACGTTCAAATCCCTTTCCATTTAATGCGACAGTATCAATACCTATATGGACAATGACTTCAACACCATTATCTGCGGCAATACAAAACGCATGATTAGTATCAAAAATTTTCACAACCATACCATCAATAGGAGCAAAAACGGTATCCGACGTGGGTTTAATGGCAATACCTTCCCCCACTATCTTGCGAGAAAATGCTTCATCTGGTACATCCTCTAAATCAACTAATTCACCGCTCATCGGGGCCATTAACGTCAAAATAGGCCTGCCTGCCGGCGGGTTACTCTTTTTTCCTAAAGTTTGAGACTCAGATGGCAACATTTCTGTTGATGCAGCAATGAAACCTTTCGCTAACAAGTTACGCATAGCATCAGCTATCAATTCTGCACGGGGTCCAACAATGACTTGGGCACTCTGTTTATTCAGGCGAATAACCCCTGAAGCACCGAGGTGTTTCACCAATTGATTATTGACTAAACCTGAATCTTTAACTGACAAACGCAATCGGCTGATACACGCATCAATACTTGTCAAATTATCTGTCCCTCCCACAGCCGCAATATATTGACGCGCTTCCTCCTCAATATTGGATACAGTACGGCCTTTCTTCACCATAGCAACTTCATCGCCACTCGTTGACAACTCACGCCCGGGGGTCATTAAATTGAATTTTCTGATGGTGAAACGGAAAACCACATAATAAAGGCAGAAAAATACCAAACCCTGTGGGATCAACATGTACCAATGAACCGCCAGCGGATTACGTGAGGAAAGTAACATATCAACAAACCCGGCACTAAAGCCAAAACCGGCAATCCAATGCATGGCAGCCGCAATGTAAACCGAAATCCCAGTCAAGATGGCATGCAACACATAAAGTACGGGTGCAACAAACATGAAAGAGAATTCAAGTGGCTCAGTTACGCCTGTAAAGAAGGCCGCAAATGCACCTGCCATCATAATACCGGCAACTTTGGCTCTATTTTCCGGACGAGCACAGTGGTAAATCGCCAATGCCGCCCCTGGCAAGCCAAACATCATAATCGGGAAAAAACCAGCCTGATAGCGGCCAGTGATACCCATAACCGCAGTGCCTGCTTCAATGGATTTTTGTCCACCGAGGAAGTTAGGAATATCATTGATACCCGCGACATCAAACCAAAATACTGAGTTCAGTGCATGATGCAAACCAATTGGTATCAATAAACGATTGAAGAAGGCATACAAACCCGCCCCAACGGAGCCAAGATTGGTAATACTCTCACCGAATGCTACCAGCCAGTCATAAACGATTGGCCAAACAAACATTAAGATAAACGACACAATAATCATCAGGAAAGAGTTCAAGATGGGGACTAAACGACGACCACTAAAGAAAGACAATGCTTGTGGTAGCTCTACATTACTGTAGCGGTTATACAGTTCAGCAGAAAAGGTTCCCACCAAAATCCCGACAAATTGGTTATTAATCTTGTCAAATGCTTTTGGGACTTCCTCAAGCGGAATTCCCTTAATCATTGCCACCGCTGCCGGAGAACATAGTTTCATGACGACAATAAATCCGATAAGTCCTGCCAGTGCAGCAGCCCCATCTTTATCTTTCGACATTCCATAGGCAATCCCTATCGCAAACAACATCCCCATGTTGTCGAGAATGGCATTGCCTGACGTAATAAGCAGTGCCGCCAACGCATTATCGGTCCCCCATCCCGTTGGATCAATCCAATAGCCTATACCCACTAATATTGCCGCTGCAGGCAATGTTGCCACAGGCACCATTAATGCCCGTCCAATCCGTTGTAAGTAGCTCAGAATATTCACTTATGCCCCCTTGAAGCTCCGTTAATAGCATCTTTTCGTTAATCAATGACGTTATGCGATCACTTATGTATTTATTGTTAAAACACTTTTAGTCTAAAAAAATTATTTTTCATCGCAAATTAAATCCATCTGATATGTGATTAAAGTCACCTGATTTGATAAATTTTTAATCAAAAATCTAGCTAGCACGCAAAACTTATTTTATTATTGAAAATATCTATATTGCATTGGATGCGACAAAACCCCATTTAGAACCAGTATGATGTGTGGTTTTGTCACCCAGCTATCACGCACCACATTGATATCCCAAAATCAGGTGTATCGTGCATAGCTCTTGTCATTAACTATTGAATGCTTTTTTAAGGGGTCATCATGAGGCTTATCCCTCTAACTACGGCAAGTGATGTTGGTCGATGGTCTGCTCACTACATTGCCAGTAAAATCAATGAATTCAATCCAACTTCTGAGCGTCCTTTTGTTCTTGGGCTTCCCACTGGCAGCACGCCATTGACAACTTACAAGGCACTGATTTCCCTGTATCAAGCGGGAAAAGTGAGCTTCAAGCATGTTGTGACATTTAATATGGATGAATACGTGGATCTGCCGGAAGATCATCCTCAAAGCTACCATTCATTCATGTACCAAAATTTCTTTAATCACATTGATATTCCAAAAGAGAACATCAATTTGTTAAACGGAAATACAGAAGATATTGAGATTGAGTGCCAACGTTACGAAAATAAAATTCAGGCTTATGGCAAGATACATTTATTTATGGGCGGTGTGGGTAATGATGGGCATATTGCCTTTAATGAACCGGCATCTTCTCTTTCTTCACGCACACGTATTAAGACACTGACTATTGAGACGCGGACGGCCAATTCCCGTTTTTTCAATAATGAAATAGCGCAAGTTCCCAAATATGCATTAACCGTTGGTGTGGGTACTTTAATGGATGCTGAAGAAATTATGATCCTGGCAACCGGAATGAATAAAGCGCAAGCCTTGCAAGCCGCAGTAGAAGGGAATATTAACCATATGTGGACAATCAGTTGCCTCCAGATGCATCCAAAATCACTGATTGTCTGTGATGAACCCGCCACTATGGAACTGAAAGTAAAGACAGTGAAGTATTTTCACCAGTTAGAGGCCGATATCGTTAATGAATTCGCCAGCTAAACTGATTCAGGAGTTAAGATATCAATGTATGCATTAACCAATGGCATTATTTATACCGGATATGACAGGCTCGATAACCATGCCGTCATTATTGCAGATGGTTTGATTAAACAAGTCTGCCCGCTAAACGCGCTGCCAGAAGAGATTGAAAAACACGATTTACATGGCGCAAATCTCGCACCAGGATTTATTGACCTACAAGTGAACGGTTGTGGTGGAGTCCAGTTTAATGAACGGTTGGAAGATATTTCAGAAGAAACTCTGCATACTATGCAGAAAACCAATCAGCGCTACGGTTGTACCAGTTTCTTACCTACCCTCATCACCAGCCCCGATGAATTAATGATAAAAGCCATTGAAGTGATGCGCCGCTATCTGCAAAAAAATCCTAATCAGGCATTAGGGTTGCATCTGGAAGGGCCTTATATTAATCCAATAAAAAAAAGGAACGCACAATACCGCCTATATCCGCAAGCCTACCGCTGAAATGGTTAATTACCTGTGCCGGAATGCTGATGTTATTACCAAGATCACGCTCGCGCCTGAAAGGGTAGAAAGCCAATATATTCAGCAATTGGCCGATGCGGGGATTACGGTTTCTGCGGGCCATTCTAATGCGACTTATGAAGAAGCTCGTTATGGCTTCCAACATGGCATGACTTTCTCTACCCATTTATATAATGCCATGCCTGCGATTTCTGGCCGCCTGCCTGGGCTGGTGAGTGCCATTTATGATTCCCCAGAAGTCTATGCCGGCATAATCTGTGATGGAATGCATGTATCATGGCCAAATGTCCGCAATTCCAAGAGATTAAAAAATGAAAAGCTTATCCTGGTAACAGATGCCATTCTTCCTGCCGGGCTTGCTCCCGATGCCATAGAACAATTTACCTTTGCCAATAAAACAATATATTATCGAAATGGCCTATGCGTTGATGAAAATGGAACACTGAGCGGCTCATCAATCACAATGATTGATTGTGTCAAAAATAGTGTGGAGCATGTTGGTATTGCTTTGGATGAAACGTTGCGAATGGTGACGCTTTACCCTGCCCGCGCAATCGGTATCGATAAACACCTCGGTACGATTGAATCCGGCAAGGTAGCGAACCTGACCGCATTTACTCACGATTTCAAAATCTGCAAAACCATTGTTAACGGAAACGAAATCAAACTACCGTGAGTATAAAGACTGATGAGTAATGAAAATGCACAGAAGCAAATTGGTAATATCGATCTCGTCAAACAGCTAAATAGTGCGGTGGTCTATCGCCTGATTGATCAGCATGGGCCAATATCACGCATCCAAATTGCAGAAGAGAGCCAACTTGCTCCTGCCAGCGTAACTAAAATTACTCGTCAGTTGTTAGAGCGCGGCCTGATAAAAGAAGTCGAACATCAGGCTTCCACCGGCGGAAGACGCGCAATCTCCATTATCAGCGAAACACGCCATTTCCATACGATCGGAGTCCGGCTTGGGCGCCATGATGCAACGGTGGCGCTATTTGATATGAGCGGCAAAACGTTAGTAGAAACACATTATCCTGTGCGGGAAAAGAGTCAGCAAGAAGTCGAGAGACGAATTATTTACGCCATTGAAAGTTTCATCGACAAAAACCAGCGCCGGATCCGTGAATTGATCGCCATTTCGATTATTCTTCCCGGCCTGGTTGATCCTGAACAAGGTATCATCCGCTATATGCCACACATTACGGTAGATAACTGGTCTCTGGTTAAGAATCTCAAAGAACATTTCAATACCCCCTGCTTTATTGGTCATGATATTCGCAGCCTTGCATTGGCAGAAAATTATTTCGGGGCAACACGCGATTGTGAAGATTCCATTCTGGTACGCATCCATCGCGGTACAGGGGCTGGTGTCATTGTTAACAACAATATTTTGCTCAACAAACGCGGCAATCTGGGTGAAATAGGCCATATCCAAATCGATCCTCTTGGTGAACGCTGCCATTGCGGTAATTTTGGTTGTCTGGAGACTATCGCTTCCAATTCAGCAATCGAGGCTAAAGTACAACAACAATTACACCAAGGGTTCCCAAGCCAGCTTGCCTTGAATAATTGCAATATCCATGCAATTTGTCTTGCCGCCAATGCGGGTGATCCTCTGGCAACCGAAGTCATCAAGCAAGTAGGGCTTTATCTTGGCAAGGCTATCTCAATCGCAATTAACCTCTTTAACCCTCAGAAGGTGGTAATTGCCGGAGAAATCACACAAGCAAAACAGGTATTGCTGCCGACTATCAAAAGCAGTATCAATACCCAGGTACTAAAAGCATTCCGCGAAGACCTCCCTGTGGTGATTTCTGAACTAAATCACTGTTCAGCAATTGGTGCATTCGCACTAACAAAACGGGCAATGCTTAATGGTGTACTGTTGCAACAGCTTCTTGGCGGATAATTTCAACCGTTTTAGCCGGCTTTGTCGACAAAACGCTTATAAGACAAACAAACAAACGATTTTGCGCATATTTCTTAAAAAAAGCAGTTGACGCATCTGTCTGATATACGCATAATGCGCCCCGCACCGCCGGTGAAGGCAAAGCAAAAAAAAGATGGCTACGTAGCTCAGCTGGTTAGAGCACAGCACTCATAATGCTGGGGTCACAGGTTCGATTCCCGTCGTAGCCACCATCTTTGCGGGAGTGGCGAAATTGGTAGACGCACCAGATTTAGGTTCTGGCGCCGCAAGGTGTGCGAGTTCAAGTCTCGCCTCCCGCACCATTTTCTTTATCGGGTTGTACTTAGCATGTGTTTTGATAACGATTTTAAGTTTTAGCGTGTTATTTCAGGTGGGGTATCGCCAAGCGGTAAGGCACCAGGTTTTGATCCTGGCATGCCCTGGTTCGAATCCAGGTACCCCAGCCATTTAACTGGAATAATAAGTTAAAACGATATAAGGTTAACTGCACATTCTGGGGATAACAGAGGCTGCATTGATAACACTCAGTTGGGGTATCGCCAAGCGGTAAGGCACCAGGTTTTGATCCTGGCATGCCCTGGTTCGAATCCAGGTACCCCAGCCATCTTACTGAGATTTATCAAAAATATTACGTTTATCGTAAATGGCTACGTAGCTCAGCTGGTTAGAGCACAGCACTCATAATGCTGGGGTCACAGGTTCGATTCCCGTCGTAGCCACCATTTTAAAATTCAGTTGGGGTATCGCCAAGCGGTAAGGCACCGGATTCTGATTCCGGCATTCCCAGGTTCGAATCCTGGTACCCCAGCCAGATTTATCAATATGTCAGCTAAAATGACATATTAAAAAAGAATATACAGGTAGAATATTCTTTGATGTACCCGCCACCATTAAGGGTGGTTTTTTTTGTTTTACAGCCGTCAAAATCCTCCATGCAAGCCTCTTCAATCATCGCAAATAAATCATTCTCTAATTCAATAGCATTGGCTGGGTGAAAATAATACGCTTACTGGCGACTGGCATAAGTCCCAAAGCGGGACTGGTATGCGTTTATGAAAATAATACCCGTTGCATCATTAAACCCGTTTTGGGAAAAATACCCCGATGCCGAACCTGGCATTACCTGCGATCCGTGACCTGCACTGATTAGCCCCATAAGGGGCTAATAGGAAGCAATATCCATCACAACCCCAATGCATATTTCAGAGCAAGATTTTTCATGACTCCTGAACGCTGTGCTGCCATCAATGCCAGATTTCGTACCGTTTTCAATCCCGGCAAATCATGACTGAATGTGGTATGGAAAAAATCCATTCCCGCTTGCATTATCAAATTATCCGGCATTCTGCGATGCTGATAACGCATCAAAACGCTCAAAGAATCCCACTCTTCCAACAATTCTTTAGCATTAGTCAGCACCTTGAGTAAAACATCAACATCCCGATAGCCTAAATTCACGCCCTGCCCTGCCAACGGGTTGATGGTATGAGCCGCATCTCCCAGCAAAACCAACCCTTCTTGTACGTAATGGCTGGCATGATGACGGGTCAGTGGAAATGAACCCGCAGCAATCGGGATAACTTTACCTAAGCGGGCAGGAAATGCCTGAAAAATTTCTCGTTCAAGTTGTATCATCGTCATCGACTGCAATTGACGAATACGTGCGGGTGAATCGTACCAAACTAACGAAGCCCATGATTCAAACAACGGCAGAAAGGCCCTGGGACCAGAAGGAAAAAATTGTTGCCAGGTTATATCTTGTTGAGGCTGGTCAGTCTTGACCGTTATCAGCATACATGACTGGCGATATTGCCACCCGTTACTGCCAATACCCGCCAATTGACGGACTTGAGAACGGGCACCATCGGCACCAATAATCAGCCGCGTATCAATTTCCATGCCATCTTCCAACGTTACCAGCCACGTTTTATTCTCATGCTGACGCTGCATAGATTGCAAAACAGCGGGACAAAACAATGTCAGGTTCGGATAACGCTCAAATTCCTGCCACAATGCCAGTTGTAAGACACGATTTTCAACCATGTGCCCTAGCTCTGGCAGCCCCAAACTTTCAGCATCGAAAATGACGTTCGAGTCACTTTGCTCCCACGTTTCCAGCTTTCGATAAGGAGCGCTGCGCATTCTCAGTACGTTTTCCCATGCTCCCAATTGTTTCAATAAATCCACCGAAGCACAGCTAATCGCAGATATACGAACATCAGGTTCACTCTCTGCATCATAAGGCGCTGGGGGCTGATGCTCCAACAATGCAACACGCCAACCTGCCTGCACCAATCCTAATGCTGTCGCCGCACCAATCATACCGGCACCAACGACAACGATATCGCATTTTTGTTGTGGATTATTCATATTCATCACGTCATTAACTTATTGATTAAAATAGTCTACCGGAATTTTCCCTTTTCGACTGTGAATATCCGCTGTTACAGTCTGGTCACTGGTGCCTCAAATGACTACAATAGCCAACAATATTATGCTAAATACACTACGTGCAATATATTGCGCTTTTCAGTGTTGAAGCATCATTCCACTGGAAACACCGGATACACAAAATGTCGACAATAAAAAAACTGTATATCAAAACCTGGGGCTGTCAGATGAACGAATACGATTCATCCAAGATGGCCGACTTACTGGAAACCACTCACGGTTATCAGTTAACCGATGTCGCCGAAGACGCAGATATCTTACTCCTGAATACTTGTTCAATCCGTGAAAAGGCTCAGGAAAAAGTCTTTCACCAGCTTGGCCGCTGGAAGGGCCTGAAAGATAAAAACCCTGAAATCATTATCGGTGTGGGGGGTTGTGTTGCTTCTCAGGAAGGGGATTACATTCGCCAGCGTTCACCTAGCGTCGATATTATTTTCGGGCCACAAACCCTGCATCGCCTGCCCGAGATGATTAACCATGTCAAAGGCACCCGCAGCCCGGTTGTTGACATCAGTTTCCCTGAAATTGAAAAATTTGACCGGATGCCAGAGCCTAAAGCAGAAGGCCCAACCGCATTCGTTTCCATCATGGAAGGCTGTAATAAATACTGCACATTCTGCGTTGTACCTTACACCCGTGGGGAAGAAGTCAGTCGTCCTTGTGATGATATTTTATTCGAAATTGCCCAGCTTGCTGCGCAAGGTGTACGTGAAGTTAATCTGCTTGGTCAAAACGTTAATGCCTATCGTGGTGCAACGTTTGATAGCGGCATCTGCACATTTGCAGAACTGTTGCGTCTGGTTGCGGCTATTGATGGTATCGACCGCATCCGCTTTACCACCAGCCATCCCATTGAATTTACTGACGACATTATTGCAGTCTACGAAGATACCCCTGAGTTAGTGAGCTTCCTGCATTTGCCAGTCCAGAGCGGTTCTGATCGCATTCTTACCCTGATGAAACGCGCCCATACTGCGCTAGAATACAAAGGCATTATTCGCCGTTTGCGTAAAGCACGCCCTGACATACAGATAAGCTCTGACTTCATCATCGGTTTCCCTGGTGAAACACAGGATGATTTTGAAAAAACCATGAAACTGATTGCTGATGTTAACTTCGACATGAGTTTTAGCTTCATCTATTCAGCGCGCCCGGGAACACCCGCAGCTGATTTGCCAGATGACGTCAGTGAAGAAGAGAAAAAGCAGCGCTTATACCTGCTCCAGCAGCGCATTAACCAACAAGCCATGAGCTACAGCCGCGCAATGATTGGCAGCACGCAGCGCATTCTGGTTGAAGGCCCATCCCGCAAAAATATCATGGAACTCTCTGGCCGTACCGAAAATAACCGCGTGGTTAATTTTGAGGGAGCACCTGACATGATTGGCAAATTTGTTGATGTCGAAATTGTTGACGTATACGCCAACTCCCTGCGTGGTAAAGTCATCCGTACTGAAGATGAGATGGATCTGCGCATCCATGAGTCACCTGAATCAGTCATTGCCCGTACTCGCAAGGAAGATGAACTCGGCGTTGGCTTTTATCAGCCTTAACAGGCTCTAACATAGAGATAATCAGTGACACAAATAAACCCACAAGTAGCAACCCAAGAAATCTTTCTGGAACCCGCTGACAATCAACGTCTGATGAGTCTGTGTGGACCACTTGATGATAATCTGAAACAACTTGAGCGTCGTTTGGGTATTGAAATTAATCGCCGTGATAACCGTTTCAAACTGGCAGGTAAACCATTGTCTGTCAGTGCGGCCGCAGGGATCCTGCGTCACCTTTATGTCGAAACCGCGCCGGTACGCGGCGTAATACCTGATCTTGAGCCGGAACAGGTTCACCTCGCTATTACTGAAAGCCGGGTGCTGGAACAAGCAGCGGAAAGCGTTCCTGAATATGGCAACGCCGTCAATATCAAGACTAAACGGGGTGTTGTAAAACCCCGTACTCCCAATCAGGCACAGTATATTGCTAATATCCTTGATCACGATATCACGTTCGGGGTTGGGCCTGCGGGTACAGGGAAAACGTATTTAGCCGTCGCTGCGGCGGTTGATGCTCTGGAGCGTCAGGAAATCCGCCGTATCCTGCTGACTCGCCCTGCGGTTGAAGCCGGGGAAAAACTGGGCTTTCTGCCCGGTGATCTCAGCCAGAAAGTCGACCCTTATCTGCGTCCGCTTTATGATGCCCTGTTTGAGATGATGGGATTTGAAAAAGTTGAGAAGCTGATCGAAAGAAACGTAATTGAAGTGGCGCCACTGGCTTATATGCGTGGACGTACCCTCAATGATGCCTTTATTATTCTCGACGAAAGCCAGAATACGACTATTGAACAGATGAAAATGTTCCTGACCCGCATTGGTTTTAATTCCAAGGCAGTCATTACCGGTGACGTAACCCAGATTGACCTGCCAAGAGGCCAAAAATCAGGCCTGAGTCATGCAATAGAAGTTTTATCTGATGTTGATGACCTAAGTTTTAACTTCTTACATAGTGAAGACGTTGTTCGCCATCCGGTGGTGGCAAAAGTGGTTATCGCCTATGAAGCATGGGAAGCGGCGGAACAGGAACGCAAAAAAGCGTTCAATGAGAAACGCAAACAGGAAGCACAATGAGTTCAGTCATATTAGATTTGCAAATTGCATGTGAAAACCCCGGAGGGCTTCCTGAGGAAGCCCTTTTCCAACGCTGGCTGGAAAGTGTTTTGCCACAATTTCAGGCCGAAAGTGAAGTGACTATTCGCCTGGTCGATGAGGCAGAAAGCCACGATTTAAACCTCACTTATCGTGGGAAAGATAAACCAACTAATGTGTTATCTTTCCCATTTGAAGCTCCACCTGAAGTTGAATTACCCTTACTCGGTGATTTAATTATCTGTCGTCAAGTTGTTGAAAAAGAGGCAGAGGAGCAACAAAAAACTGTCGAAGAACACTGGGCACATATGGTGATTCACGGCAGCCTTCATCTTCTGGGATATGATCATATAGAAGACGAAGAAGCGGAAGAAATGGAAGCTCTGGAAACAGAGATCCTAAAAAAAATGGGTTATACTGATCCCTATCTCTCGGAAAAAGAATAACCACTGTCAACATTTTTATGTTAAACATAATAATCTACGATTTTATATGGGGAATTTTCATTAAAACGCCATGAGCGACGACCATCCTTCAAGTAACGATAACCCTGGCCCTAAGAAAGGCTTTTTTGCACTTCTGAATCAGCTTTTTCACGGTGAACCGAAAAACCGTGATGATTTGGTTGAACTGATCCGTGATTCTGAACAGAACGACCTAATCGATCCCGATACCCGCGAGATGCTCGAAGGTGTCATAGATATTGCTGATCAACGCGTGCGTGACATTATGATCCCACGCTCACAGATCGTTACCTTAAAACGCAACCAAACTCTGGACGAATGTCTGGATGTTATTATTGACTCAGCTCACTCACGCTTTCCAGTGATCAGCGAAGACAAAGATCACATCGAAGGAATATTAATGGCGAAAGATCTGCTACCCTTCATGCGTACAAATGCAGAACCTTTCAGTATTGGTAAAGTCCTTCGTCAGGCTGTTGTCGTGCCGGAAAGTAAACGTGTTGACCGCCTGCTGAAAGAATTCCGTTCCCAACGCTACCATATGGCGATTGTGATCGATGAATTTGGCGGCGTTTCGGGGCTGGCCACCATTGAGGATATTCTTGAACTGATCGTGGGTGAAATAGAAGACGAATACGATGATGATGATGATAACGATATTCGTGCCTTAAGTCGCCATTCCTATTCAGTGCGAGCATTGACTCAAATTGAGGATTTTAATGACGTTTTCGGCACCAATTTCAGCGATGAAGAGGTTGATACTATTGGTGGACTAGTCATGCAGGCATTTGGGCATCTGCCTTCACGTGGGGAATCCATCATCATTGACGGCTACCTTTTCAAAGTGGCAATGTCTGATAGCCGTAAAATCATTCAGGTTCATGTAAAAATACCGGATGATGCTGATGTTCCTGGCTTTGATAAACAATAAATAGGATCTGGATGAACAAAGCCTCATTAATCAGTTGCCAGCGGTTACGTGCCGTGCTGGCGCTTTTCTTCGGAGCCAGCGGAACGCTGGCTTTTTCACCTTTTGATTTCTGGCCTGCTGCACTTGTTTCCCTTTTTGGCCTGCAAATCCTTTCCTTGCACAGAACAACCCGCCAGGCTTGCTTTATTGGTTTATGCTGGGGCCTTGGCTTGTTTGGTAGTGGCGCAAACTGGGTTTATGTCAGTATCGCCGACTTTGGTGGCATGCCAACCGCGATCAATCTATTTTTGGTGATCCTGTTATCTGCCTATCTTGCCCTTTATCCTGCCTTATTTACCGGTTTGTTGAACCGCTTTTTTCCGGCCTCCAATAGCCTCAGGCTGGTTATAGCCAGCCCAGCGCTGTGGCAGTTGACCGAATTTTTGCGCGGCTGGGTGTTATCTGGGTTTCCGTGGTTACAATTTGGTTATAGCCAGATTGATGGCCCGATGAAGGCTATTGCACCTATTCTGGGTGTAGAAGGTATTACCTTCTTGCTTATGATGATCAGCGGATTGCTGGTTTTTGCTGTCACCCAGAAAAAAATTTCGGCGGCTATCTTCGCCATTATCCTGCTGCTGTTACCGTGGCCAATAAGGCACTCTGCGTGGTATACCCTACAGCCAGAAAAAGCCACTGAGATTGCTTTGGTTCAAGGTAATATTCCTCAAGCCATGAAATGGGACCCCGCCGTTCTTGGGAAAACACTGGATATCTATTTGGATAACAGCCGCCCTTTCATGGGTAAAGCGCCAATTATTATCTGGCCGGAATCTGCCATCCCCGATTACGAATACAACCAGAGTGATTTCCTGACCAAATTGGATACCGTATTAAGGAAACACGACACTAGTTTGATCACAGGTATCGTAGATGCCCGACCGACGTTGGAAGGTTATAAATTCTACAACAGCATTATCGTATTAGGGGATAAGATACCTTACCAGTACCCAGCGCCAACCCGTTACGACAAACATCACCTTGTACCGTTTGGTGAGTTTGTGCCATTGGCATCAATACTGCGGCCGTTAGCACCTTTATTCAATTTGCCGATGTCTTCTTTTAGCCAAGGTAATTACATTCAGCCTCAACTTTCTGTTGCCGGACACAATATTACTGCCGCTATCTGCTATGAAATTATTTTGGGTGAACAGGTACGTGATAATTTCAAACCTGACACAGAGTTCCTCCTGACCGTTTCTAATGATGCCTGGTTTGGACGTTCCATTGGCCCGTGGCAGCATTTCCAAATGGCACGGATGCGCGCTCTTGAACTAGGCCGTCCTCTGCTAAGAGGAACGAATAATGGCGTTACAGCGGTAATTAACCCGGATGGCTCCATTCAGGCTGAACTTCCACAATTTACCCGACAGGTATTGGCAACCAAAGTCATCCCAGCCACAGGAGTAACACCTTATTTTCGCTTCGGCAATTGGCCAATATGGGGAGCAAGCATTCTGTTTTTCATCTTTGCTTTGATAAAAAAACGCCGCAAAACTTAATTTTCTATTTTCCTGTCATTACGTTAATAGAGGCCAGGGCATATTACTTATGCCCTGATTTTATTTAATTATCGATTTCATCACCGAAATAGCCAAAATTCATCACATATTTCACCATAAAATGCCAGCTAAAACAGAATATTATTTCAAATGGCGCAAAGTGTGAACACCATTCAATATTATTCACTTTTTAACCACACATAAATGAAGTTGTTTATTTATAGTGCGATACGGGTCGCAAACAGAAACATTATGTTTTCAAAAAAGTAACATTATGAATTATTTTTTTACAGTGCATAAACAAAGAAACTAGAAAAATCGTTTCGGCAATCTTAGTTATGTAGAAACATGCAGAAACACAATTATCTGTAAGAAAATTCAATTTCACGAAAAAATGACCAGATAAAGGAGCTGTATATGCGTAAGTTGATGTTAACCATGATGTTGTTTAGCGCCGTCGGGGCTGCCCATGCTGAGGAATTGACAGGAACACTGAAAAAAATCAAAGATAATGGCATTATCGTTGTTGGACACCGAGAATCTTCTGTTCCATTCTCTTACTACGATAATCAACAAAACGTCGTTGGTTATTCCCAGGATTATTCCAACCTGATCGTTGATGCCGTTAAGAAAAAGCTGGCTATGCCTAATTTGCAAATTAAGCTGATCCCGATTACCTCCCAGAACCGCATTCCCCTGCTACAAAACGGGACTTTCGATTTTGAATGTGGTTCTACCACCAATAATTTTGAACGACAGAAACAAGCGGCATTCTCCAATACCATCTTTTCCGTTGGCACTCGCCTGTTGACCAAAAAAGAGTCAGGCATCAAAGGATTTGATGATCTGGCAGGAAAAAATGTCGTTGTGACTTCCGGCACCACTTCTGAAATCTTGTTGAATAAGCTCAATGATGAGAAGCAAATGAAAATGCGTATCATCAGTGCCAAAGACCACGGTGATTCATTCCGTACCCTGGAATCAGGCCGTGCTGTTGCCTTTATGATGGACGATGCCTTACTCGCCGGTGAACGCGCGAAAGCGAAAAAACCCGATCAGTGGATCATTGTTGGCAAACCACAATCGGAAGAAGCATACGGTTGTATGCTGCGCAAAGATGATCCTCAATTCAAGAAATTAATTGATGACGTGATTGTCAAAACACAAACCTCCGGTGAATCAGAAAAAATGTTTAATCGCTGGTTTAAAGAACCCATTCCACCTAATAACCTGAATTTAAACTTCTCGATGTCAGATGAAATGAGAGCTTTGTTTAAATCACCAAACGATAAGGCATTAAATTAATCAACCAAAATCCCGCATTTGATTGGCAAAACGGGTATGAGGTAGTCGTTCCCTACCTCATTTTTTTCCCGAGTTAAATTCGATGCATGACAGCTAACCCCATATCAGGGAGTTCGATTATGTCCGCTAATTGGGATTGGAGCATCTTTTTACAAGCTACCCCTTTTGGTAATACCACCTATTTGGGGTGGCTTATTTCTGGTTTTCAGGTAACGGTGGCACTGGCCGCCTGTGCCTGGATCATTGCATTCCTTGTCGGCTCATTGTTCGGTATTCTCCGTACAGTTCCGAATAAATTCCTTTCCGGGCTAGGGACCTGTTATGTGGAGTTATTTCGCAACGTTCCTCTTATTGTCCAATTTTTTACCTGGTATCTGGTGGTTCCTGAATTCCTGCCCAAAAACCTGAGCGATTGGTTCAAAATGGAGCTGGACCCCAATATCCAGTTTTTTATCTCCTCAGTCATCTGCTTAGGGTTATTCACCGCTGCCCGTGTATGCGAACAAGTGCGCGCGGCAATTCAGTCACTCCCACGAGGGCAGAAAGCCGCAGGTCTGGCAATGGGCTTAACCTTGCCACAAACCTACCGTTACGTTCTGCTGCCAAACGCCTACCGGGTGATCATCCCCCCAATGACCTCGGAAATGCTCAATTTGGTGAAGAATTCTGCCATTGCTTCCACAATCGGGTTGGTTGATATGGCTGCTCAGGCCAATAAATTGCTGGATTATTCCGCGCACGCCTATGAATCATTCACAGCGATCACATTGGCATATGTCGGTATCAACCTCGTGATTATGCTTGCCATGAGCATACTGGAGAAAAAAGTACGTTTACCCGGCACGATGGGAGGCAAATAAATGTATCAGTTTGACTGGAGTTCAATTGTACCAAGTTTGCCTTTCCTTCTGGATGGATTGTTGATAACGGCCAAAATTACCGTGACAGCCATTATCATAGGCATTGTCTGGGGAACCATCCTGGCGATGATGCGCCTCTCATCCATCAAGGTTTTGAGCTGGTTTGCTGCTCTGTACGTGAACCTGTTCCGCTCAGTCCCGCTGGTGATGGTATTACTGTGGTTTTATCTGATTGTGCCTAACTTATTACAAAATATTCTAGGCATATCACCAAAAACCGATATCCGTTTAATTTCTGCAATGGTAGCTTTTTCGCTCTTTGAAGCGGCTTACTATTCAGAAATCATTCGGGCAGGTATTCAGAGCATTTCCCGGGGGCAATCTTCTGCTGCACTGGCACTGGGTATGACTCAATTGCAAAGCATGCGGCTGGTCATACTGCCACAAGCATTTCGGGCAATGATCCCATTGCTGCTAACGCAAGGCATTGTATTATTCCAGGATACGTCTCTGGTTTATGTATTGAGTCTGGCGGATTTTTTCCGGACAGCAACGAATATTGGTGAGCGCGATGGAACCCAGATTGAAATGGTTCTGTTTGCCGGCTTTGTTTATTTTGTGATTAGTTTTTCCGCTTCCATGCTGGTTAACTATTTGAAAAAAAGGACTGTTTGATGATTTCCCTGAAAAATGTATCCAAGTGGTATGGCCAATTTCAGGTTCTTACTGACTGCTCAACTGAGGTCAAAAAAGGTGAAGTAGTCGTGGTCTGCGGGCCTTCTGGTTCTGGTAAATCCACACTGATAAAAACGGTCAATGGCCTTGAACCTGTCCAGCAAGGTGAAATTCGAGTAAACGACACAAAAGTCAATGACAAGAACACCAATCTGGCACAATTGCGCGCCAGGGTGGGAATGGTGTTTCAGCACTTTGAACTGTTTCCTCACCTATCGATTATTGAAAACCTGACACTGGCTCAGGTTAAAGTGTTAAAGCGCGGCAAGAAAGAAGCGACTGAAAAAGGCTTAAAACTGCTGGAGCGAGTTGGATTAACCAGCCATGCGGATAAATTACCTGCACAACTCTCCGGAGGTCAGCAACAACGGGTTGCCATTGCCCGAGCACTCTGCATGGACCCGATTGCCATGCTATTTGATGAACCTACTTCGGCCCTTGATCCTGAAATGATTAATGAAGTCCTGGATGTCATGGTGGAATTGGCGAACGAAGGCATGACCATGATGGTGGTCACCCATGAAATGGGATTTGCCAAGAAAGTGGCACATCGCGTTATCTTCATGGATGAAGGTAAAATTGTCGAAGACAGTAAGAAAGAGGATTTCTTTGCCAACCCGAAATCAGAGCGTGCCCGCGATTTTCTGGCGAAAATTCTGCATTGATTTTTCCTCGTCGGCGGAGGGCTGAACGGCCGCCGACCTTAAATTCCCCCTAAAGATAAGTAATTTTCCGCATTCCGCCTTTAACAAGAGTTGTTGCCCCTATCCCTTATCAGCTATGCTATGGGATCTTAGATTTCCCATAAACAAACCAAACGCGCTAAAGGCGCAGCTTTATTACTCACCATAGGATTATCGGTGCCATGCAAGAACAATACCGTCCAGAAGACATAGAACAACAAGTCCAGCTTCATTGGCAAGAGAAGCAAACGTTCAAAGTGACAGAAGACAACAACAAAGAAAAATATTATTGCCTGTCTATGCTACCTTATCCTTCTGGCCGACTACATATGGGCCATGTCCGTAACTACACCATCGGTGATGTGATTTCCCGTTATCAGCGCATGCTGGGCAAAAACGTACTGCAACCTATTGGTTGGGATGCGTTTGGTTTGCCAGCAGAAGGTGCCGCAGTCAAGAATAATACCGCCCCCGCTCCGTGGACGTATTCCAACATTGATTATATGAAAAACCAGATAAAACAACTGGGTTTCGGCTATGATTGGGATCGTGAAATCGCAACGTGTACGCCAGAGTACTATCGCTGGGAACAGTGGTTCTTCACTAAATTGTACGAAAAGGGTCTGGTATACAAAAAAACTTCCGCCGTTAACTGGTGTCCGCATGACCTGACCGTTCTCGCTAATGAGCAGGTGATTGATGGCTGTTGCTGGCGTTGTGATACCCAGGTTGAGCGTAAAGAAATCCCACAATGGTTCATCAAGATCACCGCTTACGCAGAAGAGCTGCTAAACGATCTGGATAAACTGGAAGATTGGCCGGAACAGGTCAAAACCATGCAGCGCAACTGGATTGGCCGTTCTGAAGGCGTTGAAATCACGTTCAATGTTGCTGACAGCCAGGAAAAACTCACGGTTTATACCACTCGCCCAGATACCTTCATGGGCGCAACCTACGTCGCGGTAGCGGCCGGTCATCCTCTGGCAAAACAGGCGACGGAAAATAATCCTGAACTGATGAAGTTTATCGACGAATGCCGTAATACCAAAATTGCTGAAGCTGATATGGCAACGATGGAGAAAAAAGGCATGCCAACAGGCCTGTTTGTCATTCATCCATTGACCAACGAAAAACTCGCTATCTGGGTTGCCAACTTTGTCCTGATGGAATATGGCACCGGTGCGGTGATGGCTGTTCCAGGACACGATCAACGCGATTGGGAATTTGCTACTAAGTACAAGCTGCCAATAAAAGCCGTTATTCTTGACAACAATGGTAATGTACCAAACGTTCAGGAAGCGGCTGTTACTGATAAAAATGCCCTAGTCAATTCCGGTGAATTCAGCGGCCTGACCCATGAAGAAGGCTTCAATGCTATCGCTGACAAGCTGGTTGCAATGGGCGTCGGACAGCGTAAAGTCAATTACCGCTTGCGCGATTGGGGCGTTTCTCGTCAACGTTATTGGGGTGCTCCGATTCCAATGGCAACACTGGAAGATGGTACTGTTGTCTCTGTTCCAGAAGATCAGTTGCCGGTAATTTTGCCAGAAGATGTCGTGATGGATGGGATCACCAGCCCAATTAAAGCGGATCCTGAATGGGCAAAAACCACCATTAACGGCCAGCCTGCACTGTTTGAAACCGATACCTTTGATACCTTTATGGAATCCTCATGGTATTACGCTCGCTATACCTGCCCAGATTATGATAAAGGGATGTTGGATCCGGCGGCGGCTAATTATTGGTTGCCAGTGGATCAATACATTGGTGGTATTGAACACGCTATCATGCACCTGATGTACTTCCGCTTCTTCCACAAATTGATGCGTGATGCTGGCATGGTCAACTCTGATGAACCTGCCAAACGCCTGCTGTGCCAGGGCATGGTTCTGGCCGAAGCCTTCTATTACACAGGCAACAGCGGCGAGAAAGTCTGGGTATCTCCAGCTGATGCCATTGTTAAGCGCGATGAGAAAGGCCGTATTGTCAAAGCAACGGATAAAGACGGTCATGAGCTGGTTTATACCGGTATGAGCAAAATGTCGAAATCCAAGAACAACGGTATCGATCCACAAGAAATGGTCGATAAATACGGTGCTGATACCGTTCGTCTGTTCATGATGTTCGCCGCACCACCAGAACTGACTCTGGAATGGCAAGAATCTGGCGTGGAAGGTGCTAACCGCTTCCTGAAACGTGTTTGGCGTCTGGTTTACGAGCACAGCAACAAAGGGCCAACTCAGCCACTGGATATCAGTAACCTGACAACAGAACAGCAAGATCTGCGCCGTGATTTGCACAAAACCATCTCGAAAGTCACCGATGATGTTGGTCGCCGTCAAGCGTTCAATACCGCCATTGCGGCCATCATGGAGCTGATGAATAAACTGACTCGCGCACCACAGGAAACAGAGCAAGATCGTGCTCTGATGCAAGAAGCAATCATTGCGATTGTACGAATGCTTTCACCTATTACCCCACACGCTTGCTTCGTCATGTGGAAAGCACTTGGCAATGAGGATGATATTGATTCTGCTGCATGGCCACAAGCTGATGAGCAGGCAATGGTAGACGATACTAAACTGGTCATTATTCAAATTAACGGTAAAGTTCGTGGTCGCATTACTGTACCGGCAGATGCAACAAAAGAGTATGTTCAGGAGATGGCGACACAAGAATACAGTGTGAAAAAGTATCTTGAGGGCGTCAGTATCCGCAAAGTCATCTATGTTCCGGGTAAATTACTGAATCTGGTTGTAGGCTGATAACAGGAGACCTTATTTGTGGTAGCAAATAATCTACGACATCATATTTGTACGTTTTTGCTCGGGTTAGCGGTGTTAATCACCGCTGGCTGCGGTTTTCATCTTCGCGGCACAACACAAGTACCAAAGGAGCTGCAAACATTGCAATTAAGTTCTGGTGACCCTTATGGCCCTCTGGCACGGGCAGTACGTCAGCAACTTCGGCTGAACGATGTCAAAATTGTGGAAAATGGTGATGCTTCATTACCTATTCTGAAACTGGTTGGCTCTAATGAAAACAAAGAGACAGTTTCTATCTTTCAGGATGGTAAAGCGGCTGAACGTCTGTTGGTACTGAATGTTGATGCACAAGTTCTGATGCCAAACGGTAGCATCTATCCATTACGGGCAAAGGTTGATCGTTCGTTTTTCGATAACCCTTTGGAAGCACTGGCAAAAGATGCAGAAGATGAACTGGTTAAACAGGAAATGCGCGAACAGGCTGCCCGTCAGCTTATGCGCCAATTGCTGACCGTTCATAGCGCAGAACTCCTGAAAGCCGAGGCAAAACAAAAAGCGGCGGCTACACAGAAGCAATGATCCGACTGTATCCTGAACAACTGTTCTCGCAGCTCAATGAAGCGCTGCGAGGCAGCTATCTGTTGTGGGGCAATGAGCCATTACTATTGCAGGAAAGCCAAGACAGCATCCGCAAAGTCGCTGAACAACATGGCTTTATGGAGCATTTCACCTTTACATTGGATAACCATACCGATTGGGATGAAATCTTTAGCCTGTGTCAGTCACTTAGCCTGTTTGCCAGCCGTCAGTCTCTTACCCTGCTGCTTCCAGAAAACGGTCCTAATACTACCATGGTAGAGCGGCTGACCACGCTATCAGGGTTGCTGCATTCAGATATCTTACTGATATTGCGCGGGCACAAACTGACTAAAGCGCAGGAAAATAGCCCGTGGTTCAAAGCGATTGGACAAAATGGGGTATATGTCAGTTGTTTGACACCCGAGCAAAATCGCTTGCCACAATGGGTGGCACAACGGGCCAAAAACATGGGGCTATTACTGGAAAATGAAGCCAATCAATTACTGTGCTATTGCTATGAAGGAAACCTATTGGCAATGGCCCAGGCTCTGGAACGTCTTTCCCTGATCTATCCCGATAATCGACTGACATTTCCTCGCGTAGAAGAAGCCGTCAACGATGCGGCCCATTTTTCTCCCTATCATTGGGTTGATGCTTTGCTGGCAGGAAAAATAAAGCGGGCATGGCATATACTGAAACAACTTCGGCAGGAAGATACCGAAACGATTATTTTACTCCGTACCATACAGAGGGAGCTAATGCTGCTGCTGGTACTTAAGCGTCAATGTACGACCGTCCCTTTGAAGACGTTGTTTGATCAACACAAGATTTGGCAAAACCGCAGAGCATTGCTGTCAACGGCACTACAGCGCCTGTCACAGCGAGAGATGCGATCTGCCATACATTTGTTGACCCAGATGGAACTGCGCGTCAAACAGGATTATAGCCAATCCATTTGGGCTGACCTGGAAACGCTTTCCATGTTGTTATGCGGAAAACCATTACCAGAGAGCTTTCTGAATGCTTGAATCTATTGATCCAATCAATATCGATCAAGATATTGACTTAACGAATACTGACTCAACGAATATTGCCCCAATCAATAACATTGATTCTGTAACCAATAGACATTCTCCGGTTATTCAGGCGTTATTCGGTGGCACATTCGATCCCATCCATTATGGTCATTTGCGTCCTGTGGAAGCCTTGGCCCAATTAGTGGGACTCAGGAAAGTTATCTTATTACCGAATCACGTTCCCCCGCACCGCCCTCAACCGGAGGCAACCGCCCGACAGCGACTGGAAATGGTTCGTCTGGCTGTGCGGGATAACCCTCTGTTTACTGTGGATACCCGTGAGCTAGAGCGACAAGCCCCCTCTTACACAATAGAAACACTGAAAGCCTTTCGTCAGGAAATCGGGGAGCAACATCCATTGGCATTCATTATTGGTCAGGATTCCTTACAAGCTATTCATACCTGGTATAAATGGGAAGAATTACTCGACATTTGTCATCTGTTGGTCTGCTCCCGTCCGGGGTATCAAAGCCAGCTTACGGCTCCAGGAATGCAATCATGGCTTGAAAAGCACCAAATTGGTTCTCCCCCCCCCTCTGAGCCAAAAACCTCACGGATACATTTATCTGGCAGCCACTCCGTTGTTGAACATTTCAGCTACGGATATTCGCCAACGTCACCAACAAGGAATAAGTTGTGATGATTTGCTTCCCCCATCGATACAAAATTATATCGATTCACAGGGGTTATATAAGAAATAACGAAACCATACGGTGATTTGCAGCTAACTCGCTTACTTTTATAGAGATTGGCATGCTATTATTCTGCGTTACTTAACCAATTTGATGAAATAAAGGTGATCCTTTTGCAAGGCACAGAACTACAACAATTTGTTATTGACAGACTTGAAGATTCCAAAGCACAAGATATTGTTTCTATAGATGTTCGTGGAAAATCCAGCATTACTGACTGCATGGTTATCTGCACCGGAACATCAAACCGCCACCTGATGTCTGTGGCCGAACATCTGGTGGATGACTGCCGCCAAGTCGGTATTATGCCTTTAGGTGTTGAAGGGCAAGGCATTTCAGATTGGATAGTCGTCGATCTCGGCGAGATCATGGTCCACGTGATGCAAGAAGACAGCCGCCGTATGTACGAACTGGAAAAACTCTGGAGCTGAGTTTGAAGTTACAACTGGTCGCTGTAGGAACAAAAATGCCGGACTGGGTACAGACCGGCTTTATGGATTATCTGAATCGTTTTCCCAAGGATATGCCTTTTGAGCTTATTGAAATTCCGGCGGGAAAACGGGGCAAAAATGCTGACATCAAACGCATTCTGGAAAAAGAAGGCGAGCAGATGCTGGCTGCCGTTGGTAAAGGTAATCGGATTGTGACTCTGGATATTCCCGGCTCTCGTTGGGATACCCCGCAATTGGCACAACAACTTGAACGCTGGAAGTTGGATGGCAGAAACGTCAGCCTGTTAATTGGTGGCCCTGAAGGTTTGGCCCCTGCCTGCAAAGCAGCTGCGGAACAAAGCTGGTCACTTTCTCCTTTAACCATGCCACATCCTCTTGTCCGCGTTTTGGTTGCGGAGAGCCTTTATCGGGCGTGGAGCATCACTACTAACCACCCTTATCATCGGGAATAAATTGGGTAATCTGACACCGTGAATTCTGGCAATGGGATGAAGAACCAACGAACCTCTTTTCGCGATCATTCTGCTGAATCGGCCTTATTCATACGCCGCGCACTCGTGGCGTTTATCGGCATTATTATTTTAACCGGTATCCTGTTTGCCAATCTCTATCATCTCCAGATTACCCGCCACGAAGATTACCAAACCCGATCGAATGGAAATCGTATTAAGCTCGTTCCCATAGCCCCAAGCAGGGGCATCATTTATGACCGTAATGGCACACCACTGGCAGCTAACCGGACTATTTATCAGTTAGAAATCGTGCCACAAAAAGTCGCTGACCTTGATAAGACATTACATGATCTGCGCTCCGTCGTTGGACTGACTGATGAAGATATTGAAACCTTCAAAAAAGAGCGCCAACGCGCACGCCGTTTTACCTCTATCCCGCTAAAAACATCGCTGACTCCCGTTCAGGTTGCTCGGTTCTCCGTTAATCAATACCGCTTTACGGGATTGGAAATCAAGGGCTACCAACGTCGCTATTACCCTTATGGCTCCGCTCTCACCCATGTAATCGGCTATGTTGCCAAAATCAACGACAAGGATGTAGAACGACTAGAAAAAGAAGACATTCTGGCAGACTACGCCGCCACCCATGATATCGGAAAATTGGGTATTGAACGTTATTATGAATCCGTTCTGCATGGCAAACCGGGTTATGAGGAAGTCGAAGTCAACAACCGCGGTAAAGTGATCCGCCAGCTACATGAACAACCGCCACAGGCTGGCAAAGATATTTACCTGTCAATCGACTTAGAGCTGCAAACCTATATTGAAGAGATACTGACGACCAGCCGGGCAGGCGTTGTTGTTACCGATCCCCGCACCGGGGAGGTTTTGGCTATGGTGTCCAACCCAAGCTACGATCCGAATCTGTTTGTCGATGGTATTTCGAGCCAGGACTATAAATCTCTGCTCAATGACCCCAATCGCCCCTTAATTAACCGTGCCACACAAGGCGCTTATCCACCCGCATCAACAGTGAAGCCTTTTATTGCCGTTGCCGCCCTGAGTAGTGATGTCATTACCAAGAACACCACCATCAATGATCCGGGATGGTGGCAACTGCCAGGCTCAGAGAAGCGTTACCGTGACTGGAAGCGTTGGGGACATGGTAAGCTGAATGTACATAAATCGATTGTCGAGTCGGCGGATACTTTTTTCTATCAACTCGCCTATGATATGGGTATCGATAAGATGTCCGAATGGATGACGAAATTCGGTTATGGTCAATTTACGGGTATTGATTTGAAAGAAGAAAATCCGGGTAATATGCCTACCCGTGAATGGAAACTCAAACGCTATAAAAAACCGTGGTATCAAGGCGATACAATTTCCGTTGGTATCGGCCAAGGATACTGGACTGCAACGCCTATGCAGATGGCAAAAGCCTTAATGACTTTAATTAACGATGGCGTAGTGAAAACACCCCATTTTTTGCTGAATACACGCGTAAATGGCGAAATGCAACCTTACCAGCCCCCGGTCAGCGAACCAATTGGGGATATTCATTCCGGATATTGGGAAATTGCTAAAGATGGTATGTATGGCGTTGCCAATGCCCCAAATGGCACAGCTCGCAGAGCTTTTGCCGGTACGCCATATAAGGCCGCCGTTAAATCAGGTACAGCCCAGGTTTTCAGTTACGAAACCTACAATGCAAGTAAGCTTGCTGAACATCTGCGTGATCATAAGCTGATGATTGCCTTTGCGCCCTACGACAACCCGACGGTTGCCATTTCCATCATTCTTGAAAATGGGGGCGCTGGACCACCTGTTGGTTCTATTGTTCGTCAGATTCTGGATCATATTTTACTCAGGGATAGTAAAAACACCGCTCCTGCCAGCGCTTCTGCTGAGACAGGAGTCAATACGGCCACAACACAAGCTACCCAGAATAGAAACTAATTGAGTAACATCATGACAGATTCACCAAACAAGGTTCCTTTCTGGACCCGATTACATATCGATATTCCATTACTGCTATGCGTTCTGGCATTACTGGTCTACAGCCTTTTCATTATGTGGAGTGCCAGTGGGCAAGACATAGATATGATGGAGCGAAAAATAGGGCAGGTCATCATGGGTCTCATCGTGATGATCGCTTTAGCTCAGGTTCCTCCACGCATGTACGAAAACTGGGCACCTTATCTCTATATTGTCTGTGTCATTCTGCTCATCTTCGTTGATGTTTTTGGGCAGATTAGTAAGGGGGCGCAGCGTTGGCTGGATCTAGGTATTGTACGTTTCCAACCGTCAGAAATTGCCAAAATCGCCGTACCTTTGATGGTAGCTCGCTTTATGAATCGAGATCTCTGTCCACCTTCACTGAAAAATACGGGCATTGCACTGGTTTTGACCTTTGTCCCGACTCTACTGGTAGCAGCACAACCCGATTTAGGCACCTCTATTTTGATTGCTGCCTCTGGGATATTCATCCTATTTCTGGCAGGAATGAATTGGAAACTCATTGGCATTGCTGTTTTGCTGCTTGCCTGTTTCATCCCAATATTGTGGTTCTTCCTGATGCATGATTACCAACGCGCCCGCGTTATGATGCTATTGGATCCAGAAAGTGATCCATTGGGCAAAGGTTACCATATCATTCAGTCCAAAATTGCTATTGGCTCAGGGGGAATATTTGGAAAAGGCTGGTTACAAGGCACTCAATCGCAGTTGGAATTCCTGCCAGAGCGACATACCGATTTTATTTTCGCCGTTCTGTCTGAAGAGTTGGGGTTGATTGGCGTTCTGGTTTTGCTGGTGCTTTACTTACTGGTCATTATACGTGGTTTGTTTATTGCAACCAAAGCGCAGAATACTTTCGGCCGGGTCATGGTCGGAGGATTAATACTGATTTTCTTTGTCTATGTTTTTGTCAATATCGGCATGGTAAGCGGTATCCTGCCGGTAGTCGGTGTTCCCCTGCCGTTGATCAGTTATGGGGGATCAGCATTAATTGTCCTAATGGCGGGGTTCGGCATTATCATGTCGATACATACGCATCGTAAATTATTGTCCAAAAGCTTATGAGGAAGAAGTTTCATGCGTCAACAGTGGCTTATACTTAGCATCGTAGCTGTACTGATATCAGGCTGTAACATGACCGGTCACGATCGGACATCTTCCCTTCCGCCGATTCCAACGCGTGATGTTTTGGGGGCGGAGCCTCAATATGAGCCTTACCATCCAAGTGCCAACCAGGATTATCAGCGGGATGGGCAAACCTATCACATAGTGCAAGACCCGGCTCACTTTACCCAGACAGGCTATGCCAGTTGGTTCGGTGATGAATCCAATGGAAAACTGACAGCAATTGGTGAACGAGCGAGTCCCTATGCTTTAGCGGCAGCGCACCCGACACTGCCTATTCCAGGTTATGTTCGTGTCACCAACTTAAGCAATGGACGCATGATGATTGTTAGGGTCAATGATCGAGGCCCTTACAATAAGCCGGGGAAAATAATCGAATTATCTCATGCAGTAGCGGAGCGACTCAATTTGATGCCACAAAGCAAAGTGAAATTGGATGGTATTCTCGTTTCACCTGATGGCTCACTTTCCGGTTTGGGAACAAAAGGATCGACGATTGTTAAACAGAGCTTTGCATTACCTGAAAGACCTAATCTGAGTTCCCAATCATCAACGCCTTCTGCTATAGCAGCTCATTCGGCTGACGAAAATACCGTAACACAACCACCGACTGAGCAAAGTTTGGCTGAAAATACAACTAGCCAACCTGCGACGACATCCCCTGCACCTGAATCAACAAGCGGTTACATGGTGCAAGTGGGCGCAATCAGCGCTGAACAAAAAGCCAAAGAATGGCAACAGTTATTGAGCCAGCGCTTTAACGTTCAAGGGCGTATTTTCCAATTTGGTAACGTCTATCGCGTCCAGCTGGGACCATTCAATAACCGCCAGCAGGCTATGGAATTACAAAAGAAACTGACAGATCAGATGCAGCAATCCTCGTTTATTGTTGCTCCCTGATTCAGGCAACACCATCACGATAACGCGATAAATAGCATCACCGCCTGCTGATATTTTCCTGTCAGCAGGCAGATAAAATCGGCTGCAACCAGTTTTGTTTAATGTCAGCTTTTTTTCCATTTGTTATTATGTCACTTATTATCAATCCTTCTCTCACGGATGTTATCTAATCAATCATGAAATACATCGTTACTTCCCGTTTTATTAAAAGAGCCACGTTAGGCATTGCTCTGGCTGCCAGCGTTTCCGCATCTGCCTACGCGGATGATAATTTCAAAACCATGATCCCGGGTGTACCAGAACTGGATTCAGAAGCCTATATTCTGATTGATTACAATTCAGGAAAGGTATTAGCCGAAAAGCATGCAGATATCCGCCGCGATCCCGCCAGTCTGACCAAAATGATGACCAGTTACGTCATTGGTCAGGCCATTAAATCAGGAAAAATCAAACCGGAAGATATCGTTACTGTCGGTAAAGATGCCTGGGCAACGGGTAATCCGGTATTTAAAGGCTCATCCCTGATGTTTTTAAAGCCCGGTGACCAGGTTTCTGTCGCTATGCTTTCACGCGGTATCAACTTGCAATCTGGCAACGATGCCTGCGTTGCGATGGCGGACTATGTGGCAGGCAGCCAGGATGCATTCGTCAGTTTGATGAATCAATATGTGCAAAATTTGGGGCTGAAAAATACCCATTTTCAAACCGTTCATGGCCTGGATGCTCCCGGTCAATATAGCTCTGCTCATGATATGGCATTGATTGGTCAGGCCCTAATCCGTGATGTACCGGATGAATACGCTATCTACAAAGAAAAAGATTTTACTTACAACAACATTCGCCAGCCTAATCGTAATGGCTTGTTATGGGATAAGAGCCTGAATGTTGACGGTATTAAAACGGGCCATACCAACGGGGCGGGATATAATCTTGTTGCTTCTGCTACCGAAGGCAATATGCGCTTGATTTCTGCGGTGATGGGCAGCCCAACCTTCAAGGGACGTGAAACCGACAGCAAAAAATTATTGACGTGGGGTTTTCGTTTCTTCGAGACGGTTTCACCATTACAAGTCGGTAAAGAATTTGCGTCAGAGCCTATTTGGTTTGGTGATACTGACAAAGTCCAGCTGGGCGTTGACAAAAATGTTTACCTGACTATCCCCCGTGGCCGTTTGAAAGACCTGAAAGCCAGCTATGTACTGAACGATACCGAACTGCACGCGCCGCTCGCTAAAAATCAGATTGTTGGAACTATCAACTTCCAGCTTGACGGAAAAACCATTGAACAACGTCCATTAGTCGTAATGCAGGAAGTCAAAGAAGGTGGCTTTTTCAGCCGCATGATCGACTATATCCGACTGATGTTCCACCACTGGTTCGGTTGATCTCTTGAAAGCCAGATATTGAGCCTATATTAATGACATACCGTTAGAAAATTATCACGCCACGGCAAATCAACCACGATGCCGTGGCAAATATATTTTAGGAGTGCCCATGAAAACGAAATTAAATGAACTGCTTGAGTTCCCTTGTTCATTCACCTACAAAGTGATGGGTTTGGCTCAACCTGAGCTGGTGGATCAAGTTATTGAAGTCGTTCAACGCCATGCACCGGGCGATTATTCTCCGGTCGTGAAACCCAGCAGCAAAGGCAATTATCATTCCGTATCCATTACCATCAATGCGACACATATTGAGCAAGTTGAAACGCTGTATGAAGAGTTGGGTCAGTTGGAGTTGGTTCGCGTTGTGCTCTAATGGTACAACCACAATTCACTGAAATACGATCTATTAAAATACGATCTATTAAAACACGATCTATTAAAACACAATGCGCTGATTTACACGTCAGCGCATTGTCAGTAAAAACATTTAGTCAGACTCAGGAATGCTTATCTCGTAGAGATTTAGCCCAATACGCCATAAAATTAATTGATGTTCTATCTGACATTATGTTCAAAAACGCCAAAACGTTTTTGAACATAAAATCAATATTGGGTAAATTTCCAATCTTCCCAACAACATTGCTGCACACATCATCCATTTCGCTGTAGGATTAAGATCACCGAAGCCTTGCACTGTCGCGCCATATCCTATCCCCATGTTATTAATACAAGCAGCAACGGTGGCAAATGATGTCACTAAATCATAACCGAGCAAGTTCAACGCCCAGATAAAAAAACAGCTAAAAAAGATATAAAGAAAAAAGAATCCCCAGACAGAACGCAGTACCCTTTCCTGAACCACAGATTTGCCAATTTTGATCGTAGAGATGGCATTGGGATGAATGAGCTGGTTAACCTCACTAACACTCTGTTTTGCCAGGATCATAAAACGGAGGGCTTTAATACCGCCGCATGTTGACCCCACGCAGCCACCAAAAAAACTCACTGCCAGCAATAGCAATATCGTATGGGGAGGCCATTGAGCATAATCTGCGGTCGCCAAACCATTATCCGTCATCATGGAACTGGTCATGAAAAAGCCGTGAACAAAGGCTTCTGTCACGCCATACATGCCTGAGCGGTATAATTCTAACCAGATAATGCCAACGATCACTGCCAATACCAGTAAGAAAAATTGCAGTTCGGCATTTTTTAGCAGCGGTTTTAAGCTCCTGCGCGTCAGAGCAACAAAATAGAGCGTAAAGTTGACGGCTGACAGAACCGAAAAAATGCCGCCCACCATTTCAATGGCTGCACTGTCGTAATAACCAAGACTTTCATTGCGGGTGGAAAATCCGCCCAAAGACACCGTTGAAATCCCATGACAGACAGCATCAAACCACGACATTCCTGCGGCCCAAAAACTGACTGAACAGAGTCCGCCCAACAACAGATACACTACCCACAAACTCTTGGCACCGTCCGCAAGCCGTGGCGTCAACCGTTCTTCTTTGAAAGGGCCGGGCATTTCTGATTGATAGAGTTTGGCACCACCAATCCCCAGTAAAGGCAAGATAGCAACGGCAAGGACGATGACGCCCAAACCACCAATAAAATTGAGTTGAGCGCGATAATAGAGCACGGACTTGGGCAGGGCTGAGACATCATTCAATACCGTGGCTCCGGTAGTCGTAATGCCAGATATCCCTTCAAACATTGCATCCACCAGATTAATGTTTAAACTTTTATCAAGCACAAAAGGCAAGGCACTGAGCAATGAGAACAACAACCAGAAAAGTACAATGATAAGAAATCCATCTTGCGTACTGGGCTGTGCTTTGATTTTACGGGTAAAGTACCAGCCTATTCCACCTGTAACCAAGCCAATGACAAATGTCTCAAAAAAAGCAAAAACACTTTTTTCTTTATAAAACAGAGCCACAAAAGTAGGCAGCAACATTGAGAGGCTGTAAAGGAGCACCAGAAAACTACAAAGATGCCCAACAATCAGGAATTGGTTTTTTTTGACCATCTGCTAGCCCAAACAGGAGATTAAAGGGGAAATCATCAAAATATATAACCATGATAATATAAAATAAAAATATATTCGTCTAATGAACAATATTATTGCATTAAGGCACTCTCAAACTGGTGGGAATCAACTTACAGCGTTATACTGGCGGGCACTTTTTGTTAATGAATGATGAAATCTCCATTGCAACATAACACCGTTATTTTACGTCAGTTAGGTATTCAGCCCTACGAACCGGTTTCTGATGCTATGCACCAGTTCACCGAGCAACGTACAGCGGAAACAGCTGATGAAATTTGGCTTGTCCAGCACGAAAAAGTATTTACGCAAGGTCAGGCCGGTAAAGCTGAACATCTACTCGCACCGGGTGATATCCCTGTCGTCCAGTCAGACAGGGGGGGGCAGATTACTTATCATGGTCCCGGACAGCAGGTCATGTATGTTTTGATTGACTTGAAACGGTCAAAAATTGGGGTGCGTCAATTGGTCACCTCAATCGAAAATACCGTAATCGAAACACTGGCGCATTTTGGCGTGGGATCTTATGCACGCCCAGATGCCCCCGGCGTTTATGTCGCAGGTAACAAAATATGTTCCCTTGGGTTGCGTATCCGAAAAGGATGCTCTTTCCACGGTCTGGCACTGAATATTGCAATGGACTTACAACCCTTTTTACGCATAAATCCCTGTGGTTATACAGGCATGCAAATGATCCAACTCAGTGACTTCGTCACCGGCGTGACCATTGAAGATGTACAACCCATTCTGGTGGAAAAATTCTGTCAGATCTTGGGATTCCAACTTATCAACGAAAGATGATATAATTTTTTAACATTTTTCAAAAAAATTTGAATGGATTTATTTGCCTCGATATTTTTTCATCACCATCAGGCAGATAAGTCAAAATCTGAAGAATATAACTGGAAGCAGCATGATTATGAGTAAACCAATTCAGATGGAACGTGGTGTCAAATACCGCGACGCAGACAAGATGGCTTTGATCCCTGTGAAAACAATTGCCACAGAACGTGAAGCACTCTTGCGTAAACCTGAGTGGATGAAAATCAAACTTCCTGCGGATTCCAGCCGCATTCAGGGTATCAAAGCGGCAATGCGCAAAAATGGGTTGCATTCTGTCTGTGAAGAAGCCTCCTGCCCTAACCTTGCTGAGTGTTTTAACCACGGAACCGCCACTTTTATGATCCTTGGCGCCATCTGTACTCGTCGCTGTCCATTCTGTGACGTCGCTCATGGCCGCCCAAATGCACCTGATGCCAATGAACCTCTCAAGCTTGCGCAGACTATCCAGGATATGGGGCTGCGTTATGTCGTTATTACATCGGTTGACCGTGACGATCTGCGTGACGGTGGTGCACAACATTTTGCTGACTGTATCACGGCTATTCGTGAAAAAAACCCATCAATTAAGATTGAAACGTTAGTGCCAGATTTCCGCGGTCGTATGGATCGAGCGCTGGAAATTCTGACCGCAACTCCCCCTGATGTGTTTAACCATAATTTGGAAAATGTGCCACGGGTTTATCGTCAGGTTCGTCCCGGTGCTAACTACGCCTGGTCATTGAAACTACTGGAAAAATTCAAAGAAGCACATCCAGATATTCCGACCAAATCAGGCTTAATGGTGGGATTAGGCGAAACCAACGAAGAAATTTTGGAGGTCATGCGCGATTTACGTAGCCACGGTGTCACCATGTTGACTTTGGGGCAATATTTACAACCAAGCCGCCATCACCTGCCAGTGCAGCGTTATGTCAGCCCCGCCGAATTCGATGAAATGAAAGAAGCTGCGTTAGAAATGGGCTTTACCCATGCTGCCTGTGGTCCGTTTGTTCGTTCTTCATACCATGCTGACTTGCAGGCCAAGGGCGTAGAAATCAAATAATCGGTTGCCACCATCATGATGAATATTTTATTTGCTGTATTTATTGGTGGTGGCCTGGGTAGTGTCCTACGCTGGCTCATCAGCCTCCGCCTGAACAGTCCTGCTTCCCCAATTGCCGTTGGTACACTGACGGCTAATTGTGTTGGTGCCTTTATCATTGGATTGGGTTTGGCCTATTTTAACAAAGCCACACATCTCGATTCGGTTTGGAAGTTCATGCTAACGACAGGGTTTTGCGGTGGGCTAACGACCTTTTCCACCTTTTCTGCCGAAGTGGTTTATCTATTGCAAGCAGGAAGAATAGGTTGGGCACTGTTTAGCATTTTGGTGAACGTGATAAGTTCATTGTTGATGACAGTATTCGCTTTTGCAGTGATGAACAAACTGTAAGGGTCTTATAACTGTCTAAAAAACAATAAGGCAAAAAAAACCCGTTATCAAAACGGGTTTTCAGAATACGGGATCCGAAGTTAGATTGCGACAACGTTTGCAGCAGATGGACCTTTCGCACCCTCAGTAATTTCAAACTCTACTTTTTGGCCTTCAGCCAGAGTTTTGAATCCGCTAGACTGAATGGCGGAAAAGTGTACAAAAACATCTTTACTACCATCTTCTGGAGTGATAAAACCAAACCCTTTGGATTCGTTAAACCACTTAACGTTACCTTTAATTTTTGACATTAAAACTTACCTTTAATAAAAAAGACACGAACTCTGTGTCACGTACAGTACAGCAAATAATATAGTCCACTGTCTGCAACATAGATCACGAAACCTATAACCGAATGTAAAAAAACACACTTTTTGTTTAATTACATTGATTGATTTTATACGCCAATGGTGATTTCACAAATAAATTAGCGTTTTATTTTAATTCTGTTTACTTTTCACCTTTCTATTCTTTTCATGATCAAGTAGCCACCTTTTGATATCCAACCCACCGGTATAGCCAACCAATTTACCATCATGTCCAAT
The DNA here is from genome assembly GCF_030272115.1 of Xenorhabdus bakwenae. Classification (NCBI taxonomy): domain Bacteria; kingdom Pseudomonadati; phylum Pseudomonadota; class Gammaproteobacteria; order Enterobacterales; family Morganellaceae; genus Xenorhabdus; species Xenorhabdus bakwenae. The sequence goes on from NZ_CP119194.1 coordinate 1,789,198, forward strand.
CACCCGATGACAAGGCACAATTAATGAAATAGGGTTGCGTGAATTCGCCATACCGACCGCACGACAATAATTTACCGATCCCAATGTGAGTGCCAATTGTTTATAACTCCACATTTCGCCACAAGGAATTTTACAAAGTTGCTGCCAAACACGCTGTTGGAATTCCGTTCCCTGCATACTTAAAGGAACAGTAAACGTTAGTCGTTTCCCTTTAAAATATTCTTGCAACTCTTTCGCGCACTGCTTGGTTATCACACTCTTCGATTCTAATTCTTTCTTTTCGTTGACGAAATAAATACTGGTTACTCCTTCATCGTCCGCAGTGATATGTACATAAGGCTTGGGAAATCCTTCTGGAGTATTCAGGTAATGATGATACATAAACTACCTCCATTTAATTTATTATTGAAAATTTCTGTACTAGCCTAAATCTCTCATTCATCAATTTGCAATGATGAATTCGGTTACACATCTGACAATTTGATAAAGAAACCATCGCGCCCTCTGACAATTAAAATTATGGCTCTGCCAATAAGTTATAATACTTTATTTTTAATGTTACCTCTTTGAAAAAGATTAAAACACCATATATAGATTAAAAAATTAAGTTAGCAACTACATATAGTATAAATTTCACAATTGAATTATCTCAACATAATACACATATGTTAGTTTTTATTATTATTAAATAATATAGCACCCAGAAATTTTACTAGAGGTGTTATCATTTGTGGCAAACACAGTGGTATATCATCGGTCGATTCCAGGTTAGAAAACGACAATCGGGGCTAATTGCCCTAAAAGAGATACAACACTACACTGCTGCCAATCAACTCAATGGGGCGAACAAGCCAGTTATACCCAAGCATTAACAGCGTTTACTCACAAACTGAGTGAAGATCATCTCCCAGGCAGTCAAACTTCTGCCTCTTTTTTCAACAATGACCATTTTCTATTCTTAGAATGGTGAAATGATGAATCAGGCACAATGGATTTCAATTCGTTATTTCACCCATTATTAGATATTAAATTTCAGATCTATTCACACACTGTTTATGCTCGATAAATTGCAAGTTGCAATCCGCCAGACAACACGAGGCCTTATATTTCCCCCCGCTGCGTGGGGAAATATAATACGCATCCTGAAGTGGGATTGGTATAATATAAAAACCCATTGGAAATTTATCTGTAAAATTTCAAAACATAGAAAATACATAAAATAAATATCGAACACTGAATTTCAATTCCATACCATGTGATTAATTATAAAAAAACAATAATTACAAATAACATATGCTATTGTTATACCGTTATTTATTTCCAAAAAAATCCATTTATACTCGATAAACTTCAAGTTGCAACCCGCCAGACGACGTGAGGCCTTATATTTCCCCGCTGCACGGGAAAATATAACACGCATCCTGAAGTTGGATTGGTATAAAGCCTGCAAAATTGAATCATATTCACTAATCCCACAAATATATTTATGATAAAAATTTAAACCTACCATTTTTTCATAAGCTTTTCTATGGTTAGCACATATGTCACTATACAACTCAAAAGTAAGCATAAAAAACCAAAAAATCATAAAAAACCAATGCAATACAATACAAAAAAATAAATTCATTTATGACAATGACCTTTTTTGTTATCTGAAAAAAAATCATTTACCCAGTTGAATTTCATTAAATTAATACCAAAAAATTCACTTTACCCTTTCAATATTATGTTATGAGAAAACATAACTTTTTATTAACGATATTAAATAAGGGGTTGTCTGTGCATTTTAATATGTTAGGGTATAGATTGGTAAAATAGCACCGGAGTAATTGAACACAATATATCATTCACAACAGGAAATATTATTCCATGACTGTTAAACTTGAAGTTAAGAATCTCTATAAAATATTTGGCAATAATCCGGGACCAGCATTTAAGTTATTAGCGTCTGGTCTCAGTAAAGAACAAATACTTGAAAAAACAGGTCTCACCGTCGGTGTTCAGGATGTCAATCTGGCCATTGAAGAAGGCGAAATATTTGTGATCATGGGATTATCGGGTTCCGGTAAATCCACACTAGTACGTCTTCTCAATCGTCTGATAGAGCCTACCAAAGGCCATGTACTTATCGACGGCGAAGATATTTCTACCATCACAGAAACTCAGCTACGAGACGTTCGTCGCAGCAAAATCAGCATGGTCTTCCAATCATTTGCTCTTATGCCACATTTGAATATTCTGGAGAATACGGCGTTTGGTATGGAGCTTGCAGGCGTCCCCAAAGAAGAGCGTCATCAAAAAGCACTTGAAACGCTGCAACAAGTCAATCTCGAAAACTACGCACTATCATATCCCGATGAACTTTCCGGTGGGATGCAACAACGTATTGGGTTAGCCAGAGCTTTGGCTAACAACCCCGATATTCTGTTAATGGATGAAGCCTTCTCAGCCCTCGATCCTCTCATCCGTGCTGAAATGCAAGATGAGTTACTGCGCCTGCAAGGGGAACATCAACGTACTGTGGTTTTTATTTCCCATGACTTGGATGAAGCAATGCGTATCGGTGATCGCATTGCCATCATGCAGGACGGTATTGTCGTTCAGATCGGCACACCTGATGAGATTATGAATAGCCCCGCGAATGATTATGTCAAAACATTCTTCCGTGGTGTGGATATTGGACATGTCTTCTCAGCCAAAGACATTGCCCGCCGCCGGCCAGAAACGTTGCTTCATGCCGCAACAGGTTTTGGTCCCCGTTCTGCATTGCAAGTGCTGGATAATGAAGACAGAAACTATGGCTATTTAATCGAAAAAAACCAGAAGTTTATTGGTGTAGTATCTGCCCATTCCCTGCAACAGGCACTGACAGAAAAAAAATCCATTGAACATGCCATATTGGAAAAACCAACCGCCGTTTCGGCAGAGATTCCGCTGAATGAATTGATATCCACTGTTGCGCAATCTCCCTGCGCCGTCCCTGTCATAGATGGCAATAGCCGTTATTTAGGTGTCATTTCCAAAGGAATACTGCTACAGGCCTTAGATAAGGAGGCACCCAATGGACAATAAATCTCCACAGACAATCACTGATCCCACCAATAACAGTGATCCCTGGATGGACAGTAGCACCGCTGCTCCTGCATCAAACCACGATTGGCTGAATACGTCTGCAACCCATATTCCGCCAGAACACTTTCATTTCATGTCACCTTTTCAGCATAAGCTAATTCCGTTTGATTCATGGGTGACCAGTATCATCGATTGGGTTGTCGTACATTTCCGGCCTGTTTTTCAAGTCATCCGTATTCCGGTAGATTTTGTCCTCACGGGTTTTGAGCAGTTCCTGACGACATTGCCCCCTCCCATCACCATTTTGTTTTTTGCGTTACTGGCCTGGCAAATTGCAGGGGCAGGAATAGGCGTGATCGCTTTAATTTCACTGATTATGATCGGTGCCATTGGAGCATGGTCAGAAGCGATGATAACCATGGCTCTGGTGCTAACCGCCCTACTGTTCTGCCTTATCATCGGGCTTCCTCTTGGGATCGGGTTGGCCCGCAATGAACGACTCGCCAAAATTGTTCGCCCCTTGCTGGATGCCATGCAAACCACGCCGGCTTTCGTTTATCTCGTTCCCATCGTCATGCTGTTTGGCATAGGTAATGTACCCGGCGTCATCGTCACCATCATTTTTGCGTTACCGCCTATTATTCGCCTGACAATTTTGGGAATAAAACAAGTTCCATCAGATTTAATTGAAGCCGCCAGATCATTTGGGGCCAGCCCGCGGCAGATGTTGTTCAAAGTTCAACTGCCACTGGCAATGCCGACAATTATGGCGGGTGTGAATCAAACGTTGATGTTAGCGCTTTCCATGGTCGTCATTGCTTCCATGATTGCGGTTGGCGGCTTGGGGCTGATGGTATTGCGCGGTATTGGCCGCCTTGATATAGGATTGGCCGCCGTTGGCGGTACAGGCATTGTCATTCTTGCCATTATCCTTGATAGACTGACGCAATCCTTGGGTAAAAGTCAGCGCACCAGAGGGAAATACTGGTATCACTCTGGGCCAATAGGATTACTTTACCTGCTTTTTATCTCAATTCGCTCAAAGAAAAAAACCGTCCATAAAAATCATGCCAGTCAAAATAATACGTCCAAAACGCGACCCACTCTGGCAACAAAAGGAGGAAACAATCATGCGCATAATCACCTTATGCAACGAGATCATGAATAAGAGGATCATTTTGGGAACCTTCCTGATAGCATTCATGGGTCTTTCCTTATCGTCAGCCGCATCTGCAACTGAGCTTCCCGGTAAAGGTATCAGTGTGCAACCGCTACAAAGTACAATCAGCGAAGAAACCTTTCAGACTTTGATTGTCTGCAGCGCATTAGAAAAACTCGGCTATGATGTCAAACCGATCAAGGAAGTTGATTATAACGTCGCTTACACTTCCATTGCTGCAGGTGATGCCACCTTTATGGCTGTCAGTTGGGTACCGCTCCATGACGTCCCATATAAAGCGGCCGGAGGAGATAATATCTTCTATCGCAAGGGAAATTACGTCGTCAATGCGGCTCAAGGGTATCTGATTGATAAAAAAACCGCAGAGAAATATCACATCACCAATATCGCTCAATTAAAAGATCCTAAACTTGCCAAACTATTTGATACGAATGGAGATGGAAAAGCAGATTTGACAGGTTGTAAGCCAGGATGGGGATGTGAAAGCGCAATCAACCATCACTTAACAGCTTATGGATTAGAAAATACCGTGAAACAAAACCAAGGCAATTATGCGGTCATGATGGCTGACACTATCGCCCGCTATCGGGCAGGTAAACCCATCCTTTATTATACCTGGACACCTTACTGGGTGAGTGATGTACTGAAACCTGGAAAAGATGTCATTTGGCTGCAAGTTCCCTTCTCTGCTACCGGCGAGGGAGAACCCCTCAATACCCAGTTGCCTAACGGCCGTAACTATGGTTTTCCCCCCAGTTCCATGCGCATCGTGGCAAACAAAGCGTGGGCAGAAAAGAACCCTGCTGCGGCAAAACTTTTTGCTGTTATGACCTTGCCTATTACTGATATTAGTGCTCAAAATCGTCTTATGCATAGCGCTAAAATTTCAGAAGCTGATATTAAGCGCCAAGCTGAAGACTGGATCAAATCACACCAGAAAACGGTAGACAGTTGGCTAAAAACAGCCAGAAAAGCCGCTAATAAAGCATAAATTAACTTTACCTTCACTACCTTCACTCTGCTCTGCATATGATAGCCGTAAAAATGTTAACAAAAATTTACGGCTACCCAGTGTACACTCTTTCATCACCATCAATCCTTTGGTTCTTAATGACATTATTTAAATAATTTATCTATTTCATATTTTCACTTTCGTCATATTTTGTTAAAGTTATTTCATCTGTTAACAAAAAAACAAAATTCTCTATGCCAATACCTGATAAATCTATACCTGATATACCAATATCGGTTACATCAGAATCTGAGAAACCGCTACCCAGCAAGGCTTCTTCATTTAGAGAAGGTATTTTTGATAGTCTCCCAATCGCCATTGGTTATATTCCCATCTCTTTTGCATTTGGTTTAAGCGCAACTAAACTGGGGTTTACCCCCATAGAAGCCATCTTTTTTTTCATGTGTCATTTATGCTGGTGCCAGCCAGTTTGTCATCACCGCTTTACTAAGCGCAGGAATGTCATTGTGGTTTTCTGCGCTAACCGTAATGGCAATGGATATCCGCCACATTTTGTATGGCCCGGCCTTACGTTATCGCATCAAACAAAAATTATCGGAAAAGAAAACCGTAATTTGGGCTTTTGGCCTGACTGACGAAGTTTTTGCCGCAGCAACAGCCAAATTAATTAAAGACCAACGAAGCTGGAGCGAAAACTGGATGGTTGCCATTGCAATATGTTCCTGGCTCTCTTGGGTGCTGGGTACTGTAGCTGGGGCCATACTGGGTAATGGCTATTTGAACTCTTATCCCGCCATTGAAGCTGCCATGATATTTATGCTTCCGGCCCTATTTTTAAGTTTTTTGTTAGCCTCTTTCAAAAAACAAAATACCTACTGTGTTACCGCTGCTTTATTAGGCGCATTAATAGGGATCACATTCTTTTCAATCCCCATTGCCATTTTTGCAGGGATTACGAGTGGATGTTTAGCTGCACTTTTGCAAACTAAAAATGCATGCTGAATACCTTACCTAATTAATATATTACATACTTAGCTCATTATATGATTGATAATAAAATACTTCTTATCGGACTTATTGTCGGTGTGGCCAATTTTTTATTCCGCTATCTTCCTCTGCGTTTGGGCGTTAACCACTTACCGACAGAAAAAAAGGGGAAAATGAGCATCATACTCGACAGCATTGGTATTGCATCAATTTGTTCACTCCTTATCGTCTCAAGCATTCCTGACGTCATGAAGGAGCACAGCAAACTTTTTCCGACCCTCATTGGCGGCCTAACCATCTGCCTATTTTTCTACAAAACTCGAAGCATCATTATTTCAACACTGTCTGGTGCCGTAGCCTTTGGAATAGCATTCAAGCTATTTATGAATTAGGTATCAATATCAAAAGAAATGTGATGATAATAAATAACTATAATTGCTAAATTTAACTTTTAATATAGTATTTGTATGGTTTTTAACAAAAGTTACTTTACCGGTTGAAACTAATAAGGTATCTAAACAATGGAAAGTTCATTCACTCCCACAGAAGAGTTACTTAATTGCCGTGTAGCGCAGCAAAAAAGTTTACCCTACCAAGAGATATTACTCACCCGCTTATCCATGCATGTCCAAAGCAGGCTTCTGGAAAATCGAAACAACATGCTGAAAGCACAAGGAATCAATGAAACCTTGTTTATGGCTCTGATGATTCTGGATACCAAAGAAAGCCGCAGCATTCAGCCATCAGAACTCAGTGCTGCATTAGGCTCTTCCCGTACAAATGCAACCCGAATTGCAGATGAATTAGAAAAGCAGGGCTGGATAGAGAGAAAGGAGAGCCATAATGATCGTCGTTGTCTCCATCTCCATCTCACAGAAAAAGGTTCAAATTTCTTGAATGGTTTACTTCCACCACAGCATGAATGCCTGGTTAAGCTTTGGTCTATCCTGGATTCAGAGGAGAAAAAACAGTTAGAAAAATTGATGAGAAAGGTTTTGGGGCAATTAGATAATATTGGGGATTGTTTAAGTAAGTAATTGCCTTTCTTCTGGACGGTTTTGAACTAAGAAAACATGTTATAGCAACATTTTCTAAAAAAAACTTTTCTACCAGCCTGTATCATCAGATACTTCGTATGGCTGATTATTATCTTCAGATAATACTTAAATCCATATCGTTCGTCTCTTCCAGTAGTGTAAGCGCACACTACTGGAAACGTGTTTTGTCCTGTCGGGCCACACAATTAATCATAAGTTAAAAACAAATATGGGGACTCTCCATGAGTATTAGTGAGAAAGCATCACTTCCGTCTAGCGAAAAAACGCTATCCTCAAGCGAAAAACACTCTTCTGCAAAGGTGAAAACAAAAAATAGAACTAAAAAACAGAAACGCCGCCATATCATTACGTTATTGACGTTATTTTTCCTTCTGCTTGGGGCTGGCTATAGCGTTTACTGGTTTCTCACTTTACGTTACTACCAAGAAACCGAGAATGCCTATGTTACAGGTAATCAAATACAAGTCATGTCGCAAATTGCAGGCAGTGTCGTGACTGTTAATTTTGACAATACTGATTTTGTGAAAAGTGGTCAGCCCCTTGTCCAACTCGATCCCCGTGACGCTGAATTGGCTCTGGAAAGAGCCAAAAATGAATTAGCCAATACTGTCCGAATCACTCATCAACACATGATCGACAGTAAAAGATATCAGGCCATCATTGAGCTGAAAAAAATTGCTCTCAGAAAAACCCAAAGTGATCTCAATCGAAGGGAAATATTGGGAACTCAGAATCTGATTGGTAAAGAAGAGTTGCAACATATGCGCGAAACGGTCTCTGCTGCCCAAGCTGATTTGGATGTCGCAATAGCTCAATATAAAAGCAATCAAGCCATTATTCTGGATACTCCGCTGGAAAAACAGCCAGCTATCGAAAAAGCGGCCTCCGGTGTTCGTGATGCCTGGCTCGCCTTGCAGAGAACCAATATTGTCAGCCCTGTTGATGGTTATGTCGCCCGCCGTAGCGTTCAGGTAGGTTCCCGTATCAATACAGGGACACCATTGATGGCGATTGTACCTGTCAACAATATGTGGATTGAGGCCAATTTCAAAGAAACCCAACTGGCAAACATGCGAATTGGACAGCCCGCTACAATCGTCAGCGATTTCTATGGTGACGATGTTGTCTATACCGGCAAGGTTGCAGGCATTGATATGGGAACCGGGAGCGCCTTTTCTCTATTGCCCGCGCAAAATGCCAGCGGAAATTGGATTAAAGTTGTACAGCGTTTGCCTGTCCGTATTGCGCTGGCTCCTGAACAGTTAAAACATCATCCTTTGCGCATTGGGTTATCAACAAAAGTCACCGTGGGCACAGCGAACACTGATGGAACTGTACTGGCAACCACCGGCCGTACCCTTCCGGCCTATCAAACCAATGCGTTGACGATAGATATGGCTTCTGCAAACAAAATAGTTACTGACATTATTAATAGTAATTCAGGAAACCAAATTTAAGGGGGCGTCATGGTAACAAGAGAACCGTTTACAGGTGCGAAACTCGCCCTTTTGACAATTATTCTTTCAATGGCGACTTTCATGCTTGTTCTCGACTCTACCATTGCTAACGTCGCCATACCGACGATTGCGGGTAATCTAGGGGCATCAAGCTCGCAGGGAACATGGGTGATTACCTCCTTCGGTGTCGCAAACGCAATATCCATACCTATTACCGGCTGGTTAGCGAAGCGTTTCGGTGAGGTAAAATTGTTCCTCTGGTCTACCGCAATTTTTACTCTTTCATCCTGGCTATGTGGCCTTTCCAACAGCCTCGGTATGTTAATTTTCTTCCGCGTTATGCAAGGGTTGGCCGCAGGCCCTGTACTCCCCCTTTGCCAAAGTTTGTTGTTAAATAACTATCCACCCGCGAAACGTAACATGGCATTAGCGCTATGGTCGATAATGATCGTTGTTGCCCCTATTTGCGGACCTATCCTTGGCGGTTATATCAGTGATAACTACCACTGGGGATGGATCTTTTACATCAATATCCCTCTTGGTATCGCAATTATTTTTATCATCATGCAGCTATTGCGTGGCCGGGAAACGAAAACAGAAATCCGCCCCATTGACGCTACTGGACTGTTCTTGCTGGTGATTGGTATTGGCAGCCTGCAAATTATGCTTGACCAAGGCAAGGAACTTGATTGGTTTAATTCCACCGGGATTATTATCCTTACTATTACTGCTGTTATCGCACTTATTTTGCTGATCATATGGGAACTGACGGATGATCATCCGATAATCGATCTATCCCTGTTTAAGCTACGCAATTTTTCCATTGGTACACTGAGTATTAGTCTCGGCTTTATGATGTACTTCGGTTCGATTGTTTTACTGCCACAGCTATTGCAAGAAGTTTACGGCTATACCGCAACCTGGGCTGGCTTTGCAGCCGCACCGATAGGATTGCTGCCACTGTTATTATCACCTGTCATTGGCAAATTTGGCCATAAGATAGACATGCGCTATATCGTGACATTTAGTTTTATTACTTATGCTATTTGCTTCTATTGGCGGGCATATACCTTTGAACCTGGCATGGGTTTCGCTGCTACTGCATGGCCTCAGTTTGTTCAAGGGCTTGCCATGGCCTGTTTCTTTATGCCGTTGACAACCATTACATTATCAGGACTGGCTCCAGAACAAATGGCCTCAGCTTCCAGCCTGTCAAATTTTACCCGTATATTGTCGGGTTCAATTGGGACATCCCTCACCACCACAATGTGGACACAACGTGAATCTATGCACCACTCGAACCTTACGGAGTACATCAACCCATATAACCCGAATTATCAGCAAATGCATCAGCAATTAGCTCAATTGGGCATGAATGATGAACAAATATCAGCTTATCTGGCAAAACAGATCACTCATCAAGGGTTAATTATCTCTGCCAATGAGATCTTTTGGCTTTCTGCGGGGATATTCCTCGCCTTGACGCTATTGATCTGGCTGGCAAAACCGCCTTTTTCTGCCGGAGGTAAAGATCACGGCGGAGCACATTAAGCTTATGACATTGAATAGGCAGGTTTTAACGGGAGTATTTGCTCCCGTTAGAAAAATATTGCCGATAACAACACCCTGTCGCCATCGCAACGTATTCCTTAACCAATGGCTTATAGTGAACAAGTGGAGCATCATCAATGAGATAAAAAACCCCACTTTTGTCAGCTGTCTCTTAAATTAAGCCTAAAATTCAAAAAGACTTCTCTGTCAGTGAGGTTTAATCATGTGAAAAGAAAAACAATTTCTCAATTACATATTACTTTCAGGCTTGTTAGCAAACCGAGCAATTGGATTAGCTAAATTGTCCCCAAACTTAAAACTCTGGGCGGGATCAGACAAATCAAGCATCTGGCGATTGTTGGCAATTTGCAATCGATTTAAACAACAACGTTTAATTTCTGGGGTAAACAGGTCATAACGTTTAAATTGTTGGCTAAACTCTGGATGCAGGGATTGGTAATCCAAAATACAATCCGCTACCCTGTGCCAAAATTGTTCCTGCACATATCCTGCCTGCTCATCAAGGATTGTCGCCAGATAACGAAATACACCATCGAATACATCGGACAAAATCGTCAATGTTTTCATTTCCTCTGGCATATTAACCTTCACCCGGCTAGCTTTTTCCGGCAACTCCGCATCAGGGTTCATGACTAGGGTCACGTATTCAACCCGTTGAGCCGCCTTAAATAGAGTATTCCCTTTTGATAAAAGTGCCGATAACTTTGTCATGCCTCCCCGGGGATTTTGAGTAACCGAGTGTTTTACGGTTCAACAATTTGATTATGGATAGCGTTGATGCCCTGCATCGCCTTTACCGTGTTTTTTGACGAATTCAGTTTGCTGGCAAAATCGACATTTTATTTCAACCGTCGCCATTTAATCTCTCCGAAAAAAGAGCGATGATACACAATCATCAACGGGTTGAATGCGTGACCCAAATATCTAAATAAATATCTTCACTCTAAAATAATAACAAATGTTTTTATTTATATTTTCTAACATATTTCTATAAGAACTAATAAAAATAGTTTCAATAAATGAAGGGGTATAAGATAAGGCCTTGTCTAACAAACAAGGCCTTATTAAGGATGGGGAAATTAAACTATCTCTTTGTATTTCCAAGCCACTATTCTTCGACAAAATGGCAGCTTGCGATTTATTTCAGGTATAAATTAAACCTTATTCTGGCGCCACCATTCCGCCAGCATAATACCTGTTGCAACAGAAACATTCAGACTTTCTACCCGACCCGTTCCACCAATAGAAAGACGAATGTCACCATCTTCCCAAATGCTGTCACTTAGTCCGTCACTTTCCTGACCCAATACCAAGACTATTTTTTCTGGCAATGTTGCTTGTGCCAGTGTTGTACTACCTTTATGACTTGATGTGGTCACAATTGTATAGCCTTGATTACGGAATTGATTTAGCGTAGCTGTGAATCCATCCGCATCAATGCCTTTGATGTGTTCAGCACCGCCTTCTGCTGTCCGAACAGCTGCACCTGATTCCAACAGCGCTGTATCCTGTAAAATCACACCCTGTACGCCAAAATGCGCACAACTACGCATAATGGCGCCGAGATTATGTGGATTGCCTACGTTTTCCAATGCCAACACACAATCTTTCGCGGGTGCCTGCTGCAAATAGGTTTCCACATCCAAACCATTGCGTTTCTTAATCAGGAAACATACGCCACCGTGGTGCTCTGTACCTGATGCTTTAGATAGCTCTTCGTCGTCAACTACATGGTAAGCTTTGCGATTTGCCGCCATCCACTTCAATGCATCACGAAAACGCGGCGTGACCGATTGAACAAACCAGGCCCGAACAATCGCATCAGGACGGTTCTGGAACATTGCCTGACAAGCATTTTCCCCATAGATACGAGTTTCTTCCAAACGCTGACGACGAAGCTGTTCAGGATCAATGTTGCTTTTGCCGCTAATGCCCTGGTGCTCTGGACTAAGAGATTCACCCTCTGGACGGGAGATAGTCTTCCACGGAGAACTCTCTCCTGAGCGCACTGGGCGTTCACTACCACGACGGCGGTCACCCTGATCACGCCCTTTACCAAACGGACGGTTATCACTCTTACGGCTGTCACTGTTTTTACGACGATCGCCGCCTTTACGGTTATCGTTATTGTCCTCATTATTGCGAACATACATTACTTTGACTTTGCCGTTCTTACCACTATAGGAATCGTTCATTTATTTCTCCAACTGCGTTATGGCGCGAAGATTACCCGATGTACGCGCCCGAAGCTACCTCTGGTAACGACAATCCATTAAAATATCCGCTAATTTTTTACTGATTTTATCCACGAACATGTCTGAGTTCTTAAATGAGAAATAACAACGCCGTTTATCAGCTTCGCCAACGCCGCCTTGCCCGTTCTACCCGCCCTTTTCTGGCAAGAGGATGCCGGGTGCCGCGTTGCCTGCATTGTTTATTACCCCAAAAAAAAATGTCTGTGTGAGATGATTTCACCTGCAAATGCGCAAAGCCGTTTCTGTCTCATCATGTTCGATACTGAGCCGATGAAACCCAGTAATACAGGAAAGTTGATTGCAGATATTCTGCCTGATACATGCGCTTTTCTTTGGTCCAGAACCGAGCCTGACCAACAACTGCTCGACGTCGTGCGTGATCCTACCCGACAACCCTATTTGATCTTCCCAGACAGTTATGCTGCGCCTCCTCGTACGGTGTATCAGAAGATCCCAGCTAACCCAAAACCACCGCTGTTCATTATATTGGATGGCACCTGGCCTGAAGCAAGAAAAATGTTTCGCAAAAGCCCATATTTGAATGATATTCCCCTGTTGTCTATCAATAATATCGCCAAAATGAACTATTTACTTCGGGTGCCCTCCAGAACAGAACAACATTGTACTGCCGAAGTTGCGGCGGCGGCATTAGAATTAGCTGGGGATATTGAAGCGTCACAATCATTATTGAATCATTTTAATCACTTCCGTGAACAATATTTGGCAGGAAAATCTAATCATCTGTAGGAATAACTCACAGTAATGCTTGACAAGCCGCGCTAAAGTCACTGAGGGTGGCTAAAGTTATTCGTGGTAATTGTTTAATCAACAGTGATTGTTTATTGATGTGATAACTGATAAGGAACTCCAGAAATGAGCCAGCGCGGACTTGAAGCATTATTACGCCCTAAATCTATCGCCATTATTGGTGCTTCTGAAAAGCCAGAAAAAGCCAGTTCAGTGTTGATGAGAAATTTGTTAATGGGTGGGTTTACAGGACCTATTCTCCCCGTAACACCACACAAATATGCCGTTCTGGGTGTGTTAGCCTATCCTTCTATCGATAAATTACCATTAACGCCTGACCTTGCTGTGATCTGTACTCATCACAGCCGTAATTTGTCTTTACTAGAGCAACTGGCCCAACACGGATGCAAAACTGTCATTATTTTATCCTCTCCGCCATCACAATTTACTGAATTAAAACAGTGCAGCCAGAAACATCATCTTCGAATTCTGGGACCAAATAGCCTGGGCATTTTAGCCCCCTGGAGTGGGCTAAATGCCAGTTTTTCCCCGATCCCTATCCTTAAAGGTAAATTGGCTTTTATTTCACAATCAGCAGCAATATCCAACACAATTCTGGACTGGGCCAACCATCGTAATATTGGTTTTTCGTATTTTATTGCCTTGGGTGACAGTGTTGATATTGATATTGATGACCTGCTCGATTTTTTAGCAAGAGACAGTAAAACCAGTGCCATTTTGTTACATCTCGAACATATCAGCGATGCCCGCCGTTTTCTTTCTGCTTCCCGAAGCGCTTCACGCAATAAACCGATTCTGGTTGTGAAAAGCAGTCGTACCCGGCAAGTTCAGAAGTTACTGGGAGAACAACAAAATTTTGATGCTGCTTATGACGCAGCCATTCAACGTGCCGGATTACTGCGTGTACAAGATACACATGAAATGTTCTCCGCAGTGGAAACATTGAGTTTTATGCGGCCATTACGCGGAGAACGTTTATTCATCGTCAGTAATGGGGCCGCACCCGCGGCAATGGCACTGGATGAATTATTTAGGAGAACTGGCAAGCTCGCTATATTAGGTGAGGAAACGATCAATGGATTGTCTGGCATACTTCCAGACACGCTGCTTTTACGTAATCCATTGGATATCGGTGATGACTCCTCTACCGAACGATATATTGCTGCACTCAGGTTACTTTTGGATAGTCATGATTATGATGCCTTACTGTTAATCCACTCTCCCAGCGCCATATCCCACAGCCAAACTACAGCGGTTCGGGTTATACAAACCATTAAAGAGCATCCTCGTGGAAAATGGCTCACTATTTTCACTAATTGGTGCGGAGAATATTCTTCATTGGAAGCCCGACGTCTGTTCAGTGAGGCAGGTATCCCAACTTATCGGACGCCAGAAGGTGCCATTACTGCCTTTATGCATATGGTGGAATATCAGCGAAATCAAAAACAACTGAAAGAAACGCCATCCTTACCCATTGGTATTACATCGAATACGGCTCGTGCCCATGAGTGTATACAGAAAGCCCTTGATAATGGGAATGTCCGACTGGATACCCATGAAGTACAACCTATTCTTGATGCTTACGGTTTAAATACTTTACCAACCTGGATCGCTCATACCAGCGATAATGCGGTTAAGATTGCAGAAAAAATTGGCTATCCCGTGGCATTAAAACTCCGCTCCCCTGATATTCCACATAAGTCAGAGGTTCAGGGAGTGATGCTTTATTTACGCAATGCTGATGAAGTTAAAGCCGCAACACAAGCGATTATTGAACGTGTCAAACAAAACTTCCCACACGCCAGGATCCATGGATTATTAGTACAGAGCATGGCTAATCGGGCTGGCACACAAGAACTGAGAATTGCTATTGAGCAAGACGAGATATTTGGTCCCTTAATCATGCTAGGCGAGGGAGATATTGATTGGGTACATGAAACACAGGCGGCTGTCGCTCTTCCTCCCCTTAATATGGC
The DNA here is from genome assembly GCF_030272115.1 of Xenorhabdus bakwenae. NCBI lineage: Bacteria > Pseudomonadati > Pseudomonadota > Gammaproteobacteria > Enterobacterales > Morganellaceae > Xenorhabdus > Xenorhabdus bakwenae. Next base: position 1,804,496 of record NZ_CP119194.1, read on the forward strand.
ATTGGCCCGATATCTGGTGATTCAGGCAATTAAGGGGGGCAAAATAAAATCTGGCGGTTCACTTTTGCCACTGGATATTCTTGCCCTCAGCCAGTTATTGGTCAGAGTATCGAATCTTCTGATCGATTGTCCTCAAATTACTCGTATGAATATCCATCCACTGCTTGCATCAGGTAATGAGTTCACTCTATTAGATGTGACAATGGAGTTAATGCCGGTAACAGGCGATCCCCGCAATAGACTAGCTATCCGGCCTTATCCTAATGAACTGGAAGAAACTATCTATATCAAAGATAGTTTTGAATGTTTGCTACGACCAATCCTGCCGGAAGATGAGCCTTTGCTGAAAGAATTTATCGGTCAAGTAACAAAGGAAGATCTTTATTATCGCTATTTCAGTGAAATTAACGAATTTACTCATGATGATCTTGCAAACATGACCCAAATTGATTACGACCGTGAAATGGCATTCGTCGCGATCCGCTATCCAGCAACAACACCTGAAATTATTGGTGTCGCTCGTGCTATGGCAGATCCCGATAATATCGAAGCTGAATTTGCGATATTGGTCCGATCAGATCTAAAGGGGATTACGTTAGGCTATCAACTTATGACTAAACTGATTAACTATACAAGAGAACATGGTATTCAGGCACTAACAGCCATCACTATGCCTGAAAACCGTAACATGATCCAACTTGCGAAAAAACTTGGGTTTGCCATTGATATACAGTTAGAAGATGGCGTTGTTAATCTTACATTGACACTCTAGCAAAATATAAATTCAACATACATCTCGTGATGAGTAATAAAAAATGCTCACTCCGTGATAGATCGCACAGTCTTAAAGCAATCAGCTCAAGACCGTTAATTCATACTCACAATAGACCAAACTAATGGTATCATCGCCAGATCATTTTGATTCATACACCTTATGATGGTATTAACGCCATCTAGACTAAGAGAAAAACGCACTGTGATGTTGTCCAAATTTAAACAAGCAAAACACCAACAACACCTTGCACAACTGCCTAAGCTACCACAATCAGTTGCTGATATTGTGACACTTTATGAATCTAAAGTGTTTCGCAGCACCTTATTGGAGCATATAGCAAATGCCCAAAAGCATATTTATATCGCCGCGTTATATTTAGAAAACGATGATGCAGGACAGGATATTTTGACTGCATTATATGTCGCTAAACAAAAACGCCCTGAGTTAGACATAAAAATCCTGGTTGATTGGCATCGTGCTCAACGTGGCCGCATTGGTGTAGAAGCTGCGGCAACAAATGCAGACTGGTACTGCTCCATGGCTGAAAGCTACCCTGATGTCAGCATCTCCATCCTGGGTGTCCCAGTGAATACACGCGAAGCATTGGGAGTTTTACATCTGAAAGGCTTTATCTTTGATGATACGGTTATTTACAGTGGGGCCAGTATTAATGATGTCTATCTGCACCACCATGAAAAATACCGTTACGATCGTTATCATTTGCTGCATAATACAAAACTTGCCCCAGTCATGAAGCAATTTATTGATGATAGTATTATTAGCGCTGAAGCCGTAAAAAATTTGGCCTGCCACAATCGTCCTCGTAGCCTTGAAATTAAAAATTTGATCCGTCAATTTCGTGCTTCATTGAGGAATGCCGAGTATCACGTTGAAAATCAAGCATCCAATGAAGAATTGGCGGTAACCCCCCTTGTGGGATTGGGCAAAAAAAATCTGCTGAACAAAACAATTTGTCATCTCATGTCTTGCACTGAAAACAAGCTGGTTATTTGTACACCTTACTTCAATTTACCCGCAGTATTGGTACGTTCAATATCCCGACTACTCCGCCAAGGAAAGCAAGTTGAGATCATCATTGGAGATAAAACAGCTAATGATTTTTATATTCCACCAGAAGAGCCATTTAAGATCATTGGTGCATTGCCTTATCTGTATGAAATTAACTTACGCCGATTCACTAGTCGGCTGCAAAAGTTTATCGATAGCCAGCAATTAACTATCCGGTTATGGAAGGATCAAGACAATACTTATCACTTAAAAGGGATCTGGGTTGATAATAAATGGCAATTAATTACGGGTAATAATCTTAATCCTCGGGCATGGGGATTGGATCTGGAAAATGCCATTCTTATTCATGATCCTCACCAAGAGATGCAAGAACAACGTGCCATGGAGTTGGATTGTATCCGTACTCATACAAAAATTATCCACAATTATCAGGAGCTGGAAAATATCCAGATCTATCCTGTTAAGGTACGCAAACTGATACGACGCTTGCGCCGTATTCGGGTAGACCGATTAATCAGCAGGATATTGTAGAATACTCAACTAATTAATAAATAATTATCATTTTTTTGAATCCCCTCTCGCTATTGCCTGGGGGGATTTTTGCGCCTTATTTATCAAACAGCTATGATTTAAAAAAATAAATCATGGCGTAAATGACGATGAAAAAAAACATCATCACTCTGATAAGAAATATATTAATAATTTCTCCTATCCTACTAAATACTGCTTGCTCCAATATTCGTCTGGCAAATGACAACTGGACAGGAAAAGATAAAGCGCAACATTTCTTATTTTCTGCAATTGTCGCTGCTGCGGGCAATGCTTATGGTGATCGTCAACATTGGGGACATCGTGAAAGTGCACAATTTGGTGTATTGCTATCCGTTAGTATTGGTGCAGCAAAAGAACTTTATGATAGCCGCCCATCAGGAACAGGCTGGAGTTGGCATGATATTGCTTATGATATAGCTGGAGCGATAGCAGGTTATAGTTTATATCAATCCGTGAAGTGATTTTTAACCTTCTATTTTTATTTTCTAATAGCCTCCAAACGCAGAAAAGCCATCCGGTGACGGATGGCTTTTCTGACTAAATGAATGTCTGGCCGTGTCCTACTCTCACATGGGGAGACCCCACACTACCATCGGCGCTACGGCGTTTCACTGCTGAGTTCGGCATGGGGTCAGGTGGGCCCACCGCGCTATTACCGCCAGACAAATTCTGTCTTCAATCCCGAACAAGCTGCTTTTCATTCTGAAACCCTCTCAAATCCCCAAAACACCTTCGGTGTTGTCAGGTTAAGCCGCACGGCTCATTAGTACCGGTTAGCTCAACGTCTCGCAACGCTTACACACCCGGCCTATCCACGTCCTCGTCTCGGACGGTCCTTCAGTACCCTCAAAGGAGTAAGGGAAGACTCATCTTAAGGCAAGTTTCCCGCTTAGATGCTTTCAGCGGTTATCTCTTCCGCACTTAGCTACCGGGCAATGCCATTGGCATGACAACCCGAACACCAGTGGTGCGTCCACTCCGGTCCTCTCGTACTAGGAGCAGCCCCTTGCAATCTTCCAGCGCCCACGGCAGATAGGGACCGAACTGTCTCACGACGTTCTAAACCCAGCTCGCGTACCACTTTAAATGGCGAACAGCCATACCCTTGGGACCTACTTCAGCCCCAGGATGTGATGAGCCGACATCGAGGTGCCAAACACCGCCGTCGATATGAACTCTTGGGCGGTATCAGCCTGTTATCCCCGGAGTACCTTTTATCCGTTGAGCGATGGCCCTTCCATTCAGAACCACCGGATCACTATGACCTGCTTTCGCACCTGCTCGAGCTGTCACTCTCGCAGTCAAGCTGGCTTATGCCATTGCACTAACCTCCTGATGTCCGACCAGGATTAGCCAACCTTCGTGCTCCTCCGTTACGCTTTGGGAGGAGACCGCCCCAGTCAAACTACCCACCAGACACTGTCCGCAACCCGGATAACGGGCCGGCGTTAGAACATCAAACATTCAAGGGTGGTATTTCAAGGATGGCTCCGTGCAGACTGGCGTCTGCACTTCACAGCCTCCCACCTATCCTACACATCAAGGCTCAAGGTTCAGTGTCAAGCTATAGTAAAGGTTCACGGGGTCTTTCCGTCTTGCCGCGGGTACACTGCATCTTCACAGCGAGTTCAATTTCACTGAGTCTCGGGTGGAGACAGCCTGGCCATCATTACGCCATTCGTGCAGGTCGGAACTTACCCGACAAGGAATTTCGCTACCTTAGGACCGTTATAGTTACGGCCGCCGTTTACTGGGGCTTCGATCAGGAGCTTCTCGCCAGGCGATAACCCCATCAATTAACCTTCCAGCACCGGGCAGGCGTCACACCGTATACGTCCACTTTCGTGTTTGCACAGTGCTGTGTTTTTATTAAACAGTTGCAGCCAGCTGGTATCTGCGACTGGCCTCAGCTCCGGACGCTCGGTCCTTCACCTAACGCCAGCGTGCCTTCTCCCGAAGTTACGGCACCATTTTGCCTAGTTCCTTCACCCGAGTTCTCTCAAGCGCCTGAGTATTCTCTACCTGACCACCTGTGTCGGTTTGGGGTACGATGAGCACTAATCTGAAGCTTAGGGGCTTTTCCTGGAAGCGGGGCATCAGCAACTTCAGCACCGTAGTGCCTCGTCATCGTGCCTCAGTGCTGTGGATAACCGGATTTGCCTGATTATCCCACCTACACACTTAAACCGGGACGACCGTCGCCCGGATTGCCTAGCCTTCTCCGTCCCCCCATCGCAATTATTGCCCGTACAGGAATATTAACCTGTTTCCCATCGACTACGCTTTTCAGCCTCGCCTTAGGGGTCGACTCACCCTGCCCCGATTAACGTTGGACAGGAACCCTTGGTCTTCCGGCGAGCGGGTTTTTCACCCGCTTTATCGTTACTTATGTCAGCATTCGCACTTCTGATACCTCCAGCAAACCTCACAGTTCACCTTCAACGGCTTACAGAACGCTCCCCTACCCAGCAACACATTCGTGTCGCTGCCGCAGCTTCGGTGCATGGTTTAGCCCCGTTACATCTTCCGCGCAGGCCGACTCGACCAGTGAGCTATTACGCTTTCTTTAAATGATGGCTGCTTCTAAGCCAACATCCTGGCTGTCTGAGCCTTCCCACTTCGTTTCCCACTTAACCATGACTTGGGGACCTTAGCTGGCGGTCTGGGTTGTTTCCCTCTTCACGACGGACGTTAGCACCCGCCGTGTGTCTCCCGTGATAACATTCTTCGGTATTCGCAGTTTGCATCGGGTTGGTAAGTCGGGATGACCCCCTAGCCGAAACAGTGCTCTACCCCCGAAGATGACTTCACGAGGCGCTACCTAAATAGCTTTCGGGGAGAACCAGCTATCTCCCGGTTTGATTGGCCTTTCACCCCCAGCCACAAGTCATCCGCTAATTTTTCAACATTAGTCGGTTCGGTCCTCCAGTTAGTGTTACCCAACCTTCAACCTGCCCATGGCTAGATCACCGGGTTTCGGGTCTATACCCTGCAACTTAACGCCCAGTTAAGACTCGGTTTCCCTGCGGCTCCCCTATACGGTTAACCTTGCTACAGAATATAAGTCGCTGACCCATTATACAAAAGGTACGCAGTCACCCTGATAAATCAGGGCTCCCACTGCTTGTACGTACACGGTTTCAGGTTCTCTTTCACTCCCCTCGCCGGGGTTCTTTTCGCCTTTCCCTCACGGTACTGGTTCACTATCGGTCAGTCAGGAGTATTTAGCCTTGGAGGATGGTCCCCCCATGTTCAGACAGGATATCACGTGTCCCGCCCTACTCTTCGAGCTCACACAACACACCACTTCGGATACGGGGCTTTCACCCTTTACTGCCGGCCTTTCCAGACCGTTCTCCTGAGGCGTGTCATGCTGATGGCTCTGGGCTCCTCCCCGTTCGCTCGCCGCTACTGGGGGAATCTCGGTTGATTTCTTTTCCTCGGGGTACTGAGATGTTTCAGTTCCCCCGGTTCGCCTCATTAACCTATGAATTCAGTTAATGATGGTGCAACGGATTGCACCGGGTTTCCCCATTCGGACATCGCCGGCTGACAGCGCTTCATATCAGCTCACCGGCGCTTTTCGCAGATTAGCACGTCCTTCATCGCCTCTGACTGCCTAGGCATCCACCGTGTACGCTTAGTCGCTTAACCTGACAACCCGAAGGTGTCTTCGGATTGACGGGTCTGAGAGACTCACCCGTGCTGATGATTTCATCGTCACGGGCTGTTTCAAATTTTCAGCTTGTTCCAGATTGTTAAAGAGCTAATATTGCTAAACCGACGCGCACGTCCGCTTAACAATATTTCGGTGGCACCGTCTTTCACCCGATACCTGAGCAAGATGGCGTCCCCTAGGGGATTCGAACCCCTGTTACCGCCGTGAAAGGGCGGTGTCCTAGGCCTCTAGACGAAGGGGACTCAAAGTCTTCTTCGCAGACGCTTGCTCTGCTTTATTTCATCAGACAATCTGTGTGAGCACTGCACCAAAAACTACTATCTTTCGGTAAGGAGGTGATCCAACCGCAGGTTCCCCTACGGTTACCTTGTTACGACTTCACCCCAGTCATGAATCACAAAGTGGTCAGCGCCCTCCCGAAGGTTAAGCTACCGACTTCTTTTGCAACCCACTCCCATGGTGTGACGGGCGGTGTGTACAAGGCCCGGGAACGTATTCACCGTAGCATTCTGATCTACGATTACTAGCGATTCCGACTTCATGGAGTCGAGTTGCAGACTCCAATCCGGACTACGACAGACTTTATGAGGTCCGCTTGCTCTCGCGAGGTCGCTTCTCTTTGTATCTGCCATTGTAGCACGTGTGTAGCCCTACTCGTAAGGGCCATGATGACTTGACGTCATCCCCACCTTCCTCCGGTTTATCACCGGCAGTCTCCCTTGAGTTCCCACCATCACGTGCTGGCAACAAAGGATAAGGGTTGCGCTCGTTGCGGGACTTAACCCAACATTTCACAACACGAGCTGACGACAGCCATGCAGCACCTGTCTCACGGGTCCCGAAGGCACTTCCGCATCTCTGCAGAATTCCGTGGATGTCAAGAGTAGGTAAGGTTCTTCGCGTTGCATCGAATTAAACCACATGCTCCACCGCTTGTGCGGGCCCCCGTCAATTCATTTGAGTTTTAATCTTGCGACCGTACTCCCCAGGCGGTCGATTTAACGCGTTAGCTCCGGAAGCCACAGCTCAAGGCCACAACCTCCAAATCGACATCGTTTACAGCGTGGACTACCAGGGTATCTAATCCTGTTTGCTCCCCACGCTTTCGCACCTGAGCGTCAGTCTTCGTCCAGGGGGCCGCCTTCGCCACCGGTATTCCTCCACATCTCTACGCATTTCACCGCTACACGTGGAATTCTACCCCCCTCTACGAGACTCTAGTCAACCAGTCTTAGATGCCATTCCCGGGTTAAGCCCGGGGATTTCACATCTAACTTAATTGACCGCCTGCGTGCGCTTTACGCCCAGTAATTCCGATTAACGCTTGCACCCTCCGTATTACCGCGGCTGCTGGCACGGAGTTAGCCGGTGCTTCTTCTGTGGGTAACGTCAATCACAGGGTGTATTCAACCCTGTGCCTTCCTCCCCACTGAAAGTACTTTACAACCCGAAGGCCTTCTTCATACACGCGGCATGGCTGCATCAGGCTTGCGCCCATTGTGCAATATTCCCCACTGCTGCCTCCCGTAGGAGTCTGGGCCGTGTCTCAGTCCCAGTGTGGCTGGTCATCCTCTCAGACCAGCTAGGGATCGTCGCCTAGGTGAGCCATTACCCCACCTACTAGCTAATCCCATCTGGGTTCATCCGATGGTGTGAGGCCCGAAGGTCCCCCACTTTGCTCTCTCGAGGTTATGCGGTATTAGCCACCGTTTCCAGTGGTTATCCCCCTCCATCGGGCAGATCCCCAGACATTACTCACCCGTCCGCCGCTCGCCGGCAAAGAAGCAAGCTTCTTCCCGCTGCCGCCCGACTTGCATGTGTTAGGCCTGCCGCCAGCGTTCAATCTGAGCCATGATCAAACTCTTCAATTAAAGTGTTTGATGCTCAAAGAATTCTGACTGTCCGTTCATAATGAATTAACTGTTCAGTCACTCTTCAAGACTTTTTTAATCTTTTTCGCCTTTCGGCGTCAGATAGTGTCTTGTGAGTGCCCACACAGATTGTCTGATTAATTTGTTAAAGAGCGTTGGCAACCGGGCGTCTCTTCCGGGTTGCGAGACTGCGTATCTTACGCTTTCCTCTTTTCGTGTCAAGCCTTATTTCTCAGGCCTTTTCACGTTGTCATCCCGACCGGTTTGTGTGTTTGTCGTGACAACGGAAGCGCATTATAGGGAGTTTTATGATACTGGCAATAGTTATTTTAAAAAAAAGACTTCAACCGATTATTTATCACCCAAAACACCCGGATTTGTTGTTTTTCCAATCTATAAAAAGAAAAAAGAGGTGCAAAAACACCTCTTAAAAACTTTTTAAGCAGCCAATATTATTGGTTTGCAACAATACGATTGTCTTCCAACTCCAGAATCACTAATTTACCTGGAATCAATTTGCCAGAAAGAATTTGCTGGGCCAGTGGGTTTTCAATCTCTTGCTGGATAGCCCGTTTCAATGGACGAGCCCCATAGACAGGATCAAAACCAGCTTCGCTTAGTTTTTCCAGCGCGGGAGGTGTTATCTCCACTTGATAACCATGATCTTCCAAACGCTGGTATAAACGCTGCAATTGAATATTCGTAATAGATTTCAGATGTTCTTTTCCTAATGGGTGGAACACAACAACCTCATCAACCCGGTTGATAAACTCAGGCCTGAAATGGTGACCAACCACCTCCATCACCATATCTTTCATACCTATATAATCCAGTGAGCCAAAGCGCTCCTGAATCATATCGGAGCCTAAGTTAGAAGTCATAATCACAACCGTGTTACGAAAATCAACCGTTCTGCCCTGACCATCAGTCAACCGGCCATCATCCAATACCTGCAATAAGATGTTGAAAACATCTGGATGAGCTTTCTCTACCTCATCCAGCAAAATGACCGAATAAGGACGACGGCGCACCGCTTCTGTCAGATACCCGCCTTCTTCATATCCAACATAGCCGGGAGGCGCTCCCACCAACCTTGAAACGGCATGTTTTTCCATAAACTCTGACATATCAATGCGCACCATGGCATCATCACTGTCGAACAAGAAATTAGCCAATGCTTTACATAATTCTGTTTTCCCCACCCCTGTCGGTCCCAGGAACATGAAAGAACCGATTGGACGATTGGGATCAGATAATCCCGCTCTGCTACGACGAATTGCATTCGATACGGCATCAACAGCTTCATTCTGCCCTATCACACGTTTATGCAATTCTTGCTCCATACGCAGTAGCTTATCCTTTTCGCTTTCCAACATCCTGGATACAGGGATCCCTGTCCAGCGCGCGAGTATTTCAGCGATTTCAGCATCTGTGACTTTGTTACGCAGCAGCTTCATATGACGATTTTCTGCTGTTGTTGCTGTCGCCAGACGTTTTTCCAATTCCGGAATTTTTCCGTACTGAATTTCAGACATTTTAGCCAAGTCACCACTACGGCGAGCTTTTTCTAATTCAATACGGGCATTTTCTAATTCAGCTTTAATATTCTGAGTACCACTAAGTTCAGCTTTTTCCGCTTTCCACTCTTCTTCCAATTCAGAATATTCACGTTCTTTTTCTGCCAATTCTTCGTTCAGCATCTCTAAACGTTTTTTACTGGCATCATCAGACTCTTTTTTCAGTGCTTGCTGCTCAAGCTTTAATTGAATAACACGACGCTCAAGGCGATCCAGTGCTTCTGGTTTAGAATCCATCTGCATACGCAGACTTGCCCCTGCTTCATCAATGAGGTCAATGGCTTTGTCAGGCAGCATACGATCAGAAATATAGCGATGAGATAATGTTGCAGCCGCTACGATGGCCGGATCAGTAATTTGGACGTGATGATGCAACTCATATCGCTCTTTCAGTCCACGTAAAATAGCAATCGTGTCCTCAACCGTAGGTTCTGCCACATAAACTTTCTGGAAACGACGCTCTAAGGCTGCATCTTTTTCTATATATTGACGATACTCATCAAGTGTTGTTGCCCCGACGCAATGCAGTTCTCCACGAGCCAGAGCGGGTTTTAACATGTTACCGGCATCCATTGCGCCTTCGGCTTTGCCTGCGCCTACCATGGTATGCAATTCATCAATAAACAGAATGACTGAACCTTCCTGTTTGGCAAGATCGTTCAAAACACCTTTCAAACGCTCTTCGAATTCACCACGATATTTAGCACCGGCTAATAACGCGCCCATATCAAGAGACAGAACACGTTTGTTTTTCAGCCCTTCTGGAATTTCACCATTAACAATACGCTGAGCCAAACCTTCGACAATCGCGGTCTTCCCGACCCCTGGTTCACCAATGAGGACAGGGTTATTTTTGGTTCGGCGCTGCAATACCTGAATAGTTCGACGAATTTCTTCATCACGCCCAATTACAGGATCTAATTTGCCTTGTTCAGCACGCTCAGTCAGATCAATAGTATATTTCTTTAACGCTTGGCGCTGATCTTCTGCGCCTTGCTCATTTACTTTTTCACCACCGCGCATTTGCTCTATTGCCTTAGTGATTTTATCTTTGGTTGCTCCCGCCGCTTTCAACATGTCACTTAATGTTCCACGTTCTTCTATCGCGGCCAGAACATAGAGTTCAGAAGAAATGAAGTTATCACCTGATTTTTGGGCAAGTTTGTCACACAGGTTTAAATAACGTCCCAGTTCGTTGGATACCTGCACATCTCCACCATTGCCTTCTACTTTCGGCAATCGGTTCAGAGCCTGATTCAGTTGATCATTGAAGCTTCCCGTATCCACCCCTGCCGAGGCCAATAAAGGACGTACTGAACCACCTTCTTGATTAATTAATGCACTCATCAAGTGGATAGGTTCGATGAATTGATTATCACGCCCTAATGCGAGGGATTGGGCGTCAGCGAGAGCAAGCTGGAATTTATTGGTAAGACGATCCAGACGCATAACACCTCCAATACTGGTCAGAATTTGCTACTGGAGACTAGATAAGGCCATTCCTTAAATATTCAAGGTCTTCTGTAAAGTTAATTGGAAACTTACCGCTATACGTCAAAGATCGTCCTGTAAAGTAGGTTATCGCAACCAGATTAAAGTTGCCATTCGCCCTGTATTACCATCACGACGATAGGAGAAAAAGTTTTTTTCCTCCGTGACAGTACATGCGGCTCCACCAAAAATGTCTGTTATTCCTACTGACTGCAACTTTAATTTAGCCAGTAAGTAAATATTTGCCAGAAACTTATCGCCATAAGGCGTGAAAGCGTGTTCCAGATCAGGATTGGTTGCGATGAAAGCTTCCCTAACCTCACATCCCACCTCAAATTTTTCAGGGCCAATAGCAGGCCCCAACCACGCACGGATCATGTCAGGTTTTGCGCTAAATCGAGACACGGTATTCTCCAACACTCCGGCGCATAATCCGCGCCATCCTGCATGAGCCGCCGCGACTTCATCACCAGAAATACTGCAAAAAAGAACTGGTAAGCAATCTGCTGTCATCACAGCACAAACCTGATCAGGGATATTCGTGTAAACGGCATCAGCCTGATTATTCACCAATGGCTGACCATCAAGTGTGATAACACGTATTCCATGTACTTGCTCCAACCATATAGGCTGCTGCGGCAATTGGGCATATTCAACCAACAGCGTTCTATTCCGTTCCACGTATTCTGGAACGTCCCCAACATGATTACCCAGATTTAAACTGTCATATGGGGACTGGCTTACTCCGCCTAAACGGGTAGTACTGCAAGCGCCAACATTATCAGGCTGTGGCCAATCAGGAAAAATCAGTGGTGTCATTTACCTACCAATCCATCTCATCTTTGAAAGTTTCAGCATCCGCTTTCATCACTTCAATCAACTTAACCATGTCGTCCGGTAATGGCGCATGCCATTCCATCTCAATTCCAGTGATCGGATGGTAAAGACGTAACATGGTTGCATGCAATGCCTGGCGATCAAAATTGCGCATCATCTCGCGAAATTTATCAGAAGCCCCTTTTAAGGGACGAGGTCGCCCACCGTACAGAGGATCACCCACTAACGGGTGTTTTATATGCGCCATGTGCACCCGAATTTGGTGTGTTCTGCCTGTCTCCAAACGCAAACGCAATCGGGTATGCGCCCGGAAATGTTCCATAACACGATAATGGGTAACAGCAGGTTTACCCATAGGATGTACTGCCATGTGTGTCCGTTTTGTTGGATGGCGGGAGATAGGTTCTTCTACCGTTCCTCCAGCCGTCATACATCCCAAAGCAACCGCTTCATATTCACGGGTTATTTCACGTAATTGTAAAGATTCCACCAAACGAGTTTGTGCCGGAACGTTTTTTGCCACAACCATTAGCCCTGTCGTATCTTTGTCAAGACGATGAACAATACCTGCACGGGGAACATCTGCAATTTCAGGATAATGATATAACAAGGCGTTCAACACAGTACCGTCAGGATTACCTGCCCCCGGATGAACAACCAAATCACGTGGTTTATTGATGACCAAAATATCGTCATCTTCATAGACAATATTCAGTTCGATATTCTGTGGCTCCCAACGCGTATCTTCTTCAATGATAGCGTCAACGGAAATTTCTTCACCGCCCAGGACTTTTTCTTTTGGTTTGCTAATTAATTTGCCATTAACTTGAACTTTATTATCCAAGATCCACTCTTTTATACGTGACCTGGAGTAATCAGGGAACAATTCAGCCAATGCTTGATCTAAACGTTGACCTAGCTGAGATTCAGCGACTATTGCATTAAGTCGGATTTGTTGTGCCATTATAACTTCTATATTTTACGTTGAGTTTTGACGGCGAGGCCGTTTCATTTAAAATAGTGTGCTATTGTAACTCATATTTTGCCGGGAGCTTCACGGACAGTCTCCCAGAAAACACTCAGAGGATAATCAACACGTGATGATTCGCATGAAATATCTGGTGGCAGCGACCACATTGAGCCTGGTTCTATCTGGATGCTCTAACAATAAGGATGCTGTTCCTGATATCCCGCCATCTCAAATTTATTCAATTGGGCAGGAAAAACTGCAAGAAGGTAACTATAAATCGGCTATCAAACAATTGGAATCCCTTGATAACCGATATCCTTTTGGCCCGTACTCCCAGCAAGTTCAACTTGATCTGATCTACGCCTATTACAAATCAGCGGAATACCCGCTGGCTCTCGCATCCATTGACCGTTTCATGCGTCTGAATCCAACCCACCCTAATATCGATTATGTACTCTATATGCGTGGTTTGGTTTCGCAAACTCTGGATGATGACAGTCCATTACAAGGGCTATTCGGTATTGATCGTTCAAATCGTGATCCTGAACATGCCCGTGCTGCATTCCGTGATTTCAACCAACTGGTGCGCTATTACCCAAACAGTCAATATTCAACTGATGCTACCAAGCGGTTAATATTCCTCAAAGAGCGTTTAGCCAAATATGAACTTGCAGTTGTGCAATATTACACTAAACGCAATGCTTACGTAGCTGTTGTCAATCGAGTAGAACAAATGCTACGAGACTACCCTGATGCTAATCCAACCCGGAAAGCACTCCCTTATATGATGTTAGCTTATAAAGAATTAGGATTGACGGCTGAAGCCAATAAAGTGGCACAGCTGATCGCTGCCAACCCTGTATAAAATCTCATCCCATCAGATTTGAACAAGTGAGCAAAAACAGTAGCTAAATGGCTGCTGTTTTTTATCTACTCGTTGAAGTTGCCAGGGTTGTTATTGTCAGAAATATCACTACTAAAAGTGTGATTTTTATAAGACTTGTTTTTTGCTCTGTGTATTATTTATACAAAATAACTGAATACATTAGCGCAATTTTTGTCATGTTTGGCTATATTTTCACCTTGAAAACAATGAAAGCTTTGTAATTATAACGTAATTTAATAATCCCAAAACTGACCAATAATGACGCATAACTCTTTTCTTCGCAACAAATATTCTCCATATCTTCCCTGGCTATCACAATTCCATCACTTACTGCCAAAATCACTCAATAAAAGTGATTTAGATCATTCTTTTTATACAAAATGGCGCTATGCTGAATGCACCAGAGACGGAGTAACATCTAAAGAGGTAACTATATGTTAGTGAACATTACCAGCAAACAAATGGAAATTACCCCCGCAATTCGTAGCCATGTAGAAGACCGTCTAAGTAAGTTAAGCAAATGGCAAGTTAATCTAATAAATCCACATATCGTACTATCAAAAGAACCGCAAGGATTCTTGGTTGATGCCACAATCGGCACACCGAATGGCACGTTAGTGGCCAGCGCTAAACATGAAGATATGTACGCAGCAATCAATGATCTGCTGACAAAATTAGAGCGCCAACTCAATAAAGTGCAGCATAAAGCAGAAGCTCGCCGCACAGATAACAGTGTTAAAGAGTCTAATAATCTCAACTTAGAAGTATAATCCCCCCTGATTTTTGCCCTAACGCGCTCAATGAGCGCGTTTTTACTGCCTGTTGACACTTCAAGCTAAATAGGTTAATTAAAATACATTATTGAAACCATAAAGTAGCATGCTAACAGGTCAAATGATTATCAAACCGTCTTTGTTATTTTTCTTTTTTTCCACCTTCTCATAAGGAGGTTGATTCGTTTCAAAGAAAATTTAAGAAGACGAATAAAAACCTCCCATCAACAGGGAGGTTTTTTGTTTTACTGATCAAAAAGATATCTATGATGCACAGGCTACACTCATAATAAGAATGTCAGGAACATATTATGGAAAGAGACTTAGTGAGTTTACGAGAAGAAATTAGTCATATTGATGCGGAATTGTTGGATCTACTTGCTAAACGCCGACAATTAGCCAGTGACATCGCCCAAACAAAACTGCTCGATCATCGCCCTATCCGAGATAAAAACCGTGAACGAGAATTATTGAATACATTGATAAATAAAGGAAAGTTACGCGGATTAGATGGATTTTACATTACACGATTATTTCAGATGATCATTGAGGATTCTGTTCTCACCCAACAGGCGTTATTACAACAATATCTGAATCAGACACCTTACGATTCTGCCCGTATTACTTTTTTAGGGCCAAAAGGTTCATATTCTCATATTGCAGCCCGACAATTTGCTGCTCGTCACTTTAATCAGTTGGTTGAGTGCAGTTGTCACAAATTCTCAGATATTTTCTCACTGGTTGAGATTGGTCAGGCTGATTATGGCATCCTGCCACTGGAAAATACCAGTTCAGGGGCAATCAATGAGGTTTATGATTTATTGCAACATACCCCCTTATCCCTTGTTGGAGAGATAACTCTGCCAATCAACCACTGTCTATTGATTGCCGGGCAAACTGATATCTCAAGGATAAAAACCGTTTATAGCCATTCCCAACCTTTTCAACAATGTAGCCAATATCTCAATAGATATCCTGACTTGAATATTGTCTATTGTGAAAGCACTGCTGCTGCTATGCAAAAAGTGGCTGAACTTAACTCACCAGAAATAGCCGCATTGGGTAGTGAAGCAGGCGGCACTCTCTATGGATTACATGTTTTAGAAAATAATTTAGCGAATCAGCAAGAGAATAGCACTCGCTTTATTGTTGTTGCCCGCAAACCTATTGACGTATCCGATCAAGTTCCTGCCAAAACCACATTTATTATGTCAACCGGACAACAAGCAGGAGCATTGGTTGATGCTCTCATTATCCTAAAGAAACATGATATCCCCATGCGTAAATTGGAGTCTCGCCCAATAAACGGCAAACCGTGGGAAGAGATGTTTTATATTGATGTGCAAGTCAATCTGCGCTCCATGAAAATGCAACATGCATTGAAAGAATTGACGGAAATTACGCGTTTGCTGAAAGTGTTAGGATCTTACCCATCAGAAAATGTCATTCCTATCGATCCTATCTAAAGTAAAAAACGAAACCGGATGTTTCTATCCGGTTTTAAAATAAGACCTATACTCGGTTGTCACTAGCCTGCTGTAAAAGCACTCGACTTTCCTTCATAAATCGAGCTGCTTCATCACCAAACCAACCACTCACTTGGTTAAAGCTCTCAATAAAAGCTGACTTATCTTGTTGTTCCAAAATTTCCAGCACCTGCCCGAAACTTTGGTAATAGCCACGTATAAGTGCAATATTTTCAGGACTAGACATAATAATATCAGCATACAGTTGGGCATCTTGTGCAAATAATCGTCCTACCATCGCTAGCTCCAATCGATATATCGGTGAAGACAGCGAAAGTAATTGCTGTAAGTCGATATCTTCCTTTGCAAGATATCGTCCGTAAGAGAAGGTAGTGAAATGACGCAACGCCTGAATGAAACTCATATTTCTATCATGCTTCTCTGCGATGATGGGGTACAACCTCGCTCCCCATACTGAAATCTGTTCCAAAAACCATTGGTATGACTCTGGATAGCGCCCATCGCAATACACAACCACTTGTTTCGCAAAGCTACCTATATCTGGCCCAAACATAGGATGTAACCCTAAAACAGGCCCTTTATGTACTTCAAGCATCGCACTTAACGGTCTTTGTTTGATTGAAGCCAAATCAACTAAAATGCACTGTTCTGGTAAAGGAGGCAATCGACGGATAATCTTCTCTGTCAAGTGAATGGGAACACTGACGATCACCATCCCTGCTCCAGCCAATATATGTTCGGCGTTATCCCAATCGTCAGCTTCGAGCACCCTGACTTCATAGCCAGACAACGTCAACAATCGACTGAATAATCGGCCCATTTTGCCTGAACCACCTACAATGACCACAGGTCCTAAATGAGTGGCGAGTTTTTTAAAGCCTTTGTTATTCTCACTGACATAAGACTCCCGCATAATTCGGCGCAAGATATCTTCAATTAAATCAGGCGGAATTCCCATATTTTCCGCCTCCTGACGGCGGGAAGCCAACATAGCAGCCTCCCTATCAGGATCATAAATCGGTAAGCCGAGTTGACTTTTAACTTCACCAACTTGCGCGACTAAATCCATTCTTTTCGCCAGCAACGATAATAAGGTTTTATCTACCTCATCAATTTGAGTCCTTAATTGTGACAATTCTGTCGTCATATTGATTATCCTGCTTTTTCCATCATTATGTTTCGATTAGCCAAATGTGGAGCGATTTGTTGATACAGTTTTCTCAATATTTGCTCCGTAGTCTGCCAGTTAATACAGGCGTCTGTCACCGAAACACCATATTCCATCTCAGAACGAGGCTGCTCGGAGGATTGATTGCCCTCATTAATATGGCTTTCCAACATAATTCCAATGATGGATTGATTTTTGGACATCATCTGTTCAATAACAGAATCCACAACGATACTCTGGCGACGAAAATCTTTATTGGAATTACCATGACTGCAATCAATCATCAGTGATGGTATCAGCCCTGCTTTAATCATTTGGCGTTCACAATCAGCAACGTGTTCTGCACTGTAATTCGGCACGGCACCACCACGCAATATCACATGTCCATTCGGATTACCCCGAGTGTGCAACAAACAAACCTGACCTGACTGATTTATCCCCATAAAGCGATGAGGCATTGCTGCTGCTTTCATAGCATTAATCGCGGTATTTAAACTACCATCTGTGCCATTTTTAAATCCGACTGGCACAGACAACCCTGATGCCATTTCACGATGAGTTTGAGATTCAGTTGTTCTAGCGCCAATTGCTGACCAGCTAAATAGATCCCCTAAGTATTGTGGATTATTGGGATCAAGTGCCTCATTCGCCAAAGGCAATCCCATTTCTACCAGATTCAACAACAGGCGACGGGCAATATGCAGCCCCGCATCCATATCAAATGAACCATCCATATAGGGATCACTAATTAGCCCTTTCCAACCAACAGTTGTACGAGGCTTTTCAAAATAGACACGCATAACAATATACAGACAATCACCCAATTCAGCAGAAAGCGCTTTCAAACGACGGGCATAGTCCAAGGCTGCATCCACATCATGAATTGAACATGGACCACATACCACTAATAAGCGAGGATCACGATGCTGAATAATGTCAGCGATAGTATTACGCGCGTTTGTAATGGCATGTCGATCACGGCTATTCAACGGATATTTCCGTTTCAGCTCTTCCGGTGTGATGAGGACTTGCTCATCAAGGATATGAACGTTATTCAGAGCGTCTTTTTGCATGATCATTTCTACCTGCCTTGTCTGTTTAATATGTGTCTAAGTGTCTGTTGGATAACATACCATGAGTCGTAAAGAATACAATCCAAAATCGTAAATATTTCCCACAAACTGTAAATATTAATTTACATCAAAATGCAAGATCCATTGATATAGTGGAGATACTAACAAGCCATTGAATTTTATTTTCATGTCAAAATATATAAACAATCATTAAAGTTAACGCATTGTAAATAATAATTTACAATAACATCAAAATAGAAATAATTGATTAACTATCTGCGTATAATTTGTTACACAAATAAATATCTTTATAAATCAAATAATAAAAACAAGATCTCAATCTCATTTTTATATAAATATTCTAATAATATTAATATGTGTTTTTAATGTTTCCAAGAAACTATAAACCAATATTTATAAACAATAGCTATATCCAATAGATCTAAAGCTATGACTAATAGCTTACAAATGAAGTTATAAGTCATACAGATACAAAAATCGGTATGACCAACTTCTATTTATTTTTCAAATATTTATTAAGGATAGATATGATAACGCTGCAATTTACTATAATAATCATATGCTTATTGATAGGTACGCGTTATGCGGGAATGGGGTTGGGACTGATCAGTGGTATTGGGCTTTTTATACTGACTTTTGTCTTTGGTTTGGAACCCGGTAAACCCCCCGTTGATGTAATGCTGACTATTCTTGCTGTTATCGGTTGCGCATCCGTTTTACAAACAGCAGGTGGGCTAAATGTTATGATGCAGTTTGCAGAGCGCTTACTGCGTCGTCACCCGCAACATATCACCATTTTGGCACCACTGACCACTTGGATGCTCACTTTTCTTTGCGGTACTGGTCATGTGGTTTATACCATGTTTCCAATCATTGGCGATATTGCCTTGAAAAAAGGGATTCGCCCTGAACGGCCAATGGCTGTTGCTTCTGTCGCTTCCCAAATGGCAATTACCGCTTCTCCTGTATCTGTCGCCGTTGTTTCTTTGGTGTCAATTATTGCTGCCAGTCATGGTATTGGGCAGGCGTACGGGATCTTGGACATTTTGGTTGTTTCAATACCAGCATCACTCACTGGAGTCATACTTGCTGCATTATGGAGCCTACGTCGAGGAAAAGATCTTGATCAGGACGAAGAATTCCAGGCGAAAATCAAAGATCCAAAGCAACGTGAGTTTATTTATGGTGGGTCTGATACTCTATTGGATCAAGTCTTTCCTAAGCAGGCTTATTGGGCAACCTGGGTTTTCTTTGCCGCAATTGCCGTTGTAGTCTTGCTCGGTGCATTCACCGAATTACGTCCTTCTTTTGAAGTAAAAGGTACACTAAAACCCCTTTCCATGAATCTGGTGATCCAGATGATGATGTTAATTGCAGGCTCCATTATATTGATGGCCTGTAAAGTCAAAACCAGTGAAATCGCCAATAGTGCCGTGTTCAAAGCAGGTATGGTTGCGATTTTTTCTGTTTTTGGTGTGGCATGGATGAGCGATACTTTCTTCCACTCACATTTAGGTGAATTAAAACTAATCCTGGAAGATGTGGTTCAGGCACAGCCGTGGACTTATGCCCTTGTGCTGTTTTTAGTATCAAAACTGGTTAACAGCCAAGCCGCAGCCTTAACAGCTATTGCACCAATGGGATTACAGCTTGGGGTTGATCCTAAGCTTCTGATCGCTTTCTTCCCTGCCGCCTATGGCTATTTTGTTTTGCCTACTTATCCAAGCGATTTGGCTTGTATTGGTTTTGACCGTTCAGGTACAACAAAAATTGGGAAATTCATTATCAACCACAGCTTTCTTTTACCAGGATTGATTGGCGTCAGTGGTGCCTGTACAGTAGGGTATGTATTAGTCAGTACGTTTATGTAACTCACTGTGCCCTTACCAGGCTTACGACTGAAAAAATAAGTTTCCTGATTTAGAATGTAAAAAGGCCAGCATATCCGCTGGCCTTTAATAACTTTCGGATGTAGCAAAAGCGTATTATCTTGCGTTCAGACGCTCTTTAATACGAGCTGCTTTACCAGAACGCTCACGCAGGTAGTACAGTTTAGCTCTGCGAACAGCACCACGACGTTTAACACTGATGCTGTCTACGACTGGGGAGTGAGTCTGGAATACACGCTCAACGCCTTCGCCGTTAGAAATCTTACGAACAGTGAATGCAGAGTGCAGACCGCGGTTACGAATCGCAATAACCACGCCCTCGAATGTCTGCAGACGCTTTTTAGAACCTTCAACGACCCATACCTTAACTTCCACGGTGTCACCCGGACGGAATGAAGGTACGTCTTGCTTCATCTGCTCTTGTTCAAGTTGTTTAATAATGTTGCTCATAATAACTCTCTTACCCTAGGTAAACTGATATATCAAAGATATCCCTTCGGCGGGATATGTCTGGATTAATTCGTTGCCTGATCTTGATATTCCCGTTGGAACTCAGATAGCAACATCCTTTGCTCGTCAGTCAGAGCTAGGTTTTCTAGAAGTTCGGGCCTTCTTAACCAGGTTCGGCCCAGCGACTGTTTCATTCGCCAGCGATTAATTTCTGCATGGTTTCCCGACAGCAAAACTGGGGGAACTTCCATACTATCTAACACTTCAGGGCGAGTATAATGGGGGCAATCCAACAATCCATCAGCGAATGAGTCTTCTTCTGCCGATGCTTGACGCCCTAATACTCCCGGAATAAACCGCGATATCGAGTCAATCATCGTCATTGCAGGAAGCTCTCCCCCCGCTAAGAACGTAATCACCGACAGACCATTCTTCGTCAATTTCGGTTTGGATGATACGCTCATCAATACCTTCATAACGCCCGCAAACCAGAATTAATTTCTCATTTGCTGCCAGTTCACAAACTCCCTGTTGATCGAGTTTGCGTCCCTGAGGTGAAAGATAAATCACCTTTGCACCATCACCTGTAGAAGCTTTAGCTGCATGAATGGCTTCCCGTAATGGTTGCACCATCATCAGCATGCCTGGACCACCGCCATAAGGGCGATCATCAACAGTACGATGCCGGTCGTAGGTAAAATCCCTTGGATTCCAGCATTCGATACTCAACAGGCCATTTTTTACTGCCCGACCAGTTACCCCGTAATCGGTTATTGCGCGGAACATTTCAGGAAACAGGCTAATAACCCCAATCCACATACTGCGTCCCACTCATTTAAGCCGTTTTTACCGGAGATTAAAAACCAGGATCCCAATCTACCTCAATAGTTTTGGTAGCGAGATCGACTTTCTTGATAACCTGCCCATCAAGAAACGGAACCAGCCGCTCCTTGATACCGAATGCATCTTTCAGGTTTGCTTTTATTACCATCACATCGTTAGAACCCGTTTCCATCATGTCATGAATGGTCCCAAGGTTATAACCGGCTGTATTTATTACTTGGCAGCCAATAAGGTCTTTCCAGTAATAATCACCCTCATCCAGTTCTGGTAATTGGCCACAATCCACCACAATTTCACAGTTAGTGAATAAATTCGCCGCATCCCGATCGTCAATGTCTTTGATTTTGACGATAATATCTTGGTTATGATATTTCCATGCTTCCAGTTCAATGTGTTGCCACTGGCCTAAGCGTTGAATAAACCACGGTTGATATTCAAAAATGTCTTCGGCATGTTCGGTGGAAGAAAAAACTCTGAGCCAACCACGAATGCCATATGCAGACCCTAACTTCCCCAATACAATTGGCTCAACAGGGTGCTTCAGACCAGATTGTTTGCTCATTGTTACCACCGCGACAGATTAAGCTGCTTTCTTAGCGTCTTTGATCAGTGTAGCAACACGATCAGACACAGATGCACCCAGACCAATCCAATGTTCGACACGATCCAGATCTAAACGCAGAGTTTCTGCTTTTCCTGAAGCGATTGGGTTGAAGAAACCAACACGCTCAATAAAACGACCATCACGCGCATTGCGGCTATCGGTCACGACTACTTGATAAAACGGACGCTTTTTTGCGCCGCCACGAGCTAAACGAATTGTTACCATAACATCCTCATTAGTTAGCAAAACAACCAGACTCCATCGAGGAATGGAGTCCGGTTGTCCATTTAAAAGCCCGAAAATTTTACTCACTTTGGCGCAAAAAGCAATCCAAAGAACATTTTCTTTCGCAACTTTGTTGATTATCGCCCCATAAATCCCGGTGGCAGCATACCTTTCATGCCTCGCATCATTTTTGCCAAACCACCTTTCTTCATCTTTTTCATCATACGCTGCATTTCATCAAACTGTTTCAGCAAACGGTTGACATCCTGCACCTGTGTGCCCGATCCCATCGCAATACGGCGCTTACGGGAACCTTTGATGATTTCTGGTTTTTCACGCTCTTTACGCGACATGGAATTAATGATGGCTTCCATTTTAACCAGAATTTTGTCATCCATTTGAGATTTGACCGCATCAGGGATCTGCGACATACCCGGCATTTTGTTCAACATGCTAGCCATTCCGCCCATATTACGCATTTGTTTAAGCTGTTCAAGAAAATCGCTTAAATCAAAGCCGTCACCTTTTTTCAGTTTGGACGCCAATTTTTCCGCTTGGGTATGGTCAACTTTGCTTTCAAGCTCCTCGATCAGTGAAAGCATATCTCCCATGCCCAGAATGCGGGATGCAATGCGATCAGGATGGAAAGGTTCTAATGCATCCGTTTTTTCACCAACGCCGAGAAATTTGATAGGCTTACCCGTGATATGGCGGATGGAAAGCGCAGCACCGCCACGTGCATCACCATCTACTTTCGTCAGAACAACCCCGGTTAATGGTAATGCTTCATTGAATGCTTTTGCTGTATTTGCCGCATCTTGACCTGTCATTGCATCAACAACAAACAGGGTTTCAACAGGATTAATAGCTGCATGAACCGCTTTGATTTCATCCATCATAGCTTCATCAACATGCAGACGGCCTGCTGTATCGACTAACAGTACATCATAGAATTTCAACTTAGCATGTTGGATTGCTTTATTGACAATATCAACAGGCTTTTCCTGTGGATCTGAAGGGAAAAAGTCAACTCCAACTGTTTCAGACAAGGTTTCAAGCTGTTTGATCGCCGCAGGTCGGTATACGTCAGCAGAAACAACCAAGACTTTTTTCTTGTTTTTCTCTTTCAGCAATTTACCTAATTTAGCAACGCTGGTCGTTTTACCTGCACCTTGCAAACCAGCCATAAGAACCACCGCAGGAGGCTGTGTGGAAAGGTTCAGTTCACTGTTAACCTCTCCCATCGCCGTAACCAATTCATTTTGAACGATTTTGACGAATTCCTGACCTGGAGTCAGACTTTTGTTAACCTCATGCCCTACAGCGCTTTCTTTGACTCGTGCAATAAAATCGCGCACGACAGGTAATGCAACATCCGCTTCGAGCAAAGCCATACGAACTTCGCGCAGCGTATCTTTAATATTATCTTCAGTCAGCCGTCCACGACCGCTGATATTGCGCAATGTGCGCGATAGTCTGTCAGTTAAATTATCAAACATTGTCTCAGCTCAGATATCTACAGGTGGGTCTACCTGTATGGCAAATTTCGCAAATTATAGCACGATGATTATGTGATCTCTGCAAAGAGATTCCCAAGTATGATTAACAACGGTTGGAGGCTACTCCTGCTAGCGGTATACTTAAATTTCAGGTTTAATCCATACCCAATGGATTCCATTGTGAAAACGATAAACGTTATGCTGATATTTTCAATTATTGCTTTACTTACCTATCTCATTAGTCTGACGCTCATCGTACCAGGTTTATTGCGCCAGCAAAACAGTTATCAAAAACTGGCACTTTCTTTTGCCGTTGTAGCGTTAGTCGCCCACGTGATTGCATTAAAATACCAAATTTTTCATGTTAGCAGCGGGCAAAATCTCACTTTATTGAATTTAGGCTCAATTGTTAGCTTGCTTATGTGCATCATCATGACAGTCGTTGCTTTCCGTGGACGTGCATGGTTTTTACTGCCGATTGTTTACAGCTTCGCCATGATCAATTTGATACTGGCTAGCATGATGCCGGGAGAATTTATTACTCATCTTGAAGGTAGTATCGAATTATTTATTCATATTGGGCTGGCATTACTTGGCTATGCTACTTTACTCATTGCCGCGCTTTATGCATTACAACTGGGTTGGTTGGATCATCAGCTTAAAAAGAAAAAACTCACATTTACCTCGGGTATTCCCCCATTGATGACAATTGAGCGGAAAATGTTTCACATTACCCAAGTTGGTGTAATTTTACTAACATTGACACTCTGTACTGGCATCATGTACATGGATGATATTTTCAGTAAAGAAAATATCCATAAATCTGTTTTATCTATCATTGCATGGTTTATTTACGTTATTTTGCTTTGGGGGCATTATCATGAAGGATGGCGTGGCAAACGTGTTATTTGGTTCAATTTGATTGGCGCATTTATTCTAACACTGGCTTTTTTCGGTAGCAGGCTATTACAGGAAATGATGGTTTATTAATAAGTTAATTTATCATCGCTAATTTGTATAATTATTAGGAAGGAATTCTGTTTTGGAGAATGTCTCAACAAGCACACTGATTATAATTCTTGTTGTTATGGTTATTGTTTCAGCTTATTTCTCTGCCTCTGAAACTAGCATGATGACAATCAACCGATATCGTTTACGCCATCTGGCTAAACAGGGGAACAATCCCGCACGCAGGGTGGAATCTCTGCTGCGTTATCCAGACAGACTCATTAGCCTGATACTTATCGGTAATAATCTTGTCAATATTTTGGCGTCCTCTCTTGCTACTATCGTTGGTATGCGACTCTATGGCGATGCCGGTGTAGCCATTGCAACAGGTGTACTCACATTCATTATTCTTATTTTTTCTGAAGTAATGCCAAAGACCATCGCAGCGCTTTACCCTGAAAGAATTGCATTCCCAAGTAGCTTCCTGTTACGCCCGCTAGAAAAAATTATGCTGCCCCTTGTTTGGTCATTTAATAAGATCAGTTTGCTGTTTATGCGCTGTTTGGGTATCAAAACCGCTAATATCCGCAATGATGCTGTCAGTAAAGACGAGCTACGCACAATTGTAAATGAACCAAACGTCAATCTATCACGCCGCCATCAAGATATGCTGCTCTCAATATTAGACCTTGAGAAAGTCACCGTTGGTGACATTATGATCCCACGTAATGAAATTGTCGGCATTGATATTAACAATGATTGGAAGTGCGTTATCAGGCAACTGACACACTCCCCACATGGACGTATTGTGTTATATCGTGACTCCCTTGATGATGCTATCGGTATGCTCCGAGTACGTGAAGCCTATCGACTGATGATGGAGAAAAAAGAATTTACAAAAAGAAATTTACTCAAAGCCGCAGATAAAATCTACTTTATCCCAGTTAGCACTCCCTTAAATATTCAACTTATTAATTTCCAACGTAATAAACAAAAAGCGGGTCTGATCGTTGATGAATATGGCGATATTCAAGGATTAGTGACTGTCGAGGATATTTTGGAAGAAATTGTCGGCGATTTTACCACTTCTATGTCACCAACTCTGGCAGAAGAGGTTCTGCCGCAAAGTGACGGCTCCGTTCTGGTTGATGGCACAGCCAATATACGTGAATTAAATAAGGCTTTCGGTTGGGCACTTCCCGAAGATGGTCCAAGGACAATGAATGGAATGATTCTGGAAGAACTAGGTGAAATTCCTGAATTAAGCGCTAACGTGCAGATTAATAAATACAATTTTGAGGTTCTTGCGGTGCAAGATAATGTTATCAAGCAAGTTCGTGTAACGCAGATAAACCCAAATACGAATAAAGTATAAAATTAATTCAGTGAATAAGTTAACCGCTATAATACACTCGGATTAATACTCAATCTAATCTGTCTATGTAACCAAAGGAAAATAATTAAAAAATCTGATAATTTTAAAAATATAGAGAGAAAAGAACACCAATTCAGGGCTAGCAGAATAAGCTAGCCCCTCAATAATATAAAGCAGATCTGACTACTTAACCAAGTGTAATAATCGTTGAGATACCGCATCTTATACAATATCTAACAAACTAAACTTGAAGCTCCACCAGTTTTTCTTCAGGCAGTGCCAATTCATCGTTATAATTGACACGAACACCAGAATCAAGGATACGCTGAGCAATATCTTGAGCTTCTTTCAATGAGTGCATTTCATATGTACCGCACTGATAAATGTTTAATTCTGGGATCTGATTCTGATCTTGAACTTTTAGCACATCTTCCATTGCCGCTTTCCAAGACTCAGCCACTCTCAATTCTTCTGGAGCACCGATTAAGCTCATATAAAAACCAGTACGACATCCCATTGGAGAAATATCAATGATTTCAACACCATCACCGTTCAAATGATTGCGCATAAAACCTGCAAACAAATGCTCAAGTGTGTGAATACCTCGTTCTGGCATCACTGCTTTATTAGGAACACAAAAACGTAAATCAAATACTGTGATAGTATCGCCGTGAGACGTGTTCATTGTCTTGGCAACTCTAACAGCAGGTGCAGCCATACGAGTATGGTCAACTGTAAAACTATCCAATAAAGGCATAATACTACCTCCTGAGGTATCAGATTTTTTACGAAGATTTTTTCAGATAAATGAAACCTTTTCATTTTCGGCTAGTCATAAGATATGAAGACGCGCAAAAATTGTTATCATCCCTATTCTCTAAGATATTTTATTTGGCCACCTGTGGTGGCTTTTTTTTAACGCCCAGCATGAAGTTTTAAATACCCTTCAAAGTTCATGTTATCATGCTGTTCAAGATCATGCTGGCGTGACACAGAAGCTTCACGCTCAACAGAAAAATTTTCATCATTCAAAATTGAATAATATTCTTCAATCAATTCGTTATGATACTGGCCTGCCAGTTCCAACCCAAAACCAACTATCCCCTGAGATTTCATCTTGTCCAGGACACGTGCTGAAAACGTTAGTGATGGATCTTCAAACATATTAACCAATTCTTTACAGACTGATTGATATTGGGTCCCTGAACAGGCATCCAGGACTTCAGCAACTCGCTCTAAATCCCTGAATAATTCTTGTCCCACAATCTTAAGCGGTTGTTGTTCAACCCCATAACCAAGACCAATAGACAACCCTGGTTTACGCCCTTCTAAGATAACTTTATTCCAGTTTCCACGACAACAGGCAAGTTCCTCATTTCCCATTTCAGGGGCATCAGCCAGAGCACACCATATCAAAAATAAGTCAAGAAAACGAATTTGCGTCTCATCGACCCCAATAGAGGAAAAAGGATTAATATCTAAAGAACGCACTTCAATATATTCTATACCACCTCTCAATAAAGCATCTGAAGGTGATTCTCTCTCTTTCGTGACTCGCTTTGGACGAATGGGTGCATACAACTCATTTTCAATTTGAAGAACATTAGTATTGAGCTGTAAGTACTTATCTCCTTTTTTGATACCGATTGCCGCAAATTCTTCAGATGGCTTATGAATTGCTTTCTTAAGCCCCTCTATATAGGTATGAAGATGATTAAAAGTAATATTCAGATCACTTTGCGATTTGTTGGTATACCCCAGGTCACTCATCCTCAACGAAGTCGCATAAGGCAGGTAACAAGTCCCTCTTTCTGTTTTCTCAAAAGATAATGCTGTATTTCGTCCACGTAAGAATGAAGAACAGATTGCCGGAGATGCACCAAATAAATAAGGGATCACCCAGCCAAAGCGGTAATAATTGCGGATCAAACGAAGATAGCCATCTGAAATCTGCTCTTTTCCTGTTTCAGCGTCTTTAATACCTAACCACGCCTGCCAAAAACTCATTGGCAGAGAAAAGTTATAATGCACTCCAGAAATTGTTTGCATTAATGCGCCATAACGACTCTTTAATCCTTCACGATACAAGGTTTTAAAGCGGCCCAGGTTAGACGTACCATATTGAGCCAAAGTGATATTTTCTTCTTCATCGATAAAACATGGCATACTTAAAGGCCACATTTTTTCATTATTCAGATTCCGAGCGGTATAGATATGCAAATCTTTAAGGAAAGCAATGGTTCTATCTATATTACTATCGACAGGGGTAATAAACTCCAATAGAGATTCAGCGAAATCAGTTGTAATCCATTTATGCGTTAAAGAAGCACCAAGTGATTTTGGATGCTCTGTCTTAGCTAAATGACCGTCTGGAGTAACACGCAATGTTTCACGTTCAATGCCTCGGCAAATACCGTTTAATACGGTTGGGTTTGCCTCTAACCATGACAATGCTTTTGATACGTCCGGGATCAATTTGTCCTCCCGTGGAGTTTAAAAGATTATTACTAAAAGTTCACTTTATATGAAACAAGTCAAGTTGTCGCTGATTACATAGAGGTAGCAATGCACTTCCGCACAAATTATAAACAGAATTAATAAAACAAATGTGATTTTTGAACGGAAATAAAAAGAAAAACCCCCGCCTTATCAAAGCAGGGGTTTTAAAATGGTGCATCCAGGAGGATTCGAACCTCCGACCGCTCGGTTCGTAGCCGAGTACTCTATCCAGCTGAGCTATGGATGCGTTGTCGGTTTTCTATTTCTGATCAGGCGCTAATAATTGCCTGACTAGAATTGAGATACCTAAAAAATCGCGGTGTTTAAATGGTGCATCCAGGAGGATTCGAACCTCCGACCGCTCGGTTCGTAGCCGAGTACTCTATCCAGCTGAGCTATGGATGCGTTGTCGGTTTTCTATTTCTGCTCAGGCGCTAATGATTGCCTGACTAGAATTGAGATACCTAAAAAATCGCGGTGTTTAAATGGTGCATCCAGGAGGATTCGAACCTCCGACCGCTCGGTTCGTAGCCGAGTACTCTATCCAGCTGAGCTATGGATGCATTGTCGGTTTTCTATTTCTGCTCAGGCGCTAATGATTGCCTGACTAGAATTGAGATACCTAAAAAATCGCGGTGTTTAAATGGTGCATCCAGGAGGATTCGAACCTCCGACCGCTCGGTTCGTAGCCGAGTACTCTATCCAGCTGAGCTATGGATGCATATTAATGGCGGTGAGGGAGGGATTCGAACCCTCGATGCAGCTCTTAACCACATACTCCCTTAGCAGGGGAGCGCCTTCAGCCTCTCGGCCACCTCACCATTTTTAAAACCTGCAACTTAGAAGTTTCCACTTCGTAGCTCTTCGAATCTTTTCTTCAAGCTCTTCGTCGCTGCGATGGCGCACATATTACTTTCCCTGCCTGATAAGTCAAACAATTTTTCGAAACTTTTTTCCAACTGAACACTTAGCGCACAAAATGCTTGATCTGCCACCTAAGAGACTGTTTTATCAACAATGAAATTGTCTAAGGATCGTTAAAGTTTATGAAAATAATTATTCATCTCTATAGCCTCATGAACGATGCTTTTTCAACAGATAGAAAATAAAAAGACATGAGAAAATAGAATCAAGGTGTAAAAAAGAGATAAACATAAAAAGAGAAGTAGAAAGAAGAAAACAAAAGGGAGTAGAGTAGCGCCCAAGTCTTAAAAAAGCGTGGACGCCATTCTTGAATTAAAAAGTTGTGGGCTGAGATTTCTCCGCCTGAATCCGTTGATAAATTTCTTCACGGTGAACAGAAACTTCCTTGGGCGCATTTACACCAATGCGAACTTGGTTGCCTTTAACTCCCAGTACTGTGACTGTTACCTCATCGCCTATCATGAGCGTTTCACCAACTCGACGAGTCAGAATAAGCATTCTTTGCTCCTTGAAAATTTAAAAGAGTCGGGTCTCTAGGTTTCCCCGCTATTATCCATCAAACACCGTGAAAACGTAAAGCAATGATATCTACTTAAAGTATAAGCAGTTTTGAACACATTTCCTATATCTATAGGATAGCTAAAATATAAGTATGTGCCCAACATTTCAACAATTTCACAACAAAAAACATTTGGCACCATAAAAAAATACTTTCATGGTGCCACTGCTGTCACGGCAATACCAACTATAACCGCAATGTTACCCACTCTTCTACACTAGCTAATGCGGAAGGAAGAGCTGTTATATCACTCCCACCAGCCTGAGCCAGATCAGGGCGTCCCCCTCCTTTACCGCCAACCTGTTGGGCAACAAAAGAGATTAAATCGCCTGCTTTTATTCTAGCAGTCAAATCCTTCGTTATACCAACAATTAGACTGACTTTATCACCAGTCACTGTAGAAAGCACAATAATTGCTGATTCTAACTGATTTTTTAGATCATCAACCATCGTCCTAAGCATTTTCGGTTCTATATCACCTAATTGTGTCACCAGTAGACGAACACCTTGGATTTCCTTGGCTTGGTTTGCCAAGGAAGAACTTTCCTGGACTGCTTGCTGAGATTTCAACAGTTGCAGCTCTTTCTCCAACTGTTTCGTTCTGTCCAGTGTCGTTCTCACTTTCTCATTCAGACTACTGATATCACTTTTCACCAGATGAGCGATGTCTTGCAGTAAATCAGCCTGCTGATAGATAGAGTTTAATGCAGCTTGCCCTGTAATAGCTTCAATACGGCGAATTCCTGCGGCTGTACCTGATTCACCGGCTATACGGAACAAACCTATATCACCTGTGCGACTCGCATGAGTACCACCGCATAGTTCGGTAGAAAAGCCTCCCATGCTAAGTACACGCACTTTTTCGTCATACTTCTCGCCAAACAGCGCCATAGCACCTTTGGTTTTTGCTTCTTCCAGCTCCATTAATTCTGTAACAATTGGCGAATTTTTGCGAATCTCTTCATTCACCAAGTTTTCGACTTGACGGATCTGTTCTGGCTTCATCGCCTCAAAGTGAGAGAAGTCAAAGCGCAGATACTTATCATTTACCAAAGAACCTTTCTGGGCAACGTGTTCTCCCAAAATTTGACGTAATGCCGCATGTAATAAATGGGTCGCTGAGTGATTCAAACGAATCGGACCTCTGCGCCCCCCATCAATTTCAGCATTAACTGTATAATTAACGCTCAAACTACCACTGATCAATTTACCAATGTGCCCTATTGCCTGAGCATATTTTTGTGTATCGACGACGTCGAATACCCCATTGTCATTCGACAATTTACCCGTATCACCAACCTGTCCACCAGATTCAGCGTAGAATGCCGTTTTATCAAGTATAATAATTGCTTCTTCACCAGCGTGAATTTGCTCAACGGCTTGGCCATTGCGGAAGAGAGCAATAACAGTAGCTTGCTGTGAATTATGCTCATAACCACAAAAATCACTGCGTCCATCAACTTTGATCAGTTCATTGTAATCAGTACCAAAGCCACTGGATTCACGAGCACGACGACGCTGGTTTTCCATCGCCGCATCAAAACCCGCTTCATCTACTTTGATATTACGTTCGCGGCAAACATCCGCAGTCAGATCAACAGGGAAACCATAGGTATCATACAAGCGGAAAGCGGTTTCACCATCGAGCGTATCATCAGATAATTTAGCCAGCTCTTCATCCAGCAACTGCAAACCACGTTCCAAAGTACGAGCAAACTGTTCTTCTTCGGTTTTTAATATCTGCTCAACCAAAGTCTGCTGCTGTTTCAGCGCTTCACCCGCCGCACCCATGAATTTAATCAATGGTGCAACGAGCTTGTAAAAGAAGGCCTCTTTTGCCCCCAACATATTGCCATGACGAACAGCACGGCGAATGATACGGCGAAGTACATAGCCACGGTTTTCGTTGGATGGAATAACCCCATCGCAAATCAGGAACGCACATGCACGGATATGGTCTGCAACAACACGCAAAGATTTATTGGTAAGATCTGTCGCTCCTGTCACTTCTGCAACCGAAGCAATTAAGCTTTGGAATAGGTCAATCTCGTAGTTAGAGTTAACGTGTTGCAAGACGGCTGTGATACGCTCCAGTCCCATGCCGGTATCAACGGAAGGTTTTGGCAACGGCTCCATAGTGCCATCGGCATGACGGTTGAATTGCATGAAAACGATGTTCCAAATTTCAATATATCTGTCACCGTCTTCTTCTGGGCTGCCTGGAGGCCCCCCCCAAATATGTTCACCGTGGTCGTAGAAAATTTCCGTACAAGGGCCACACGGGCCAGTATCCCCCATTTGCCAGAAATTATCTGACGCATATGGTGCACCTTTATTATCGCCTATACGGATGATTCTTTCTGCTGGAACCCCGACTTCTTTATGCCAAATGTCATACGCTTCATCGTCTGTCTCATAGACAGTAACCCACAGTTTTTCTTTTGGCAGGTTAAACCATGCTTCGCTGGTCAGTAACTCCCATGCGTATTTAATTGCATCTTGCTTAAAATAATCGCCGAAACTGAAGTTACCCAACATTTCGAAAAAAGTGTGGTGGCGGGCTGTATAACCCACATTTTCTAAATCGTTATGCTTACCGCCCGCACGAACACAGCGCTGAGCCGTTGTTGCTCTAGAATAAGGCCTATTATCCAATCCTAAAAAGACATCTTTGAACTGGTTCATCCCTGCGTTGGTGAACAACAATGTTGGATCATTGGTTGGCACCAACGAGCTGCTTGGCACTATCTGGTGCCCTTTAGTATGAAAAAAGTCAAGAAACGCCTGACGGATCTCAGCGGTGCTTTTGCTCATAATTGTCCCGAAATCAAGCTGAAAAAACAGATTTATGAATGGTTGAGATGGTATATCGCATCACCATTTCAACTCACGAATAAATTAAAGTAGGGTTAAGATAGAGTGTCTTCCATAAGAAGTAAAATCCCATATAAATCCATTCGCTTTCCCGCATTGTAATTCGTCTGGGAATTTTCTGAAAGTCTGTTCGTTATACCTGTTTCAATACGCCTATTTCAAGGATGTTTATTTCCTCTATAAAAACAGACATAACAGACATAAAAGCAAAAACCACACCCGATATGGTTGTGGTTTTTAAAAGCTAAGTCAGTTCTATATTATGACCAAAATAAGGAAGTTAAATTAATAACGAAAAGTCATTAAAACTCTTCGGGATTCACTTCTTCGCCATTTTCTTCAGAATCTGTCACATAATCCGTGGCAGCACTGCTGAACCCGCCTGTATTATTCAACAGTAAATCACGCAGTTTCTTATCTAACTCGGATGCAATTTCTAGATGTTCTTTCAAATAGATGGTGGCATTAGCTTTACCTTGTCCAATTTTATCGCCATTGTAGCTATACCATGCACCTGCTTTTTCCACCATTTTGTGTTTAACACCCAGGTCGATTAATTCACCAAAAGTATTAATACCTTCACCATAGAGAATTTGGAATTCGGCTTGTTTAAATGGTGCAGCAACTTTGTTCTTGACCACTTTCACACGCGTTTCGCTACCCACCACTTCGTCGCCATTTTTCACTGAACCAGTACGGCGGATATCCAAACGGACAGATGCATAGAATTTCAATGCATTACCACCAGTAGTCGTTTCAGGGTTGCCAAACATGACGCCAATTTTCATGCGGATCTGGTTGATAAAGATCAACAGGGTATTTGAATTTTTCAAATTCCCCGCCAATTTACGCATAGCCTGGCTCATCATACGTGCCGCCAGGCCCATATGAGAATCGCCAATTTCACCTTCAATTTCTGCTTTCGGTGTTAATGCGGCAACAGAGTCAACAATAATCACATCAACAGCACCAGAACGTGATAAGGCATCACAGATTTCCAATGCCTGTTCACCCGTATCAGGCTGAGAACACAACAGATTATCAATATCTACGCCCAGTTTTTTCGCATAAACTGGATCAAGAGCATGTTCGGCATCAATAAAAGCACAAGTTCTGCCTTCACGCTGGGCAGCGGCAATAACTTGCAGTGTCAGCGTTGTTTTACCGGAAGATTCTGGCCCGTATATTTCAACAATACGCCCCATTGGCAAACCACCTGCACCCAATGCAATATCCAGTGACAGGGAACCGGTAGAGATGGTTTCAACATCCATTGAGCGATTTTCACCCAAACGCATGATGGAACCTTTACCAAATTGTTTCTCAATTTGGCCCAGCGCTGCTGCTAGTGCTTTTTGTTTGTTTTCATCGTTAGCCATATTTACTCCTTCGCAAGCAATGAAGGGGCTGCCTCACTGCTGATAAACTGTTTTTGATACCAAAGTGCCGTATGATTATACTGTATAATCATACAGTATCAAGCTAATTTTTTACAATTTCTTCCAATAAGGTTTTTAAAGAAAAAATGACGGCCTGTAGACGCACGGCATTACGATCACCTGAAAAATGCTGGCGATAAGTTACAGTCTGGATGTTTTTATCAACATAAAAGGCAAACCCAAACCAAACTGTGCCGGTTGGTTTTTCTTCACTCCCTCCCGCAGGACCAGCAATACCACTGACAGCAACAGAAATATCGGCCTTAGCGACAGTTAATGCTCCTGCTGCCATCTCTTTTACAACCTGCTCACTTACTGCACCAAATTGCGCTAATGACTCTGGTAAAACCCCCAGCATTTCATGTTTAGCGTCATTACTGTAAGTCACAAAACCACGATTAAAATAGGCCGAACTTCCCGTAATATCTGTGATCACTTTAGCTATCCAACCTCCTGTGCAAGATTCTGCACAGGTCACGGATAATTTTCTCTGTTTTAATCTCTTTCCGAGTTCAATACTAAGCTGGTTGAGAATTTTTTCATCCATAACAGGCCTTCAACTCTATAAGAAATTAATTTTTCCGAAGCAGATCCCAAATCCATAGCCCCCCAATTGCCAAAGAAAGCAAAATACCAAAGCCAATGCCAACCGCAACGACCGAAGCTCCCAATATGATGGAAACCGAATAAAGCCCCAGCATTACCAGCATAGCACTATTTTCGCCCAGATTTTGCACAGCAACAGCTTTACCTGCTCCCATTGAATGCTTTCCATGTTCTTGCAATAGCGCATTTAATGGAACGATAAAAAGCCCACCAAATACCCCAAGGACGATCAAAATTAAGTAGGAAAATACTATTGATTGCTGAGTAGCAAAAAGAATGACCATGAACCCGATTAAGACCCCCGCAGGCATACAGCGACGCACAGTTTTCAATGTAATAAACCGCGCCGCCAAACCTGCTCCAACAATGATACCAATCGCAACTACTGCATTCATCAATGTCGGAGTCGTATTACCATCAATCCCCAGTACCACAGGAACCCATGCCACCAACAGGAAGCGCAGTGTGATACCCGCCCCCCAAAACAGGCTCGTGCCTACCAGCGAAAAACGTGTTTCCTGATTACGCCAAAGTGAAGTACAAACCGCGATGAAATCCACCAACATTTTTTTAGGATTCCACCCCTTGCCTTCACGAGCCGCCGCCAGACGAGGTATATAGAAATTAGATATGACCGCCGCACCATACAATAAGGCACAAAGCCCTAATGCCAATATCAGACTGATATCAGAAAGGAAACCGCCAGCAACTGAACCAATCAAAATAGCTGCGATGGTAGAAGCTTCCATCATGCCATTGGCTTTTACCAAACGCCCACCATCAGTCAACTCCCCCAAGATCCCATATTTAGCAGGGGAATAAGCCGCCGCCCCAATTCCTACTAAGGTATATCCCAGAAAAGGATTCATATCGATACAGATGCTGATGGCCCCAAGCAATTTGACGCCATTAGAGAAGAGCATGACACGCCCTTTTGAAAACCGATCAGCAATTTGCCCCACAAAAGGGGCAAGTATGATATAAGTCAGGACAAAAACAATTTGCAGTACTGGCCAACTCCATTCGGGATAAAATTCCGCCTTTAATTGAGCCAGAATGGCAAAGAACAGTGCATTATCAGCAAAAGCAGAGAAAAATTGTGACAGCAATACTGCTTTCATTCCGCGAGTTAACAGCGGTTGAGTTTCCACAGTAACATCCATTTCTTTACCCCTGTTCAGCCATTTCTCTTAGTGTGACAAAATCCGGTTTGCCACTGCCAAGCAAAGGAAGCTGCTTCATATAACGAATATCTCGTGGAACCGACAACTCCGGCATCCCGATTTCACGTGCCACTCCCAGCATTCTGTTTCTATTTAGATTCACATCTGTTGTGAACAATACTAGTGCTTCGCCTTTGCTTCGATCACTTCTGGTTGTAGCCGCATGTAGCGCATCCGTAGATACGTGAAAAGCTATTAGTTCTACCGCTTCGAGAGAAACCATTTCCCCTGCAAGCTTGGCAAAGCGTTTCACACGTCCTTTGATCGTACAGAAACCCTCTTTGTCAATCGAAATGATATCGCCGGTATCATACCAGCCGACTTGTTTATTCCCTTCTTCGTCTTCAGCAGATGGTTGCTCCAAACGATCAGGCGCTTCAACCCGCAGATATCCTTTCATGACATTTGGCCCACGTAGCTGCAAGCGCCCCCCTTCTTCAATGCCCTGTACCGGCAACAAACGCGCTTCCATGCCAGGCAAGATCCGCCCGACAGTTCCTGGTTTTGCTGCCATCGGTACATTGATTGCCACTACCGGTGCACATTCTGTCACGCCATAACCTTCCAGAATACGGATACCAAATTTATCCTGCCAAACGCGTTTGGTGTTTTCTGATAGTTTTTCTGCGCCAGCCACCACATAGCGCAGACGGGCAAAATCATAAGGATGGGCAAAACGAGCATAATTGCCTAAAAAAGTCGATGTTCCGAACAAAACGGTACAATTACAGTCATAAACCAGCTCAGGCACAACACGATAATGTAGCGGACTTGGGTAAAGGAATACGCGACTGCCTGTCATTAATGGAGTAAATAGGCCAACTGTCAGCCCAAAAGCATGAAACAGTGGCAAAGAGGACATAAAGCGATCCCGTGGAGTAAAATCAGCAATTGTTTTTATCTGCTCAACATTCGCCAATAGGCTGGTATGGCTGTGGACAACACCTTTTGGGGCACCTTCTGAGCCTGAAGTAAACAGGATCAATGCATCATCCTCCGGCTTTTGCGCAACCAAAATGGCTTTGGAAGGGAAAATTAAATGCCACAATATCCACAGCTTATCTTCCCGCGTGATTGTCTCTTTCAAATCTTCGAGATATACCCAATTGGCTTCAGTCACCTGTTCTGGCAGATGAGTCAATTGTCCTTTTTCCAGAAATTGGCGGGATGTTACGATGGTTTTGATAGTTGCAGCCTGCATAGCATTCTTAATGCCGCTGCTTCCTGCCGTATAGTTTAAAAGCGCCGGCACTCGTCCCTTTAACGAAGCGCCATATAGGGTAGCCGCCATTGCGGTCGCATTTGGCAACAGCAGGCCAATTCGTTCACCTTCTTGTGTAAAACGTTCTAAGATTCGGCTGATAGCCAATATTTTTTTTCAGCAATGAGTGATAGCTATCTTCTTTAAAATTCACATCTTCAATGCAGGGCTTAAAGCGGCCAAAGCGTTTTTGCGCAGTAAGATAAGCGCTGAACAACGTCTCCTTTGGGCGTGTCTGCATTCTTACTTCCATCATAATGGCATGGAGGTGTTCTCCTGCTAAACGACGACGTGTTGTTGAATCAGGTGCATCTGGCATGGGCAGATCGACGGCCGGTAAAATCTTGAGGGTGATTTTCGGGAACCAGTGCAATTTCATAATCCCTTTTAACCGAGCAAAAATCGTTTGTTCTGCACCATCAATTCGGATTGCTACTACTTTTGCGCCTGATTTCGCGGCAATAAAAGCGGCGCCATCATAAATTTTCATAAGGGAGCCGGTTATGGTGATCCTCCCTTCGGGGAAAATCACAAGCGGGCGCCCTTTATCCACTTCTTTGACCAATGTCCTGACTGCCATTGGATTGGTAGGATCCAGAGGCACAACATCCGCATAAGGTTTGATAAATTTGAGAAAACCGTGGGTTGCAATATTAGAATAAACAGCAAATACAGGCTTTATTGGCAGGAATAGTCCAATTAACAAGCCATCCAGAAACGAAACATGATTGGGAGTAATAATGCATTTAGGGTGTTGTAACTGCTTGATATCACCTTCGATTGTAACCCTGAAGAGTACACGAACAAGTATCCGAATAAAATTTAAGAGCATATCCATATCTCAAATATAATTAATAAAATTAAAGTGAGTAAATAGAATGATACTATAAGTTGTACAAGCAATTTGTTATATAAGATTTTCCTTTCTGTTAGAAAATAAACTCAAACATCCTCAATATATCAAATTAGTTTATTTTTCTGGTTTAAAACATAAGATTTAACGCAAGATACGATATCTTCTGTTGCAAGATTAGCATCGACAATGAAATTAGCACACGCCCGGTATAATGGCTCCCTTTCAACCAATATTTCTTCCATTTCTTCTATGATGGATTTCCCTGTCAGGCTGGGGCGCTGTGAATTTTCTGGATTAAGAGATAACCGTTTACTCAAAACTTCTGCGGATGCCTGTAAATAAATCACAATGCCATTTTGTTGCATATACTGGCGATTCTCAGACGACAATATCATTCCTCCGCCGGTTGAAATGACACGCTCACTTTGACTAACCGCTTGTAACGTTTGGCTTTCTAATTTTCTGAAATGTTCCCAGCTATATTGTTCAACAAGTTCAGCTATCGTCATTTTACTAATAGCCTGAATACTTTCATCAGTGTCAACAAATTTATACGACAACGCTTCAGACAACAACTTACCTATTGTCGTCTTCCCTGCACCTCGTGCACCTACGATGAATAGAGTTTGTTTCATTTCGTTGTTTTCCCAAAGAGTTTTAAAATTAAGCCTGAGTGCAAAGTATAGTAACTAAATATTTACACTCGTGTAAAAAGATATTTTTAATGGGGCAAAAAGCCACACTTAAAATTAAGTGTGACCTGACATAGTTCAACAAAGTCTAACTAAAACAGAACATAATCAACTACGGGGTAAATAATCACCATAGCCAATCCACTTATACGTTGTCAGTGCATCAAGCCCCATTGGACCTCTGGAGTGTAATTTCTGAGTACTGACCGCCACTTCAGCTCCCAAACCAAATTGCCCCCCATCTGTAAAACGCGTACTGGCATTCACATATACTGCGGCAGAATCCACATGGCGCACAAAGTAATCAGCTTGCTGCAAAGATTCGGTCAGGATCGCATCAGAGTGAGCTGTACCATAAGTACGAATGTGCTCAATAGCGCGATCGATGTCACTCACAATCTCCACATTCATATCTAAAGATAACCATTCATCGCAGTAATTTTCTTCTGCAACTTCAACAACCGTTGCAGGGCCATCTTTCAGCAATTCCATCGCTGATTTGCCCGCATGCAATGTCACCCCCTGTTCTTTCATTCTGATACTCAAAACTGGCAAGAAATCGGCGGCTATCTTTTCATGCACTAACAACGTTTCCAGTGAATTACAGGCACTCGGACGCTGAACTTTCGCATTAGTAATGATTTCCAGTGCTTTTGCAATATTGATGGTTTCATCCACAAATGTATGACAAACCCCAATACCGCCAGTAATCACGGGAATAGTTGATTGTTCCCGGCACAATTTATGTAACCCAGCCCCACCTCGGGGGATCAACATATCAACATAACGATCCATTTTCAGTAATTCAGCGACCAATTCACGATCGGGTTTATTGATAGCCTGAACCGCAGCTGCCGGTAACCCACTTTGTTCCAGTGCCTGCTGGATAACTTTAACCATAGCTTGATTTGTATGATGAGTCTCTTTGCCACCACGCAGTATCACCGCATTACCGGTTTTCAGGCATAAAGAGGCCACATCGATGGTAACATTGGGACGAGCTTCATAAATCACACCAATCACACCCAACGGAACTCGGCGACGGCTCAATTGCAATCCATTATCCAATAATTGCCCATCGATAATTTGCCCTACAGGATCAGCCAAGCGGCAGACCTGTCGCACATCATTGGCAATGGTATTCAGCCGTTCCGGTGTCAGTAATAACCGATCGAGCAGCGCCTCGCTCATCCCCTGTTCGCGGGCTTGCAGCATGTCTTGCTGGTTAGCGGCAAGAATCACTTCTATTTCTGTCTCTAACAAATCAGCAATGTGATTCAGCGCCTGGTTTTTCTGATTGCTACTTAATTGCGCCAGCTGCCACGATGCTGCTTTGGCGGCTTTTCCCATCTGCTCTAGCATGATGAAATCCTTAACCCTCAATCAATTCATTAAATTACGATCAAATCATCACGATGCACCGCAACCGCACCATATTCATAGCCCAGTATCTGGCTAATTTGCTGTGAATGATGGCCTGCAATCATACGTAACGCATCACTGTTGTAACGACAAACACCATGGGCCAAATCTTTGCCTGATAAGCTACGGACGCAAATAACTTCACCACGGGAAAAATCACCTTTAACGTTTTTAATTCCTTTTGGTAACAACGAGCTACCTTTTCCAACAATTGCCTCTTCTGCTCCATGATCGACAATAATTTCCCCTGCCGGAGGTGCTCCAAAGATCCAACGTTTACGGTTTTCCATCGGGCTGGCCAGGCCATGAAAGCGGGTTCCAACCGGTTTTCCGGCAATAACATCAGCGATAACATCCTGCCTGTTACCCGCGGCAATAATGACATCAATTCCAGCCCGTCCGGCCACGCCTGCTGCCTGAAGTTTTGTTGCCATTCCTCCCGTACCTAACCCCGACACACTGTCTCCGGCCATCATTTTCAGCTCATCACTGATATCATGAACTTCAGAGATCAATTTTGCCTCTGGGTTACTACGCGGATCTGCGGTATAAAGCCCTGCTATATCTGTCAGAAGCAACAATTTATCTGCACTGCCCAAAATAGCAGCCAGTGCAGAAAGATTATCATTGTCACCCACTTTAATCTCTGCTGTCGCAACGGCGTCATTTTCATTAATAATGGGAACAATGTGATTATCAAGCAAAGCCTGAAGGGTATCCCTTGCATTCAGGAAGCGTTCACGATCTTCCAAATCTGCGCGGGTCAGTAACATTTGCCCGACGTGAATACCATAAATAGAAAAAAGCTGCTCCCACAATTGGATCAGACGACTTTGCCCAACGGCTGCCAGCAACTGTTTTGAAGCAATCGTAGCCGGAAGATCAGGGTATCCTAAATGCTCACGCCCGGCAGCAATTGCACCAGAAGTCACAATAATAATGCGATGACCCTTTTCATGCTGTTGCGCACATTGGCGAACCAGTTCCACAATATGGGCACGATTCAAACGACGAGAGCCACCAGTCAATACACTCGTCCCCAGTTTCACAACCAATGTTTGGCTGCCATTCATCATATTTCTGCCATTACAGTTAATTTGAAAAAACAGTGTTCAGTTTTAACAGGAGAGAGGCGTTATGCCAACTGACATAACGCAAAATTTAATAAAAGCGGGTAAAAAACAAAATCATGCCACCACTTGCGTTTGCAAAGTGACAGTATTTGCAGATGGGATCAATGTCAGTTTAAGAACGTCAAAAGAATCAACCAGACGTTTATGGAATACTTGCAAAGTTGACTCAAGGTGTTCGAGATCGGCCTTTTTTTTGATCTTCATAGCGCGCCATTCACCATTTTTATCAAATAAACCTATTTGATAGTGATAAATAAAACCTTGCTTTTGCTCTTCCAGCTCTAACCACCATCCCCAAAATTCCCGTTTTTCCGGTGCCACCTTTGCGTCGACACAAACGGCTAAACAATCAAAGAAAAAATAACCATTTTGGCATTTTAATTCACGTACATACGGCCCTAATGCAGAAAAACGCTTCAACAACCTATTTTTAGAATAACTTGCAGGTAAAGTCATACAAAGGTCTCCTTATATACAGGACACCTTTGTATCAAATGATTAAAAAATATCAAGTAATAAATTTCGTTTTATAAAATTTTATCTTTCAACCATACACTTATTTCGTGTAATGCCTTATTAAAACCACTATAAACTGACGTGGCAGGAATAGCCCGCAATGAGCCATCCATTGATGACAGGGCAATTAACTTCGAATCTTTTCTTGGGCTGAAAATATCATCTTCCCAATACACCGAAAACATGGGTACAGAACAACGACGGCCCAATAAACCTTGTTTTTTCAAAGAATAACAAGCCAGTTCTGAACGCAATCTCTTTTCATCAACATGATAAATTCCCAGGCGGCTGGCTAACACGTCAATATACATTGACGGGATTTTCTGCTGTAATTTTTCATCATGCAGTAATTCATGGACAATCGGACCTACTACCGATACGCCTTTAATCAGTTTCGGTTCCAGATAGGCAAGGCGGACAGCGATATTTGCCCCAAAACGAAAACCAAATACGCCGACACGGGTATGATCAATCCACGGTACGCTGTTTAGCTGTTGTAAAACTTGTTGATGAAGTGCACATGTATCCTGCGTTAATGCGAATTTAGCGGAATACCCCACAGAAGGCATATCCACCGTTAACATGGCAAAACCAAGAGGTGCGAAGTATTCACGGAATAACCGCCAGCAATCACTCTGTACATTATCCAGACTGGCGCAAACTAATATTGTTGGATAAGGTCCCGGTACATGGGCAGGAAAGTGCAATAATCCAGTCACACTTTTGCCCCCTTCCAGCCGGAATTCCAGTTTTTTCAATTCATAATCAGAAAAACGGGCGGCATTTTCATAGGCTTTATTAGCCATCACAATGGCCTGATCGGCCAGTTCATCACCACGCAAATGAGGATAAGCCGCAATACTGTATAGCGTTGCAGCCTTTAACCAACATGCTCCGGCTTTTTCTGTATCCTCAGTATGCAATGCTTCCTGTTGCCAGTACATTGCCTGCTGGGACCACTCAAATGCCCAGTTTCCTTTACGATAGCCGACCACAGTATCCAACAAATGTTCACTACTGCGCTCGGCATCTGTCACCGCAATCCGGCTGAGAACATCTTGAATTTCCAGCGGATTGACTCCCCTCCAGATCCAAGCGAGCCAATTAATCATGCGATACCAGCACTCGCGGCGCTCCCCACCCAACTTACCAGCACTGGCAGTTACAGATTGTGGGCGAATATATTTTACCAGTGTAGACGTCTCACGTTGTTTAAGCCGGGGCTTAAACAACGATTCTGAAAGGTTTTTTTTCGTCATGACAAAAGAAAATCTTACTGTTTCTCACAAATAGGCGGAACGAACACGACGCCCATATCCCATGGCTGTTCAATCCATGTATTTTGGGGAATATCAACAACATAATCATCCACAAGAGGACGTCCGGCGGGTTTGGCAAAAATCGTTACAAAATGCGCTTTCGGATACATTTCACGAATTGCCTGAGCAGTTCCTCCGGTATCAACCAGATCATCAACCACAATGAACCCTTCACCATCACCTTCCGCCCTTTTCAATACGTTCATCTCGCGCTGATTATTGTGATCATAGCTGGAAATGCAGACAGTATCGACATGGCGAATACCCAATTCACGAGCCAGTAACGCGCCCGGAACAAGGCCACCACGGCTAACGGCAATAATGCCTTTCCACTGTTCTACGGGAAGTAAACGTTGCGCCAATTGACGGGCATGTATTTGCAACATATCCCACGTTACAACATATTTTTCACTCATAAAATTAGATCCTGGAAACTAAAGAATATTTCAGAAAAGTGCTTTTTGCGGCAAAAAGGTTGCGCGGGATTATAGTGATTTGAACCGACAAAAACCAGTAAAAACAGGGTAAGCCCTCATTCTGACTGCCCATTGCTGACAATAAAATGATATTCTCAAATTTCGCATGGATAGTAGGTCAATGCCGATGACAAAACGCCCTGATGTGTCAAAACATGACTCTTTTCTTCTCACTAAGATGCAATTATAGGAGATTCGCCGTGTCCGAATTATCAACATTATCCCCGCAACCATTATGGGATATTTTTGCCCAAATTTGTTCCATCCCCCACCCTTCCTATCATGAAGAAGCACTCACCGCCCATATCATTGAGTGGTCCAAAAACAAAGGATTCCATGTAGAACGGGATGAAGCAGGCAATATTTTAATCCGAAAACCCGCCTCAAAAGGAATGGAAAATCGTCAAGCTGTCGTACTTCAGGCACACCTTGATATGGTTCCACAGAAAAATAACGATACCCAACACGATTTCACACAAGATCCGATTCGTCCTTATATCAAGGATGATTGGGTGACGGCTGATGGTACAACTTTGGGTGCGGATAACGGTATCGGCATGGCTTCTGCTCTGGCGGTATTGGCGGACGAGTCCGTTAAACACGGTCCATTAGAGGTCTTACTGACCATGACCGAAGAAGCGGGTATGGATGGTGCATTTGGCCTGAAATCCG
Source organism: Xenorhabdus bakwenae (assembly GCF_030272115.1). Taxonomy (NCBI): domain Bacteria; kingdom Pseudomonadati; phylum Pseudomonadota; class Gammaproteobacteria; order Enterobacterales; family Morganellaceae; genus Xenorhabdus; species Xenorhabdus bakwenae. The sequence goes on from NZ_CP119194.1 coordinate 1,848,989, forward strand.
GCTGGTTGCAAGCCGATATTCTGATCAATACCGATTCAGAAGAAGAAGGCGAAATTTACATGGGTTGCGCGGGGGGTATTGATTTCATCACAACTTTATCACTGACCCGTGAAACTCTGCCAACTCACTATAAAACGCTGCAACTGACTATTAAAGGATTAAAAGGTGGTCACTCTGGTGGCGATATTCATCTGGGATTGGGTAACGCCAATAAATTACTGGCGCGTTTTCTGGCGGCGTATTCCGATGAGTTGGAGCTGAAATTAATACATCTGCAAGGCGGAACCCTGCGCAATGCCATTCCGCGTGAAGGTTCTACCGTGGTGGCTGTTCCCGCCGATAAAGTTGAAAAACTCTATCAATTGAGAGATAGCTATCTGGAAACATTGAAAAATGAATACGCTGTCGTTGAAAAAAAACCTCACCCTGTTGTTGGATGAAACCGAAACATCATCACAGGCACTAACAACAGATTGCCAGATTCGCCTGGTATCCATGCTCAATAGCATGCCTAATGGCGTTATTCGTATGAGTGATGTCGCCAAAGGTATTGTAGAGACCTCACTGAACGTAGGCATTGTAACGATGGACGAAGATAAAGCAGAGGTAATCTGCCTGATTCGTTCACTGATCGAAAGTGGCAAGGTTTATGTTACTGAAATATTGTATTCCCTGGCAAAACTGTCTGGAGCAGAAACCGTGGCAAGTGGCAGCTATCCGGGCTGGCAACCTGACGCCAATTCGCCAATCATGCATTTAGTCCGTGAAACTTATCATCAACTCTTCGATAAAACGCCGAATATCATGGTGATCCACGCGGGTTTAGAGTGTGGCTTATTCAAAAAACCGTATCCTGATATGGACATGGTTTCTATCGGCCCAACCATTCGGGGTGCCCATTCCCCTGACGAGAAAGTTCACATTAAGAGTGTTGGTCAATATTGGCAGTTACTCACTGCAATTCTGAAAGCTATTCCGGTTAAAGAATAATAGAAAATATATTGGTTCTCCCCTGCTATCTGTTCTGTTTGCAGGGGAGACTTCGTTCTTTGCACCTCACCACGCCAATAAAAGCTGACGCTCCAGTTGTGGGTTTTGTAATGTCACATGCAGCCCAACTAACCTGACGCCTCGCCCTTCCCGGCGAGTTTCCCAAACCTGTCTGGCTACCTGAATCAAATCGCGTTTATCCAATACCGGATGGACATGTTCCTGTGTCGTCAATTGAAAATCATCAAACTTTAATTTAATACCTTGACGGGCAATATGGAGATCGGGTTTTACCTTTTCCAGCCGTTTTTTCAACTCAGGATAAAGTTTTTCAATCAGTTCAACACATTCATGCCACTCATGGATATCCTGCGCTAAGGTTTTCTCCACCCCAACGGATTTACGCAAGCGTTCTGGCGTAATTTGCCGTTCATCAATGCCGTGGCAACGCTGCCAGAGCGCCAAACCGAACTTACCCAAGCTTTTTATGAGTGCCAGCTTATCGTAACGTTGCACGTCAGAGCAGGTTTCCAACCCCAGGTCTGACAAACGTTTAGCCGTGACCTTTCCGACACCGGAAATTTTGCGCAATGGCAGCGAGTTAACAAAAGTTTCAACCTGTTCAGGAGAGATAACATATTGTCCATTGGGTTTATTGATATCAGAGGCTATTTTGGCTAAAAACCTCACTGGTGCCACACCGGCGGAGGCCGTTAACTGCAATTCATCAAAAATGGCCTGACGGATTTCCTGGGCAATCAACGTGGCAGAGCCGTGGCAATAACGGCAATCTGTCACATCCAGATAAGCTTCATCTAAAGAAAGAGGTTCGATCAACTCCGTGTAACGGGATAAAATTTGACGGATATGTCGGGATACTTCTTTATAATGCGCCATCCTGCCGGGGATAACTTTCAATTGCGGGCAACGTCTTAATGCCATCGCTGTGGACATCGCACTATGCACCCCAAAACGGCGGGCAAGATAATTTGCCGTACTAATTACGCCCCTGCGATCAGCACTTCCCCCGACAGCAATGGGGACATGACGAAGTGACGGATTATCCCGCATTTCAATGGCGGCAAAAAAGCAGTCCATATCAATATGAATGATTTTGCGCATCTGATCCCCCCATGCCAAACAACTGTATAAATATACAGAAAGAGATCATGAAATTCTAGTTAATTTTTCAGCAAAACTTCAATGCATTGATTGCTCAAATACCTTTATAGGATAAGAAAATAATTTCCATTACGAAATTATTTCACATAGTGCTATAGTCTTTATAAGATGTTCACGCCACGAAATAAACGGCATTTGTAAATCATAAAATATAATATATAACATTAAGTTATTACAAAAACACATCAAATAAAAAATTAAACAGAATTCAATTCTGAATGAAACCCGTCAACTACATTAATATAATGATTTCCATTTTGAAATCATTTTCTATGGTGTTATAGTCTTCATAATCTGTTTATTATATGAGATGAACAACAGTGAAAAAATCAGAAAACACACTGAATAATAGTTATTTAGATCAAACTATCCCATCTAACCAAAAAGGTGAACTGGCATTCAAACTTGTTCTGGTTCTGGGAATGTTGAGTGCCATTGGCGCTCTTTCAACCGACATGTACCTTCCTTTATTTCCCGCCATATCACACGCACTATTCACGACTCAGGCGGGTGTTCAATTAAGTCTAACCTCATTTATGGCTGGTCTCGCTATTGGACAATTAATCATTGGTCCCTGGTCGGATGCCATCGGCAGGAGAAAACTTTTACTCGGCGGCATGGTTTTGCTGACTGTAGCCTCAATTGCCTGTTCATTCTCTTCAAGCATTGAAATGTTAATCACTAGCCGCTTTTTTCAAGGTGCCGGAGGCGCATCCGGTATTGTCCTGACACGCGCCATTGTTTCCGACCTCAGTTTTGGTAACAAAGCCGCCTACTATTTCAACCTGATTCTGGCAATACAAGGTGCAGCACCAATAGTTGCTCCATTGATAGGAGGCGTGGCTGCTTATTTCCCGTGGCAGGTTGTGTTTGTCTTTATGGCGCTTATTTCTCTGATAATTACCCTCTTAACGTTCGTTTATGTGCCGGAAAGTTTGCCGGATAAATCAGAATCTGGCGAGAGTAAAAGCAGTTTGGCTAAGCCGTTTTTAAAACTGTTCCAAAACAGAACCTATATGGGATATACATTAATCTTCTCCGCCACGTTTGGGGCACTGTTTGCCTATATTTCAGCATCACCTTTTATATACCAGTCTATGTTCAAATTCACCCCCGGATTTTTCTCCATTGTGTTTGCGATTAATGCCGGCATTATGATGTTCAGCAGCATACTGAGTGCGCGGTGGGTTGGGCGGATCGGTGCCAAATCGCTTGTCATCATTGGTGTTGTAACCACCTTCGTCTTAGCGTGTCTGCTCTTGGTTGTAAATTATCTCAACCTCTATCAGTTTGTGTTAACGACAGCAATTTTCATGATGCTTATGTTTACAATGGCGTTAATTTTTGGCAATGCCGCGAGTCTGGCATTAACCGCCGTTCCTGATGTAAGAGGGGCAGGCTCTGCTGTCCTCGGTGCTCTTCAGTTTGGAACGGCTTCTTTGACGGCATTTTTAACCGGTCTTGGCCAATCGGTGTCTCTGTTTCCTATATCTATCGTATTAATCGGATGTGGGCTTATCACTCTGTTTTCCCTGATATTGGTGCGCAAAGGAGATAAATGAAATGAGAAGTCATGAACAAAACACTATTGAAATTCGTGGTGCGAGGCAAAATAACCTTAAAGGCATTGATTTGCGTATTCCTAAGAATGTCATCACTGTATTCACTGGTGTTTCTGGTTCAGGTAAAAGCTCCCTTGTATTCGGTACAATCGCAGCGGAATCCCAAAGACAACTCAATGATACTTTTCCGCCTTATATCCGGCACCGGTTACCGTACTATGGCCAGCCTGATGTCGATGAGATAAATAACCTGACCACCGCAATTATCATTAACCAAAAGCGGATTGGGGAAAATGTACGCTCGACAGTGGGTACAGCATCAGATATTTACACTTTGTTGCGCCTTCTGTTTTCCCGAATCGGTAAGCCCTTTGTCGGGTATTCCAATGTCTTCTCTTTCAACCACCCATCAGGTATGTGCCCCAATTGTGAAGGGCTGGGCATTGCCAGTACGATAGATGTAAAAAAACTGCTGAATGAAGACAAATCTCTGAATGAAGGGGCAATTGCATATTCCTCATTTGCGCCAGGAACCTGGCGGTGGCGCCGATATGCTCATTCTGGTTTGTTTGATAATAATAAGAAAATCGCTGATTACTCGGCAGAAGAACGCCAGCTTTTGCTTTACGCGGATAACATCGCGCCGGCGACCCCATCCCCTGACTGGCCTAAATCTGCCCGATTTGAAGGACTCATTCCCAGATTCACGCGCAGTTATCTTGTGAAAGATAACAAAGAATACAAAAGTGAAGAATTTCGGAACATTGTTGCAATGAAACAGTGCCCTGTCTGCCATGGACAGAGGCTTAATAAACAGATCCTGTCATGCTTAATTCAAGGCAAAAGTATCGGTGATTGTGTCGATATGCCGATTATCGAGCTGGGCCAGTTTATCGCTACATTGGCTGATCCTTCCGTGAGTACGCTCATTGGTGCCTTAAAAGAACGTTTAGCATCCATGTGCTCTGTCGGTCTGGGATATCTGAATCTTAACCGTCCGACCCCAACATTATCAGGTGGAGAGTCACAACGATTAAAAATGGTGCGACACTTAGGCAGCAGCCTCACCGGGATGACTTATATCATTGATGAACCCAGTACCGGCTTACATCCGGCTGATATCACTAAACTTAATACCCTGATCCAGCAATTACGTGACAAGGGCAACACTATCTTGATGGTTGAACATGACCCTGATGTCATTAAAATCGCAGATCATGTCATTGATTTAGGTCCCTGTGCAGGCGATAACGGAGGAACTATCACTTATCAGGGTGATCTGACTGGGTTACGTGCCTCTGACACATTAACAGGAAAATACCTGTCTCAAACAACCCGCCTTAATCAAAATCCCAAAAAGCCGCTTGGTTATATCTCTGTCAGGAACGCAACACTGCATAATCTTAAAGAGATCACTATCGAGATCCCACTGGGAATAATGCTTGTTGTCAGCGGCGTGGCGGGTTCTGGAAAAAGCTCCTTAATTATGGGAGAGGTTGTCCCTCAATGTCCAAATGCTGTTGTTATCGACCAAAAACCCATTCATACCTCGAAACGCTCCCATATTGCATCGTGGAGCGGGGTTTTTGAACACATTCGAGAGCGCTTTGCGCTGGCTAATCATGTGGATAAATCATGGTTTTCTCCAAATGCTAAGGGCGGATGTCCAGAGTGTAAAGGGTTAGGCGTGATTGAAACCGATTTGGCTTTTATGGATTCGATATCCTTACCTTGCGAAGCCTGTCAGGGGCAAAAATTCAATAAAAGAGCCTTAGATTATAAATATAAAGGAAAAACGATTGTTGAACTCATGAACCTAAGTATTACTCAGGCAACACATTTTTTTGAAGGCGACAGTCAAATTCATCCAACATTAATGCGCATTCAGGATGTTGGGTTGGGTTATATGCGCCTCGGTGAATCGCTTGATCACCTGTCTGGTGGCGAATGTCAAAGACTGAAACTGGCATCTTATCTTAACAATAAAGGTGATGTGTATGTCTTTGATGAACCGACAACCGGTCTTCATCCTTCTGATGTCGCGGTTCTTGTTACGTTGTTTCGCCGCCTCGTCGAGCAGGGAAATTCTGTCTTGATCATTGAACACAATATAGAAGTTATTGCAGAAGCAGACTGGATTATTGATTTAGGCGAAGGTGCAGGGACTGATGGTGGTCAGGTGATGTTCAGCGGTACACCACAGGCGATGTTTGAAGAGGGTAACTCATTGACCGCTGATCATTTACGTCAGCATTGTCGCTAAATAAAACCGGTAAAAAATAAAGTACTCCATTCATTAAGCGGGACAACCAAGTGTATTTTTTAGCATATTACATAGATTGTCCCAACAAAGCCTTACGATATGTTATTTTATAACACTTTATCTGCATCACCTATAGCATTATTAATCATCCAATTATAAATAGAAAATGCATCGGTAGTTAAAAAAGATTCGTTATGAAACTGTATTGATGCCACATTATTAGATTTCAATGCAATAATTTCACGCTTACCTAATCGTTCAAGATAAACCAATCGATTGTATTTTGGCGTAAACCAATGCGGTAATTTGTGCATCGCGGCAAAACTATTATAAAACCCGATATGACAGATTATATTCTCAATGGCTATTTTATATTGCGTTCCTTGCCGTGTTTTTGGAAGCCGTCTGATGGGCAAGCCAAATTCAGCACAAATAAGTTGATGCCCCAGGCAGGTTCCAATTAGTGGTAAATTCTGTTTTAGACGATTTGCAATCAGTGCCCGTGCGGTTGCCATCTTGTCATGGCTGACAGCATTCGGGTCTCCTGGTCCCGGGCCAATAAACAGAATATCTGTTTTACCTGAACTCATTAATTGCGGCAAATGCGCACCCGTCTCAGACCATGAAACGATCGTTACATCATGCCCGATATAACGTAACTGATAGGCAATCATTTCAGTAAATGAGTCCTCCATATCAATAAGCGTAATGGAGGGAAGAAAATTGGGCGCCAATACTATTTTTTTAGCATCGCCTAACCAGAAAGAAGAAACTTTATGATTACGCTGCTGCAATATTGCCGTGATATTACTCAACACATGTTCAGATAATGGGGTATTATTGGTTGAATTAATATTTTTCTTCTCGTCAAAAAAAGAACGCATTAAACCACTCAATTTTGCTTTGGTTTCTTCAGCTTCATTTTCCGGCGCTGAATCACGAACAATTGTGGCCCCTGATGTCAATCGGAAATGCCCCTTTTTTTGTAATATCTGCCGCCCGGATTAATATAGCGGAATCCAGATAGCGTTGATTATTCTTAACACCAATCATGCCGACAACACCACTGTAATAACCACGACCACGATTTTCCCTGCGTTTAATAACCTGAGACGCATTTTGCACAGGGCTTCCGGTAACCGTTGGGGCGAACAAAGACTCTTTCAGGATAGTTTGAATTGTCTGTGATGTTGAGCCACGGATAAAATATTCCGTATGTGCAACCCGGGACATCATCTTTAACTGAGGACCGCTCACCGTAATATCACTGTCACATATGCGGCTCATCATTTTCAGTTCTTCATCAACGACCATGAAGAGTTCATTCTGTTCCTTTTTGTCGTTAACGAAGTGGTATAAAGCCTGCTCTACCCCTTTTTCTGGATATTTTAACGTGCCACTTATTGGGTTCATGGCAACCTCTTTGCCATCCACCAAAATATGTTGCTCCGGGCTGCTACCAACAAAATAGCGGTCACCGGTATAAACAACCCATGTCCAATAAGAACCACATTCGTTTATCAGTAATTGATTAAATAGCGCGAGTACATCTTCCAATGCAAAGTCTTCAATATCACCTTCCAAACTTCTCGATATAACGAAATTACTGCCTTCTCCGGCACTAATCTCATCGTTGATCACCTGTTCCACCATCTGGCTATAAGCCTTGTCTGTGATATCGAAATGTATATTAGCGGCTTTTATTGGCTTACCACTCTCAATAAATCCCCAGTTATCTATTTGGTAACGGGCTTTTGTTTCAATATTCATGATAATGACAGGTTCGTTGTCGTTATGGCATGCAAACCCTTTTTCGGCAATCTGATTGAATGGAATGATAATTAATTGAGAAACATTCAGCTTTTCAGGCGATGTTATATCTGCTACGCCTAAACGGTCTGATTTCAATGAAAGCGTAGGCTCCAACGAAATTGGCTCTAGAGCTGAGAGTGAATGGCTGTATTCTATTTTCCCCTCAAGTAATAAAAATGAGTCCTTAGCATCGGATAATGGGCGATAAATACATGCAAAAGGTTTATCCGCCGTCACTAAGTGGCTAAAGAGATTTTTCGCATCCTCTGATTGCCGCTCTCCCTGTGGTAATTCTTTCAACAACATCATTTCTCCTTAGAATTTGTCTTGTCAGGCTTTTTAGTCTCCCTGACATGTTATTTTCTTAGATTTGCAATGACTTGTTCCGTCGATGCCACTACGGCACATATTTCCGCTGCCATCTTCAACGCCAGATGGTGTTTTTCCGCTGAAAAATCAGCCACAGCATCTGATACAAAGAAGGTTTCGATATCATGTGAATAAGCATCAATAGCCGTAGTCAGACATCCTATATGGGCATAGACCCCACAAATGATCAGTTGATTGCGCTTCAAATCCCTTAAATGGTGTTGCAGATTAGATTTAAAAAATGCACTGTAACGCCACTTAGTCAGTACGGTTTCATCTTTAGTGGGTGTCAGGAGTGGAATAATGTCCCGATGTTCATCGGTTGCTTGCATGCCTTCACCCCATATATTTTTTAATAATCCACGTTGTTCTGAGGTCATACTGCCGGGCTGGGCAGTATAGAATACAGGAATATTAAAATTTCTGGCCACACTCAATAGCATGCAGATGTTGCTCATTACACCCTTTATCGGGCTTGTTCCGGCTTCAAAAAAATTTACAAAGTATTTTTGCATGTCATGGATCAACAAAGCTGTGCGATGACGATCCGGGAGCCAATTTGCTGTAGATTTGGGTAAATCAACATAGCCTGGCAATGGGTACGATAATATCTTTTCCATGTTATATCTCTTGCTTGCTATGCATTAACAGCTACCTAATGCGGCACCGCCATCGACCAGCAAAGTCGACAATGTCGTTTGGCTGGATTCTTCACTTAGATAGAAACAAATCGCGGCGGCAATTTCGTCTGGAGCAGCAATCTTGTGTAATGGGATACCAATGCGAAATTGCTCTGGATTACCGTACAATGTGCGGTTTTTATCAGCCTCATTTCCCCACATACTGCGTAGCATGGGGGTATCTGTTGAACCAGGAGCAACAACATTGCACCGGATCCCAAATGGAGCCACTTCTAACCCAAGTGCATATGTAAAGGCTTGGGCAGCCGCTTTTGAGGCACAATATGCGGCCATCATTGCCCGGGGTACTCGTGCGGCATTTGAAGCAACAGTCACGATGCTGCCTTTTTTCTGCTCCTTCATATAACCGACTGCGGCTTTGCTGACGTTGAATACCCCCGTCGCATTAACAGCAAAGCTACGGTTCCATCCATCAATATCTGTGTTTTCAACAGAAGCATGGTGTAATACACCCGCGCCATTCACCAAATAGCCGATGGGTCCGAGTTGATTTCTAATGGCCAGAAATGCGCTGTCAACTTGTTGAGGTTCGGTCACGTCCACAGGAAAACCGATAATAGATTGAGGATATTCATAGCGAAGTTTGTCCACCAGAGGTTGTAACGCCTCTGCCTGTTTATCAATAAGTGCTAAGGTTATTCCTTTTATTGCCAATCGTCTGGCGATGGCTTCACCGATGCCACCACATGCGCCGGTAATTACTGCAACATATTTTTTGTCAAAAGTCATAATGCCTCCTGATTAATTGCCCATTGTTGAATAAGTTCAATTGCCTGTCTTTTGTTCAATCGTGGATCACATACAATGTTTGATAATTCAGATTCTTTAGGATGGAAGCCGCAACCAAAACACTCAGCGATATCTTCCGCCGTCGTTTCTAAATGAATGCCAGCACAACAAGCATGGCGTTCGGCTAACTGGATTTGAAAATGAGTAACTTCATCCACCATCTCTTCAAAAATTCGTTGTTTATTTCCATTCGCTGTTTTTGTTGTATTTCCATGCATGGGGTCACACATCCAAAGCACGGGGATACCGGTCTCCAGTACAGCATCAATGAGAGGAGTGAGTTTATGAATATGTTTATGGCCAAAACGGGTGATAAATGTCAGTCGCCCGGGGATTTTTTGAGGGTTGAGTTTTTTGCATAATCCCGTGATTAAATCAGGGGAGACTTTATCGCTGATTTTACATGCTACCGGGTTATCTATATTTGATAACATCTCAACGTGAGGACTCTTTAAATCAAGGGTACGAATACCAATCCAGGGCCAATGGGTGCTGCCAAGGTATCGCCGCCCGTCCGGTGTGGTTCTCAACTGAGAATATTCGTAGTCCAACAACAGGGCCTCATGGCTTGTCCAGACCTGTAAATTCATATCTGGCCTACTTCGGATGTAATTATCAATCGTAGACAGGGTTTGTGACGCTGCGTGATAACTGATTAACATCCGTTTAGGGTCATTTATTCTGGCATCCGAAACAGGTTCCGGGCTATTTACACAGTCACCACGCCATACAGGTAACGTCGTATCCCGGTATTTTTCAATTGCATTCGAACGCGGTTTTGCATATTGGCCCGCTATGCGGCCAACTGTGATCACAGGCTTATTCAGCAAAGTAGAAAAAATGTCTGATAAGTCATGTAAAAAATCAACTTTCGGAATAACCGATTGTTGATCACATTCGATAATCCGTTCAGCACAATCACCAATTTGAATTATTACCGCTTTGTGTAACCAAACCTTTTCCAATTGTTTATAAAAATGTATCAATTTTTTATGATTAATTAATGGCGGTAATCCCAATAACTCTTTTTTTATGGTGGACAATGTTTCCGGGTTGTTCCAGGTCGGTTGTTGCCACGGAGAACTGAGAGTTTCTAATGTATCCATCTGACTCATACTCCACTTCTAATGAAGGGTAAATTAATAATTCACAATCGAAAGCATATTATCTATTAATAATAAAAGCAGCGTTCTGGCGTTTTCTTTAAAGAAAGCAAGAGTAAAATAAGTACAGCCTTAGCTTGTATTTAAATAAAAACGATAAACTCTGACATCACAATAGATACGATTTTATATCAATAGATAAATCGAACGTGTGACGTTAATCATCCATAACTCACCTGCACTTTGTCAACTACTCAAGTAAAGTTATTGACAATAATAAGCATAAGATTATGTTTTTAAATGATTTAAATAATAACCCACAACAAAATAATGATGATATGGTTTCATTATGGAAATCATTTGACTGATTTTAGGATTCCATTGTAGACTTTGTTTCAAAAGCATATTAGGCAACAGAAATAAATTAAAAATGAACGTACATTGATCAAGATCATTTTTCCAAAATATCTTAAAACAGTTATTTAATATATCTTCATTACTTTAAATTATATTAAATATGATGAGGCCTTCTGCATGATCAAAAAACAGACTGAACAGTTGCGTACTATACCAAATGTTCTGAGTGAAATAGTCAATAAATATCCAAATAAAACTGCGTTAATATTTAACTCAGAAACATTGTCATATCGTGAACTTTGGGAGCAATCAACCCAGATAGCACTTGTTTTACAAAAAATGAAGATAAAAAAGGGAGATAAAGTAGCCATTAAGATAACTCGCAGCCTGGAATTATATCTGGTGTTGATAGGGGTAATTCGTCTGGGTGCTATTATTGTTCCGTTAAGCAATGCTTTTAACAATAACAGCCCAGAACAGTACATAACAGATTGCATCGAGGCTGCTGACATCAATTTACTGATTTCAGATGCTGATAACGCTGAAAGCGCCGAATTTAAAATAAACAGTTCACAATTAATTAATTCACAAGTAAATTATCCAATTATCTCTGTAAAAACCCTTTTTTTCACAAACCCGCGAGTTAGATGACATACCCACAAAATTTGAAACCCTAACCGAAACGTTAGTGGCGACAGACCCGGTGATGATCTTGTTGACATCAGGCTCTACAGGTAAACCAAAGAGTGTGATTATCCGCCATTGTGGATTAACCCGCCTTGCAATCCCTATCCGCCAGTTAGGTAATACAGACAAGGATCGTTATTTACAACTTGCAGCGCTGTCATTTGCTGCCAGCGCCAATGAAATTTGGATAAGTCTTCTGACCGGAGCCACACTCGTTGTTTATCCAAAAGAGGCTCCTGATTTGGTCGAAATCGATAACATCATTAGTCATCAGCATATTTCTATTCTTTTCTTGTCCGGTGGGCTATTCCGGCTATTTGTAGAAGTTTCTCCTGATACTTTACATAAACCTGATTGTGTCGTCGTTTCAGGTGATTTTGTTAACCCCAGACTGTTTTCAATTGCAGCCAAAGCAGGTAAGGGGCGCATATTCAATGGAATGGGATGTACGGAAAATTCAGCGCTTACTTCTGCTTATCAGGTGTTACCCGATGAGAGACCTGATGCTGATTCACCAGTGCCTGTTGGTTACCCATTGCCTCTCGTCAATATGGTCGTACTGGATGATAATTTAGAAATCTGTGCGCCAGATATACCAGGGGAACTTTGCATCAGCGGCGCAGGGCTTGCGGAAGGATATTCAGATCCTGAATTAACCCATGACCGTTTTGTCTGGCTGGCTCTTAATGGCAATCATGAGCGCTATTACCGCACTAATGACCAAGCTAAAAGAGATAAATCTGGCAATATCACATTACTGGGACGCAGTAATCACATGTGTAAAATTCGGGGTTTCAGGGTCGAAATCACCGGAGTGGAACATACACTCCGTTCACATCCTCAAATAGAAGATGTCATTGTCACCATAGAGCAGACGGATAATGAGCCTCTGTTACATGCCTGTTATCTGAGTAAATCAGGTTCGCTATCCAGCACCGATCTTCGAGAATTTATGCATTCAAGGCTGCCATCCTATATGGTTCCAGAACGGTTTACACATGTTAATGCTTTGCCAATGAATCAAAATGGTAAACGCGACCGAAATCAAATGGTTCAGCTTATTGCTGATGAGATGCACAAGCAACAAGATGACAACGTAGAATCAAAAATTCTCTCAATATGGGAAGAGATCACGGGTTATAAGAACCTTGATCCCGCAACTTCGTTTTGGGAACAGGGAATAAATTCTCTTCATCTAATCAAATTAGCCTCTTTAGTCAGTAAAACACTTGGTATTCATGTTTCATCTGCCGATGTGTTTTCAGTGGATAGTGTCGGAAAATTAGCCGCTCAGTTTGGTGGAAACGACCTGGAGAGCAGAAATGGACAATGAATCATTGAACAAAACAGTCAAGGATACATGGGATAACAGAACATACCTACCCAGTACACAAGGACAAAAAGGGTTATGGTTACTTGATCAGGTACTGAACCAACCCGAAAGTTACAATATTCCATTACTTATAGAAGTAGGGACTCAGTTAGATCACCATTTGCTGGAAAAAGCCGTTACTCAATTTGTCAACGTCACCCCTGTTTTACGCACACATTTTACGTTTACTCAAGATCAGCTGTATCAAGTCATAGAACCCCCCTATGACATTCATATTACGCACAAAACTATCACTGAAGTGAATCATCCAGAAGACGTTATTCAACAAATGGCGTCAAAACAATATGATTTGGCAAAAGGGCCGTTATTCGATATCTGTTTGATAACAGGAGAATTAAAACGATGTTGGTTGGCGTGTTGTTTTCATCATATTATCGTTGATGCACCATCAGTGACTATTTTTATCAAGAACATTCTCGCATGTTATGCTCATTTGGCTGAAAACAGAGAGTTTCATTATCGGAAAATCAGTGCTGATTATTTGGAGTTCACCCAATGGCAAAAAGAGCAATTAGCTAAACCTGAAATTGCCACCATGAAAGATTATTGGAAGAAAGTACTTACTCCGTACCCTTCTATGATAGACCTCCCCACTGATTACCCCAGGAAGGAGTGCAAAGGAACCAAAGCAGGTTATCGTCATTTGCAACTTAGCCATGATGATGTATTGAAAATATCTGAGCAGGCAAAAAATCTTGCAATGACCCCTTTCATGTATATGACCCTGTGCTGGCAGTTTTTGCTGTATCGTTTATCGGGTCAAAAAGATATCACCATTGGTATCCCTTTTGCGCTGCGGGATAACAGTGAATTTGAAGAAACGGTGGGATATTTGGTTAATACTCTACCATTCAGATCTCATTTAGATTCAGGTAGTACCGTGAATCAGTTTGCCGTATCAGTTCGTAACCGCTTTATTCAGGCTCATTTTAATAAGCAATTACCGTTTACTGACATTGTTGCAGATACAGGCCAGAACTTTGGCTTAGATAACCCTGTTTTTCAAACATTACTTGTCAATCTTGATACCATTAATGATGCATTTCAGGATTTCCCTTACTCAATAAACGTCACCGAACAGTATATTCAATCCGCTAAATATGATTTAACCCTATTTGTCGAAACGGGTACATCCCATCGTTTAATTATGGAATTTAATGCCGGACTCTTCGAAGGCAACACCATTCAATATTGGCTGGAACTCTACAGGCAAACCGCTTTATGTATGGGGGAACGGGGTGAAAAAACTTTAGATGAAGTTGAAATACTCACTCAAGATGAACAACTGTCCATCGTTAATCGTTCAAGTACCTCATTCGCTGACATAAACATCCCATGTTTTATTGATGAGATAGAGGAATATGCAAAAACGCATCCGAACAATATTGCATTAATAACACGTCACGGTCACCGGACTTATGGATGGTTAAATCATCGCGCCAACCAGCTCGCTGAATTCATGTATACACATTATACCCTCCGTGTGGGTTCACGGGTCGGTTTATTGCTAAACCGAAATGAAGACGCTATCGCAGCTCTGCTGGCCGTTTTGAAAACAGGGGCATCTTATGTTCCCATTGACCCCAGTTATCCCCAGGAACGGATTGAATATATGCTCCGGGACGCAGCGGTGGATTGTATTGTAACCATCAGTGAGTTTGTCACAACATTATCTGCGACCATCCACAAAATCGTGTTAGATGAAACGGTATTTATACAGGATGTTAACTGGCAATCAGTGCAACGAAAGCCAGAAGATGAGCTATATGTTATTTACACTTCCGGTTCAACGGGACAACCCAAAGGAGTACGCTTACTGAATAAGACACTGTCCAATCTTCTTACATGGCAAAAAGAGATCACTCTGTGTGGTGAAGGGGATTGCACACTTCATTATATGTCTTTATCTTTCGATGTTTCTGTACAGGAAATATTCGGCACCTTATGTACCGGCGGAAAGTTATATATTGCAGATGAAGAGGAGCGTCAGGATCTGCATCATTTGCAAAATGTCATTGAGTTAAACGGGATCCGCAGAGCCTATTTCCCCTATGTGGCACTTCAACATCTGGCTCAATTAACCGCCTCGAATAAAGCCCGGCTATCAATGCTTGATGAAGTCTATTCAACAGGTGAACAGTTAGTTCTCACTGCTGATATCAAACATATGTTTAATGCCAACCGAAGACTGATTAACCTTTATGGCCCTTCAGAGAGTCATGTTTGTTCTGCTTATGTCATGCCGGCAGATATCTCTTTGTGGGGAGACAGTGCATCAATAGGATATCCACTGCCCGGATTTACTATGCTTGTATTGGACGAACACAGACGTATGGTTCCAGCCGGTGTCGCAGGCGAACTTTGGATTATCAGTGAGTTCCTTTCTCCAGGTTATCACAACAAAGATCATGAAACTCAAGCACGGTTTTTAACCGAAAACTGGCCAGGTGCACTGGGCAAACAGGCTTATAAATCGGGTGATCTCATAAAACTAAAATCCAGTGACGCCTTCACATACCTTGGTCGTCTGGATAATCAATTAAAAATCAGGGGATTTCGCATTGAACCATCAGAAATAGAAGCCGTTATCAATTCATTGGATGAAGTGAAAGTCTCCGCGGTTATTGGAAAAGAAATATCAGCCGGCAACAAGATGCTGGTGGCTTTTATAATCACAACAGTGCCATTAGAACGTGTTGAACTATTAACTCGATTACGCAACTATCTACCGGATTATATGATCCCAAATGAGTTCGTATTTTTGCCTGATCTTCCAACGACCCCTAGCGGTAAAATTGACCGAAAAGCACTGCATCACATTGAAATAACGAAAATGTCGGATAATTTTGCAAAAAACGGCATTGAAGAGACGCTGAACTCAACCGAACAAACAGTAAAATTACTCTGGCAAAAAGTTTTTCCGAACCGGTCGATTAAATTAGGCGATAATTTCTTCAATATCGGCGGACATTCACTGTTAGCTACACAGTTAGTATATTTACTACGCAAACAATTTAATGTCGATTTTCCGCTCAAATTACTATTTAGTACCCCGACCTTACGTGATATGGCCGCTTCGGTTGATACCTATCTGAATAATGATAAAAAATCAGATGATGAAATACAGAGTCCATTTATTAACGATGCTTTCGTCCCGCATGATTGGACGTATACGCGACAATTAAATCCCTCAAAAAGCGATGAGGTCTTACTCACCGGTGCTACCGGTTTTTTAGGTATCTATCTGCTTCGCACCTTACTGCAACAACTAACGGGTAAAATCATTTGTTTAGTCAGGGCCACCGATAACCGTGCCGGATTGAGCCGTATCATAAAAAATGCTCATTGTTATGGCATTGACCATGACATTGATTTTTCACGCGTTGAAATTGTGGTGGGCGATATTGCCAAGGCGAAATTTGATTTAACTGAGGCAGAATATCAGTCATTATCAGAAAGAGTCTCTAAAATATATCACGCCGCAGCTCATATTAATTTTGTTCTCCCGTACAGTTCTGTTAAGGGAACGAATGTCGATGGTATCGTAGAAATCATTGATTTTTGTTGTCACCATGAGCGTAAGAAGCTGGAATATATTTCGACTATTGCCGTATTTGCACCGGACTATCCTCAACAGCCAATAACAGAAGATAGCCTCCCGGACTACCCGCACTCACTCTCTATCGGTTATACCCAAAGTAAATGGGTGGCTGAACAGTATGTACAGCAAGCCAGATATCAAGGTGTTGATATCAATATTTATCGGATAGGGCGTATATCAGGTGACAGTGTGACCGGGGCATGTCAAGCAGATGATTTTTTATGGCTGCAAATTAAAAGCTTTATCCAAATGGGAATTGCACCCTACCCTGAATTGCTGAGTACAGATCTATTGCCGGTCGATTTCGTCAGTCAGGCTATTGTGACCTTATCAACCGCTAATAAGATACATGAGCAACAGAACTTCCACTTATTTCATCCGGAAGGTACTGATTTTACCCCGGCATATCTGGCTATCAAACAGACAGGGCATGACATCACACCAGTTTCTGAATCAGCGTGGTTAGAAAAACTCGAACAAAGGGTTGTCAATGGCGATGAGGTGGCACTGGGTTCAGTGATCCACCTTTTTAAAGAAAATGCGCTGAATATTGGTAATAACATCTACAACAATCAGAGTACACGCGAGGCCCTTAAAACCTTAGGTTTCGATTTTCCAGATATTAATGTGAAAACTTTCTCAAAATTAATTTCTTATTTTATGGATAAAGCAATCATCCCGTCATATCAACCTGAAAGTCAGCAACATGTAAAATACTAAGGAGAAATGATGTTTAACGTTGTGTTCGATAAATATATAGAAGCAGTTTTAGAAAAGTCACCCACAAAACTTGCCGCTCTATTTTGTGATGATGGTATTCTGAAGTTACCATTCCGTACCAGTCGAGATACAATTGAGAGCCAGGCACAGATACTTGAGCATTATTCAGCAAGTTTTGGCCAGGCGCCTCTGATTTTTACTTCTGTTCAGGATGCAGAACTGTACTCAACAGATAATCCTGATATTTTTATCGTCGAGTATCGACTGAATGGTAAGACATTGCCACATAAAAAAGATTTCCATTGTTTATATATTAATGTGTTTAAATTAAACAACGGTAAAATTAAAGAATTACATGACTATGAGGATGTTCTTAACCGAGAAGCCATTTTCTCTTGATTTTGGCTGTTCTTAATTGTAAATAAGTGGATATTTACAAGCTTGTTCCATAAAGAATCATTTTTATTTATGGAACAGGCGATTAGCTTGGTTTCTTATTTAATACTCAGGTTATAAAAAAACACATGAAGACAGATAATGACACTACCGTCACACCTTTTGAAAATGCATTGAGTAGGCTTCAGTGTGTTCTTGTCGCAAGAAGAACCATCACAAACCCTGAAGGTATTTCATGGGCACAGTATGATACTCTATATTTACTTCGACAATATCAGCCGATGAATCCTACTGTAATTGGCGAAAAGCTCGGCTTTACCCGCTCTAAAATGTCTAAAATTTTGCGATTGTTAAAAGATAAAGAGCTTATTAAACAAGAAGCGGGGGAAAACGATAAACGCGAACTGGTCACCAAATTAAGCCCAAAGGGGTTAACATTTTTGCAGAGGGCCGAGTCCAGCAGACATAATATGGCTGATATTGTGGCGTCTAATATGTCCCAAGGTGAAATCGCCATATTTACAGAACTTTGCCATCGTGCCGCAGATCTTTTGTATGCACAAACTCCCATTCGTGATGAGGATTGAACATGATGAAGCCCGCTTTTTTATATAAACCTATCACCACGATTTGGAACGTGAAAAAGGTCTCCATGACAAAGGTTTTGTTGTTTATCTTGTAGAGTAAGGCCTGAGTCCAGTGGAATACTGAGATCAGGCCTGACTGACAGAGGTTACTTACCCATTCGGAAAAATCAGTGTTTGCCCAGGGGCTTCCCGGTTTAAGTGAATAAAGTTCAGATGTTTTTCATAGTGATCGAGAATATCGCTAATGATTTGCTCTTTCGTATAATCCATCAAATCATTACCCTGCGTTCCTTCCATCAGAAAAGTCTCCAACCGATAATAGTGAGACTTACCCGCTCTCGCTCGATAGGTAAATCCGGGTACAGAATAGCGTTGTGGCCAGATTTGATAGACAAAATTTTGCTCATCACCTAAATCAACAACCAATTCCAATGGATTCAGCCGTTTGTTCTCTTCGGTCGGTAATGCATTAAACTGAACTTTCGCGCCCCGCACCACCAGCTCTTTAGCCACCTCCTGCATCGCCGGACGGCACACCATATCCAGCATTCGTTGAGCGTTTTTCGTACCGGGGAAATGCATCATACGGCTCAGACGCTGCTTCCAGTTCAATGAACCATTATCATGCACAAGCGTGGGGGAGGTATTTTGCAATGAGCTGGCTTTACGGAAGTCCTCTACCCGTAAAGATTTATATAGTCCCGCCATCACAAAAAAGATCACAAAACTAAAAGGCAGGCCCATGATGACGGTGGTATTTTGCAACGCAGAAATACCATCCGTCATAAGTATACCTAACGTTAATACGCCAATCGCCACCGACCAAAAGACACGTAACCAATTCGGTGCATCATTATTGATATCACTAAGATTAGACGTGAAATTCCCTAACACCAATGAGCCAGAATCAGCCGATGTGACATAAAACAGCAGTCCGGTAATGGTGGCAACAGAAGCACTAAACGTAAATGCCGGATAAAGTGCCAGCAAACGATAAAAACCTTGTTCTGGGTGTTGTAACACGGTTTCAGCCAGCTGGCGATTACCATGAATAATTTCATACAATACACTGTTACCAAAAATCGATAACCACAGCAGGGTAAAAACAAATGGAATGACTAACGTTCCCATAACAAACTGACGAATGGTTCTGCCACGGGAAATACGTGCCAGGAACAATCCGACAAACGGCGACCAGGCCACCCACCATGCCCAGAAAAACAGTGTCCAGTTATTCATCCATTCCGTTGGGTGTTCGAAAGCAAAACTGTTCAGTGTCATCCCCATAAAACGGCTGATATAGTCCCCGATATTCTGCACCAATCCGTTAAGCAGGAATTCAGTATTCCCCATAAATAAAATAAACAAAACCAGGCCAAGAGCCAGCAGGACATTCAATTCAGACAAAAACCGAATGCCTTTGTTTACGCCGGAAGTCACGGAGATAATGGCTATTACCACAGACAACAGTATTAGTCCTCCCTGAACCCCCAATCCTTGCGGTAATCCGAAAAGGACTTTCAGACCATAATTCAACTGCACAACCCCAATTCCCAGCGTCGTTGCAATGCCAAAAATGGTCCCTATTACTGCCGCAAT
The DNA here is from genome assembly GCF_030272115.1 of Xenorhabdus bakwenae. Classification (NCBI taxonomy): domain Bacteria; kingdom Pseudomonadati; phylum Pseudomonadota; class Gammaproteobacteria; order Enterobacterales; family Morganellaceae; genus Xenorhabdus; species Xenorhabdus bakwenae. The sequence continues at coordinate 1,869,100 of NZ_CP119194.1, forward strand.
ATCCACCGTATGACCGATGAACCCTTTAATGCGGTCACCAAAAATAGGATAAAGTGCCGAGCGGATAGTCAGGGGCAAATTATAACGATAACTAAAATATCCCAGTGCAATTCCCATTAAGGCGTACATAGACCAGCCCGTCAGGCCATAGTGGAACAACGTCCACACCATCGCCTGACGAGCTGCTTCAATGGTTTCCCCTTGACCCGTTGGCGGTCGCATATATTGCGTGACAGGTTCAACCACCGAGAAAAACATCAAATCAATGCCGATCCCCGCAGCAAACAGCATTGCTGCCCAACTCAGCAAACTGAACTCCGGCTTAGATTGCTCCGGTCCCAGTTTGATTGACCCAAAACGGGAAGCCGCAACAAAAACAACGAACACAATGTAAAGTGTCGCGGCCAATAAATAGTACCAACCGAAAGTTTTAGACACCCAGTTCAGTGTATTTTTTATCCAGGCACTGGTGGCATCAGTGAAAAAAAAGAGTGAACAGAGAAAATACAATAATCAGTCCGGCTGAGGTGAAAAAAACGACAGAATTCAGTGTGTCCTTCTGGGTATTTTTTGGACTGTCTTGGGTATTCATAGGCAGTTCCTGAAATTAATAGCATTAAAACAGATGAAAAGCATAATCCATATAACCTTTTGAGTTAAATATAAAATTTAAGATATCTTAAACAAAATCACTCCCTCGTTGTAAAATTATTGTAATAAAACATATTTAATTTTGATTGAACATTCAATTAAAAAAAAGTTTAATACTCCCCGAATGATTGATCTTCTGAGCATAAAATCATGCCAAAAATTGGAATACAGTCGATAAGAAAACAACAACTCATTGATGCAACATTAATCGTTGTTAATGACGTTGGAATGCAGGAAGCCACTATTGCGCAAATAGCCCGAAAAGCAGGCGTTTCTAACGGCATTATCAGCCACTATTTCAAGGATAAAAACGGGCTATTGGAAGCGACCATGCGCCATCTATTACATCAACTGGAAATGGCAGTAGCACGTCGGTTACGACTGCTCGATAATGCAACGCCTGCACAAAGATTGAAAGCCATTGTCGAAGGGAATTTTGATCCCAGCCAGATCAATAGCGCGGCAATGAAAACCTGGTTAGCATTTTGGGCCAGTAGTATGCATCAACCCAATCTGTACCGGCTACAACAAATCAATGAACGCCGTTTGTATTCCAATCTTTGTGTTGAATTTAAACGTGCCATGCCGGCAGCAGAGGCACGGCTGGCCGCACAAGGTCTTGCTGCATTAATTGACGGCATCTGGCTGCGAAGAGCATTAAGCAGTAAGCCTTTTGATATAGCAGCGGCATTCAAAATTACTATTGATTATATCGAACATAAACTCGGAGCATCTGATAAGTGCTGACTTATCGCCTCATGGATAGGACTCTTAAGGAGAATGTAATGAACGCATCCCAACCACTTGGCCTTTGGCACCGCACTGGAATTGAGAGATGAGGCGTGGATCCTCACAGATTTCCGGCCTTATAGTGCCTAAAAGCGGGAGCCTGTTGCTCCCTGATGACTGGAGGATCCACTCATGAAACATACTCCTTTTGGCGTCGATATTGCAAAACATTTGATGCAGATTCATTTTGTTGATGAATACACCGGTGAACTCATTGATAAGCAACTGAGGCGAAATGACTTTTTAACGTTCTTTAGTAACCGTGAGCCTTGCCTGATTGGCATGGAAGCCTGTGGCGGTGCGCATTATTGGGCACGGGAGCTAAGGAAGCTTGGGCATGAAGTCCGTTTGCTTCGGGCGCAATTTGTCAGGGCGTTCCGAATGGGCAATAAAAACGATGTTCAGGATGCCCGGGCTATTTGGCTGGCGGTTCAGCAACCCGGTAAATCGGTCGCCGTCAAAAACGAAGAACAACAGGCGATTCTGTCATTACACCGAATGCGCCACCAATTGCTCAAATTCAGAACCGCGCAAATCAATGCACTGCACGGTTTGCTGTTGGAATTTGGTGAAACGGTGCATAAGGGCAGAGCCTCACTGGATAAAGCGATGCCCGAAGTACTTGAGCGACTCAGAGAAAGACTGGCCCCGTTTCTGCTCAATCTACTTGAAGAGCAATACCATCGTTTGAACGAAATTGATGAGCAAATCGACCAGGTGGAAAAACACCTTATTGCATGGGCAAAACAGAATACAGATTGTCAGCGGATTATGAAAATTCCAGGTATCGGTGTCCTGATTGCGACAGCGGCTATCGCAACCATGGGTGATCCCAGCGCGTTCCGGTCGGGCAGAGAGTTTTCGGCCTATCTGGGCTTGGTGCCAAAACAGACGGGAACAGGAGGCCGAATTAAATTACTGGGGATCAGTAAACGGGGAGATACCTACCTGAGAACCCTGTTTATTCACGGTGCCAGAGCAGCCACCTTACTCACGAAAACCCCGTCGCCGTGGGTGACAGAACTGAAAAAACGACGCCCAGCCTGTGTAGCGATAGTAGGCATGGCTAATAAGCTGGCCCGTACCGTTTGGGCACTGGTTGCCCATCAACGGGACTACCAAAAAGATTACGTCAGTGTCAGGCCTTACTAAGGCGCTTCACTGGTCAACTTTAACTTGTAACACAACAAGGATGAATGCAGAAAGATTGCTGAGGCAAAGGTAACGATGACAAAGACAGGTAAGACCGTGACTTGCTAAACCTGAATAGTTCCTTGAGCATAAAGCTCGTCAGGAGAATGAGGAGCAAGCCAGCGGATTACATCGAGGCCCGCAGTTTTGGCTGCAATAAGGCCGGATATAGAGCTGCAACCTACCGTCGATGTCAGCGTGGTTTTTGTCTTGCAAACGGGATGCGTTCATATAGAATCTATGACCCATTTTGGATTACAAAAACTTTATATCCACGGTGCTTACGTTGATAGTACCGATCCTAATAACACCCCTTTTGATGCAATTAACCCAGCTAATGGTGAAGTTATTGCTCAATTTCAGTCTGCAACAGAACAAGATGTTAATTTAGCAGTTGAAAGCGCCCATAAAGGACAGAAAATCTGGGCAGCCATGACGGCGGTGGAACGGTCACGGATCTTACACAAGGCGGTGAATATCCTGCGTGAACGCAATGATCAACTGGCTGAATTGGAAACACGGGATACCGGCAAACCCCTTTCTGAAACCCGGCAGGTTGATATCGTCACAGGTGCCGATGTGCTGGAATACTATGCGGGCCTGATCCCAGCCCTTGAGGGTCAGCAGATCCCATTACGTGAATCTTCTTTTGTCTATACACGCCGTGAACCATTGGGCGTCGTAGCCGGCATCGGCGCATGGAACTACCCGATTCAAATTGCCCTGTGGAAATCAGCCCCCGCTCTGGCTGCCGGCAATGCCATGATTTTTAAACCGAGTGAAGTCACCTCCCTTACCGCTTTGAAGTTGGCTGAAATCTATACCGAAGCCGGTTTGCCAGATGGTGTTTTCAATGTCTTGACCGGAGCCGGCCATGAAGTCGGACATTATCTGGCTGTTCACCCTCAAATCGCCAAAATGTCTTTTACCGGCGGTATTGTGACCGGCAAAAAAGTGATGGCAAATGCTTCCGCTTCAACTTTAAAAGAAGTCACGATGGAATTAGGTGGCAAATCTCCGCTGATCATTTTTGATGATGCCGATCTGGATCGTGCGGCTGATATTGCCATGATGGCAAACTTTTTCAGTTCAGGTCAGGTTTGTACAAACGGGACACGCGTCTTTGTCCCCAAAGCATTACTCTCACAATTTGAAACAAAAATTCTTGAGCGTGTTAAACGCATCCGAATAGGTTCACCTCTTGATCCCAGCACTAACTTTGGTCCGTTGGTAAGTTTTCCACATATGGAGTCGGTTTTACGCTATATCGAAAGCGGTAAAAACAGCCATGCCCGCCTGCTTTGTGGTGGCGAACGTCTGATGGAGGGCGAATTGGCGAAAGGGGCATTTGTTGCACCGACAGTATTCAGTGACTGTACCGATGATATGTTGATTACACAGGAAGAAATCTTTGGGCCAGTGATGTCTATCCTGGCTTATGAAACGGAAGATGAAGTCATTGTCCGAGCCAATAACACCCATTATGGCCTGGGCGCAGGATTAGTCACTCAAGATCTTTCCCGCGCACATCGCGTGATCCACCAGCTAGAAGCCGGAATTTGTTGGATCAATACCTGGGGAGAATCTCCGGCAGCCATGCCTGTCGGTGGCTATAAACATTCTGGTGTTGGCCGGGAAAATGGGCTGGTCACACTACAAAACTACACACAAACCAAATCAATACAGGTGGAATTAGGCAATTTTGAATCCCTATTTTAATCCACGCCTGAAACAGAGGAGATAACAATGGTTTTTGATTACATTATTATCGGTGCTGGTTCAGCGGGTAACGTGCTTGCAACTCGTTTAACGGAAGATGCCAATGTATCGGTCCTGCTGCTGGAAGCGGGTGGACCCGATTACCGATTCGACTTCCGTACTCAAATGCCAGCGGCGCTGGCATATCCCTTGCAGGGAACCCGTTATAACTGGGCTTATGAAACCGATCCCGAACCCCATATGAATAACCGACGCATGGAATGTGGACGCGGTAAAGGGCTGGGTGGATCTTCACTCATCAATGGCATGTGCTACATTCGTGGCAATGCACTGGATTTTGATCATTGGGCAACACAATCTGGGCTGGAAGACTGGACTTATCTTGATTGTCTTCCCTATTTCCGCAAAGCGGAATCAAGAGATATTGGCGCAAATGACTATCATGGTGCAGACGGGCCTGTCAGTGTCACGACACCCAAAGCAGAAAATAATGAACTCTTTCACGCAATGGTAGAGGCAGGTGTTCAGGCGGGTTATCCACGTACTGCCGATCTGAATGGCTATCAACAAGAAGGCTTTGGGCCGATGGATCGCACCGTGAACCCTAAAGGACGCCGTGCCAGCACAGCCCGTGGCTATCTGGATCAAGCACGTTCACGCCCCAATCTCACTATCATGACTCATGCGTTGACTGATACCCTCGAATTCGCAGGCAAAACCGCCGTTGGTGTCAATTTTTATCAAGGTAATAGCGCAACCTTGACCCGGGCAAAAGCACGTAAAGAAGTGTTGCTCTGTGCTGGTGCGATCGCCTCTCCACAGATTTTGCAACGTTCAGGTATTGGTCCCGAAGAAATATTAAACGAGCTTGGTATTTCTGCGGTGCATGTCTTGCCAGGCGTTGGGCAAAACTTGCAAGATCACCTTGAAATGTACTTGCAATATGAATGCCTCAAACCCATTTCTCTTTATCCGGCATTAAAATGGTATAACCAACCTCAAATTGGCGCTGAATGGCTATTCAAAGGAACAGGTATTGGTGCCAGCAATCAATTTGAAGCAGGTGGTTTTATTCGTACTGATGAAAAATTTGCCTGGCCAAATATTCAATTTCATTTCCTGCCCGTTGCCATTAATTACAATGGCAGTAATGCCATCAATCAACATGGTTTTCAGGCTCATGTCGGATCTATGCGTTCCCAAAGCCGTGGTCGGGTGAAAATTAAGTCACGAGATCCGCGTCAGCATCCCAGTATTTTATTCAACTACATGTCAACAGAACAGGATTGGCAAGAATTCCGCGCAGCTATTCGTATTACACGGGAAATTATGGCACAACCTGCGCTGGCACCCTATTGTGGGCGTGAAATCAGTCCCGGTGTTGAAAATCAGTCAGATGCGCAGTTAGATGCCTTTATTCGTGAACATGCCGAAACGGCATTTCACCCATCATGCAGTTGCAAAATGGGGACTGATGAAATGGCGGTCGTGGATGGTCAAGGACGCGTGCATGGCATTGAAAATCTACGTGTTATCGATGCCTCTATTATGCCAACCATTATTACCGGTAATTTAAATGCCACGACAATCATGATGGCTGAAAAGATTGCTGATAAAATCAGGGCAATTTCTCCTCTGCCCCGCAGCCAGGCAAAATATTATATTGCCAATGATGTGCCTGCCCGCCTATAGGCAAAAACCGTTGATCAATAAAAAGCGGGGTTTATCACAATATCTGATCGTTGGGAGCATGACCTGATAGCAACAGGAGAGACAATTAGCCTCTCCTGTTATTTCTCGTTCTTACCCTATGACAGAGTTGGAGTTAGGCAACAAAAGCGGCTGCTCGGCCTTAGCCGGTTGTATATTTTGCCGTAGGTGTTCGTAAACACCACCCATATCAGGGAATGAAGCCATCGCCTCGCTTAACTTCACCAGACTCGGGCTTTCCGCCTCTGAAACAGTAGTAACGGTATGAGCAGCAATATTGGGTCGCCTGCTGGCCCAGGATAAATCCATCAACATATCTCCTTGCTTACTCATGTTCTCGACTAGACGTGTCACATTAATCGCCGACGAAGTTCCCTCCAAATTAATATGCAAATGCTGATGAGATTTGGCCTGGTTACCAAATACCTGACGCACCACCAATGCTGTTCCATTACCGGAGTCAGTCAACATCAGATCATCATCGTGTCGGTTCACGAGAACACTTTTCAGATTGGCTATCGGTAAGATCAGACGATCTAAAGACTGTCTCGGATCGTTATTGTCGATGATCACCTTACGGTAGTGAGCCCACATCTCTTTACTGAATCGATAGGTATCATGATTGGCTCCACCATACAGCACCAGACTATCGACACCATCAATGATCGGTAGCGTTAGATTATCACTGGCTTCGCCGCCTTGAAGTAATAAGGATGACTTGATTCGCTCCATTCCAATGGATTTATTGAGTATTTTTACCCCACTGCTATCGCTCTGGTATAACGCCTGAGTCATCGGGTTATACACATATGCCGCCTTATTTTTGGCGTCGATTCCCAGGAAGCGCAGATTACCTGAGACGGGAATGCCCTTGCCTGAAAATACCTGACCGCTATCAACATCAAACCAGTCTTGCATATTGTTATTTTGTAAGGTCAGTACCCCTTTGGCATTCCACCGAGCGGTAAGTTCAGTGAGTGCCTGTGACAAATTAGCCGCATTGTTCTGATGCCACTCTTTATCAACACCAACTAACCGCAATTCACCATTATTAGCTCGTACCAATATCTCACCCTTGACGGTGATCAGACGCATTCCGGCATCGACCGGTTGTGCCGCCTTAAGAGACAACTCAGGTGTCAACTCACTGGCAACGGGAAGTTGTGCCGAAGCATTAAGTACAAAGCCAGAACCAAAGGCAGTAGCCAATGCATTCGTAGTCATAGCTGGTTGGTGATATAACTTACCACTTTCCGGTTCAAAGAGCCGCGCAACGGTGCCATCAGCGTCGAATCCCAGGAACTGTAGCGATTTATCCTGTAGTGCTGCTGACGCCACGACCACTTTTCCATTGTGATACCACACGGGTAACACGCTTTTGCCATCGGTGCCCTTGACTCCAAATACCGCCAGAGTGGTCCCACCATTTGTGACACTCGCCAGATCCTGCCACCAGTGGGGACGCCCCTTGAGCCAATGCTCGTTAACTGCTTCGTAGTTAAGCTGCCCCAATGCATCAAGTTGCGCTACGCGCCCATCCTCAGTGATGGCAAGCAGGCTACCATTCAGGTTGACTACGTTGGCTAACGGTGGTGTGTTGATACGCAAGGCAGTGGGTTGATTAGCGTCAAGAACAGCCTGACCCGGGCCTTCCTGACGGAACAAAGCATTCTGCTCTTTACTGTAGAAGAAGAACACTTCCGTACCAACGGGACGGGAGATGCTTCCCGCTAGCACAAGGTCAGCCGGGATCTGCCAGGCACTGCGGGTCTGTTCATGCCCTTTAAAGTACAAGGTTTGTTCTTTCGGTGGTGCCAGATTCGGTTTAATCAGTGTTCCATCGCTGGTGCGTACCCAGTAGCGATGGGCCACACCAGCCGTATCCGTTCCGAATAGGGTGACCAACTCGGCACTGGTCGGTCGGATCAGCCGTGCACCCAGGGTATACACCGAAGTCTCACGTTGAGTGCTATTGCTCTCGTAACCTCGAAGTATAGTCTTAAGCTCGTCACCATGCCGATCTCTGTTTGCCGAAAGCCGGAGTAACTTTTCATCACCCACCACGCTAACTAACTCCATGCGGTCATCGATGATCCGGTAGCTCAACTCAGCTTCTCTCTCTTCCAACTGATAACGGCGCGCCAGGTAGACTGCATCACCTTCTTGCCATAACCGACTAATCCTGCCTGCATTCTGGTTGAACCATGGCTCAAACTGCGCGTTAACTTGTCCCGTGGCAATGTCTACCCGCCACGCGACCGCGTTATCGGCGTCGTAGAAATAAGCATAGTCACCCATCACCGCCCCCAGCTGGGCATGTTTAGCTTGCTCGTGAAGAGTATCGGTGAATAGCATCCGCTTCCTGGAGACGTCATAGAAAGCCCGACCAACATCATGCCCGTTGTGATTGTAGTTCTCCACTACCACATACTGCCCGTGCAACTGATGCGCCTTGGCCAGCAAATTGAGATGTTGCTCAATTTGCTGGCCGGGCACTTGCCACTTGCCCGCATCTTCGCTTATCACCTGCGTTGTCAGATTGGAAAAATCGACTTCACTCACTTCATTTTTGCCGTTGACTACCAATATTTGACCATTCTGAGAGGGATCGAGTTCGACCACGACGCCACCGACTACCAATCGGCTCTTCGAGACGCTGATAGTATCACTGGCGAGTTGGCTGCTATCGATGATCCAGCGCGACGGGACATTGCGGCTGCCATCCGCATTGGAGACGTCACTGATGAGCTTCACGCTAGTGCCTTCATTCAACCCGATCAGATATTCACCACCGGCACCTTTAATCTCGTAATGCAGATAGCCGTGCAGTTCTTTAGGAAGCTCAGGCACTATCAGTTTCCTGTCGTGTTGATCGAGCACGACTTCGATCGGTGTTGCTACATACTCCTGATGGATCCTGCGGATCGTTGCTTCTCCCGGGAAGATGTAGAAATCGTAATCGAAGCGTTTATCCTCTTCGAGTCTGCGGATAACATCAAATCCCGTATCGTGACGCGTAGTTGCCCCAGGAAGTTGCATATATTCGTACCTGATGAAGGACTTAGGTGTCCCCGGTAGGATTAATACGCTACTGTCACTGTGCTCGAGTTTATGAGAGACACCTTTGTAGCCGATGCCGCTACGGACTTCAATCGCCTGGCTGCGATCATGAACCATTCTGGGAAAATCGCCGATCCAGAAGAAATAATTGATTTTTCCTGAACCAGTAGAGCCTGAATGGGTGCGATAAATATACTGGCTGTCAAAATCAATCTGATTATTGCGCAGATCCAACGTCTTAATCACAGCCCCGGCTAATGGTATCAGCACCTTTTTCTCACTGTCATACCGGTAACCATTGCCCGTGTAGGCTTTGTCGAGCATATCGAAGTAACGGCCCACCGCTTTTGCATCCTCAGCAACGGCACCAAACGCTTGCGCCAGCGCGGTAAAGCCCACGGCAAGCCCGCCAAGGATCACGCCGGCACCACCCAGTACAGCAGAGGCCGTCGAGGCACCAACCAGCCCGGCACCCACCCCGGCAGTACCTGTCACGAAGCTGGCCGAATCGAACGCTAGCTGGGTTCCGAACACGGCTTTCTGGGTATCCGTTTCGGCATGGGCTAGCTCATAGGCATCCAACCCAACCAAGGCTCCACCAAGCAGCACACCTATGCCTTCATTGGCAGTATGAGCCAGAGTTGAAGAAAACTGATTGAGCGAGGTTTCAGCGACCATCACTTCACCACGTAACGCCGTGCGCACCAACTCGATAACGTTGGTGACATCGTTCGCACCTGCGTGAATCATCTGGGCGTAGTTAAGGTAACTATGGATCTTGAGTGCGGTGGCCAAATCAGGCGAAACTTTCCCATTTGCCGCATCATTGCGATTCTTGTCGGCAAGCCACTGGATTAGCGTCTGTACTGCAAACCCAGCATTCAGCCCATCAACCGGAGCTGCCTCACCGTCAATTCCATTGAACCGTAACTGGCCGCGTTCAAGGTTAAAATGCTTGCCCAGCGTGAGCATATGTTCATCGACGAAATGGCGGAATTCGAAAAAAGTGGCATCGTTGCTGCTCACCAAACGCGTCTCTTCCAAGTGATCGCGATTGATGAATTGGACACTGTAACGACCTTCCCCCTGTTCCTTAATGCTGCTAATTACTGGTATCCAACGATGGTCAAACTTATGTTCCTGAGCGAGCGCTGTAATGGCCTTATCGAATTTTGCTCCCCACTGCTCTGTTTCAAGGGTAGCCAATGAGGTGCGTAACTGAGTATCCTCGGCAATGTTCACTTGGGCATTGACGGCTTGCTTGACCCACTGGCGTTGTTCTATCACAGTGGCAAGTTCGTCAGGACGGGTCAAATCAGCAACATCTAAGCCATAGTCTACGGGTACTCTTGCCATCTTGACAGGATCGATCTCCACCAGATTGAAGGTAGGCGCAGACTTACTACCAAACGCACTATAGTGAACAGCCAATCCACGCTTCACTAAATGTTTTTCCATAGCACGTAAAAAATTGACTGAGTTATCGAATGCAAAAATCCCGAAATTGGGATCATAGAAATAGTAACGACGCCCTTTAGCGTCGACAGTGCTCCCCACCATCATGGCATGGTTTTGGGTATTGAGGGCGAACGTCGAAGTTCCAGTCGCTTCCTGCAACAAAGAAACAACCTTAGGCAAGGTAACCTTCTCTTCCAGCGCTTTTGACGCCTGACTCGCCTCAACATTAGAGTGCAGCCTTACCAGACTGTTTTTTAGCAGCGTGGAACTGCCCGCCTGAGGGGAAGCTGCGGCAAAGAAGAGTTTTTCCACCAGACTATTGATACGTGCTTCACCCCCGCTGGCTAGTGCTACTGCCATAGCTCTGACCAGGGGATAACAGCGACCACCAGATGCGTCTCCAACCAATGACAGATAAAAATCTTGGGGTATCAGACGACTGAAGCTGCTACCGGCACGCTGAAAGTCCTCGCTGAACACCGCTGTCTGTTTCAATATTTTGTCAATATATTCAGCCCGGCTAACTTCAGTGATGCGAGCGCTCAAAGCCCCTCGCTGTTTAGGGGTAAGTGGGCTGTCAAGAAACAGTTTTTTCATCTCTAGGATTGACATTCCATCGTTAAAACCTGGAATGGTCGTATCCTGAACGTTCTGCAAGCCATCGGAAAATTCAGGACTCTTCGGCCCACTTCGCTGGTAAGCTTCGGCAATAGCATAACGCTCGCCCACGTTATAATCGCGTTCCTGCCCACCGCCTTGGATAGAGGTATCATCAATCCTCACTACCGCATCTATACCGTTTTTGGACTTGATCTGCTGCCACAACCAGCTTTGTTCCACGGAAAACACTTCACGCAAAACTGAATCGTATTGCTCCTTGTAGTGATCCAGCGTGATATTGATATACCTTATCTTTTCATCAATCCGAGAAATCTCAGAACGGTCTCTGGTTTTTCTTCGATTTTCATAGAGTTTATTCCGGCTATCCACCAACGGCTGAGTTTCTGCTCCGATCGCAGCCTGGACCCGGTCACGCAACCCAATCCATCCAGCAATTGCCGGATGATGGGGAGAAAATTCTCCCTGTTCATATACACCCTCAGAGATCCCTTCAACTGACACGCCAAACTGTGCAGCCGCCTTTTTCAGTTTTTGATGGATCTTCTCACGATAAGTGGCGAATTGGGCCTTGCTGCGCTCAATCGCCTGGCTGTCAGCGTCCTGAATCAATAGGGGTTCCTCACCACGACGCAATGTCGGCCAGATATTCAGACCGTCCCGTTGATACTCCTGGCGCTGGAATACCAATTGCCATTTACCCTCAACGTATTGCATGTATGCCGCAGCAAGACCTTCGGCGGTGTTTGCTACCTGATAATCCTTAAAGTCCACGGCCATGACCACGTTATCATATAGCAACGAACTGTTGACCCGTCCGTCGTGATAGACCCGGTAAGTATCAGCATCAAGATCGGTCACCACCAGTGAACAGCCTGACAAAGATCCCGTGAACAGAAAACTTCCCGGAATTGCATACTTAGGAATATCTACATAAGCTGGCAACGTATTAGCCTGGTTTGCTCCGTTGTAGCCAAGGAAATAGGCTGGCACGCTGTCAGCATCACTCCCGGCTATCTCATTCGGGCTTCGATCCGCATATTCAATCTCATATAAGCCTGACTTAATTTTCACCAATTTGGCATCTCCCTCTGCCGGAAGCCGCCCTGCTCTAACCAGTGTCTCGGCACTGATAGTGTTGGATTTTGCAAATAATTCAGGATTGATAGCAAACTGCCGGATATTCGCGCTACCCTGACGGGGTATCGCCTGAGCGGAAACAAGCAGCGATAGGTAGCTGTTATTGGGCATGACAATTCTCCTTATAAAAAAATCCTACTAATGATCTTTACGGGGTTACTTTTTCTTTCATCTGCAAGGCCCACAGCCGGGCGTAAAGCCCGTCTAAGGCGAGCAATTGCTCGTGGCTGCCCTGCTCAACGACTTGCCCCTGATCGAGTACTAAAATCCGATCAGCATGGCGCAAGGTATTTAGGCGATGAGCAACACTGATCACAGTGCGGCCTTGAGCAATGTGCTGCAAGTTAGCTATCACCGCTGCTTCCGATTCATAATCCAAGGCACTTGTGGCCTCATCCAGCAGCAGAATGCCTGGATTCGTTAGCAAAGCCCTGGCCAGAGCGATACGCTGACGCTGTCCACCAGACAAGAGCACGCCCTTCTCACCAACCTGCGTGTTGTATCCCTGTGGCAAGCTGCGAATAAACTCGTCTGCTCCAGCCAACGTTGCTACCTGAATCACTTCAGCATCACTGGCTTGCGGTCGACATTGACGGATGTTTTCTGCGACCGATCCTGAAAACAGCAAACTCTCTTGTGGTACGACACTCATGTTGCGACGCAGCTCCACCGGATCCGCAATCGCTAAGTCGATGCCATCCACTAATACTTGTCCGTGCTGGGGAATATAAAGGCGCTGTAACAACCGCGTCAGGGTGGATTTACCCGAACCTGATGGCCCTGTAATACCAACAAATTCACCGGGACTCATTTCGATATTGAGGTTACGCAATACTTCCTGACCTTCCTCGCTGTAGCGAAAGCGTACACCTCTGAAACTCACCCCTCCTTGTAATCTGGGGATTGAAGCCAGACCTCCGCTACCGTTTTCTCCCTCTTCATCGAGGATGTCACCGAGCCGCTTCAATGAGATTAAAGTGTGTTGAAAGTCCTGCCAGACCTGAGCTAAGCGCAGGATCGGTTGGGTAACGTGCTCCGACAGCATATTAAAGGCCACCAGCTCCCCCAGACTGAGTTTTCCCTCCATCACCATAATAGCTCCCCACCACAGTAGCAGGGCGGAGGTCAGTTTCTGGATCAGCCCTATTCCCTGTCCGGCGAGGAGTCCTACTACTTTGGCGCGAAATGAGGCACGGACAAACGCAGATAGCTGGCGCTCCCAACGGCGCGAGAAACCCGCCTCAGTAGCGCTGGTCTTAATCGTTTCAATGCCGGTCACTGATTCGATCAGGAAAGCCGTGTTGTCAGCCCTTAACTCATATTCCCGCAATACCCTGGTACGCAGCACAGGTCCAACAACCATCCAGAACAGGAAATAGAGCACCAGAGAGTCGAGCACCAGCCATGTTAGCTCAGGGGCATAGAAGAACATCACCGCCACAAACAAGCCGACAAAGGCCAAATCCAGTACCATTGTCAGTGCCGAACCGGTAAGAAACTGTTGTATCTGGCTCATTTCGCGCACTCTGGCGATGATTTCTCCCGTTTGACGCTGCCGGAAATAATCCAATGGCAGGGTGATTAAATGCTGATAGAGACGACTGGAAAGCTCAGAATTGACTTTACTGGCAAGATTAGCGAACAGCCAGGAGCGGAGAAAACGATAAACAGGCTCGCACACGGCCAGGATAAGCATGGCAAATCCCAGCACCTGTAAGCTTGACAGGCTGCGACTGACCAGAACCCTATCGATCACATTCTCGAACAACATAGGGGTGACTAAGGCAACCAACTGTAGCATCAAAGACACGAGGAGCACGTTTCTAAACTGGGCGGCATGTTTACGAATGGAAGGTATAAACCAGCTAAAGCCGAATTTCTGTCGTTTCGGTTGCTCGACTGCCTCCGCCAGTAACACAACCCTGCCTTGCCAATGGTCAGCAAGAATAGTCCGGGGATAATGTTTCTCTTTACTCAAGTCTGGCTGATACAAGACAACAAACTCACCTTCAACCCTTTCCAGTACTAACCAACCCTGTTCTGTATCCAATAAGACAGGCAGGGGAAGGTGTTCGAGACGGCTCATATCTGTGGTGATATAGCGAGCCCTCAATCCGATCCACTGGGCACAACGGCAAAGGTCTTGGTAGTCTGTGTTACCCTGGGTACGGGCGAGACGGTGACTCAATAACTTCGGCTCCACTGCCACATTGAAATGGCGGGCGGCGTAGGCCAGAGCCAAAAGACCACTATCTACGACTGTGGACTCGTCTCCGCTAAATGACTCTAATCGGGTAGATTCGATAGCTGGCATTATCGTTCCTTCAAGGCTTCGGACTGGTACTGTTGCAACGGACTGATCAGGTAGTCGATTACCCGTCTATCCCCGGTACGGATTTCGGCGGTAACACTCATACCTGCTTGTAATGGGACTTCACGCTCATCCACTGCAACAGAGGTTCGTTCCATTCGAACCCGTGCCGGGAATACCAGCCCCAGTTGCTCATCCTTAACTGCATCCTTAGAGACATGAGCCACCTTGCCCCGTACAGTGCCATAACGGGTATAAGGGAAAGCATCGACCTTAATTTCCACCGGCTGACCTGCGTGCACAAATCCCACATCCTTGTTCAACACCATCACTTCGGCTTCGAACAGAGTATCATCAGGTACGATCACCATCAGTTGTTGGGCCGATTGCACGACGCCCCCCAGCGTGTGGATCGCCAATTGCTGCACCACACCATCAACCGGTGCCCGCAGGGTATACAAGCGCAACCTTTCACGCGTTTTAATTAACTGCTGTGCCATAACAGCGATTGCGGCCTGTGCTTCATTCAACTGGTCATAATATTCACGGTTGATCTTCGCCAGATAGCGCTCTCGGCTTTCCTGCAATCCCTGATATTGCTCTTCAAGGACAGCCAATTCGGCATGTTGTTGAGAAAGAGAACGTTCTACCTCCAGCCTTTCTTTCTCTTGCCCTAGTAGCTCAACTTTTGATAGCAGCTTTTTGGCAGCCAGGATCCGGTGCGCTTCAAGACGTACCTTGATATTGGCTGCAAGATGCTCCAACGCGGAGATGTCGGCACGACGGGCGGACTGGTTCGCCTGATTAATCTTCATTTCGCCATCCAGACCGTTTAGATTGGCAACCACTTCTTTCCAGATACTCGCCAGATGCTCTCTCGCTTGCATGGCCTGTGCTGGCGGGATATTTTGCGGAACGACAAAATTTTCGATAGGGGCATCGGTCAGCAGAGCCTGCAATCTCGCCTGCTCCAACTGTTTGAAGTTAATCTGCGCCTGCAACTCCTTCAATTCAGCTTCAACGCCCAGGATGTTGAGTTTAATAAGTACATCTCCCGCTTTTACTTTCTGGCCGTCACGAACTAATATCTCGGCAATTTCACCCGTCTCAAGGGGCTGAATAACCTTCGAATTGCTGGATACAAGTAATTTCCCCACAGCATTAGCATGGATGTCCAGTCGGCCAACCATTGACCAGATCAAAGCGATTAGCAGTAACAGAGTCAGTGCCCCCGCCGTCAGCCTTGCCCAAGGTGCCGGAGGGCGTTCGACGATCTCCAGATAGCCAGGCTGAAACTCGTACTCATCACGGGTACGCTTCGGTGCCTCGGGTGCACAACGTTCTTGACGCCAGGCCAAAAATGCGGTTTTCAGATGCTTGAACGACATCACACCACCTCCTTGCGTAATGCCTGTTGCAACTGCCACAGTCTGGCGTAGCAACCTCCCTTAGCCAGCAACTGGTGATGGCTGCCTGATTCAGTGATCCGGCCCTGTTCTAACGTGATTATACGGTCACAATCACGCACTGTAGACAAGCGGTGAGCAATGGTGATAACGGTACGTCCCCGGGAAATCTCAGCCATATTGGCCTGGATTAAGGCTTGAGACTCATCATCAAGGGCGCTTGTCGCCTCGTCGAAAATCAGAATACTGGGGTTAGCCATCAATGCCCGAGCGATAGCAATGCGTTGACGCTGTCCCCCGGACAGAGAGCTACCCGCTTCAGCCAGCACGGTGTCATAACCCAGAGGCAACTGAAGGACAAAATCATGAGCACCCGCTAATTTGGCAGCGGCTATCACTTCCTCCAACGAAGCGGTGGGATCCTTGAGTGCAATGTTATGGCGCACACTGCGCTTGAACAGGTAATTCTCCTGCAACACAACCCCGATCTGGCTACGCAGGCAGGTGGGATTGAGTTGATGTAGAGGAATGCCATCGAGCAAGATCTCTCCTCCGTCTGGCGCATAAAGTCTTTGTAGCAGGCGGGCCAGGGTACTTTTTCCTGAGCCGGAAGGACCGACTATTCCCAAAGACTCGCCCGCCCTGATATGCAGAGTTATCCCTTTCAGTACAGGCTCTTGGTCGGGTTGGTAACGGAACACCAGATTACGCAGCTGTAAATCACCGTTGAGCGGCTTCCGGGGATAAATATCTCCCTGTACCTGCTCAACAGACAGGTTGAGCATGTCGCCAAGTTTGTCAACAGCGACTCTGGTCAGGACAAACTGCTGCCACAGGTCGATCAACTTAGCGATAGGTTGGCTGATGTGTGACACCATCATATTGAACGCGATTAGCTGACCAATGGTGAGTTCCAGAGCAATAACCATATTCGCCCCTAACCAGATAATCCCGACACTCGTTACTTTCTGTAGCAACATCACTCCGTGGCTGACGAAGCTATTAAGAACCTGAGTACGAAAACTGGCTGCAACCATATTTGCGGTCTGGGATTCCCAACGCCGCTGCATATTGGGTTCCACCGCCAGACTTTTGATGGTTTCGACACCGCTAACGGATTCGTTCAAAAAGGAGGTATTGCAGGCCGCAGTCTGGAACTGCTGTTCAATCCGCTGTTGCAGCGGTTTTGAACTCAGCCAGGCCAACAAGAAATAGAGTGGTAATAACGCTAACACTACGCAAGTCAGAGGCAATGACAGCCAGGCCATTACCCCGAAGAAGACAAAGGTGAATGCAACATCCACACATAAGGTCAGCATAGAGCCAGTCAAAAAGTCACGAATACTGTCAAGCTCTTGCACCCGAGTGATGATAGAGCCTACCTGACGGTGCTTAAAGTAGAGCAGAGGCAGACCCAGCAAATGCCGGAAGAGTTTAACGCCCAAGGCAATATCGATGCGGTTAGCGGTATGAGCGAACAAGTATTCACGTAATCCTCGGAGTATCACCTCGAACACCCCTGCCACAATTAGCACTATCACCAGCACATCCAGGGTGGACAATGCCCTGTGTACCAACACTTTGTCCATCACGACCTGGAAAAGCAAAGGTGCAACAAGAGCAAGTAGTTGCAGCATCAGGGAGAAAATCAGCACCTCACCGAGGAGGTGGCGGTGATGAATAAAGGCAGGAATAAACCAGGAAACATCGAACCTGTGGCCCCCCCTCCCGCAGCTGGATCACTTCGCAACTCCACCTGGCTTCAAGCTCATCAATAGGAAGTACTTCAGGTGAAGCGGAATAAGGAGACTGGATCAGAGCCTGATCAGGAGAGAGGCGTACTAATACAACAAATCCTCCCTGCTTGTCTCGAAAGGCCAAAGGTAACTGTTTTGGTGTCAGCTTATGGAATTTTAAACGGCATAATGCCATATCAACATTATGTATTTTACCGTATTCTTTGACTGCAAATTTCAGCTTGCTATCAGAGGATAAAGAAGGCGTTTCTTGAGCTTCACCTTTAATCAACTGCAACAATAATCGACAACAGTCAAGGGCAGAAGACAACGGATCGGTAGATATATTGTCCTTATCAATCGTAGCACCCATCATGTGATTCCATTCTCATGTTATTGGAAAAATAAACATATTCGTAAGAGGGTTAATCTAAATTCATTAACGATATCTCTATGGCTGTGAAAAAAAATTTCGCATAGTCAAGATAACCAAGAAATATGATAACCGTCAGTAATAGTTATCAATACTATAATCATTATCAACTTCAATCCAGAAAAATAATTTACATTTAAATCAATAAGTTAATTTAAAATGGTCATGTTTGTTATTGGCTTGTTTCCTATTTTTGCCTGTTTTGTATCTAAATATGGTGCAATAAATAAACCTCGAAGAGAGACTATTTATTGGCAGGAACCTCCATGAAAAATATAAGTCAGCAATCATTATCATGTCCTGCTACAGGAAACTATATAACATCTCCTTGTACCCGATAGGTTGGATATATGGCGATGATTAAACAACGATTGAATGCCCTTCTTCATTACATTGATGAACATATCGATACACATATGGATGGAGAAAGTTTGAGTAACATTGCAGCTTGTTCTAAATATCACTTTCACAGATTGTTTTCTGCAACTTATGGTATCGGTGCTGCTGCATATATCAGGCAAATTCGATTGAAAAGAGCGAGTTATAAGTTGGCGTATAACGATGATTCAGTAATAGATATTGCTCTTGCATGTGGATATGAAAGTCCGGAGGCATTCTCCAGGGCGTTCAAAAGTTCAGTTGGTCAAAGTCCTATTGAGTTCAGAAAAAAACCTGATTGGTCTGTCTGGCACAGACACTACCAAATCATAAATAATATTAGGACTAAAATGATGAATGAGAAATTATCTCCTGTTGAAGTAAAAATCGTCAATTTTCCAGAAACCACCGTGGCAGTTATGGAACATAAAGGTCCATCATCAAATATTGGCAATACAATTAGGGCGTTCAAAGCGTGGAGAATAACGAATAAGTTATCCCCAGAGCGTCACCGAACTTTTAATTTTGTTTATGCAGATCCCGCAAACATTGACCCGCAAGAGTATCAGTTTGATTTGTGTGTAGAGGTTTCACCAAAGTTTGCGGTTAAGAATGCAAGAATTGCATTAAAAACAATCCCATCAGGAAAATGTGCTTATATTAGATACACAGGCTCAGATGAGGGAATCACCTCCATAGTCAATTATTTGTATACAAATTGGTTATCGGAACACAATCAGGAAGTTCGGGATTTCCCGCTCTTTTTTGAACGCGTAAAGTTGTTCCCAACGGTGACTGAAGCCGAAGCCGTCACTGATATTTACCTGCCTCTGGCATAAGACACCTTGCAAGTTATTGCTACATTAGCCTGTCGTATATTGGCTTAATGATAGCTCCAGTCTCTTAATCAGACATCTTCGATTAAGAGACTGGCTACTCTATTTTAATTCAAAAAAACAGTTTAAAAAACGAACTAACATTTCCCTGGTGTGGGCGAGTAACATTTTAATTCAAAATAATGAAAATAATTTGTCCACATAGAAGGAGAAGTGTCTCCCTAATCTAACGTCCAGACAAAGTATAAATTTTATCTTATGTTTTGATGATGAAATTAATACACCAGACAAATATCAAAATCAACACATAAAAACACAAATGTTGATTTTGATGGTGAATATGTGTGTCATTATTTAAGGATGAATAAACAAAAAAACAAATAAGTAAAACTAACCAATTGATATTATTAAATATTATTCAAATCAGAATATATCTGTTCTTAACAGCAAGGAAAAAATCAAGAATATTATTTGCCTTATACATAGCATGGTTATTAAGCGCTAAGTTGTATAAATATTCATATGATACATCTATGTGATAAGGCCGTTTTCTCCATATCCGAACCTTTCTTCCATTATGTCTCCAATGATTATCCAATGATCCAAACTCTCTCTATTCGATTCTTTGATATGAAACTGTTGCAGTTTTGGATCGAAACATAGCTTTGGATTGTTACTCGTGTAATTACCTCTCCTGATTATTAATAAATCTCCTGAATTATGTTTGCCTGATAAATCATCCTCAAGTAAAACGGCAACAATATTAGGCCCTGTACCAAAATAATAAGTCAGTTGCCGTCCAACCATCAGGGAGCCTATCTTACTGACCAAAAATTCAGAAGTAATACATTCAGATTGCATAAATAACGGAACAGCACAGGGATTCATATTCCCTTCATAAGAAATGGTTCCATCCAAACGCTCTTTTTCTGCGATATCAGTTGATTCTATTTCACTATATGATATGCCAAAGAAATTGGAGATTTTCTGTATTGTGGAAGAGTGAACGTTTTGAACCCTATCTTCTAAGATGTTATAGATAGTCGTACGATTAAGATTTGTTTGCTCACAGAGCGATACTCTTGTTTCCCCTCTGGAATCGAGTAAATATTGCAAGTTTTTTCTCAGGTGTTCCATTTTTTTCTTCTTATACATACTCACGCCCGGAAATTTATAACTATATAATTTATATTATTTTTTAGACTAAACTCTTTTTGTAAGCGCAGGAAAGGGTGAAAACCACTCTTGCTATTGAACAGTAAAAGTGATAACAGTTTTTTCTTGGGTAGAATCATTTAATATATACCCGATAAACTTCAAGCTGCAATCCGCAAGACGACGCAAGGCCTTATATTTCCCCGCTGAGCGGGGAAATATAACACGCATCTTGAAGTTGGATTGGTATAGAAAATATTAATCGGGTAAGTTATCTTTTTGGAAAGATGAGCAAAAATAGATAATAAATAGCATCAAAGCAGACAAAAACAGATGAAACATGACTTGCAGCGATATTTTAAATTTCAACTTAACAATTACCGTGGAAAATTAACCTTGATGAATATGGAATCAATACAAGTAGAAATATATAAATACAAACGTCCTTATTGACAATGAATAAACTAACAATTATTTGAGATAGAGATGAGTTTATCCTATAAAAATAATGAACCCTATTTCAAGGGGCTAATTGCCATGATGGAACATCTCAGCGATCCTTGGGGTATTAAGGATTTGGATTCCAGACATATCTATATGAATAAAGCGGCTTATCTTTACACCAACACACCAGAATACTTTGATATTGAAGGTAAGTTAGACTGTGAATTTCCAACTGATTGGTCTGACGACCAATTTTCACAAGATCTCAAAGAGCATGACCGGAGAACCGAGGAAGCAAAAGATAGAGTTTCCATTATCGAAACACATTATTGGTACGGGAAAAACAGTTTGGCCCCTTTCATCAGTGAAAAATTTCCCGTATATAACGATGAAAAAGAGTGTATCGGGATAGTCTGGAATGCTAAACCATTAAGTAGCTTCTCTCCCTTAAAATACATTAATCGCCACAAACCCAGCACTCTCACTACAGAAGCAACCACAAACCTGTTTACTCGTGGTGAGCTGGATATTATCTTCTTCATGCTGCAAAGACGCTCAAATAAGGAAATTGCCCAAATATACAACGTTAGCCACAAAACGATAGAAAATAGAGTTTACAACATCTATCAAAAAGCGAACGTTCATTCACTCCAGCAATTTGAGGAGTTTTGCAGACACTTACAATTAGATAGCTATATACCGGAACGTCTAATTGAAAAAGGCGTTCTATTTCTCTAAAGAAGTCAAAAATGATGGGAGTATTAAAAATTGAGCACTGCCCACTAAAGCGAGTACCACAAACACAACGTGTATCACTGTTAAGCGTGGCTATTGTGCATATGGGCATGTTGACAGCATTAGATCAATTTATGCTTGGCGCTGTACTCGGTGACTCTATGGCTTTGATCGATGCCTTTATTGCTATTTTCATCGGCAGCCTGATCTTTGGCATTGTCACGTTTGGACTCGGTTTTGCGGGAATGCGCGAAGGCTTATCCGGCAGCCTGTTGGCCCGGTGGTGTGGTTTTGGCCGCATAGGATCTGTATTAATTGGCCTCGTGGTTGCAATCAGCTTATTAGGCTGGTTTGGTATCCAAAACGCAATTTTCGCCCATTCCCTTAATTTTGCCTCCGGTGATAGACTCGGGTTTGCCTGGTCAGCAGTTTTCTCCGGCACTTTGTTGACAACACTGGTCGCCTTTGGCTTTAAGGCATTACGTTTTACCGCCAGGATCGCTGTTCCTCTGTTTATTTTGCTGGTTGCTTATATCTCCACTACCGTACTGTCAGGTAATACGGGTCAACAGCTACATGAAATTATCAAATTACCTCATTCTGGTGATGCCTTAACCATCAGTGCAGGTATCACGATCGTCGTAGGTGGTGCAATTGTTGCAAGTTTGATGACGCCTGATCTGACTCGCTACACCAAATCAGGCAAGCATGTTTTGGGGATCACCTTGCTGACCATTATTGCAGGAGAATTTGTGATTAATGGCCTGGCGATCCTTATCGCAAAGGCCCTGAATACGTCAGATGTTGTTACTATTATGTCGCAAGTGGCAGGCGGCGCAGGTCTTTTGGTTGTCGTTTTCTCCACGTTGAGGGTCAACGACTTGAATCTGTATTCTTCATCATTAGGCATTATCAGCGCCGCAGAGGGTATTACTGGCAAAAAACTCCGTTATCCTCCAACGACCGTCGTTATTGGCATACTTGGAACGCTACTTTCTATTCTGGGTATCCTGGAACGATTTGTGGATTTCCTGACTGTGTTGGGCGTTGTTTTCCCGCCCATTATTGGGATCATGTTGGTTGATTACTATATTCTGCGTTCCCATCGCAAGATATTAGATAAGAGCCGAGAACAAGGCGCACTTCCGCCTGAAACACCAACCATCGGCTGGGCTGCCATTATTGCCAGTGTTATCGGCAGCGTGGTTGGTCTGGAGGCAGAATGGGGTGTTCCAGCAATTAATTCACTATTGCTGGCAAGTTTAGCCTATGGGTTATTCAAATCAGTTTGTAAGCGCGTTTAGCATAATGCATCTATGATATTGCTCCCCAAATGGGGAGCAATACCTAACGGCCGGCATGTTTCTCTGCATATTCTTTGCCATTAACCCATTGATGATCTTTTTCCCAGGTAAATAACCACTTACGTGTCGGGCCAGCCATAACATTTAAGTAATAACTGTCATAACCCGCGATGGTCGCCACGGGATGATACCCTTTGGGCACCATCACCACATCCTTGTTATAAACCGCCATTGTTTCATCCAACGAGCCGTCATCAGTATAGACTCGCTGGACACAAAAACCCTGTGGTGGATTCAGGCGATGGTAGTATGTTTCTTCCAGATAAGTTTCTTGCGGCTCGTTGTCAGTATCGTGCTTGTGGCTAGGGTAAGAACTGGTGCATCCTTCATCGGTATAGACTTCAACAACCAGTAGACTCTCCGCCGGTTGATCATCTGGCAGGATATTATGAACATAGCGTCGATTATGACCATTGCCACGCTGTTCAGCCCCAATATCTTGTGGGGCGATTAAGCGGGTGGGATAACTGCCTTTTCCTTTCGCCTGACATACCGCCAGTTCAAGTCGAGTCTCGGCAACGATTTCCATCGTTTCATGAGGTGCGACATAGACGGCATAAGGCTTTTTGCGCTCAAATGGTCCCATGCGCTCCCCTATTTTTTCAAACCGTTGCTGAGGCGTCACTACCGTGGCTTTTCCTGCCACCAGCACCAAACACGTTTCATTTTCCGAAGCGGGTAAGGTGATAGTTTCCCCTACATTCAGTTCATAAACAGCAAAATGAACATATCCCCAATTTGCTGTTTCCGGCGTAATATGTTGCGTCCGTTTACTCTGATTTGGTGCGTGGTATTTTGACAGTAGTTTAGACATTTAACCTCCCCCAATCTCCGCGTTTAAATCAATCCCGCTTCTTTGGCAAATTTATGCAAATTGCGATATCCCAGCGTGGCATAAGTCAGTGGATGGGCAACAGCGGGATCTTGTTCTGCTTCAACCACCAGCCAACCGTGATAGTTATTCGCTTTCAAGATCGCAAAAATAGCGGGATAATCGATGCAGCCATCTCCTGGTACGGTAAAAACACCACTTAATACCGCATCAAGAAAACTGGTTTTCCGGTTTTTGACATCTTTTAACACGTCTGGACGAATGTCTTTGCAATGCACATGATTAATACGTGAGCACCAACGTCTTGCCACAGCTAACGGATCATCCCCTGCAAAGGTCAAATGCCCGGTATCCAATAACAATCCCACTTCTTCACCCGTATTTTCCATCAGGCTATCGATGTCTTCTGCACTTTCAATCACCGTTCCCATGTGATGATGATACGCAACCTGTACGCCTTGTGACTGAGTATAACGGGCAAATTCTGTTAGTTTTTCACCATATTCCTCTGCCGGAAACAGTGGTCGGAGATGCACTGGCTTATTCTGATTACCATGAACGCAATAGCTCACTTCGGCAAACACCATCACAGTAGCCCCCAATTCCCGCAACAGGGTCAAATGCAGCTGAACTGCGCCAATCTCTTCTTCAACGCTGCGTGTTAGTAGTTCACCGGAATACCAGCCAGACACGAGTTTTAAATCATGAGCGGCCAGAATGGGACCTAAAATCTGTGCCTGGCGAGGGAATTTATTGCCCAGCTCAAAACCGGCAAACCCTGCCTGTCGCCCTTCTGTCAGGCAAGTTTCCAACGGTGTTTCTGCCCCCAGGGACGGCAAGTCATCATTGGTCCAGGTCAAGGGGTTGATGCCAAGTTGAACAGCCATGAGGCTCCTCCTGTAAGATGAAAAAAGGGATGTTCTTTAGCTTTGTTATTCCGCTATCCACGCTGACGCCAGTTGTTAATCAGGTTGTGATAGTTAGTTTTTATTTTCTGGATAAGCGTTTCATCATCTATTTCTCCCGCCAGCCATTGCAGTGACGGCTGCCCGAACAGCGTTCTGCCAACGGCAAAACCTTTGACGATAGATTTACCCGCCGCTGCATTGAAACTGGCCTTTAAAGTTGTTTCCGGTGTATCAAGGCCAAGGATCACAACCCCACGGCAATAAGGATCATGCTGTTCAACTAATGCTGCGATTTGGTCCCAGGTTGCAGATTGCATCGGTGGTAATTTCCACCAGTCCGGTTTAATACCAAGATTGTAAAAACGCTGGAGTGCTCGCAGATAAAGCCCATCAGAATGGGGCATATCGACTGGCAAGATAACTTCCAGCAACCATTCATGACCAGACTGACAACAGGCGGCATAAACTTCGTGTATCGTTTTTTCCTGTTCCAGACGCAATGGGTGACTATCTTCTGGATGAAAGAACACTAAACATTTCACAATATGTTCCTGCGGCCAGCTAACCAGCTGGGAACCCATATTACCGTGTTCGAGGCAAAGTGGTCGGGAGCCGGGCAGTTCAATCGGACGACCAATCCATAACCCTTTCCCGGTTGCAGCATTCAGTACATCTTGACCGAAACTGCTGTCACATAATATCCCTGCTTTTCCTGCCAAGTGGGCTTCTGTGCTGGCTTCCTGGCTGGCACGGAACAGTTGTTTTTTCAGGTGCGGAATGCGATCGAGACTGGCATTCACCTGGCGTGCCATTTCAACAAACTGGATACGATGGTCAAATGCCATGATACATAATTCATCCCATTGTTTATGACGATGACTAACCCGATGCAGGTGACTGAGATGTGGATCTAGATCTGGACATCGTACATCCGTTGCTCGCATTAAAGTTGCTCGCATTAAATAGTTATCCAACTCCGTTTTATCTGGCATGGCGGGCGCACACCCATGACGGGAAACAACCAAAGCGCCACAAGCATTGGCATAAGTGCAAGCCTGTTCCCAACTTTCGTTATTAAGATAGCCACGCAATAAACCGGACATAAAGGCATCTCCAGCCCCCAAAACGTTCAAAACCTCTACCTTGACGCCCCGGACAGTGACCCCCTTATCTAAGGTATCAGGAATATTGGCAGTGAAGACCGAACACCCTAATGCTCCCCGCTTACAAACCAATGTTGCAGCCGTCAGTGTCCGTATTCGACACAAAGCTTCGACAGTATCCGTAGAGCCACCAGCAATATGAAATTCTTCTTCGGTTCCCACAATTAAGTCAAATAAGGAGAGCACTTCCTGCAATTGTGCTGTCACTTGCTTTGAGGCGATATAGCGAGTTTCACCGTCGCCCAATGAAGTCAGTCCCCACAATACCGGACGATAATCGATATCCATAACCGTCTTGACACCATTGCGGCGGGCGTAAGTCAGTGCAGTCAAAACAGCATCACGCGTTTGTGGATGAGAAAGGTGAGTTCCGGTGATCGCCAGACAGCGGGCAGATGCAATATAGTCTTCACTGAAATCATCTCGGGTGATCGCCATATCAGCACAATTATCACGGTAAAAGATCAGCGGAAACGTGTCGTTATCTTTAATGCCGAGTAAAACCAAAGCCGTCAGCCGCTCTTTATCGGTGATCAAATGGCGGGTATCACAACCCACCCGCTCCAATTCTTCACGTAAAAAGCGCCCCATGTGTTCATCACCCACCCTCGCCAGCATTGAAGATTTTAATCCCTGACGCGCGGTTCCATAGGCAACATTCCCGGAAGAACCCCCTAAGTATTTGGCAAAGCTTGCCATGTCTTCCAGACGGGAACCCATTTGTTGACCGTACAGATCAACCGCAATACGTCCCATGCAAATCACATCCAACTTTCTATGCTGTTCCATTGATTCACCTCTTACCGGATACGCTATTTTGCTAATACATAGTAGAGCGCCATCACATGGGCTGCCATGTTCTCGGCAAGGAAAACACACCTGAAAACAACAATCAGTGTAATAAGGCAACCTGTCGGTTTAACCATCGCCCAGGGGGTAATATCCACCTGTTCTGTATACACTTCCCTGAAATCTATTGGGTACAAAACGGTCTGCCACAGTTATGACTGCTGGAACAGACAGGATGACTTTTATGAAATAAATGTTCCAACAGTGTTTGTTGTTGTAATTTATCGTTATAGCCTGATTTCTTTACCGGATTGCAGGGATTCGAGCGCCTTGTCTGCGAGGTATAAAGCCCGCTCTCCATCGATACCGCTCGTCTCAGGTATTGCCCTGCCAGCCATGACATCAACAAAATGATCCCATTCCGCAATATAGGCTTCACGATAACGCTGCAAGAAGAAATGCACAGGCTTGGCGGTGGTACAACCGTTTTCCCCCCAGAACGCCACACTGTTTTCCTTGATATTTCCGGCGGTCAGAAGCCCCTGCTCACCATGCAGTTCCAATCGTTGATCATAACCATATCCAGAACGACGGCTGTTAGTGATGGTCGCCATTGCCCCCGATGGAAATTTCATCACAATAAACGCGGTATCAATATCGCCCGCCGTACCTATAGCAGGATCGACAAGATTGCTCCCCTGAGCATAAATAGCACATGGTTCTTCACCAATGATAAAACGAGCCATATCTAAGTCATGAATGGTCATGTCCCTGAACATACCACCCGATACCCGCACATATTCAGCGGGTGGAGGAGAAGGATCACGGGAGATAATAAGCAGCGATTCTGCCTTGCCAACGGTTCCGGCATCAAACAGGTTTTTCAGCCGACGAAACTGCGGATCGTAGCGGCGATTAAACCCGACAATCAGAGGAACCTGACACGCTTTTACCGTCGCCAGGCATTGACGAACCCGTGCCAGATCAAGATGAACCGGTTTTTCGCAGAAAATCATTTTATTGTGTCGGGCAGCCAGTTCTATCAGATCGGCATGGGTATCCGTTGCTGATGCAATCAGGACACCATGAACAGCAGGATCTGACATCACTTCTTCAGTGGTCTGTATTTTAGCCTGATAGTGGTGTGCCAATGCCTTAGCACTTGTCAGATGTGGATCTATCACAGAATAGAGGCAAGTTTCTTTATGGTCAGCGATGTTAAGCGCGTGAACCTGCCCAATTCGTCCAGCGCCAAATAATGCAATATTGAACATGAATGCTCCTTTGTACATATGTGTACGTTGTGGTTTTTGCGTCCAGCCCTCAAATAACTCTGATCAATAAATCCCGTATCGCAACTAATACTGACGCACTTTTTTCTCCACATAGTCCCTGATTTTTTCCGCTGATGCGGCAATGTCTGGATTATCAGCAACCTGTGCAGTTCCTATTCGCCACCATGATTCATAATCATGCGTCATGGTTTTAGGCAGTACTTTAATGTCGATTAATGTCGCACAGGGCTGCTTCTTCGCATCCTGCACCGCAGCAATTAATTGTTGTTCATCATACACTCGATAACTTTTGCAGCCGTAGCTTTCCGCATTCCTGGCAAAATCCACCGGTATCAACCCCCCATCCAACCGGCCATTTCGCGGATTGCGATAACGATTTTCCGTGGCAAAACTCCCCATGCCTTGACTCATCTGTAAGTTATTGATGCAACCAAATCCCGCATTATCAAACAGCAGCACAGTGATCTTAATACCTTCCTGAATAGCCGTTTGTAATTCACTGTGCAGCATCAAATAGGAACCATCACCAACCATTGCGTAAACCGGCTGTTCAGGACACGCGAGTTTTGCCCCCAATGATGCAGCAATTTCATATCCCATACAGGAATAGCCATATTCAAGGTGATAAGTATCGGGCACTTTCGGTTGCCAAACGCGCTGTAAATCGCCCGGCAGAGAACCCGCAGCCCCCACAATAATGGCATTGGGTTCCAGATACTGATCCATCAAGCCAAGTACACGGGTTTGGGTCAGATTGGTTTGCAATGTTGCACTGTACTCTTCCAATTTTTCATCCAAATGCCCCGCAATCTCTGGCTTGAATCCAGCCTGATATTGAATGGAAAATAATCGTTCTAATTCCTGCTGCCAGGCTGCTTTCGCCTGAACAATTTCTTGCTGCCACGCCGAACGCCATGCTGTTGTTGACAGAGCCTGTGCAATGGCATTGAGTCCTTCTCTGGCATCCGCCAGAACACCTACGGCATCCAGTTTGCCGGCGTCAAATTCTGCAACATTGATGGTAAGAAATTCCACTTCTGGGTGTTGGAACAGCGACTTTGAGGCCGTCGTAAAATCGGTAAAACGGGTGCCAACACCGATAATCAAATCGGCTTCTTTAGCCAGCTGATTCGCCGCCAAACAACCTGTCGTGCCAATGCCGCCACAATTCAGTGGATGGGCAGCCACAATCGCACTTTTTCCCGCCTGCGTTTCAGCAAATGGGAGATGGAAGGTTTCAGCAAAATGGCGGAAAGCTCCATGCGCGTCGGAATAACGTACGCCACCACCACAAATCAACAGCGGCTTTCTCTTGCGCTGAATCAGTGCCATTGCCTCTTGAATGCGCACCTGAGAAGCTGGACGACGTTCAATTTGGTGAACCCGTTTCTGGAAGAAGTAATCTGGATAATCCCATATTTCGCCCTGAACATCTTGCGGAAGACAGATCGTGACAGCCCCCGTATCTGCCGGGTCCGTCAATACCCGCATGGCGTGGAGCAGGGCTGTCATCAACTGCTCCGGGCGCGAAATGCGATCCCAATAGCGGGATACTGGACGGAAGCAATCATTGGTACTCATGGTGCCATCACCATATTGTTCAATCTGTTGTAAAACGGGATCTGGCTGGCGGCAAGCAAAGGTATCTCCCGGCAACAACAGTAATGGGATACGATTCGCAGTTGCCGTTGCGGCAGCCGTCACCATATTGGCCGCGCCAGGCCCAACAGAAGAGGTGACGGCAAACATCTGCCGACGTTTTTTCTGTTTGGCAAAGCCCGTTGCAATATGTGCCATCCCCTGTTCATTACAGCCCTGATAAACACGAAGATGCCCAGGCTCCTGCTCCAATGCCTGCCCTAATCCCACCACATTACCGTGACCAAATATTGTGAACACACCTCGAATAAAGGGGGCTTCCTCCCCATCAACATTGATATATTGCTGGTTAAGAAATTTGACCAAGGCTTGAGCCATCGTCATTTTCTTCGTCTTTATTGCTCTGTTTTTCATGATATAGCGACTCCATCGTCGGCATCACAAAATGGCTATCGTGATGTTCTAAACGCACACTGGCGGGCCAACGGCTAGTGACGGTTTTCATGCGGGTATAGACGCGCCCCCCGTCATGACCATGTATATTCAGTGGCCCAAACATGGAACACTTCCAGCCACCGAAGCTATGAAATGCCATCAGTACTGGGATGGGGATATTCACACCGACCATACCAGATTGAACGTCTTCATTGAACTGACGAGCCGTTTCACCATGCGGGTAAATAAGGCATATTGATCACGCCTATCATGATCAGCATCGCTATTAAATAGCCGTGCCTAAAATTCTAGTTCTTAATATTTTATGGATATTGATTTACTTAAAATAATCTTTAATTGTTTTCAATCTATAGGTATCCTTTCCAAACAAATAGCTAATAATGGCACAACTGCATCAATGGATAAGTTTATTACAAATCAATGTACTGACAAAAAATCCCCTCCTTTGCCAGACAAAATAATCAAATTATTAGAATGTCACGAAACAATGACATTTAATGTCAATAAATGACTTCCTGCAATAGTGATTAGCTTCATTATTGGAATGGATTTAACTAGCTGTTTTTTCATCTAACAAAAATACAGGCTGAGTATGCTCAATAAGCAGATATACCAATCCAACTTCAAAATGCGTGTTATATTTTCCCGCGCAGCGGGGAAATATAAGGCCTCGCGTCGTTTTGCAGATTGCAACTTGAAGTTTATCGAATATATCAAGCTGTATTGAATATAATTTAGAATCATAGCGGAGTACTCACATGGATAAGATTCTAGCCTCTCCATTTATTCATTTTTTTTGGCAATCATGGGTTCTTGAACCTCAATCACCTAAATACAATATCGTTATAGAACAGAGCATTAAAGGAAATCTAGATGAAGGTAGATTAAAATTGGCTCTGCAAGAATTTATTAATATTTATCCTTTATTCAAATATCGGATTGAAGAAAAAAATGATGAATTATATTGGGTATTAGGCTCAGATAATATTGAGTTTACCTACCTTTCTAATAATGAAGAACAATTGAATCAGTTTGCTCTGCGGCCATTTGACCTCAGAAAAGGGCCAGTCGTTCGTTTTGGTTTACTCAAAGAGGCAAAACAGCAATTTCACTTATTCATTGTACTGCACCATATCATCGGTGACGGGCAGGGGATAGAAGAGTTTTTTCATAATATCGCTGATCTGTACAACCAACGTCCTCTGCGCCATTCCCCCATGACGCTGCAACAAGCGTCAGAAAAATTTGTACAAGATCATCAACTTTTACAGTTGTTGGGCAAATATAACCCCGAACAATACTGGAAAAAGTGCCTGTCAGGCATGACTACCCGTAACCCATTACCCTATTTGCCTCAACAAGCGATAGGTGAACCTGAATTACCTAATGAATTTCGTTTCAATTTGTCATTGGAAGATTGGGAGAACCTCTCAAAATCTTTATCCCCTTGTAAACCGTTCCTCGTATTTAAAACGTTATGGGCAACATTAGTGGCCCAGTATACCGGAACGGGTGACGCTCACCTTATCTATCCCGTTGCAGTCGCCGGCGGGGAGTCTGTTTCGCTTGGTGCACAAATAAATGCCGTTGTTTTCCCTCTGCGTTTTAATGAGACGGATAGTTTTAATTCTCTCTATCAGGCCACGTTAAATTATAGTGCATCATTGAAGGTGCAGCCTGATCTGCGTTTGTCAAGTTTGCCTATATTCCAAGCTGTGCCCACCAATCTTATCAATAATCTCAATGTCGGTATCAATCAGGCCAGTTTTAAGGATCTCGATCTGGAATTAGACGGATGTGAGGTCCATTACGGTAGTCGTTTCAATAACGATTTAGCCGTTACAGAATGGATACTGGAATATCATCTGGAAGAGGGGCATTGGGCTTTTCGTATCCGCTACCATCCTAACCTTTTCCATGCAAAACAAATCAAAGCGTTAGGTGAACAATTCCAGCAATTGTTGGTTAATGCCCTGTCTCATCCCGAAACGCCAATATCACAGTTTTCTTTGCTAACACCTGATCAGGCGCAGACATTACTGGAATACGGTAGTCCACAACAACCAGGCGACACAAGGTCAGAACGACACAATCCCCGGGTGAACGATGTGATACGGAAACATTATCAACAGGCAATCGGACAATCACAATCTGCTGAAATATCAGGCATCCAAGTCTATGTGTTGAATGAACGATTACAGATGGTGCCAATGGGGTTAAAGGGCGAACTTTATCTCTCCGGGCCAGAATTGAATAATAAATATTTGGAGCAATCAGCATTAGCAGAAAAACAGCTGATTACTAATCCATTTGTTCAATATACCAAGGATAAATGGCTTTATCGCACTGGTGAGCAAGTACGCTGGTTACCAAATGGAGAGCTGGAATATCTGGGGACAGAGAACTACGATTTTCTGAAAGAGGCGAGTTAATCTAACCGTTAGGTGAAAAAACGGCGTGATCGTTATGCTAACCAAGCCTATGAATCACGCCAAATTATTACGCCTGCTTATTGATCACCACTTATTCAACATCCTGAAAAGTCGGACCCTGGAAATAAATAGCTTTAATGTGACAATGACGGGGTTGGGTGATAACAAACCGGATGGTTTCCCATACTGAACGGCCATTAAGCAATTGCCCCCCCATTTTTTTCTGGTTATCCAGAACTTCATCAAAACCATTAAGTTCAAAGTCAGGCGGATAAAGCCCGGTCACGCGAATATTTTCTTTGCTTAAATGATGAGCTAAATTCTGGCTAAAGCCACTCATAGCATGTTTGGCGGCAAAGAATGCCGGATGAGCGACAGATTCGGTAAATTGGGGAATACCACAAACCGATACCATAGCAACAATATCGGCACCCTGTGATTGACGCAAGCTCGGCAATAGCGCTTTGGTCAGCAAGATAGAACCTGTTATACCTGAATTCACCGTACTGACAATATCGGCGTCATTGTCACCTTCCCCTAACCGCCCCTCCAGCCATTGAGCTGCACTTAAGATCAAAATATCGATAGGTTGATTGTCTTGTAGCAACTGAATAGCAAAATCGCTAACGGAGTGGGCATGACTCATATCGCATTGATAACCTCTGGCGATACCTCCTTCACGGCGAATAATCTCACAGGTTGCTTCCGCACTGGCTAACTGACGGGCACAGAGATCAACATATGCCCCTTCACGCGCCAGCCAAACAGAAACTGCTTGCCCAAAATCGCGTCCTCCGCCTGTTACAACAACACGCTTACCTTTTAATTTGCTTGTTCCGCTGGCTTCATTAAACATCATGTTGGCTTTCCTTATATCAGTTATCAAAGCTGGATGAGGAACCGTCACTTTGTCAGTTAGGTTTATTGATAATTTACTGTTTAGAAAGCCAATCTTACTTGATAATTTTCACCACAGCCCTACTGTTTTGTGCTGTTTTTTTGTACTATCTGAAAAAACGTTAATCATGTTTCAAATACGAACGTTTTCCTGCACATATTCGCCATATTTTATTTCACAACTGACTCAGAAAGTACTCTGAAAATCGAAAATGTTTACATCTGCTAAACTTTAGGCAACAGATAACGTCAATCGTGTGCTCTGGGTTACTGTCATTCTTAACACCATAAAATCACAACCATTACCTGTGAAGGGGGTTATATGAAAGCACTTGTTTATCATGGAGCCGGAAAAAAACGCTGGGAAGAAAAAGCACCACCCCAACTCATTGAACCAACAGATGCTATCGTCCGTATTGTCAAAACCACCATCTGTGGTACAGATCTGCATATCCTCAAGGGAGATGTTCCTACTGTCGAGCAAGGCCGAACATTGGGTCATGAAGGTATTGGGATCGTCGAATCAATTGGGGTATCGGTCCGCAATATCAAAGTCGGTGATAAGGTCATTATTTCCTGTATCACTGTCTGCGGGAGTTGCAACTATTGTAAACGCCAGCTTTATGCGCACTGTAAAGAGGGTGGCTGGATCCTGGGGCATAAAATTGATGGTACACAGGCAGAAAAAGTGCGTATTCCTCATGCTGATAATAGCCTGCATCGTCTGCCAGACGGTGTCGATGAAAACGCGGCATTAATGCTCAGTGACATCCTGCCAACAGGTCTTGAAATGGGTGTTATCAATGGCAAGGTCCAGCCGGGCCAGACCATCGCCCTAATTGGTGCGGGTCCCGTCGGGCTATCAGCATTACTGGCCTCACAATTTTACTCTCCGGCACACATCATCATGATCGATACTGATGATAACCGCCTCAGTGTTGCCCGGCAGCTTGGGGCTAACACGGTTATCAACCCGGCAAAACAAAACGTCGTAGAAGCTATCAATAAACTGACTGACGGTATTGGTGTAGACGTCGCCATTGAGTGTGTAGGTATTCCCGCAACGTTCAAAATATGTCAGGACATCATTGCAGCGGGTGGATTCATTGCTAATGTTGGTGTCCACGGCAAATCTGTTGACCTGCATCTGGAAAGCCTCTGGATAAAAAACATTACCATTACGACTGGACTGGTAAACACAAGCAGTACCCCCATGCTGCTGAAAAGTGTTCAATCCGGCAAAATTGCACCTGAAAAGCTGGTCACTCACCATTATCCATTGAGTGAAATAGAGACCGCTTATGAAATATTTGGTAATGCAGCTCAAGAGAAAGCACTGAAAATTGTTTTGTCGGCATAGTGGGTATAGGTATAACAGGAGACAATTCTTCCAGCTAAATGATGACACTGCCATTCGACTGATACAGAAAAGCCGCCGCAATATACTGCATCAATACGCTTATGCAATTCATTACGGCGGCCTTTATACTGTACTTGGCACTGCGCTTGATTTCTTGCTTTGTTAACTCATTAATAAACCTTCAACCTACAGTTTGCATTCTTCATCCAAATCTGCTTGAGAGAGGTTCCCGATAGTAATAAATTCATCCAATAGCCCTAAAAGTTGGGCCAATTTTTCTGGAGAAAAAGCGTTCTCAATCGCCTTATATCCCTCAGCGATCTGCCCTTTTGCCTGCTCATAGAGTTCCTGGCCTGCCGGAGTCAAAGAAACATACAGCTTACGCTGATCATTCATAGGCTTCATGCGGAAGATAAGTCCATCACGCTCCATACGTGTCAAAATACCTGTCAGACTTGGACGCAAGATACAAGTAAGACAAGCTAAGTCATGAAAATCAATAGAACGGCTACTCGCAAGTACACGAATAATACGCCATTGTTGTTCAGTTAAATTATAGCTCTTCAAAATAGGCCGAAAAAAACCCATAGCGGTTTCTCTCGCTTGAAGCAATGCAATTGTCAAGGATTCATGCATAAGTAAAAGTGACTCTTTAGTTAATCGCCAGTCATTCTTTATAAGTTTAACGCCCATGCTATTTATTACAGACAACATGAACACCAAAAAGCCTAACACGCTCAAAATCATCCACAAAGGGGAAAGATTTCAACATTAACAAATAAATAAAATCATCCCATCCGCAAAAAGTTAATTAAAAGTTAAATCTAATCCCAAATGACCTTGATTAAAAATATAACAGGCTGATCTTTATGTAGTAAAAATGATCAACAATAAAGTGTTGTTACATAGATCACAATTAAAACTAACAATCCCCTTAACATATTGAAGATTGCCAACACATAGCTTATTAATATATTAATAAGTGATCTTGCAACACGTCATTCAGGTTTCAAGGAGCTGTCCATGAAAGGCACTGTCTTTGCCGTTGCCCTCAATCATAGTAGCCAGATCCGTTTCTGGCATGAGGCATTTAACCAAGAACCTTATAAAACACCCCCCAAAACGCCTATTTGGTTTATCAAACCCCGCAATACCGTGATTAATTCAGGGGATATTATTCCGCATCCTGTCGGGGAAACAGTACAAAGCGGCGCAACTCTGGCGCTGTTGATTGGAAAAACAGCCCGCAAAGTTTCTGTTCAGGATGCCGAACAGTATATTGCTGGTTACGCATTGGCAAACGAAGTTAGCCTGCCTGAAACGTCATTCTACCGTCCTGCCATTAAAGCAAAATGTCGGGACGGTTTTTGTCCGATAGGCCAAATGACCAGGATCAGCTCGGTAGCATCACTCGATATTGTGACTGAAATCAACGGCCAGGAAGTTGATCGTTGGTCTACTCAAGATCTCGTCCGTTCAGCCGCTGAATTATTGGCAGCATTAAGCGAATTCGCCACCTTAAACGAAGGCGATGCAATTCTATTGGGAACGCCTCATCAGCGCGTTACTCTTCATCCTGCCGATAAGGTCACGGTCAAGGCCAAGGGCTTCTCTGACTTAGAAAATACGGTTGTATCGGCAGGAGGTCAGGCATGAGATACGCCAAAATTCATTATCAGGGTCAGGATCTCACTGTTACCGTTGACGCACAGGAAAATGTCTTCTTGCCAGATGGAAATACGGTCAGCGATGAAGCGGTTATATGGCTTCCCCCCGCCAGCGGCACACTGTTCGCATTGGGGCTAAATTATGCCGATCACGCAACAGAGCTGGAATTTAAGCCACCAGAAGAGCCACTGGTATTTATCAAAGCAGCCAATAGCTTAACCGGACACCGGCAGGTTTCTGTCCGTCCTGATAATGTGGCATATATGCATTATGAAGCAGAATTGGTTGTCGTGATGGGTAAACCTGCTCACAAAGTTTCCAGAGAAGAGTCCATGAACTACGTTGCGGGTTATACCGTTTGTAACGATTACGCCATTCGTGATTATCTGGAAAATTACTATCGGCCAAACCTGCGGGTAAAAAGCCGCGATACGCTCACCCCAATCGGTCCGTGGATCATAGATAAGCAGCAGATCGCTGATCCGCATAATCTGACCTTGAAAACATGGGTAAACGGTGAACTCCGTCAACAAGGCACAACCGCCGATTTGATCTTCGACATTCCTTTCTTAATCACCTATCTCAGTGATTTTATGACATTGCAACCCGGCGACATGATCGCCACCGGAACCCCCAAAGGGTTGTCCAACGTTGTTCCCGGGGATGAAGTTATCGTGGAAGTCGAAGGTGTTGGACGCTTAGTTAATCGCATTGTCAGCCCGCAAGAATATGAGGAGCGTTTGTCATGACCATGATTAACCATTGGATCAATGGCAAGAATATCGGCAGCAAAACCTATTTCACAACGACTAATCCTGCAACAGGTGAGGTGCTGGCTGAGGTTGCATCCGGCGGGCAGGAAGAGATTACCCAAGCCGTTGCGGCGGCCAAAGAAGCGTTCCCCAAGTGGGCAAATACCCCAATGAAAGAACGCGCCCGTTTGATGCGCCGTTTGGGTGAATTAATCGACCAAAATGTTCCCGATATTTCTGAGCTGGAAACCAAGGATACGGGTCTTCCCATCCATCAGACACAAAATGTCTTGATCCCACGGGCTTCGCAGAATTTCAGTTTTTTCGCTGAAATTTGTCAGCAGATGAACGGGCGCACTTATCCCGTTGATGACACCATGCTCAACTATACATTAATCCAGCCTGTTGGCGTTTGCGCACTGATTTCCCCGTGGAACGTGCCTTTTATGACGGCGACGTGGAAAGTCGCACCCTGTCTGGCGCTGGGAAATACGGCGGTTTTGAAGATGTCCGAACTTTCCCCGTTGACAGCCAACCGTCTGGGCGAACTGGCGTTGGAAGCCGGCATTCCGGCCGGGGTGTTAAATGTGGTACAGGGCTACGGTAACACCGCAGGCGATGCGCTGGTAAAAAATCATGATGTGCGCGCGGTCTCTTTCACCGGCGGGACCGCAACGGGTCGCCTGATCATGCAAAATGCCGGACTGAAAAAATACTCTATGGAATTAGGCGGAAAATCCCCTGTCCTCATTTTTGAGGATGCAGATATTGAACGCGCACTGGATGCCGCCCTGTTCACCATTTTCTCTCTCAATGGTGAACGCTGTACGGCGGGTTCCCGCATTTTTATCCAGGAAAGTATCTACCCCGAATTCGTCAAACGCTTTGCTGAACGCGCTAATCGGCTACGTGTCGGTGATCCCCAGGATCCGCAAACTCAGGTTGGCAGCCTGATAAGCCAGCCACACTGGGAAAAAGTCTCCAATTATATTCGGTTGGGGATCGAAGAAGGTGCCACACTGCTGGCCGGAGGTCCCGATAAACCTGCCGATTTACCTGCCCCTCTAAAAAATGGCCACTTCTTGCGCCCTACCGTATTGGCGGATGTGGATAACCGTATGCGGGTGGCACAGGAAGAGATTTTCGGCCCTGTCGCTTGTCTGCTGCCGTTTAAGAGCGAAGAAGACGGGCTGCGCATGGCTAATGATGTGGAATATGGCCTGGCCTCTTATATCTGGACACAGGATGTCAGCAAGGTTTTGCGTCTGGCACGTAATATTGAGGCCGGCATGGTGTTTGTCAATTCCCAGAACGTTCGAGATCTGCGTCAACCATTTGGCGGCATAAAAGCTTCCGGTGTGGGGCGTGAAGGCGGGGAATACAGTTTCGACGTGTTTGCCGAAGTGAAAAACGTTTGTATCTCAATGGGAAAGCACCCAATTCCTCGTTGGGGTGCTTGAATAACTGCCATCCTGATACCAGGTGAGGGTTTATGGGAAAGTTAGCGTTAGCAGCGAAAATTACACATGTCCCTTCTATGTACCTGTCTGAATTGCCAGGCAAGCATCACGGTTGCCGACAAAGCGCTATTGACGGGCACAAAGAGATCAGCCGGCGCTGCCGTGAGATGGGCGTTGATACGATTATTATTTTCGATACGCATTGGCTGGTTAACAGCGCCTATCATATTAACTGTTCCGACCATTTTTCCGGCATTTATACCAGTAATGAGTTGCCACATTTTATCCGCGATATGACCTATGAGTATGACGGCAACCCGGCGTTAGGCAGGATGATTGCAGAAGAAGCACGCCAGATGGGTGTTCGTGCTCAGTCACACGAGATCCCGAGCCTGAAACTGGAATATGGCACGCTGGTGCCCATGCGTTATATGAACAGCGACCGCCATTTCAAGGTCATTTCAATTTCTGCCTTTTGTACTGTCCATGCGTTTGACGACAGCCGTAAACTGGGAGAAGCGATTTTACGGGCGA
Source organism: Xenorhabdus bakwenae (assembly GCF_030272115.1). NCBI lineage: Bacteria > Pseudomonadati > Pseudomonadota > Gammaproteobacteria > Enterobacterales > Morganellaceae > Xenorhabdus > Xenorhabdus bakwenae. Next base: position 1,908,379 of record NZ_CP119194.1, read on the forward strand.
TTGAGAAATACAATGGCACGGTTGCGGTACTGGCAAGCGGTTCGCTGTCACACAGTTTCATTGACGATCAACGGGCCGAAGAAGGCATGAACAGCTATACCCGTGAGTTCGATGAGCAGATGGATCGCCGTGTCGTGCAGCTTTGGAAAGAAGGCAAGTTCGAAGAATTTTGCAAAATGTTACCGGAATATGCGCAATATTGCCGGGGAGAAGGCAACATGCATGATACCGTGATGTTGCTGGGACTGCTCGGATGGGACAAGTATGACGGCAAGGTGGAATTTTTGACGGAATTGTTTGCCAGTTCCGGGACGGGGCAGGTTAACGCGGTTTTCCCGCTGCCGGATTATTTTGTTAACCAAAAGAAAACGGATGCCTGACAGGAGAAAACCATGCCACATTTTTATGCTGAATGTACTGAAAATATCCGTGATGAAGCCAGATTGCCGGCATTATTTGCCAAAGTGAATCAGGCGCTGGCGGATACAGGCATTTTTCCGCTGGGCGGTATCCGCAGCCGTGCCATTTGGTTGGATACCTGGCAAATGGCGGATGGTAAGCAGGATTACGCCTTCGTTCATATGACACTGAAAATAGGTGCCGGACGCAACCTTGAGGATCAACAAAAAGTCGGAAAAATGTTGTTTGACTTAATCAAGGCGCATTTCAACGAATTGATGGCACAGCGTTATCTGGGCCTCTCTTTCACGATGGAAGAACTTGATCCGGTGCTGAATTATAAATCCAATAATGTTCATAGCCTGTTTAAAACAAAAAAGTAACGATTTTAGTGAGAAGAAGAAACTATGACGAATCATCTGGATATACCATTGCTGCGTCAACAGGCCTATATCAACGGTCAATGGGTTGATGCAGAAAATAAAGCGACTTTTGAAGTCATTAACCCGGCCAATGATAAGATCATTGCCAATGTCAGTGACCTGGGCGCCAAAGAGACACAGTCTGCCATTGAAGCCGCCCAGAATGCCCTGCCTGCATGGCGGTCGTTGACAGCAAAACAGCGTAGCCAAAAGCTCAAGCAATGGTTCCATCTGGTGATGGAAAACCAAACCGCCTTAGCAGAAATACTGAGCATGGAACAAGGCAAATCCCACACCGAGGCAATGGGCGAAATTGCTTACGGTGCCAGTTTTATCGAATGGTTTGCGGAAGAAGGCAAACGCATGTATGGCGAAACATTGCCTTCGCCAATGCCGGGCCGCCGTCTCGCCACCATCAAACAACCGATTGGCGTCGTTGCGGCTATTACACCGTGGAATTTCCCCAATGCGATGATCACCCGTAAAGTGGCCCCTGCACTGGCGGCGGGATGTACGGTGGTTCTGAAACCTGCGGCTGAAACGCCCCTTTCTGCGCTGGCTTTAGTCGTCCTGGCGGAACAGGCAGGCATACCGGCTGGCGTCTTCAATATCGTCACAGGAATGGATGCCAAAGCCATGGGTGAAGTGCTGACCTCAAGCCCTATCGTGCGCAAACTTTCGTTCACCGGCTCTACGCGGGTTGGCAAGTTATTAATGGCACAAAGCGCCGATACGGTGAAAAAACTCTCCCTCGAACTGGGTGGCAATGCGCCTTTTATCGTGTTTGATGATGCCGATCTTGATGCGGCGGTAGCGGGCGCAATGGCGGCGAAATTCCGTAACAGCGGGCAAACCTGTGTGTGTGCCAACCGTATTTTGGTACAGGAAGGGATTTATGAGGCTTTTGCCGAACGTCTGGCTCATGCAGTCAAACAGCTTCGGGTGGGGCCAGCCACTGATAGCGCATCACAGCAAGGCCCGCTGATTAATCAGGCGGCTGTAGAAAAAGTACGGGCGCATATCAGTGATGCCGTTTCCAACGGCGCACGCATCCTGACGGGAGGAAAATCCCACACGCTGGGGGGGTTGTTCTTTGAGCCAACGGTACTGACAGATGTTACTGAATTCATGTTAGTTGCTCACGAAGAAACCTTCGGCCCTCTGGCTCCACTGTTCAAATTCCGTGATGAAGACGAGGCTATCCGCATTGCTAACAGTACTGAATTTGGCCTGGCTGCTTATTTCTATTCCCGTGATATTGGCCGAATTTACCGTGTGGCGGAAGCGTTGGAAAGTGGCATGGTAGGTATCAATGAAGGTTTGATTTCCAACGAAATCGCGCCATTTGGCGGGATCAAGCAATCGGGGCTGGGACGTGAGGGTTCACGTTACGGTATTGAGGATTATCTGGAAGTGAAATACCTCTGTTTTGGCGGGTTGGAAGCGAAAGGAGCTTAACCCCTATGCTACAGCAAGAAATCGTATCACGCGCCGCACGCCGTTTACATCAGGCAGAGCAAAGCCGTGAGCAAATCCGACAAATCTCATTGGACTATCCAGAGATAACAATTGAGGATGCTTACGCCATTCAACGTGAATGGGTGAATTTAAAAATCAAGGAGGGCCGAATTCTCAAGGGACATAAGATTGGTCTGACCTCCAAGGCCATGCAAGCCAGTTCACAGATTAATGAACCGGATTATGGTGCCCTGCTGGATGATATGTTTTTTCAAGACGGCGGTGATATTCCTTGTGAACGCTTTATTGTGCCCCGTATTGAGACCGAACTGGCCTTTGTGCTGGCAAAACCCTTGCGAGGCCCGAACTGTACGCTGTTTGATGTGTATAACGCAACAGATTACGTCATTCCCGCCCTGGAACTGATTGATGCCCGTTGTCACAACATCGATCCCGAAACGCAGCGTCCACGCAAGGTATTCGATACGATTTCTGACAATGCCGCCAATGGTGGGGTGATTATCGGGGGGCGGCCGATCAAGCCAGATGAACTGGATCTGCGCTGGGTTAGTGCCCTGCTCTACCGTAATGGTGTGATTGAAGAATCCGGCGTGGCGGCCGCAGTTCTCAATCATCCCGCCAATGGTGTGGCATGGCTTGCCAATAAACTGGCACCACATGGTGTTCAACTTGAAGCAGGCCAGATTATTCTGGCTGGATCTTTTACCCGTCCAGTCCCGGCACGTAAAGGTGATACCTTTCATGTGGATTATGGCGTGTTAGGGTCAATTAGCTGTCACTTTGTTTAAATCTGTCGAGGTAACACCATGGATCAGCTAACAAATAAATTTAAACATGCCCTGAAAGCAGGGCATCCACAAATCGGATTATGGCTTGGGTTATGCAGCGGGTATAGCGCGGAAATACTGGCAGGAACAGGATTTGATTGGCTGTTGATTGATGGTGAACACGCGCCCAATGAGATTTCCACCATTCTTGCCCAATTACAAGGCATGGCCCCTTACCCAAGCCAGCCGGTTGTTCGTCCGGCATGGAATGATCCGGTGATCGTCAAACCGTTGCTGGATATTGGTGCCCAGACGTTATTGTTCCCGATGATTCAAAATGCGGCGCAAGCGCGTGACGCGGTCAGGGCGACTCGCTATCCCCCCACGGGTATTCGTGGCGTAGGCAGTGCTCTGGCACGCGCTTCCCGCTGGAACCGCATTCCTGACTATCTGTCTCGTGCCAATGACGAAATTTGTGTATTAGTACAGGCAGAAACCCGTGAGGCCCTGCAAAACCTACCGGAGATAGCGGCTGTCGAAGGCGTTGATGGTGTGTTTATCGGCCCGGCCGATCTCAGTGCGGATATGGGCCACATCGGTAACCCGCAACATCCTGAAGTTCAGGCTGCCATCGACCAAGCCATTGTTCAGATCCAGTCTGCCGGCAAGGCTGCCGGCATTTTGATGACCAATGTCGATGCAGCTAAACATTATCTTAATTTGGGGGCGCTGTTCGTTGCCGTAGGGGTTGATACCATCCTATTAACCGGAGCAGCCCATGCTTTGGCAAAGCATTTCGGCAAATAATCAGCCAATCATCGACAAAAAACAATGCCCCGGAATGGCTGATGTTGATCACGACACCAGCCATAGCAATTGAAGTTTCTAATCTCTGAGCAAACAAGCACATATAACTAATAGATTTCAAATCCCCGCCCAAAGGAAAATCAAGCCACTCACAAAACAAGGAAACAGCGATGAGCATTTCACCTGATACTATACCAAAATCCGAAAATCCCCCCCATCAACCTAAAAAACTGACCGCCCAACAGCAAAGTGTCATCAATAAATTATTCCGACGCCTGATCCTCTTTCTCTTTGTCCTGTTTGTTTTCTCTTTTTTGGATCGTATCAATATTGGGTTTGCTGGTTTGACGATGGGAAAAGATCTCGGTTTAACATCCACCATGTTCGGTTTGGCTGCTACGCTGTTTTACGCCACTTACGTTATTTTCGGCATTCCCAGCAATGTGATGTTGAGTATTGTGGGAGCTCGTCGCTGGATTGCGACCATCATGGTGTTATGGGGGATCGCTTCCACCGCCACAATGTTTGCCACGGGTTCCACGAGCCTGTATATCCTGCGGATGTTGGTGGGCATTGCGGAAGCAGGCTTTTTGCCGGGGATTTTGGTTTATCTGACTTATTGGTTTCCGGCCTATTATCGTGCGCGTGCCAATGCGCTGTTTATGGTTGCCATGCCCGTAACGATGGCGTTTGGTTCACTCATTTCCGGTTATATTCTGGCAATGGATGGCATCTGGGATCTGCGTGGTTGGCAGTGGTTGTTTTTGCTGGAAGGCTTCCCTTCTGTTTTACTTGGTTTTGCTGTCTGGTGTTATCTGGATGATTCACCAGAAAAGGCCAAATGGTTAACTCGTGAAGATAAGCAGTGCCTTCACGAGATGATAGAAAACGATAAGCTTTCTATAACCCAGCCCAATGAACAGATTCAACCGCAAAAAAACCGCTTATGGCGCGAAGTTTTTACCCCAATGGTATTGATGTACACCTTCGCTTATTTCTGCCTGACCAACACCTTAAGTGCCATTAATATCTGGACGCCACAGATTATGCAAAGTTTCAATCAGGGCAGCAGCCATGTGATGATCGGCATTTTGACTGCCATTCCACAATTCTGCACGATCTTGGGCATGGTTTACTGGAGCCGCCGCTCAGACCGCCGGCAAGAACGCAAAATGCACACAGCCTTACCCTACCTGTTTGCCGCCGCAGGTTGGATTTTAACTTCACTGACTAATAACAGCATAGTGCAACTGTTGGGGATCATTATGGCTTCCACCGGATCGTTTACCGCTATGGCGGTATTCTGGACAACGCCAGATCAATCGATTAGCTTGCGTGCCCGCGCCGTGGGGATCGCGGTGATCAATGCTACGGGTAATGTGGGGTCTGCCGTCAGTCCTTTACTGATCGGCTGGTTAAAAGATCAAACAGGGCATTTTAACACCGGGCTTTATTTCGTAGCCGGATTACTCATCATCGGTGCGTTAATCGTTTTTCTGATCCCGATGAAACATTCACGGCCACAGGCAAGCGCATAAATAACGAGCAACTATTGATACCTTAGCCAACAATAAGATACAGGAGGAAATTGATGACTGTATCCAATGTGCCCAAAGCCAATAAATCCATCATCACTAATATCGATATCAGCAAGGACTATGACGAAACTCGGGGATCGGATGATGTTCACTACCAAACTTTTGGTCATATGGCGGCATTTTTCGGGCGTAATATGCAGGCGCATCGCCATAACGGTTTTTTCCAACTCCATTATCTGGTGACAGGACGAATCGAACTGCAATTAGACGCACAGCATTATTCCGTACAAGCCCCTCTGTTTATCCTGACGCCACCTTCTGTTCCCCACGCCTTTTTTACGCAGGAAGATACGGATGGTTATGTACTGACCGTCCGTCAGGAGCTGATCACTCCATTGCTCGGTTCACTTTATCCCACCCATCGAGAACTGGTTGATATTCCGGCTATCTGTCTTTCCGTCGCGGATAAATATGATGAATTGGAAACATTCAACCATTATTGGGCACTGATTAGGCGTGAGTCTGCCAACCCATTCACCGGACGAGAACAAGTACTAACTTTCCTGGCTCAATCTCTGTTTACCTTTTTGCTACGTAGTATTCCCCTTGACGATCATCATTGCGGTGGTGTCAGAGGAGAATTGAAACTGTTTCAGCGCTTTAACCGATTGATTGATCAACACTATCACCAGCATCTTGCCGTGCCAGAATATGCAGAAAAATTGGGAATTACAGAATCACGCCTAAAGGATATGTGCCGACGCTTTGCCAATCGACCACCAAAAAAGCTGATCTTTGACCGACTACTGCGGGAAGCAAAACGGTTATTGCTGTTTAGTGATAGTCCCGTATTTGAGATAGCGTACCAGCTTGGGTTTAAAGATCCTGCTTACTTCACCCGATTTTTTAATCGGTTAGTGGGGTGTTCACCGAGTGTCTGGCGGGAGAGAAATGTAATTGGGGAATAAACCGGGATAAGCAAGCAAAAAATAATGATTACCAAAACACAAAGCCGATCACATTTACGCAACAAACTCTCTGCTTTTATCGAAAAGTACCAGTAAATCCTCCGAAAGTCTCTTCTAAAAGAGCCGTTTAATCGCTTCAATCAAACAGTGAAACAAACATAAAATTAACAACCACCCCCCCCCCATATGGATAACAAATCAAAATAAGGGGATTTTTTGGAGCATGAGGTTGCTATGAGACTAGAAAATTTGCGTGCTGATCATAAACGCCCATTTACCAGTAAAGAATACCTGAATTCACTTCAGGATAGCCGCGAGATTTACATCTATGGTGAACGGGTCAAAGATGTCACAACACACCCGGCTTTCCGCAATGCGGCTGCTTCAATCGGTCAACTGTATGATGCCCTTCATGCCCCGGAAACCCACGATGTACTCTGCTGGGATACCGATACCGGCAGTGGTGGCTACACGCACAAATTCTTCCGTTTCGCCACCAGCGCTGATGATATCCGCCAGCAGCGCGATGCTATTGCTGAGTGGTCACGCCTAAATTATGGCTGGATGGGGCGTTCACCCGATTATAAAGCGGCATTCTGCTGCTCACTGGGTGCTTATCCTAAATATTATGGACAATTCGCTGACAATGCCCGTATCTGGTATAAGCGCATTCAGGAAAGCTGTGTCTATTTCAATCATGCGATTGTTAATCCACCGATTGATCGCCATAAACCCGCAGATCAGGTCAAAGATGTTTTTATCCAGATAGAAAAAGAGACAGATGCCGGAATTATTGTCAGTGGTGCCAAAGTCGTTGCCACCAATTCAGCCCTGACGCACTATAATTTTATCGGTTTTGGCTCTGCACAAGTTATGGGAGATAATCCTGATTTTGCCCTTATGTTTGTTGCACCAATGGATGCCGATGGCGTGAAATTAATCTCCCGCGCCTCTTATGAATTGGTGGCCGGTGCGACTGGCTCCCCCTTTGATTACCCCCTTTCCAGTCGGTTTGATGAAAATGACGCCATTCTGGTCATGGATAAGGTATTAATTCCGTGGGAAAACGTGTTAATTTATCGCGATTTTGATCGCGCCCGTAATTGGGCGGTGCAAAGTGGTTTTGCGCGGCTATTCCCCATGCAAGCCTGTGTACGTCTTGCCGTTAAGCTCGATTTCATGACGGCACTGTTGCAAAAAAGCCTTGAATGCACTGGCGTGGTGGAATTCCGCGGTGTTCAGGCTGATTTGGGAGAAGTCGTTGCATGGCGCAATCTGTTCTGGTCACTGACAGATGCGATGTGGGCAGAAGCCAAGCCGTGGGAAAATGGCGCTTATTTGCCTGATATTCAAGCAATTCAGACTTATCGCGTGATGGCTCCCATGGCTTACACAAAAATCAAGAATATTATTGAAAGCAATGTCACCAGCGGCTTGATTTATTTGCCATCCAGTGTGCGTGACATGAATAATCCTGAGATCAATAAGTATCTTGAAAAATATGTCCGTGGCTCAAATGGTATTGATCATGTGGAACGGATCAAAATCTTGAAATTAATGTGGGATGCCATTGGCAGTGAGTTCGGTGGTCGCCATGAATTATACGAAATTAATTATGCCGGCAGTCAGGACGAAATTCGCCTGCAATGCCTGCGTCACGCCCATGGTTCCGGCAATATGAAGAAAATGATGGCATTGGTCGATCGCTGCCTTTCTGACTATGATGTGAAGGGTTGGAGCCGTCCCCATTTACACAATAACTGTGATATTAACCTGTTAGATAAGCTGCTGAAATAAATCAGGAGCAGGAGCTAGTATGTCTGTAGAAAATAAACATCGCTTGCGTTTCAGGGATGCGATGGCAAGCCTTTCCGCTGCGGTGAATATCATCACCACGGATGGTTCTGCGGGACGTTGCGGTATGACTGCAACGGCGGTGTGCTCAGTGACAGATACGCCTCCGACTCTGATGGTATGTATTAATCGCGATAGCGCCATGAATCCGGTATTTCAGGAAAATGGTCATCTGTGTGTCAATATCCTGGATCATGAACAGGAATTGATGGCACGCCATTTCGCGGGCATGACGGGCATCAGCATGGAAGAGCGCTTTAATTGGGATATCTGGAAAACTGGCATACTGGGACAACCCTTGCTACAAGGGGCACTCGCCAATTTAGAGGGATGTATTAAGCAAGTACAGGAAGTCGGTACTCACTATGTCTATCTGGTGGAAATAAAACAGATCCTTGTTCGTGAAGAAGGTCATGGCCTTATTTACTTTAAGCGTAATTTTCATCCAGTGATGGATAAAAATATGGCAGCCGTTATTTAAAAACAGCGCATTAAAACAGAAATATTCTTAACACAACCTCCTGACATGAAAGCTCCTTAACAAAGAGCTTTCATCTCTCAATTCTTATCAATATCTTTTTAATGGATATTTAATAGATTTAGCACTGAATATTGGCCAAAAATTTCAGTCTGAAAATCCTCAATCTCATTTCAAAATACATAATTAAAAATTCATATATAAATAAAAGGAATTCAATTTCATAACCTTTTTTATTTCATCTACCTCGATTAAACAACTGAACAACCATACTGCCCATCGCCTACCCCCTGGTGCTAGTTTTACTCTCGGATGACGTGTAATAAGCAAGCTATTTCCTGTAATTATTATCAATAAATAACAAACTCACTTTGATTTAATATTATGAAAACGTAACCTGCTTGATTAAACAAATTTTCCACCCGTTGATAAATCGAATTATAGGAAGAGAAATACCAAGTTAAAAGCTGGCTAATTCAAAAAGAATTTAGCCAGCTTTTACATAAAATCAGTAATAATTTTTATCTAAATAGCCATTTATTACAGCACATCAACCGCATTCAGCTCTTTAAAGGCCTGTTCCAGACGAATAACCATAGAAGCCTGAGCAGCACGCAGCCAAACCCGTGGGTCGTAGAATTTCTTGTTAGGCTTATCTGCGCCTTCTGGGTTACCCAACTGGCCTTGCAGGTAACCTTCGTTCTTTTTGTAGTAATTCAGAATACCTTCCCAAGTTGCCCACTGGGTATCGGTATCGATATTCATTTTCACTACACCGTAGCTCACGGCTTCCTGAATCTCTTCTGCGGTAGAGCCTGAGCCACCGTGGAAGACAAAGTCCAGGCTGTTGTGTGGCAGGTTGAATTTTTCAGAAACGTAATCCTGTGAGTTGCGCAGGATTTTTGGCGTCAGTTTAACGTTGCCTGGTTTGTATACACCGTGAACATTACCGAAAGAAGCCGCGATGGTGAAACGTGGGCTGATAGCGTTCAGTTTCTCATACGCATAAGCCACATCTTCCGGCTGAGTGTACAGGGAAGAACTGTCCAGATGGGAGTTATCAACACCATCTTCTTCACCACCAGTACAACCCAGTTCGATTTCCAGTGTCATGTCGATTTTTGCCATGCGTGCCAGATATTGACTGCAAATCTCGATATTTTCTTCCAGAGATTCTTCTGACAGGTCGATCATATGAGAGGAGAACAGCGGTTTGCCAGTTTGTGCGTAGTGTTTCTCACCCGCATCCAGCAGACCGTCGATCCATGGTAGCAGTTTACGGGCACAATGGTCGGTATGCAGGATAACCGGCACACCATAATGTTCTGCCATCTGGTGAACGTGGTGAGCACCCGAAATAGCACCAATAATCGCCGCTTGCTGACCTTCTGCTTTCAGCCCCTTACCGGCAATGAAAGAGGCACCACCGTTGGAAAACTGGATAATGACCGGAGCACGTACTTTTGCCGCCGTTTCCAACACTGCGTTGATGGAATCAGTACCAACGCAGTTAACCGCTGGCAACGCGAAATTGTTTTCTTTAGCGATGGCAAAGACTTTTTGAACATCATCACCAGTGATGACACCCGGTTTTACGAAATCAAAAATTTTAGACATGTTACGTGGTCCTGTATTGACATTGAACAGGCAGCCAATGCTGCCTGTTATCACAACTTAATTACTTTTAGCACGTTCTTCCAGCATCACAACGGCGGGCAGTTTTTTGCCTTCAACGAACTCAAGGAAAGCACCACCACCAGTAGAGATGTAAGAGATCTTGTCAGCAATTTCGAACAGATCGATTGCCGCCAAGGTATCACCGCCACCTGCGATTGAGAAAGCATCACTTTCAGCAATTGCACGGGCAATAATTTCGGTTCCTTTACGGAAGTTAGGAAATTCAAACACACCGACCGGGCCATTCCACAAAATGGTCCTGGCGCTTTTCAGGATTTCAGCCAGACGTTCGGCAGAAGCATCACCCAGGTCAAGGATCTGCTCTTCATCTTTAATTTCGCTGGTCGATTTCAGCGTCGCTTGCGCAGTCTCAGAGAATTCTGTCGCAACACGAACATCGGTAGGGACTGGGATGTCACAGCTTTCCATCAGTTTTTTCGCTTCAGGAATCAAATCATCTTCGTACAGTGAACGGCCAACATTATGCCCTTCTGCGGCAACAAACGTATTGGCAATTCCACCACCGACGATCAGCTGATCGGCAATTTTGGTCAGTGAATCAAGAACAGTCAGTTTGGTTGAAACCTTAGAGCCACCCACAATCGCCACCATTGGACGAGCAGGATTGTGCAGTGCCTTACCCAACGCTTCCAGCTCACCAGACAGCAGCGGACCAGCACAAGCAATTGGAGCAAACTTGGCAACGCCGTGAGTGGATGCCTGAGCACGATGTGCAGTACCAAAAGCATCCATTACATACACATCACACAGTGCAGCATACTGCTTCGACAACATTTCATCGTCTTTTTTCTCACCTTTGTTGAAGCGAACGTTTTCCAGAACAACGAGTTCGCCTTCCGCCACGTCAACACCATCCAGATAGTTTTTTTCCAGACGAACAGGAGAAGAAAGTGCTTCTTTCAGATAATCAACGACAGGTTGCAGAGAGAACGCTTCGTTGTATTCCCCCTCAGTCGGACGTCCCAGGTGAGAAGTAACCATGACCTTGGCTCCCTGACTCAACGCAGCCTCAATCGTCGGCAAAGATGCACGGATACGTGCATCAGAGGTAACTTTGCCATCTTTTACAGGCACATTCAGATCAGAACGGATCAAGACACGTTTACCCGCCAGATCTAAATCAGTCATCTTAATTACAGACATGGTGAATCCTCTCATTGATTCTTTATAAAATTACTCAATCTTCTGCTGTGTGCCGTTTGTGACACAACAAATGATTATTTGAAACCGGTTGCGGCCATTGTCAGCGTCGTATCAATCATACGATTGGCAAAGCCCCACTCATTGTCACACCACATCAGGGTTTTAATCAGGTGTTTCCCGCTCACCCTCGTTTGTGTGCCATCCACAATAGCACTGTGGGGATCGTGGTTAAAATCCGTTGAAACCAACGGCAAATCCGTGTAATTCACTATACCACGAAACTCCCTGACCGCTGATTTTTGCAGGATCTGGTTCACATCTTCAACATTCACTGCCGAGCGGACGGTGACACTTAAATCAATGGCCGTCACATTGATAGTGGGCACCCGAACAGAAATCGCCTCAAACCGATCATTGAATTTAGGAAAAACACGTGTGATCCCCGCAGCCAGTTTTGTATCAACAGGAATAATGGATTGACTAGCCGCCCGGGTTCGACGTAAATCACAGTGATAAGCATCAATCACGGGTTGATCATTCATTGATGCGTGGATGGTTGTCACCGTACCTGATTCAATATTGAACGCATCATCCAACACTTTGATGATTGGAATAATGCAGTTTGTTGTACAGGATGCATTAGAAACAATACGATCTTCAGCAACCAATGAATGGTGATTGACACCATATACCACAGTCGCATCCAGATTATTTCCCCCTGGATGTGAAAACAGGACTTTTTTAGCCCCACTCGCGATATGAGACTCTCCGTCTGCCCGCTCACCATATTTACCCGTGCAGTCAAGTACAATATCAATATCCAGCGCTTTCCACGGCAGGGCTGAGATATTCGGTTGATGAAATAACCGAATACTGTTTTCTCCTACTTGCAGTAAATCATTATTCAGGCGTACATCCCATGCAAAACGCCCATGACTGGAATCGTATTTCAATAAGTGAGCAATGCCTTGTGCATCTGCCAACTCATTGATAGCGATCACTGAAATTTCAGCTTGACGCCCGGATTCGTAAAGAGCACGCAACACGCTGCGCCCAACTCTCCCGAAACCGTTAATCGCTACCCTGATAGTCATGTTACTCCCTGAATTTCTCTGTAGTTACGCAACCGCTTAGGATAACTGAGCAATGTCTACTTGTACTGATAATTCATCACAAAATTAACCAGATTGTGACATACAAGACATTTTATAAACTAAATCACACAGTTAACTGAAACGGTTCAGCCACTATGGAAGCAGATTACGAGAAAACAAGAGTGATGGCAAGCGTCATTCGTCACATGATGGAGGAAAAATTGAACAAAAAAAGAGCGCATTCGCTCTAAAATTGATACGAATGCGCTTAATATGGGTTATTTGCCGGTTATTTCAACAAACTCGTTGCCTTGGCTACTACATTTTCAACCGTGAAGCCAAATTCTTTGAGCAGAATATCAGCAGGTGCAGATTCACCGAAAGTATTCATACCGACGATAGCACCATTGATACCAACATATTTGAACCAGTAATCAGAGATACCCGCTTCGATGGCAACACGGGCAGAAACTGCTGCTGGCAGTACCGCTTCACGATATGCTGCCTCTTGCTTATCGAAAGCATCGGTTGATGGCATAGAAACCACACGAACCTGACGACCTTCAGCGGTCAGTTGCTCAGCCGCTTTCACCGCCAATTCCACTTCGGAACCCGTAGCAATCAGGATCAACTCAGGCTGGCCTGCACAATCTTTCAGGATGTAAGCCCCTTTTTCGATATTCGCTAATTGCTCAGTAGTACGATCCTGTTGTGCCAGATTTTGACGGGAGAAGATCAATGCCGTTGGACCATCTTTGCGCTCAATGGCATATTTCCATGCCACCGCAGATTCAACCTGGTCACATGGACGCCATGTGCTCATATTTGGCGTTACGCGCAGGCTGGCAATTTGTTCGACGGGTTGGTGAGTTGGGCCATCTTCACCCAGCCCGATGGAATCGTGGGTATAAACGAAGATGCTACGCACTTTCATCAAAGCCGCCATGCGTACAGCATTACGGGCATATTCCACGAACATCAGGAATGTGGCGCCATAAGGCACAAAACCACCATGTAATGCGATACCGTTCATGATGGCAGACATACCGAATTCACGCACACCATAGTGAATGTAATTACCGTCCTGCACATCGTTCAAAGGCTTAGAACCAGACCATATGGTCAGATTACTTGGTGCTAAGTCAGCAGAGCCACCCATGAATTCTGGCAGAACTTTACCGAAGGCTTCCAGTGCATTTTGTGATGCCTTACGGCTCGCAATAGAAGCCGGGTTCTGTTGCAGCTTTTCAATGAATGCCTTAGACTCAGCTTCCCAGTTCGCTGGCAATTCACTGCGGGTACGCCGGTTAAATTCAGCAGCCAGTTCTGGATAAGCGTGTGCATAGGCAGCAAATTTCTCTTCCCAAGTGGCTTCTTTAACCTTGCCTGTTTCCTGGGCGTTCCAGCCAGCGTAAATGTCCTGAGGAATGTCAAACGCAGGATATTCCCACCCCAGTGCCTTACGGGTTGCTTCAATTTCAGCATCCCCCAGCGGGGCACCGTGACATTCTTCTTTGCCTGCTTTGTTTGGTGAGCCAAAGCCGATGATGGTTTTGCACATCAACAGGGATGGCTTGCCCGTCTCTTTGCGGGCTGCTTCAATAGCCGCCACAATCGCGTCAGAATCATGGCCGTCTACGCCACGGATAACATGCCAGCCATAGGCTTCAAAACGTGCTGCGGTATCATCGGTGAACCAACCTTCTACCTCACCATCGATAGAAATGCCGTTGTCATCATAGAATGCGATCAATTTGCCCAGTTTCAGTGTACCCGCCAAAGAGCAAACTTCATGGGAGATGCCTTCCATCATACAGCCGTCACCCATGAATACATAAGTATAGTGATCGACGATATCATGCCCCGGACGATTGAACTGCGCTGCCAGTGTGCGTTCTGCAATCGCAAAACCGACGGCATTGGCAATACCCTGTCCCAATGGGCCAGTCGTAGTTTCTACGCCCGGAGTATAGCCATATTCTGGGTGGCCTGGAGTTTTAGAGTGTAGTTGACGGAAATTCTTCAAATCGTCAATAGAAACATCATAACCCGTCAAGTGCAGAAGACTGTATATCAGCATGGAGCCGTGGCCATTGGATAACACGAAACGGTCACGATCAACCCAGCCAGGATGAGAAGGGTTATGGTTTAAATAATCACGCCACAGCACTTCGGCAATATCAGCCATTCCCATTGGTGCGCCAGGATGCCCTGATTTTGCTTTCTGCACAGCGTCCATGCTCAAGAAGCGGATAGCATTAGCAAGGGTTTTACGAGTGGTCATTCTTTACTCCAAGTCGGATAAAAGCGTTAGTGAACTAAGAACTAATTTTCGCAGCGCAGCATACAAACCGCAATCATTAATACCAGAAATTAATGCCAGATGATAAGGAGAACTATCTTAATTTCTCCTTGACAATAATTCTTTGATTTACCTCGTTGCTTTGGTGCCCTATCGAGATAAAGCGGACAACTGAAGGTGTTATTGCGCAAATAAGGAATGATTTCCCAGCGTGACTTGCGCAATAAAAAACTACGTATTAGACACGATACCCAATAGGTTAATCAAGGTCAAAAAGGCGAGTTCTTCAGCCAAATTAAGATGAGAATAACGAACAAAATTCACTTGTAATATATTTTGATGTCAACAGCAATTTTGGTGATATCTCTGTTCCAGGGATACATTCTCTTGCTTACATGCCATAGATTGACAGTCTATTGGGAATAGATAATTCTTCTATAAAAAATAAAAAAACAAAATAAAAACTTATAAATAAACCATTCATGGATAGCTATCATTATTCTATTTTTTATTTTAAAAAAATTATCACAAAATATAAAAATAACCCATAAAAATAGGTCATCAGCTCAATAAAATTAAATTATTAGATGATAAAAAAAAGTAATTTGCATTAATACTATAAAAAGGTGAGGTTATAGATTCACCATCATTTCATGACACTAAAAAATATTAAGGGAATAACATGAGGAAAATAATAATTTTTATTTCTTTATATTTATTGGGATTGCAAATAGCTTTTGCTGACGTTAATTCAATAAATACAAACTCTGGTTATAATCTCGCAACAGAATTAACCCAAAGATACAACGATACTGGAAATAACTGTGGAGATGGAGATCATCCGGCATTTTTATGCTCCGGGATTTTATTGAGAGGAACAGTCCCTTCAGATTACTATTATTCTTGGAATCCAAGTCCACACTCACAAAGTAGCGGTGGTGTCTCATTTTCTTATTTGAGAACTGATTCTAAACTTATTACATTAGATGCTGGTTACACAAATGGTTTCATTTTTGCTCCTTATTTATCCGCATCGGCAAATAATAAAAAACATCCCGAAGCTCTTTGCTACTTCCCTATCAATGCAGTTTCTGCCGACAGAGATGACAAAGGATGTGGTGCTACTCCGGGTATTCCCCGCAGTGCTCCTTGTCAACAACTTGGAATTACTACTGCCCAACAGTGGATAAAAAATGGAAGCGATGAAGAGAGTCAGTGTGGTTTTGATGTGAGCATTAAGTCAGGGGAAAATCATGCTGATGCCTTCATACAGGGAGTTCAGGCGCGTTTACAGCTCTCGCTAGCAATAAATAATGAGTTAATATTGGCGACCTGGTCCCAAAATATTCCCAATGAATTACCCATCGAAGCCTTTTTTTATCTTCCAGGAGGGCTTAACGGTGCGCAACATGATCAAAAGGAATTTTATAATGTCACTGGAAAAATAATACCGATAATACAGATAGATCTTCCTGCCGATTATTCTCAAGATGCTACTTTTACTTATAATAAAGAGGATCAAGTCATTAACAATTAAAATAAAGATCAGGAAATAAACCTAAAGATCAAAGTTAGTTTAATTAAGCACTATATGCGATAAACTTCAAGTTGCAATCTGCAAGACGACGCGAGGCCTTATATTTCCCCGCTTCGCGGGGAAATATAACACGCATCTTGAAATTGAATTGGTATAACACCAAAAATAAAACCATAAAAATATTATAAATCTACTTTTGTAGATAAAAAATAACAGCTAATAATCATTATAAAAAAAACAAAAAGCCCCGAGTCAAAAACTCAGGGCTTATAAATTCTGGCGGTGCGGACGGGACTCGAACCCGCGACCCCCGGCGTGACAGGCCGGTATTCTAACCAACTGAACTACCGCACCGCGTGGTGTTCTGGTTGAGAACGGGGTGGATAATACGGGTTACGATAAAATCCGTCAATCGCTTTTTATAACAAAATAGTTTGCTTGCACGTTTTTTAGCCTCAACTATGCATTTACCACCATTTTGCCGCAGTTTATCAATGTATCTGCTCAGGTTTTATACGCCAAAGACAGCTTCCCCCCTTCTTTTCCACCAAATCCAAACGAGATTCATGCTGAATTAATTCTTCATCGGAAGCATAAACAATTTTCAGCCCTGCCTGTGGGCGAGTAATCTTTTGGATTTCTGCAACCTGCGTACTGCCTGACGTTTCTCCTTCCATCGAAAAAGCCAATGATGTCTGACCACCTGTCATTGACAGATAAACATCAGCCAGAATTTCGGCATCGAGTAATGCCCCGTGGAGAGTACGTTTTGAATTATCGATATGGTAACGGTCACATAACGCATCGAGATTATTACGCTTACCAGGGAAAAGTTTCCTCGCCAATACCAAACTATCTGTAATGGTACAAAACTCAGCAGTGGGTGGAATATCTCGATTCAATTTACTGAATTCATAATCCATAAAGCCGATATCAAACGTTGCGTTATGAATAATCAACTCAGCACCACGGATAAACTCAATAAATTCATCAGCGATATCAGCAAATTTCGGTTTATCCTGCAAAAATTCATCACTAATACCGTGAATTTCAAACGCTTCGGGATCAACTAAGCGTTCTGGCTTGATATAAATATGAAAATGGCGTCCTGTCAGACGACGATTGATAACCTCCACGGCACCAATTTCAATGATGTTGTGTCCCTCATAGTGAACACCTAACTTGTTCATACCGGTTGTTTCGGTATCGAGGACTATTTGGCGGGTAATAGCAGTGCTCATAATGTTTTTTTGTGTCAGACTTAGATTTTTGATTAAAGATAATATAGGAAGAGTCTACCAAAAATGAACAAACAGGTAGAAATTTTCACCGATGGTTCTTGCCTCGGCAATCCTGGTCCTGGCGGATATGGCGTTTTACTCCGCTACCAACAGCAAGAAAAAACGTTGAGTGGCGGTTATTTTCACACAACCAATAACCGCATGGAATTAATGGCAGCCATAATAGGATTGGAAGCGCTCAAACGTCCCTGTACCGTAATCTTGACGACAGACAGCCAGTATGTGCGTCAAGGGATCACTCAATGGATCCATAACTGGAAAAAACGCGGCTGGAAAAAAGCAGACAAATCTCCCGTCGTCAATGTCGATCTCTGGCAGCGGCTCGATAAAACTATCTCGCGGCATGACATTGATTGGCGCTGGGTCAAAGGCCACGCTGGACATCGGGAAAATGAACGGTGTGATGAGCTGGCTCGCACAGCCGCGAATAACCCTACTCAAACGGATGATGGCTATATCGAAAGCGAAAATTAACCCCCCCACTCATCGTGTCGGTGAATATTTTTCGCCGCCCCCAGTGCATTACTGAATCTTGGTTTCATCAATGTTGTCCGCATGGGGTTTAATGTCAACGGTATTGTCCGTTTGCGGGCAATAATCACATTCAGGCAACCCAATATTGACATGCAGGAGTTATCAAAACGCGTTCCGCTTTGCCACGGTAATACATGGAAGTTGGCATGATGGATAACTTCATAATTAAGAAGACGCAGCCAATCCAATTGACGCAGCGTTGAAAACATTTGAGCTTTGCAAGATTGCCGACGATATACCGGAGCAATCATTTTCTTGAAACCTAATATACTCATTGGATTAAAACCACTGATAACCAGCCAACCATCATCTATCATGATCCTATCGACTTCTCTCAAAAGCCAATGTGGATCAATACTATAAGTCAACATATGCGCCAACAAACAAGCATCGACAGATTTAGTTGCAAAAGGGAGGTAACAGGGATCAGTAATGACATTCATATTTTGCCCTTGTAACCCTATATTGACTTGATGGCTGACCAAACAGGAACGAGTATCAATTTCGGCACTTAAGTTGCCGATTTTCACTAAATGAAAACCAAAGATCTTGGGCCACCACGGTTCCAATTGATGTTCCAGAGCGACGCGGTAATATTCTCCCCACGGTAACGCGGCCCAAGAAACAGGGAGGGTTATTTGCTTAATTGAACGTGCTGATCGCATGTCATCTTCCTTTCAACCTACTTATAAACCTACTATAAAAATGAGGCATATAATGGAGCTTATCAGGATACCCGCCCTTTCAGATAACTACATTTGGTTACTTTGTGATGAAAACAAACATTGTGCCATTATTGATCCTGCTGAATCACGACCTGTGATTGATATTCTAGCAGCAAATCAACTTATTCCGGCTGCGATTCTACTGACACACCACCATGATGATCACGTTGGCGGTGTTCCCGGGCTACTCAAACAATACCCTGAATTACCTGTATATGGCCCTGAAGAGACACAAAACAAAGGAGCTACTCAGATTGTCCATGAAGAGAACACCGTTGAAATAGGAAATTTTTCTTTCCGGATCATAGCACTACCAGGACATACACTTGGTCACATTGCATTCTATCAGGCTCCCTATCTGTTTTGTGGAGATACGCTGTTTTCTGGCGGCTGTGGACGACTGTTTGAAGGTACAGCCGAACAAATGTTTTCCTCTCTGGAGAAAATTTCATCATTACCCGATGATACGTTGATCTGCTGTGCTCACGAATACACGGCGGCGAATATGAAATTTGCAAAAACAGTATTACCTGACAATCAGAATATTCACGATTATTATCAAGAAACGCTTAAATTACGTGAAAATAACCAAGCAACAATCCCAACAGATTTACAAACAGAGAAAAAAATCAATGTTTTCTTAAATTGCCACGATATTGATTTACAAAAAAATATCGGTATCAAACCTAATTCAACGCCACTTTCTTCTATTTTTCAGCGATTAAGGGCTTATAAAGATCGATTTTAATTTTATTGGGTTGTCTTCCACGTAATAGGCCAGTATTATTGCTCACCTTTTAGGCAGGCATTAGAAAAGAACATGAAGACAAAAACGATCTTGTTCACCTCTGTTCTTCTTGCTGGGTGTCAATCGAGTCTGCAAACAGAGGCTCCTTCCCAGCAACAAGCACAGAAGATGTCTTCAACGAATCAGAAAACAAACGGTATTGCAGAATCAGATGATCCTGCAAACTGGAAGGTGAGTCCGACAGCCCAACAAGATTTGTGGGGACATATTCGCGATGAGTTGAAGATGGAAATTCCTGATAATAGCAGGGTGAGCGAACAACAAAGTTACTATTTGAAACACAAAGGCCATATCCAAAATGTAATATTGCGTGCAGAACCGTACATTTATTGGATAGTTGAGCAGCTTGATAATCGACATATGCCAATGGAGCTGGTATTGCTGCCCATCGTGGAGAGTGCCTTTGACCCCCATGCGACTTCCTACGCCAAGGCGGCAGGATTATGGCAGATTATCCCAAGTACTGGCCGTCATTATGGCCTGAAACAAGATAAATGGTACGATGCCCGTCGTGACATTGCGGCATCAACAACCGTTGCTCTTGATATGCTTGAATATCTCAACACACGATTCAATGGGGATTGGCTTTTGACCATTGCCGCTTACAACAGTGGCGAAGGCAGGGTTATACGTGCAATCAAAGACAATAAAGCACAAGGGAAACCAACAGATTTCTGGTCGCTGTCATTGCCTCGGGAAACAATGCACTATGTTCCCAAGATATTGGCTCTGAGTAATATCATTCGCCATAACGAACAGTTTGGTTTCAAACTTCCTAAGCCTGACAACCAACACGCTTTGGCAAAGGTTGAAGTAGGGCAACAGATCATGTTGTCACAAGCGGCCGAACTATCTGGGCTATCATTGACATCAATCAGGGCATATAACCCGGGCTATAAACAAGGTATGACGTCTCCTTATGGGCCGCATTACATCATGCTACCAAGGAAGAACGTTAATCAATTTAAGACGTCTCTGGCAAATAAAAACGTCTTGAATGACATCAACCTGGCGGTTAAACACAATACCTACAAATTACAGCAACAAAGTCATTATACCGTTCGTGCCGGCGATACATTGTCAGCGATTGCAAAGCGCTTCAAGACCACTCACCGAGAGTTACAAAGACTGAACAGCTTAAAAACGGCTGATCGGCTCAAGATCGGGCAAGTGCTGAAAATCGATAATAGCAACCCAGTCACCTATCAAGTGCACAAAGGTGATTCATTTTTCAGCATCGCCAAACGTCACGGTGTAAATCTTAATGATTTGATCAATTGGAATAAAAACATCAAAGTCAGAGAGATAAAACCAGGTATGGCTTTGACACTTTATCTTGAATAAATAATCTTATTCTCGCCAATACATGACTCCCTTCCTTTTGGATAGGGAGTTTATTTTATATACTCGATAAACTTCAAGTTGCAATCCGCAAGACGACGCGAGGCCTGATATTTCCCCGCTGCGCGGGAAAATATAACACGCATCTTGAAGTTGGATTGGGATAGTTATTGGAGTGACGACCTATTCCTGTAACCACTCAGGTAATGGGAAAAAAAGCTACTATCACTCTAGTACTACAGTCGTAATGTGTATTGTGTCATGATAGCTATCGTCCTTCTTTCTAACCCTCTAAGGGAGGTGCCACATGGCCTCACCTGTTAATCTCTGGGAACAGGAACTCCTGACCACCCATTCCCGTCTGACTCCGCTGTTTCATTCTGCAAGTTCTCAACAACGTTGTCTGGATTATCTTCGCGGATTACTCAGTGATGTGGAACGTAAAAATGGCTGGCAACTGGCTGAATGGCTGGGTGAACGCTCACCGGATGGTATTCAATATTTTCTGGAACGAGCCCATTGGGATGCTGAAGCCGCTCGCGATATCTTACGTGATTATGTCACCGCACATTTGGCTGATGAGCAAGGGATCCTCATTATCGATGAAACCGGTTTTATCAAAAAAGGGACGCATTCTGCCGGGGTACAGCGTCAGTATAGTGGCACGGCGGGACGGGTTGAAAACAGTCAGATAGGGGTCTTCCTGTGTTACGCCGGCAACGGCGGCCATGCCTTCATTGACCGGGCTTTATATCTGCCCAAACAGTGGACGGAGGATCGCCCCCGCTGTGATGCCGCTGGCATTCCCGACTCGGTCAGTTTTGCAACCAAACCCCAGCTCGCCCGGCACATGCTGGCGCGCGCATTCAAGGCCAATATCCCCTGTCGCTGGGTCACCGCCGATGCGGTCTATGGACATGATCGCTGCTTGCGATGCTGGCTGGAATCTCAGCATCAACCGTTTGTCTTAGCGATCCCCAAAAATGAACGCCTCTGGTGGCAAACACCACACTACACCCGAGCAGACACCATTGCAGCCAGTCTGACCGCTGACGACTGGGAAAAACAGTCAGCCGGGAGGGGAACAAAAGGTGAACGGTGGTATGACTGGGCTCGGATCCCGCTCTGGCGGTTACAAGTCAATGCAGAGGAAAGGCGTTATGGCCATTATCTGCTAATACGGCGTAATCGGGATGAGAAACAGGAACTGGCCTACTATGTTGTCTATGCCCTCAAAGAGCAGGCCGCTCTCAAGACGTTGATTCAAGTGGCTGGCCATCGCTGGGAAATCGAAAGCGGTTTTGAGGAAACGAAAGGGGAATGCGGTCTGGATCATTACGAAGTGCGGCAGTGGCACAGCTGGTATCGGCATATTACGTTGTCATTATTGGCGCATGCGGTGCTGGCAGTTTTGCGAATACAGGAGAAAAAAAACGCCGGCGGGACTGATAGCCCTGAGTGTAGCAGAACTGCGTAAACTCCTGTCAAAACTGATGAGAAAAACAGGAGAAACCCTAAAGCAGATTTTATCTTGGTCAACCTGGCGACGACGACATCAGTATCGCGCACAACAATGCCATTATCGTCGGCGGAATAGCCTTATGATTACAGAACGATTACGACTGTAGTACTAGGGCAGAAATCTGCTCTTTAACATTTGGAATAGTGATGCACTTTGCCGTTGAATTCGCCAAAATCTTTTTCCAAAATAACCTTTTTTGTGAATAAGTTCACAAAATAGAAATGATCAGGGTTATTCTAAAAATCATATCCATTTTTTTACTTGTAATTCATTGTGTTATAAAAATACCCCCAGTTTTGGCACAAAATCATTCAGTATGATGCACTCACCAGAGTGAATCTTGCGAAAATTTATTTTACAACGGCAAAGTTTTTAACTTTTTACGCTGTGATTGTACAAAACGCCTTTTTTCTCCCCTTGATTTTATTTGGTTTTTAATTGTCCATTCCTTATTATTTCCGGCAGATTTTTTTATCACGAACGGAACAAATCATTCTGGCTTAACCGGACATTTCTGCCTTATTCAAAACAGGAAGCGCCCTATTTTCAGCTTATTGTCAGACTGAAAAAGCAGGTGCGCAGAATAAGCTCTTTCCTGCCGAATATGGCGATGTGCCTGTTAAGCCCATTGCCATTTTATATTCCATCGGCATGACTTCAGGGAGACAGACCGTGTCAGAGAAAGAGAAAAAGCCCCTCACAACATTGCAGGAAGGAAAAACGCTGTTAGAACAGGGACAGGACGCAATAACAAAACAGGCTAAAGAACGGTTAGCGGATGCAGGCGGTAACGCCAGCGATCTCCTCCGTTCCGTCACAGGAATAGCCGGCAAAGTCGGATTACCGGATGGGGTGGGCAAAGCCGCCACTATGCTCGATTCTGTGAGCGGAATTGCCGGCAAGGTCGGATTGACAGACGGAGCGGGCAAAGCACTTGGCGGTCTCAGTACTGACAGCCTGATCAACGGGGGCGGCTTTGCCGGCGGGGCAGGCAAAGCACTCGGGGGTCTCAGTGCCGACAGCCTGATCAGCGGTGGCGGCTTTGCTGGCGGGGCAGGCAAAGTTCTCAAAGGTCTCAGTGCCGGCAGCCTGATCAGCGGCGGCGGCTTTGCCGGCGGGGCAGGTAAATCACTCGGTAGTCTCAGTACTGGCAGCCTGCTCCCCGGCGGGAGTTTTGCCAGCGGGACCAGCAAAGCACTCGGTGCGCCGGGGCTGGCCGCCAAAGCCGTGGCGGGTAATCTGGGGGCAGAAAAAATCCTGCAACAACTGGGCCAAATACTGGGGCTGGGCGGTGGAGCCGACCCCAGCGGCCTGCTGTTCACCCTGACGGCGGGCAGATTGCCGGCGCAAACCTTTGTCGTCACCGATTTCAGTCTGGACGAACATTTCTCGCGCCCATTCCTACTGGAAGTGGGGCTGGCCAGTGCCGACTCCGCCATTGACTTTCCGCTGGTGCTTGACCGCACGGCAACGCTCACTGTCCTGCTCAATGGTGTTGAACAGCGCAGCGTCACGGGCATCGTCACCCGCTTTGAGCAAGGCAACACCGGCCTGCACCAGACCACCTACCGGATGAGCATCCGCCCCGACCTGTGGCGCACCACCCTGCGCCAGAACTCGCGTATCTTCCAGCAACTCAATATCACCGGCATCATCACCAATATCCTCAAAGAGCACAGCATCCGCGACGTGGTGTTCAACCTGCGCCACCCGCACCCGGAGCGCGAATTCTGCGTACAGTACCAGGAAAGTGACTTCAATTTCCTGCAACGATTGACCGCGGAAGAGGGGATTTTCTACTTCTTCGAATGCAGCAACGGGCGTAACACGCTGGTGTTTGCCGATGACTGCGGCTCGGTACCACCGGGCATCCGCCTGCCCTATCAACCGGGCGAGGGCAGCACGCTGGGTGAACCGGCGGTCAGCAGCCTGACCCACAGCGCCCAGGTGCGTCCGGCTCAAGTGCAACTTAAGGATTACACCTTCAAAAATCCCGCATGGCCAGCCGAATTTCATCAGCAGATACGGGACGAAAACCTGCAACAGCTCTACTACGAACACTACGATTATCCGGGGCGTTTCAAGGATGAGGCGCACGGCAAAGCCTTCACCCGCTACCGTCTTGAAGCGCTGCGTAGCAACGCCATGACCGGAGAAGGCAGCGGCAATGCGATAGCCCTGCAACCGGGCAGACTGTTCATCCTCGATAATCATCCCCGCTTAGACCTGAACCAATCATGGCAGACCGTCTCCACCCGCCACAGCGGCAGCCAGCCGCAGGCACTGGAAACGAGCAGCGCAGGCTCCGGCACCACGCTGAACAGCCACTTCTACTTTATCCGCCAGAACCAGCACTGGCGCCCGGCACCGTTACCCAAACCCGTCATCGATGGCCCGCAAATCGCCAAGGTAGTGGGGCCGGCCGGGGAAGAAATATTCTGTGACCAGTACGGGCGGGTGCGCCTGCAATTCCCGTGGGATCGCTATGGCAAGAGTGATGACCAAAGCTCCTGCTGGATCCGCGTCACCCAACCGTGGGCGGGGCAAGGCTGGGGGATGCTGGCTATCCCGCGTATCGGGCAGGAAGTGGTGGTGGATTTCCTGCACGGCGACCCGGATCAGCCCATCGTCACCGGTCGCACCTACCATGCCAGCAACCTTCCGCCGGGTGCCTTACCGGGCAGCAAAACCCAGATGGCCTTCCGCTCCAAAACCCATAAAGGCGAGGGTTACAATGAACTGCTGTTTGAGGATGCGAAAGGCAGTGAACGGCTGGCCCTGCATGCGCAAAAAGACATGACGACTCTGGTACTCAATAACCGCGATACCCATGTGCTCGCCAACCACAGCGAAACGGTGGAGAAAAACCAGACCATCAAGGTTAATGAGAATAAAGCGGAGACCGTCACCCTCAACAGCACGGAAACGGTGCAGGAAGTGCGCAAACTCACCACAGGCAAGGACTACATTATCACGGTCGGGACGCACAAGCAGGTCAACGTCAGCAATACCCTCTCCATCACGGCCGGGGATGTGATTGAGCTGCGCTGCGGCGCGAGTGTCCTGCGCATGGACAGTGCCGGCAAAATCACAATACAGGGCAGTGAGTTCAAATTTGAGGCCAGCGGGGCAGTACAAATCACCGGTAAAGATATCGATCTGAACTAAAAGGACAGGTCATGCACCCAATAGTTAGATAACCTTTGGAAGATAGTATTCACGCTCAATGAAAGTGCCTATCACTTTGTCATGCATTTCTTCGGATTTGGAATAACAGATCGTTTTCCGATTCAGTCTCTTGATGCGAGTACGTAAGGTCAGATTGGTTCTTTCGATACGTTGAGTAAATTTCTTCCCTCTAAAGTGTTTTTCCTCAGAAAGGCAATCGTAAACGGCATAATTATCGGTACAGAAAAATTGAATTTCGAAAGGAGCCAGAAGTGCCAGCAATTTGCTCAGTGTTTTCCTGCTGCGATCCCCCAATACGTGCGCGATTATTTGCTTTTGCTCCGGTTCCCAGGCATACCAAAGCCAGCGCTGATTCTTCTTGTTACCGACAAAAGACCATTGTTCATCAATTTCGCAGATAATATGAATATTATTTGCGGCCAGCGGCAGTGTAGTTACCTGTCTGGGTTCGAGTTTTTTAGGGTACGAAGAACGGTGTTGATACCCACCTTCAGGACACGAGCGGTGTCTCTGATACCGCCATTATTCGCAGCCATATCCACAATCTGATCTTTCATTCCGGGTTTGCAGGCTTGGTAGGTGTAATTCAGTTGAAAGGTTTTACGGCAGGCATAACAGTGATAACGCTGATGTCCGCTGCTTCCTTTTCCATGCCCTTTGACCTCTTCCGCTTTGTGACAGTAACGACAAACCACATCAACTTTAGCCATATCTCACCAGTAATAAAAAGTGGGGAGTTTACTACAACAATCTAATGATTGGAAGCATGACCTCTTTCCGCACAGTTCCATCCGAACACTTCCGCCATTTCGCGATCTTTCTCAGTGAGATGCCATATACGTAGTGTAATATCACCAACTCGTATTCATCAGGACGATGTTTTTTTAACCTGGCAACACAACCATCAACCATAATCCCTTCATCATCTGTGCACTGGAAGCGTGATTTACTGGTATACGGTAGCAGTCCTTTAAAACCTGCCGCTATTGGCGACCAATCCACATCGCTATTGTCTGCCGCAGCCCATGCTCCCCAGCGTTCCAGTACTAATTGAATATCACGCATTATGCCATCTCCCGTGCTTTTTTTCATAAATATCAACTCTCTCGCTTCATCCCCGTTCTGGAGCATGTCGTTGAAGTCGCCACTGTCCGGCCAGCGAACACTGACCTTTTCTACGTCGTTATGGGCGGATAAATTCTTGCGGGCGCACTCCATCGCAGCTGCGTGACCTGTCGCGCTCCAGTCGGTATCGGCAAAGACAACGAGGTGTTTCACCCCCTGCGGGGCAATGAATTTCGCCATGTGCCCGGCATTCATGGTTGACCAAGTATTGACACCGTAAATTTGCTTACAGGACAGTGCTGTCTCGATCCCTTCTGCAATACCCA
Source organism: Xenorhabdus bakwenae (assembly GCF_030272115.1). NCBI lineage: Bacteria > Pseudomonadati > Pseudomonadota > Gammaproteobacteria > Enterobacterales > Morganellaceae > Xenorhabdus > Xenorhabdus bakwenae. The sequence goes on from NZ_CP119194.1 coordinate 1,935,676, forward strand.
GCGTTGAATCGACCGGAAAAAGACGGATCGCCACCGATTGAACGTGTGCCAAATAACTATCTTCTTGTAATGAGTTCATTTTCTTAACAACGTCTAGCGAGGCTTTTCGATCCCCGTCTAAATACGTCCGATGCAGGTAGCACGCCAGCCCTTTTGAATCGGTAGCCAGCGCCCAGATCGCTTGCAGTGTTCCGTTATGCACTGGTTGTTCGGCGCAATACCGCACATTGTCGGCAGGCAGAACGTGAATGCCCCGGTTTCTCAGGTAGGCCTCGCCCGATGTCCCTTTCAGGCCGGGTAAACCAGCGTAGCAGCCAGTGACTCTGTTTCTGAACGTGGTGATGTTCGTCTCTTTTTTTCACCACGCTGCGTTTATCGGACTGGATACCCAGTAGCAGATCAATCTCATCGGCTAGCGTTTTATACTCCTTACCCTGTGTCAGGGTGAGCAGTTTCCAGCCATCACCCGCATTGCAGGTGCAAATAAACGTCCCTCTGCCATCACGATCATCAATGCGAAACTTCCCTTTCTGCCCGCATATCGGACACTTCCCTTTAAAGTGGTGCTTTCCCGTCACGGGCGGCAATTTGTAATAAGCGAAGATTTCAGGCCAGCGGCCGATAACAGCATCAGCGGTTTTTATTCTGTTCACTGTGTGTCTCCCTGATATGATGGTGCACCTAATTTTTCACGTATTTCACGTACCTTATGGCGGGCCACTTCAAGGTTTAGCCCCTGCTGTTCGTGGCTGGACGGCTGTTCGGCTTTCTTGCGGCTTTTCGCCCACGCAATCTGTTTGTGTTTGATGAAGTTATTCACTTCGGGTGTCAGTTCCTGAGGAGCATCATGGAACCCACGCGGCCAGATGCCGAATTTGTCTTTAAACGTGTTGGATACCCAACCGTCACTGACCGCCTTACCCTGTGAAGCCCGCTGGTTCTGGTAATATTTCAGCTGTGAATAGAAACTCTGCTTTTCAGCCTGCGTGTAGATACGCTCTTTCTTGCTGAGCTTCTGAATGGTGCGGCTGGTATCCACCTCAACATCCTTGCCTGCCAGTGGCTTAAACCCACACTTCGGACAGACATAAACGCCAGCGGGCTTCATGTAATGACAGGATGAGCACTCTTTCGGTAATTTCTCGTGCTTTTCCTGCTCCCGGTGACTGGCGTGGGTTTTCATGCCGTCGTTCTTGCGGGGCAGTTCGTCATATTCGATATCGTCGGGATAGCCGAGGCGGTGAACAGTACCGGAGTGATCCAGAATGACGCACCGGTCCTTACCCTTGGCGGTACGTAAGCCTCTGCCGATTGACTGGAGCCAGCGGATTTCTGACTTAGTAGGACGGGCGTAAATGATGCACCGCACGTCACTGTCAAAACCCGCCACCAGCACGCCCACATTGACGATGATTTTCGTTGCGCCCTGCTCAAAGCGATGAATAATCAGGTCACGCTCATCATGCGGGGTATTGGCGGTCATTACCTCCGCATTCACACCAGCACGGTTAAACCCCATCGTGACGAAATTGGCGTGACTGACATTCACGCAGAAACACACGGTTGGCAGGTTTTCACCCAATTTCAGCCAACTGCTGACCACATCGCCGACCAAATCAGCCCCGCACATGATCTCGGCGATTTCGTCTTCTTTGTAGTCGCTGCCGTACTCAGCGCTTTGAGATGATTTCACCCCGGTTAAATCGGGTTTAGTGGGGGCATAAAACTCATAAGCACTCAGATCACCCCGCTGGATTAACTCTTTTATCGTGGTTGGCTTTATCAGCCTCTGGTAGTAGTGACCCAAGAACGGCGAGAAAGGGGTTCCCGACAAGCCGATCACCTTGCAGTCCGTCTCGGTGGTCAGCCGGGTGATTTCTTCCAGTATCTTTTTACGCTTCAGGTGCGCTTCATCAATCACCAGCAGATTAATATCTTCGGGGAAGTCACGACGGATCAGCGTGTCAGCCGACGCAATCTGAATCAGTTTTGTCGGGTCTTGATGGGGGTGGTCACGCCAGATAAAAGCGATTTCATCCTCCGGTAATCCATACTCGATAAAGCGCTGCGCAGTCTGATTTATCAACACGGTAAACGGGCAGATCATCATGACCTTCATCCCCTTTGATACAAAGCCGTCAATAATGAATGCTGACAGGGCTGTCTTGCCTGCACCTGTGGGGGCGTACACCATGAAAGAATTAAAGCGCTTCCAGTCTTGACGCAGCATGTTCAAAGCACGTTCCTGAGCAAACTTAGGGGTAATTTCTAGCATGACGTTACTCCCTGTTTATTTTTCTGTGCTGCCGTGTGATAATTCGCGCAGGTACCTTTCCGTCAATAAACAGCGGAATGCTGTCGATAAATGCGCCACGGTTGAGGAATTTATTTACTTCGGCTGTAGTGATGATCGGGTAGGCCTTGACTAATCCGAACAAAGTTACCGCCATTGATTCGTCACGCCATGAACTCTTACCTTTGCCGTTTCGGATGGCAGCAATCAGTGCGTCTTGGTGATTGAGGCTCAGCAAATCGTAATCACCGACCACGATGTAATGAGTACTCAGTGCTTCCAGATTTACGGGCTTTGCGTGACTGTTGTGGGGCTTATGCGCTTTCCGCTCCGGTGCGTTTGCTTTGACCATTGCCATTGCTTCGGTTTCTGACATCCCCGCTGACACTAGCTCAGCCACGGCGCGTGCTGGTTTCCAGTTCACAAAAGCACGGTGTTTTTGGATGATCTTTTCTGCTTCTTCTTTTTTGATAATCATTCTCATTTAGTCCAAAAAAATAGGGGGGTACATATTTATTACTTTTTCGTCATTGCCAGTTTTTTTTTGGCTTTTCCCCACTTTGATAATCATTCTCACTTGGCTGTTTTTTCATGTTCAGCCCCAGTGATCTCCTAACCACCGTTCCCACTGCCAGAAGACACAGCCATTTCGGTGTTATCTGTTAGCTCCCAGTCCGAAGCAACCTCCAAATTGGGCTGTGTCCTTGGCTGTGCTTTCGGGGCTAACAACGGTGCTTCTGTATAACCTTTCATCGATCTGTGATTTTTCTTGAAAAACAGTCTGAGCCACGTGTTGGCGGCCCTAGCGCCTGTGTTATCCCTGCGGTACGGAACGGGATCTTCATCCCGACGAAGTTTGTAGATGTCTGCGTATTTATTCCTTGCATATTCCCGCATGGTTGAGTTGGACATGGCGGAAAGAATCTTCTGAATAAATTCCGCGTCACCCGGCTGATAAATTTCGGGCATTATTACGTTGTGGATTGGATATATATTCACGGTTGGAATTTGCCTTTTTGCGCGCATTGATAGACGCGTTCTATGTGCAAAATTACTGAGGTGAGATTTTGATTAAATTTTGTTTGATAAAAATAAAAATAAAGAGTTGTCGTCTATCCTGACGATAGGCGATATATTAAAAGCGTGCTTTTTCAGCACAGAGATGTTAAAGAGCGGATGTTGCTACTATGCAATTTTGTTGTATAAATTCGGTCTATATTTCAATTGACCATTGGTTATCCGGTTTAGTTTGAGAGCTGCTCGCTCAGGAATGATCTTTTTCCATTGAGAAACAGCCGCGTCGGATACATGTAATTTCTCAGCGATAATTCTCTGGCTACCGAAAAACTTAATTGCTTCATCTTTGAACATGTCTATAATCTCCATTTAAGTTAACTTGAATTATTCAACTAAAGGAATCTTAAGTCAAGAAGATTTAAGATCACTTAACTATGAAAACATCTATCGGCGTGCGCATCAGATTGTGCAGAAAAAGACTTAACCTCACCCAACGAGAACTCGGCAAACTTGTTGGGGTTTCACATGTGGCCATTTCTCAATGGGAAAAAGAAGAGACTGAACCCAAAGGAGATAATTTACTGGCACTAGCATCCGCTCTAGGATGTTCACCTGAATACATTCTTAAAGACGCATTTGTTGACAATTTGGACATTTCTATAAAACCCAATAGGACAGAACAAGGATATCCGTTAATTAGTTGGAATTGTGCTGGAAATTGGAGTGAAGTGGTGAAGCCCTACCATAGAAAATCCATTGATGGCTGGCATAAAACCACCGTTAGTTGTTCTGGTGATTCCTTTTGGTTGGAAGTAAAAGGTGACTCAATGACATCGCCATCCGGACTGAGTATACCGGAAGGAATGATGATTTTAGTGGATCCCGAAATAACGCCAACTAACCGTAAATTGGTTGTCGCTAAATTAGGGGACGAAAACGAAGTAACATTTAAACAGTACATTGTTGATGCTGGCAATCATTACCTTAAACCCCTCAACCCACAGTACAGAATGGTATCAATCAATGGGAATTGTAAAATCATTGGTGTTGTTGTGGATGTAAGAATAGCAAGACTTCCATAGCCTTATAAACATACAACCAGAAACCCTCTACGGAGGGTTTTTATCTGCCCATATCTACCTCTCTTTGTTTTCCTTTTTTATTTTAGGCAATATAAAATCAAGATATCTTTATTTTAACTTAAGTAATTTTAAGTTTGCTGTTGACTTACTTGTTAAGTTAACTTAAAACGCATCGAACAGGCAGGACGCCCACGAAGTAGCCGCCAGTGGCATATGAATGACTGGATGATTCGATAATCAGTAATACCGAATTGTAACAATACCAGATTTACCACCGCTGCTCTTTAACAGATAGCGCTGAAAAAGCGCACCATTCTTACCAGTTAATTGCTGACTGAGATGTGAAAACTACTCAATCAAAAATTAACTAAGGGGGATATATACCTATCGCCATTGAAGATGCTTGATTTCTTATCCAAACCAGATCATGCTTGCAACCATGAAAATTCATCTGACACCAGAACAAAAACGCGCCCTCGAATTGATGCATGATACTACTCGTGATAGTCGAGTCTGTGATCGCATCAAGGCCGTGCTTTTAGCGTCAGAGGGCTGGACTGCCCAGATGATTGCACAGGCCTTGCGTATTCATGAAAGTACGGTAAGCCGTCACCTAAAAGATTTCATCGCGCAGGAAAAGCTCACCCCGGAAAATGGCGGCTCTGAAAGCCATCTCTCTGCCGAACAAACCGCCGACCTGATTGACTATTTGACGACAAATTTGATGCATACTACCACTCAAATTGTGGCCTATGTCCGAACACGTTGGCAGGTCTCTTTCAGCGTGGGCGGAATAACGAAATGGCTTCACCGCCAAGGTTTCAGCTACAAAAAACCAAGGGAGTGCTTCATAAATTCGATGCGAATAAACAGCAACAATTTATTGATTACTACCAATCTCTGAAAGATGAAGCGGGTCAGAATGAGCCTATCCTATTTATTGATGCGGTGCATCCTTCACAATCCACAAAGCTCAGCTATGGCTGGATGAAAGCGGGAAAGAATCAGGTAAAAGAGATCGAAACCACCGGCAGTCGTACCCGTCTCAATATTCTGGGTGCCCTCAATTTACAACGTATTGAAGACACCGTGATCCGTGAATATCCGAGCATCAATGCTGAAAATATCGCGTATTTCTTCGGGGCGATCCGGGAAACTTACCCGCTTTCGCAAAAAATCCATATTATTCTGGATGGTGCGGGTTACCACCGAGCCGAGTTGGTGAAAGATATTGCGTATGTCCTGAATATTGAATTGCATTACCTACCGCCTTACAGCCCAAACCTCAATCCGATAGAGCGATTGTGGAAATATATGAATGAGCAAGTGCGTAACAATGTCTATTTTCCGAATGCGAAGACGTTCCGTCAAACCCTTCGTCACTTTTTTCATGTCACTTTGCCCGAAAAAGCGAAAGAACTGACGACTCGACTGACTGACAATTTTCAGATTTTAAAACCGGCATCTTCAAGTTAGATTGGTATATGCATAATTTTCATGGCTATGATAATGCAAGAAAAAGAAGGCACGAGCGCAGAAAAGAGCTTCAAGAAGCGCATAACATCAACACTCAATTACAAAAAGCATTCAGTAATATTGATAGTATTAAATCAGAAATATCAATAGAGCCATCACGTTCAATATTATCTCTGAACAGAAAAGCAATGGATCGGGTAGAGAAAGCAATATCAATTAAAAATACTCCGATGCATGATAATTTAAGCAATTGCTGCTTACCTAACACAGCTATTTATTCAACTAAAACAAAATTCCGCCGCAGCTCTAAATCTGGGGAGATTACAGCGAGAGCGTAAGCATGGAAGCCGAAAGCTAGCATACTGACATATTTTTGCGATCGATAAATTTCTCTATGTGACAAAAGTCTCTTTAATCAATAACAATAATACGAACAAAACGATGCATATGTACAATGACCTATTATTTCATTATATAGGTTATAAATATGCTAAATCGTAAACAGATAAAATTATTTACAGAGACATTATTAGAGGAAGATACTATTGTATTGGATACAGAAACAACGGGCTTAAAAAACGATGATGAAATCATTGAAATTAGTATTATAAATTCTCATGGTGATATTTTATTAGACACGCTAATTAAACCACAAAAAATCATTCCTTCTGATGCTATAAAAATACATGGTATCACAAATGAAGATGTTAAACATGCGCCAACATGGAGTGATATTTATAAAAAATACAGAGAAATAGTTAAAGGAAAAACAGTTATTATTTACAACAAATCCTATGACACAAGGATTATTAGGAAAACATGTAAAAAATATGAATTGCCTACACCAAGAATAAAATCAGAATGTGCAATGCTGTTATACGCAGAATATTACGGTGAAATAAATAAAAGAACGGGTGATTACAAATGGCATAAACTTACTGACGCAATTTATGACAGTGATATATTAGTTTTTGGTGAAGCTCATAGAGCGCTTACAGACGCTCGAATGACACTAGAGCTAATAAAGTTTATGGCCTACAAAGATTGCAAGATTCCCGACAACACATTGCGTTCAATATATCCCCCCATTGATCATGAATCTTATAAACATGAACGTGAAATTAAGGAGATAGAGCGACAAACGCGTGAAATTAAAGAAAAATTGAAAAAAGAAGAAAACGACAGATCGTTTTCAAAGCGCTTTAATATGATATTTGTTTTTTTATTTATATTGTTTTTAATTTGGCTCTTTGCTTAAAGGCACAAAAGACCAGATTATCTATATAGGTGCCGTAATGTTTTCAATTAAACCCCACCGATGATTGTTAATCAACTCCAGCTCATTTCAAGGTAAGCTGGAGTGAGTTAATAATTGATACAAAACAGAATAAATTAATTTTGATTTATAAAGAAAATAAAAAAGGATAAATGACATGAACAGATTAATTGGCGCTAAATCTTATTTACAGAGCGCACTTGAACTTAATGAAGAAATGCAGGCTGTATTACTTCCGTTGTTAAAAGTGGTTGAAAATGAAGCTAGCGCTGATACTCACGCAATGTTACGCGCTGTACGCACATTATCAATGAATCAATATCGGGACATTAACGAATTAGATTGTATTCTTGATGCAGTTATCGAAACAAAAAAAACAAGTTCTAATTTGAAAATAGAATTAGAACCAGCTAGAAATGCAATTGAAAGTTCAAGGGTGCTAATAAGTAATCTTATTGATGCCGGAGAAGATAATGATACCACTACTGCATTGGTCATAATATCAGAATATATTATTGCAGCAGGACAAGAAATAGCACGAGTCAGAGGAGTAGAATAACCATGACAACATTTAAACCCATTGAAAACGTAACTGATTTGGAAATCCTGATCGAACCACGTGAAGTTTATGTCGTTCGTGGTGCCAACAAAGCGTATTTGAGTGAGAGTGGCGCGTTAAATAAACTGGCCTATGTTCGGGCGCAGAGAGAGTTTAACAAGGAAGGCAAGGAAAGTAACTTCCCCAGCAAAAAAGTTAAGCAGGAAGACGGAACCACTGCATTTGAACTTGGCAAGATGCGCCCTGAGTTTATGGAACGGCAAGCTCAGGTGCTGGAAGAACTGAAAGCCGATATCAGGCGAGAGAAAGAAAAGATAGCACTACAGAAAAAGTATTCAAAAGCAATGAATGAAATTAATTCATTACATGAAAAGATATCTGAGTTAGAAATACAGATAGCCGAATTAGAATAATAAAAACAACAATACAAATTTAATTACAGCGCCATCGCTGGGGGATTGCTCACTCCAAAAACGGAGAATAGAAAATGACACAATCAGCTTTGCTTGAAAGAAAGCGAAAGACTCTTATTTACGTCAAACTCAGTGCATTACAAAAGAAACATGGTTGTCACTCTGTTATTGTAAAGGCAGGGAGATTTAATTACCAACTGGATTTAGACGAAGAAATATTGAATATAGCCTTAATCCGATTTTTTGAATTAGATGTATTTGCACTTAAGAGCAGACAGGAAGCAGAGGAACTTATTGTAAGGACATATAACAGTTTTTACACCAAGTTTGGAAATTTAACCAAAGAGGGCAATGAGTTTATGAATGAGATATTGAAACTCATTGCCAAGAAAACGGAGTCAATAACATGACAAAGAAAACATATTTGGATTTTGCTAATACAGCCATCCAGAAAGAGAAAGAAGAAAAGTACGACCTTGCCGCCGAATATTGGGGAAAAGCTAAAAACTTAGCAACCAGTCTTAATACTCAACTATGGGCTGAATATCGCCAATTACATAATGAAAAAAGACACTCATTACATAACAGTTACAGCAAGGTGTTAAGAATCAATGAAAATAAGCGCATAGCTTCGGAATTAAAAAAGCACATGAGAAAGCAGGTGGTGAATAATGACAGTATATGAACAGACAAAGGAATTAGCACAACTCTTAGAATACAGAAGTTTATTTCGTCGTGCTGCTGAGAAATGGGGTGAGGCTCTTTCATTATCCCATGATAAAAAACAAGAGCAGGAATGTATCAAAAATAATTTGCGCTGTGTCCGAAAAGCACAAATCAAAATACAGGAGGGGTGGTAATGGCGAAAATAAAAAAAAGAAGTAAAACCCGACAGGGACTTTATGGAATATATTTACCACATATTCACTATATGCGTTTTTCAGGCTGCGAAACAACGGGCGAGGATATTTTAAATAACCAAAAAGAATTTAATGGCTCACCGGAGCAAATTTTAAATAGTCCATATAACACACCGTTAACCAGAAATCAGCGTCGATTATTAAAAAAGATGGGATATAAATCAGAGGATATTGAGCATGACTAATAAAAATGAAGTAATCACCATTAATAAAACCCAAATGCCTGTCGTGGAATATCAAGAGCAGCGTGTTGTGACGTTTTCAATGATTGATCAGGTTCACGCGAGACCAGAGGGAACAGCCGGAAGAAACTTTCGTGAACACAAACCCCGATTCATTGAGGATGTAGATTACTACGAACTAGGTTCCGACGAAATTCGTCGCAACCTTCCCGGTGGTGTATTTTCAGACTTCACACCTAAAGGTGTTGTCATTACTGAGTCTGGTTACTTGATGTTGGTTAAATCTTTCACTGACGACTTAGCTTGGCAGATTCAACGGGAATTAGTGAACAGCTACTTTCGTGCACCACAAACAGCACTGAGCGAGCTTGAAATGATAGCCAGAATCGCCAGTCATACCGCCCAACAGCAACGCCAAATTAACCACGTTGAAGAAAAAGTGGATCAGGTGCAAGAAACTGTCGAGCAAATCAAGCGCGGGACTATCCCCGTAGGTTGGATTGGGTTCTCTCTGGCTGCGACCGAATCAGGGCTAACCAATAGCAAATGCCGCACTCTGGCTGAGCAGTACAACGTTCCTACACAAAGTGTCACTGTTATGACGCCGGATGGACAGCCCCGCCCGATGAAGGTCGTATTCAAAGAAGATTTCATGAGTGCGTTCCGATTGATGATGGGGGAAGCAGAAAAACGTGGCACTCGCTGGTCGCATCCCAAGATGGGGATCTTTCAGGTTATTGGATGGGAGGATAAGCAATGATTATTAACTCCAATTTATTACGCGCCGCATTGGTCTGTGTGGCTAAAAAAGACCCGCATTATTACCTGTGTGGCGTGCATATCACCCCTAAATATCTGGAAGCAACAAACGGCCACGTGGCCTTACGGTTGGAGCATGGTATTAACACTCGCCGTAAAGCTATCGCCCAGTTTCACGGGAAAATCCCAAAGAAAGCAGAGACAACGGAACTACATTTCACCAAAGAGCCTTATGCCGTGCACAGAGATATTGCGGGGGTGAGGGTTGGGTTTACCGTCTTATCAACACTGGATGGCCGCTTTCCTGATTTAGACCGGGTTATCCCAAAGAAAGTGGAAAACGTCATTCCTCACTTTCAAGCGGAATACTTGGCCTATCCTCACAAAATGTTTGGGGATGATTCGAAGTTTATTCCTGTTTCTATGTATCCATCCGGTATGACAGGCGCCTGTTTAATGAAGTTTGGCGACAACATCAATCAGCGTTATGGCGATCCTCTGTTTGTCGTCATGCCATGTCGAGTGTAATTGCAGGGAGACCGAAAATGACAAATGAGCACCGCCAAAAAGTGGGCCACGAAATAAAAAAGAGGGAGGAACAGCAATGATCAGCATCGATAACGCACAAAATGAAATTGGTTTATCCGGTCACATCGACGACGGGCGCGAATGGGCAGACTGGTTGTTGAAGAAGGCGGATGCAAATAATAATCCGCCAGTCATTCCTTGGGTCAGTGTTCAAGAAAGAATGCCAGAGAATGATGGTGCATGGCTTCGCCTGTGTCTTGTTTATGTTTCTTTTGGTTCTATTTCCCGTGCAGGTTACGACTACTGGGATACCGACACGCAGCAATGGTCAGAACACGAAAACGATGAAGTCACGCACTGGTGCTATATGGATGATGTTCCTGCTCCAATGAAAGGGGTAAGTTATGACCAATAACTCATTCCATCTCACACAAATCATCGCCTCAGTATGGGGCGATCCGGCTGATATCACCGATGCAATCTGGCATGCAGGATACCGGAAAGGAGTTGAGAAATGAAGATGAACACGACGTTCTTGTTAATGGCGGAATTTGAAACTTCGCAAATTCCTTTGTCGGCCATAGCAGAAAGATACCTCAAAATGAGTCCCGGAACTGCGGAACGCAAAGCAAATGAAGGAAAGCTGAATATTCCTACATACAAATTAACTGACAGTCAAAAATCACCGAGAATCGTTCATGTGAATGATCTGGCTGCATACATTGACGAACAAAGAGAGCTGGCCGTAAAAGAAGTGGAAAGAATGCAGGCTAAAAAATAAGCTAGCAAAACCCGTCAAAACTATATGGGTGCTATAGTATCAGCACCCCAATAGCACCCCAATAGCACCCCTATGTTATATATATTATTGATTAATAAAATAATGACAGCGATTATAAACAGGTTAGTCGTATTCTTCATCCTATAAAAGCATCCAATAGGCAGGTTACTTTTATCCATCGTCCATAAGATTTATGCTATGAGAAATTCTAATTTCAGCAGAATAGGTTATGGCATCGATACAGAAACCCGCTTTTCGCCGCGGTGGTTTTACATTTAAACAGTTTTTTGTTGGACATGATAAATGTGCGATGAAAGTCGGGACGGATGGTGTGTTGTTGGGCGCCTGGGCACCAGTATATAACAGGAAAAGATGTCTGGATATTGGATGTGGCAGTGGTTTGATTGCGTTGATGATAGCCCAACGTACAAAAGAAGATACCTTTATTGATGCGGTGGAGCTGGATGGCCTTGCTGCAATGCAGGCTGTGGATAATGTACAGCAATCACCGTGGCCTTCTCGCATTACGGTATATCAGCAGGATATTCACGGTTTCGTGCGACAACATATGCAACAAAATGCGTTGCGGAAAATTAACGCGCAATACGATTTGATTGTTAGCAATCCTCCCTACTTTGAGCCGGCGATTGCATGTCGAAACAAAGCTCGCAATCAGGCGCGTTATACGGAGTCATTGACGCATCAGGGGTTATTGGCGTGTGTACGGTCATTGCTTACGCCGACAGGGTTATTTTGTCTGGTACTCCCTTATGAAATTGGTGAACAATTTGAAAAAATGGCGTCAGATTTGGGGTGGTTTACCCATTTCCGCGTCAATGTTCGTGACAGGCAAGATAAGCCGTTGCATCGTTTATTATTGGGATTGTCACGGCAAGAACAGGACATCCAGGTGAGTGAATTAACGATTCGTTCCTCAGATGACACATATTCAGACGACTTTCGTCAGTTAATAACGGATTTTTATCTTTATTATTGAAGGTGTTAGCACTATTGAGATGGAGAATTGGATTTTTCGGTATAATAAAACAAAGGTTTTCTTTTTCTCAGTTTAAAATCGCGTGTCCTGTGAAATAGTGGCTATGATTTAGAAAATACAATACGAAAATAACAGGTGGTTGTAATCAAAATGACAACTAAAGTTGAACTTCACAGTGAACTGATACTCAAAGTCATGCTTGTTCGGGAAATCAGAACATCATATTGGTTTAATTTAAGTATAAATGTGGAGTTTTACCTCAGGAGAGTGAACCTCGGATGAGCGAGCAGTTAACGGATCAAATGCTGATTGAACGCGTCCAGAAGGGCGACCAAAAAGCATTTAATTTGCTGGTGATGAGATACCAGCACAAAGTAGCGAGCCTGATTGCTCGTTACGTACCTCAAAGCGACGTTCCCGATGTTGCTCAGGAGGTTTTTATTAAGACTTATCGGGCACTTTCTTCTTTCCGGGGTGATAGTGCATTTTATACATGGTTGTACCGTATTGCCGTTAATACTGCGAAAAATTATTTAGTTGCTCAGGGGCGCCGTCCACCATCCAATGATCTGGATGCCAACGATGCAGAGAATTATGATACGTCAAGTTCATTAAAAGAAATTTCGAACCCTGAGAACTTAATGTTGTCTGAAGAATTGAAGGAAGTGGTTTTCCGCACTATTGAATCGCTTCCAGAAGATTTGCGAGTCGCGATTACATTGAGGGAATTGGATGGATTGAGCTATGAAGAAATAGCCGACATCATGGAATGCCCTGTAGGTACTGTGCGTTCACGAATTTTTCGGGCAAGGGAAGCAATTGATAATAAAGTTCAACCACTGATCCAACAATAACTAGTGGAAACAGTGGGACAAAACAATATTGAAGGGTACTTTGGCATGCAAAGAGAAAAACTTTCCGCATTAATGGATGGAGAAGCTCTTGATAGTGAAGTAATTCATTTGGTCTCTGAAGATGCGGTCATGCAGAAACAGTGGGAGCGCTATCATCTGGTGCGTGATGTGCTGCGTGGCGATGTGGGGGATGTATTGCATTTGGATATTGCAAGTCAAGTCGCGTTGGCGCTTGAAAAAGAACCCATTCATATTAATCCAGCGGCTGTTCTGGAATCTCAGCCAAAACCTGAAACATGGGCTAACATGCCATTCTGGCATAAAATCCGCGCATGGAAGAGCCAAATTGCACAAATTGGTGTTGCAGCCTGTGTATCGCTGACCGTGATTATCGGTGTCCAGCAGTATAATAGTAATAGCAGTGTTGAAACAGATAACCAATTTGAGGCACCCGCTTTTAACACATTGCCTGTGATGGGGACAGCCTCAACAGTTGGTTTAGCTTCCCCAGCCGAAGAAGAAACTTTCGGTGGTGATTTGAGTATGCAAGTGCGAGAAAGCAATAAGCGAATTGATGCGATGTTGCAGCAATATGAACTCGCCCGGCGCATTCACTCTGAAAAAAATCATGGGGTCACTCAGGCTAATCCGGCTCCTGAAGAGCAAGTGCCACAACCGTCACAACAACCGTGATGAAACGGACTTGGGTTGTCGTTTTTTTATTGGCGAGTAGCCTGATAAATCCTCTAAAGGCCTCAGCGCAACAGAACAATGCTGAGGCTTTGTTACAGGATATGAGTAAGTCCGTGCAAACGCTGGATTATGAGCTTGGCTTCATCATCTTAGCACAGCAATTTCTCATTCCCTTACGTTACCGTCATGCCATTATTAATGGGCAGGTTATTGCTCAAATCATCCAAATGGATGGCTCACGTAGAGAGATTATCCAGCGCGGTGACCAAATCAGCTATTACGAACCTGGATTAGACTCATTTAGTATCCGTGGCGCTTATATCGTCGATTATCTTCCGCCGATCATCTTTGCCGATTTTGCACAATTGCAAAAATTTTATCGTTTTATTGATGCAGGCAGCACGAATGTCGGCGATCATCCTGTGAATTTTGTACGCATCATATCGAAAGATAAATCCCGCTATAACTATAATCTGCTGATTGATGAGAAAAATCATCTCCCTTTGCTGATAGACCTATTAGATAAGGATAATAAAACAGTCATTGAGCAATTCCGTGTCGTGTCATCAACGGTGAATGGCTATATTAAAACGGAATTGAATGTGATTACTGATTTGAAACTACCTCCTATGCTACTTATTCCTCCGGCTGATAAGTTGAAATTCAATTGGCTGGTTGGAAAAATGCCTGACGGCTTCAAAGAAATTTCACGTAACAGCCGGAAACTATCAGAGACAGAATGGTTAGAATCCATCATGTATAGTGATGGATTGTTTAATTTTTCTGTCAATGTGGTGAACTCAGATAAAAAGGTTGTTGATGAACAACCATTTCGACAAGGCAGAAGAACGGTTTATACTTTGGCCAGAGGCAAAAACAGCATAACAGTCATTGGTGAGCTGCCTTTCTCAACAGCCGAACAAATTGCAGCAAGTGTGACGATTACGGGGAAAAACTGATGGTTAAAGAGTGGGCAACGGTTATCCGTTGGCACAAAGGCCGGGCATTATTACGTTATGGTTCATCTTCAGGCTGCGGTAGCTGTCAAACCAAAACAGCCTGTGGTTCTTATTTACTGGAAAAGATAGGGCCGGAAAGCATCCATCAGTTGGAACTGGAAATTTCTCAACCCCTCCAACCGGGTCAGAAGGTGGAAGTAGGCATTCCTGAAAGCAGCCTGCTACGTTCAGCTATGTTGGTTTATTTGACACCCTTATTGGGTTTGTTTTTGGGGGCAGTATTTTTCCAATTTTGGACGCCTGTCCAATTATGGATCTGCTTAGGGGGGATTGGCGGTGGAGTCGCTGGTTTCTTCATTGCCCGCAAAATTGCTGCATATTGGGATAATTTGCAAGCGTACCAGCCTGTCGTGTTACAAATTGGCTTACCGCCTGATTCGATTAAGGTTCTACAGCAAGAATAATCTGTTTTACCCTACGAGTTTCAATTTTAATTTATCATTACTGAAAATAACTGGGTCATACTGAAAATGACAGACATGGCTAAGTTTTCACGGGTTTGGTTTTCGCGGGTTTGGCATGTAGAATACAGCGCTTCAGGCCAGTGGCCGAACCAATAAACTGTCGCTTTATGTCCATCAATGTGTCCATAGGCGAATGATTCAGAAATATTAAGGCAAAAAGATTTAATAATGAAGCAAATAAGAAATTTCTCCATTATCGCCCACATTGACCACGGTAAGTCCACGCTCTCTGACCGGATTATTCAAATCTGTGGTGGACTGTCTGATCGCGAAATGGCAGCACAAGTACTGGATTCAATGGATCTGGAACGTGAACGTGGGATCACGATCAAAGCACAAAGTGTCACTCTTGATTACAAGGCAAATGACGGGCAAGTTTACCAATTAAACTTTATCGATACGCCGGGGCATGTTGACTTCTCTTACGAAGTTTCCCGTTCACTGGCGGCTTGTGAAGGAGCCTTGCTGGTTGTTGACGCAGGCCAGGGAGTGGAAGCCCAAACATTGGCTAACTGCTATACCGCCATTGAAATGGATCTGGAAGTGGTTCCGGTTCTGAATAAAATTGACCTCCCTGCTGCCGAACCAGAGCGTGTTGCTGAAGAAATCGAAGACATTGTTGGTATTGATGCAACAGATGCTGTTCGCTGTTCTGCAAAAACGGGGGTAGGTGTACAGGATGTTATTGAACGTCTGGTGAAAGAGATACCGTCACCGGAAGGCGATCCTGACGCGCCATTACAGGCCCTGATTATTGACTCATGGTTTGATAATTACCTTGGTGTTGTTTCACTTGTCCGCATCAAAAACGGTACGTTGCGTAAGGGTGACAAAATTAAGGTCATGAGCACCGGACAGGTATATAACGCTGATCGTCTGGGTATCTTCACACCGAAACGTATTGACCGTGATATATTGAATTGCGGTGAAGTGGGCTGGTTGGTTTGTGCCATCAAAGATATTTTGGGGGCACCCGTTGGGGATACCCTGACAACGGCCCGTCAGCCTGCGGAAAAAGCACTCCCTGGTTTTAAAAAGGTCAAACCTCAGGTTTATGCGGGTCTGTTCCCAATAAGCTCTGATGACTATGAATCATTCCGTGATGCGTTGGGTAAATTGAGCTTAAATGACGCTTCATTATTCTATGAACCAGAAAGTTCCACTGCGTTGGGCTTCGGTTTCCGTTGTGGTTTCCTCGGCTTGCTGCACATGGAAATCATTCAGGAACGTCTGGAGCGTGAATATGATCTCGATTTGATCACAACGGCACCAACCGTTGTTTATGAAGTTGAGACAACCAGTGGTGATATTATTTACGTTGATAGTCCATCCAAGTTGCCGCCATTGAACAATATTGAGGAGCTGCGTGAACCGATTGCAGAATGTCACATGTTGTTGCCGAAAGAGTACCTTGGTAACGTCATTACACTCTGCGTAGAAAAACGCGGTGTGCAGACAAATATGGTTTATCACGGTAATCAGGTTGCACTGACTTATGAGATTCCAATGGCTGAAGTGGTTCTGGATTTCTTTGACCGTTTGAAATCAACCTCTCGTGGCTACGCCTCGTTGGATTACAATTTCATCCGTTTCCAGGACTCGGACATGGTTCGTGTGGATGTCTTGATTAACAATGAGCGAGTTGATGCTCTGGCATTGATTACTCACCGCGAGAATTCTCAATACCGTGGTCGTGAGCTGGTGGAAAAAATGAAGGAGCTTATCCCACGCCAGCAATTTGATATTGCCATTCAGGCTGCCATAGGAACTCACATTATTGCACGTTCTACCGTTAAGCAATTACGTAAAAACGTACTGGCGAAATGTTATGGTGGTGACGTCAGTCGTAAGAAAAAATTATTGCAGAAACAGAAAGAAGGTAAAAAACGCATGAAGCAGGTCGGAAATGTTGAACTGCCGCAGGAAGCCTTCTTAGCGATTCTGCATGTTGGCAAAGATAATTAACACAAGGTCGTAAGGAGTTCAAATGGCTAACACTTTTGCCTTGATATTAACGTTAGCAACGTTAATTACCGGTATTCTTTGGTGCATAGAACGATTTAAGTTCGCACCTGAACGTAAGAAAAGATTTGCTCACATCCAGGAACAGGCGACAGGCACAGAAGCTCAGGAAGCTTTGGCTAAAGGACTTAACAAACCGTCATGGGTTGAAACACTTGCCTCTGTCTTTCCGGTGTTAGCCATTGTATTGGTTCTGCGCTCTTTTGTTTATGAACCTTTTCAGATCCCTTCTGGTTCAATGATGCCGACATTGTTGATCGGGGATTTCATTCTGGTTGAAAAATTTGCTTATGGTTTAAAAGATCCCATTACGCAAACAACCTTGTATAAGACTGGCGAGCCTAAACGTGGAGATATTGCGGTTTTCAAATATCCGAAGAACCCAAGCATAGATTTTGTAAAACGCATTATTGGTTTGCCTGGGGATAAGATCGTTTACGATTACGTCAATAAAGAGCTTCAGGTTTACCCTGGCTGTGGCTGGAATACACAATGTAAGGGCGATTTACCTGTTACTTACCGGAATGTGTTCCCAAGTGAATGGACAATAAAAGAAAATATGACACCAGAAGGCGTTCGTATAGGTGGTGTTTATCAAGTGCCTGTCGATGAACCCGTCGGGCCATACGCTCTTCGCCAGGATGAAAGAGTCGAAACTTTAGGTCATGTGTCGCATCATATTTTGACCATTCCTGTAATACAACGTTTCCCTGGTTTCTCTCAAGAAGGCTTGCCAATGGGGACTTGGGTTGTTCCTGAGGGGCAATATTTTGCCATGGGTGATAACCGTGACAATAGTGATGATAGTCGTTCATGGGGATTTGTACCGGAGAAAAATCTGGTAGGCCGTGCAACCGCTATTTGGATGAGCTTTGAAAAACAGGAAGGTGAATGGCCTACTGGCGTGCGTTTCAGTCGAATTGGTGGAATTCACTAATATTTATATATTAGCGCAGCATTAATTTATCTCACAGTGTAGAATATTCTTTCAAACGAGATGACTGGTTCCTGAAGAGGATGAATACTTCGGGAACCAGTGCAAACGCAACAGTTTTGTAAGGCATATCGCAAAAAATGTTCCCAAGATAAATTGTGAATGGGTATCGCCTCACAGGTCTGTTGCGTGTGCTTTTATTTGATGAATTCTAACTGAATTGGTAGCACATGAACCCCATAATAACGAGCCGGTTACAACATAAGCTAGGATATAGCTTTAAACAGCACGATTTGTTGCTTCAAGCGTTGACTCACCGCAGTGCCAGCAGTAAGCATAATGAACGTTTGGAATTTCTTGGTGACTCAATCCTGAGTTTTGTCATTGCTAATGCCCTTTACCATCGTTTTCCCCGTGTTGATGAAGGGGACATGAGTCGCATGCGGGCAACATTGGTGCGTGGTAATACTCTGGCGGAGCTAGCCAGAGAGTTTGAGTTAGGTGAATGCCTGCGTTTGGGACCGGGTGAGTTAAAGAGTGGCGGACATCGTCGCGAATCCATTTTAGCAGATAGCATTGAAGCTTTGATTGGTGCTACTTTTCTTGATAGCGATATTCAGACAGTTGAAAAGATTATCCTGAATTGGTATGAAACCCGTTTGAATGAAATTAGCCCGGGCGATAAGCAAAAAGATCCTAAAACACGTTTACAAGAATATTTGCAAGGGCGCCATCTGCCGTTGCCTACATATCTGGTTGTTCAGGTTCGTGGGGAAGCACACGATCAGGAATTTACAATTCACTGTCAGGTCAGTGGATTTGAACAACCTGTCAGAGGAGTCGGTTCCAGTCGCCGCAAGGCAGAACAGGCGGCTGCGGAACAAGCATTAAAACAACTGGAGCTTGAATGAGCGAAGAAAAAAACTATTGCGGATTCGTTGCAATAGTCGGTCGGCCTAATGTTGGTAAGTCAACGTTATTGAATCAATTATTGGGCCAAAAAGTATCCATCACTTCCCGTAAACCTCAAACAACGCGGCATCGCATCATGGGGATCCATACGGAAGGGGCTTATCAAACCATCTATGTTGATACACCGGGTCTGCATATTGAAGAAAAGCGGGCGATCAACCGCCTGATGAACCGTGCGGCGAGCAGCTCCATTGGTGATGTCGAACTGGTTATTTTTGTTGTAGAAGGTACGCATTGGACACCTGATGATGAAATGGTGGTGAATAAGTTACGTCATTTGCGTTGTCCCGTCCTACTGGCTATCAATAAAGTGGACAATGTGACGGATAAAACCCTTCTTCTGCCACATATCGGTTTTCTTAGCCAACAGATGAATTTTATCGATGTTGTGCCGATTAGCGCTGAAAAAGGCATGAATGTTGATACCATTGCCAACCTGGTGCGTGATCATATGCCCCAGGCGGATCATCACTTCCCTGAGGATTACATTACTGATCGCTCACAGCGTTTTATGGCGTCAGAAATCATCCGTGAAAAACTGATGCGTTTTTTGGGTGAGGAACTCCCCTATTCCGTGACAGTGGAAATTGAGCAATTTGTTACCAATGAACGTGGCGGTTACACCATCCACGGTTTGATTCTGGTAGAGCGCGATGGCCAGAAGAAAATGGTGATTGGTAATAAAGGAAGCAAAATCAAGAAGATTGGCATAGAAGCCCGTCAAGATATGGAAAAGCTGTTTGATATGAAAATCCACCTGGAATTGTGGGTGAAAGTGAAAGCGGGTTGGGCTGATGATGAACGAGCGCTGCGTAGCCTCGGTTACATCGACGACTTATAAGGCTGATGTGTGGACGGCTGGCAGAGAGCCTTTGTGCTTCATGGGCGCCCTTACAGTGAAACCAGTTTATTGCTGGATTTTTTTACTGAAAATGAAGGGCGGGTACGTGTTTTAGCGAAAGGGGCACGCAGCCGTCGCTCCAACCTTAAAGGTTGCTTGCAACCTTTCACCCCGCTGCTTATTTGTTGGAGTGGGCGGGGTGAAATCAAGACATTAAGAGATGCAGAGCCTGTCTCATTGGCTCTCCCCTTAACGGGAAGTGTGCTCTACAGCGGTTTGTATGTGAATGAACTCTTATCCCGACTCCTTGAGCACGGAACGGCATATCCCGCACTTTTTTTTGATTACCTCCAATGTTTACAATCGCTTGCAGCGAGTGAATACACACCAGAATGTGCATTGCGTCGTTTTGAATTAGCGCTACTCACCAATATGGGATACGGGATAGATTATCTTCACTGTGCGGGCAGTGGTGAACCGGTATCGGATACCATGACATACCGTTATCGTGAAGAAAAAGGGTTTATCGCCAGTTTGGTTGTGGATCATTACTGTTTTACAGGTTATGAACTCAAGGCATTGGCAAGTCGTGAATTTCCCGATCAGGTAACCTTGAAAGCAGCGAAGCGTTTTACTCGCATTGCCTTGAAACCTTATCTGGGGGGGAAACCGTTAAAAAGCCGTGAGCTGTTTCGTCAATTCGTACGTAAAAAAACGGATAACCCCAACAAGAAAAATGAAAACTAAAGTAAGCCACTTTTTCATGATGAAGAGTGTAGACTTTATTAAATCTTATATTATTGCAGGAGCTAAAAATGGCTGAGGTATTGTTAGGTATCAACATTGATCACATTGCAACCTTGCGTAATGCCCGTGGGACACAATACCCTGATCCCGTTCAGGCTGCATTTGTTGCAGAGCAAGCGGGTGCAGATGGTATAACCGTTCACCTACGTGAAGATCGCCGCCATATTACTGACAGAGATGTTCAATTATTAAAAAATACAATCCAAACCCGCATGAACCTTGAAATGGCGGTCACAGATGAGATGGTGGAGATTGCTTGCCAAATCAAACCTGCTTTCTGTTGTTTAGTCCCTGAAAAGCGTCAAGAGGTCACAACCGAAGGGGGATTGGCTGTGTCTGGACAAAAAGCGCACATTGCTGCGGCGGTTAAGACTTTATCAGAAGCGGGGATTTTAGTGTCTTTGTTCATTGATGCGGATCACCAGCAAATTGATGCTGCTGTCGAAGTTGGAGCGCCATTTATTGAAATTCACACGGGTGCGTATGCAGATGCAGGGAATGAGGTACAGCAGGAAAAAGAATTTCAGCGTATCAGAGAAGCTGCAACTTACGCAGCCGCTAAAGGGCTTAAAGTCAATGCAGGCCACGGCTTGACCTACCACAATGTGCAGCGTATTGCCGCCTTACCTGAAATTTATGAATTGAATATAGGACATGCCATTATTGGTCGTGCTGTATTCAGTGGCCTGTCTGCGGCTGTTACGGATATGAAAACTTTATTACGGGAAGCTCGCCGTTAATGGCCATTCTTGGATTAGGCACAGATATTGTTGAAATATCCCGCATTGAAGAAATTGTCGGGCGTTCAGGCGAACGTCTGGCAAGGCGAATTCTGAGTGACAGGGAATGGCAGCAATATCAACAGCATAATCAGCCTGTCCGCTTCCTGGCAAAACGGTTTGCTGTCAAGGAAGCGGCAGCTAAAGCGTTTGGAACAGGTATCCGCAATGGACTGGCCTTTAATCAATTTGAAGTGACTAATGATCCACTGGGAAAACCCACTTTGAAACTTCATGGAGAGGCCGCAGTGCTGGCTAACAAACTGCGGGTAAAATCGATGCATGTCACACTCGCAGATGAACGACGTTATGCCTGTGCGACGGTGATATTGGAAAATTAAATTCAGATCTTATCAGCATGATGTAGAAGCACAAACTTATCCCATAACTGCTCTTCAGTTTCCTGATGATTAGGATCAAGAATAATGGTGTTCGTAATCGGGCAGACAGATTGGCAAGTTGGTTTTTCGTAGTGCCCGATACACTCGGTACAGCGTTCAGGCTCAATTTCGTAGATCTCTGTGCCCATTGTGATGGCCTGATTAGGGCATTCGGGTTCACACATATCACAATTGATACAGCGTTTGGTAATTAATAGTGCCATTTCAACCTTTTTCCGTTATTTTCTATCAATATCAACGAATTATTCACTTTCTAAATCTACCGCTTTTAGTAATATACTGCGCTTTTATACACTATAAATTACCTTAATGAACCCTAAACCGTAACACAATAGCTATTTTTAGTGTCTAAAATAGAAAAATAGTGTAGTGCCTGAGTCAGGAATTCAACGTTTTGATATTACGGAGTTTATAATGGAAAACACATAGTAACACAAACGCTTAAAACCCCTGAAAACGACGCATATTTAAGCGCTCTGGTTAATTGGGACTCGTGTAAACCTCTTTATGCTAGCTCACACATGCAACTCTGTGTTACGGCTGCAAAAACTATCTTAAAGCATTTGGGTAAGCCACGTTGATCTATAGTTAAATCAATACAATTTGACATAATCAACATGTATCATAATTAGTGTAGTGGCATGATAGTTTATGACATTTTTTCCTGAAAACAGGGGAAGTGTTCAATGCAATCATCTGTCAACCTCTTGGAACAAGAACTTCTCTCATATAGCAGAATCAACATAACCTGACACACTCGATGTGCTCGGTGAACACCTCATCAACTGAACATCTTTTTTGTCTTCTTATCGCTTTTGCCCCACCCCATTTGTGTTCTATGGGATTCAAGTCCGGACTATAAGCGGGCAGCCACTCTAATTGATATTGACTCTCTGCTATCGCTTGTATCGTATCAAGTCGTTTATGAAAACGCGCATTATCCATGACTATCACGGCACCGTGTGGGAGTTTGGGCAATAAATCCTGCGTCACCCACGCATGAAAGACATCGGCGTTAATGTTGCCAGTAAATAAGCTTAAGGTGATGAACGTATTTTCGAGAATGGCTCCAATCACGTTAATACGGCCTTTCGCGTGCCAATCCTGTGTACCAAAACAACGCTGCCCTTTCTCTGAATACCCGTATATCCGTGGCATTGACTGCGCGAAACCACTTTCATCCAAATACACAATCGGTTTGCCTTCCTGTTTATAGCCGCTGATGCGCTCGACAAACGCCTGACGAAGCTGAGGATCAGCGCGAGGATGTTTTAAGGTTTTTTTTATGAGTGAGGCGAAGCCGTTTCAACGCGTAATGAATCGCCGATTGTGAGACCCCTAAGCGCTTTGCTCTTTCCCATTGATAGTCATCAGGAAAATTTTGGACATCCGCGATGAGCACCTCATCAGGAATTTTCATGGGAGGCTTATCACGCGTCATGCAAGGTTCTATTTTATGACTCCACCGGAACAGGGTACGAATAGAAATCTCAAAATGGGCACTCGTTTGTTCGAAAGTCAACGAATGCTTATCTTTGTATGCCAGTACTCTTTTTCGAAAATCTAGACTGTAACCCATTTCACTTTATGCCTTGTCATTTTGGATTTGGATATTATGACATATTAGTATGATTTTGCTATACATACGCGTCTGGTGCCGTTGTTTTAACATGTCACTACACCTGCATCGATGCACAAACGTACAAGACAAGTATTCTATCGTTAATTAAATATACTGTCACATAACAACACGTAGAGAGATGTTTAAGATGTTTGATACGAAAATTGCTTTTATAGTGCGAGATGACTTACAAACGTGGCAAAAACTTAATGTCGTTGCATTCCTCGCAACGGGTGTTTCCTCATCTGCATCTGAGATTATAGGTACCCCATATATCGACTCTTCTGGTCATAAATATGGTTGTATGTCTGGGCAGCCTATGCTTATTTTTGGTGCTGATCTTAAGGCACTTCAAAGTGTTCACAGGAAAGGCTTGGAGCGGGATTTACTTCTAGTTCCTTACGTCTACACAATGTTTTCAACAGGTCATGATGAAGCGAATCGAGCGGTTTTTTTAGCAGAAGATGCTGATAATATGAATTTAGTTGGCCTCGCTGTGCATGGCCCAAAGAAATCTGTAGATAAAGCAATAAAAGGCTTATCTCTTCATAAGTGACTATCATGCTTCTGTCGCATTAATCCCTGTCTGGATAATATGGTATTTTTTATTGGGGGAACTGGAAATGTCCCTGACTCAAAATATGGTCAAACTTCAGCATTAGCCTGTTGATATCATGGCCCGGTGTATTTGCGGGGAGCTGACCTATATGTTGAGGTGTAATCTGGAAGTAATGATATCTAAGCGGGAGATTTATTACCTTTTCCGACAAACCCATAAAATTCAGGCTGGGGAAATGTTCCTGTTCCATGCCGCCGCAGGAGGCGTAGGTTTGATTGCCTGCCAGTGAGCAAAAGCATTAGGGGCTAAATTGATTGGTACAATTAGTTCAGATGAGAAAGCGGCTCTTGCCAAGAGGAACACAGTTATGGTTATTATCTCCTGATCCGGCGTAGCCGGGATGATAAGCAAGAACGGGCTTACTATGTGGTTTATGCACACAAAGACCAGGCAGATCTCAATGTACGGTACAAAGAGTTTTGGCGACTTGAGCAACAGATTCCCCCTGATGTAATAGGAGTATCGCCATGATCCGGCGGGCATAGTTTTTATCCGGCGTTTTTTGGACGATTTTTCTCATCTGTCGCCGTTCATTTCGGGGAATGAGGGGTACGATAGGCATAACTCAGTCCTTCCTTTTTGTGGTTTTTGGGTTTTGTGATTAAAAAGTTCGCAAAAATAGGACTGAGTTTCTTTGATTCGCTTACCATTTTTAAAAGCTATTTAGATGATAATACTATCAATTTATATTAAGGGACACAGCCTAATGCAGGGATTTGAACGCATTTCGGATCAGAGATATCTCCAATTCACTCAAGAAAAAATGATAGACTACCCGAGCATGGCCTAATGCGACAAAACCTCTTGTAATCTGGCAAAAGCTCTATTTATTCAAAAAATTTTATTGAAATAAAATCAATGTATTAAATTAAAATTTTTCTTATTTAAAGGAATAATAAAATCAGCCACTCGTTACATTGGAATAATAATTGATCAATCAACTTTGCACAAACATACAATACACATACAATACATATAAAAAAAAGAGTTTTATCATTATAAAAAATGAACCACTCCACTGTAAATAGTTTGTCCCGGTAGTATTGGACTGAACCTAATGTATAAAATAAAAAAATAACAAATTTGAAATTACATTCGTTGTTGGGAAGGAATAAAAATAGCTCGAAACGAAGGTGTTGAGGTTTCATATGACGGAATAACATATTGGTTACTTGGATTTGGTATTTGATGCAACATCAGCTATTTTGAACGTATTTATTGATTTAACGGTTTGGATTGCATTTACTCCATACTCCAGCAAGAATCGAAACTGCTTGCATGTGATTTTTGCCAGGTTCCCATTAGATAGTTTATTCAGATGTTTAACAGTGGAAAGTTTATATAACCACATAAAATAATGCATGGAAGTTGCGGCTTGTCATGCTAATCATATATGCAAATTCAATTTTTAATAAGTAGAATTCTATTTCTAAATTAAATGATTTTTATTTATTCAAATTATTAACGTAGAGAAATTTTATGGAAATATTACTTTATACTCTTGGTGTGGTGTATAGCCCTGGCCCTGTTAACTTTATGGGAATGAATGCAGGTATAACAGGTCAGTTTAAAAAAACAATTGGCTTTTTTATTGGTGTAGGTTGTGCAATGTTAACGTTATTTATATTATTTGGATATGCAGGAGAAGCTATTATATCTCATAAGTATCTGCCTTACATTTCATTGCTTGGGGCTTTATATACATTTTATCTTTCATTTAAAATGGTGACATCTAATATACAGTTGAATAAAGGAGATGGAAGAACTGTATCTGATGAAATCCTCACGTTTTGGGATGGTTTTTTAATTCAAGCATTAAATCCCAAAGGCGTACTTGTAGTCTTACCTGTCACTACGGTTATGTATCCTGCTGCTCATGTTACAGGGCCAATGATATTTTTGGTATCGGTATTGATTTCAATTGGTGGGGCAGGCGCACCTGGACTTTACTCATTCTTTGGAGCAGTTATTGGTAAACAGATAAGGAATGACTCCTGGATTAATCTTCTAAATAAAGTAATGGGCGTTCTGCTGGCTGTTGTTGCCATTTTTATGACATATGATTTTTTTGTCGGTGTTAACTTAATATAAGGTGTGTACATCATGTCCTCCATTTTTAAACGTTGCTTAGTTAATTGGGATGAGATACCAAGAGAAAATATTTCAGAATCTATAGAAAGACAAGTTATTCATGGTGACGAATTAACTATTGTTAAATTTTATATGAAATCTGGTGCTTGTGTTCAAACACATTCACATCCAAATGGATAAGTTACTTGGATATTAACCGGTCATATTAGATTTCAGTATGGTGAAAATTTAGAGCATATGATTGATTTAAAATCGGGGGATGTTTTAAATTTACCTGCTAATATTCCACATAATGAAATATCTATTGAAGACACAATTGATTTCGATATTTTTACTCCTATTTCCGATAAACTTCAAGTTGCAATCCGCAAGACGACGCGAGGCCTTATATTTCCCTGCTGTGAGGGGAAATATAACACGCATCTTGAAGTTGGATTGGTATACACGTGAAGATTGGAAAATTCCAACAGAGAATTATTATTTTTCATCAACAAAGAATGGTTCCAAATAATGATGCAGAAAAAATGGATTTCACATTTCGAGATGTTAAAAAAATCGACTTCGAATTATTTGTTTTCCATTTGGAAGTGGAGGTACTTCATCATATCGTTTGTGGTACGAACTCTTTGATTCCGATGTTGAAATTTGCCCAGTTCACTTACCTGGTCGAGAAAGTAGATATGGTGAAGAACCATGCTTAGATGCAAATATCTTAATCAATGATTTATTACCAGAATTGTTACCATTACTTAATTGCCCTTCTATCTTTTTTGGATATAGCTTAGGTACAGCATTAGCATATAAAACTATAGTAGAATGTTCAAAGGTTATCAGGAAAACGCAACAACCACCGACTAAAGTCGGTGGTTGTTGCGTTATACCGAAATATTCATTTGATAGTATAAATGAATTCGTTTTTTTATATTGCTATTTATCATAATTGTGATTCCTATCGGTTTCTTATGGATTTCATTAGTCGGGATAATAAGGAAGCAATCATCTCAATACTTATTGTTCATAATATATAAGATAGCTTCTATTATTCTTATGACGTTCGATTGCATTTTGTTTTTATCTTTATTAGTATAATGGTTCTAAAGCACCCTGTCAAAAAAGGGCGCAAATTAATTTATTTAAATATACTTTTCTTTATTTATATTTTTCCAATGTGCTGGTGTTACTCCGAATGTTTTTGTGAAATGTCTTGCCATATGACTTTGAT
The DNA here is from genome assembly GCF_030272115.1 of Xenorhabdus bakwenae. NCBI lineage: Bacteria > Pseudomonadati > Pseudomonadota > Gammaproteobacteria > Enterobacterales > Morganellaceae > Xenorhabdus > Xenorhabdus bakwenae. The sequence goes on from NZ_CP119194.1 coordinate 1,963,298, forward strand.
CGAAGAAGCCCGCGATCAATGCAGCATCAGTAATGGACTCTCCAACAATTAGACTGGATTTTACTACATCTAACCTTCGCATTGTCATATATCTATGAGGACTGGTTCCGAATAGTAACCTGAAATCTCTCGAAAGACTCCAGCGATCACGATTTGCGCTGCGCTCAAGTTCATCTAATGTTATATTTTTATCTAAATTTGAATGAATATACTCTCTTGCTCTTTCTGCAGCGAAATAATCAAAATTTCTCCTTCTATTTAAAGGAGTTCCACTTGCTTCAACTAATGAGATAACCAAATCATAAAGAGCATCCTCCTCCTCCATAGGGTCTATTCTGCAATCCATATTTTGTAATAATGCGTTTATTGCCTTGAAAATATTAGGATCTTTGGTTATCCCATTTTTTATAAATGGTAATGGCTTTCCCTTTATTATTTCTTGTATCATTGATGGTTCGATATATATCATTTGATAACGGAAGCCAGAACTCGTCCCAGCCTCGCCATCATGAACTTCGTCAGGATGTAATACAATAGTATTACCAGGAAGACTGTGTTGCATGTGACCACGATAGTGAAAACTTTGGACTCCAAACAAGGTTTTTCCAATTGCATAGGTGTCGTGTCTGTGAGGGGAATAGGCATGATTTAAAAAATAAGCCTCTATTCTTTCGACTTTGCTAGTCTCGGGTGCCCTGTATACCCAATCCCGCGATGTAGCTAATCCATGCATCTTAACTCCATATGACAGTTATATTGTAAAATAATTAAAATAATCACTATTTTTTAATAAATCCCCATTCTATACTCGATAAACTTCAAGTTGCAATCCGCCTGACAATGCGAGGCCTTATATTTCCTCGCTGTGCGGGGAAATATAACACGCATCTTGAAGTTGGATTGGTATAATTACAATACCCTACATGGAGTAATGAACGGGTAGCTATGAGGTCATGACTCCAAAGCGTTAATTTGATATTATTAACGCGATGCTCGACTTTAACATCCTATAACGTTGGCTTGTTGAAGCCAGTCGCGTTGACTTTTACCTTGTTTAAAATTGGCAAAAATACCCAATGTGTGAGAAAGCAGTTTTCTGGCAATTCGATTACTCAAATGCCACAAATCCCGTGCCCAGCACTTCTCGATAGCAAATTGTCCGGCGAGTTGACCAATCACGGTTTCAATTAAACGGCGTTTGGCGTTAATGACCCTTCTCGTTTTTCTGGGGATGGGATCATCCCTATTGGCACGCACTGGGGTAATCATTTCAATCCCCTCTGCCTTCATTTCCTGTTTAAATTCAACGCCTAAATACCCTTTATCACCCAGCAAATAGCCTTTTATCGAACCGATCACATCCCAGGTTGCTTCACGCTCACTGACATTGGCGGGAGTCATCGTAAACCCGGTTACCACGCCGATTTCGTCTATCATGAGATGTCCTTTGAAGCCGTAGTAAGTTTCGTTTTTGGCGGCACAGTACCCATAATTGGCTGTTGGCACTACCTTTTGCTCTTTTGAATCCACAGACGGGCAGCGGAAATCCGTCGATAATATGTACCGGCCTGTCGGGCGCGCCCAATAACCTCGCCAGCTTTTCTTGCAGTTGTTGTTTAACAACCCAAAGATTCGAAATCTGTTTAGCGAAATTGGCGCGTGAACCCAGTCCCGGAAACCACTCGCGCCAGTGGTCACGAAAGTACGTCCAAATGCCTTTATCCGTTGAAAATTCTAAAAATTCGCCCACCACTTCCATCGTGATGGCTTCCGCATCGCTCAGCTTAGGTGGATATCCCCGGCTTCTGAACCGTGTGCCTTGCTGTAACACCGTTAGATTTTCATCTACCCAACAAAATACCCAAATGATAAAATCTTGCTGTGACATAGCCTTTTGTTCCTTTATTTCTCTATTTTTGACGACTTAAAGTTATAAAGGAGCGGCTATGTCATTTCAACTCACCATAAAAGTCGAGCATCGCGTTACCGTAGTAAAAAATGGCTGGCCGCAGTCGGTCAGATTGAATGCTGTGTTCGATGTGGCAAATATGGCATTCAGGTCGCACACCGGAACGAAGGGAAAGGCATGGGGCTAAAGGTTGATGACAGCCTGACAGCGGCCCTGTGTTCTGAATGTCATTATGCTATCGATAATGGGCTGGATATGAGCAGAGATGAACGCCGGCACGAGATGGACAGATCGATTGTGTTGACCATCAAAGAACTGACGCGGAGGGGATTAGTTGGCGCACTATGAAAACCTACAATTTAAAATTGCCGTGGCCGCCATCGAATAATACCTATTGGCGACATACCGCACGCAGCCATTACATTTCAGAAAAAGGCACCAAATACCGACAAAAAATCATAGAACTCATCAAGCAGCAGAACCTCAATATCAACACCACATCCCGCATCAAAATCTCAATTACAGCCAATCCTCCAGACAGACGACGAAGAGATATCGATAACCTGCCTAAAGCGGTTTTCGATTCGCTGACTCATGCCAATTTCTGGGCCGATGACGAACAGATTGATGATATGCGGATCATACGGGGTGAACGGGTTGCAGGTGGCTGTTTGGATGTCCAGATATGGGAATTGGGAGAGTGAGATGGGGGAGATATTAAGGATACCGGGCACAAGAGATAAGAGTGCAACATGGATTACAGCATCATCCAGTAAAATTAATAGCTACCAGTACGTAGCCAACGCTCCGAGAAAATCTTACCTCGGTAAGTCCCGAAGATTAACGCCAACACAAGAGCGTTGGGTTAAGGCTATATTGTCACTATGGGCTGATGAGGTAGGTGGTTCAGCCTATTCTGGCGGATATGGAAGCGGCGGCGATGGTATATGGCGATTTGTTAGTGGATGGTCAGGAGAGCAGCAAGAGAAATTTATGACTGTATTCGAATGGCTGAGAAATGGCGGATACAGAGGAGAGGAACTACTGAAAAAAGCTCACATGATTTTATTTCCCAAACAATCACTCAGCGACATGTTTCAACGCGCCAACGATGTAGATGAAGCTGATTTTGTAGAGAAAGCGATCCTGAAAGCCTTTAGCAAGTCCAACCCCGTATATGTTCTCGCTACTGACTATTATCTTCGCAGAAACACTGTGCAAACTCTCGCAAATTATATGCAGAGTGATATTGCGCCGTGGCTGACCATTAAGCAGTGCATTGATCGGGTGAAATGGTGCATTAGTTTATTTCATGCAAAAGTTTATATGGTGCTACAGGATGAAATGGCTAAGGAGCGCATAAAAAAAGGAATAGAAGTAAAAAATATTTCTGAAATAACTTGAAAATAAGTTATGGAAGTGTATATTTTAGGTATGCTCGGAGCAAGAAGCGAAAGAGCGGGTAATAAGAGAACTGGGGCGGCGCTTATTACTGAACCGCCCAGTTGGTCACTTCGACTTAGGTCTGGGACTCCAACCACTCCGGCTGAGAGGTCGGAATAAATTCATAAGCCTCAATTCGTCGGGGCTTGGCTATTTTCTAATGATGATAAAAATTCGCTATATCTTTCTATGTCGATATTGCTGACATTAGGGTTCTTTTCCAGATCTTTTAATAATTCCCCTAGATTTTTCTTAGTGAAGAATTGTCTGGCGATTGATAGTTTTTCCTGAGCGAGTGCGATATTGGTATCAATAGCATTTACCATTTTAACGATGGATTTCAGTTTAGTTACTGACAGGTTGTCAGGATCACAGTCTTGGAGTTTTTGAGCTGCACCTCTTAAGTTTTCATTGAAGATCTTATCGAGGGTTTCTTCGGGTGAAAGAAAGTCAATATGTTTGATTTGACCAATTGCTTCCCTTTTTGTTTCTTCTATAGTGCGGCCAGTTGCTTCATAAAATTCAATTTCTTTTTTTGTTAAAGCTTTAATCTTATAAATAACACCATCGTTATTTGCATGCATTCTTCTCAGAGTAGTATAAGCAGAACGACCTATTACTTCTGGGTTATTTATTTTTTCAAATAATGAAATCGCCCAATAAATACTTTTCTTGCCGACTGTAAGTGAATTTACTTTCTTCCAGATTGGAAAGATTTGTGATTTATGATTACGGATAGCGATTTTTAATTCTTCTAGAACAACTTTATTTTTGAAGATAGCAGCCATTTCACTAAAAATAACGTGAAAATATTTAGTGCCGCATTGGTGACCTATATTTGCTTCTGTTCCATCTGTGGTCTTAACGATGTAACCAGTGCGGTGATGTGTATGACAGTTCTTTAATCCACACTGAATCATTGGATGGAGTTCATAATAACCAATGATATCATCTAAAGTTTTGTCTTTAATATCTAAATCATGAACATAATTACCTCTATTGATTATTTCACTCCAATCATGGATTTGAATTATTTTTTCATTATCATCTTGTAGGAATATTTTTATATTCATCACGTAACCTTTTTTAATTATTAACATCTTATTATAACACCAAGATGATCAACAAACACTCGCATTGGTCTTTAAGTGGCCTAATGGCGAGCGAAATATAGCCTTTTTTATTTATGCCACCGCAATCACTTTCATAATCAGGTCGCTCCGGTGGCCTTTTTTGTTACCGGGTATTCCACTGATGACCATTGAAGAACGCTACCGCTTTACATGGCAGGGTAAGGCCCGTGCGCGTCAACTTGCTCAAACGCCATCGACAGGAACCTTGTGCCCCTGTAAAGAAGAAAGTGTTAACTGGGATACCACAGAGAACCTGTTTATTGAAGGTGATAATCTTGAAGTTTTAAAGTTGCTGCAAAAATCTTATCACAAGAAAGTGAAGATGATTTATATCGACCCGCCCTATAACACAGGTAAGGATTTTATCTATAAAGACAGATTCCATGATAATTGGCTAAACATGATGTACCCAAGATTGAAATTAGCCCGGAATTTATTATCTGATGATGGAATTATCTTTATATCGATAGATGACCATGAAGTTATTAATTTATCCAATGTGTGCAATGAAATATTCGGTGAAGCTAATTTTGTTGAAAGACTTATCTGGAAGAGTGGAAGAACCTCAGCATCAATTTTTACCCGAGAGCATGAATATATCCTGGCCTATGCAAAAGACAGGTCTCAGTTACCCCGTATTGTTTATCAGGGTGATGAGAGCTTGATTTCTGATCGGGCAATAAAACGGGTGAGCGTTAAAAACCCGGCGTCAGAAATAACCTTCCCCGCCGGAGTTAAGTTCTTGGGTGAAAATAAAACGTTTCCATCGGTATTTGGCGATAAAGAAGTCGTTGAAGTGACCTCGGGTGTGCTTGAATGCAAGGATGGAGCCTTAGCCAGCGAAGTCACGCTAAAAGCGGGCTGGACAATGAAGCACCAAATCAAAAACTGGCTGTCAGGAAAGGAGACTGTTGACTCTAAGGGACAGCAGGTTATTGAATTTTTCTTTAAACCTAATGGTGTTCTTCAATATGTTAAGAAGAGGGGCACTGAACATCCCAAAACCATCATAACCGGTTTTACCACGAAGCAGGGAAGTCAAGAGGTTGAAGCCCTGCTCGGTTCACCTGTTTTTGATTATCCCAAGCCGACAGGATTAATTGAACACCTAATGAAGGTCACGGATAGTGACGATATCATTCTTGATTTTTTTGCCGGAAGCGGCTCTACCGGTCATGCGGTATTAAAACAAAACAAGAAAGATGGCGGCAGAAGAAAGTTTATCCTGGTTCAATGGCCTGAGCCTTTCTCAAAAAATGCGGGCGCAACAAGGTATTGTACTCAGGAGTCAATACCTGAATTGATTTCCAGAATTGCCCTCAAAAGAATAAAAAAAGCCATTTTAGAAGAAGATAAAACGCAAGGTGTCAGGTTTTTCAAATTAGATCCAACAAATAACTCACTAGCGAGGTGAATGATGGAAAAGCGTATTGAAGAACTGGAGAAAAAAGTTGAAGGGTTGGAAAAACAGCTCGCAATAAATGAGTCTAGTGCGAGCTGTAGCCTGACTAGTGCCTTGGTGAAAATAGAGGCTCTAGAAAACTATCTTTATAATGTGAATGAAGATTTTAAGATAGCCATAGAAAATATCCATGCTCAGTTAAATGGATAATTTCTCCTTGTAGATACTGTATGCCAAGTCTGTTATTTCCCGCAGAGTCATGTCCACTAGGTTATGGTTATTGCCGTCAATATTAATAATGGTAGTAGTTCCATTCACTCTTAAAGCAACACTGACATTTTTATCGGGGAAGTCTACGTCCGTGGCTGTGATGTGGTAAATGCCATGGATTGCACCAATGAAGTAGTCATCCATATTATTTTATTCCTCACACCGAAGTTAATCAGCCATCACTTCGGTTATTAATTGATTTTTGGCTGACCCAACAGCTTACCTTAACTATTAACCTATTACTTTTAACCTACTCACAGGGGTAACCATCGTTCACCCCACGGACGCCCATTGTTCAAATGGGGTGGAATATGAAGATGAAAGAAAATCCTGATTTATGGGCTGACATGTTAAATGGCCTGAAAAACTCGTGGCCACAGATATCCGGCTCTGCTTTAGCTATCGTAATTTGTTACGGACGCCTGATTTACGACGGCGTGGAACGAAAGAACCGCTGGGTAGAGGCGCTGCTCTGTGGTGCTTTGTCATGGAGCGTATCCAGTGGGCTAGAGATGTTTGGCATTCCTATCAGTTTTGCACCGGCTATCGGTGGCGCTGTTGGATTTATTGGCGTTGAGAAAATACGCGAGTTTGCTATTCGTGCCATCAATAAACGGTTGGGGGGTAAACAGTGAGCAGAGGCATTCGCAATAACAACCCGGGCAATATTGACCACAATCCCGCTAATAAGTGGCAGGGTCAAATTGGAATCGAAACAGGGGTAAAAAATCCTCGGTTCTGTCTGTTTGAATCACCGGAATATGGTATCCGGGCACTCATGAAGTTGCTGACCAATTACCACAAGAACGGTTATCAGAGTGTGGCCAGGATGATTAATCGCTATGCTCCAAATAGCGAGAATAACACCTCAGCCTATATCAAGGGTGTTGCCAAGGCGCTGAATGTAGACCCGAATCAGGTTCTGGACATCAATAAACCCACGCTGATTGCGCTGGCTAAGTCCATTATCTGGCACGAGAACGGCAAGCAGCCTTATTCCGATGATGTATTTGAAAAAGCCTACAGCTTAATCTGAATTCCATAGCCTCGCATTTGCGGGGCTTCTTTTTTATCTGCGTACTGACGTGCGCGAACCCCAATCATGAGCTTATAGAAATAGAGCCTGAGAATTATCGCCAGGTGGCGACCTCTCATGGGCGATATTTCTACGTCAGCAGGCTCTTATTTCTATAGGAATACGCAAGATGAGACTTTTAGTTAAAAAATCCAATGGTCAGCCTGTAGTCACAACAGATGTTATTGCCAGTGAGTTTGGTAGAGATCATAAGAACGTCTTGCAGAACGTAAGAGAATTAATAGAAAGCAGTCATTTAGGAGGGCTTGATTTCAAGCCCTCCTCATATATCAGCAAACAAAACAAAGAATTACCTTGTTATGAATTAACTGAACGGGGATTCCTGATTGCCATGCCGTTTATTGGTGGTGAGAAAGCCCGTGATGGACAAGTACGCTTGGTTGACAGTTTCATTAAGTTTCGTGAAAAGGCAACAAAAGAATCTCAAATTCAACTGGAGCGGGAAAGAGCCAGAGTTGAATACCGACCTATGACTGATGCTATTAAAAATAGCCGGGAACAGGACGGGAAAGAAACGGAGCATTTTCATTACAGCAATGAAGCCGACCTGATTAATGATGTCGTCCTCGGAATGAAGTCGGCCAAGTTTAAGAAGCACAATGATATTGGCAAAAGCGAAGCAGTCAGGGATTACTTGACTGAGTGGCAGATTAAAGCCATTACCGAATTACAGCGGGCAAATACGGTTCTTATTTCAATGGGCTGGGATCGTGAACAAAGAAAACAGGCGTTAAACGGGATTTTTGATAAAAACTATCGTACCCCTCTGATAGAAGAGCAAGCAAGGTTAAATTCATAGCGATGAAACTCAATAGTCAATACTTCACGCTCGGTGCTTTTGCTGTCGTCGCTGGCCTGCTCTGGTTCTATTACAGTGAGTATCAGGACAAGGCCAAAGAATACCGTAGCTTAAAGCTACAGTATGACGAACAGGTCGCCATCAACACCACCCAGCAAGCGCGCATCCAGCAACTCCACGAACGGGATGCAAAAAGCTTACAGAAACTCGCCAATGCCAAATCTAAACTTGATGAGCTTAACGATACTCTCCGCACTAACGTTAAGCGCGTGTACGTCAAAGCCGAGTGCCCCGTGTCTGAAACCGCTTCCCCCTCCGGCATGGACGGTTCAAGACCCGCCAGACTGGCGAAAGACGCTGAACAGGATTATGTACGTCTCCTCGGAGAACTTGAAACCCTTGAAGCCCAGTTCCTCGGACTGAGGGATTGGGCGAAGATTGAATGTCAGTAGCCTCTGAATAATCAGGGGCTTTTTATTATCAGAAACAGGAAAAGAAACCATGTTTACAGTTAAGCAGATTATCGAGAACGCCACATCATTGTATGAAACCAAAGAGATCACCATTGCTCGTATTGGTTCACCTCAATGGAAACAGGCATTTGATTTGGCTAACGAGTTGGGTATTGAAACCCCAGATGTCATTGAATTTATTCCACCGTCCTATTCAGATGAAGAAATGACACAGGTTATTGAAGAAGAACATTCACTCAGTGTAACCCGTGAAGGTGTGAGCGCTAATGATTGTATTGCCATTGTCTGTTCAAATATTTCCAGCCCTACATTTCCGGAAATTCCAGAGCTGGGTGGAGGTGGGTATCAGTTTCTCTACAAAGGGGATCAGCTGTATATCACCAATGAAAGCGGTGCTACGGTAGAAGTGGTTAAGTAAGACCCGTCCTCACCCCCTCAGAGCAAATGATACTGGGGTGGTGAGAGTAAATACCGTGTCATGACGAGAGGACGGCAGGAATGCTACCGTCCTTGCTTGATTTATTAGTCTGTTCACGTTGGTGAATTTGACGGGGTTATTGAAATATTAGAGGCGCACTGTGGCAACATTGGTAATAACACGCAAATAGGATCAAGATCTATACAATTACCTGAATCATCTGGGCAATTGCTGGAAATATTGGCGTAAGTTTGCAGTGGTAGCATAGCCGAACCCGCCAACAGACTAAGAAGAAGATATTTTTTCATTTTATTCACCTTATTTCGCTGACTACAACAAAGACCAGTAAACCCATTTCCACACAATAACAAGCGAATAATGCTTAACCATTAGTTACTCTATGAAACTAAAGTAAATATTTCTGTGTCCATTCCCTGAGTGGCTACAGGAATAACCCATGCTGCCACTCCGTTCCTACCGCGTACCCAACGCACACGGGCTGGTGGCATTTTTATTTTCACCGCGCACCGCAGCGCCAATCTAAACATCGAGCCTTTATTTAGGAATGAGCCTTTGAGGAATCAGCTAAAACTGATGCTACTCGATGGGCTGATCTCCTATTGCGGCAAAGGTTCATTACCTAAGTAAGGATAAGCATCGTGAGTACAGCATTAACTTTCAAAGAAAAAGAAGTGATCCCTTTTGACAATGGCGATGGGAAAATTTGGTTTACTGGTGAGCAGTTAGCCAAATTACTTGGCTATGCCGATATGAAGCAAGTGAACAAGATTTACCAGCGTCACAAAGATGAGTTTACCGACACGATGACTACCGTGGTCAAAGTGACGGCCTCGGACAAATCAATGGCTTACGGTGAATTATCCTCAGATGTCAGACTTTTTTCTTCCAGAGGTGCTCATCTGATTGGGATGGTATCAAGAACCAAGGTTGCCAAAGAATTGCGAAAGTGGTTACTGGATCTAGCAGAGAAAGAAAGCAATACAGGTACTCCATCCATTGAATATACGATTCAACAGATGCAGGACATTGTCACAAAAGCACAAAAGGCGTCTGATGAAGATTCCTCTGATGCAGGCCGCAGATTGAGAAAACGGCAAGATGACTTGGTTACCCTCGACAAGGCTAAACGCTTGATCGATGACCTTAGTCAGATGGCTCTTGACTTGGTTGGAGGTGGTAAACAAGAGATTGCGAATATTGGACGATAAGTTACTTCCTGAATGTTTTTTCAGCATTTTATATAACCACCGTGCAAAAACTGTCGGGGTTATATCAACCAGACCAGTTAATTATTCTGATTTATGGAGAGCAAACATGTCACAAGGTACAGCAACATCCACATTCACTGTCGGTATCCAATACGACACTGAAACATTAAGCCAGCTTGAATCACAGCTAGAACACATTGCTGAACTGTTGGAGCGCATTGATGGACAAGCCCGTGGCGGGTTTATCGAAAAGCGTGTTAATGCCATGCTGAGTGGTGTTAAGGTGTTAAGGGGTTAAGTCAGGATGCCAAGACCTATCCCGCAGGTATGACGCTGGCAGTAGATGAAGGAATCAAGGCTGGGGTTACTGCTGATAGCTTCAAGGTATGTGGTTCAGAAGGGAAAGTAAGAGTAGCTGTTACTCCATTGGAACTGGCAGTAGATATAAACGCCAATGCCATAATCAATGAAATAGAGAAAGCATATAGAGGGACTGCTAAGCAAGCACGCCTGAGTTCGGCCGTCATTAACTCAGCGAAAATACCCAGCATCCCTGATGATGATCATATCCGCCAGATAATCCGTGAAGAGATACTACTGTTTGTTGCACACGAGAGTGAACGCGGCGGGCTGTTCTCGAAGTGGTGATGCCATGCCGCCTCGTATCCCCCGAGCCTGCCGCAAACGTGGCTGCCCCAAGACCACTACCGACCGCAGCGGCTACTGTCCTGACCATATCCATACAGGCTGGCAGACTCACCAGCAAGGCAAGAACCGACACGCCCGCGGCTACGGCAGCAAGTGGGACAAGCTACGAGCCAGCGTTAAGCAACGGGATAAACATTTATGCCAGCAATGCTTACGTGGGGGACGAGCAGTAACAGGCGTGACGGTTGACCATATCACACCCAAGGCACACGGTGGCACGGATGAGCTATCCAATCTGCAACTATTATGTTGGGCTTGCCATAAACGTAAGACCGCCACGGAGCGATTACGATAAAGATTGAATGAATATTAATTTCTCATTGCAATCATTGCATATGTCATCGCTATAGAGGGAGGGGCGGGTTAAATTTCTGCCACTCTCGCCCTTAAGGACCGCCGCCTTACCTCTTTTCACATCGCCGCGAAATGCAAACCTTTTTTTGGGGTGCCCCAACTGCACCATTTTACAGGAGACATCACATGGCAGGACGACCGCCAACCCCGACTCACCTGCGTCTGGTGAGGGGTAACCCATCAAAACGCCCGATTAACGCCCATGAACCGAAGCCGGAAAAAGGGGTTCCCCTGGTCCCCAAACATTTTGGGAAAATGGGCCGGTACTGGCACGAACGGATCGCCGGGGAGCTGAATAAAGTCGGCGTGCTGACTCAGCTTGACGCCAAAGCCCTTGAATTGCTGATTGAAGCCTACGTCGAATACCGGACGCACTGTGAAACACTGGAAAGCGAAGGTTACACCTACCGGACCGATCAGGGATTAATCAAAGCGCATCCGGCGGCAGGCATGAAAGCCGATGCGTGGAAACGTATTCATGCCATGCTCAGCGCCTTCGGCATGTCGCCATCCAGCCGGTCTAAGGTCAACATGGCCGGGGAAGACAAAGCTGATCCCCTGGCTGAGTTCTTACAAATGAGGGATTAACATGGCAAAAGTCGCGGAGGGTATTCGCTACGCCGAGCGGGTCGTGGCGGGTGAGGTTGTATCCGGTGAGCTGGTGAAACTGGCCTGTCAGCGGTTCCTGAATGACCTGAAAACGGGGGAAGCGCGGGGAATTTATTTCAGTGAACCCCGTGCCCAGCATATCCTGAACTTTTACAAATTTGTGCCCCACGTCAAGGGCGCACTGGCAGGCAAGCCCATTGAACTGATGGACTGGCATATCTTTATTCTGATTAACCTGTTTGGTTTTGTGCATCCGTTGGTGAATGAAGCCACGGGGGAAGTGGTGCTGCGCAATGACGGCAGCGGGCGGCCGGTGATGGTGCGCCGTTTTCGGACGGCCTACAACGAAGTGGCTCGTAAGAACGCCAAGTCCACCCTGTCCTCCGGTATTGGTTTATACATGACCGGGGCTGATAGCGAGGGCGGGGCGGAAGTTTATTCGGCCGCGACCACCCGTGATCAGGCCCGCATTGTGTTTGAAGATGCGAAAAACATGATCAAGCAGGCCAGATCCACGTTAGGTCGCCTGTTTGAGTTTAATAAGCTGACCATTTATCAGGAGCAATCCGCGTCCAAGTTTGAGCCACTGTCCAGTGATGCTAACAATCTGGATGGTCTCAATATCCATTGCGGTATTGTTGATGAGCTGCACGCCCATAAAACCCGTGATGTGTGGGATGTACTGGAAACGGCCACGGGGGCGCGTTTGCAGTCATTGCTGTTTGGCATTACCACCGCAGGATTTAATAAAGAAGGGATTTGTTACGAACTGCGTGATTATGCCGTTAAGGTCCTGCGTGGTCAGGTGCCCCCTGATGATACTTTTTTCGCCCTGATCTACACGCTGGATAAAGACGATGATCCGTTTGATGAGACGGTCTGGCAGAAAGCGAACCCCGGATTAGGTATCTGCAAGCGCTGGGATGACCTGCGGCGGCTGGCGAAAAAGGCCAAAGAGCAAGTGTCAGCGCGGCACAATTTTTTCACCAAGCACATGAATCTGTGGGTCACAGCCGAATCGGCGTGGATGGATATGCTCAAGTGGGATGACTGCGAACCGCTGGCACCTCCGCATGAGCTGAAAACCTACCCGATGTGGGTCGGCGTGGACCTGGCGAACAAGATTGATATCTGTGCGGCGGTGAAAGTGTGGCAGGCAAACAACGGTCATGTCCATGCTGACTTTAAATTCTGGCTGCCGGAAGGTCGACTGGAACGCTGTTCACGACAGATGGCGGAACTTTACCGCAAGTGGGATGAGCTGGGCGTATTGACCCTGACGGATGGCGAAGTGGTGGATCATGCGCAAATAAAAGAAGAGCTGCTGATTTGGATTACCGGTGACAACCTGAAAGAACTGGGTTTTGACCCGTGGAGTGCAGTCCAGTTCAGTCTGGCACTGGCGGAAGACGGCGTGCCACTGGTGGAAGTGGCGCAAACCGTGCGTAATCTGTCCGAAGCCATGAAATCACTGGAAGCGGCGGTATACAGCGGCAAATTCCACCATAACCGCCATCCGGTGATGGACTGGATGATGAGTAACGTCACCGTCAAACCGGACAAAAACGACAATATCTTCCCCAATAAATCCACACCGGAAGCCAAAATTGACGGTCCCGTTGCCCTGTTTACCGCCCTGAGCCGGTTACTGGTGAACGGGGGTGAGCAACAGGAAAGTCTGTCCGATGTGTTAATGAGCCGGGGTCTGCGCTCACTCTGAGGTGATTTTATGAAACTGTTAATGATTGCTGCCCCGCTGGTCGGGCTGGCAGGGGGCGGCCTGTTGTCTTACGGGGCGTGGCTGCTGCTGCCCGCCGCGGGGTTTATTGTCGCGGGGGGGGCTGTGTCTTGGCTGGTCGTATCTGGTTTCCCGCCTGCTCAGCCACAAACCCGGTAAGGAGGCCTCCTGATGTTCTTTCCCGGCCTGTTTCGAAAATCCGCTGAACCGATGACTTCCCGTGACCTGAGTGAATTAATCGGCCTGTCATATGACACCTACACCGGCCGGCGGGTCAGCCCGCAGTTAGCCATGCAGCTCACCGCGGTCTTTAGCTGTGTGCGGGTACTGGCGGAGTCGGTCGGCATGCTGCCCTGTTCGCTGTATGAGCAACTGGGGCGGGGTAATCAGCGTGCCGTTGAAGAGCGGCTGCATAAACTGCTGTCGGTCAAACCCAACAACTACATGACTCCACAGGAGTTTTGGGAGTTACTGATTGCCTGCCTGTGCCTGCGGGGTAACTTCTACGCCTACAAAGTCAAGGCCCTCGGGGAAGTGGTGGAGTTACTGCCCCTCGATCCGGGCAGTGTCAGCAGCAAATTAACCCGTGACTGGCAGCCAGAATATCAGGTCACCTTCCCGAACGGTGACGTCGCCACCCTGACCCAGAATGAAATCTGGCATGTGCGCATTTTCACCCTGGACGGCCTGACTGGGTTAAGTCCGGTGGCCTACGCGCGGCAGGCGATCGGGTTAGGACTGGCGACCGAAGAGCACGGTTCCCGGTTATTCGGTAACGGGGCCGTCACCAGCGGGGTACTGCAAACCGATGAGTCCCTGACCGACGAGGCCTTTAGCCGGTTGAAAACCGATTTTGAAGCGCAGCATCAAGGGCTGGCAAATGCGCACAAGCCGCTCATTCTGGAAATGGGGCTGAAATGGCAGCAAATCAGCCTGTCGGCCGAAGATGCGCAGTTTCTGGAAACCCGCAAATTTCAGCTGGAGGAAATTTGCCGCATCTTCCGGGTACCGTTGCATATGGTGCAGAACACCGACCGCGCCACCTTTAACAACATTGAGAATTTAGGGATTGGATTTATTAACTATTCCCTCGTCCCGTACCTCACCCGCATTGAACAGCGGATTAATGCCGGGTTAGTCAGAAGCCACAAGCAAGGGCGGTTTTACGCCAAATTCAACACCGGGGCATTGCTGCGCGGGGACATGAAATCCCGTTTCGAGGCCTACGCCACGGGCATCAACTGGGGGATCTACTCCCCCAATGAGTGCCGGGAACTGGAAGAACTCAACCCACGAGAGGGCGGAGATATTTACCTGACCCCCATGAACATGACGACCAAGCCGGAAAATACCGGCCAAAAACCCCCAACGGAGGACAAACCGCATGCCGATGATGACCAGACAACGGCTTGATGTGCCCCTGAAAATCAAATCGGTCAGCGACTCCGGCGAGTTCGAGGGCTACGGTTCGGTGTTCGGGGTAAAAGACAGCTATGACGATATTGTCGTATCCGGCGCTTTTGCGAACACCTTAAAGCAATGGAATGAGAAAGGCAGCCTGCCCGCGTTGCTCTGGCAACACCGGATGGATGAACCCATCGGTATTTATACCGAGATGAAAGAAGACGAGGTGGGGCTGTACCTCAGGGGGCGGCTGCTGATTGAGGATGATCCGCTGGCAAAACGGGCGCATGCCCATATGAAAGCCGGTTCCCTGTCGGGATTGTCCATCGGTTATATCCTGAAAGACTGGGAATATGACCGGACAAAAGAGGCGTTTTTACTGAAAGATCTCGATTTATGGGAAGTCAGTCTGGTGACCTTTCCGGCTAACGATGAAGCGCGGGTCAGTGAGGTGAAATCCGCCTTTGCCCGCGGTGAAATACCCTCGCAAAAAAGTATTGAGCGAGTCCTGCGCGATGTCGGGCTTTCGCTAACTCAGGCCCGGGCCTTGATGGCCAGCGGCTACCGTGCACTTTCTCTGCGTGACGCTGAGCAGGCCGCACTGGAAACATTGAAATCCATTAAATTTAATTAAATAAGAGGCTGTTATGGCGATTGATCAAAAAGATGTCAGCGAAGTTGCGCAGGAACTGAAAGGCGCTTTCGAGGCGTTCCAGCAGAAGAACGACAAACGTATCGAGGCGATTGAGGCGGAAAAAGGCAAACTGTCTGAGCAGGTTGACACCCTGAACGGCAAGCTCGGTGAGCTGGATACCCTGAAAACCGCACTGGAAGACGAACTGGCGGGGCTGAAACGTCCGGCAGGCAGCGGCAATAATCCCGCCGTCAGCGAGCACAAAACGGCATTCGCCCAGTTTATCCGCAAGGGCAAGGAAGACGGGCTGGCCGAACTGGAACAAAAGGCCATGCAGACCACGACCGATCCCGACGGCGGCTATGCCGTGCCGGAAGAGTTGGATCGCAACATCATTAGCAGCCTGAAAGATGCGGTGGTGATGCGTCAGGAATGCAGTGTGATAACACTGGGGACACCGGACTATAAGAAGCTGGTCAATCGGGGCGGAACAACCAGTGGCTGGGTGGGGGAAACCGATAAGCGCGAGGAAACCTCAACCTCACAGCTCGGCGTGATTGAGCCGGTCTGGGGGGAGATTTACGGCAACCCGGCGGCAACCCAGCGGATGCTGGATGATGCCTACTTTGATGTGGAAGCCTTTATCACCGCGGAGTTGGCGCAGGAGTTCGCAGAGAAGGAAGAGGCGGCGTTTACCCACGGTGACGGCAACAAGAAACCCAAGGGGTTACTGGCGTTTGGCTCGGATGACAAGACGGACAAAGATGAAGTGGTCAATAAAAATTGGTCACTGACTTAGAGGCTTCCCAAAATAATCTTTCTGATTCATTGGGGGTTAATCCGTTGTTATACCAGTGAGGGCGAAGCTGACTGTAATAACCTGTTATATACTGGGTGATTGAATATCTGGCTGCCATAAAATTTGCATATCCCTCTAAAGGCACCCATTCGCTTTTCAAGCTCCTGAAAAACCGCTCCATTGGGCTGTTATCCCAACAGTTTCCCCGTCGGCTCAGGCTTTGTTTGATACCATATTGCTGTAATAATCGCCTAAATGCTTTGCTGGTATACTGGCATCCCTGATCGCTGTGAAACATCACACCTTGTGGCTTTCCTCTTGATTCAAATGCCATTGTTAAGGCTTTCTTCGTTAACTCAGCGTCGGGCGAAAATGACATCGCACAACTGACGGGTTTACGCGCAAATAAGTCGAGAACCACCGCTAAATACGCCCAACGTTGACCTGTCCAGATGTAAGTGATGTCACCACACCAAACCTGATTAGGTTCCGTAACAGCAAATTGGCGATCAAGATGGTTTGGAATATCAACATGTTCCTGCTCCTTTCGTGAATACCGATGTTTGGGTTGTTGACGACTGACCAGCCCGAGTTCAGCCATGAGTTTTCCGGCCCGCCATCGGCCTAATGGGATCCCCTCACGGGTAACTATCGAGGCAATCGTTCGTGCTCCGGCAGAACCGTGACTTTTGTTAAAGGCTTCACGAACCCGGCTTTTTAGCGTTACGCGAGCAGAGTCTGGCCGCTTGATTCGCTTGTGCCAGGCCTGATAACTACTGCGATGAACCCCGAACAGTTGGCAAAGAGAAGCCACCGGATAATGCACTCTGAATTGCTCGATTAACGAGAACTGTTCATGTAGTCCGACATCAAGAGTGCTGAGGCTTTTTTTAATACATCGTTTTCCATTTCAAGGCGTTGCAGTTTCTTCTTCAGTTCGCGTATTTCAATTTGCTCCGGCGTGATGGGTGAGGCTTTGGGTGATTGGCCTTGTCGCTCCTGTTTTAACTGGCGAACCCAAGATTCCATTGCCGATTTACTCACATTCATCGCCTTCGCCGCTTCTCTTATGCTGTAATGCTGGTCAAGGACTAGCGGGGCAGATTCCAGTTTAAATTCGGGGCTGAAACGTCTTTTCATCATGTCACCTATTTTGCGTGTTGAAGTGAGAATATCACCTCTATAACGGTGACCAAAATCATTGGACCACATCAAAATGCAGTGGCACGGGATTTATCTAACGGGGGAGTACAAACCATTCAGAGCAACATGGTGATAGAAAACCCGTTGAATGCTGCACATGAAATTTCCTGTTTTACTGATGGTACCCGTATTAACCTAAAAACCTATGGTAATGACCCACATATTGTTTACAAATGGAATGACTCTCAATGGTATGAAATGCGGCTCCCCAGAGGAAACGGCCATGTATTATCGTTGGGCGCTAATTGCTGGCGTGATAACAATGGCTACATACGACAGGGTTCCCCCATCATCCAAATCTACCCCGATGGTACATTCATCACCAACGACGAATCCGAAGGGGCCACCGTCACTAAACTCGGCACCGGTCATTATCAAATCTCCGGCGTATTGGGTTATAACGCTGACGGAGCATGGGGTGTCCACGGCGGTATCTCCTCCCCGAAGAACAACAACGGGCTGGAACTCATTTACATTGATGACACAGTGAAAAAATGCGGCGGCATTATCATTCGTACTTTCCACCGTCAGCATACCCATTTACCTGAACGGTTCCAGAACAGGCGGATAAAAGACATCGTGGATGGTGAAAAAGTCTACTATGCCGATGCCGAACCCTGCGACATTCCCGAAGGTTGTCGCTTAGATGTCCGCGTTCAGATGCCGGAAGATTCGGTGTGGAATGTGGGGCAGGGGGAGGTGAATTCGGAGCCTTGACGATATGAAAAAGCCCTCGTGGGGAGGGCTGATAGCTACTAAGCTGCTCTTACTATATAATTGAATGCTATGTTGCGGGGGCGTGTTTCGTTATCACCAGTCATACCAATAGATTTACCTTCGCCAGTACTACCCAAGCTATTGACTGATCCGGGTATCTCACCACGAGCCGGATCAGCGTTATCTTTATGAGTTATCTCACTTTCTGTAGTTTTGAGGCTATGGTTATGCCTTGCGAATGTATCAGCTTGCCACGATAAAACTTGGCGATTCGAGTCTACTCCGCGCTCATCATCCCAACCACGAATAAATTCCCCCCTTAAATCAGGCAATCTGCCTGATGGATAGGCAAGGGCAAGTTTCGGATATCTTACTGTATCAAATACTTCACCATTACATTTAAGCCAACCGTCCGGTGGAATTTCTGACGGCCAAGGAATAGGAACCCCAACGGGTAAGGCAGTATAACCAAAGTCTTCATAGGATTGTTGTGTTGGTACTGTGTCTTTTAAATTTGATACGTCAGGTTTTTTATCTTGCATAGCTATTCCCTCATTTAATCAACAATATACATTGCTAAGTAACATGAAGGCGGGATGCTTCTCCGCCGGTGAACATCAATAAAATCGGTTCATCAATACTGGAGAGTACGGCTTGATTAACTTTAATGGGTGAGATACATGTTTTGATGACAGGATGACATAAAATGACAGATGGTGAATTAATGAAATTTATCAAATGGCTGATAAAACTTAGCATACTAAAAGCGGGATTCCCCGTCTTTATAACCCCTTGATTTCCTTAATCTCTGGCACAGTGACAGAATTGTGTTAAATCAATACGTTACGTTAAATGGAATAATTACTCCCTTTTAACCCCTTGATTTAATTGAATTCTCGCTCAATGCAGGAAATAAGTAAAATCAACGACTTAGCTAAAGGTGGGATTTCTCACCTTTAATTCAGCATTCTTCCGTCACAAACGGAGCAGTGAAATTAACTCTAGGGACTCCTTGAGTTTAAGGGGTCCTGTTGTCGAGGTCATTAGCTCAGTGACCTCGAAGAATACCGTGGTCCTCACTTTGGAAACTGGAAATATTGAGATGTCTTGGGTGGTCAAAATGACCACTTCGGAAAAATCAACGGGTTACAGTGATAGCTTGAAAAGTAAGCAGACGGCATATTTGCAGTCTGGTGATCATTGGTTCCGACGAAATTCGTCGTAGCCTCTCACAAGGTCGGAACGTTTAGCGTACTGACCTCTCACTACCGACGAAATTCGTCGTTAGTCACTGAGTTACATTAAGCAACCCTGTGAGGGTAAAAGGTATAGAGGAAATCACCATACCCAAGGTGTGATATCACATCTTGAAGATGGTTGGAATTTCAACCATGAATCAGGTTTGAGCCATCTACGGCAACTATAGGGATTTCCTCTATAGTTGATTACTATGAAAGTCAAAGGGTAGATTGCTGTGCTATGGTGATCAATCTTCCTTTTCATTCTCACCTTGGAACTGGCTTTATCTTCTTTTGCAAAAAAAAAATTGCATCCGCCAAATAACATCAAAAAATTTGAATATTTAAAATCACTGTTTATATGTACAGAAAGGCATTATTTCAGAGAGGAATTTTGACAGTGAATTTTTCGGATAAAATAATGATGTCCGTTCTTCAATATTTGTTTTGGAGGGAATGATCTGAGGGGTAAGCCAGACTCAAGACAGGCAAAAACAGCGTGTATTTTTGTTACACTTTCTTACAAATAGAAATACATTTTTTACAAATAAAAACACCTCAGAGGGGGTGGGATTCTGAGGTGTTTCAAATTTGACTTCACGTGCATTTTACGTGCACTTTTAAGTCCCTTTACTGTCATGACAGTGACCTACCAACTTTGCTAAGTTCTTGTTTTTCAAGTTGTTGTCCTTACACTGTCCTGCCAAATTTGGTGGAGCTGGCGGGAGTTGAACCCGCGTCCGAAATTCCTACATCCTTGGTACTACATGCTTAGTCTGGTCTTTACATTCGCTTGCCAGCTGCGGACAGACACGCCACTAACAAACTAGCCTGATTGGATTTAACGCTTCAACCCCAGGCAGGGCATCCACGCGATCTCTTTTGGGTTTGACCTCTCTTGATCCCCGTCCTAAGAGCGAAGGCTAGGGAGAGAGGGCTCTGCGCAGGTTATTAAGCTGCCAGTGCGTAGTTTTCGTCGTTTGCGACTATTGTTTTGCGGCTTTTTACGAGGCCAACCGCCCCTCGGCATGCACCTTGGGTTTCGCAAATCCCGTCGAATCCAGAATCAGCCCCAAGTATAATAAGCGTTAAGTATATCAGAATATTGGATGACAATGCCAGCGATTAACGCCCAGAATTCTTCATAATTCTCGCTTTGTCTAATTTCCACTCACGTTCTTTGATATCTGAACGCTTATCGTGCGCCTTTTTACCTTTTGCAACGCCAATTTTGATTTTGCACCAAGCATTTTTCCAATACATGGAAAGTGCGACGATGGTATAACCTTCTCGATTGATTCGACCATACAGTGAATCAAGCTCGCGTTTGTTAAGTAGTAGCTTGCGTGACCGTGTCGGATCACAAACTACGTGGGAAGAAGCAACGTTTAATGGCGTAATCGTGGCACCAAAAAGATAAGCATCACCATCTTTGAGTAAAACATAACTTTCACTGATGTTAGCTTTGCCAGCACGCAGTGATTTAACTTCCCAACCTTGTAGGGATAAGCCTGCTTCGAATTCTTCCTCAATGAAGTATTCGTGGCGGGCTCGCTTATTCATGGCAATTGTTGCCGAACCGGGTTTGTATGCTTTTTTCTTTGTCATAATGCGTTGTATTATACTGCATGCGTTAGTGAAAGAAATCTCTTCTGTATGATATTTAGCGATAAGTGCGCATTTATTGTTCTAAATGTCGTCAGGTTTTTATTTAACCATGTTTAAGTGATACTATTCAGCGCTGTTATGTTTTACAGGAAATGATATGCCACAGATTAATCGCTCTGCGCTAGTACCTTACAGCGTGGAACAAATGTATAAATTGGTCAACGATGTGACTTCTTATCCTGATTTTTTACCGGGATGTGTAGGTAGTTGTGTAATAAGTAGTAGCAATAATGAAATGACGGCTTCTGTTGAGGTTTCTAAGGCAGGGATCAGTAAGACGTTCGTAACGCGCAATACGTTATTTGATAATCAACGCATCAGTATGCAGCTTGTTGACGGGCCTTTCCGTAAATTGATGGGAGGGTGGCATTTTATTCCGTTAAGTGAAGATGCTTGTAAGGTTGAGTTGCATCTCGATTTTGAATTTACCAACAAGTTGATCGAACTGGCCTTTGGCAAAGTATTTAAGGAGCTGGCTGGGAATATGGTTCAGGCTTTTACCCAGCGTGCACGTGAGGTCTATAGTGTCTGAGATTAATATCGAAGTCGTTTATGCTCTGCCTGAACGGCAATATCTGCGTAATGTGAAAGTACCCCAAGGAGCTACCGTCGAACAGGCGATTGTAACGTCTGGTCTTTTGACATTACGTAATGATATCGATTTGACTAAAAATAAAGTTGGTATTTATAGCCGTCCTGCCAAACTGACTGAAACGCTGGAAGAGGGAGATCGTGTGGAGATTTATCGCCCTCTGGTTGCGGATCCAAAAGAAATGCGCCGTAAACGAGCAGAGCGTGCGAAAAACAATGCACAATAATGTCTGTTTATTCGCCAGATTTTCTACTGGCGAATAAATAAAACACACATCTTACTGATTCTCTGGCAGTGATTTTTCATCCTTGATATCAGTTAGCACACCATTGCTATCAAAGGTAAGTGTCAGGGTTTCCTGAGTTGTTTTCCCATGGCCTGGTTGTTGGCGGAATACGTAATACCAAGTTTGACTCCCAAACGGATCGGTCAGCATTGGTGTTCCCAAAGTGTAAGAAACTTGCTGTTGAGTCATTCCCTGATGGATTTTTGATACCGCAGCCGGCGTAAGGTAGTTCCCTTGATTAATATCAGGACGATAAACAATTCGCTCAAACATGGAGCAACCCGCAGTCAGCATAACAAGTGAGACAGTAGCGGCAGTCAACAATTTACAGCGCATAGTAATTACATTCCTTTAGGCGTTAGGCCGTCGATAATAATAAACATTGAAGAGGTTGAAAACCTCTACGCATTTACCTATGACTGCAATTATACAAGAAAGTTGTCTCAATTTATGCCGCTAACAACTCTTTTGCGTTAGCCAGAGTATTTTTTGTAACCTCACTCCCCGCCAAAAGCCGCGCCAGTTCTTGAAGTCGTGCTTTTTTATCCAATAGTTGCATTTGGGTTTCTGTTTCTTCGCCGTCTGTTTGCTTGCTGACATAAAAATGCTGATGCCCGCATCCTGCGACTTGAGGTAAGTGGGTGACACACATCACTTGGGTGGATTCCCCCAATTCACGCAGCAAACGCCCAACAATGGCCGCTGTTGGACCGCTGATACCTACATCAACTTCATCGAAAATCAGCGCGGGGGTTTCCATTTTTTTCGCCGTAATGACCTGGATTGCCAGTGCAATACGGGAAAGCTCACCACCTGATGCCACTTTTGCCAATGGTTGATGGGGTTGGCCAGGGTTGGTTGTGACATTGAATTCAACTTTGCTGGCTCCATCAATATTTAAATGCTCTGCTTCAAAGGTAACATCGATGGTAAAGCGGCCATGAGGCATAGAAAGTTGGTGCATACTGTTTGTTATCAGTTGGCCCAATTCTGCGGCATATTTTTGGCGAATATGGTGCAATTTTTCTGCCACAGTCAAGGCTTGTTGATAATGCAAGCTGACAAGTTCACTGAGATGGGCACAATCATTTTCCTGCTGGGATAGTTGATATTGCTCTTCCAACAACTGTTGATGTAATGCAGGTAACTCTTCTGGCGCAACATGGTGTTTACGGGCCATGCTGATTTGTTGGGAAATTTTCTGTTCCAGTTCAAATAAACGATTGGGGTCCAGTTCCAGTTGGTTGCTGTAATGACGTAACTCATCACTCACTTCATTGATTTGGATAGCAGCCTCTTCCAGCATGTTAAGCAGGCCACTGAGTTTGTGATCCATGCTGGCAAGCTCTGTCAGTTCACTGCGGGCATAACTAAGAAAACTGACAATGTTCTGTTCATCATTATCACTTAAAATTTGGAGGATATTTTGACTGACGGACAAAAATTGCCCGCAATTTGCCAGTCGTTTGTATTCACTATCTTGTTCTTGATAATGACCTGGCTGTGGTGACAGTTCGTCCAGTTCTTTCAGGTGATATTCCAGCAATTGCTGACGTGAGCGACGCTCAAGAGCTTGTTGTTGGAATTGGGAGAGAGCCTGACAGCTTTGGCGCCATTGCTGGTAAGCCTGTTTCATTTCTTGCTGAAGTTCGAAATCGCCCGTGTAAATATCCAGTAAGCGCCTTTGGTGACGATTTTCTAACAATAATTGGTGAGCATGTTGTCCGTGAATTTGAATGAGATGGGAACCTAATTCACGTAATTGAGAAAGGGGTACAGCAGTACCATTGATAAAACCGCGAGAGCGCCCATCAGCGGTAATGGTACGACGCAGCAGGCACTCATTGCCCTCCTCAAAACTTTCATCGAGCTGGTGGTCTATCAGCCACTTGCGGGCAGAAGGCGCATCAGTGAGTGAAAAACGGGCGCAAAGGTCGGTACGCGGAGCACCCGGGCGAACCATATTGGCTTCGCCACGGTTGCCAAGACATAAACCTAATGCATCAATCGCGATGGATTTACCGGCTCCGGTTTCCCCTGTGATTGCCGTCATTCCTGGGCGGAAATCAATTTCAAGTTCGCGGACGATAGCAAAGTTACTGATGGTCAATTGAGTCAGCATCGTGCTCCTCCTTCTTTTTACTGTATATAAACACGTTACTGTATAAGAACATGTTCCTGTGCATAAAAACATGTCTGTGCTTCCATACAGTATAAACTGGTTTTTTATACAGTAAAGTAGGAAGGCTCGTTTTTAGAACATTTTTTTCGACCAGCCCAGTTTTGTGCTCAGTGTATTAAAGTAGTTGTAATCTTTTGGATGAATTAAGTGCAGATTATAGTCACTGCGTTTGATGATCACATCTTCACCATCTTGGATTGGCAGGACGATCTGGCTGTCACAACTGACTTCGTAGTCACTGCTGTTTTGGGCGAATTTCAGGCGAATGCTGCTTTCGCTGCTGATAACGAGAGGGCGTGACGAGAGCGTATGTGGAAACATCGGCACTAGCACGATAGCCTCTAAGTTTGGGGTTAATATAGGTCCTCCAGCAGACAGTGAATAGGCCGTAGAGCCAGTGGGCGTTGCTATGATTAAGCCATCTGAACGTTGAGAAAAAGCAAAACGTTCATCAATATAGACTTCAAATTCAATCATATGAGCAACTTTGCCTGGATGGAGTACGACTTCATTTAATGCAGTGCTGCGCCGGGATTTATGCCCAGTTTTTGTCACTTGTGCCTCAAGCAGAAAACGTTTTTCGTCTCGATATTTGCCATCCAAAACTTCGGAGAGCTGCTGTAAAGCATTATCGGGATCCAAATCCGTTAAAAAGCCCAAATTGCCTCGGTTGATACCAATGACTTTAATGTCATAACGTGATAATACTCTGGTTGCACCGAGCATATTGCCATCACCACCGACAACAATCACAAGATCGGCAATTTTACCAATTTCTGTTAATCCTCCCGTCTGAGCGTCTTTTAAACTAATGTCTTTAGCGACTTGTCTATCCACAATGACACAATAACCTTTAGATACCAGCCAGTGATACAGCATTTCGTGGGTGGCCAGTGCTTCAGGGTGACGTGGACGACCGACAATACCGATGCATTTGAATTCATTATTCATTGCTGTTATTTCCTTCAGCATATGGTTTTGCCCTCACAATAATGATTGTTCCCTTGAATCCCGCGTTTTGATCCCCATAATAAGCTCAAATGGCGAAGATAATACAAAATACGCGGAGATATTCATGAGTAGTAAAGACCAAAAAGTACCTGACGAGCAAGTCGCAGAAAATACAGAAAATGTATTAGAGCAACAAACAAATGCGGAACAGGCAGATGCGCCAGAGACTGAAAACGTTGTTGATCCGCGTGTTGCTGAGTTGGAAGAACAACTGAAACAGGCTCAGGCTAATGAACGTGATGCTTTGCTGCGTGCACGTGCTGAAATCGAAAACATTCGCCGTCGTACTGAGCAGGATGTAGAAAAGGCACATAAATTTGCATTGGAAAAATTTGTCAATGAACTTCTGCCTGTTATCGATAATCTGGAACGTGCATTAGATGCGGCTGATCGTACCAATGAAGCGTTACTGCCAATGGTTGAAGGTATTGAACTGACGCTGAAATCTTTTATTGATTCAGTGGGTAAATTTGGCGTTGAAGTGGTCGGTGACACCAATGTCCCTTTCAATCCAGAAGTGCATCAGGCGGTGACCATGATGGAATCAGAACAGCATGAACCTAATCAGGTTATGTTGGTGATGCAGAAAGGTTATACCTTGAATGGTCGTCTATTGCGTCCTGCAATGGTTGCTGTTTCTAAATAAAGATTACGGTCTCTCGTGATGCAATGCCGCCATGAGAAAGGCGGCATTTTTGTAGGCATAAATCGACTATTGGGGTAATTGAGGCTCCCAATCTATAGGCGATAATCCTTGTGATCCCAATAAGTTGTTGGCCTGTGAAAAATGTTTACAGCCTAAGAAACCACGATGGGCAGACAAAGGTGAAGGATGGGGAGCTTTTAATACATGATGGCGTTGGATATCAATAAAATGGCCTTTTTTCTGGGCATGCGATCCCCAAAGCAAGAAAATAACTCCGTTACGATGTTCATTGATTGCGGCAATGACTTTGTCAGTGAACGTTTCCCAGCCTAAATGCGCATGAGAATGCGCGTTACCGCGCTCAACGGTGAGCACGGTATTAAGCAATAATACGCCCTGTTTTGCCCAGCTGATCAGGCAACCGTGATTTGGTCGAGTGAATCCGGCAATGTCCGATTCCAGTTCTTTGTACATATTGACAAGAGAAGGCGGCGCAGGAATACCAGGCTGTACAGAGAAAGCCAAACCGTGGGCTTGATTCGGGCCGTGGTAAGGATCTTGTCCTAAAATCACGACTTTTACATCAGCCAATTCAGTATAGCGAAATGCATTAAAAACATCTGTTTGAGGCGGATAAATGGTTTTTCCAGCCTGACGTTCATTGGCAACATAAGCCAATGTATCAACAAAATAAGTCTGTTTCTTTTCATTGCCGATGACATCGTGCCATGTGAGAGGTGCGGACATAGCCAATCCCTTTCTAGATGATTATCAGATAGCTTAAGCTTACCGATTCCCTTGGGATAGGGAAACCCTGAGATCTCAATCTAAGCTTAATTCCCAGGATGAAAATCTATTTTTATAAATTTTTTGAAAAAACATGAAAATAATTTCATTCCATTCTGTCGGAAAAGATGATTTAAAACATGACATTATGAATTCACTATCAATAACCGTATGAAACCCGTTGATTACAATCAAAGAATCTTCTCATTTGTACTGGTATACAGGAAATTAAGAACGATGATGGGTTAAGCTAGGATTTGACCGAATAACTAAGATGATGTTGGAGGTATAAATGATTACTGGGATTCAGATTACCCAATCTAACAACGCTGCATTGATGAACTCTTTTTGGCTGTTGGATGATGAAAAAAATGAAGCGCGTTGCATCTGTGCTAAAGCAGATTATGATGAAGGCCAGATTGTTGCCAAAGAGGTGTTGGGGCAATTTGAATATAGTGAGATCCCGCTGGAAGTTAAGCCGGCTGTACGTGTAGAAGGCGGGCAACATCTGAATGTTAATGTTCTGCGCCGTGAAATGCTGGAAGATGCAGTAAAACACCCCGAAAAGTATCCTCAACTCACTATTCGTGTATCTGGTTATGCTGTACGTTTTAACTCACTGACGCCAGAACAGCAACGTGATGTTATTGCACGTACTTTTACCGAAAGTTTGTAATTCTTGTATCAAGCAAAAAATTTAAAGGGAGAATCGTTACTCCCTTTTTTTATTTACATACTTTAATTATGGAAATTAAATTTGTTAATTAAAAATTAAATTTGTTTTAATTTTGTTAAAAATTCTGCCGATAGAGAGTTTGGGCTTTTAAACCACACCAAACTTGAATAATCTGTAGGAGAATTTTATGACCTTATCAATTAATACCAGTTCTTTTAGTAACTTAGGGGTTTATTCTTTACAAGGAAATACCTTACAACCTCAATCTAATGCTACTGCACAGTCACCACCTGACAAAGTTGATCACATTTCTTCCGCAAATATTTCGTTTTCAGAAAACACTCAGCAGGTTAATGCGCTCTATCAATCATTGGTTAATAACTTAAATGCCAGCACTATGGCAGCACCTGAATTGAAAGCCAATGATATTGCGGGAAAACACTCTCAACGGGTCGATTATGCCCTGACGCTGGTTACCCGTGATGTTTATCGACAAACGAGTTTAGGAATTGGCGATTATGTGCGTCTGTCTGACGAGGATTTATCAAGAGCAGGCATTGATCCTGACACTCTGAATGATTATTCAACAGGGTTTCAGGCCGGTGTATACCAAAATAAGGGGTTATATATTGTCTCTTTCACAGGTTCGAATGAATTACAGGATTTTATGGTAAGTATTCGTCAAAAGCTTGGTTACAATGAAAAACAGTATAACCAAGCCGTGGAATTGGCACATAAGGCGTTAGAAGTATTTGGTGAAAACGTCATTTTCACCGGGCATTCATTGGGGGGCGGATTAGCAACTGTGGCCGCATTGGCAACAGGAAAACCAGCAGTTATTTACAATTCTGTTAGTGTTTCTGACGCGACATTGAAACATATGGGCGTATCACCCGAAGTTGCCCATGAATTGGCTGACAGTGGTTTAGTACGCCATTATACCGTTGAACACGATTGGCTGGGTAACTTGCAAAAAACATTGCCAATCCGTCAACCGATGGGGCACAAAATAGAGCTTAAGTATGAATATGAATTAGAGAACATATGGGATCTCATACTGCCTAATCGATATGGCTTACATGCCTTTAAGGCCCATTTTTTGGAAGCTGTCCTCGAATTAATGGCGGAACAAAAGCCTTGGCTGAACAATGGCAATACCATGTTGGCGTCAACGGATGTTACAGATATCACACCGCAGCAAAGTGAACAGCATTATGCTGCGTAATATTTAGCGCTCAGTCTGCCGGAACTTGGGCGAATTCACTGTATGGCTTCGCCCATGTTCTACACTCGGTTATGAATTAATCGTTGCTAGATTCAGTTAATTTTGGGCTGGGATTGCCAGAAGAAGCGCGGCGTTTACCGATATTTTTGCTATCGCGATGACGAACTTTTACGCGGTTTTTCTTTGTCTCTTCTGTTTTCTTCTTCTCTTTACGTTTTGCCAGTACTTTTTTGGATGGCTTATTACCCTTTTTCTCACTTGGCGTTTTGGTCTGTGGGCGAAGCTCATCAACCACTCGTATTTTCAAAGGTTCTTTGAGGTAACGGCTGATTTTACCCAAAAGTAGGTGATCATGTGCTTCAACCAAAGCAATAGCCGTTCCTTTACGGCCTGCACGAGCAGTACGACCGATCCGGTGCAAGTAAACATCTGCGGTACGAGGCAAATCGAAGTTAAAGACGTGGCTGACATCTTCGATATCCAATCCACGGGAAGCAACGTCGGTGGCGACCAGGACTTTGACTTTACCATCATTCAAGCGTTTTACGGCATCTGTACGCTTGGCCTGCACCATTTCTCCTTCGAGAAAACCCGCCTGAATGCCTGCCTGGTTCAGCCAATCGACAAGTTCGCGAACACGCTCTCGTTTACGTACGAAAACAATGGATTTAGTCACTTCAGATTGCTGGAGAAGGTGACACAGCAGAGCTGTTTTATGCTCTAACGAATCAGCCCGATAGTAAAATTGCTGAATTTTCTTGCGTTCACGGCGAGAAGGTTCGGCATCAATCTCAACAGGATCAGTTAACAGGCGCTCGGCAAAATCACGGATGGATTCCCCTTCCAG
This sequence comes from Xenorhabdus bakwenae, assembly GCF_030272115.1. Lineage (NCBI taxonomy): Bacteria > Pseudomonadati > Pseudomonadota > Gammaproteobacteria > Enterobacterales > Morganellaceae > Xenorhabdus > Xenorhabdus bakwenae. The sequence continues at coordinate 1,992,793 of NZ_CP119194.1, forward strand.
AGTTGCGGAGAATAACAAGGTCTGTTTACGCCAGCGGGTTTCGCCTGCAATCGTTTCGACATCATTGGCGAATCCCATATCCAACATGCGATCCGCTTCATCAAGGATCAGCGTTTCCACTGCACGGCAATCGAAATTTTCTTCTTTGATGTATTGCAGCAGACGCCCTGTCGTTGCGACAACAATATCCTGATTCTCACTGAATACTTCCGCATGATTCATGTAGGCAACACCACCCGTGATTGTCGCAATGTCCAAATGTGTATGGGCCGCCAATTCTTTTGCCTGTTCTGCTACCTGCATTGCCAGTTCACGGGTTGGCGTCAAAATCAGGATGCGTGGCGGCCCTGATTTTTTGCGAGGAAAATCCAGTAAATGCTGTAGAGTTGGTAGCAGGTAAGCGGCGGTCTTACCTGTACCGGTCGGCGCTGAGCCTAATACATCACGTCCGTCCATCGCCGGAGGAATAGCTGCCGCCTGAATGGCGGTCGGGAGTTCGTAGCCTTTGTTGTTCAGTGCTTCAAGCAAGGATTCATCAAGGTCGAATTCGGAAAAGTTTGTCGCAGTCATTATATACCTCTGTTTGGGCCGCCGATTATAAATCGGTAAAACATAAAAAGAAAATACCCAAATAACACGCCAGACTCCCGCCATAGCTCGCTATTATGCTGAATTTCCTGAATTGTTGTTTTTGCTAATTTTCGTGCATTTAAGGGTTTTTTAGGCTATTTTGAGATTATCAGCACCCCTAATAGCACCCCTTTATGTCGTAAAAATTTGAACTGGAGAGCATCGCAGATGGCCTACTATAGCATAGAAAAACGTCCTCGCGCAGATGGCACTGTCCGCTACCGCTGCACTGTTGGTGTTAAGTCTGGAGGTAAATATATCTACAGGGAGAACCGTACATTCGGAAAGCAGTCTCACGCTAAAACATGGGGTGCTCAACGGGTGGTCGATTTAGAGCAAAACGGGGTGCCCACACAGAATGATGCCGAAGATTTTACGGTTGGTGCTCTACTGTACAAATATATCAATGATCCAGATCTGGGTGGAAAGGCAGGAAGAGACAAGAAAAATGTATTGAATGCATTATTAAATAGTGAATTGGCAAAATTCACGCTAGTTGAGTTTTCGGTGAGTCATATTATTGAGCATTGCAAGCAGCGATATTCTACAGGAACTACTCCCGCCACCATTAATCATGATGTCGTCTATTTGTCATCAGTCCTAAAATCAGCCAAGCCTGTCTATGGCATAGACTACACCTCGAATCCTGCACATGAAGCTCGTTCAGTTTTAACCCAAATGGGGTTAATCAGTAAAAGCCAACGACGCAGCAGAAGACCAGAGCGCGAGGAGTTAGATAGATTAATGGAAGTGCTACGCAGACGAGGTAGTCATTGGACAAGTAATATTCCTTACGAGGATATATTGAATTTCTCAATACTTTCCTGTATGCGCATTGGAGAGGTATGTAAAATCAGGTGGGATGACATTGATGAGAAGCAAAAGTCTGTGCTCGTAAGAGACAGAAAAGACCCCAGAAAAAAAACAGGTAATCATATGTTTGTTCCCTTGCTTGGGGATGCGTGGGATATTGTTCAAAGACAACCAAAATCTGATAGTGAACTGATATTCCCCTATAATACGAGAAGCATATCTAAGGGTTTTCACAAGGCATGCGTCGAACTAGGCATTGAAGACCTCCGCTATCATGATCTACGCCGGGAAGGGGCAAGTCGCTTGTTTGAGGCTGGGTTCTCAATTGAAGAAGTCGCGCAAGTCACAGGTCATCGTTCGCTGAATGTATTATGGCAGGTATACACCGAGCTGTACCCGCAATCACTGCATGAAAAATTCAACAAACTTATGCAGCAGAAAGAAGAAGAATTCCAAGGGAAGGAGTCCACCCTTTGACTCTCAAGGCAATCAACTATAGAAGAAATCCCTATAGTTGCCGTAGATGGCTCAAACCTGAATCATGGTTGAAATTCCAACCATCTTCAAAGTGTAATATCCCACTTTGGGTATGGTGATTTCCACCATACCTTTTACCCTCACAGGGTTGCTTAATGTAACTGAGTGACTCACGACGAATTTCGTCGGTAGTGAGTACAAATAAATATAACGTATTGATTTTTACCATGACGCAAATTTGCGTCATCTTTAAAGTGGACTATCCCACTTTGGCTATTTCGATTTCCGAAGCACCTTTTCTTTTTGCGCTCCACCAAATGATGACCGCAAATGAACCGAGTCGCTAAATGATACGCGCAAAGTTTGTGTACCTCTCCATGAATTATCACCTTAATGGGCTTTTAAATCCCATTAGCGGAAAGTTTCGCTGAGTGACAGGCCAAAGTGACGGCCTCGAATAAATCAATGAGTTATTGAGGTGTGAGAAATTTTTCGCATACACATCAGCTAAAATTTCAGCCGATGACTGAGCGAAAAGTTTCGCTGAGTAACCGGACGAAAGTTCGGCTGATTGGAACAACCCGAAATTATCGGGTAGGCCAAAGTGAGGACCACGGTATTCTTCGAGGTCACTGAGCTAATGACCTCGACAACAGGACCCCTTAAACTCAAGGAGTCCCTAGAGTTAATTTCACTGCTCCGTTTGTGACGGAAGAATGCTGAATTAAAGGTGAGAAATCCCACCTTTAGCTAAGCTGTTGATTTTTCTCAATTCCCGCTCAGGACAGGAATTCAATTAAATCAACGGGTTAAAAGGGGATAATTATCCTATTTACGTAAGTGATTGATTTTAATTATTTCTGTCACAGGGGCAGAGATTAATAGAATCAAGGCATTAAACGCGTGCGGAGAGTTGAATGAATTGATGGGGGTTGTGTGGGGGATGGTACAAGTGGGAAGGAAGAGTATTAAGGGATGTTGCCTACATGAAGACTCGCCCGGGGCGGACTTGGTATTATCCGTGATCATATAAAGTGTAAGCTCTATCTAACCATACAATGAAAAAAGTGGAATCACGTCTATAGCCAACCATGGGCTTCTTACCACTGAACCTAAAAGCGATAAGGTTAACATCTTCTGTTATGTGCGCAGGGATGGGGGGTTTTATTGCCGTTCTGTGGATTTTTTCAAATCCAAGCGCATGTCGGTGTTGTTGCTTTATTTGACCCCATGTTAATTTACTAAGCCGGAATAATTTGTCAGATAAAGCCGCCTTATCATCCCTTTCACAACTGCTTACACAGTAATTATCTTGCAGATATCTTAAAGAAAATTCTGGCGGCCTGTTTTCTGAATTATCGTTAAATTCAGGGCCAATCTTAAGCCTGACAGATTTTTCCTGAACTTCCTGAGGCGCTTTTATTCTTTTAGGTTTTTTCTGTGCCATATTAATTTATACGAGTAAGAAAGTAATCCTTAAGCTCATTATGGGAAATAACCTGATAGCCTACCCCTTCGATATAATTATCTTTCCATAGCGCTTCTTCATGAGTCATATTGCGCAGCTTCCAGGCAGAGAACTGACCAAATACACTATAAACTTCATCAAGAAGTTCTCTTTCATCATTGGAAAATTTATTTAAATCAAGGCGGGCAGGGATAGGCAGCGCTTGATTACCATGCTTTTTATATTTCCTATAAATCGCCGGAACCACAGGGCCATGCATCCACGCTTCTATCTGCTCCTCAAATAACGGCTTTTCCAGCAACGCCAAAGAAAAACCTTGCGCGTAATAAACCAGCTTCTGTAATTTTAAATTGGAAATAGTGTCGCCGCTTTCCTCATTACAGCAAGCCAAAAAATAATCAGCCACATCAAAGCAAGTAGGCATAACACTCTCCATTGATAATTTAATAAAATACTACACGCCAAGTTTATCAAATTGATATATAGCTATGGTTATATTAGTGTCATTGAATCTTAAGCTCAACCACGTAGGCTGTATTTATTTTGTTTCATTGATGATTAAAATGCATCACCTGTTTCGGGTTTTAGCCATCCATAACTTGGGTTCAGGCGCTAACTTTATAGCGCCCTATAGCTTTTTCATATCATCAAGGCTCTGAATTCACCTCCCCCTGCCCCACATTCCACACCGAATCTTCCGGCATCTGAACGCGGACATCTAAGCGACAACCTTCGGGAATGTCGCAGGGTTCGGCATCGGCATAGTAGACTTTTTCACCATCCACGATGTCTTTTATCCGCCTGTTCTGGAACCGTTCAGGTAAATGGGGATGCTGACGGTGGAAAGTACGAATGATGATGCCGCCGCATTTTTTCACTGTGTCATCAATGTAGATGAGTTCCAGCCCGTTGTTATTTTTCGGGGAGGAGATACCGCCGTGGACACCCCATGCTCCGTCAGCGTTATAACCCAATACGCCGGATATCTGATAATGGCCAATGCCGAGTTTAGTGACAGTCGCGCCTTCGGATTCGTCGTTGGTGATGAATGTGCCATCGGGGTAGATTTGGATGATGGGGGAGGCTTTTTTTAGGAAGCCGTTGTTGTCTATGGTGGTATTGGTTGTACCCCATAATGTGCATCCCCGAATTGTATTACCTATTTGCATAATAAATTGTAATTCAGTACGTTGCGCGCTAAGCCAAAGATGAAATACATTATTTTCATCATAGCGCAGCAAGATACCTGCTCCCCATCCGACCCACCAGTTATCACCATCACCCCCACCCATACGATAAATTGATGTTGGTAACCGTTTAGCATTTAAATCACTATCGCTAGCTAAACGAGCAATACCTCCAAATCCATAATCCCCGACTTTCATCGCCCCTGATAAACCCAGATTATTTACAAATTCAACCTTATTTGGAATATCTGCGCCATTTCGGGATTTATCCAGCTTCCCCTCCATCGTCGCCTGCAACGCCCGTACCGACTGTTGAAACTCTGTTTTATCTGCTTTTCCTTCTAATGCCTCCTGTAACGCCCGTATCGATTGCAGTGACACCGTCTGACCGTTCGGCAATGTCACGTCAACCACGCCATTCTGTGACATCCATTTGTCCATGTTCTGGAGAAACTGGGTGATGTAGCTGGTGTTGGCCACAATATGTCGGACGCCATCCGAGACGGAATCGGGGAGGGTGGTCTGAATCTGGTATTTCGCGTTATTCAGGGTGACCGTGGCGTTATCCGCCAGTACCAGTTCGGTATCGGAGTTCACCGTCTGAATCAGGTGGATTAAGTTGTTGCTGCCAGACCGGATTAACATCAACTGCCCGGGTGCAACACCGTTGATATTGGAGATAAATTTCGTGCCCGTACCGCGGACAATAGCCGAGCCGGACACAGTTGAGGCTGTGCCTTGTGAATAGTACATAGTGTGTTCCTGAGAAAATCTAAGATAAGCCCGTAGGGTTTGGTGATTACGCCTTGAACGCCAGAATAGTTATCATAAACCCTTCACCTTCCTGATAATATGTAACGTCCCCTGGTACATTTTTTGGCAATGTTCCATAGCCCGTGATGATCGATGGGACATATCCTGTTCTGAGGTTACCTGTAGAAATTGCATATGTCCTCGCCCGGCATATTGTATTTCCATTTAGCGATACCCACGCCTGTTTGCTGGAGGTTGCTGTAATTTGCAATGCAGGGATAACAATAACGCGGTCGAATGGTGACGGAGGAATGGTTAAATTTCCAGCGTTCATTGTGTAAACCTTCACAATGTCGCCAACGATATTATTCACTGACAACGTCCCTTTTATTTTGCAGTCCTCTTCGATAGTGACGTTTCTCAGGGAGCCTGACGTCGCATTAATCTCACCTCTCGCCTTGATATCACCAAACTCAGCAAAACCGGATTTATCAATTTTCCACCCCGCCCGACCTGCGACATAATTTCTGGACTGAATGAAGTTGCCGATTTTGGCGTTAGTAATGCTGCCGTCCTCTATGAAGGTATCTCTGGCAAACAGCTGTCCATTCTTAATCACGAACACCGGCTCCATTTTCCCATTGGACGGATTCACCACGGTAAACTGGTTCGCCCTGACGCCGAAATGCGTTTCGACCCTGCCATTCTTTACCTCAGCCCCAATGACCATTCCCGCGCCATAATATTGTCCCCTGTAGTTCACGCCTGCCCCGATATCCTTGATGGCATAGCCGTTGCCGTCGATATTGAAAACTGCCGTCGCTTTCTCGCTGATAATGGCGGATTGTTTACCCAGTTGAACCTGAGTGCGTCGTTCATTGTCAGCCACGACCTGATTGATGTGGTCCAATGATTTTGGTCACCGTTATAGAGGTGATATTCTCACTTCAACACGCAAAATAGGTGACATGATGAAAAGACGTTTCAGCCCCGAATTTAAACTGGAATCTGCCCCGCTAGTCCTTGACCAGCATTACAGCATAAGAGAAGCGGCGAAGGCGATGAATGTGAGTAAATCGGCAATGGAATCTTGGGTTCGCCAGTTAAAACAGGAGCGACAAGGCCAATCACCCAAAGCCTCACCCATCACGCCGGAGCAAATTGAAATACGCGAACTGAAGAAGAAACTGCAACGCCTTGAAATGGAAAACGATGTATTAAAAAAAGCCTCAGCACTCTTGATGTCGGACTACATGAACAGTTCTCGTTAATCGAGCAATTCAGAGTGCATTATCCGGTGGCTTCTCTTTGCCAACTGTTCGGGGTTCATCGCAGTAGTTATCAGGCCTGGCACAAGCGAATCAAGCGGCCAGACTCTGCTCGCGTAACGCTAAAAAGCCGGGTTCGTGAAGCCTTTAACAAAAGTCACGGTTCTGCCGGAGCACGAACGATTGCCTCGATAGTTACCCGTGAGGGGATCCCATTAGGCCGATGGCGGGCCGGAAAACTCATGGCTGAACTCGGGCTGGTCAGTCGTCAACAACCCAAACATCGGTATTCACGAAAGGAGCAGGAACATGTTGATATTCCAAACCATCTTGATCGCCAATTTGCTGTTACGGAACCTAATCAGGTTTGGTGTGGTGACATCACTTACATCTGGACAGGTCAACGTTGGGCGTATTTAGCGGTGGTTCTCGACTTATTTGCGCGTAAACCCGTCAGTTGTGCGATGTCATTTTCGCCCGACGCTGAGTTAACGAAGAAAGCCTTAACAATGGCATTTGAATCAAGAGGAAAGCCACAAGGTGTGATGTTTCACAGCGATCAGGGATGCCAGTATACCAGCAAAGCATTTAGGCGATTATTACAGCAATATGGTATCAAACAAAGCCTGAGCCGACGGGGAAACTGTTGGGATAACAGCCCAATGGAGCGGTTTTTCAGGAGCTTGAAAAGCGAATGGGTGCCTTTAGAGGGATATGCAAATTTTATGGCAGCCAGATATTCAATCACCCAGTATATAACAGGTTATTACAGTCAGCTTCGCCCTCACTGGTATAACAACGGATTAACCCCCAATGAATCAGAAAGATTATTTTGGGAAGCCTCTAAGTCAGTGACCAATTTTTATTGACCACTTCAAACATCACCCCGGATATTGCGGTAATACCGCTCGCTTAAGAAAACTAAGATAAGTCATAATTGGTCTTAGACAAGCATCTGAGGCCAATTTTTTTATGTCTGAATTTTCTCGTGAACTCCAAGCCACTGCGGCCTTAAATTACCCGGGATCCATGGATGCCTTTAGTCAACACATTCCGATGGCATGGGTGACTGAAGCGGTTAAAGAAACGGGGCGAGCCACTGTGCGAAAACGTCGATTTCCCGCCGAACAAGCCGTCTGGTTAGTGCTGGGTATTGGGCTCATGAGAAATCGTTCGATCAATGATGTTTGTGACAAATTAGATCTGGCGTTTCCTGACGCGAAAGGGAAACTGCCGCCATTAGCGTCAAGCAGTCTTTCAAAAGCCAGACATCGTCTTGGTATTGAACCCTTGCGACACCTTTTTCATACCACGGCCACCGAATGGGAAAAAGAAGATACGGCTTATTCTGCCTGTGGACTGAAAATCTTCTGCGTGGATGGCACCCAGTTTAAGGTGCCCGAAACGGCTGATAATCAACAGCTGGGTTATGCCTCAGGCAAAGCCCCCTTTCCCTCTGTGCTGGCGGTGACCCTGATGTCCGCCCGGACACATCTTATCTCCGATGTGGCGTTTGGCCCCATCACCCAAAGTGAGATTAGCTACGCTCAGCGACTGGTGGGCTCTGCCCCCGAAAATACCCTGACGTTGTTTGATCGGGGCTTTCTCTCTGCGGAGTTATTTCAGGCCTGGCAAGGCACCGGCAAAAATACCCATTGGCTCACTCCGATAAAAAGCAAAATGCGTTATGACGTCATTCAGGAATACAGTCCTTATGACAAACTTATCGATATGCCGGTTTCTCCCCAAGCCCGGCAACTGCATCCTCACCTTGAAAAAACCTGGCGGGCGCGCCTCGTTCTGATCCCGGAACCGAAGGGAGAAATTAAAGGGTTTATTACCTCTATGGAATGTCCCGTGACGTATCCCCTCAAAGAGATCCTCACTGTGTACTGGGAACGATGGGAAACCGAAGAAGGCTATGGTGAGCTGAAACAAAGACAGCTCAATAATACCGCCCTCCTGAGAAGCCAGACACGGGCAGGTATCTATCAGGAGTTATGGGGCATCCTGATCGCCTACAATCTGGTTCGGCTGGAGATGAGCCGGATGGCAAAGGACTATCGTGTTGAACCGCTTCGGATCAGCTTTATCAATGCGTTACGACTGATACAGGATGAATTTTTATGGTGTTCAGGACGCAGCCCCGGCACGATCCCGCAAAAATTAAAAGCCCTCAGAGAAAGTGGCAAACGGCTTATTTTACCTCAAAAGCGAAAACGCCCATCGGTTCCAAGGCAAGTGCTCTGCAAAGCACCCTGTTACCCTTATAAAAAAAAGAACCGCTCGTGCTTAAGCGAGCGGTATTAGGATATTGCGGTGGGTTTTCTCTGCGATGGACAGGGTGTCTTCCTCGCCCTCTTTCGGTAACGTCATTGCCTGCCAGTGTCCCCATGCCCCGGCGGAGGGTTCGCGTAAGGTGACGGTGACATCGCCCCATTCCGGTACGGTCACGGTTTTACTGCGAAAGCCGGCATTCGGGGCCAGTGCCAATGCGCGCAGGTCGGGTTTTTTCTTCGCCATGATTTATTCTCCTTGTGTTGTGCTCTTGGTTAACGGGACGGGTTTCAGGGGAAGCTGCTTGCCTTTGAGTCGCAAAGTAAAGGAGGCAGTAACAACACCACTGGTGGCAACACTCCATGAGTTTTGGCGTACCTCAGCAAGAAAGGCGTAACCATTACCTGTCGGAAATTCCACCTTAAATGCATGAAGCTCATCGGTATCGTAGGCATTACGCAAAGTATTTTGCCCTGCTTCGTTAGCTGACCAGTTGCCGGACAGGGTGATCTCCCCCGGTGCGGCGAGGCCATTCGTCATTTCCTGCTCAGTGGAGCACAGCGTGGTGACTTCAATGTCAGATTTTTGCCCACCAGTGTAACTGATCTCCTTGGTGGTACAGTCAATCGCCTGCCAGACGGCATTCGTGGGGTTGACTTCGGTGGCGGGATTGGCCGAAATGCTCACTTTCGTGCCCTGGGTTTTTTCGTATTTACTTGACATGGACAATTCTCCAGAAACAAAACCGCCCATTACGGACGGTGAGGTAAAAATGTGGGGGTTATTGCCAGAGTTGGCATTCCAGTGTGGCGCGGTACAGTGCCGTATCAGACTCGTAGCCGTTGGTTTCGCTGAGTTCCGTGGGATGCAGTCCAGCCAGCGATAACCTCGCCCTATCCCGTACCCCCCGCGCCTCGTCAATGGTCAGGGCATAGACATCAACTTGCAGGGTGGTGAGGCTTTCCGCCTGTCCGCTCAGGACATCCCGATCAATGCTGTAGAGAGAAAAGACACACCACGGCGGAGCCACGGGCGGCTCTGACTGCGGTGCCACGTAAGGGAAAACCTTACACCTTGCGCAGGTAGGCTGAATTGAATGCCTCGTCTGGCAGGGTTGCCAATACGTCATACGCATCCGGCGTGGCGCCGCCCGAGAGTAAACCGCTAATCACGGCGCTTTCTAAGTCATACTCGTTCATGCTATCGCCCTCCTGTATAGCGGCGGCATGACAGATATAGTCTGCGCTTACACTCCCCACGCGCATTAATAATTGATTTTTCGCTATCACTTCAAAACGATAGCGGCGACAGGTGCGGCCATACTGGCAGATGATATTCATCAGCAAATCGGGGTTAGCCGCAGGGGTTACGCATGAAAATATTGAGTGGATAATTCCTTCATTTTTAGAGGGGGGCAGATGAAAGAATTAGTGGAGGTCTTTTCTGATTTTCCAGATCCACGTTGTCAGGGAAACCCGACGCAAAGGTGTAGAGATATCTCTACAGTTGAAAGTAAAAAGCCACCTTCATAGAAGGCTGTCTCTTATACAGAAGTTCCTCACTTAATGTGAGATTTTTTGAACTAAATATTTTTCTCACGATCAGATCTTCAAGGTATTCAATTTGAGGATTTCTGAGATGATTAAAAGCAATCATGAATGGGCTAAAGAGCAATTTGGTCATGCTAAACTGGGTGACCCAAGAAGAACGGCCAGGCTAGTAAACATGGCTTCAGATTTAGCCCAATATCCCGGTAAATCCGTTGTTAAATCCTCATCATCTCCAGCCAGTATGGAAGGGGCTTACCGATTCATTCGTAATGATAACATTTCATCGGAAGATATTGCTGAAGCGGGGTTTACTGCAACTGCAAATCAGATTGAGCGATACCCACTACTACTTGCTTTGGAAGATACAACCACGTTGAGTTATCAACATCGTTCGATACGAAATGAATTAGGACATGTCAACCAAGGCAACCGTTGGCGAGGACTTCTCGCTCACAGTATTTTGTTGTTTACGCCAGATACGAATGAAGTTATCGGGCTCATTGAACAACAAAGATGGACAAGAGATATAAAAACTCGAGGTATTCGTCGTCACGATCTTAAACGGCCTTATGAAGATAAAGAAGGATATAAATGGGAAAGAGCCTCTCGAAATATGGCGTTGCGTTTAGGCGATGCAATGACAAACGTCATCTCTGTCTGTGACCGAGAGGCGGATATTTATGACTATTTGATTTATAAGGTATTAAATAAGAAACGTTTTGTGGTGCGTTCAATGATGAGCCGACATATTGAAGAAGGATCCGATAAATTGTATCAATTTGCCTCAGAACTGAAGAGTGTTGGACAACGCCAGATACAAGTAGCTCAAAGAGGAGGACGGAAAGCAAAAGCAGTCACGCTTGATGTGAAATATGCTCCTGTGACGCTAAAAACTCCCTCGAACAAAACGGGAGATGCTATTCCTCTCTATTATGTTGGGTGTTCAGAGATAGGCAATGAGGATAACAAGCTCAATTGGCATATCCTGACTAATGAGCCGATAAATAATAAAGAGGATGCCCTTACCATTATCGGTTATTACGAAAAACGCTGGCTTGTAGAGGAATACCATAAAATTTGGAAGAGTGAAGGAACAGGCGTAGAAGAACTGAGAGTTCAAAGCAAAAATAATCTAGAGAGGTTAGCCACCATTTATGCCTTCTTAGCTGTCAGGATATTTCAATTAAAATTTGCCAGTGAGCAACTTGAAGATATTAGCTGTGAAAAAATTTTGTCGCCAAAAGCATGGAAGTTACTCTGGCTTAAGAGCATAAAAACAGCCCTCCCTGAAACGCCTCCCACTGCTAAATGGGCATACGAACATCTAGCAAAACTCGGTGGTTGGAAAGATAGCAAACGAAATGGCAGAGCATCAGTAAAAACCTTGTGGGAAGGATGGCTAAAATTGCAGGCCATCCTTGAAGGCTATGAACTCGCACTGTCTCTTGAACAAGACTTATGATCAAGAGACAGCCTTCATAGAAGGTGGCTTTGATTTTGCCCCAGAGGGGCATACTAAAATCTCTAAAAACAAGTCCCTGCCACTTCTATTACTTTAAAATCTAAAAACCAATAAGGCAGAGCCAAAACCTGTTGCTGACCACCTCCGCAGGAGGTGGTATTCAGTTATGACTAAACGCGCATACGTCAAAATATTTAAGTTCAAGGTCACCGTCTAAAGACGGTGGTTTTAACCTTTCATATGGAAAAATAAAAAAGCCCCTCGAAAATCAAAGGGCTTTTGCTAGCGGTTTCAGTTATAAAGTGGATGAGATGTGGATGACGTTATATAAACCCTTTTATAATCAATGTGCAACATCTCTAAAATCCCCACAGTATGTGGACTCTTATTATAAATGGCAAATATTGTCAGGAAACGAATGTTGTTTGACCTGTTAAGCTATCTGTTTTTCCAATCGTTTTTCGATAGCATCCATCAACATGCCAGTAATGGCGATGTCCGGGAAAGCGGCTTCAATTTCACGTACACAGGTTGGGCTGGTTACGTTGATTTCAGTTAAGCGGTCACCAATGATATCCAGCCCAACAAAAATTAACCCTTTCTCTTTTAATACCGGAGCAACTGCACGGGCAATTGCCCAATCGCTTTCTGACAATGGGCGAGCTTCTCCACGACCACCTGCCGCCAGGTTACCACGGGTTTCTCCTTGAGCAGGGATACGGGCAAGGCAATAAGGCACAGGTTCACCATCAACAACCAGTACGCGTTTATCGCCATCTTTAATGGCAGGCAGAAAATTTTGGGCCATACAATAACAATTGCCATGTTCAGTCAGGGTTTCAATAATAACGCCGACATTCGTGTCATCTTGTTTCAGACGGAAGATGGAAGCGCCTCCCATACCATCTAAAGGTTTAAAAATAACATCGCCATGTTTTTGGTGGAATTCGCGTAGTTTTTTGGCACTGCGGGTCACTAGCGTATCGGGTGTCCATTCTGGGAACCAGGCAGTAAACAGTTTTTCGTTACAATCGCGCAAGCTTTGGGGCTTATTAACGATCAGGCTGCCTTTGGTTTCTGCTCTTTCCAGAATATAGGTCGCATAAATGTACTCAGTATCAAAAGGTGGATCTTTGCGCATCAAAATAACGTGCAAAGTATCGAGAGCGATTTCTTGCTCACTGCCAAACTGATACCACTGTTGTGGATTTTCTTCCACCGTGAGCAAACGTGTGCGGGCGCGAGCCTCTCCCTGATGCAGGTAGAGATCATGCATTTCCATATAATGGATTTCCCATCCGCGTTTTTGTGCTTCCAGCAGCATGGCAAAACTAGTGTCTTTCTTGATGTTGATGGATGAAATAGGATCCATCACAATACCGAGCTTGATCATTTTTTCTCCTTAACCCAGGTCACCAAAACGTACTTGCAATGCGGTAATTGCAGTGAGTGCTGTCGTTTCTGTCCTCAGGACTCGAGGCCCTAACAGGATATCAGTAAATTGATATTTTGCTGTCATTTCTATCTCTTCGGCAGACAATCCCCCTTCAGGCCCAATCAGCAGGCGTACTTTTTCCACGGGGAGTGGGAGGGTATTGATGCTATGGCTGGCACGGGGGTGCAAATTTAATTTTAGGCTGCCGTCATTTTCTGCGCACCAGGTTTCAAGTGGCATAATGGGGCGGATTTCAGGGATCTGGTTACGTCCGCACTGCTCACAGGCAGAAATGGCAATTTTTTTCCATTGTTGTAATTTCTTCTCCAACCTTTCTGTATCCAGTTTTATGCCACAACGTTCAGACAGAAGTGGGGTAATCGTGTTGACACCCAATTCAACCGATTTTTGGATTGTAAATTCCATTTTTTCACCACGGGACATGACCTGCCCCAGATGCAGGTTCAGTGGTGATTCATGATCAGATAATTTGCCATCAAGGATAAACACCTTAACTGTTTTTTTACTGGCTTCCGTGATTATTGCATCAAAAACCTGATTACTGCCATCAAAGAGTTGTAATGCTTGCCCATTACTCATTCTAAGCACGCGACCCACGTGATTGGCAGCGTCATCACTCAAATAAACTTCCACGCCTGTTGAGAGCAGTTCAGGGTGATAGATGCGGGGTATTCGCATATTCTTCTTTCCTTCTTTTTCCGGGTTCTTCCGGTATGGCGCAAACAGCCATATGACAAAATTGATTCATTGCCATGATAAATGAGCGCTGTTTGCGTGATCAAGTTATCTCTTGGCTTAAGGAATACAAGATATCTCCATGCGAGCTGGTTCGCATATTTATTTTATAATTGCTTTTTTAGCTAAATTTTTATTGCCAATACCCGGAATAAAAAATTAATATTCATCTTGTCCTGATTGATGTCAGGAAATTAAGGAAAGAAGACGGTAACAAGGATGTTATTTATAAATGGATTTTAATTTCTTACAGGTGAGAAAAAGGAAGGGTTTTATTTTAATTAACGTAGATTATATAATAGTTATGTTTTTCTGTAGTACCTTATTGTTATTGGCCGTTATCGATATTAAAACATATTGCTTGCCGGATATTATCACTCTTCCTTTATTATGGTTTGGGCTTTTGGTTAATATTGATGGTAATTTGGTTTCAATAAAGAGTGCAATATATGGCGCCATATCAGGGTATCTTTTTTTTGTGGTTTTTGTATTGGTTATGTCGATATACCTTAAATAAGGAGGGAATAGGTTATGGTGATCTTAAATTAACCGCAGCGATCGGTGCTTGGTTGGGTGTGGAAATAATACCAATATTGATGCTGATGGCTTCATTATTTGGCGTGTTCGGGTTTGTAATAATTGGCGTGAAAAGAAAATCGTTTCCTAAATTTATCGCATTTGGGCCTTATTTATGTTTATCCGCGATAGTATTACTGGGGTGTGGTATTGGCAGAGTATAGTATTCATCTGCAAAGTGAGACAATAAATAAAAAGTGGCGGAGAGAACAGGAACCTAACCTACGGTACGCATTCTGTAAATACTAGATGTTAAAAGCATCTAGTTGTTTTAAGCTGCTTTTCTGCACATGCCAGACGTTGGAAGCATCTGGTTAGCTTGAGCAGCGCATCCTGCGTACATTAGACGTTAAAAGCATCTGGTTGGTTTAGGCTATTATTCTGTATGCGCTAGATGTTAGAAGCATCTAGTTGGCTTAAGCTGCTTGCCCTGCATATTCTAGACGTTGGAAGTATCTAGTTAGCTTTAGGTTGCTGGCTTATCTCTCCGCTGACTGCAAATTTAAAAAAAGTGAGATTTTTATTCAAGCTGATTTATTGGATTATGGACTATTGATCACAACTTAAGGTGATTAGTTATTTCAAAGTATAAAAAGGCGCTAAATATCACATTAATCAAAAAGGAATTATGTTTATTTGATAAGTTTTTTTCATTTTTAAAATGAATGCATTATTTATTTTTATATGGGGGTTAATATAAAGTATTAAAATAAATTTTGATACTAATTTTATTAAAGATGGGTAATGAGGTTTTGTTTTTTATTTGGCGTTTTTTATTTGGCGTTTTTGATTCGTTGAAATTAAACGGGGCATTAAGGTAATATTTAAAATATTGTTATACGGGCGCTACTATCCGCAACGCCCGTGATGATTTTTAACTTACTGAGGCCACTTCATTTCGCCTTTTAATACTTTGGCACTTAGCTCAAGACTCGATTCATCAGCCAGATCTGGATAGTGTTTCTTCATGGCTGCAACCAGAGCATTGGAATCTTTTACTTTCGGTAACTCTTTTTCCAATGTCGCCAGGTAATTTTGGGTAAAAGTCACTGAATCCAACGTCATTGATGAATTCCCCAGATAGTGGCCTGGTACAACAGTTTTAGGTTGCAGGCTTTTGATGCGATCCAATGTTTGTTGCCAATGCTGGCGTGACGCTTTGGTCTGGGTATCCGCAATCCATACATGGATATTGTCAGAAACAGTCACACCACCAACAACGGCTTTTAATTTAGGAACCCAGACAAAAGTACGATCTGCGGCTGGGCCATCTAAACCTTCAATAATCAGTTTTTCACCATCAACAGTGAAGGCGTTTCCTTTTAGTGGCTCTGGTACGACGATCTTTTTGGGGGCCTGGTCTGCAAGAATCCCCCCCAATAAGCCAGCTTGCCATCTTTGGTTTCATTGATTGCTTTGATGGTTTCTGGTGATGCGATCACTTTGGCGTCAGGGAAAGCTTCGGTAATCACATCAAGGCCAAAATAAAAATCAGGATCGGATTGGCTGATATAGATCGTTGTCAATTTTTTACCTGTTTGCCGGATCATTTTAACCAGCTCTTGTGCATCATTTTTCTTAAATTGGGCATCGATCAGGACAACTTCATGATCACCGCTGATAATTTCAGAAGAAACAGGGAAAACACCTCTTTCACCTGGATTATAGATATCCAATTTCAGATCGGTTGCTTGAGCCAGTGAGGTTATCCCCAAGGAGAGTGTCGCTGCCAGAGCGATGTTTAATGTTGTTTTGCGAGCCATCGTCGAATTGAATTCCTGTAGCAAAAAGCTTGTGTGCTTGAATGACATGTATGATAAGTTGCATATTCCGATTTAAAAACCCCATAACCAGCAACTATTTGTTGCACAAATCGAGCGAATCAGGACGAAAAATAGGTTGGCTGAAAATGGATAGGATCACCGCAGCACAAGTGTTTGTTACGATTGTTGAACAGGGAAGCCTCATCGCGGCAGCAGAACGGTTGGATATGTCGAGGGCAATGGTATCGCGATATTTGGCTGAAATGGAAAAATGGGCAGGTGTTCGCTTATTGCATCGTACAACACGTAAAATTAGCCTGACTTCGGCGGGTGAAAGTGCTTATCAACGCAGCCTTAAGTTAATGGAATTAGCAGAAGGTATGCCGGCGCAACAGTCTTTGGAAGCACAAACCTTGAAGGGATTGTTGCGAGTGAGTTGTTCCCAATCATTGGGCGTGAGTGCGCTGGCAGTTGCCATGCCTGAATTTATGCGGATATATCCGTACATTGCCGTCAATTTGCAAATGGATAATAAGGCTGTCAATTTGATAGAAGAACGCATTGATTTGGCAATCCGTATTACCAATAATCTGGAGCCAAATCTAATTGCTCGCCCATTATCAACTTGCCATTCCATCGTTTGTGCTGCGCCGTCTTATTTAGCGGAAAAATCTATTCCCAACAATCCTATGGAGTTAACATCACATAATTGCCTGACCTATAACTTTTTCGGCAAAAGTTTGTGGGTATTTAAAAAACAGTATGAGCACTATTCAGTTCCTGTCAGTGGTACGTTAAGTGCCAATGAATCGACCGTATTGATGGAAGCTGCTTTGCAGGGAGCAGGAATTGCAATGCAGCCTTACTATTCAGTTTCTTCTTATTTGATGTCAGGGCAGTTAGTTGAGCTGCTGCCTGATTACCAACCTCAGGCAATGGGGATCTATGGCATTTATGCCAGCCGCCAGAATATGCCAGCAACTTTGCGTGCACTGTTGGATTTTCTGGTGGATTGGTTTGCGACATCACCTCATTGGCAACAATTAATGTTGAAACGCTAATGTCAATTTGTCGGCAAATAGAGCAACCTGTTGTTTTAAATGTGTAATGAAGGTCTCTACGGACTCTGAGGAGGGGCGATGGATGGGTTTGATTAAACTGACTGTGAATGGAATGTCGATACTGAATGGCCGAATGCAGATTTTGGCGCTGTCATCTAAATAATCCAATGCAGTTAGCGGATTTACGATAGACACGCCAATGCTTTCGTTAATCATGGCGCAAACTGAGGCTGCGCTATGGGTTTCCATCACCATCTTACGATTGATTTGGTGCTCAGTAAAAATGGTATCAATCAGTTGCCTGTAACTGTCTGTGATCGAAAGACTGATAAATTTTTGATTGTGAAAATCTGCTGGCGTCAGTTGTGATTTTTGACCGAGCGGATGATTAATGGGTAAAACACAAACTTCATTTAAGGTTATCAACGTTTCTCGTTCAGTACCTGCTGGCGTCTGTAAATGTTCGGTTAAGCCAATATCATGGCGCTGTGCTGCAAGCCATTCTTCCAAAAGGGGAGATTCTTGTGGAATGATGGTCAGCCTGGCTTCGGGATAGTGTTCAATAAAACTGCAACAGGCTTTTGGCAGCAGAGATTGGGAGAACATTGGCAGGCAGGCGATGGATAACTGCGCCTGTTCAAATTGTCGGATACTGTCAGCCGCATTGATTATTCTTTCCAGCCCATAATAAGAGCGCTGCACTTCTTCGAATAACCGTAATCCTTGCGCGGTTGGAAACAAGCGCCCTTTGATTCGATCAAACAATTTAAGTTTCAGTAATTGTTCAAGGCGTGCAAGTTCACGGCTGACCGTGGGTTGGGATGTTTTCAGTAATAATGCTGCATCAGTCAGGTTTTTGGTGGTCATTACAGCATGAAAAATTTCAATGTGTCGCCATGAGCAGGAGTGCATACATTGTTCTCTTTGATTGGAAAATAGCCATAAGGATATCAAAAATGAATAGACTATAGCTAAATGGATATTTTTTTCCTGTCCTATTATTGTCAATAATGAGGGAACCGCTGATTTTGTGAGACACTTCCATGACTATATCGAGCTTACCTCATGACTTAAGGAAACATTTTACCCCTGAAAATCTGCTTCGTTTACCTGCTCAGTATGGAACACCATTGTGGGTTTATGATGGCGATAGCATCATCAAACAAATTAAAAAATTAAAACAGTTTGATGTCATTCGGTTTGCACAGAAAGCGTGTTCCAATATCCATATTTTACGCTTGATGAGAGAGCAGAGCGTGAAAGTTGATGCCGTGTCATTGGGTGAAATCGAGCGGGCGCTTTATGCAGGGTTTCAACCTGGGCGTGAGAAAGCAGAAATTGTGTTCACTGCGGATGTGATCGATGAGGCAACATTGTCGCGTGTCATTGAGCTGGATATTCCGGTCAATGCCGGTTCTATTGATATGTTGGCACAAATTGGTGAACGTCAGTCTGGTCATCCGGTTTGGCTGCGCATCAACCCCGGATTTGGGCATGGGCATAGCCAAAAGACTAATACTGGCGGCGAAAACAGCAAACATGGGATCTGGTTTCAGGATCTCCCTCTGGCAATTGAAAAAATTCATCAATATGGTTTGCAGTTAGTCGGGTTGCACATGCACATTGGTTCAGGAGTAGATTATCAGCATCTTTCCAATGTCTGTAATGCTATGGTGGAGCAGGTCAGGTTGTGCGGGGAAGATATTCAAGCCATTTCCGCAGGCGGTGGTTTATCAATTCCTTATAAGGACGGTGAAGAGTCAGTCGACACCGAACATTATTACAGCTTGTGGCATGAAGCTCGCCAACGTATTGAGCAGCATCTGGGGCATCACGTTGAGTTAGAAATCGAACCCGGTCGTTTTCTGGTTGCTGAGGCAGGGATCTTGCTGGCGGAAGTACGGGCGGTTAAATCTATGGGCAATCGGCATTATGTGCTGGTGGATGCGGGGTTCAATGACTTAATGCGTCCGGCGATGTATGGCAGTTATCACCCTATTTCGGTATTACCGATAAACGCGCTGCCGGAAACCACATTGACAGAAACCATTGTCGCGGGGCCGTTATGTGAGTCTGGTGATGTGTTCACTCAGTTGGAAGGCGGAGAAGTTATATCACGTATGTTGCCTCGTGTTAGTGTCGGAGATTATCTGATTTTTCACCATACCGGCGCTTACGGTGCTTCTATGTCTTCAAATTATAATAGTCGTCCTTTGATCCCGGAAATTTTGTTTACCGGGGGAGAGGCGCATTTGATCCGTCGTCGCCAGACCATCGAAGAGTTGTTATTGCTGGAAGCCATTTAAATAAAAACGGGGCATTGGTGCTAATACCGCTCGCTTAAGCACGAGCGGTTCTTTTTTTATAAGGGTAACAGGGTGCTTTGCAGAGCACTTGCCTTGGAACCGATGGGCGTTTTCGCTTTTGAGGTAAAATAAGCCGTTTGCCACTTTCTCTGAGGGCTTTTAATTTTTGCGGGATCGTGCCGGGGCTGCGTCCTGAACACCATAAAAATTCATCCTGTATCAGTCGTAACGCATTGATAAAGCTGATCCGAAGCGGTTCAACACGATAGTCCTTTGCCATCCGGCTCATCTCCAGCCGAACCAGATTGTAGGCGATCAGGATGCCCCATAACTCCTGATAGATACCTGCCCGTGTCTGGCTTCTCAGGAGGGCGGTATTATTGAGCTGTCTTTGTTTCAGCTCACCATAGCCTTCTTCGGTTTCCCATCGTTCCCAGTACACAGTGAGGATCTCTTTGAGGGGATACGTCACGGGACATTCCATAGAGGTAATAAACCCTTTAATTTCTCCCTTCGGTTCCGGGATCAGAACGAGGCGCGCCCGCCAGGTTTTTTCAAGGTGAGGATGCAGTTGCCGGGCTTGGGGAGAAACCGGCATATCGATAAGTTTGTCATAAGGACTGTATTCCTGAATGACGTCATAACGCATTTTGCTTTTTATCGGAGTGAGCCAATGGGTATTTTTGCCGGTGCCTTGCCAGGCCTGAAATAACTCCGCAGAGAGAAAGCCCCGATCAAACAACGTCAGGGTATTTTCGGGGGCAGAGCCCACCAGTCGCTGAGCGTAGCTAATCTCACTTTGGGTGATGGGGCCAAACGCCACATCGGAGATAAGATGTGTCCGGGCGGACATCAGGGTCACCGCCAGCACAGAGGGAAAGGGGGCTTTGCCTGAGGCATAACCCAGCTGTTGATTATCAGCCGTTTCGGGCACCTTAAACTGGGTGCCATCCACGCAGAAGATTTTCAGTCCACAGGCAGAATAAGCCGTATCTTCTTTTTCCCATTCGGTGGCCGTGGTATGAAAAAGGTGTCGCAAGGGTTCAATACCAAGACGATGTCTGGCTTTTGAAAGACTGCTTGACGCTAATGGCGGCAGTTTCCCTTTCGCGTCAGGAAACGCCAGATCTAATTTGTCACAAACATCATTGATCGAACGATTTCTCATGAGCCCAATACCCAGCACTAACCAGACGGCTTGTTCGGCGGGAAATCGACGTTTTCGCACAGTGGCTCGCCCCGTTTCTTTAACCGCTTCAGTCACCCATGCCATCGGAATGTGTTGACTAAAGGCATCCATGGATCCCGGGTAATTTAAGGCCGCAGTGGCTTGGAGTTCACGAGAAAATTCAGACATAAAAAAATTGGCCTCAGATGCTTGTCTAAGACCAATTATGACTTATCTTAGTTTTCTTAAGCGAGCGGTATTAGCATTGGTGCCCCGTTTCTTAGTCCCATATTTGCATTAATCAGGTTTTCTGGTCAGCATCATGCGGCTTTATCTTGACGCTGACTTTCAGGCTTTTTTGCTGGATTGGGTACAGCGAATGCATTTGGCTCAAATTCATCGACATTGATTGAACGCAGCCGACTGCTTTCAGCACGTTTCAGGATCTCTGCTTCTTCCTGGGTGATTCTGTTCTCAGCCAGTGCCTGTTCAGCTAATTTATCCAAACGGGTGAAGCTTAGATGTTTGCCTGCTTCGCGGCTCAAGCGAGCATGGATAGGCTCTGCGGCGATGATATCGTGCAATGCTTCTTCCAGTAACCCGTGGGGATTATGTTCGCTGGGAGTCAGATATTGCCCACGTCCAATCCGGCTACGGGTTGCAGAAGGAGTCTGTAATATCTGGGCCAGTTTGTGATCCAATTTATCAGATGGAGCGGTATGTACACGTCCCAATGGGAAGACGATTACACGCATTAAACCTGCAACCAAACGGTTTGGGAAGTTGCGCAGTAACTCATTCATGGCCTGTTCAGCTTGATTCAGGCTATCTTCTACTGCCCATTGTACCAATGGTAAATCTTCTTTTTGGCGCCCTTCGTCTTCATAGCGTTTCAACGCGGCCGAAGCCAGGAAGATTTGGCTCAGAATGTCCCCCAGACGAGCTGAAATGCGTTCACGGCGTTTCAGACTGCCGCCCAATACGCCCATTGAAACATCAGAGAGCAGGGCAAGGTTGGCGCTTAAGCGGTTGATCTTCTGGTAGTAACGGCGAGTAGAATCATTGACTGGCGAATGACTGCTTCTGCCTTTGGTAATACCAAGCCACAGGCTGCGCAAAGTGTTGCTGGCAACATGGCCTAAGTGACCAAACAGAGCCTTGTCAAAGTGTTTCACATTGTTGCTTTCTGCTGCGGCGATTTCAGCCAGTATATAAGGATGGCAGCGGATTGCCCCCTGACCAAAGATGATCATGCTACGGGTCAGAATATTCGCACCTTCAACGGTAATAGCAATGGGTGAACCCTGATAACCGCGGGCAAGGAAGTTAGATGGCCCAAGGCAGATGCCTTTGCCGCCGGCGATATCCATGGCATCAATGATGGAACGTTGGCCTCTGTGCGTACAATGGTATTTCACGATAGCAGACAGAACGGAAGGTTTTTCGTCCAACATGATACCGCCGGTGATCATGGTTGCAGCCGCGTCCATCAGGTAAGCGTTACCTGCGATACGTGCCAGTGGCTCTTCAATCCCTTCCATTTTACCGATAGGTAACTTGAATTGACGGCGAATATAGGAATAGGCCCCGATTGCCATCGTTGCACTTTTTAATCCTCCGGTTGCGTTGGATGGCAGAGTAATACCACGACCAACAGACAGACATTCGACCAGCATACGCCAGCCCTGACCTGCCATTTTTGGCCCGCCGATGATGTAATCGATAGGAACAAAAATATCTTTACCACGCGTTGGGCCATTCTGGAATGGGATATTCAGCGGGAAATGGCGGTGACCAATTTCAACGCCCGGTGTATTGATTGGGATTAAGGCACAGGTAATGCCCAATGATTCGGTATCACCCAGCAGATGATCGGGATCATACAGTTTAAATGCTAATCCCAGTACGGTCGCAATAGGGGCAAGAGTAATGTAACGCTTATTCCAGTTCAGACGCATACCAAGCACTTGCTCGCCTTGCCATTCTCCCATACAGACAACACCAGTATCAGGAATAGCTCCGGCATCTGAACCGGCTTCTGGGCTGGTCAAAGCAAAGCAAGGAATTTCTTCACCGCGAGCCAGACCGGGCAAGTAATGTTTTTTCTGTTCGTCTGTGCCGTAGTGTTGCAGCAATTCACCTGGCCCCAGGGAGTTGGGTACGCCAACAGTAATTGCCAGAATACCCGATACGCCGGCCAGTTTTTGTAGTACCTGAGACTGAGCGTAAGCGGAAAATTCCAGCCCCCCGTATTCTTTCTTGATGATCATGGCAAAGAAACGGTGTTCTTTCAGATAGGCCCAAAGCGCTGGTGGTAAGTCAGCCAGTTCATGGGTGATTTGGAAATCATTTGCCATGCGGCAGGCTTCTTCTACCGGACCATCAATAAATGCTCTTTCTTCAGCAGTTAACTGTGGTTTTGGGTAGTTATGCAATTTTTGCCAGTCAGGGTTACCACGGAATAGATCGCCTTCCCACCATGTGGTTCCTGCATCAATGGCTTCTTTCTCTGTTTTGGACATGCTTGGCATAACTTTACGGAAAGCTTTTAGGCCGGGCGCAGAGAATAAAGAGATACGTACTGGTGTAAAGACCAGCGGGAACAGGACGATAGCGAGTGGTAACAGCAGCCAGTAACTCCAAAGGCCGGTTATGCCCATAACGAATGTATAGGCAACAAGCAGTAAACTACTGAGCGTTAGGCTGACTTTGTGGTAACAAAGCCCGCCAATCAAGACTAAAAATAAGATAATGCTGAAAGCGGTCATAGTAAAACTCCTGTAAATCTCAGGTTGAGTTGTCAGAGGTCTGACCTGTTGTGATGTCCTTCTTTTTTAGATGAGGAAAATGTATTTATCAATACATTTACATCTTAATTACAATCTAGCTCACAAAGTCGTTTTAGTTTTGCAAACAATAATTCTTTCAAGATGTGATGATATCTTCTTTCAGATGGGGGAATCCGTTACACTGGTTAGCTGATATTATTAATCCCGAAGACTTTTCAGGAGTATGAATTCCATGTATCAAGAACTGATCCGCAGTGAGTTATCCGAAGCCGCAGATACGTTGGTTAACTTCCTCAATGATGATGCCAATATCGACGCCATTCAAAAAGCCGCCGTTTTGCTGGCTGATTCATTCAAAACAGGAGGAAAAGTGCTTTCCTGTGGTAATGGTGGTTCGCATTGTGATGCTATGCATTTTGCGGAAGAATTGACTGGCCGCTACCGTGAGAATCGTCCGGGATATCCGGCCATTGCGATTTCTGACCCCAGCCACTTATCTTGTGTGAGTAATGACTTTGGTTATGACTATGTATTTTCCCGTTATGTTGAAGCTGTCGGTCAAAAAGGTGATGTACTGCTGGGCATTTCAACTTCTGGAAACTCTGGCAACATCATTAAAGCGCTTGAAGCAGCCCACGCCAAGGGTATGAAAGTCATTACGCTGACTGGCAAAGATGGCGGCAAAATGGCAGGAACGGCAGATGTTGAAATTCGGGTGCCCCATTTTGGTTATGCAGATCGTATTCAGGAAATTCACATCAAAGTCATTCACATCATGATTCAATTGATTGAAAAAGAAATGGTAAAAGCCTGATTGCTTTTCATTAAGAGTCGGCATTAGGGGTAGGTGATGTGTGAATTACTTGGCATGAGTGCCAACGTGCCAACAGATATTGTTTTCAGTCTGAGTGGCTTAATTCAGCGTGGTGGGCATACCGGCCCACATAAAGACGGTTGGGGAGTTACCTTTTATGAGGGATTGGGATACCGGACATTTAAAGATCATCAATCCAGTTGTCATTCACCAGTAGCTCGATTTGTACAAGGCTATCCAATCAAATCGGAAGTGATTGTTGCCCATATTCGTCAGGCAAACCGTGGTCATGTCTCCCTGGTCAATACTCATCCATTTACCCGTGAACTGTGGGGAAGATATTGGACTTATGCCCACAATGGTCAGCTTAAGGGATACAGTAAGCTGAAAACGGGTAGTTACCGTCCGGTAGGTGAGACAGACAGTGAATGGGCATTTTGCTGGATATTACATCAGTTATCGTTGAAATATCCCAAGCGACCTTCCAATTGGCCTGCGGTATTTAAATTTATTGCTTCCCTGGCGGATCACCTGAGAAAGAAAGGTGTTTTCAATATGCTGTTGTCAGACGGGCAGTTTGTCATGGCTTACTGTTCGACTCAATTGCATTGGATTACTCGTCGTGCCCCTTTCGGCAGGGCTAAATTACTTGATCAGGATGTTGAAATCGATTTCCAGCAGCACACCCAGCCAGGGGATGTCGTATCTGTGATTGCCACCCAACCTTTAACCGGAAATGAAGTTTGGCACCGTATTGAATCAAGTGACTATGTGTTATTTCATCTTGGAGAGAGGATAATTTGATTCGCTGTTCCGAAAGGGTGATTGGTTTTCTGGTTTTACATTAATGACATATTGCCCGTCTATTACGTTAACTGTGGCAGGAATGCTATTTTGGACAAAATACACATAGGCGGCTGTCATTGTTTCCAAAACAACTCATTGTCGTTATTTTACTGCCGCTTCCATTAAATTCCTGCCGGAATCTCTTTTTGATTTATCGAACCCGTTGGGAAGACTCAAATTAACAGCGCAATAATTAATTTTTGATTGAAAATCGCCCTGATGTAGAGAAAAGTGATAGAAACATTCGTCTTTATCGAATGGTTGACGGTTTAGCAGAGAAATTATTTTTATTTGCTTGAACTGTGTCACTTGATTAATCAGACAGTCAGTGGGGGAGGTGTTAGAATTACCCCGGCGAAAATTAAGAGAAACTTTGTAACGATTATCGGAGTGAATAACTTGAGACATATATTGCTCAAGGTTTTTTGTATTACTAGAGTCGCTGCATTACCTCACGGGAATACCGCAAGGTAATCTGTAGTATATGATTTAACTGATAAACTTGTGCAAATCTTATGATTAAAATTAAAAAAGGACTCGACCTCCCGATAGCAGGAGCGCCTGCCCAAGTTATAGAAGATGGTCCGACAATT
Organism: Xenorhabdus bakwenae; assembly: GCF_030272115.1. Taxonomy (NCBI): domain Bacteria; kingdom Pseudomonadati; phylum Pseudomonadota; class Gammaproteobacteria; order Enterobacterales; family Morganellaceae; genus Xenorhabdus; species Xenorhabdus bakwenae. The sequence continues at coordinate 2,018,785 of NZ_CP119194.1, forward strand.
CGCCATGTGGCTTTACTGGGTGAAGAATATGTCGGAATGCGTCCTTCTATGCTGGTTAAGGAAGGTGAGCATGTCAAAAAAGGGCAAATTCTTTTTGCAGATAAGAAGAATCCAGGGGTTGTTTTCACGAGTCCCGCAAGCGGGAAAGTTGTCACTATTGGACGTGGTGAACGTCGTGTCTTGCAATCTGTTGTTATTGAAGTAAGTGGCGATGAGAAAGTCACATTCGATCGCTATGAGCGTGCTGAACTTGCTGGTCTGAGCCGTGAACAAGTAGAGAAAAATCTGCTTGCGTCAGGATTGTGGACAGCGTTGCGTACACGTCCTTTCAGCCGTACCCCTGTCTCCGGTTCCACACCAAAGGCCATCTTCGTTACGGCAACGGACACCCAGCCACTGGCTGCTGATCCACTCGTCGTTATCGCAACTCAGGAAGAGGCTTTTGTTGATGGCCTGAATATTCTGTCAAGATTGACGGAGGGGAAAATCCACGTTTGTTACGGCGCTGGCAATATTCCAACGGTGGGAAATAACGCTCAAATCACCTATAGCCAGTTTACTGGCCCACACCCAGCCGGTTTGGTGGGCACTCATATTCATTTCATTGAACCTGTTAGTGCCCAAAAAATGGTTTGGCATCTGGGTTATCAGGATGTTATTGCTATCGGTAAACTGTTTACCACGGGGGAGCTTTACACTGATCGTGTGGTGTCTCTGGCAGGGCCACAGGTGAAATCGCCACGCTTGGTACGTACTCGGTTAGGCGCTGATTTGCGGGAATTGACGCAAAATCAGTTGCAAGAGGGTGAAAACCGTATTGTTTCTGGTTCCGTACTGTGTGGTACAAAATCAGATGACATTCGTCATTATCTTGGCCGCTTCCATACGCTGGTTTCTGTCCTTGCGGAAGGTCGGGAAAAAGAGCTGTTTGGTTGGATCGCGCCCGGCGCTAATAAGTTCTCGGTTACCCGCACCACAATCGGCCATTTCCTGAAAAAGAAACGTTTTGCTTTCTCAACCACAACAAACGGTGGGGAACGTTCTATGGTGCCCATTGGCAACTATGAGCGTGTCATGCCGCTGGATATCATGGCAACTCACCTATTGCGTGACTTGCTTGCAGGTGATTCTGATAGCGCTCAGGCGCTGGGTTGTCTGGAGCTGGATGAAGAAGATTTGGCCTTGTGTACCTATGTTTGCCCCGGCAAATATGAGTACGGCCCGGTACTGCGTGAAGTGCTGACTAAGATTGAGCTGGAAGGGTAATTCATGGGCCTGAAAAATTTATTTGAAAAAGTAGAGCCTCACTTTGAGTCCGGTGGCAAACTGGAAAAGTATTATCCTCTTTATGAGGCAGTGAGCACCATTTTCTATACGCCGGGCACAGTGACAAAAGGAAGTGCCCATGTCCGTGATGCCATCGATCTCAAGCGCATGATGATCCTGGTGTGGCTATCTGTTTTCCCTGCGATGTTTTGGGGCATGTATAACGTCGGAAATCAGGCACTACCTGCGCTGACTCATTTATATAACGGAGATGCCTTACAACAGATTCTGGCTTCTGACTGGCATTATATGCTTGCTCAGTATCTTGGAGCATCATTAACACCAGATGCCGGATGGGGCAGTAAGATGCTGTTGGGAGCGACCTACTTCCTGCCAATTTATGCGGTTGTGTTTGTCGTGGGTGGCTTCTGGGAAGTTTTGTTTGCCATTATCCGCAAACATGAAATTAACGAAGGCTTCTTTGTTAGCTCCATTCTGTTCGCATTGATTGTTCCACCCACACTGCCATTGTGGCAGGCGGCTTTGGGGATTACTTTCGGCGTGGTGATTGCGAAAGAGATCTTTGGTGGTACGGGTCGTAACTTCCTGAACCCAGCTTTGGCGGGTCGTGCTTTCCTGTTCTTTGCTTATCCGGCCCAGATTTCTGGTGATTTGGTTTGGACTGCGGCTGACGGTTTTTCGGGTGCAACGCCTTTGTCCCAATGGGCAGCAGCGGGTAGCCACGGTCTGATAAATACCATTACCGGTCAGCCAATCACCTGGATGGACGCTTTTATTGGTAACATTCCAGGCTCAGTTGGTGAAGTCTCCACTTTGATGATTTTCATCGGTGGTGCCATCATTCTGTTTGCCCGCATTGCGTCATGGCGCATCGTTGCTGGTGTGATGATCGGTATGATTGCTGTGTCTTACCTGTTTAATGCCATTGGTTCCAGCACTAACCCCATGTTCGCTATGCCGTGGTACTGGCATATGGTTCTGGGAGGCTTCGCTTTCGGTATGATCTTTATGGCGACTGATCCTGTATCCGCAGCGTTTACGGATAAAGGGAAATGGGCATACGGTATCCTGATCGGGGCTATGTGCATTTTGATCCGGGTGGTAAACCCCGCGTACCCAGAAGGAATGATGTTGGCGATTTTGTTCGCTAACCTGTTCGCGCCACTGTTCGATTATCTGGTCGTACAGGCCAATATTAAGCGGAGAAAAGCCCGTGGCTAATGATAAACCAAGAAATAATGATAGCATCGGCAGAACATTCCTCGTTGTTTTTGTGCTGTGCCTTGTTTGCTCTATAGTGGTTGCCGGTTCAGCCGTCGGTTTGAAAGCACAGCAGCAGGAACAGAAGTTGCTGGATAAGCAGCGTAATATTCTGGATGTGGCGGGTTTACTAAAACCTGCCATGACAACGGCGGAAATCAACGAAATTTATAACAGCCGTATTCAGCCTGAATTGCTTGATTTGAAAACAGCAACGTTGAAAAAAAGCAAGGGTAATTTTGACCTGAATAATGCCCTGCGCAGTGACGAAACCAGTATTGCTTTGTTACCAGAGCTGGATCTGGCGAAAATTCGCCGTCGTGCGAATATGGCTGAAATCTATCTGGTCAAGGATGAAAGCGGTAAAACGACTGAGCTGGTTCTGCCAATATATGGCTCTGGCCTGTGGTCAATGATGTATGCCTTTATTTCCATTGACATAGATGGTGTCACATCTCACGGCATCACTTATTACTCTCATGGTGAAACTCCGGGTTTGGGGGGGAGGTTGATAACCCGCAATGGCGTAAACAGTGGGTTGGTAAAAAACTCTATAACCCGCAAGGTGTTCCGGCACTTAAGATTGTTCGTGGCGGCGCCGGTGATAACCCTTACGGTGTAGATGGGCTGTCTGGCGCAACCCTGACTTCTAACGGTGTTCAGCATATGTTTGATTTCTGGCTGGGTGATAACGGTTTTGGCCCATTCCTGAAAAAAGTACGTGAGGGAGCCTTGAAAGATGGCTGATAGTAAAGAGATAAAACGCGTCCTTCTTGGGCCGCTGTTTGATAATAACCCAATTGCATTGCAGGTTTTGGGGGTGTGTTCAGCGCTGGCTGTGACCACTAAATTGGAAACTGCGTTAGTCATGACCATTGCAGTTACCTTGGTCACCGCGTTTTCCAGCTTTTTCATTTCATTAATTCGTAACTATATTCCTGGCAGTGTGCGAATCATCGTACAGATGGCGATCATTGCATCTCTGGTTATCGTCGTAGACCAGATCTTGCGGGCTTATGCCTACGAAATTTCCAAACAGCTATCAGTGTTTGTTGGCCTTATCATCACGAACTGTATTGTCATGGGACGTGCTGAAGCTTATGCCATGAAAGCGCCACCCGTTGAAAGTTTTATGGATGGTATCGGCAATGGTTTGGGCTATGGCGTTATTCTGTTGCTGGTTGGTTTCTTGCGTGAACTGTTTGGTTCAGGAAAATTGTTCGGTGTTACGGTGCTGGAATCTGTCAAAAATGGCGGTTGGTATCAACCTAATGGTTTTATTCTTGCTGGCACCGAGCGCATTTTTCATTATTGGTATGCTGATTTGGGGTTTGCGGACTCTGAAACCTGCGCAGGTTGAGAAGGAGTAACAAACAAAATGGAACATTATATTAGTTTGTTTGTCCGCGCAGTCTTTATCGAGAATATGGCATTGTCTTTCTTTCTCGGTATGTGTACGTTTTTGGCGGTATCAAAGAATGTTAAGACGGCCTTTGGCCTGGGTGTGGCGGTCACCGTCGTATTGGGAATTTCCGTTCCTGCCAATAACCTTGTCTACAATCTGGTGCTCCGTGATGGAGCACTGATGGATGGGGTGGATTTGAGTTTCCTGAACTTCATTACCTTTATCGGGGTCATTGCAGCATTGGTACAGATCCTGGAAATGATCTTAGACCGTTATGTTCCGGCACTTTACAACGCATTGGGAATTTTCTTGCCGTTGATTACAGTGAACTGTGCAATTTTCGGTGGCGTTTCATTTATGGCACAGCGTGACTATAACTTCAGTGAATCCATCGTATACGGTTTTGGTTCAGGTATGGGCTGGATGCTGGCAATTGTTCTGATGGCTGCTATCCGTGAAAAAATGAAATATGCGGATGTTCCGGCAGGTCTGAAAGGATTGGGGATCACCTTTGTCACCACCGGTTTGATGGCATTGGGCTTTATGTCCTTCTCCGGTGTGCAGCTCTAAAGGCGAGAGGAATTCATGGATATAATCATTTTAGGCGTAGTCATGTTTACCCTGATTGTGTTGGTACTAACGGCAATGATTTTGTTCGCAAAATCTAAGTTAGTGAACACCGGGAATATTAACGTTGAAATCAATGGCGATGAGGATAAGGGTTTCTCTGCTCCCGCTGGTGATAAGTTGTTGAATATGCTTTCCAATCAGGGGATTTTCGTTTCCTCTGCTTGTGGTGGTGGTGGCTCTTGTGGTCAGTGCCGCGTGAAAATTAAGGAAGGTGGTGGCGATATTCTGCCAACGGAGCTTTCCCATATCAACAAGCGTGAAGCAAAAGAGGGTTGTCGCCTGGCATGTCAGGTCAATGTGAAACAAGACCTGAAAATCGAACTGCCGGAGGAAATTTTCGGGGTTAAGAAATGGGAATGCGAAGTTATCTCCAACGATAACAAAGCCACTTTCATTAAAGAATTGAAGCTGAAAATTCCAGATGGGGAAGTGGTGCCATTCCGTGCCGGTGGTTACATTCAGATTGAATGTCCTCCCCATGTTGCCCGTTATGCTGATTATGATGTTCCACAGGAATATCGTGAAGATTGGGATAAATTCAATCTGTTCCGTTATGTCTCCGAAGTCAAAGAGCCGACGGTTCGTGCATATTCAATGGCGAACTATCCAGAAGAGCATGGCATTATCATGCTGAACGTGCGTATTGCCACGCCACCACCAAGAAACCCAGATGTTGTTCCGGGTATCATGTCTTCTTATATTTGGTCACTGAAAGCGGGTGATAAAGTCACGATCTCCGGCCCATTTGGTGAATTCTTTGCGAAAGACACGGATGCAGAAATGATCTTCATCGGTGGGGGCGCAGGGATGGCACCAATGCGTTCTCACATTTTCGATCAGCTTAACCGTTTAAACTCCAGGCGTAAAATCTCTTTCTGGTATGGTGCGCGCTCTAAGCGTGAAATGTTCTATACCGAAGATTTTGATCAGTTGGCCGCAGAAAATGAGAACTTCACATGGCATGTGGCTCTGTCAGATGCTCTGCCGGAAGATAACTGGGATGGCTATACGGGCTTTATCCACAATGTCCTGTATGAGAATTATTTAAAAGATCATCCAGCGCCAGAAGACTGTGAATTCTATATGTGTGGGCCTCCAGTCATGAACGCTGCGGTCATTAAGATGTTGAAAGATCTTGGCGTAGAAGATGAAAACATCATGCTGGATGATTTCGGTGGCTGATAATATACCCACGATAGTTTCAGGTTACAGATAAGACAACTGTGATTTGAAAAATAAAGGGTATATTTAATACAATGCGTTAACGACCAGCGCCCACATCTTTGTGGGCGCTGTGATTTAGAAACAGCCAAAATAAGCCAGAAAGAGTAAGTTATGTTGAGTAAAAAATTGATCAACTGGGTGGCATTGCTGTTTGCAATGATGATGCTGGCGGCATGCGATGGCACCAAACAGCAAAACCTGAATGGACAGACGATGGGGACTTATTATTCCATCAAATATGTTGCTGATTCATCTGCCCCTGCCCCGGAAAACCTGCAAAAAGAGATTGATCGTCTGCTGGAAGAAGTGAACGATCAGATGTCCACCTATCGGCCAAATTCTGAACTGAGTCGTTTTAATCAAAGCCGTGAAGTGCATAAACCGTTTCCGGTCTCTGCCGCTACAGCGAAAGTGGTCAAAGAAGCTATTCGAATCAATAAGCTGACAGAAGGCGCACTGGATGTGACTGTTGGCCCACTGGTGAATCTGTGGGGATTTGGGCCGGAGGGTCGGATTACCAAAGCGCCGACGGATGAAGAATTGGAGATGCGTCGTGTCTGGACGGGGATCGATAATTTGTCTGTTAAAGGCAATAATTTGATTAAATCCATCCCTGAACTGTATGTTGACCTCTCTTCCATCGCCAAAGGCTATGGGGTTGATGTTGTTGGTGAGTATCTGGAATCCCGGCATATCAAAAATTACATGGTTGATATTGGGGGAGAAGTTCGCACCTCGGGCAACAACGGCAAAGGAAATCCGTGGCGGATAGCGATTGAAAAACCATCGGATAGTGGCATGGAACAGAGCGCCCAGGAGATTATTGAACCGGGTAATATGTCTGTGGCAACGTCGGGTGATTACCGCAACTATTTTGAACAGAATGGCGTGCGCTACTCTCACACCATTAATCCGAAAACCGGCAGGCCGATAACGCATAATTTGGTCTCAATTACCGTAATAGCGCCGACATGTATGAATGCAGACGGCTTTTCTACCGCTTTGGATGTATTAGGGCCTGAGAAGGGTATAGAAGTGGCTGAGAAGCTGAATATTCCGGTTTTTATGATCGTTAAAACCAAAACAGGTTTTGAAGAACGCTATAATACGGCCTTTAAGGCATATTTACAGAAGAAATAAGAAAGGGGGAAAGGCGATGGAAGTCTTTATTGCCACTTTTATCTTTTTCTTGCTGGCTTTTGCTGGCATGGCACTGGGCTATATTTTTAAGCGCAAAAGCATTCAGGGAAGCTGTGGTGGCTTGGGAAGCATCGGCGTAGAAAAAGTGTGTGATTGTCCATCACCATGTGATGCCCGCAAGAAACGCATGGCAAGGGAAACTGCCCGTCAAGCACAGTTGGAGAAGGATCGTATTCTTTGATACGGTTTTTCCGTCAAGTAAATTTTCAGTTAAAACAAGTGCCCTGCTGCCAGATAAACAGCGGGGTTTTTGTCGTTTGTTCAGGGATGGCTGTTCAATGTGCATCAAAAAGGTGACATTCCCTGTGGGCTTGATGCAAATAATTTTTCACTGAGCTTATTGAGATCTCCAAATGTTCCGCAACCTCTTTATAACGCAGGCCCTGGAGTTGAATGAGCAGAAATGTTTGTCGAACTTTTGTCGGAAGTTCATCCAGTGTCTTATCTACCTTTTCTAACTGCTCTAACAGCAGAAGTTGATTCTCCGAAGAATTGGCTGAGATTTGAGGCTGTTCACTGACATATTCCAGATAATGGTCTTCCAGTTTTTTCCTGCGCCAGTAATTGGAGAGCGTTCGGCGCGCTATCGTCATTAAAAAGGCTTTGGGCTGGCGGATATTTTCAAGATCCGAAGATTGCATCAATTTGATGAAAACTTCATGGACGAGATCTTCAGCTTGATTAGGACAAGCACTGTTGTGTCTGATCCAGTTGCGTAACCAGTGATGGTAATCGGTATAGAGTTCCTGGGTGATTTGATTGTGCTTAAATGTGCTTTTTTGCACCGCCATAATGATATTGCCTGATAGGATACAACTGATAATAGTTATTATTTGTATTTGATGGACGGAAGTCAATGCAGTGTTTGGAAACCTAACCCTCTTTAGGTAAGAGGGTTAGGGATTGGGTGACCCAGTGTCAGTTAGAATTGTTGTGAAATACTGAATTTGTAATTCCGGCCGATACCTGAAACCTTATTTCCTAAGTACGGATAGTAATCACGGTTGAACAGGTTATCGATAGTAACTCGTGCTTCAAACCCTTTTATAAAATCAGGACGCCAGCTTGCAAACAGGCCGTGCAGGGCGTAGCCCTTACTTTTAGGTAGTGACCAATAGCTTGCCTCTGGATCTCCATCTACGGGGGATCGATCTTGTTTGCGGATAAAATCACCTTTCCATCCCATTGTCATCTGCCACTGTGGAATTTTAAACCCTAACATGGCATGTGCAGACGTTGGCGGTATTTCTGCAATCCAGGTTTTATGTCTTAACCACGGATTACGTGGAGAAGTATCACGCTGTCCACGCAGAGTAGAGAACGAGAATTTTCCAAAGAGTGTGCGGCTGTCGTAGAAGGTTTCTATTTCTAAGCCTTCAATGGTATATCCCGGTAAGTTGCGATAATTTCCCAATGATTTTCTACATGAATTGGTTGATCCACTATCAAGTTGGGCTTCACAGTAAATACCACGCCTTCTAAAGATTTCATCTTTGCCACGGTTACGGAATAAGGTGGTACGGATTTGCAGGCTATCCTCTTCAAGTATTAAGTTATCGAAATTGAGAATTGCACCGAGGCGTATTCCTGCCATTCTTTCGACGGCAAGATCGCGGCTGGAGCCTCTAAGGCTACTAATGTTCCCTTGTACCTCATATTGTTCATCAACGATTGGTGCACGCCATGTACGACTAATATCTGCAAATAATGAAAGGTTTTTATTTGTTTGCCACAGAATGCCTAAGTGGGGGGACCAGCCGGTATAGGTGACACTGCTATAGTCATGATTAGATTCTGGCGATGTATCGTTATACAGGAGTGCGTTATTTTCTTTACCCCTATTTTTGACATGATCATAGCGAACACCCGGTGTGACGGTGACGCTCCCTATTTTCAGGGAATCTTGGATATAGAAACTGTAAGCTAATTGATCTCCAGCAGGCATATAGCCTGGTTTATAATAACCATAGTTATAGTCTTTATTTTTTATTTTGTCCTTATTGAACATCAGTACATTGCGTTCATTTTTATGCCAACGGGTTCCCACCAGTAATTTATGTTCAATCATACCGGTTGAAAATACGCTTTTGTTATTGATATCAAACAGATTATCGGTGTAATCAACCCAGCTTTTATTACCCATTGATGTACTAAAATAGCGGGAAGCATTTTCTGGGCGAGTATCGTCTTGCTTGGTTTTGGAATAAGCATGGAGCATCGTCAGGTTTAACCACGGGCTATTTTCTGGTGCGATATTCCATTTGGCAGTAAAGTTCTGATCAAGTTGATCACGAAAGACCAATTTTCTTTTCCAGGCGTCATCCAAACCATATTTCTTTATATCAACAGCTGATGGAACGGGCATCTCATCACTTTTAGTCGACCAAGGCTGCCAGCCATCCGATTTAGATCGCATAGCGGACAGGCTAATCGTATGAGCGTCACTGGGATAAAAGTTGGTTTTCAATAAATAAGATATTTGGTTATTTTGTGAAAACTCAAAACGTGTGCCATCAGGGCGTTTAATATTGTGCCCATTTCGCTTGCTTACATAAAGCAAGCCATCGGCAAAGCCATTGGGATCCCTGCCGTATATTGCGCCACTATTGATCCACTGCCTGTCATTGGTGTGGTAGCTTTGTTTGACAAAACCACCCCAATCTTCATCGGGGCGCAGTAAATCGTTCGCCTCTTTTGTCACCAGTTTGACCGAACCACCAAATCCACCATTACCGTTGAATAAATTGTGTGGCCCTTTATCAACCTCTACCCGTTTGATTAATTCAGGCTCAATAAAGACGGAACCCTGCATATATTTCTCAAATCCTTTTGGCGCATCGTCCAATGTGACTTTGATATCTTCCTGATCGCCCATTCCCCAGATATTCAGTGTTTGCCCACCAGGACGCGGAGAGCCTGACATTGAAACACCGGGAAGCTGGTCGAGTAACTGAGCAATATTATCGGCCTGAGTGCGGTCAATATCTGCCTTTTTAAGTACTGAACTTCCCGCGCTGGTGCTGTTATGTAAACTTTCGACAACGGAAAGGGTGGGTAATTTCATTACCTCATTTTGCTTTTCCGGCTTTTGCTCTTTGGGGTCTTCGGTCGCGTAAACCGCGCTAGAGAACGCCGCTCCCAATACTAATGTCCCTGTTAAAATTTGCTGAATCATGGTAGCGATTGGGCGTTTTTCTAATTTTTGACTATTATTTGCCATAAATTTCCTGAAATATGATCAAGTGAAATATTTTCAAAGTAATAAGTCACCTGAGAAATCAAAAAAGGCAAATAAAAATGAGAATTATTTTTGTTTATCTGTGGTTTTGGGAAGCATATAGCAGAATCAACATAACCTGACACACTCGATGTGCTCGGTGAACACCTCATCAACTGAACATCTTTTTTGTCTTCTTATCGCTTTTGCCCCACCCCATTTGTGTTCTATGGGATTCAAGTCCGGACTATAAGCGGGCAGCCACTCTAATTGATATTGACTCTCTGCTATCGCTTGTATCGTATCAAGTCGTTTATGAAAACGCGCATTATCCATGACTATCACGGCACCGTGTGGGAGTTTGGGCAATAAATCCTGCGTCACCCACGCATGAAAGACATCGGCGTTAATGTTGCCAGTAAATAAGCTTAAGGTGATGAACGTATTTTCGAGAATGGCTCCAATCACGTTAATACGGCCTTTCGCGTGCCAATCCTGTGTACCAAAACAACGCTGCCCTTTCTCTGAATACCCGTATATCCGTGGCATTGACTGCGCGAAACCACTTTCATCCAAATACACAATCGGTTTGCCTTCCTGTTTATAGCCGCTGATGCGCTCGACAAACGCCTGACGAAGCTGAGGATCAGCGCGAGGATGTTTTAAGGTTTTTTTTATGAGTGAGGCGAAGCCGTTTCAACGCGTAATGAATCGCCGATTGTGAGACCCCTAAGCGCTTTGCTCTTTCCCATTGATAGTCATCAGGAAAATTTTGGACATCCGCGATGAGCACCTCATCAGGAATTTTCATGGGAGGCTTATCACGCGTCATGCAAGGTTCTATTTTATGACTCCACCGGAACAGGGTACGAATAGAAATCTCAAAATGGGCACTCGTTTGTTCGAAAGTCAACGAATGCTTATCTTTGTATGCCAGTACTCTTTTTCGAAAATCTAGACTGTAACCCATTTCACTTTATGCCTTGTCATTTTGGATTTGGATATTATGACATATTAGTATGATTTTGCTATACCATACGATGATAAGGTTTAACCCATAGATAGATAGTGTGATTTTGGCATTGAAATTTAAGTTCAATTTCCTTACGTACAAGGGGGTCGTCAATGAAGAAAAAGATTCTTGGTTCTCTGATCTTGGCTGCTATCGCAATAGTAAGTGACACTCCATTGCACAAAACAAGCGCCAAAGTCTAGGCTGGCAGGATATTTTTTCGTGCTCACCGCCCAAATTATCTTTTTTTGCCTCCCTACACACGTCGTACCGGAGTTAATATCCTGAACACGCACACGATGTTCTGGAGTTGATTCATCAAACTTGAAATTTAGTGGGTTAGGAATAGCTGCTATACACGAGTCATTTATTTTAGACAAATAATAAACGTCAACAGAACCTGGTTTAAAAGGCACGTTAAGACTTTTAGATAACCATTCATTCACAAATCTTATGTCATAATCTTGCCAAGCCAAAGCTGGCTGTATGATTAAAGATAACGCTATCAAAATTATATTAAATAATACTTTCATATCGCCCCCTTTTGATGAAATCACTCAAAAATAAAATTATTATTACTTCATCATTAATGGAGTACTGAAATGATAACTTCTATATCATCTAAGTTATTCATCTATCCGATTTCAGTATAAATAATCCTCTCTAATCAACGTAACTCAAAACTCAGCAAGCGACTAAAGAGATTTAATATGCCCCCCAACTGCACTATGTTATAAATACTATCTATCAATAGGTTAAAGGATGTGAAATATCGACTTTATCACATAAAAAAACCACTCATCGAAATAGATTAATACGTGATAATAGTTGAATAAATTGATTATATGCGAGGGATTTTTTACAAATGTGCAATCAAAATACCTTATTTATATAATTTTGTCAGAATAAAAATAAACTTTATTAATTATTCACTGACTTTTTTATGCCATCCTACCATCAAAACATATGCAATTTTCTAACGGAGCTGAGTCAAAACTGACTCTCCAATATTGATTAACTTATTTTATTGATATTCACAGGTGAAGAAATAATCCACTGCATTCATGTTACCTAGCACTAAACTTATTAATTAAACAAGGGAGTAAATATGAAAACTAAATATAACCAACCTAATACACCAACCTTAGAAGAAGATGAATTTGTCATAGTACCAACTCGAAAGTATGTAAAAGATTTAATTCAAAATCATGCTCAAAGCCGGAATCATCCTTATGCAACACTGCAAGATAAAGGACTTGTTACCCTAAGCAATGACATTAGTAGTGATAGCGAAACTAATGCCGCAACACCAAAAGCAGTAAAAATAGCATACGATTTAGCAAATACAGCTAATCAAAATGCCAGTAATGCAAATGAGAATGCCAATACTCGCTTGTCTAAGGATCAGAACGGTGCGGATATTCCTGATAAAGCAGAATTTGTGAAGAATCTTGGCTTATCAGAATTGGTTTATAGAACTGTAGGAAATGGATCAGACCAGATACCGGATATGAACAGTTTTGAATCAAAACTTAGTGAATCGGGTTATCAAACGCTCCCTGGTGGACTAATTATTCAATGGGGAGTTGTGAACGGTGGAATAAGAAATACGGACTTACGAAAATTTCCAATTCCATTTAAAAATAAGTGTTTTGTTGTAACTGGTAGTTATGTTAGAGGAGATCAGTGGGGGCAAGGCATATCTGCTGAAATTAGATCAAAAGAAGAATTCTTAATTGTTGTTCACGACTCACTTGGAAACTGGTCAAGTTCACAAGTACAATATATAGCTATCGGATATTAATTGTATTAGTCACAACTCAATCTGAAACATCCTACTCTGGATATCAGGGGCAATCTGATCCGCCCCTGTCTTTCTCGCTCAATGCCCATTGAGGAACGTCATTCTGATAATTTCTTACCTTGCAAAACAATTTTTATTAGTTCATAAGCCATATTCACTTAGTCCCTTATGTTCATCAGGACGACGCCCTAATGGCCAGTAAAAAAGCCTTTCCGTCTCCTTAATTGGCATATCATTGATACATGCGAAACGACGTGTCATTAAACCTTGTCCAGTAAACTCCCAGTTTTCATTGCCAAAACTACGGAACCAATTATCTGAGTCATCATGCCATTCATAAGCAAAGCGTACAGCAATACGATTTTTATCAAATGCCCATAACTCTTTGATAAGACGGTAATCAATCTCCCTATTCCATTTGTGTGTCAAAAAATTGACAACGGCTTCACGTCCTTCCACAAATTCAGTACGGTTACGCCAGAATGTATCTTTCGTATACACTTGTGCGACCTTTTCTGGATTCCGGGTGTGATGTGGTCCAATGATTTTGGTCACCGTTATAGAGGTGATATTCTCACTTCAACACGCAAAATAGGTGACATGATGAAAAGACGTTTCAGCCCCGAATTTAAACTGGAATCTGCCCCGCTAGTCCTTGACCAGCATTACAGCATAAGAGAAGCGGCGAAGGCGATGAATGTGAGTAAATCGGCAATGGAATCTTGGGTTCGCCAGTTAAAACAGGAGCGACAAGGCCAATCACCCAAAGCCTCACCCATCACGCCGGAGCAAATTGAAATACGCGAACTGAAGAAGAAACTGCAACGCCTTGAAATGGAAAACGATGTATTAAAAAAAGCCTCAGCACTCTTGATGTCGGACTACATGAACAGTTCTCGTTAATCGAGCAATTCAGAGTGCATTATCCGGTGGCTTCTCTTTGCCAACTGTTCGGGGTTCATCGCAGTAGTTATCAGGCCTGGCACAAGCGAATCAAGCGGCCAGACTCTGCTCGCGTAACGCTAAAAAGCCGGGTTCGTGAAGCCTTTAACAAAAGTCACGGTTCTGCCGGAGCACGAACGATTGCCTCGATAGTTACCCGTGAGGGGATCCCATTAGGCCGATGGCGGGCCGGAAAACTCATGGCTGAACTCGGGCTGGTCAGTCGTCAACAACCCAAACATCGGTATTCACGAAAGGAGCAGGAACATGTTGATATTCCAAACCATCTTGATCGCCAATTTGCTGTTACGGAACCTAATCAGGTTTGGTGTGGTGACATCACTTACATCTGGACAGGTCAACGTTGGGCGTATTTAGCGGTGGTTCTCGACTTATTTGCGCGTAAACCCGTCAGTTGTGCGATGTCATTTTCGCCCGACGCTGAGTTAACGAAGAAAGCCTTAACAATGGCATTTGAATCAAGAGGAAAGCCACAAGGTGTGATGTTTCACAGCGATCAGGGATGCCAGTATACCAGCAAAGCATTTAGGCGATTATTACAGCAATATGGTATCAAACAAAGCCTGAGCCGACGGGGAAACTGTTGGGATAACAGCCCAATGGAGCGGTTTTTCAGGAGCTTGAAAAGCGAATGGGTGCCTTTAGAGGGATATGCAAATTTTATGGCAGCCAGATATTCAATCACCCAGTATATAACAGGTTATTACAGTCAGCTTCGCCCTCACTGGTATAACAACGGATTAACCCCCAATGAATCAGAAAGATTATTTTGGGAAGCCTCTAAGTCAGTGACCAATTTTTATTGACCACTTCAGTGTTCCAAGCGTCTTCTGCCAGACGGACCTTCAATTCAGCAGTTTCAAATGTGAATGGAGGTACAGGTTGCCTTATTTCCATAATAGTTTCCTTATTGCATGTAGACAGATCTGTCTACACACAGTAAATTAAGCGGGCGGGTCTGTCCACATAAATAATAATTGTATGAGGAGATAAGGGATTATGAGTAAAAAAGTATCCAAAGCTCGTGAGCGCATACTAAAAGCAGCCCACATGTTGTTTTACCGCGATGGTATACGAGCTACAGGCATTGACCGCATCATTAAGGAATCTGAGGTAACGAAAGTCACGTTCTATCGCCACTTTCCATCCAAAAATGACCTGATACTGGCCTTTCTTGATTATCGCCATGAACAGTGGATTCAGTGGTTTAGAGGATCTCTCCAGGCTAACATAAATCGTTCTAGCTCACCGACTGAAGCTCTGACAAAAACATTAGCTGAATGGTTCAACTCTAATGAATTCAGAGGGTGTGCATTCATCAATACAGTCATCGAAATAGGAAAGGAACAACCACAAGTTATTCCTCTTATTCAGGCGCATAAAAAGCAAATGGAACAGGTAATTGCGTCTTCTCTACCCCCAGAACTTAACGGAAAACGTCTGGCGCAGAAATTTGCTTTACTTGTCGAAGGGGCGATCATTATGATGCAACGCACTGGGCACAGTGATGAAGTATTGTCACTGTTGCAAGAGTGCCTATTGGATATTGCTATGTCTGAATAACTACGAATTAACGGTCATGTATCCAACCCGTTGGTATAGCACATAATTATTTCTGTATCTTTGTGTTGTAATATCCTAATCATAATTATCAGTGAGGAGTAAAAAATAATGAGAAAAGGTATTGTTATACACGATTATGTTAGCGCTTATCCAAATCCGATCAACTTACAAGCTGGAGATATTGTTTCGATCAGCCATAGCGATATTGAGTACCCTTACTGGATTTGGACTACAAACTCTTTAAATGTCAGTGGCTGGGTTCCTCAACAAATTCTGGATCTCATTTATCCTGATAACGCAATATGTAAGGAAGATTACACCGCTCACGAGTTAACAGTAAAAGCGGGAGAATATCTGTATCTGGACCGAGTATTAAATGGTTGGTATTGGGCATATAAAGACTCAGGGGAAGCAGGCTGGATGCCTCAGGAATATATAGATTCTAAGATGCCATAATGATACAGCCATCCCAGTATTAACCACAATATTGTGATTGTATTCTCTTCTTATTATCAAGGTATTCAATAATATTTGAGATACGTTACTGGGCAAAGGAGACTAAAATAATGAAGTTTATTCCCGATTATAATCATATCCATGCAGCACATTCTCGTATTAAACCCTATATCAATAAGACGCCTGTATTCACATCAACAACTGTCAATAAACTCTTTGACGCTACAGTCTATTTCAAGTGTGAAAACTATCAAAAAATGGGAGCATTCAAATTCCGCGGAGCCATGAATGCGCTATCCCAGTTTAATGATGAACAGAAAAAAGCAGGGGTTATTGCTTTTTCATCCGGCAATCATGCACAGGCAATTGCGCTGGCAGCTAAATTACTGAATATTTCAGCCACCATTGTCATGCCACACGATGCTCCTCAGGCTAAGATAACAGCAACAAAAGGTTATGGTGGTAAAGTCGTTTTTTATGACAGATATACTGAAAATCGTGAAGAAATCGGCCGGCAACTGGCGGAAAAACACGGTATGACACTCATTCCACCTTTCGATCATCCCCATATCATTGCAGGTCAAGGCACCGCAGCTAAGGAGCTATTTGAAGAAATCGGCGAGTTGGATGCTCTGTTTATACCCCTTGGCGGTGGGGGATTATTATCTGGCTCTGCGCTTGCCGCTGCTCACTTATCCCCTACATGTCAGGTTTTTGGTGTCGAGCCGGCAGCCGGTAATGACGGTCAGCAATCTTTTAAAAAAGGTGAAATAATTCATATAGACACCCCAAAAACCATTGCAGATGGTGCCCAAACACAGCACTTAGGGCAACACACGTTTGCCATCATTCGCCACCTTGTCCAAGATATTCTTACTGCGTCAGATGATCAATTAATTGATGCCATGTATTTTTTGGCAGAGCGAATGAAAACCCTTGTCGAGCCTACCGGTTGTTTGGGATTTGCTGCGGCAAAAGCAATGCGGGAACAATTGCAAGGGCAACGTATCGGAATTATCTTGAGTGGCGGAAATATTGATATAAAACGATATGCACATTTGTTAGCAAACAAGATCTAATGAGCATTCATTGTCTAACAATTAAAATAGCCGATTAGCATGATAAAAACGGGGAAACTGTTTCTACTTAACTTTTTCCTGCTCCTTCTTTAACTTCCGCCATAGCGTCGTGCGGCTAATGCCCAGATATTCCGCTGCCGCACGCCGATTACCTGAGAATCTCGCCACAATATCATGTAATGAAATACCGTGTAATGAAGACGTGTTTTCAATAAAAGAAGGGGTCGCAATTTGAGCAGATTTCATACTGCTAATGGTATTGATGCCAATCTGGCGCTCAGGTGACAGTGATAATATCAATGCAGAGGTTAACGCCTGTTCTGGATGTGCACTTAAATAGAGCGCTATCCGTTCCATTAAGTTACGTAGTTCACGCACATTGCCCGGCCAATGATAGACGTGCAACACGTCATGACACCCAGCAAGCTCTTGTATTCTCAATGCAGAAACGGGTAAGTTAAGTACCGCAAAAGCCCGTTGTAAGTACGCTATCGCCAACAAACTAATATCATCTCCCCTCTCCCTTAGTGCGGGTATGTTGATCCGCAATACACTCAAACGGTAGAACAAATCTGCCCGAAAACGTCCTTCCCTGACCCAGGTATCCAAATCACAATGCGTCGCACAGATGATCCGCACCTCGACAGCAATCGGGCGATATCCCCCCACCCTGACAACCGATTTTTCCTCCAATACCCTTAATAACCGCGTTTGCAAAGGCAACGGCATTTCACCGATTTCATCCAGAAATAACGTCCCCCTATGTGCAATTTCAAATAACCCCGCACGCCCACCACGTCGTGAACCGGTGAAAGCGCCTTCTTCATAGCCAAACAGTTCAGCCTCCAGCAAAGACTCAGTAATCGCGCCACAGTTAACCGCCACAAACGGCCGTGGATGCTTACCCGCGAGTTGCCCATACCGCAAGCTATATTCATGATGAATAGCCTGTGCCACCAACTCTTTTCCCGTACCGCTTTCTCCCTGAATTAACACTGTTGCCGTTGAACGGGAGTACAGCATAATTGTATTGCGCACCTGTTCTACCGCAACAGAATTACCCCTGATATCGTTGATTGTATGCCGTGTGCGTAGTTTATCTTCTGTAGGATAAGGCGAAATCACGGCCTGATTCAGTTTGCTCATCCGAGCCATCTCCAAAGCATCCCGAAATGCCTGCCGAATCGAATCCGCTGAATAGACAAAAACCCCCACTAACCCAGCTTCATAAGCAAGATCGGTAATCAATCCTGCTCCGACAATCACTTTGATTCCCATCGCTTTCAAAGCATTAACCTGCGCCCTGGCATCTTCCTCTGTGACATAACTGCGTTGTTCAATGCGCAAATTGAAACGCTGCTGAAATTCTTCTAATGCAGGCAACGTATTCTGGTAGGTAATAACACCCATTCGGGAACTGATTTGTCGGGCACGCGCCAATGCCTGCATAACATCAAATCCGCTGGCTTTAGCAATAATCATCGGCACGGATAAACGGCTTTTTAAATAGGCTCCATTAGACCCAGCGCAAATCACAGCATCACAATGCTCGGTTTCTAGCCGTTTGCGAATATGTTGAACCGCCCGTTCAAAACCCAACTGAATCGGTGTGATATCAGCTTGATGATCAAATTCCGGTGTAATATCACGAAAAAGATCAAACAGCCTGGAAACAGAGACTGTCCAAATCACGGGTTTGTTGTTATCACGTTCCCCTGCGTGTGCTGATGCCATATCTCCTCCCCCATTTCTTGTATACTGTTTCACCGCCAAAACATGAAACAAAAATGAAACATATTTGATTCAAGATGAAACAAATATACATTATAGCCAATAGCTAAACAGTAACCACCCATCAACCAAAACCTATTCACCCAATTAATTTAGATAATAAAAACAATACGATTGTTATATCCCTGTGGGTTCACTTTCCCGCTTTTAAAGTATTGGCATAAACCTTGCTATAAACATTTCCATAGTAACAATCAAACACAAATCGTTTCATTTTAGTAACAATGGGGTTGTATATGGCATTTTCTTCCGCTGGTTTAGCTTTTCGTCAGGCAATAAAGGACGAATCTCCGCTACAAGTCGTCGGAACCATCAATGCAAACCATGCATTGATGGCAAAACAGGCAGGTTACAAGGCGATTTACCTTTCAGGCGGTGGGGTTTCCGCAGGTTCACTGGGGCTACCCGATTTGGGGATCTCTACGCTGGATGATGTGTTGATTGATGTCCGCCGCATTACTGATGTCTGTGACTTACCGCTGCTTGTCGATGCCGATATTGGATTCGGTTCCTCAGCGTTTAATGTCGCCCGCACAATTCGTTCTATTATTAAAGCAGGGGCCGCAGGTGTCCATATTGAAGATCAGGTCGGTGCTAAACGTTGTGGCCATCGTCCAAATAAAGAAATTGTCTCCAGACAGGAGATGGTAGACCGTATCAAGGCTGCCGTTGATGCCCGCACTGATGAGAATTTTGTCATTATGGCCCGCACAGATGCACTGGCCGTAGAAGGGTTAGATGCCGCACTGGACAGGGCCGCAGCTTATATCGCAGCGGGTGCTGATATGCTGTTCCCTGAAGCAATCACAGAGCTGCCTATGTATCAGGAATTCGCGTCCAGAACGCAGGTTCCCGTTTTAGCGAATATTACCGAGTTCGGTGCTACGCCGCTCTTTACAATCGAAGAATTAAGGCGCGTCAACGTCGCCATTGCCCTTTACCCTCTATCGGCATTTCGGGCGATGAATAAGGCGGCCGAACAGGTCTATACCACTTTGCGTCGGGATGGCACCCAGAAAAATGTCATCAATATGATGCAAACCCGTAATGAACTTTATGAAAGCATCAACTACTACGATTTTGAACGAAAACTGGATGCCCTGTTTTCCCAGAAAAATAGCAGAGGTGATACTTATGAGTAAGCAGAATACGACAGCGGGAGTCTCTGAATCTACACCCATCAAACCCAAAAAATCAGTTGCACTGTCCGGTGTTACGGCAGGCAATACGGCGCTCTGTACCGTTGGCAAAAATGGCAATGAGTTACATTACCGTGGCTATGATATTCTCGATTTGGCCGCCCATTGTGAATTTGAAGAGGTCGCTTATCTTCTCATCCACGACAAGCTTCCCTCCCGCGCAGAATTAACTGCCTACAAAAACAAATTGCAATACTTGCGGGGCCTGCCCGGCAGCGTTAAAGCCGCCTTGGAAGCACTGCCTGCGATGGCGCATCCTATGGATGTCATGCGTACTGGTGTTTCTGTACTGGGTTGTACTTTGCCAGAAAAAGAAGATCACAACCTGGCGGGTGCCCGCGATATTGCTGATCGCTTACTCGCCTCGCTCAGTTCAATACTGCTTTATTGGTATCACTACAGCCATCATGGCCGCCGCATTGAAGTTGAAACCGATGATGATTCCATTGGCGGACACTTTCTCCATCTCTTGCATGGTCAAAAACCACAGAGATCATGGGAAAAAGCCATGCAGACTTCCCTTATCCTGTACGCCGAGCATGAATTTAATGCTTCTACCTTTACCAGCCGGGTCATTGCGGGTACTGGATCAGATATTTACTCTGCCATTATCGGGGGGATTGGTGCCCTGCGGGGACCAAAACATGGCGGGGCCAATGAAGTTTCATTTGAAATCCAGCAACGTTATGACACTCCCGCGCAAGCCGAGGCCGATATTCTGGCCCGTTTGGAGAGAAAAGAAGTCATCATGGGTTTTGGTCATCCGGTTTATACTGTTTCCGATCCCCGCCATAAAGTGATTAAAGAAATTTCCCGGCAACTGTCTCAGGAAGCAGGGGCGCCCCAGATGTATGACATTGCGGATCGGATTGAATCCATAATGTGGGATAACAAGAAAATGTTCCCGAATCTCGATTGGTTCTCTGCGGTTTCCTATCACATGATGAGAGTACCTACTGCCATGTTTACCCCGCTGTTTGTGATTGCCCGTACTTCCGGTTGGGCCGCTCACATTATTGAACAACGTATTGATAACAAAATCATCCGTCCATCCGCTAACTATATTGGCCCTGAAAATTTGGCATTTATACCGATTGAACAACGTTAATAATTCGATTTAAGGATTAATTATGTCTACCTCTGTTGTTAACAACCGTCCTGATTACGATCAGGTGATTGTAGATATTGTGGATTATGTCATGGACTACACCATTACATCCCCAATTGCTTACGCCACAGCCCACCACTGCCTGATAGATACGTTGGGTTGTGGACTGGAAGCGCTGGAATATCCCGCCTGTACAAAGTTATTAGGGCCAATTGCGCCGGGCACAACGGTGCTTAATGGCGCGCGTGTACCCGGAACTCAATTTCAGCTCGATCCTGTTCAGGCTGCATTCAACATTGGAGCCATGATCCGCTGGCTTGATTTCAATGACACCTGGCTGGCGGCCGAATGGGGACATCCTTCTGATAATCTTGGCGGAATACTTGCCACCGCCGACTGGTTGTCCAGAAATGCGCTTGCCCACGGAGAAAAACCACTCACCATGTGGGATATTCTGACAGCGATGATTAAGGCGCATGAAATTCAAGGCTGTCTGGCATTAGAAAATGCTTTCAATAAAGTCGGATTGGATCATGTCGTTTTAGTCAAAGTGGCATCTACGGCGGTTGTTGCCCAACTATTAGGGTTGAAACGGGAAGAAATATTAAGTGCGGTTTCATTAGCCTGGGTTGACGGACAATCCTTGAGAACTTACCGCCATGCCCCCAATACCGGCTCTCGCAAATCCTGGGCGGCGGGAGATGCAACTTCCCGTGCCGTACGTCTGGCGTTGATAGCCCAAACAGGCGAAATGGGCTATCCCTCCGTATTGACGACCAAAACCTGGGGGTTTTATGACGTCCTGTTCAATGGTCAGCCCTTCAAATTCCAGCGCCCTTATGGCGCTTATGTGATGGAAAATGTGCTGTTCAAAATCGCTTTCCCGGCAGAATTCCATTCACAAACTGCGGTAGAAGCGGCTATGATCTTACATCAGCAACTGAAAGAGCGCGGCAAGGGCATTGAAGATATTGCTCACATCACAATACGCACCCACGAAGCCTGTATCAGGATCATTGATAAACGAGGACCATTGAATAATCCCGCCGACAGGGATCACTGCATTCAATATATGGTTGCTATTGCACTGATTTTTGGTCGTC
Source organism: Xenorhabdus bakwenae (assembly GCF_030272115.1). Classification (NCBI taxonomy): domain Bacteria; kingdom Pseudomonadati; phylum Pseudomonadota; class Gammaproteobacteria; order Enterobacterales; family Morganellaceae; genus Xenorhabdus; species Xenorhabdus bakwenae. The sequence goes on from NZ_CP119194.1 coordinate 2,041,086, forward strand.
TGACGGCGGCGGATTATGAAGATGATATCGCGGCCGATCCACGCATTGACGCCTTGCGGGAAAAAATAGTCTGCGTCGAAGACCCCGATTTTACCCGTGATTATCACGATCCCGAAAAACGCGCCATCGCCAATGCGCTGACGTTGACATTCACCGATGACACCCAACCGGACGAAGTTAAAATCGAATTCCCGCTTGGACACGCCCGTCGCCGCAAAGAGGGCATTCCGCTATTAGAGGAGAAATTCAAAACCAATCTGGCGCGTCGCTTCCCGCAAGAGCAGCAACAAAAAATTTTAGCGGTATCTCTTGACCTGATGTCATTGAGAGACATTCCGGTAAACGAATACCTTGATTTGTATGTCATATAATGTGTATACCCATCCAACTTCAAGATGCGTGTTATATTTCCCCACGTAGCGGGGAAATATAAGGCCTCGCGTCGTCTTGCGGATTGCAGCTTGAAGTTTATCGGGTATATACCCCTGAGCGATGGATGTAGGAGGAGAGATTATGTCATTCCAAGATTTCTATCAGCATTCAATTGATGATCCCGATACTTTCTGGGCAGAACAGGCTGAACGAATACACTGGCAACAGCCTTTTGAACAAGCGCTGGATCATAGTCATCCCCCGTTTGCCCGTTGGTTTTGTGAGGGAAAAACTAATCTCTGCTACAACGCACTCGACCGCTGGTTGGAAAGCCAACCCGATGCCAGAGCACTGATTGCCATTTCAACGGAAACTAAAACCAATAGCGAACGAGTTTTCACCTATAAAGAATTACATCGGGAAGTGAATCGAGCCGCCGCCATCATGTTGTCGCTCGACGTAAAAAAAGGCGATCGTGTCGTTGTTTATATGCCAATGGTGGCCGAAGCCCTGTTTATTTTACTGGCCTGTGCCCGTATTGGGGCAATCCATTCAGTCGTATTTGGCGGTTTTGCTTCCCACAGTCTCGCTACCCGATTAGATAACGCCGAACCGGTTTTAGTCGTCTCAGCGGATGCGGGTTCACGTGGGGGAAAAATCATTCCTTATAAACCTCTGCTTGATGAAGCTATTGCGTTAGCCAAGCACACGCCCCGTCATGTTTTGATGGTAGATCGCGGGCTATCCGATATTCATTGGGTGAACGGCAGGGATATAGATTTTGCCACACTACGGCAGCAGCATCTTGATGCGGAAGTTCCTGTCACCTGGCTCGGTTCCAATGAAACGTCTTGTGTGCTCTATACATCAGGTACAACCGGAACCCCGAAAGGGGTTCAACGTGATGTCGGCGGTTATGCCGTAGCGCTGGCAACATCAATGGACCTTATTTTTGGTGGTAAGGCAGGCGGCGTTTTTTTCTGCACATCGGATATTGGCTGGGTTGTCGGGCACTCTTATATTGTCTATGCCCCCTTGATCGCCGGCATGGCGACTATCATGTATGAAGGTCTCCCGATACGCCCGGATGCGGGCATCTGGTGGCAAATTGTCGAAAAACATCGTGTCACCCGAATGTTTTCTGCCCCTACAGCAATCCGCGTTCTGAAAAAATACCCGACGAATTGTATCGCCAAATATGATATCTCATCGCTTGAAACACTCTATTTAGCGGGAGAACCCCTTGATGAACATACCGCCCGTTGGATTGCCGAAACTATTAATGTGCCTGTCATTGATAACTACTGGCAAACTGAAACAGGCTGGCCCATTATGGCAATTGCCCGCAGTCTGGATGACAGGCCAGGCTGTTTTGGCAGCACCGGCTTTCCCATGTACGGTTTTAACGTCAAACTGCTCAACGAACTGACGGGGCAGGAATGTGGGGATAATGAAAAGGGAATGCTGGTCATCAAAGGCCCTTTGCCTCCGGGTTGCATCCAGACCATCTATGGCGACGATCCCCGTTTCATTAATACTTACTGGAGTCACTTTGACCAGCAAGTTTATTCGACATTTGACTGGGGGATACGTGACAGCGAGGGGTATTATTTTATTCTGGGACGTTCGGATGATGTGATTAACGTTTCCGGCCATCGTTTGGGAACACGAGAGATTGAAGAGTGCATTGCCAGCCACGAAGATGTTGCCGAAGTTGCCGTCATTGGTGTCAAGGATGAAATAAAGGGACAAGCTGCCGTGGCGTTTGCTGTCCTCAAAGAAGGACGAGAAATCCAGAGTGCTGACCATTTTGCCACATTGGAGAAAGCATTAATGGAATTGGTTGATAAGAAAATCGGCAGCGTCGGACGTCCGGTTCGGGTCTATTTTGTGACGCAATTACCGAAAACCCGTTCAGGAAAAATGTTGCGCCGTACCATGCAGGCTATTTGTGAAGGACGTGAGCCAAGCGATATTGCCCTGATTGAGAACCCCGCAGCCTTGGAAGCCATTCGGGATGCGATTTCCCATTAAGCAAGTATCAGCCATACCAAGTATTCGTACTCAGGAACATATACTCATCTCTTTTTTGTTTAGTTTTCATTTAATGCCGCTGAGTTATTATAACTCGGTACTACATTTCTCTCAGCTACTTTTACCTATTTCTCGCTCCGTTCCTACACGGAGCTTTTTTTATCCAGATAAATAGATTAGCTTTTTCGTTCGTTAATTTTTAAAGTGAAATATTAAATCAGGGTACACAAATTCCTATTCATAAGACGTGAATTAATGCGCTATCTTAGGCTCTTTTCGTGCAGCTTCTGCCCATTCCACCATTGCAGGATGTTTTGACATACGATCAACCCATCTCTGACTGATTGCAGAAAATTTCAATCCGTAGGTTTGGGCGCGGAAAACCACAGGGGCATAAAATGCATCAACAGCCGTAAATTTATCTCCCGCCAGCCATTCACCCCCAAATCTAGTTAGCACTTCTCGCCCATGCCCTGGCTATTTTATCTGATGGCCAAACTTGTATATGTTCTTCAGCAAGATATTCCACAATTGCCAGAGAATCCCAGACAGTAATCTCTCCATCAATCAGACAAGGAACCAAACCAGTAGGTGAAAATGCCTGGAATTTCTCACGGCTGCTTTTAGCATCTTCAAAATAGCTCAACTTTTCATTAAAAGGTATATCCAACACTTTGAGCAAAATCCACGGACGCAGTGACCAGGAAGAGTAATTTTTATTGGCTATCCACAATGTATACATCGTCTTTCTCTCTATACTCGATAAACTTCAAGTTGCAATCCGCAAGACGACGTGAGGCCTTATATTTCCCCGTTGCGCGGGGAAATATAACACGCATCTTGAAGTTGGATTGGTATATAATAATGAAACAGTGTAATTAAATTTAATATTTTCCTATTAAAATAGTGAATTATTTAATCCATTATAAAATACCATATTATTAGAATAACACCCCATAAAAAATAAAATAACACATAAAATAAAGAAATTAATTCACTACGCAATTTAAAAACTCTCGGCTATATTGTAGAAACATATTTATATTAAAAATAAGGATATAATATGTCTCTCAAAAACACTTCCACCAGCTTTGGCCAAATTTCTATTCTAATTCATTGGCTAGTCGCGCTCGCTGTTTATGGAATGTTTGTACTTGGATTATGGATGGTCACATTAAGTTATTACGATAACTGGTATCATCGTGCTCCTGAGCTGCATAAAAGTATAGGTAGTTTATTATTTATTGTCATGATTATTCGGGTAGTATGGCGATTTATTTCGCCACCACCAAAACCTTTGGCAAGCTACAGTCTTTTTATTCGCCTCAGTTCACAATTGATGCAACTCACTCTCTACATCACCTTATTTGGTATTCTATTTAGTGGATATCTTATTTCTACCGCCGATGGGCAACCTATCAACATTTTCGGCTGGTTTGAAATTCCTGCAACCTTAACAGGTCAAGGCGTACAGGCTGATACGGCGGGCGTTATTCATCTTTATCTTGTCTGGATTGTTGTCGTGCTCTCCCTATTACATGGGCTTGCGGCACTGAAACATCACTTTATTGAAAGTGATACCACCCTAAAAAGAATGTTTGGTTACAAACCAAATTAAAATGACTTTTGGAGAATTATTATGCTGAAAAAGACGCTAGTAGCCCTGACCGTAGGGGGATGGCTTATGAGTACAGGAAGCGCACTCGCTGCTGATTATAAGTTCGATAAAATAGGCCAACATGCCTTTATTGAATTTCGTATTCAGCATTTAGGATTTAGCTGGCTTTATGGGGGTTTTAAGGATTTCGATGGTAACTTTACTTTTGATCCGCAAAATCCGGCAAACGATAAAGTGAATGTGGTTATCAAAACCGACAGTGTAGATACCAAACATGTCGAACGAGATAAGCATTTACGTGGATCTGACTTTTTGAACAGTAATAAATATCCTGAAGCTAAATTCACATCAACGAATATTAAGAAAGAAGGTGAACATTACTTTATTACCGGCGATCTCACATTAAATGGTGTAACCAAGCCTGTCACACTGGACGCAAAATTGATCAATGCCGGAAACGACCCGTGGGGAGGATATCGCGCGGGTTTTGAGGCGACAGGCAAACTCAAACTAAAAGACTTTAATATTAAAGAAGATCTGGGACCAAAATCTCAGGAAGTCGAACTGATCATTTCCGTTGAAGGCGTGCGGGAAAAAGCCTAATCATAAAAGAACGCGGTAAGAAAAACGTACCGCGTTCTATTTTATCCCCTTCGGCTTTCAAAATACCTATTGGGTCATCAGTTCATTAATATGACGCGTTATTGATGCCAACGCATTATGGGCATCATAATCTGCCTTAATGATCTGTGACTGCTGGTGCCATATCGGGGAAGATAATATCCTTGTCACCGCCTGATATAATTGCTGCTCACTGGGTGTATCAGTATGCAAACTGATACCACAACGTGACCAGATAACGCGGGCGACGGCCTCCAGCTTACCATCTCCTGTTCCCGCGACCACCAAAGGGACACCGTGACGAATGGCTGAATTCAGTGAACCATATCCACCATTGGTAATAAAAATTGATGATTTCGGAAGCCAGTGTTCAAAATTGAGATACTCTACCACTCTGGCATTTGCTGGCAGATCGTTGCCCAGGACATCAATAGAACGGCCACCGGTAATCGCTAATACCCGAACTGGCAACGTAGCCAATGCGTGCAATGCCGGTAATATCAATTGGCTAAAATCAATATTAGCCAGTGTTCCCTGAGTCACCAGAATCAAGGGCTGGCTCTCATCCGGCCAACTGATTTGCGTTTTATCCTCTTCCACTTTCACCGGTAATGAGCCGATAAATTCCACCGTTTCAGGTAAATCATCACGAGAAAATTCAAATGACTGCGTTGCCAGTTGTAAGAAACGATCAACTCCGCTCATCAAAACATCATTATGATCTCCTGTCAGTGGGAGACAATCTACGGCAGCAAGCGACTGATTGAATGCGGCCCTGACCTGTTCAATTAATTGGTGCGTTTCCTCATCGACCAATTGCTCGCGTGTTAAATCAGCAGGTAATAATTCAGGTGGGATCCTGGCCCCCCAGAATATGGCATCTTTTGCTGACCACGGCAGCGGAGAAACACCAATAGCAATGACAGGAATACGTTTTTCAGCCGGTTTCTGCAATAACGGCAGCACCGAATAAAAGGTATTATCGATAATGAGCAGGTCAGCTTGTTCTTCTTCGATCACTTGCATCAATTGTTTCGATAACACAGGAATAGGTTCGGCAAAAAATCGCCTTAGCGATAGTGCCATCTGGGTATTTCCCGGTGGATGTTCTGCCCGTTCGGGAACATGTTTTTCCAGATAGCGGTAATCCACATCGACTTGCTTATCGAAAGGAATAAAAGTGGCGCCTAACGCTTCTCCCTTCGGTTGGAACAAGGAACCACTGAATATTGTGACATCGTGTCCCTGTCCTATTAAATGCTCCGCAATAGTGAATATTGGCAAAACATGACCAGGCGTTGCAACCGCAGCTAAGACAATACGCGACATTAATCAAACCTCCTTCAAGGTAACGTCTACTTAATCGGCATTGGAAACAGAACCGGAAACAGAAATAGTACGGAAGCTGTGATTTTTACACACGGGCACGCCGTGGATATGCACCCGTTGAATATGACGAGGAGAACGGGAAATAAAAGCTTCACGTCCATGTAATAAAGTGAAGTTATCGCAAATCGCAATGTCACCAGACTGCCATTGGTGGGCGTAGAAATAACGCGGATCATACAATCGGTTATATAATGTTTCCTCAAGAGCTTGTTGCTCTTCGTGTGACATTCCATCTATCTTCAAAGCGTGATGATCAGCATACTTCACATCTTCTTTGCCCATCGGCTCATTATAACGCATCACCCATTTTTTACCGTCGGGATGAAGACAAACCAACGGTGAAATCACTTCGCCGCCATAATGTGTCACTCGTCTTGTACGGTAAGTAATAGTCGTATTTTTCCATGCATTACGCTCATCATCACTGGTCTCAGTAATCAATTGTTCCGTGTTGACAAACGTGGTGCGCCCTCCTTGAGCCGCTTCGGGGGCAGATACACAGTGAAATATCTGAAATTCAGGGATCGTTTCCCTATACATTCCATCCCAATGCAACGGTACACTACTGCTATCCAGAACATGGTCAGAGGGTTTCGGAGACTCCATAACATCCAATACAGCACCAAATGGCCACATCATGATTTCACCCCAACGGCCAGAATATTCCGCTAATTTCTCTTTATCCGTAAAACCGGATTGAAAGCCACGCAATACAACCAGCAGATGAGTTCGGGCTAATTCACGCAAAGCATCAACCGACAGTACGGTAATATTCTGACCAGGGTAATTGGGCGTAATCAATACGCCAAAAGGTTTCATCGCCTCAATATGACAATCAAGTTCATAGGTATTCATGATTTCTCTCTCTAAAATATGGTATACCACGTGGTTGTTCTGCTTATGCTGTCGCTGTTTGGAATTCTGTTTGCGGGTTTTCTTCTGATGACATTTCAATCACGTAATGGCTTGGAACACCTCGAATTTCGATCAGCTTTCCATTCATCTTTTTCACTTCATCGCTTTTCATCAGTACAAACTGACCGTTAATGTTGGCCGCCACACCGTGCCACGGCGTCAACCAATCATCGCGGGTTGGCATCATATGAATACCAATTTTGATACTGTCCACGGGCTGCGGGTGAATAGAAAGACGGATCGCCAAAGGGAACTGTTCTGCCAACAAATTACCCCACGCCCAGCTACGTTGAATAACCCCAGCCGAGCGCTGGCGTGCATCTTTTTGCAACGCATTTTTTGAACCTGTATATTCCGGCAATAAGCTATCTTCATAAAGAAAACGAGTAATCGCCCGATATAATTGAACACCTTCTTCCGTTTTTTTAAGTTCTTCTTTGATCTCCTCGATTGAAGAGGCGTAACGACTAACCAATAATTCACGCAGTTGATCGTAATCATTAGTATATTGCGTTAGTGATTCAACGTTACCAAGATTAAAAACTGAAAGATGAGTCGCGCCCAGTTCATGCAACAATTTTTCAATTTCTAATTGATAATGGGTAATTGTGTCATCATCGACAAGAATAAGATCACTAAAAACATGACCATCAGAACAAATAACAATATTTGCCCCAGGTGGATAATAAAGCTGAATACGCTGACAAAGGGAATTCAGAAAAATCAGTGATAATTTTTCTGCCATATCCGGCATTTTACCCAATACTTTTCTAGGATTGGGGGATTTTGTCGGAAAGGCAGGTAAAATACATTCGATAGGTTTCCCTTGCTCCACAAATGCACGGATACGTGGTAGCTGAACCTCGGAAACCTTTTTTTCTTCATCTTGAAGTGTATATTCAGACTCAGGAAAACGACGTCGATACTGCAATAATTCGTGTAAAATTTTGTCAGACACTTCTTCTATGTCAAGATGTTCCATAATTCATTCCTAATTTATTACATTTACATCACGGCTAATTAATGCAATTGACGATATTGCTGGGTATAAAACATCAGCTCACATGCTTTCAAATATATAAAAAAACACAAAAATAAAACTTACAGCATGGAAGTTACAATATACAACCAAATTCAACCATAAATACACTGAGTTTTTTTATTGTATCTTTTTTTATTACATGTGTTATACAACCATAAAAATCATGAGCATAAATATATATCATTATAATTTCATAAAAAAATTAAAATTTTTAAAAATTTAATTCAATTTTTTTGATGATGTTACAAAACAAAAATAAAGTTCAAAGTTCTTAAGAAATATTTTTTTAAAAGCTATATTATTTATATATCTAACATCATTTGTTACGGAATAAAAAATAATGCATAACGAATTTACCAATAAATCCGAAAACGAGGGGGCAACAACCCCATATACTCAAAATCAACTCATTAAATCGCGCTGCGTTATTATCGCGGGAGAAATTAATCAACAACTCGCTGAAAAAAGTAATAACGCAGCTAATAATTTTGCAGGAAATCAGTAGTGATCCAATAAAAATATTTATCAATAGTCAAGGTGGGCACGTTGAAGCAAGTGATACCCTGCATGACATGATTAAATTTATCAAACCCAGAGTCGTGATGATTGGTACTGGTTGGGTAGCACGTGCTGGCTTTCTGGTATCAATTAATTTAAGAAGGTATTGCAGCCATTGCCGGCTCAATCAAACTCATCAGTTCTTCTTTTGACACGCCATCACGTGACTGCAATGAAATGGCCTGCATAATCCCCAAAAAATATGATGCCAATTTTCCAACATTGGTATCATCGGGTAACTCACCATCTTTTACCCCTTTTTCTATCCGACTATGAATCAATGCGAGTGTGTTTTTACGCACAGTTTTAAGATAAGCATGAACATCCTCATTTTCTTGAGAATGGTTAATCACTCCTAAAATCAGCAAACAGCCGCCGGATCGGTTCGAAGTCGCCACCTCGACAGAGCACTCTAACATTGCTCGCACACCTTCCCTTACACTAACAGCTTCATTAAGACTGTCCATTGCTTTAGCCCCGACTGTTTTAATATAGAGTTCAACCGCTGCATAAAAGGCTTTTTTCTTACTGCCAAATGCCGAATAGAAACTCGGTGGGTTGATATTCATCGCAACCGTGAGATCAACAAGTTGTGTACCTTCATAACCTTTATTCCAAAACAGCTCCATTGCTTGTTGAAGCGCAGTATCACGATTAAAACTTAAAGGACGTCCTCGTTGTGCCATCATATGTACCATTGTTATTTTTGTAGTAACTATAACATAAATATATTGACCCATTTTCGCAAGTCATATAATTTTGTAATCCATACTACATAAATGATCAACAAAAGACGCTAATTATGGAAAACTTAAGCCCTAGTAATATGAATAATTGCCATACTACGACAAAGCATAAATCGATTCCTCTGGCCATTTACATCCTAACCATCGGTATCTTCACTATAGTGACTAGTGAATTTCAAGTGACGGGAATGGTACCAATTATGGCTTACGATTTAGGCGTATCCATTTCTCAAATTGGTTATCTTGTTTCCTTATATGCTTTAGCCATGGCGTTTGGTGGCCCACTTCTCGCTACGGGATTATTAAAAACATCCCCCAAAACAGCATTAATTAGCCTATACGTGACTTTCATTATCGGTGAAATCCTTGGTGCACTTGCAAATTCCTATCCCATGCTAATGGTCGCAAGGATTATCACTGGTGCCGCTTCGGGAGCCTTCTTTGGTGTTGCACTGGCAATCTGTGTGGAAATCGTAAGGGAACAGCAACGAGCATGGGCAATTTCTATTGTACTTTCCGGCATTATGTTGGGAACGATCTTAGGGCTACCCATGGCTAACTTAATAGGCACATATGTCGGTTGGAGAGAAAGTTTTTGGACAACCAGTGTATTAGCCACAATAGCAAGTGTTATCAGCATATTTTACCTTCCCTCTATCCCCAAAATCCCTGCTATTAGTTTACGTGCGGAACTAAGAGAACTAAAAAATCTGAAATTATGGTGTGTTTTTTCCACCAGCTTGCTGATTATCGGGGCAACTTTTGCGGCATTTACTTACTTTATACCAATATTAAAAGAGGTAACGGGTTTCAGTGATGATATGATCGCCAGTTTGCTGATTCTCTATGGTATCGCCACAATAGTGGGCAATATCGTGGTAGGTAAATTCGCAGATCGCCATATAATCACAGTCTTAACCATCGGCTTAATTTCTCTTACCCTATTTCTCCTGCTCTTTGGTTTGTTTGCTGATAACAAATCACTTGCAGCCTTATCCCTAATTGGTATCGGATTAGTCGGAGTAACGATGAACCCAGCTATGGTCATTCGGGTGATGCGAACAGCTAATAGTCGCCCACTGGTTAATACAATTCACTCCTCCGTGATAACGCTGGGTGTGGTCATCGGCTCTTTTCTTGGTGGATTGTGTATTGATTTAGGCTGGGGATTGCAGGCTCCACTATGGGTTGGTGCATTGATGGCTTTCATTGGCTTAACAACTTTATTACCTGATATTTTCACCTTATATAAAGAAAATAATACGGCTAATAGATGATGATATTTATTTTCAGCGTGAATTTTTATTTCTAATGAGTGGATATAAACAGCGCAGGCGGTATTATCCAAACACTAATAATAACCGCCTGCTTTCTTAACACTTATTGAGGTACTCCAGGGATTTTCGTTTTGTCTAATGTCCATACAAAATCCTGCTCTACGACAGGCGAAAATCCCAGTTTCTTATAAAGCCAACCTGCATGAGAAGTCACCAACATCACATGTTTTACATGGGGAATAATCGGATGCTGTAAAACACATTCTACCAACCAACGCCCTAATCCTTTCTTCTGATAGTCATCGATAATAAACACATCAGAAAGATAAGAAAACATTGAATAATCAGTTACTAATCTTGCAAAACCAATTGCTTTATCACGATGAAATAATGCAAAGCATAAACTATTTTCTATTGCAGTTTTGACTTTATCCAACTCAACACCCCGCGCCCAAAATAATTGCGTTAATTCACTATGAACGAAATGCATATCGATCTTACTCTTATCCGTTGTGATCCAATATTCACCCCGTTCCCATGTTATATTTTGTTCCATCATTTTTCCTTTTAAGAAGAGCTTGAAATGTGAATAAATCTACCATAAAAAGGAATAAAAAAAGCCATGCTATAACATGGCTTAATCAAAATGAGGGAAATATCAATTAACGGATGAATCATCTTTCTGTAAGAGTGTCCGGTATATCAATCCACCGATAGCACCGCCAATTAATGGAATCAACCAAAATACCCAAAGCTGCTCCAAGGCCCAGGTCCCCTGAAAAATAGCAACCGCAGTACTTCTTGCCGGGTTAACCGATGTATTTGTGACTGGAATACTGATTAAGTGAATAAGTGTCAATGCTAAACCGATAGCCAATGGTGCAAAACCTGCTGGTGCATTTTTATCTGTTGCTCCAAGAATGACAATCAAGAAAAAACCGGTTAATACTAACTCAATAATAATTGCAGCTTGTAATGAAAAACCACCAGGAGAGTGTTCACCATAGCCATTAGATGCAAAACCACTTGCCGTTGCATCAAAACCACTTTTACCGCTGGCGATAAGGTACAGTACTGCGGCTGCCGCAATCCCTCCAATGACCTGGGCAATAATATAAGGAATAACATCTTTAGCTGAAATACGCCCGCCAGCGAACAATCCCAATGTTACCGCCGGATTAAAATGCCCTCCTGAAATATGCCCTACGGCATAGGCCATCGTTACCACCGTTAAACCAAAAGCCAGAGATACGCCGACAAAACCAATCCCCAGCTGTGGAAATGCCGCAGCTAAAACAGCACTACCACATCCACCAAACACCAACCAAAAAGTCCCCAAAAACTCTGCCGATAACTTTTTAAACATTCGATGATTCCTCAATGATATTTGCATGAATGCAAAAGAATCCACAAACAGTTTAGTTAGTGTTTTTAATTATGGGCAAGGAACCACAGACAGAAAAATAAAGAAAAAATCAATATAAATTGATTTATACTCGATAAACTTCAAGTTGCAATCCGCCAGACAACGAGAGGCCTTATATTTCCCCGCGCAGCAGGGAAATATAACACGCATCCTGAAATTGAATTGGTATATTGTTACATTAACAATAAGCAACGAAGAAATGCATTTTTAAACAACCTGAGTTTAATATAACAACCCAGGTTGTTTATTTATTTAATCAAAAATTTATTTGATAACTGCTTTCTTTACCTCATCTGAGGCTTGCCAAATACGATATTTAACGGTCAACGATTTTGGCGTATATACTACGATAGGTAATTTGCTGTTATAACGGATAAAAGCATCCTTACCTAACTGAACCTGAACAAAACGCACTGTTTCTTCTTCATTTGGACAAGCCATTTTTGTGGAAGCGGGACCCGTCACATTATTTAGCACATAATAGTCATATCCCCAACCCTCCAGCGTTTTAGTCTCCAACTGACCGCCAAACCAGTGATGATTACAATCCACTTTCATATCTTTGCCAATCACCAACTCAACTATATAGCCGTTTTCATGTTCTTTCTGAGGCAATTCAATCACGCTACGAGCCATTTTCTCAGAAGGCGCAGGATAAGGGGCGATGTCTTCCAGTTTTTTGTCGGCAAAAACCGAAGTTGATACCATCAATGCAGCTAAAGGAAATAGATATTTTTTCATATATTACCTCTGAATATGTTTAAAAAGGAGACTAGATAATAACAACAAAAAAATTGGGGTAAATTATGTTTTTTGGCAAGGCACTGATTCTTAAAGGCATCAAATAAGAGAAAATCTATTACTCATAATCAATGTTAATTTTTATTAATCACCAATCTGATGAACAGGTTCTACCAGTTCTTTTTTATGTGATATTTCTCAAATCTGATATTAAAATGACCTGCTACACTCTCATTGAGTGTGGTAGTGAATTTCGTATAGGAGGTTTTATGTTTCCAGAATATCGTGATTTAGTATCCAACCTGAAAGAGTCTCATCCCCGCTTCCAATCCCTGTTTGAAAAACATAACCGACTTGACCACGAGATAGCCCAACTTGAAGGCCCAAATGGTGCAGGTTACAACGATAAAGTTGTGCGCCTGAAAAAAAGAAAAACTACACATCAAAGATGAAATGCAAAGGATTTTGCAGGAACAATATCAGAACCAGAAATAAACAGCTAAATGGTTTTGACGCCTACTTTGTTGACGAGTGGGCGTCACAAAAAGTTCTCGAATAGAGAACCTCTTCAATCCAGCATCAAAAAAAAGCCACCATAACGGTGGCAAAAAAAACTGGAGCAATAATTTTTTCGTTATTTATTGTACGGCAGCTGCTTTCTGGCGAGGTTGTCTCTTGGTTTTTGCCCTTGGATGTGGCATCACATTCTGGACTTCACCTGGCTTAGAAATGAAACGGACAAAGGTTTCATGGCTGACGAACGTTGCCCCACAATTGATATTCTGACATTGGTTATAGCGCTCCTTTGTTTGGCTCGAATGCTCAAAGCTGCTACGTGTATGCGCTGATTGATCACACAGAGGACACTTAATCATATTGTTCACCTTTCTGAAATCGTTATCTTGAAATAACTGTCTTGAAATAACACCGTCTCGTCTGGTGAACAATATACCAAAGATCTCATATAGAGATCAAGTACTCATTTCAAATTAGTCGCTTTTTATTTCGAGATCTAATGATGTCGTAAAACCACTGTCATTGAGCGTATGAGTGACTTTGACCAAGGTCCAGTCAGTTCCATCAATTTCTGGCTTAAACCCTTCTAACTGGATGGGCATTTCAGGATAAATATCAGCACGCCCCAATGCTAATGTGATAGAGAACTGCGCAGCACCTCGTTGTATTTTTTTCCAAGCAGCGATAGCGGCACGCTCTGCACTTTCTTTGTCAGAATAAATACGTGAAAGCGCCAGAGTATTCTCCTGAGTTCCCACCAAATAGCTTGCAGATTCTTGCTGTACCGTCGTCGTTTGATGGTGTTCAACCGTTGATTCACGCTGTTCTTCATAAGATGAGCTTGCTGCAATATCGTAATTTGCTTCTATCTCGATACTGCCGTTACCTTTGTTTTTGCTTTTCTTTTTACTCCCCTTTTTAATATAAGCTGGCTTACCACGACCTTTCGTTTTTGGTTTTTTCTTCGCCAAATTAACTTTGCCAGGTGCAGGTGGTTTAGGTTTAAGATCTTTGTCTTTTTTAGAGGATTGTGGTTGCTTTTTCCCGGAAGAAGCCTCCTCTTTTCTAGTGGTTTTTTTGTCTGTTTGAGAAGAACTTTTGCCTGATGATTGGCGACTACTTTCATATTCAACGACAAGTTCAGCTTTTCCTTCCTCTGATTCCTTTCGCCTCAGTTTAACCGTCTGTTTAGTTGCTGTACGTGTATCCATCCATTGGGCAACAACACCAGTATAGGCCTCACGATCGGACAGAGAAAATCTGTGACTATCCCCTGACTGACGCGTGATCAGCACAGTCTGAATATTCTGACCACTCACTGTTTTATTCTGCCCTTGCTGAACAAACAATAATTCGCCATTTTTGACTGAAGCGATTGCACCTTCTTGTTTTGCCAGTCGAGTCAAAAAGCTCATGTCAGATTCATTGGTTTGATCGATATGCACAGAGATATTTTCCAACTCTGAACTTATCTTAAATGCCAATTTATTTCGGGCAGCAATGGTACTGACAATACTGCCTAGCGTGCATTTATGGTAAGAAATTTCCTTTTTCGTATTCAGATCACCACGAAAATCTGCACTGCGGGCACGAATGGTTAATCGATCGGGCGCACCACTATGTTCAATTTCATCAACAACAAATTTTCCTTTCGGTGTTAAGGAGTGGCCATGCCACCCCAGTTCTAAGATAAGAATATCGCCACGACGAGGCAGCTTCAGCATTCCGTCCGCATCATCCAACTCAATATCGAGCTGGTCTGATTCCAAACCACGATTATCCGTCAATGTTAATGACATCAGGCGTGATTGAATCTTTCCACTGATATCCTGGTTGTTGATTTCCAGCCGAAAAGCAGGCTTACTGGTTTTTCCAGTGACCAAATCAAATTGAGGAACCCAATCCGTGTCGGGTATCCACTTTTCAGAATCAATCATGAGAACACTTCCTTGACTTTACCCACAACATCATCTTTGGATGCAGAAAGTTTCTTTGGCAAATTAGGTAAATCTTTCTTGATATCAGAAAGCTGATCCTGCAAATCGCCCAACATTTCAAACAAATTATTGTCAACACGTCGCAAAGTCAGCGTAAAACTGATTTTTCTGGCCGCACCGCCTGACATAAATTCTGTTTTTGTCTCATCAATGCTTTCGATAACGAACATACCGTAAATGGCTCCACTGCCATCAATAAAAGACCACGCCTTGCCACTATCAGCCATCAATTTCAATGCGGTTAATGAAAGTGAACCCCCTGTCAGTTCAGGATAAAGCTCCCCTGATAGCGTGATCGTATCATTGTCTGAACCGACAAACTGCCATGCAGGCCGCGCTCCCACGCGGCTGTTAAAGGCATGTCGCCAACTCTGTTTATATTGAAAAGTCTGATAGGGCGTTGTTTTCAGCATAAAAACAAATAAACCAAGTGCAGCCATCATGAGAAATCTTCTCCTCTGTCTGAAAATGAGCTACGCGTACGAGCCTGTTGTATGCGTTCCCTTTGTTCCAATTCCTGCCTGACCATACGGGCAATATCCTGCGCGGATTGTCCCTGGGAGCCATAGACATAGATGTTATATTGCGGTGCCGCGCCACTGTATTGCTGTGGCTGGTTCTGCTGCCGCTTCGCCTGCACTTCTTCATAAGCGTGAGCAGGTAAACTCTGCGCGTGGAATGGTGCATCCTGCGCCGCAATCGGTAGTGACATTGTGCTAAGAGCAACACCAGCGGCAGCATATTTCGCTGTATTTCTCCGACTGATCACACTTGCCGGCCCTCTGATAATTTCAGGGCCACGCTCACCTGCGATGCCGAATTCTCCAGCCGGAATATTCCCGCCTGTATCGTATTGAGCAATCTGCTTCGCCTGTTTAGCTGTTTCGCTCTTGGTAACTTCCTCTGATTTTTTTAACGTGACCTCTTTTTTCTCATCATCAGACCACCACGATTTAAACCAATCAGTAATAGAGGCAAATTTATTTTTCAGGTTCTCCCATTTTTCTTGAATACCAGATAACAAACTGTCGATCATATTCGAACCAGCTTGTTTTAATTTTTCAGGAATAGCCTGAACATCAGCAACAATTTCATTCCATCTATCTGAAATTGATTTTTTGACGCTCTCCCAAATTTCCAATGTATTCTGTTTAACGGATTCCCACACTCCACCTATTTTAGCTTTAACGGATTCCCAAGCTTCTGAGGTACTTTGTTTAATAGTGTCCCAATTTTGGTAGATAAGGCCAATTAATCCACCATTCATGAAATAACTCTTAATACCTTCCCAAGCAGCATTGACTCTGTCTTTAATTCCCTGCCATGCATTGCTACAAACATTTTTGATGTTTTCCCACAATGCAGTGAATTTCGGCCCTAATGTTTCCCAATTCTGCCAAATATAAATAGCAGCCATTGCGATAACGCCAATAATAGCAAGAATTGGGTTTGCCATCATAACTCGGCCAACAACCATTATTGCACGACCAAGCATACTGAAAGCAGTACCTAAAAAGCCTAAACCTTTCGCACCAATACTTCCTAGAATGCTTATACTATTGCCCAAAAAGCCAAATACTTTTTGTCCAATACTTCCTAGTTTTCCTATACCTTTTTTTAACCCTACAAAAATACCGCCTCTGTTACCGCCACTGGATAGTGTACTTAATGAATTTCTGAGAAAACCAAAAACTTTCCCCCCAACACTACCCAATATATTGAGGCTACTTCCCAAGTAACTAAATACTCTTACACCTAATTGACCAAAAATACTTAGGCTAATTCTCAGGGAACCAAAAACGCGTATCCCCAACTGCGCAAAAATATTCAAACTTATTCGCAGTGAGCCAAATATTCGGATACCTAATTGTCCAAAGATATTTAGCCTAATACGCAGCGAACCAAATATTCTAATACCCAACTGGCCAAAGATATTCAGGCCTATACGCAATGAACCAAAAATTCGGATACCCAATTGCCCAAAAATATTCAGGCCTATACGCAGTGAACCAAAAATCCGGACGCCTAATTGCCCAAAGATATTCAGGCCTATACGCAATGAACCAAAAATTCGGACACCTAATTGCCCAAAGATATTTAGCCTAATACGCAATGAACCAAAGATCCGGACGCCTAATTGCCCAAAGATATTCAGGCCTATACGCAGTGAACCAAAAATTCGGATACCCAATTGTCCAAAGATATTCAGGCCTATACGCAACGAACCAAAAGTTCGGACGCCCGACTGCCCAAAGATATTCAGGCCTATACGCAGTGAACCAAAAATTCGGACACCCAATTGTCCAAAGATATTCAGGCCTATACGCAACGAACCAAAGATCCGGACACCTGACTGTCCAAAGATATTCAGGCCTATACGCAGTGAACCAAAAATTCGGACACCCAATTGCCCAAAGATATTCAGGCCTATACGCAGTGAACCAAAAATTCGGACACCTGACTGTCCAAAGATATTCAGGCCTATACGCAGTGAACCAAAAATTCGGACACCCAATTGCCCAAAGATATTCAGGCCTATACGCAGTGAACCAAAAATTCGGACACCCAATTGTCCAAAGATATTCAGGCCTATACGCAGTGAACCAAAAATTCGGACACCTAACTGCCCAAAGATATTCAGGCTAATACGCAGTGAACCAAAGATCCGGACGCCTAACTGCCCAAAGATATTCAGGCCTATACGCAGTGAACCAAAAATTCGGACACCCAATTGCCCAAAGATATTCAGGCCTATACGCAATGAACCAAAGATCCGGACACCCAATTGCCCAAAGATATTTAGGCTAATACGCAATGAACCAAAGATCCGGACGCCTAACTGCCCAAAGATATTCAGGCTTATACGCAACGAACCAAAAATTCGGACACCTAATTGTCCAAAGATATTCAGGCCTATACGCAATGAACCAAAAATTCGGACACCTAATTGCCCAAAGATATTCAGGCCTATACGCAGAGAGCCAAATATTCGGATGCCTATCTTTCCAAAAATATTTAGCCTAACTTTCAATGTTCCAAAAATCTGGATAGACAAAATACCAAAGATACGGAGACTAACTCTCAGAGAACCAAAAACTCTTATACCAACACTGCCAAAAATTTTTATAGAATTAATCAGAATTTGAAACGATGCTTTCACTGAATTAGTAGGAAATTTCAAAACTGTTTTAATTTTTTTCAGCGTGCCAAATAAAATTGTTATCTTTGGATTAATATTAATAACCAATTTATCTAACAATTTAAAATTGTTAGTCATATTACCCGTCACACCCAGATTAAATTCACTCTTTTTACTGGATGAATTCTCTTGTCTAATATTCTGTGTAATTTGGGTGATATTGGCTGATTGGCTAGCAGCGCTGACTTGCACCACTCCAGTGGCGTTTTTCTGCGCAGAGAAAGATTGTTTAATGGTTTGATTATAGGTTTTAAGCTCGGCACGCAGACGCGCAGTTTCCTGCGCATAACCTACAATGGGTTTTAATCCTTCAACAGTCTTATTAAGTTTTTTAAACTGGTTATAAATTTTATCAACTGAACCTACCAGTTTTTTCTGATGCTGTTGAAAAGATTTAAAGGAACTGGTCAGCTTTCCAACGGTACTCAGTACCTTGTTGAGCTGTGACTGTATATTACTCATTTTCTGCACCACTTCTTAAAATGGCCCGATGCCGCCAGTCCAATAGTTCCGAGAGTGACATTTCATCTGTGACTGTCGGTGACCAGTGAAAAACGGTGGCAATATCTGCCACCAATTCATCAACGGTTAATCGTTCTGGGAATCGGACTTGACCGACTTCGGCAACAAAAAATTGACCACCTCCACACTGAGATTAATCAGATCACCAGGTGACATCATCATCAGGTCATTTTTGGTCAATGCAGGGGTGGTCACACGCGGCAGGACAAGCAGCATAGAATCCACATCCATTTCCAGCAGTGCCTGTAAACGTGCACCGCGCAACGCACCGCTGTTAGGTTTGCGTACCACCACTTCCGTGATTTCGCCGTTGCCTCGTGCCAGTGGTGCTTCCAGTTCAATGGTGCGCAGATCGTCATTTTGAGTATTCAGTGTTTCTGTCATGGTTCAACCTTGTTTATCCGATTAGAAACCTGTCTCAACAGGTATGATTCACGCCTTGAAGAGACAGGAAATAAGTTTTAAAAAAGTTAATTGCTAAAAGAAGCGATTAAAAAAGACCGATAGCGCGGCGATGTTGCTCCAGACGATCTTCCCCACCGACTTTTTCAACCATGTTGATGGTGTCGATTTCAATCAGTTCTTCACCACCCCATGTCAGTTTGAAATAAGTGTTTTTGGCGGTGATTTTGGTCTGAGTGTTATCACCCTGTTTATACGTGCCGTGATCAAACTCCTGGAAGCGACCACGCATCACAACTTCAACTGCAACTACGTCACCCGTATCTTCGCGCTCAAAAGAGCCGGCAAAGCGCAGCATGACGCCATCCGCTTTCGCTATGCCCCACTGTTTGTACAGTTGAGATTCAACACCGCCCAGAGTGAATTCAGCATCCAGTGCGCCTTCATCCAGGCCCAGATCCACCATTGCACTGCCGTTCATGCCGGCGCCACGGTAGGCTTCCAGCTTGCGGCTCAATTTAGGAAGAGTCAGTTCTTCCACAATGCCCTGATAGTTGTTGCCATCGTTGAACAAATTCAGGTATTTAAGTTTGCGAGGTAAAGCCATCAGTCAGCCCCTTATTTATTGATACTTTTAGCGAAATCCATCAGGTAACTATCTGTAATGCGCTGGCGTAACATCATGTTTTCCAGTGGCGGTACAGGGGTATAGTCATAATCGATGGTCAATTTTCCTGCTTTCAGGGTGTCTTTATCGTTGATTTTGTCGTCATACCAGCAACGACCATCAATGATGTAACCACCGGCTTTCAGCTCGCGGAACTTGGCATTGATACCTTCGATAATGTCGCGTACCAACGATGGGGTCAGCGGTTTGTCAATCGCCCACATGTGTGATTCAGCCATAGTGTCAGCCAAAATCTGAGCGGTACGGGTATAGCTTTCAAACTGGAACAGTGCGTCATCAGAACAGGTGCGTGAACCCCAGAAACGGAAACCGTTTTTGCGGATCAGCGTCGTGATGCCAGCTTTGTTCAGCAAATCAGCGTCAGTCGCGGTATCTTGCAGATCCCAGAACACATCAGCGGACAGACCAGTCACACCGTTGACACCCACATTGGACAAGGTTTTATGCCAGCCGGTTTCCTGGTCGATCTTAGCGCGCAGACCCAGAGCACGAGCGGTTGCAAAAGCAGTCGCTTCGCTGTTGGTGACAGTATCCCAGCTCAGGAAGTCAGGCCAAATCAGCATCAGCTCACGATGCTTGAAATTTTCACGATATTTGATGACTTCTTCGATTTTTTTTGCAGCCATAAGCGCTCACATATGCCATTGCTTTCAGTTTCTCGGCAATAGAAGCCAGTTCAATAGCCACAGCTTTTGAGTCCAGACCCGGAACCCCCAGAATACGGGGCTTAACACCGAGCTGGCTTTGCGCCGCCAACAGCGCCTGCATACCGGTTTTCTTACCTTCATTAGTGACACCACCGATGATGTTAGAAGCGGTTATTTCTTCAGTTTCACCCTCTTCTACACGAACAACCACAGTCACAGGCTGAGCCTGCGCAGCGATAGCTTTCAGTGAAGCGAACAAAGTGCCTTTTTTCCCTGCTTTGCCACTGGCGCTCATAACGTCAGTAATCAGAACTGGGGTGTTTAATGGAAATGTTTTTTCGTCTGCGTCAGGGGCAGTACAAACCATACCTACGATAGCGGTGCTAACGGTAGTGATGGTACGAGTACCTTCGTTAATTTCCTGTACACGGACGCCGTGGTGATAATCTTGTGCCATGTTAGCGTTCTCTCCTGTTAAGGTGTGCTGATATATTGGCGGATTAGGCGGGGGAAATCATTCGATTGGCGGTGTGTGGGGGATGGTACAAGTGTGGGTTTATATTTTTGTTTATAATCAATTTGTTGAGTTAGTTTTTAATTGATTTCGATTGAGTTTGGGGGAATTAGGTGGTTTGGTTGGGGGAGAGCCTTAAATTGGTTGAATAACAACCTTGATTTAATCATTTATTGAGCTTTATTTGGTTTAAAATTTATCCTTTTCAGGATTATTCAGTGTGATTCTGGCTTTTGGTTATTTTTTGACAGGCAAAAATGGCTCTTTTTTGTCGCTGGGTTTTGGTTTTCAGGGATTAGGGAGTGGGATCTTGGCTGGATCGTAAGGATCTGTGGATTTCGGAAAACCTCGGTTTGATGGAAACCCAAAAATTGGCGGCCGATGCCTTGCCACGTAGTGGGGGCGAGGTGACAGGGAATATCACTATTTCGACTGACACTGAGATAGCTTGGCGCAGAAACACGGACATGGCCGCTATCGGTTTTAAAAATACCGGAGATGCTGATACCGACTCCTATATGTGGTTTAAAACCGCAGATAATGGTAACGAATATTTTAAATGGCAGCATAGCCTCTCTGGAGGAGGAACCACGGAATGGATGAGTCTTAAATCGGATAATCTCCGAGTTAAAGGACATCAGGTCTATCATGAAGGGTATAAGCCATCTGCTGCTGATATCGGTGCATTTTCAAGCTCAGGTGGAAAAGTAGCAGGAATCATTCATGCCGATAATTGGATTATGGGTAAAGAATTATGGGAACGTGATCCTAAAAATGGTAAAGAAGAGCGAATCTATAGCCCATTTAATAAACCATCCGCTAGTGATATCGGAGCGGCATCAGTTAATGATGCAATGCGCATCACATATTTGGATGGCTGGAACAATATTTACAATGGTTATTCTGGGTTCGGTCCTGAAGCTTCATTTCTCAAAAAATATAATATACCAACTGATTTCGGTGTTCAGCTAAGATTTAGCAATGTAAATGGAGCCTCAAATGAGGGGGAAGATCAAATATGGAGTCATAGATTGATTTTCATGCATAGAGGAAATACATATCGTACAGATCATATCAATAAAAATGAAATATTTACTCGTAAATTTTGGGATGATAATAATGCCAAACCAGATAATAATGGTTTTCTCAGGATATCTTCTCCAATAATAGAAGTTTATTCTGATGGTACATGCATAACTAATAATGAATCAGAAGGTGCAACTGTTACTAAGATTAATATCGGCCATTATAAAATATCAGGGATATTGGGTTATACCTCTGATAAGGCATGGGGGGTATATGGAGGTATATCGTCCCCGAAAAATAACAACGGGCTGGAACTCATCTACATTGATGATAAGGTAAAAAAAAGATGGAAGCATTATACTTGAAACTTTCCATCGCCAACATTCACATCTGCCTGAAAAATTCCAAAACTGGAGAGTAAAAGAAATCGTGGAAGGTAAAGAAATATTTTATCTTGATGGGGAACCTTGCGATATTCCTGTGGGTTGTCGATTAGATGTTCGTGTACAGATGCCTGAAGATTCTGTTTGGAATAAAAAACAGAGAGAATTTTCTTAACCGCTATAATAAGCAAGGGGCATAACGCCCCTATAATTATTTTTCTTTTTTTTTGTACATCCATAAATATATTTGAAATATTGTTTGATAAATTTTTAATATCATAAAAAGATTTAGAAATCCCATCGGATTTAACCATGTAAGGGAAAATAAATGAACCATCATTAATAGTTTTATAAATCATGTTAAAAATTTCTGCTGTTGGTAAAGATATAGATTTTATGTCTTCTAATGTTTTTACCTTTTTCAGCTCTATTACTAAATTAGAAAAATTAACTAATAATATCCCTAATATATCGAACAAGATGCCCTCACGAGTACCAGAATCAGATAAACCATCAATCTTATTTCGAATAAAATTCCTAACTAGAACAACTTCTGTAGGTTCAATGCCTCTTGATGTAACAATATAACCAGAATCAAATCTATTGTTTTTTTTAATGTCATCTAAAATATTCATTTATTATTCCTATATTAAGATCCAAGTCCAGAACCAATGTTAAAAAGCTGCGGGCATAAACACTCTGAATTCCATTTTCCCGTAACAACTTGTGGTAAAGCAATGTAAAGCGTATCGCCTATAGATAATTTATTATTTACATTAAAATCAATATGTGAATAATCACCTGGAGAGGAATTACTAAATAAATGACTTGTATTCTGATGCCATGTCTCTTTAACTGAATTATTACACCACCACCAGTCTGCATTGCCAACTATTTTATGATAAACAACAAAACTCATAAAACAACCAGTTTGAACATGCTGATTAGGAATATAAAAAATATAATGCTCAAACTTATCAACTGCTTCCTTAGCTGTCAGTTTCATTATATTAAAATCCCCATGAAAATAGAGCCTATCCATTTTCATGTACTGTAAAAGCTCACGAACCAATGGAGGGCGATTCTCTGGTTCAATACCTGTTATCACTCTCGTGAACTCAACATCAAATATATTCCAAAATCTATTGTTAGCGTGTATTCCCATCCCCACTGGAAGCAAACGATCTTCAGAACCTGCAAGATCTGTCAGAGATGCATTTTTATTAACGGCTAGCGCTGTACGTTCGTTAATGTAGTTATTGTACATATATACAACTCGTGCATCATCACCCTCCATTAAGGTATTGGAAGTAGTACCAATAGGCATTTTAGCCGTTCCCGCTAAACCGAGGTTTTCTACAAACGCCTTTTTGTCGGGAATATCTGCACCATTCTTGTTTTTCTCCAAACGCGTATTGGCATTATTCTCCGCCGCCTTCGCCAAATCATACGCCGCCTTTACCGCTTTCGGGGTTGCCGCATGCGTTTCGCTATTGCTGTCCACTGCGCTGCTCAGGATCACAAAACCCTTCTCATTCAGCGTCGCGTCAGGGTGGTTACGGCTGTTGGCATGTTTATTAATGGAATCATCCACATACTCACGCGTAGCCAGAATCACAGACGGGTCAACTTTCAATGTCACCGAATCCGCGCTGCTGACAATCAGAATCATGCGAATAGTCTGGGTGCGGCCGGAACCTTCCTGCAACTGGGGTTTGTAGGTTTCCGCACAGTTACCTACGGCAATCAGAATACCGTCTTTGTCAAACAGGCCAATCTCACGGATCCACCAGCCACCTTCGTTTTCAGGAATAACCTGTTCTGCAACAATTTGGTTGGTGTTTTTGGGATCAATGCTCAGCGTGTTAATCGCTGCACGACGCTTTTCATTAATCAATTTGGTTTGTTTAGTGTCCGGCGTCGGCAGGCTGCCGCCGCCATCACCAACGGCCATATGGGTAATTTCAATTTTAGTACCCAATGCCGCCGCATTTGCTAACTTATCTGCGCCTAACTGCGTCAATAGCGCAAAATATTTGGTACTCATGATCTAATCCTCATGTCATCAATAATATGTATGCCCGCGCCCACAACTTCTGAGCCGGAGATTGTTACTTGTTCCGGGAAATAAGGATAAACCGTCAGTTCGTCACCACTGTAAGTCGCCGCCGAATAGTGATATCCACCGCGGGTATCCAGGTTGATGTCCAACCCAATCAAATGTCGGCTCACTGGCTTGGCATCAAAAATCAGGTTTTCCAGCTCCTCGAACATTTCATGGGTGATACCGCTTTCCAGTACACCGATATCCAACCGGAAGGTGCCCGGAGCATCGTTGGTCTGCCACCACTCTTTTACGCGGATGAGATAACCCAATGGCTCGACAACCCGCCGGATCGCACCAATCGTTCCTTTATGTTTATGCAGGAATAGCGAGCTTTTGATCACTTCCCTTTTGGTACTCTCAGACCAACGTTCGTCCCAGCGATCAACTGACCATGCCCAGGCCAGATAAGGCAGTAGTGATGCCGGACACGTGTCTGGGTCCCACAGCTCACGTAACGGAACCTTGACCTTCTGCAATTCAGCGCAGGCTTTGGCCGCCGCAAGTTCTAGCTGAGTCGAACCCATCGGCAGGAGGCGATCACTCATCCGAGCCTCCCATCGTCAGGGTAGTTTTGGTGCAGTAAGACGCCTGAGTTTTATCCAGCACGACGTCTTTCACCGGCGCTTTCAATTCCACGCGCTGGACACCTTCCACATGCAGTGCGGCATAAATCGCTGACAAACGAATGTCACGCCCCAGACGGTGCTGGGCTTCAACATAGTATTTCAGTCGCTGTTCTGCCGCCTTGCGGATCGGTTCTGATTCTGGTGTAGGGAAGATGTACAACACCGCATCAATTTCATATTCCACAATGTTCGCAGACTGGATTTTCAGGCGATCCGCCACTGGTCGCACGTTTTCGTCGTTCAGCGCTTTTTCGACTATTTCCAGCAGCGCTTTGGAAGCAACCCCCTTGTCTTCCCGCGACATAATGGTCACGGTGACGTTAGCGGGCGACGGGCTGATTGCCGAAGCGTCAGCGACACGACCATCCGCACTGCGTGCATGGTATTCATACGCACCAACCGGACCGGCAACACTCAAACCTTCAAAAGCCTGTGGGATGCGCACGCGGTAATCGTTGTCAGATTCCATCACCGCCGGTGTCGGTGGCACGGTAGAATTATCCGCAGGATGCAGAACCATACGGGAAACGTTGTTGTTCGTTCCCAACTGATCCAAATCACTGCCTGTTGAATAGGCCACCATCACCGCCCGCGCCGCTTCGTTAACCCGTTGACGCAAGAGCAGCTCACGATAAACGTTCTCTTCCAACAACTTGACCAAAGGTTCAGATTCCAGCTGCAAAGTACGTGCAATGGCATCTTGCTGATCTTCTGGATAGAGCGAGATCAAGCCTTTTTTACGCTCTTCCAGCAGTTGTTCGTAATCCAGTGGCTCAACCACATCCGGTGGTGGCAACTGGCTTAAATCGATTGTTGGCATGACTTATTACCTCACCGGGAATGGCTCACCGGAATAGAAAGTGAAAATTCCTTGGCGGATTGATGATAAGTACCCGTAATATCCACCACCATTTTGCCGTCCTGCCGGGTTTCCATCGTGATGGAGGTCAGCATCACGCGTGGCTCCCAACGGCTGATTGCGGTATAGCTGGCCGCCATAACCTGAAGCCGAAGCGCTGCGTTTTGTGGCCAGTCAATCAGTTCTGGCAGCAAAGAACCGTAGGGACGGCGCGCAATACGGCTGCCCACAGGGGTTAATAAAATATCGCTGACGGATTGCCGGATATGGGCCAAATCTGTCAGCTCTCGGCCCGTCTGCCGATTCATTCCCAGGTACATCATACGGGGCCTCCTGATGTGTCACCGCCTGACCGGATGCCGGTGTGTTTATGGGAATCCACGACCACGCCGTTGGAACTGAATGTGCCTCCGGTGTGTTCAATATTGCCCGTCATTTTGCCGCCGTTGCGCACGATCAAGTTGCCTGTGCTCATTAGCTGCGTGCAGATGACTTCCGGTGTATCCAGCGTAATTCGGGTGCTGGCGACACAGGTGATTTCCGGCGCGGTAATATGGACGGAATCCGAAGCAGTTACTGTCGCGGTTTTAATACCAGTCACAGTCAATGCGCCAGATTGCGGTTCATATTCCATCACGGCACCATCGGGAAACTTGATATGCGTCGCTTCAGGTGATGTTGATGGTGCCGGAAACTCATCTGAAAAAATCGCAGGCAATACAAAGGCGGTGGTCAGTTCTCCGCCTATGGACAGTAATAAAACCTGCTCACCGACACTGGGTGCCCACCATGTGCGGGAGTTTCCCGCTCTGGATGTCAACCAGTGCAGCCAGTTGGTTTCAAGATTGCCTGTCGCTACTCGGCACATTCCCTTTGTGGTATCCACTTGGGTAATAACGCCGGTTCGGATCAGGTTGCGCAATAAGCGCGTCAGTTCAGTGAGTTGTGTGTTCATGACGTAAGAATGCCATGAAACAGCAGGCCGGACATTAAACTGGGTTTGTAAGAAACAGCATACAAATCCAGAATAAAAATCTTTTTAAATCAATAAAATAAAAGGCCTTCTTTGGAATGAAAGAAGGCCTTGAAAACCGCATTGCAATAAGATGCGCTCATTCCGATTGACACTGCCGAACAACATCCCGTACATACTGTTGTAAATAATCTAATTTGGCCTGATCTTTGATGATGCCGGTTCGGATATCGTAAATAGCGTGTCCAGCGTTTGCAGTGAGTTCGACTTGGGTTCCATCGCCCATGCGGCGGGTGCCGGTATCTCGGTTTTGGGTGAGCTGACAGGTAGCAAGGTTGGCGGCGGCGATTTGCACCCGCCGATGACCAGCCATAATGTCAGCACGCAAAGCCGCATTTTTTTCGGTGACATGAGCTAATTTTCCTGAATAGTATTCATCCAATTGTGCAGCCCGGTTTTGCGCATCTTTCATTTGCCCAATAGCTGCCAACGTTTCTGAATAGGCTTTTTGGTTGATGGCAGCAAGCTGCGCAGCCTGTTGCTGTTTCAAACCCGCCACTTCGCTGAGAAACAGGGAGCGATGCCCCCACCAGCCAAGGCTTCCGCCAATGACCAGGCTCATCATTAAGGGCATCGTTTTTAGTGTATTAATTCCCAACAAACCCGTTCAACCTCCCCTTAATCCCAAAGCTGGATAATAGGTTTACTGGCGACCGGCATAAATTCTGGCATTTCAACTTTCGTTCCATGCGGCAGTACCGCGCCAAAATCAGCCAATCCCGGGTTTGCCAGCAACACACGCTCAGTCATTCCCAATGTACGACCATAATGACGCCAGCAAATGGCATCAACTGTCTCATTTTGTTGTGCGATAACTTGCATACACTCTCTTTCCTCTTTGCAAAAGTCAGTTAGTAAATCGGAGAGTTATGATCAAATAATTAGCAAAATGCCTCAATGCGGTGGGATTGTCAGGTGAGTGGTACATAAACCAAGGGGCAGGAAATCATTTCCTGCCCCTTGGCGATTATCTCTTATTACAATGACTACTATTCATTGGAGGATATTCATTGGAGGCTATTCATTGGAGGCTATTCATTGGAGGATATTGCCCCTTTGTCAGCGTTAATCAGATAGCCAACTATCATCCTCCCAAACCTCTTGAATGAGTTCCATTATGTGGTCGTGTTCACTACTTTTTTTAGTCCCTGTCACCCTCACGGAGGTGCTGCTGCTAATTTCAACTCTAAAATTCGTATCAGGATAGTGTGGTAATATTCTTTTTTTTAGTTCACTTTCTAATGAAGATATGACTGATTCAGAAACATTAGCTCGTTTATCGAAAAGTATCTCTACTCGCATGATTTCCCCCGCTGCCAAATCTATTCTTCTATTATTGCACCCGAATTCCCTAACAGATCGCTTTCCTGTTTACTCTGGTAACTGTTAAACCTTTTTTCATAAGGTGCAGATAGCTCTGCTATCCAAACCAGTGCCAGCTCTTTGTCTTCCGCATGATTGCATTCGCAACTTGTTGCCATTCTAGCAATGAAATTGATACGTTGCGCTACCAATGATTCTATAAGAGATTCCACTGATCTATCTGCCTCTATATAAGAAACTGTATGTATATACAGTACACGTAATAAGACTAAAATTAAAGTATTTTTTGCCTGTTTTAGTCATTAAATTTAATAGTTAGTGACTATTGTTTGTTGTTTTAGCAGAAATATTTGCCAATTTGATTGATTTTTCTGCTACGACAATTCTATGGTCTGGATAACCCGCTCTCTTTCTATTTGCCTGTTCATCCGTACAGTTATTGACAGAACTCCAAGAGGAAAATTTTATGCGTCTTTTATAGACAATTCGTTCAGAGGTAGCCGTCGATTCTGATTTTGGCACGAGGGTCCATTGGTGGATCCGCGTACAAATAAATTCGGCGTGGGACAAAAATGGTGAGGTCACACCTTGTATGGATTGAACATCCTCACCGTAAGGACTGCCAAAAGGGATATTTTTGTAAGATAAACGAATAATTAAATCACGACGTGAAACCCAAGGTCCGCCCTGTGCTTGGGTATAAGCAGCCCAATTTCCTTCATCTGCCGCTTGTAACACTGCATTTATCTTGTGGTCAGACAGGCGTACTTCCCTGAGCCGACGCAATTCGCGCCAAACCGAAACGGGAGCGCCACCGATTTGTTGAAATTGGCGAATACGCCAGCGACTCGCCCAGGCAGTCACTGATTTTGCCATATCGCGCAGGGGTTCGCCGGTTTCATGGTCTTTTTCTTCTTCCAACGCATAACCGTCAATGTTTTTGGAAATGTACTTGGCAATATAGCCTGTTGCGCTGCCTTTACTGGGATCGATCGCCCGATAATTAAAACGCGCTTTTTTGGCTTCATCGTCCTGTAATTCGCCCTGTTCTTCCTGACAGGCGTAATGCTCAAGGAGCCTTCTGACTTGCTGCAAATGCTCCGGCAACATAAACAGCACCATATGCCAATGAGGAGTACCATCATGATGTGGTTCCACCACACGGAAACCAAATAGGTTAATACCTGCCCGTGCCAACGCAGCCCGAGCTTTTGCCCAGACACCGCATAAATAACGTTGAGTATCACGTGGTGTTGCGCCATTCCAGGATTTGACAAACCCGCCCTTATGCTGGACAGCATGATATTTTGCAGGTGCCGTGATGGTATAAAATTCCCCAACACATTGCATCTTGTCGGCAATATCTTCGAAACCGCGCATTCTGACCATCAATTCACAACGTCGGATTGCCGGATTTGCGTTGCTATGAACAACGGTCTCTGCCAGTGAAATTCGTTCCCCTTTTTCATTTTCCAAATCAAAATGCTTGAAAAATTCACGATTGTGCCGTTTTTGTTCCAGCCATTCCCGTAACGCCTGGCGTGAAACATAAGGAGAAGCGACTTGCTGTACCTGCCCAACGGCAATGGCCATATGTTCAGATCGGATATCACGCAGGCGTTTTAACCGAAAATACCACCAGCGGGCAGACATCATGCGCAACATGCCAGAACAGAGTTGATCAACTGATGGCTGTTTGCGGCCATGATTGAAACGCTGCCAATAAGGTGGATGAGTACCACATTGCAAAGTCAGTTTTGCCAGTAATTGATACAACTTAGCGACACGGGAAAATGACTCATCTTTGCCACCAACAGAAGTTGATGAGTGTTTTTGGGAAACACGCAAAGAATAGTGCTCATAATTATCCGCAATAAAAACGGAGATATCGTGAGCCAGTTTCAGGAGCTGTTTGCGACCATACGTTGCTACATTTTCCAATTGTTCAATAAAAGGAAAAGGTGCCATACCAGCAATAGGGTGGTTAAACTGGTATCTTTCTTTTACTAACTGCAATCTTGGCAAGACCTTCTGTCCAACCGCTTTTCTCAGGAAAGAATTTGCATCACGGCGCCCTGAACGATGAAAAATATCGATATAACGGTGACTAAAATATTTCGCCAGAAAATCCGGCATTTGTCCTATATATTGGTGACGCCATTGATGATCTTCCGCGTTAACGTCCCATAACAGGCGCTCCGCCATTGAAACACCCAGCGGTATGTTTTGTTCATAAGTGATAATGTTACTATTCATCAATTTCACCATATTCAGGACGAGTAAGAGCCTGGCGTATCCATGCCATTGGTTCAAAAAAGAGAGAGAACATATTTATACCCATCCAACTTCAAGATGCGTGTTATATTTCCTCACGCAGCAGGGAAATATAAGGCCTCGCGTCGTCTTGCGGATTGCAACCTGAAATTTATCGAGTATAGAAAGCTGTCATTAATTAGGTAATGTCAGGTACTTCGGAAATTGACTGACAACAACCTTAATATGATTCATTGCCTTGATCAGCGCCTGCTTTTCCTCTTGGGTAAAATGGTTAAATTCACTATCGTGGCGGGAGTGCGGAATATTCGCCAGATAGAAAATGGCAGATAACGCCCGTTTATTCTGTTCGTAGTAACCGTCTCTTTTGTCACGCATATCAGCCAAAAACCGCGCCAACTCCTTTTCATTGTCACCCCAATATGTCGCCCTAATCCTCGACAAATGATTCAATCCTTCCAGCCGCTGGCCGAGGTTAATCTGGGCAAATTTTTCCTTCTCAGTATTCGCCATATTTTCCCTCAACATTTTCCTACCAAACGATCCCTCTGCTATTTCCTACGGTTCCCCCTATTTCAAGCTCTCTGACTATTCTCTGAATGGCCTTCCCGAAATATTTTGATATCAGGTATAAAGATTGAAATCTGGGCGTTCATGATGCAATATCTCTCAATGGTTTTCAGCTTAACCAATCCGGGCTTATCATGGGTCTCATATCGAGAACCTTGATGGGATACTAATAGCTATTATCTGTACTGTCAATGAAAAATACCAATATTGAGATCAAAATGGGGGCCGATAGTGGGGGAAGACCTGCTATTGAACGTCTTGTCCGCGCATATGGATTTAAATCACGTCAGGCCCTAAGTGACCATTTGGGCGTTTCCAAAAGCACGATGGCAAACCGCTACCTTCGTGATAGCTTTCCGGCGGATTGGATCATCCAGTGCACTCTCGAAACTGGCGCTTCACTGCTGTGGCTGAGCACGGGTCAGGGGGAAATGTTCCCAGATGGAGAAAGCGGCAAAAAAAGCGGAACGATTGGAAGATATCATTGCCCCATCCATTTCTCGTGTAAAATTATCGGGCGGTAAACTCAATGACGTTAGCCCTGTGATTTTGGACAGCGAATTGATTACCAGGGAACTCAAAAATCCACTGATTGTCGATGATGGTGCCTCATGGTATCTGCTGGATACGCAGGAAGATAATATTCAAGATGGTTTATGGCTGGTGGACATTGAAGGTATGCACAGTATCAAAAAGATTGCCAAAATCCCAATCAGCAAGATTCGGGTCAGCGATAGCGACGTCACTTTTGATTGTGCAATCAGCGATATCAAATTCATTGGCCGCGTCGCTCTGGTCATATCCAGACAATAACATAAGGCAATTTTCATCAAGGTTATCCCTGTCCATGAGGATAACCTTGATGACATGCAGCATTCTCATACAAAATCTGAACGTCGGAGGCGATACAGAACATGCTCCCTCAATGGGTGGTTTTCTTCCAAGCCCGGATGGAGAAAGGTTTTTTCATCCCTGACCATGCCCAATTTTTTCATGACATTTTCCGAGCGGTAATTAGAAACTGTGGTAAAAGCGACAACCTCTTCCAGCCCGATTTCGGTAAATGCAAAGTAAAAAATTCTGCGGGCGGCTTCACACGTATAACCTTGTCCCCAAAATGGCTTGTCCAGACGCCAGCCTATCTCAACAAAAGGCGAGAATGGAAATTTGAGGTTCGGGATATTCAGCCCCACAGAGCCAATAAATTCACCATTCTGTTTTAATTCAACCGCCCATAATCCCCAACCCCCCTGCGTTTCAAACTTGCGGATACAATTATCGATAAAAGTATCGCTCTGCGCTTTAGTCAGTATGTCAGGGAAAAATGTCATTACGTCAGGGTTGCTATTTAAGCGAAAGAAAGGTTCTCTGTCTGAGGCTTTCCAGGCACGGAGTCGTAACCGTTCTGTTTCCAATTCAACAATCACAACGTCTCCTTGATTATCACGCGTTGCTTTTCACTTTTGGTTTATCACCCTGATTTTCTCTAATAGAAACAACGCGTTCTATTTCTGATTTTTTCTTATTATCAACCTGTTCAGACTGACCAAAAAACAATCCACCACGTCGAATTGACATACTGCCGCAACGGCTAATACCCCGTAACTCGCCATGTTCAAGGATATCTAATGTCTCCGCACAGCACGTGCCTTCAACATGACCATCAATGATAATTTCAGGGGCATTCAGCTCACCCTCTACTTTACCGGCATGCATAATCCGAATGGCCCCCCCTTTTACGCGAATATTGCCAATAACTTTACCCCAGATCTGGATATCCCCGTCCATTTCGACATCCCCTTTGAAGACAGAGTTTTTTGCAATAATGGTATTGGGACGGATCTCGGTTTCAGGTAATTTTTTCTCTTCAGGCTTGATGCCCATAGCGGGAGTCGCAGAACTGGCAGTCGCTGCCTCGGTTGTTTTTTTCCAAACATAGCGTTTATTCTCAATTTCATTTTCATAAAGTAAAACACTAAGGCTAAAAAAGATAAAATTGCTGTCATAGTGCAGCTAAAATGCGCACCATACAGATACAGTCCCAATGCAATTCCCCAAAGGAGCCATACACTGCATAAAAAAGCGTTATCTGAAAAACGATACATTGTCATATTGTTCTCGTTTTTGTGGTTTTTTCTTATATTTCATCAGCAAAATATATCTATACATATGCCTTAGCAGGTAACAAACAGGCTGTGGAAGCACATCCTACCATTGTACAAGTATAAAAAACAATCTACGATGCTATAACAGAGTGATTTATAGCGTTATTACACGGATAAAGCTTCTATTTGAGTTTAATCCTCTGATTTGTCATTTAATTTTCTCACATTGATGAAATAAAAAAAATACATAAATTTAATTTCTTATTTATACCTATCGCCATTGAAGATGCTTGATTTCTTATCCAAACCAGATCATGCTTGCAACCATGAAAATTCATCTGACACCAGAACAAAAACGCGCCCTCGAATTGATGCATGATACTACTCGTGATAGTCGAGTCTGTGATCGCATCAAGGCCGTGCTTTTAGCGTCAGAGGGCTGGACTGCCCAGATGATTGCACAGGCCTTGCGTATTCATGAAAGTACGGTAAGCCGTCACCTAAAAGATTTCATCGCGCAGGAAAAGCTCACCCCGGAAAATGGCGGCTCTGAAAGCCATCTCTCTGCCGAACAAACCGCCGACCTGATTGACTATTTGACGACAAATTTGATGCATACTACCACTCAAATTGTGGCCTATGTCCGAACACGGGTCATGCTCCCAATCATTAGATTGTTGTAGTAAACTCCCCACTTTTTATTACTGGTGAGATATGGCTAAAGTTGATGTGGTTTGTCGTTACTGTCACAAAGCGGAAGAGGTCAAAGGGCATGGAAAAGGAAGCAGCGGACATCAGCGTTATCACTGTTATGCCTGCCGTAAAACCTTTCAACTGAATTACACCTACCAAGCCTGCAAACCCGGAATGAAAGATCAGATTGTGGATATGGCTGCGAATAATGGCGGTATCAGAGACACCGCTCGTGTCCTGAAGGTGGGTATCAACACCGTTCTTCGTACCCTAAAAAACTCGAACCCAGACAGGTAACTACACTGCCGCTGGCCGCAAATAATATTCATATTATCTGCGAAAT
This sequence comes from Xenorhabdus bakwenae, assembly GCF_030272115.1. Taxonomy (NCBI): domain Bacteria; kingdom Pseudomonadati; phylum Pseudomonadota; class Gammaproteobacteria; order Enterobacterales; family Morganellaceae; genus Xenorhabdus; species Xenorhabdus bakwenae. The sequence continues at coordinate 2,075,652 of NZ_CP119194.1, forward strand.
TGATGAACAATGGTCTTTTGTCGGTAACAAGAAGAATCAGCGCTGGCTTTGGTATGCCTGGGAACCGGAGCAAAAGCAAATAATCGCGCACGTATTGGGGGATCGCAGCAGGAAAACACTGAGCAAATTGCTGGCACTTCTGGCTCCTTTCGAAATTCAATTTTTCTGTACCGATAATTATGCCGTTTACGATTGCCTTTCTGAGGAAAAACACTTTAGAGGGAAGAAATTTACTCAACGTATCGAAAGAACCAATCTGACCTTACGTACTCGCATCAAGAGACTGAATCGGAAAACGATCTGTTATTCCAAATCCGAAGAAATGCATGACAAAGTGATAGGCACTTTCATTGAGCGTGAATACTATCTTCCAAAGGTTATCTAACTATTGGGTGCATGACCCGAACACGTTGGCAGGTCTCTTTCAGCGTGGGCGGAATAACGAAATGGCTTCACCGCCAAGGTTTCAGCTACAAAAAACCCAAGGGAGTGCTTCATAAATTTGATGCGAATAAACAGCAACAATTTATTGATTACTACCAATCTCTGAAAGATGAAGCGGGTCAGAATGAGCCGATCCTATTTATTGATGCGGTGCATCCTTCACAATCCACAAAGCTCAGCTATGGCTGGATGAAAGCGGGAAAGAATCAGGTAAAAGAGATCGAAACCACCGGCAGTCGTACCCGTCTCAATATTCTGGGTGCCCTCAATTTACAACGTATTGAAGACACCGTGATCCGTGAATATCCGAGCATCAATGCTGAAAATATCGCGTATTTCTTCGGGGCGATCCGGGAAACTTACCCGCTTTCGCAAAAAATCCATATTATTCTGGATGGTGCGGGTTACCACCGAGCCGAGTTGGTGAAAGATATTGCGTATGTCCTGAATATTGAATTGCATTACCTACCGCCTTACAGCCCAAACCTCAATCCGATAGAGCGATTGTGGAAATATATGAATGAGCAAGTGCGTAACAATGTCTATTTTCCGAATGCGAAGACGTTCCGTCAAACCCTTCGTCACTTTTTTCATGTCACTTTGCCCGAAAAAGCGAAAGAACTGACGACTCGACTGACTGACAATTTTCAGATTTTAAAACCGGCATCTTCAAGTTAGATTGGTATATATATCCCAATCACATAAACCCACAATTTATTGACAACACATACAATGCATTAATAAAAATGCATCATGGTTAGATGCCATGAAAAAACACATTATTCTCAATGGCTATTTAGTTTATGTTTAGTTATATAATGCCAGCGGTTATTTAAATAATAAAAAAACACTTCATGCACTCATCAAAAAATGATTACTCACGATACGGAAAATTAGGAGTATTAGATGAAAAGGACGACGGGCTTAAACCAAAAGAGTATTTGCACAATCCAGTTGACTATGCCGGATTTCAATATCCTGGAGCATAAACAAAGAGGGTTATATATTTTACTTGATGGCGAAATGGTGTGGAAAGATTGTATAAACACTTATCACATTAAATCGAATGAAATCCTTTTTACCCACCCCGGAAGTTATGCAGCTAAAACCCGGACAGAAAATTGTCAGCTCTTATGGTTGCCCTTACACATGGAGTTTTTACGTCGTTTTTTACAACGTTTCGGCTCATTATTAAGTCAGTTAGAGCGACAGGAGTTCCCTGCGTCCAGATTGATTCCTTTTAATCAGTTTCCCTTGTTAACGGAAAGCATTCGCGGGCTGGCGAACTTACTGGCGCATGATTCCCCTCCGGCTTTGGTTCAGCTAAGAGTTGAAGAGTTATTGTTACTGCTTTCCCTGGGTAAACAAGGCGCATTGTTAATGTCTATTCTACGGAAATTAAGCAACCGGCCGGTGGAACGCCTGCAAACATTTATGGAGGCCCACTATCTCAAAGAATGGAAATTGAATGACTTCGCACGTGAATTCGGTATGGGATTAACTTCTTTTAAGGAGCTTTTTAACAGTGTCTATGGCACTTCACCCAGAGCCTGGATTAGTGAACAACGCATTCTTTATGCTCATCAATTATTACTCAATAGCGAAATGAGTATCGCCGATATTTCACTGGAATCGGGTTTTTCCAGTCAGTCCTATTTCACTCAAAGCTATCGCCGACGTTTTGGTTGTACACCCAATCGCTCCAGATGCGGCAAAGATTAGCGATTCATTTAATAACTAATCGTTAGTGCTATATTCCATAAATCAAGGCTTTCCAGTTTGATATAAACTTGTTTAGATCAAACTGAAAAGCCGCAACCACAATTAGGCGAAGATATTATGATCGTTTTTATCGATCAATATCCTCTTATTGATCTGTGCAATCCATTGGACGACGCCGTCTCATCTCGCATATAGTCATGGTGACTCATCACTGTTTAGAGCTAATCCGACTAAGTGCTAAGTCACCACCAGGGACTTTTATATTTGCCGTATTTTCGGCCTGCTTCCGCGCAGGCTTTTTTTATTCTTTTTGCTTGCTATCTGCACTATAAAAGACTGTACCTAATTTAATTCTTTCACGGCCGGTAGCCAGACGATGGCGATTAGTATCCCGCAACGAGTAAATACAGCCACAATATTCCTGCTGATAGAACGCTTCTCGTTTACTGATTTCTATCATGCGGGCAGATCCGCCCCCTTTACGCCAGTTATATTCCCAATACATTAAGTCAGGGTAACGGGACGCAGCACGAACCCCACATTCATTGATTTGTTGCATATTTTTCCAGCGCGAAATACCGAGTGAGCTGGTAATCACTGGGAAACCATGTTCGTAGGCATAAAGTGCTGTTCGTTCGAAACGCATATCAAAACACATTGTGCAACGAATACCGCGTTCAGGCTCATTTTCCATTCCTTTCGCGCGTTCAAACCAATTATCACGGTCGTAATCAGCGTCGATAAAAGGAATGCCCATTTCCTGCGCAAAACGGATATTTTCATCTTTACGTAACTCGTATTCTTTCAGGGGATGAATATTCGGGTTATAGAAAAATATTGTGAAATCAACGCCTGAAGCCAACATGGCTTCCATCACTTCCCCAGAACATGGCGCACAACAAGAGTGCAACAAGACTTTTTTGTTCCCATTTGGCAGTGGAAGAGGTTTACGCTCATCATTCAGTGACATAATATTTCTTACCTGATTCAGACAATAAAAAATCAGGAAGAGAACAAATCCCCCTCCCTGTGTTTACTGGATAGACATTTTACCTTTTTCTACTGTCTTACGACAATCTTTGTCACATAATCAGGCTTCCTGTACTTCTGGCAAAACCTGTCCACCATCAACGACTATTGTTTGTCCGGTAATATATTTCGCTTCATCGGAAGCCAGGAAACAGGCGGCATAGCCGATATCTTCAGGCGTACCCAAAGCCCGCATTGGCGTGATATCTTTCGCATAACTGAGGAATTCATCACCAAATGACGTTAAACCTTCCGTCATGATCATACCTGGCATAACGGCATTAATGGTGATACCTTGCCCCGCATATTCCAGTGCGGCACTGCGCATAAACCCGAGTTGCCCTGCCTTACTGGCACCATAGTGACTGTAACCCTGAATACCCGTTATCTCACCCGTTATTGATGAAGTGATCACAACGCGCCCGTAACGCTGCTTTTCCATGACATTCAATGCCGCTTGTACCAGAAAAAATGTCCCTTTAAGGTTGACGCTGTGCACTAAATCCCAATCCTCCGCAGTCATATCTTTCAGATAATGCTGTGGAAAAATACCGGCATTGGAACAGAGAATATCGAGCCGGCCGTACTTTTCAACAATCCGGGTAATCACGTTTTTACAGGCTGCTTGATCAGTCACATCAAGAGGAATGAAATCAACTTCCAGCGCTTTGGCAATGGCTTTCCCTCTCACCTCATCAGTACCGGCAATAATAGTCACCGCACCCGCTTGCTTCAATACTTTGGCAATTCCCGTGCCAATACCTTTGGTGCCACCTGAAATAAAAGCAATCTTTCCGGCTAAATTGAACATCGCTTTTCCTTTTGTATTAGTGGTTAACGTTTTTTATTATCTAACATAGAACTCTTCGATTTATTTTTAAACCGTGACTTTATCAAGTTTAATAAATGAAAGCAGCATATTAAAAAACACAAAATAAAGTCACATTATTTACATGAAAAATCGAAATAAAGCATCTTCCTTAAATTTTTCCGACATTGCTTATTCTGCTGCCAGAGATTACTTTTAAAGTACATAACATTTTGTTAACGATAATAATATGGAGTGAAGAGTATGATCATCGATAATTCATTCTTACATGAATATACCGGCACTGCATTATCACCGCTTTTATTTCTTAAACGGGCTGTATTGAGCAATGGTCATGATAACGCCATCATTGATGGAAAACAGCGTTGGACCTGGCACCAATATGCCAATCGCTGTGAAAGGCTTGCTATCTCTCTCCAACAAATGGGGGTGGATAAAGAAAACGTCGTTTCGGCTATTTTACCCAATATCCACGAACTGCTTGAATTACATTTTGCCGTTCCTTTGGCCGGCGGCATTCTTAATGCCTTGAGTACCCGAACAGACGCAGCCACATTAAATTTTGTTTTTGAAAAACTGCATCCCAAAATATTATTTATCGACAAAAATTACCTTTCACTATTAAATAATGTCGCTTTCAAGCAGCCAATTAAGATAATCATTGTTGATGAAAACAACTCAGCTATTCCTATATCTCCTGCCGGACATGAATTTATCTCTTACGAATCACTGGTAACCGAACACTCATCAAAGACACTCTCATTTACCCAGATTGACGAACAAGCCGCTATAAGTATCAATTGCACTTCGGGCACCAGCGGGCAACCGAAACTGGTTGTGTATTCTCACCGTGGGGCATTTTTAAATGCCATTTCCAATATTCTGGATTGGGACATGCCCAAGAACCCCATCTTTTTATGGACGCTTCCCATGTTTCACTGCAATGGCTGGTGTTTCCCCTGGACAGTTGCGGCACGGGCTGGCACACACATCTGTATAAGGAAATTTGATGCAGAAGACGCAATGCAACTGATCCAGCAACATCACGTCACCCATTATTGTGGTGCCCCGATTATTCACTACGCTTTAGGCAAGATAACGCAAAAGCATAAAAAGCATTTTAATGGTCGCGTTTATGGCCTGATTGCCGGTGCCCCACCGACAGAAATGATGTTTTCGTTGCTGAACGAAGTCGGTATCAATGCAACGCATGTTTATGGACTAACTGAAACTTATGGCCCTGTGGTCGTTTGTGAAAATAAGCATGAATGGAACGCATTGCCAGAATCAGAAAAAGTCTTAAAACGGATGCGTCAGGGAATTGTCTCTAATTTACAGGGTCAGGTAAGCGTTATTGATAAAAATAACGCGGAAGTTCCTTTTGATGGCAAAACCCTCGGTGAGATCGCAATCCGCGGTAATATCGTAGCAGCTTATGATCCGGTACGTCATGTGACACCGGAGATCACCAACCAATGGTTTTATACGGGTGATTTAGCCGTCGTCGATCCTGATGGCTATATCAAAATCATCGACAGGAAAAAAGATATCATTATTTCCGGGGGTGAGAATATTTCCAGCCTTGAACTGGAAAATGCCTTATCCAGTTACCCAAGTGTATTAGCGGTTGCTGTTGTGGCGAAACCCGATCCCTATTGGGGAGAAGTTCCCCATGCTTTTATTGAACTCGATGAAAATACAACACTCACGGAGCAGGAGTTAGACGATTATATTTGTACGGTAATAGCACGCTATAAACGCCCTAAAGGATATACTTTTTTTAACTTTACCGCGAAATGCCAATGGCAAAGTTGTAAAAGATCAATTGAGAAAACGTGTCAAAGACTGATATACCCCGCATAAAGACAATAACGATAAATGAGTCCCCCGGACTTAATTTATATGTTTAAAGACGGTGCGATGACGTGCGGCCTTTCTGACGCCGGTAAATTGATCCCACTGCTTGCCAATTTCCCCATATGGCAATACATCGAGCAGGCTGCATCAATCAGGGACATCGCCATAGCCGCACCGCTACCCTCGCCAAGACGCAAATCTAAATGCAGGTAGGGTTGCAAATGCAAATATCGTAGCGCCAGCGCGGCGCCTTTTTCTGCCGACATGTGGGAAGGGATGCAATAATCCCGTGCTATGGGGGATATCTGACAGGCGGCTAATGCGGATGCATAGGACAAGAAACCATCAAGTATCACAGGTACACCAGAAGCTGCCGCTCCCAGAATCACACCCGCCATACCGACAAGTTCAAATCCGCCCACTTTTGCCAATACATCAATGGCGTTGTTGTGATCTGGCTGATTGATGGCAATAGCCTGCTGCACAATGAACTGCTTATGTGCCAGCCGCTCAGAAGGAAAATTAGCGCCTAATCCGACCACATCACAGGGATTATTTCCTGTCAGGACACTGATCACCGCAGCGGCGGCCGTCGTATTGGCAATTCCCAGCTCACCAATACCCAATACCGTTATTCCTGCTGCAATACGCTGTTGCACCAATTGTGCGCTTGCCAACAACAACATTTCAGCGTGTTCATAATCCATCGCAGCGCCTTTGGCAATATTACCGCAGCCCCGTGCAATTTTAAGGGACAACATGTGTTCGATAGGCTCACAATCAATGCCAATATCCACGGGCAAAACATGCGTTCCACTGTTTTTCGCCAGCACACAAACACCGGTTAATCCTTGCAACATATTGCGAGCCTGTATGGCCGTAACGTTTTTAGGTGAAATAGCCACACCTTCGTCATAGACGCCATGATCAGCACACATGACGATAATCTCTTTTTGCAGGTTTTGTAGACCAACAATGCCCGGCATGCCCGATAATTGTATCGCCAACGCTTCAAGACGCCCCAAACTTCCCAATGGCTTGACTAAACTGTCAATGTGCTGTGCCGCTTTTTCCATATTTCCCCGATCCAGAGGCCGGATAGCATCGAGCAATGATTTTAGTGTCATGTTTATTCATTCCATGCCGAACGAGAAACAATCGCAGCTGATTATTCTCTCCTGATTGGCTTCGTTTATTGCCAAATCATCTATTGCCAGATCATTGCCAGCAAAAAAAGCAATTTCCCCCACCTCAATGGAAGCCCCCAGCGTATCGCCCGTTTGTCCCCCAAGACGATAATTGAAATAGAGGGCAAGCCCGTAAACCACAAGCAATGACACCATCATTGCCGACAAGGTTTGCCAATTCCCCAGTGCCATCACCAATACAACACCAACCAACACGGTCAGCGTAGTCACAGAAAAGCTAATTTGGCCAATATAACTGCTTCCCATTCCCTCGCCTTCACGGGCGTCACGTTGCGCATACATTAAAAGCACCACGGCTGTACGTCCGACAATCGATGCACAAGTCAACAAGACAAGCAAATACAAGGGGGGATGATAAGATAATTCAACAACAGCGAATGTTTTGAGGGCAAGACAGAAAATTAACCCGACTCCGCCATACGTTCCAAGCCGGCTATCGCGCATAATTTCCAGCATTTCTTTACGCTGGCGGGAGGAAAAAAGCCCATCACACGTATCCGCCAATCCATCTAAATGTAACCCGCCCGTCAATAAAACCAACGCCAGCACATAACCCACCGCACCGATATACATTCCCCCACCCGACTGGCTGATCGAAAGTGACACCAGGCCAGCCAGACCACCAACAATGAACCCAATCAACGGAAAATAAGGCACACCACGCCAATATTGGCGAAAATCGACGCCTGTCGCCCACTTTTGCGGGATCGGAAGCCGTGTCATAAACTGTAGTGTGGCCCAAAAAAGGTGTAGTTTCATTTAATCTTCACTCCAATGCCCGAAACCATCAGCCAGACTTCTTTAGCCGCTTGTGCCAGCTTTTGGTTGGCACGTCCAGCAATATCGACAAAATGGCGTGCCAATCGGTTTTCAGGTGTGATACCCATCCCCAACTCGTTAGTCACCAAATATACTGGCATCGGACACATCAGGCAGGCATCAATCAGGTCATCGATCTGGTGATGGATAACCCCCTCCAATGAGGCGAAATCAAGTTCATCGGGTGAGACACCACCCGATAAGTCAAACAACACGCTGGCAATTAATGTGGTCACACATTCTAGTATAACGCCCTCTTGGGGTTGGCGGTGCTGGCGGATAACAGAGCCTAAATCTTGATGGCCTTCCCAGGTTCGCCAATGTGTCGGTCGTCCCTGTTTATGCCGCTCAATACGCGCGGCCATCTCTTCATCGGTGACCTGTGCCGTCGCTATATATAACACCTGCTCGCACTGTTTAGCGAGCAGGTGTTCAGCGTAGCTACTCTTGCCGCTGCGGGCACCGCCTGTCACTAAAATCATGGCATCACTCCGCCAGATGAGTGTTCATGCATTAACTGATAAATCCGCGCGATATCCAGATGCTCACGCATACTGGCGGCCAACTTGTTGAATTGTTTTTCTTTATGCTGGCGGTAATTAAAGGCCACATTTTCCAGTGGAACATCGCCTTTTCTGATACGCAATTGATTTAATAGTGGGCGGGTAAACGTGTTTTGATCGAACAAACCATGCAGGTAACTTCCCATCACCAAACCATCTTGAGCCACTGCACCATCAAACCCGTTTTTTTCCTCACGATTTCTTTCTTCGCCGTTGCGCCAATATATTTGGGCAAAAGGCGTTGCCTGCTGACCAAGCCGAGTGGTTCCCAGATGGATTTCATAACCCGCAATCGGTTGTTCGCTGCATAATTTCAGCATACCTGACAACGCAGGCATGACTACGCCCCTAACCTGTGCGGTCTGTTTTTCACTGGCAAAGTGGGTTTCCGTATCCAATAAACCTAATCCTGTCATTTGCGTTAAGCCGGATTCCACCCCATCCACAATCTGCTTACCTAACATTTGATAACCCCCGCAGATCCCGATAATCGGCACATTTTTCTGATGAGCCGTGATAATTGCCGGTTCAAACCCCTGGGTTTTCAACCATACCAAATCTGCCAATGTATTTTTGCTGCCGGGAAGAATAATCAGGTCGGCTTTCTGGAGTTCAGAAGGTTTGGAGACATAATGCAAAAACACATCCGGTTGAGCTGCCAGCGCATTGAAATCGGTGAAATTGGCGATATGGGGGTATTGGATGACAGCAATATCCAGACAGTTTCCTGTTTTTTGTTGCGGCCGATCATATTTACCCACCTGCAAAGCGACGCTGTCTTCATCTTCCAGATCAAGATCCAGCCACGGCAACACGCCCAATATCGGGACTTGTGTCAAAGCTTCGATCTGATCGATCCCTGATTGCAACAAAGCGATATCACCGCGAAATTTATTGATGATCACCCCCTTGATACGGGCTTTTTCCGCCGGTTTAAGCAAGGCTAATGTGCCGTAGATGGATGCAAATACCCCGCCACGATCAATATCTGCCACCAAAATGACCGGCGCATCCACTAATTCAGCCATCCCCATATTAACAATATCGCGATCACGCAAATTGATCTCAGCCGGACTGCCCGCTCCTTCTAACACCATGATATCCGTTTCTGCCGCTAACCCGTTATATGCCCTCAAAATCTGCTGGAGCAATTGGGGCTTGTATTCGTGATATTCCGCCACAGTCATGCTGCACATCACTTTCCCCATAAAAACCACCTGCGCCTTGCGATCGCTGGTGGGTTTCAACAATACAGGATTCATCCGTACATCCGGCGCAATCCCCGCAGCTTCCGCCTGAAATATCTGCGCTCGTCCCATCTCTTTGCCATCTGCGGTAATCCCAGAATTAAGCGCCATATTCTGTGATTTAAAGGGCGTACAGCGATAGCCATCCTGGGCAAATAGCCGACAAAATCCCGCCACCAGCACACTTTTGCCGGCATCAGACGCCGTTCCCTGAACCATCAGCGATAATGTCATTCTATTTCCTCTCTTATTTCATTGTGTCCTGTTTTTCCGCCACAGCAGTGCCAATCACCACCATCGGCATACCATTATCACTCACCTTGATAATGGCCAGTTTTTATTAACCAGAATCGTTGAAAAATAGGACAATCCCTGCATCCCCTCTTTTTCGCTGGGGGGCAGTGCGGCAAGATTGCGCCAACCTTGTTCAGTCGGCAAAGTCGCATCAGCCATCATCAACGCATGTTCTAACAGATTGTGACGTTGCAGCAGGTCACGGATCAGAGGAAAACGCGAATAGATTTTCATCAGGACAATGCAGTCGTGATTGAGTAATGCTTGCTCTAAGACAGTTTCAGACGCGGTACAGGCAATGACAGCCAATGTTTGATCTTCCATCGCCAGTGGCATCGCACTGGCGGCGGCAATGGCAGAAAATGAGGTGATCCCCGGCACAATTTCCAGCCATGAGGGAGAAGTCATCTGTTGCGATACCAACCGCTGCAAAAGAAATACCCATGTACTAAACAGCATCGGATCGCCCAAAGTGATAAACCCCACTTTCCTGCCATTCGCCACTTCCTCTTTCAAGGCTTGCGCCACTTCATCCCACACCGCTTGTTTTGCTGCTATGTCGGCTTTCATTAAAAAGTGATAAGTGCAAACTTGAGTGTTCGGCGAAAGGTATTCTTCAATGATGGCGTGGGCGAGACTTCTGGCGCCTTTTTTTCCCGTCGGGGTATAGATCACATCAAGTTCAGAAAGAATACGCGCAGCCCGTACAGTAATCAGGTCACTGGCTCCCGGGCCAACGCCCATAACATACAGTTTTCCTGCTGTTGCTGTTTCGTTCATAACGCTTTCTCCTGCTCATTTAGCGCGTAAGCAAGGTGATCGACAAACATCTGCCGAATCATCGGGTTTTCCCCCAATCCCTGTAGCCAGGGGATCGCAACAATCCCCGCATTCTCCAACTGTGACTTCCAGGAGTCTTCTTCATTTGAAGCCATATCATTAGTGGCATGATCGCCGGCCACCAGCATCAATGGCATCAGATAAGCCTTGCGGATCTTTTGCTCTTTTAATCCCTTAATGATCAGAGGAAGTTCAGGATAGCTTTCGACCGCGCCTACCCGTGCCGGAAAATGGGAATGGCTCATCAGGTGATCCAGACAGGCGTAGGCAGAAAAAGCAGAGTGTGTTGTACCGTGTCCCATAAAAACGACACATTCATTCTCTGCCAACCGCGGAAGCTGGTGGCGCAGTGCCCGCATCAGTTGCAGGTAGTCATCAAAGTGGCTAAGCAGGGGCGTACCCAGCACCAACCGCTTAAAACGAGGACGAAATTTCTCAACCTCACGCCGCACTTTTTCATATTCATCGCCATTAATGATATGCAGGCATTGAACAGCAACATCGTGATAGCCTGCGTGATGCAGTCTGGTCAGTGCATCGTGGGGAGTATCAATGTGAATGCCATCGCGCTGACGCAATTTGCGAATGATCATGCCGGAGGTAAAGGCCCGAAAGAGTTTCCGGTCTGGAAACACCGAGGCTAATTGCTGCTCACAGGCTTCAATATTGTTTTTCAGCGTTTCGGGATAACTGGTTCCGAAACTTATCACCAATAATGCTTTTTTCATTTCGCTTTTCCTTATTGGTTTATTTACGTGCCAAAATCCGCCAATAACCGTGCCATCTCGTCCAATCCGTTGGCCTGCGTGATCCCCTCTCCGGCAAATTGCTGCCCCGGGCGACAGAGCACAATGCAGGGCAACCCGAGAGAAAGGCAGGGTTCCACTTTTTCCCTGAACCCGCCTTGCTCACCAGACTCTTTGGTTATGACGACCTCCGCCTGACAAAATTGGTAAAATGCCCGATTGAAATCGGCACTGAAGGGACCTTTCAGGGCAAAGATCTGATCGACCGACAAACCACAAGATTCACACAGCGCCAAAACGTCTGCGGTTGGTAATACACGAGCCAGCACCGTTTTTCCTGGCAGGTGCGCCACGTAGTCGGCCAATTGTTTACTGCCGGTGGTCAGCAAAATACGGTTTGCCAAACCGGTTGCTATTTCACACGCCTGCTTAATGGTTGCCACTTTATAGATAAGGGGATGTTCAACAGCATCAATATCGCTGGGACGGATATAACGAATGAGAGGAACACCTAACTTTTGGCAAGCGCCGACAATGTTTTGACTCAGCCGTTCAGCATAAGGATGGGACGCATCAATCACCCTTTTTGTCCCTCGCTTTTGCAGATATTCGGCCATCTCTTCGGACTCCATCCTGCCGGTAACAATTTCACCGCGGATCCCCATCGCCTGCTGTGCTCCCGCCGGCGTCGCCACTGACAAGCTATAATTTATGCCGGCAATATCCATCATCACACAAATCTGGCGGGCATCGCTCGTGCCGCCAAAAATGTGAATCAATGGTTGTTTCATAGCTTGTATCCTCTCGGCGTGATCATCAGCCCATCACGGATATACGTTGACTGGTTGCCCACGATCACCAGACTGCGCATATCAACACGGGAAAAATCCATTGAGCCAAAAGTCGTCAGCCATTTATCCTCATGTTTGCGCCCGGCCGCTTTCACCACGCCAACGGGCGTTTCTGGCGATGTCCACGGCGCCATCAGGGAAAATGCCCGGGCCAGATGCTCTTCCCGTCCGCGACTGCGGGGATTATAGAAGCAGACCACAAAATCGGCTTCTGCCGCAGCCTGAACCCGCTTTTCAATAACCTCCCACGGGGTGAGCAGATCGCTTAGGCTGATATGACAAAAGTCATGCATCAATGGCGCACCAAGCAAGGCGGCGCAAGCCGTACTCGCCGTCACGCCCGCTACCAGCCGGACTTCTACCTTGCGCTTTTGCTGGCTGACCAACGCCAAAATCAAGCCAGCCATGCCATAAATACCCGCATCCCCGCTACACACTACCGCCACATTTTTACCCTGTTCGGCCAGCTCAATGGCTGTCTGGCAGCGTTCAATCTCTTTGCACATGCCGGTTTTGATAATTTCTTTATCGCCTACCAGTGGTTTCACCAGATGGGTGTAGGTTTTGTAACCCACCACGATGTCAGCCGCTTTCAATGCCGCAATCGCCTCCTGCGTCATCATGGCTTCGCTGCCGGGACCGATTCCAATGACTGTTAACATGGATGCAATACTCCTAATGTGATGGTGACGCCCTGCTCACGCAGGGTATGACCAACCAGATGCCCTTGGCTCATTAGCCAGGCCACGGGTTGGGAGACACAGCCTATACCCACCGTTTTTCGCACAAATTCAGAAACCGGAAATGTCTGTTCACACTGGGCAAGCTGATTAACAGAGAAGATTTGGTAGGGAATTTGCCGCTCTTGGGCCAACTGGATTAACGCCGGTTCGTTTTTTTTCAGTTCAACACTGCCGACGGCTTTTAGCGCCAAAGATTCAAGGTGATGTTCCGCCAGATGGCGATCTAATAATTCTGCGAGCCGTTCCGCTTCCACTCCCCGCCGACAACCGATGCCTGCAACGATACGGCGCGGGATTAATTTAAAAGTCGGGATTGCCAGTGCCAGATGTGTCCGTTCATAGCTGATGTATACCAGAGCATCCAGCTCAGGCCGATCTTCCAGCGACTCAACGGGAATGAACCCACGCGTGTCATAGCGATCTTTTTCATCACTCAAGTCGGGATGCCACCAAATGCCGACCCGCTTGCCATTGACCAGCATTTGATTAACGGTTTTGACATTGGCACGGAAATTCTCCATTGTTCCATCAATTTCTTGCGATAACAGATCCAATGCGGCGACCTGGTTAACATCGGTTGCAGTGGTGATCACCGCCTGACCATCAAGAATAGCTGCGATCTGTTGTGCCAGCTTATTCGCACCGCCCATATGCCCCGACAATAAACTGATCGCAAACTGCCCTTTTTCATCCAGTACGACGACCGCCGGATCGGTCATTTTGTCCTTGAGCAACGGGGCGATAACCCGAATGGCGATCCCCGTCGCACCAATCATGATCAACGCGCCATATTGGGTGAATGCCCTGCGTACCGTATTGGCAAAACCACCTTCAAATGCCCTGAACCCGCTGCCGACATCCATAACTTCACTCGTCACCCATTCCGGGGAAGTGAAACAATCCATTGCTAAATGGGTTCGCAAACGACGAGCCAACGCCATCCCCCCTTCTGTCAGGCAAAACAAGGCATATTCTTTGTCAGGTGACATTAAATCAGGCGCTACGGTATTCATGGCTGAACCTCGCATCGTACAGTTTCGAGTAGTGATACTCTTCGCCAAGAAAAGCGCCTACCAGGATCAAGGCCGTTTTACGAATGCCGGCGCGGCCTACCTGTTCAGCAATTGTCGCCAATGTCCCCCGCACTATCTGGCAATCCGGCCAGGTTGCCTTATAAACCACCGCAACAGGGGTTTCCTGTCCATAACCGCCCTGAACCAACCGAGCGACAACCTCTGTCATATTCTGTACCGAAAGGAAGATCGCCATTGAAGTTTGGTGAGCAGCAAAGGCCTCCAGCGTTTCCCGGGGCGGCATCGGCGTTCTGCCTTCCATGCGGGTGATAATCAAACTTTGCGCGACTTCGGGCACGGTGTACTCCACGCCCAACTGCGCAGCCGCCCCAAGAAACGAACTCACCCCGGGCACAGAAACAAAACCAATAGCATGATTTGCCAGTTCTTCGGCCTGCTCACGTATGGAGCCAAACAGCGATAAATCTCCCGTTTGCAGGCGAACCACCAATTTGCCCGCTTGCACGCCATTCACCATCAATTCCGTGATTTCCGCTAACGTCAATCTCGCGCTGTCATGGCATTCGGCATCTGCACGGCAATAATCCAGTAACGCCCGATTAACCAGCGAACCGGCATAAATCACCACGTGCGCCTGACGTAATAATTGATAGCCTTTCAGGGTAATCAGGCTCTTATCCCCTGGTCCCGCCCCCACAAACCAGACTTTTTCAGTATCAAAACTGACGTTATCTATCTGTTCAGCGTTAATAGATTCAGGCATCATTCCGCTCCTCTTGACCGGATTTTTTCTGGCAGGACAACAAATAAGTGGGATTGTTGGGTTTGAAATAATGTCCTTGCCCGAGTGCTGTCAGTTCTCCCACCTGAATTTCACGTCCATCAAGCGCGGTCACCCGACAGGATTTCAGGTGCGATAATGCTTGCGTGAAGTTTTCCAGCAGGATAAAAGTCATGACTAAACGCCCACCTGAGTTCAGGTGCAGCAACGCCCAATCAATGACTTCTGTCAGATGCCCACCCGTTCCGCCAATGAAAATAGCTTCTGCGGTGCTGTCCAATGGCACAGGGGCAATACCAGACTGGATACGAACCCTCTGGCAGCCAAAATGCCGGACATTTTCAGCAAGCAGTGACAAGGCCTCTTCCTTGCGTTCAATGGCGAGAATATCCAATGCCGGATAGCGCAATGCCGCTTCAATACTGACGCTGCCCGTACCCGCCCCAACATCGATAAAACGGCAGGCGTTTTCCAGTTCCAGTCGTTCCAATGCCAGCGCCCTAACCGTTTCTTTGGTCATGGGGATGCGATGACCACGCAAAAACAGTTCATCTTTCATTCAGGTTCACCCTTTAAAATCACCACGACATTCAGGCCATAATCAATGTTGCCGCGTTGCACGACCTGTTCCGCGTACAAACAAATTATTTGCTCATGTTCATGGGATAAATTTTTGCCGATCACCATGCGACGTTGCTGCCCGCGCACCAGAATTTCTTGCGCAATCTGGTAAGGGCCAATGGCGTCATCCGTTACCATAGCGATTTTTTCGTGTTGCAATAGCCAGTCAAAATCCGGTTTGCGCCCGTGGCTGCTGGTGAGATAAATGTCGTTCATATCCAGCAAAATCCGGGCGCATAAATATTGGATTGAACTGATGCCAGAGATAATGCGGATATTTTGTCCAGAAAAATGCTCAATGATTCGTTTGCCGATGCCATAAAAGAGGGGATCACCCGAAGCCAGCACAATAATTTGCCGATGCTGATTCTGTTCAAGCCACTGCATCAATCCATCCACATCAGCATCCAAACGGCGGGTTTCCCCGTTGAAATGGGAAAATTCGGCGAGATGGCGCTTTCCGCCGACCAACACTTCCGCCTGTCTGATCGCTTCCAACGCCGCCCGTGTTTGGTTTGCAGCGGCGCCGGGACCAATACCAACAACAGTGATCATCGGCAATCCTCCATAAAATCCTTCACTATCGCGTCCACAGGCCGGTTGCAGCCCAACACCTGATTATCAAAAGAGAAGAGAATGGCATCACACTGCGGCTTACCACGGGCGAAACGTAGCATTTGGTCGATACGCCCGCAGATTTTCCGGGCAATTTGTTGGTACACGGCCTGCCAGCCCTGCTCTGCAATCAACTCAATGGCTGCTTCGGTGGTATCACATTGATCCACGGCCTGAATCAGTTCGAAAGGTGCCCCTATTAAGGCCAGATTGGCAATCAGCGTTTCCATGCGACCATCAGCAATATGGCTGTGGGTATGAAAGATACCGGCCGCGATTTTCACCAACTTGCCGACATGCCCTACCAGAACGATATGACGGAACTCCAGACGCACGGCTTCTTGCAACATATAACCGACAAAGTTACTCATTGTGACGACATAATTCGCATCAATACCCAACTGCTGACTGACAAAACGTTCACCATGATTTCCCGGCACAAAAATAATGCGATCCAGCCCATCGGAACGTTTGGCTTCTAATTCCAATGCCAGAGAACGTTTCCAGCTCTCTTCCGACATCGGCGTCACAATGCCTGTCGTGCCAATAACCGAAATACCTCCCTTAATCCCCAATCTGTCGTTATAGGTTTTCTTCGCCCGTTCCTCGCCTTCAGGGGCAAAGAGGATGATATCTGCCCCACGCTGCGGACCGATGACCTCCCGTACCGCTTCTTCAATGGTATGCCGTGGGGTTTTATTAATGGCTGCCCAGCCAATCGGCAAACCTACCCCCACCCGCGTTACCCTGCCAATGCCTTCATCGCCATCCAATGTGATCACCCCGCTGTCATTCAGGCAGACACGGGCAAAAATCAACATACCGTGGGTTGCATCCACATCATCGCCGCCATCTTTACGGATAGCGGCAACCGCCTGCTGTCCCTCAATCAA
Source organism: Xenorhabdus bakwenae (assembly GCF_030272115.1). NCBI lineage: Bacteria > Pseudomonadati > Pseudomonadota > Gammaproteobacteria > Enterobacterales > Morganellaceae > Xenorhabdus > Xenorhabdus bakwenae. The sequence continues at coordinate 2,092,788 of NZ_CP119194.1, forward strand.
GGGCTGTTCAACATTCAAGACCAGGGTGACGCCCGAAGGCGTGACAATCGAAACCTGATGAATAATCTGCTGACGCAAGATCATCAATGCCGCAACCCTGGCAGCGGCTGTGGCACAAGACCCCGTGGTGTAGCCCTTGCGATACTGCTTGCCCCGATGCCAAACCGTTCCGAGGCTATTGGCTTGTGTATCACTGATTTCATTCATGCCTGACCTCCGGCATCCGGTACAGAATGGCGTTGATAATGGCGGCGGCAATATTGCTGCCTCCCTTGCGCCCTTTTGCTGCAATGCAGCTTAATCCGCGATTGATCAGGGCATTTTTTGATTCCTCTGCGCCAACAAACCCAACAGGCACACCAACGACTGCAATGGGTGCAAATGGGTGTTCCAGCAACCGAAACAGCGCAGTCGGGGCGTTGCCAAAGACAAAAATCTTCTCCCCTGCTTCTTGCAGGGCCAGATCGACGGCGGCCATTGAACGTGTGATTTGCTGGTTTTTTGCCATTTGAACGGCGCGGGGATCGCTGACATAACAACGGCACTCGCTGCCATACTGAGCCAGGCGCGTTTTATTGATGCCAGATAGCACCATTGTTGTATCGGTATATAACGTACAGCCACGCAAGATACCGTCACGAACGTGGCGCAAAACATGCGGGGAAAAATAGAGAATATCAAGCCAGTCAAAATCAGCGGTGGTATGGATCACCCGTTTGATCACCGCTTCTTGATCCGCGTCCACAAAACGATAATCAGGCCGCGATTCAAAAATAAGCTGGCTGATAATATCAAAGCTATTTCTTTCGATCTGTTGGGGTTGTCGGATGTAATCGCTCATGCTGTTCCCTCCTTATATCATCACACTGACCAGACTATGCAGCAGCGCAAACAGCAACAGCGCCATCACGGATGCCACCACCATCATCTGAACAGACTGTGGAATATCATCAGGCGTGACTTCACGCCTGGCATCGCCCATCCACGGTTTTTCGACAAGTTGGTTAAAGTAGACATTCGGCCCGCCAAGACGGATACCCAATGCCCCTGCTACAGTGGCTTCCGGCCAGCCACTGTTGGGGCTACTGTGTTGGTAGCGATCACGCCAGCCAATGTGTAACGCCTGCCGAAAATCCAAACCCTGCCATTTCGCGGCCATTGCCAGCAGAAGCCAACCCAAACGGGCAGGCAGCCAATTCGCCACATCATCCATACGTGCCGAAAACATCCCCAGCGCCCGATAGTGAGGCGTTTTATAGCCCACCATTGAATCAAGGGTATTGATTGCTTTATAAGCCAGGGCAAGCGGAGCACCGCCGAGCATTAAGAAGAACAATGGGGCAATCACGCCATCCACGCTGTTTTCTGCCACGGTTTCAATCGTGGCACGGCTGATTTGGGGAGGGAGCAATTGATCAGTGTCCCGACCGACAATTTTGCCAAGCTGTTGACGGCTGGCAGCTAAATCCCCCTGACGCAATGCCTGATAAACGGCATTTGCCGCCTCGTCTAAGCCACGTCCTGCCAACACGGTATAAATCAGCCAAATTTCAACCAAACATCCCAGCCAGAACGTCACGCCATAAACCAATTGCAAAACCCAATAGCTCGCCAGCCAGACACTCCCCACGACCACCAGCCATAACAGTACGCCGCCCCATGTCAAGTCGGTTTCAGTTTGGCAAATCCGGCGAATAAGCTGCTCAGTTTGGTTAGTCAGCTGCCCCATCCAGCGCACAGGGTGCGGCCAATGGGGAGGATCACCCAATTTCCTGTCCAGAATAAAAGCCGTAACCCACAATAAGACGGTCATAACAGCCTCCGTGCCATCATCAGCCAACGCTGGAGCAAATGGGGGCGTTGGGCAAAATGAATATGCAGATAGCTCGCCAGGGTATTGCCATTCTGGTAGCCTCCCTGCCAGCTTTTCTGCACGGTTTTTAATGTTTCTTTTGGATCACACCATTTAACACACTGAAAAACGGGGGGTTGGGTCGTGATAAAATCCGAGTAATGGAATTCATGCCCGCGCAACGTTTCCCCTTTTGCCACGAAAGGCGTATCACACATTGCCGTAGCTTCGCAGTAACCAAAGCGTTGCAGGTGATCTCCCATCTGGCTTTCACCGGCAATCAACCCCACCATGTCATGGCGTACACCATCTGCATCAATCAGGGTATCGCCGAGATACATCAAGCCACCGCATTCCGCATAAATGGGAATATCTTTGTGCTGCGCCTGACGTAATGCCAAATGCATGGCGTGGTTAGAAGAGAGGGATTGGGCATAAATCTCAGGGTATCCCCCGCCCAAATAGATCATCTGGCATTCAGGTAACCGATGATCATGCAGGGGACTGAACCGTTTGATAGTCACACCGGCTTTTTCCAGCAACAACAGGTTATCAGGGTAATAGAAGTGGAATGCCTCATCTGCTGCCAGAGCCAGTGTTAAACCTTGCCCCATCGCGGGATCAATAAGGGAATCGGTATTGCCTTTTGGCAAGGAAGATAGCTGGGTTAATGCCAGCAACTTATCTAAATCCACCAAGGCTTCGATTTGTTGAGCCAGACGAGTCCAGCACTCTTCGCGTTGGCTGACTTGTTCTTGCGCAGAGATCAACCCAAGATGGCGGGAAGGCAGGGTAACCTCTGGCATCACCGGCAGCCGCCCCAAAACAGGAATACCACAATAGCCTTCAATGGCCTGTTTTAATAACTGAAAATGGCTATCCCGATTGACGCGATTGAGCAGTACTCCCACAATATTGACTGCGGGATCAAATTGCTGAAACCCCATCACGGTAGCCGCAATCGAGGTGGAAACCGCCTTACCGTCCACCAATAAAACTACCGGACAGCCAAGTTGCTTTGCCATTGCCGCACTACTGCAATAGTTGGGATCTGTACCATAGCCATCATATAACCCCATCACCCCTTCAATGACGCCAATCTCTTTATCAACCATAGCGTGGTTAAATAAACCATTCAGGATCGGTTCGGGGAGCATAAAGGCATCAAGATTACGTGAAGCGACGCCCGTCACAGCACGATGCCAGCCACCATCCAGATAATCAGGCCCGATTTTAAACGGCTGTACCCGTAATGAACGGTTCATCAAGGCGCGCAGTATGCCTAACGTAACGGTGGTCTTGCCACATCCGCTACCTGTACCGGCAATGACAAAAGTATGTTTCTGTTGCATGTGCTTACCCCAAAACATTTAAATTCTGTATTGGTGTTAAAATTGGCATTCGTTTTAAATCTGCAACGCAGATTCCCATTCATTGATATTTATCAAATAAACGTCTTTTAGTTCATTTTCGACAAAACAATTAATATTCAATGAATAATATGGATATCCACAAATCTTTTATTTTGCAACAAATAAGCAACTTAACAAAAAGCATTATCACAATATTAATTGTGCATGAAAAATAAAACAGAGAAACTAATCCACTCCAAAATACACACTTTTAAATTTTAATAAAAACACCCTTTATTACTTTTGTGATCTTGTTCATGATTATTGATTTTTAAATACTATTTTTATTTAAAGCGAAACAAAAACTAATACACAACCACTAAGCCATCAATTAAAAACAAAACTTAACTCATTGAATTTATAATAAAAATATTAATATAATAAAGAAACCTTCATATGGATATATATTTTCAACAAACAAGTAAATTCAATTTTAAAATAATTCATATTTAAGAATAAAAATATTGATATAAATCAACTTTACTTATCCTGCATTAAAGTAATAATGATAAAAATCCGAAATAAATATAACGCCATCCATAAGAACAAGAAAAAATAACCCATAAAGTGATAAATAAAAAACAGAACTCGCCATCCTGATAAAAATATAGTTCTCCCTTTGATTATTTATATTTTAATTCCATAGAGGTAACCCAATGAATAAAGGCAATGTATGGTTAGTGGGAGCCGGCCCTGGTGATGCAGGTTTAATCACGGTCAAAGGATTACGCTGTATTCAATCTGCGGATGTCATTGTTCATGACCGTCTTGTCAATTCTGAACTTATAGCCCAAGTATCCGATCACTGTGAAATTATTAATGTTGGCAAAGAACATGATTACCATCCCATCCCACAAGAAGAGATTAATCAAATTCTGGTCAGGCATGCACAGGCGGGAAAACGGGTTGTTCGCTTAAAAGGCGGCGATCCCTATGTTTTCGGCCGTGGAGGGGAAGAAGCGGAAGTGCTGGCACAACATGGCATTAAATTTGAAGTCATTCCGGGGATCAGTGCCTCAATTGGTGGACTGGCCTATGCCGGCATTCCCGTCACCCACCGCAATTATGCATCGAGTTTCCACGTTGTGACCGGACACACTTCTCAAGGTAACGAACAACAGAATTGGGAGATACTTGCCCAATTGGAAGGAACATTGGTTATTCTCATGGGGATGACCCGCCTGATGGAGATCTGCCAACAGTTGATGCTATATGGCAAATCCCCCACAACCCCTGCGGCGGTGATCATGTACGCCAGCCACCCCAAACAAAAGAGTGTTATAGGCACACTGGAAACGCTGGCTGCAAAAGCAGAAGAACAGGATCTGCACGCACCCGCACTGATTGTGGTTGGTGATGTCGTCAATTTAGGGACAAGGCTCTCCTTCTCTCCCACTGATGGAGCAATCCATGAGTGAACATGGCGGCAATATCATCGGCATTGCCCAACAATATGGCCTTCCAGCTAATGAGCTGATTGATTTCAGTGCCAATATCAATCCGTTAGGGGCGCCAGAACGGGTTAAGGCGTTGATCAAAAATAGTCTTGCTGACATCGAAAAGTACCCAGATGTGGAATATCGCCGCTTGCATCAGGCGATCGCAGAGACCCATCAATGCGATTACAACTCAGTAATAGCCGGCAATGGTGCAACAGAACTGATCTATGCCATCACCCGTTATCTCAATCCCAAACGGGCCTTGCTGCTTATCCCGGGATTTGCTGAATATCGACGAGCCTTGCAGCAAATTGGCACAGAAATTATCGACTATCCACTAACAGAGGACGCCGGGTTTCAACCTGATTTACGCCTGTTGGATACACTTTCCACAATTCAACCCGATTGTGTTTTTATCGCTACGCCCAATAATCCCACCGGATTAATGCCGGACAACCCGTTTATGCAATCACTGGTGGAATATTGTGAACAGCAAGGAATTTCGCTGATTGTCGATGAATCCTTTATTGATTTTCTCCCTGAGAATCGCGGGTTGATTCCGCAAGTTACGGTCACCAGACATCTTTATGTATTGCGTTCAATGACCAAATTCTTTGCCATTCCCGGATTACGCTTAGGCTATTTAGTCAGCGGAAATATGGCCGGGATTGCAGAGATGAAAAATCGACGTGAACCGTGGTCAATGAATGCCTTTGCTGCACGGGTTGGTGAGATTTTATTTGATGAACATGACTATATTGCTGCAACACATCAATGGCTGACATCGCAGCAACATTATCTCGCGTCTCAGCTTTCAACTTTCCCTGAACTGACTGTCTGGCCGCCATCGGCTAATTTTCTGTTCTTTCGCTGTGATAAACCCGATCTGGATTTATGGCATGCTTTACTTACACGTCGGTTGTTAATTCGCCATTGTGAAAATTATGCCGGATTAGACGAGCGTTACTATCGTATAGCCGTGCGCAGTGAGTGGGAAAATCAGCGCCTAATTGCAGCGATGCAACAGGTTTTTGCCTATGGCTGAAGCCGCTTGTCCCGCTTCCTGCGGAGAACTGCTGCAAGGGTGGTTGTTTGGGGGGGAAAAGTTAATCTCCTGCCCGATTAATTGGTTCAGTTGTGTTGCTGTCAGTGAAGGTATTCCCATCCCCCAGGAACGGCCACGTATGCGCCAGATGGTCAATGTACTGCTGGATTACTGGCAGGAGCCACCAGAATTAACTGCTGGCTTGCGGATTGAATATCAATCGACCATTCCGATCGCCAAAGGCATGGCCAGTAGCACAGCGGATATTGCCGCTACCGCCCAGGCCACTGCCAGATTATTGGGCAAGTCACTGGAAAGCACCGAGCTTGCACAACTCTGTGTCAAACTGGAACCCACTGACAGCACGATCTTCAAACCATTAACCTTGTTTGACCATCTCACCGCCCAAACTCAAATTCCCTTCGACTGGCAACCGGATATCGATATTTTACTATTGGAAAGCCCACAAACTATTTTGACAGAAGAATATCACCAACAGGATCATCACGCACAATGGCGGGATAATGCCCCTTTATTCCAACAAGCCTGGCGACAATTTCATACAGCGAACCAACGGCATGACTATTACCGCCTGGGGGAAGCTTGCACATTAAGCGCTATTGCCAGCCAATCGATATTACCGAAACCCTGTTTTGATCAACTGCGGGATTTGGTCGAGCAAACGGGTATCTATGGTCTGAACGTTGCCCATAGCGGCAGTGTCGTCGGCCTGTTATTCGATTCACATCGCCATGACGTCAATTACCTGCGCTGGTGGCTGTGTCAAAAGAAGATTTCTGAGCACTATCCGAAAATTCACCAGGTTAAACTGATTGCGGGGGGTATTCGCTGAAATCTATACCAATCCAACTTCAGGATGCGTGTTATATTTCCCCAACCGTTTGTGACGAACAGGGAACCGTCCTTATCCAGCCAGGAAAAAACGTGAAATTAGGCACCCGAATGGTGTAATTTTTTGAGTTGTAAAATAACAGGAATACCATGAGAACACAGAAAAGATGTATGGGTTACGTCGCTATCGTTGTAGATGATTATGATAGGGCTATCGATTATTACACTAATAAATTGGGATTTACGTTGGTAGAAGATACGCCACAGCCAGGAAAAAGATGGGTTGTTGTCACCCCAAATCCTGAAAGTGACTGTAACTTACTGCTGGCCAGAGCCTCTAATGAAAGGCAAGAAGCGTTTATTGGTAACCAATGTGGTGGACGGGTGTTCTTATTCCTGCAAACTGACGACTTTTGGCGTGATTATCACAAAATGAAAGAAAATGGCGTCCATTTCTGTGAAGAACCCCGTCAGGAAGAATATGGTATGGTAGTCGTTTTTGAAGATATTTATGGGAACCGTTGGGATTTATATCAGAACGCGACTGTTTAGAGTTAATCAATAAATATTACTCTTAGCCCAATTATATTGGGCTATACCAATCCAATTTCAAGGTGCGTGTTATATTTCCCAGCGCAGCGGGGAAATATAAGGCCTCGCGGCGTCTTGCGGATGGCAACTTGAAGTTTATCGCGTATAACATTATTTCAATGAGCAGTATAATTTTTAAATCAAACTTACATTTTTTATATTTTATCCTGCCATACCAATATGTTTAGAATAGCCGCAGTCATCATATATATGACTCATGCCAAATAACAACAAATTTCAACCACAAGGAGAAAATTACCACAATTATATTGTGGATCATAGAAAAAACCAAAAATAAACAAATTAACCCTTTAAAAATAAACACAAAATTAAACTTTAACCAACATTTAAAACAGGATAATACCTTATGAGCATAATCAATATAAATATAAGTGGCAGTAGTGACATTACAATCATAAACAATACCCCATCTAACCCAGAACCACTCATTTACAATACAGACACACCCGCATCAGAACCTCTTACCGTCAATCCTTATAGGGATATGACAATAGAACCACACTCTTCTATTGAGGCAATAAGAATTGATACGCCAATTATTCCCGAAACCCGCCCCAATTATTACGTAGCCAATTCTGGCCCCGCATCATCAGTTAGAGCCGTTTTTTATTGGTCTCACTCTTTCACATCAGAATGGTTCGAATATTCTGCTATCACAGTGAAAGCCGGGGAAGACGGCATATTACAATCACCGAGCAACTCTGTGTATTACAGCAAGGTCGTCATTTATAACGAAACCGATAAACGCGCCTTTGTTACTGGATATAATAAGTAACAATATGAAAAAACATTTATAACTCATAGAGTTTAATTTAATTATTCTCTAACTAAAGCACTATTTAACTAACGCACTATTTAACTAAAGCACTATTTAACTAAGGAACTAAGGTAAAATAAAATTATGAATACCACACCTATTAATGTATCTGAAAATGACACATTGCCTGTACTCACTGACGTCATGCTTATCGTGCCTTATACCACCTCTACCCCCGATTATGAATGGGATATGTCATCAATAATAAAGGATGCCATTATTGGCGGTGTAGGGTTTATTCCAGGAGTAGGTTCCGCAATGTCTTTCCTGTTAGGGCTATTTTGGCCGCAACAGAAAGATAATACCTGGGAGCAAATCCTCCAAAAAGTAGAGCAAATGATAGAGAATGCTGCTCTACAAACGATTAAAGGAATACTTAATGGAGATATACAAGAAATCAAAGGAAAAATGGAACATGTGCAATACATGTTGGAAACCTCGCCTGGCAGCCAGGAAAGCCATGACGCCTATATGTTCCTGGCTAGATATCTGGTGAGTATCGATGAAAGATTCAAATCTTTTGATAATAAAACAAACTACCAGATCCTGCCGATGTACACTAACACGGTTATGTTACAGATCCCTTATTGGAAAATGGGGATAGAAAAGAAAAATGATATTGGGCTGACCGATATTGAAGTCAATGAGTTAAAACAACTTATCGACACATTGGTTGACAGAGCCAGAAACTATATTCATACGATGTATACTAATGAATATAATAATGCCATAAATACATCAACAGCAGAGAGTGTCACTAATAATTTATTGTCTGTAAGAGGGTATTGTTTATTACACGGTTTAGAGTGTATTGAGTTAATTGAACATCTACAAAATAATAGCCTGGAAAGTGGTTTTAATCCTAAAACTATCAGTTATTCAACCGTATTTGATCGTCCTACTAACAAAACGAGAATTCAGGCTCTGACAGAAGACGATCAAATGCAGGAACCCTTCAAGCCCTCTTTAATCGACGGTAAATACAATAAAATAAAATCATTGCTTGGCTATGTACGAAGAATCGGCAATGCCCCCAGAGTGGGTGGTATTCAAATCACGTTTGCCAACGATTCATCCTATACACTCGGCACCGTAACATCAGAAACGAGTTCTATTGAACTCAATGATAGTGTTATCGAAAGGTTGGAAGTATGGGGCAATGGCGCGGTTGATGAGGCGTTATTTACGTTAAGTGATGGGCGTCAACTCAGAGTCGGTGAGCGCTACGCGACAAAATACAGAAAATACGCTGTTGATGGCCACTATATTGCAGGGCTGTACTTAGCCAGCGATGAACCTTCACTTGCTGGTCAGGCCGCAGGTATTGCCGTTTCATACCATATGTTAGCTGATAAAAAATAATACCGGCTAATGGAATTTGAGTTGTAAATAAGCCCCTGGTTACATAGCTAATTATGTCGCCGGGGGCCGTTTTTTCTCATCATATATTCCAGTTTCACCTCGCCATGAAAATCAACAAATCATAAAAACCAAACATATGTTTGCAGTTTCCATAGAACAATCCAACACACTGTTTTAAAAGAGACTCTAACAGAATAAAATATAGTTGACTCACTTGATGTATTTAGTTACCTGATTTTCATCAATTTCTCAGCATAATATTCGAGACAAACATCACATTTTTATGTTATTTACTGGCTTTACCAATCTTACGATCATATTCTCATAACGAGAAAGAAATATAAAAATAGCCTTTACTGTCTGTCAGATATGGCATAAAACATCAGTGCAAAAAAATAACCAAAGGTATGATATGTCAAAAAGGGAAAACCAGATATTGCAACTTCTAAAGCGTGATCCTTTCATTCAGCAACAAGAAATTGCTGATATTCTCGGAATCAGTCGCTCATGTGTTGCAGGGCATATTATGAACCTAAGTAAAAAAGGTTATATTAAAGGCAAAGGGTATATTTTATCTAACGATGTTTATACTGTGACTATTGGTGCAGCGAATATAGATTTAACAAGCTATACCTCAGCCAAATTAATTTATGAAGATTCCAACCCAGGGAAAATTATTTCTACACCAGGGGGTGTAGGAAGAAATATCGCTCAAAATATTGCATTATTAAAAAATGAAAGTTATTTAATTTCCGTTATCGGTAACGATTCAAACGGCAACGCACTGTTTGATCATACAAAATCGGCCGGTGTTAATGTTAACTATTTCTATAAATTAGATGGCGAAAAAAACCTCAATCTGCAATTCTGTTATAGATGAAAATGGAAAGTGTGTCGTTACTGTTAATGATATGGGCATTCTGGAAAAATTAACGCCTACGTTATTATCTCAAGCTAAATCTTTAATTCAGCATGCTAACGTGTTAGTTATTGACTGTAATTTAACTGAAGAAGCCCTAAAATGGCTATTTAATCATTCCGGTAATGTCCCAATTTTTGTTGACACGGTTTCAAGATCCAAAGCATCCAAAATTCGCCATTTCCTATCGCATATTCATACTTTAAAACCCAATCGAACTGAAGCAGAAATCCTTAGTGGCATAAAAATTGAAACCCAAAAAGATGCCGCTGATACGGCACACTGGTTTCATCAGCATGGCGTCCAGCGCTTAATTTTGAGTATGGATACAGAAGGTGTTTATTACAGTGAAATGGATAATACATCAGGATGTTCAAGTGCAATCAATACCAATATTGTTAATGCCAATGGCGCGGGTGATGCCATGATGGCTGGCCTTGTACATTGCTGGTTAGAAGGCATGGAACTGAAAGAAAGTATCCGCTTTGCACAGCAATGTTCAGCATTAACACTCTCTTCGGAACATATTGAGATACTTCCTAAGAACCGTATATATTTTTGAATGACAAAATTAGAACCACTTGATATATACCAATCCAACTTTAGAATGCGTGTTATATTTCTCCGCGCAGCGGGGAAATATAAGGCCTCGCGTCGTCTTGCGGATTGCAACTTGACGTTTATCGAGTAGATGAAACTGGATTTAGTGGCACTGGAAATTTATATCAACTTTGCAGGAAAATGGGGGGCATGGTCATTATTGGTGGTTGTGACCTTTACGATTGTTGTTCACCTTAAACATATCAAAGCGAATGTGGCAATTGCCCGTTAAAAAACGCGCTGTCCGGCTAACCAGACAGCGCGTTTGACTGGTTTTAATCAAGAAATGATTATTTATGCGTATGCGGACGCATTGCCGGGAACAGGATAACATCACGGATGGTGTGGCTGTCAGTAAACAACATCACCATACGGTCGATACCAATCCCTAAGCCTGCTGTTGGCGGCAAGCCGTGCTCCAACGCAGTAATATAGTCTTCATCGTAGAACATCGCTTCGTCATCACCCTGATCTTTCTGGCGAACCTGCTCTGCAAAGCGCTCGGCCTGATCTTCCGCGTCGTTCAGCTCCGAGAAGCCATTACCAATTTCACGACCACCGATGAAGAATTCAAAACGATCCGTAATGAATGGGTTGTCATCGTTACGGCGTGCCAGCGGAGAAACTTCTGCCGGATATTCTGTAATGAATGTCGGCTGGATCAGGTGACTTTCCGCGGTTTCTTCAAAGATTTCACACTGAACACGGCCTAAGCCCCAGCCCTTTTCAACATCAATGCCCAAGGATTTCGCTATAGCAACCGCTTTGTCCATATCATCCAGATCGGCCATGTTGGTTTCCGGACGATATTTGCAAATCGCTTCTTTCATAGTCATCTTGGTAAAAGGCTGACCAAAATCAAATGCCTGTTCGCCGTATTTCACCGATGTTGTACCCAGTACTTCTTGAGTCAGGGTACGGAACAGTTCTTCGGTCAGTACAATCAGATCCTGATAATCCGCGTAAGCCATGTAGAGTTCCATCATGGTGAACTCTGGGTTGTGGCGCGGGGAAACACCTTCATTACGGAAGTTGCGATTGATTTCGAAAACGCGCTCAAAACCACCGACCACCAAACGTTTCAGGTACAGTTCTGGCGCAATGCGCAGGTACATGTCAATATCCAGCGCGTTATGGTGCGTAATGAATGGACGCGCACTTGCCCCTCCGGGGATCGCTTGCATCATCGGCGTTTCAACTTCCATAAAGCCTTTTTGGATCATGAAGCTGCGTAATGCCGACATCACGCGGGAACGGATCTGGAATGCCTTGCGTGATTCATCGTTCGAGATCAGATCCAAATAACGCTGACGATAGCGAGTTTCCTGATCCGCCAAGCCGTGGAATTTATCCGGCAGTGGACGCAATGCCTTAGTCAGCAAGCGCAACTCAGTACAATGGATAGAAAGCTCACCCGTTTGAGTTTTGAACAGCTTACCGCGTGCGCCTAAAATGTCACCCAAATCCCATTTCTTGAACTGCGTGTTGTAAATACCCTCCGGCAGATCATCACGGGAAACGTAGATCTGAATGCGTCCCCCCATGTCTTGCAGGGTGGCAAAAGAGGCCTTACCCATGATGCGACGAGTCATCATACGACCAGCAACGGTCACTTCGATGTCAAGCTCTTCCAGTTCTTCCTTAGTCTTGTCATCGTATTTGGCATGCAGATCTGCGGAAATGTTTTCACGACGAAAATCATTTGGGAAAGCAATGCCATTGCTGCGCAAGGCAACCAGTTTTTCACGGCGCGTTTTCAGTTCATTATTTAAATCAGGAGCCTGTTCAGCGCCTTGTTGTTGTTGTGACATTTGAGTTCCTCATAGGCCAGCTTTTAAGCTTGCTTCAATGAATTTGTCCAGATCCCCATCCAGCACAGATTGTGTATTGCGGGTTTCTACACCAGTACGCAAATCTTTAATGCGGGAATCATCCAAAACGTAAGAGCGAATCTGACTGCCCCAACCGATGTCCGATTTGTTATCTTCCATTACTTGTTTATCAGCATTCTTCTTCTGCATTTCCAATTCGTACAGTTTCGCTTTCAACTGTTTCATCGCCTGGTCTTTGTTTTTATGCTGAGAACGGTCTGTCTGACATTGGGTGACAACACCCGTCGGTACGTGGGTGATACGTACTGCAGATTCGGTTTTGTTAACGTGCTGACCACCCGCACCAGAGGCACGATATACATCAATACGTAGATCAGCCGGATTGATCTCGATATCAATATCATCATCCACTTCTGGATAGATAAAGGCAGAGCTAAATGATGTATGGCGGCGACCACCTGAATCAAAAGGACTTTTACGTACTAAACGATGGACGCCCGTTTCTGTACGCAACCAACCGTAAGCATATTCACCCATGATCTTGATGGTGGCAGATTTCAGACCAGCAACATCACCATCAGACTCTTCAATAATCTCTGTCTTGAAGCCTCTGGATTCTGCCCAACGCAGGTACATACGCATCAACATGCTGGCCCAATCCTGTGCTTCTGTGCCGCCAGATCCCGCCTGAAGATCCAGATAGCAGTTTGCGCTGTCATATTGACCAGAAAACATGCGCCGGAATTCAAGTTGGCCTAACTTCTCTTCCAGCTGTTCCAACTCAACGACGGCTTCATTGAAGGTTTCTTCGTCATCAGCTTCAACGGCTAATTCCAGCAGGCCGTTCACATCTTCCAATCCCTGGGTCAGCTGATCAATAGTTTCTACGATGCTTTCCAGTGATGAACGCTCTTTACCCAACGCCTGTGCCCGTTCCGGTTCATTCCAGACATCAGGCTGTTCGAGTTCAGCATTGACTTCTTCTAAACGTTCTTTCTTGGCATCATAGTCAAAGATACCCCCTCAGAACTGCTGTCCGCTCAGACAGGTCCTGAATGTGATTTTTTACCGGATTAATTTCAAACATATTTCGTGTCTTATACGTTGTGTATTATGAATAAACGATGGTCGCATGGATATTTTCGAACCGTGTATTGTAACGGATCTATCAAGGGGTTTATAGCCTTCATCTTTTAAATGCAACTGGAAAACCGAAGTTCATTCACCAGGGCCAAATATGCTGGATCAAAAGCTGAACATCACGTTTACCACGAAATTCGTTAATATCCAGTTTATAAGCCAATTCTACCGTTTTGATACTGTTATCCGGCCAGCGACTGACATCAATATTAAATGCAATGCCATCTAACATTGGCCCACCATTTAATGGTTCAAGCATGACTTTCAAGTGCTTTCCACCCACAATACGCTGTTGCAGTAGCTTGAATTTGCCGTCAAAAACCGGTTCCGCAAATGCCTGCCCCCACGGGCCGCCATCACGCAGAATTTCAGCAATTTCCAGCGATAATTCTTCCAATGCTAATTCACCGTCGCTCCAGATTACCCCTTCAAGTTGGGCGATATCCATCCAGTCTGCGACTAGTTCGGAAAAAGAGTGCTGAAAGAGGTCAAATTTGTCTTGTTCAATCGACAATCCCGCGGCCATCGCATGACCACCAAATTTCAACATCAGTCCGGGGGACAGAGTATCAAGACGTTCAAGTGCATCCCGCATATGTAAGCCATTAACGGAACGCCCAGAGCCTTTCAAAGTGCCATCGCCCGCCGGAGCAAAAGCAATGACCGGACGATGAAAACGCTCTTTAATACGTGAGGCCAAAATACCCACCACCCCCTGATGCCATTCGGGATGGTAAATGGCTAATCCGTAAGGTAACTGGGTATGGGTTCGCTCGATTTTATCGCAAATCAGCAAGGCCTCTTGCTGCATACCTTGTTCGATTTCCCGGCGGGTTTGGTTTAAGCCATCCAGTTCACAAGCAATCTGACGGGCTTGTGCCATGTCATCGGCCAGTAATAACGCCACCCCAACGGACATATCATCCAGACGTCCGGCGGCATTTAATCGTGGTCCCAACGCAAACCCCAAATCACTGGCGGCCAATTTTGTCGCTTCCCGTTTGGAAACTTCGAGCAGCGCCCGTATTCCCGCACAGCAACGCCCTGCCCGAATGCGATTGAGCCCTTGATATACCAGAATGCGGTTATTGGTATCGAGAGGAACCACGTCAGCCACTGTACCCAATGCCACTAAATCCAGCAGCTCTGCCAAATTAGGTAATGGAATACCTTGTTGCTCAAACCATGCCAGGTTGCGCAATTCAGCCCTGAGTGCAGACATCAGATAAAATGCCACACCAACCCCTGCTAACGCCTTAGAAGGAAAAGCGCAGTCAACTAAATTGGGATTAATCATGGCATCTGCGGCGGGCAGTATTTCGCCCGGTAAATGGTGATCAGTGACGATCACCTTGATGCCATGTTGATGTGCCGCAGCGACACCATCATGGGATGAGATCCCATTATCCACGGTGATAATCAGATCTGCGCTTCTTTTGACAACTTCATCAACCACCTGAACGCTTAATCCATAACCATCTTCAAAACGGTTTGGCACAAGATAATCAAGGTTACGATATCCCATGGCACGCAAAGCGCGGATACTCAAAGCGGTACTGGTTGCCCCATCTGCATCAAAATCGCCAACAATGACGATACGCCAATGTTCATATAATGCAGTGATCAACAAGGCAACTGCCTGCTCAATGCCATTGAGAGATTGGTAATTGAGAAGTCCCTTTGCACTACGCTCCAGCTCATCAGCTTGAAGTATGCCACGCATAGCATATAAACGGCGCAATAATGGATGGATATCCTTGGGAAGATGGTTAGGATCCGCCACCGGTCGGCGGCGGAGTTGTATTTCTCTACTCACAGTTTCTTATTCACTGATTTTTTATTCACGCGTTTTTGTATTCACTGAATGGAATGCCTGAACGATTTCGATCATTCGCCATCATGCTCTAATTCAGCCTGCAAATCTTTGGGTGACAAGTACCCACCGAGTACTTTGCCATTTTTTAGGACAATCGCGGGTGTACCCTGGACGCCAAACTGTAAGCCCAGCTGATATTGTTTTTCGATGTCGTTCTTACATGCCTTAATTTGGGAGACATTTTCGCCTTTAAAAGCAGCGTTCAGTGACTTATTCGGTGTTGCACTGCACCAAATAGACTGCATATCTTTAGCTGATTGGTGTTGCAACCCATGACGAGGAAACGCCAGGTAACGGACAGTAATCCCCAATTCGTTGTATTCTTGCATACTCTCATGCAATTTACGGCAATAACCACAGGTAATATCAGTAAAAACAGTAACAACATGTTTTTCTTTTGGCGCTTTGTAAATAATCATTTGATTTTTCAAAGCTTCCAATTTTTTAACCAGAACCTGGTTGCTGATATTTTTGGGTATTTTGCCACTAATATCATAAAGTGGCCCTTGTAACAGGTATTTGCCATCATCAGATATATAAATAGTGCCATGCTCAGTTAAAATTGAACTCACACTTGGTAATGGGGATGACGTGATACTTTCAGCCTTAATTCCCATTTTAGACAGTGTGTTATTGATAGCACTCTCATCAGCAAAAGCATTGCTGGCAACAGCCATCAACAGTAATGAAAGGCAAAACGAGATCTTCTTCATTATTCGTTCCTTTATTTTTCCACCTAGTTCGCAGCTACCCACGAGGGTGATGTTGTTGATGCAGCACTTTGAGACGTTCTGTGGCTACATGGGTATAAATCTGGGTTGTGGAGAGGTCACTATGGCCTAATAACATCTGCACAACACGTAAGTCTGCACCATGATTAAGTAAATGTGTTGCAAAAGCATGGCGTAAGACATGGGGTGACAAGCGTTCAACATCAATGCTTGCCAATATGGCATAGTGTTTGATTCGGTGCCAGAACGTCTGGCGTGTCATCTGCGTTCCCCGCTTACTGGGAAAAAATACATCAGATACAGAACCATTCAATAACCACGGACGTCCATATTCCAGATATTTTTCCAGCCAATAAACAGCCTCTTCTCCCAAAGGAACCAACCTTTCCTTATTTCCCTTACCCACAATTCTGACCACGCCCTGACGTAAGCTCACATCAGATAAGGTCAGGCCAACCAGTTCTGAAACTCGCAATCCGCAAGCATAAAGCACTTCCAGCATGGCTTTATCCCGCAATTCAAGGGGTTGGTCAACCAAAGGCGCATTAAGCAAATTTTCAACTTGTTTTTCGCTTAAATCCTTGGGCAGACGTTTAGGCAACTTAGGCGCAGATAATAGTGCTGTTGGATCATCTGCCCGCATTCTTTCACGATATAGGTACTGAAACAACCGCCGCATGGCACTCAGCAAGCGGGCTGAACTACTGGCTTTATAACCGCCATCTACTCGTTCAGCCAAAAATGATTGTAATTCTATCGACTGCACTGAAAGTAAACCATGACCATAATGCACCAACCAATTGTTCAAAGCTTGTAAATCAAGCCGATAAGAGACCAGGGTGTTTTCGGCCAGATCTTTTTCCAGCCAGATGGTATCGAGAAATTGCTCTATCAGGGGATTGGCCAGTGGATGTGGTTCCGGTGGATGCTGTTTAATTACATCATCTTCCGATGAATGATTGTCTGATAGGTTATGTTTTTTTGGCACAACACCTCCTGTCTGCCTATCTGCACCTTCCAATCGGCTATTATGCCTGAAAAAGCAATTATTCTGTTACAATACCGATCCTGATATTCGAAATTCCCTGATAAATAATGATGAAAATTGGTCTCTTTTACGGCTCCAGTACCTGCTATACAGAAATAGTAGCAGAAAAAATACGCGATATACTCGGTGAAGATCTGATCGAACTACATGATGTCAAGGATTGTGATCCCCGCTTGATGGAAGAATATTCTGTCCTGATCCTCGGTATCCCTACCTGGGACTTCGGCGAATTACAGGAGGATTGGCTGACTATCTGGGATCAACTTCCTTCGTTAGATCTGGCAGGAAAAATCGTTGCCATGTATGGCATGGGCGATCAGATCGATTATGGCGAGTGGTTTCTGGATGCATTGGGAATGCTGTATCACCATCTGTTACCAACGGGTGTACAGTTTATCGGGTTTTGGCCAACCGATGGTTATGAATTTACCAGCCCGAAACCGCTGTCCGAAGATGGCAAACATTTTGTCGGGCTGGCTCTGGATGATGTGAACCAATTCGAACAAACAGATGAACGTTTAAGCGAATGGTGCATGCAGATATTAGCGGAAATGGACGCGTTGTTTTAGTAATCCTCACTGTCCAGGATATTGGCGCATCAATTGATTCAAATGACGCCAGGCCGCGGGCGACATACTATCTGATGCTATCCATAACCGAACTGGCGGTGAGTAGCGCCTATTTTCTGCCTGACTAAATGCATGGAGCATAACGACCATACCATAGCGATGGAACCACGGTGGTTGAGCGATACGCCAGGCAGCTTTTTGCCAATGCACTTTGTTGCTTTCGAACAGTACCAACTGGCCCTGACACTGCCGGATATTTTTCTGGCTCCATGCCCAACTGCTTATAATAATGGCAAACAGTGAAAACCAGAAAAACGGAAGCCAAAAATAAGCACTGTTAATCGGCCAGGGTGCCACCAAAGCAGCAATGGCAACTACACCATGCACGCCTGTGGAAAACAGGCGGGTATGGCGAGACTCCCTTAATTTATTGTTCCACAGGACCACGGGCTTGGTTTCTGCTCTGGATCAATTTCACCATATGGTAAAGCTCATCATCTTCGGGCCGTCCATGATTCATAAGCCAATTAAAAAGGTCGGGATCTGGGCACTCCAGCAAACGAACGAAAATCCGTTTGTCATCATTACCCAATGAATCATATTCATATTCAAAAAATGGCATGATAGAAATATCCAGTTCACGCATTCCACGACGACATGCCCAGTGAATACGTGCTTTATTATCAATGTCCATGTTTAAAAAGCCCCTTTATCATTTTCATTTTCATTCGTGCCATTGAGACGGTAATAAGATTATTAACGATTCTGCCCTGTTTTTCATCATCTGCATCAGCGAAATCACGAGATATATCGACAAGATGCGAAGCCTATCGCAACAAATTGACCCTGTATGCCTTATCGATAAATAACAAGAATAACCCCTTTGCATTAAACCGCATCTCTTTTACCATTAGCGTTATTTCTTAGTTAGTTTACTGGCAGGAGCTGCTATGACTTACCAAACTCCGTTTTCTGCACAAGATCCATCTCCTTCTGCAACACTACCACTGACTTTAATTTCCCTTGATGACTGGGGGATCGTGACAGCCATTGGCGCTGATGCGAAAAAGTATCTGCAAGGTCAGATTACAGCCGATCTGACTTCCCTGAATGATAACCAGCATGTGTTAACTGCCCATTGTGACGCCAAAGGCAAGATGTGGAGTAACTTACGACTGTTTCAGCGTGGTGAAGGTTTTGCCTATATTGAACGCCGTTCATTATTAGAAACCCAATTAACTGAATTGAAAAAGTATGCGGTATTTTCCAAGGTGGCGTTTGCCAAAGATGAGGAAAATATCTTGCTCGGTATCGCCGGCACAGGAAGTCGGAGAGCGCTGAAAACCCGCTTCCCAACTCTGCCTGATACCGAATCCCCTGTTATCCAGCACGAAACCACAACCCTTCTCCACTTAGCGCTTCCCGCAGAACGTTTCCTTATCGTCACAGACAAAACAACTGCCGCTAAATTAACCGAAACGTTAGTCGAAGAGTTTCAATCGCAGCTGAATGACAGCCAGCAATGGTTGGCGCTGGAGATTGAAGCGGGGTTCCCAGTGATTGATGCCGCCAGCAGCGCACAATTTATTCCACAAGCAACCAACCTCCAGGCAATCGAAAACGGTATCAGCTTCAAGAAAGGCTGTTATACCGGTCAGGAAATGGTAGCCAGAGCCAAATATCGTGGGGCAAATAAGCGAGCCATGTACTGGCTGGCAGGTAATGCTGCTTCCCTGCCTGCCGTTGGCGATGATTTGGAATGGCAATTGGGTGATAAATGGCGGCGAACCGGTTCAGTATTGGCGGCGGTCAAACTGGCTGATGGTTCAATCTGGGTCCAAGTGGTCATGAATAATGATATGGAAGCAGGGAGTGTATTCCGTATCCGTGAAGTTGAGGGCAGTGTTCTCACCATTCAAACATTGCCTTATTCACTAGACGAAGAAAAATAACTATTGAGGTTTTTGTATGTCATTAGCTATACCTCCTGTTGATTTCGGCCCTTTCACCGATGTCATCGCGTTTATTATGGAACTGGATCAATTAAAATATGTCCATCGCAAGACGAAGTTATTGAATAATACGCGCCATGAAAACTCTGCTGAACATAGCTGGCATTTTGCTGTTGCTGTCATTGGCTTTGCGCCTTATGCCGGAGATGTGGATATTAGCCGCGTTGTACAGATGGCTTTGATTCATGACATTGTTGAGATCGATGCGGGTGATGTTATTGCGTTTGATCTGGCTGCCCGTGCAGCCATTCACGAACATGAAGTGAAAGCAGCTAACCGTATTTTTGGCTTACTGCCGGAAACCCAGGGAAAATATTTTCTGGAACTGTGGCACGAATACGAAGACGCCATCACGCCGGAAGCGCGTTTTGCTAAAACGCTCGATAGAATTATGCCGGTATTTATGAACCTGCATAACCAGGGACAGAGCTGGGTTGAGAATAATATTCGCTTTGAGCAAGTTTACAACCTGCTCCACTTTGTTGCCGAAAGTTATCCTGAACTATGGAAATACCTGCTGCCACAATTGGAAGCAGCAAAAGAAAAAGGCTGGTTGCAATAATTTTCCGCCTTTTCTCCTCTAATCTTCTCAATCAGGCTGTCAGGTACAACTGGCAGCTTTAAAATTCTTTCTTACTCTCCTTTCTTAAGCAAAGCTGACGTTAGTCAGATTTCCCTGTTGGGTATTTTAGGTCACGTATTCAATCCGTTGATGATTTTGTATAATCACCATTTTTTCGGAGAGATTAAATGGCAACGGCTGAGGTAAAATGTCGATTTTGTCAACACGTTGAATTCGTTAAAAAACACGGTAAAGGCGATGCAGGGCATCAACGCTATCGCTGTTTCTCTTGCAAACGAACCTTTCAACTTGAATACGCCTATCGGGCGTGCCAGGCGGGCATAAAAGAACACGTTGTTGATCTTGCTATGAACAACGCAGGTATCCGTGATACTGCCCGTGCATTACATATCAGTATTAATGCTGTTGTCCGCGTTTTAAAAAACTCCAACCGCGATGCGTAACGACACTCCCTTTGGATAATGTCGAAGTCCAGCTTATCTGCGAAGTGGACGAAATGGGGTCGTTTGTCGGGAATAAAAAAACAGTGTCAGACATATTTCCTGACACTGCTTTCGTTGAGTCTCGTTAATTTATTTATGATTAACGATAATCTTCAATCGGTGCACAAGAGCAATGTAAATTGCGATCACCGTAAACATCATCAAGGCGTTTAACCGTCGGCCAGTATTTATTGGCTTTTGTTTCCGCTGTTGGGAAAACGGCAATTTCACGGCTATATGCATGATCCCAATCAGAAACCAGTTCAGCCTGAACGTGTGGCGCATTAACCAATGGGTTGTCTCCCAAAGGCCATTCTCCGCTTGCCACTTTGCTGATTTCCTGCCGAATTGCCAGCATTGCGTCAATAAAGCGATCAATTTCAACTTTGCTCTCTGATTCCGTTGGTTCAACCATCAAGGTTCCCGCAACCGGGAATGACATGGTTGGTGCATGGAAACCATAGTCAATCAGACGCTTGGCGATATCCATCTCATTGATGCCGAATTCTTCTTTCAGTGGGCGAATGTCCAGAATACATTCGTGAGCAACATAGCCATTACGTCCGGTATAGAGGATCTCATAAGCACCTTTCAGGCGGCTTGCAATGTAGTTGGCATTCAGGATCGCAACCTGGCTGGCTTGTTTCAGCCCTTGTGCCCCCATCATGCGAATATACATCCAGCTAATCGGCAGGATAGAGGCACTGCCGAATGGCGCTGCGGATACTGCACCTAATGTCGTCACTTCATCCATTTCCACTACAGAATGACCCGGCACAAATGGGGCAAGGTGTTTTTTCACGCCAATCGGTCCCATGCCTGGACCACCACCACCGTGTGGGATACAGAAGGTTTTATGCAGGTTCAGGTGCGAAACATCGGCACCAATAAAGCCAGGTGTCGTAATCCCCACTTGGGCGTTCATGTTCGCACCATCAAGGTAAACCTGACCCCCGTTTTGATGAATAATGTCACAAATCTCACGGATGGTTTCTTCGTAAACACCGTGAGTTGATGGGTAAGTCACCATGATACAAGCAAGATTGTCACTGTGTTTTGCTGATTTTTCACGCAAATCAGCCAGGTCGATGTTGCCTTCTTTGTCACAGTTCACAACAATAACCGTCATACCCGCCATATGAGCAGAAGCCGGGTTTGTGCCATGCGCAGAGCTTGGGATTAGGCAAATATGGCGATGTTGTTCTCCACGGCTGGCGTAATAGCGACGAATTGCCAGCAAGCCAGCATATTCTCCTTGTGCGCCAGAATTAGGCTGCATACAGAATGCGTCATATCCGGTCAGCAATACCAGCCAATGGGAAAGCTGGCTGATCATCTGGTGATAACCCTGCGCTTGTTCTGGCGGGCAGAAAGGATGCATATCGGTAAATTCAGGCCAGGTAATCGGCATGATCTCCGCGGCTGCATTCAGCTTCATGGTACATGAACCCAGCGGGATCATGGCTTGATTCAGCGCCAGATCTTTACGCTCCAGACTGTGCATATAACGCATCATGTCGGTTTCACTGTGGTAACGACGGAAATTATCATGTGCCAAAATGTCGTCATTACGCAACATCGAGGCTGGGATAGATTGGCTGTCTGTCGCAACTTCACGATCAAGAGCATCAATATCCAGGACTGAATCAGAACCTGTTATCACTTGATACAAGGTTAACAAATCATCACGGCGGGTTTTTTCACTCAAGGATACACCGACAGCACCAAGAATATCAGTACGTAAGTTAATCTGTGCGTTAGCCGCTCTTGCCAGTACCTGAGCCTTATCTGACACTTCAATCGCTAATGTATCAAACCATGTCTTATGACGTAGTGTGATACCCGCCTTTTGCAAACCCGCAGCCAGAATATCTGTCAGTCGGTGAATACGGTTAGCAATGCGCTTCAAACCTTCATGACCGTGATAAACCGCGTACATGCCCGCAATATTGGCCAGTAAAACTTGCGAAGTACAAATATTGGAATTCGCTTTTTCACGGCGAATATGCTGTTCACGGGTTTGCATCGCCATGCGCAATGCTCTGTTACCCGCAGCATCACGGGAAACACCGATAATACGGCCCGGCATGGAGCGTTTGAATTCATCTCTGCATGCAAAGAAGGCGGCATGAGGGCCGCCATATCCCATCGGTACACCAAAACGCTGGGCAGAACCAAAGACAATATCAGCACCTTGTTTACCGGGCGCGGTCAAGATGACCAATGCCATGAAATCTGCGGCAACGCTGACAATGATTTTACGCTCTTTCAGTGTTGCAATCAGGTCACTGTAATCATGGATTTCACCCGTCGTGCCTGTTTGTTGCAGCAAGGCACCAAAGATCCCTTCCAGTTCCAGTACTTTTTCTGCTTTATCAACAATGACTTCAAATCCAAATGTTTCAGCACGGGTAAGTACGACATCCAACGTTTGTGGATGAATATCATCGGCCACAAAGAAACGTTCAGCCTTTTTCAGCTTGCTGATCCGTTTTGCCATTGCCATCGCTTCTGCGGCTGCTGTGGCTTCATCCAGTAGTGAAGCAGAGGCCAGATCTAAACCTGTCAGATCAATGGTGACTTGCTGAAAGTTCAGCAAGGCTTCTAATCGGCCTTGAGAAACTTCTGGTTGATAAGGGGTATATGCAGTATACCAGCCCGGATTTTCCAGCAAATTACGCAAAATAACGGGGGGAAGAATGGCGGGTGAGTAACCCATACCAATATACGATTGATAACGCTGGTTCTGGCTCGCTATCGCTTTCAATTCAGCCAAAGCCTGTTGTTCAGTCACGCCTTCACCAACCGCAGGAACCGCTGATAATGCGATATCACGGGGAACGATTTTATTGGTCAGATCCTCTAGAGAATTTGCACCTATTATCGCCAGCATCTCTGTTTGCTGTTCAACAGAAGAACCAATGTGGCGACGAATGAATTCACCTTGATTTTCAAGTTGGATTAATGTCTGAGTCATTGATGATAATTTCCTGAAACTCGCTATGCCTTTTATCTTTCAAGTGACAGTTTTGTTGTCTATTACTTGAAATCTATTGGCTATAAAAACGACAAAAAAAACGCCCCATTCACAATGTGATATGGGGCGATTCAAAATAATTACTCATCTTCTTCCAAGAGTGACCGATAACTTTCGGCATCAAGCAAATTAGCGAGTTCACTCTCATCAGCTATTTTAACGCGGAACAGCCAACCTTCGTTATAGGGTTCACTGTTCACCAATTCGGGAGAACTTTCCAGATCAGGGTTAACCGCAATAATCTTACCGCTGACTGGTGCGTAAATATCAGAAGCCGCTTTGACTGACTCTACAACAGCACAATCATCACCACTATTTACCTCTGTGCCTATTTCAGGCAAATCAACAAATACCATATCTCCCAATAACTTCTGGGCATGTTCGGTAATACCTACGGTATATTCACCATTGCCTTCCGAGCGAACCCATTCATGTGATTCGGTATATTTCAATTCTGCTGGTACATGACTCATCGTTGCCTTCTCCTTGTTTTTATCACTCTACAAGTGGTTTTCCCATCCGCACAAAGCCCGGTTTAACAACCTGTACGGGCATTTCACGATTACGGATCTGGACAACCGCCTGTTCACCAATACCTTGCGGTACACGTGCAAGGGCTATACTAAATCCTAAGGTTGGGGAGAATGTTCCACTGGTAATCACGCCAGAACGCATTTCACCGGAATCATCAGTGAAGTTGACAGTTAAACCACCACGCAATACTCCCTTTTCACGCATGACCAGTCCAACCAACTGATCAGTAACGGTTTCGCGTTGTCTTTCCAATGCTTCACGACCTATGAAGTGACGGTCTTCCGGTTTCCAGGCAATTGTCCATCCCATGTTGGCGGCCAGAGGTGAAACAGTTTCATCCATTTCTTGACCATAGAGGTTCATGCCCGCTTCAAGACGCAATGTGTCACGCGCCCCTAATCCAGTGGGATTTACCCCTACTGCCAATAACTGTTGCCAAAAGTCTGCCGCTTGTTCTTTGGGCAGTGCAATTTCATAACCTGCTTCGCCGGTATAACCCGTCGTTGCAATAAACAGATTTCCCGACTGGACGCCAAAGAAAGGTTTCATACCCGTTACCGCTTGTTTTTGCGCATCACTTAGCAAGGATTGCACTTTGGCTTGCGCGTTTGGTCCCTGGACTGCAATCAAGGCCAAATCATCACGCACGGTAATTTCAACGTCATATTTCTCAGCATGTTGATAAATCCAGGCCAAATCTTTCTCGCGGGTCGCCGAATTCACAACCATACGATAAGCATTATCAGTGAAAAAATAGACAATCAGATCATCAATGACGCCGCCAGATGCATTTAGCATTGCGGTATATAGCGCTTTGCCCTGTTCGGTGAGTTTGGCAATGTCATTGGCCAGAAGATAACGGAGAAAATCACGGCAATCTGGACCGTGTAGATCCACAATGGTCATATGGGAAACGTCGAACATACCAGCATCAGCACGCACTGTATGATGTTCGTCAATTTGTGAACCATAGTGCAGGGGCATCATCCAGCCATGAAAATCTACCATGCGTGCTCCGCATGCCAGATGTTGATCATATAGTGGGGTGTGTTTTGACATTATTTCCCTCTTTACGTTCTTGACATGAAAACATTCGTGACCTGAAAAAACATACGGCGCATTAACCGGCAGGTGTTGGATCATGAAGCAAAGAAGCGGTTAATCACGCAAACGATACCTTGGGATCAGAAGTTATCACTGAAACAGGAAATGAACCATAAAATAAATTAGCTGCATTGCTGTAGCCATCTGAAAAGGCACGTATTGCCATACAGAATTTTTGTCTGATTTACTGCACAAAAATACTCAAAATTTTTAACAAATGGCAAAAAAACAATCTTTTTAGATTGAAAAAAGGCTAAAGTGCGAAGTAAATCGACTCAACACACCTTAGCCTGATATGAGAAAAACTAATTCTAATTCATGGGCTGAATTAGATTTTTTCAACCGAAGCGGTTTGAGCGATCAACCAATCAGGCAGGTCATTGAGTCCCATTGCATGACGAAGCCATTGCGGCTTCATTCCCGGTAAGTGATCAGCCAGTGTTAATCCCATTCCACGCAATAATTTTTTAGCCGGGTTATTGCCATCAAATAGCTGACGAAAACCCTGCATACCTGCAAGCATGACCGCAGCACTGTGTTTACGGCGACGTTCATAACGTCCCAAATAGAGATACTGACCGATGTCTTTGCCTTGCTGGTTTAAGCGGCTCAATTCACCTGTCAGTTCTGCCACATCCATCAATCCAAGATTAACGCCCTGACCAGCCAGTGGATGGATAGTGTGTGCCGCATCGCCCAAGAGCGCCAACCGATGAGCGGCAAAATTGCGGGCATAACGCCCCGTCAATGGGATAGTTTGTCGATCACTGATCAGTCTGCATTGACCAAGACGCATATCAAATGTCGCGCTTAATTGCCGATTAAACAGCGCCGATTCCATAGTTTTGCGCTGTTGTGCAGATTCAGCCGGCAATGACCATACAATCGAACATAAGTCAGGATCGGGCAGTGGCAGGAAAGCCAATATTCCATCACCGTGGAAAACCTGACGTGCAACACCTTCATGAGGCTCCTCAGTCCGAATTGTCGCGACCAATGCATGGTGTTCATAATCCCAGAAAGTCAGTGGAATATCGGCATGTTGACGCAACCAGGAATGGGCACCGTCTGCACCAACGACCAACCGTGAAGTCAGCATGCTTCCATCGGATAACGTGATAAAGGCTTCGTTTTCTCCCCGGGCAACATGCTTAAGAGAGGATGGGGTGAAAATCATCACATCGGGCAAATTTTCCGCACGTTGCCAGAGTGCTTGCCGGATCACACAGTTTTCGATGATATGGCCCAGATGGGTCAGGCCATTTTCCGCCGCATTAAATTGAATACGTCCGAAGCTATCCCGTTCCCAAACTGCCATCCCCTGATAAGGGCTGGCCCGCATTGCAACAATATCTTGCCAGACACCAAGGTGAGTGAGTAATCGTTCACTGGCTGCATTGATGGCCGAAACACGTAACGCATATTCATCATTGACACTAAATGGCGTTGTCGGTGGGTGCTCTTCTACAATCGCAATACGCAAACCACTATCTTGCAAACCACAAGCCAACGCAAGGCCAACCATTCCACCCCCTGCGATCACCACATCAAATGATTGCATTTTTTCTTTCCTCTTAATCTGCCAATGGTGACTGTGCAACCCAACCTAATGTCTGACGGGCAAATAGATCCTGCATCGGGGATAATCTTTCCATTGTCATCAAGCCAAGATTACGTCCCATTTTTAACGGTAAATAGTCATTGGCGAATAATCTGACCAACCCATCCGTAAGTCCAATCGTGGTGTCACGATCGGCCTGACGCTGTTGCTGATACTGTGCCAGTACTTTATAGGAGCCGATATCCTGTCCAGCAGTGGCCGCTACTGAAATGACTTGTGCCAAAGCCATCACATCACGCATTCCCAAGTTAAAACCCTGCCCAGCGATCGGATGCAAGGTTTGGGAAGCATTACCGACCAACGCCAGACGGTGGCTAATTTGCCGGCTGGCGGTCGATAAAGCCAATGGATAACTATGCCGTTGACCGGTTTCCCGCATTTTTCCCAAACGCCAGCCAAATGCTTTTTGCAGCTGTTGGCAGAATTCATGCTGGCTCCAGTTATTGACTTCTGATTGTTGTTCCAGTGGGTGGCACCATACCAGTGAACTACGCCCTTCCGACATCGGTAACAACGCCAATGGCCCATGTTTGGTAAAACGCTCGAATGCCCTTCCTTGAGGATGTTCGGAAGTCAAAACATTGGCAATAATGGCAGTCTGCTCATAAGATCGCCGTTGAAAGGGTATATTACACGCCTGGGCTATCGCAGAATGGCTACCATCCGCAGCGACCAGCAGTTCTCCTGTCAGTTTTTCACCATTATTCAGCGAAACCACGACAGAACTGTCTAAACGTTCTACGGAACTCACTTTAGCCGGGCAGTAAAGTTTAATATTTGAAGATTGTTTTAATAACTCAAAAAGATGAATTCCGGCATCATGCAATTCAATCACATTGCCTAATGCCGGAATGTCATAGTCACTGGCGCAAATATTGACGAAACCACTATTGCCGCGGTCGCTGACATGAACGTGAGTGATTGGGGTAACACAATGTTGTAATGCAGGCCAAATACCGACCTGATGCAAGCGCTGGCATGTACCATAAGCCAAAGCAATGGATCTTGCATCAAAACCCAGATGTTTTCTGGCAGGTTCTGCTGCTTCAATCAAGGAGACTTGCAATTGCCCCCGACTCAACGAAGCAATAGCCAGAGCCAATGTCGCTCCTGTCATTCCTCCGCCCACAATAATCACGTTCATTATCACTTCCTGATCACGTTAACCTTAACTGTGCTTTGCCTGTACCATCAGAGCTTCTATCTCATCGGGATCTTTCACGACAGACTCAGTCAGGTTTTCATTTCCTGTTTCTGTTATCACAATGTCATCTTCAATACGAATACCGATACCCCGGTATTCCGGCGGGACATCCGCATCGGGTGCAATGTAAAGTCCAGGTTCTACAGTCAGCACCATGCCAGGTTCCAGAATACGATCGCGGTCAACACCGTAATCGCCGACATCATGTACATCCAGCCCCAACCAGTGACTTAAACCATGCATGAAAAATTGACGGTAAGCATTGGTTTCGATCAATTGTTCGACTTCACCATGCATAATTCCCAATTTTACCAACCCTTTCACCATGATGCGTACGACTTGTCCGGTAACTTCGCTTATGCTGGTCCCCGGCTTATATAGCTCAAGGGAAAAATTAATAGCTTCCAGCACAATATCGTAGATTTCACGTTGAGGGCGCGTAAACTGGCCATTTACCGGAAATGTCCGCGTAATGTCACCTGCATATCCCTGATATTCACATCCCGCATCGATCAACACCAAATCACCCTCTTTCATACGGCGTTCATTTTCAGTGTAATGCAGGATACAGGCATTATCTCCCGCGCCAACAATGGTGTTATAAGCAGAGTAACGTGCGCCCTGATGGGTAAATTCATGGTGGATTTCAGCTTCAAGCTGATATTCAAACATACCAGGGCGGCAAGCCTGCATCGCCCTGATATGCGCCTGTGCGCTGATTTCCCCGGCTTTGCGCAGGGTTTCTAATTCAGCGTCTGATTTAAACAGACGCATTTCGTGCAGCCACGGGCGCCAGTCTGCGATGACCGTTGGCGCTTTGAAGTTACGGCGGCTGTTTTTGCGCAATTTATCTAAAGCACTAAAAAAGAGGTTATCCGCGTATTCAAATTCGCCCTGAGCGTGATAAACCACTTCCAAGCCATTCAACAATAAATAGAGTTGTTCATCGAGATCGCCAAATGGCAAGGCACGATCCACCCCCAATTTTTCCAGTGCAGCGCCTTGTCCAAGACGACGACCAAACCAAATTTCCGCCGTCAAATCGCGAACACGATTAAATAACACACTGTGATTGTGGGTCTCATCGCTTTTGATCAGTATCAGAACCGCTTCCGGTTCACTGAAACCGGTCAGATACAGAAAATCACTGTTCTGACGGTAGGGATATTCACTATCTGAATTACGTGTCGCAAGCGGGGCCGAAAAAATGATAGCCGCACTGGCCGGGGCCATTTTTGACAATAATGCCTGACGACGGGATAAATATTCTTGTTTAGTCATACCCTCTCCTGCAATTCCATATTATTAGTTGGTATACCCCTTATCTTCCAAGGCTTGAAATTTATAGGGTGAATACCGCCAATCAGTGCAATGTTGGTTTTTCATTTTTTGCACTGCCTACGGTTTTAGGTGTCGCAAACGCGATATAACAGAGTTGAACCGCAACACGGACATATTCCAGTACTTCTTCAAGGGCTTGAGATAGCTCTTCCTGATCTTCGTTTTCGTCATAGCCCAACATGCCGATGTTACGTAAATCGGTGATAATCTCCTGAATTTCTGGATTTTCTGTCAATTTAGGATTGGCTACGCCCAATCCGAGCAGAAAGTGGTTGACCCATCCCGACAACGCTTCTGCGCATTCAAAAACTCCCGCCTCTTCATCAGGAAGCAACAGATGGAACGAGAAACTACTGTCATCCAGCAATTCAAACGTCGTTTCGTACAATTCCTTCAGCGGCAGAGCCAAAACCTGAGAAAATGCCAGGCCATCATTCGCAAGATCATGCACCAGTGTCTGCCAACTACTCTCGTGATTTCCACTGCATAGTAACCCACTGATTAAGCCATGTATTTCTGCGGCTGTCAGGGCAACGGACTGTTGATGCAAAATTTCATCAAATGATTGATAATTAGGTAATGAGTTTTGTATAGACATGTATATTGATCATCGTTGGCGATATAAGTTCATGCTATGCTACCATCAAGGGGAGTCGCTATACCAGACAGCACACACCGATATATCCCCAATCGATTTCGAGATGCCGCGTTGATAGCAAGGGCACGAATCCCCAAAACATAGATACTTTATATCTATAATTCATTGACTGGGATAAGTGAACATTGCCCAAAAGCAGCTGCTTGAAGATGAAGGGAAGAAAAAGGGGCTTTTGGTATTGTACGGTAATGATTGGTGTCGGCCTTGTTTTATACCATAATTTACTTTATACCCAATAGATTTCAGATTACAGCTCTGGCAACAAAGCCGCAATTTGAGAAATAAGGGATATATATCAACATCAAGGTATCGGCACAATAATAAATCAGGAAGGTGTCATGTCTGCACAACCAGTAGATATTCAGATTTTTGGGCGGTCATTACGTGTCAATTGTCCAACAGAGCAGGTTGAAGCGTTGCAAGCTGCTGCTGAGGAACTTGACCAGCGTTTGCATAACCTTAAAGAACGCACCAGAGTCACTAACACTGAGCAACTGGTTTTTATTGTGGCACTGAATGTCTGTCACGAGTTGGCACAGGAGAAGATGAAAACCCGTGACTATGCTTACAATATGGAACAAAAAATAAAAATGCTCCAGCAATCCATTGAAAAGGCACTGTTAGAGCAAGGTAAAGTGACCTGATACTCCAGTCGTCAACTTAATCTTGTTGATAAATCAGGCAGTAGTCACTATAGATTAATATAAGCAGTTGCTTTCTTCGTTTAGTTCCATACAATAGGCTTCATAGCATTGCTTAAAGCCTATTTAGTTGGTTTAAGCAGCAAAAATTTTCTCTGAGGTGTTCGTGAGCAGGGAAGTCCCCTGAGCCGATATTTCATCTCTATAGAATGTGGTGCTACGTTTCTTGTGAGCATGCTTGGCCAGACCAAGAAGCCTAATAGCAACGACGCTACGTTCACCTTGAACCAAGGGTTCAAGGGTTACCACCTGTAACGGCATCTTGGAGAACTTCTCATTCTTTATCTGTTTTGTATCCTTTGCTGTGTTAATTAACAGGCAGGTATCATGCAATCAGATCCCTCTTTTTCTCTGCGCAATTCCATTAGAAAAAAAATTCGGCAGCTACGGCAAAATCTATCCCCTGAACAACAATCGCAATTTGCTCAACAAGCCGTTAAACAGGCTATAGCGCACCCTAAAATCCAGCAAGCTGATAAAATTGCCCTCTATCTCTCCTTTGATGGAGAATTAGATACGCGTCTGCTAATTCAACAATTTTGGCAGCAAAACAAACAGGTCTATTTGCCAATATTGCATCCTTTCAGCCGCAATCACCTGCTGTTTCTCCGTTATTGCGCCGATATGCCTCTTATTCGTAATCGCTTTAATATCGAAGAGCCTCAGTTGGATGTTCGGCAGGTTTTACCCATCGCTGAACTTGATGTCATGTTTATTCCTTTGGTCGCTTTCGATTGTACAGGGCAACGCTTAGGGATGGGGGGGGATTCTACGATAGGACTCTCGCAAAATGGCAACAACAGAATTTTTATCCGATTGGATTAGCCCACAATTTTCAGTTAGTTGAGAAACTACCCAGTGCGAGTTGGGATATTCCTCTGCCAGAGATCATGACCCCAGAAAAAGTATGGCGATGGATATGAACGACGATTCTACTCAGTGAGTAACAGGGGTCATGCTTCCAATCATTAGATTGTTGTAGTAAACTCCCCACTTTTTATTACTGGTGAGATATGGCTAAAGTTGATGTGGTTTGTCGTTACTGTCACAAAGCGGAAGAGGTCAAAGGGCATGGAAAAGGAAGCAGCGGACATCAGCGTTATCACTGTTATGCCTGCCGTAAAACCTTTCAACTGAATTACACCTACCAAGCCTGCAAACCCGGAATGAAAGATCAGATTGTGGATATGGCTGCGAATAATGGCGGTATCAGAGACACCGCTCGTGTCCTGAAGGTGGGTATCAACACCGTTCTTCGTACCCTAAAAAAACTCGAACCCAGACAGGTAACTACACTGCCGCTGGCCGCAAATAATATTCATATTATCTGCGAAATTGATGAACAATGGTCTTTTGTCGGTAACAAGAAGAATCAGCGCTGGCTTTGGTATGCCTGGGAACCGGAGCAAAAGCAAATAATCGCGCACGTATTGGGGGATCGCAGCAGGAAAACACTGAGCAAATTGCTGGCACTTCTGGCTCCTTTCGAAATTCAATTTTTCTGTACCGATAATTATGCCGTTTACGATTGCCTTTCTGAGGAAAAACACTTTAGAGGGAAGAAATTTACTCAACGTATCGAAAGAACCAATCTGACCTTACGTACTCGCATCAAGAGACTGAATCGGAAAACGATCTGTTATTCCAAATCCGAAGAAATGCATGACAAAGTGATAGGCACTTTCATTGAGCGTGAATACTATCTTCCAAAGGTTATCTAACTATTGGGTGCATGACCAGTAACAGGAGCTATTGTGTCTTCAATAGCCCCTGACTTTCTAATCAATCACGATCCTTGTTAACGAGCAATCATATCTCAGTAAAGCAAGCGAGAACGGATCGTGCCCGGCAAAGCCTTCAGTTTCTGCAAGACCAATTCAGCCTGAGCTGAATTCTCCGTCGTAATATCAATAACTACATAACCAATGCCGCTGTCAGTCCGCAGATATTGAGCATCAATATTGATTTCTTGCTCAGTGAACACTTGGTTAATACTGGTCAAGATACCCGGGCGGTTTTCATGGATATGCAGTAATCGGTTCGTATCTTTGGCATGAACAGGGAGCGAGACTTCGGGAAAATTGACCGCTGATAATGTTGAACCATTATCAGAATATTTGACTAGTTTACCAGAAACTTCATAACCGATATTTTGCTGGGCCTCTTGTGTCGATCCCCCAATATGTGGCGTCAGCAGTACGTTATCAAACTGGCTCAATGGTGAGATAAAGGGATCATTGTTTGTTGCGGGTTCATGAGGAAAAACGTCAATCGCGGCACCAGAAAGATGCCCGATTTCCAACGCATTGCTGAGGGCCTCAATATCAATTACCGTACCCCGTGATGCGTTGATCAGAATTGAACCTGGTTTCATCAATTCCATTTCTGCTGCGCCAATCATATTTTTGGTTGAAGCAGTTTCGGGAACATGCAGGCTCACAACATCACTCATATTCAATAATTCAGACAAATGATGAACTTGCTGTGCATTACCTAATGGCAATTTATTTTCAATATCATAGAAATAGACATTCAGGCCAATATTTTCCGCCAAAATGCCAAGCTGTGTACCAATATGCCCGTAACCGATAATGCCTAATTTTTTTCCGCGCGCTTCGTAGCAACCTTTTGCTTGCTTATCCCATACTCCATTGTGGGCTTTGGCATTCGCCTCAGGAATACGGCGTAACAGCAGCAACAGTTCACCCAATACCATTTCAGCGACCGAACGCGTATTGGAAAAAGGCGCATTAAATACCGGAATACCGCGCTTTGCCGCCGCTTTCAGGTCAACCTGATTAGTGCCAATACAAAAACACCCAACTGCAACCAGTTTTTCCGCTGCGGCGAAAATCTCTTCGGTCAATTGGGTGCGGGAACGAATACCGACAAATCGGGCATCACGGATCGCGGCTTTCAATTCTTCCGGTTCTAATGCCCCTTTGTGATATTCAATATTGCTGTACCCTGCCGCTTTCAGGCTATCTACTGCGCTTTGGTGAACGCCTTCCAGCAGCAGAAATTTAATTTTGTCCTTTTCTAAAGATACCTTAACCATTTGCCCGCCCTAGTTGTACTTACTTTCATAATGCATATCGACGCCACCAAAATAACAAAAAAAACAGTAACGGCAATACAATCGATTGCTTATATCACAGAATAAGCAACAGTAAATAAGTTGTTATGCAAAGTAAAATAATTCGTTACGGGATAAAGGCAGAGTTTTGCGGTTTTTTTAGACATAAAAGTGATATATATCACTAAATTTTCTGTTTTGAATAAAAATAAAAATATTTTGAGAGCAGATTATTCTGCCCTCAATAAATGCTTATTCAGTGAGCGTCTTAACGCCATCCGCAGTCCCTACCAGTACTACGTTTGCTCCTCGGTTAGCAAAAAGGCCCACTGTCACCACGCCAGCGATCCCATTGATCTTATTTTCTAACGCAATGGGATCAACAATCGAGAGGTTGTGAACATCCAGAATATGATTACCATTGTCAGTGACTACGTTTTCACGATAAACCGGTGTTCCGCCCAATTTCACCAGCTCACGAGCCACATAAGCCCGTGCCATTGGGATGACTTCAACTGGCAGAGGGAATTTGCCTAACACATCGACTTGCTTAGACGAATCAATAATACAGATAAATTTCTTCGCAACCGCCGCGATGATTTTTTCCCGGGTCAACGCTGCGCCGCCGCCTTTGATCATCTGCATTTGACCATTAATTTCATCAGCACCATCAACGTAAATATCCAAAGCGTCAACCTCATTGCAGTCAAACACAGGAATACCGAGACTTTTCAATTTCTCAGTCGATGCGTCTGAACTTGACACAGTACCTTCAATTTTATCTTTGATAGTGCCTAACGCATCAATAAAATGCGCGGCGGTAGAACCTGTACCCACGCCGACAATTGTACCCGGTTTAACGTATTCCAATGCCGCCCAACCTACTGCTTTTTTCAGTTCGTCCTGAGTCATATTGATCACAGCCTATAATCAGTTACAAGGAAAAATCTGACGGCTAGTATAAACAATATTGGCTCACCTCATGAAAAAATATGGCATAGTGCTGGTTAGGCCACATAATGGTTTTTATTGGGCTGTAACACAAAAAGTGCAAACACGGAGAATCTTATTTTCAATGAAACGTCCTGATTACCGATCATTGCAAGCATTAGACGCAGTGATCAAAGAACGTGGTTTCGAGCGGGCAGCGCAAAAACTTTGTATTACTCAATCAGCGGTATCCCAGAGAATCAAGCAATTAGAAAATATGTTTGGTCAGCCACTATTGGTACGCACTGTTCCTCCCCACCCGACAGAGCAAGGGCAAAAGTTGCTTGCGCTATTACATCAGGTGGAAATGCTGGAAGCACAATGGCTGGGTGATGAAAATAGTAATGAGATCCCGTTATTGCTTTCCCTTGCTGTTAATGCAGACAGCCTGGCAACGTGGCTTTTACCGGCTCTCCATCCGGTTTTGTCTGATCTACCTATTCGGTTAAATATTCAAGTAGAAGATGAAACCCGTACTCAGGAGCGTTTACGGCGTGGTGAAGTCGTCGGTGCAATTAGTATTCAGTCTCAACCTCTGCCAAGCTGCTTAGTTGATAAATTAGGCGCTCTGGATTACCTGTTTGTCGCCTCTCCGGCGTTTGCAGACCGTTTTTTCCCGAATGGCGTCACGCGTTCAGCATTACTGAAAGCACCTGCGGTTGCATTTGACCATTTAGATGATATGCATCAAGCATTTTTACAACAGAATTTCGATTTATCGCCGGGAAGTGTGCCCTGCCATATCGTGAATTCTTCCGAAGCATTCGTTCAACTGGCAAAACAAAGTTCGACTTGTTGCATGATCCCACACTTGCAAATCGACAAAGAGCTAAAAGCCGGTGAGTTAGTCGATCTCACACCAGGGCTGTGCCAACGCCGTATGCTTTATTGGCATCGTTTTGCCCCTGAAAGCGGAACGATGAGAAAAGTCACTGACGCCCTGCTAAAACGAGGGCGCCAGATGTTACGTCAGGAAGATGATGCTCATTAACGCTGTAATTCAAAAACGGCATCAACATGATCAGAAAACTCTATGCTCTGTGGTTCGTAAGTTTCGCTGGCAGAGCCAGAAGCGGGCGCTGCCAACAAGTCAGCCTGGTATTTCAGACGACTCATTGGTATAGGCACAGCTTCAGGCGCACGATAATTAATGCTATACACAGGGCCTAACTTACTGTTGAACCCTTTTGCCAATGTCGTTGCCTGTTGAATGGCATTCTCGATGGCTCTTTGTCTGGCTTCATCACGATAACGTTGCGGATTATTGACACCAAACTGAACCGAGTTAATTTCATTCAGCCCTGCTTTCAGGGCACCATCCAATAAGGCATTCAGTTGCTCTAGCTTGTTAACTTTCACTTCAACTGAACGCGACGCCCGATAACCTGTAATACTCGATTTTCCACTCTTTTGTTCATATTGATATTCTGGCTGGGTGCGCAAATTAGCAGCATCAATATCTTTTTTTTCGATGCCACTGTTTTTCAGGAAATCAAAATATTTCGCCACTCGTTCATCGACTTTTTTCTTTGCTTCTGCCGCACTCTTTTGCGTTTCACTCACATGGATTACCAGGGTAGCCATATCTGGCGTCGCTTTAACTATCGCGTTACCAGAGGTGGAAATATGTGGAATAGAGAGTGAGTCAGCGGCGGAAGCTGTCATGCAAGACAAGCTGCCTAAAGCCATCATTGCGGCCAATACCAGTGATCTACGTTTCACAAGACCTCCTAAAGTTACATGAATAAGGCGCTTTCAAAAACATTAGCACACTCTCTAGAGAGAAGTAATCTATAGAGAAATATTGTGATTGATAAAAAATCTATATCCTTGCTGAATTAAGCCCCAGGCGATATACCACATCATACAACCAACGAAAATATTGATGATCCGTTGCGCTCTGGGTTGATTAAGCACAGGTGAAAACCATGCAGACAAGAATGACAAGGCAAAAAACCAACTGATCGACGCCATCACTGCCCCAATGGTAAACCACGACCGAAGTTCGGCGGACAATTGTCCGCCTATACTGCCCAATACGACAAAGGTATCCAAATAAACATGGGGATTCAACCATGTCACAGCGAATAGCGTGACGATAACTCGCCAACGGCTTTGGATAATTTTTTCAGCATGGGAAAATTCGACTTCTGCCGATAACGCAGTTCGAAAAGCGCCCCAGCCATACCATAGTAAAAATACAGCGCCTCCCCATGTCACCGCTTGCAATAAAAGTATAGATTGCCCCAGCAGGGTACTGCCACCAAATATTCCCGCCATAATAAGCAGAGCATCACTTGTGGAGCATAATGTTGCACTCATTAAATGGAACTGTTTCCTGCTCCCTTGTTGCATGACAAATACATTTTGGGGTCCAAGCGGAAGGATCATCG
This sequence comes from Xenorhabdus bakwenae, assembly GCF_030272115.1. NCBI lineage: Bacteria > Pseudomonadati > Pseudomonadota > Gammaproteobacteria > Enterobacterales > Morganellaceae > Xenorhabdus > Xenorhabdus bakwenae. Next base: position 2,130,630 of record NZ_CP119194.1, read on the forward strand.
CAGCACTAAGAAAAAAGCCCTGAATAAATGTTGAAAACATGCAAAGATTCCTAATAATTATTCAATTAGTTACGATATCAGTGCATATTAAACAAGATGATGCATTAGTAAAAATGAATGATTCTAATACATCATTAGGAAAGGTGATGTGAGAAACTCTCACATCACGATATCTTGATTATTCGTTCGTCTTCTTCTGTAAAACACTATTTTGCTGATGCAGATAAACATCCATTTGCGGGAATGGAATGCCGATATTGTGCCTATCCAAAGCACGTTTAAAGTTTTCCATCAAATCCCAATAGACGTTCCAGGCATCACCATTGGTGGTCCACACACGCACAATAAAGTTCAATGATGAAGGTGCCATTTCATGCAGCCGAATAGTGACACCTTTTTCATGTTGAATGTGTTTATCTTCCTGAATCACATCACCCAACACTCTTTTCACTTCATCAATATCCGCATCATACGCAACACCTACCATAATTTGGGTACGGCGATCAGGTTCACGGCTGATATTGATAATATTGTCCGCGATAATCTTACCGTTAGGGATCACAATGATACGGCCATCTGCCGTGCGCAATGTTGTCGAGAAAATCTGTACTTGCATGACAGTTCCTTCCACGGCACCAATGCTGACATATTCGCCAGTACGCAGTGGGCGGAAAAGCACCAATAAAACACCGGCAGCAAAATTAGACAGTGAACCTTGCAATGCCAGACCTACCGCTAAACCTGCGGCACCGATGACTGCAATCACAGAAGCAGTCTGAATACCCAATTTCCCAAGAACAGCAATAATCGTAAACGCGATGATGGCGTAACGAATAATCGCGGCCAGAAAATCAGAAATGGTGGCATCAATGCCACGTAGGGACATAACACGCTTAATGGCTTTACTAACCAACTTGGCAACAAATAAGCCAACGATAAGGATCAAAAAGGCAGATACGATGTTTACCACATACTGAATCAGTAGATCCTGATTGTTGGTAAACCAGTTTGCCGCTTTATCAATCTCATTTGACAGATTGATCTTTTCCATACAAAGCCCACCGTGATTATTGGAGCCTATTTCCGTTCAATGCCGTTATTCACAACGAACACGACTCGCAGAGATAGGCTCCCGTTCAAAGAATAGAAAGCCACTATCACAACACAAGAATGTGTGGAATATAAATTATGGCAGAAAGCCTTCATGGCTTGAACACGGCCACTTATGTTTTATTTTTGTGCAAAATAAATTCTCTGTAGTCTCCCAACATCTTGATAAAATCATCTGTCCCACAAAAAGCCAGACTCTCGTTATCGTAGTAACTCATTCCTTCTTCTATAACCTCTGTATCAAATTGAAGTTGATTGGCCCTGATCATGATCTCATCTTCACTCATTAATAGCGTATATTCATGACCCGCCAACTGCCACTGGCGTTCACTCCCTTTAATCTCTTGCAAGGCCACAATGATTTTATCCAATACACGCAAATCGCCTTTCACTTCTTCATTCAACCAATGACCAATGGCTTCATGATCCATTGAAAAGGATGTTGTTACTTGGCCGGCAATATCCTGCATAAATTCATATTCCATCACATACCCCCTCACCTACTATTTTTACAGATGCCAAATAATTCCATTTGGATTTTAAACAGTTCTGCCATTTCCACCTCTGAAGCCGCCCACAAACTGAGACAAAAACTACTACGAAATTGTTATAAAACGATAGGCCGAAAAACAAAAAAAGGGGAAGCATTTGCTTCCCCATACATTGCAATATACTTTTTTATACTGCGGTTTGGAAGATCACGTCTTCCGCTTTCTCTGTGTATTGATTCAATTGATCAAAATTGAGGTAGCGATAAGTATCGGCCGCGCTTTCATCGACTTTATCCATGAACTGCAAATACTCTTCCGGCGTTGGCAAGCGCCCCAACAGTGAAGCGACAGCCGCCAACTCCGCCGAAGCAAGGTAAACATTGGCACCGGAACCTAAGCGGTTAGGAAAGTTACGGGTGGAAGTGGATACCACTGTTGCACCATCCGCCACACGTGCCTGATTCCCCATGCACAATGAACACCCCGGGATCTCAATGCGTGCTCCGCTCTTGCCGAAAACACTGTAATAACCTTCTTCCGTTAATTGAGCAGCATCCATCTTAGTCGGAGGAGCAACCCATAAGCGAGTCGGTAACTGGCCTTTATGCTGATCCAGTAATTTACCCGCCGCACGGAAATGACCAATATTCGTCATGCAAGAGCCAATGAATACTTCGTCAATTTTGCTGTTAGCCACATCAGATAACAGACGTGCATCATCGGGATCATTAGGTGCACATAAAATAGGCTCTTTAATGTCTGCCAGATCGATCTCAATAACGGCTGCGTATTCAGCATCTGCATCCGCTGCCAACAATTGAGGATCATTCAGCCAGTTTTCCATACCGATAATACGGCGTTCCAATGTCCGGCGATCACCGTAACCTTCCGCAATCATCCATTTCAGCAAAACAATGTTCGATTGCAAGTATTCAATGATTGGCTCTTTATCCAGCTTGATAGTGCATCCTGCCGCAGAACGTTCGGCAGACGCATCAGCCAACTCGAATGCCTGTTCGACTTTGAGTTCAGGCAAACCTTCAATCTCAAGAATACGACCAGAGAAGATGTTTTTCTTGCCTTTCTTCTCGACGGTCAGCAAACCTTGCTGAATCGCATAATAAGGAATGGCATGAACCAGATCACGCAACGTGATTCCAGGCTGCATTTTTCCTTTAAAGCGAACCAGTACAGATTCTGGCATATCCAACGGCATGACGCCTGTTGCCGCAGCAAATGCCACCAAACCTGAACCCGCCGGGAAAGAAATACCAATCGGGAAACGGGTATGGGAATCTCCGCCTGTACCCACCGTATCCGGCAATAACATGCGGTTCAACCATGAGTGGATAATGCCATCTCCTGGACGCAACGATACGCCACCACGGTTCATAATGAAATCAGGCAATGTATGGTGTGTCGTCACATCAACCGGTTTTGGATAGGCAGCCGTATGGCAGAATGATTGCATGACCAGATCCGCAGAGAAGCCCAGACAGGCCAAATCTTTCAATTCATCCCGCGTCATTGGTCCCGTGGTATCCTGAGAACCCACAGAAGTCATCTTAGGCTCACAATATTCCCCCGGACGGATACCACGTTTACCGCAGGCACGGCCAACCATTTTCTGTGCCAGTGAGAAGCCACGATCGCTTTTCGCAACCGCTTTTGCCTGACGGAATACATCACTGTGTGGTAAGCCCAGTGATTCTCGCGCCTTGCCAGTCAAACCACGACCGATAATCAATGGAATACGGCCACCGGCACGGACTTCATCGATCAATACATCGGTTTTCAGGGCAAAAGTAGCCAGTAATTCATTGGATTCGTGATGGCGGATTTCACCTTTATAGGGATAGATATCAATCACATCTCCCATATTCAGTTTGGAAACATCCACTTCGATGGGCAACGCCCCTGCATCTTCCATGGTGTTGAAGAAAATGGGGGCAATTTTTCCGCCCAAGACCACGCCGGCACCACGTTTATTTGGGACAAACGGAATATCTTCCCCCATAAACCACAATACGGAGTTCGTTGCCGATTTACGGGAAGAGCCTGTACCCACCACATCCCCAACGTAGGCCAATGGATAGCCTTTCTTGCTCAGGGCCTCGATTTGCTTAACCGGGCCTACGACACCGGCTTGATCAGGCTCAATACCTTCACGGGCATTCTTGAGCATTGCCAAAGCATGTAAGGGGATATCAGGGCGTGACCACGCATCAGGAGCAGGAGAAAGATCATCGGTGTTGGTTTCCCCCGTGACCTTAAAGACGGTAACGGTGATTTTTTCCGCTAATTCAGGACGCCCAAGGAACCATTTTGCATCTGCCCACGATTGCATAATCTGTTTGGCATGGACATTACCCGCTTTTACTTTTTCTTCCACATCGTAGAAGCTGTCGAACATCAGCAAAGTATGAGAAAGTGCTTTCGCCGCAATCGGAGCCAACTTTTCATCATCCAGGGCATCAATTAAAGCGTGGATATTATACCCACCCTGCATAGTTCCCAATAATTCAATGGCTTTTTCCTGTGTCACCAAAGGAGAATCAGTTTCTCCCTTAGCAACGGCAGCGAGGAAACCTGCTTTAACATAAGCAGCTTCATCTACACCAGGAGGGACACGATGGGTCAGTAAATCTACCAGGAAATCTTCTTCACCTTTAGGTGGGTTCTTCAGTAATTCGACCAGCGCTGCTGCTTGAGCTGCGTCTAACGGCCTAGGGACGATGCCTTGAGCTGCACGCTCGGCTACGTGCTTGCGGTATTCTTCTAGCACGACTTTCTCCTCGCTCTCATTGTCATTTTATATACCCGGCTGTCAGCACCCGCTAACGATCATTGAAAATGATCATCTAAAAACAATCACTAAGGGTGCAAGGTCAGAGGATTTTGCTCGCATAACATCAGAATTATGCCCAGATTCGGGCGTTTAGCATACCAAAATTTGAATAGCATGTTAATTCATTCACATAAAATCAACATTAAACCATAATAAAATTCTGGATAAATGAGTCTGGAGAGAGTATTAAAGTTTTAAATGCTATATGTTGTTATTTTGGCCTGAAAATTCCTTAACTTCTACTGCAACTATCTGTAAATAAAAACGGCTTTCCTGTTTGAAAGCCGTTTAAAATTTCTTTTTAACCTACTGCAAAATCTAAAGAATTATTTCTTTTTCTTTGCCTTAGGATTTGGCAAGTCAGTGATGCTGCCTTCGTAAATTTCCGCAGCCATGCCAATTGATTCGTACAGGGTTGGGTGAGCGTGGATAGTCAGAGCGATATCTTCTGCATCACAACCCATTTCGATAGCCAGACCGATTTCACCCAGCAGTTCACCGCCGTTAGTACCCACAATGGCACCACCGATAATACGGTTACTTTCTTTATCAAAAATCAGTTTAGTCATGCCATCTGAACAGTCAGAGGCAATTGCGCGACCGGAGGCTGCCCATGGGAAAGTCGCAGTTTCGTAGCTAATGCCTTTTTCTTTCGCTTCTTTCTCGGTCAGGCCAACCCATGCCACTTCTGGCTCAGTGTAAGCAATGGATGGAATAACTTTTGGATCGAAGTAATGTTTCTTACCAGAAATAACTTCAGCAGCAACGTGACCTTCGTGAACACCTTTGTGTGCCAGCATTGGCTGACCAACGATATCACCGATAGCAAAGATGTGAGGCACGTTAGTGCGCATTTGCTTATCCACACGGATAAAGCCACGTTCATCAACTTCGACGCCCGCTTTGCCAGCATCAATCAGTTTACCGTTCGGTACACGACCGATAGCAACCAGAACCGCATCATAACGCTGTGGCTCTGCCGGTGCTTTTTTACCTTCCATTGTTACGTAGATGCCATCCTCTTTAGCTTCTACTGCGGTCACTTTCGTTTCCAGCATCAAGTTGAACTTCTTACTGATGCGTTTAGTGAACACTTTAACAACGTCTTTATCTGCCGCAGGAATAACCTGGTCGAACATTTCTACCACATCGATCTGAGAACCCAGAGCGTGGTAAACAGTCCCCATTTCCAGACCGATAATACCACCGCCCATCACTAACAGGCGTCCTGGAACGGTTTTCAGTTCCAGTGCATCGGTAGAATCCCATACACGAGGATCATTATGTGGAATGAATGGTAGCTGAATTGGGCGTGAACCCGCTGCGATAATGGCATTCTCAAAATTGATCGTTGTTGCGCCGTTCTCGCCTTCTACCACCAGAGTGTTAGCACCGGTGAATTTACCAACACCGTTAACAACGTTAACTTTACGGCCCTTAGCCATGCCGCCCAGACCCCCTGTCAACTGAGAAATAACTTTTTCTTTCCAGAGACGGATCTTATCAATATCAGTTTGCGGTTCACCAAACACGATACCATGCTGTGCCAGTGCTTTTGCTTCTTCAATCACTTTAGCAACATGCAACAGAGCCTTAGATGGAATACAACCCACATTCAGGCAAACACCACCCAAAGTAGCGTAACGTTCAACCAGAACCGTATCCAAACCTAAGTCCGCACAACGGAAAGCAGCAGAATACCCTGCCGGGCCTGCTCCAAGCACCACTACCTGGGCTTTAATTTCAGTACTCATCATGACCTCTTAATTGTTTGTCCGGCGGGTCAGACGAAAAAAAACCATATTCCACCGGGACGTACACACCGCGAGCAGTTTACAGAATTGTAAATAACCTGAAAAGCGCGTTAACGTGACAGAAATCCCAACCTGCCAGATGCAAGACGAAAAACTCTGTCACGATAGTCATTATCAGGCCGGTATATTTACCGGCCTTTGCATTACATCACCAAACGGCGGATATCGCTCATCAATTGATTAATATAAGTGATGAAACGTGCACCATCTGCCCCATCGATCACACGGTGGTCGAAAGACAGAGACATAGGCAGAATCAGGCGCGGAACAAATTCCTTGCCATTCCAGACGGGTTTCATGGAAGAACGAGACAGCCCCATGATGGCCACTTCTGGCGCGTTGACAATTGGTGCAAAGCCGGTAGTACCGATACCACCCAGGCTGGAGATAGTGAAGCAACCACCCTGCATGTCGGAAGCAGTCAGCTTACCAGCACGTGCTTTCTTGGAAACTTCAGCCAGTTCTCTGGACAGTTCCATGATGCCTTTCTTGTTGACATCCTTGAATACAGGAACCACCAAACCGTTAGGTGTATCAACCGCGATACCGATGTTGACATATTTTTTCAGGATCAGCTTCTGGCCATCTTCAGAAATGGAGCTGTTAAAGCGAGGCATTGCTTCCAATGCTTTCGCAGCGGCTTTCATGACAAACACCAGCGGAGTGATTTTCACACCAAGCTGTTTCTTTTCAGCTTCTTTGTTCTGCTGTTTACGGAACTCTTCAACTTCAGTGATATCCGCTTCATCAAACAGATTAACGTGAGGGATCATGACCCAGTTACGGCTGAGGTTAGCACCAGAAATTTTCTGGATACGGCTCATTTCAACTTCTTCGATTTCACCAAATTTGCTGAAATCAACTTTTGGCCACGGCAGCATACCGGGCAGACCGCCACCCGCAGCAGCAGGCGCTGCTTCTGCACGTTTGATCGCCTCTTTCACATAAGCCTGAATGTCTTCGCGCAGGATGCGACCCTTACGGCCAGTTCCTTTTACTTTAGCCAGATTTACGCCAAATTCACGCGCCAGACGACGAATGACTGGAGTCGCGTGAACGTAAGCGTCATTTTCGGCAAACTCATTTTTGCCTTCTGCTGGCTTGCTTGCTGCTGGCGCTGGCGCTGCTTTCGCAGGTTCAGCCGCAGGAGCCGGAGCGACTGCTGGCGCTGAAGCCGCACCCGCAACCTCGAATACCATGATCAGAGAACCCGTTTTCACTTTATCGCCAGCCGCGATTTTGATCTCTTTCACTGTACCCGCAAATGGTGCAGGCACTTCCATTGAGGCCTTGTCACCTTCAACTGTGATCAGTGACTGCTCCTCAGTCACAGTATCACCCACTTTTACCATGATTTCGGTCACTTCAACTTCGTCACCACCGATATCGGGTACATTCACTTCTTTGCTTTCTACTGCTACCGCTGCTGGAGCTACCGCCGCTTGCGGTGCAGGTGCAGCTTCTGCCGTACCGTTTGCGGATTCAAAAATCATGATCAGCTTGTCGGTTGCAACTTTGTCGCCAACGGCAACTTTGATTTCTTTAACTACACCCGCCTGTGGAGAAGGAACTTCCATAGAAGCTTTGTCACCTTCAACCGTAATCAGTGACTGTTCTGCTTCTACTGTGTCACCTACTTTCACCAAAATCTCGGTAACTTCAACTTCATCTGCACCAATATCAGGCACGTTAATTTCGATAGACATGAATCTTTACCTCTTATGCCAGACGTGGGTTAACTTTTTCTGGGTTGATGTTGTATTTCTTGATAGCTTCTTCAACGGCTTTCACATCAACTTCGCCACGTTTAGCCAGTTCACCCAGAGCCGCAACAACCACATAAGAAGCATCAACTTCAAAGTGATGACGCAGATTTTCACGACTGTCAGAACGACCAAAACCGTCAGTGCCCAATACACGGTAATCGCTTACAGGAACGAAGCTACGGACTTGCTCTGCAAACAGTTTCATGTAGTCAGTAGAAGCAACAGCCGGAGCTTCGTTCATGACCTGAGCAATATAAGGAACACGAGCTTCTTCTGATGGGTGCAGCATGTTCCAACGCTCACAATCCTGACCATCACGAGCCAGTTCGGTGAAGGAAGTCACGCTGTATACATCGGAACCAATGCCGTATTCAGCAGACAGGATCGTCGCTGCTTCACGAACGTGACGCAGGATAGAGCCAGACCCCAGCAACTGCACTTTACCTTTTTCACCTTCCAGGCTTTCCAGCTTGTAGATACCCTTACGGATGCCTTCTTCAGCACCTTCCGGCATGGCTGGCATGTGGTAGTTTTCGTTCAGCGTGGTGATGTAGTAGTAGATATTCTCTTGTTGCTCACCATACATACGCTCCAGACCATCTTGCATGATAACAGCAACTTCATAAGCGAATGCGGGATCATAAGAGATACAGTTAGGAATAGTCAGGGACTGAATATGGCTGTGGCCATCTTCATGCTGCAAACCTTCACCGTTCAGAGTCGTACGACCAGAAGTACCACCAACCAGGAAGCCACGCGCTTGCTGGTCACCCGCTGCCCAACACAGGTCACCAATACGCTGGAATCCGAACATGGAGTAGTAGATGTAGAACGGGATCATTGGCAGGTTATTGGTGCTGTAAGAAGTTGCAGCAGCTAGCCAAGATGAAGCAGCACCCAGCTCGTTGATACCTTCTTGCAGGATCTGGCCTTTTGCATCTTCTTTATAGTATGCAACTTGCTCACGGTCTTGCGGAGTATACTGCTGACCATTAGGGCTGTAGATACCGATTTGACGGAACAGACCTTCCATACCGAAGGTACGTGCTTCGTCAGCAATAATTGGAACCAGACGATCTTTGATCGACTTGTTCTTCAGCATAACGTTCAGTGCACGAACGAAAGCGATAGTGGTAGAAATTTCTTTGGATTGTTCTTCCAGCAGCGAGCTGAATTCTTCCAGCGCTGGGATTTCCAGTTTCTCGTCAAAGTTAACGCGACGGCTTGGTACATAACCACCCAGTGCGTTACGACGCTCATGCAGGTACTTAGATTCTTCAGAATCTTTATCGAAATTGACGTATGGCAAGTTTTCGATCTGCTCATCAGATACCGGCACATTGAAACGATCACGGAACTGACGAACGCCTTCCATGTTCATTTTCTTAACCTGGTGAGCAATGTTCTTACCTTCGGCGGTATCACCCATACCGTAACCTTTAATGGTCTGAGCCAAGATTACAGTTGGTTTGCCCGTGGTATCCTGTGCTTTTTTCAGTGCAGCGTAAACTTTCTTCGGATCGTGACCGCCACGGTTCAAAGCCCAAATTTCGTCATCAGTCATATCTTTGACTAATGCAGCTGTTTCCGGGTAACGACCGAAGAAGTGTTCACGAACATAAGCACCATCTTTAGACTTGAATGTCTGATAGTCGCCGTCCAGCGTTTCGTTCATTAATTGAACCAGTTTACCACTGGTGTCTTTACGCAGCAGTTCGTCCCAACGCTCACCCCACAGGACTTTCAGTACCTGCCAGCCAGCACCTTCGAAGATCCCTTCCAGTTCGTTAACAATTTTACCGTTACCGGTTACTGGGCCATCCAGACGCTGCAAGTTACAGTTGATGACGAATACCAGATTATCCAGTTTTTCACGAGTTGCGATAGTGATCGCACCTTTAGATTCTGGTTCATCCATCTCACCGTCGCCCAGGAAAGCGTAAACGGTTTGTTTAGAAGTATCTTTCAGGCCACGGTTTTCCAGATATTTCAGGAACTTAGCCTGATAAATAGCGGAAATTGGTCCCAGACCCATTGAAACAGTTGGGAACTGCCAGAAGTCAGGCATCAGTTTTGGATGCGGGTAAGAAGACAGGCCATTACCACCGATTTCCTGACGGAAGTTGTTCATCTGCTCTTCTGTCAGACGGCCTTCAAGGAACGCACGTGCGTAAACGCCAGGGGAAATGTGGCCCTGGAAGTATACCAGGTCACCGCCATCATTTTCGTTACGAGCGCGGAAGAAGTGGTTAAAACACACGTCATAAACGGTAGCGGAAGACTGGAATGAAGCCATGTGACCACCCAGCTCTAGATCTTTTTTAGATGCACGCAGAACGGTCATCACCGCATTCCAGCGAATAGCAGAGCGGATGCGGCGCTCTAAATCCAGGTTGCCAGGGTAAGCAGGCTCATTCTCAGCAGGAATAGTGTTGATGTAATCGCGGCTTGCAGCACCTGCAGCAACGCTAACACCACCTTTACGAGCTTCATTCAAAACCTGATCAATCAAGAACTGAGCACGTTCAACACCTTCTTCACGGATGACCGATTCGATCGCCTGTAACCAATCGCGAGTTTCGATCGGATCCACGTCATTTTTCAAAATATCTGACATGGTGTATTCCTTATCTGTTATCTATTTTCTAATGGTTATTGGAGCCTATCTTCTGGTCATACCTTTTGACGAAACTGCCTGTTATGACCGGAAGATAGGCCCTGCTGTATATTGCTGCTAAAACTCTTGAAAAGAGTTGACAAACTGTACAAACGCAGCAGTCAAATCTGTACAGTTAAGTTAGAACCCGCCCCATTCGGGAATTTGATTTGTCTATGACGTTCCAAGGGACAGGCTCTTATTCCTGATGTTGCTGGAGCCGCCTCAATGAACGCTCACGGCGAGTACGTTCACGAGTCAGATCCAATAAAACTTCTTCAATAAAGGCCAGATGACGATGGGAAGCCTCACGGGCTTTTTCCGGTTCTCTCGCCATAATAGAGCGAAAAATTTCAGCCCTGTGGTTACTAACAGCTGCCAACATTTCTTTACGGGTATAAATAACTTCAAAATTGCGCCTGATATTTTGTTCTAACATTGGGATCATACAGCGCAATAAATGCAGCAATACCACATTATGGGCAGCTTCCGTGACAACAAGTTGGTATTGCAAGACAGCATCAGATTCCGCATTCACATCACCACGTTGTTGTGTTTCTTGAATGGCAAGATGGCTTTGCTCAATGCGTTGGAAATCCTCATCAGTTCCTCTAAGGGCGGCATAATAAGCTGCAATCCCCTCTAACGCATGACGGGCTTCAAGGAGATCGAACTGGGATTCTTGATTCTCTGCAATAAGTTGGGCAAGTGGGTCGCTGAAACTTTGCCACAGATTGTTCTGCACGAAAGTTCCGCCCCCTTGACGACGGAAAAGAAAGCCTTTGGCTTCCAATTTTTGAATGGCTTCGCGTAATGAAGGACGTGATACTTCAAACTGCTTTGCCAGCTCACGCTCAGGCAGCAGTTTTTCTCCCGGGCGTAGCGAGCCTTCGAGAATGAGCTGTTCAAGACGCTGCTCAATCACATCTGATAACTTTGGTTGGCGAATCTTGCTATAGGCCATATCTGCTGTAAGCCATTCAATAAGTAAATGTTGCTTTGGACTATGCCCGACTCAGCTAAGTCTTACTGACTAAATCTTAGCCATTAAATCCTAGTTAACAGGTCAAAGTCAATTGGTAATACCAATTTAGAATACAGGGTCTTAAAGTAACAAAGTATTCACTAGCTGTCTATAAAGACCTTGGGCTAAATCATAAAAACCTGCAAATTTTAACAAAATATTTTAAATATTATTAGAAAATTATAACCAGAGAGGATTTTTAGATCGGAGATATCAGGGAGATTTAACGTTTTTTAAACGCATAGATGAGCAAAATGAAACGTTACAGCAAGATAAAAACTCAAAATTATGCAAAAAATATGAATTAAAATTCAGGCAGAAATCATTACAGACAATTCATAAGTCAATCAAAATAGCCAGACTCAAACAACGGTTCCCGATGCCACTGGTAAGTTCAAGCCGCGAGGCCTTATATTTCCCCAGCAGAAAAATAAAGGGCTTCCCTGGCCCTCTATCTCTCTTGTGTGTCAAACTAATGCGCCATAAATCGTCAACAGCGCGACAATAATCACAATAGTAAAGGTCGCTTTTTTCGCTAATGTTACGGCAGCAACAGGTGTTTCTATAGGGTCAAGACGGGGTTCTTTACTTAATGCGAATTGTGCTAATTGACTAACTACCTTGTATTGTGATGACCGAAAATCAGTGAGTGATGCAATCCAGGCGGGTAAGGCTCTCTCTCCATGTCCTAACAAAGCATAGGTAATACCTGCCAACCGTGCAGGAAGCCAATCCAGCCAGTGCAGTATCCCGTCAACGCCAGATTGTGCTCTCTGCACTGCCGTTGCGTGCTGGGCCAACCAACGTTGATAAGCTCTCAGGCAACCATACCCCATCAAAACCGCCGGACCGAATTGACCCAAGACAGCCAACCAAAAAATAGGGGCAAGATAATAACGGAAATTTATCCAAATCAATGAATTTTGTATCTCACGCAACCGCTCTTCTTTTGTGGTGTCAGGTAATATTCCCCGAATCATCGTCAGACGAGCAAGATACTTTTTCTGCTGCCCAAAATCATCCTGGCGCACAGCCTGAAGATATCCGCGGTAATCATGCCGCAGCCTGCCTGCACCAATACATAACAGACTGATTATGATACCCAGCACAATCGCGAGCATACCAAAAGCAACAGAGCTAGAAATATCAATAAGCTTCCATGTCAATAAAGCGACCAGAAAGGTCATACCCAGGCTACCCCATAGTGAATGTGATTTGAGTCTGGCAAAAGCCGGGGCTAGATAGCGTTCCAGTTGCCAGTGATCCCTCATCTTAAAAACACGTTCCCATGCCAGTATTAACAATAGAATAAAGAGAGTCATCCAACTCGCTCCTGCAATAATTGACGGTAATGTTCCCAATAAAAATAAGATCCAGGATCGGTTTTCCTTCCCGGTGCGATATCGCTGTGTCCTGTAATATTGTCACGAATATCAGGATATTGGCTAATAAGCAGCTCAGTAACCTCCGCTAATTTAGTGTACTGAATTTCAGTAAATTCCTCATAATCTGTGCCTTCCAGTTCAATGCCTATCGAAAAATCATTACATTTCTCACGGTCACAGTAGCAGGAAACACCAGCATGCCAAGCTCTTTTATTGAAAGGAACATATTGTACAACCTCACCATCGCGCCGGATTAAGCAGTGAGCAGAAACACGTAAGTGCTTAATTTCATCAAAAAAAGGATCGGCTTTAGGATCTAATGTTCCCATAAATAATTGATCAATATAAGGGCCACCAAACTTGCCAGGAGGTAAACTGATGTTATGAATAACCAATAATGCGGGTGTTTCTTCTTCTGGGCGCAGATCACAATGCGGGGAAATCACCTTTCTCGCACCATCAATCCACCCTTCATGCAGCTTCATTCTTTTACCTCCCCCTTAATATTTAATATCACCCTGCCAAAATAACCCTTCCAATATGGCCAATAGCAATCAACTTCATTAAGCGTAATGCTATGGCATAAGGTGTAACAAGTTAGTTAGCATGTTAGCACCTTCAATCGGCCAATATATCGGATGGTTTCTTATTTACGGGCAGACTCGAAAAATTTGTGCAAAAAAATGTAACATAAAGTTATTTTTTCGAGCCTGCTTCATAATTTTTATTAACCATATTTTATTTTTCTCTTTTTTCTCCATGATTATTGGCACCGATACCCAATAGATTGCAACTTAAAAGATGAAGGGTATGCCTGCTATTGAACATGGCAATCAGTCCAGATATGTATACAAGGAGAAAAAATGAAACAACAAGGATTTACCTTAATTGAAGTAATGGTTGTTATGGCTATTGTGTCTATTCTCGGCGCAATTGCCATTCCCAGTTATCAGGGATATATCCAAAAAGCCGCATTAACCGATATGCTACAAGCTATTGTGCCTTATAAATCAGGTGTGGAACTGTGTCGCTTCGAGGCTGCAAATTATAAAAATTGTCACTCTGGTCACCCCTCCATTCCATCAGGCCACAATAGCCGCTATATCAGCACCATTTCAGTAAAAGAGGGGGAGATAACGATAGTGGGTCAGCAAAACCTTAATGGACTCCATGCCACGTTAAAACCTATTCAGGATACGAAAACGGGGTTCACTCAATGGGAAGCGATTTGTGAATCTGAAAATGAATCGTTAAAACTAAAATGTCAGGAAACCTTGAAATTTTAAACAGTTATTTTCATTCCTGACAGGCTTTAAATTAAAGAGAAAACCATTATACCAATCCAACTTCAAGATGCGTGTTATATTTTCCCACGCAGCGGGGAGATATAAGGCCTCGCGTCGTCTTGCGGATTACAATTGGAAGTTGATCGAGTATAAGTCACACCAATATTAAAGGAATAAAGATAATGATAAATAAGGATCACCTTTTAATGGAAAAAGAAATAAAAGAGCTATGTCAACGACATCAGGCCATTATTATAAAAAAAGATTTCCATACAATCACAATTGCCTGTAATAAACCACCTAATGAGGATTTCATTGCCGCACTGAGATTTATTTCAGGTTTAATCGTTAATGTAGATATTTGGCCACAAGCAAAAATAGAATCGATGTTGACACAAGAAAATTCATTAATGTCAGCAAAAAATTACTGTTCAGAAAGTGATGAAGAGGAACCGTACCGTATAAATCACCTTGATAGCCACCATACTCATTATCATGATGCAATACAAACCAACAATCTCCATGATGAAGAAATAGACACACCCGTTATTCAATTAGTTAATCAGACAATATTAACTTCAATACAAAAAAGAGCTTCAGATATTCATTTTGAACCATCTCAACGTGGTTACCAAATACGTATTCGAGTTGATGGTACATTACATACCATGCAGGCACCTCCTCCTCAAATGAATACGGGTATTCCTGCTCGCTTAAAAATCATGGCAAAACTCAATATCGCTGAAAAACGCCAGCCTCAGGATGGGCAATTTGACTGGAGTGATAACAAAAACAGTTATGCGATTCGTATATCAACACTCCCCACACTACATGGAGAAAAAATAGTCCTGCGTATTTTAAATACCATACATCAACTATCTCTGGAACAGTTAGGATTGCCTGAACCACAATTACAACTTTTACAACAAAAACTCCATTTTCCACAAGGGATGATTTTAGTCACTGGGCCGACTGGCAGCGGAAAGACAGTCACATTGTATAGCTGCCTGCAATATTTAAACCAAGCGAAAAAGAATATCTGTAGTGTCGAAGATCCTGTCGAAATTCCTTTAAATGGCATCAACCAAACACCAGTTAATAACAAAATTAGTCTGGATTTCGCCAAAGTTCTCAGAGCATTATTGCGCCAAGATCCCGATATTATTATGGTTGGCGAGATCCGTGACAATGAAACCGCTGAAATATCAATGAAAGCAGCTCAAACAGGCCACTTAGTTTTATCAACCCTGCATACCAATTCCACTATTGATACGTTATCTCGCCTGCATAATCTGGGAATTTCTGGCTATACCACAGCCTCATGTGTGAAACTAATTATTGCTCAGCGACTGGTTCGTAAGCTTTGCCCCCATTGCCGACAACAAGACAGTATATCCACAGAGATCCCTAATATTACTGGTTCAGCATCTATAAAAAAATGGAATGCGGTCGGTTGTGATCACTGCTTTTCTGGCTATTACGGCAGAACTGCTATCTATGAATTTCTCGAAATCAAACCTGAACTCCAGCAAGCCCTGTCTGAGTGTTCTAACGCCAGCTTCCCACATCTACTTACCTCACAACAAGATGCAACGCTTTTTTCCGCAGGGCTGACATTAGCGGAAAAAGGAATCACCACTCTTGAAGAGATTTATCAGATTACAGGCCATGAGACAGTATGAAAATAGAATATATTTACCAATGGCAGGCAATTAACAAGCATGGAAAAGCCATAACAGGGGAGAGTATTGGGCACAATAAAAAAAGTGTATTCCAATACCTCAGCCATCTCGATCTTCAACCCTATACCATTAAATGTAAAAAAATTATTTATTACAGCAAAAAGGAAATTGCCTATCGCCTGCATTTTATTCATCAGTTAAGTACGTTACTGACTTCAGGCATCCCTTTACTCAAGGGACTGACTATTTTACTGCAAGAGTGTAAATATGCTCTCTGGCGATGTGTATTGATGGATATAATTCAGAAAATTCGTCAGGGAGAGGCATTCTCCACCACACTCGAACACTATCCGAAGCTATTTTCTCCCTTGTTCTGTCAGCTTATCGCAGTAGGAGAACAAACCGGCCAGCTTGAAAACTGCTGCCAGTTAATCATTAATCGGTTGGAACAGCAAAATAGGCTGGGGAAGAAAATTCAAAAGGCTTATCACTATCCCTTGATAGTCGCTTTTGTGAGCTTTTTGGTTATTATTCTGATGTTGATCTTTGTTCTGCCAGAATTCCGACAAGTCTATTCTTCGCTAAATGCCACCCTGCCCTTGTTAACACAGTGGGTTCTATCAGGATCTGATTTATTGATCCATCATGGCGTATTACTATTGTTAATAATATTTATATTATTAACCAGTTATCTATGGCTACGTCACCGTTTTCCCATTTTTAAAGCAAAAGAAAAAATGCTCTTCCTGAGATTCCCTATTTTTAAGCAACTCACTATTTATCAACAGACTAATCAAATATTTCATATCCTGTTTATGACACAGAAAGCGGGATTAACACTAATGGCGGGGCTTGAATGTGCCCTCATAGCAACTCAGCATCCTGTTTTTATTGCTGGCGTGAAAAACCTGCACAGGCAAATTCAACAAGGCATACCAATGAGTGACGCATTAAAACAAACAGCATATTTCCCTGCGCTATGCCAACAATTTGTCATGGCAGGTGAAGAATCAGGAGAATTAGAATTATTTTTATTCAATCTTGCAGAATGGTATCAAGAAAAATCAATCAACCTTGCTGATAGATTGGTTCAATCATTAGAACCTTTGTTGATGTTAATAATGGCCTTGATTGTCGGTTTATTATTGCTGGCTATGTACCTGCCTATTTTTCAATTAGGTGCAATATTAACTTAACAAGGTAATTACATATTTCATTATCTTTTCCCAAGACGGCCAAAGCAGGAATTGTACGTGTTTGTTTATAGCCCATCAGCGTCCCTTGAGTTACAATTCGATTATGCTATCAGAGATATTTAAAGGGATAGAATGACTTATATTGTTGCACTTACGGGTGGAATTGGTAGCGGTAAAACGACTATCTCTAATGCATTTTCATCCCTTGGTGTCCCGCTTGTTGATGCAGATATTATCGCCAGAGAAGTTGTCGCTCCTGGCACCCCCGCACTACAAGCAATCACCACGCGCTTTGGGACCAATATATTATCGCCCGATGGTAGCCTTAATCGCGCAATGTTACGCCAAAAAATTTTCGCTGCCCCAGAAGAGAAACAGTGGCTCAATGCTCTTTTACATCCACTGATCCAAATAGACACACAGCGGCAATTAACCCAGGTGACTGCCCCCTATGTCATCTGGGTTGTTCCTTTGCTCATTGAAAACAATTTAATGCATTTGGCAGATCGTGTTTTAGTTGTTGATGTCCCAGTTGAAGTACAGATTACCCGAACCATGGCTCGTGATGGAGTAAGCCGTGAGCAAGTAGAAAATATTCTGGCTGCACAGGCCAGCCGTCAGGACAGACTGGAAAAGGCAGATGATGTCATCGTTAACCACAGCAGTGAACAAGATCTTACCTCTCGTGTGGTCGAGCTACATCAACAGTATTTAAAACAAGCAAAATCAGTCAGACAGGAAAACCGTAATGAGTGATGCACCATCCACTATTATTTTTGAACATCCACTCAATGAAAAAATGCGTTCATGGTTGAGAATTGAGTCTTCACTACAACAGTTGGAAAAACAACGTCATCTGAATTCTCAGACGAGTAGCCTTTCGTTTTTTCGTACAATTGCTGAATTAATTGAGATCATGGAACGCGGTGAAGTCCGCTCTGAGCTATTGAAAGAGCTGGATCGCCAGCAAGCGAAATTAAAACAATGGCTCAGCGCTCCGAATGCCGATACGGCGATGATCCATAGTTTGACAGAGCAACTTAAAGAACGCAGTACTGCCTTGAACCAAGCCCCACGGCTTAACCAATTTATCAAAGAAGATCGGATTATCAGCATGGTACGCCAACGTCTCAGCATTCCCGGAGGATGTTGTAGCTTTGACCTGCCAACATTGCACCTGTGGCTACATTTACCACAATCTGTCAGGGATAAATCCGTCACAGCCTGGCTGGACAGCCTTAATCCGTTACAACAAGCCTTAGAAAACATTCTGGAACTCATACGCCACTCCGCCGCTTTCACCCCTAAAGTCAGCCATAACGGATTTTATCAGGGGAATGCTGATGAAGCCGATTTGTTGAGATTAAAATTGGACGTGGTGCCAGATACATTGGTTTACCCACAAGTCTCCGGCTACAAAACACGTTTCGCTATCCGTTTTTTACCAATGGATAGTGAACATGGTGTTGTACCTGCCCATTTGTCATTTGAATTGGCCTGCTGTTAACATAGGCCCAATAAATTTCAAGCTGTGATGTGAAAATGGAGGGTATGACCTTCAAATCAAGCGGGAGAAAGTATTATGTCTGAAGTATTGACTGTCGAATGTCCAACGTGTGACAACACAGTAATATGGGGAGAAATTAGTCCACATCGCCCATTTTGCAGTAAACGTTGCCAATTAATCGACTTGGGTGAATGGGCCAGTGAAGAAAAACGAATAGCAAGCCAAAGTGACAGTCCAGAAAATGATAACTGGAGTGAAGAGCCTTAATATCACGTAACATATGTTATAGCGGTGCCTGTTTTATTTGGCGCCGCTTATATTGAATGATTTGACTACCCTAATTTACTAAAAATCCTTTAGCAGGAACTATTTTGGGTTAGAAAGCCTACAATACTACGGTTTGCTGGAGGAAATTCATCAGCAATTAATTCTGATTGTAAAACCCAGCGGGAAGGTTGCCCTTCTTTACCAAACGGCTCGTTTTCCCATTCATCCACCAGGAAAAAATCAAGGGTAATACTTCTATCAGGAAAATCATGTTTGATGGTATCAATTAATTCACAGTGCGTTACTGTGATCCCAACTTCTTCCTTTAATTCTCTGATCAATGCTTGTTCGGATGTTTCTCCCTGTTCGCGTTTTCCTCCGGGAAACTCCCAAAAACCGCCCATATGTGAATCAGCCCTACGCTGAGTGATAAAAATTTCATCATTGCTATTTTTAATAATACCTGCTGCAATATGCAGATGTTTTTTTTCCATAATCGCTTTTCTTACCGTCTATTATTCAACTTAAGTCACTATCCATTGCAGGTTACATTAGAATGAGTTGAAGCTGCAAATCTGTATTTCATGCAATAAAATGTCATCGCTTTTAATTACCAATTACCTCTCTGGAAAAAACAAATCATGTGAAAACAAACTGTAAACAGTGTCAAAAATTAACTTACAAATAGATTAAAACGACTATTTTAAGCATTAAGGAAGCACAGTTTATGCTAAATGATGTTCAATCATTGATCGAAGCACAGCAAATCGCCTATCAATTTCCTGGTGAAACAACGTCGCTATTTTCTGGTATCGATATATTCTTAAATACAGAAAAATATGCGCTAGTTGGGCGCAATGGTATTGGTAAATCCTGGCTGGCATCAATACTGGCACAACAGATCCGTCCCACAGAAGGTAGTGTAAAACATTTTTGTAGGGTGGGTTATTTGTCACAAGGTTTAACACCTTTTTCCGGTAATGTCGCAGATATGCTGGGGTTAACCAAAATCATGAGCGCCAATGAACGTGTCCTTGCTGGCGTTGGTGATGAAGCAGATTTTGATGCTATGGAAGGAAACTGGGATTGGCAATTTCAAACTGAGTCTTTACTGGCAGAAGGTGAACTCAATCCAGGCGTATTAAATCAACCGGTTAATTCCTTGAGCGGTGGAGAACAAACACGGATCAGGTTGTTGGCGCTGAAACGTCAAAGCGCAGGTTTTATGATCCTAGATGAACCAAACAATCACCTTGACCGACAAGGTCGCCTTTGGCTGGCTCAGTGGTTAAGTGCTTTTGATGGCGGAGTTCTGCTGGTTACCCATGATACCCAACTATTACAGCATGTATCGGTTGTTTACGAACTCAGCGGATTAGGGTTATCCCGCAGTATCGGTGGATGGAAAACCTGGCTGGAAAGTAAAGAGCAACTACGGCTGGGCATTCAACGTGAAGTGGATCAAACCCAAAAAAGCCTAAAACAAGCCTTACGTGATAAGCAAAAAGATCATGAAAAGAGTAGCAAAAGGCAAAGTCAGGGGAAGCAACGGCGGAAAAATGCCAATCAGGCTAAGATCCTGCTTGATCACGCATTAGGACGCTCAGAAGCAACACTATCACGGATAGCAAAACAGAATGAAGAGCGATTGCAACACAGCTCTTCATTAGCTATAGAAGCCAGAGCAAAACTCGAAATTATCGATCCGCTGTCAATCGCTGTTGCGACTCCGCAAACCGCCACTTCTCCGTTACTCTATCTTCAGGATGTCATTCTGCCTTTCGGCTCCGGTACGTCCATCAGTTTAACCATCAATAATGGTGATCGCTTGGCTATCACTGGTAAAAATGGTAGCGGAAAATCCACTTTATTAAAGGTAATGACGGGTTCACGGGTTCCGAAACAGGGTATCTGTCGTATCACTCCGTCACACAGTCTGATGGATCAGCATTTTTCGTTCCTTGATAAAAACCAATCCGCGTTACATAACTTTCAATTACAGTCGCCAGGCTGGACAGAAGATCGTTACCGTACCCGGTTGGCACAATTGCGTATACGCGGTGAGGAAGCCTTGAAACCTGTCAGTTATCTCAGTGGAGGAGAACAACTTAAAGTCGCGCTGGCTTGCCTGTTTTGTGGGCCATATGCACCTGCCCTGCTGTTATTAGATGAACCAGATAACCATCTGGATATTGAATCTCGTGAGCTGCTGCAAAAAGCGCTACATGATTATACAGGAGCAATGGTACTTATTTCTCACGACGATAAGTTCATTGAAAATGTAGGCAATATGCAGGAATTAATATTATGACAAAACCCTCAAATCTATTTCTTAAGCAAGTTCCATTGAAGAATTTTTTTGCAGAATAAGATCTAAGGGTTTTCGATAAATTAACCCGTGCCAGTAGTAACTGAATTCACCATTGGCACGGCTTTCTTGCTTATAAACTCACTCTACTTATAAGCGACCGTGGCAATGCTTATATTTTTTGCCAGAACCACATGGGCAAGGATCATTGCGTCCAACTTTACGCTCTCCCGTTGCCATTTGAGCTTCGGCCTTTGACATCAACGCACCCTGCTCAACTTCATGGCTCAAATGTTGTTGTTTTGCCAAACGTTCAGCCTCTTCACGACGCTGCTGTTCAAGCGCCTCAACTTCTTCCGGCATTCTAACCTGGACCTTGCTCAAGGTACTGATCACTTCATATTTCAATGATTCCAGCATATTGGCAAACATGGCAAAAGATTCGCGTTTATACTCCTGTTTTGGATCTTTCTGGGCGTAACCACGCAAGTGAATGCCTTGGCGGAGGTAATCCATCGCCGCCAAATGCTCTTTCCACAATGTGTCCAGGGTTTGCAACATGATGCCTTTTTCAAAGTTACGCATCATTTCTGCACTGACAATTTCTTCTTTTTGCTTATAAATTTCGATCGCTTTTTCAAGAATACGTTCACGCAATGTTTCTTCGTGCAATTCAGGCTCTTTGTCCAACCACTCTTTGATTGGCAGATTCAAATCGAAATCGTTGATTAAACGTTCTTGCAATCCTTCAATATCCCACATTTCTTCCAGTGATTGCGGTGGAATATGAGCATCAATGGTTACCTTGAAGACATCTTCGCGGATGCTGGTGATGGTTTCGCTGACATCACTCACATCAAGCAAGTCGTTACGTTGAGCATAAATAGCCCGACGCTGATCGTTCGCAACATCATCATATTCCAGCAACTGTTTACGAATATCAAAGTTACGGCTCTCAACTTTACGTTGAGCATTCGCAATCGCTTTCGTCACCCATGGGTGTTCAATGGCTTCCCCTGGCTGCATACCCAGTTTACGCATCATACCGGTCACACGATCGGAAGCAAAAATGCGCATTAAGGAATCTTCCATTGATAGGTAGAAACGTGAAGAACCCGCATCACCCTGACGGCCCGCACGACCACGTAACTGATTATCTATACGCCGTGATTCATGACGCTCCGTACCAATAATGTGTAAGCCACCCGCAGCCAATACTGCATCATGGCGTTCTTGCCATTCTGCCTTGATTTTCTCGATTTGTGCTTCAGTTGGCTCTTCCAATTTAGCGACTTCCGCCTGCCAACTGCCCCCCAACATGATGTCTGTACCACGTCCTGCCATGTTGGTTGCAATCGTCACTGTACCAGACTGGCCAGCCTGCGCGATGATGTCGGCTTCCAATGCATGAAATTTTGCGTTCAGAACGTTATGTGCAATACCCGCTTGCGTTAATGCGTTAGCCACAAGTTCTGATTTCTCAATCGAGATTGTCCCCACCAAAACAGGCTGACCACTGCTTGTCCGTGCTTTGATGTCTTCAATGATTGCCTCAATTTTTTCCGCTTCTGTCATATAGACCAGATCCGGTAAATCCTGACGGATCATTGGGCGATTGGTTGGAATAACAATGGTATCTAATTTATAAATGGAGCTGAATTCAAACGCTTCCGTATCCGCTGTTCCTGTCATCCCCGCCAGTTTTTCGTATATACGGAAATAGTTCTGGAATGTGATTGAAGCCAGCGTCTGGTTTTCATTCTGGATCTCGACACCTTCTTTCGCTTCCACAGCTTGGTGCAAGCCATCAGACCAACGACGTCCTTGCATGGTACGCCCGGTATGTTCATCAACGATGATAACTTCACCCTCTTTGACGATATAATCAACATCGCGGGTAAACAGGGCGTGAGCACGCAGAGCCGCTGTTACATGGTGCATCAGCATAATATTGGTCGGTGAATACAAGGATTCGCCTTCATCCATCAATTTGGCATCCACCAATAACTCTTCAATCAATACCAGGCCACGCTCTGTCAGGTTGACTTGACGTGTTTTTTCATCAACAGAGAAATGTCCTTCACCCTGGAAGGTTTCTGAATCCTCTTTTTCCTGACGAACCAGTTTCGGGATCAGCTTGTCTACTTTGATATAAAGCTCAGAACTGTCTTCCGCCGGTCCTGAAATAATCAGAGGTGTACGGGCTTCGTCGATCAGAATCGAGTCAACTTCATCCACCAATGCATAGTGCAATTTGCGTTGGACTCGCTCTTCTGGGCTAAATGCCATATTGTCGCGCAAATAGTCAAAACCAAACTCATTGTTAGTACCGTATGTGATATCCGCAGCATAAGCTTCACGTTTTGCCGGTGATGGCATACCCGGTAAGTTAATACCGACACTTAAGCCAAGGAATTCAAACAGCGGGCGGTTATTTTCAGCATCGCGCTGTGCCAGGTAATCGTTCACGGTAACAATGTGAACACCTTTACCACTTAGGGCATTAAGATAAGCCGGTAATGTTGCGGTCAGTGTTTTACCTTCACCTGTACGCATTTCCGCTATGCAGCGTTCATTCAAGACCATCCCGCCCAATAACTGCGCATCAAAGTGGCGCATACCAAATACACGTTTACTGGCTTCACGCACAGTAGCAAACGCTTCTGGCAGAATTTTATCCAGTGATTCTCTCTCGTTAAAACGGGCACGAAATTGCTCTGTTTTCGCTTTCAACTCTTCATCAGAGAGTTTTTCAAAGTCCGGTTCCATACGGTTGATCTCATCAACCACTTTACGTAAACGGCGCAAGGTACGGTCATTGCGGCTACCAAAAATTTTTGTCAGTAATTTAGTCAGCATAATTAGTACATCTCAGATAGGGCTATTGTTGTAGCCAATCAATCATTTCTTAAAAATGAGCTTATTAAACTTAACGTTAAATAAGCCGGTAGTATTAAAGCAGAAATAGATGATTGGGCGTTGGCCCTGCCCTAATTCCCTGAACTTTTGCGATCCAGAGAGCTGGAGTATGGGTATCAGGAAGCACAGCATCAATCATCGCAACATCTGAGATAATTTCTTCAAATGGCATTGGTGCTTGTGTCAGCATGGCATGCAACGTATCCAGCATAAGTCGTTGCATGGAGGGAGAAGAAATCTGGGGACTTTCTTTTGCGCCTTCGTACTTGATTGGCTCTGCCACCGAAAAAGCAAAAGAAAGTTGACGGATCACATTACGAACGGCATGTTGCTGCCAATAATTTAAATAATTAGCAGGTTGGCGCTGGACACTTTTTAATTGGAGTAAGTGTAATTCAAATAAGTGATCAAAAGAGGAAAATGCCGGGTGACGGCTTCCCTGGGCAGAAGAAGTATTTGTATGATGCAGGCTTTCTGCCACGCCAGCGAAAACAGTAGGAACACCAATTCCTGTAGCAACCATGCCCAGTAAAAGGTGAGACCAAAAATAACGCCTACCAAATTGTCGCCAAAGATTTAAAATACTCATTAATCCTTCATTAATAAATACTGGAACTGCCCCTATTATGCGAGATAGCCGCCCACAATCACTGGATAAGCTGTTTGAAGACGCGGCAACTGTCGGAAAAAGCCCACTTCAAATGATCCAACAACATGCCATCGCATTACTGAAACTCAACCGTGCCGTTCTCAGTTTGCTTCCTGCACAATTGCACCCGTGGTGCAGGGTCGCTAATTATCGCAAACAAATTCTGGTACTGGAAGCCGGAAATGCCAGCTGGATGACCCGGCTGCGCTATGAAATTCCTGTCTTACTCTCTACATTGAGAAGCGAAATTCTACCATCTTTATCCTCAATCGACATCAGGATTAACCCATCATTAATGGTTAAGTGTGATAATAATGAACAAAGATTCTCAAAATTATCAACCAAAGCATCCAGTAATGATAATCAGGAATTACCAAAGCGCCAGCTCACTCGTGAAAGCGCAAAAACATTAATGATGTTGGCTGAAAATAGCCCTGAAAAATTGAAAAAGAGGCTAGAGCGGTTGGCTGCGCTGGCCGGAGAGAGTACCAGTACAGCCAAAAAGAAGCGTTAACGCTGAATAAAAAACATCAGAGAAAGAAGCGTGATAGATAATATAACCCATTGGGGCATCATAGGAATGTTCTCAACATTCTTTATCAATCCACATGTCAGCCATTATGCCAACACTAGTGATGGTGCGCGGAAAGCCAATGGCATTTCAGCTTCATCTTCAAATGTGACAAATTCCCAGGCGCTTTCCTGTGCTAAAACAGTTTGCAGTAACTTGTTGTTTAGTGCATGGCCTGATTTAAACGCAGTAAAGGCACCAATGATATTATACCCACACATGAATAGATCACCGATGGCGTCCAACATTTTATGGCGGACGAATTCATCTTTAAAACGCAAACCATCTTCATTGAGTACGCGGTAGTCATCAACGACAATCGCACAATCAAAGCTGCCACCGAGACACAAGCCTTTAGATTGCAAATACTCAATATCACGCATAAACCCGAAAGTACGCGCACGACTAATCTGGCGAACAAATGAATCCGCAGAGAACTCCAGCCCATAGCGCTGGGTACCCGCATCAATCGCCGGATGATTAAAGTCGATGGTAAAATCCAGGCTGAAACCATGATAAGGCGCCAATTCAGCCCATTTATCACCGTCTTCCACACGGACGCTTTCTTTCATTCGCACGAATTTCTTCGCGACATTCAGCTCTTCAATACCCGCATCCAATAACAGGAAAACAAACGGGCTAGCGCTGCCATCCATAATCGGGATCTCTGGTGCATCGACTTCAATAACAATATTATCGATCCCTAAACCTGCCAACGCTGCATTCAAATGTTCAACTGTTGAAATACGCACATTATGCTCATTCACCAGACAAGTACAGAGCATAGTATCACGCACAGATTTGGCATCTGCCGGAAAATCAACCGGAGGATTCAAGTCAGTACGACGATAGATGACCCCGGTATTAGCCGGCGCTGGACGCATTGTCAGCGTGACTTTTTTTACCGGTGTGCAAACCGACGCCGGTCGCTTGAACAATACGTTTTAGTGTCCTTTGTTTGATCATCGTTTATATCTCGCAATGTTACTTATCCCGCCAATCACTATAATGTATGACTGGCAGGATAGTTTAACACAAAAAGCGGAGAAGCCAATTTTTTAGCAATTAATCAGCCTGCTTACGCAAAAATGCAGGAATGTCCAGATAATCAGGCTCTTTGCCCGTATGTGCATTTTGGTCATTGACGACTTTTGCTACCGTTTTGTTCTCATCAGACAATGAAGAAATTCCGCCAGATATCTGCTGGTAACGGCGCTCCATCGGATTTGTCTGAGGAGCTTTATTATTGGTCACCAGGGTGATTTCTGGGCGTTTGTCCATGCCAATGCCTGTTGCCACAACGGTTACACGCAGCTCATCATTCATATCTGGATCCAGTGATGTCCCGATAACCACCGTTGCATTATCAGAAGCAAATGCACGGATTGTGTTACCAACGGTTTCAAACTCATCCAAACGCAGGTCAAAGCCCGCTGTGATGTTAACCAAAACGCCACGGGCACCAGAAAGATCAATATCTTCCAGCAGTGGGCTGGAGATAGCCATCTCTGCGGCTTCTTCCGCACGATCTTCACCTTGTGCAATACCTGAACCCATCATGGCATAACCCATTTCCGACATCACGGTACGAACGTCAGCGAAGTCAACGTTCATCAGTCCTGGGCGGGTGATCAGTTCGGCAATCCCCTGAACCGCGCCTTTCAGAACATCATTGGCTGCACCGAATGCATCCAACAGAGAAATACCTCGTCCCAGGACTTTCAATAATTTGTCATTTGGAATCGTGATCAGTGAGTCCACATGCTTGGACAGTTCAGTGATCCCTTGTTCCGCGAAGGCCATCCGTTTTTTGCCTTCGAAATTAAATGGCTTAGTGACAACGGCAACGGTCAAAATGCCAAGCTCTTTGGCAATTTCGGCTACAACAGGGGCAGCACCCGTTCCCGTGCCACCTCCCATACCAGCGGCAATAAACACCATGTCTGCACCTTCCAGTGCTGTACGCAGTGATTCGCGGTCTTCTTCCGCCGCAGTACGACCAACTTCCGGGTTCGCACCAGCGCCTAATCCTTTTGTAATGCCGTTGCCAATCTGGATAGTCTGACCAACAGCCGTCTTACGCAGTGCCTGAGCGTCCGTGTTAACAGCAAAGAAGTCAACACCTTCAATGCGCTCACGCACCATGTGCTCCACAGCATTACCGCCGCCGCCGCCGACGCCGATGACTTTAATCACCGCGTCGTTGGTTAATTCCAGTGGTTCAAACATAATTTCTCTCCGTTTTGTGCCTTTATAACGAGACCTGCGACTTTGTCATGGTCTCTGTATAAAAAATCAAAATTCTTTTTTCAGCCAGTGGCTGACTTTCTTAAACCAGCCACTCACTGACGTTCTTTTATCGGCATCGGAATCTCCGCCAAGGTGGGATTCTTTGCCATAATGCAGAAGTCCAACCGCTGTTGAGTAGCAAGGCTCCTGCACATAATCTGTCAATCCAGTGATGTTCAGAGGGCGGCCAATGCGAACCTGGGTATGAAATACCCGTTGAGCGCATTCGGCCAGGCCATCAATTTGGGCTCCTCCCCCAGTCAGGACAATCCCTGCCGCTAGGTGGTGTTTCACTCCCTGCTGCCGCAATTGCTCCTGCAATCGCAATATTTCATCATTAACTAAATTCAGCAGTTCGGTATAACGGGGTTCGATAACTTCAGCCAGTGTTTGACGTTGCAAGCTACGAGGAGGGCGTCCTCCCACGCTTGGAACTTCTACACTTTCATCCTTACTTACTATCGAACCCAATGCGCAGCCGTGACGAACCTTGATGGTTTCAGCATCACTTGGAGGAGTACCAAACGCATAAGCGATATCACTGGTCACCACATTGCCTGCATAAGGAATCACCTTGGTATGACGCAATGCACCACCAGTATATACAGCGATATCCATCGTCCCGCCGCCGATATCAACGACACAGACGCCCAATTCACGTTCATCTTCTGTTAACACAGCATAACTTGCTGCCAATCCTGCAAAAATAAGTTGATCAACTTTCAATCCACAACGTTCAACAGCTTTTACAATGTTTTTCGCCATGTCGTTATGGCAGGTAATCAAGTGGACTTTTGCCTGCATACGCACACCAGAGAGTCCAACCGGATTTTTGATCCCTTCCTGATAGTCAATCGCGTATTCCTGTGGGATCACATGCAAAATACGGTGTTCATCACGAACACGAACTGACTTAGCTGTATGGACAACACTGTCCACATCATCCTGTGTAACTTCTTCTTCTGAAACCGGCACCATACCAATTTCGTTCTGGCAACTAATATGTTTGCCGGAAAGCGCCAGATAGATTGAAGATATCTGGCAATCCGCCATGAGTTCAGCCTGATCAATGGCACGCTGTACGCACTTGACAACCGACTCAAGATCGTTGACACCGCCTTTGTCCATGCCGCGGGATGGGCAACTTCCTACTCCGATAATATTAACCATACCATCGGGCAGAATTTCACCAACCAGGGCAGATACCTTTGCTGTACCGATTTCAAGGCCAACTACTAATTTTCTGTCCGTTGATTTGATCATCGTTATTCTGCCTGTCTCTGTATTATTACCAGTCACTGTTTGTTTTCTTGCCCATTCATTGGAACCGGCGCATCAGTTAATAAAGGAGCCCAACCTACCGCAGCACCACTGTCATAACGTAGGTCAACATAAGCCACACGTTTTTCAGTGTTTCTCAACAACACAGGATAAAGTTCAACAAAACGTTTCATTCGCTCCATTTTATCTCGATTTCCTAGCTCTAAACGGATATCGTTATCCAATATCAGTTGCCAGGAGTTACGTGCTGTCATGATCACTGCTTTCAGTTTCATCTGGTGTTTTTCAAGAAAAGTCGCCATTGTGTGGTACTCATTCAATGCGTCTTTTTCTTTGCCTTCTGGCCCATACAACATCGGATACTGGTCATTTGCACTGCGCTCTATAGGTAAGCTAAATACCCGGCCTTCGGCATCCAACAGTCGGGTATCATTCCAGCGCGCATAAGGTACGTATTCTACCAGATGTATTTTAAGTTCATCAGGCCATTGTTTGCGAACAGTGACCTGCCGGATCCATGGCAATTGTTCAATCTTTTCCTGAATGACGTTGACATCCTGAGTCATAAATGTCCCGGGAGAACCCAGGGATAAAATAGTCTGTCTTACGTCATCATTCGTGGTGTAATGGCGCTCACCAGTCAGTACCAGCTTTGAGAGTGGTAATCTGCTAGGATCTTTCATCCAGTCCAGTGTCATCCAGCCCCCCCATATGATGGTGCCGACGACCATCAAGAAAAAGATAATCCCTGCCAGGTAGTAACCATTACTAGGACGAAATCGCTGTATTTCACCCTCCCGCTCCCGGCTATTCCGGGCTGCCTGCGACATATTAATCAGCCAACTCCAAAATTCTCACTACGAGTTGAGAAAAACTTAATCCAGCCTGACGCGCAGCAGTTGGCACAAGGCTATGGCTGGTCATGCCAGGGGACGTATTCGCTTCCAACAGGTAGAAATTACCATTCCCATCGTCCATGATATCGACTCGCCCCCAGCCATGACATCCCAGCGCTTTATACGCCTTTGAGGCGATATCTAATAGCTCTTGTTCTTTTTCTGCACTCAAGCCGCTTGGACAAAAATATTGTGTTTGGTTGGAAATATATTTCGCATCGTAATCATAAAATGTATCTGGAGCCTGAATACGGATAGAAGGAAGAGCTTCATCCCCTAAAAATCCGACGGTATATTCAGGGCCAAAAAGCCATTTTTCAACCAACACATCAGTATCGTATTGAAATGCCAGTGCCAATGCGCTACGCAATTCGGCATATTCACTCACCTTAGTCATCCCTACGCTGGAGCCTTCCAGATTCGGTTTAATCATTAATGGCAGACCTAATTCTTGAACATACTCTTTGAGTTGAAAATCATTAAGTTGTTCAAATTTTAGAGAATTAATGACGACATAAGGTGAAACAGGCAGTTTTGCTCCCAGCCAGAGTTGTTTTGTGCGCAATTTGTCCATTGACAAGGCTGATGCCATCACTCCGCTGCCGGTATAAGAAATTTGCAAAAACTCCAGCAAACCTTGCAACGTACCATCTTCACCACCGCGACCATGCAGTGCGATAAAGACTTTATTGAATCCTTCCTCTTTGAGTTTAGTCACATCAAAGTCTTTTGTATCAATTGAATAAGCATTAATGCCTGCTTCCTTCAGCCCTGCCACAACCGCATGTCCTGATTGCAATGAAACTTCGCGTTCAGCGGAAGTTCCGCCCAACAGAACAGCAACTTTATCAGCCATGATGTCCTCCCTCATAAAAAGATGGCTGCAATTTTGTTTCAGCCAAATTGCGCGCTATTTTACCGATATTGCCGGCACCCTGTACCAAAACTAAGTCATTGTTTTCTATCACCTGTGACAGAATGGTTGAAACTTGTTCAGGTTCTGATACAAAAATCGGGTCCAACTTGCCACGACTGCGGATAGTACGGCATAAAGAACGGCTATCCGCGCCTGGGATCGGCGTTTCACCAGCGGCATACACATCCAACATTAATAGAACATCTACCTGACTCAGAACATTGGCAAAATCATCATATAAATCACGCGTTCTGGTATAACGGTGTGGCTGGAATACCATGACAATACGCTTATCCCCCCAACCCGCTCGTGCCGCTTTAATCGTGGCATCAACTTCTGTTGGATGATGGCCATAATCATCAACCAGCATCACGCTTCCTTCTTTGCCATTGATATGTTTAAGAGGAAAATTCCCCAGAAAATCAAAACGGCGTCCGGTTCCCTGAAACTCAGCCAGTGACGCCAGAATAGCGGTATCATCAATGCCTTCTTCTGTTGCCACGGCAACTGCGGCAGTTGCATTCAGCGCATTGTGGCGTCCGGGGGCATTTAAGATCACATGCAAATCCGGCAAGTCAGTTCGGCTGATGGTGAAAAATCCCTGAGCCCCTTTTTGCTCATAGTGAGTAATACGAACGTCTGCTTCCTCACTAAAACCGTAGGTCGTGATATAACGCCCAATTCGGGGAACCAGTTCTTTCACGACAGGATCGTCAATACACATAACCGCACGCCCATAAAATGGCAGGTTATGCAGGAAATTAACGAACGTTTGCTTTAGGTTTTCAAAATCCCCCTGGTAGGTATCCATGTGGTCAGCTTCAATATTAGTGACAACCGCCATCATGGGTTGCAAATGCAAGAATGAAGCATCACTTTCATCTGCTTCTGCAATCAGATAGCGGCTGCTACCTAATCGAGCATGTGTACCCGCTGCTTTGACTAACCCACCATTCACAAAGGTAGGATCGAGCCCCGCCTGCGCATAAATGCCAGCAATCATCGCCGTCGTCGTGGTTTTTCCATGCGTTCCCGCAATCGCAATACCGTGGCGATAACGCATAAGCTCTGCCAGCATTTCCGCACGGCGGATCACGGGGATCCTCGCTTCACGCGCCGCCACAATTTCGGGGTTTTCTGCCGAAATGGCCGTGGATGCCACGACGACACTGGCGTCCCGCACATTTTCTGGACGGTGATTGAAATAAATAGTTGCACCCAGTGCGATCAATTGCTGTGTGACAGGATTGGGGGCCAGATCAGAACCACTTATCTGATAACCTTCATTAGCCAACACCTCGGCGATACCACCCATGCCAGCACCGCCAATGCCAACAAAGTGGATATGCCTGACTTTTCTCATTTCAGGCACTGAAGCTCTTAATTTCGCCAACTGTTGTGTATTCACGTTTTACTCTTCACTCGTTATGTTTACATCAACCGTTCTACCTGGAACGGCCTGAATGATTCTCTACAGCATCGTTCAACGCTGCTGCTACACGCTCGGTTGCATTAATGATGGCGGTTGAGCGTGCTTTTTCTGCCATTTCCAGCAATTGTGGGCGTTGCCACTGAATTAATAGGCCTACGACAGCATCAACCGTAAATTCGGGTTGTTCGAGTATCTTTGCGGCTCCCGCTTTTTCCAGTGGCAAGGCATTCCAATATTGCTGGCGATCTTTATGCTGGAAAGGAACAAAAATCGCCGGTAAGCCTGCGGCGGAAACCTCACTGACCGTGAGTGCACCAGAACGACATACGACAATATCAGCCCACGCATAGGCCTGCGCCATATCATCAATAAATTCAGTCACTTTGAATTCAGATTTAACCGAATTGTCATATTGTTTCTGCGTCTCTTCCCTGGCACCCTTGCCAGCCTGATGCCATAAAGTGATCTTATCGCCCAAGTGAGCAGCGACTTCCGGCATAGTTTGGTTCAGGACTCTTGCTCCCTGACTACCGCCAATAACCAGTACCCGAACAGGCCCTTTACGCCCGGCCAAACGCTGTATTGGCTCTGGCAATGCCAATACATCCTCCCTTACAGGATTGCCAACAACCGGCGCATCAGGGAATGCCCCTGGAAATGCCTGTAAAACTGTTTTGGCAATTTTGGCTAACCAGCGATTCGTCAGCCCCGCAATACCATTCTGCTCATGCAGTACAACCGGAATGCCACACAACCAGGCCGCTATACCACCAGGCCCAGAGACATAGCCACCCATCCCCAGCACAACATCAGGCTGATAACGACGCATAATGGCTTTTGCCTGTCGAATGGCCTTAAAAATTCGCATTGGGGCCGCAAGCAACGCTTTGATCCCCTTGCCCCGCAAACCTGAAATCTGAATAAATTCGATATCAATGCCATGCTTCGGCACTAAATCAGCTTCCATGCGATCCGCAGTTCCCAACCAGCGAATATCCCACCCCTGCTCTTTTAAATGGTGGGCAACGGCCAGCCCGGGGAACACATGGCCGCCCGTACCACCCGCCATCACCATTAAACGCCGGTTATTGCCACTCATTTAGGGCTCCTTACAAACGCCTGTGCTTTTGCCAGACGGACTTCATAATCAATGCGCAACAACAAGACGATGGCCGTTGACATCACGATCAAACTAGAGCCACCGTAACTGACTAAAGGTAATGTTAATCCTTTGGTTGGCAGCATACCTGCCGCCGCACCAACGTTAATGAACGCCTGAAAGCTGAACCATATGCCGATGGCACAAGCCAAAAAGCCAGAAAACCGTTGATTAAGTTGCAATGCCCGACGACCGATCATCATTGCGCGGAAAGCGACGAAGAATACCATTGCCAGCACTAAAACCACACCGAAATAACCCAATTCTTCGGCCAGAATGGAGAAAATAAAGTCAGTGTGGGCTTCCGGCAGGTATTCAAGTTTTTGGACTGAATTTCCCAGCCCTTGCCCAAAAAAGTCGCCACGACCAAATGCCATTAACGATTGGGTTAACTGATAACCACTGCCAAAAGGATCTTCCCACGGATCCAGGAAAGAGGTCACCCTGCGTATACGGTAAGGTTCAGCAACAATCAGTACGCACACGGCAAATATTCCGCAACCAATAATGGCAAGGAACTGCCACAATTTCGCGCCGGCCAGAAATAGCAGTGCCAAAGTTGTCACAAATAACACAACCACGGTCCCTAAATCAGGCTGTGCCAGCAACAATATCGCCAATGCAACCATGACACCCATCGGTTTGAAAAATCCCCAGAAGTTGTTTCTGACTTCCTCAACTTTTCTAACCAAATAGCTGGAGAGATAACAAAAGAGTGATAGTTTCGACAATTCCGCTGGTTGAATACGTAACGGGCCTATCGCTACCCAACGTGACGCCCCATTGACTGAACTTCCCACAAACAGCACCACAACCAGCATCATGATTGTTACTAATAACATGACGTTGCTGTAACGCTGCCAGAAATCCATCGGAATGCGCAACGTAATCAGGGACAAGAAAAAACACAGTGACAAATAAATGGCATCACGTCGTGCAAAGATAAAAGGATCCTGGGCAAGGCGCTGTCCAACGGGCATTGATGCCGACGTCACCATGACAAAGCCAATCACAGCCAACCCTAATATCATCCAGACCAGGGTACGATCATACATAACGGTATCTGTGGCATCGGCTGCCACATTTCCCGTCAACCAAGTTTTAAATTTACCAAGGCCCGGAATGGTCATCAGCCTAACTCCTCTGCCAAACGGGCAAATTCATGACCACGATGTTCAAAACCATTGAATTGATCGAAGCTCGCACAAGCGGGTGACAGCAGTACCATGTCGCCAGAAACCAGCTTGGGAGCAATTTCTCTCATCGCCTGTTCCATTGTTTCCGTCAGTGTTGCAATTTCCGGGCGCAATTGTGCTAGCTGCCCGCCATCACGACCAAAACAGTAAAGGCGAATATGATCCCCTGATATATAGGGTTTCAGTGGGGTAAAATCTGCCGCTTTTCCATCTCCCCCCAATAAAAGATAGAGTGTCCCTTCCGGCTTCAATCCACTAAGTGCCGCCTGGGTGCTGCCGACGTTGGTCGCCTTAGAATCATTCACCCAACGAACCCCCTTTCTCATGTGAATCACCTGAAAACGGTGTTCCAGCCCGGCACAGGTACGTAAAGCCTGAAGGCTGGCCGCACGAGGAATGCCTACAGCATCTGCCAGTGCTAACGCTGCCAAGCCATTGGTATAGTTATGTAGCCCGGCCAACTGCATTTCACGGGTTGCCAGCACCGGATGTTGATTGACCACCAGTTGTTGCTGTTCACTATCAAGCCGATAATCACCGCTATCCACACCAAAGCTGATACAACGGCTATCTTTGCCTGTTTCTGGTAATGTCAGCGCATCCTGTTCATTGACCACACACGTTTTTGCCTGATTGTAAATGTGCAACTTCGCTGCCCGATACTGTGCCAACCCTTTGGGATAACGAACCATGTGATCTTC
The DNA here is from genome assembly GCF_030272115.1 of Xenorhabdus bakwenae. Classification (NCBI taxonomy): domain Bacteria; kingdom Pseudomonadati; phylum Pseudomonadota; class Gammaproteobacteria; order Enterobacterales; family Morganellaceae; genus Xenorhabdus; species Xenorhabdus bakwenae. Next base: position 2,165,979 of record NZ_CP119194.1, read on the forward strand.
GGTTACATTCAGTACCGTCGCTGCCGCAGCTTTCAAGCTATATGTTGTTTCAAGCTGGAAACTGGACAGCTCCAATACATAGAGCTGACAAGGCTGTTTCAGCAATTCCAGTGCCGGGACACCAATGTTGCCCCCCACACCAACCTGCCACCCCGCCGCTTTCGCCATTTCGCCAACCAGAGTGGTCACGGTGCTTTTACCATTTGAACCTGTAATGGCAACGATCGGCGCAGTCGCTTCGCGGCAAAACAGCTCAATATCGCCGATAATTTCAACACCCGCATCAGCCGCCGCTTGCAATTCAGGCGTTGCCAGGGCAATGCCCGGGCTGGCAACGATTAAATCGGCCTCCATCAACCCTTGTTTGTTCAGGCTGCCTGTGTGACATTCGACGCTATCAGGCAGCTTATCGCTGCCCGGTGGCACTATACGGGTATCCATCACACGCGGGATCACGCCACGTGTAATAAAAAAGTCAATGCAGGACAGACCTGTCAGCCCTAACCCAACGATGACGACTTTTTTACCCTTGTATTCTGTCATGATTAACGTACCTTCAGCGTTGCCAGACCAATCAACACCAGCATCAAGGAAATAATCCAAAAGCGCACGATAACGCGTGGCTCCGGCCAACCTTTCAATTCATAGTGATGGTGAATCGGTGCCATACGGAAAATGCGCTGTCCACGCAGTTTGAATGATCCAACCTGCAAAATGACCGACAACGTTTCCACCACAAAAACCCCGCCCATGATGATCAGCAGGAACTCCTGGCGCAGTAATACGGCAATGGTTCCCAATGCTCCACCCAGAGCCAATGAACCAACATCGCCCATAAACACTTGCGCCGGATAAGTGTTAAACCACAAGAAACCCAGCCCGGCGCCGACAATCGCAGTACAGACAATCACCAGTTCACCTGCATGGCTCAAATAAGGGATATGCAGGTAGTTCGCAAAATTCACGTTACCTGTCGCCCATGCCACCAAAGCAAACCCTGCTGCAACAAGTACTGTCGGCATAATGGCGAGACCATCTAATCCATCCGTCAGATTCACCGCGTTACTGGTTCCGACAATCACAAAATAAGTCAGCAGAATGTAAAGCAAGCCCAGTTGTGGCATAACCTCTTTGAAGAATGGTACGACTAGTTGTGTTGCCGCTGTCTCTTTGCCGATGCTGTACATAGCAAACGCAACACCCAATGCAATAACGGATTGCCAGAAATATTTCCAACGCGCAATTAGCCCCTTGGTATCCTTACGCACCACTTTGCGGTAGTCATCCACAAACCCGACGACGCCATAACTGACTAAAACAAGTAAGACACACCAGACATAAGGATTATCCAGACGAGCCCACAGCAGCACAGAACTCGTGATGGAGAATAAAATCAACAACCCTCCCATTGTCGGTGTCCCACGCTTGCTAAAATGGGATTCAGGGCCGTTGTCGCGTACAACTTGACCTATCTGCAATTTTTGCAGATAAGCGATCAAAGTTGGTCCCATCCATAGCGCGATGAATAATGCAGTAAGCAAGCCGACGATGGCTCTGAACGTCAAATAAGAGAAGACGTTAAAGCCCGTGTGATACTTAACCAAATATTCGGCCAGCCAAACTAACATTGGAAGTTCTCCTTCAGTACGTTCACTACCTCTTCCATCGCGGCACTGCGTGAACCTTTAATTAATAGGGAAATCATTTCTTGTTGTTCCAATAAAGGAAGCAGCGCTGCAACCAATTCAGCCTTGTTCGCAAAATGCTGCCCCCGACCACTCGCGTCACTAATATGGGCACTGAAAGCCCCGACGCTGAGGACCTTATCTATATTTGTGGATGCCACGGCTTCACCCACCTCACGATGGCACTCAATCGCCTGCTCCCCCAACTCGCCCATGTCACCAACAACCATGACCCGATAACCGGACATCTTCGCCAGCACATTCGCCGCCGCAATCATGGAGCCGGGATTTGCATTATAGGTGTCGTCTAATATCACTTTTCCCTCAGTCAGAAGGATAGGAAACAAACGTCCTGCAACCGCTTTCAACCCCGATAATCCGGTACGAATATCATCCAGTGATGCACCAACAGAAATTGCCAGCGCACTGGCTGCCAATGCATTGGCAACATTGTGTTTGCCCGGCAATGGCAATGTCAGTTCAACGCTGCCAATTGGGCTATGGAGACAAAAATGCGCAGACAACGGTTGTTCTAAAATGTCCGTTGCGTAAAAATCCGCTCCCGTCGTTGATGATGCGGAAAAGCGCCATACGGTTTGCTGCTCGCTAATGCTGTGCTGCCAATGTTCCCAATCATGGCTATCCAGATTGATTATGGCGGTTCCGGTCGGAGCAAGGCCGGCAAAGATTTCACCTTTAGCCTTTGCCACCCCCGCTAAAGAGCCAAATCCTGCCAAATGGGCGGAAAAGAGGTTATTGACTAATGCGCTTTCAGGACGCGTCATTTCCGTGGTGTAAGCAATCTCTCCAATATGGTTGGCACCCAGTTCAATAACAGCAAACTGATGCTCATCAGTCAGTCTGAACAGGGTCAATGGCACCCCAATGTCATTATTGAAATTGCCTGCGGTATAAAGGGTATTTCCACACTGACGCAAGATAGCAGCGGTCATCTCTTTTACGGATGTTTTCCCCGACGAGCCAGTTAAAGCCACAATTCGTGCTTTACTTTGCTGACGAACCCAGCCCGCGAGTTTTCCCATTGCCAGACGCGTGTCCTTGACCACAACCTGCGGGCAATCAATATCCAGACGACGGCTGACCAATAAAACACCGGCACCCTGCTGTACTACATCAGCGGCGAAATCGTGGGCATCAAATTTTTCCCCTTTTAAGGCAATAAACAAACCGCCATGCACGATGTTACGGCTATCCGTTTCCACAGTATGAATTGGCAAAGTTTCAGCTTGCTGCTCGGTAACGCGATATAACACGCCATCCGTCAACTGTGCCAATTGTTGTAGGGTCAGAGGGATCATGCAATTACCCCCAACAAACGCGCAACAGTCAGGCGATCTGAGTAATCCAGACGACGATTGCCGACCAGTTGGTAATCTTCATGGCCTTTGCCTGCCACCAGAACAACATCTTCTTCGCTTGCCTGCATAATGGCACTGGTGACGGCCTCAACACGCCCATGAATCGCCATCGCCTGCCCCGGATCGATGAACCCTTGCAGGATATCAGCCACAATTGCCCGAGGCTCTTCACTGCGAGGATTATCATCCGTGACAACCACACGATCAGCACCCTGCTCTGCAACGCCGCCCATTAATGGACGTTTACCTTTGTCGCGATCACCCCCACAACCAAATACACACCAGAGTCGCCCCTTACAGTGCAGGCGAGCCGCAGACAATGCTTTTTCCAACGCATCAGGCGTGTGGGCATAATCAACGACAACTGTCGGGCGATCAGCAGCAGAAAAAACTTCCATACGTCCACAAACAGGTTTCAGACAAGAAGCCATCGATAACAATTTATCCAGGGGATAATCCAGAGACAACAAAGTGGCAAGTGCCAGAAGTAAGTTGCTGACATTGAACGCACCCATCAAAGGGCTATTGAGCGTTCCATTTCCCCAACTGGAAGTAAATGTGATGGATGCACCTTTATCGTGATAATGCACCTCACTAGCTGATAGCCAACGCCCCTGCCAATTTTCCGGCAAATTATTTTCCATTGAGACCGCAACGGCGTCCGGCAGACAGGACAACCACTTCTGCCCAACCGCATCATCAGCATTGATGATTTTCTGCTTCACATTATGGTGACTAAACAGTCGCCATTTGGCCTCTTCGTAACTTTCCATATCGCCATGATAATCAAGGTGATCACGGCTTAAATTAGTAAAAATAGCAGCCTGAAATGGCAATGCGGCCACGCGTCCCTGAACCAAACCATGTGAAGAGACTTCCATCGCCACAAAAGTGGCACTTTGATGAGCAAGTTGCTGTAAATCAAGCTGAATATCAACCGCAGAACCAGTCGTATTTTCGCTGGGGACTATCATGCCCAACAAACCATTTCCTACTGTTCCCATCACGGCACTGGTTTCGCCAAGCCCCTGGCTCCATTGCGCCAACAGTTGTGTTGTTGTGGTTTTCCCGTTGGTGCCGGTAACGCCAACCAATTTCAGTTTATTGCCGGGATGTTGGTAAAACTCACCCGCCAGTTCGGATAATTTATCATTTAAATCATCCAGATAGATAACAGGCACGCCGTGCATTTTCTGCACTGTGCCGTTATCCGCTGTCCCTTTTGCTTCTGCAATTACCGCCGCGACACCCTGAGCGATGGCTTGAGGAATATATTTCCGACCATCTGTCTGATGCCCCTGAACCGCAACAAACAGATCTCCGGCAGCCGCCTTACGGCTATCCAATGTCATTTCACGCAGCGGAAGCTCCGGTGTATCAACACCCCAAGGAGCCAATAAATCGCGCAAATTACGATCTGCCACTTTTATCCTCTTTATTGTTAATTACAAATTCGTTTTTATCGCCAACAGGCAATGCGTCTGGTTCAACATTCATGGTACGCAGAACCACACTCATGATGGCACCGAAGATAGGCGCTGAAACTGCACCACCATAATATTTGCCTGCCTGTGGATCATTAATGATCACAACCAATGAAAACCGTGGATGACTCGCAGGTGCAACCCCTGCGGTGTAAGAAATATACTTATTGACGTACTTACCATCCGGCCCGACTTTTTTTTGCCGTCCCCGTTTTAATCGCAATGCGATAACCTTTTATCGCAGCCCGTACCCCTCCTCCTCCCGGTAATGCCACACTCTCCATCATGTGTACCACTGTCCGCATAACAGATTCAGGGAATACCCGGGCGCCCGGAACGGGTGGATCGACTTTAGTAATTGACAACGGGCGATAAATACCCAAACTGCCTATCGTTGCGTAGACTCGCGCTAACTGTAACGGTGTTACCATTAGCCCGTAGCCGAAAGAAAAGGTGGCCCTGTCAAGATCTGACCACCGTTGTTTATTGGTTGGAAATAAGCCACTACTTTCTCCGACCAGCCCCAAATTGGTCGGTTTTCCCATCCCAAAGCGTGAATAAACATCCACCACCTCTGAGGCAGGCATCGCTAACGCCAGCTTGGAAACACCCACGTTACTCGACTTCTGTAAGATCCCGGTGATAGTTAACTCAGGACGGGGCGCAACGTCTTTGATTTCATGCCCCCGCGAACCGTAGATTAAGCGGTATGGCCGGGTATCTAACACCGTATTTTCTTTGACAATGCCACTATTCAGTGCACTCATCACCACCAGCGGTTTCACCGTGGAGCCAGGCTCAAAAATGTCGGTGATGGCGCGGTTACGCATCGCATCTTTCGGTGTTCCAGCCAAATTATTGGGGTTATAAGACGGACTGTTTGCCATCGCCAAAACTTCGCCGGTGTTGACATCAACCAGTACCGCTGTACCTGATTCGGCTTTATTCAGTGCAACCGCTTTCGTCAATTCTCGGTACACCAACGTCTGAAGACGCTCATCAATACTGAGCGTCAGATCGTGGGCCGCCCTGCTATCGGTAGAGGAGATATCTTCGATGACACGCCCGGTACGATCTTTACGAACGGTTCGGCTTCCCGGCATACCTGTCAGCCAGTTATCAAAACTCTTTTCAACGCCCTCAATACCTTTGCCATCAATGTTAGTCACCCCAATAATATGTGCGGTCACTTGCCCTGCCGGATAATAACGCCGGGATTCCTGACGCAAATAAATACCGGGTAGCTTTAATTTCTCGACATAATCGCCGATAGAAGTGTTCACCTGGCGGGCAAGGTAAACAAAACGCCCCTTGGGATATTCGCTAATTTTACTGGTTAACTGTTCAAGAGGGATAGAAAGAGCATCAGCCAAAGCCTGCCAGCGGGTGTCATTTGTGATGCCACCTTTTTCAAACACTTCCTTGGGATCTGCCCAGACCGCATCAACAGGCACACTCACCGCCAGTGGGCGCCCATTGCGATCATTAATCATGCCACGGGCAGTCGGGATAGATTGGATGCGCAGGGAACGCGAGTCACCTTCTTTTACCAAACGATCAGGATTGATAATCTGCAAATAGGCAACACGAATCAAAAGCCCGATTAAAGCAACCCCAATGCCTCCACACAGCAAGGCAAAACGCCAGCTTACAAAACTTGCTTTATCTTCTTGCTTTTTCAACTTTAAAGAGCGTGCAGCTTTCATCGCCCACCTTTTGGTTGTCAACTGGACTTATTGAGTAATCACAATATTCTCTTTACTTGGATCAACGTGTTGCATCTGCAATTTTTCAGTTGCGATCCGTTCAACCCGACTGTGATCACCCAATGCGTTCTCTTCAAGGAGCAGGTTACGCCACTCAATATCCCGAACATCAAGCTCGATCACATGAAGCTCTTTTTCCGCAGTCAATAAGCGGGTTTGATGTGCGACCGTCACAACACCGATGGCTGAAACGACAACTGCCACCAGTAAAATCAGTGGAAGTTTGGCATGACGAATTAAATCATTACCCATCACTCCAACTAACCCATGACGTTCAGCAGCCATCATTCACCCGCCTTTTCAGCAAACCGTAAAACCGAGCTTCGCGCTCTTGGGTTTGTGCCGACTTCACCTTCTGAGGGTTTCATTTTGCCAATGGATTTCAGACTTCTTCCCCCCAGCGTTTTTAACTGCGCTTCCGTGAGAGGCAAACCGACTGGAACCTGCGGTCCCTGACTGTGTTGTCGGATAAAGCGTTTCACTATGCGATCTTCCAACGAATGGAAACTGATGACAGATAATCGCCCTTGTGGTGCCAGAATGCGCAGTGCGCCATCCAATGCACGTTCTATCTCTTCCAGTTCACTGTTAATGTAAATCCTGATAGCCTGAAAGCTGCGTGTTGCCGGATGCTTATGCTTTTCTTTAACCGGGCTTGCCTGAGCAATTAACGCTGCCAGCTCGCGGGTACGCGTAAGAGGCTGTTCCTGATTGCGTGCCACAATGGCCTTCGCTATACGCTTGGCAAAACGTTCTTCGCCAAATGTTTTCAGCACCCATGCGATATCCTCTGCTTCAGCCTTCATCAACCACTCTGCGGCTGACTGCCCCCGTGTGGTATCCATGCGCATATCCAACGGCCCGTCACGCATAAATGAAAAACCACGTTCAGGATCATCCAGCTGTGGGGAAGAAACCCCTAAATCCAGTAATACGCCATTAATTTTTCCAACCAGACCCGCGTCTTCTACATACGTTGCCAATTCTGAAAATGGCCCATGAGTAATAGAAAAACGTTTATCAGTAATGGCCTTTGACGCTTCTATAGCTTGTGGATCACGATCGATCGCCATCAGACGTCCATTAGGACCCAATTTCGACAAAATCAGGCGAGAATGCCCCCCACGTCCAAATGTTCCATCGATATAAATTCCATCTTCTTGAATATTCAATCCATTGACAGCTTCATCCAGCAGTACACTGGTATGTTCAAAATGACTCTTTGCCATGTTTATAGTGATAAATCCTGTAGTCTTGCTGATAGAGGTTCTTGTGTGGATTGTTCAACCGCAATATCATCTTGTACCTGTTGATACCAGACTTGTTCATCCCACAATTCAAATTTATTAAATTGCCCAACCAGCATGACCTCTTTTGTTAGCCCTGCGTGCTGACGCAGTGTGCTGGCTAATAAAAGACGTCCTGCACTGTCCATTTGACATTCACTGGCGTGTCCCAATAACAAACGTTGAACTCGACGTTCGGCTGGATTCATGCTGGATAAGCGAGATAATTTTTTTTCGATGATTTCCCATTCGGGTAATGTATAAAGCAACAAGCACGGCTGATGAAGATCAATAGTACAAACCATTTGGCCTGTTGATACTTCATTCAGCATTTCTCTATATCGGGCTGGTACAGTGAGCCGCCCTTTGCTATCGAGATTAACCAGTGTTGCTCCACGAAACATACTCAGGTTACCCCTTGATGGCCCAAATCGCCACATTATCCCACAAATCACCACAATTAAGAGTTTACGGATGGTATGAAAACCTTGTCAAGCCAGAGCCAGTGCGCTTTAGCTAGATTTACAGAAAGATTCGGAAGAGAAAAAGAAGGATTTTTTAGTTTTGGCTATATTAATAATAGATAACACTATGATAATTTTGAATAATTTAATAAATCTGTAGAGAGCCTTACTCGGGATGGAATTTAGTGTAATTAATTACCACTTAAATTAATTTATGTAACTCATATCTCATTGTTGACTAATTGTTAATCATCATAAACGTATTAATAATAACTATATATTTAGGTTACAATAGCATAAAAAATAGTAACATATTGAAATCTTGTATTTATCTTAAAATATAAAATGACTACATATCAATCAAGTAAAAAAATAATATCCAGATAACAAATAACATACATAAACAATAATTTTATGTTACAAAATTATTTATCCTGTGAATTTAAATAACACATTATCGATTTTCGCGGTCATAAAAATCCGTTTAGCAGAATTTTAGTAAGAATAATCTCAAAATTACCTCAACACGCGTATTTTGATGATTTTAGGCAGACAAACAGCACCCTCATCTTTAATGAGGGTGCTCAATTAGGCTTTTCGGCTTAACTTGCCGCGACGGCATAGATGACGACGCATTCGGGTTATTCCAGGAGTTGGACGCTGCTTTTCATCCAAACTGGCTAATACCAGTTCAAGGGCACGTTCAGCGACATCACGATGGCGTTGTGCCACCGACAATACCGGACATTCAAGGAAATCAAGCAACTCATGATCACCAAATGTGGCAATAACCAATGGGTTTGGTAAACGACCACTGCGCTTGAGGAGTGTATCCATGACGCCCTGAAGTAATGCAAATGAAGTGGTATACAAGGCCTGAGGAACAGGGTTTGCCTCCAACCATGAAGCAAATATTTCAGCCGCAGCTTCACGTTCATAGCTATTGGCATAAAGGTAGTTAACTTCTCGTGGATCATGCTCCCATGCTTCGCGGAAACCTTGCTCACGCAAGAAACTGACCGATAATTCAGGCAATGCCCCCAAATAAAGGACAGATTCAGCCGGGAATTGACGCAACTCCTGTGCCAACATCTTCGCATCTTCGAGATCATCGCCAACCACACTGATAAAGTGTTCACGATCCAAAGCACGGTCAAGTGCGATGATTGGCAATGTGCGATTAGCCCAGCGCTGGTAGAAAGGATGCTCAGGCGGTAAAGCAGTGGAAACAATGATAGCATCGACCTGACGTTGCAAAAGATGTTCAACACAGCGCATTTCATTATCAGGCTGATCTTCAGAACATGCGATCAATAACTGGTAGCCACGCTCCCGTGCCTGGCGTTCAAGATAATTGGCAATACGTGTGTAACTGGTATTTTCCAAGTCGGGTATGACTAAACCAATTGAACGGGTTCGCCCCGCCCGAAGGCCAGCAGCGACAGCATTGGGATGATAATTATGCTCCCTGACCACTGCCATCACTTTTTCTACTGTCTTATCGCTGACCCGATACTGCCTGGCTTTACCATTGATGACATAACTGGCCGTAGTACGTGAAACACCTGCTAAGCGGGCGATCTCATCCAGTTTCACATTAACCCCTCAGTAAGATGATGAAAAAGCCCTACTTTACAGTAGGGCTCAATAAATATCTGTATTTTAACCCGCAGATTACGATTTTTCATCGCATAATTTTATCTCCGCGCGAGACACCAACTATACCCGATCGCGCGACTTCGACAATCTCTGCCACGTCTCTGACGGAATCAAGAAAAGCGTCCAGTTTTTCACTCGTTCCCACTAATTGGACGGTATAGAGTGTTGAAGTCACATCAACGATCTGCCCGCGAAAAATATCGGTGCTGCGCTTAATCTCTTCCCGTCCATATCCACTGGCTTGTAATTTAACCAGCATGATTTCACGCTCAACATGAGGCCCTGCGGTTAATTCGTTGACTCGCAATACATCCACCAACTTATGCAATTGCTTTTCAATTTGCTCCAATACCTTAGCATCACCTTTGGTTTGAATGGTCATGCGTGACAACGTGGGATCGTCAGTAGGAGCAACGGTCAAACTTTCGATGTTATAACCCCGTTGGGAAAACAAGCCAACTACGCGGGATAAGGCTCCCGATTCGTTTTCAAGTAATACAGACAAAATCCAGCGCATGATCAGGTCCTCTCTGTTTTGCTTAACCACATTTCATCCATTGCTCCGCCTCGGATCTGCATGGGATAAACATGTTCTGTCTCATCAACGGTAACATCCACAAAAACCAGACGGTGATTTTCAGTCATTTCATGCAGTGCCCGGGCCAATTTAGCCTCCAACTCATCGTAAGTTTGGATGGAGATACCTATATGCCCATAAGATTCTGCCAATTTGACGAAATCAGGCAGGGATTCCATGTAGGATTGAGAATGACGCCCCGCGTATATCATATCCTGCCATTGTTTCACCATACCCAAGAAACGGTTATTCAGATTCAGTACCAGAACAGGCAGACCATATTGCAGGGCAGTAGATAATTCTTGAATATTCATCTGGATACTGCCATCCCCTGTTACACACACGACCGTGGCTTCCGGTTTTGCCAACTTCACACCAAGCGCCGCCGGCAAACCAAACCCCATCGTTCCTAAACCACCGGAATTGATCCACCGTCTCGGTTTATCAAATGGATAATGCAGAGCAGCAAACATTTGATGCTGACCCACATCTGACGCAATATAGGCTTCCCCTTTGGTTAGACGATAAAGGGTTTCAATAACGGCCTGTGGCTTGATTTTCACTGTCGTGTGATCGTAATCAAGGCACTTGCGGCTGCGCCACTGTTCAATGGCAAGCCACCAATCTTTCAGGGCATCAGGATCTTGGGTATCTTCTATGGAATCCAATAATTCCAGCATCTGACCAAGTACCTGTTTAGCATCGCCAACAATCGGGATATCCGCCGTTACCGTTTTGGAAATCGAGGTGGGATCGATATCAATATGTAATACAGTCGCTTCCGGGCAATATTTTTCCAGGTTATTAGTTGTTCTATCGTCAAAACGTACCCCCACGGCAAAAATGACATCCGAGTTGTGCATCGCTTTATTCGCTTCGAAAGTCCCATGCATACCCAGCATGCCCAGACTTTGGCGATGCGTTGCAGGAAATGCGCCCAATCCCATCAACGAACTGACGACCGGAATGTGCAAATATTCAACCAACTTCAACAATTCAGTGGTACATGCTGAATTTATGGTCCCCCCCCCCGACATAAATCACCGGTTTTTTTGCTGCCACCAGCGCCTTCAATGCACGTTTAATTTGCCCCTTGTGTCCCTGTACCGTCGGGTTATAAGAACGCAGGTTAATTTTTTCAGGATACACATACGGGAATTTCAATGCAGGATTGACGGTATCTTTAGGAAAATCGATAACAACAGGCCCTGGCCGGCCACTTGCGGCCAGGTAAAAAGCTTTTTTAATCGTATCTGGGATATCTTCTGCTTTTTTTTATCAGGAAACTATGCTTCACAATGGGGCGGGAAATTCCCACCATGTCGCACTCTTGAAAAGCATCATTACCTATCAGGGAACTAGCAACCTGACCAGATAACACGACCATAGGAATTGAATCCATGTATGCCGTTGCAATGCCCGTAACAGCATTGGTTGCCCCCGGCCCGGAAGTGACTAAAACAACCCCGACTTTTCCCGTACAACGCGCATAGCCATCCGCCATATGAACAGCACCCTGTTCATGGCGCACTAAAATGTGTTCGATTCCCCCAATCGTATGCAGGGCATCATAAATATCCAGTACCGCCCCGCCCGGATAACCGAACACGTGTTCAACGCCCTGATCGATTAGCGATCTGACAACCATTTCGGCTCCTGACAACATCTCCATCGAGTTTGCCTCCAGGCTCTGTTTGCAAGTTAATCGTCGTAATTTCATAAGGTAGCGAAAAAGTTACCTTATTTATTCCATTTCTTATATATTCCATAACGCCAAGTTAACTAACATAACGTTAGATACAAGTGTTAGCAAACATCAATTTACATCCTGAAAACATTCGTTGAAGAAGAGCCGGACTTTTGCCTATTTTCAATCCAGATACATAGATTCAATTTCGCGCTGATAACGCTCAACAATAACCTTACGGCGCAATTTCAATGTCGGCGTTAATTCTCCTTTTTCCATTGAGAAAGCTTCCGGCAAAAGAATAAATCGTTTGACCTGATGGAATTTAACAATATTTTTTTGCATTTCCTTTAGGCGTCGTTCAAACAACGCGACAACCTGGTGATTGCACAGCAACTCAAGACGATCACGGTAATGGAGGTTGATAGATTTCGCGTATTCTTCCAGCGCGTCATAACTGGGCACAATCAACGCAGAAACGAATTGGCGGGCATCAGCAATGACGGCAATATGTTCAATAAAACGATCTTGTCCTAACATCCCTTCAATCATTTGCGGCGCAATATATTTGCCTGTTGACGTTTTCATCAGATCTTTCAGGCGCTCGGTAATATACAGATTACCATTAGCGTCCAGTCTTCCGGCATCGCCTGTTCGCAACCAGCCATCCTCCGTAAAGGCATGGACCGTTTCCTCCGGGCGGTTGAAGTAACCTTTCATGACAATAGAGCCACGCACCTGGATCTCCCCTTCCGCACTAATGCGAACATCAATATCAGGTAATGGCGTACCAATTGAACCCAACAGATAATTTTTTTCTTCCCAGCAAGATACCGTGGCACACGTTTCTGTCATGCCGTACCCATATTTGATATCCAGGCCAACGGACAGAAAAAAACGGGTAATGGCATCGTCGAGGCGTGCTCCCGCCACGGGCAAGAAACGCACTCGCCCGCCTAAAAGACCACGGAGCTTATTCAACACCAATTTGTCAGCCAATTGATAACTACCGCGCGTGAATGGGCAACCTTTTTTATTCTCCTGCTGACGCATCCAGTGCGCCTCTCCCCGTTTCAAGGCCCAATTAAAAATCATCCTACGCCAAAAAGGCGCACGGGAAACTTTTTCTAAGATCGCGCTATGAACTTTTTCATAAAAACGGGGGACAGAACACATCACTGTCGGGTGCACATCAGACATAGCTTCACGCACCAGATTCGTATCTGTTAAATAGACGTTCAGGGCACCCGTGTGCATGACATAATAACTCCACGCCCGCTCAAAAATATGGGACAGCGGCAAAAAGCAGAGCGATACATCCTGGTTGGTCAATGTTAATCTCTGGTCATGCAGATAAAGCTGTGCCGCCATATTCCGATAATCCAGCATCACCCCTTTTGGCTCTCCCGTTGTGCCAGAGGTATACATTAACGTGAAAAGGTCATTCAAATCCTGATCCGCAATACGGCGATTAAGTTCTGCCTGATATTGCGAATAATCATTGTCAATAAAAGCGGATAAATACAATGCCTGCGGGCATCCTTTCAAGTCGACAGATTCATCCATAACAATGAGATGAGCAAGTTGAGGACACAGCTCAACCAGTGATACTGCAATGTCATATTGCTCCTGCCCGCCAACAAATAACACCTGCACACCTGCATCATTAAGAATAAAGGCAGCCTGATCACCCGTATTAGTCGCGTATAATGGCACTGTCACAGCCCGAAGCTGAAGAATGGCTAAGTCAGCCAATGACCATGCCATACCATTCTGGGCAAAAATACCCACTTTCCCCTGCACTTCTATTCCCAATGACAATAATGCGTTTGCCACGGATCTCGTTGTACATTCAACCTGCCGCCAATTCATTTCCAACTGTTCTGATGGTGACCATTGCCGAAAGGCAATTTTTTCTGGATATTCATTGAATTGTTGCTGCAAGCGATTCACCAAGTGATAGGCGTGCAGAGGATCTGTTATCACAATATATTCCTGTATAAATATTTCATTCAGCGTCTGAGTGTATTCTCTACTTTCAGCTTACAGATGTTAGCTATTTGCGCGCAGTCTACCTATTCCTAGTAAAAGGGGGAAGTCCATTTTTGATAGAGCGCTATCCCTGTATGCAGCTATCTTGTATACAACATAGGGATAGACTCTTATTTCATCTATACCAATTCAACTTCAAGATGCGTGTTATATTTCCCCGCACAGCGGGGAAATATAAGGCCTCGCGTCGTCTTGCGGATTGCAACTTGACGTTTATCGCGTATATTCTGCTTGAGCGTGATCTATTCTTGCTTACCAAGATGACTTAACAATGATTTCATCCACTGATGGCCTTGATCCCGCTCTGTTGCACCATGCCATATCAAATAACAAGGACGAAAAATCGGACCATTAGGCAAAGAGACTGAACAGATATTTAACTGCTCAGAATAGTGCTCAACCATCCATTTGGGCACTATGGCAACTAAATAAGTCTGCGAGACAATATTAAGAACGCTATTTAAATCCGTTCCCTGATAAGAAACAGAACGCAATAACTCATTATTTTCATAGTAAGGCTTACTAAATGAATCTATGTTATCCAACGCAACGATGGCATGTCTTTCTTCCTGCAATTGTTGCTGAGTAATTCGCTTACTAATTCTGGGGTGATGTTTAGAAACAGCCAAAACCAATTCATCATTAAACAGAGAATAATTATGGAAATTAGAACATTCCAATTGATTATAGCTGATAACAAATTCTATTTCCTGATATTTTAATTTTTTCTCAACACCATCATTAATTTGTGTTTTAATGACAACTTCGATATTAGAATCATGTTTTTTTACCTGCCCAACAATTTGAGCAGCTAAACGAATATCAAGAGGACTACAAATAGAGAGATGAAATACTCTCGTACTCTTATTGGGATCAAATCCCACTCCAGGCAGTTCATTATGGACAATTTGCAGTGCCTGTCTGAGTGGCCCAAAAAGCTGTTTTGCTCTCGCCGTTGGCTGAATACCCCGACCATAACGCACAAATAATTCATCACCAAACATGGTTTTCAAACGAGCCACTGCATTACTGACAGCCGGTTGTGACATTCCCAATGCCTGGGCTGCACGTGTAATATTCTGCATTTGCATTACAGTATCAAAAACAGTCAGCAAATTAAGATCCACACTACGCAATTGAATATCGCATGATTCTTTTTTTTCTGTCGTTATTGAGTTGTATTCTGTCATTATTTCACTCCACTAAATTTATAGCAGCGCTCTCATTAAATATGGAAATTAATAAGATCAATTACCCCAATTTATTAAAAAATATATTGAGATTCATTCTTGTACAAAAAAATAAAACACACATAACCAATACATTCTTATCTACGTAACCGTAATATTTTTATAGGTATGAATATTAATGTATTATATATGAATGGTAATAACTCAATTTACACTAATGACTTTTATCAAAAACAATTAGCCAATAATGAAATACCAATCTATCAAAATATAATTTATTAATATTCTGTATGGTTATGACTTCTTAACCTAAAACACGGTGGTTAACATCCATCTATCCTTGTTCCTTATCCATCAGAACAGGATTTTACTCCATATATAGATATGAAAAATAGATAAAAACATCGCTAAAAATGTAAAAAATAGTCACCAAACTCAACAATTGCTCAATAAAAAACCGAAAATGTGGGCAACCCACGTTAAATTCATACTTATACTGCTTGACATTATTTTTTAGATAACGTATCTATAAAATACATTGACAATTAAAATTAAGTTAACAAATTCACAAAGGTTAGCTCACATGATTCACCCTATTCTTCTACTAAGCCTACTAATTATCGCTTTTAATAATGCGCGTGGTATGTTGGTGGGTGAAAAACAAGGATAAGTTAACCTCCATCAGACACAAAAAACCCGCGCCATGCGCGGGTTTTTTTTTACCTGCCGGCGCTCAGAATCAAAAATAAAACCCAGTTACAGAACTAAGTTATCTAACGAAATTAACGAGTTAATCTATTTAACAGGAGTACAACATGAGCCAGCAAGTTATTATTTTCGATACGACGTTACGTGATGGAGAACAGGCGTTACAAGCCAGCCTGAGTGTGAAAGAGAAACTGCAAATCGCTTATGCACTGGAAAGGCTGGGGGTTGATGTCATTGAAGCCGGTTTTCCCGTTTCTTCTCCGGGTGATTTTGAATCAGTCCAAACCATCGCCCGTGAAATCAAAAATAGCCGTATCTGTGCCTTATCCCGCTGTGTTGACAAAGATATCGATGTCGCCGCTGAAGCCCTGAAAGTCGCTGAAGCCTTCCGCCTGCATATGGTACTGGCTACCTCAAATTTGCACGTCGAGCATAAATTAAAAAGAACCTTTGATGATGTTGTGGAAATGGCGGTTCGCTCCATCAAACGAGCGCGCAACTATACCGACGATGTCGAGTTTTCCTGCGAAGATGCAGGCCGTACCGATATCGATAATTTGTGCAAAATTGTCGAGCAGGCCATCAAAGCGGGCGCAACCACCGTCAACATTCCAGACACGGTAGGTTATACCACGCCTTACCAATTTGGCGGTATTATACGCACATTATTTAACCGCGTACCCAATATTGATAAAGCGATTATTTCAGTCCACTGCCACGACGATTTAGGTATGTCCGTCGCTAACTCCATTACCGCCATCCAGGAAGGTGCCCGTCAAATCGAAGGCACGATCAATGGATTGGGAGAACGTGCAGGTAACTGCTCGCTGGAAGAAGTGATTATGACTATCAAAACGCGCCAGCAAATGTTGGGAGTACATACCAATATCAACCATCAAGAAATTTATCGTACCAGTCAGTTAGTTAGCCAAATTAGCAGTACACCGATCCCCGCTCATAAAGCCGTTGTTGGCAGTAATGCGTTTTCCCATTCATCCGGCATTCATCAGGATGGTGTGCTGAAAAATCGTGAAACTTACGAAATCATGACGCCAGAATCTATCGGCTTGAAAGATACCCAGTTGAACCTGACCTCACGTTCTGGACGTGCCGCAGTAAAACATCGTATGACAGAGATGGGCTATCAAGAGAGTGACTACAATTTGGATGTACTGTATCAAGCATTCTTGAAATTGGCAGATAAAAAAGGACAGGTGTTTGATTACGATTTAGAAGCCTTGGTGTTTATCAATCAACAACAGCAAGAACATGAACATTTCCGTCTGGACTATTTCAGTATCCAGTCAGGCTCCAATGTCATACCTACTGCAACCGTTAGTCTGGCCTGTGGAGATGAAATCAAATCTGAAGCCTCAACGGGCAATGGTACTGTTGATGCCATCTATCAGGCCATCAACCGCATGACGGGTTACCCTCTGGAATTAATTTCCTATCAATTATCCGGTAAAGGGCATGGTAAAGATGCGCTCGGTCAAGTTGATATTATCGTGGAATGTTTTGGCCGCCGTTTCCACGGCATGGGCTTGGAAACTGACATTATTGAATCCTCTGCCAAAGCGATGGTCCATGTTCTGAACAATATCTGGCAAGCAGAGCAAGTAGAAAAAGAGAAGCAACGCATCTCCCAAAGCAGTAACCAAGACAGCAATATTCAAAACAATCACCAGAACAACAAAAAGGAAACTGCACAATCATGACCTCAAGCCAATCTATTTCAAATGACGCGACTCAGGGCAAGCAAGAAACCAGGCATTGCCACATTGCTGTTTTGCCGGGTGATGGCATTGGCCCTGAAGTGATGAAGCAAGCCTACAAAGTGTTAGATGCCATCCGTCAACGTTTTAATATCCGTATCACAACCAGCGAATATGATGTGGGGGGGATTGCCATTGATCGTCATGGCACACCTTTACCTCAAGAAACGATAGCTGGCTGCGAAAAAGCTGACGCGATCCTATTTGGCTCCGTAGGTGGCCCGCAATGGGAACATCTACCGCCCGCCGAACAGCCAGAACGTGGGGCATTATTGCCATTACGAAAATACTTTAAATTATTCAGCAACTTAAGACAGGCCCGCTTATATACAGGCTTAGAATCATTCTGTCCTCTTCGCCATGATATCGCCGCCAAAGGCTTTGATATTTTATGCGTCCGTGAGCTGACAGGCGGAATTTATTTTGGACAACCCAAAGGGCGCGAAGGTGAAGGAAAATATGAGCGTGCTTTTGACACTGAGGTTTATCATCGTTTCGAGATAGAGCGGATAGCACGTATTGCATTTGAATCTGCGCGCAAACGTCGCCATAAGGTGACTTCGATTGATAAAGCGAATGTTTTGCAAAGCTCCGTGTTATGGCGTGAAGTCGTTAGCAAAATCGCCAAAGAATATCCTGACGTTGCAATCGGGCATATGTATATTGATAACGCCACTATGCAGCTTATTAAAGATCCCGCTCAATTTGACGTTCTATTGTGCTCCAATATTTTTGGCGATATTTTATCCGATGAATGCGCAATGATCACGGGTTCGATGGGCATGTTGCCTTCTGCCAGCCTGAACGAAAAAGGTTTTGGCTTATATGAACCTGCGGGCGGTTCAGCCCCTGATATTGCAGGTAAAAATATCGCCAACCCAATTGCTCAAATATTATCCACAGCACTGTTGCTGCGTTACAGCCTTGGACACCTTGATGCCGCTGATGCTATTGAACGGGCGATCAATCACGCTTTGGAACAAGGTTATCGTACCGCTGATCTCGCGGGCAATGACAAAGCGGTCAGCACCAATGCAATGGGCGATATCATTGCACGCTATATCACCGAAGAAGTTTAGAAAAATCTATCCAAAGGGAAATATAAGCATTGAAAAAAGCCAGTAAGATAGCTTACTGGCTGGTAAAAAAGACCATTACTCAACAAATCAGAGGTAAATGCAGCATGAGAGGAGTAAAAATGAACACTTTTGGCTGGCTTGATTTTAAATTTGTGTAGATTACGCTTCCAGAAGGTTAATTCACAGAAAAAGCTAAAGTTATAAACATTTATTGTCTGGCCAGAACCATTTTATTCACTTTTTCTGTGGATATGTATGTGAAAAAGAGCGGGGTAAAACGGGTATACTTTTATTACATATTTTTACACTCTCTATAGCATAAAATAAATAATCATTATTTTTCATTACGTTAATGCATTTTACACCCCTTTTAACATGACCTATTACTGATAAAAATTTTTAGCTTTCCCCGCAATGAGCAAATATTAGCCACAGGTGAATTTATCCACAGGATATGCCTTTTAGTTAAACAAAAATCGCCTATTTTTGTAGAAAATATCCTTCATTAGCGCTGTAAATCAAACCAGTGATCTCACTTTTTATCACTTATCCCATAAATCTGTGGATAACATGGTGTAAGATCCTGTTTATTATCACTGTAAATAGGTGAACAATCATAATGAGTCTATTTTTAATGCAGCAAACATCAATGAAAAAATCTTTTATATCATGCTATTATCAAAATGATCATGCTAACGATAAATTAATAATGGTTTTCAAAAATTCATGTGAACATTTTTTAATCAACAAAAAGTATACTCTATAACATGTACTTTACACCGCCAGCACCGCCTGAAAACGAACAACAACTCTTCAATCGTGCCCATTCCCTGGCTGGCTTATCTATGGGTGAACTTGCTGCGTTGGCCAGGCTCTCCATTCCCCCCAATTTAAAACGTGATAAAGGTTGGGTCGGTATGTTGCTTGAATACTATTTAGGCGCAAATGCGGGCAGTAAACCTGAACAAGATTTTGAACATATTGGTGTCGAGTTGAAAACTATCCCTGTGGATAGCAAAGGTTATCCATTAGAAACAACCTTTGTCTGTGTTGCTCCTTTAACAGGTAATAGTGGCATTACCTGGGCAAACTGCCACGTCAGGCGTAAATTATCCCGCGTCCTGTGGATACCGGTTGAGGGGGAAAGAAATATTCCATTATCTGAACGCCGTGTAGGCTCTCCGCTGCTTTGGAGTCCGAATGTGATTGAAGAAGAGTTGCTGCGACGCGATTGGGAAGAACTGATGGATCTTATTGTATTAGGAAAAGTCGAAAGCATTACGGCCCGTCATGGTGAAGTACTGCAATTGCGTCCCAAGGCCGCCAATAGCCGAGCACTGACAGAAGCAATAGGAGAATACGGCCAGCCAATTATGACGTTGCCCAGAGGTTTTTATTTGAAAAAAAACTTTACTGCGCCGTTATTGGCTCGCCATTTCTTCTTGTAACCCTTAATTGGCAGAAACCCTGAATACGCTATTTGTCTTTCAGTTTAAAATCAAACAGTTTCAAATGCCTGAGACAAATCCGTTATCAAATCATCTGCATTTTCAATACCGACAGAAATTCGGATCAATTGTGGGGTAATTCCGGCAGCCAGACGCTTCTCCAACGGAATGGAAGCATGAGTCATGGAAAACGGCTGACCAATCAAGCTCTCCACGCCACCTAAACTTTCCGCCAATGTAAACAGTTGCAGCGCTTTAATGACGCGACGCGCATAATCTTCATCCCCTTTCAGTACGATGGAGATCATGCCACCAAAACCTCGCATCTGACGTTTTGCCAATTCATGCTGAGGATGAGAAGCAAGACCGGGATAATACACTTTCTCAACTTGTGGCTGCTGTTCAAGCCAATGCGCAATCTTCTCAGCACTGTCAATATGGCGCTCCATACGCAGGGACAATGTCCGGATACCACGCAGGACAAGGAAACTACTGAACGGATCAAGAATGCCGCCAATGGAATTTTGCAAGAAGGCAACTTGCTCGGCCAACTCTGCATTATTTCCCACCACGGCAAGGCCAGCAACAACATCAGAATGACCATTCAGGTACTTAGTTGCAGAGTGCACAACAATATCAAACCCCAAATCAAGCGGACGCTGAATATAGGGGGAAGCAAAAGTGTTATCTGCCACGCTGATAATATTATGCCGCCTGGCAATTTGTGCAATCGCCGCTAAATCAGCCAATTTCAGTAGTGGGTTAGTGGGCGTTTCCACCCAAATCATTTTAGTGTCGGGCTGAATTGCCGCTTCCAGTGCTGTAGTATCCCCTGCCTCAACATAAGTGACTCTCAGACCCGCCGTCCGGCGACGCACTTTTTCCAGCAATCGGTAAGTCCCGCCATAGAGATCATCTACCGCAATGATGTGGCTGTCTTTATCAAGTAACTCCAAAATAGTTGAACTGGCTGCCAGACCAGAGCCGAAAGCATAACCCCGCGTGCCATTTTCCAATTCAGCAATCGCACGCTCTAAGACATCACGCGTTGGATTCCCGCTACGGGAATATTCATATCCCGTATGCTGACCGGGTGCAGGTTGAGCATAAGTCGATGTGGCATAAATTGCGGGCATCACTGCCCCCGTGTGATCAGGTACATAGCCTGCATGAACGCTTTGTGTATCAAATTTAATCCGATTAAATTTAGTCTTATCAAACTTAGCCATTAATTTATTCCTGAAAGAGATCAATTGAGTTGTTGACGCCATGCGTTCAGAACATCGGTACGAGTAACAAGCCCCAGAAAACGATTGTTATCATCAACAATCAGAGCCACATGACCAACATCAAAAGTGGCCATTAACTGCGCCAATGACGCTTTTTTATTGAGCGTATGAACCTGATTGGTCATCGCTTCAGTCACAGACAATGAGAAATGATGTGAATTGGCCTGAATGGTATGCATGAGATCCCACTCATCAATAAGCCCGACAATTTGATCGTTTTCGATCACAGGTAACTGTGAAATATCATACAGACGCATACGGCTATGAGCGATTTGCAAGGTATCCTGTGGAGAAACTGAAACCGTCGCCCCATCCTGATAACGATAAGTAATATAATCGCTCAAATTATTTTCTTGTGGTTGTGAACGCAGCCCTTGTTCCAATAACCAGTAATCATTAAACATCTTCGACAAATATTTGTTACCGCTGTCACACGCTAACGTCACCACACGTTTCGCCGTTGTCTGTGCACGGCAATAACGTAGCGCCGCCGCTAACAATGTTCCTGAAGAAGAGCCAGCCAAGATCCCTTCTGTCAATAGTAAATCGCGGGCGCAGGCAAACGCTTCTGCATCAGTAATGCGATAAGCATGGTGAACCTGAGAAAAATCCCCAAGAGGCGGGACAAAATCTTCTCCAATACCTTCCACAAACCAACTTCCCGCTTCGTCATAGTGACCATGCTCAACATAATCGGCAAGAATAGAACCTTTAGGATCTGCGAGGATAAATCCCGTATGAGGGGAAATTTCCTTAAAATACTGGCTCAAGCCACCCAGAGTCCCGCCAGAACCGACCCCCACGACCACAGCATCGACATTCTGCTCCATCTGCTGCCAAATCTCCGGCCCCGTGGTAGCAAGATGGGCGGCTGAGTTCGCCGGATTATTGAATTGATCAATATAATAAGCTCCACTGATTTCTTTCGACAGGCGCAGAGCATAGTCCTGATAGTATTCTGGATGCCCTTTTCCAACATCAGAGCGTGTCAGGCGAACATCCGTACCCAGCGCCCGCAGGTGATAAATTTTTTCGCGGCTCATTTTATCAGGTACAACTAAAATCAGCTTATAGCCCTTCATGGCGGCAACCAACGCCAACCCAATACCCGTATTACCTGCCGTGGCTTCAATGATGGTGCCCCCGGGCTGCAACACCCCCTGTTTTTCCGCCTGCTCAATCATTGAAAGTGCAACACGATCTTTAATCGAACCGCCCGGATTCTGATTCTCTAACTTAATGAATAGCTGGCAAGGGCCTGTATCCAGATGAGTCAATTCCAATAGCGGTGTATTCCCTATAAGTTCAAGAACTGAGCGTGGTGCTGCCATATTTGCCTCTTGATAATCGGTAAAATTTGCAAACAAAACTTTCAGACTGGGAAAGAATAACGCTGCATGGTAATCAATTTGAAAGAACAAATGAAAACTACATATAACAAAAGAGAATTAATTAATTCGATATTGATAAATTAAAACATGTCTATACCCATCCAACTTCAAGATGCGTGTTATATTTCTCCGCGCAGCGGGGAAATATAAGGCCTCGTGTCGTCTTACGGATTGCAGCTTGAAGTTTATCGGGTATACAACTCATTATTTTTTTTATCATTTAATAATAAATAAATCCTAATAATAGGGCTTGATGAAAATAAGTTCCTCATAACGAAAATCTCATTACAATCTAAACATCATCATTCAACCTGATAAAAAGAGGCACCTATGTATACATACAGAGAAGCCGCCAATTTTGCGACATTCGTGTTATATGCAGCGAAAATGAATGAACAGTACTACAATAATCCCACTCCCCCAGCCGACCCTCGAATTGAAGAGAGTGGATGGAAAGTTATCGCGTATATCTCAGCAGATGACCTGTCTTTCTCCGTAACGCCCAGAAAAGGCGAATTGCCCGAACATGTCTGTTATGGTTATGTGGCAAAAAAAGTGGCAGAAAAAAACCATTCTTCAGGGGAATATATTATTGCTATACGGGGAACCGATCCCACAATTTTGCTGGAAGATGTTCATGATGGACTGATTGATTTTACCTCACCGTGGACTCGTTTCCCCAAGATAGCAGTCAGCCAGGGGTTTTTTAGTGTCTATGACTCAATGAAGCTGATTCCCATTGAGCCTGAGTCTCACCGTGTTTACAGCAATCTTAAATTGGCGGAAGCGATTGCCCGGCTTATCGGGGTAAATGGTCAGTTCACTATAGCTGGTCACAGTCTGGGGGCAGCAATTGCGTCTTACCTTATGTATGAAATAGGCTCGATAGCCCCCAATCATTCAGCCTGTTTATTTGCCTGCCCAAGACCAGGAAACCGAGAATTCGCCAAACTCGTTACCCAAAACTTTAGCAATTTTGCGGTGTTCAACTATATCGATGACGTCATACCTCATCTGCCTCCTAAAGTCCTGGGATATGCCTCATTGGACTATATCAACGCGTTTAAGCCTCAAACCAATTTAGCTATTTCAGATGGGCCGTTATGTAGCCACTATTTAATCAATTATATTGCCAGACTCGATCTGGAGGTGTGCAGAAGAGCCACAAAACAGGGTGATATCGATTCTTGCATTAATTTATAGTTAGGAACTCATCATCAACAAAGGAGCATAAAGATGAAATGGCGTGGTTATACATACAGTGCAGTATTAATGGCAAGTAGCCTGTTTTCCCCTGCATTATTATGGGCAAAAGGGGAAGCTCACTTGTTATTCCACATGGGACTGGGAGCCAACGGTACATTCTTTGTAGGCGGCACACTGCAAAATCAAGGCGACCAACCTGTGGCGGGAGGTTATCTGGCTATTTTACCCCTTAACGCAAAATGTGAGCCAGGTACACTGACCGTATACCCATTTGAACCATTGGCACCGGGGGAAAAGAAAGAATTTCGCGTTCCAATAAATACCCCGCTAAACAGTTATCGTTTAATGGGTTTTGGTGCCTATGACGATATGGGCTTTCCTCTTCCCGCCATAGATGAAACCGCAAAAATTATTCAAGAGCGCGAACCCGGTGAGCGCAAAGCTTGCCAGTCAGCCCGAACACCAACCTCTGTCAGTCAACCTGCACCCCAAAAGGGGGCATAAAAAACTATTGTGTAATTCCTCTATTCGATATTGTGTTGAGCCACTTCAGCTACATGGGGATCTTTTTCCAATGTCAACATTATCCCATCATCAGGCAATCCTTTTGCCATATATTGGGCGCTATATCCTCCCAATGTACCAATTTCGAGAATACGTCTTGCGCCACTCATTTGTACCATCATCATCAAAAACTGCCCTTGCAGCGCAGAAACATTAATAGCTGGCAATCCTTGAGCGGACATATGTTCAAGTGTTTATTCCAGGTGCGGGGATTGAGGTAACAGGGCTTGTTTAAGATAGTCGTCAACGTCTGTCCACTGTTGCTGGCGTGCTGCTAGCTGTGCATCGGAACTCATGATCATATTCCTTTCATTGTTAAGGTTAAGTATTGAGAGAACATATCATTTAGAAAAAATAATCTCGACGCTCTCTCTTTTGCTTATTCCAGTTGGCTGACACCTTTTTCAAACCTGTCTTAGCCTCATATTGTTGCTCAATCGCCTTTTCCACATTTTTCACCAAATCAGGGGGAACCAACGCCACCACACAACCGCCTCCTGTCATACGGACACCACCATGATCGCCAATCACGTCTTTGACTATTTCCACCAGCACATCTATTTCACGGACAGTAATGTCAAAATCATCACGCATGGAAATATGCGATGCAGCCATAAGCTGACCAAGACGAAACAAATCACCCGCATTCAAAGCATCAGCCGCCAGTTGAGTACGCAAATTTTCCCTGATCACATGGCGAGTCCGTTTGACAAGCAATGTATCGAGCAACGCTTGTTTAGCATTGAACTCCTCAAGCGTGATATCACACAACATATTCACTCCCAACAAATGGGCGGCTTCTTCACATTGCTGCCTGCGCATATTGTATTCGCTATCCACCAACCCCCGTTGTTTATTGGAATTGATGATCATCACAACCACGTTATCAGGCATACGTACAGATTGCGTAGCCAACGTAAAGCAGTCGATCAACAAGGCGTGACTTTCTTCCCCACAAGCAGAAATTAACTGATCCATGATGCCAGAATTACAACCAACAAATTGGTTTTCTGCTCGCTGTCCACTCAACGCAATCATTTTGGGACTAATATCAAGCTGATAAAGCGATTTAATGGCTTGCCCAACCACAACTTCCAACGACGCAGATGAACTCAAACCCGCACCTTGTGGAATATTGCCACTAATAGCAAGATCCATACCGCCAAATGCATAACCGCTTGCCACCAGAGCACTCATCACACCACGGATGTAATTTGCCCATATTTTTTCTGACTGAAAGAGAATTGGCTGGCAAAGATCAAATTCATCACACTGATTATGATAATCAACCGCTATCACCCTGACCCGCATATCCCGACGTTTAGCGGCCGCAACCACTGTCTGGAAATTAATTGCGCAAGGCAAGACAAAACCACCGTTGTAATCCGTATGCTCACCGATAAGATTCACCCGTCCCGGTGCCTGAAAAAAAGTGCGTTGGAGAAGAGTTAAAGCATGTATTAAAAGATTCAGTGACGTTTTGGACTAAAGTTTGCGTCTCTTTTCCCCCAGAAACGTTTCTTAGCGGAAATCAGCGTACCTTAAAATGAATGTCGCTGACATCCCGTAACCGCTGGGCAGCCTGTTCCGGCGTTAAATCACGTTGGGCTTCCGCCAACATTTCATAACCCACCATAAACTTACGGACGCTGGATGACCGTAATAACGACGGATAAAACAGTGCATGTAATTGCCAGTGATCAATCTTGTGTTTTTGTGATTTAAGATTGGTATCGCATTGATGCTCGAAGAAAGGCGCAAAATGCCAGCCCATTGAATAGGGAAAAGCGCATTGAAACAGGTTATCGTAGCGACTGGTCAATTTTTTAATCGCTACCGCCAAGTCATCACGTTGTGCTTGCGTCAGTTCATTCATGCGACGGATATGACTTTTCGGCAATAGCATAGTTTCAAATGGCCATACCGCCCAATAAGGTACAACTGCAAGCCAATATTCGGTTTCCACGACCGTGCGTATACCGTCTTTGCGTTCAGCCTCAATATAATCCATCAACAAATTAGATCCTTGCTGGTGATAATACTGCCGCAACAATTCATTTTTACGCACCAGCTCATCCGGCAGGAAATCACTGGCCCAAATCTGCCCATGAGGATGAGGTTGAGAGCACCCCATCATTTCGCCTTTATTCTCAAAAATCTGGATCCAAATATAACGCTGGCTCAACTCTTCAATCTGCGCATTCCATGCATCAATGACACGACGGATTTGCTCCAATGGCAGCTCCGGCAATGTCTTGCTGTGATCAGGAGAAAAACAGAGTACCCGACAAACACCACTCACTGGCTCAATTTTAAATAATGGGTTATCGGTAGGATGAATATCAAAGCGTTCCGGTAACAAGGCAGAATAATCATTCTGGAATATATAGACGTCCTGATAATCTGGATTGATATTACCTGAAGCGCGGGTATTGTTCGGGCATAAAAAACAGTGTTCATCGTAATCTAGCAAGGTAACGTGGAGAGGTTTTTCATCGATGCCACTCCACGGTCGTTCTGTTCGGTGTGGTGAAACAATAATCCATTTACCCGTCAAAGGATTGTATCGCCTGTGTGGACGATCAACAGAATTGAATCGTATCTTTGACCTATTGGATACCCCTTGTTTTCACCACACAACGCTTACAGAAAGCCAAACGTTTTTTGCTGTTTCTTACTTCGCTTTATAGCCATTGGGATTTTGAGACTGCCAACGCCAGGCATCCGCCGTCATTTCCACGATAGTCCGATTTGCTTTCCAGCCCAGCTCTCGCTCGGCTTTCTCCGGGCTTGACCAACATTCGGCAATATCTCCCGGACGGCGTGGACACATTTCATAAGGAACTGGCTTGCCGCAAGCACTACTGAACGCGTCTACCATTTCCAGTACGCTGGTGCCTTTTCCAGTACCCAAATTGTAGATATGCAATCCCGCTTTCTTACCAACGGCATTGAGGGCCGCGATATGCCCGTCAGCCAAATCCATAACATGGATATAATCGCGAACGCCAGTGCCATCGGCTGTTGAATAATCATTGCCATACACGGACAGTTTCTCCCGACGGCCTACCGCAACCTGGGCAATATAAGGCATCAAATTGTTGGGAATTCCCTGAGGATCTTCCCCCATCGTGCCGGAAGGATGAGCACCAACTGGATTGAAGTAGCGCAATAACACCACAGACCAATCGTTTTCTGCATGATGGAAATCAGACAGACAGCGTTCAACCATAAACTTACTGGTGCCATAAGGGTTAGTGGTATTACCTACCGCAGACTGTTCAGTAATAGGCACAACATCCGGATCACCATATACCGTCGCGGATGAGCTGAAGATGATGCTTTTTACCCCCGCTTTACGCATACTACGCACCAGCACCAGCGTTCCATTGACATTATTGTCATAATATTCGATAGGCTTGGCGACGGATTCCCCAACCGCTTTCAAGCCGGCAAAATGAATAACTGACTGGATTTGGTGGCAGGAGAAAATAGCATCAAGGAATGATTCATCTCGAATATCCCCTTCATAAAACAGTGGCTGCACTCCCGTCAATGCCTCAATGCGCGCCAGAACTTCATGATTGGCATTGCACAGGTTATCGATGATGATCGGCGTCATTCCAGCTTCAATCATCTGAACACAAGTATGGCTACCGATATATCCCATCCCGCCGGTTACTAATATTTCCACAACAACCTCTTTTCAAAAATGGTAATAACGAGGAGTATAAAAAGAGTTAGTACGTTAGTGAACTAAAATTAAGATATGGCAAAATCAGACCATAAACATTTTTAATTGATCCGCTCTCTAATAATCGCAGCCGATAATAAAAAACCATGATGAAAAAAATAACTTTTACTCCTTTCCTTACATCTGCTCAATCTACTGCCATAAATGATCCTTTTTTTACAGACGTACAGGCAGGTACGCTGTCAGAACACCCCGATCTTCATGTCATAAAAACTTATTTTGACCCGTCTTGCTATCGGGATGCACTATTTGACGAATATGGCATTACCTACCCAAGCCAATTACAGAATGCAGTGAATAAACGACGAGCGGAATATCTGGCTGCCCGTTATTGCACTCAACAGGTTTTAAACCGTTTGGGTTACTCTGGCTTTCAGGTAACCAATGCCCAGGATCGCTCCCCAATCTGGCCTGACAATATTTGTGGTTCGATTTCTCATTCAGCCAGCTGTGCTATTGCCTTAGCGGCTTCTTGTAATCAATACCGAATAATGGGCGTAGATATCGAGCAGGAGATTAAGTCAGATACCATCAAAAGTGTTTCATCCAGCATCATCACTGACAATGAAGTGAAATTACTGACAGAATGTCCATTCCCTTTTGCACAGGCATTCACGCTTGCGTTCTCCATCAAAGAAAGTTTATTTAAGGCACTTTATCCCCACGTAAAACGCTTCTTTGATTTTCATGCGGCTGAAATTACGTCAATTAATTGCAGCGATTACGCCATAAGCATAAAACTACTGCAAACATTATCTGATGAGTATCGAGCGGGTTCGCAATTCCACGGAAATTTTGCCTTAATGCCGCAGCAGCAAGTGTTGACGTATATTGTGCAGTGATATGCTTTATTTGAAAAAAAAGCGAAGCCTAAATTTTTTCAAACATTGTAAATATCGCAAATTGCGATATCATAAGGAAGTGATATGCGAGTTATCACGGCAAAAGTCATCATCGAAGCGATGCAAAAACATGCTCAATGGAAAGTTGGGTTAAAGCTCTGGTTGGATGTTTTTGATAAAGTATCTTTACGGTTTGAATCTTATGCTCAAATCCGTGAATTATGGCTTAAAACATCGACATGGAATGTTGATCGTATACCTCACGAATTACTGGAGGCAGGAAGCAAAAAAGGGCCGTTAGATATTTATCTATTTGATATCCATAAAAATAAATGCCGCATTATCACATGGCTTAATCCCAGATCAGGCACTTTTTACATTAAAGATGTTTGCCCCCATACCGAATATGATAAATGGTGGCGTAAGCAGACTAAATCAAAACGATCAAAAAGGTGAAGCATGAGAAAAACATCACTCGTTACTGATAAAAGGATTGATGGACTCATCGAAATTTTACCCCAAATGATGCAGTCAATATCTGAGCAAATCAGCCCGCTGGCACTTTTGTTCTCAGCCTGTATTGAGCCTGTAGAAAATGATGAAGATCTGAGTGCCCGCATGGCACTGATTGATGAGTTATACTCATATGCTGAAAATACCGAACATACCGCAGCAAAGTTCGCTGATTTTATCACCGATCGTGTCTATGAGTACGAAGCTAAAAATCGCCAAGTCCCCAATGTTACTCCACGTGAGGCATTGAGTTACTTGATGAAAGAAAGAGGCATAAGGCAGCTTGATCTGCGTGACATTGCAAACCAGAGCGTCATATCAGAGATACTGCATGGAAAACGTTCTATGAACATTGGGCAAGTAAAAGGCTTTGCCAAATTCTTTAACGTTCCTGTTGAAACCTTTATGGGTTCAGACTGAGAAAAAACTACATTTCTAGAGACACACTCAAATTAAAGGCTCACCTTTAGATGAGCCTTTATACGCGATAAACTTCAAGTTGCCATCCGCCAGACGGCGTGAAGCCTTATATTTCCCCGCTGCGCGGGGAAATATAACACGCATCTTGAAGCTGGATTGGTATAAAATCAATTTATAAGATTAATGCATTAAAGAGCTTTCTTTGATGCCTGTAAATACAGCAACTCCAGCCCAATTGTGGCGGCCGCCAATGCCGTAATTTCAGATTGGTCATAAGCCGGTGCCACTTCCACCACATCCATTCCAACAATATTCAATGGTTGTAAGGCACGCACTATTTTCAATGCCCGATCTGACGTCAATCCACCAATCACCGGCGTTCCTGTCCCTGGTGCAAATGCCGGATCAAGGCAATCAATATCGAACGTCAGATAAATCGGCAAGTCACCAACCACCGTTTTAATCTGCTCAACAAGATCATCAACACCGCGATCATTAACCTGACCAGCATCTAATACAGTGAAACCATTATCCGTATCATGTTCAGTACGAATACCTATTTGTACTGAGTGGTGAGGATCTATCAGCCCTTCATTTGGCGCATGGTAAAACATCGTACCATGATCAAATTGACTGCCATTTGGATAAGTATCTGTATGGGCATCAAAATGGATCAGCGCCATTTTGCCAAAGTGTTTTGCATGGGCACGTAACAGTGGCAAAGTGATAAAGTGATCACCACCAAATGACAGCATATGCTTACCCGATGCCAGCACTTTTTCAGCATGTGCCTGCAACTTATCACTCATATCCTGGGCATCACCGAAGCTAAATACCAGATCCCCGCAATCCACCACATTCAGGCGCTTGCGTAAGCTGAAGTTCCACGGCCAACGGCTGCTTTCCCATGCCAGATTAGTCGATACCTGACGAATGGCAGCCGGCCCGTGGCGGCTACCCGCGCGTCCCGATGTTGCCATATCAAAAGGAATGCCGGTAATCACCCATTCCGCATCACTGGAATAGGGTTGAAAGTTCAACGGAAAACGCAGGAAGCCAAAGGCATTTGAAACCAAAGAATTATCAATTTGGTTTCCTAAGGAGCTAATACTCATGATATATCCTCAAAAGTCCCATACTGGCTTATTACCAATCTCCAATAATTGGCAGTAACAAGTAACACAAGGGCTTATTTACACTATACCCATCCAACTTCAGATGCGTGTTATATTTCCCCGCGCAACGGGGAAATATAAGGCCTCGCGGCGTTTTGCGGATGGCAACCTGAAGTTTATCGAGTTATTATACAAAACACATGATCAGGAATGACTATTGATACAGATTAATGGCTAATCAGGATTACTCATCTTCCAAATAGGTGTAGCCATACAGGCCACTTTCAAACTCTTGCAAGAATTGTTCCTGCAAATTGTCATCCAGATCAGTCGATTTCACTTGATCACGGAAACGGGTCAATAATACCTGCGGATCCAGTTTGACATATTGAAGCATATTGGCGACAGAATCACCTTCCTCGCTCTGCTTATAAGTCACTACGCCATTTTCTGCAACATAAACATCAATGGCAGCCGTATCACCAAACAAGTTATGCATGTTACCCAAAATTTCCTGATAAGCTCCAACCATAAAGAAACCAATCAGTGGCGGGTTTTCTGGATCATAAGCGGGCATTGGCATCGTTGTTGCCACACCATCACCATCAACATAGTGATCAATTGTACCGTCAGAATCGCAGGTGATATCCAACAAAACAGCACGACGATCCAGCGGTTTATCCAGACCTTCAATTGGCAAAACAGGGAAAAGTTGATCAATCCCCCACGCATCCGGCATTGACTGGAACAGCGAGAAATTCACGTAGAATTTATCTGCCATGCGTTCCTGTAATTCATCAATGATCGGACGATGGGCACGGTTGCTTGGGTCAAGGTCTTGCTGAATGTGGCGACAGATATTTAAATACAGTTCTTCCGCCCACGCACGTTCTGACAGATCCAACATACCGTGAGCATACTGGGTATGGACATCATGCAGATCAAACTGGCTGTCATGCAGCGATTCACGCAGGGAACGGCGGCTACTGTCAGATTGCATCTCCAGCCAGGTTTCCCACAAACTGGTCAGAGGGCGCGTCGCACCTTCTGCCGGCGGCGTAGTTTGAGTAAATTCATTGTGCTCTACCCCAATAACATTGGAGACCAAAACGGTATGATGGGCGGTCAATGCCCGGCCGGATTCCGTAATCACTGTTGGGTGAGGCAGGCCATGTTCTTCACATGCATCCCCAATGCCCCAAATAACGTTATTCGCATATTCATTCAAACCGTAATTAACCGAGCACTCAGACTGGGAGCGTGTTCCTTCATAATCGACACCTAGACCACCACCAACGTCAAAGCACTGGATCTTGACGCCCAGTTTGGACAATTCGACATAAAAACGGGCAGATTCACGCACCCCCGTTGCCACATCACGGATATTCGCCAATTGGGAACCCAAGTGGAAATGCAGCAATTGCAAGCTATCCAACCGCCCAGCTGAACGCAATCTTTCAACTAATTGCAATACCTGCGCGGCAGCCAATCCAAACTTCGATTTTTCACCGCCACTGGCCTGCCATTTACCAGACCCCTGGGATGCCAAACGGGCCCGAACGCCCAAACGTGGGATCACATTCAGGCGCTTGGCTTCTTCCAGTACCATCTCAATTTCAGACATCTTCTCGATAACCAGATACACCTTGTGTCCCAGTTTTTCACCGATCAATGCCAGACGGACGTATTCGCGATCCTTATAACCATTACAAACAATCACCGTACCTGTCATGCCTGCATGAGCCAACACGGCCATTAATTCCGCTTTGGAGCCTGCCTCCAATCCAATCGGTTCATCAGCATTTGCCAATGTCTCAATGACACGGCGATGCTGATTGACCTTAATCGGATAAACAAGGAAGTAATCTCCTTTATACCCATAAGATTCACGTGCCCGTTTAAACGCGGCATTAATCGAACGCAAACGATGTTGCAAAATCTGGGGAAAACAAAACAATGCCGGCAACCGCAATTGTTCTTTTTCTTCCTGAACTTTCTTCACCAGAGTGACGAGTTCAATTTTAGCTCCCGGTAAGTCAGGGTTTGGGAAAACACTGACATTACCCAGATCATTGACATAGTAATAGCCGCCGCCCCAGTATGCGATGTTATAGGTCTGTCGCATTTTGCGAGCGATATTATCATTCATGGCAGTCTCCTTCATGGAGTCGAGATTTGCCTTCGCCTGTAAGGTCAATGACCCAAGACACTATTTTATCGTGCGTATCTTGCGCATTAAAAAATGTCAGGGAACAGCATGCTCTTAGATTATAGGAACGTTTAGAGAGGACTAAACAATATATTTACTGTGACTCATAATGATACCAACTCAATATTACCTGCTGCTTATATACTGCAAGTAACTATGCTGCGGGTAACATCGAAATGACTGCATATTTAAAAGGAAGGAACAAGATGTGGATACATCAATGGCATAATGTGGCTGTTGGCCGTTAATAATCAACAGATAATGGTTCATAACCCCATTCACCCCCACATGGCTTACCCACCGCAAGCCGTTTCTCAATTGAGAAGCAGGACATGTGTACATTTCCTGCAAGCGCCCGTAACTTCAAGTACAAAAAAAATGACTTATGCTACGCGCGCAGTTTATACCTGTAATCCAGCAAAATTGCAAAATGCAATTTACCTAAATAAGGCCGAACATCCCTCATACTTTTTAGATGGTGAAGCAAAAATGTCACACAATGGAAGATAATTAGAATTAAAAAAACTGGTAACCTTAGCAAGAGTGACTTAAAATAGCCGTCTAGACGGTAAAACATCCGCCATTAATCCAAGATTATATTTAAGGTAATAAAATATAATGACTACACATCTTTTTACTTCTGAGTCTGTCTCAGAAGGACATCCAGACAAAATTGCCGATCAGATTTCCGATGCCGTCCTTGATGCAATTTTAAAACAGGATCCTAAAGCTCGCGTGGCCTGCGAAACTTATGTTAAAACAGGCATGGTCATGGTTGGTGGTGAAATCACGACCAGCGCTTGGGTTGAT
Organism: Xenorhabdus bakwenae; assembly: GCF_030272115.1. Taxonomy (NCBI): domain Bacteria; kingdom Pseudomonadati; phylum Pseudomonadota; class Gammaproteobacteria; order Enterobacterales; family Morganellaceae; genus Xenorhabdus; species Xenorhabdus bakwenae. Next base: position 2,200,331 of record NZ_CP119194.1, read on the forward strand.
ATAGAGGAAATTACTCGCAGTACAGTACGTGAAATCGGCTATACCAGCTCAGATATGGGGTTTGATGCCAACTCATGTGCAGTTATCAGCGCCATTGGTAAACAATCTCCAGATATCAACCAGGGTGTTGACCGTACAGATCCTCTGGAACAAGGTGCAGGAGATCAGGGCTTGATGTTTGGTTATGCGACCAATGAAACTGATGTTCTCATGCCAGCACCTATCACTTATGCACACCGTTTGGTTGAGCGTCAGGCCGAAGTTCGTAAAAACGGCACCCTGCCGTGGTTGCGCCCTGATGCAAAAAGTCAGGTCACTTTCCAGTACGAAAACAACAAGATTGTTGGTATTGATGCTGTTGTCCTTTCAACCCAACACAGCGAAGATATTGCTCAAAAAGCACTGCATGAAGCCGTGATGGATGAGATCATCAAACCGGTATTACCTGCTGAATGGCTTACCCCGATGACCAAATATTTCATCAACCCAACAGGTCGTTTTGTCATCGGAGGGCCAATGGGTGACTGTGGTCTGACTGGCCGTAAGATCATTGTTGATACCTATGGTGGTATGGCTCGTCACGGTGGTGGCGCATTTTCTGGTAAAGATCCCTCCAAAGTTGACCGTTCGGCAGCCTATGCCGCGCGTTACGTTGCCAAAAACATCGTTGCGGCAGGTCTGGCTGATCGCTGTGAAATCCAGGTTTCTTATGCCATCGGTGTTGCAGAGCCAACATCTATCATGGTGGAAACGTTCGGTACGGAGAAAGTCCCAACTTCCACACTGATTCAACTAGTCCGTGAATTTTTTGATCTGCGTCCTTATGGCCTGATCAAGATGCTGAATCTGTTACACCCCATTTATCGCGATACTGCGGCTTACGGTCATTTCGGTCGTGAACAATTCCCGTGGGAAGCAACAGATAAAGCTGAAATTCTGCGCTCTGCGGCAGGCTTGAAATAAAGGCTTTGCTAACCTATGAAGCCCGCAAATACTGCGGGTTTTTTTATGATCAAAAGTACGGTATTCAGCCGTAATAAAATCCGTTAGCGTTAGCGTTACCCGTACATTCTGTGTGCAGTAAGGCATTCACTTAATTCTCGTTGTTCTGTTGGAGGCAACTTAATAAGATATATACTCATTTTTTGTGCATGCTGGCCGCTTTAATTTTCTCTGCATCGTCAATAACTTGATCGGCTGTTTTCCCATGAAGGGATTGAAAAAATTTCTGTTCCAATTTTTGTATATCTGCATGTTTGATATTTCCATTCTTGTTATCCTTGAACAGATCATCAAAGTCGATATTATTGATCATGACAACATTTAATGCGTCATCAAATTGTAATCTTTTATCTTCTGGTAAAGTATCTCTGATTTTCTCAATGGATGTTTTTACAGCGATGTCATTTGTTCCATCAATTTTGAGTTGATTATCACACCCAGTCAATGCAAATCCTAATAAACAAATCGTTAACAATTTTCTCATGATCAACCCCGCGATTACCGATTAAAGTAATCATAGCAAGAATGTGAACATATAAATCGTTTTAAGAAAAATTTTTATTATCAAATTAGGAATATTTATAACTTTATTATTGATTACTTTATGTAATTGAAGATAATCAATATACATATCGAATTCATTTGCTGAAATATTGAAATATCAATCTGCTATTCCTGATATCACTTCCTATAAAAGGATAAACCATGTTTAATATTCATTACCCATAAAACGTTTTCTGTCCGCGTTATTCCTATTACTCCCCATATATACTCGATAAACTTCAAGTTGCAATCCGCAAAACACATCTTGAAGTTGGATTAGTATATACTCGATAAGCTTCAATCTAACGTTAGAATAAAACAAGAAGATATAACATGCCGTTATTACTCTCAAAAAATATATTCCACTAGAAAATCATATTCTATGTAGTTTTTATATGTCGCGCATTTAACTATCAAGGTTTATATTTATTGATATAGCTCTTTTATATTTCAGTTCAGCTTTGCTCAAAATTAAGAATTAGTCTGATAATAAGTTGAGAATATATATCCTAGCATACCTCAAACCAAAGTACCCGGAGAATATAATGAAAAAACTACATGATATCGAAAAAACATTGTTGCCTTGTACATCTTATAAGATGCTGATTAATGGTGAGTGGCGTGATAGCGTTTCAAAAAATACGATACAAAGCTACAACCCTGCAACCGGTGAATTGTTGACAGAATACGCAGCAGGAAATGCCGAAGATGTTGAACTTGCCGTCAAGGCTGCCCAAAAAGCGCTGCCAGCATGGAGCAAAACATCCGCAACGGAGAGGCAATCGTTATTACTGAAAATTGCCGACTTGCTGGAAGCCGAAGCCGAACGTTTTATTGTCCTTGAAACATTGGATGGAGGTAAAACCCAGTCGCTATGTCGTCATTTCGATATTCCTTTTTCTGTTGATCATTTCCGCTACTTTGCCGGCGTTATCCGTGCTCATTCTGATACGACTGATGTCATCGATAATGACACACTGAGCTTAGTCATCAGAGAACCCATTGGCGTAGTCGGGCAAATTATTCCGTGGAATTTCCCGCTATTAATGGCTGCCTGGAAACTCGCGCCTGCCCTTGCTGCCGGTAATACTATTGTTATCAATCCTGCCAGCCTGACTCCAATCACGCTGCTTGAATTGGGGCGTATCATGAATCAAGTTTTACCAGCAGGTGTTGTCAATATTGTTACAGGGCGTGGCTCAGTGGTAGGCCAGGCAATCCTCGACCATGACGGCATTAACAAAGTCGCCTTTACTGGATCAACAGAAGTCGGTTACAACGTTGCCGCAGCTGCGGCGAAAAGGCTTATTCCGGCCACGCTGGAATTGGGAGGTAAATCGGCTAATATCGTTTTCCCTGATGCCAACATGAAAAAGGCCATCAAATATGCAGCCAATGCAATTTTGCTGAACCAAGGGCAAGCCTGTGAATCCGGTGCCCGTCTGTTCCTGCATAAAGATATTCATGATGAATTCCTGAATTCACTGAAAACAGTGTTTGAATCAATCAAAGTGGGCGACCCGATGCTGGCAGAAACAGAAATGGGCTGCCAGGTCAGTGAAGAACAGATGAACACTATTTTAGGTTACATCGACCTCGCAAAACAGGAAGGTGCAACCGTTTTGACTGGCGGAAAACGCATAACCGGGGCAGGATATGATGATGGCTTCTTTATCCAGCCGACGATCCTGACCAATGTCACCAATAAGATGCGGGTGGCGCAAGAAGAAATTTTCGGGCCTGTACTATGCGTCATTCCGTTCAGTAACGAAGAAAACGTTATCGAAATGGCCAATGATTCCGAATATGGCCTGGCAGGTGCCGTATGGACGCAGGATATTAACCGTGCCCTGCACATCGCCAAAGCAATAAAAACAGGCCGTATGTGGATCAACACCTATCATGAATTGCCCGCTCACACTCCTTTCGGTGGTTATAAGAAATCAGGACTTGGGCGTGAAACCCACAAGATGATGCTGGATGCTTATACAGAAGTGAAAAATATCTATATCAGCACCAAAGAAGAGTAACACAATCGCCACCTGCAAGGGTGGCGATTTTGAGCATGGCTTATTTAAACATTAAGAGTCAGAAGGAATTACAACCAGAAAAACCAGGCAATCGCAGAAATAATGGCAATACATACCAAATTCAGCACTATGCCTACTCTGACCATTTCAACTTGTTTGATATAGCCGGTGCCATAAACAATCGCGTTAGGGGGTGTTGCAACAGGTAGCATAAATGCACAGGATGCCCCGATACCAATTATCATGGTCAAAACCATAATCGGCATTCCCAGCGCTTCTGCAACTGTGGCAAAAATAGGTACAAGTAGCGCGGCGCTTGCAGTATTACTGGTAAATTCTGTCAGGAAGATAATAAACGTAGCAATCGCAATGATGATCACAAACCAAGGGCTGGCACCGAAAGCCTCCGCCATCCCATTTGCCATAACTTCACTGGCACCGGAATTTTTCAAAACGGCACTCAACGTCAGACCACCACCGAACAGCATCAATACGCCCCATTCAGTGTTATTTTGAATCTGCGACCATGTTGATACCCCAGTGATACCAATCAGGATAGCGGCACTCACTGCAATAATCGTATCCAGATCTTTGACACCGCCGAGTGCATCACTAATCAATGAACTGAAAATCCAGCACACTACGGTTAGCAGGAAAATGCCCATGGCAATAACACGCTTACCATTCCATTCCAGGTGCTCCAATTCCAGATCAAATTTGTGGTTCAAATTTGGGCGTAACATGAGGTACATCACCCCAATCATGACTGGCATAAGAACAATGACCATTGGTACGCCGTATTTCATCCATGTAAAGAAATCCATACCTAATTGTGCGGCAGCGATAGCATTGGGTGGGCTACCTACCAATGTCCCCAAGCCACCGATGCTGGCGCTATAGGCAACACCAAGCAACACAAAAACAAAGGTATTGCGCTCAGTACGTACATCCAGATTCGCCAGAATACCGAGGATCAGTGGTAACATCATGGCAGCAGTTGCCGTGTTGCTTATCCACATAGAAAGCAGGGCAGTAATACCAAATATCAGCAATACCGCCACAGATAAACGCCCACGGGCAATCATCAACAGACGATTAGCGATTAATCTGTCCAAGCCTTGGATATGTAGCGCTGTTGCCAGTGCAAAGCCACCGAAGAACAAAAAGATTATCGGGTTGGCAAAAGATTTCAGTGCATCGCCGGTATTCATCAATCCCATGCCGACCGCCAGAATAGGAATACACAGCGCAGTAATGGTGACATGAATGGCTTCCGTTAACCATAACACGCCAACAAATACCATTAATGCCAAGCCCGTATTTGCTTTTTCCCCATAGGGCAAAAACTTAAGCAATATCACAAGCAAAATGATGTCCAGCGCGAGAATAATTAAGCCTCTTTTATTTGAGGGTGTAGGCCCAATCGCTGGGGTTAAAGATTCAGAAGCGTCCATGAAGACTCCATAAAACAATGAAACATAACTCTGTAATGTAAAAAGAATAATTGATGAATCATTGTCACAAATGTTAAAGAATTACATTACAAATGAAATAATAAGGAGTATTAACAAGGAATAAAATACGAGTTGTATAATTTTGGGATCTGCTACGCGGGATTTGTCTGGCCACTGCATTATTGTTCAAAAAAAAGAACTGAATTTCTGTTGTTATATCACACTTTCATCCTGCACTTAAGATAAGTACCGGCATAAAAAATAAAATTTTCTTTCAATAAGAAGGCGAAAGAGACGACTCCCTTCCGCCAAAACATAAATAATTTTTATTTTTTAAAGGAAAAAACCGACAATTATGCCTGGCCTTTCACTTCTTTCAGACCGTTGAAAGGAGCACGATTACCCAGTGCTTCTTCGATACGGATCAACTGGTTGTATTTAGCAACACGGTCAGAACGGCTCATAGAACCCGTTTTGATTTGACCCGCAGCAGTACCCACCGCCAGATCAGCAATAGTTGCATCTTCAGTTTCACCGGAACGGTGAGAAATGACCGCAGTGTAACCTGCCTCTTTTGCCATCTTGATGGCAGCCAGAGTTTCAGTCAACGAACCGATCTGGTTGAACTTGATCAGGATGGAGTTTGCAATACCTTTTTCGATACCTTCTTTCAGGATCTTGGTGTTAGTTACGAACAGATCGTCACCAACCAACTGGATTTTGTCACCCAACACTTTAGTCTGGTAAGCAAAACCTTCCCAATCAGATTCGTTCAGGCCATCTTCGATGGAAACAATTGGGTACTCTTTGGTCAATCCTTCCAGATAATGGGTGAATTCCTGAGAGGTAAAAGTCTTGCCTTCGCCTTTCAGTTCATAGTTACCCGTTTCTTCGTTATAGAATTCAGAAGCTGCACAGTCCATCGCCAGCGTAATATCTTTACCCAGTACGTAACCCGCTTTCTCAATCGCTTCTTTGATTGCCGCCAGCGCTGCGGCGTTAGATTCCAGGTTTGGCGCATAGCCACCTTCATCACCCACCGCAGTGTTCATGCCTTTAGCTTTCAGCACTTTTGCCAGATTGTGGAATACTTCGGAACCCATACGTACAGCTTCTTTCAGTGTGCTTGCGCCAATCGGCTGGATCATGAATTCTTGAATATCGACGTTATTATCTGCGTGCTCACCACCGTTGATGATATTCATCATTGGCAGAGGCATGGAGAATTTCCCCGGAGTGCCGTTCAACTCAGCGATGTGCTCGTAGAGAGGCATACCTTTAGCTGCGGCTGCGGCTTTGGAGTTCGCAAGAGAAACAGCCAAAATCGCGTTAGCACCGAAGTTAGATTTGTTTTCAGTACCATCCAGCTCGATCATGATCTTGTCGATGTTAACCTGATCTTTCGCATCCTGACCAACCAGAGCCTGTGCAATTGGGCCGTTAACCGCAGAAACGGCTTTTAGTACACCTTTCCCCATGAAACGAGATTTATCGCCATCACGCAGCTCCAGCGCTTCGCGGGAACCGGTTGATGCACCTGATGGCGCAGCAGCCAGACCAACAAAGCCCCCTTCCAGGTGTACTTCTGCTTCTACCGTTGGGTTACCACGGGAGTCGATGATTTCACGGCCAAGCACTTTAACGATTTTGGACATTAGGTTTTCCTCAGTACAAGTTAAATTACGGGCAACGGATTAAAAATAAAACTATTTCCTTAAATAGTGATGCCCTTAAAAGCAAATTAGCTTAATTTCAATCCATTGCCCCATATCTTATTTCAACTGGCCTTTCTGATATTTGCCGGCAGCTTCGACAAAGCCGGCAAATAGCGGATGACCATCGCGGGGCGTTGAAGTGAATTCCGGATGGAACTGACACGCCACGAACCACGGATGCGCTGGGTTCTCGATGATTTCCACCAGTTTGTTGTCGATTGAATGGCCAGCAATGCGCAAACCTGCATCTTCAATGCGTTTCAACAGCAAATTATTCACTTCATAACGATGGCGATGACGTTCAACAATGTCATTCTGACCATAAAGTTTATGTACCAGACTGTTTTCAGTCAGACGGCACAATTGGCCACCAACGCGCATCGTCCCGCCGAGATCGCTCTCTTCGCTACGTACTTCTACGTTGCCGTTCTCATCACGCCATTCGGTGATCAGAGCAACAACCGGTAACTTACATTCAGGATCGAATTCAGTGGAGTTAGCCCCTGCCATTCCCGCAACATTGCGAGCGAATTCAATCAGAGCCACTTGCATACCCAAACAGATGCCCAGATAGGGAATTTTGTTTTCACGGGCATAACGTGCGGTCATGATCTTACCTTCGATACCACGGCCACCAAAGCCACCGGGGACCAAAATCGCATCCAGACCTTTCAATACGCCAACACCGCGCGTTTCAACATCCTGTGAATCGATCAGCTTGATATTGACTGTCAGGCGATTTTTCAGCCCACCATGTTTCAGCGCTTCAATCACTGATTTATACGCATCAGGCAGTTCAACGTATTTGCCCACCATCCCAATGGTCACTTCACCCGATGGGTTGGCTTCTTCATAAATGACCTGTTCCCATTCGGACAGATCCGCTTCCTGGCATTCGAGGCTGAATCGTTTACAAATATAATCATCTAAGCCCTGAGATTTCAAGAGGGCTGGAATTTTATAAATGGAATCAACATCTTTTAAAGAGATAACCGCTTTCTCTGGAACGTTACAGAACAGCGCAATTTTTGCACGCTCATTGGACGGAATAACGCGGTCTGAACGGCAGATTAATACGTCCGGTTGGATACCAATCGACAGTAATTCTTTCACGGAATGCTGGGTCGGCTTCGTTTTCACTTCACCCGCGGCGGCCATATAAGGCACCAGCGTCAGGTGCATGAACAGCGTGTTTTCACGACCGACTTCCACCGCCATCTGACGAATAGCTTCAAGGAATGGCAAGGATTCGATATCACCGACAGTACCACCGATTTCCACCAACACAACATCATGGCCTTCTGCGCCACGGATGATACGGTCTTTGATTTCATTGGTGATGTGAGGAATAACCTGAATGGTTGCCCCCAAATAATCGCCACGGCGTTCTTTGCGCAGCACTTCAGAATAGACACGGCCTGTTGTGAAGTTATTGCGGCGTGTCATTTTGGTTCGGATGAAACGTTCGTAATGACCTAAATCAAGATCAGTTTCAGCGCCGTCTTCGGTAACGAAAACTTCCCCGTGTTGGGTTGGACTCATTGTGCCTGGATCGACGTTGATATACGGGTCCAGTTTCATAATGGTGACATTGAGTCCACGGGCTTCGAGTATAGCCGCCAAAGAGGCTGCGGCAATGCCTTTACCCAGAGAGGATACGACCCCGCCGGTCACAAAAATATAATTAGTTTTCATGCTGAACCTGAAAGTTTAGGTTTAAAAGGATGATGAATATAACAGGACGGGAAAGCAGTATACCCTAACCTTAATTTCGCTACAAACCATCTAAACGGGGTAAGATGCCACATAAATAGCAGCACGGCGAAACAAATACCCTTCTTTCTCTTTAAATTCATTAAGTTATTGGTATGAAATTTTTTCATCCGCCGCAGGTTATTCAGCCGTTTAAGCGACTTCCTTTTCGCTATTTCCATCTTCTTCGCTATCCCTTCTGACTTTTCACTCGCTGCCACATCGCTTCCATTTCATCTAATGTAGCCGTTTCCAGTGACAATCCTTTGTCGAGGATCAATTTTTCGACATGACGGAAACGGTTTTCGAATTTCCGGCAGGCTTTTTGTAGTGCAATCTCCGGCTTATGCCCCAAATGACGGGATAAATTAACCACCGAAAACAGTAAATCTCCCAACTCTTCTTCCAGTCGATCTTTATCAACCACCGCCTGCTTCGCTTCGTCCATGACTTCATCAATTTCTTCATAGACTTTGTCCAGCACAGGACCAAGAGTATCCCAATCAAACCCGACCGAAGCGCAACGTTTCTGGATCTTATAAGCCTTCATCAAGGCCGGCAGACTGGCGGGAATATCATCCAGCACCGAATGCTGATCTTTTTCAGCCCGTTCTGCGGCTTTGCGTTGTTCCCAACTGCCTATCGCCTCTTCGCCGCTGATACCGGCTTGTTGATTGAAGATATGGGGATGGCGGCGCTCCAGTTTGTCACACACCGCCTCACAGATATCGTCAAACTCGAACTGTTGCTGTTCCTGCGCCATTTGGGCATAAAATACGATATGAAACAGCAGATCCCCCAGCTCTTCTTTTAGGGCGCTGACATCATTGCGCTCAATCGCATCAAGCACTTCATAAGTTTCTTCCAGAGTATAAGGGGCAATCGTGGCAGAGGTTTGTACTTTGTCCCAAGGACAGCCATCCTGGGGATGGCGCAACTGCGCCATTATTCCCTTCAGTCGTTCAATAGCATTCGGTTTCATCTTAATCCATGTCTTAATCAATGACCGTGCAAGCGTCTGGCTTCAATCACATCAGACAACTGATTGAGCTTCGCCAATACCCGCCCAAGCACTTGCAAGTTATAAATTTCAATGTTCATATCAATGGTGGCAAGCTGTTGCTTAACATCACTACGGCTGCTGACGCCCAACACATTAATTTTCTCATTGGCGAGGATGGTCGTGATGTCACGCAATAATCCACTGCGGTCATTGGCAACAACGCGTACCACCAGTGAATAGCCGCTGGAATAACTCTCCCCCCACACGGCATCGACTATCCTTTCCGGTGAACTGGCTTCGAGTTCCGCCAACTGATCACAATCAGCACGGTGGATGGAGATCCCTCGCCCGCGTGTAATAAATCCAATAATTTCATCACCGGGGATAGGCTGGCAACAACGGGCAATGTGGTGCATTAAGTTACCTACCCCTTCCACGACAATACGGCCATTATTTTTGCTGGTATTACGGGGCGTATAGGTTTTGTTCTCCAGATTGCGAAGCGCTTCGCGATCTTCTTCTTCCGCCGTAATTTTATTGAATTTGCTTTGCAGGAAATTCACTAACTGGTGAATGCGGATATCACCAACGCCAATGCCCGCCAACACTTCTTCCAACGTGTGGACATTATAACGGGCAATCAGCTCTTTCTCTGCTTCCTTGACCGTGATCCCCAGATGGGCCAGTTCATTGTCCAGCATCTGGCGGCCGGCAATGATGTTTTTGTCACGATCTTGCTTACGGAACCAATTGTGGATTTTGGCGCGGCCACGGCTGGTCGTCACATAGCCAAGGTTAGGATTTAACCAGTCACGGCTTGGATTTGGTTGTTTCTGGGTAATGATTTCAATCTGATCACCCATCTGAAGCTGATAGCTGAATGGTACGATACGTCCGCCAATTTTTGCCCCAATGCAGCGATGGCCGACATCACTGTGAATGTGATAAGCAAAATCCAACGGCGTGGAGCCGATTGGCAAATCAATCACATCTCCTTTTGGCGTAAAGACATAAACGCGATCGTCAAACACCTGACTGCGCACTTCATCCAGCATTTCGCCGCTATCCGCCATCTCTTCCTGCCATGCGATCAGTTTCCGCAGCCAGGCAATACGGCTTTCATAACTATCGGATTTACCACCAATCGCAGTGCCTTCTTTGTATTTCCAATGCGCCGCGACGCCAAGTTCTGCATCATCATGCATCTGACGAGTACGGATCTGGATCTCAAGCGTTTTACCATTCGGTCCCAAGACGACGGTATGAATCGATTGATAACCATTCGGTTTCGGGTTGGCAACGTAATCGTCGAATTCATCCGGCAAGTGACGATAGTGAGTGTGCACTATTCCCAGCGCTCCGTAGCAATCCTGCAAACGCTCGACAACAATCCGCACAGCGCGCACGTCAAATAGTTCATCAAAGGCGAGGGATTTTTTCTGCATTTTGCGCCAAATGCTGTAAATGTGCTTCGGACGCCCGTATATTTCAGCACGGACGCCCTCTTTCAGCATATATTTACGCAAAGTCGTTACAAATTTCTCGATATACTGTTCACGATCAATTCGGCGCTCATGCAGTAACTTAGCAATTTTCTTATATTCATCGGGATGCAAGTAGCGGAAACAGAAATCTTCCAGCTCCCATTTGAGCTGCCCAATTCCCAGCCGGTTGGCAAGCGGAGCATAGATATTGGAACACTCTTTGGCAGCCAGCACCCGCTCATCTTCACTGGCCTCTTTCACTTCCCGCAAATGGGCAATGCGTTCCGCCAGCTTGATAATCACACAACGAAAATCTTCCACCATCGCCAGCAGCATCCGGCGAACATTATCGACCTGTACCGAGCAAGTCGCATCGGTATGAGTGGCTTTCAGTTGGCGAATGGCATCCATGTCCAATACACCATGCACCAGATTCGTGATGCCCTTGCCAAATGTTTCTGTCACGGTTTCGCTATCGAGTAGTCCGGCATTAAGGATGGGAAAAAGCAGCGCAGCACGCATACTGTCATTATCCATGCTCAATGTGGACAGGATCTCCACCATTTCCACACCGCGCCATAGCAACAGCTCCGCATTAGGGTGACCCTGGACTTTTTCGTGACAATATCGCCAGGTTTCAACCAACTTTTCACTGGATTGTGGGTTAGTAATGTTTAAACTCGCGATCCACTTATTGACCGCAAATTCACCTGCCGGTGTGAGATGCGCACTTCTTACCGCAACCATAATTTCTCCCTACTCGATACCCATTGGCTCACTGCTGAACAGCGCCATAGACTCTAGATGGCCTGTGTGTGGAAACATATCCAGCATCCGCACACTGACAAGATGATAACCCGCCTCCAACAAGACCTTGCTATCCCGCGCGAGTGTTGTGGGGTTACAGGAAACGTAAACCACTTTTTCAGGGACCAATTTTACAATATGTGCCATAACACCCGCCGCACCAGCGCGGGCGGGGTCCAGCAGCACTTTATTGAACCCTTGTGCGGCCCAAGGCTGTTGGTGAATATCCGATTCCAGATTTTCATGAAAAAAAATCGACGTTATTAAGTTTATTGAGCCGGGCGTTATATTGCCCGCTCACCACCAGTTCAGCAACCCCTTCCACACCCACGGTTGCCTGTACTTTCGTGGCGATCGGCAGGGTAAAATTTCCCATGCCACAAAACAGATCCAATACCCTGTCTGTTGATTGTAAATCCAGCCACGCCAACGCCTGTGCAACCATTTGTTGGTTAACGGCATCATTCACCTGAATAAAATCTTGCGGGCTGAACACCAATTTCAATCCATTCACCTGATACCACGGTGCGGTTTGCCCTTCCATCAAGGGTTCAAGGGATTTTTCATCACCAAGCAGATAAATAGCGACATTGTACTGCACCGAAAAAATACGCAGTGTTTCCTGATCTTCCTGCTTAAGTGGATCAAGATGGCGCAACACGACGAGTGGCCCACTCTCAGCCAGAACCAATTCCACATGCCCTAAGCGTTTTACTGCATACAGGCTATTCAGGCACAGGTACAGCGGCTGCAATAATTGTTCTAATTCAGGACGCATAACAGGACAGCGTTTAATATTCACCAAATCGTTGGTCTGACGCTGGCGAAATCCCATAAACAATGTCTGTTGTTTGGCGTGATATTGCAGGCCGAGCCTGGCCCTGCGCCGGTAGCCATATTCCGGGCTGCGAATGATGGATTCGGCACTGATGCTAATTCCGGTTTCCCGTTGGATCAGGTGTTCCAGTACACTGGCTTTAGTTTTAACTTGCAGCTCAGTGGCAACGTGTTGTTGTTGGCACCCGCCGCACACTTTAAAATGTGGGCAGTGAGGTGCTACGCGCTGCGGGCTATCTGAGAGCCTTTTCACGACCTTAGCTTTAGCAAATTGCCGTTTTTCTTCTGTCAGTTGGATTTGTGCCTGCTCACCCGGCAATAATCCTGCAATAAAAATAGTTTTTCCCTGATGACGAGCAATGCCTTGCCCTTGTGCATCAAGGTTATCTGCGGTAACGGAAATAATGCCCCGGTTTACGGAACGACGATTTGGGGAGTAAAATTGCACCATGATTCTGACTGACGTTGAAAAATTGAGTTCTGATTTTCCCACAATGGACGCTTATGACCAAATATAGCCTACGCACCCGTATGATGAGCCTGATATTGGTTCCTGTTTTACTGGTCGGAACGCTTGTGAGTATATCATTTATCTCATACCGCTATTACGAGTTAAAGAGCCTGATAGTTCGCAGTGGGATCAGCATTATTGAACCCTTATCCATCGCCAGCGAGGTTGGCATTAATCTGGACAATTGCCAGCAAGTTGACGCACTGATAAACAGCCTGCACCGCCGAAACTCTGAAATTGTCAGGGCAATTGCGATCTTTGATAAGCATAACAAGTTATTCGATATTTCGAATGACAAGTATGATGTCAATCGCTTGAGGCTCACTGCCAACGAAGCCCTGCCCACAACCTTGTCCAAAACGGAATACGGCAACAGTATCATCCTGAAGATGCCAATTATTTCAGAAACCGCTTCCCCTAATCCCTGGAACACGTCCACCAGCGATGCGCTGCCGGTTGGCTATATCGCTATTGATTTAGACTTACGCGCCGCCCAGCTCCAGCAATACAAGGAGATTGCTACCTCCATCGTTCTGCTGATTCTGTGTCTTGGAGGAACAGCACTGTTTGCCCATGTGCTGGTGCGCAAAGTCACCCAGCCCCTGAACTGCATGGTTGAAGCCGTTGATCGTATCCGGCAGGGACAACTGAACAGCCGTGTAACAGGCGCCATGCCTGGGGAGTTATCCGCACTCCAGAATGGTATCAACACCGTGGCAGAATCGCTCTCGAAATACAAAGATGAGATGCAGCTTCATATCGATCAAGCCACTTCCGACCTGCAAATTACGATGGAACAGTTAGAAATTCAGAATGTTGAACTGACTATCGCTAAAAAACGTGCCCAAGAGGCAGTCAGGATCAAAACGGAATTTCTGGCCAATATGTCCCACGAATTACGCACGCCGCTTAATGGCGTCATTGGCTTTACCCGCCAGATGTTAAAAACTCCCATTACACCACAGCAGATGGAGTATCTGTATGTCATTGACAGATCAGCCAATAACCTACTGAAAATCATCAATGATATTCTGGATTTCTCACGGCTGGAATCCAATAAACTGGTATTGGATCAAGTCCCTTTTTTGCTAAGGGATACCGTCAATGAAGTTATCGAACTGCTAACACCGGCTGCCAACGCGAAAAATCTTCCCCTGCATCACCATATTGATGAGAAGTTACCCAATTTGATGATTGGCGATCCTATTCGCTTACAGCAAATACTGACTAACCTGATTGGTAATGCCATTAAATTCACGGATAAAGGCTCTGTCACGCTGGATATCAAATTACGCCAGCACCACCACCATCTTGTCCAGATCGATTTTACCGTGACTGATACAGGTATCGGTATCAAACCCGAATACCGTCCGATTCTGTTCCAGGCCTTCAATCAAGCAGATGCCAGCATTACCCGCCATTATGGGGGAACCGGACTGGGATTAAGCATCACTAAGCGACTGGTCAGTGAAATGAAAGGAGACATTGACTTTACCAGTGAAGTCGCTAAAGGGACGGTATTTTACTTTGATATCTGGCTGGAAAAAGAGGCGTATTCATTCGGGTCATTGCCAGAACATCGGCCAATCTGTTCTGCATCATCGCGTTTACCCATGACCGTTATGGCAGTAGACGATAATTCCGCTAACCTGAAATTGATCGGTACACTGCTGCATGAACTGGTTGAAAATACCTTTCTGTGCAGTAATGGCATGGAGGCGCTGGAAATAGCGAAACAGCATTCGCTGGATCTGATTTTGATGGATATTCAGATGGCAGATATGGATGGTATCCAAACCTCTGAGCAGATCCGACAATTGCCCCCGCATAAAGAGACGCCGATTGTGGCGGTTACAGCCTTTGCCTGCCACGAGGCGAAGAATGCACCGTTTATTGACTGTCTTTCCAAGCCCTTGGATGAAAACTGCCTGAAAGTATTGCTGAATCAATATTGCCCCCGGAAAAAACCACACGCTATTGACTGGGAGATGGCGTTAAAGCAAACCGCCGGCAAAGAATCATTGGCGCGGGAGATGCTGGAAATGCTGGTAAAATCATTGCCCGACATGAAGGGAATGATTAAACAGGCTTTAACCACCGATGGTGAAGCAATCCGCAAACACTTTCTGCATCATGTCCACCAACTGCACGGCAGTTGTTGCTATAACGGTGTTCCTAAACTGAAAGCCATTTGCGAATTGGTTGAAAAACAGCTGCAACAAGGGGTTACCCTAACTGATCTGGAGCCAGAATTGCTGGAGTTTATGGATGAGATCAATCACGTCATAGCAGCCACTCCTGATGTACTTGAGGCGACAGTCCTGAAAGTGCCTTGTACCGTTGCTCTTGTGCATGATGATTTAAACGCGATGGGGTAATGTGAAGAATTTCAGCCGTTGATTAACCAAGTTAAAACATGACGGACTCATCACCACCTGTTTTTTTCAGCTCTCCATGTTATCGGCTAATGTATTAGCCCGATAACATGGAGAAGACAAGCGCAGTGCGTCAGTATGGTTTTATTAAGCGAGAAACTCTTTTTGGCTGGCGATCAGTTTGGCACCACAAGCGGTTTGCATCCCCTCTACGGCGATCGCTTTTCCATGACTCTTTAAATTTTCACTGCCCTCGACAATAGGAAAAACGCCCTCGCATTTGGGGCACTCAACTAAATCTGATTCCCCAGCAACCGGAATGCCTTTGTAGGTGTAGCCCCCCACAGCAGTAATGACTTTTCCACCGTGATCGGTAGTGTCATTTAATAAAATAACGGCTCTGTTTGTCATATTGAACCTCATGTATGAAAAATTTGGTTATTAATGATTGATATCAACCACAACATCAGAAACTATAAATAAATCATGGAATGTTCTGATGTTGAGGGGTTTTAATAGATACTTATAACTATTCCCATTGGGATGTATTATTTATTTTCCAATAATCAATGGAATCCCTGTCTAAATCTATTTTTCCATCTGGGTATTCAACTCTTGCATTTCCTCGAGGATATATTCCCGGAGGGTTTTCTGAAACAATTATTTTTGGCATTTTAGTTTCATCCAAAGTGGGCATGTAGGTAATTTTCCATTCACTTCCAGGAATCAAATTTAATCCGAACGAAGTTGTTCCACCTGATTCTCCATATAATCCTATTTGATTTGGCGTATCATAATCCTTTCGGAGAAAAGGATAAATAATTGGATTATAATTAATATAATTTGTGAATTTTTTCATCTCCTTAGGTTTTTCTGATTCATTGATATAAATCGTTATACCTGTTCCAGTGTAGGGCACAGCATCTTTTATTAAATGATTAACGTCAGTATACATAATAACGAATACAATAGTATTGATGTGCCATTGACACCAGCCCCCCCCCTTGAAGAGGTATTTTTTCCTTAAAATAACCCGTTATGGGGTTTACTGAAATATTAACATCATCCCCTTGATGCCTAGGGGTATGATAAACAGCTCCTCCAGCAGTATTGTGAGTAGATAAACATTTGTTTGAAATATATCTTCTCTTCAAAATAGGAGTAGTATTCGGAGGAATAACACCTTCAACTGTGATCCATTGATTTTTTTCAGGAGGTGAAAATGGTTCAGAATTATCTTTATAAGTTTGCCAAGTGTCCGAAATGGCATTAGATAAAAAATCACACCCTGTTAGGCACAAAGTGAGTGGTAATAATATAAATGGCATCAACTTTATCATACTCTCTACGATTCCTATCTTTATTTAGAATAACGTTGTAAGGCAACAAAGCCTCTTTCATTTTTTCGGGTTACGTCCAACGTAGTGGCCAATTGATTATCTATTTCTCTTAAGAAATAATATTCTCTGATTTTTTTTCTTTGAAATATTGCACGAATCGAATGCGGTTCACTTTCAAGAAATGATAAATCTTCCTGCTTACTTTGCAATTTTTCATCCGGTGAAAGAGTGCACAGCTCTCGTAATCTCTTATCAATATATTCAGCATATAAGGCGCTACTATGGTCAAGAAGACCTGTCCCACGCTTACCTGTAGGATTTTCGTCACCCTGAAAAAATGAACGTATCTCTTGCTCTCTGTATTTATCTACTTTGGTCTGTTGTTCAATAAATTCTTTAGTCTCTTTTCTGGTTTTTTCATTTAACTCCGGAAGTAAATAAAGTTTTGATTCTGCATCAGGGAGAACATAAAAATAAACTAATTTACCATGGTGTAAAAAGGGCTCGTTATCACGGCTGAGTGACTTAATACTTTTTGCAGTGAGAGCACCAGCTGTACTTAATGATGTTCCAATAGCAGTATCAAATACTTCGATTGCGTATCCTACAAATTTATAATCTGCTTGAAGAGCTATATTATCCATATCTTTGTTAAACGGTACAGATGGAACAAAATCATCTTCATTAACATGACGATAATGAGTAATTTCAGTGAGTTCCTGCACTGCGCTTTGGGTGAATAAACGTGGCATACCGTAGGTATAGAGGCAAGGATTATAGGATTTGAGTTGTGCACTATGTAACAAGGCGAGGGCCCCCCCCAAACTATGACCGCAGACGAATAGTTTTCTTACTTTTGCTAATCCCAAAACATGTTCGAATACTGTTTTCCTTTTTTCTATATCAGGAACTTGGATATCTTTGACAAGATGAAAAGCTTCCCAAAAACCTTTATGAACTTTTCCTTTTTCGCTAAAACCGCTACATACACCTTTAGGTGTACAGCTTAATTCTAGCGGCTGGAATATTCCATCTGTGAGAATATCCTTTGTTTCCGTCATTTCAGTGCCGCGCCATCCAACAATAACTTCATTCTTGTTTGCCACATAAAAAAGCTGAGTATGTCCCTGAGGGACATCTTGTTTATTTGAGTCAATATAGACGACCTCAGTATAACGATCACTGAATGGGACATCATAAACAACCGGGGTAAAAGATTGGTCATTAAACTTATAGGGAAGTTTTGAAATATCAAGCATCTGGTTATTAAAAACATTCACAATAGAGCCAGTGGCGTACTTATTGTCATCACTATAAGTTAATATGCTCATCAATGAAAAATTATAGGCGTTAACCAGTGAATAATCTTTTTGATGATGCAATAATAAAGACCATGCCCTGAATGGGCAAACCTCAATCACATAGCGATAAGTATCGAAAGCGGAAGGTATGACTTCAAGACCTACTGGTTCATTGTTGGGAAAGTGGCAACTAGGAAGAGGTATCTCTTTTTTCCATCCTTTAATAACAGGCATTTTATCAACCAGTTCTCCAATCGTTGCATAATAATATTGACAGCCCAATTTTTGACTTTCTGCAAAAACGGTTGAAATTTTGGACATAGAATCCTTAGAGTGTGCATATTTGTATTCGCCGTTACGCTTCGTTCTCAGTGGGCGTTTTTCCATTTCATCGGCAAATTCTTGCCCACTGAGAAATAAGCGTAAAGGAGAAGCCAATAATTGCTCTTCCTTGATCATTCCATTCCCATCTGTTTTCCCTGTACGTGTAGTTTTGCTGTTTTTTAATGTATAAGGCATATTGGTTATGGGTTTATTATGTTCGTCAACGAGCTGGATTTCTATCTTATTCTTCAGCATATTCGGACAATTAGGGCAATAAACTGAATTTGCATTACTCATAAATCTTTCTCCTGTTCTTTTTCTTGTTCCATCGCTAGCAGATAATCCTGACAGGATATTTTTTCAGCATGATGCCCTGCCTCAATTTTTTTCCGCAACCATTGTTCAATCTGTTGTTCCAAACGGCCTTCAGGCTGATCCAATTGCCTCGCTATTTCTCCGTGGTTTTCCCATAAATCATTATAAAGTGAACTGGTTAACACTTTCAGACCATAAGGAGATTGCAGCCAGACTGCCAGCAAATGCTCACCCAATGTAAACGGAATTTCACTGTTACCTTCTCTACACGCTTCGGGACGGCAAAACCGCATCGGTTGCGGCCTGTCTATCATCAGTTCTGTGACAGGCGACAACATCAGTGACCAGTCGCTGGGCGTAAAAGCCGGCACCAGTGTGCCCAATATCCGTGCATCCATCATGCGAAACAGTACCGGCTCGCCATTCATCATTACCCATTGTCGCTGCTGCCAGTGCCTAAGCTGTTCCTGCCACAATGTATGGCTGCGGTAAGCCCAACCCCAACTGTTGTCACTGAGCTCATGGCGATCCAGCACTACCCCTATCTGAACTAATTGATTAGCCTTCGGTTGTACCAACCACGGACTCTGTTTCAACATATTGCGCATCGGGGTGCCGCTATACAGAGGAAATGCCTGCTCAACCCAGTCATGACGGTAAAATGGTTCTACAGGATTCGGTTTAGCCAGTGAATTGAGAATGAAGAATACAGGCGCTTTATTGGGTTCATTCAGCCAGGCTTGCCAGCTTATTGCTGATTCGGTGCTCTCCATGGTGATAGCTCTTTCCATTGTGTTTACTCTTTAACAGGTTTAATGACTAAACTGGCATCCTGTTGCGCCAGTTCTGCACAAGCCGGTTGCACCGGAAATTCAGTTGCCGGGAGCGCTTCCGCCATCGGGAGTTGCCCTACTTGTGAGAGTGGCGCTACTCCCTCCGGTAATTGCAGTGAAATCCCGCGCCCGCTGCCGCCTGAACCCTGCCCGACATTAATCGGTGAACAGAGAATGCCGCCCGGCGTGACTTTCAGAAAACTGCCGCCCACTTTCAATGTGATTTCTGCTGCCGCTTCCAGCACCACTTTGCCGCCGCTTTTCAGGTGAATTTCCTGTCCGCTGTCAATCACGGTGGCATCCCCGGTCTGGGTATGCTGGCTACCGGCAATCCGGTGCGATACATCGCCTTCGGTGGTGATTTTGCGTGAACCGGCGACCTGATGATGGTCATCGGCGCGGATATCGTGGTAACGGTTGTTATCAATACGTTGTTTCTGGTCGTGTTTGATATGCCAGAGCACATCATTTTCAATCTGGGCGGTAAAATCTTTCTGGCCGTGGAAATAAATTTCCTCACTGCCTTTGGCATCCTCAAACCGAAGTTCATTGAATCCTTTGCCCTTGTGGGTTTTGGTTTTAAACGTGGTGCGGGTTTTTTCTGCCGGTAAATCCAGTGGCGGGCGGTTCAGGCCGTTGTAAACACAACCGGTGACAATCGGTCGGTCGATATCGCCGTTGAGGTAAGAGATAATCACTTCCTGCCCGATACGCGGTATCGCCATAAAACCAAAACCGTTACCGTTCCAGCCCTGAGCAACCCGTACCCAGCACGAAGCGCCATCATCCGGCGGGTCATAGCGGTTCCAGTGGAAATGCACTTTAATCGCCCCGTCTTTATTGACGAAGATTTCTTCGCCCTCCGGCCCGACCACGATGGCAGTTTCATCGCCATCGGCCAGCGGTTTGTAGTGGAACGGCGGGCGGTAATCATCCAGACCGGAAATAAAACTGAAATGGTTGGAAAGTGTGGTGCCGTCACCGTTGTTATCGCCCAGTGTCTGCGGGCAACGCCCGTGGTGGCTGATACTGACCACCTGCCAGCGAACATTCAGAGGCTTATGGGGGTGATTTTTTATCTCGAAAATTTTGCCCGGCATCAGTTTGATGCAGTTACTGTGGCCACTGCCGGTTTGTTTCTGGTTATCCAGCGCTTCCTGCCGGTATTTTAAAAACGGTTTGGCGGCCGCATCTTTCTGGAACCGCCCGTAACTCTCAAACACGGTGTAAGGGGTCTGGCTGCCGAAATCGCGGAAACCTTCGCTGCTGTGCATATGGGAGAGGTGATAGCGCGGTTTTTCCGGGTTGAAATCTTTGTGGAAACTGCGTTGCGGACTCATCCCGACGCCCAGTTGCACCTGATAGATAGTGTCTGTTCCGTGGGCGGTTTCCGGCTGGGGCTGGTATTGCAGCGGCAAGCCCGCGGTCATGCCCAGATGGCTGTCACTGAAAAACAGCGTTTCATCCTCAAACCAGAAACTGAATCCCTCTTCCGCCGCTAACCGGCTGAAAAAATCATAATCGGATTCACGCTTCTGGGTCACATATTCCCGGTCCTGATGCGTATCGTAGCGTTTTGAATCGGCTTTTACCCGGTGTTTTTTCAGCAGGCTGTTTAAGATGGCGGGGACATTTTGCCGATGATAAATCCGGCTGTCCTGATTGAGCGTCAACCGCCAGCAGGCAGGGCGGACGGTGACGGTATAGTGCGTCTTGTTACCGTCAGTGCCCACCCAATTAGCCTGAGAGACAATCCCGGTGATTTTGCGCTGCACCGTTTCACCATAAAAAACCTGCAACACCGCTTCCTGCATTAGCAGCGAGGCCAAATCAATCTCAGTCTGCGGCCTGAACGGGTTCGCGTTACCGGCCCTGACCAGCGTCAGGTTGAGGGTAAACAGTTCCGATAATCCCTCTTGCAAAGAAAAATCGCCGACCGCAAAGGTGTCTTCCGGCACACCCGCGATACGGCAGGTAAAACGTAATCCACTTTTCATGTTTATTCCTTATTCCTTCTCGTTTATGACATGAATGCCTTACATGGCCGGGCGTAATCCATCGACGTGCCAGAACTGCCACAACACGTCAGGGTTGTCCGGGGTGAAAATTTCCAGCATGACGAACGTGGACTGGCTGATAAAGCAGGCCATCGCCTGATTGATTAACCGGCTGAAGCGGTACATCTCACCGGGCGTGCGGTAACAACCGGGAGCCAGCGTGAGCGACAACACAGACCCACGAATCGGTTGCCCACGCCTTAAGCGGTCGGTCAGGCGCTCTTTAACCTGCACAATGCCGTCAATATGTTGCTGGAACTGGCGACTCAGCGGACGGTTTGTCTCGCGGTGCGGGTCAAACAGGCGGAGAAACTGTTTCAGGCTGTCAGTGGCAAATAACATCACCGGCGGGCTGGAGAGGCAGGAGAGCAGCGGCCAGCCGTTATTTTCCTGTAACAAGGGCGGATAATCGGTCACCACAGGAATAATATTTTGTACATCAAGATGAGACGGTGCACTTTCCGGCGTCACGGTAATTGCACCCTGTTCCAGCGTCCGTGCCTGCTCATGGTAGCCGGTGAAAGAGCACGAGACAGCAATATCCGGCAGAGTGTGGGCCGGACTGCCGGTCAAATCAAAAAAGCACAGCCGGTGGCGGGTTCTGCCCAGAAAATCAGATTCAGTCTGGAGCTGGTAGTAAAACGTGTCGGGCTGCTCATCGTCATCGAAAAAACGCCCGGGAACAAACTGCTCAATCGGCAGCCAGTGATAAGGCGTGCCACGCTGCTCGTTGTCCTCGGGCTGCACCACCACCTGAACCTCCCGCAGCCGGTACAAGCACACTGACTCCCCCAATGGCAGCGGATAGCGGTGATCACCGGTTTCCAACCGGACAGGCGGGCTGGTCTGGTTTTCCAGATGAATCGCCGGAACACAACCCAACAAAAATGCCCCCTCGACATCATCCAGCGGCAATTCGCCCTCGAACCGCAAAATCAGCTCAAACGTGCCATCGTCATTGAGCGGCACTTGCGCACAGCGACTACTGATATCCAGCGTGACAAAGTTATAAAGCGCCGGCACCGCATAGTATTCCAGCAACGGTTGCAGGCCGGAACAGGGACTTTTGGTGGTGGGCAGCAACGGCTCGTCCAGCAGGCCATACCAGCCATAAGGAAAACTTTTAATGGTTCGCCGCCCGCCCTGTGTGTTCAGGCTGACATCACAGATATGTTGATCCAGCCACAGGCTGAGCTGGGCGGCACGCGCTGTGTCGGTGCCGAGGAAGAACGTCAGCGGACCACTTTGCCAGAAAGACGATGCCGAACCGGTTTGGCCTAGTGTCAGGATAATTTCACTGTGGGTACCCGTTTTTCTGACGGCGCGCTCCTGCACAATCAACGGTTCAATATGCAAAGGGCGGCAGGTTTTAAAGCCGAGCCACTGCCCGTTAAGGCTGGCAGACACCGATGTACCGATCGGGATCTCGGCCGTGCCCTGATGCTCGTCATCCGCAGGCGTAAACTGGACTATCGTTGTGGGCGGAATAGGCGACAGGGCTAACGGCCAGATACGGGAGAGCATGCCGTGAACAATTTCGGGAAAATCATCCTCCAGCTTGTCCCGCAGATTGGCAGTCAAAAACGCAAAGGCGTCGAAAACACGGACAATATCGGGGTCATGAGAGGAAACCAGAAATTCAGCCAGATGCGGCGACGCTTTCGCTATGTGCTCAGCCAGCTCTCGCAGGTAAGCACGTTCTTGCAGGTACAGCAATTCCTTGTTGTTTTTCATTGAATTTAACTTATGTTTTATCAATCAGGCTTCGGTATTAGGCTGAATATCAGCGAGATAAAATGCGCAATTGAACAGCAAAGCACATTTATTCTACACATTAATCAATCAAATTAATTAACGAATTAAATCAAATTTTGGGCGGATTTTGGCAGAATATAGGGGGATTATCAGAATATGCACGGTCATTCAGGCAAAAATCAGGCTGGCAGGAATCGTTAACGGTTTGGCTCTCTCCTGCCTGACCGTTAATATCTTTTTCTACAAAAATGATCCTTCGCCTGTCAGGATCGCCTTCGGGTGGCGAACGAAAACGCCCGTAGCTTGCAAGGAAAAGCAAGCAGTGCGGTACATCTCGCACTTTGGGAAGCGGATACCGTACCACTCTACCCCGTTACTTTGTGACCATAAACTTACGATATTCTTCGTAAGCGTAATTATCCGTCATGCCACTGATATAGTCCTGAATAAGACGTGCCCGATAATAAAACTCGATCACATCTTTTTCAGCCTCATCAGTGGCAACAATGCCCTCCACCGCTTCACCATAAGCCAAACGATGCTTGGTCGAAAGTTTGTGCAGCAGGCGCGTTTCAATAAAGTATTTTTTATGAAAATTATTCTGGTTCAATTCCATAAAATCCTGACGAGGCAGTGCCAGCAAAGGTTTATAGACATCCAGCAATCCGGTAATAATCTGGTATCCTTGTAATTCCAGCTCTTCCACTTCAGGGTGATTGAGAACCCGTTTACGGGTGACATTTTTCAACGTCTTCAATAAACGGTGTTCTTCCCCATTTCCTTCCAGCAGGGCGTGATTAAATGTCCCTGTATAGATTTCAGGCAGATGTTCAATAAACAATTTAGCGGTATAAGGCACCAATTTTCCGGTGATAAATACCCGTAAGTACATGAAAAACTGTTCGTGGATATTACGACGGACTTCGTTATTGGTGGTTTTCTTATAGGCTTGTATCACGGTAGATTCGAACAGGTCACCTTTCTGGTGTCCCCCATTTTCTTCCCACTCTTTTTTCAGGTATTCCACCAACTGCTCAACATTAAAAATATCCTTTTCTACCGCATCATCCAAATCCGCAATGCAATATGAGATATCATCGGCGGCTTCCATAATGTAGGTCAGCGGGAAGCGACAAAAATCGCCCATGTCCAGTTCTTTTTTCAGTTCACGGATAAAGCTCTCTTCTGACCAGTAGTAACCTATTTTCTTCATCAGGTAACTGAATTCATTCGGTATCTCTTCCAGACGATAGGCCGGACAGGTATATTTCAATATGCAGCCAATCTGGGCATACGTGAGATTCAAGCGCAGCAGATTATGTGCCAGACGGATAGCCTGAGCATTCCCTTCAAACTGACATAAATCTCTGCGCAATTGCCGACGGAATAGATCTTTCTTTTCTTCTCCCGTCAGGCGTAATGCCGCGACCTGACAGGCATCCTGCCGATCCTCCGTTTTCGGCGAATGGAGAGAGTAGTCAGGATCTAATCGGCGGGAGAACCAATCTTTAATCGCTGCCTCGCCAAAATGACCAAATGGGGGATTGCCAATATCGTGCATCAAACAAGCCATCTCAACCAGACTTTCAAAAGCCAGCAAGCGATCACTCAACCCATATTTTTCCAACAAGCCCTGCTTTGACAGCTCGGCAATAATCGTTTTTGATATATAGCGCCCTATTTGCTGTACTTCGAGCGAATGCGTCAGCCGACTGCGTACCGCCGCATTACGTTCCAGTGGAAATACCTGTGTTTTCTGTTGCAACCGCCGGATAGCGGCTGAGTTGATGATCCGCCCACGATCACTTTCAAATTGGCGATTCACTTGCTCTTCATCATCGGGATGAATGGAAGATTTACTGAACTTGCGTTGGTAATTCAACTTCTGCTTGAAATCAATCTTAGACATTAATCCCCCCATGCCAAATATAACGATTATTCAGAATTGGAATCTGCGGTAAATAGCCATTCAATGATACACTTGCCGATTAAATCGGCCTGTTAATAAGGCATCAATCCATTAATAATAAGCGAGTATGACACAATGAAAATAGGTGTAATAGGGGCGATGGAACAAGAAGTGACTTTATTGCGTGACCAGATTGAAGATCTGCAAACATTGTCACGAGGTGGATGCGAAATTTATACCGGTAAACTGAATGGCGTTGATATTGCCTTATTGAAATCGGGTATTGGTAAAGTTTCCTCCGCACTTGGCACCACCTTGTTGATTGAGCATTGCCAGCCCGATATCGTGATTAACACGGGTTCAGCCGGTGGCCTTGATCCTAATCTGAAAGTCGGAGATATCGTGGTTTCCGAAGAAGTTCGCTACCATGATGCCGATCTTACCGCTTTCGGCTATGAATCGGGACAAATGGCGCAATGCCCGGCCGCCTTTATTGCTGACGACAAGTTAATCGCCCTGGCCGAAAAATGTATCCAATCCCTCAACCTGAATGCCGTCCGTGGTCTGGTTTGCAGCGGTGATGCCTTTATCAATGGTTCTGAACCATTGGCACGCATTCGGGCTACCTTCCCGCAAGTTGCTGCGGTTGAAATGGAAGCGGCAGCCATTGGTCATGTTTGCCATCAATATCACATTCCTTTTGTTGTCGTTCGGGCTATTTCTGACGTTGCCGATCAAGAGTCCCATATCAGTTTTGATGAGTTTTTAGTTGTCGCAGCGCATGAATCAACGCGGATGGTCAATGCGATGCTGACCGAACTCAGCAAACAATAAAGCGTCTTTACAGTGGAGCATCGATAATGAAATCATGGTTGAAAATAATTTCCCACCGATCCATTTGGCTGGCATTCTTATTCCTTCTGTACAGCTTTTGGTGTGGTTTCAGTGCTCCACTTTATGCGGCAGCTTCCCGTGTTATTAGCCTTGCCCCATCAACGACAGAGCTGGCATATGCTGCGGGGCTGGGCGACCAGCTTGTCGCAGTTAGCGCTTACTCCGATTATCCCGAAGCCGCTAAAAAGTTAGAACACGTTGCTGATTGGCAAGGCATCAATGTTGAACGGATCATCGCCCTGAAACCTGACCTGATTCTGGCATGGCGTGGCGGTAATCCCCAACGTCCTCTGGAACAACTCGCTGCTTTAGGTATCCCCATTTTTTATTCGGATGTAAAAAAAAGTCGAAGATATTGCATCAGAACTGGAACGACTGGCTGCCTATAGCCCACATCCTGATATAGCCAAGAAATCAGCCACAGATATGCGCGATCAATTCAGCCAATTAAAACAAAAGTATGCCGACCTGAACCCTAAGCCTGTGTTCTTGCAGTTTGGTATGCAGCCGATTTTTACTTCCTCAAGCCATACTATCCAAAGCGAAATTGTCTCCGTCTGTGGCGGTAAAAATATTTTCGCTGACAGCCCCGTTCCGTGGCCACAGGTTAACCGTGAGCAAGTACTTACCCGCAAACCGGAAGTCATTGTCATCGGTGGAATGGAAGGGCAAAAACAACGGGTGGCCGATTTTTGGCGACCACAAATGAACGTTACTATTATCGCCCTGAATGATGACTGGTTTAGCCGTGCGGGACCCAGGATTATTTGGGCGGCAGAACAACTTTGTAAGCAGTTAAATCGTCCCAGTTAACTGGTTTATTTTTTTATCTTGGTGCGTTGTTTTAGCACACTGTGAGCCATGATCCCGCCAATCAATCCCCAAAATGCTGAACTGATACCCAGTACATTGGCGCCCGAAGCGGTGACAAGGAAGCAGATAATTGCCGCATCTCTGGTGTGCTCATCCCTGATCGCTTGATTCAGGCTATTGGTAAAAGTGCCAAAAAGTGCCAATCCGGCCAAAATTTTTATTAACGGGGCTGGAAATGCGCTAAACAGATAGAAAATTGCCCCACCAAAAATGCCAGCCAACAAATAGAAAAAACCGGCACTGACAGCGGCAACATATCGCTTATTGGGATCGGGATGGACATCGCTTCCCATACAAATAGCTGCTGTAATTGCAGCAATACAAATACTAAATCCCCCAAAAGGCGCCAGGATCATTGCCATCAATGACGTCCAGATAAGTAATTTGGAGGCACGGGGAGGATATCCCGCCGCCTGTAAGGTTGCGATCCCGGGTGCATTTTGTGACGCCATCGTGACGATAAAAAATGGAATGCCCACACCAATCAGTGTGGTTGCGCTAAATTGTGGCATCACAAATTCAGGCATGGAGAACATTACTTTTTCACCCGCCAACGTTAAGTCACCGCTAAGAATACAAATAACCAATCCAGCCGCCAGCGTCGAGATTATGGCGTATAACGGAAAATAGCGCCGGAAAATTAAGTAGACAAGTAACATGGCACCACAAAGCCAAAAGTTGACTTGTAGCATTGCAAACGCGTCCAAACCGAAACGAAGCAATATGCCGGCAAGCATCGCCGCCGCGATGGTGTGCGGGATGTAATTCATTAATCTGGCAAACAGTCCGGTGACACCGCATATCAGCATTAATGCCGAAGCGAAGATAAAAATGCCGATAGCTTCGTTAACAGATGTGTCCGGCAAATTTGTCGCCAGTAATGCAATTCCCGGTGTTGACCAGGCCGTTAAAATAGGAGTGCGATAATAGAGGGACAACCCCATTGTCGTGATCCCCATTCCCACGCCAAGCATACTGAGCCAGGCCCCTATTTGTGCTGGCTCAACGCCGATTGCCGCCACTGCCTGAAGAATTATTGCCACTGAACTCGCATAACCCACTAACACCGCAACAAACCCGGTGACAAGTGTTGCTGGTGAAAAATCCCTGAAAAATGATAGCGTAGACATATGACATTACCTTGCCGGACGTTATAACGGACGATGGTCAGAATATCATCGTCCGTTATAACGTTCAATTACGTATCCATTTTTTGAGCAGACGCCAATGAGTGATATCACATCGAAAATTGCTGAAAAATTTAAATCATTAAGATCTTCCCGCGGGCTAAGCCTCAGTCAGGCGGCTAAACTGACGGGAGTCAGTAAGGCGATGCTTGGGCAAATTGAACGCGGCCAATCAAGCCCGACAATTTCGACACTGTGGAAAATCGCCACAGGCTTTAATATTGCCTTCTCAACCTTCTTAGAGGGGGCGGCTCCCCAATCTCAGCCTGAATTACATCGATTTAATCAATTACCGATCTTTGAGCAAAACAACTCAGGTATGCGTGTCACGCCGCTCATCCCTTTTGATGATGAACTCTTCATTGATTTGTTCAAAATAGAATTAGTCCCCGGTGCTTCAAGTGAATCTTCTCCACATGAATTCGGGGTAATAGAGCATGTTATCGTACTCAGCGGGGAACTCGATCTGCGTCTTAATGACACCTGGCATAAAATTTCAGCGGGTGAATCCATGCGCTTTCATGCCGATTGTCACCATGCTTATGCCAATTCAAGCGATAAGACCGTCGTTATCCATAACCTTATTCACTATCCGCATAATTAATTAAAAAATAACCCCATACAGCGGAAAAATGACAGTCTCTTGCAAAATGGCCTTCTAAATAAGAGGCCATTTATTGCAATAGTGAATTTTCCCATTAGACACTGAAAGAAGAGCCGCAACCACACGTGGTTTTTGCATTCGGATTGGCAACAATAAAACGGGAACCTTCCAACCCTTCGGTATAATCCACGCAAGCGCCTATCAGGTATTGCAGGCTCATTGGGTCAACAACCAATTCAACCCCTTGTTTCTGGATCGTCATATCACCTTCGTTAATTTGATCATCGAAAGTGAAACCATACTGGAAACCGCTACAACCACCACCTGTAATGTAAACCCGCAAGCGCAGGTTCGGGTTATCTTCATCAGCAACCAGTACTTTGACTTTATTGGCTGCGGCATCAGTAAACTGCAAAGGCAATGCAGCATCATCGCTCATACTTTTACTCCAGTCCGGTTTTCCGGTAAAAATTCTCGGAAAGTTATTTTATGCTTTCTGATCATGTTAGCCGGGATTATCCAATACCTGACTGATTCGTTCAAGTTTTGCCACATGAATGCAACAATTCGACGAGGGAATGATGCTTATCACGCGAGTACTTAAGTACTTTTTTGATAAAAATAAATCAAAGTATGCTCTCATTCTGCCTCGCAAAGCGAGCAATCATAACGGAATACCTACACGGTGGTATATTGTTTGCTTTTTACTCAAATTTGTTGTTAGGAAAAGTTTATTAGGGAATGTAGTTAAAGACTTTCAATATATTAATTTTATTTACATAATTATATTGACTCCTATTTGTTTTAATATAACCTGATTTGCAATTTCAGTAAAAATAGCCTTCCAATAATTCGGTGTTAAATTTTCTATAAAGTCAATTCTAAATATAAATACTGTCATTCCTGTTATTTTTCGATAAAGAGTCAAAATCTGCTGCTGACCACACCCACAAAATGTGGTTTTCAGTGAAGAGTAAACTTTATACTTTGAAAGGATAATATAATGGCTGGACAACTCACGGTAGTTCCCCCAAACGGTAACATCATCAAAGGGCAACCATTCAGTGTGGTTGTTTTGATAACCAATGAACCAGGTATTCTGGATACTGTGAATATTAGTGTCGATACTTCATCAGGAGTGACATTAATAAAGAAATTTCCCCCCTTAATTGCTAGAGGAATAATTTCCCAGCAACTAATATTTCAAGCTGACGACAGCAACAGTGATCACGAAATCAAATTTACCGCAGATTCGACGAGCAAACCGAAAGGGCAGGCAACCTATCATCCTGTTAAGAACCCAGATCTGAATCCCGATACTTGTGTACTGAGAGGAGCAGCGGCTTATTTGTATGACGCTAAGCCTGTTGAATTAACAGGGCAACCTCCATGTGGAACCAACCCATTTGTTTCAGCGTCAATCAATCCGATGACAAAAAAGGGTGTTCCAATTTCAAACTATGATATTCCGCTTCGTGCAACGGCCCCTTTGCGAATATTCGGGGATCAGAGTGAAATTCCACCATATGATGTTGATCAGGAAAATCAATATTATTACTACCTGATCAGTAAACCATCGAATGCTGCTGTTAACCTAAAAATATACGCCACTCAGGGACTCAGTCAGTTCGTCGGGATTGAAACAATATTTAGTGAGATAGAATACAATCAAAAACAAACCATATTTATTAATACCACTACATTAACACATCTAGCAGTTTTGAACCGCCAATCATTGAGGAAACATACTCATCTTCGACTTTAACAAGATCAGATCAAACGGATAATTTTCATTTCATGATTCCGAATTACCCAGGGGCTAAATCTGGTGATTTCATCATCGGTTTTGTGACCGACGATGAAAAAGACATTTATAAGAAACAGCTATGCATTGGACAGTTAGAGCGTGAACATAACGGATATTATAAATTACCAGTCGATTACAGCAATCTATACGATGGTGATAATTTTATCAGCTATGTTGGGCTTGACCAACACGGCAACACATTAGGATCTAAGCCTAATTACATAAGCTATGATAGCGGGGGCAATAACAGCCCAGACCCCAATGATAAAGACCGGACTCTGGTTGCGCCGGAATTACATGATCAATTCGGTCGATTTATTGGCATATATCAGTCAGTCAATATCAACAGTATTGGTACAAAAGGGCTTGAGGTTTGGGTGCCATCAGATTCCAGTAATCTAGAACACACCATCGCACCAGGTGACATGATTACGATTAAAGCCTATATCTCATATTGTGTCGATACCATCTCTTCACCACCACGTCCTTTACCGATTGTAGTTATTGAAAATCACACCGTGAATCAGCGTGAAATAACAGATGGTTATTATAAGATTCTCATCAAGCCTGAAAAATTGCTGGGTTATGATTCATCAGATGATGATGTTGATGGAACTATTGCGGTCGATTATCTCCGTATTGCCGATAGTAAAAAATCGAAACTTTTTATTAGGAGCTTGGGTACAGTTGCGCCTTAACTAACGGAATCTGTGGCTTGTTAATAGATCTATTAGCAGCCACTTTTTATCAAAAAATTATATAGCTAGAGGTGATTGATTGTATACCAATCGTCATTGAAGATGCTTGATTTCTTATCCCAATCCGATCATGCTTACGACCATGAAAATTCATCTGACACCAGAACAAAAACGCGCCCTTGAATTGATGCATGAGACTACTCGAGACAGTCGAGTCTGTGATCGCATCAAGGCCATGCTTTTGGCGTCAGAGGGCTGGACAGCTCAGTTATGCCTGAATGAAAGACGGAGAAAATCAGGTAAAAGTCGTCGAAACCACGGGCAGTCGCACCCGTTTCAATATTCTGGGTATCCTCAATTTATAACGCATTGAAGACACGGTGATCCGTGAATATCCGAGTATCAATGCTGAAAGCATCGCATATTTTTTCGGTGCGCTCCGGAAAACTTACCCACTTTTGCAAAAAATCCATATTATTCTGGATGGTGCAGGTTACCACCGAGCCGAGTTGGTGAAAGAGATGGCATATGTCCTGAATATTGAATTGCATTACCTCCCGCCTTATATAGCAGAATCATACCAATATGGCATAATATCCCAATCCAATATGACAAGGCATAAAGTGAAATGGGTTACAGTCTAGATTTTCGAAAAAGAGTCCTGGCATACAAAGATAAACATTCGTTGACTTTCGAGCAAACGAGTGTCCATTTTGAGATTTCTATTCGTACCCTGTTCCGGT
Organism: Xenorhabdus bakwenae; assembly: GCF_030272115.1. NCBI lineage: Bacteria > Pseudomonadati > Pseudomonadota > Gammaproteobacteria > Enterobacterales > Morganellaceae > Xenorhabdus > Xenorhabdus bakwenae. The sequence goes on from NZ_CP119194.1 coordinate 2,232,484, forward strand.
GGAGCCATAAAATAGAACCTTGCATGACGCGTGATAAGCCTCCCATGAAAATCCCTGATGAGGTGCTTATCGCGGATATCCAAAAATTTCCCGACGATTATCAGTGGGAAAGAGCAAAACGTTTAGGTGTCTCGCAGTCGGCTATTCATTACGCCTTGAAACGACTTCGGCTCACGCATAAAAAAAACGCTGGAACACCCTCGCGCTGACCCTCAGGCTCGTCAAGCGTTTGTCGAGCGGATCAATGGCTATGAACAGGCAGGCAAACCGATAGTTTACTTAGATGAAAGTGGTTTTGCTCAATCCATGCCACGTACACATGGGTATGCTGAAAAAGGACAGCGCTGTTTTGGTACACACGACTGGCAGGCGAAAGGCCGTATTAACGTGATTGGGGCCATTCTCAACAATCGCTTCGTCACCTTAAGTTTGTTTACCGGGAGCATTAATGCGGATGTCTTTCATGCATGGATAACGCAAGATTTATTGCCAAAACTCCCGCACGGTGCAGTGATAGTCATGGATAATGCGTCTTTCCACAAAAGAAATGACACGAGACAAGCGATAGTGGATAGCGAATGTCAACTGGAATGGCTTCCTGCTTATAGCCCTGATTTGAATCCGATAGAACACAAATGGGGTGGAGCAAAAGCAATAAGAAGACAAAAGAGATGTTCAGTTGATGAGCTGTTTACAGAGCATATTGAATATGCCATGTTATGATGATTTTGCTATAGCCCGAATCTCAATCCGATTGAGCGATTGTGGAAGTATATGAATGAGCAAGTGCGTAACAATGTTTATTTCCCGGATACGAAAACGTTTCGTGAAACCCTTCGTCACTTTTTTCATGTCACTTTGCCAGAAAAAGCGAAAGAACTGACGACTCGACTGACTGACAATTTTCAGATTTTAAAACCTGCATCTTCAAGTTAGATTGGTATAAGCCAAGATGAACTGGTCGTCATAATAAAAAAGAATGAAAAAGTTCGTGTTGGATATAAAATCATTGTACATCTGACGCCATATCTATCATCAATACCATTTTTTATCACAGATGAAAATATTGATGATCCAACGTATCAAATAACCATACCTTTTTCTGCTATTCCTCCCGGAAGTTATGATATTTACTATACCATCACTGACTTACTAAGTAATGAAGCTAAATCTGAAAGTATCTACGTCACAATTCAAAAGACAGAGCCACCAAAAAAGACAAATCCTCCGCAACCATCTCTTGAAGCAATACTAACAATAACCGGATATCAACCAATCGGTGATGAATATGAAATACTGACAATTCGGATTCACGATAAACAGACATCTGAACAAATTAAAAACGCGCCCATCTCTTATAAGATAGATCCAGCCATAAACATGAGTAATGTATCTGAAATTGCTTCAAACCCCGATACGATACAATCAATGACCACAAATGAATACGGACAATTTAGAATAAACCTGCAAGGTCAGAAGGGAGGATATGGCACTATAACGGCTACAGCCAACAATCATGTTGGAAGCATAAAATACACCATGGGACAATATTAAGGAGAGATTAATAATGGCAATAAAAACACTTTATCTTCCAGATATAAAAAATGGTTGGACCATTTTGTATTTATATCAGAGTCAACCTAACCCTGGTTGTGAATTTACTTTTACACTCAAAGATGGTCACGATTATGATAATATCAACCCCTATATAAACCCTCGGGGTGGAGGTATATCTCAATACGTAGGATTAGATGGAGAATGTATATTAGTTATTAATTCAAACACTGATTATATTGATAATACCTGGGCTGAAAGTATTATCATACCAAATTCGGGGGGGGGCCAATTCTGGGAAGAAGCTATTATGCAGCCTTTGAGTTTGACAAAAGCATAATGGGATACAATCAATTAGTTCTCAGCGTGACAGCATGGCCTCACATCAGCACCACATAAACGCCCATTGTGTAATGTTGGAAGCATAAGCTGTCTGCAAAATTATTGAGGCTGGTATTGACGGAAGTCTGACCATAGATGAAAGAATTTCCATCATTCCAATTGTGAGAACCCCCAACACCTGTCTCAGCCCAAGTTTGGTCAGGGGCATCAATTGATGCACCTTTAATGACCGTAAGATTTTCACCACTTGACAGATTACAGGGTTCTGTCTCATCACCGGAAATGGACGTCGTGTTCGAAGAGCCGCATGATGATGAGTCCGCTATTGCATAAACACTTATACCCGGAAACAGTAAAGCTACTCTAAGAGTTATTGGGAATACAGCATGTCTGTATATCTTCATAAAAGGATCCCTAAATAACCTGAATTTCGTTTAAAAAACGGCTAAGGTGCCTGAAGCAACAAAATAGTGGAGGCCATCAGGCTATAATAGTTTAATTTAGAAAAAATTTATTGTTTCGTCTAATACTCAGTCCGAAATTTATACTCCCATAACAAAAATTCAGCTTTTAAACAGTAAAATAGACTACGAATTAGATAGAGATTTACGCCTATACAGATGATAATAATGAAATATAATTCATCAATCCAACAGCGAATGTCGATGTCAAGGGGTTAGACTCTGTGAGGAATAGCACCAGAGCATGTTGACGTTCTGAGAGAGGAATTTGAACAGAATGATGATTTGGCTTCCCTGGTGGGGTACTTTAAAATGACGTTCCCGTATCCCGTTATCTTTCAGGAGCTTTTATTGATGAGCCAGTCCGAAACGCTTTACTCTCAGGCAAAACATGTGATCCCCGGTGGAGTCAATTCACCTGTACGTGCTTTTAACGGTGTTGGTGGAACCCCCGTCTTTATTCAACGTGCGAATGGTGCTTACCTTTATGATGTTGATGGCAATGCTTATATCGATTATGTCGGCTCATGGGGACCAATGGTTCTCGGACATAATCACCCCGCTATCCGCAATGCCGTTATTGAGGCCGCAGAGCGTGGCTTGAGTTTTGGCGCACCAACCGCAGCCGAAGTGGAAATGGCAAAATTGGTCACTGAACTGGTTCCTTCCATGGATATGGTGCGCATGGTGAACTCAGGTACAGAAGCCACAATGAGCGCCATTCGTCTGGCGCGGGGTTATACCCACCGTGACAAAATCATTAAATTCGAAGGCTGTTACCACGGCCATGCTGATTGCTTGCTGGTAAAAGCCGGATCAGGTGCCCTGACGATTGGTCAGCCCAATTCGCCAGGTGTTCCCGCTGATTTCGCTAAACACACCTTGACGTGTGTTTACAATGACCTGAATTCTGTCCGTGAAGCCTTCGAAAAATACCCAGAAGAAATCGCCTGTATTATCGTCGAACCCGTCGCGGGTAATATGAACTGCATTCCACCGCTACCAGAATTTCTGCCGGGTCTGCGTAAGCTGTGTGATGAATTTGGTGCCCTGCTCATTATTGATGAAGTGATGACGGGTTTTCGTGTCGCACTGGGTGGCGCACAAGAGTATTACGATGTTAAGCCAGATTTGACATCTCTTGGCAAAATTATCGGCGGCGGTATGCCTGTGGGTGCTTTTGGTGGCCGTCTGGAAATCATGGAAAAACTGGCACCCACTGGCCCTGTTTATCAGGCAGGCACCCTTTCTGGTAACCCAATTGCAATGGCTGCCGGTCTGGCTTGTCTGAAAGAAGTGGCCCAAATTGGTGTTCATCAGCGTTTAGGGGAACTGACCGACACGTTGGCAGCGGGTTTAAAACATGCAGCATCAGCAGCCGGCATCCCTCTGGTTGTTAACCACGTTGGCGGTATGTTCGGTATTTTCTTTACCGATGCGCAAAGCGTTACCTGTTATCAGGATGTCATGAAGTGCGATGTGGAACGTTTCAAGCAGTTCTTCCACTTGATGCTGGATGAAGGTATCTATCTGGCGCCTTCTGCGTTTGAAGCGGGCTTTATGTCCATCGCTCATTCAGATGAAGATATCCAACGCACTGTTGATGCGGCAGCACGTTGTTTTGCAAAACTGAAATAAATATTCTGCTTTCCCGAATCTCAGACGTCACTATTCTCTGTTATCAGTGGCGTCTTCACACCAAAGCCCGTATCGCAGCGGGGAAATATAAGGCCTCGCGTCGTCTTGCGGATTGCAACTTGAAGTTTATCGCGTATACATCTATATTTGCCCACCTACACCCTTAAACTTTTCAACAAAGGCAGCAATTTTCTGGAAAACGGTCTGCTTTTTCGTTCTGTATTCCGGGTTAAGTGGGCTTAACTTAGGTAGCGTTGAATTTAGCTCTGTACCATTTTCACTTGCATATTCTCGTTTTAATGATGCCGTAATATAGCGCTTAGCAGCATCTTCATTTAACTTTTCCGATCTAATTAACTCTTCTGCTTCACGCTTTTGTTCAATTTGAGCAAATTTGAAAAACTCATCAATGATACTGGCCTTGTCGATAATTTCATCCAAGTTAGTTTGATTAATGAAATCGACAATTAGACTTTCTTTTGCCCGATTGCCAAGGCTGGAACGAATTAAACGGCGAACTTCATCAATTAATTCTGCTTTATTTTTATTCTTTTTATTGTTTTCAAAAATCAACTCAAGAATGTAATCTAAATTAATTTCCTGCGATTTGAGCAAGTCCACTTCAAAGACGACATCATCCCAGTCAATAGTAGATTTATCTTTCTCGTTAGACGACTTTTCACGGCGTAACCAATCACGCGTATCATTATAGGTTGAGCGATAATCTTGAATAGTACGCTCAGTCGGCATCTCAATCGCTTGCATCGCGGCGATATCTTCATCACTTAGGTAGTATTTAGCCTTAAATGCCTCAACAGCCTCCGGATTACTGATATCTACATGTTGTAGAGCCTTTAATCCTGCAAATTCATCATAGTTTTGCAGTACATTCTCCGCACGCAAATATTCACCAAATAGTTTGGCAAAGTCTTTTTTATCTTGCTCTTTAACAATATCATCAGGATTAGGAAAGCGTCTTTGTAGCTCCGTCACTACCTCTAAAAATCCGCGACGTGCTTCACCGGTGACTAAATCAGTAAAGCCTTCCATGTATTCTTTATAGCTTTTTTCCAGCACTATGTTTTTGGTATTCTTATCGCCAAATAAAGTAATAGCCTCAACCGTAGCCTGTTCTAAATCACGGAAAGTGACGATATTACCAAAGGTCTTCGTGGCGTCATAAATACGGTTGGTGCGTGAAAAAGCTTGCATTAGGCCGTGGTAACGCAGATTTTTATCGACAAACAAAGTATTCAACGTCGGCGCATCAAATCCCGTTAAAAACATGCCAACAACAATCAGTAAATCTACTTCTTGATTTTTCACTCGCTGAGCAAGATCTTTATAGTAGTTTTGGAAACCTTGACTATCCACACCAAAATTCATTTTAAATGTTGCATTATAATCATCAATTGCGGCGCTTAAAAATTCTTTAGCACTACTGTCCATTGCAGTGAGTTCAAAACTTTCATCAATGATTTCACCAATAGCATCTTGTTCTTCATTGGCGGCAAAAGAGAAGATAGTGGCAACATTAAGCGGTTTTCTGTTCGTTTTATTTTTATCAGTCTCTTTTTGTAAATGCTTGAACGCTTCATAATAAGCTTTTGCAGCCTCCACACTGCTGACCGCAAACATAGCATTAAAGCCTTTGCCACCGGCTTGGAGACGATGCGTTTTTTGCCTGAAGTTATTTAAAATATACCGGGAAATTTCACGAATACGAACAGGATGTAAAAAAGCTTGCTTGTTTTCTGCCGCTGTTAATTTTTTTTCGTCTTGTTCGGTTTCAATGGACTTAAACTGTGGTCTTACATCGTTATAATCAACTTTAAACTTCAATACTTTTTCATCACGAATGGCATCGGTAATCACATACGAATGTAATTCTCGGCCAAATACACTACTGGTGGTGTCTGCACCCAAAGCGTTTTGCGGGAAAATTGGCGTACCCGTAAAACCAAATTGATAATATTTTTTAAATTTCTTCTTTAGATTTTTTTGTGCTTCACCAAACTGGCTGCGGTGTGCCTCATCAAAAATAAACACGACTTGCTTATTGTATATTGGTAAGTCGCTTTCACTTTTTATTAAGTTATTCAGTTTTTGAATGGTAGTAACAATAATTTTATTGTCATCTTTTTCAATATTTCGTTTTAACCCTGCGGTACTCTCCGAACCATTAACACTGTCAGGTGAAAAACGTTGATATTCTTTCATGGTCTGGTAATCCAGATCTTTACGATCGACCACAAAAAACACCTTATCGATAAAATCCAGCTCAGTAGCCAAACGTGCCGCTTTGAAACTGGTTAAAGTCTTACCCGAACCCGTAGTATGCCAAATGTAGCCACCACTCTCAGTATTACTCCAATTTTTAGCCTGATACGCACTTTTAATTTTCCACAAAATACGTTCAGTAGCCGCTATTTGATAGGGACGCATCACTAATAAAGTATTGCTAACATCAAATACAGAATAATGAATTAACACATTCAGCAAGGTATTTTTCTGAAAAAATGTCGCTGTAAAATCTTTTAAGTCTTTAATCAGCGTATTATCAGATTTGGCCCAATTCATGGTGAAGTCAAAACTGTTTTTATTACGCTTGGTAGTATTGGCAAAATAGCGAGTGTCTGTACCGTTTGAAATCACAAAAAGCTGTAAGTATTTAAACAGTGAATTTTCTGTATTAAAGCTTTCTTTACTATAACGGTGCACTTGGTTAAAAGCTTCTCGAATAGCAACTCCGCGCTTTTTAAGCTCAACTTGTACCAATGGCAGGCCATTCACCAAAATGGTTACATCGTATCGATTCGCTTGCGCCCCTGTTTGCTTGAATTGCTTAATGATTTGTACTTTATTACGGACAATGTTTTTCTTATCGACGAGATAGATGTTCTCAATATGCCCATCATCAAAAACAAAGTCGTGGATATAATCGTTATGAATCTTACGAGTTTTGTCTATGCTGCTATCGCTGGGCTTATCTAAGTACTGTTCAACAAAGCGTTGCCACTCACTTTCTGAAAAATTAACATTATTCAGTATCTGTAATTGCTCTCGCACATTAGCCAGCATATTTTGAGGCGTATTTAAGGTAGTAACATATTCATAACCTTGGCTGACTAAATCGTCGATCAATTCCCGTTCTAAATCACCTTCGCTTTGGTAGGTTTCATTTAGCTGCAATTCTTTAGTGTATTTATCGAGTACGATAAAGTTATTTGATTCAGCAACAGTTTTGTATTCGTACATACTTCACCTATAAATTCGATTACTCTAGTCTTCTGCCTGTTGAAAACGGTACATCGTATTAATTTCATTAACCAGATAGTGCAAAACACGCTTGTCATCATCCGTAAGCGCCGCGACCTCTTCACCTGCATGTTTTGAATGACTAGAGATATTAATAATCCTGGCTTCATAAGGGTTAGGTCTGCCATCATCGGTTTTTGACAATAAATCCCCCCACTTTTTATAGCCAAGGAATGTCGAGGTTTTTTCTAATATATTTCTTAAAAAGTTAAAGTGATACTTACTCAATCAGTGTGTAAAACACGCTCCAGATAACGTTGCTTTCTTCACCCTTTGATATTTTAACATTTTCAGTTTGTGCTTCATTGTCACGTTCGAAAGAAAACGTGACCTCTGCACCATTTTCGTCAAAATGCGGGGTTAGTTTTTCATCTGTATAGCGTTGAAAGTTAGCAATGATATTTCGGTCTTGCCCTTGGTCTTTCAGCACCCAATCTGTAAATGAATTCGGCTGGATTTTGAGTTTAGGTTCGGTATTCTCAGATAAGTCGTTATCCCAGTAAAACAAGTCTTCGGTAAAGGCGTTGTAATATAAAATCTTGTTGCGAGATAACTCAGCGTGATCCGTATCATTACTTTCATCATTATCGATTTTTGGCGCAATCAGTTGTTTAAATTCCCGCGAAAGCCGGGTTTTACCCGTGCCATTAAAGGCATAGATCAACTGTACGTTCTTGTTGGCCTCTTTTAATTGCTGTGCTATTTCCGTTAGCGTTTTACTCATATCATGCCTCTACCTCTGGTTTGGGAAAACTCAACAGCAGATCGCGATAATATTCATATTGCTTTTGACGTAGTTCAATTTCACGCGGTAAACCTTCGCTGATGGAGTTAGTTAAGGCGTCGAATTTATCTAGAATACCGACAAGACGATTCTGTTCTTCAATGGATGGAACTGGGATAGATATTTTTGCAAACCCATTAATCAACAATGTGTTGACTTTGGTTCGAGCAACATATTTTGCTTTCTCAGCAATAAATGGAGTTGTTTGCATACAATAGGAAACAAATTTCGGATTCATCGCATGACGGAAAGCATAACAGTGATCATGAATAGCTACTCTTTCATTTCCGATCCACGCAACAGCTTTGCCTACATCCTCAACTGTTTCTCCAACATCGGTTATCACAACGTCCCCCGGCTCTGCATAGCGTAAAGTCGTTGCCATTTCAGGTCTAACTTTTGAAAGCACATGACTGGTTGATACACCATACTGTGTATAAATTTCACCGTAGTGGATAACGCTTATACCGTGTTCTACATAATCAGCTTTAGTAAAACGTTTGCCACGAATAAATTCACCAATTTCCCCTAATGTCTTCCACTCCACCTCACTTTCTTCAAAACTTAACAACTGGTCACGATAGTAGTTGTACTGCTTTTTACGGGCGGTAAGCTCAGCGGTAAGCTCAGCGGTAAGCTCGGTAAAGGTGTCCAAAATGCAGACGATTTCGGTTTGGAATGCAAGCGATTTTTCTAGTTTTTCAGGATATGGAATAGGGATTTGGATTTTCGCCATATCAGATGCAGAAACATCAATTACTTTTGCTCCTTTTGCATATTTCCTTTTTTCATTTGCAAATTCGGTTGTTTGAGTGAAATAAGCAAAATATTTCCCTAAGATAATTGGGCTTGGTTTGAAAATTGTGGCATGCCCACCGGTAACTGCTTGTTGCTCGCCCAGATAAACCAGAGCCTTACCAACGTCTTCAAGGTTTTCACTTGTGTTTGTGATTACAACATCACCTGTATTAACCTTCCTTAATTTTTTGGCCAGCTCAGGCGAAACAAATGATTTAGTTTTTGTCGTAGAAAAACCGTAATAAGTATAAATTTGTCCATAGTGAATTGCCGGCACACCGGTTTCGGTAAAATCTTTTTTTTGTAATCCATTACCACGAACTAACTCACCAATTTCTCCCAAGGCCATCCATTCCACCTCGACACCATCAAGCAGTTTTTCCATAAAACTCATATTGCTCATGCCTTACTCTCCGTGCCTTCAATCTCAGCAACAATGGCATCAATATCCGCTCGCAACTGGTCGATTTTTTTAACGGTAGTCTTTAGTTCGGCATTGAGTTTTGTAATATCAATCTCTTCACGATTATTTTTAGCTTCAACATAGCTACTCACCGACAGGTTGTAATCGTTAGCAGCGATGGCTTCAAAACTGACTGATTTTGCCAAATGTTCAATATCAGCTTTGCTATCAAACACCTGCATGATTTGTTCGATATGATCATCGGTAAGTATGTTGTTATTGGTTTCTTTTTTAAACAGAGTGCTGGCATCAATAAATTGAGTGGTGGTATCAGTTTTGTGTTTAGACAGCACAAGAATGTTGACAGCAATGGTCGTGCCAAAAAACAGGTTAGGTGCCAATGAGATCACGGTTTCAACATAGTTGTTATCTACCAGATATTGGCGGATTTTTTTGTTCAGCCCCACCACGGTAAAAAATACCGGGAAAGCAAACAATCGCCGCGCGGCCTTTGCTGGATAAGTAACTCAATGCGTGCAGTACAAAGGCAAAGTCGGCTTTGGACTTCGGCGCTAATACACCCGCGGGAGCAAAGCGGTCATCGTTGATCAGTGTTGGATCATCATTGCCAATCCATTTCACCGAATACGGTGGATTAGAGACGATAGCATCAAAGGGCTTATCATCACCGAAATGCGGATCTAGCAGGGTGTTACCTAGCGCGATATTGAACTTGTCGTAGTTAATGTTGTGCAAAAACATATTCATACGCGCAAGGTTATAGGTGGTATGGTTAATCTCCTGACCAAAGAAACCGTCTTCAATAATGTGGTCATCAAAGTGTTTTTTAGCTTGTAATAGCAATGAGCCAGAACCAGCGGCGGGATCATAGATTTTGTTTACGCTGGTTTGCCCGTGCATGGCGAGCTGAGCGATTAGCCTGGAAACGTGTTGTGGTGTAAAAAATTCGCCCCCTGATTTACCCGCATTAGCAGCATAGTTAGAGATTAAAAACTCGTAAGCATCACCAAACAGATCGATTTTGTTACTTTCGAAGTGACCAAATTTAAGCCCTGCCACACCGTTTAAGACAGCGGCCAAGCGGATATTTTTGTCTTTAACAGTATTACCTAAACGGTTACTGGTGGTATCGAAATCAGCAAAAAGCCCTTTGATCTCGTCTTCTGATGGGTAACCGCTGGCAGAGCTTTCAATAGCTACAAAAATGGAATTTAAGTCTTTATTTAAATTATCATTTTTATTAGCATTTGCGGCAATATTAGCAAACAGCTGACTTGGGTAAATAAAATAGCCTTTGGTTTTAATGGCATCATCTTTAATATCGTCAGTGATAATATCATCTGAAAGCTCAGCGTAGTTGATACTCTCATCACCGCCTTCCATGTAGTTTGCAAAGTTTTCACTTATAAAACGATAAAACAGCGTACCGAGTACATACTGTTTGAAATCCCAGCCATCAACTGAACCTCTCACATCGTTGGCAATTTGCCAAATTTGACGCTGTAGTTCGGCTCGTTGTTGGGTACTTGTCATTGTGAAACTCCACTTTTAATCCGTTTTTGAATGGCCTTCGGCCCATAATCAGGCCGGTATTATAACGAGTAAAGACGTTCTAATCATTTTGAATTGCTACAAGTTTAGTCGTCATCTTGGGGCATTTTGGACATCCGTGGTTTTGATATTAGCTTAGCGACGATGATCAGAGCATCAATGAAGCCCTTTTTCTATCTAAAGCATACGGTACTGCTTAGTGTATGATTTACCAATAACTTATCACTGACCAAACATCTCACGTAGCCAGCCAGGCGCTTCTTCTTCATTCTCCTCGATAGGCTGTTGTGCCGATTGCTGGCATAACTTCTGAGGATCATCAGTCCAAACCGGTAATACTCTGATACCGCTTCCTTCACAGTTGAAACTGCCATCTTCATTGACGGACATATCCACAATACCTTCCGGTGGACGGTTATTCAGTTCCAGTGGCGTTTCATTTTCCAGATAACGACGGTAAATCGTCAATGCACCTGTCGCTCCGGTCAAATTGGTCGGCCCATTGTTATCACGCCCAGCCCAGACAATCGTGACTTCTTTGCCATCAATGCCTGTAAACCAGCTGTCACGCAGATCATTCGTTGTTCCGGTCTTACCTGCCAGGTGATATTTGCCATATTTCCCTGTCAGTGAACGCCCTGTACCCCTCTCCACGACCTGCTGCATACCGTATAGCGTCAGATAGGCGGCCTGTGGCGGTACAACACGCTCTGCCTGTGGATAACTCTGGTAAATCACCGTACCATCTTCAGCAATGATGGAGCGTAACGCAGAAAGTTTCGCCCGATTACCCCCACTGGCAATCGTCTGGAATTCTTGTGCCATTTCCATTGGCGTCAGGTTAATCGCGCCCAATAACATAGCCGGGATCTGTTGGATCTCTTTCGCAGGAATACCCAGTGCAATCAAGGTGCTGGAAATGCGGTCTAACCCGACATCCAGTCCCAAATTCACGGTCGGCACATTCATCGAACGCGCTAACGCGTCGATCAGCATGACACGCCCGCTGAAAGTACGGCTAAAGTTCTTCGGTTCCCAGGGCTTTCCCCCCGCCTGAGGGACAGAGAGAGGTTCATCCGCCAGCCAGGTATTCAGCCGATATTTATCCGGCTGGCTCAGTGCCGTCAGATACGTAGCAGGTTTAGCAAGCGAGCCAATCAAACGACGGGCATTCAATGCCCGGTTAAATCCAGCATATTGCGGCTGGGAGCCGCCAACCATAGCGCGAACCTCACCGCTGAAACGGTCAACAACGACCATCGCCCCTTCCAGATCATCCATCTTGCGTACTTTTCGCAGGGCAGCAACGCCCTCTTCAACGGATTTTTCCGCCGCATCCTGCGAAACAGGATCGAGGGTAGTAAAGATCTTTACCCCTGACAAATCATTGACTTTATCGCCCAATTTTCCCTGCAATTCCTGACGAACCAATTGCATAAAGGCGGGTTGTGGTGTAATCACCCCGCTTTTCGGTTTTACCCCTAATGGACGGGCACTCAGTAAATCATACAGTTCCTGATTGATGATGTTCCGGTTCTGGAGAATTTTCAAAACCACATTGCGCCGCTCCAGCGCCGTTTTAGGATGACGCCATGGGTTATACCACGAGGCCCCCTTGACCATGCCCACCAGCAACGCCTGCTGATCCAAACTCAATTCATCAATCGGGCGACCAAAATAGTACAGACTTGCCAATGGAAAACCATGGATCTGCTCATCACCACTTTGTCCTAAAAAAACTTCGTTCAAGTACAATTCCAGAATGCGATCCTTGCTATAACGCGCATCCATCAGTAACGCCATATATGCTTCATTCGCTTTACGGCTAAAGGTACGTGCATTGGAGAGGAACAGGTTTTTCACTAATTGCTGCGTCAGGGTACTTCCCCCCTGAACCGCACGTCCTGCCGTCAGGTTAGCCAAAAACGCACGGGCAATGGAAAGCGGCCTGACGCCATCATGTTCATAAAAGTAACGATCCTCTGTTTCCAGCAACGTCTGAACCAGTAAATCAGGAAAGCCGGAACGCGGGACAAACAGGCGCTGTTCACCATTCGGTGATTGCATCATGGTGATCAATTTGGGATCAAGACGGAAAAAACCAAACTGCCGCTGGTTTTCCATGTTTTCAATGCTGGCAAGATGATTATTATCAAAAGTCAGTCGAGCCTGAATTTGCTCTTCTTTACCATCAGGGAAATCAAATGGGCGGCGCAGCATCTCTATGCTATTCCCCCTGACGACAAATTCCCCTGCACGGGTGATCTTTGTCACACTTCGGTACTGCATGCCTTCCAGCAAGTGGATCATTTCATCCTTGCTGTAATTCATGCCGGGTTCAAGATTGACCATCCGTCCGTACACTGCGGCCGGTAAATCCCAGACTTTTCCGTCAATACGCTTGCGGATTTTGTTATCCAGATAGAAGCCATAAATGACAATGAGTACCGCCAGTACAATAAAGATTTTCAGCAGCAACCACAAAAACCAGTGCCCTCTTTTTTTAGGCGGGCGGGATTTAGGACTGCGGGCGCTCTTCCTTTTTTTCGTCATGACTTCATCCTCATCGTTATCGTCAACATCATCATTTTCATCATCATAGTCATCCCGCCGATTGCGTTTATCAGATGTTCGCCCACGACGAAGTTCTGATTTTTTACCCTTACGTCCGATTGGCTGACGATCATCATCAGACATAACGAATTCTCCAACTATTTATTAAATACAGGTAGATAAATACAAACAATTACAGCCGTTTTTTCACGTATCTGGTCGGTGCGGTGTTGGCAGGATCATCCGGCCACAAATGTTTGGGGTAACGCCCTTTCATCTCTTTTTGCACTTCACGATACGTTCCCTGCCAAAACGCGGCAAGGTCTTGCGTGATCTGTAATGGACGATGGGCGGGAGATAACAATTCAATGACAACTGAAACCCGTCCTTTCGCCAATGCTGGATTTTGCTGCTCTCCGTACATTTCCTGCATTCTCACTGACAGTACAGGAGGCTTATCATGGAAATACCGGATAGTGATCCTGCTGCCCGTTGGCACAGTGTAATTAGCAGGCAATTCATTATCCAGTATTTGCCGCTGTTGCCAATCAAGCAATCCCCTCAGACAGGAGGACAACTCAATCTGGCGCAAGCCTTTTAAGTCATCAACATCACCCAGGGCGGGCAGCAACCACTGTTCAAGGGAGTTCAACAATGCTTCGTCATCAACCGCAGGCCATTCCACCTCCGGTAGCCATTCTGTCGCTCTTTGCAGGCGGATGCGCAACTGCAACGCTTCCGGTGACCAATTCAACGCCGATAATCCTTCCTGCCTGACCCAATTCAGCAAGGCTTCTTGTAATTCCGACGCCGAAGGTTTTGCCAGTGGCTGGGCTTTAACAATTAATCGCCCACATTGCAAACGCTTCCACGCCCGTAATGAGCCTTTATTATCATCCCACTCCACGGTTGTATGCTCAGTAAACAGATGAGGGTATTGCTTTATAGTCTGTTCAATCGCCAACGGGCAGGCAAGCAAAACCTGTGCATCAGGATGGCTGCTTCCTTGCTGTAATGAGGGAGTCATTAACCAAGCCTCTCCCGACAGCGGCTCTTCACGTTCCAGTGCCACCCCCAAGCCATTGGCTAACTGAAAACGGCCAAGATTATCGCGGTTTTTGGCGATCCGGTCTGGAAAACCCTGCACCAGGAGTTCAGGCACAAGATCTAATCTCAGGTTTCCAGCATGGTTTGGTTTATCCGCCCGTTGATTTGTAAAATTCCTGACCAGCTGATTAGCTCGTTGCTGCCAATGACGCTGATTCTCTGTCATCCAATAGAGTAGGTCAGGCTGTCCACGACGCGGGGGTTCTTCCAGAATGGCGACCAATTTCGCTGCTGTTATCAATGCTGCCCAGCCTTCGCCTTTTTTATCTTCGCTCTCCTGAGCTGAACACAATATCGCCGCCAAACGGGGTTCACTGCCGAATGCCGCCATTTGCCAACCACGGGAAGTCAGTTGCTGGTTGTCGTCCAACGCCCTAAGGCGCAGCAACAGGGAACCTGCAACCGCTAATGCGGGTTGTGGTGGATTATCCAACCAATGAAGTTGGTTACTGTCACGACATCCCCACTGTAGTAAAGAGAGCTGTAGACCGCTTAGATCTGCATGCAAGATCTCCGGCTCGCTGTGCTCTCTGGCTCTTTCTGCCTGATCCTGACTAAATAAGTGCCAACAGACACCTGCCTCTCGTCGTCCAGCCCGCCCTGCCCGCTGAACCATAGATGCCTGGCTGATGCGTTGGGTCATTAAGCGTGTCAGGCCACTCTTCGGTTCAAATCGGCCGGCGCGTTCCAGTCCACTGTCTACCACTAACCGGATACCTTCAATTGTCAAACTGGTTTCTGCAATATTGGTAGCAAGTACAACTTTACGCATCCCCACTGGCGCCGGTGTGATTGCCTTGCGTTGTTCTGTCAACGACAATGCCCCATACAATGGACACAACAGCGTATCGTCATTGATCTTACCGGCCAATTGCGACAATACCCGCTGAATTTCACCGACACCGGGCAGAAACAGCAATAACGATCCCGTTTCCTGTTGCAATAAACGCAGTACCGCCGATGCAACGGATTGTTCAAAAGGTTGATGAGAAGGAAGTGGATGATATGACCTGATTACCGGATAACTACGCCCTTCTGACACAATCACAGGCGCATCGGGTAATAAAGAAGAAAGGCGCTGGTTATCCAATGTTGCCGACATCACCAAGATACGCAGGTCATCGCGCAACCCTTCCTGTACATCCAGCAGCAGTGCTAATGCAAGATCGGCCTGTAAACTGCGTTCATGAAATTCATCAAGAATGACCAAAGAGATGCCGTTCAATTCAGGATCTTGTTGCAGCATACGCGTCAAAATCCCTTCGGTCACAACCTCAATCCGTGTTGCAACACTGACTTTAGTTTCCGAACGCATCCGGTAGCCGATGGTCATACCAACAGGTTCATTGAGTTGTTCGGCAAGGCGTTCAGCCACACTCCGTGCAGCAATGCGCCGCGGTTCCAGCATAATAATGCGCCCCGGCAACTGCGCCTGCTGTAAAATTGCCAATGGCAATCCGGTCGATTTTCCAGCGCCCGTTGGCGCATGTAATAACACTTGCTTCGACGTTTGCAATGCAGCAATAACGGAGCCAACCACGTCATAAATGGGTAATAGATCACACATGGGCAATGACAAAGGATCACCATAATGAATTAACTTTCAGTGGATGCCATTGTAGCATTAGCGCCTTTGATTTCATTCGCCCACGGGTTATGAAGGAAAGTTTATGGAATTTTCACCTCCCCTGAAACCGGCTACCTTAATCCGCCGTTATAAACGCTTTCTTGCGGATGTCCTCACGCCAGAAGGAGAAATACTCACTATACATTGTGCCAATACGGGTGCCATGACAGGATGTGCCACGCCAGGGGATACCGTGTGGTATTCCACATCCGATAATCCCAAACGCAAGTACCCCAATAGCTGGGAACTCACGCAAACCCAGGATGGTCACTGGATTTGTGTCAATACCCTCAGAGCCAATGCTCTGGTCTGCCAAGCTATTGAAAAAAAATATTATCTCGGAATTATCTGGATATGAGCACATGCGTCATGAAGTTGGCTATGGAAAAGAGAAAAGTCGCATAGATTTATTGTTACAATCAAAACAAAAAGTTAGCTGCTATATTGAAGTCAAGTCAGTCACATTGTTACAAGAAAATTATGGATATTTTCCTGATGCGGTCACAATTCGAGGGCAAAAACATTTACGTGAGCTATCATTGATAGCACAACAAGGCCAGCGGGCTGTTTTGTTATTTGCTGTTTTACATTCTGGGATCAGCCAGGTTGCAGCAGCAAAACATATTGACCATGATTATGCTTTTCTTTTGGAACAAGCATGCCAATCAGGGGTCGAAGTAATCTGTTATAAGGCCAGCATGACAGAAAACGGGATGGTTATAAGTGACAAATTACCTTTCGTATCAATGGGATAATTTGTAAACAAATCATACTGACAAGAGGGGTTTTGCAACATATTTAGGCAGTAAACATGCCTGCCTTCACACCATTGCAAAACTAATGGCAGGAACAATTGCCAACCTCGCAGTCATCTGCTATTTATAGCGGCCTATTTTTTTCCCCCTCTTATCGGGGGGTCGTTTGATAGTGCGTGTGTAAGGAGAAGCATTATGCAAGAAGGGCAAAAACGTAAAACCTCGTCCTTGAGCATTCTCGCCATCGCTGGGGTAGAACCTTACCAGGAAAAGCCAGGCGAAGAATACATGAACGATGCCCAGTTAAAGCATTTCAGGCTGATTCTGGAAGCATGGCGCAATCAACTCAGGGATGAAGTAGACCGTACTGTATCTCATATGCAAGATGAGGCAGCAAACTTCCCTGATCCAGTTGACCGTGCGGCGCAAGAAGAAGAGTTCAGTCTTGAATTACGTAATCGGGATCGTGAGCGTAAGTTGATCAAAAAGATCGAAAAAACGCTGAAAAAGGTCGAAGAAGAAGACTTTGGCTATTGTGAAGCCTGTGGGATTGAAATCGGCATCCGCCGTTTAGAGGCTCGGCCAACAGCCGATTTATGTATTGACTGCAAGACGTTGGCCGAAATTCGTGAAAAACAAATGGCTGGCTAACCAATAGGGTTAAGTACGGCGCTAAATGCGCCGTATGCCCCTATGTTGAATCGACGATGACTCAATCCAGACATTCCTCGTTATATATTGGCCGTTTTGCGCCATCTCCTTCCGGCGATCTCCATTTTGGTTCTTTGGTGACTGCATTGGGCAGTTATCTGCAAGCCCGTGCCTGTCACGGAAAATGGCTGATGCGTATTGATGATATTGATCCCCCACGGGAAATTCCCGGAGCCGCCACGCGGATATTGCAAGCCCTTGAGCATTATAGGCTTTATTGGGATGGTGAGGTACTCTATCAATCCCAGCGCCATGACGCTTACCGTGCTATCCTCGATCAATTAAAACAGCAAGGTGATAGCTATTACTGCACCTGCACCCGCCAACACATTCAACAACTGGGCGGCTTTTATCATGGCCACTGCCGACATTTGTCTCTGCCCGCTCACAACGCTGCCATTCGTCTAAAACAACGCCATCCGGTTTATGGTTTTTACGATAAATGGCAAGGCCATATCACCGTGCCTACGAAAATGGCTGAGGAAGATTTTATTATTTATCGCAAAGACGGTTTATTTGCCTATAATCTTGTCGTTGTTATTGATGATAGCTATCAAGGTGTCACTGAAATTGTCAGAGGAGCTGATTTAATTGAACCCACGGTTCGCCAGCTATCTCTGTATCAGCATTTGAATTTTGCAACACCAGATTATGTGCATTTACCTCTCGTGCTAAATAAAGAGGGAAATAAACTTTCTAAGCAAAATCATGCCCAGCCGATCCCATTGAGCGACCCAAGACCATTGCTTATTGATGCGTTATCATTTCTGAATCAGCCCACTATTGCAGGCTGGCAGGATCTCACCACAGATCAACTGCTACAGCAAGCTATCGTCGGTTGGAATATAAACGCGGTTCCGCCAAAAAAAACCTAGTGAATAGACTAAGTTAAATAAAGTCTTTCTATCGGTACTGTAAGCATTCTCAAAAAATGTCCAGTAAGTTATGATTGGCGGCTGTTTTTGTTTTAATTGATCAGTCACTACCGAGGTGTACCATTTTTAACCGAGTAGCAACTTTCTGTCGTAATTTATTAATCCGCGATCACAGAACAAAGCGCGACGCACCGGCAGTCAGTGAAAGGCCAGTCACCGTATCTGACCATTCTGCTCAAACAGAGAGCAGTCCTCTGCGTAAACGTAGCAGGAGGAATCATTCATCTTCATCACATGCCGAAAACGACAAAATGAAGAAAAAACCCGTAAAGGCAATACGTTCGGACTCCCCGATCACGGTGATCCCACGCGACCAGCATCTAATTTCACGCAAGGACATCAGTGATAATGCCTTGAAAGTTCTGTATCGCCTAAATAAATCAGGTTTTGAAGCTTATCTGGTCGGTGGCGGAGTTCGTGATCTGCTGCTGCATAAAAAACCCAAAGATTTTGATATAGCCACCAATGCTACACCTGAACAAGTTCGTCAACTGTTCCGTAACTGCCGCCTTGTCGGACGTCGCTTTCGCCTTGCCCATATCATGTTTGGCCCTGATGTGATTGAAGTTGCCACCTTCCGCGGGCCACATGATCAAATTGAAAGCAATGACCGGAACCAGTCACATAAAGCTCAAAGCGGCATGTTATTGCGGGATAATATTTTTGGTTCAGTAGAAGAAGATGCCGTTCGTCGTGATTTCACAATCAATAGCCTCTATTATGGCATTGAAGATTTCTCACTGCGGGATTACGTCGGGGGCATGGCCGATCTGAACGCAGGTATCATTCGCCTGATTGGTGATCCCGAAACGCGCTATCGGGAAGACCCCGTGCGTATGCTGCGGGCTGTCCGTTTTGCCAGCAAACTGGGTATGACTGTCGAGCCAGCTACCGCTGAACCTATCCCGCGCCTGGCATTTCTGTTGAAGGATATTCCAGCGGCACGTCTGTTCGAAGAATCGCTGAAACTGTTACAGACAGGACAGGGTTACAGGACTTATAAACTGCTGCGCGAATATCATCTGTTCCAGTCATTGTTTCCGCTTATTCAACCGGGTTTCACCCAACGTGGTGATTCGTCAATGGAAAAGCTGTTAGTACAAGTGCTGAAAAATACCGATTTTCGCTTACAAAGTGACAAGAGAGTGAATCCCGCTTTCTTATTTGCGGCCATGCTATGGTATCCCTTGATTGAACATGCGGAAAAGCTGACACAGGAAGGTGGATTACAGTATTACGACGCCTTTGCGTTAGCAATGAATGATATTCTTGATGAACAGTGTCGTTCCATTGCGATCCCGAAACGTTATACCACCACCATGCGCGATATCTGGTTACTCCAGCTTCGTTTGCCACGCCGTCAGGGAAAACGAGCAAATAAGTTAATGGAACATCCGAAGTTCCGCGCGGCGTATGACTTACTGGAATTGCGCGCCAGCATTGAGCCACGCCATGACCTGAAAGAACTGGTACATTGGTGGACTGAATTCCAACAGTCAACATCACCACAACAGCGCGAAATGATATCTGATCTGGGCAACGAACCCATTCGCCGCCGGACACGCCCCCGTCGTGTTGGACGCACTCGCCATCACAGGAATAACGGTTAATATGACTCGCGTCTATATTGCCATTGGCAGCAATCTGGCCGAACCTTTGCAGCAAGTCAATAACGCGCTTGCTGCCCTGAAAAAGATCCCTGATACCACTTTCATTGTTCGATCCTCTTTTTACCGAACCAAACCAATGGGACCACAGGATCAACCAGATTACCTCAACCTTGCCGTCGCATTGGAAACGCGGTTATCACCAGAAACATTGCTTGATCACACCCAAGCAATCGAACGGGAACAAGGACGCGTTCGTAAAGACGAACGCTGGGGACCGAGAACGCTCGATTTGGATATCATGTTGTTTGGTAATCACATCATCAACACCGAACGCTTGACAGTTCCCCACTATGGGTTAAAACAGCGTGAATTCATGCTTTATCCACTGGCAGAAATTGCACCTGACCTTGTGTTTCCCGATGGAGAAACCCTGACAGCGCAATTAAAAAAAGTGCCAGAAAATGGCCTGACGCTTTGGTTATAAAAATAGAGGGTATCACTATTCAGGAGAGAATGATGAAATCAACCACCCTGACTGATCTCAGTCAGTTAAAAAAAGAAAAGCGCAAATTTGCAACCATCACCGCTTACGATGCCAGTTTCGCCCACCTTTTCGCCGGACAAGGTATTAACGTCATGCTCATTGGTGATTCACTCGGCATGACTATACAGGGATTTGACTCTACCCTGCCCGTTACCGTTGAAGATATCGCTTACCACACCCGAAGTGTTCGTGCTGGTGCCCCTCATGCTTTTCTCATCGCAGATATGCCTTTCATGAGCTACGCAACCCCCGAACAAAGTTTTGGTAATGCGGCGGCACTCATGCGTTCTGGTGCCAATATGGTCAAAATTGAAGGCGGAGATTGGCTATGTGATACCGTCAAAATGCTGACCGAACGAGCCGTCCCCGTTTGCGGTCATTTAGGTCTGACACCACAATCCGTCAATGTCCTCGGTGGCTATAAAGTTCAGGGACGCGATGATGCCTCAGCCCAAAAATTATTTGACGATGCGATTGCCTTAGAAAAAGCAGGTATGCAACTCCTGGTGCTAGAATGTGTTCCGACTGCACTGGCGCAGCGTATTACTGAAGCACTGGACATTCCGGTTATTGGCATTGGGGCGGGCAATATGACTGACGGTCAAATTCTGGTGATGCATGATGCCTTGGGCATTACCGCAAAACCACCTAAATTTGCTAAAGATTTCCTCAATGAAGCTGGCAATATGAGGGATGCCATTCGCCTGTACATTGAACAAGTAGAAAGCGGCACCTATCCTGATCCGGCACACTCGTTCAACTGAATATTCTCCAGCATGACGACTAATTAAAGGAGTACAACAATGCTGATCATAGAAACGATCCCCATTTTACGCCGAGAAATCCGGCGCTGGCGTCAGGCGGGCAAACGTATTGCCTTCGTCCCTACGATGGGAAACCTGCATGATGGTCATATGGCGTTAGTTGATACTGCCAAAGCACAGGCTGACGTTGTTATCGTCAGTATCTTCGTCAATCCGATGCAATTTGATCGAGAAGACGATCTGGTCAATTATCCTCGAACCTTGCAGGAAGATTGCGAAAAACTAAGCCGCCGCAATGTCGAGTTGATATTCGCCCCTAATGCTAACGAGATGTACCCACATGGTTTAAACGGCAACCAAACTTTTGTCGAAGTCCCCGAACTCTCCCATATTCTTGAAGGTGCCAGCCGACCAGGACATTTCCGTGGCGTCACTACCGTTGTCAGCAAATTGTTTAACCTGATCCAGCCCGATCTGGTTTATTTCGGCGAAAAAGATTTCCAGCAATTACAGATTATCCGCAAGATGATTGCAGATATGGCTTACGATATTACCTTGGTTTCCGTGCCGATTGTCCGTGATAAAACTGGATTGGCACTCAGCTCACGTAATAGCCTTCTATCCGCTGAAGAGAAAAAATTTGCGCCTTTGCTGAATAAAGTTATGCAATGTATGGCAGAAAAGCTGAAAAATGGTGAACGCGATACTGAACGGCTCATTGAACTGGCATCTGCACATTTGCGGGAAGAAGGCTTTATGCCGGATGAGTTATTTATTCGTGATGCAGAAAACCTGATGCCATTAAAGGCACAAAGTAAAAAAGCCGTAATTCTAATGGCAGCATGGTTAGGGCAAACCCGGCTGATTGATAATCAGCAAGTTGATTTGGCTGACTGATTTTAATTGTGGGATATGTGCATACCGTCACTCCGCCGCAATCAACGGCGGAGTATTAAATTTTTTGGCTATTAAGTTCTCAGCCCTCGCCCTGATTCAATCAGATACCAGGCCAATAGATAGAATCCAACAATAAAAAGCCCCAGCATACCTAACGTCATCGCCAGAGAAACATCCATAATACCGAGAAAACCATAACGGAAGCCACTGACCATATAGACGATGGGATTTAGTTTTGACACTATCTGCCAGAAAGCAGGTAACAGGGTAAGGGAGTAGAATACGCCCCCCAAATAGGTTAACGGGGTCAGCACAAATGTTGGAATAATACTGATATCATCAAACGTTTTCGCAAAAATGGCATTCAATAGCCCCGCCAATGAAAATAAGATTGATGTGGCCAGCAAAGTGATCACCACCATTCCCCATGAATGTATCTGTAGCGGTACGAACAATAGGGAAACCAGTGTCACCAGGATGCCAACACATACCCCACGCGCTACGCCACCCCCAACAAATCCAGCAATAATGATATGGGTTGGAACCGGAGCGACCAGTACTTCTTCAATGCTGCGCTGGAACTTAGCGCCAAAGAAAGACGAAGAAACGTTAGCGTAAGAGTTGGTGATCACTGACATCATTATCAACCCGGGTACAATAAACTGCATATAACCAACCCCCCCATTTCGCCAATGCGGGAACCGACCAGATTGCCGAAGATAACGAAATAAAGAGACATCGTGATCACCGGCGGCAGTAATGTCTGTACCCAAATACGCCCAAAGCGGGTGACTTCTTTAATCCAAATGGTTTTCAGAGCCACCCAGTATAATTGGATCATTACCTCTCTCCTTGGCTATTATTGGTCAATCCGACAAACAACTCTTCCAGGCGATTCGCTTTGTTACGCATACTGCTGATTTGTATACCCTGCTTACTTAGCTGGGAGAAAACATCATTTAATCCCTGCCCGCGTTTTACATCCACTTCCAGCGTGACTGCATCAATCAGACGGTAATCGTAGCCGTCAATAACAGGCTTTGTTTCTTTTGGTAATAAATCCAGCAAGAATGTTTCACGTTCAAGTTGACTGAGCAGGTTTTTCATGCTGGTGTTTTCCACCAGCTCACCATGTTGGATAATGCCGATGTTTCGGCACAACATCTCAGCTTCTTCAAGATAGTGGGTCGTCAAGATGATTGTGGTTCCCTGCGCATTCAGTTCTTTCAAAAATTCCCACATCGATCGGCGCAGTTCGATATCCACGCCCGCTGTAGGTTCATCAAGAATTAACAACTTCGGCTGATGCATTAAGGCACGGGCAATCATTAAACGCCGTTTCATACCGCCAGATAAACGAATGGCACGCTCGTTGCGCTTTTCCCATAGATCCAATTGAGTAAGATAGATTTCAGCCCGTTCCTGCGCCAGATTGCGTGGAACGCCATAATATCCCGCCTGGTTTAAGACAATCTGAATCACTGTTTCGAATGGATTGAAATTAAATTCCTGTGGAACAAGGCCAAGCTGCCGTTTGGCATTAATGAGATCCGTATCAATATCGTAGCCAAAAACCCTGACCGTCCCCCCACTTTTATTAACCAAGGAACTAATTATCCCTATCGTGGTCGATTTCCCAGCTCCATTTGGCCCTAAAAGCGCGTAGAAATCACCTTCTTCTACACGCAAATCAATCCCCCGCAGCGCTTTCACTCTACTCTCATAGACTTTCGTGAGCTGCGTCAATTCCAATGCGTAAGCCATAAGTAAAAAATACCTTTATTATTTGCTAATTCTGACTGCTGCAAGAGAGAAAGTATGCCATTATTTTCCCCCTATTTCTTCGCAATAATAGGGGACCAATAAAAAAACATACTTCAATTAAATATTAAATTCTCAATTAATGTTGTATATGATTCTATCTCAAAAATGTTACTAGGCTATTAGTTATGATGAGAAAAATTGAAGAGCTGTTTGCCAGGAACAAACAGTGGTCAAAGTCCGTAAACGAAGAAAACCCCCTGTTCTTCAAAGAATTATCAAAAGCACAAAAACCCCATTTTCTGTGGATAGGCTGCTCTGATAGCCGAGTACCTGCCGAAAAGCTGATTGATGCAGCCCCTGGCGATCTTTTTGTACACCGAAACGTCGCTAACCTTGTTATCCATACCGATTTAAACTGTCTGTCTGTTGTACAATATGCCGTTGATGTTTTGCAGGTTGAGCACATCATCATCTGTGGTCACTACGGTTGCGGTGGCATTGAAGCGGCTGTGGATGGCACTGAATTGGGCTTAATCAACAACTGGCTGCTCCATATCCGTGATTTGTGGTACAAACACAGTTCCATGCTGGGTGAGTTACCGCCTAACGACAGGCTGAATCTCCTGTGTGAATTGAATGTCATTGAACAGGTTTACAACCTTGGCCACTCAACCATTATGCAATCTGCATGGAAACGTGGGCAGAAAGTGATGATCCACGGTTGGGTATATGGTTTGAAGGATGGGGAGTTACATGATCTGGATATTACCGCTGACAGCCGTGAAAAATTGGAACTTAATTACCGTCAGGCTATTTCCAAGTTATCTCAGACAAAATAGTAACCCGAAAGGCAATCTATTATTAGAAAAACAAATGGCAGCCCCAAAGCTGCCATTTGCTTCTACCCGATAAACGTCAAGCTGCCATCCACAAGACGACGCGAGGCCTTATATTTCCCCGTTGCACGGGGAAATATAACACGCATCTTCCAGTTGGATTGGTATATACCAAATTGATTATTTTTGCTGATTGCAAAAATTAATCTTCCAGCAAGATGACATGTCCGATATAAGGCAGATGGCGATAACGCTGTGCATAGTCAATGCCGTAACCGACGACAAATTTATCTTCGATTGAATAACCCATCCACTCAACTGGCACATCGACTTCGCGGCGAGAGGGTTTGTTCAATAAAGTACAAATCGCCAGTGAATGAGGCTCACGCAGCGCCAGAATCTCGCGGATTTTGTTCAGTGTATTGCCTGAGTCGATAATATCTTCAACGATCAGCACATCTTTACCACGAATGTCTTCATCCAGATCCTTGAGGATTTTCACATCGCGGGTAGAACTCATCTCATTGCCATAGCTGGATGCAGTCATAAAATCCACTTCGTGGGGAACCTGAATTTCACGGCATAGATCGGCCATAAAGATAAACGACCCTCTTAACAAGCCAATCAACACTAATTCACGATCGCTGTTACGATAGTGTTCTGTAATCTGCTGCCCTAACTCAGCAATACGTTGCTTAACCTCTTGTTCGGAGATCATTACTTCTACAATATGTTTTAATTCACTCATAACTATATGTTTTTAATTAAAAATTTAAATAAACCATGTGGCGTTTTACCCAAAGTGATACCCCGATTGATATACCGTTCACCACACAAAAACGCACACACAAGAAAACATGAGAACAAAATATTTTGCAAAGCATATCAGAATTCATCACCTACAGTAAAAGAAGGGTGAATCTATGACTACCTACAAATAGGGATTTGAGGTGAATGCGGCTACACACTCGTAGTACCATGAGTCAGGTATTAGATAGTGATTGCTGTAACCTATCCACCTTGTTTACAGTTAGAGGGAGGGATCTGCCGTCATGGACGCTCCCATTCTGGCTATCAATATTATTTTTGCCATTCCTGGCAACTTGAATTCACTTATATCGCATATCGGGCGGGATCCCCCCCCTGAAATAGAACATTTTTTAACCGGAATAAATTCATATCTGATATCCTGTATGAATGAAAACAGATGACGCACGCTCACGACTGAGCAACAAGTGCGGCTAAGACAGCAAGCTATCCCGCTTCTTCGTTTGGAAGAGAAATTATTTCGCTAAATCGGCCAATGATTGCATATGCATCCAGATACCGCTTGACACTGGTTCAAACGCGGTCAGGCTGAGAGGAAAATAACCAGTTGATTTTTTTAACAATCACAAATCAAAGCTAAAAATGAATGTGACTATTTATATCGAGCTCAATCGCATAAGCTCACTGGCAGAAAAAATGGTCATTTTATTAAATTGAAGCAAATAAAGTTTGGCTAACAAAGATATTAATATGTTAATTTAAGTAAAACGGTAGAAAATCAGTATAATAGAAATTATGCAAAAAATTGCCTTATTCGCGTACATTCTGGCTCTGTTTAGTTTTGCTCAACCAGCAACAGCGCTGTCTGAGAGTGAAGCTGAAGATCTCGCCGATCTGACAGCCGTCTATATCTATCTAAAACATGACTGCGGCTATAGCCAAATCCCAGATTTTCAAATTAAACGTACAATTATCTATTTTGCCCAACGTAACAAGTGGGATCTCAGTAACTATGATAATCAGTTAATGCAGGAACTAAATCAATCAGGTTACAACGAGTTAAAGGATATCAACTTACCTCATGAGGTTAAATGCCGTTCTCTTGCAAAGAACTCCCTCAGCCTGCTCTCTTATATAAAAAGTTCCTTTTAGGTACTTCCAAGATTAATTTCATGTTAAAACTCAGTGACGGCCATGTGAATTACTGGCTACTATGTGCAGCCGATGAAGATCACAATGGAGGAAGAGCCGGGGAGTTTCTCACAATATCTAAGCATTGGGAGCATGATCTGGACTTAACAACTCAACGGTAAGATAACCCAATTTACCGTGTTTATCAGACTCTTTTGGAAAACAATGCCACAACACCTGACTCCTACGGCAATTACCGCAGGAGATGAAGACATAAATCGCTTGTCTGCCTATCAAATCATCAATAAACCCTGTAAAATCAACTATGCTTTCTGGGTATGTCACACCGCGAAAGCCCTTCCATTTCACTTCTAATAAATAGGTTTTACTAATGCATCAGTCTGATGTTGTTGATCGCTCGCTTTTTTCATTAAGCTGGCCGATTTTCATTGATATCTTTCTGCATATGGCGACGTTATTAATTAATACGTATATGGTCAGCCATATTTCTACTGCTTACCTTGCTGCAATGGGAGTGGGTAATCATGTCTTTGATCTCTTTATTACAATTTTTAACTTCATTAGCGTAGGTTGCAGTGTTGTCATCGCGCAATATCTGGGATCAGGGAAACGCAATAAAGCAGGTCAGGCGATTCATATTTCCATCGCCTTTAATTTTCTGTTGGGTTTGAGTTGTGCGCTGGTCACCGTGTTCTTCGGTTATAAGATCCTGCATCTCATGAACCTGCCTGAAAATCTGATGGAAGAGGGGTTCGCTTATCTGCATGTTCTTGGTATCTGTCTGATCCCCGAAGCGATTTCAATTATTCTGGCCGCCTGTATGCGGGTTTATGGTAAGTCGAAATCGGCCATGTATGTCACGCTGATTGCCAACTTGCTGACCATTGTCGGCAATATGATCGTGCTGTATGGATTCTTTGGACTACCTCAATATGGGCTTGAAGGCGTAGCGTGGTCTACGGTATTTGGCCGTACTGTGGCTGTTATTCTGCTCTTCGGATTACTGTTTTGTGGTTTGAAGCTCAAACTCGAACCTAAATTGCTCGTGAGCTGGTCCAAGAATATATTGGGAAAAATCCTGCACATCGGTTTACCCGCTGCGGGTGAAAATTTGGTGTGGATCCTACAATATATGACTGCACAGGCATTTATCGGCCTGATGGGTGAAATGTCTCTGGCCGCGCAAACGCTGTACTTCCAACTATCTCTGTTCATTATGTTGTTTGGTATCTCTATCAGCATTGGCAATGAGATTATGGTGGGTCACCTTGTTGGAGCAAAGCGTTTTGAAGACGCCTATCTTCGGGGGTTGAAGAGCCTGAGAATTGGTGTGATTGTTACAGTAGGCATCGTCTTAATGTTCTGGATTTTCAGGGAGCCACTACTCTATTTCATGACAGAAGATCAGAAGATTGTTGAACTTCTGCTGCCTTTGTTCCTGCTCTCGGTATTTTTTGAACCAGGACGCACTTTTAACATTGTGATGGTCAATGCCCTGCGCGCTTCCGGTGATGCTCGTTTTCCACTCTATACCGCGTTAATTTGTATGTGGGGGATCTCTATTCCAGTCGGATATTTTCTAGGAATTACTATGGGAATGGGGATCTTGGGGATCTGGATAGGATTCTTCTGCGACGAGTGGATCCGCGGGTTAGTGAACTCTTGGCGTTGGAAGTCTAAAAGATGGCAAGCCAAGCGATTGGATGTCTAGTTAAAAAATAACAGTAAAAAATGCCGCAAATTTATCTGCGGCATTTTATTCCCATCAAATCCTATAATTTTTCTTTACCATAGAATTCTGAACGTGGGCCATACAGTAGGTGGCCATATCCATATCCACCCGCACTTAACAAACGATTACTGGTGATGTCTGCAATATCATGACCTCTGTCCATAACGGTATTTGCGATCTGGGTGATGGCTGCTGATACCAACATCCCGATCAAACCGCCGCTGGAGTAATTATCATTTTCGGTGGAAGATGCTGTCGCGGCGCCATTCCACAGTTGTTTACCCGTGCGCAAATCCACCAGACGCGCTGTCGCACTGACACGGGTATCACTGTTAATCACCTGATATTGCGTACCGTATTGGGTAATATTCAGGTAAAGAACGGAATCTGCGCCAAATATGTCATACAGTTTTTTATAGCTGATATCGTGGATATCCTGCGCTTCTGTGACACCATTTTGGCGGAAGGTTTCTTCAACCACCGCAACGGGATAAACATAATAGCCGGATTCTGCCAGTGGGTAAGTCACCTGAGACAGAAAACTGCCAGAAGCCTGCACTTCTACAGACTTATTTATGGCAGGCAGAACTAAAATAGATTTAGGTTTGCTTTCTCTCAAGGCTGAATAATCATACGGTTTATTGTTAGCACACCCTGCTAGTACCAGCAGAAATAAGAAACCAATCGCCCCCAGAAAACGCTTCATTATTTCACTCCCTTATTCTTGCTTAACAGAAAATCCATGTAAGGTGCTGATTCAGGAAATAGATTTTTCTCTATCTCAAACTGCTGGAATGCATCCTCAATATTGCCGATATTGCTGTAAAGCAATCCCATTTGTGCATGCAAACCCGGTGGAACCGGATTATCTTTAGCCTTAGCTTGTTCAACCACTTTTTGCAATGCCTGAAGCTGCTCTTGTGGTCCCGTTTTATCCTGCTGGTAATATTGGTATAGGGTTGATTGGTAATTTCCCCATTCATATATGGTCTTAGGTGCGTTGACACATCCCACTAATGATTCCGCTACTAATAGTACTCCCAGCAACATCCCCGTCTTTCTTATCAAATACATACCGCTGTTTTCCCTAAAAAACATTTCACTTATCAATATATATACCCATCCAACTTCAAGATGCGTGTTATATTTAAAAATTAGTTAGTTGGCTTCCATGCACCATTATCAATACCCGCGACCAGATCATTAATTGCTTCACGGATCGCCAGATCCAATACCTTGCCATTTAAGGTAGAGTCATAGCGGGAAGTACTACCGAATCCAATCAGTTCACGGCTGGAAAGTTTATATTCCCCTGCCCCCGCAGAAGAGAAAACAACTTCAGAGGTTTCTACATTCACAATATTCAGCATCACTTTTGCATAAGCAATTTGTGATTTGCCACGCCCCAAAATGCCCCATAGCTGGTGATCACCCACTTCTTTACGGCCAAATTCAGTCACAGAACCAGTAATAATGTAATTAGCTCCTTTCAATTTTTGAACCTTACCCTGTAAGTCCGTTTCCATTTTCAACTCGGCCAGGTTGGTGCGTTCCAATACATTAAAACGTCCTGTTTGTTGTAAATGCGTTATAAGGATAGTTTTTGACTGGTTTCCTAAACGGTCAATGCCGTCAGAGAAAATGCCATTTTGGTAGCTTGAACGGTTTTCGAATTTACCCACGGCAATCGGGCTGCGAATGCCGGCATAGGTCGTTTTATAAGAAGTGACTTTTTGTACTGGAAGTGTTGATGAAGATTCCGTTGCACAACCGGCCAGCATGAGGGAGGCCAGACAAAGTGAAGCCAATGTGAATTTTCTTTTCATTATTATATCTTCCTGAATGATGGTTCAAATAAGTCTGCTCTATTTTTTATACAGAACATATCGTATCGCTAATATAAAAGTGGAATAATAAATATAGTTACAGTAAAAGTCCATTTAATTAATAAGAACTCGCCGGATAAAATCAAGTTATTGATTTATTTTAAATCATTAAAAATACTTATTGAGCAATCACTTGGTAACTTAATTTTAACTCCTGTTACTAAAAATAGAAAAATAGCGTTAAGCTCTTTACATTTTAGTTTTTTCATCATTATCTATAAATCAGCTTTATTCCATCAAATTAATTAGATCGGGTTAATTTCAGATAAAACATATACTCGATAAACTGCAAGTTGCAATCCGCAAGACGACGCGAGGCCTTATATTCCCCCGCTGCGCGGGGAAATATAACACGCATCTTGAAGTTGGATTGGTATAGTAAAAGAAAGCTGACTAATTAAATTATGTTTTCCTTTCATTTTTAATCAATAAGCAGGATTAAGATAGGTATCGACTCCGTTCACTAGTAAAAAAACCTAGATTAATATGCTGAAATACAGCATAATGTTAATAATTAAAAGGATTAAATCCTGACAAGGTGTTTTGAACAGATACAGACGTGATAAAAGCGTAATAGAAAATACTCAACTTTTCTTTATAATTGTTCCAATGGTCAATATCACAAATACCTTCGTATAGCGAATAAATAGCGTTGTTTATCAATACGATAAAAACAGCAACTCTTTTTACGCAGTATCCCTTAGCAATTTCTTCTTTATGAAGACATTGTTCTCCAAACGCCATATCAGATGGCATGTTTAGGGAAAATTTTTTCCCTGAAATCGAAATCATTGACGATCAGCAAACGATAATTCACTTACTAAAAGATATGAAAACAGCAACAAACAACAATGATGTCACGTCACAGTTATCGCCATCGGCCAAACGCGCCAACATGACGGAGGCAGAGTGGAAAAAAGCAATAAAATTTGACCATATCGATACCGGTTGGGTCATTATGAGTATTGGTATGGCAATCGGGGCCGGAATTGTTTTCTTGCCTGTTCAGGTTGGATTGATGGGATTGATGGGATTGTGGGTTTTTCTGCTCTCTTCCATTATTGGTTATCCTGCCATGTATCTCTTTCAACGGCTCTTCATCAATACCCTTGCCGAGTCACCAGAATGCAAAGATTATCCTAGTGTTATCAGTGGTTATCTTGGTAAAAATTGGGGCATGCTGTTAGGAATACTCTACTTTATTATGCTGGTGATCTGGATGTTTGTTTATTCCACTGCGATAACCAATGATAGTGCTTCTTACCTGCAAACCTTTGGGATCACTGATGAATTAATATCGAAAAATCCGCTTTATGGATTGGTATTAATCTGTGTATTAGTCGCTATCGCTTCCCGAGGTGAACAATTACTGTTCAAAATATCCAGTCTAATGGTCATAACAAAGTTATTTGTTATCGCGGCATTAGGATTTTCCATGATCGGTATGTGGCATCTTTACAATATCGGGGCATTACCTCCCCTGGGGCTATTGATCAAACAAGCCATCATCACGTTACCTTTTACGCTCACATCCATCCTGTTTATCCAAACACTTAGCCCAATGGTGATTTCTTATCGCAATCGGGAGAAAAACCGTGAAGTTGCCCGTCACAAGGCACTGCGAGCTATGAACATTGCCTTTGGTATCCTGTTTTGTACCGTATTTTTCTATGCCATCTCTTTTACGCTGGCAATGGGACATGACGAAGCGCTCAAAGCCTATGAACAGAATATTTCAGCATTAGCCATTGCCGCCCAATTCTTTCCCGGCAGTTGGGTTATTGCCGTCAGTATCATGCTCAATGTCTTTGCCGTGATGACTGCGTTTTTTGGTGTTTACCTTGGGTTTTGCGAAGCCAGCCAAGGCATTGCCATGAATATTCTTAATCGCCTGATGCCGGCCGAAAAGATCAATAAAAAGTGGGTACAAAAAGGCATCATGGTTTTTGCCATCTTATTGGCATGGGGCGCAATCCTCCTGAATGTCCCGGTATTAAGTTTTACTTCTATTTGTAGCCCAATATTTGGCATTGTTGGCTGCCTTATCCCGGCTTATTTGGTCTACAAGCTCCCTGAACTACACCATTACAAAGGGATATCGCTCATCTTGATCATCTTTACTGGGATCTTGCTCTGTATTTCCCCTTTTCTGGCCTTCTCCTGATATGAGGGCTTATAATTAAGGTTTACCCCGTGCGCCCTATATCCTCGTCTTTCTCTGTTAGGGGATATAAGGCACATTTAACTAATCAACGTCCTACAAAATCGCCTTCATTTATTTATTAAAGAATCCTTTTAAGGATGACTCGATAAACTTCAAGTTGCAATCCGCAAGACGATGCGAGGCCTTATATTTCCCCGCGCAACGGGGAAATATAAGGCCTCGCATCTTGAAGTTGGATGGGTATATATTTAATTAATCATGAAAAATATCTATTTAATTTAATTTCACAAAATGAACAAAAAACAGCCAATAAGCGCAATCCAAATAACGATGTAATAAACAAAAGAAACTATAACTAATGTTATCAAGTTAACGAAAACCCTTACTTTAACCTGATGTTATTCCAAGCATTACCCCTTAACCTCCCTCAATATTTCTCCTTTTTTCTCTCAAAAACGCAGTCAATCAGAATAAAAATCCAATAATAAACAAAAAATAAAAATATTATTTCAAAAACACCAGATAAAAGTTAATTTTCAATCAATAATAAAGCGCTATCTAAACAAATTAGATAAATCATTTACTTTTTCCACTAAATGCAGTAAAAATACAAACCCAATACACTTAAAAGGATTTTTAAAAGAATAAAAAACTAAAAAACAAACCAAGCTAAATGATTAGTTGTAAAGTTCAATAGAGCTGTTTTTATATATGGAATTCTATTTATGATTGCCTCATTCTGTGTATCAGAATCACATAACACGTATTTATACGATTTCAATTAGCATTTTCATTAAAAATAAGACAAAAATAAGCAGCAACTTTTTATTTGCGTTATTCCAATTAAATTAATCAGGTATTTAGCTAATCATGTTTAAAAAACATTAATGTTTTGTTGTATTCGATTAACTTAAATACCTTGCTGTTCACAATTTATCTCTCTGATTTCATAGGAATGATAATTTCATGAAACAACGTAAGTTTTTAACCCGATACGAAATAGACGCAATTTTGGCAGCAACAAAACAAGGACGTCATGCAGAGCGGGATTATTGCATGCTGTTAATGTGTTTCATTCACGGCTTTAGGGTAAGTGAGTTATGTAATCTATGCCTATCTGATCTCGATTTGAATTCAGCGATCATTCACATCAGACGGTTAAAAGGTGGGCTTTCAACCACACATCCTTTAATTCCAGAGGAAATTGAAGCGTTAAATAAATGGCTAGATATTCGTCAAAAATGGCGTGAAGCCGATTCTCCGTGGGTATTTCTCTCTCAAAAATCGGGTCCTGTTTCACGGCAACAAGTTTATGGTTTATTAAAACGTTATGGAAAGCAGGCATCTGTCAGTGTTTCTCCACATCCGCATATGTTAAGGCACGCTTGTGGTTATGCTTTAGCTGATCTCGGGCGTGATACCCGCTTGATTCAAGACTATCTCGGACACCGTAATATTTCACATACTGTAATTTACACCGCCAGTAATGTGAAACGTTTTTCCCGAATTTGGGAGTCTCACTCTAAATAGTTGTGTTCTTTTTTCTGCTGTTTTCACTAACATGATCGGTTATTGTAACAATCTCCACTAATGAATTTGTGGAGATTGCCGGCAGATAAAATAGACAATGCCATGAAAATCTAAGATAAAGGACTATTTTTTACGTATGGCAAACTCAATTTGTAAATTTATTTTATTTTTATTGTTTTCCAACTGTTAAATAACCTAAGTTTATTCTTTAAAAAAACTTAAGCTCAACAGGTCAATATATAAATTTTCATTTAAACTTGAGCAGCGAATTTATATAAATAACTTCACTGCTCAATAAGAAATAAAAATTATCAATTAAAATTCCACAAAAAGTGATTACCCAATCAATTATGCTTTAACCCATTCCGCAAATTTTTCACGAATTTTCTGTTCCGGCAGATCTATACCAATAAAAACCAGCACACTTTCACGTACTTCATTATCGCGCCATTCTCTATCCCAATCTGCGCTATACAGACGCTGAACCCCTTGAAACAGTAACCGCCGGGGTTCTTCTTTGATAGCAAGAATGCCTTTGTATCGCAGGAGATTATCCGCGAAACTCAGTAATAGCGCTTCCATCAGGTTAGAAACTTCTGGCAGTTCAACTGGGTACGCCAAGTTAATGACAATCGACTGAACCGAATTTTGTTGTTTGGGTACAAATCGAAAAATAGGTGCCGAAACCGTCAGTTTGTCATTCAACATAAAACCTTCGATATCGAACAGTAAGTCTAAATCAGCTTCACCTTGAATAATCTTGTGAATGGGTGCTCTGGCATTGATTCGCTGCAAACGTTCAACTAAAGCATCATGAACGGGAGCAACATCTGTTTTGGTTAAAAGAATACTGTCTGCATATCCTATCTGCGCCTGTGCAATGGAAAAACGATCTAACTGTTGTTCCGCGTGAACCGCATCCACCAGCGTAATAATGCCATCGAGCAAAAAACGCTGACACAAAATTTTATGGGAAAAGAAAGTCTGCGTAATCGGGCCAGGATCAGCCATGCCTGTACATTCGATAATCAAGCGGTCAAAGTCGATCTGCCCTTTATCCAGGCTATCCAGCAGATCCAATAATGCATCTTCCAGCTCATTCGAACGACTACAACAGATGCATCCGTTACTTAATGTCTTAATCTGAGTTGCCCGATCACCAATCAATTCATTATCAATAGGGACTTCGCCAAATTCATTTTCAATGACGGCGATTTTATAACCATGATTGGCATTAAGGATATGACGCAGCAGCGTCGTTTTGCCTGAACCCAAAAAACCGCTCAGGATCGTGACTGATATTGGTTGCATTTTCGTTTCCCGATTTTTCACTAACAGCAACGCATCCCGCCTTTGCCATCGCCACCATAGCGAGCATTCTGACGTTCGCGAAAAAATTCTTCATAAGACATATAAGGCTTATCTGGGTGGTTTTCCTTCATATGTTGTACATAGGTGTCATAGTCGGGAACGCCCACCAACATGCGGGCAGCCTGCCCCAAATACTTGCCTGCCCGACCAAGATGACCAAACATAAATTGTTCTCCAAGGCTTGTTCTATAAAAATACCCCACATAATACAAAGTCAGTTATGTGGGGTATCGCTGCTACTGATACGAAATGACTTGGCTGGTATCAGTTTTCGTATCACATCAGTGCGTAGAAGAGACTTTCACCCCACCTTCAGGAAGCGGAACATAAGGCGTTTCATTATCGGTACGCTCTGGGTTCTTACTTGCTTTGACCGCAGTTTTGATACCATAAATAATGATGCTATACACCACAATTAGGAATAAAATACTTAAGCCCGCATTGGTGTAGTTGTTTATAACAATATGATTCATGTTACTGATTTGCTGAGCTGTTAATTCTGCACCCCCTTCGGCAATTCGCTGCTTGTATTCTTTCGCCAGAAAGAAGAAGCCTTCAAGCCGCGGGTTATCACTGAATAATTTCAGCCCCAACGCCCATGTGGTACAAATCAACAACCAAACCGCAGGAATCACCGTTACCCAGATATATCGGGTGCGTTTCATCTTGATCAAGACAACCGTACCCAATACCAACGCAACGGCAGCCAACATCTGGTTAGAGATACCAAATAGCGGCCACAAGCTCTTGACGCCACCCAATGGATCAACCACACCTTGATACAGCAAATAACCCCATAAGCCAACACAACCGGCTGTACCAATAATACCCGCAATCAAAGAGTCCGTTTTTTTCAGGAATGGAACAAAGTTACCCAGAAGATCCTGCAACATGAAACGGCCAGAGCGTGTACCTGCATCCAGCGCCGTCAGGATAAACAACGCTTCAAACAGAATACCAAAGTGATACCAAAAGCCCATGTCTGCCGCAGGCATGATCTGATGGAATACATGGGCAATACCCACGGCCAAGGTTGGCGCTCCCCCTGCGCGGTTCAGAACGGATGGCTCACCAATGTCTTTTGCCGTTTGCAGAATTTGATCGGGTGAAATCACAAAGCCCCAGGAACTGACGGTCGTTGCCGCATGGCTCGTGACTTCTTGCAAAGAGGCCATGATCATTGGCGCTTCGGCAGTACCCAAATTATGCAAATCAGGCATGGTAATGCCCAGAGCTGCCGGAGGGGTATTCATCGCAAAATACAGCCCCGGTTCAATAATGGATGCAGCAACCAATGCCATGATCGCCACAAACGACTCCATTAACATCGCACCATAACCAATGAAGCGGGCATCTTTTTCATTTGCCAACAGTTTAGGCGTCGTCCCCGAAGAGATCAGGGCATGGAAACCAGACACCGCGCCACAAGCAATAGTAATGAACAAGAATGGGAACAACGTTCCTTTCCAGACTGGCCCTGTACCATCAATATATTGTGTGACGGCGGGCATTTTCAGTTCAGGGTTCAGGATGACAATCCCAATTGCAAGACCAACAATAACCCCAATTTTCAGGAAAGTTGCCAGATAGTCACGCGGTGCCAAAATAAGCCAAACGGGCAATAATGCAGAGATAAATGCATATCCGATCAGCGCATAAGTGATGGTGGTATCTTTAAAAGTCAGCGCGGGTCCCCAGTAAGGATCTGCGGCAACAACACCACCAAACCAAATGGCGGCAATTAGCAGGAAAATACCGATCACCGAGACTTCACCCACACGCCCCGGACGGATATATCGCATATAGATCCCCATGAAAAGCGCAATTGGCACTGTCGAACAAACAGTAAATACGCCCCACGGGCTTTCTGCCAATGCTTTCACGACGATTAAGGCCAGTACTGCCAGAATGATGATCATGATTAAGAAGCAACCAAACAGCGCTATTGTGCCTGGTACACGCCCCATCTCTTCCTTGACTATCTCCCCCAGTGATGCCCCATTACGGCGGGAGGAGATAAACAGCACCATAAAGTCCTGCACCGCTCCGGCAAGCACTACCCCTGCTAACAACCACAATGTTCCTGGCAGATAACCAACCTGTGCCGCCAATACTGGCCCGACTAATGGACCGGCCCCCGCGATGGCGGCAAAATGGTGACCAAACAGGACATTTTTATTGGTGGGAACATAGTTCAAACCATCATTATTGACAACAGCAGGCGTTGCTCGCGTGGCATCCAGCTTCATCACCTTCGTGGCGATATACAGGCTGTAATACCGATAAGCAACCAAGTAAACGGCTACGGAAGCGACAATGATCCACAAAGCACTAACGTGTTCTCCCCGACGTAGCGCAACGACTCCAAGACAGAATGCGCCAATTATCCCCAACATCATCCAGGGGATATGTTTTAACAATTTATTATTCTTCATAAAACGTCCTTTTCCACAGTAAGACGAACAGCAAGTCATTATTTAATTTTTACTTCCTTCTCCATAAACCGACCATCTACAGCCGGCAGGAAGCGATACCCATTAAAAGGTATATACTCCTCGTCACACTGCACTATGATATAAAACTCTCCCTGATAAGAGGGAGAGGATCTTACTCAGCGGTTGAATACCAACATTAAGCGGTCAAAATCCCCCAATCAGTGGTTCATACATATAAAGCATGAGCCAGATTTTGTGAGGTAACTCACTTCCTCAATAAATTGCAAGACGAAGGTATATTCATCAATCGAAGTTGATGGCGTCATCCTTTAGGTGATTAAAGTCTTTATATTCGTTACTGAATGAAATCACTGTATGTTGGTTCGGACACGCCTGGTTGGAAAACCAGGCACATTTGGATACCAGGCGAGGTTCTTCAATTCCCAACCATGTGGATAACATAGACAGTAGATTCAAACCGCTGCGGTGAGCATCTATGATATTTTTGCTTGCTGTGTTCTTGTCGGCATTTTTAATGCCATAGTCATAACCGGTAATAATAAAGGGAACTTGATAGTTCTGCTTATTACTATCGTTATGGGTCAGATTCTCGCTATCTGTATTCTTATTCACCAGCGACAAACCATGATCCGCAAAGTAAAGCATTGTCCAGTGCAATTGATTTTTATTGGCAATACTTTCAATGTCAGCTAGCAGGCTGTCCGTATTATGAATACTCTGAAGATAACATGAAATATTTTTGGAATGAAAATAGGTGCCGTATTTATCATTCGTTCTGGTGCAAGGTTGTGGATGCGAACCCATTAAGTGAATAATAATCAGCTTCTTTTTTTGCTCATTCTTCCCTAATGCTTTGCGAATATAAGGCAATAAATTTTCATCCGGCATATAACTGCGATCATCTGAATTGCCTTCTTTCAGAAAAGTATAATGAGTGGCCTGCTGCCCAATCAGTGCGACAGGAGAATCAAACCCTCCCTTCATTCCCTGGTTGGACAGCCAGTAAGTTTCAAATCCCGCTTTTTTCGCCAGTGAAACAAGACTGTTGTTCAGTTGAATTTCATTTGCTTCACGAACGGCCAGAGAGTTAGTCAACGACAACTGTGTCGAGGGTGCCGCAGAAATATAGTGGGTTAACACGGTGGCATTCGCATTATCCAACCAAGGGGTATTTTTATCCGGGAACCCATAGACACTCATAAAATCTTTTCGGACGCTCTCACCAATCACCATGATATAAGTATCGTATTTCTCTTCTTTCACCACGGGCTGCCAGTCATCCCGATATTGAATTATCTTGGCAAATCGGTGATTTTCTGACATGACTTGCTTGTAGCTCTGATAGACATCACTGAAAAAACGAACTTCCGGTAAACTGGTATTCAAAAGTTCCGAGCTATCTTCAAAACCCGATTTTATATACCCTTTGGCCGGGGACCAGAAAGCCGAAATCAAAAACAGGGTAAACAGCCACTTTTTACTTTTGCCTGTTAAGATGACATTTAGCTTAAGTGAAAATATCATCAGAACAAAAATAGCTATCGCAGTTAAATAGGTTGAAACAGAAAGGCCACTAATATATTCCGCTGTTTCATTCCTATTTGTATAGATTAATGATCCCACCGCATTGATGTCTGGATAACCGTAATTGAGACCAATCGGGGTATAGAGCATTCCTATCAAGGAAAAAAAAGCAATCAAAAAGATATATATTCGTCTACTGATAGCAGCCAAAAATAAAAAGAGTGCAAAGGCACTAAAGACATATATGAGTTTTAATTGATACCCTAAACATTTATGTATCAGAAAAATAAGAAAAAAGAGAACAATAAAACAAGAAAGATTCTTGTTTTTATAAAGCCAAGACATAATCACCCTGTAATTTCACATAGCCGTAGTTAAATTTCTATAAACCCAACACTGCACAACACAGTATTGGGAATCACTATCACATAATAAATTGTCATTTATTGAGTGATCGACAGGTAACGTGCAAAAATTTCGCGTTCTTCATCCCGCAGCGTTAACACGTTAAAACCATCACGGGTTACCAAGATCGTATGCTCAAACTGAGCTGATAACCGACGATCTTTGGTTGTTACAGTCCAACCATCTTTATGCAGTTTAATATCCTATTAGTGAAGAGTTCAAGCCAACATTTATTTAAATCCAGGCTTTTTCTAATCTCCTCTAAGTCCACCAATTCTCAATATCGCTGATAGAATTCAAGTGCTGTATGCCATCGGCTTTCTTATTATTTGTTATTTGGCAGCATGACTCAAACCAAACAACAATCGAGCTGCTTCGCAATCCTGCTGAATTGTGAAAAAATCTGATACATTCCTGCGAGTAATCCTGCTAACCTACCATTTAGATCTTCTCATCGCATCCACAGATGAATCACACAGATTATCAGTGATAAGATAGCGTTTTCGCCCAGGATGAGGTCAATTAACGTTCCATCCTTAGCTGATTATATTTAGGTTTTGTCATTTAGATGGGTTGACTTAGCGTCGATGGCCCAACTGAGTCAACAGGAATAATAGAATTGAATCAAGTCAATATGAAAGAATCTCCAGCAAAGGATATAGATAGCCACACCCCCATGATGCAGCAGTATCTGCGTCTGAAAGCGCAGCACCCCGATATTATGCTGCTGTATAGAATGGGGGATTTTTACGAGTTATTTTATGACGATGCCAAAAAAAGCGGCGAGGTTGCTGGATATCTCCCTAACCAAGCGCGGGCAATCGGCAGGTCAGCCTATTCCGATGGCGGGTGTTCCTTATCACGCAATCGAAAACTATCTGGCAAAACTGGTACAACTCGGTGAATCTGCGGCGATCTGCGAACAAGTTGGTGATCCTGCAACCAGTAAAGGCCCTGTTGAGCGCAAAGTTGTGCGTATTGTCACTCCCGGCACCGTCACTGATGAAGCTTTACTACAAGAACGTCAGGATAATCTGCTCGCCGCTATCTGGCATGATAATCAGGGCTTTGGTTACGCGACGCTGGATATCACTTCCGGCCGTTTCCGCGTTTCTGAAATGTCCGATCAAGATAGTATTGCCGCAGAATTGCAACGCACCCGTCCCGCGGAATTGCTTTATCCTGAAACCTTTGAGCATATGGCGTTGATTGAACGTTGTCATGGCTTGCGCCGACGCCCGATGTGGGAATTTGAGCTGGATACAGCAAGACAGCAACTTAATTTGCAATTTGGCACCCGTGACCTGATTGGCTTCGGGGTGGAAAAAGCGATGCTCGCCCTGCGCGCAGCAGGCTGTTTGCTGCAATATGTCAAAGATACTCAACGCACCACTTTACCTCATATTCGCAGTATTACGATGGAACGCCAGCAGGAAACGGTTATTATGGATGCCGCCACCCGCCGTAATCTGGAGCTGACACAAAATTTGTCCGGTGGCACTGAGAATACGCTGGCGGCGGTACTCGATCAATGTGTGACACCGATGGGCAGCCGAATGCTGAAACGCTGGCTGCATTCACCAACCCGCAATAAAGTTATGCTGGAAAATCGCCATCAAGCGATTTCTGCATTACAGGAAATCGGTTATGAATTACGGCCGTTTTTGCGTCAGGTCGGTGACTTAGAGCGTGTGCTTGCCCGTCTTGCTCTCCGCTCTGCTCGTCCCCGTGATCTGGCC
This sequence comes from Xenorhabdus bakwenae, assembly GCF_030272115.1. Lineage (NCBI taxonomy): Bacteria > Pseudomonadati > Pseudomonadota > Gammaproteobacteria > Enterobacterales > Morganellaceae > Xenorhabdus > Xenorhabdus bakwenae. Next base: position 2,274,184 of record NZ_CP119194.1, read on the forward strand.
AGAATGCGCCATGCTTTTCAGCAATTGCCTGATATTCATCAGATCCTGACATCCTCCGATGCCCCTTATATCCAAGTACTACAGCAGCGTGTGGGACATTTTGATGAATTGCAGATTCTGCTGGAAAATGCGATTGTCGAAACGCCTCCTGTTCTGGTGCGTGATGGTGGCGTCATTGCCACAGGTTATAATGCTGAATTGGATGAATGGCGAGCACTGGCCGATGGTGCCAGTGATTATCTGGATAAACTGGAGATCCGCGAACGTGAAAAACTTGGCATTGATACCCTGAAAGTGGGCTTTAATTCGGTACATGGTTACTATATTCAGGTCAGTCGTGGACAAAGCCATTTAGTCCCTATCCATTACGTTCGTCGTCAAACGCTGAAAAACGCAGAACGCTATATCATTCCTGAATTAAAGGAATATGAAGACAAAGTGCTGACGTCCAAAGGTAAAGCACTTGCCATCGAAAAAGCCCTGTACGAAACGTTGTTCGATCTGTTACTGCCTCATCTGGCCGATTTGCAAACTTGTGCCGAAGCACTGTCAGAGCTGGATGTACTGGCAAATCTTGCCGAACGTGCTGAAACGCTAAATTACACCTGTCCGATACTAACCGATAAAGTAGGTATTCAGCTCACTGGCGGTCGGCATCCGGTTGTCGAACAAGTATTAAGCGAACCGTTTATTTCTAACCCCTTGACGCTCTCGTCACAGCGCCGTTTGCTGATTATTACAGGGCCGAATATGGGGGGGAAAAGTACCTATATGCGTCAGGCGGCTTTGATCACGTTGATGGCTTATATTGGAAGCTTTGTTCCTGCCGAAAAAGCGGTTATTGGCCCTGTAGATCGCATCTTTACGCGTGTCGGTGCATCCGATGACCTGGCATCAGGACGCTCTACCTTTATGGTGGAAATGACTGAAACGGCCAACATCTTGCATAACGCGACTGAACACAGTCTGGTTTTGATGGATGAGATCGGTCGTGGGACATCAACTTATGATGGTTTATCCCTGGCGTGGGCCTGTGCGGAAAATTTAGCTAATCGCATCAAAGCAATGACCCTGTTTGCAACCCACTATTTCGAACTGACAACACTGCCTGAGAAACTGGAAGGGGTCGTCAATATTCATCTTGATGCTGTCGAACATGGCGATACCATTGCTTTCATGCACAGTGTACAGGAAGGGGCAGCAAGCAAGAGTTATGGATTGGCCGTTGCTTCGCTGGCCGGTGTTCCACGCGATGTCATTAAACGTGCACGCCAAAAATTGAAAGAGCTGGAATCACTCTCCAATAATGCGGCAGTAGGCCATGTCGATACACCACAGTTAACCCTGCTGACAGAAGAAACTCCTCCGGCAGTTGAAGCATTGGAAAACCTGAATCCAGATACCTTGACACCACGTCAGGCATTAGAGTGGATTTATCGTCTGAAAGATATGGTTTAGCCGTGAATGAAACAGCCATGCAGGGAACAACAATGACGTTTGATACTAATCTGTTAGTGCCCATTTATCAAATTTTACAGTGCGAAACTCCCGACCAATGGGTAGAAAAAGCGCGGCTGCCAGAGAATTTGCCCATTTTATTGCGCGATCATCTACTGTGTGAATTGAAAGCAGCACAAAGTGCTATGTTCTTAATTCGTAAATATGCCGTCGCCCCTGAGAGTGCGGATGCTCTGCTGGCTTGGTTTCAGCCCTATGAGGATTTTGTCTATAAAAAAATGGGGAATATCCATTCGTTGAAAGGAAAAAATCAGGCCACCAAGCAAATTACCGCGCGGGCAAAATCACGTTATAGTCAAGATCTCATCGATAAGATGGTGTTATTAATTAAGGAAGAGTTGCATCATTTTTATCAAGTATTAGAAATCATGGATGCCAGAGGGATAAACTATGACAGTATCAGTGCCAGCCGCTATGCTAAATCCCTGTTTCAGCATGTTGCTAATCATGAACCTTATACGTTGGTCGATAAATTAATTATTGGTGCTTATATTGAAGCTCGCTCATGCGAACGTTTTGCAAAATTGGCTCCTCATCTGGATGAGGATTTGGGTAAGTTTTATATTTCTCTGCTGCGTTCAGAAGCGCGGCATTACCAAGATTATTTGATGCTCGCTCAGTCAATATCTAAAGAAGATATTACCGAAAGAGTGAATTATTTCGGCCAGGTTGAAGCAGAGCTTATTCAAACTCACGATCATGATTTTAAATTTCATAGTGGTGTTCCGATTATCTCACTTTGATAAGTGTCACACCAAATGGTAATAAAAATATATACCAATCCGGCTTCAAGATGCGTGTTATATTTCCCCGCACAGCGGGGAAATATAAGGCCTCGCGTCGTCTGGCGGATTGCAACTTGAAGTTTATCGAGTATAAATGCGTAAATAAAAGGTGGGCTAAATAAGCCCACCTTAAGATTACTGCCTATCTTCTCTATTCCTTTATCTTTTCAATTATCACTTTTGGAATTACTGCTACTCTTGCCATCACCAAGTTATCTAATTATCTTTGCTTCTGGAAACTCATCTATTTTCCACTAACGCTGCAATTTTAAATTTCTTAGGTGTACGTTCTCAGGAATAAAAAATTAAGTACGGAATAATGATTCTATATTCAAACCTTGGGTATGCAATATGTCTCTAAGACGACGCAATCCCTCAACTTGAATCTGACGAACTCTCTCTCTTGTTAAACCAATTTCTCTCCCAACATCTTCCAATGTTTCTGCTTCGTATCCAAGCAAACCGAAACGACGGGCCAAAACTTCGCGCTGTTTTGCGTTCAGCTCAAACAACCATTTCACAATACTCTGTTTCATATCATCATCTTGAATGGTTGTTTCTGGCCCTGAATCATTTTCATCAGATAAAATATCCAATAATGCCTTATCTGAATCACCACTCATTGGTGTATCGACAGAAGTAATGCGTTCGTTCAGCCGCATCATACGACTTACATCTTCAATAGGTTTATCCAATTTTTCCGCAATTTCTTCGATACTGGGTTCATGATCCAATTTGTGTGCCAGTTCTCTTGCAGTACGTAAATAGACGTTCAATTCTTTGACAATGTGAATAGGTAAGCGAATTGTGCGAGTTTGATTCATAATGGCACGTTCAATGGTTTGACGGATCCACCATGTTGCATAAGTAGAAAAACGAAAACCTTTTTCAGGATCAAATTTTTCCACTGCACGAATAAGCCCAAGGTTACCTTCTTCAATCAGATCTAGCAGTGCTAATCCACGATTGCTATAGCGGCGGGATATTTTTACCACCAAGCGCAAGTTACTTTCAATCATGCGTTGGCGTGCAGCAACATCCCCTCGTAGTGCTCGTCTGGCGAAAAGAACCTCTTCCTCTGCTGTCAGCAAAGGTGAGAAACCAATCTCTCCGAGATAAAGCTGTGTTGCATCAAGAACCCGTTGGTTTACTCCTTGCAACAAATCCAAATCTTCATCAAGACCAGTTATATCATCCTCATCTTTCAGCAACGCTTCATCAAAGTCATCAGCTTCCATGCTATTTTCGTCTAAATTCGCATCATCATACAACTCATTAACTTTAAGCGTACTTTGGCTCATCAGCTGCTCCTACCCATGATAATGCGGGCAGGAATTTCAGATCCCTGCCCCGGTTTATCGCTGCGAAAGATAGCGCAGCGGGTTTACGGATTTTCCCTTATAGCGAATTTCAAAATGCAATCTTACTGAACTTGTTCCGGTGCTACCTATAGTGGCAATTTTTTGCCCCGCTTGAACGTCCTGTTGCTCACGAACCAGCATTGTGTCGTTGTGCGCATAAGCACTTAGGTAGTCATCGTTATGTTTTATTATTATTAGATTTCCATAGCCACGTAATGCATTTCCGGCATAAACCACTTTCCCACGGGCTGTAGCAAATACGGGTTGGCCACGGCTCCCCGCAATATCAATGCCTTTATTTCCTCCTTGAGAATCAGAGAAGTTTTCAAGAATTTTTCCTTCTGCTGGCCACCTCCAACTATTAATAGTATCAATACCATTAATAGCATTATTTACCCCTGTATCTGTTGCGATAGATACTTTTGGATAGGAATTATCGCCATCAGAAACGGTTGCCTTTGGCAACATTTTTCCTGACTTTGGTTTATCAATATTTGCAGGATACGCATTAATTTTTTGAAAATCAACCTGACTAATTTTTGATTTAGTACTATTTGATGCTATTAATACACCATTTGTGGAGGTTAGATTACCTATTCTCAGCACCTGACCAACATTTAAGCTATAAGGCTCTGAAATATTATTTCTGAGAGCCAGATCACGGAAATCACTACCTGTAATCCAGGCTATATAAAACAAAGTATCGCTATGTTTAACCGTATAAGTGCTCCCGTTGTAGCTTCCTTTGGGAATATTTTCATAGTTACGGCGATAAATAATTCGCCCTTGAGATGAACTGCTATTGGCAGCATTATTCACTGGCTGACGATTTTTAATCGCATGATTATCTGAAACACGATTTGTATCGATATTCACGATTGGGGCTGGACGATTTGGTGTATTACTGCAACCTATCAGCACAACGCCCATCACAGTACTGGCGATTATCCACTTTATTTTTTTCACTGGTTTTTCCAGATTCATACTTTATCCCCCATAAAGGCAAATATAAGTGAAAATAATAATGATTTATGAAAATTTAGGATTAAGAAAGATTTAAAGCGAAACATTTTGCTTAAATTCAGAAAAAAGAACAGCTGATTTGAAACTATCCCCCCAAATAAATTAGCTGATTATATTAGTTCGCCTTGAATTAGGGGTACAAAACGGACAGGTTCGATAACATCGCCATGAAAATCATTCCCATAACGATGTACGACTTTCAGTAACTGAGTACGCTCGCCGACAGGTAAAACCATCACGCCTCCATCAGCAAGTTGATGGAGTAATGCCTGCGGAATTTCTGGTGGTGCGGCGGTGACAATAATAGCGTCAAAGGGTCCTTTTGATGGCCATCCATCCCAGCCATCACCGTGGCGGGTTGAGATATTATGTAGGTCGAGTTGCTTCAATCTGCGTTTAGCCTGCCACTGCAATCCTTTAATCCGCTCCACGGAGAAAACGCGTTTGGCTAAGTGGGCCAGTATTGCTGTTTGATAACCTGAGCCTGTTCCAATTTCCAATACGTTGGAGGCCGGGGTTAAATTCAGCAACTCAGTCATGCGAGCAACAATATAGGGTTGAGAGATCGTTTGCCCATGACCAATAGGCAGTGCGGTGTTTTCATACGCCTTATGGGCGAGAGCTTCATCAACAAAACATTCTCGAGGGACTTTGCCAATAACCTCCAATAGTGGCTCATGATGAATTCCTTGCTGACGCAGCTGCGCCAACAAATTTTTCATTGATCGGTTTAACATTCCCCAATATCCCCGACTTTTGCCAACCAATCACTTATCCGCGCCTGGGCTTTATAAGCTGTTAAGTCCACTTGCAAAGGGGTAATGGAGACAAATCCTTCTTCTACCGCAGCAAAATCTGTTTCAGGCCCAAAATCACTTTTTTCTCCCGGAGGGCCTAGCCAATAGAGCATATTGCCTTTGGGATCTTCCATCGCATAGACTTGCTCAGCAGCACTACGGCGACCGCATCGCGTCACCCGAAACCCTTTGATCTGTTCAAGGGGAATATCAGGTACGTTCACATTCAGAATATTACCTGCTCTCAATGGGGATTTTTGCAGCAACGCTAATAAACGCATGGTCACTTCTGCCGCCGTTTCGTAATGTTGGTCGCCATTGAGTGATACCGCCAATGCGGGTAAGCCTAAGTGGCGTCCTTCCATTGCCGCCGCGACCGTACCAGAGTAAATCACGTCATCACCAAGGTTAGGGCCACAGTTGATGCCAGAAACGACAATGTCAGGACGAGGGAGTACCAGATTATTCACGCCCAAATAGACACAATCCGTCGGTGTACCTTCCTGAACAGAAATATCACCATTGTTCAGTGTGTTGATGCGCAAAGGGCGATCCAGCGTTAAGGCATTCGACGCTCCACTACGGTTACGGTCAGGTGCAACGACCTGAACATGATAGTGTTTCCGCAATGTCGCCGCCAAGGTTTGAATACCCGGTGCGGTGACACCATCATCGTTACTCAGCAATATCCGCAGCATTGATATATCTCATTGATTTTACTAAAATAAAATAGGTTAATAATGTAAATTATCCTGTGTGTGTTTGATCTTAGCATGACGTTGACAGTTTTGTAGAGTACTGTGCAATCACGCCACATCAAGGGAAGAGCCGAGATCCGGATTGATCAGTTCTCTAACAACACTGGTGGCAAAGCTACCAGATGGCAAAGAGAAATGCAGAGTGACAGTTTGGTCATCTTGCCATTCCCAACGCAAGTTAAGTGGTTTCACCAATATTGCCCGACGGGCGCTCTCCACACGTTCACGTTTGGCTAATCCCCAAAAATCCGCATAATCCAATAAGCATTGTTGTTCGAAATCCAAAGCCTGATGCTGCGTTCCTAATGCCTTATCACCCGGTAAAGGAGCCGTTATTTGTAATTCTCCCCCCATAACCCGGTGCTGCAATACCGACAATTCAGATTCATCAGCGACAAACCAGCTACTACGCCCTGTCAATTGTAATGCATCGCCATTTTTTACCTTTTGGTGTTCATCCTGGGCAATACGTCGGCTGGCAACAGCATTAAACATCGCGCTGCGACAGGCAGAAAGATAAAAACTGCGGCGGTTGCGTTCTTTGACATGGATTTCATTAGCTGCCCAGCGTTGAGCCTGAACTAAATTTTGTCCATCCCGCCCGAAACGCTGTTCACCAAAGTAATTTGGAACGCCGGTTTGCGCTATCTGCTGCAAGCGTTTTTCCACCGATTGTCGGTCAGAAATGTCTCTTAATACCAGAATGAAATCATTGCCTTTCAATGCGCCAATCCGCAGCTTGCGTTTCTGGCGGGACGTTGCCAGCATTTCACAACCCTCAAGTTGAAATGCCGCTAAATCCGGATCTTGTTTCCCCGGTAAGTGTAAGCAGAACCACTGTTCCGTCACTGCGTTGCGATCTTTCAATCCCGCATAGCTGACAGCGCGAGCCGGTATTTTGGCAAAACAGGCAAGTTGATCCGCGACAAATTGGGTGTTACATCCTGTTTTACGGATATATACCATTAAGTGTTCGCCCTCTCCATCAGGAGAAAATCCCAAATCTTCGCGAACAATAAAATCTTCTGGTGTGGCTTTAACAATACCGGTCGCTTCCGGCTGGCCATAAAGCCAATGTAATTTACTCAATGTCATGCTGATTTCTTTTATCTGTTTGCTCTTTAACCAACAAAGCAACCGCTTCGCAGGTAATGCCTTCTTTACGCCCAACAAATCCCAATTTTTCTGTTGTTGTCGCTTTGACGTTAATATCATCCATATGGCATTCAAGATCTTCTGCCAGATTAACCCGCATCTGGGGAATATGTGGCAGCATTTTCGGCGCTTGTGCGATAATCGTGATATCCAGGTTTCCCAGCCGATAGCCTTTCGCACGAATGCGACGGTAGGCTTCTTTCAGTAGCTCACGGCTATCTGCGCCTTTGAAGGCAGGATCGGTATCGGGAAATAATTTACCAATATCACCCAAAGCTGCCGCGCCCAGTAGGGCATCTGTAGCAGCGTGTAAGGCGACATCACCATCTGAGTGGGCAATTAACCCTTGTTCATAAGGAATGCGAACACCGCCAATGACCAATGGCCCTTCTCCGCCAAATTTATGCACATCAAAACCGTGTCCAATTCTCATACGATAGATTCCTTAGCTTTTCGGGATAGGTAAAATTCAGCCAATGCCAAATCTTCAGGTTGGGTCACTTTTATATTATCCGCTCGTCCCTTGATCAGTACGGGACGATAACCACAATGTTCAAGCGCCGAAGATTCATCGGTGATGCAGGCTTGATCTGCAAGTGCCTTGAGCAAGCAATCACGCAATAGCTGCAAAGGGAATAACTGGGGGGTCAACGCATGCCAAAGTCCGTTACGGTCAACGGTATGAGCAATCAAGTGAGGGGAAAGTGTGGATGATCCTGCCACTGATAGCGATACCGTGCGTTTCATCGTATCCCTCACCGGAGATGCCAGAAGCCCGCCACATAGGTCAGGAGACTCTGTGTTGTGATCAATCACCCGCAACAAGTTATCAAGATCATTTCTATGCAGACAAGGACGGGCTGCATCATGCACTAAGACCCAGACTGCCTTGTCTGTAGCCAAATCAATCAGATAATCTAATCCAGCCAATACCGAATCAGCACGTTCTTCACCACCAATGACAGTCATTATTCTTGGATCAGAAGCGATAGGTAATTGCGCAAATTGGGTATCAGCAGGATTCAGCGCGATAATAACGCGTTGTATACGAGGATGCTCAAGCAGTGCTGTCAGGGTATGTTCAAGGATCGTTTTTCCGGCAACTTTCAGATACTGTTTTGGGCAATCTGAATTCATCCGGCTACCGATACCCGCAGCCGGGATCAAGGCGATGATTTCAGCAGGGGGATGAAGTTGTGAATTATTCATTTCGATTATTATTTACTGTCTTGATTTAAAGTTACTGCGCATTATTTTTTGAGGTATCAGGCACCATACGATAAAAAGATTCTCCTGGTTTAATCATGCCCAACTCATTACGGGCACGTTCTTCAATCGCTTCCTGTCCCCCTTTAAGATCCTGAATTTCAGCTAATAACTGTTCGTTACGTGCTTTCAGTTTAAGGTTATCAACCTCTTGTTTATCAACTTCAGCCTTCACCCGCACATAATCGTGAATGCCATTTTTGCCGAACCACAGCGAATACTGTAACCAACCCAGCAGAACCAGTAATAATAGCGTTAGTTTGCCCATCTCCCCCCCTGAAAACTCGCTAATCATCCCACAACTGAAAGCATGACGCCACTGACTCTCACAAAACCATTTGCAAACCCACTCATAAGGCCAAGCAAAAACAGGATTGCACGAGGTAATGACACGAGATATTGAATTAACTGAGTGTAGAAACACATTATTTCACTAACAATAATAATGTGTTTCATGACAGTTTGTTGGGTTTGGTCGTTAAGTTGGCAGGATATTGCCGTTTTTCAGGGCAAAAAGCAGTTTTTCAATTGAAGATTCCATAGGCTGTGAACCCTCTAAATAGACTTCTGGTTGTTCGGGCGCTTCATAGGCCGCATCAATTCCGGTGAAATTGCGCAATGTTCCCGCTCGTGCTTTTTTATAGAGTCCTTTGGGATCACGGCTCTCACATATCTCCAGTGGCGTGTCGACATACACTTCAATGAATTGCCCCTCTTCCATTGATTCACGGATTTTTTTGCCGCTCTGCTCTCTGGGGAGAAATAAATGCGGTCAGGACAACCAGGCCTGCATCAACCATCAATTTTGCGACTTCACCGACCCGTCGGATATTTTCCTGCCGATCTGTTTCAGAAAAGCCCAAATCACTGCATAGGCCGTGGCGCACATTATCACCATCCAGTAAGTACGTTTTGATTCCCTGTGCAAACAATGCCTGCTCCAATGCCCCTGCAAGAGTGGATTTTCCTGAGCCAGATAGCCCTGTAAACCAAATCACCAATGCAGGATGACCATTTGCGCTTTCCCGCTGTGCCCTATTCAAAGCATGCGGATGCCAGACGATATTCTCCTGAACCACTTATTTTCCTCCCAATAGATCACGTACGCCCCAGTGCGGGAAGTGACGACGAACTAAGCGGTTAAGTTCCAGCTCAAACTCACTGTATACTTTCACCTCTTCGTCAACATCGGCGTGAATTTCACGCACCAATCCCGCGCCTACGGTAACGTTGGTTAGGCGATCAATCAGGATAATGCCACCGGTATCCGCATTTTGTGCGTAACTGTCGAGCAATAAAGGTTCATCAAATGAAAATTCCACCCGCCCAATGGCATTAAGCGGTAACTCAACAGCGACCTTCTGTGTCAGGTTGTTAATATCCACCTGATATTGAACATTATCGACTTTGCCACGGCTTTTTTTTGCCCGCAACTTTAATATCCAAACTCTGCCCTTGGATCAGTGGCTGTTCCGACATCCAGACGACATCAGCCAGAGCGTGGCGGGTCGCATTCATGTGATCGTCAACGGCAATCAATAAGTCACCACGGCTGATATCGATTTCATCTTTTAATACGAGGGTAATCGCTTCTCCGGGTACGGCAAAGGTGAGATCACCATTAAAAGTAACAATTCTTTCCACCGTAGAAACTACACCAGATGGCATCACTTTTATTTGCTGACCTTGCCGTAAAATTCCTGAAGACAATGTGCCGCTGTATCCACGAAAATCAAGATCGGGACGATTGACGTACTGGATCGGGAAACGCAAGGGCTGTTCTGCCGCTTTTGTTTTTACGTCCACGGATTCCAGGATATCCAGTAACGTTTCTCCCGTATGCCACACCATGTTCTCGCTGCGGGTAACGATATTATCCCCTTCTAACGCCGAGACAGGAACGAAATAGATATTTAAGTCAGTCGGGAGTTGTGCCGCAAAATTCAAATAATCGTGCTTGATCTGTTCAAATATCTCTTTTTGATATTCAACTAAATCCATTTTATTAATTGCCACCACCACGTGACGAATACCCAGCAAGGTGCTGATAAAACTGTGACGGCGGGTTTGTTCCTGAACACCTTTGCGGGCATCGATCAATAAAATGGAAAGATGACTGGTTGAAGCGCCTGTTGCCATATTGCGGGTATATTGTTCATGCCCTGGTGTGTCCGCAATGATGAATTTCCGCTTTTCCGTGGAAAAATAGCGGTATGCCACATCAATGGTGATGCCCTGTTCCCGTTCAGCCGCTAATCCATCAACCAATAATGCCAGATCGAGCTTCTCTCCCTGAGTCCCTATCCGCTTGCTATCGCTTTGTAAAGTTGCAAGTTGATCCTCATAAATTTGACGGGTGTCATGCAGCAAACGTCCAATGAGGGTACTTTTGCCATCATCCACGCTACCGCAGGTTAAAAAGCGCAGTAATCCTTTTTCCTGCTGCGTCCGAAGGTAAGCTTCAACTCCGCCTTGTTGCTTGATCTGACTAGCCATAGTTTCATTATATGCAAGTGCTGGCATAGCTGGACTCCTTAAAAATAACCCTGGCGCTTTTTCAGCTCCATAGAACCTGACTGATCACTATCAATCAGCCGCCCTTGCCGTTCGCTAGTGGTTGATATCAACATTTCTTCAATAATTTCCGGCAACGTTTCTGCTTCTGATTCCACCGCCCCTGTCAGCGGCCAGCAACCCAGTGTCCTAAAGCGCACTTTACGCTGGCTAATCACTTCCCCTGTTTTTAAATCGATTCGATCATCATCAACCATAATCAAGGTTCCTTCCCGCTGAACAACCGGACGGAACTGAGTAAAATAAAGGGGAACGATATCGATCTGCTCCAGATAGATGTATTGCCAGATATCCAACTCTGTCCAGTTGGATAACGGGAAGACGCGGATACTTTCCTCTTTATTAATCTGGCCGTTATAGTTGCGCCAAAGTTCGGGACGCTGATTTTTGGGATCCCAACGATGGGAGCGGTCACGGAATGAGTAAATGCGTTCTTTGGCTCGTGATTTTTCTTCATCACGCCGCGCCCCGCCAAATGCTGCATCAAAGCCGTATTTATCCAGTGCTTGCTTCAACCCTTCTGTTTTCATGATATCGGTATGTTTAGCACTGCCATGAATAAAAGGATTAATGCCCAACGCCTCGCCTTGTGGATTACGGTAGACCAGTAACTCAAAACCATATTTTTCCGCTGTACGATCACGGAAATCGTACATGTCCTGAAATTTCCAGCCGGTATCTACGTGCAATAAGGGGAAAGGCAGTTTTCCCGGATAAAACGCTTTACGTGCCAGATGCAGCATCACAGAGGAATCTTTACCAATCGAATAGAGCATGACGGGGTTGGCAAATTCAGCCGCCACTTCCCGAATAATATGGATACTTTCAGCTTCAAGTTGCTGTAAGTGTGTCAGTCTTTTTTCGTCCATCAGGCACTCCTTATACTAAATCAATCACAGCGGGGCGATTTACTTGATCAGCCGCGTTTCCGCGCTCAAACCAGCCTATTTGATGGTGGAGTTGAGCCACCTCGCCTATTACCAGCAAGGCGGGTGATGGTGCTTCTTGTGCCAATCGTTCCAATTCGGATAAGGTTCCGGTCAATACTTGCTGTTCTGGACGAGTGCCACAACCAATCACGGCAACGGGGGTATGGCTATCCCGACCATGCGAAATCAGCTGTTGGCTGATCAAGGCGGCTTTCATGATCCCCATATAAATAGCTAATGTTTGATTGCCCCGCGCAAGTACAGGCCAATTCAATTCATCGCCATTTTCACGGCAATGTCCGGTAATAAAAGTGACGCTTTGTGCGTGTTCTCTGTGGGTTAATGGGATACCTGCGTAAGCAGAAGCGCCCACTGCTGCCGTAATACCGGGCACGACGTGAAAAGGAATTCCTGCGGCTGCGGCAATCTGTAATTCCTCTCCACCACGGCCAAAAATAAAGGGATCTCCTCCCTTTAAGCGAACTACTTTTTTCCCCTGATTCGCTAATTTGATGATAAGTCGGTTGATTTCTTCTTGCGCCACGGAGTGATCACCCGCTCTTTTTCCAACACAGATTTTGTCTGCATCACGGCGAACTAACTCCAGAATTTCTGCACTCACTAAATGGTCATAAAGAATGACGTCAGCCTGCTGGATCACCTGTAGGCCTTTTAGAGTCAATAATCCCGGATCACCTGGCCCAGCGCCTACCAGCGCAAGTTCTCCCTGGGAATGAGCATCACCTTGTGCTAACTGCTGTTCAAGTTGTTCTTCTGCTTGCTGTAATTGCCCATTGGCGATCAGTGTGGCAAAACGCCCATTAAACGCCTTTTCCCAAAAATGGCGCCGTTGACGTAGGGTGGTGAGATGTTTTTTCACGCGCTCGCGCCAGCGCCCCGCGATATTTGCCATCGCACCAAGGCTAAATGGGAGCAAAGACTCCAGCTTTTCTCGCAATAATCGGGTTAATACCGGAGATTTTCCAGCCGATGAGATCGCCACGATAATCGGGGAGCGATCAATAATTGATGGGAAAATGGCCGAACAGAGCGGTTGGTTATCCACAACGTTGGTCAAGATAGCGCGCTGATTGGCTTCGGCAAAAATATGTTGATTTAAGATGTTATCGTCTGTAGCGGCGATCACTAAAAATACGCTATCAAGATATTCTGTTTTAAACGTTTCCTGTAACCACTCGAATTCTCCTCTTTGATGACGTTGTTGCAGTTCTGCATGTAGCTCAGGCGCAACAACCGTTAACGCTGCACCAGTACGAAGTAATAAGTCTGCTTTACGAGAGGCGATTTCTCCCCCCCAACCAGCAGTACAGATCGGGCTTTAAGCTCAATAAATAAAGGTAAATAATCCACGATACCATCCCGCGTTAGAGCCTGTTCAAGTTCTATCCTCTGGATTTCAAGTCACAAAGGATATAGCTCTTAATTATTATGATGACCAGAAGATGAATATATGAGGCTGTGATCAGGTTATGAAATGACAAAAAGTAATTATTTGTTCCTGAATCGCATAAGCTAAAAAAGCAGCGGTAGCCCACCAGCGCAGTCACTCAGGTTTTCCAGCCTGCGATCGCTTATTTCGCCCAAACGATGCATGAAGACTGCCTGCGCCAGTGCATTACGCACTTCACCTTTATTTAACCCTACTTGAATTATTTGCACCAACTCTCCGTTTAGCCCGACTGCTCAAGCGAAGCTGAGGTTAATTTAACTTTCATGTAAACCACACTCACGTTTCAGGCCGAAAAAACGGGTTTGTTCTTCACTCATACCGGGTTCCCATTTTTGGGTGGTATGCGTATCCCCGACAGAAAGATAACCCTGCTCCCAGAATGGATGGTATTCAAGGCCATGCTTTGTCAGGTATTGATGTACCTGGCGATTATCCCAATCAATTATAGGCAGGATTTTAAAAACTCCCCGTTGAATTGCTAGCACAGGTAAGTTGGCCCGGCTTTCTGATTGCTGGCGACGCAACCCCGCAAACCAGCTTTGTGCTTGCAGAGATGCTAATGCACGATCCATCGGCTCAACTTTGTTGATTTGGTTATAACGTTCAATCCCTTCTATTCCCTGTTCCCATAATTTGCCATAACGTGATTCTTGCCACGCCGGAGAATGCTCTGCACGAAAAACCTTCAAGTTCAGGTTGAGTTTTTCAGTCAATTTATCGATAAATTGATAAGTTTCAGGAAATAAGTATCCCGTATCGGTAAGAACCACGGGAATATCAGGATACTCCCGCGTCACAAGGTGCAAACAAACTGCCGCCTGAATACCAAAACTAGAGGAAAGCACAAATTCGCCAGACAGATGTTCCAATGCCCATCTCACCCGTTCACGGGCATCCAGCACCTCCAGCTGTTGATTGATTTCTGCCAATGACGGGGTTTGCTGCTCTGGAGCCAGTGCCACCCGCTCCGATAAATTCAATCGGTTCATACCGCCTCCTGCCAATCATAAAAATCGACAGCTGAATTCAATACTGGTTTGACGATATCAGCGCGGATCAGAAAATCACCGAAACATTCACCGACATGACGCCCTGATGCCCAACGACCAATTAATTCATCCAGTATCTCAAGGATCTCGGCTGATGTGATATTTTCCCTGTACATGCGGGGAATGCGATCACCGATACGATTTCCACCAAGATGCAGGTTGTAACGATCAAGCGCTTTACCCACCAGCCCAATTTCTGCCAGCATCGCCCTGCCACACCCATTCGGACAGCCTGTAACGCGCACTATGATCTCTTCATTGTCCACACCATGCTTTTTCATTAACGCATCAACATAATCGACAAAAGTCGGCAAGAAACGTTCTGCTTCGGCCATCGCTAATGGGCAGGTAGGAAATGAAACACAGGCCATAGCGTGGTGACGCAAGGTTGTCACGCTATTGTCAATTAAACCATGAGCACGGGCAATGTCTTCAATCCGCGATTTTTCACTCTCAGGCACCCCTGCCACAATCAGGTTTTGGTTGGCCGTCAGACGAAAATCGCCTTTATGGATTTTCGCAATTTCTGCAATCCCTGTTTTTAATGGCTGGTTGGGATAATCCAATAAACGGCCATTTTCAATAAATAAGGTCAGATGCCATTGATCATCAATACCTTTTAACCAACCCATTTGATCACCCCGGCCAGTGAATTTATAGGGGCGAATGGCTTCAAATTTCACGCCAGCACGTTTTTCAACCTCTTGTTTGAAGGTTTCGATCCCCACACGTTCAAGGGTATATTTAGTTTTGGCATTTTTACGGTCAGTCCGGTTACCCCAATCACGTTGGGTGGTCACTATCGCCTCTGCAATGGCCAGTGTGTGCTCTTGTGCAATAAAACCAAATTCACTCGCCAGCCGTGGAAAGGTTTTTTTGTCACCGTGGGTCATGGCTAATCCCCCACCCACCAATACGTTAAAGCCAATTAATTGATCCTTTTCCGCAATGGCGACAAAGTTCATATCGTTGGCATGGAGATCCACGTCATTTTGAGGCGGGATCACCACCGATGTTTTGAATTTACGGGGCAGATAAGTAGTACCAAGAATCGGTTCTTCATCGGTTGTTGCAATTTTTTCTTTATCCAACCAGATTTCAGCATATGCATTGGTACGAGGCAGCAGATGTTCCGATATCTTTTTTGCCCACTCGTAAGCGTGTTGGTGTAAAGCAGATTGCACCGGATTGGATGTACACAATACGTTACGATTGACGTCGTTGGCGGTAGCCAGCGAATCCAACCCCATTAGTGCCAATAATTGGTGTGCGGGTTTGAGATTATTTTTTAAAATCCCATGAAACTGGAACGTCTGGCGGTTGGTCAACCGGATGCTGCCATACAGCGTATTTTCTGTCGCAAACCGATCAATGCCCAGCCACTGTTTTGGAGTAATAATCCCTCCCGGCAGGCGACAACGCAACATCATGGCATGGCGTGGTTCGAGTTTCTGTTCTGCCCGTTCTGCCCGGATATCACGGTCATCTTGCTGATACATACCATGAAAGCGGATAAGGAGGAAATTATCCCCTTCAAATCCGCCTGTCAGCCCATTTTTTAAATCTTCGCTAATCGTTCCTCGCAGATAATTGCTGTCTAACTTCATGCGTTCACTGTCTGCAAGTTTGCCTTCAACGATCAAAGTACCTGTTTTTTCTTTGCTCACATTGCTCATATTAGTAAACATCTCTCTGATAACGGCGCTCAAGGCGCAATTCACTCAAGAATTCATCAGCCTGTTCAGCATCCATGCCACTATGTTGTGAAATGATGTCCAATAGGGCTTGTTCTACATCTTTTGCCATGCGACTCGCATCGCCACAGACATACAGATGGGCACCATCCTGAATCCAGCGCCAGACTTCGCCTCCCTGTTCACGCAGTTTGTCTTGTACATAGATTTTATGCTGCTGATCCCTTGACCATGCCAAATCAATGCGGGTCAATAAGCCCTCTTTCACATAGCGCTGGAATTCAACCTGATAAAGAAAATCTTCAATAAAATGCGGGTTACCAAAAAACAGCCAGTTTTTACCTTCAGCTCCCTGACGGTCACGATGCTGCAAAAATGCCCTAAACGGAGCAACCCCCGTTCCCGGTCCAATCATGATGATGGGGGTATTAGGATCGACCGGTAAACGGAAATTGTCGTTCTGTTCGATAAACACGCGGATGTTGTCATCTTCCTGCAAACGATCCGCCAGATAACCCGACGCTCCACCTGTACGGGCACGCCTTTCAATGTCATAACGAACGACTCCCACGGTAATGTGGACTTCGTTTTCCACTTCAGATTGTGAAGAGGAGATGGAATAGAGACGTGGGGTCAGTGGGCGCAATAAATCAATAAATTGTTGGGCCTCTGGGTGTGAAGCCGCAGCCCTGACCATATCGACAATAGGTGTTGTCTGAGCGTATTGCTGCAATGCTTGTTTATTAGCGGCGAGCGATAACAGTTTTTCATCTTTTGCCAACGCTGCATATTTCCCAACAATCACACCGGTATTTTGGGTCAACTCTATATGGCTAATCAGCGCCTCACGCAATGGAAGTGATTTTCCATGCACATTGACCTGTTCTGAACCTTCCAACCAAAGCAGGGCTATTAATTCATCCACTAAAGCCGGATCGTTTTCAAACCAAACGCCAAGTGCATCCCCTGGTTGATAGCGCAGTCCTGAATCCCCTAAATCAATTTCAATATGGCGAACATCTTTGTCAGAACCACGTCCCGTTATTTTCTGGTTAGTCAACAGGGAAGCCGTTAGAGGGCTTTCTTTGGTATATGTTTGGGTTTCCTGAACCTGCGCTGAAATAATAGATGAAGTGGCAGGCGGCGTGACAGTATTTGCTTGTACTGACAAGCGCTGCTTTAAGATATCCGTAATTTGCTGACGCCATTGAATAGCTTGTTCTTGATATTCCACATCAGCATCAACACGATCCAGTAGGCGTTGAGCACCAAGCTCATGCAGACGACGGTCAAAATCTTTCCCTGCCTGACAGAAGTTTTCATACGACGTATCCCCAAGGCCAAATACGGCATATACCGTCTCTTTCATTGATGGCGCTTTTTTTGGCATAGAGATACTTATGGAGTGCTACGGCTTCTTCGGCAGGTTCGCCTTCACCTTGCGTTGAAGCAATAACAATCAATACACGTTCCCGGGAAATTTGCTTAAATTTATAGTCACCCGCATTAATTAAGTTTACATTGATATTTCCCGCTAATAGTGAATCTCTTAGTTGTTCAGCCAAGCGACGGGCGTTGCCTGTTTGCGATGCGGAGAGCAAAGTCACTGTTTCCTGTGCAGAAACGACTGGTGTCTCTGCCCCAGTTTGTGGCTGATGATTCACCATTCCCCAAAAATAGCCAGACAACCAGGCTAATTGATGGGGAGAAAAATCGCTAATTGCAGATTGCAAGCGTGATAATTGCTCTGGAGAAACAGGTAGTAATGCGATTGAAGGTGGTTTTGCGGTCATTGTCCCAGTGCCTTTTGCTATAGCCAGTATCCATGTTGTAAAAAACGTAGGAATCAATCCAGCCATCAACATGAATTGATTAAGGTTATCCCAGAATAGGAGCTGTATTTAAAGAAAGGATCGCAATATCTCATAACCAAAACGCCTAACTTTATTTACAGATTTAATATATCAATAAAGCCGTTAAGCGTTGTGCTTTTTACTTCCAGAAAAATCACGTTAAGCTCGCAAAGTTCAGGTAGAATAGCCGACCTTTTGAAATCAGGGGAAAGCACAATGAGTACAACCATCTTTAAAGATTTTCAATTCGAAGCAGCACATCACCTTCCACACGTACCGGAAGGGCACAAATGTGGGCGTTTGCATGGGCATTCATTTATGGTACGGCTGGAGGTCACCGGAGACGTCGATCCGCTTAGTGGCTGGCTCATGGATTTTGCCGATGTCAAAGCTGCCTTTAAACCTGTCTGGGAACAGCTCGATCACCACTATCTCAATGAGATTCCCGGGCTTGAAAATCCAACCAGCGAAGTGTTGGCCACGTGGATTTGGGAAAAGTTAAAACCGACGTTGCCTCAACTCAGTGCTGTTATGGTTAAAGAGACTTGTAGCGCAGGTTGTATCTATCGGGGAGAATAAGGATTCAGCACCAGAGCCTGGTGCTGAATGAGATTTAAGCGATATTTAAGTATTTATGGGTCTGCATCGAAAAACGCCAATTACGGGCAATGCACGTTTCGATGCACAGGCGAGTAGCATCTTCTTTCTGGCTGATCGGCTGTAAAGCAATAACCGGAGTAGGGTTTCCATCAAGCATAGTCAATAATTCATCCAATGCTTCAATATCGCGCTGCCGCCCGACAGGATGCTTAATTTCATTAGCGCGTTTCATAGCCTCAGGCAAGACCTGATAGCCTCCGCGCATTTTCACTTTCGGAGAAACCGTCACCCACGTTTTATCAGAGCACTGAATCGCGTGTGTACCGCTCGTCTCTAGCTGACATTGATAGCCTTCAGTTTCCAGTGTTTCAGTCAAAGGACGCAAGTCATATAAGCACGGTTCTCCCCCGGTAATGACAATATGTTTCGCGCTATAACCTTGGTGAGTGAATATGTTCAGCAATTGTCTTGCAGTGGCAACGCCCCACAGATCGCTGTCTTGCGATTTCAGCAAAATATTTTCCATCGGCTGCTGTTTATCAGCCTCTTTTTCCCACGTATGTTTGGTATCGCACCAACTGCACCCTACCGGACATCCTTGCAATCGAATGAAAACCGAAGGTACACCGGTAAACACGCCTTCTCCCTGTAAAGTTTGGAAGATTTCATTTATTGGGTAAATCATAAAAAAACTCTGGTTTTAATAAACTGCCCTTATTATTACAGATATCTATCCCGCGAACATCCATCTTTATGGTATTGTACCAGGTTGCTTTTGCTGGCATCTCATGCCAGACAGAGCATCGTATGCCTAAATACTCTCAGGCTGAAAGGATAGATGGGAATAACGAATGCAAAATAATGAAAATCAGCTTAAACAGGGTCTAAGCGTGCGGCACATCCGCTTTATGGCTTTAGGCTCTGCAATAGGCACGGGGCTGTTTTATGGCTCAGCAGCAGCAATACAGCAAGCTGGCCCCGCGGTATTGTTGGCCTATTTACTCGGTGGAGCTGCCGTATTTATTGTGATGAGAGCACTTGGCGAAATGGCCGTTCACCATCCTGTTTCTGGTTCTTTTTCGCAATATGCCAGCCATTATCTGGGACCTTTGGCCGGTTTTTTAACTGGCTGGATCTATATTCTTGAAATGCTGTTTGTTTGCCTGGCTGACGTTACTGCATTCGGCACGTATATGAAGCTCTGGTTCCCACATGTTGATCAGTGGATTTGGGTTTTAGGGATTGTATGTTTTATTGGTGCCTTGAATCTATGTCACGTAAAAATCTTTGGTGAAATGGAGTTTTGGCTTTCAATCATTAAAGTCACTGCCATTATTGCCATGATTATCGGCGGCCTTGCCATTATGTTTTACGGTTTCGGACAAGTAACTGAGCATGCAACCGGTCTGTCCAATTTATGGGAGCATGGCGGTTTTATGCCAAATGGTATCAGTGGGGTGATAGCTTCATTCGCCATTGTTATGTTCGCTTTTGGTGGCATCGAAGTCATTGGTATCACTGCCAGTGAAGCAAAAAATCCAGAAAAAACGATCCCTCAGGCAATTAATGCTGTCCCGTTTCGTATCTTGATCTTCTATGTTTTGACTCTGTGTATCCTGATGAGTATCTATCCATGGAATCAAATTGGTCAGGATGGAAGCCCATTTGTACAGATCTTTTCCAATTTAGGCATGAATTCAGCCGCAAATATTTTAAATGTGGTCGTGATTACCGCTGCGATTTCCGCTATCAATAGTGATATTTTTGGTGCCGGCAGGATGATGTATGGTATGGCGCAAGAAGGACAAGCTCCCGAATCATTTAAAAAATTAACTCGTAATGGTGTGCCCTGGATGACGGTTCTTGTCATGACTGCGGTTCTGTTACTTGGCGTAGTGCTAAATTATCTGATCCCCGAAGAGATCTTCATTCTTATTGCTTCTGTTGCCACATTTGCAACCGTTTGGGTATGGTTGATGATTTTAATCTCGCAAATTGCCATGCGTCGCCAAATGAGCGCAGAAGAAGTCAAGACATTGAAATTTCCAATCCCAATGTGGCCTGTCGCTCCTGCAACCGCACTCATCTTCATGGTCAGTATCATCGTATTGCTGGGCTATTTTGAACAAACAAGAGACGCGCTATATGTTGGTCTAGGTTGGGTATTTATTCTGACTCTAGCCTATTTCTTCGGTGTGAAGAAGAACCTATCAGCAAAACGCGCTTCTAACCAGTAAACGACTTAAGTATGTCTAAAAAAGCGTCGGTAATCTCCGGCGCTTTTTTCTCTTTTCTTTGCAAGATCAGATAATCGCTTTATCCATCAGTTATCATCGCACAGAGAAATCATCATAAAGAGAAGTTCACCATCAATGGGTTATGATCAGAAGCACCGGTCATTACAACTGCTGCACGGGAAACTTTTAATTCACGATAAAAAACAAAATCCAGCGGTTTGCCAAAAACAATCGTTCTATGATCATCATCAAAATAGACTTCTTTCAAATGCATACGGTGGGCAAAACGTTCTAATATTTTTAACCTCTGCCGACTCCATGCATTAAAATCTCCTGCAAAAATGACGGGGCCATTGTGTAAGTTTATATGAATACCAATGTTATTTAATTGTCGACTATAAACATCAACACCAAGGCTAAAGTTAATGGCGTGCACGTTTATTACCATTAGCTGGCGTTTATCTGGCAATGGATAAATTGTAATTAATGACGATTTAGATAGTCTAAATATCGGTTCTTTTTCACGCAGTGGACAGCAATAAACGGGTGAAGACGAGGACAATGTCATCACACCTGATGGGTGTTGAGGAATAGCAAATGCAGGAACCTGATCGGCGACCAAACCGCTCTCCGTCACGAATTTCAATAAGGCTGGGGTCGTTTGTGCTTCTTGCAGTAAGACAAGGTCACTTTTCTCAATCAAAGAAGCCAAAACATGTTGCCATGATGGCCGTTGTTGTTTGTAGATATTCCAGATGGCGACAGAAAGCTCACTATCATGCTCAAGGAGCGGTTTCCCTCGTGGTAGCGACGCATCCTCAAGTAATTGCCTAGAAGTAGGAAAAACCCGTTCCACAGGCCGTCCAGCAACATATCTCATGGCGAAATTTTTTTGAGCGTAATCTTTTCTCGCCCAACTTTTTCTTAACTGACTATTCCTAATCAAGTTTCCCCCAGCTTACTTCAACACCTTTATCTCCATTAATATGACATTTTGGTAATTGATTTCAATCTCTAGCGCTTAAAAAACCAACATGGTTGTGTAACTATATACCAATCCAACTTCAAGATGCGTGTTATATTTCCCCGCTGCGCGGGGAAATATAAGGCCTCGCGTCGTCTTGCGGATTGCAACTTGAAGTTTATCGTGTATATATGAAAAATACGAATTTAAAATCATTGATAAGAATATAGGCAATAGAAAAAGCCCTGAGAGATACCTCTCAGGGCTTTTTCTAAATACGGTGGCGGTGCGGACGGGACTCGAACCCGCGACCCCCGGCGTGACAGGCCGGTATTCTAACCAACTGAACTACCGCACCACCGAATTTCTTTCTCTGTGCTGCCTTTTGGGCCGGCAACACGTTTTTTAATCAATGTCTGGCAGTGTCCTACTCTCACATGGGGAGACCCCACACTACCATCGGCGCTACGGCGTTTCACTGCTGAGTTCGGCATGGGTTCAGGTGGTCCCACCGCGCTGTTGCCGCCAGACAAATTCTGTCTTCAATCCCGAACAAGCTGTTTTTCACTCTGAAACCCTCTCAAATCCCCAAAACACCTTCGGTGTTGTCAGGTTAAGCCGCACGGCTCATTAGTACCGGTTAGCTCAACGTCTCGCAACGCTTACACACCCGGCCTATCCACGTCCTCGTCTCGGACGGTCCTTCAGTACCCTCAAAGGAGTAAGGGAAGACTCATCTTAAGGCAAGTTTCCCGCTTAGATGCTTTCAGCGGTTATCTCTTCCGCACTTAGCTACCGGGCAATGCCATTGGCATGACAACCCGAACACCAGTGGTGCGTCCACTCCGGTCCTCTCGTACTAGGAGCAGCCCCTTGCAATCTTCCAGCGCCCACGGCAGATAGGGACCGAACTGTCTCACGACGTTCTAAACCCAGCTCGCGTACCACTTTAAATGGCGAACAGCCATACCCTTGGGACCTACTTCAACCCCAGGATGTGATGAGCCGACATCGAGGTGCCAAACACCGCCGTCGATATGAACTCTTGGGCGGTATCAGCCTGTTATCCCCGGAGTACCTTTTATCCGTTGAGCGATGGCCCTTCCATTCAGAACCACCGGATCACTATGACCTGCTTTCGCACCTGCTCGAGCTGTCACTCTCGCAGTCAAGCTGGCTTATGCCATTGCACTAACCTCCTGATGTCCGACCAGGATTAGCCAACCTTCGTGCTCCTCCGTTACGCTTTGGGAGGAGACCGCCCCAGTCAAACTACCCACCAGACACTGTCCGCAACCCGGATAACGGGCCGGCGTTAGAACATCAAACATTCAAGGGTGGTATTTCAAGGATGGCTCCGTGCAGACTGGCGTCTGCACTTCACAGCCTCCCACCTATCCTACACATCAAGGCTCAAGGTTCAGTGTCAAGCTATAGTAAAGGTTCACGGGGTCTTTCCGTCTTGCCGCGGGTACACTGCATCTTCACAGCGAGTTCAATTTCACTGAGTCTCGGGTGGAGACAGCCTGGCCATCATTACGCCATTCGTGCAGGTCGGAACTTACCCGACAAGGAATTTCGCTACCTTAGGACCGTTATAGTTACGGCCGCCGTTTACTGGGGCTTCGATCAGGAGCTTCTCGCCAGGCGATAACCCCATCAATTAACCTTCCAGCACCGGGCAGGCGTCACACCGTATACGTCCACTTTCGTGTTTGCACAGTGCTGTGTTTTTATTAAACAGTTGCAGCCAGCTGGTATCTGCGACTGGCCTCAGCTCCGGACGCTCGGTCCTTCACCTAACGCCAGCGTGCCTTCTCCCGAAGTTACGGCACCATTTTGCCTAGTTCCTTCACCCGAGTTCTCTCAAGCGCCTGAGTATTCTCTACCTGACCACCTGTGTCGGTTTGGGGTACGATGAGCACTAATCTGAAGCTTAGGGGCTTTTCCTGGAAGCGGGGCATCAGCAACTTCAGCACCGTAGTGCCTCGTCATCGTGCCTCAGTGCTGTGGATAACCGGATTTGCCTGATTATCCCACCTACACACTTAAACCGGGACGACCGTCGCCCGGATTGCCTAGCCTTCTCCGTCCCCCCGTCGCAATTATTGCCCGTACAGGAATATTAACCTGTTTCCCATCGACTACGCTTTTCAGCCTCGCCTTAGGGGTCGACTCACCCTGCCCCGATTAACGTTGGACAGGAACCCTTGGTCTTCCGGCGAGCGGGTTTTTCACCCGCTTTATCGTTACTTATGTCAGCATTCGCACTTCTGATACCTCCAGCAAACCTCACAGTTCACCTTCAACGGCTTACAGAACGCTCCCCTACCCAGCAACACATTCGTGTCGCTGCCGCAGCTTCGGTGCATGGTTTAGCCCCGTTACATCTTCCGCGCAGGCCGACTCGACCAGTGAGCTATTACGCTTTCTTTAAATGATGGCTGCTTCTAAGCCAACATCCTGGCTGTCTGAGCCTTCCCACTTCGTTTCCCACTTAACCATGACTTGGGGACCTTAGCTGGCGGTCTGGGTTGTTTCCCTCTTCACGACGGACGTTAGCACCCGCCGTGTGTCTCCCGTGATAACATTCTTCGGTATTCGCAGTTTGCATCGGGTTGGTAAGTCGGGATGACCCCCTAGCCGAAACAGTGCTCTACCCCCGAAGATGACTTCACGAGGCGCTACCTAAATAGCTTTCGGGGAGAACCAGCTATCTCCCGGTTTGATTGGCCTTTCACCCCCAGCCACAAGTCATCCGCTAATTTTTCAACATTAGTCGGTTCGGTCCTCCAGTTAGTGTTACCCAACCTTCAACCTGCCCATGGCTAGATCACCGGGTTTCGGGTCTATACCCTGCAACTTAACGCCCAGTTAAGACTCGGTTTCCCTGCGGCTCCCCTATACGGTTAACCTTGCTACAGAATATAAGTCGCTGACCCATTATACAAAAGGTACGCAGTCACCCTGATAAATCAGGGCTCCCACTGCTTGTACGTACACGGTTTCAGGTTCTCTTTCACTCCCCTCGCCGGGGTTCTTTTCGCCTTTCCCTCACGGTACTGGTTCACTATCGGTCAGTCAGGAGTATTTAGCCTTGGAGGATGGTCCCCCCATGTTCAGACAGGATATCACGTGTCCCGCCCTACTCTTCGAGCTCACACAACACACCACTTCGGATACGGGGCTTTCACCCTTTACTGCCGGCCTTTCCAGACCGTTCTCCTGAGGCGTGTCATGCTGATGGCTCTGGGCTCCTCCCCGTTCGCTCGCCGCTACTGGGGGAATCTCGGTTGATTTCTTTTCCTCGGGGTACTGAGATGTTTCAGTTCCCCCGGTTCGCCTCATTAACCTATGAATTCAGTTAATGATGGTGCAACGGATTGCACCGGGTTTCCCCATTCGGACATCGCCGGCTGACAGCGCTTCATATCAGCTCACCGGCGCTTTTCGCAGATTAGCACGTCCTTCATCGCCTCTGACTGCCTAGGCATCCACCGTGTACGCTTAGTCGCTTAACCTGACAACCCGAAGGTGTCTTCGGATTGACGGGTCTGAGAGACTCACCCGTGCTGATGAATTCATCGTCACGGGCTGTTTCAAATTTTCAGCTTGTTCCAGATTGTTAAAGAGCTTACATTTCACAACACACGGCTTTGCATGTGTTCGGAAATGATTATAAATCAGAAGAGGATGGTGGAGCTAAGCGGGATCGAACCGCTGACCTCCTGCGTGCAAGGCAGGCGCTCTCCCAGCTGAGCTATAGCCCCATCGAGGTGTCCGGAAAAGTTGGTAGGCCTGAGTGGACTTGAACCACCGACCTCACCCTTATCAGGGGTGCGCTCTAACCACCTGAGCTACAAGCCTATTCCGTCCCGTCTCTTCTTTTCTTTATTTCATCAGACAATCTGTGTGAGCACTGCACCAAAAACCACTATCTTTCGGTAAGGAGGTGATCCAACCGCAGGTTCCCCTACGGTTACCTTGTTACGACTTCACCCCAGTCATGAATCACAAAGTGGTCAGCGCCCTCCCGAAGGTTAAGCTACCGACTTCTTTTGCAACCCACTCCCATGGTGTGACGGGCGGTGTGTACAAGGCCCGGGAACGTATTCACCGTAGCATTCTGATCTACGATTACTAGCGATTCCGACTTCATGGAGTCGAGTTGCAGACTCCAATCCGGACTACGACAGACTTTATGAGGTCCGCTTGCTCTCGCGAGGTCGCTTCTCTTTGTATCTGCCATTGTAGCACGTGTGTAGCCCTACTCGTAAGGGCCATGATGACTTGACGTCATCCCCACCTTCCTCCGGTTTATCACCGGCAGTCTCCCTTGAGTTCCCACCATCACGTGCTGGCAACAAAGGATAAGGGTTGCGCTCGTTGCGGGACTTAACCCAACATTTCACAACACGAGCTGACGACAGCCATGCAGCACCTGTCTCACGGGTCCCGAAGGCACTTCCGCATCTCTGCAGAATTCCGTGGATGTCAAGAGTAGGTAAGGTTCTTCGCGTTGCATCGAATTAAACCACATGCTCCACCGCTTGTGCGGGCCCCCGTCAATTCATTTGAGTTTTAATCTTGCGACCGTACTCCCCAGGCGGTCGATTTAACGCGTTAGCTCCGGAAGCCACAGCTCAAGGCCACAACCTCCAAATCGACATCGTTTACAGCGTGGACTACCAGGGTATCTAATCCTGTTTGCTCCCCACGCTTTCGCACCTGAGCGTCAGTCTTCGTCCAGGGGGCCGCCTTCGCCACCGGTATTCCTCCACATCTCTACGCATTTCACCGCTACACGTGGAATTCTACCCCCCTCTACGAGACTCTAGTCAACCAGTCTTAGATGCCATTCCCGGGTTAAGCCCGGGGATTTCACATCTAACTTAATTGACCGCCTGCGTGCGCTTTACGCCCAGTAATTCCGATTAACGCTTGCACCCTCCGTATTACCGCGGCTGCTGGCACGGAGTTAGCCGGTGCTTCTTCTGTGGGTAACGTCAATCACAGGGTGTATTCAACCCTGCGCCTTCCTCCCCACTGAAAGTACTTTACAACCCGAAGGCCTTCTTCATACACGCGGCATGGCTGCATCAGGCTTGCGCCCATTGTGCAATATTCCCCACTGCTGCCTCCCGTAGGAGTCTGGGCCGTGTCTCAGTCCCAGTGTGGCTGGTCATCCTCTCAGACCAGCTAGGGATCGTCGCCTAGGTGAGCCATTACCCCACCTACTAGCTAATCCCATCTGGGTTCATCCGATGGTGTGAGGCCCGAAGGTCCCCCACTTTGCTCTCTCGAGGTTATGCGGTATTAGCCACCGTTTCCAGTGGTTATCCCCCTCCATCGGGCAGATCCCCAGACATTACTCACCCGTCCGCCGCTCGCCGGCAAAGAAGCAAGCTTCTTCCCGCTGCCGCCCGACTTGCATGTGTTAGGCCTGCCGCCAGCGTTCAATCTGAGCCATGATCAAACTCTTCAATTAAAGTGTTTGATGCTCAAAGAATTCTGACTGTCCGTTCATAATGAATTAACTGTTCAGTCACTCTTCAAGACTTTTTTAATCTTTTTCGCCTTTCGGCGTCAGATAGTGTCTTGTGAGTGCCCACACAGATTGTCTGATTAATTTGTTAAAGAGCGTTGGCAACCGGAAGGACCTTCCGGGTTGCGAGGCTGCGTATCTTACGCTTTCCTCTTTTCGTGTCAAGCCTTATTCTCAGGCCTTTTCACGTTGTCATCCCGACCGGCTTGTGTGTTTGTCGTGACAACGGAAGCGCATTATAGGGAGCCTTTTAATTTAGGCAAGCCTTTTTTATTATTTTTTATTTAATCGCTCATAATTTAACCCAAATGGTTATTTTTGCCTATTTTTTATAACATTTGGCAAGTCTGACAAGCTATTAACTACCAAATCCGCAACCTGTTCAGCTTCTTCTGTTACCGGTTTTCCTGTACGAACAAGAATCTTAGTACCAACTTTCGCCGCTTTAGCTGCCAACATATCTTCTATTTTGTCTCCTACCATATAAGAAGAGGACATATCGATATGCAATGCTTGCTGTGCATCTAATAACATAGCGGGCTGTGGCTTGCGACAATTACAGTTCTTCTTATATTCTTCATCCTCTGCTTCTGGATGATGCGGACAATAATAGATACCATCAAGATCAACACCTCTATCCGCCAATGACCAATCCATCCATTCTGTTAGTTGCATAAACTGATCTTCAGTAAAAATCTTACGGGCAATGCCTGACTGATTGGTAATCAAAACCAGGGCATAGCCCATTTTTTTCAATTCAAGCATGGCTTCAATAGCACCATCAATAAATTGAAAATTATCTATTTCATATACATAACCATGATCGATGTTAATCGTGCCGTCACGATCTAAGAATACGGCGGGAATACCTTGAGTCACCTGATTACTCCAAAAATGTACCAAGTGGACAGTATCGCATGATTTATTACTGATTGAGAATGCAGCATTTAATTTATTCCTAGTTGACTTAGACGTCTAGACGCCTTAACATCCACTTTAATTCATGACTTGTTGAAATGTTCTCAAGTCATTCATCATTTACATCTAATAAGAAAAATATGATAAGACTGACTCAGATAAATAAGATATTTCAACAAGGAACGCGCACAATAAAAGCGCTTTCAGATATCAACCTACATGTCCCGCAGGGGCAAATATATGGTGTCATTGGTTCTTCTGGTGCGGGCAAAAGTACCTTAATTCGCTGTGTGAATATGCTTGAACGGCCGACTTCTGGTCAGGTATTAGTGGCAGGGCAGGATCTCACTTCGCTTTCAGAACGTGATCTTACTCATGCGCGTCGTCATATTGGCATGATTTTCCAGCACTTTAATTTGTTGTCATCCAGAACTGTGTTTGGCAATGTTGCGTTATCTTTGGAACTTAATAACACGCCTAAAGCTGAAATAAAGACTAAAGTTAACGAATTGCTAGAGTTAGTCGGCCTTACTGAAAAACATGATGCTTATCCTGCCAATTTATCTGGTGGTCAAAAGCAGCGCGTTGCTATTGCGCGGGCTCTGGCAAACTCCCCCAAAGTGCTTTTGTGTGACGAAGCCACCAGCGCTCTGGACCCAGCAACAACACGTTCTATTCTGGAGTTATTAAAAGACATTAACCGTCGACTGGGTCTGACCATTCTTCTCATTACCCATGAAATGGACGTCGTTAAACGTATCTGTGATCAAGTTGCTGTCATTAGTGGTGGTCAACTGATTGAACAAGATGTTGTGAGCGAAATATTTTCGCATCCCAAGACACCGGTTGCTCAGGAATTTATCAAATCTACGCTGCACCTAGATATTCCTGAAGATTATTTACAGAAGTTGCAACCGGAATCCGCTCCTGATCGCAGTCCATTACTGAAGCTAGAGTTCACAGGCAAATCAGTTGATGCACCGGTAATCTCTATAGCCGTTCGCCGCTTTAATATCGACATCAGCATATTAAGTTCTCAAATGGACTACGCCGGCGGTGTGAAATTTGGGGTTATGCTGGCTGAATTAGACGGGGAAAGCGATAGTATCAAATCAACAATTGCCTTTTTAGAAGAGCATCATGTAAAAGTAGAGGTTCTCGGTTATGTCTGAAGGAATGATTTTATTAATGGCTAAAGGAGTCTGGGAAACCCTCGTCATGACTTTTGTCTCTGGTTTCTTTGGCTTTGTTATTGGATTGCCGGCGGGTGTGCTTCTATATGTTACTCGCCCTGGGCAGATCATTGAAAATGGTACGCTTTATCGCATACTTTCTGCATTGGTAAATATAACGCGTTCAATACCTTTTATTATTCTGTTGGTATGGATGATCCCATTTACCCGTCTGATTGTAGGAACATCAATCGGCTTGCAGGCAGCCATTGTTCCGCTGACTGTGGGTGCAGCACCGTTTATTGCCCGTATGGTGGAAAATGCATTGTTGGAAATTCCGACTGGCTTAATTGAAGCAGCGCGTGCAATGGGAGCAACCCCATTTCAGATAGTCAAAAAGATTTTATTGCCGGAAGCCTTGCCAAGCTTGATTAATGCCGCCACCATCACGTTAATTACATTAGTGGGTTATTCCGCAATGGGTGGCGCTGTTGGTGCTGGTGGTTTGGGCCAGATTGGCTATCAATATGGTTATATCGGCTACGATGCGACAATAATGAATACCGTATTAGCATTATTAGTTGTTTTAGTGTTCTTGATTCAGCTCGGCGGTGATCATTTAGTGAAAGCCGTTAATCGCAAATAGATTATTTTCAACAAAGTGGCAAGGCTTATACCTACCCGACAAATTTCAAGTTGCTGCTTTATTGGCTGCAATTTGAAAAATGATGGGGAATAAGAGCCTCAATTATAGTAGTACGCAGTAACTTGATAAGACAGGTTATAAATCAGTATTCAATAGGGGTGAAAATATGTCAGTAAAATTGAAATCCATCGCAGCAGTCAGTGCATTGTTAGGTACATTAATTCTTGCTGGTTGCGGTCAGGAACAACGTGATCCAAACCATATTAAGGTTGGCGTTATTGCAGGACCTGAACTTAAGGTTGCCGAAGTGGCTAAACAAGTGGCTAAAGATAAATATGGCCTTGATGTTGAGCTGACGACATTCAATGATTATGTTCTGCCAAATGAATCATTGAGTAAGGGAGATATTGATGTGAATGTCTTCCAACATAAACCTTTTTTAGATCAGCAAATGAAAGAACGTAACTACAAACTGGCCAGTGTGGGTAACTCTTTCATTTTCCCAATGGCGGCCTATTCTAAAAAAATTAAGTCAGTGGATGAATTGCAAGAGGGTTCTCAAATTGCCATCCCCAACGATCCGACTAACCAAGGCCGCGCCCTGCTGTTATTACAAAAACAAGGTCTTATCACTCTGAAAGAGGGTGTTGGTCTGCTGCCAACTATTTTAGACATTACCAGCAATCCTAAGCACCTGGATATCGTACAGTTGGAAGGTCCCCAATTACCACGTTCACTGGACGACCAAAAGATTGTTTTCGCTATTATCAATAACACCTATGCGGGGCAAATTGGTTTAACACCAGAGCAAGATGGGATCTTTGTTGAAGATAAAGATTCACCTTACGTAAATCTCATTGTCAGCCGCGAAGACAATAAAGATGCGGAAAATGTGCAAAAATTTGTGAAAGCGTACCAGTCTCCAGAAGTAGCAAAAGAAGCCAATGAAGCCTTTAAGGGCGGAGCAATAAAAGGCTGGTAACCTTTCCTATTCAGTTAATCAAGATTAAAATCATTGGGTGGATATTTTTATATCCACCCATTTTTAATTTTAATGAGGATTCAACTCGATGCGTGTGTTACCTGTCTGCTTCATGGCGCTCTTTATCGCTGGGTGTACTTCACCATCAACCCAGTTCAGTAAATCTGGTATGTCAGATCCGAAGTTGAAACATCAGCCAGCCAAAAAAAGCAAAGTGCTCTCTTATGTCCGTCTATATACTAAGCCGGATGAGCTTTTAGGTTTACCATTTAAAGAGTTAGGTATTGTCGCCGGAGAGTCCTGCCGTAATACGTTGCAAGATTCTCCCGCCAGTATTGCAACCGCACGACAAAATATGCTGACAAAAGCATCTTATCTAAACGCAAACGCAGTTTTACTTCATCAATGTGCAATTTTACCGGGTCAGGGTTGTTACCAAATTGCCATTTGTGAAGGCACTGCATTACTGACAACCAATAAATAATTATTATTAATAAAAAGCGCTTATGGCAGATTTTCAGTTTACGCAAATAGGAACCATTCATTCTCCTTATAAAGAGAAATTTGCCATTCCCCGCCAACCGGGTTTGGTCGAAGATGGTACAGGGCAGCTAGAATTACTTGCGCCTTATAATCAGGTTGATGCAGTACGCGGGCTGGAGCAGTTCAGTCATTTATGGATTATTTTTGTCTTCCATCAAACTATGGTGGATGGCTGGAATCCATTAGTGCGTCCCCCTCGTTTGGGAGGCAATGCCAAAATGGGTGTTTTTGCCACCCGCTCAACCTTCCGCCCCAACCCCATTGGCGTGTCACTGGTGGAATTGAAAGCTATCCAATGCGAGAACAACCGCGTCATTCTGGAACTGGGTAGTTTGGATTTGGTAGATGGTACACCGGTTATCGACATCAAACCTTACCTGCCTTTTGCCGAATCAAAGCCAGAAGCCAAGGCGGGTTTTGCCCAGGCCGCACCAGAGGCAGATATGGTAGTGAATTTCTCACCAGAAGCGGAATGCCAACTTTTACCTTATAAAGCCCATTATCCTCACTTGAGGCGCTTTATCAGCCAAGTTTTAGCGCAAGATCCTCGTCCTGCCTACCGTAAAAAAGCGCAGGAAAACCGCCTATATGCTGCTCATATCTTGGATTTTAACGTTCGCTGGCGAGTTTTTAATACCACAACAGAAGTGGTTTCTATCGAACCCCGCTAAAACTCCTTTTGACATCGCAAGCTCGCTGGTAGACTAGCGATTTGTCTTTATTTTTCGCTATCCAATGGAAACTTACTATGCGTACTAGCCAATATCTGCTCTCTACTTTAAAAGAAACACCTGCTGATGCAGAAGTCGTCAGTCATCAACTGATGCTTCGTGCCGGAATGATCCGCAAACTCGCTTCTGGTCTGTACAACTGGATGCCGACCGGTGTTCGCGCGTTGAGAAAAGTTGAACACATTGTTCGTGAAGAGATGAATAATGCGGGAGCAGTTGAGGTTTCCATGCCAGTAGTTCAGCCAGCAGATTTGTGGCAGGAAAGTGGCCGTTGGGAACAATATGGCCCAGAATTACTGCGTTTTGTTGATCGCGGTGAACGCCCTTTCGTTTTGGGACCCACTCATGAAGAAGTTATCACTGATCTGGTGCGTAACGAAGTCACTTCCTATAAGCAGCTTCCACTGAGCCTGTTCCAGATCCAGACCAAATTCCGTGATGAAGTTCGTCCACGCTTTGGTGTTATGCGTTCACGTGAATTTATCATGAAAGATGCATATTCTTTCCACACTACCCAAGCCTCTCTGCAAGAGACTTACGAGAAGATGTACGAGGCCTACAGTAAGATCTTTACCCGCATCGGCTTAGATTTCCGTGCAGTTCTGGCTGATACGGGTTCAATCGGTGGCAGTGCTTCCCACGAATTCCAGGTTCTGGCAGACAGTGGTGAAGATGATATCGTTTTCTCTACCGAGTCTAACTATGCGGCCAATATTGAGTTGGCTGAAGCAGTCATACCATCTCAAGAGCGTGCGGCTCCGTCTGAAGAGCTGCGTCTGGTCGATACACCAAACGCTAAAACCATTGCTGAACTGGTAGAACAATTCAATCTGCCAATTGAAAAAACCGTTAAAACTCTGATCGTTCATGCCACAGAAGAAAGTGGGCATAAATTAGTTGCCTTGCTGGTACGTGGTGATCATGAACTGAATGAGATCAAAGCAGAAAAATTGCCTTTAGTCGCCAGCCCGTTGACTTTTGCGACCGAAGAAGAAATCCGTGCCATCGTGAAAGCAGGCCCTGGTTCTTTAGGACCGGTCAACCTGCCGATGCCGGTCATTATTGACCGCAGCGTATCCATCATGAGTGATTTTGGTGCCGGCGCTAATATTGATGACAAACACTACTTTGGCATTAACTGGGAGCGTGATTTACCACTGCCAGAAGTGGCGGATATCCGTAATGTGGTTGAAGGTGACGCCAGCCCAGACGGTAAAGGAACGCTGTTAATCAAGCGTGGTATTGAAGTGGGTCATATCTTCCAATTAGGCACCAAATATTCTGATGCCTTGAAAGCAACCGTGCAAAACGAAGATGGGCACAATCAAGTGATCACTATGGGATGCTATGGGATTGGTATCACCCGTATCGTTGCCGCAGCCATTGAACAGAATCACGATGATCGTGGCATTATCTGGCCAGATGCCATTGCCCCATTCCAGGTGGCGATCCTGCCAATGAACATGCACAAATCTTACCGCGTGAAAGAAGTCGCCGAAAAATTATATGCAGATTTACGTGCCAGCGGCATTGATGTCATTTTCGACGATCGCAAAGAGCGCCCTGGTGTTATGTTTGCTGATATGGAACTGATCGGTGTACCACATAATCTGGTTATCGGTGATCGTAACTTAGATAACGGTGAGATCGAATATAAATACCGCCGTACTGGTGATAAGCAGATGCTGAAACTGGAAAATATCGTTGATTACCTGAAAGATCATATTCAACAAGTTTAATTTCTTTGGTCAGCTTTTAAGAAAACCTGCGTATTTATTACGCAGGATTTTCAATAGATATGCGCCACTGTTATACGTTATTTCTTCGTATGGCAGGAAGAAGCTTTATCAAACCGAATTTTACCTGTTTGGACCACGGCATTATCAAACAAGCCATCTTCCATTGACGGACGAACCGTGTAATAGCCCTCTATTTCCACATAAACAGGGGTTCCACCTTCTACTCCCATCGCACTGTAACCACGTTCTAAATCGATATTTTCCGCCGCATCATAACGCTTTCCGGTGCCACATTCGGTAAAGAAAGCAGAGTCAGCAAAATAGCTGTATTCTCCTGCCAGTTTTTTCGGTTTGGCGTTCGCTAATTCATAATTGAGGCTTGATTGAATTGGCTCGCCGTTGATATCCAGCATAACCAGGTTCTCGCCTTTCATCAGATAATAAGATTTTTGGTCATCTTGCTGACTTAAGATAATCTTTTTACCCTTTATCACCCAATGACCGGTTTCAAAGAACGTATTTTCCTGATGTTTGGCTCCCAAATAAGTTTGCCCCAATATATATGTCCCATCTTTAGCAAGCTGTAAGGTCGTCTCGATACCTGCACAATCCGCACAAGGAACAACACCACTAAACACGTTGTCACTTGACTGAAACTTTTCCTGAGAGACAGCGGTATCCGGGGTTACGAATGTATTCTGGCATCCCGTAGCGGTAAATACACCCGCAACCAACAATGCTAGCAATATTTTTTTATTCATCATTTGATCCAATAAATTCAAAAAGATAATCATTCACTTTCAAGCAAAGCATAAACTTTACCTAACAACATTGACATTACGCTGATGGGTTCCAAAATGCACGGAGAGAACCATCGAATAGCATGACTTTATTTTATTGCGTAATGGTAAGATACAGGTTTAATCCACTTCCTGTTTTAACGAAAGTCTCACCGACTTATTCAGTAATAACGGGAAGCTTACTGTGCTATAGTCGTAAGTGGCATTTTGTATTTGATTTTGGTCAATCACGGGCGGCTCGATAACCGCCACTAACACAGTGGTGAGTAAATATGTCTATAGATAACGAAGAATATCAACCAATTAACTGTGATGATTACGATAACCTTGAGCTAGCATGTCAACGCCAGCTACATTTACGTCTCCAATTGCGAGATGGTGAATCCGTTGAAGGAAAAGCGAATAAGCTGATTTTAAGAAAAAAAATTGAATATCTTCTCGTCGATTCAAATAAAGGAACCCGTGAATTAAGGTTAGATTACATTATTAGTTTCAGCAATCCAGAAATTGGAACGATTGTTATTGAGCATTCTTAAATCTGATCGCTAATAGCGATTAACCCCCCCCCCCCCCCCAAAGTCCTTATATAGAATAAGGACTTTTTTTATGTCAGAAAAACATGCATTAAATAGACAGCATAATTTTCTTCCACTGAACCGAAATTCCTTCATCATCAGGCAAATTCTGCCCTTCTTTCGTGATGAAAACCCCCAGCGCGGCAATCAGTTTTTCATTGTAATAAAGCAACGGTGTTCTCTCCCTGAGCCAAGGGGAAATCCCTAATTCTTGCCACAGTTTTTTACTGTGACGGGAATGTTGTCGCCCGACAATACTAATATTGCCCTGAACCCCAAAACGAATTGTCACTTGCTCATGACGGGTTGGTTTTCTCACTGTCATGCCATGTTCTTTAAAACAGAGCAGCGTTCCCAACCCATCTGGTAACGTCAATGCCTGCTGTAAATCCCAGGCAAGAATTGATCCCGCCAGATCCTGATATTGCGGAAGTAGCCAAAGTTGCTGCCGATAACGACGAATATCATATTGCCCCAATCTAAAACGCGGTTCTGCATCTTGTCTGGCGAGTGCCACTTCGGACCAAATGCGTTGAAGCTGCTCTCGGGCCGGCATTTTTACCCCACACTGATTGAGCCATCGCCGCAACAACGCATTTCGTTTTGCTTCCGAACTGTTTTCCAAAGGTGGAATGGATATCGAACCTTCTGCGGTAATCAGTGAATCCAAAGATTCTTGTAACAATTCATCCAGCAATTGTTCTTGCTCACCACACAAACTGGCGCTGCGGGAAACCGCTTGGGGGAAATGCGGCCAACGCTGATTGAATAACGGCATGATATTCAGGCGCAGGAAATTACGGTCATAACGATCATCTTGATTACTGTCATCCTCGACCCATTGTAATTTTTGTGCCTGTGCATACTCTTCCAACTCTGCACGGCTTACATTTAGCAATGGGCGAATCAATGTCGTTCCCGCAAAGGGCATTCTGGCAGGCATGGAAGATAATCCCGCCGGACCACTGCCCCGTTTCAGGGCTAATAAAAACGTTTCTGCCTGATCATCAAGATGTTGCGCCGTGATTAAAACCTCATCCTGTTGTAGCTCACGCTGGAAAGCGTGATAACGCGCATTTCGGGCCGCCGCTTCAATCCCATTCTGGCGAGTATCAAGCCGGACTTTTTCGGTTCGGAAACCCACCTGCCAATCAGCGCAAACCTGACGACAATGTTCGACCCATAAATCCGCTTTTGGGTTTAAGCCATGATGAATATGGATTGCCCTTAACCCCACTCTTTCACGACTCAATTGATGGGGTTGGGTTCGCAAACGAACCAGCAAATGCAGCAATACGGTGGAATCCAGTCCACCGCTAAATCCAAGCAAAATCTTTTTATGCTGACCAATTTGTTCTGCCAACGCCGTAAGCAGAAGATCATGAGAACTTGCCATTATAGAGCCAAACCTTTTTTCATTTTGCCTAATCAATCCTCAATCAGATCATCCGTCAATTCATTCTGTTCGGACGTTTTTCTCTTGGTACTGATACAGAGTAATCCAGAAATAATAACCAGTGCTAATCCAAACACATAGGCAGGGACAAATGCATCACCAAAAAACAAGATAATCCACATCATCGACAAAACGGGGGATAAAAATAAGATTGAAGCAACC
Organism: Xenorhabdus bakwenae; assembly: GCF_030272115.1. Classification (NCBI taxonomy): domain Bacteria; kingdom Pseudomonadati; phylum Pseudomonadota; class Gammaproteobacteria; order Enterobacterales; family Morganellaceae; genus Xenorhabdus; species Xenorhabdus bakwenae. Next base: position 2,311,487 of record NZ_CP119194.1, read on the forward strand.
TTATGGGAATCAGGGCCATTCATGGCTTTGAACCAAATAATATAAGAAATCCCATTCAGTATGATGCCGTTAAGTAACGTTGGCATCAGCGAGTCACCGACAGGCAAATTAATGCGGCTGAAAGCAAACATAAATACCGCAGAAACTAAGGTAGAACAGAGGAATACCCAGAATGTACTAATATAGGGATCAATAGCAAACTGTCTCGATAATACCGACATTAATGCAAAACAAAATGCTCCGCTAAATACCAGCAACAATGCCTGCGGATGTTCCACTGCAATCTCGGTAATATTGCCTTTCGTGAAAGTGATCACTACCGCCATAAAGCCCATGACAATACCAATCATCTGTTTGATCGTTAATTTTTCTTTAAACAGAAAAAATGACAATCCAATAATCATTAACGGCCAGCTATATTGGATCACCAAAACAGCCACACCATTTTCAATGGAATAACCATAGTAAAGCAGCAAATAGAAGAAACAATCCAACGCACCTAAGATCAAAACCTTAAGCATAACGGGTAAAGGAATGAATAAAATACCCTTCCAACTTCTTCCCATCATGAGGGCAACGACAAATACCGCTAAAACAGACAAAATATTTGACCAGAATAAATATTGGAAGTGATCCATCTCTTTCTGACCAAAACGCGATATAGAAGGAATAAAACTCCAGATAAACACGCAAGAAAACGCATAAATAATATATTTATATTTGGCCATAGAAAAACTCAACTTATTATTTTAAAGCCCAGCCTACGAGGCGCCTATTCCATCCCAATGCCATCAGGCATGATAATATTAGATTATATATGACGTAATGATTTCGCCCTTACAAACAGCAAAACAGGCGGAAATATCAGGGGGTTATCACTCCTCAATATTTCCGCCTGGTAAATGATTTTCATCCGCTATTAGCGAGTAAAAACTTTAGACCTTAGCAATAACCGTACTGCATTAAGTGCTCATAACGGCGGTTAACTAATTCTTCACTGTCCAGTTCGCTCAATTCAGCAAGATCAGCTAACAGTTGAGCTTTCAATGTTTCAGCGATTTCTTCATAGTTACGGTGCGCACCACCCAATGGCTCAGGAATAACAGTATCAATCAAATTCAATTCTTTCAAACGTGGGGCGGTATTCCCCATGGCTTCCGCCGCCAATGGTGCTTTTTCAGCGCTTTTCCACAAGATGGAAGCACAGCCTTCAGGAGAGATGGTGGAGAAGGTGCTGTATTGCAACATGTTAACTTTATCACCCACACTAAGCGCCAATGCGCCACCAGAACCCCCTTCGCCAATCACGGTACAAATGATAGGAACAGAAAGATGAGACATTTCACGTAGGTTACGGGCAATAGCTTCTGACTGACCACGCTCTTCTGCACCTACTCCGGGATAGGCCCCCGGAGTATCAATGAAAGTCATGATTGGCAATTTGAAACGCTCTGCCATCTCCATCAATCTCAATGCCTTACGATAACCTTCCGGCGATGGCATACCAAAATTACGACGGATCTTTTCTTTGGTTTCACGCCCTTTCTGATGGCCTATCACCATGACAGGACGGCCATCAATACGCGCTAACCCTCCTACAATGGCTTTGTCATCTGCATAGGCACGATCACCCGCTAACTCTTCAAAGTCAGTAAATATATGCTGAATATAATCCAGTGTATAAGGGCGCAAGGGATGACGTGATAGCTGGGAAATTTGCCATGCCCCTAAATCAGCGAAAATTTTGCGAGTCAGCTCCAGGCTTTTTTCCCGCAGACGCTGGACTTCTTCATCCAGATTGATATCTAGCTTTTCATCTTGACGGCTAACTGCGGTAAGCGAATCAATTTTCGCTTCCAGCTCGGCAATCGGCTGTTCAAAATCCAGAAAATTCAGACTCATAATGTTCCTATTCTAGTCAAATTCTAATTCTACCTGCTCATTACCCAGCAGAGTTCGCAGATCGGTCAACAGGGTGTCTGTTGGCGTTACCCGCCAGGTCGCCCCGAATCGTAAACGGGCGCGGGCATCTACCCGCTGATAATAAAGATGAACCGGTATCGTACCTGAACGGTGTGGCTCCAATGCCCCACGAAGACGGCTCAATAATTGCTCATCAATTTGCCTGTCTGATAACGAGATAGCAAGCCCACGTGCAAATTTTTCACGTGCTTCACTGATATCCATTAATTCACGAACTGTCATTTTAAGCCCACCGCTGAAGTCATCAAAGCTGACTTGTCCGGTAGCAATCAAAATCTTGTCCTGTTCCAATAAATGCTGATACCTTTCCAACGCATCAGAAAACAGCATGATCTCCAGACGTCCTGAACGATCATCCAATGTACTGATACCAATCCGGTTTCCCCGTTTGGTCGTCAATATTTTGGAAGCTAATACCAAACCTACCACTGTTGTTATCTGGCCACGAGGTGTCGGGTTCACATCTTTTAGACGCAATCCATTGGTATATCGTTCAATCTCTTTCAAATAACCTGTGATGGGGTGTCCAGTTAAGTACAAGCCTAATGTTTCCCGCTCACCATCCAATACCACCTGATCCGGCCATTTCGGGGTGCTGGCATAGGAACGCTCAACTTGTTCTGGCTCTTCAGCCAACACACCAAACATATCTGTTTGACCCGTAGCTTCGGCTTTGGCATGTTGATCCGCTGCTTTCAGTGCCCCTTCCAGGGAAGACATCAGTGCTGCACGATGTGGTCCCAACCGATCAAAAGCACCGGACATGATCAGTTTCTCCATCACACGACGGTTTATTTTTTTTGATATCAACACGTGCACACAGGTCGAATAGCTCTTTGAAATGCCCCCCTTTCTGTCGGGCTTCGAGCATCGCTTCAATCGGCCCTTCCCCCACGCCTTTAATCGCGCCAATGCCGTAAACAATTTCTCCGTCATTATTGACATGGAAATGATACAAGCCGCTATTTATATCAGGAGGAAGAACTTTCAGCCTCATGCGCCAGCACTCATCCACCAGCCCAACGACTTTTTCGGTGTTATCCATATCCGCTGTCATCACGGCAGCCATAAATTCTGCCGGATAGTGCGCTTTCAACCATAACGTTTGGTAGGAAACCAGTGCATAAGCTGCGGAGTGAGATTTGTTAAAGCCATAACCCGCGAATTTCTCCACCAAATCGAATATTTTCATGGCGAGCGTACCATCCACGCCCTGTTTTAACGCTCCCTCTTCAAATACCGACCGCTGTTTAGCCATCTCTTCTGGTTTTTTCTTACCCATCGCACGGCGCAACATATCTGCCCCGCCCAGGGTATAACCGGCTAAAACCTGCGCAATTTGCATCACCTGTTCCTGATACAGAATGATACCGTAAGTTGGCTCCAATACAGGTTTTAAGGATTCGTGCTGCCATTCCACATCAGGATAGGAAAGCGCTTCCCGTCCATGTTTACGGTCGATAAAGTTATCTACCATGCCTGATTGCAACGGCCCAGGACGGAACAGCGCCACTAATGCGATCATGTCTTCAAAACAGTCAGGGCGCAGACGTTTGATTAAGTCCTTCATTCCGCGAGATTCAAGCTGGAACACGGCCGTGGTTTCAGAGCGTTGCAGCATATCGAAACTTTTCTTATCGTCCAACGGAATAGCGGCGATATCAATCGGCTCCAGCCCTTGCCTGGCACGACGTGCATTCACCATCTCAAGCGCCCAGTTGATGATGGTCAGGGTTCTCAGGCCAAGGAAGTCAAACTTAACCAGACCTGCATATTCCACATCATTTTTGTCAAACTGGGTAACCGGGTTCTGTCCTTCTGGATCACAGTAAATTGGCGCAAAATCAGTAATTTTGGTTGGTGCAATAACAACACCACCGGCATGCTTACCTGCGTTACGAGTGACACCTTCCAGTTTACGCGCCATGTCTATCAGCGCTTTAACCTCTTCATCCGCTTCGTAAATTTCAGGTAACTGGGGTTCGGCAGCAAACGCTTTTTCCAGTGTCATACCCGGGTCAGGAGGCACCAGTTTGGATATTCGATCCACAAATCCATAGGGGTGTCCAAGTACACGCCCAACATCACGGATAACCGCTTTCGCCGCCATCGTACCAAAAGTGATGATCTGCGATACGGCATCTCGTCCGTACATATCTGCAACGTGATCGATAACCTGATCACGTTTTTCCATACAGAAATCGATGTCAAAATCTGGCATGGAAATACGTTCAGGGTTAAGGAAACGTTCAAACAGCAGATCGAATCCTAGCGGATCGAGGTCGGTAATTTTTAACGCATAAGCCACAAGGGAGCCGGCACCAGAACCTCGTCCTGGACCAACGGGAACACCGTTGTCTTTCGACCACTGGATAAATTCCATTACGATCAGGAAGTAGCCAGGAAATCCCATCTGATTGATAACGTTCAGTTCAATATCCAGACGCTCATCATATTCTGGCCGTTTCTGCTCCCTGACTTCTGGGTCGGGATAGAGAAATTCCAGACGCTCTTCCAATCCTTGCCTGGATTTTTCAATGAGAAAGTCTTCTGTGCTCATTTCTCCCGTCGGAAATTGGGGCAGGAAATACTCACCAAGACGGATCGTGACATTACAGCGTTTAGCAATTTCTACGCTATTTTGTAGCGCTTCAGGAATGTCTGAGAAAAGCTCGCACATCTCCTGTTCACTGCGTAGATATTGCTGAGGGCTGTAATTTTTAGGCCGTTTCGGATCAGACAGTGTATAACCATCGTGGATAGCAACCCGAATATCGTGGGCTTCGAAGTCTTCGCTTTCAAGAAAACAAACGTCGTTGGTTGCCACAACAGGAAGATTTTTTTCTGACGCCAGTGCCACAGCCGCATGAAGATAGTTTTCTTCATCCTGACGTCCGGTACGGATCAGCTCAAGGTAATAACTGTCAGGGAAATGCTCCTGATAAAAATCGAGGCATTGCTCCACCATCGCACGATTGCCACGCAGCAGGAATTTACCCACATCCCCCATGCGTCCCCCCGACAACAGGATCAACCCTGTTTTGTATTTCACCAGCCATTCCCGCTGGAGAGTCGGGCCAATCGCACCATAACCTTTTTGGTAAGCCTCAGAGATCAGCAAAGTCAGATTTTGGTAACCTTCATTATTACGAGCAAGGATCGTCAGATGGGCATATTCATCCCCCAGCAAATCACTTTCCACATAAAAATCTGCACCAATAATTGGCTTGATACCGGCACCGTGGGCACTACCATAGAATTTCACCAATCCACACAAGTTGGTAAAATCCGTGATCGCAAAAGCGGGCATCCCCAATTTGGCGATTTTTTTCACCAATGGGCCGGTCTTAGCCAAGCCATCAATCATTGAATAATCACTGTGAACACGTAAGTGTACAAAACGTGGTTCTGTCATAATCTGCCCAGATACTTATCCCAGATTTTATATAAGACCTAGCACCCGTTTAACGGGCGCAAAACTTTTACGATGGTGCTCCGTAGCGCCCAAAGAAGCCAGTTTTTCCAGATGCAGGGCGGTTGGATAACCTTTATGTTTCGCAAAGCCATAGTCAGGGAACTGTTTATCCAGCTCTGCCATTTCTCTGTCACGTGTGACTTTGGCAAGAATAGAGGCAGCACTGATTTCTGCAACCAGATTATCGCCCTTAATGACAGCCTGAGCTGGCATGGATAACACCGGACAGCGGTTGCCATCAATCAGAACATAATCCGGTATGAGTGCCAACCCGGCAACGGCTCTTTGCATAGCCAGCATAGTGGCGTGGAGGATGTTAAGCTGGTCGATCTCTTCCGGCTCTGCGCGACCGAGACTCCAACATAAAGCTTTTTCTTTTATTTCCCAATACAGTGCCTCACGGCGTTTTTCCGTGAGTTTCTTGGAATCCATTAAGCCTGCAATCGGTTTGAGCGGATCAAGAATAACCGCCGCAGTCACGACAGCCCCTACCAGTGGGCCACGCCCAACTTCATCAACACCGGCAATCAAATTCGCCTGTGGATAAACAAAATCCATTATCTTCTCGCTAATTCCAGAACGGCTTGCGCAGCCTGTTCATCGGCATCACAGCGAATGCTTTTATGCAAATGCAAGAACGTTTGTTGCAACGCATCCACATCCGCACCACCTTGCACAAGAGGTAACAATGCCTCTGACAACGCTTGTGGTTCGCATTCATCTTGTAGCAGTTCTTTGACTAATTCTTTTCCTGCCAGTAAGTTAGGCAAAGAAACATACGGTGTTTTCACCAAGCGTTTTGCCAGCCAAAATGTAAAAGGTTTCATTCTATAGCCCACTACCATTGGGCATTTGGCCAGCATACATTCCAGTGCAGCCGTCCCGGAGGCCAGTAAAGTGGCATCACTGGCAATCATGGCTTCACGCGCTTTGCCATCCAATAAATGGAGCAGCAAATCCGGTGCTGTCTCGTTCTTAATGCGCTGAAACTGTTCACGCCGTTTGGCATTAACCAACGGAACCAATACATGCAAGTCGGGATATTCTTCCCGTAATAATTGGGCGGTTTTTAAGAAGTCAGCACTGAGCATCTCGACTTCAGCATGACGACTCCCCGGCAATATTGCCAGACAGTGAGCGGCCAATGGAATACCCAGAATTTTTCTGGCGGCGGCTTTATCGGGTTGCAAGGGCATCGCATCTGCCATTGTGTGCCCGATAAATCGGCACGGAACGTTAAACCGATCGTAAAAAGCTTTTTCAAAAGGTAAAAACGCCAATACCAAATCCGTTGCCCGCCCCATTTTAAACACGCGTTTCTGACGCCACGCCCATACCGATGGGCTAACGTAATGGATCGTTTTAATTCCCTGCTGTTTAAGCCTGCCTTCCAAAGTAATGTTGAAGTCAGGCGCATCAATGCCAATAAACACATCAGGTTTCAACGCGGTAAAACGGGCGGTTAAATCTTTGCGTATTTTCAGCAAACGGGGCAAACGTCCCAGCACTTCGACGATCCCCATGACGGCCAGCTCTTCCATCTCATACCAGGCTTCACAACCTTCTGCCTGCATAAGAGGACCAGCAACACCCACAAAACGGGCGTGCGGAATTTTTGCTTTCAATGCACGAATCAGCCCTGCCCCAAGTATATCACCGGAAGTTTCTCCGGCGACCAAACCAATTATCAGGGGGCGCTGATTATCAACAGAAGAAAAGGTAGTCAAAGGAGTATCCTTCATCTACTTATTAACGAATGATGCCACGGCTGGATTTTGCGGAATGTTCCAGAAAATCACTGAATACTTTCACATGCGGGCTGTTTTCCGCTTGGAGATCAATCTCTTTTCTGGCTTCTTCCAATGTTTTTCCGCTGCGATAAAGCGTCTTATAGGCATGACGAATGGCATGCAGAGATTCTTTGTCAAACCCACGGCGTTTCAGGCCTTCGATATTCAATCCGAAAGGAGTTGCATGGTTTCCCTGTGCGATGATGTAAGGAGGAATATCCTGAGCAACGCCGGAACAGCCACCCACCATCACGTGGGAACCAATTTGACAGAATTGATGCACCGCCGTCATACCACCAATAATGACATGATCACCCAGAATAACATGCCCGCCCAATGTACCGTTGTTCGCAATAATACAACGATCACCAATGATACAGTCATGGGCGATATGGGCGTTGATCATCAGCAGATTGTCACTGCCAACTTTAGTCACGCCCCCACCCTGCACCGTGCCTCTGTGGATAGAAACACTTTCACGAATGCGATTACGGTCACCAATTTCAACACGGGTTGGTTCACCCTGATATTTGAGATCCTGATTGACCTCCCCAATAGAGGCAAATTGATAAATCTGGTTATCACAACCAATTTTAGTTATCCCATTAACCACAATATGGGATTTTAATTCAGTCCCTTCACCAATCTCAACGTGGGCACCGATATAACAAAATGGGCCAATGCGAACATTGGCGCCAATAACAGCACCCTCTTCAATAATAGAAGAGGGATGGATAATCGCGGTCTTATCAATCATGGATTAAGCCTCACGACGGCGAGCACACATCATTTCAGCTTCGCAAGCCACTTCTCCATCGACTTTCGCTACGCCCCTGAAACGCGCAACACCGCGACGTTCTTTAATAAATTCTACTTCCATGATCATTTGATCACCTGGCAGAACCGGACGCTTGAAGCGAGCGCCATCAATCGCTGCAAAGTAATACAATTCACCTGGCGCCAGTGATCCAACACTTTTGAACGCCAAAATACCGGTAGCTTGAGCCATTGCTTCGAGGATCAAAACACCAGGAAAAATGGGTTTACCCGGGAAGTGTCCCTGAAAGAATGGTTCATTAAATGATACATTCTTGACTGCGCGCAGAAATTTACCTTTCTCAAAATCCAAGACGCGGTCTACCAACAAAAATGGGTAGCGGTGAGGCAGTAAATCTAAAATCTCTTCAATTTGCAGAGTATGATTATCACTCATCTAAATACTCTTCCTGTCATATAAAAATCATAATATTAACGACACGGCCTGCGTTAACTCCAAATTCAGAGCTATCAGGCAGGCCGCAAAAATCAAAAGCACAACCAAAAATGCTAATTAAAAACGTTTAATCAAAAATGTCTATCCAAGATGCGGGTATGATTATTCGTTTTCACCTTCCAGTTGGCGTTCAACTGACTTCAAGCGCTTATTCATCTCACTGATGTTCATGATTAAAGCGGCCGTCTTGCGCCAAACTTTGTTCGGTTGTAACGGAAGCCCCGACGAGTATACGCCCGGCTCTGTGATTGGACGTATCACCATGCTCATACCCGTCACGGTCACTTTATCACAGATTTCCATGTGCCCATTGATGGCACTGGCTCCACCAATCATACAGTAACGGCCCATTTTCAAACTGCCCGCCATAACGACGCCACCCGCCACTGCGGTGTTGTCTCCAATCGTCACGTTGTGGGCAATCTGACATTGGTTGTCTATGATAACACCATTACCGATGACTGTGTTATCCAATGCGCCGCGATCAATTGTCGTACAAGCGCCGATTTCAACGCGATTTCCGATGATCACTGTGCCTAACTGTGGAATTTTAACCCAATTTCCGCGCTCATTGGCATAACCAAAACCATCAGAACCGATAACAGTCCCTGACTGGATCAAACACGACTCACCAATTTCAACATTGTGGTATACCGATACATTGGCCCAAAGACGGGTTCCTGCACCAATCCGCGCATTTTTTCCAATAAAACAACCGGCACCAACAATAACGTTATCACCAAGCATAACGCCGGATTCGATAACCGCATTGGCACCAATCGCCACATTTTTGCCCAGTACCCCCTCAGAGGAAATCACTGCTGATGGGTGGATATCCTGTGCCGGTTTCGGTGTCGTATCCATAATTTGCGCCATACGGGCATAGGCAAGGTAAGGATCATTAACAACCAACGCGGCAACTTTGCAGTGAGGGAGATCTGCTTCACGCAGCACAACGGCCGCAGCCTGACAGGTAGCAAGTTTGTCAGTATAACGACTGTCGGATAAAAATGTAATTTGCTCGTTATTTGCTGAATACATCGGCGCAATACCGGTGATGACGATATCGCCATCACCATGTAATTGCGCATTCAACTGCTGAGCGAGATCAGCCAATCGAATTGAAACCATCTACTTACTTAACCTGTTTCAGTACTTCTACAGTGATATCTTTACCTGACGTAGAATACACCACGGTATTCGCATCCAGAACCAGATCGTAACCTTCTTTGCCTGCAACCACTTTGACTGCATCCTGAATACGGTTCAGAATTTTACCGCGTTCTTCCATCTGACGACGGCGGTTATCGTTTTCAAAACTTTGCGCTTTCTGAGCAAAGTCATCACGTTTCGCCATCACTTCTTTTTCCAATTTTTCGCGTTCACTGGCCTTCATGGTTGAGCCATCACGCTGTAATTTTTGGATTTTAGTTTGCAACTCAGATTCCATACGCTGTAATTCGGTTGCGCGGCCTTTAAATTCGTTTTCCAACTGTTTTGCCACAGCTTCACGGGCAGGTAACTGTTGAAAAACTTCAGCTACATTCACTAAAGCAATTTTATCTGCCGCCTGCGCACCCGCAGAAAATGCTAATGCTATCCCCAAACCTGCTGCACACAATATTTTCTTCACTATAAACTCCTTTGACCTACGCTATTTTTACATATTAATAATAGGGCGATTTTTACCAAAAATGATTAAAAATTACCAAACTCCGCCAATATTGAACTGGAACTGTTCCGCTCTATCACCGGAATATTCCTTAATTGGCTGTGCATAAGAGAAGCTCAGTGGTCCTAATGGTGATATCCATTGCAGAGCAATACCGGCCGAAACACGGATGTTATTTGGCTTACTGTAGTCTGGCATCCCTGCGTCAGTCTTATCCCAATTGGTATCCCACACAGTTCCCGCGTCCACAAATAGCGAAGTCCGCAGGGAGTTGGCATATTTAGCATCCAGGAACGGTGTCGGGGTAATCAGTTCGAAACTCGCAACCGCCGTCGCGTTACCCCCCACGGCATCACGGGATGGGCTATTTGGTTTACCACTTTGTCCATCTAAATAAACCGCTTTCGGGCCAATATTATTCGACCGGAAGCCACGAACACTGCTGGAACCACCGGCATAAAAGTTCTCATAGAATGGCATTTCCTTGCCACCAAAACCGCCACCATATCCCAGTCGTGTACGCCCCATCAGTACCCATGCGTGATTATCATCTAATGGATAATAAGCGGCTGAGTTCCAAGTGATTTTATAGAACTGGTTGTCGGAACCAGGAATGGTCACTTTCGTATCCAGAGAGGATTTCAGGCCAGATGTCGGGAAGAAACCACGGTCAAGATTGTTGTAAACCCATCCTATTGTGACGGTGAAGTCATTAGAATCAAAATTCGCCTTATCTTTAAAATTGGGATGTTTACCCATTTTATTCCAATAACGCCACATCGCGCTCTGTGGTCGCATATTAGACAGAGAGTTATGGATATAACCCAGTCTAAACGACAGGCCGTTATTTTCATTCAATGGGAAGCCGAGCGTTCCCTCAGTACCGTATGCTTTATTGGTATAATTCGAAAGATCAGCATCATTGGCGCGGAAATCGTTATAGAACAGACGCCCCCCCAAACTGACACCATCGACGGTGAAGTAAGGGTTAGTCATCGATATATCAGCCGATGTTGAATAGTCATTTTTACTGGCGTTGATGCTCACGGCGTTGCCTGTCCCCAGCCAGTTGGCCTGTTGGAGTCCAACCTGGAAACCCATGCCACTTTCTGTGCCGAAACTCACACCAAAGTTCATAGAACCCGTATTGCGCTCTTTGACTTTGTAAACCACGTCAACCTGATCTGGACTGCCTGGTACGCGTTCCGTTTCCACATCAACAGAGTCAAAATACCCTAATCGATTGAGGCGTTCTTTACCCTGCTCAACCAAATCACTCCCCAGCCAAGAGCCTTCCATCTGACGCATTTCACGGCGTAATACAGAATCTTTACTCACATTATTGCCTGAAAAAAAGGATTTTACGCACATAGAAGCGATTACCAGAATCAACATTCACATGCAGCTTAACCGTCTTATCGGAATCGTTGATTTCAGGTTGTGTCATTACGCGAGGATAAGCATAACCGTGGCGACCAAGCAGGTTTTTGATGGCGGTTTCCATCTTGGTTACTTCTGCACCATTATACAGCGAACCAGGTTCAATTTTAGTCAATTCTTCGATTTGGGACTGGTAACCCGCCAAATTACCATTCAAATCAACCCCAGCGATTTTATACTGATCGCCTTCGGTGATATTGACAGTGACATAAATACCTTTCTTATCTGGCGTCAGGTTAACTTGAGTCGAGTCAATATTGAAACGCGCATAGCCTCGATCAAGATAGAAACTACGCAAGGTTTCAAGATCACCTGCCAATTTTTGTTTCTGGTATTTTTGGTCAGCCATCATGTTCCACCAGGGAACATCATCCCTAAGTTGAAACTGGTTAAGCAATTCATTGGTTGAGAAGGCTTTATTACCAACAATATTAATTTGTTGGATCTTGGCAGAAACCCCTTCAGAAAAAACGAGCTTCAAATCAATACGGTTGCGGGGCAGTGGCGTGACAACGGCTTTTACTGTCGCGTTGTATTTACCAACACTGTAATAGAAATCTTCCAGCCCCTTCTCAATATTGGACAGCATAGTGCGGTCAAGGGCTTCGCCAACACGAACGCGAGAGGCTTCAAGGTTTTGCTTGAGCATGTCATCTTTCACCGATTTGTTGCCGGTGAAAGTAATACTTGCGATGGTTGGCCGTTCTTTTACCTGAACAACAAGTGAATTGCCATCACGTAAGACACGAACATCTTCAAAGTTTCCAGTTGCGAATAGTGAATGAATCGTGCGGCTAATATCTTCATCACTAACCGTATCACCCACCCGAACTGGCATGTTCAGTAATGCTGCACCAACGGTGACGCGTTGAAGACCGTCAAAGTGAATGTCCCGAACTACGAATCCGTCTGAACTGTATGCAGTGGCGCTGCCGAACAGCAGCGACGCTATGAGCAACTTTTTCATCGCCATCGTTGTTATGCGTTTTCCTAACCGGTCTCCCACCTTAAAAGCGGGAGAAATCATTGAAAAGTGCAAGCCCCATTAATAACACCAGTAACATAGCACCAATGCGATAACTGAAGTCTTGTACACGCTCGGAGACTGGCCCCCCCTTAATCTTTTCGATAGCAAGGAAAAGCAAGTGTCCACCATCTAGTACAGGTAATGGAAACAAATTAATGATCCCAAGATTGACGCTAATCAGCGCCAAAAACATTAAATAATACACCAAGCCAGAATCAGCCGATACTCCTGCGCCTTTGGCAATGGAAATCGGCCCACTCAGATTATTCAGTTTTAAGTCACCCACAATCAATTTGCCGATCATATTGACCGTCAGCTTCATTAACTGCCAAGTCTTGTCTCCTGCCTCATAAATGGCAGAAAAAGGTCCATATTGCTGAATAACCTTGTATTCATCCGCCAATGGAATGATTTTCAGTTCGGTGCCAGCAAACCCCTCTTCACGGCCATTGGATAATTTTCTGACTTCAGGAGTCAGGGACAAGGAGATCATTCCCCCCGCTCTCGCAACGTCCAATTTTAGAGGAGTATTAGGATTCTTCCTGACAAAAGATGAAAAAGTGTGCCATACATCGACATCTTGATCGTTGACTTTAACGATCCTATCCCCACTTTGTAAACCCGCTTTTTCAGCGGCTGAAGCAGGATAAACTTTTTCCACTTGCGAACTCAGTCGAGGTACAACAGGCATAATTCCCAAAGATAGCAGAACATCCTGTTTAGATGGATCGAAAGCCCACTTGCTCAAATCTAGTGTCTTTTGAACACCATCAAGCGCATTCAGCGGCAAAACATCCATAGTGACCGATGTCGCCCCCACTTTACCTATCATGGCAAGACGTACTGAGTTCCAATCAGGAGTTTCGATACCATTAACGGCTTTTAGTTCCATTCCAGGCAAAATATTTGCCTGTGCAGCAATCGAGTTTGGCTTAATATCCAACACTACCGGGCGTACAGATGGCACGCCAATCACAAAAACCAGCCAATAAGCGATCACCGCCAGAATGAAGTTTGCGATTGGCCCAGCGCTGATAACTGCCGCACGCTGGCCAATAGTTTTGTTATTGAATGCCATATGACGACGTTCGGGAGCAACTTCCCCTACCCGCTCGTCGAGCATTTTGACATATCCCCCTAAGGGGATAAGAGCGATAACGTATTCGGTTCCCTGTTTATCTGTACGACGCCAAAGCACCTTGCCAAATCCGATGGAAAAGCGTTCAACGTAGATACCGCACCGTCTGGCAACCCAAAAATGACCAAACTCATGCACGGTGATGAGAACACCCAAAGCAACAATAAATGCAGCCAGATTCCAGAGAATATCCATTACGTACCTTCAGAGAGTAAATCCAGAAGAAATTAACATAACCAGCCCAGCAAACACGGGAACTGCCGCAGTCAGACTATCAACCCTGTCCATGACACCGCCGTGCCCCGGAATCAATTGACTACTGTCTTTGATCCCAGATTCCCGCTTGAACATACTTTCAGTCAGATCACCAAAGACCGAGGCAACCACCACTACCGTAGAAATCAGCAACAAATGTTCTGGCATCGCGGGGACAGGGGCAAATTTACCAAACAACCACGAAATCAGTGCAGCCGTTAATAACCCACCAACCAACCCCTCAAGCGTTTTACCTGGGGATACTTTTGGGGCCATTTTATGTTTACCCATGGTACGGCCAAAAAGATAAGCGCCTGAATCGGCAGCCCATACCAACAGCATGACGTACAGCAACCACCATGCGCCATCATAAGGATTATTTTCATAGCTCTGGGTACGCAGTACCATCATCCCACAATAAAATGGCACAATAGTCATAACCCCGAATAGCAGGCGCAAGGCAACCGACGATTTCCAGATGGAAGCAGAAGCCGGATACGTCACCACCAATAAAATGGCGACCACCCACCAAAGCATGCCAGCCCACAGTAGGTATACAATTTGTGGTTTCTCAATAAGGTGAGAAAAATCCGACAAAGAGTACTGCAAGGCCAATAGCCCGACAGCAAATAACACAGCCAGCGTAATACGCTTAACTGGAGTGAAAAGACCTGCAAATTGCCCCCATTCCCATGCAGCAAGTGCTGAAACAGCAATCACAACCAACCCAAACCCTGCCGGGGAGAGGAAAAACAGCGCTACAATAACAAGTGGAATCAATATCAACGTAGTTAAAAGACGGTACTTCAGCAAGTTATCCTCCTATGATCCCACTTCGGCATCGTCTTGCGTTCCGCCAAATCGGCGTTCTCGTTTGACAAAGGCATTAATTGCACCTTCAAAAATAGTTTCATCAAAATCAGGCCAAAGTATATCGGTAAAATACAATTCTGCATAAGCGATCTGCCAGAGCAGGAAATTACTGACACGATGTTCGCCGCCAGTCCTAATCACCAGATCCACTTCAGGCTGCTGACTTAAATTGATGAAGTCATCAACTGTCGCTTCGGTAATCTCTTCGGGAGATAATTCATTGGCTTCAATCTTTTCCGCAATTTGCTTAAAACTCTGAACCAGATCCCAACGACCACCATAGTTAGCAGCAATATTAAGCTGTAATCCGGTATTGCCCGCTGTCAATTCAACAGAACGGCGGATACGCTCCTGCAACCGTAAGCTAAAACGACTGATATCACCAATCACAGACAATTTCACATTGTGTTTATGCAGGCTCTTTACTTCATTATCGAGAGCAAAAACAAACAGCTCCATCAATGAACTGACTTCCTGCTGTGGGCGATTCCAGTTTTCGCTGCTAAAAGCATATAGCGTCAGTGAATTAATATTATTTTTCACTGAAAAACTCACGGCACTTCGTACGGCTTTAATTCCTGCACGGTGGCCAAAGACTCTTAATTTGCCCCGTTTTTTTGCCCAGCGACCGTTACCATCCATAATGATGGCGACATGTCTGGGTAACGTTGGCAATGAGTCATTATCACAGGGAGATATCACTCAAAATAATCCTTAAATAACTAAGCTGACTTTTTGGTAAACTCAATCACTTCTAAACATGAAAAGCCGTATTCCGTGTCAACAATTAGCACGGATAGCACGGCTATTTCAGGCACGACTGAATGAAAGCCTTTAACCTGTGCTTATCTATGATTAGAATGCAAGCACCAGATGATTGAAATGGCTATTATAGCAACTGTAATTTACCCGCGAACTATATCATTTGCCAAAACGCAAACCTATACTTATTAATAAAACTGGCTATTTGGCAAAAGTGCTTATGGTTTCTCGCGCTAAGGCCCTGGCTATGTTATCGATTTCTAAGACCTCTTCGATACTTTGCGGTTCAGATAAATTTACTTTTTCAACGACCAACCGATTGATTGTCGCAATATCGGTGAAACGGATCCCACCTTGCAAAAAAACATCAACGGTTTCTTCATTTGCTGCATTTAACGCCGTTGTTGCCGCCTGCCCCCGGTGACAAGCCTCAATCGCCAGTTTCAAACAAGGATAACGCTGATAATCCAGAGATTCAAAAGTGAGCAAACTCAATTCGGTAAAATCCAGTGGCTTTGCCCCGGATGGAATACGATTAGGATAAGCCATCGCATAGGCAATTGGGGTACACATGTCCTGTGTTCCCAATTGTGCGATGATGCTGCCATCCTGATAACGAACCATCGAATGAATGACCGATTGGGGATGCAATACTACTTCCATTTCATCTGCGGATGCATTGAACAGGTAACGCGCTTCGATATATTCCAATCCCTTGTTCATCATCGTGGCAGAATCCACCGAAATTTTACGGCCCATTGACCAGATAGGATGCGCACACGCTTCATCCGGCGTCACATCGGGCAAATTCACCAAAGGCGTCTGGCGGAACGGCCCGCCCGATCCCGTCAGGATAATGCTGGAAATACCGTGTTCTTTTAGATTTGCCTTGCCGAGATTGTGCTGAACCCCCTCCGGCAGACTTTGGAAAATAGCATTATGTTCGCTATCAATTGGCAGCAATTGCGCTTTGTATTGGATAACCGCTTCCATAAACAGACGGCCACTGGTAATCAACGATTCTTTGTTAGCCAGCAGAACTTGTTTGCCCTTGCGGATAGCCGCCAACGTCGGCAATAAACCTGCGACGCCAACGATGGCTGACATGACTTGATCGACGTTATCCAATGCCGCTAAATCACAAATAGCCTGTTTACCGGACAGCACTTCGGTTTGGCTTCCCTGCGCCTGTAATAACTGACGCAGCGCTTTTGCTGACGGCTCATCGGCCATTGCGGCATATTGAGGGTGGAATTCCAAACATTGCTGTGCCATGACTGCAATATTTTTCCCAGCAACCAGTGCGATGACACTGAATTTCTCCGGGTTATGGCGAACAACAGAAAGCGTACTTTTCCCAATCGAACCCGTTGAGCCAAGAATAGTTAACCGTTTCATTTTAATACTCTAAGTATGCTACTGATATAAAATTGCAATAGAAAATCGTAACAGAAAATCTGTCATAGTTTGAGCGGTGCAGATCGCTATGTCCATCGCTTGAGAAAGAAATGTGATACGAAGTGTAAAAGAACAACGCCGCAAGAGTTGCGGCGTTGTATGCGTAAAACGGCAATTAGAAATCCATCAACTCAGTTTCTTTATTTGCCAACGCTTCATCAATTTTCTTAATGAAGCTGTCAGTCAGTTTCTGAATTTCATCTTGTGAACGACGTTCTTCATCTTCACTGATTTCTTTGTCTTTCAGCAGTGTTTTGACCTTATCGTTCGCATCACGGCGAATGTTACGGATGGAGACACGACCCTGTTCCGCTTCCCCACGAACGACTTTAATAAGATCCTTACGGCGTTCTTCTGTCAGTGGTGGCAATGGAACACGGATAATGGTTCCGGCAGAAGAGGGATTCAGGCCCAGGTCAGAAGCCATGATAGCTTTTTCAACCGCCGCAGACATAGAGCGATCAAATACCGTGATCGCCAAAGTGCGAACATCTTCTGCAACGACGTTTGCAATCTGACGCAGTGGAGTCGCCGCGCCATAATATTCAACGCTGATGCCATCCAACAGGCTAGGAGAAGCACGGCCAGTACGAACCTTGCTAATTTGATTTTTCAGTGCTTCGACGCTTTTTTCCATGCGGTCTTGTGCGTCTTTCTTGATTTCATTAATCACGTTACAAACCCTTGGGAGATGGTTATTTTTTTAGGCCACACTGCGTAAGTCATCAATAAGTGAACCGAATACGCTACGACATGTGTGACCCGGTGTCATTAAATTTGGCGCATCAGGACGCTGATCATACCGTCAAATTTCACCAATGTCTCTGAGCACGAACTGTGAAAAATCAGCCGTGAGAAATCAACGTACCTTCACTTTCTCCCATCACAACACGACGAAGTGCGCCTGGTTTGTTCATATTAAAGACACGAATTGGCAGATTATGGTCACGAGCCAGCGTAAAGGCCGCCAGATCCATCACTTTCAATTCACGCTCCAATACTTCCTGATAAGTGAGCTTATTGTAGAGAACGGCTTCAGGATTTTTTGCAGGATCAGCAGAATAAACGCCATCAACTTTGGTTGCTTTTAACACAACATCCGCTTCGATTTCAATGCCACGTAAACAGGCAGCGGAATCTGTTGTGAAGAACGGGTTGCCAGTACCCGCAGAGAAAATAACAACACGACCGTGGCGCAGTAAGCTTATCGCCTCAGCCCAGCTATAATTGTCACACACGCCATTCAATGGGATGGCAGACATCAGACGAGCGTTCACATAGGCGCGGTGCAAAGCATCACGCATTGCCAGACCATTCATCACAGTCGCCAACATGCCCATGTGGTCGCCTACGACACGGTTCATTCCTGCTTCTGCCAAACCGGCACCACGAAACAGGTTACCTCCTCCAATAACGACACCGACCTGAATACCCAGCTCAACCAGTTCTTTGATTTCCTGAGCCATGCGGTCTAAGACACTGGCGTCGATACCAAAACCTTCTGTGCCTTGCAGGGCTTCTCCACTGAGCTTAAGCAGGATTTTCTGATATACGGGTTTTGCATTGGTTGCCATGGTGTTCAGTCCTAAGCAGATAAGGATATTGGGGATTTATTAAGATTGACTCAACTACTACACACCCACGCGATAAAGCCCAGATGTAAAAATTCATCATGAGATAAAACAGAACCGCCAATCGGCGGCTCCGTTCAAGAAAATTAAGACTGTTTGCTCATTGCAGCAACTTCTGCGGCGAAATCAGCTTCAACTTTCTCAATACCTTCACCAACTTCGAAGCGGATGAAGTTGATAACCTTAGCATTGTTTTCTTTCAGCAGATCGCCAACAGATTTGCTTGGGTCCATCACGAAGTTCTGACCAGTCAGAGAGATTTCGCCGGTAAATTTGTTCATACGGCCAGAAACCATTTTCTCTGCGATTTCGCGAGGCTTACCAGACTGCATAGCGATATCCAGCTGGATCTGGTGCTCACGCTCAACAACGTCAGCAGGAACGTCAGTTGGGTTCACGTATTCTGGCTTGCTTGCCGCAACGTGCATTGCGATGTGTTTGATCAATTCTTCGTTGGCACTTTCAGCCGCAACCAGAACACCGATACGAGCGCCGTGCAGGTAAGAACCCACCGCTTCACCTTCCAGAATAGCAACGCGACGAATGTTGATGTTTTCACCAATTTTCGCGACCAGGCCAGTACGCTGTTCTTCGAACTTCGCTTTCAGTGCGTCGATGTCAGCGTTTTTGTCTGCCATAACAGAAGCAATAACTTCTTTACCGAACGCCAGGAAGCCAGCATCTTTAGCAACGAAGTCAGTTTCACAGTTCAGTTCAACGATTGCTGCAAATTTAGCATCAGCCGCAACTTCAACCAGAATAACACCTTCAGCAGCAACACGGCCTGCTTTCTTAGCCGCTTTTGCCTGACCTGATTTACGCATGTTATCGATAGCCAGTTCGATATCACCATTTGCTTCAACCAGTGCTTTTTTACATTCCATCATGCCTGCGCCAGTACGCTCACGCAGTTCTTTTACCAGAGCAGCGGTAATGTCAGCCATTTGTTTTATTCCTCGATGTGTCTCGCGGGAAGATAATACTCCGCGTGGAAAGTTCTATATCAGATAATAGTTCTATATCAGATAGGTAAAGGGGGCCTTGATAGGCCCCCTAACCAATATATTTCAATACCTGGTCAATAAGGGCTCAAACAAAATGAGCAGGCCTTATTATTCAGCGTCTACCAGATCTTCTTCAGCCTGAACAGCCAGATCTTGAGAACGACCTTCACGAACAGCGGTAGCTGCCGCAGTCAGGTACAGTTTAACTGCACGGATTGCATCGTCGTTACCTGGGATGATGAAGTTAACGCCGTCTGGATCAGAGTTGGTATCAACGATAGAGAAGACAGGGATACCCAGGTTGTTTGCTTCTTTGATAGCAATGTGTTCGTGTTCAGCGTCGATAACAAACAGCGCATCAGGCAGGCCGCCCATGTCTTTGATACCGCCCAGGCTGTTTTCCAGTTTGATAAGCTCACGAGAACGCATCAGCGCTTCTTTTTTAGTCAGCTTTTCAAAAGTACCGTCCTGAGACTGAACTTCCAGATCTTTCAAACGCTTGATTGACTGACGAACAGTTTTCCAGTTAGTCAGCATACCACCCAACCAACGGTGGTTAACGAAGTATTGGTCACAGCTCAGTGCTGCTTCTTTTACGGCTTCGCTAGCAGCACGCTTGGTGCCAACAAACAGAATTTTACCTTTACGGGAAGCGATTTTGTTCAGCTCTGCCAGAGCATCGTTGAACATTGGAACAGTTTTTTCCAGGTTGATGATATGAACTTTGTTACGAGCACCAAAGATGAAAGGTTTCATTTTTGGGTTCCAGTAACGAGTCTGGTGACCGAAGTGAACGCCCGCTTGCAGCATATCGCGCATGGAAACAGTTGCCATTTTAGACCTCTATAAAGTTAATTGGGGTTATGCCTCCACAGATCCCATGACACCGACTCATTAGCTGCGGGCTATTTGTAAAAATGAGCTAACCGCATAAGAGCACCCCGGTGTATGTGCCGATCCGTGTGTGTTATTTACACATAATGAGTTTATTTAGTATCCTTCGTACATTGCATCACATCAGAAACAATGACACAGAATACCGGCGCGTTTTATACCATAAACCACCACCAGACTCCAACATTTGTTACAGCTACGTTTGTTACAGCTATGTTTATTACAGCGACTGATTCGGGTTATATTGGCATCCCTTCGGTGGGCTGATACCATTACCGACAATACTTTCCTTAATTAATATCAAGTAGTCGGTAATTTTCCGACTTAAATGGACCCATTTCATGGCTATTTCTATCAAAACAGAAGAAGACATTCAGAAAATGCGGGTTGCCGGACGTCTGGCCGCCGAAGTTCTGGAAATGATTGAGCCTTACGTTAAGGCGGGCGTCACTACGGGTGAACTTGATCGTATCTGCCACAAGCACATAACCGAAAAACAACAGGCCATCTCGGCTTGTCTGGGCTATCACGGCTTCCCTAAATCCGTGTGCATCTCCGTCAATGACGTGGTTTGCCACGGCATTCCAAGCGATGATAAGGCGCTGAAAGAAGGGGATATCGTCAATATCGACGTGACCGTCATCAAAGATGAGTTCCACGGTGATACTTCTAAAATGTTTATTGTCGGCAAGCCCACCATTCAAGGTGAGCGCCTGTGTCGCGTCACGCAGGAAAGCTTGTATCTTGCCCTGAAAATGGTTAAACCCGGCATCCGTCTGCGTACCATCGGCAAGACAATTCAGCAATTTGTCGAAAGTCACGATTATTCTGTTGTCCGCGAATACTGCGGTCACGGTATCGGCAGAGGCTTCCACGAAGAACCTCATGTTCTGCATTATGATGCGGATGATGGCGGCGTGATATTGCAAAAAGGGATGGCATTCACCATTGAGCCGATGGTCAACGCGGGTGATTTTCGTATCCGCTCTATGAAAGATGGCTGGACAGTTAAAACCAAAGATCGCGGTTGGTCTGCTCAGTATGAGCACACTATTGTCGTTACCGATAATGGTTGTGAAATCATGACATGGCGCCAAGAAGAAGAAGCACATATCTCGGCAGTATTAGAAAACGCATAATTGCCCGCTAATACAATTTATTAAATTTAATCAACAAGCTCCCTGTTATCTTCAACCCACCGGGAGCTTTTATCTCTGTCAATAATCCCTGTTCAACCTATCATTTTCTCAGTAATCTGATCATCATGGGCTTTCTCACGATAGGTTTCTGCATATGCCGGTTGATATCTCCTTAGCGCAAGCACCCGTTCCCCCCCTTTCTCCTGTGGAGTTTTCCCACGATGATCTGCAATTCCCCGCCCTTAAACAGCACGTTGATGAATTCCAGCTCTGGCTTGAACACGCATTCAAGGCAGGGATCTCACCGGATGCACTGATTTACACCCGCAGTGACTATATTGATCAACTTTTAAAACGATTATGGCAGGAACAGGGATTTGATCCGATCGATTCCTTTTCCCTGATTGCGGTAGGTGGCTATGGTCGCCGCGAATTACATCCTCTCTCTGACATTGACCTATTGATTCTGAGCAAATTGCCATTAACTGAAGAACAATCAGCCCGTCTTGGCCAGTTTATTGCCCTACTTTGGGATATCCGGCTTGAAGTCGGTCATAGTGTCAGGACATTCGAAGAATGTCAGCAAAAAGGGCTTTCCGACTCCACTATAGCGACTAATCTCATTGAATCCCGCCTGATTTGCGGAAATTTGCCGCTATTTTTGCGATTACAGAAATATATTTTCAGTGATGATTTCTGGCCATCCGCTCAATTTTTCGCAGCCAAAATTACGGAACAACAGGAACGCCATCAACGCTATCACAGCACCAGTTACAATCTGGAGCCAGATATCAAAAGCAGCCCAGGTGGCCTGCGCGATATCCATACCTTACTTTGGGTTGCTCATCGCCATTTTGGTGCTACCTCTTTAGATGAAATGGTCAATTTTGGTTTCCTGACCCAAGAAGAACGCAATGAATTGAACGAATGTCAGAATTTTCTCTGGCGTATCCGTTTTGCGCTTCATTTGGTGGTTACCCGTTACGATAACCGGTTGCTGTTCGAAAGTCAGTTTAGTGTCGCCAGACTACTCGGCTATGAAGGGGAAAGAAATCAGCCGGTCGAACGAATGATGAAAGATTTCTATCGCATGACCCGCCGTGTCAGTGAGCTAAATAACATGCTGCTGCAACTGTTTAATGAAGCCATTTTGGCACTGCAACCTAATGAAAAACCCCGCTTCCTGAACACCGAATTTCAATTGCGGGGAAACCTTATCGATCTTATTGATGAAACACTGTTTAGCCGCGATCCCATTTCAATATTGAGAATGTTTTATCACATGGCTGAACATCATGAAATTGAGGGGATCTATTCCACGACATTACGCCAACTTCGCTATGCCCGCAGAAACCTGACTACGCCGTTATGCGAACGCCCCGAAGCACGAAAAATTTTCATGGATATTCTGCGCCACCCCCGTGCAGTTACAGGGGCATTACTCCCGATGCACCTGCATAGTGTCCTGGGGGCTTACATGCCATTTTGGAGTCATATTGTCGGCCAGATGCAATTTGACCTTTTTCATGCTTATACCGTTGATGAACACACCATCCGCGTACTGCAAAAACTGGAAAGTTTTGCTGATGAAAACAACCGCGTGATCCACCCGCTGTGTGTTGAACTTTATCCGCACCTGTCTCAGCCAGAGCTACTGCGATTGGCGGCGTTTTTCCATGATATTGCCAAAGGACGCAACGGCGACCATTCTGAACTCGGTGCCAAAGATGCCTTCGCATTCGCACTACAGCATGGCCTGACCAACCACGAAGCCGAATTGGTGGAATGGCTGGTTTGCGACCATCTGCTGATGTCAGTGACCGCACAACGGCGGGATATTCAAGATCCTGAGGTTATCCAACAATTTGCCAGTCAGGTTAAAAACCAAAATCGCCTTAATTACTTAGCCTGCCTGACTGTTGCAGATATTTGCGCCACCAACGCTAAACTGTGGAATAGCTGGAAACAGAGCCTGATACGTGAACTCTATTTCGCCACTAAAACCCAATTACACCAAGGTATCCAAAACACCCCTGATTTACGGGAACGCATCCATAACAATCGCTTGCAGGCATTGGCTCTTCTGCGCCAGGAAGAAATTAACGAACAGCGCTTGCACAACATCTGGAGCCGTTGCCATGCAGATTATTTCCTGCGCCATACCCCCGACCAATTAGCGTGGCACGCTAGCCATTTAATCCATCACCTCCCCCCGGAACCCATGGTTTTGATCAGCACCGCATTTTCTCACGGTGGCACAGAAATTTTCATTTGGTGCCAGGACCGGCCTTCGCTTTTTGCGGCTGTTGTTGGGGAATTGGACAAGCGTAATTTAAGTGTCCATGATGCTCAAATTTTCACTAATCGTGATGAAATGGCGATGGATACATTTGTCGTTTTAGATCCTAACGGTCATCCACTGGCGTTTGATCGCCACGAACCTATCCGCCGTGCCTTATTGAAAGTCGTGAATGATCCGCATCCTGACGTCCCAAAGGCACGCAATCTGTCTGCCAAGTTGCGCCATTTTAATGTCCCTACCAAAGTCAACTTCTTACCGACAAAAAATGCTCGCCGTACTTACATGGAATTGGTCGCATTGGATCAACCAGGATTATTGGCACGGGTAGGTAATATTTTCGCCGAATTGGGGGTTTTCTTACATGGAGCACGCATTACGACTATTGGCGAACGTGTGGAAGACTTTTTTGTATTGGCGGATAAAGATCAAAACGCATTACATAAAAAAATAAGGGATGAACTCTCAGAAAGGTTGACAGAGGCTCTCAACACACGAGATAAACTATAGCAAGATTCTCTTAACAGAAATTAGGAACCGCATACTTATGCAGCAATTACAAACGACTATCGAAAATGCATTTGAAGACCGCGTCAACATCACCCCAACTACTGTTGATAGCGCAACCCGTGATGCCATTAATCAGGTTATTCAAATGCTGGACAGTGGCAAACTGCGGGTTGCTGAAAAAATCGACGGAGAGTGGGTAACTCATCAATGGCTGAAAAAAGCGGTATTGCTTTCCTTCCGCATTAATGACAATCAAGTGATGGAAGGGGCTGAAAGCCGCTATTTCGACAAAGTACCGATGAAATTTGCTGACTATGATCAAGCTCGTTTCGAAAAAGAAGGATTCCGGGTCGTGCCTCCTGCGGCTGTCCGCCAGGGGGCTTATATCGCCCGCAACACCGTATTGATGCCATCTTACGTCAACCTTGGGGCTTACGTGGATGAAGGCTCAATGGTGGACACTTGGGCCACCGTCGGTTCCTGCGCACAAATCGGTAAAAATGTTCACTTATCCGGTGGTGTTGGCATTGGCGGTGTCCTGGAGCCATTGCAGGCCAACCCAACCATCATTGAAGACAACTGCTTTATCGGTGCACGCTCTGAGATTGTAGAAGGCGTAATCGTAGAAGAAGGCTCCGTGATCTCAATGGGGGTTTACATCGGCCAGAGCACCAAAATCTACGATCGTGAAACCGGCGAAATCCATTATGGTCGCGTACCCGCAGGTTCTGTCGTCGTCTCCGGTAATCTTCCGTCAAAAGATGGCAGCTACAGCCTGTATTGCGCTGTTATCGTGAAAAAGGTGGATGCCAAAACCCGTGGCAAAGTGGGTATTAATGAACTGCTGAGAAATATTGATTAAATCAAAAACAACCGCGCCACCCATTAGGGTGGCTGTTAATATTAATAACTAGGTAGCGCACTATGTACGATAACTTGAAAAGTTTGGGGATCACACATCCTGAAGATATTGATCGCTATAGCCTCCGTCAGGAAGCGAATAACGACATCCTGAAGATTTATTTCCGCAAGGACAAAGGCGAATTCTTCGCCAAAAGCGTTAAATTTAAGTATCCACGCCAGTTAAAGACCATCTCTGACGCCCACTCTAGCCAGGGTTATAAAGAAGTCAAAGAGATCAACACCAACCTGCGTTATGTTATTGAAGAGTTAGATCAGATTTGTAAACGTGATCAAATAGAAGTGGATTTACAACGCAAAATTCTCGACGACTTACGCCATTTAGAACACGTCGTTGCAAACAAAATTGCAGAAATTGAAGCCGATTTGGAAAAATTGGCCCGCAAGTAAATGTAAATGATGTCCGTTTGTTATACACCGCTTATCCTTCCCAATGCTCAAACCCAATAAAGGCATAAGCGGTATCATCGATCACGTTCTTACAACAAAGCCCCCCACGTCTTAATCCAGTCTTGGGCAAAGACCTCAGGTTCAACGACTTCAATCGCATCAATCAGCAACATCTCACCGATTCGTTTGGCTCCCTGTTCCTGTAACAGTTCATCAAAAGTACGGCCCCCCCCACAGAAAGTGTCGTAACTGCTGTCACCTAACGCAATCACGCCATAGCTCAGATCGGGCTGATAGCCCAACTTATCATTTAATTCTGTATAGAGCGGCTGGATATTGTCAGGCAGATCGCCTTGTCCTGTTGTCGAAGTGACCACTAAAACAACGTGTTGCAAATACTCTTGCCATTGTTCTAAGGTTGCATCTTCAAAAACTGCAACCTCGTGCCCCAGCGGCTCAAGGATCTGCTGCGCTTCTTCCGCAACCGCTAATGCATTGCCATAAACTGTACCAACGAAAACACCAATCTTTGCCATAAATATTGATCTCTTTAATCGGTTTGATACTGCGTTCATTCATGAATAGGGAGACATTCCAGATCAGACACAATACCCTGCCAGCCAAATTGTTCAAGCAAATGCTGCCATGATTGATCCCAGCGTGCAGTCAGAAGAAGGTTTTCTCCTGTCACCGGATGCTTGAGTTGAAGATGGCTGGCATGCAACATTAACCTGCCAGTCTGATAATATTTAACAACGCCTCGATTTTGTCGCAAATCGCCGTGCGTGGTATCCCCAATGATCGGATGTCGAATATGTGCCATATGCCGCCGCAATTGATGTTTACGACCGGTCTTTGGCATCAGCTCCAACAGGCTGAAACGAGATGTTGGATAACGCCCTATCTCAACCGGACACTCTGCGTTTGCCAATGAACGGTAAGAAGTCACGGCGGGTTGCGCTGCTCGATCTGTATCAGCAAATTTATCCGCAATTTTATCCAACTGTTCCATTAGGGCATAGTCGATAATATCATCACCTTCAACATAACCCCGCACAACGGCGTGATACGTTTTTTGTATCTCGTGGAATTCAAATTGTTGCGAAAGTGCTCTGGCGACGTCACTGGAAAGCGCCATCAGCAAAACGCCCGATGTGGGTTTGTCCAGACGATGGACAGGAAAAACATGCTGCCCAATTTGATCACGCAATGTCTGCATCACAAAAACCGTTTCATGGCGTGCCAGCCAGCTGCGGTGAACCAACCATCCGGCGGGTTTATTGACCGCAACAATATGTTCATCCTGATAAATGATCTCCAGCATGTCAGACATCCTGCATAAACAGGTTATCTAATGCCCGTAAATGTTCAAGCAAAGGTAAAAAACGCGCCGCGTCTTCTTTAAAAGCCTCTTCAAAATAGGGGGCAATGGAAAATGCCGTCGGCAGGCTGGCATCCTGCTCTATCAGGGTGCGCATCCTTGGGATTAACACCCACTGAAGCCACTCTTCTGCTGACATGGTATCAATGGAAAAAGGTTCGGTGCTGTCAAAGGCTTCTGGTTTAGGGGGATAATTTTGCCATACCCCCACCATTTTCATGGTAGCTTCAATGAGCTGTAATTTATGTAGAATTTGTTTCTCGATACTCATGATGTTTCGTCTGATGCTTGTCTGTTGTTCAGATGACAGAAACTGCCACCGTGTCATTGGGACGTAAGAGTATCATTGATATGATTTCAGCGGAAAAGTTACGGTAGGAAAATAGCGGCAATAGTTAAAGCAAACAGTTAAAGCAAACAGTTAAAGCAAACAGTTATGGCAATACAAGTGAGTAAGAGGAGAGAGGTTCTCTCTCCTCTTGAGTGGCTGTCATAGCAATCCTGCTACATGGGGTGCTTCCTGCTCATTTCCCTGACAAAATACATCCTTGTCAGTTATCCTTTATTATACTGATAGTTTTTAGCATTCCTGCCTATACCTAATCATCCTTGTACCATCTTCCCGATGGGTTTATTCCCTGGTTATTGTTTTGCAGTGGTTCCTTGCGGAACAGTGAAAGGATCTACGATCCAGCGTCTTGAAACAAGCAACTGGATCAGCATCGTAAGAGATATAAAAAATGCACATTGAGGTAATATTACGCATATTATTGATATAGCATAAAAATAATTTCACCAAATAATATTCACGCCATGATTAGAAGAGATATCTCACGTGAAATGTGAGATATCTCTTACAAAAAAGCTAACCAATATCTGCAATTAACTGCACATAACAGGATTGATAACCGAAAGGAAACTTGCCAAATCTGCGGATAACATTTTCCGATCCTGGCGACCAAACTGTTCAAAAATCACTTGCCCTGTCAAATTACACACAGAGATCAAGCCCATATCGGAATCGGTCGTCCCAATAAAAACAGTAGGCGAGAGCTTTAACCGCTTCTGTGTAACAAGATGACCAATCAGGTTTTCCTGCAAGCGAATAAAATCATCTTCACTCCATGCCTGAATCAGGCTGAAATTTTGGCCGGCAAAACTGGCCGTCATATCACCCGCAACCTGCATCACATAATAATCATGGATGGAGTCCTGCAAACGGATCTCCAGTGCAGTTTCTACCTTGCTGAGTTTTTCCTGCGCAGAAAACGACCGTGGAAGCCAATGCACCACCCCCTCTCCCGTGCGCTCGATACAGGGTGAAGATATGCCATACAACTCACGGCTGGCTGGCGGAAACCCTGTTTTCTCTTGCCATAATTCAACATAACGGCGGGTAAAGTCAGAGAGTGCCTCTGTCACATTAAAGGTCATATGATTATATCATCCACATTTTCAGGCTTATAAGGGTGATGTTACCCTCTATTTCAATAAATTATAAAATTTATCATGGCATTCTATTTTATATCCTATATACCAATCCAACTTCAAGATGCATGTTATATTTCCCTGCGTAGCAGAGAAATATAAGGCCTCACGTCGTCTTGCGGATTGCAACTTGAAGTTTATCGAATATATATTTTATTTCCATAAAATAGTTATTAACAAATAGCTCTTAGCAAATAGATATATACCAATCCAACGTCAAGATGCGGGTTATATTTCTCCGCGCAGCGGGGAAATATAAGGCCTCGCGTCGTCTTGAGAATTGCAACTTGAAGTTTATCGAGTATATTGTTGAACTTATATTAAAAAAGTCACCCTACAAATTAAAAACGAAGGAAATAAAACATGCCATCACCTGACCAACTGAAACAAGAAGATATTTATTTACAAAATGAGATAATTACAAAAATAGAATATAACTTACCCAACTTTCCCCAAGACGTAATCTGGAAAATGATTAATTTTAAAAACTGGTCAGGAGAAATTCGCGCCGATAATATACCATATTGTATACCTAGAACTATTGATGAGGTGATTTCCGTTGTCAATTGGGCATGGAAAGAGAATTATAAATTAAGACCCATCGGACAATCCCATAATTGGTCACCACTCATATTGGAATCAGGGCAAAGTTTCAAAAATCATATTATATTGATGGATCTTTCCTCGCATTTCACCCATGTTAATATCGAGCATCGTGCGAAATTTTCTATAGTGACTGCACAACCCGGCGTATTAATGGAAACATTAATGGCCCAAATGGAAGAACAAGGCTTGGGTTTTACTGCCACACCTGCTCCCGGTGATTTAACACTCGGCGCTGTTCTTGCAATAAACGGGCATGGAACTGCCATTAAAGCCGTTGATGAAACGCCACTTCCTGGACACACATTTGGCTCCCTCAGTAATACGATATTATCCCTGTCTGCTGTTGTATGGGATAAAGAAAACCAGCAATATACCATTAAACGTTTTGAGCGAAATGAACCTGATTGTGCACCGTTATTAACGCATGTCGGAGGCGCTCTGATTTTAGAAGTGCAATTTCAGGCAGGTCAAAATCAACGCCTTCGCTGCCAAAGTTTCACCGATATTCCAGCGGATGAGTTATTTGCCCCGCCAGAAAACGCAAAAGAAAAACAGACCTTGAGTTATTTTCTGGATAAAAGTGGTCGTGCCGAAATCATTTTATTTCCTTTTACCAAGACACCGTGGCTAAAAGTCTGGAGTGTGGCACCAACCAAACCCGCTTCCAGCGTTGAAGTTAATGCGCCCTATAACTACCCATTTTCCGATAATATTTCATCAACCTTATCGGATATTGCGGATAATATTCTGGCCAACTTTCCGCTGATTACGCCGCTTGTTGGTGAAATGCAATATCAACTGACACATGCAGCCTTGCAAAACTATGGAAAAGATATCTGGGGTTGGAGTAAGAACCTGCTGTTATATGTCAAACCAACCACATTACGTGTCACCGCAAATGGTTATGCGGTATTAACACAACGTACAAATATCCAGCTTGTGCTGAATAAGTTTTATGCTCAGTGGCAGGGATTAATACAGCACTATGCAAACCAGGGGAAATATCCCATCAATGGCCCGCTTGAAGTTAGAGTCACTGGGTTAGATGATCCGGCTGAAGTGATGCATACAGGAGCAACGGTTCCCAGCTTATCCGCTATTCGTCCCCGGTTGGATCATCTAGAATGGGATGTGGCCGTTTGGCTTGATGTCTTAACCTTTCCAGAAACCCCCTATGCCATTGAATTTTGTCACCAATTTGAACAATGGCTATTCAACGAATTTGATGGTTCTTATGCCTCTGCTCGTGTTGAATGGAGTAAAGGTTGGGCTTATGGCTCTCACACTGCATGGGAGAATAAAGAAATATTAACCAAAACAATCCCAGCGTCATTGACTGAGGGTTTGCCTGCTGATAACAACTGGACTTCAACAGTGGCAGCATTACAGAAGCACGATCCACATCACGTATTTAGATCACCATTATTGGATACCTTGTTTTCTGGTTAACCGCTTTCTGATTAGTAAGACCCTAATAAATAGCAGATATAGAAATATACCTGCTATTTAAGTTCAATAACACGGATGCTGACTTCACCCATTACGCCAATAAAAGCGACAATAATATTGGTTCAGTAAACTAAGGGGATCCTGTGTAATAAAAATACGAACCATCAGGATTCCTTGATACACTACAGATGACTTTAGTCATTAAGACGCTTTTTGTCGTAAAGACTAGCTCAATGATAAGATTTTTTAGCCTTAAGGAATCCTAATGTCTTTATACCAAGATAATCATGCGCTTTCCCAACTCACATTGGGTAAACCAACGCCCTACCGTGATAACTATGATCCTACTTTATTGCAAGCAGTTCCACGCAGTATGAACCGTGAACCGCTTGAGCTGTTTCCTGATAATCTTCCTTTTCATGGTGCAGATATCTGGACAATGTACGAACTCTCCTGGCTCAACGCACGCGGCGTTCCTCAAGTTGCCATCGGTCACGTCAGCCTGGATGCAGCCAGTGAAAACCTTATCGAATCAAAAAGCTTTAAACTTTATCTCAACAGTTTTAACCAAACCCGCTTTGCGGATTGGGAAACCGTACAAAAAACGTTGCAACAGGATTTATCTGCTTGCGCCAATGGCAATATTGAAGTTGTTTTGCATCCCCTCCACACTTTCAGCCAACAGCCAATTGCCGAATTTGAGGGAAAATGCATCGATAATCAGGACATTGACATTGATGATTATCAGTTCAGTCGCAATTATCTTAACCAGGCAGCCACAGGTCCTGTCGTTGAGGAGACTTTGGTTAGCCACTTGCTAAAATCAAATTGCCTGATCACCCACCAACCCGATTGGGGATCGGTAATGATCCGCTATCAAGGCCCTAAAATCGATCAGGAAAAACTATTGCGCTACCTGGTTTCTTTCCGCCACCACAATGAATTTCATGAACAATGTGTTGAGCGTATTTTCAATGACGTAATGACGTTATGTGCACCTGAAAAGCTGACGGTTTATGCACGTTATACCCGTCGGGGAGGGTTGGATATCAACCCGTGGCGCAGTAACGAAGCGTTTACTCCAGCAACCGGAAGGTTAGCTCGCCAGTAATCATCGTCTGTACCCTAACCGGACTGCCGGATGAAGTCAGTTATACCCAACAGGGACATAAGTCATTATTGAGGGATCCCCATAAGGGGTAAAAGGAGTCATTTTGATTACGCATGTCAATCCATTAGGATCAATGAATTTACTCTCTCAGCTTGAAGTAGATATGCTCAAGCGTACCGCAAGCAGTGATTTATACCGCCTTTTCCGTAACTGTTCACTGGCGGTTCTTAATTCAGGCAGTCAAACAGATAACAGTAAGGAGTTACTATCAAAATATCAACATTTTGATATCAACGTCCTGCGCCGAGAGCGAGGGGTAAAGCTGAAACTGATTAATCCCCCCGAAGACGCTTTCGTCGATGGTAAAATCATCCGTTCCCTGCAAGCCAATCTTTTTGCAGTACTGCGCGATATTTTATTTGTCCACGCACAAATTACCGATGCACAGAAGGCAAATCATTTGGATATGGGAAATGGTATGCATATTACCAATACTATTTTCTCCATCCTGCGCAACGCCAACGCACTGCATATCTCAGAAGATCCTAATATGATTGTTTGTTGGGGCGGCCATTCCATCAATGAGAAAGAGTACTTGTATGGGCGCAAGGTAGGCAATGAGCTGGGACTACGTGAACTGAATATCTGTACGGGATGCGGTCCCGGTGCAATGGAAGCACCGATGAAAGGCGCCGCAGTGGGACATGCCCAGCAGAATTACAAAAAAAGTCGTTTTATCGGCATCACAGAACCGTCAATAATTGCAGCAGAGCCACCTAATCCACTGGTGAATGAGCTAATCATCATGCCGGATATTGAAAAACGTCTGGAAGCCTTTGTCCGTATTGCTCATGGCATCATTATCTTCCCCGGCGGAGTGGGAACGGCAGAAGAATTGCTGTATTTGTTGTCTATCCTGATGCATCCTGAAAATAAAGATCAAGTTCTGCCGCTGGTCTTGACTGGTCCCAAAGAGAGCGCCAATTACTTCCGGGTGTTGGATGAGTTTATTGTTAATACTCTGGGGGAACAGGCACGCCGGCACTATCACATTATTGTGGATGCCCCTTCAGAAGTCGCCCGTATCATGAAAAAAGCCATGCCGAAGGTCAAAGAAAAGCGCCGCGCGACCGGAGATGCCTATAGTTTCAACTGGTCACTGAAAATCGGCTCTGATCTACAATCTCCTTTCATGCCAACCCATGAAAACATGGCTGATTTGAATTTATACCCAAACCAATCGGCAGAGAAACTTGCCTCCGCGCTCCGGCGCGCATTTTCTGGTATTGTGGCAGGCAATGTCAAAGAAGCGGGTATTTACGCCATAGAAAAACACGGGGCATTCAAGATCCACGGTGATGCAGATATTATGCATCGCATGGATGACCTGTTGAAAGATTTTGTCGAGCAGGATCGCATGAAACTCCCCGGAGGTACGGCTTATGAACCCTGTTATGAGATAATCACATAAATCGCGGATACCTTTTCTCATCAATATTCAATGAGGCTGGTGCCAGGGAATAAATCCACGGATGGACTATAACGACCATGATACATCTTCTGATTGTAGACGCCTTAAACCTGATTCGGCGCATCCATGCAGTACAGGGCAGCCCTTGCATTCCGGCCTGTCAACATGCGTTAAAGCAGTTAATCACCCATGCATCACCGACTCACGCGGTTGCGGTATTTGATGAAGCTGATCGCAGCCATAGCTGGCGCCATCAACTGTTCCCGGATTACAAAGCGGGCCGCTCTGCCATGCCGGACAACTTGCAGCAAGAAATGCCCTTAATTAAGCAGGCATTCAACGCGCAGGGGGTGGCTTGCTGGCACGCAGAAGGGCATGAAGCGGATGATTTAGCGGCCACACTGGCAACAAAAGTCGCCAATAGCGGGCATCATGTCACCATCGTTTCAACAGATAAGGGCTATTGCCAGCTCCTTTCCCCCAATATCCAGATTCGTGATTACTTCCAAAAGCGCTGGCTGGATCTGCCTTTTGTCCAGCAAGAGTTTAGGGTTGAACCAGACCAGCTTCCCGATTATTGGGGGCTTGCCGGTATCAGTAGCAGTAAGATCCCAGGCATTCAGGGAATTGGTCCCAAAACGGCCGCCCTCCTGCTGCAACAAGCGGGTTCGCTGGATAATTTATTCCAAAACCTGGACGCCCAGCCGGATAAATGGCGCAAAAAATTGGCATCTCACAAAGAAATGGCTTATATCAGCCGTGAAATTGCTTCACTAAGAACTGATTTGACCTTACAGGGTAATTTACAGCAACTGCGGCTTATTAATAAATAAACTGTTCTCTGTCAGTGAATAATGCGTGATACCCGTTTCTATTATGCGAATCTTAAGGATAAAGAAGACGGGATATCACACTTTAATCATCTCAACCAAAATAATCAGCAATTAACCTAATATGTTCACCCTGTAACTGGCCTGATTCATCTAATAACCCAATCCACGCTTTCATATAGTCATATTTTGCCTGAGAGAGTTCACGACGGGCGGTATAAAGCTGTTGCTCGGCATTCAATATATCGACATTCACTCTCTGCCCCAACGCCACACTTTTTTGCGTCGCTTTCACTTGCAATGCGGCCGCTTCCACCGCCGTTTCATAGGCGCGTATCCGCTTTTCACCGTTCACGCAAGCGTTATAATTGCGCCTCAGTGCGTTCAGGATTTCCCCCGTCTGTGCATCCATTTCGAATTTAGTCTTGCCATAATTTGCGGCTGATTGGCGCACCGCTGCCGCAGTGCCTCCGCCATTATAGAGATTTATGGAGAGTCGTAAGCCAATGGAATCCGTCCGGTATTGTTGGTCAATGCTGTTGTCACTACTGGATTTATTTTCGCTATGGGAAGCATATAGCTCCAGTTTCGGCAGATATCCCGCCCGGTTACGCTCAATATCATGGTACGCAACATCCACTTTCTGGCGGGCGGCCGCCAGTTGTGGGTTCTGACGTAATGCCAGTTGTTCCCAATCGGTGTAGTGTGCTAAATCCAGTTTGATGGTTTTGAACGGCGGGGAGTCGGATAAACGCTTAACCGGCACATCTACTGGCAACGGGTTGCCAACTAATAACTGCAAGCCACGAATAGCGGCATCCAGCTCATCTTGCACCACTAACTCATCAGCCAGTACCTGACTGTAACGCGCCTGAGTTTCCGCCACATCGGTACGAGTACCTTCACCGGAAAAAAACAATTTCTGGTTACGTTCCAGTTGCTCTTCATAGGCCGCCCGCTGTTGAGCAACCTGTGCCAGCCGATCCTGCGCATAAGCGACCGCCACATAGCTGTTCACCACCCTGACCGCCAATTGCTGGTTATCCGCCCGAAAACGGCTATCACTCATCAGGGTATAAGCCTGACGGGTTCGATAACGCGCCCAGGCCTCAAAATCGATCACCGGCTGGGTCAAAATAATCGCACCGCTATAGCTGTCATACTGTCGGTCACGGCTCTCCCTGACGCTTCTTCCCCGCAGGTCTAACGATTGCGAGTCCATCTTTTGCCCATTTTTGGGGGCATTCTGGTAACTGAAAGATAGCTTGGGCAACAGTTCCGCCAGCCCAAGATTTTTCTCTTCCTGTCCCGCTTCCTGCTCTTTGATAGCAGCCTGAAATGTCGGATCGTGCTGCAATGCCAGCGCATAAGCCTCCGTTAAGGAAAGCGCACTGGCAAAACGGGGAAATATCAATATCGACATCAGCAATACTGACGCTGGCAATAATTTGCTGAAAAATAGGCGAGATAAAAAAGCCCGTCTATTGGCAAAACTGTGATACATCAACATCCCCATTACTCCTCGATTAGTGAGGTAGACGCCCTGTCCATTAATGGCTTGAACAGATAACTCAACAACGAACGCGAACCGGTTTTGACAAATACGTCAACCGGCATCCCCGGTCTGATATTCAATCCGGCCAGTTTCTCCATGCCATCAGGACTGACTTTCAATCGCATCTGGTAATAAGGCTCTCTTGTCCGTTCATCCACCAGACGGTCAGCGGAAATCACCATCACCTTGCCCGTGACTTTCGGGGTCCGGTTCTGGTTGAACGCGGTAAACATTAAGTCAACCTCTTGCCCCACGGCAACCTTATCAATCAGGTTCACCAGCAGACGCGCCTCGATTTCCAGCGCACTCTGGGTCGGCAGGATCTCCATCAGCTTCTCACCGGCAGCCACCACCCCCCCTGAGTGAACACGGTTAATCCAACCACTGAGCCATCCACCGGGGCCATGATAGAAGTCTGTGACAAATCAAATTGTGCCGTTTCCAGCTTATTTCTCAGCTCATTCGCCAGAACCTGTACATCAGATAACTGGCTGCGTACCTCACGCTGGTAATCCGCCTGACGCTGGATAACCCGCTGCTGCGTTTCCTGCCGCTGCTTTTCAAGCTGACCCATTTTTCCGGTCATTTCCGCGATACTGCCACTTAATTCACTTTGGCTACGCTGTAATTCCAGATAGCGGTTACGGGGGAAATAGCCCTCTTCCGTCAGGGGCTGCAAATTTGTCACCTGTTCTTTAAGCGAAACTTGCTGCTGCTGTTTACTTACCCGCGCTTCCCGCAATCCCCTGATTTGGAAATTCAGTCCCTCTTCGGCCTGCTGCATTCCCGCCAGATCACTACGCAGCATCTCACGACGTGATAAAAAGAGCTGTCTTTGCAGGGCCAGCGTCTCGTTAATGCGTGGCTCCGATTGCAGATCCAGTAACGCAGACGGGAAAACCATAGCATCCTGCCCTTGCTGCTCGGCCAAAAGTCGGGCTTCTGTTGCCAATGTGGTGTAAAGCTGCTGTTTCAGGGAATCAATTTGTGCATTAACCTGCACCTGGTTGAGCTGAACCAAAACCTGCCCCGCCTTGACTTGTTCCCCCTCGTTCACCTGAATTTGACTGATAACGCCATTAAGCGGGGATTGTATCGTTTTACGGTTACCATCAACCACGACAGTACCAGAAGAAGCCACCCCCTTATCGAGGGGCGCAAAGGCCGCCCAGATGAAAAACCCGACAATGCCGATCCCAATCACCAACCAACCCATTCGCAGGTAACGATTTGCATCCAGCGGTAATAATTCCGACACCGCGTTTTGGGCATCCTTTGCGTTAGTCTGATAGGACATCTTTACTCCCAGAGAGAATATCCCAAGTATTAAAATATGGCTGAATCATGTTACGAAGCACGTTCAACCGTTTTTAACTGTGACTGTGGTTGTTACGGAGACGAAGACTGAGTTTGGGATAGCGCCGCCATCACTTGTCGGGAAGGGCCAAACATTTTCATTTTCCCCTGCACCAACAGCAAAATTTTGCTTGTTTGCGAAAGCAATGAAGGCCGGTGCGTAATAACAACCACGGTTTTCCCCTGTTCCCGCAATTGTGCGATCGCATGGCTTAGCGCTTTTTCACCCACATCATCCAGATTCGAGTTAGGTTCATCCAACACGATGAGCGATGGATTACCATACAGAGCGCGAGCCAAACCGATGCGTTGTTTCTGCCCACCGGATAACCCCATCCCCCCCGCGCCGATTACCGTGTCATAACCGCGCTCAAGATTGAGCACCAATTCGTGGACACCGGCTTTTTTCGCCGCCTCGATCACTTTTTCCGGTTCAACATCATTAAAACGGGCGATATTCTCCGCGATTGTGCCGCCAAACAGTTCAATATCCTGCGGCAGATAACCAATAAATGCCCCTAACTCATCTTTATTCCATTGGTAGATATCCGCATCATCAAGCCGTACCACGCCTTCTTGCGCAGGCCATATCCCGACCAGCAGACGAGCCAATGTCGATTTCCCCGACGCACTGGGACCAATCACACCCAGCACATCACCGGCATCCAGAGCAAAGTGGATATCCTGCAAAACATATTGGTTATTCGGCGCTGATCCGTTTTGCGAAAATTGCAATGCCCGTGTTTTACCCGGTGGCATTGCGGATACTTTTTCCAGCAACAACACACCGTTAGGCGCGGGCAATGACATGCCACTTTTGCGTTCCGGTTGGGCTTTCAGTAGCTTGTCCAGCCGTTGCCAGGATAAGCGGGCAGCGCTCCAGCTCTTCCATGCCTGTATCAACTGTTCAATCGGCGATAACGCCCGTCCCATCAAAATGGAACCGGCAATCATCATCCCTGGTGTAATACTTCCTTCAATCGCTAACCAGCCTCCTAAGCCAAGGATCAACGACTGCAAAGCCATACGTATCGTTTTGGTCAACGCCGTGATAGCGGCCGAACGTTCACTGGCAATACGCTGAAAATTGAGAAAACGCTGATGCAAACCGAACCAACGGTGACGCAATGCCGGCAACATGCCGAGCGCTTCAATCACTTCGGCATTGCGTAAGTTGGTGCTGGCTAAATTGGCTGAGCGTAAAGAAAGATGGCTGGCTTCCGCCAAAGGCGCTTGGGATAACCACTGGTTCAATACCGCCAGCGTGATCAAAATGATCGCACCAACCAATGCCAACAAGCCTAAATACGGGCTGAACAGGAAGATGACGCAAAGATAGACTGGAAACCAAGGCGCATCAAAAAAAGCAAACAGGGCATTGCCGGTCAGGAATTGGCGGATAGTCGCCAAGTCATTCAGCATCTGCCCTGCATCGGTGGAACCGTTTCTCAGGTTGGATTCATAGGACGCGGTATAAATCCGTTGGTTCAGGCACATATCAAACTGGCTGCCGATGCGGATCACCACCTG
Source organism: Xenorhabdus bakwenae (assembly GCF_030272115.1). NCBI lineage: Bacteria > Pseudomonadati > Pseudomonadota > Gammaproteobacteria > Enterobacterales > Morganellaceae > Xenorhabdus > Xenorhabdus bakwenae. The sequence continues at coordinate 2,350,198 of NZ_CP119194.1, forward strand.
GCTGCGGATATATTCCAGCCCGCCCATCATGGCGAACATCCCCAGCGTGATCAACGTTAGCATCAGCAAGGTGATTTCATTACTGGATGGCAGTACGCGATCATAGACTTGCAGCATATAAATCGTCGGAACCAGCATCAGCAAGTTGATGCAGGCCGTAAATAACCCAATAGCCCAGAAGACCTTGCTGCGGGCACGGATAACATCCGTGATTTCATCCCCTTCCTGCTTGAGATGATTCATCATTCTTCTTTTCCTGTTTAAAAAAACATCGGTTATAATTAACAACAAAAACAGCCATAATTAATTTTTAACCCATCTGTTTATTCATCATACGGCGGCTATTATCTCCTTCTTTGTCCGCCGTATTTTTAGATGATTTTTATGAAATCAAATTACGCTATTTATTTTATGTCGAAATTTATTTTCCTGATTTCTTTAATTTAACGACATCATTCCAATTGTTAATCAAATACGTGCATTCATTACACCCAATTTGACTGGCTTTCTTATAATACTCCTTCGCTTTATTAAAGTCTTGTTTTACGCCTGTTCCATTCAAATAATTAGTCCCAATAGCGTTGTAACCTTCAAAATAGCCACTTTCTCCAGCTTGTTCAAAAAGAGAGCGGGCTTCAGCGAATTTATTTTCTTTTTCAAGAATAAACCCTAAATTAACCATAGATTTCAGATTAAATTTATCATTTCTGGAAATAGATAAATGATATCTTTCACTGGCCTCCTGATGATGACCTACAGTATGTTGTATTGCAGCGAGCATCCAATTTGCTTCGGGATCTCCAGCGTCCGCTTTATTTACTAACTCAAAATATTCATGTTCATTTTTAGGCATTGGAATAGATAATGCTGATAAAAAATCATCTGGATAATTAAATATAGCCGATGGAATGTTATGCTTGCTCATGTTTGAACTCTGCGCCATAAAAGATAAAAATAATATGGAATAAATTAAATTCTTTTTATTTTTAAAAAATAAACCAATCATAATATAGCCTCGCTAAAAGTATCATTTACTCCTACTATGTCTATGTGAGAGGTAACTGATTCAATTGTTTTACTTTTGTTCACTGCAAAATATACATCAACTATCTTAGTTACATTGCCATTATTCCAATTCACGGTGCTTTCCAACTCATGGACGTTACCGTTAATGTCTTTGAATCCATTTTCCTTATATGCAAGATTGATAGAGGAAATTCCTGATTCATTTAATTTATGTAGCTCTCCGCTGTCAGTGATAGCATCGTGATTAGAATCAACCCATAACTCTAGTGAGTTCCACAGGCTATCATTTTGATCAAAAACACCATCATTATTATCATCCAGATCGGCTAATGCCGCGAATCCATGATCTGCTTTGGTGCCATTTTTTAATATGGAGTTATTTCCAAATAGTTCATTTCCATTATTTATTTTTCCATCTTTATTTTTATCCCACACCAAAAATGCACTGTTTGACTCTATCCATCCTGAGCTTTCAATAATTCCATTATTATCGTGATCAAAAAAGAGGTTACCGTTTTCTGCTATAGTGGCAATACCATCACCAGTGAGATCAATAACAAGTGGTGAGTCTGTTTGATGCCATGAATCCATACTACGATAATCAGAAATAATTCCTTCAAGGTTATCTAATATACCATCTGGAGTCATACCGTCTAATTCACCTATATCATCCAAACCAGGAGTATTATTCTCGTATTGTGTGATTGCCAAAATCGAATTTACAAATTTAATGCAATTATTAGTCAGGAGATTATAATTAGGTTTAAAATCTGTGAAATTTCCACTTTTTAAGTTAGATATGTGATGGTCAATATTATGAATTACATGATCCGTATATAATGGAAAAGTTACACTGCTGACCTTTGACTGATCATACCCAATGGAATCTCTAAACGTTAAATTCTCAGTACCTCCAATCCCCTTACTATCACCTAATCCCCACCCTATAGATTCTCCTTTATATTCAATCCACACATGTCCAAAAGGAGATTTGCTAACTTCGTTTGATGCATTAGTGTAATTAGTACCAGAAGGTGCCACCTTTACTGTTATTGTTTCTAAATGCTGACCTACATGTCCCATCCTTTCGACGTCAAATTTATTAACTAACCCATAATCTTTACCTGACATAATTGTTTCCTTGTTAAATTTTTTATGATTGGCTCTCTATAATTCTATAGAAACTTAGGCTGAATTTAATCTAACTTAAGCCTGTATAACTTATGGTCTGCGAGGAAATTTACTAAATCATCATAAATGCTAATGATAATGATAATGATTGTCAATATAGTTATGGGTTTCAAAAATGGTTACTTATATGCACCGCTAAATGTCATGACCAATTCCCTGCCATCAACAAAGTAAGCAATCCACTGTTCTGATTCATGGCTAAAAAAGGCCAGACTATTGCCATCATTATCGGTCAATGTGATGCCATCTGGAGACGGATACCATCCTGCCACCGGCTGCCCGATCAACTCCGTCACACACGTATTCCCTTTCAACGCCCAAAACGAGCCTGCGGGTAAACGGGTATCGGTCAGTTCAATACTGCACAACTTATTTCCATCAGAGAGTTGCCATAATCCTTTCAACTCACCTGCGGCTGGAAGCCTTAAACTACTCGCCATACATCCTCCGACAAAAAAAGAGCGCAAAAATTATTGATAAGAGCGATTTCGATCTAAAAAACCGACAGCCACAAAGTAAGAAGTCCACCCTTTCCACCTTTCCACCTTTCCACCTTTCCACTTTTCCACTTTTCCATCATCTCCATAATACTGCCGTATCCTGCGGGGAAGTACGGCAGTATTCTATTAACGTGATGACATCAATCAGACAATGAAATCTGCTTCGGCTAACGGTTGACCAACAACTTTCACCAGAAAATCGTTGCCAGCCAGATCACCACCAAGACTGATTTCCAGATCGGTGACCTCATTCACTTCATCGTAAGTGAACAGCACTTCGCCCGCTTTACCTGAGAAGGAATCGACAAATTTAATATCGCCATTACCCCCGAAATTGAACTCAGACAGATCGATCTTGTCTTCACCAGAGACGAAATCGTGGATCCAGTCTGGATTGTCTTTCAGAGATTCTTTGCCATCCAGATAAACAAAGGTATCGTTGCCTTCACCGCCCCACAGATGATCACCGCCCAGACCGCCATAAATGATGTCGTTGCCGGCACCACCTTTCAGAATGTTATCTGCGCTGTTACCCACCAGAATGTCATCGCCGCTGCCGCCAATCGCATTCTCAATAACAACACCACGGGCGATAGAAACGTTACCTTTCAGGCCGCCAACATCAGAGAAAGCACCTTCATTCAGGTTGATACGCTGATTTTGATTAAAACCAGAGAAATCAAAGGTATCTTCACCTCCCGCATCCCAGACACTGAACACCAGTTTGCTGTCAGCATCCGTTGCGGTCATAAAGTCGCGGTCAGTATTGGAATTGAAACCATATATGGTATCTCCCTTACGGGTTTCCATATTCGCACCATACAACGCCTGAATGGCAGAAATATCATTCAACAGAGGTGCCGATGAATATTCATATTTAAAATCTTGGCCGGTATATTTTTCACTGAAATAACTCATGACCGTATAGGCACGAGTATCTTCGAAATATTCTGCTTTAGTGATATAGCCTGGACGCACTTTATCAGAAGCATCATAATCGGCAGGATGGTCCAGTCCTAATGCATGACCAATTTCATGAGTGAAAGTTTGACGGGCATAACCATTCACATCAATATCATTGTCTACAAACGTATGGCTTTTAGCGTGATACCATGTAAAAGTGTTTTTTTGTCCTTGTGGCAAATTTGCAAATGCATAATCATCGTTGTCACTATGATCAAAGAAACCAAAAGTGATATTCGCTTTTTTAACACTACTGACTTCGGTAAATTTAATATTGGCAACATCAGACCAGGATTGTAAAGAAAGTTTCGCTGTTTCTTTTTGTTCTTCATTAAAAGCACTGAAGCCAGAAATTTCAAACAACGGCATGATAGCCGGTGTCGATTCCATGAAATGATACGATAATTTCAAGGTGCCAGTAGAATCAACATACTTATTGGACCACTTATAATGACCCCGCAGAAGTTTATCAGGTGCATTGTCTCCTAATGGATCATGAGCAACCCGAATAGAGGTGTCGTAATTGGGAACATAGGCTTTAAGAAATGAATTAACCTCCTGAGCGGAATTGGAATCAGATAACTCCGTATAGGTATACTTTTTCTTTGAGACCATATAAATCTCCTGTAAAAACAAGATAAACACCCTAAAGATCCGAAATTTTTATAATAACGGCGGTAAGAGTTTTAAATTCTTTCTAAGACCCACTTAGAAATAAAACTCCAGAACAAAATAGCGTTAGTTACTGTCTGTGTAAAAATAATTAATATACTTTTTTAGAATACATATTGAACAAATTTAATTTATGTAATTAATTATTAATTTCACAATGAAATTTTTTTGATAATAAAAAAACAACATAATTTAGTAATAAATAATGTTGTTTTTATCTGCTGAAAATTGATCTTAAGAAAGAATTATCTCTTTACCTGTTTTTTCCCTACTTTTTCCCTATTTTTTAAAGGTGGGTTATTTTTTATTCAACTTGAAATTAGTTCCACATCTCTGGGTTTTACATTGCGTATCTGGGATAAGGGTAACCGAAATAGCTGAATTAAGTGGTATGACAACAGATAAATAGGATAATAAGACAATAGATAGAATAAATAAGTGCTGCCAATAAGGCAGCATATTTAACAATAAAGAGTGGTATCAATAATCCCGACTGGTTGCATACACAGACCAGATCCGACGGACATGTACCGTGATCTCTTCACGATCGTGATACAGGTGTTTCGCCTGAATCTGTGCATTCACCCCATTTTCTTGCAATTGCTGTTCTATTTTCAGCAAGATATGCGCCACTTCCTCATAACGCTTCTTCATCGGCAATTTAAGATTAAAAATAGCCTCACGACACCAACTGTTTACCAGCCAATCCGTCATAAGTTGGGCAACTTTGGCCGGTTTCTCAACCATGTCACAAACCAGCCAGTAAATGTTTTTCACTGCCGGCTCAAACTTAAAGCCATCGACACGATGATGCTTCACCTGGCCTGTTTCCATCAGGCTATCCGCCATCGGGCCATTATCGACCGCATGAACCATCATGCAGCGTTTCACCAGCTGGTAAGTCCACCCCCCCGGACAAGCTCCGAGATCCACAGCATGAAGGCCGCTATCCAGACGCTCTTCCCATTCATCATAAGGAATGAACACATGAAAGGCCTCTTCCAGTTTCAGCGTTGAACGGCTTGGGGCATCTGAAGGGAATTTCAGGCGGGGGATGCCCATATAGAAACGGGAGTTGTTGTTGCTGTTGGAATACCCGACATAACAACAACCGGGAGCGATGAAAAAGACATGGATCACAGGGCGACCCGCGTTTTCCTTTGCCAGCAAAAGTTTTTCCTGCCGCATTGCATTACGCAGCGGCACCGTAAACTTACGGCAAAATTTCATCAACTCCTTGCCTTCATTGGTATCCGGCACTTCCACTCGCAGCTCACCCGCTCTTTCAACAACACCGAATAACATGCCAATAATCGGTGTAATGCGATCTTCCGACGGTAAATCTTTCAGCAATTCACCCACAACCAACATTTGACGGGCAAAAATCAATTCACTGAACGGAACTTCACGGATCAGACGATCCGCATCATCCGGCTGATAACATTCAAACAGCACATATCCACTGTTCTCTTTCACGCGGGCGAAACCGTAGATTTCTTTCTTACCCGCTTTATCGGTAATTTCCGCCGCACACTCTTTTTCAAAACCCGGACGGCAATATAAAGCAACTTTATTCATGGCTAGGCGCCGATTTCCTTAGACGCAGAGCGCCAATTAATACACATAACCACCCAATGAGAAAACAGAACCCACCGATTGGTGTCAAATAAACCAGAAATTTTAGCGGTAAAAAGGCCAGACAATAAAGGCTGCCACTAAACAGCACAATTCCCGCCGTAAAAAAAATCCCACTCCAACCAAACGGCGCTACAGGCTGACGCATCAACAAAGCGGCCAGAGCCATCATGGCGAGTGTATGTAGCCCTTGATATTGCAGGCCGGTATGAATCCATTCCATCTGGCGTGGTGTCAGAATGGGTGCCAACATATGTGCCCCCATCGCTCCCAGTGCCACGTAGAAAAAACCACTGATCCCAACCAAAATCAGCATGATTCGACTGCTCATCACACAGCTCCTGTTTCTGTTTATCAGCTATTGGGTATCACTATTAAGTCTGTTGGGTAATAAACCCTAACCTTTCTTGTTCCGTCGCGGCTTGCGTCAGTATCCATTTGCGGAAAGCCGCGATCTTGCCCAATTCTGCCTGATTATCGTGGCAAACCAAATAAAATGCATTCTTACTGACTAAAACATCATTAAATGGATAAACAAGACGCCCTGCATCAATTTCATTTTGTGCCATCACATTATTGGCCAGGGCAACACCCTGACCATGCACGGCCGCCTGGATCACCATCGCGCTATGGCTGAATATCGGTCCCTGCTGAACATTAATCTGCTGCTGCATATCAAGCTGGCGGATATAGGCTTGCCAATCCCGTCGGGATGAATCATGCAATAAAGTATGATTGGCGAGATCTGAGGAGGTTTTCAATGGCCGATCACCTGCCAGCAATGCCGGAGAGCAGACAGGTAACAGATATTCAGGATAGAGGCGATCGGTTCGCAACCCCGGCCAGTTACCCCGACCATAAAAAATTGCGACATCAACATCATCAGCCAGTTTATCTTCTTCCCGATCCACTGCCTGAATACGGACATCAATCCCCGGAAAACTCTGATGAAAACCTGAAAGCCGGGGCACTAACCACTGAATCGCAAAACTGGGAGATAAACTGACCGTTAACGCGCCTTTGGCACTGCGAGCCTGGAGTTTACGGGTTGCGTCATTGATGGCGGTAAAAATTTCCTTGATATCGAGATAGTAACTCTGTCCCTCTTCCGTCAATAATAACGAACGGTTACGACGACGAAAAAGCTTCAATCCCAGAAAATCTTCCAGACTTTTCATTTGATGACTAACCGCAGCCTGAGTCACAAATAATTCTTCTGCCGCTTTAGTAAAACTTAAATGACGGGCCGCAGCATCAAAAACGCGTAACGCATTGAGTGGAGGTAAACGTTTAGACATGTTCGTTTCTTATATAATGGTGATGATACCGGTAACTCTTTTCATTTAGTTATTAGTTTTTTTAATCCGAATCATTATAATTTGTCCATTGATGATATACCAGCAAATCCCTATAGTGTGCGCACTTCCTATAGCCGGAACGAAAAGTCTCTTTGTAGCGATACATTGGTGCTTTTGGCTTTGTGGTTGTGATGTTGTGTTTGCAAGTTGTCTGGAAAACCAGACTTTGTAGCATATGCTACTGTTTTTTTTTCACTTCCTGTACATTTACCCTGTCTGTCCATAGTGATTTTTTTATGCACCGCCGATTGCGGTGCTTTTTTTTCCTGCCTTCTGCTGTAGAATCCTTCTTTCCCTGATTAAAGCAAAACTTATTCTTTATCACACAACGATTAAATCAGCAGCGTTTATGAAAGCCTTTGACTCAGAAAAATTCCGCCAGCAATTTCCTGCCCTGCAACAATCCACCACATTTCTGGATAGCGCAGCTACGGCATTAAAACCGGCATGCATGATTGAGGCGACCGGAGATTATTACCAACACCACAGTGCAACAGTACACCGCAGTCAACATGCCACTGCGCAGGCCATGACTGCCCGTTATGAGCAGGCCCGTTCTCTGGTGGCGGAATTGATCAATGCGTCATTACCTGAAGATATTATCTGGACAAAAGGGACGACTGAGTCCATCAATCTGGTTGCCCAAAGTTACTTTCGCCCTCGCCTGAACGTCGGGGATGAAATCATTGTCAGTGAACAGGAACACCACGCTAACCTGTTACCGTGGCTGATCCTGGCGGAACAAACCGGCGCCAAAATCGTTCAATGGCCGATTGGCAATCGACGCCAACCAGAAATCGGAACCCTGGCAGAACTATTGAATGAAAAAAGCCGCTTAGTTGCCATCAGCCAGATGTCTAACGTTACCGGTGCTGCCGTAGATTTGGCACAAGTCACCGCACTCGCCCATCAATATGATTGCCGTGTTCTGGTCGATGGTGCTCAGGGGATCGTTCACGCGCCTGTCAATGTACAACAACTGGATATCGACTTTTATGCTTTCTCTGCCCATAAACTGTATGGCCCAAATGGACTGGGTGTGTTGTATGGCAAAAGTGAATTACTGAATGCGATGTCACCGTGGCATGGCGGTGGAAAAATGCTGACTCAAGTCTCGTTCGCGGGTTTCACACCGGAAGCCGTACCTTACCGTTTTGAAGCGGGAACACCCAATATCGCCGGCGTGGTTGGCTTTGCCGCAACCCTGGAATGGTTGCAAGCGATTGATACCCAGCTCGCTGAATCCCACGCGATTGCGCTGACAGATTACACCGAACAACAACTTAGTACTCTGGCGGGCTTTAACAGTTACCGTGTGGTGGGTTCCAGCGTGCTGGCTTTCAATATCGCCGGAATACACCATAGTGATTTAGCGACGCTGATTGCCGAACAAAATATCTCCCTGCGTTCAGGCCAACACTGTGCCCAGCCATTGTTGGATGCCCTTGGGATCAGCGGCTGTCTGCGCGCTTCATTCATGCCTTATAATAACCAGCAAGATGCGGATAGATTGATCAGTGCCGTAAAATTTGCACTATCACTGCTGATGGATGATTGATATTGTCCTGTTATCAATTACCTCATTATAAAAGCCCCAATCCGACTTCAAGATGCGTGTTATATTTCCCCGCTGTGCGGGGAAATATAAGGCCTCGCGGCGTCTTGCGGATGGCAACTTGAAGTTTATCGAGTATAGCACTCTACTCATCATTGGACTTAACTGAAATTGCATATGATAAATCATTAACTCCATGAACCTGATCCACCACCAATGCCTGATATAGTGGAAATAGCGGCGCTTTGGAAATGACCAAGCAAATGACTGTGTGAATCAAAGAAAAGTAAACTAAAGTATACGGGCGAGGCATTAAACTCGAAACTGACAGTATCAGAATAAACTTTACCTAAATCTTCTGTATAAACATAGCCTTCCATCCAGGCAAAACCGGGAGAAGTCAGCCCACCGGCCTTCCCACTAAAAGACTTTTTATCAATATTTACTTCCAGGCTAAACAGTAGGAAAAAAACGATGCCTTGTACATCACCTGTCGTGTAATATTTATCATTACTTGAAGAAGCTATTCTTTTTACGGCCTCACCAATAACATTGGGTTCCAATTTATCCTTTGCATATTGTTTAAAATCCTCAATGATTTTAAATTTTATTTCATTTTGTTCTACTTCGTTCATAATATTATCCTCTTTTATATTCCATAAATGGAGAAAAAAACAACAGCCAAAATATATTATTTTATTTATCATATTCTTAGGCATAAGAATAATATACCAATCCAACTTCAAGATGCGTGTTATATTTCCCCGCGCAGCGGTGAAAAATAAGACCTCGCGTCGTCTTTCGGCTTGCAATTTAAAGTTTATTGAGTATAAGCTGATTAAGCATTAATGCATTTTTAACTCACAATCATTAACCTCAAAATCATTATAAAATTCAATATCAACAGCTAAAAAAACATATTATATAAAAAAGAAAAAACAAATGATTCCTGAAGATAAATAGAATTTATTATTTGTTGTATCCTATGTTCTTGCTGAGGAAATCTCAGTGTTAAGTCAGCGGCTGCCCAATCTTTAAACGCCCCTCTATAGTTGCTCATCTGCCACACTTGTAGTATTAGCGACATTATTGAATCATCAAAAGGGGTGTGAGTTGTAAAATGACAATCAATGATTGAACGTATTAGATTAGTATTGGTAACGTGTGTTACAGCAGAATTATCAGTAATAAATTGTCCATATAACCTTAAATAAATATTATCTGTAATATTCACATGGGCACTTTGTCCAGCTAGAAAAGTTACTGGAACAGTATTATTTATTCTCCATATATCCCTTCTGGAAGTTTCCCAAAAACCTAATTTCAAAACATTTCCAAAAATTTCTTGATACTCGTGACTCTCAACTGTATTAGTCAGTCTATCTATATTAATTTCGATATTATTTATCGGGTTATTACCTCTGACTTCCACAATATCACTGCCAACCAGATCCTTAATCTGTCTGAAACCGCGTACATACTCTGTTTCCATGACAGCCTGAGCGCCAGCCGTAGTGTAACTATGACTACTTCCCGCCGCCGCCGCACCTCTGCCACTCAGCCCATGAGAAAAACTCTCGGTCAACCTTTCACCGGTCTGCCGCATTCCCCGCGCCAGCCCGCCCAGCAGCCCACTGCCCAAACTTAATGCCCCCAGAGCGAGGGATACCCAGCCCAGCACCGCTGATTTCTGCGGGTTGCTCTCTTCCATCACCGCACTGGCAATCCCGGTGGCATCGCCCAAAAAGCCGATCCCCGCTAAAATCGCGCTGCTAAGAGTCAGAGACGCACCTCCCGTCGGGATCACCGTTGCCAGCCCGATGACCAAACCTATCGTCCCAAAGACAATGCCCAGAATACTGCCTATGCTCATTTGCCCGCTGGGATCGCTCCGGTTTATCGGATCACCCAAACAGTATGCATATGGGTTCAGCCCTCCGGCACCAAACGGACTTAAGCTGTCCGGGGCGGTAAACCGCATCAGTACCGGATTGTAGGTACGGTAGCCATTGCCCAGATGATAACCGCCGCCCACCGGATCGAAGGCTTCCCCGGTATACGCTGGCTGAACGGAGTCCTGTTCGTCTGTTGCCTGCTGTCCATACGGCGTGTAGCGATAGCGGGTCAGGGTATCAGGATGCTGTTGTCTCATCAGCACACTGCCCTGCCCGTCAGTACCCAGTAAGTGTATGCCACTGTCGGTGACTGTTGCCGCCAGCACCCCGTTCGCCTGTACTCGCTGGGTTTCTGCCCCGCTTTCCCGCAGCACTTCCATCACCCGCATGTTGCCCTGATAATACAGTTCCTGCGTCTGCGTACCGTTCAGCCGTTGCAGTGCCAGCCGGCCTGCCGCATCGTACCCGTAATCACAAGTGTTTTCGTTCAGCTTGGCTGATGTGAGCCTGCCCAGCGCATCGTAGGTAAGCTCTCGCCCGGTCTCATCCCGGATCAGCCGCCCATTCTTATCGTAAGCCAGAGTGATTTCCGCCGGATAGCCCGGATGGGTATGAGTAATACGCTGTAACTGGCAGGTATCGGACGGGCTGTAACTGAACGTCGCCGTATCACTGCTGCCATCCGTCAGCGTGGTGATACAGGTCAGGATATTACCCAGCCGATCATAAGTGAACTGCTGGCGAGCCAGTGTCATACCATAAGCATCCCGTGGGCACTCGCTCCCTGTGCACTGATAATCAGTCAGCCAGCGGCGGGCAGTATCGTAAGTGTAGCTTTCCTGCCGTAACAGGCCGGCCTGTTGTGATCGGGTCATCCGGCTCGCTAACTGACCGATAACGGTATGGGTCTGCGTCAGTGTCAATATGTCAGTATCGCTTTCGATCCGGCGTTCCGTTTCCCGGCCAAAATCATCCCAGTTCAGCGTGGTCATCAGTTGCTGCGTTGTTTTTTTATCCTGTATCGTCCAGAGGTTAACCCGGCTGGCGGCATCATAGGAAAAGGTCATGCGGAGGGCATCGTCAGCCATTTCAACCGGCCGCCCCAGCGTATCAAAACGCAGCCGCCGGCTTCGGCTTTCTGCCGTTGAAAATCCCCGGTATTCCGTCAGTCTGCCAGCCGGCGAGTAACTGTATTCTGCGTTCCGAACCGCTCCCGCGCCGGGATCGTCAAAACACACACTTTCTTGCTGTAACTGCCCGGCAGGGGTATAACTGAGTTGCTGAGTAACCTGCTGTGCCGTCACCGCCCGAATCATCGCGCCGGTTTTAGCCTCATAGGTAAAGTTCTGTTGGATACCCGCCGTGATCATCTGGAGCAACGCGTTGCCCAGCAGGGGTTCGTACTGCTGCTGCGATGTCTGCCCCTGCGCATCGGTGATCGTTGCCGGTGCAGGATTACTGGTCTGATAGGTCGCCCGTTGGGTACGGTCGCCAACCGTGGTAGATATCGCCCTGTGCAGGCTGTCAAACTCACGGATACCCAGCACTTTTCCGTCGGCTTCTATCTGCGTCAGTAACGCACCGACGCTGAACGGCGCATAACTTTTGCGCACTATGGTGCCATCGCTGTACTGGATCACTGATACCCGGTTAAATACATCATAACGGTATTCGGTCTTCTGCCCCTGCGCATCCACCGTGGCGCGTAATCGGCCCAGTCCGTCATAATCGTTCTTTTGCTGGCTGACCTGTTGTCCCTGACTGTCATATTGCGTTACGGTCAACGGCTGGTGCCGCAGGTCGTAGACGGCTTCTGTATAACCGAACGACAGGCCATCCGCTTCCGTTTGATGCCGAGTCGTCAGAGTGACCGGATCATACTCCTGCCGCAACCGTTTTCCGGTGTCATCCGTTACCCGGCAAGGTTGCCCCCAGTTGTCGTAAGTGGTTTGCTGACGAATGGAAACCGGCCTGGCCTGTGCCTCTTTTTCTGGATCTGTTCCCATTGGTAACCAGTCATGGTACGTTTTCGCGATAACCCGTCCCCAGCTGTCCCGTTCGGTGTCTGAAACCTGACGCCAGCCCGCCGCTTCCTGCCCTTTCGCCAGTATTTCCTGCTGATAAGACTGTCCTTTTCCGTCAAGCCGGGTGCGCATCTGATTGCCCCAGACATCCTGTTGGGTGGTGGTGAGCACGTTATCTTCTTCAATAGTATAAGTAAACTGAGTATCGCGGGCGTAATCCGTGTCGGCATTATTCACATGTTTCAGCAGGCGTCCCAGTGCATCATAGGTATAGTGTGCCGTACAACTCAACGGGTCTTGTTCACGCAAGATTTTTCCACTGACACACGATATTACCTGCATGCCACTGACGGTCAGCCCGTCATGTCCGCACCACTGCATGGTACTTTGCAGCTCTCCGTCTGCCAGGCTGTAGCTGAAACGCTTCTGGCTGGTCCAGTGCTGCGGGGTGTCCGTTGAAGTGTTATCCGGCACACTGTAGACCGTTACTTCAATCAATGCCAGCCGCCCGTGGTAGTGAGGCTGATCTGGCTGATCCACATAATGCGTTTGGCTGGCTTGCAGTAACTGACTGCCGCTGTACATTTCTTGCCGGGTACACACCACAGCATATGAGTTCGGGCTGCCGGAACGGGTGGATAAGGTATCATAACGATAGTGCACCTGATGCACCGGTGCATCGTCATAGCCAGCTGTCGGTGCTGGCGTTACTGTTTTAGATTTCACGTAACGCACAAACCCGTGCGGATCTGCCGGGCACAGGTCGGCTTCCCCTTCTACTGGGTAATATACCCATTCAGTACGGGTGCCGTCCGGCGCTACCTGAACGGTCGGGTTGCCCGCCGCATCAAATTCAGTCTGCGTCACTTCTTCCCGCTGGCCACTGTCACTGATAAAACGCACAGTAGCGGATTGCGGTAACTGGAACTGCGGCTGCTGGTTATCAAAACTCTGTCCAATGCGGGCATAATATTTTGTCTCGTGCTGACGCTGACAGCTGTTTTGCTGCACGTTTTCTGAAATCAGCAGATGGTAATTATTGTAAAGCCGGGTAATATGCCGCTGTTCTGTGCCATTATTCCAATGCTCGGTTGAGCCATAGTGATAATTTGTCAGGACACCGTAGAGATAGTCATCATCCTCATTCCAGCTCTCATGACTGCCATACCCCAGAAAATTATATTCGGTATATTCATAGTTCCTGATGACATCAGGATTTCGCTTAGTTTGTTGAGTGTGTCGGGTGACATAAGGCAACGGCGGTAGATGGGCGTGACTAGGGAAGTCATGCCCCTCAAAATCGTAATCCACAAATTCAGCAATGCCGGTCGGTGATGAAATCCGGGTTAAGAACCCGCTGTCTGAGTCATACCCCAGTTCCCAGCTTAATGTTTGGTCACCCGCCTCATTATGGATATGAGTAACCCGGTCATTCTCAAAGTCTAACCGGATAACATAAGATTCCGGTGTGTCGGGCCAGACCATAATACGGGTATAGATAGCCGCTTTATACTGGATTTTTAACAGCACCTGATTTTCGTCTGATACTGTAACAAGGCGGGGGATTCCCCCCATTCCATAATCCCAGTTCAGTGTCAGAGTACACCCCAGTGGGTTGATAATGTGAGTGGGGATTTTGAGATCACAGAGATTCCGGGGACCGGTCAGTATTTCCACCTGACCGGATTTATGGATCACTCGGTAAACATTTTGTCCGACATCTTTTTCAAACCGAATAACATCCTGTTTGTATTGTTTCAAAAAGACCCGGTCATCGGTTTCAAATACTTTATACCGTTCGCCGGTTGAAAGCATTAACAACCGGTTTTCAGCATCATAGTGCGTGAGTCCCAGCGAAAAACCGATGCCAAAACCAATATCGCTCGAATTGAGCGGGCTATAAGACAGTGCAAAAGTCTGCTCTGGACCAAGCTGGTTATTGCCGATAAGGTGTGCCAGCGGCATCGCGTAATTAAATAACCCGGTACGCGGATCGACACGGCCCGTTGCTGTGCTCTGAAAATTAGCGGCCTGGGAGAAAAAATTATCACTCATCTTTGTCACCTATCTTTCTTTGAGAACAGAATATTTTGGTCGTTAAAACTCTATAGACCGTTTTACCCCTCCTGTAGGTGAAATTCGTTCTCACTATCCGAGACATCCATGATAATTTTTAGCCAGACTGATTCATTGCCATAAATATCACGAAATTTAAATTGTGGAACCTGGTTAGCTTCATCAACCCAAAAATTGTTTATTGGTTTTTTGAAATAAAGTCGACTCAAACTAACAACATCAGTACGTGGTGTTGTGTCTATTTCTACTTGTGGGGTCGCTTCCCTGGTTATAGAGATACCAGAATCACTAAAATAATCTTTTTTAGACTGATAATCAGCGCCAGCCGTTCTCTTGGCTTTATATTTCCCCCACAGAAACCAAAGATAAAGTTGATCATCTTTTGTATGATGAGTAAACCTTCGGTAATCATATCTGGAAATATCGTTGTCGTTTATCGTATTTTTAATATCAACATCATGAACAGAAAAGTTATAACTATCATTAATATAGATGTAATGATTATCTTGAATCCATTCCAGATCCTCAAATTCAATTACTGTACGTGGGCTAACAAATGGACCACCGGGTTCAACAGTGGTCACTTTACATTTATATGTACCATTAGCGACATTTTTTTCTGTTTGCCTCACCAGACCATTAGCATGATAAATAATTTCTTTTCGCCCCGTAACAGAAATGTGGGATCCCTTGCCATGTTCATCATCTGATAAAAATGTTTTCCCATCCAATGTCACTCTTGCTATTATTTCGATGGTTTCAATTGCTGTTGTTTTTAGCCAATAAATTTTTTTCTGAGCTTCAGGTTTATTATTGAATGAATCTATTTCATCAGGTGATAAATTTGTGTTTTCTGTCAGGCCTTGTTGTGGAAACTGGTGCAAATAATCATTTTCCTCAGAACTGTATGACCACTCACTCGATAATTTTTCATCTGTTATTTTATTAACCAATTCAATACTATTTAATTGTTCATCAGATAATTTTACTTCCTCATCATAATTATCCGTCGTAGCTTGTATATTAATCACAATACCAAGTTGCATATTTCCATTCGCGAATAGCACACCTTCTCGGCGACCATCAGATACCACAATATTAAAGGTAGGCAACCCTTCTATTTTTTTAGATAAATTATTCTTTAGTTGTGTTTTCATTATGATTTCCCTCTGGGAAAGAACAAAATAACTGATTACCCTGATGATTCTTTGATTTTTCCACAATGCAATATAGAAATACACTGAGAATAATACCATAAAAATACAATATTATTAATTAAATTAAAATTCACACCCAATATGACACACTGCATTCAATTAAAAATTGATAGCGACACCCATAATCAATATTGGTATATATAAATATTAGACCACGTATTAAAGTATTTCCAATAAAATAATAAAAATAAATATCCCATTAATTAAAATTATATAAATAAAAGATAAAAAATCCATCAAAATAACAACAAATTATTTTCATTGATCTATTTTTTATAAGACTACTTCATGACATGAATTTATTTAAATAATTGGAGTGATGGATCACGTATTCACCCCGTTGAGCCGCCTTAAATAGAGTATTCCCTTTTGATAAAAGTGCCGATAACTTTGTCATGCCTCTCCGGGGATTTTGAGTAACCGAGTGTTTTACGGTTCAACAGTTTGGTTATGGATAGCGTTGATGCCCTGCATCGCCTTTATCGTGTTTTTTGACGAATTCCGTTTGCTGACAAAATCGACATTTTATTTCAACCGTCGCCATTTAATCTCTCCGAAAAAAGAGCGATGATACATAATCATCAACGGGTTGAATACGTGACCAGAAAAACCCATAGCCCCGTTTCATGCTTAAGAATATAAGCACACCTTCCATTTGAGGGATCCGGCGATTTTAGGCGTTTTGATGACAGCTAACGGGCGGTTTTGGTGGATAAACTCGCCCGTTTAAATTTTCACCTAAAATGCAACAGTGTCGCAAAATTGCAGTATCATTCTCTATCAAATAAAAATGGATGAAAGATGATACTTAACACAATCAAATAAGTCCGTGTACCAAAATCACCCCGATACATAAAGGTCCGACATATCGCCATATAAAGCGTAAACACTGACGCTTGCGCAATGACATGTTATCCGGTATTAGTGCATTGACCTTACGTGACCAACCAAATACGAGGCAGATGATAATCCCGAATAATGGCATGAGGACATTGGAAGTAATAAAGTCCAGCATGTCGAAGATGGATTTTCCACCTAATGTGACGTGACTTAGAGGACCAAAAGATAAGGAAACAGGTATCCCCATTAACATAATCGATGCCGTGACTATTAAGCTTGTTTTACGGCGCGACCATTGAAAACGCGTCTGAACATAAGCAACGATGTGCTCAAGTAATGAAATTGCTGAGGTCAGTGCGGCCATTAATAATAATAAAAAGAAAATGACGGCTAAGATTGAGCCACCAGGAAGACTGGCGAAATAAATTGGCATCGTCATAAACGTTAATCCAGGTCCCGCATTTGGTTTTAAACCAGCAGCAGCCAAAGCAGGAAAAATCATCAGACCAGCCAATATACAGACCAAGCAGGAGAGACTGACAACCCAAATACTCGATTTACCAATGCCTTTGTTATTAGGCAAATAGGAACTGTACGTAATGTGGATCCCTAAACCAATAGACAGTGAAAAAAATGCCAGCCCTAATGCATCTAAAACACCTTTTCCGGTCAAGCTATTAAAGTCTGGGTATAAGAATAATTTTAACCCTTCTGATGAGCCAGGTAAACGGATGCCAATAATAATTAACACTATCATGATCAAAAATAACAGTGGCATCATGACCTTAACTGATTTTTCCAAACCTTTTTGCACACCCGATAATACAACGAAACAGGTTAGCCCTGAAAAGGCCAGATGGGCGATTATCGGCCACCACGGATTGCTGATGAAATTGGTGAAAATAGATGTCAGTTGAGAAACATCTGTAATATTCAATTTCCCTGTACTTGCCATCACCGTGTAGCCTATAGTCCAGCCACCGACAACACTGTAGAAGCTATAGATACACCATGAACTGAATACACCGATAAGGCCAACCCACCCCCAGTGTTTACCCAGTAATTTTTTAAACGCATTAACGGCCACTTCACCCGTACTGCTTCCCAGCATGTTCTCAGCCAACAGAACCGCTAATCCAATCACAAAGCTAAACAATAAAAATACAACCAGAAACGCACCGCCGCCATTTGTTGCTGAAACATACGAGAATTTCCAAATGGCACCAATGCCAACGGCAGAGCCGGTTGCTGCTAATATGTGCCCCAGACGGGATGTCCATTGTTGACTCATGCTAACCCCCGAATAAATACTGTGTTAGCACATGTACTCAGGCCCATAACCGTGAGCAAAAAACCAGCAGCAGTGCGCCGAACATGCTCACCTGCTTGCAGGTGAACCATAGGCAGGATGATATTTCTTGTCCCGACGAACAGGGCAAAGGTTATAAAGCCCAATGCCCAAATATCTTTAGATGATAAACGGTATGTCATAATAATCGTTAACTTATTGTTGTAAAAATAATTGCAAATGTAATAGTAACTATCACAACCTCTTGAATTTCCATTGACGAAACTGGATTCTGATTTAACAGTCAGTGATAAACATCCTATTCACTGATATTCGCAAGATACAGAATGATAGTAGTAACATCAAAGAGATTATCTTGAAGCATTAACGGAGAAGAGTTCGCTGACCATATGTAACGCCCATCGCCAGACGCCAATCTTGCAAAAGTTCACATGCAAGCTTTGGATAAAGTGAAAATGAGACTCTTCAATTATGGAGTTATTAACCAGGAGAAAGGGCATTAATAGAAATGGCATTTATGACACCACAATAAAACCATAAGAAATATAGTGAAGCCAGCATCACTGACTCCACATATTTTATCGAATGTTTACAGCCCGCCCATCATCAGAATTGCCATCTAAAACCGATATTCATACTATTGTCCTGATGACCGCTGGAGAGCAATCCACTATAGCCAAGCGTGAATGAAACGTTATTACTTGCACTCATCTCCGCGTTAGCTTTTAGCACCACACCATCACGAGAAGCAGGCACGCTGTGAGTCACAAACGTTGTGTTACTGCCACGGAACGATAAACCTGTTGCTCGTTCACGTTCACCGTATTGGTGTTGCCAGCCTAATTCTCCCTTTAGGGTCATTGAAGAACCCCATGCAGTCTGCCAGCTATGATTGGCACGTAATCCCAATGTGGAAAGAGTGGCTTCCGTATGTTGGCTGTTACCACGAAGTGCGGCGGCAGCACCATCTTCGTTAATACCTTCATTGCGGAAATTGACGTAAGCCAAGTTAACGAATGGCTCCAAATTCACAACCCCTGTCGGCAGAGGGTAAGCAAGTTCTGCGGATAATTGTGTTGTTCGTCCACTGTACCGGGCATTCTCACTATCACGCTGACTGCCATAGCTGATAAAGCGTTTGGTATCAATACGGTGCCACGTGAATCCGCTATTGGCTCGCAAAACAAAGTCACCAAATTGACGGTCACCATAAAGAGCGAGGTGATAGTTATTACTGTCAGCAGTCACACTGTTACCGCTATCAAGGGAAGTACGGGTATAACCCGTTGCGATACCAAGACGGCTGTATTCATCAATAAGAGCATCCGCGCCAAGGAATAAACCATAGTTGGAAGCCTGATAGCCCGTCGCATTCGCTGTACCAGAAGCGTGGCTCCATGCACCAAGCAGTCGAACCCATGCACCGTTCTTGTCTTCATGAATATCAGGCGAAAATGAATAGCCTTCAATCTGACTCAAACGAGAATTCAAGGTATCACGCAAATAACGGCTGTCACTAACCAACTGAGACGCAATATCAGCGTGGATTTGTCCATCAAGCTGACGGAATGCAGAGCGGGCCTGTTCCGCAAAACGACTGGCTAAGATACTTTCGTAAACCGGATTATCCATACCAAGGGTATCAGCGGCAGCAGCCACTGCGCGTTCATTCTGTGTCTTAGCAAAATCGACAAAAGCCGTCTCATTACGCCCAACATGGAGAGTGACTTCATCAGGCTGATAAGACAATCCAGCACCCAGAAAGAGATAATTCGGGACGACATCATCAAAACGGCCATTGATATTCTGCTTCGCGCTAAGAATAGTGTATTGCTGACCCGTCAGGCTTCGCACTTCTTCAAAAGAAAGCAAGTTCGCCGTATTCTCAAGGGAAACGGTAACTTTTCCGCCATCGATCTGTGCCCTTTTTTCAACCTGAATGTTGTCACTGCGCCCATCGGAAGCGATTTCAACAGCGTAATGAGAACCGGGTTCAAAGGTAATTTTTTCGGCAACCTTAAGCGTACCTATAGAGTTACCCGGTGCTACCGTCCCGCCACGCTGCACATTGAGCGTCCCCACCGTCCCATTCCCACCAAGCGTGCCACTTTCCATGACGGATACGCCAGAAGAGACACTACCGCTCACGTTCAGTAATCCCTGTTTGACCCGTGTTGGACCAGAATAGGTATTCTGGCCACTGAGAGTCAGCGCACCTCTACCTTGTTTAGTTAATCCACCATGACCACTGATATCATTGCTCCATTGATCCTGAGCACACTGACCCGCATCACAGATGCGTTCAGTCGGTTTATCCTTATCGAGTACGGCACCAACACCCGGAATATCAGCGATAAACTGCCCCTTGCCGTAGGCGACTCCGTCAGGATCTGGTATACGGAGTTTTTCAGGAATATCCTCTGCGGTATAGAACATGCCAGGGCCATTTATTGCTTTACCGAGGTTGATCAATCCCCAGCCGTAAAGCTCATCAATACCCTTTTCCCCCATGTCAGTCGCCGTAGTACGAAGCACGGAAGCGACTTGCTCGCCGCTCATATAGGGAAAACGCTCCATCAATACCGCAATACTACCACCCGCGTGTGGTGCAGCCATTGAGGTTCCGCTATAACTGTCATAGCCGGTAGTCATATCATCTATTCCAGTTCCCTTAATGACTGAACTATAGATCTCACTACCCGGTGCGCTGACACAAAGACTGGCCGTATAGCCACAGCGGGAGGAAAAATCGCTGATGATATAAGGCACGCTATGGGTACTCTTTGGATCTTTTTGCAAGCTTGCTACTGTCAACCAGTTTGGTGCAATCTCTGGCACAAACCAAGCCAGGCCCGCAATAGCATCTGGATTACTGTAGTTATTACTATTGCCAGCAGCAAAAATTGTCACAATACCGCTACGGGCAGCATCAATTGCTCCCTGATATGCTCCCCCCGGTTTTGTCCCCAAAATCGGTTTGATTTCATCAAACTGCATCCGGGCTTCAGCCAGGGTAAAATGGGCTGCATTCGGATCTTTCCCGCCTCTCTCAAGTTCCCTATCAATACCAATCCCCCAGCTGTTGTTAATGATACGGGCACCACTGCCTATCAAGGCATTCCAACCAGCCTGATAAACACCACCATCATTGCCTAAGATAATGCCATCTTCAGGGCCGGGATCACCGTTATCCGCGGTGAATATTTGGGCGTTATAAGCCACGCCATGCATCTCTCTGCCATCCCTGTTAGCTGCCGCTATGCCTGCAACATGGACGCCATGTGTTCCTAGCCTCCCGTACCTATCCACGGACGGCGTGCCATCATAAGTGAATGAATCACCTTTTTTCACCGGAATATAGGGATCGGTATATTCACGTATCCCCGAAGTTTTTAAGTTGGTGACCTTATCTTTTCCCATAAACTCAGGATGTTTGGCATAAACGGCCTGATCAAATATGCCTAATTTGATCCCTTTACCGGTATAGCCTCTGGCATAGGCCTCATCAGCGTGAATAGCACCCAGTCCCCATTGGCCCGAAAACTCACTGGAACGCCAACTGGCCGGATCGCCAATCCGTCCTTTCTCAACATAATTTTCCGCATAGGTGCCTGCACTGGCTGCGGCCAAACAACAAGCTATCGCGTGAGAAAGTACTCGTGATTGGGTTTTGACGGATAAACGAGAGGAAGCCAGAGTGTTCCAGGGTATTCTGTATCTCTTATTCATGTTAGTCACCATCCATTGTTGATTTGCAAAAATGCCAGCTCTTATGTTTTTTATTGTGTAGGCAGCTTGAAACCATCAAGGTGATCGTTGTCTAAAAAGCAGGGACAGATTAAAAAGGCGTGCTGTTTTTTAGATTGTTATCAAAAGAAAGCGGGTTTAATCAAAGCCATCACCTACACTATTTACACCACCAATACTCACTATAAAATGCCACATTTAATCAACCCTTATTTTAATAAATTTTAACCAAACCATAACATTCCATGATGTTATTCTGAAACATTGGAATGGTTCTTTATTTTCGTTAACCCTGATTGGCAAATTTCGTGCCCGAACGTAGAAGCCTGCTTCTATGGTAGGTCATGTATTGAATGGGTGGATTACCCGCTAAATGTAGTTTTCACGCTCAATAAACGTCCCTATCACTTTGTCGTGCACTTCTTCCGATTTGGAATCACCAATTGTCTTTCGTTATCCATTATTATTTTTACACCATAATTTAATTAAATAATCATATAAAAATGTAGTTATAAGGCAAATGAAAAACCAATTAATCCATGATATTGAGTTTTGCAATATAGATATTAAGAAAGAGTTTCCTATAGCAAAATCCATTAGTGGTTGCCGAACTAGTCTACCCATGATCGCCAATTCAAGTAACCACATAATAATTCCTCTTGTGAAAGAATTAGATGTAGGCATACCCCTTTTTATGAATATATACAAGATTGTTATACCAAAACCTGTTTCTATACTTGTGAATGCAGCTAAGTACCTAACATCCCAAGAGGGTAAAACAGATACGTTATTTACTTCACTTCTAATGTATGGCATTAACAACTCAACGTTAATAACATGAACTATAAATCCAATAAATGCAGTAAATATAGATACAATTAAAATAATAAAAAAAACTACTTTTTTTTCGTTACCCATCACATAAGCCTCTAAAATTTACGATTCATAATAATGATATAGTTTAATTATTTTGTTAAAAATTTCAAAAGTTAATTTTTAATTACCATCAAAATTTTCAAGAAGAACAATTCACTTACTATAAAAAGACCTCCACGCTATTTTTTAAATCTTTAAATGTCTTAGAACCATATGAAAGCAACTCCATCCGTGATTAAAACCACAGGATTACGTAAATTTAACGGATTAATAGAAATTTTTTATTATGAATGTTTAGATGCGCAATAAAAAGATGAGAGGGAGAGGATATTCCCTCTCCCTATAACTAATTAAAAACTATATTTATATACTCGATAAACGTCAAGTTGCAATCCGCAAGACGACGCGAGGCCTTATATTTCCCCGCTGCGCGGGGAAATATAAGGCGCATCTTGAAGTTAGATTGGTATAGAACAAGGTTATTGTGTCCCACAAGCCGCTGAATCCTTAGGGGTCTCCAAAAAATTGCTACATGTCTGGCGGAAACAACATGTCGAGCAATTCCAACCCGGAATCCTAACCTCTGGTGAGCGACAGGAGTTGCTGAAACTTCGAGAAGAAAACAAACAGTTAAGGATGGAAAAGGAAATCCTAAAAAAGGCGAACGCTTTCTTTAATACAGGGGTCAGCAGTTCCTGTTCCCAGCGGTTGGTGTGATGCCAAGGAAAATGGTGAATGGGTTGTTACCCTTCGTTGTGGGGAATGATTCGAAAACCCTATGCGACTCTTTGCAGGAGCAGGCATCGTTGCTGATTCACAACCCCATGCTGAATGGCAAGAAACAGGGGTGAAACTTGGCACCATGCTACAAGCTCTGGGATTATCTGATAGCAATGATAGTCATTTACTATTTTCTGACCATGTATAGTTCATCGTTGGGCACTTATAGCAAAATCATACTAATATGTCATAATATCCAAATCCAAAATGACAAGGCATAAAGTGAAATGGGTTACAGTCTAGATTTTCGAAAAAGAGTACTGGCATACAAAGATAAGCATTCGTTGACTTTCGAACAAACGAGTGCCCATTTTGAGATTTCTATTCGTACCCTGTTCCGGTGGAGTCATAAAATAGAACCTTGCATGACGCGTGATAAGCCTCCCATGAAAATTCCTGATGAGGTGCTCATCGCGGATGTCCAAAATTTTCCTGATGACTATCAATGGGAAAGAGCAAAGCGCTTAGGGGTCTCACAATCGGCGATTCATTACGCGTTGAAACGGCTTCGCCTCACTCATAAAAAAAACCTTAAAACATCCTCGCGCTGATCCTCAGCTTCGTCAGGCGTTTGTCGAGCGCATCAGCGGCTATAAACAGGAAGGCAAACCGATTGTGTATTTGGATGAAAGTGGTTTCGCGCAGTCAATGCCACGGATATACGGGTATTCAGAGAAAGGGCAGCGTTGTTTTGGTACACAGGATTGGCACGCGAAAGGCCGTATTAACGTGATTGGAGCCATTCTCGAAAATACGTTCATCACCTTAAGCTTATTTACTGGCAACATTAACGCCGATGTCTTTCATGCGTGGGTGACGCAGGATTTATTGCCCAAACTCCCACACGGTGCCGTGATAGTCATGGATAATGCGCGTTTTCATAAACGACTTGATACGATACAAGCGATAGCAGAGAGTCAATATCAATTAGAGTGGCTGCCCGCTTATAGTCCGGACTTGAATCCCATAGAACACAAATGGGGTGGGGCAAAAGCGATAAGAAGACAAAAAAGATGTTCAGTTGATGAGGTGTTCACCGAGCACATCGAGTGTGTCAGGTTATGTTGATTCTGCTATAGCTGCGATATGTATTTCATAGCTTTCACACTCTTGATCTATACTATTGCCCCTTTTGCAACACATAAAAAACACAATGGAACGCTTTCTCGAAAACACAATGTATTCCTCCCGCTGGCTACTTGCACCGGTTTATTTCGGTTTATCATTGGCATTATTTGCCCTTGCGGTTAAGTTCTTTCTGGAAATCATGCATATCCTGCCGAACCTTCTTTACATTACAGAATCCGACCTCATCCTGACGTTGCTTTCCCTGGTTGATATGGCTCTGGTTGGCGGGTTGCTGGTAATGGTGATGTTTTCTGGCTATGAAAACTTTGTTTCAAGCCTGGATATTCACGAAAGCAAGGAGAAATTAAGCTGGTTGGGGAAAATGGATGCGACCTCACTCAAAAATAAAGTTGCAGCCTCAATTGTCGCCATTTCCTCCATTCATTTGCTGCGCGTCTTTATGGATGCCAAAAATGTGCCGGACAATAAACTTATGTGGTATGTCATTATTCACCTCACCTTTGTTTTGTCCGCATTTGTGATGGGATATCTGGATAAACTTACACGCCACAATCATTAAGCGATCAAACAGTAAGCGAACAAGCCAACCCACAATCATCGCCCTGATGCCAGTTGAATCCAACCGGCTGGCATTACGGAATTCGCCTCTTCGATGAACTTCCTTTCACGGACTCTTTGAGCAATTTTTCAATAAACCTATCCACGACCGTTTCAACGACATCACTTCGGGTTGTTTCCAGACGATTAGCCAAACTATCAATTTTTCTGATGACAGACATTCTTAGAGATAGGGAAACCGGCTTTTTTTTCTCTTTATCCAGAAAGACATGGCTGGTGGCGTCTTCAGATTTACAACTGAGATGCTGCACAAGGAGTTCTTCAATCCTTCTCACATCTTTCCTGGTCAGGATCCCTTTATCCACTAACTGATAAGTATTGCCCATTTTGCTAAACCGGATATCCGCACAGTAAAGATCTCTCAATTCCCGCAATGCACGTGTTAACGTAGGCTCCGAACAATTCAGTTCCCTAATGATCCTCACCTTACTAACCGGTTTACCCTGTGAAAGTAATAAAGTTAATTTAAAATTTCTAAATTGTTTGGGACTAAGCAGCATTTTTTATTACCAAGTCAGGGATAACAAACCCCAGGCTATCTACTGTTAACTACAAAAATAACTTTCAGCATAGCTACTATCACAGGCATAGCTACTATCACAGGCAAATCAATATCAAAACGAGTGAAAGCGTTAGCAATATTTTCAACCGGTTAAGATACTATTGCCTCTGGTTCTATACCATAATGCGCTGCCCGCTCGAGAATATTGACTGCCCAGCGTTGATGGGTGGCAGGTTCACACATCATTCCCTGCGATTTGAACACGGCTTCACTGGCACTAAGAATAGTCAGCGCCTCAGCATGATCATGAGCATTAACCATTAGCGCTCGTTGGATGCATTTAATCTGCTTCGGGTGTATAGCTGTTTTTCCCACCAGACCGTGGGCAACATCCAATTCCAGCTCTTTTTCCAGTAATCTCAAATCATCAATATGCTCACAAACCGGCGCAGTCAGAGCAAATCCCCGCGCAACAAAAACGGCAACCAACATTTTAATGACATAGCCCATCGGCCCATCATACAGGGTAAAATTACGGGAGCGCCGCAGGGACATGACATTCATCAGATCATTACCGCCAATACGCAAGGCAATAATGCGATCCTTGCAAGGGTGTTGTTTGAGAATGTCCGCAAGCTGGTTCATTTTCCGAACGTCAAACACCTCTTCACTCTCCAGTGTTGGCATCATGCACAGATGGGTTGAACCAATAACATCCCACCAGCCGGACAACGAAGCATGGGTAAATTTGGGCAAAACCAGTCCATCAATGGCACTCAGATTGACATTGGTCACCAGATAATTTGCCATTCTTTCATCACGTGGACGGATAAAAATCAGGGGACGATGGCAATCGGTATTGGAAGAAAAACGGCTTTCTTCGGTCAATGTTTGCATGACTTCCCGGAGATTTTCGAGGGCAAGGGGAATATCCTGTTCACTAACGGCATCTTCCAGACAAATAACCAGCGAGCGCAGATCAGGGATCTTATTCTGTAACACAATTTCAGCAATGTCCTGACGGGTAGCTGGCATATACAGAGTGGCACCGAGTCGATGTGGAGAAGGGATTGGTTTCATCACGCGACCTTCTTAATCATAGTTACGGCACGATATTGACCGATTAGATCACCGACTTCCGTAATCACAACATTTTTCTGACGGGCCAAATGAACCAACAGGGCAACATCAGGATCATCCTGGGAACGCACGAGTACATGTTCTGGCACACGTCGTAATACTGCACGGGTGGCTTCTGCAATACCAGGTTTAATACGGTTAATACTGTCAATCTGGTATTTTTCAGCAAGACTGGAAATCACCGTTTTGCTTAATTGCTGCAAAGCGGTCTTTTCCTGCGGCAACCAAACCGCTTCTGGTATAGCAGCGCAATCCAATCGATGACGACAATCAGCAACAGTATCCACCAATAAGCGGCTGCACTCAAACTTGAGCAGGTGATCACACTGCACGCAACCGTGCAATCCTTCTTCATGCCAGATCGAACGTGATATCAATCCCGATACCGGCGCACCCATAATACCGAAAGGAATCAACCAGTCATCATCGCTGGCTGCCAGCCACGAACACCCACAAGGATCAGCTAATACCACCAGACGTGGGAGACCTGAATAACCATCCCGCCCCGCCAAAGATCGCGACAGTTCTGCCGTAATCGCGCCTTTGCCTGTCCAGCCATCAACAAATACCACGCCATCCGTTCCATGTTGCTGCTCAATATACGATAGCGCTGTATGATCAATACCACGATCCCGAATAATGCTGATGCCATAATGATAAGAGCATTTGCCCATTTCTCTGAGCGTTTGATGCAACATCACCCCCAAAGGAACGCCAGCCCTGACCAGGCTGACCAAGACAATCGGCGTATCACCAAAGCGGGATACCAGCGCTTTGGCGAGTATCACAACTTCCGTCGCCAACCGAACAGCCCCTTGCCCAAGCGCTTTATCAAACAGTTCAAGGTGATAAGACGTAGGTTCCGGCTCCTGACTTAACATATCCGAATAATGGCGAGCACCAGATTGGATCAACTGCTCCTTAATATCCACAGGCGTCATCTCAATTTGAACGGGCTTTAGCAGGAATTGAACATCATCAGAAGCGTAACTCCCAGAGAAAGGGGAAAAGCTATTCATTATTTACAGCTCCAAATAAGGCTGTCATTAATGTGTCAGCAAACTGGCTTTGCTGAGGCATACTAAACCAATCACACAGTTGCATAAAACGGTGATCACTCAAACTGTCTCCCAGGCCGATAACCGGGAAAACGCCTCTCTCAGCACGAAGTCTTTGCAAAAGGTGATGAGTCGCCAGCCCCTTGTCAACACACTTTGGCAGCACAGTAAGATTGTTATTGTTTTGATGGAAATAAAAGTTTTGCTGGAAATGACTTTCTTGGGCTAAAGCGTCAGCCAGGATATTAAGCTCATTCAATCTATCGTGGTTGCGGTGCTTGATGATCAGGAAAACAGGTACATCACCGTACTCATAGTCAATGCGTACCCAGGCATCGATACCATAAGATGCCATCAAACGCTGGCTCAACCGTTCCAACTCACACAATTTATCCCGATATGACAACAATTCTGACAACATGCACGATTGCCAAAGCTCATCAACAGCACCTTCTGGTGTGAGGATCACCGCACCGTGCGAAACAATACACCAGGAACTGAAAGGGATCTGCACACGGCTTAATTGTTCTGTATTTCTGGCGGTGACTGGAATAACCTCGGCATGAGCCAACAGCCAATCAACCAGCATGGATTGTTTTTCAGTCAGATAGCTGTGGGGAAGACATTTTCGATCCAAGGCCCCCACGCGGAAAGATATTTCTTTCAGCTTGCGGCGAGATTGAAATAGCGTGTCATCAAGATCAGTTAAAAATACAGGCTTAATCATATCCCACGATCTCGACAACCGGAGAAACACGGGCAAGCTGTGCCATTAACGCAGGGTCAACGGACATTTTGGGCGTTTCAAGACAGAGTAACACCCGATCAAAGTGCTGATGCGCGACATTATAGAGAAAATTCGGGATGCCCAGCCCGTAATTATCCGTAAAAGCCATGACAGATTGGATGGCATGACCGCAAGAAATGGGAGAGCGGGTTGTCGAACCAAATACCACTGATGCCCCTTCCTGCTCAAGCCGTTCAGCTAGCAGGAACGGCTGCCAGACAAATTCACTGGAACCCAATACCAGCACGTTTTCGCCTGCTTTGGCACTGATTGCAGCGCCAATGTCACATTGGATCTCATCCAGCCCCAAACGTCCCCAGCTCTGTTGGCCTATGATGTTGATTTCTCCCTTGGCCGTCACATTGACTTGGGGCATGACCGGCACTGGCGCAGAGATATCCGCTTCCCACTGCCAATTCCCCTCGATCAGGGAAACTTCAGAAACCGGCAACGGGCTGCGTTTCACAACCGATTTACCACTCCAATCTGTCAATGTCACGGTGACGATATGTTCAATATGCTCAAGCCCTGCATGACGCAGTGCATCCAGTAAATTCAGGAACGTATTGCCCGTGGTTGCTTCATCATCAATCAGAACCAGAGTTCGGGCTTGGGTCACCCGTTGGCGCAAGCGGCTTTCTGTTGGCCAATAAATCAAATGATCCGTAGCATGACTGTGATTTTCCTTAAACTCACACAATAAATCGCCATCAACCGGATGGCGTGTCGACGTCAGAAATACAGGCTTATCGGCTTTGTGTTGCGTTTCCTGAAATACCCCTGCCGCTAGCCCGACAGCCGTTTCTGCCATGCCAATATATAGAACCGGGCCGGGAAGATGAGCAGGGAATCGGGCAGATAATTGCTGATAAATCGAACGCATGATCGATGGCTTGACCGGAATATGTCGCCCCAAGACTTTACTGACAAACAGGAATGCTCTTTTGGGATTACGGCGTTCAGCGATATCAAACAGGGTTTCCAGACATGCTGTGCGACGCGATGCCGTCACCGTCAATGTCCCGCTGTTTAACTTTCTTTGGTAAACCTGCTCTTGAAAAATCTGTTTTTCATCAACGGGTTTTTTATAAACATCGGTGTCACTCAACACGGTCATGGGGATGCCTTTTCAAAAAAATCTCGGCCTGAACCAATCGCCCCGAACTAATAGGGTAACTTTCAGCATTTGTTCTTAATTCGGTGAAATATACATCGCAGTCTAGAGTTTCAAACTAACAAATGTCAATCATATTATGATTATTTACACCAAAATTTGTTTGACTTTTCTGCATGGAAAAGAAATCATACCAAACGAAATCAGACTGTTTTCTATCATACAGTTAACAGCCAATATACCTGTTTACGGGAGTCATAATATGACAGATTCAGTTATCTATTTGTCATATTATGATTTTTTAATACGTGAAATTACCGTGATTCACCGACGAACAGAATAGAGGTGTCATTAATGGTTTCGTTAAGCAAAAATCAGTCAGTTTCGCTCGCCAAACAGAGCGCATCACTGGCTAACATGAATTTTGGTCTGGGATGGGATCCTGTGACCAAGAAAAAAGGCTTTCTGGCGAGTTTATTCGGCGGGGGCAGTGATGAAATCGATCTGGATGCAAGCTGCATTCTGCTTGATAAATCGGGGAATGCCATCGATACCGTGTGGTTCGGTCAACTGAAATCAAAATGTGGTTCTATACAACACACTGGCGATAACCTGACGGGTGAAGGTGATGGGGATGATGAAGTTATCCGCGTCAATCTCATCAAACTTCCCACCAATGTCGAATACCTTGCATTTACCGTTAACAGTTTCCGTGGCCAAACCTTCAATGACGTTGAAAATGCCTTCTGCCGCGTCGTTGACCAAAACGGCAAAGAGCTGGCTCGCTATCAATTGAATGAGCAAGGCGCTCACACTGGCATTATCATCTCCTCCTTGCGCCGCAACGGGGGTCAGTGGGATTTCACAGCACACGGCGTCCCTTGTCTTGGACGTACTATTGACGCGATGTTTCCGCAGATCGTTGAGACGGTGGTGCGCTAATGAATCTGACACCTGGGGCCAACGCTCCCGTTCCCCATCAAACGCTCACTGTGCGGGTTCTATCGGGTTCAGCCGTTGATGTTTCTGCTTTCCGTCTGTATGCAGATGGCAAAGTGAAGGGTGATCCAGATATGGTGTTCTACGGTCAGCCGGTCAATGATGACAACACCGTCCGGCTGACTACCGGTAATCTCAATACCTCATTCAGTGTCAACTTGCCGGCATTGAGCCAGGATGTCCAGAAAGTCGCGTTCACCGCGACTTGCGACGGTAATCAAACGATTTCCAATCTGCGTAATCTTTCCATTCAGGTTGAACTGAACAGCAGCGTGATTTTGCAGGGAGATGTTGACGTACAGGGCCGTCCAGAGGCTGCCTTGATCCTCGGCGAGCTGTATCGCCGGAACGGTGAATGGAAATTCCGTTTTATTGCCCAGGGCTTTAATGGCGGTCTCAAACCACTGGCTGAACATTTTGGCGTAGATATTATGGATGATGAGCCAGCACCAAATATCGTCAATCTGAGTAAGGTTTCTTTGACCAAAGAAAAACCGACTATCAGCCTTAGCAAACGCGACAGCTACGGTGAAATTCGCATCAATCTGAACTGGAGTCAAAATACCGCCCCCTCAAAAGGCCTATTGCAAGGCATGTTCGGTGCAAACAAAAACGTGGATTTAGATCTCGGTGCTTTCGTCCGACTGCAAGATGGAGAGAAAGACGTTGTACAGGCACTGGGGGATCGCTTTGGCGATTACCGTTATGAACCTTATGTAGAATTACAGGGCGATGATCGCACCGGTCAAGTGCGTGACGGTGAATGGCTCCACGTCAATGGGGTTGAATGGAAAAACATCCGTGAAGTTTTGATCTACGCCTTTATCTATGAGGGCGTGCCTGGCTGGGATAAAACCGATGGCATAGTCACAATTTATGTCCCTGACCAACCCCCGATTGAAACGCGGATGACAGAAGGCAACAACCACAAAGGCATGTGTGCTATTGCCCGCCTTGTCAATGAAAACGGCACCATCAAAGTAGAACGCATCAATCAATACTTCAGCGGGCATAAAGAGATGGACAAGGCGTTTAGCTGGGGCTTTAGCTGGACATCCGGCAAGAAATAACTCTCTATTTTACCAATTAGCGGAGGGACTGATGTCCTTTTTAAACAAAATCAAATCAGCGTTCAACGCAGGCCGTGAAGAACTCACCACTCAAGTGAGTCGCTTCAAGAACAGAAAATTCATGGAAGGTACGGTAGCCGTATGTGCACACGTTGCTATGGCGAGTAACGGCGTCAGTTCAGAAGAAAAGCAGAAAATGATCGGCTTCATCAAAAACTCCCCTGAGCTGAAAGTGTTCGATACCTCTGAGATTATCGAATTCTTTAACAAACTGGTCAGCAGCTATGAGTTTGATGCTGACATTGGTAAAGGTGAAGCCATGAAACTCATTATGGCTCTGAAACAGCAGCCGGAAGCAGCGCAGCTTGCTTTGCGCGTCGGAATTGCAGTCGCCAAGAGTGATGGTGACTTTGATAACGACGAAAAACAGGCGGCCCGTGAAATTTGTTTAGCCCTTGGCTTTACACCGGCTGATTTCGAACTGTAATCGCAGATAATTTAAGAGGCTTACTTCATGGTATCCACGCACATTGGTTTTCCGATGGAAACCGTTGCTGTATTTATTATTCTGTCGGTTGGTGCGCTCTTTATCGACCTCTTTATGCATCGTCATGATAAGCCGGTTTCGCTGCGTAGTGCCGCCCTTTGGTCTATTTTCTGGATCGCAATTGCCTTTGTTTTCGCGGGCTTCCTGTATGTTCATCACGGCGCGGAAGCCGCAAGTCTGTTTGTCACGGGCTATGCACTGGAAAAAGTCCTTTCCGTCGATAACCTGTTTGTCATCATGGCGATTTTCTCCTGGTTCGCTGTCCCGGACCGCTATCGCCATCGAGTCCTGTATTGGGGAATTATCGGCGCGATTGTCTTCCGTGGTATTTTCGTTGCCATTGGGACAAGTCTGCTGGCACTTGGGCCGTGGGTTGAAATCATATTTGCAGTTATCGTTGGCTGGACAGCGGTTATGATGCTGAAAAGTGGTGGTGACGACGATGAAATCGAAGACTACTCACAGCACCTTGCCTACCGTCTGGTGAAACGTTTCTTCCCAATCTGGCCGAAACTGCGCGGCCATGCATTTGTGCTGAACCAAAAAGAAGTGGGTCAGGAATTAGCTAAACCAGAAAACGCCGATGTGAAAGTGGGTCGGGCGAGCAAAGCCGCACTTTATGCTACGCCATTGATGCTGTGTCTGGCAGTGGTTGAACTGTCTGACGTGATGTTTGCCTTTGACTCTGTTCCTGCGGTGATTGCAGTCAGCCGGGAACCATTAATTGTGTACAGCGCCATGATGTTTGCTATCTTGGGCCTGCGCACGCTCTACTTTGTGCTTGAAGCATTGAAAAAGTATCTGGTGCATTTGGAAAAGGCAGTGATCGTTTTACTGTTCTTTATTGCCATAAAACTGGGTCTAAATGCTTCTGAGCATATATTCCACCACGGCTATTCAATTTCAGCAACAAGTAGCTTATTTGTGGTAATTGGCGTACTGGCAGCCGGTATTCTTGCCAGCCTGCTGTTCCCGCAAAAAGAAAATGCAAGCTAAATCCGTAAAATCCAGATAACTAATACGACGTAATAAGTGAGGAAATAACAATGGGTGTATCTCTTTCTAAAGGCGGTAACGTTTCTCTAAGCAAAGAAGCGCCAAGCATGAAAAACGTTCTGATCGGTCTCGGCTGGGATGCTCGTTCTACTGACGGACAAGACTTTGACCTTGATGCCTCAGCTTTCCTGCTGACAGCAAGCGGCAAAGTACGTGGTGATGCAGATTTCATTTTCTACAACAATCTGAAATCGTCTGACGGCTCCATCATGCACACTGGCGACAACCGTACCGGTGAAGGGGATGGCGATGACGAATCACTGAAAATCAAACTGGATCAAGTTCCTGCTGACGTAGAAAAAGTGGTGTTTGTAGTC
The DNA here is from genome assembly GCF_030272115.1 of Xenorhabdus bakwenae. NCBI lineage: Bacteria > Pseudomonadati > Pseudomonadota > Gammaproteobacteria > Enterobacterales > Morganellaceae > Xenorhabdus > Xenorhabdus bakwenae. The sequence continues at coordinate 2,384,159 of NZ_CP119194.1, forward strand.
ACTATCCATGACGCACAAGCTCGTCGCCAGAGCTTCGGTCAAGTTTCCGGTGCCTTCATCCGTCTGGTTAACGATGACACACAAGTTGAAGTGGCACGCTATGACCTGACTGAAGATGCGTCTACCGAAACCGCTATGCTGTTCGGTGAACTGTATCGCCACAATACAGAATGGAAATTCCGCGCAGTAGGCCAAGGCTATGCTGGTGGTTTGGCTTCTGTTTGTGCCCAGTATGGTATTAACGCTGCTTAATTTGGGTGTTATTAGCTTGAATTCAGCGCACTGAAATTAAAAGCCCTGCTTGATAATATCGGTAGGGCTTTTTGTGGCTTTATCTATTTGTTTATACGCAATTAACTTGAAGATGCAGATTTTAAAATCTGGAAGTTATCAGTCAACCGAGTGGTGAGTTCTTTCGCTTTTTCTGACAATGTGACATGAAAAAAGTGACGGAACGTTTCTGCATCCGGAAAATAGACATTGTTTCGTACCTGCTCATTCATATATTTCCATAATCGCTCAATCGGGTTAAGGTTAGGGCTGTAAGGTGGCAAGTAGTGCAACTCAATATTCAAAATCTCGGCAAAAAATTGAACGACTTCGGAGCGGTGGTAACCCGCACCATCCAGAATAATGTGGATTTTTTGCGAAAGTGGGTAGGTTTCCCGGATTGAGCCGAAAAAAAGGACGACATTTTTCGCGTTAATCGTCGGATATTCACGTATCAGGGTGTCTTCAATCCGGTGTAAATGAAGGGCGCCCAGGATGTTGAGTCGGGTACGACTGCCGGTGGTTTCAACGACTTTGACGTGCTTCCTTTCTTCATCCAGCCGTAACTTAATTTTGTAGACTGGGTAGGATGCACGGCATCAATAAACAAAATAGGCTCATTTTGGCCACAAGCTTCTTTCAGCGCGTTGTAGGCCCCAATAAACTGTTGCTGTTTATCGGCATCAAATTTATGCGGAACCCCCATTGGCTTCTTCCCTGACGGTGAAGCCATTTCATCATACCTGCGACAGTGAAAGCCACCTGCCATTGATCCCAGACATAAGCCACGATTTGTGCGGTGGTGTGCATCAAATTTGCGGTCAGATAATCAATCAGTTCAACGGTGCGTTCAGCAGATAAACGGCTTTCAGAGCCGCCATTTTCAGGGGCGAGTTTTTCCTGAGAGAAGTACTCCTTCAGATGGCGGTTCACGGTGCTTTCATGGATACGCAGGGCCTGAGCAATCATCTGGGTAGTCCAGCCCTCTGATGCCAAAAGCACAGCCTTGATGCGGTCACGTACTCGTCCATCGCGAGTAGTATCATGCATCAATTCGAGGGCTTTCTTTTGATCTGCTGTCAGATGAATTTTCATGGTCACGATCATGATCTGATAAGAATGAAAAATCAAGCATCTTCAATTACGAGGGGTATAACCAGATGCAAAAATTGGATAACTATTTTTACGAATTATTGATTTTCATTATAACAAGTAGGAGGATATTGATGTGATAGAACATACCAATATACGTTTTTAATGTAAGATATATTGGATAAAATAGCATTAAACAATTTGCTTTTTTGTGACATAGATCATGAGTGTTGTGCTAACTATGTGAATGCAAGTCCTAAATTTAGAACACCATGAATTAACACAATAATGCGACAATATATTTATATTAATTATCGAAACAACTATGAACAGGTTAAACAGGAGGAAAAAATCAAGCCCACATAAATTCAAACTATTCTTAAGGGATAGCGTTCTATCCCTTAAGTTTTAAACATCTATTTGACTACTTTCCTCTGGACAACAGCTTCTGCATCATCATTTGCCCGAACATGCCCGCTGACTGCCTGACCTGCCCCACGCCCTGACTCATCATGCCTGCCATATCGCCCATCCGAACCCCTGCCCAGGCCAGTGCCCCCAGTCTGTAGTGATGTGATGGACGTCCCCTTTTTCAGCAGCAAATAGTGCCATCTTTTTTTCCGATGCACTGAATTTCGGGAGAACATCTCATGAATACGATTAAAGTCATTGGCATTGACCTCGCCAAAAACGTTTTTCAAGTCTGTGTCTGGATGGAGGACGGTTCTATCGCCTCGAACCGAAAAATTTCACGGCAAAAATTGCTTGATACTGTGCGCGCTTTTTCGCCAGGAACCCTCATTGCTATGGAGGCCTGTGCAACTTCTCACTATTGGGGCAGAACCCTTCAGGCGATGGGATTTATCATCAGGCTTGTACCGACCCAGCATGTCAAAGCGTTCAGCCATTATCAAAAAAATGATGCCAATGATGCACTGGCTATCTGCGAAACGGCCTGCCGACCCGGTATCCATTTTGTTCCGGTCAAGACGGTGGAACAGCAAGATATCAAGCAACTGTCTTGAACGCGATTTTATGGCGTTATCTGATGATACGAATTATTCCATTCTTCATTTTTTCTAATCATCGCATTCAAGATGGTCAGTGAAGTGGTCAATAAAAATTGGTCACTGACTTAGAGGCTTCCCAAAATAATCTTTCTGATTCATTGGGGGTTAATCCGTTGTTATACCAGTGAGGGCGAAGCTGACTGTAATAACCTGTTATATACTGGGTGATTGAATATCTGGCTGCCATAAAATTTGCATATCCCTCTAAAGGCACCCATTCGCTTTTCAAGCTCCTGAAAAACCGCTCCATTGGGCTGTTATCCCAACAGTTTCCCCGTCGGCTCAGGCTTTGTTTGATACCATATTGCTGTAATAATCGCCTAAATGCTTTGCTGGTATACTGGCATCCCTGATCGCTGTGAAACATCACACCTTGTGGCTTTCCTCTTGATTCAAATGCCATTGTTAAGGCTTTCTTCGTTAACTCAGCGTCGGGCGAAAATGACATCGCACAACTGACGGGTTTACGCGCAAATAAGTCGAGAACCACCGCTAAATACGCCCAACGTTGACCTGTCCAGATGTAAGTGATGTCACCACACCAAACCTGATTAGGTTCCGTAACAGCAAATTGGCGGTCAAGATGGTTTGGAATATCAACATGTTCCTGCTCCTTTCGTGAATACCGATGTTTGGGTTGTTGACGACTGACCAGCCCGAGTTCAGTCATAAGTTTTCCGGCCCGCCATCGGCCTAATGGGATCCCCTCACGGGTAACTATCGAGGCAATCGTTCGTGCTCCGGCAGAACCGTGACTTTTGTTAAAGGCTTCACGAACCCGGCTTTTTAGCGTTACGCGAGCAGAGTCTGGCCGCTTGATTCGCTTGTGCCAGGCCTGATAACTACTGCGATGAACCCCGAACAGTTGGCAAAGAGAAGCCACCGGATAATGCACTCTGAATTGCTCGATTAACGAGAACTGTTCATGTAGTCCGACATCAAGAGTGCTGAGGCTTTTTTTAATACATCGTTTTCCATTTCAAGGCGTTGCAGTTTCTTCTTCAGTTCGCGTATTTCAATTTGCTCCGGCGTGATGGGTGAGGCTTTGGGTGATTGGCCTTGTCGCTCCTGTTTTAACTGGCGAACCCAAGATTCCATTGCCGATTTACTCACATTCATCGCCTTCGCCGCTTCTCTTATGCTGTAATGCTGGTCAAGGACTAGCTGGGCAGATTCCAGTTTAAATTCGGGGCTGAAACGTCTTTTCATCATGTCACCTATTTTGCGTGTTGAAGTGAGAATATCACCTCTATAACGGTGACCAAAATCATTGGACCACATCACAGCAGCTTGCGCATACAAGCCACAAGAGCCACTTTTTTGGCCTTACCCGCCGCCAGCAGGCGGTTGTAAAACGTCTTGATTACCGGGTTAAAACGGGTTGCCACGAGTGTGGCCATATACAACGCTGTCCGAACCCCAGCGCGCCCGCCAAAGATGGTTCGTCGACCCCGCATAGTTCCCGAGTCACGGTTAACAGGAGCAACGCCAACAAGTGCACTGATTTCCCGACGCGAGAGCTTGCCCAGTTCAGGGACTTCTGCCAGCAGGGCTGCTGTTGTCATTGCCCCAATGCCCTTGATGGCGCTGAGCCGGTCAGCCAGTTCCTTAAAATGAATCTGGATATGTTTATTCATATCTTCATCGATCCGCGCCAGCTCAGCTTCCAGTGCTTTAATGACAGTGTTGATGCTCTTTCTGCTCTGAGGATGCGCAGGATGTAGGCGATTACGCTCAGCAACCAGCATCGTAATCAACTGCCGTCTGCGCACCACCATGGCAGAAAGAATCTGACGTTCCGCATCTGGCAGCGCCCGAATAAACCGTTCTCGTTCGGGATGACGGTTTATCACTTCTGCCATCTGAGTCAGGACCTTGGCGTCAATGCGGTCAGTCTTTGCCAGATATCCCATGGCCCGGGCAAAATCTCGCGCTTGCCTGGGATTAATAACAACGACATCAAACCCTTCGGCCTGAAGCGAGCAGGCAACAGCAGATTCCAGTCCACCGGTGGCTTCCATCAGAATCAGGGACACGAGATGTTGCTTCAGTACGGACACAATGGCATCAAAACCATCAGGATCATTACTGGCAGTGAATGCCTCTACGCCAGTACTCACGGCGATATCTAATGAGGCTTTGGAAACATCGATGCCCACACAAAGTGGATTTGGCTGACTCATATTACCCTGCCTTGCAAATACGTTATGGATGACGGACAACTGTTCGGGTTTCAGATGAGTGGCTCAGTGTATGCGTCAATAGCTTTAAAACGGGCTTAAAACCCCAGGGCAACTCAGACTGCGTACACTGTGCCAAATCTAATCGTATTTATTTTAACCTACTTTTAAGATACAAGGGCATCCAGGGAAGCCAATACAGCAGCAATAAGTTCCGTCGTTTATTATGGAGAAACAAAATCATCCAGAGTATGAGCCGCCGGGGAAATTGCTGGGATAATTCCCCAATGGAAAGAGTCTTTCGCAGTCTGAAGAGTGAATGGGTTCCCCCGGAAGGGTATCTGGATATCCATGATGCCATACGGGATATCACGCCATATTTGGGCGGCTATTACAACCACGATCGTCCGCATAGTTTTAATGGCGGACTTTCACCGGTTGAATATGAAAAGCAGTGGGAAGAGGCTAAAAATGTGTCCGGTATTTATTGACCGCTACACTTCATCAGATGGCTAACGTTAGTATACTCAAGAGCTAATTCAATATTATCAATCTGCCATTGACACCAACCTCCACCATTAAGAGGTATTTTTTCTTTAAAATAACCTGTTACAGGATCTACTAAAATATTAAATCTGTTCCAGTGATATTTAGGTAGGTGATAGAGTGTTCCACCTGCGGTATTATGAGTAGCAAGACACCTATTTGAAGCATAAATACTGTCTAAATTAGGTTTCGTATTTGGAGGAGCAATACCTTCGACTGTAATCCATTGATTTTTTTCAGGTGGTGAAAATGGTTCAGACTTATCTTTATAAGTCTGCCAGTAACTTGAAATAGTATTAGACATGAATTCACATCCTGTTAAGCACAGGATAAGTGATAATATTGTTAAGTCCTCAAGAGAAATTAACTGCAAATTGGCGACCATAACTTTCAAATAAAGTATTTAGCTCATGATCCATTGTATCCTGAGTCCAAGTGATAAAACGTCGCCAGTGATATTTAGCCTGTCTCCAGACGATTTCAATCAGATTCAGCTCTGGGCTGTAGGCGGGAAAGTAAAATAAAAACAGGTTGTGTTCTCGTAACCCGCGACTTTTGATTTTTTCATCTATCCTATGATGGATACGCGCATTATCTAATACGACAAATGTCAGGCGATGATCCCCTTGCTTTGCAACCTGTTCTAAAAAATCAATGACATCAGTCCGCGTAACACTGTCTGACATTATCTGATAAAACAGTGTGTTATCGGTGTAATTTAGCGCCCCTAACACTGAACGTCTGACATGATTTTGCGGCTCTGTTTCATGGGGCTTACCCCGCGGACTCCATCCGTATTGCACCGGCGGAGAGGCGGTAAAACCCGCCTCATCAAGATAGACCAGCCGGTAATGACCCGATCGCGCGCCCGCCTTAATTTTATTCAGCAAGGCGGCTTTTTCAGCAAACTCCGCGTCATTGCATTTTTTTTAAAGACAGGCGGGCTCGTTTATAGGTTATCCCCTGTTTTTTCAGGGTATTCGCCAGCGTCTCAAGCGTACAGGGCAGCGGGCCATGCTTGTCCTCGACTTTCTGTGCGATTCGGGCTAACGTCAGAGATTCTGCACTGGCGGCTTCGACCGCGGAGGTAATCATGTCAGGGGTCATGGCGGGATATCGGCCTCCGACATGCCCACCTAATAATCCCGCTATCCCTGAATCGTGCCAGAAGTGAACCCAGTCATAGATAACTCTGAGACTGCATCCTATCTCAGCGGCTATCTGACGGGGTTTGATGCCTCTGGCAAGCATGAGCAAACCCGTTCCTCGCGTACGGATGTCTCGGTGTCTGTGATTCAGGGCAAGTTGTTGTAATGTAATACGTTCAGCTTCAGACAGTGTGATATTCGATTTCAATTTCATAAGAACAGGCGGTAAGTCATCGGATGACCGATTATAACATCAATGCAGATCATTTATCCGATCAATTTAATAGTCTGAATGTTAATTTCATTATTAGCCTCATATTATCCTTTTATCGTTTTTAGTTACTTCTAGAGTTATCATTAATTGATTATCTATTTCTCTTAAGAAATAATATTCTCTGATTTTTTTTCTTTGAAATACTGCGCGAATCGAATGCGGTTCACTTTCAAGAAATGATAAATCTTCCTGCTTCCTTTGCAATTTTTTATCCGGTGAAAGAGTGCACAGTTCTCGCAATCTCTTATCAATATATTCAGCATATAAGGCGTTACTATGGTCAAGAAGACCTGTCCCACGCTTACCTGTAGGATTTTCGTCACCCTGAAAAAATGAACGTATCTCTTGCTCTCTATATTTATCTACTTTGGTCTGTTGTTCAATAAATTCTTTAGTCTCTTTTCTGGTTTTTTCATTTAACTCCGGAAGTAAATAAAGTTTTGATTCTGAATCAGGGAGAACATAAAAGTAAACTAATTTACCATGGTGTAAAAAGGGATCATATTTAGGCGAATATCGCTATGTCATTGAAGTATTTCCATTTAGGGCATGGTCTTTGTTGTTACATCATCAAAAAGACTATTCATTAGTTAATGCTTATAACCTCTCACTAATGAGTATATTAACTTATGCCGAAGATACTGAAAATTACTTAGGTTCAGTTACAAACCTCTTCCAAAAACAGTTGCTCGATCTGTCACGTTCACCTCATAGGATCAATGACCAATCTTTTTCTCCAGTGGTTTATGATGTTCCATTTAGTGATCGCTATACTGAGGTCGTCTACATTGACTCAAATAAACAAAAAATTCCTCAGGGTCACACCCAACTTTTTTACGTGGCAAACAAGAAAGAAGTTATTATTGGATGGCGTGGTACTGAAATGACGGAAACAAAGGATCTGCTCACAGATGGAACATTCCAGCCGCTAGAATTAGGCTGTACACCTAAAGGTGTATGTAGTGGTTTTAGCGAAAAAGGGAAAGTTCACAAAGGTTTTTGGGATGCCTTCCATCTTGTCACAGAAATCCAAGTACCTAAAAGAGACGATGGAAAAACAGTATTTGAACATATCATTGAGTTAACACAAAATAAAAAACTATTCGTCTGCGGTCATAGTTTGGGGGGGGGGGGGGCCTCGCCTTGTTACATAGTGCACAACTCAAATCCTATAATCCTTGCCTCTATACCTACGGTATGCCACGTTTATTCACCCAAAGCGCAGTGCAGGAACTCACTGAAATTACTCATTATCGTCATGTTAATGAAGATGATTTTGTTCCATCTGTACCGTTTAACAAGGATATGGATAATATAGCTCTTCAAGCAGATTATAAATTTGTAGGATACGCAATCGAAGTATTTGATACTGCTATTGGAACATCATTAAGTACAGCTGGTGCTCTCACTGCAAAAAGTGTTAAGTCACTCAGCCGTGATAACGATGGATAAACTTCAAGGCCCTGTGGTTCACTATCAGGAAAATGGTAGCTTGGAAGAGGATTTTCTTCTTTCCATTTTTCGATAACTGGTTTTTTATCAACCAATTCACCAATCTTTGCATAATGATACTTGCGGCCTGATTCCAAGCTCCCTTTAAAAACTGGTGAAATGGCTTTCATGGCTTCGGTAGAGCGAGTGTATTCACTGTTACGCTTCGTTCTCAGTGGGCGTTTTTCCATTTCATCGGCAAGTTCTTGCCCACTGAAAAATAAGCGTAAAGGAGAAGCCAATAATTGTTCTTCCTTGATCATTCCATTCCCATCTATTTTCCCTGTACGTGTAGTTTTGCTGTTTTTTAATGTATAAGGCATATTGGTTATGGGTTTATTATGTTCATCGACAAGCTGAATTTCTATCTTGTTCTTCAGCATATTCGGACAATTAGGACAATTAGGACAATTAGGACAATTAGGACAATTAGGACAATTAGGACAATTAGGACAATTAGGACAATAAACTGAATTTGCATTACTCATAAATCTTTCTCCTGTTCTTTTTCTTGTTCCATCGCTAGCAGATAATCCTGACAGGATATTTTTTCAGCATGATGCCCTGCCTCAATTTTTTTCCGCAGCCATTGTTCAATCTGTTGTTCCAAACTGCCTTCAGGCTGATCCAATTGCCTCGCTATCTCTCCGTGGTTTTCCCATAAATCATTATAGAGGGAACTACTTAAGGCTTGCAGACCATAGGGAGAATGTAACCAGACTGCCAGCAAATGCTCACCCAACGTAAACGGAATTTCGCTGTTACCTTCTCTACACGCTTCAGGACGGCAAAACCTCATCGGTTGCGGCCTGTCTATCATCAGTTCTGTGACAGGCGACAACATCAGTGACCAGTCGCTGGGCGTAAAAGCCGGCACCAGTGTGCCCAATATCCGCGCATCCATCATGCGGAACAACATTGGTTCGCCATTCATCATTACCCATTGCCGCTGTTGCCAGTGTTTAATCTGTCCTTGCCACGGTGTATGGCTGCGGTAAGCCCAACCCCAACTGTTGTCACCCAGTTCATAGCGATCCAGCACTACCCCTATCTGAACTAATTGATTAGCCTTCGGTTGTACCAACCACGGACTCTGTTTCAACATATTGCGCATCGGGGTGCCGCTATACAGCCGAAATGCCTGCTCAATCCAGTCATTAAGGTAAAATGACTCTATCCTGGCATCCTGTTGCGCCAATTCTGCACAAGCTGGTTGCACCGGAAATTCAGTTGCCGGGAGTGCTTACGCCATCGGGAGTTGCCCTACTTGTGAGAGTGGCGCTACTCCCTCCGGTAATTGCAGTGAAATCCCGCGCCCACTGCCGCCTGAACCCTGCCCGACATTAATCGGTGAACAGAGAATGCCGCCCGGCGTGACTTTCAGAAAACTATCGCCCACTTTCAATGTGATTTCTGCTGCCGCTTCCAGCACGACTTTGCCGCCGCTTTTCAGGTGAATCTCCTGTCCGCTGTCAATCACGGTGGCATCCCCGGTCTGGGTATGCTGGCTACCGGCAATCCGGTGCGATACATCGCCTTCGGTGGTGATTTTGCGTGAACCGGCGACCTGATGATGGTCATCGGCACGGATATCGTGGTAACGGTTGTTATCAATACGTTGTTTCTGGTCGTGTTTGATATGCCAGAGCACATCATTTTCAATCTGGGCGGTCAAATCTTTCTGGCCGTGGAAATAAATTTCCTCACTGCCTTTGGCATCTTCAAAACGCAGTTCGTTAAAGCTTTTGCCTTTAACGCTGTTCAACGATTCAATCGCATTCGTTGTGTAGATCACCTTGCGGATCTCGGCTGGGTAGGCGAAGAACGTCGACAGATGGTTCCAGTTAGACTGCCAGCTACGGCGGATTTTGGGGTAACGGGGATCCCAAGCCCGGCCAAAGGCTTCCAATGCCTGCAACGCCGCTTCTTCTGTTGGTGCCTGATAAATGGCTTTGAGGTCACGGGTAACCGCTTTGTCGTCTTTCCAGGCCACGAACCGCAGGCTGTTGCGTATCATATGCACAATGCACAGCTGGATACGGGTTTCGGGATAAACGGTGTTGATGGCATCCGGGAAGCCTTTCAGCCCATCGGCACAGGCAATGAGAATATCTTCCAGTCCCCGGTTCTTGAGATCGGTCAGCACGGACAGCCAGAATTTCGCCCTTTCATTTTCGGCCAGCCACATGCCCAGGAGCTCCTTTTGGCCCTCAAGGTTTGATCCCCAGTGTCAGGAACACCGATTTGTTGATGACCCGGCCATCATGACGAACCTTAATGACAATACAGTCAAGATAAACAATAGGATATAGCGCATCCAGCGGACGATTTTGCCACTCAGTAACTTGTTCCAGCACGGTGTCAGTGACCTTTGAGATGAGCGAGGGTGACACATCTGCGTCGTACATTTCTTTGAAGGCGGCGGTAATTTCACGGGGCGTCATCCCCTTGGCATAGAGCGCCAGAATCTGGTTGTCCATGGCGGTGATTCGGGTTTGGTGCTTCCGGATCAACTGGGGTTCAAACGCGCTCTCCCGATCACGGGGAATACGCAATTCCAAAGGGCCATCATTGCTCATGACCGTCTTTGATGAATAACCATTACGGGGGTTGGTGCCTGTTTTGGCGTTATTTTTCCAGTGGCCGAGTGTTCAGTCAGTTCAGCATTAAGGGCGGTTTCAACCGTTAATTTTTTGAGCAAACGGGAAAGCTGACTGAGATCATCAGAGGTTTTGAGATTTTTAGCCAATTCAGCCGCAAGAGCCTGTAACTGTTTGTCGTCCATAAGTGCACCTTCTTTTGATGGTTAATTAAACATATCAAAATCGGGCAATTACACAAATCTACGTACAGACTCTTGTAATCGATTAGTAAACATTTAAAAGATTTCTTTATCTTCGAGAACTGGTAAGGAATCAATAGCAGAGATCTTTTTTAGTTGTGTTAAATAGTCTGGATTATTATCTACTAACCAATTCAATACAGCATAATTACTAAGAAGCTTCTTAATGTGATTTATAATCACAGCTAACTTTAAATTATTTGTACCATAAATATTTTCTAATTGTTTAGTCTCCATTTCCATTGCAGCCATTTCTCGCTCCATTCTGGCAAAATTTTTTGCGATATCTTGCTTCTTAAGCTTGGAGTCTTTGGGGTTCTTAAGCATTTCATCAGGGGTTGTATGCAATAATGAAAGTGCAAATTTTCTACTAAAGTTATTTATATTTATCATCGTACATACCGCCTCATGCTGTCTTTCCGGCTTCATTTTCTTCAACACCTTGAATATAGCTTGAGGAACTATTTTGTCAGCTAATAAAGCTGTTGTTTCAGGGGTAATACCGTCAAGTAATTTAAATTTTGCTCTAAGAGACTTTATCGAAATATTTAGCGCAGTGCTTAATCTCTCTTCTGATACTCCAGCCTCAACAGCTTGTAATGCCATTCGGTGCTCCTGAATGACCGATAAACGGTTAACATACTTATTATAGCTATAAGATTCCTCATCCTCCGCTATTAAGCAGTATATTTTTTCAAGGCCTGCATCTTTTGATGCTTCAACTCTTAAATGTCCATCAAGTATAATCCTTTCAGAGTTTTCGTTAATGTAGATTACGATAGGTTCAATAACACCAATTATTTTTATAGTTGAAAGTATTTGTTTATATTTTACACTTATCTTAACGTTTAATGGCAATTCTTTACCGTATTTCAGTTCGCAAACATCCATTAATATACTTAGACTATTAAACTTAGGATTGTTCATTTTCCAGTCCTCGTTCAGGATTCACATTTTCGAGAATAAATGCAGGAACAGCATTTAAATTTTCAGAAACTAACACATCAGAAAACTCTTTATTTTGCAAAAGATTTACCATGATCTCTTTAACAACCATCAGACTTAACATCGTAAACTCAGACCTTGTATGGAGCATTTTATGTCTTTTCACATTATCTTGATAAAGCTCCCTCAACTCGTCAGGCGTAATCCGCTTCTTTTTTGCGGCCTTAACAAAAGCATTATTATCACTTCCTTTCCCTGAGGTTTCCCTCTGAGCTAAGATTTTTTTAATTATCGCTATTTGCTTTGAGTTAAGTTCACCAGAATTGAAACCCTCCAACAAAATATCTTGTATATCATTTCCTTTTGCTCTCGATATCTCAACAGCAAGGTAGAACGGTATTCTTCCAGATTCTACAGCAGCAAGTAGTTTATCCTCCCCATTCTCCTTTAATGAAACTATTGCACTTACCCAAGTTCGTGAACGCCCTATCTTTTGTCCTATTTCTAATTCGGTAAAACCTTTCTTTTTTAATTCTAATATACTATTGAGAAGCTCAGTTGCGCGGGGCTTTCTTCGTGCAATATTTTCAGCAAGACTCATGATATGCCCGTCTTCATGATCCACGGACTTTACTATTGCAGGGATTTGTTTCTCACCTAATATCTCATAAGCCTCAATTCTTCCTTGTCCACAAATTAAATCGTACATATACGTCTCACATGGGGAATCAGATAGTCTTACAGTTATTGGTTTTTTTAAGCCTATGTTTCTTATACTTTCAACAAGTTCATCATGAATAGATTTACTTCTGGAGCGTGAGTTAACAATCTTGATCTTAGATATAGCTATAAGCTTTATTTCTTCATATTCTTTCATCATGGTTCCTCTTAAATAATTTCACGTCTAAGAATCTGTAGAAAAGGATTCAAAGAATCAAACCTATAAAACTCTAACTGATAAGAATTTACATTTTCAAAAATTAACTGTCGTTCTAATACCTCTATTGAAGGGAATATATAGTAATCTTTCGTGTTTACGTTTTGACTATCAAGTCGAACAACAATACAAGCATCATAACTGTACTTACGTTCAAACCGTATCTTCCAACGCTTCTTAGTGGTATTCAGAAAACAACGTGAAATAACAACGGACATCTTAAATTCATCATTGATAGTAAATAATTTCGTTTCCTCATCATAATCAACATAACAACCCTGTTCTGTAATATCACGGATGAATTTTTCAATGAAGATGTGATATTTTTCTCTTAGTAATGAATTTATTCTCAAATAGTCATAATCATGTTTTGGTTTATAGTTAATTAATTGATAAGCCTGCAATAGGCCACCAAAACGCTTTCTATAAACAGATGAGGATGGGGTCTCATCGTCCTCATCTATAATGATACCGGAGAGCTTCCCTCTTGTTTTCAAAAGATCCGAGAGTTTACAAAGTAAATCCTCATTGCTAAGATGAATACTTCTATTACTAATAACCTCCTGTGCTTGTAAAAAGATCTCAGGAGAAATAATAGCCTCAAAAGCATTTTCACATCTTATCCATTCATGTTTTGGATTACGGATAAAACGTCGCTTTAATCGATAGGATGTTCGGTTATAAACATTATGACCAATATATTTTTCGTTAGTTAAAATCTCATGGATCTTTCCTCTGGTCCATTTCGTGCCTCGCTCTGCTGCTATCTCTCTCCTGTTCAGTTCAGAGGCAATAACTCGCTCTGGTTTTGAGCTATTAACGAATTGGTCGTATATCCATTTTACAACTGCAACTTCATTTTCTGGCCCTAATACTAAAATTATTCTGTCAGTCTGGATGCTTTTCCACTCTTTGTAATTAAGTATTCCTTTATGTTTCCGGTTTTCATCTACCAACATTCTCCGCAGACCATAACCTGCAGGCCCACCTTGGTGATATCCACGACCAGCCAGATTTACTTGACCAAGAAAGACTTTTTGAGATAAATTTCGACTGAATAGAGATGCTTCTTTGCGACCTATGAACAATTGGAAATCAGCATAATCGTTATCAACTTCGGCGATAGGATTCGCACAATAGATGATCTTAACATCATGCATTTCAAGTTGATGGGTGTAATATCCATATTGATCTATTTTTTGAAATCTACCGAAACGACTTATATCATAAACTAAAACAGCTTTAATATTTATTCTTCTGCTAACTACATCATCAATTAGTTGATGAAATGCTTCTCTTCGGTTAGCCGTAACTCCGCTTTTACCTGAGTCATCGTAAGTATGAATAATATTCATACCATGTTCAGAAGCATATTTACTTATGAATTGCGACTGATTGAATAATGAATACTGTTGGTGGTCTGTAGACATTCTAAGATATTGAGCTACACTAATCTCATCCATAACATCCACCTCATCTTTAAAAAATAAAGTTTGTGGTGTTATGAAAAGCTTTGATGTCCTAAAAAATCATTTCTCCACAATACTCTATATGCAAAATACCTAACTTAAACTACACTATTAACCATGCCTATTTTCTTGATCTGGCTCCCAAATCTGAACATAATTTAACCAAAATCATTTATGAAAGTCCAAATGACATCTGAGCCACCGGACAAGGATTCCAGTATTTTTATGGGAACCTCCAAAAACTTTTCACAGCCACAAAATTGAGTAAAATGTAGACACAGTACATCTCTGCAAGGTAGCACCGTCATGATACTACCTCGTTCTGCTTTAAAAAAAAGACAAGCTGGCATCCGAATATCACCGTCGAAAAATCGATGAATGAGGTGATCCACTGCTTGTTCTTGATAAGTCTGTTGATTTCTCGGCACTGGCTGACACCATAGACCGTGTCGCACCACGTATTATTTCTCCCAAAGGGGGACGCCCGCCATTCCCGACTGAGGTGATGGTTCGCATCATTATCCTGAAACATTTCCATAATCTTTCCGATGAAAAGGGGGAATATCAATTACTTGATCGAATGAGCTGGTCACGTTTTTGTCGCCTGACCGATATCATTAATATTCCAGACTGTCACACGATTTGGTGTTTCGAAAAACGGATTGGGCAGGAAGTACCCGCGCATTGTTTGAAGAGGCGAAGCATCAGCTTTCGGCACAGGGATTCATTCCCAGAATGGGGTAACTCATTGATGCCACGTTGATTCCAGTGCCTAAGCAGCACAATAAGAAGTAAGAGAATGAACACATCCGTCAGGGTAAAACCCCGGATAACGGGACAGCCAACAAACGATGCCAGAAAGACACCGAGGCAACCTGGCCGAAAAAACACTTTATCGCTAAGTCACCTGAAGTGAGCAATATCAGCGAAAGTCCCGGGCTGAATGGCAAAAGCTCAACGCCCTCGTCGCACAAATCCAGCTGGCGCAACCGCCTGTCCAGACTGTGGAAAAGTCTGGTGAGCTGGCTGAAAAAGAGGGAACAGGTTCCGGCGTCCCGCTATGCCGGAAGGTGTGCTTATATTCTTAAGCATGAAACGGGGCGATGGGTTTTTCTCCGTCATAAAGACATCCCGTTGACCAACAACGAGGCGAAATGGTGCCTGCGTGGCAGTGTGATCATGCAAAAAATCTTCTTTGGGACCCGTTCCCAGCGGGGGTGAACAGTACTGTTTCCGAGGATGTGATCAGTGAAATCGTGACCGAGATGACCCAAAAACAGCCCTACCAGGATGTGTTTAATCTTCTTCCCGCTAGTCAATATAGGGCTGGTAAAGGGTTACTGTATTTTTAACCTAAACTTTCTCCACTGCAATTTAAAATAAATTAAGAATATGCTATTTTTTCTGGTATATTTAACCAGAATTTTAATAAAAACAAACAAAAGCATTGAATATTATTTTGCAAATGGTAATTTCTTAACAAAGAAGAAATTAAATAACAAATCGTGTGTTAATGATCCTGGATTCTTCAAGGATATCATGACTTGCCTGTTTAATATTAGTTAATGCGCAGGTACGTAACAACCATCTATTATAACCATCATAACGCGCTATACCAATTCACCTTCAAGGTGCATGTTACATATTCCCGTAACACATGGAAATATAAGGCTTTACTTCATATTGCAGATTGCAATTTGAAGTTTATCGAGTATATAAACTCAGAACGGAAGGGCTATGTAACCCATCACTATAAAATCCTTTTCTAAGTAACTCATCATTATCTACATAAATAATATGGTCACCTTTAATTTTAGATAAATCACGGGTAGTATCTGGTTCTCTATATTCAATAATACTATTAGAAAAACTCATTCCTGATTGAAAATCAAAATTTTTTTGATCGTTATCGATAATATCTCCAATCATTTTCTTTAAAAGAACCTCATTTTCTCACCTTGCAAAATAGAAAGAAGACCCCAATGACAAAGTCGTTATATTTTATAAAAGGCTGCCATCCCTCATAATCAATAAATTGTCTGACATAATTACCATGCAAATGAAACCCCTCCCCTTCGTAAACTACTTTAATTTCCCCATCAAGTTGATTCAAGTAATTATACTCTCCATGTTTAAACTCTATATTTTTGGTAACAACACCTTTGTTAACAATGTTATTTTCAGCGTGAGAGTAAATATCCGACAAAGAAAATATAATAGATAAATTTGGTTGTTATTCTAAATTATTCTGTGAAAATTCATTGGTTGTAAGAAAGATATCAATATCACTTAAAATATTTCCTTTTGACATGTAATTATTCATATCACATACATCAAAATTATAATATTTGAAAAAACAAACCACATTATAAAATGAGTTTTTGGCAATATTATTGCCACCTAATTTCTTATAAAAAGAATCATCATGAACAACACAAAGCCTTCTACCTTTCATTACCCAACCTCATATATAAAGATAATAATGGCATCAATTAATCTTATATTGATGCCCCCCATGATGCGATAGATAAATTCGGACAGAAATAACATTCTACGGTAATAAGTCAATTAAATAAAAACAGTACCCACAAACATAACAACTCCAAATAACAGCAAGAAAATATTAGTTATAGACTCTATAATAACTTGAGAATTTCCTTTCAAAAATATATTTTGAATATAGTGAATCGCATGAACAAATATAACCCACCATAAGGCCCCAATAACAATATCAATTATCCCAAGTATGATAATTTGCCTAAGATGAGGTAGTTCCGGATTAATAAATTGAGGCAGAATACTGATAAAAAATATGGCTACTTTAGGGTTAAGTACATTAGCAAATAACCCGACTAAAAAAGGATTTCTTTTTTGCTTAATGATTCCTTGTGAATCAATCACTGACTGTTGTTGGTTTTTATTGCGATAAATCTCCCTTAATCCCGAACTTCCAAGGTAAATAAGATAAACGGCGCCGATTATTTGTAATATATTGAATGCTGTTTTCGATGTTGCCAGAATAACTGTAGCGCCTAATGATCCTAACACAAGATGAAAAAACAGCCCTGACTGTACACCAAATGCAGTGATCATTCCTTCTCTCTTGCTCTTAAATACCCCTTTACTGATAACAGCCCAATCAGGTCCAGGGGTCAAATAAGAGAGTAATGCCAATAGAACAAATATAGATATCAATTCAAAACTGATCATGTTTTATCATCTCAACTTACAGTATGTCGTAATTACAATATACTCATCACTTTCTTCTGGCTTTATCTCTACCTTAATATCCTGTATTTCTTCTGTATTTTTTATATGGGTTCCACCACACGGAATAACAACCGGACGATTTTCTACCGTGCTTTTCCATAACCTCAAACTTCCAATATCTTGTGATGTATATTCAACCCGTATTTCACTCCCTGTTACCAGCCAGTTTTTCAAAATTAAATTTATTTCTTCATTGATGCTAACAATACTTTCCAAAAATGATGCTTTATCAAACCCTTTTTTCTTTAACGACTTACCAAGCCGATATGTATCTATGGATTTTAACTCAGAAATTGATGATTTAAATATTGCTGCTTTATCTAAGTTATAATTTTCTAAACTATCCTTATCATAATCTTTATTCCAATATTTATTAGTCACCTTATTTAAGGCTAAAGACATAAAGTGAGCCATACTATGTGCTGCGCTAATTTTATGCCTGACTTCAGCATCAACCGATAATTTAACTTTTGCACCTACTATAGATTGACATTCCAGACCATTTAGCGATTCTAAATAGTGGGCTGGGATCAGTTTATCTTCTATATTCAATTTTTTGGGTATATCGTGATCAATATAAATCATACTGTCAATGATAACTGCGGTATAAGTCTTGACAATATTTACTGCTTGGTTATTAAGAACAATAACCCCAATGTCACTTTTTTGGTCACCCCATTTATAGTTTTTGGGATAGAAAGGGCTATTACTTGTAATAACGATATATCCATTATTATATTTGAATGCTTCGATGATAATTGCGTCCAAACTTAATTGCCCTGTCATAAATGATGAATCAATTACTGCATTATTTAACATATCAATTTCTCTTGCTGTTTATTTTATCAACAGACAATCTACTAATTGATCAAAAAATGTCAAGGGTTCTATGCAGGGTAACCGCATAGCCTTCGGGATATTCCTGAATATCATGCCAGCTTTCTGCCCCCGCAATCATTGCACAAAGCGACGCAAACAGGATATCAAATAAGGGATAAGCGACTTTCGCGCTCTGGTGCGGGTCTTGGATCTCTGAAAAAATGCAGGATAAAGTTTCCGAGGGACATGGGATTGGTTTTCAACTCTCAAAAGAGAGTATAGGATCACAGCTCTTTATGCGAAGTGTTTCCATCCCCAGATTTGAGGATGGAAAAAGAGAATTAAATGGCAACCGGTGCTTTAATACCGGGATGCGGATCGTAATCCACAATTTCAAAGTCTTCGAATCGATAATCAAACAATGAGTCGGGCTTACGCTTAATCACTAACTTAGGTAACGCACGTGGCTCACGACTTAATTGCAGTCTGGTTTGTTCCAAATGGTTGCTGTAAAGGTGAGTATCTCCGCCAGTCCAGACAAAATCACCCACTTCAAGATCACATTGTTGGGCCATCATATGCACCAATAACGCATAGCTGGCGATATTGAATGGCAATCCTAAAAATACATCACAAGAACGCTGGTAAAGCTGGCAGGAAAGTTTACCGTCTGCCACGTAGAACTGGAAAAAAGCATGGCATGGCGCCAGGGCCATTTTATCCAGTTCCCCAACGTTCCACGCAGAAACAATGATCCGACGTGAATCAGGATCACTTTTCAACTGTTCAATAACCTGGGTTAATTGATCGATCTGACGGCCATCTGCACAACCCCAGGCACGCCATTGTTTACCATAAACAGGTCCCAAATTGCCATTTTCGTCAGCCCATTCATCCCAAATAGATACGCCATTATCATGCAGGTATTTGATATTGGTGTCGCCATGCAAGAACCACAGCAATTCGTGGATAATGGAACGAATATGGCAACGCTTGGTGGTTACCAACGGAAAACCTGCTTGCAAATTGAAACGCATCTGATGACCAAAAATAGAAAGGGTTCCCGTCCCCGTTCGGTCATCTTTTGCTGTGCCCTCTTCCAACACTTTTTTCATTAAATCCAGATACTGTTTCATTTTGCCTCTTGTACCTTGTTATTGCGTGTTTTATTGCCAGGGCATTTATGCGCCCATATCATCAAAAATATTCCCGCTAGAATCATGGGAACAGAAAGGATTTGCCCCATACTTATCCCGTCAAACAGCCCAAGTTGGGCGTCAGGCTGGCGGAAAAATTCGACTATTATGCGGAATGCACCATAACCAATCAGGAATAAGCCTGAAACACTCCCCATCGGGCGCGGTTTACGGATAAATAAGTTGAGGATGATAAATAATACGATGCCTTCAAGTACCATCTCATAGAGCTGTGATGGATGGCGGGGCAGGACACCATATTTTTCCAGAATAGGCCATAAAGAAGGATTGGCGGTGGCGATGGCAATATCTTCACTGCGGGAGCCTGGGAATAACATGGCCCACGGCGTATCAAGCGTAACACGCCCCCACAATTCTCCATTGATAAAGTTACCGATCCGCCCCATGCCCAAACCAAACGGAACTAATGGCGCAACGAAATCCGCGACTTGCAAGAAATGGCGTTTGGTGCGGTGCGCAAACCACCACATGGCGCAGATAACCCCTACCAGTCCACCGTGGAAAGACATTCCGCCATCCCAAACTTTGAACAGATAAAGCGGGTTATCAAGGAACATTGGAAGATTATAGAACAGGACATAACCGAGGCGTCCACCGACGAAAACCCCGACAAACCCTGCATACAGTAAGTTCTCAACTTCGGTTTTGTTCCAGCCACTGTTTGGCTTTGCCGCACGGCGATTTGCCAGCCACATGGCAAAAACAAAGCCAACCAGATACATAAAACCGTACCAGTGGAGGGATACAGGCCCGATTGAAAATATGACGGGGTCAATATTAGGAAATGCCAGATAGCTAGTGCTCATCGTTCCCCACTAAAAATATGTTGTGTGAATGAATGATCTTGTGCGAGTAAATTATATGACTTGAATAGCTTAAGACAAATAATCGCAGATAATAACACAGGCAAGTGACGTGCTCCCACCATTAGGCCGCAAGTGATTGTCGTGGCGCCTCTGATGAACCCCATTAGTGGAGACTACAAACTCAGTTAGGTTGGTATGTTGCAAGGTGGCTGCACGTATCAACAACAACTTGTCGTCTGAAGAAATTCATAAGGATATATGGTCATTGGTTTCTACTGGAATCTGAGGCATCATTAAGTCCTCCAATTTTTTGTATAACTTCCCTAAATACCCCCTCGAATCAAGCCTCCCAAACCTTGTGATTCCATAAATTCGGCTGACAATACTTTTACTTCATGGCTGGTTTCAGCTCTCAAAATCAACTCAATAAGATGCTCAAGTTCTTTGGCATCCAAATGCCTTAATAAATACTTAATACGCGGAATACTGTGACCACTCATGCTCAGGCTACGGTAACCTAAGCCAAGCAATATGAGTGTCTCCATTGGCAGGCCTGCCATTTCTCCGCATATGCTAATCGGGAGATCAAGACGCTGGCATTCATCAAAGGCGAATTTCAAGGCTCTAATCACCGCAGGATGCAAATTATCATACAGCGAAGCGACGTGGGTATTATTGCGATCCACCGCAAGCAAATACTGGGTTAAATCATTCGTGCCAATAGAAACAAAATCAATCCGTTTCTTTAATTGAGGCAGCAAAAAAATGGCTGAGGGAACTTCAAGCATAATACCAACCTGGGGCATTGTGATTGTTTCAGCCAGCGTTTGCTCTACTTCAATTTTTGCTCTCTCAATCAGTTTTCGGGCTTCATCAATCTCTTCAATACTGGTCACCATCGGCAACAGTATTTTTAAATTGCCCGTTTGTGCATTGGCTTTTAGCATCGCCCGCAGCTGAATCAGGAATATTTCCGGTTGATCCAGCGTGATGCGGATGCCCCGCCATCCCAGACAAGGGTTTTCTTCGTTGATAGGCATATAAGGAAGTTGTTTATCAGCGCCAATATCCAGTGTTCTCAATACCACTGGCTTATCAGGAAAAAGTTCCAGTATCTCTTGATAGCGATTTTTCTGCTCATCTTCTGATGGAAAACCGCTATGCAACATAAAAGGAATTTCCGTGCGATACAGCCCAATGCCATCAATATTGTCTTCTATCTGCCGTTCATGTTTCAAACTCAAGCCCGCGTTAAGCTGCACCAGAACCCGTTCTCCGCTTTTTAGCCGTGCTTGCTTTTGCTGTTCACATTCAGCCAGCTTACTGAGAACCTGTTCCTCCTCGATGATTTGTTGGTATTCTTTAGCAACCAGAGGCTCCGGTTCAATAAAAACCTCTGCGCGATAACCATCCAGGATGAGTGTCCGATTGTGTAATAACTCAGGCTGGATATCCGCGCCCATGATAGCCGGAATTCCCATCGCACGAACCAATATTGCAGAGTGAGAATGGGTCGCGCCATCTCGTACAATCACACCCACCAATTGATCTTGTGGCAATTCAGCCAATAAGTTAGCACTGAGTTCATCAGCAACCAGTATAAAACGCGCTGGCCACTGCCTGCTCCCCGTAGAGGAACCATTCAGATGAAACAACACCCGCTGACCGAGCGCCCGCAGATCCGATGCCCTCTCGCGCATATAAAGATCTTGCAAGCTGGCAAACTGTTCCGCATATTTTTCAATCACCGTTTTAATCGCCCATTCCGCTACAAAACCGTTATCAACGGCACAAAACAGATCCCGCTTGAGTTGAGGATCATTTAATAAATGGGAATAGAGATCAAAAATGGCGGCGCTTTCTTTCTGTGAACTGGCAGTAAAGCGCTTGCTGATACGACGGCATTCCGCAGTGGCTTCTTCAAGCGCCAAAGTCAGCCTGGAGCGTTCAGCCTGATAATCCGGCGTCAATGCTTCAGTCACTTGTTCCAACAAAGGTTGGGAGCGATCTTGCCATCCCTGTGCCAGAACAATGCCATTAGAAATAGCAAGCCCCTTAATGCGGGTCTGGCGATACTGGCCGAACACCCCTTTGGTTTGCGCCTGAGCGAGAACAGCAGCAAGTTGCATCGCCAGTGTCACCATGAAAGATTCTTCACTTTCATCAAATAACCGTCGCTCATATTGCTGGACAACGAGTATTCCCTGCAATTGGCGACGATAAATAATCGGTACACCTAAAAAAGCCCGCAGACTTTCTTCTCTTACCTGGGGAATATATTTAAAACTGGGATGATCACGGACATCAGCGAGATTAATTAATTCGGATAAACGCCCAACTTGCCCCACGACACCTTCATCAAAGGCGAGACTAATTGCTTGCCCCCTGGGTTTTCTCAACCCCTTGGTTGCCATCAGGTAATAACATTGCCGCTGATGATCCGCCAAATAAATAGAGCAGACATCCGTGTTCATTGCCCGGCACGTTTCATTGACCAATAACTCAAGCGCTTCAGATAAATTAGCTGCCATTGCAACCTTTTCAACAATTTCCCGTAAGCGCATGAGCATAGCAATAACCTAACTTTTTCTACGACGATGTAAATAAGGTGAATGGAATAATGAAGCCGGCTCCTGCGTTGACATCACAATAAAAGAGAATTCTTTCATCACGCGGCGATAGACATCGCGTTTAAAAGAAACGACCTGCCGGACAGGATACCAATAACTGACCCAACGCCAACCATCAAATTCCGGTGTCTTACTGCGCTGCACATTAATATCCGCTTCATTACACAATAACTGTAATAAAAACCAACGTTGCTTTTGCCCAATACAAACAGGCTTTGTATCCCAACGCACCAAACGTTTGGGTAATTTGTAACGCAACCAACTCCGGGTTGAGGCAAGAACCCGTACATCTTTGCGATTTAAACCAACTTCTTCGAACAACTCGCGATACATTGCCTGCTCTGGTGATTCCCCTGGATTGATACCCCCTTGAGGAAACTGCCAGGAGTGCTGCCCATAACGGCGAGCCCACAGAACTTGCCCTTGGCGATTACAAATTACAATTCCTACATTCGGGCGGTAGCCATCATCATCGATCACCAGACTACCTCTCGGTATAACAAATTTAAAAAGATAGCTAATTGTTTCACACTCATCTCAAGCGGTAAACCTCTATGATTAGACTTTGCAGACGTAGCCGAAGTCTCTACAATACCGCTATCTCAACGGGGTGCGGCTGTCGCAAAACAGTACTGCTGAGAACAAACCCGTCGAACCTGAACCGGTTAGTACCGTCGTAGGGATTTGAGACGCTACTCATTGATATAATAGATGTCATTTTCATTTAGCACCTTCTCAGATCCTTTGCTATCTGCTAATAACAAACATTAAGTAATTGATGTATAGAATTATCAATATTGCTAACTATTGATATATGCAATTATAGGAGAGCAAAGTGTTTACAAAATTATTTCCCCGCTTTATGGCTATCAGCCTGCTGTCTATTGCTACCAGCGTTTTTGCTCAGACAGGCCAGGCAAAACCTACCCTGACAGTTTATACTTATGATTCATTTGCCTCTGAATGGGGACCCGGGCCTGCCATCAAAAAAGCCTTTGAAACCGAATGTGGCTGTGAACTGAAACTGGTTGCGTTGGAAGATGGCGTCTCCTTGCTGAACCGTTTGAGAATGGAAGGCAAAAAAACACCCGCAGATATTATACTGGGGTTAGATAACAACCTGATTCAAGCCGCTCAACAAACCGGATTATTCACACCAAGTCACGTCGATACCTCAAAACTGAAATTACCCATTGCATGGCACAACACGACGTTTATTCCTTACGATTACGGTTATTTTGCCTTTATTTACAACAAAAATACCCTACCTCATCCCCCCCAAAGTATGGATGAATTAATCAATAATCCCCAGAATTGGAAGATTATTTACCAAGACCCACGCACCAGCACGCCGGGTTTAGGGCTATTGCTCTGGATACAAAAACTCTATGGCGACAAAGCCGCTCAGGAGTGGCAAAAAGTGGCGCCAAAGACACTCACTGTGACTAAAGGCTGGAGTGAAGCCTATGGCCTGTTTCTGAAAGGTGAAGGTGATATGGTGTTGAGCTATACCACATCTCCTGGCTATCACATGATGTCAGAGAAAAAAGATAACTACGCCGCCGCTATCTTCAAGGAAGGACATTACTTGCAAATTGAAGTGGCCGCTCAGGTAGCCTCAAGTAAACAGCCAGAACTGGCACAGAACTTTTTGAATTTCATGCTTTCTCCGGCATTTCAGCAAGCCATTCCAACAACCCAATGGATGTATCCTGTCATTGATATCCCTTTGCCCGACGTTTTCAAACAACTTCCTGTTCCTGAGAAATCCCTGCAATTCAACGCAGATGATGTGGCAAAACACCGTACAAAATGGATACGTACATGGCAAAGCGCTGTCAGCCGTTAATCGCGGGTTGGTTATTGCCGGGGGTTCTTGCCGCCGGCCTGTTAATGATGGTTGCCCTGTCGGCGTTCGGGGCGCTGTGGTTCAATGCACCTGAAAGCCATTGGCAGGCATTTTTGCATGACAGTTATCTCTGGCATGTCATTCTGTTCACCTTCTGGCAGGCATTTCTCTCTGCCGTTTTATCGGTAACACCGGCCATTTTTCTGGCTCGGGCACTGTACCGTCGTTGTTTTCCAGGCAAGACTCTCTTTCTGCGCTTATGCGCCATGACATTGGTTCTCCCTGTTTTAGTTGCCCTGTTTGGCATCCTCACGGTTTATGGTCAGACCGGCTGGCTGGCTAACCTTTCCCAATGGATAGGCGTTGAATATCGTTTTACACCTTATGGGCTACAAGGGATTTTGCTGGCACATATTTTCTTCAATATGCCAATGGCAACGCGGCTATTGCTGCAATCTCTGGAGAGTATTGCCATTGAGCAGCGCCAACTTGCCGCCCAGCTTGGTATGAGTGAATGGCAACATTTTCGTTTTATCGAGTGGCCTTACCTGCGCCGTCAAATTTTACCGACGGGTGCGCTGATTTTTATGCTGTGCTTCGCCAGTTTCGCTACGGTTCTGGCTCTCGGCGGTGGCCCAGCCGCAACGACCATTGAACTTGCCATTTATCAGGCGCTGAGTTACGACTACGATCTTGGTCATGCTGCCCTGCTTGCCTTGATACAGCTTTTTTGTTGCCTCGGCTTGGTGCTTCTTAGCCAAAAACTTAAGGGCGCACTTTCCGTGGGTTATGGGCATCAACAACAATGGCGGAATCCACAGGATCCATGGCTGCAAAAATTATCTGATGGTTTACTGATTGGCATCGCGTTATTGCTGTTACTTCCCCCCTTATTGGCGGTCATCGTGGATGGCCTGAACCGTGATATTTTTGCTGTCTTAAGCCAGCCCGCTTTATGGCAAGCCTTTACGACGTCCATCATTATTGCAGTAGGTGCAGGATTGTTGTGTGTTATTTTCACCATGATGTTGCTATGGAGCAGCCGCGAATTACGCTTACGCCATTCCCCTCGCTGGGGGCAGACAATGGAAAGCAGCGGATTGCTGATCCTTGCCATGCCGGGAATTGTTCTTGCCACAGGCTTTTTTCTCCTGCTAAACACAACCATTGGTATACCTCAATCACCTTACGGGCTGGTTATCCTGACCAACGCATTAATGGCGATCCCCTACGCGCTAAAAGTATTGGAAAACCCCATGCGCGATCTGGCACAGCGTTATAACCCTCTATGTCGCTCCCTCAATATGCAGGGAATACACCGCCTGTATTGGATCGAGCTTAAAGCATTAAAAACACCATTGGCCCAAGCGTTGGCTTTCGCCTGTGTTTTATCCATTGGCGATTTTGGTGTGATTGCCTTATTTGGCAATGAAGATTTCCGCACTTTGCCTTATTACCTTTCCCAACAAATTGGGGCCTATCGCAGTCAGGATGGTGCCGTGACCGCATTTCTGTTGCTCCTGCTGTGTTTTGTTTTATTCACTGTGATTGAACGCTTACCGAGCCGACGCCATGATTAAACTTGAAAATGTCATTTATACTTATGAACACTTTGCCATGCATTTTAATCTGAGCGTCAAAGCCGGAGAACGCATTGCGATCCTCGGCCCAAGCGGCGCTGGTAAAAGTACCTTGTTAAGTTTAATAGCGGGTTTTCAGTTTCCAGCACAAGGCGATATTTGGCTGGATGGCGAAAACCATACGCATACCCCACCTTCCAGGCGGCCGGTTTCGATGCTGTTTCAGGAAAATAATCTGTTTTCCCATTTAACCATCGCACAAAATATTGGTTTGGGATTGCATCCCGGCTTGCGGTTAAGTGCTGAGCAAAAGAAAACGCGACAGCAGATTGCCTCCCAGGTGTCACTGGAAGAGTGTCTATCGCGCCTGCCTGCCCAACTTTCAGGTGGACAACGCCAGCGGGCAGCGTTGGCTCGTTGTTTAGTCCGCCATCAACCGATTTTATTGCTGGATGAACCCTTTTCGGCACTTGATCCGGCTTTACGCAATGAGATGCTGGGATTACTGGATAAAATATGCAGTGAACGACAAATGACGTTACTTATGGTGTCCCATAATCTTGAGGATGCCGCCAAGATCGCCCCACGCTCTTTGCTGATTGTGGATGGAAAAATTCATTATGATGGTGCAACAGAGAAATTGGTGAGCGGGGAGGCGGCTGAGGCGGTGGTTTTGGGGATAGGTTGATGTTGGGGGATAAAATTATGGCCTACATTTTAAGCACAAGACGCCCCGGTAATGGGGCGCTAATCAAAAGAATAAGAGTAATCTAAACGCGATGCTCGACTTTTATGGTGAGTTGAAATGACATAGCCGTTCCTTTATAACTTTAAGTCGTCAAAAATAGAGGAATAAAGGAACAAAAGGCTATGTCACAGCAAGATTTTATCATTTGGGTGTTTTGTTGGGTAGATGACAATTTAACGCAGTTACAGCAAGGCACACGGTTCAGAAGCCGGGGATATCCACCTAAGCTGAGCGATGCGGAAGCCATCACGATGGAAGTGGTGGGCGAATTTTTAGGCTTTTCAACGGATAAAGGCATTTGGACGTACTTTCGTGACCACTGGCGCGAGTGGTTTCCGGGACTGGGTTCACGCGCCAATTTCGCTAAACAGATTTCGAATCTTTGGGTTGTTAAACAACAACTGCAAGAAAAGCTGGCGAGGTTATTGGGCGCGCCCGACAGGCCAGTACATATTATCGACGGATTTCCGCTGCCCGTCTGTGGATTCAAAAGAGCAAAAGGCAGTGCCAACTTCAAAGGACAAGCCGATTATGGGTACTGTGCCGCCAAAAACGAAACTGACTACGGCTTCAAAGGACATCTCATGATAGACGAAATCGGCGTGGTAACCGGGTTTACGCTGACGCCCGCCAATGTCAGTGAGCGTGAAGCAATCTGGGATGTGATCGGTTCGATAAAAGGCTGTTTGCTGGGTGATAAAGGGTATTTAGGCGTTGAATTTAAACAGGAAATGAAGGCAGAGGGGATTGAAATGATTACCCCAGTGCGTGCCAATAGGGATGATCCCATCCCCAGAAAAACGAGAAGGGTCATTAACGCCAAACGCCGTTTAATTGAAACCGTCATTGGTCAACTTGCCGGGCAATTTGCTATCGAGAAGTGCTGGGCACGGGATCTGTGGCATTTGAGTAATCGAATTGCCAGAAAACTTCTTTCTCACACATTGGGTATTTTTGCCAATTTTAAACAAGGTAAAAGTCAACGCGACTGGCTTCAACAAGCCAACGTTATAGGATGTTAAAGTCGAGCATCGCGTTAAATAAAGGGCTATTTAATACATAAATAAGTCAAATTGATTGTTTTTATCTCTCAATTGGATTATATCATATGCAATTTAAGTTCAAAAAACGTTCGTGCCCTCGCCCTGGCTTTAAGTTACGTTTATATGTAGCATGAAATATAACCAGAAATAAATTGAAGCTTTATATTAATAGCACGCTAATAATGAGAATGGATTGTTATGAATTTAATTAGGTATCTTTGTGCTCACTCCTGGAAATTATTGTGTTTTTCTATGGTAAGTGCATTAGTAGCTGGAGGTGCTGCGGCCTCACTAGTTAGTCTGGTTAGCAAAGCAATTGAATCTCCTGATTACTCTGTTTCATATATATTTTTTATATTATGTTTAGTCTATTTTTTTAGTAAATCTACTGCGGAAATTGCGTTGCTACATTTGACTCAATCGGCAATATTATCACTGCGTATCAGTCTCAGTAATAAACTATTGCGAACGCCATTTAAAAAACAGCAAGAACTTGGGCGTCATGGTTTGTTAGCTGTTTTAACAAAAGATGTTGATGTATTTTCGGAGTCATGTAGGGTTGCGCCAGTACTACTTGGTAATATCATTCTTATTGTGGCCTGCCTTAGTTATTTGGCTTGGGTCTCTTGGGTGCTATTTTTAATCCTAAGTGTGTGTTTCGCCATATTGATGTATGGATTTAACATTTTAGAGAAAAAACCTTCTCAAATGCTGGGTAAGGTTAGAGAACAGGTTGATATAATCTATCTTAATTTTCAAAGTCTTATAAATGGAAATAAAGAACTTCAGCTAAATGCTAATCGTGGTAAATTATTTGTTAATCAAGTTATTATGCATGGTGCTGAAAATATAAGAAAAATATTTATAATGGGTCATGCCAGATGGGCATGGCTAGTAAATTCAACAGATGCTATGTTTTACGTGATAATTGGTTTTATGGTTTTTGTAGTGCCTATTTGGTACCCGTCTGAACCAAGTGTTCTTGTCACGGTGGTCTTGGTTATGCTCTTTTTAGTTGGCCCTATTAGTGAAGTTATGGGAGATATACCTGACTTACGCATGGCAGAAATATCACTGAAAAGAATGCAACAATTAGATAAGGATTTGCAGGAATCTCAATCTGTATATTCTGATATACCTGACCCTTTCTTAGAAGTAAAAGAGAATAAAGTATTAATTGAATTACAGGATGTTGTTCATCATTACTCAAGCGATACAGAAGATAGCCAGTTTATACTTGGGCCACTAAACCTGAAAATACATCGTGAAGAGATTATTTTTATAATAGGCGGTAATGGCAGTGGTAAAACTACGTTGGCGATGTTACTGGTGGGTTTATTTCAGTGTGATTCAGGCGCTATTTTATTAAATGGCGTGGAAATGAATGCGACTAATAATGATTATTATCGGCGTTTCTTCTCTGCGGTTTTTTCTGATTTTCACTTATTCCAAGAACTGCTCACTGTAGATTCACAAATTACTGATCAAGCCAATCACTATATTCATAAATTAGAAATGGGCCATAAAGTAAAAATCGTCGATGGAAAATTTTCTACCATCAATTTATCTACGGGTCAGCGTAAAAGATTGGCTTTAGTTTCAGCTTATCTGGAAGATCGCCCCGTTTATATTTTTGATGAGTGGGCAGCAGATCAAGATCCGGTATTTAAAAAAGTGTTTTATACTGAATTATTACCTGAATTAAAAGCTCGTGGAAAAACTGTTATTGTTATTACTCATGATGACTCTTATTTTGGAATAGCAAATAGAATCGTGAAATTAGAAGATGGTAATATAAAAGACATTTAAATTATTTATATGGACATCAACTTAAATTAACGCGATGCTCGACTTTTATGATGAGTTGAAATGACATAGCCGCTCCTTTATAACTTTAAGTCGTCAAAAATAGAGAAATAAAGGAACAAAAGGCTATGTCACAGCAAGATTTTATCATTTGGGTGTTTTGTTGGGTAGATGAAAATCTAACGGCGTTACAGCAAGGTATGCGATTCAGAAGCCGGGGATATCCACCTAAGCTGAGCGATACGGAAGCCATCACGATGGAAGTGGTGGGTGAATTTTTAGGCTTTTCAACAGATAAAGGCATTTGGACGTACTTTCGTGACCACGGGCGCGAGTGGTTTCCGGGACTGGGTTCACGCGCCAATTTCGCTAAACAGATTTCGAATCTTTGGGTTGTTAAACAACAACTGCAAGAAAAGCTGGCGAGGTTATTGGGCGCGCCCGACAGGCCGGTACATATTACCGACGGATTTCCGCTGCCCGTCTGTGGATTCAAAAGAGCAAAAGGCAGTGCCAACTTCAAAGGACAAGCCGATTATGGGTACTGTGCCGCCAAAAACGAAACTGACTACGGCTTCAAAGGACATCTCATGATAGACGAAATCGGCGTGGTAACCGGGTTTACGCTGACGCCCGCCAATGTCAGTGAGCGTGAAGCAACCTGGGATGTGATCGGTTCGATAAAAGGCTATTTGCTGGGTGATAAAGGGTATTTAGGCGTTGAATTTAAACAGGAAATGAAGGAAGAGGGTATTGAAATGATTACCCCAGTGCGTGCCAATAGGGATGATCCCATCCCCAGAAAAACGAGAAGGGTCATTAACGCCAAACGCCGTTTAATTGAAACCGTCATTGGTCAACTTGCCGGGCAATTTGCTATCGAGAAGTGCTGGGCACGGGATTTGTGGCATTTGAGTAATCGAATTGCCAGAAAACTGCTTTCTCACACATTGGGTATTTTTGCCAATTTTAAACAAGGTAAAAGTCAACGCGACTGGCTTCAACAAGCCAACGTTATAGGATGTTAAAGTCGAGCATCGCGTTAATCTAATATAAATTACCCATTGTCCTTTATATCATCCAACGCCACTTTCTTATAAACAACTAAATTCTCTTTATCTCGAGTTGGTCTATGCCCATGCCAAAATAGCGCCATCCCTTCGGGAGCGGGTGCTATTTCTTCGGATAATACAATCAGCCAATCACATTTTTCAGACGCTTCAAATTGACGCTGCTGTTGATGCAAAATACGGGCAAAGTAATAAAGCATTGGCGCTTCAGATTCCCCAATATAATACGACGCCATACAGTCATTATCTTTATACACTCCAGTCAACTTCTGTTTTAAATCAAGAAACGCCTCTTTATATCCCTTGGTGTAATCAATCCAGCCAACAAATAGCGTGAAGACTAATCCCCAAACGGTGGCAATACCCAAAACCCAATTTTGGGCAGCACGCAAGGCGGGTGATTGAGAGAGAAACCAACGTTTAGCTATCCATACCGCAGTGATCAAGGCAGCGGCAACAACGATAAATCCCGAAAAATGCATTTGATAATCCATTGGCAACCAGCGGCTAAATGGGGTTAACCAATGTTTATAATCAGTGGAAAGGGACAAAAAATAACAAGCCCATAAAAATACAATCAGGACAGACCAAAATAGGGAAGAAAATAGGGTTAAATATTTATAGATTATTTGCGGTATTTTAATGAATGTTCCTGTTGCCAGGATCGCCATAGGGGCAATAAAGGGCAGTAAATATAATGCACGGCCAGAAGCCGACATTTGCAATAGAACAACCCCTAAGATAACAAAGGCAGCACACAAGAAATAATGTTTATCCGACAGAATTTTAATTGGATTTGTCAATATAAAGAGAAAAGCCAATATTCCTGATGGCAGGGCAAACAACAGCACCGCCTCAGGGATCATAGTCAGATTCCCCCTTGCGCCCAGATCTTCAACAGAAAAACCTAAAAAGCGACCAATATTGTTATCCCAAATCCAGATTTTAAATAAATCAGGATGTTCAATAAGTAACATGACAGGCCACGGCAGGATTAAAACCAACGCAATAATACCCGACAATAAAGCCCTTAGCCAATATTGTTTGGTTCGGCAATGTTTAAGGAAAACGGGTGCCAAAACCAGGCAAATCCATAATAATCCCGGAATAAAGACCCCTTTTGATAAGAGTGTTACAGCCGTACCGATGATCAACCATAAACAGGAATAGCCTGTTTTTTCGTTTTTGATTAATCCCAGTAAACCATATAATCCGATAGTTGTTCCTGTTATTAATGCGGTATCAGTAAACATATCATGGCTGTGGCGAACTAATCCGGGAGCACTGGCATACAAAGCAAAAGCTATCCATATTCGACTGTCGGTGAAGTTTTTGACATCAAATACGCGACGCGCCAACAGAATAAAAAAGGAAAAATTGATCACTGAAAAGAATAAAGAGGCGGTTCTGGCTGCATCGTGCATCGGAAGCCAATGGGATAACAAATGAATAAATGAAGTCGCTGTCCAATAATACAAGGGGGGCTTTTCCATAAAAGGTTGCCCGGCATTCATGGTGACCAACCAATTCCCTGTTTCATACATGGTATGAATAATACCAAAACTGTAATTTTCATCTTGTTTCCAAGGGGTATGTCCATAAACGCCCGGCAACAAATACAGCAGAGTAAAAGCAGTAAATAACAGTAAGGCTTTGATATCTGTTTGAGTCAATTTATTGGGATTATTCATCAATATTTACCAGATTCAATTAATGTTTCATTTTCTCAGTAAAAAAATCGATAGAATATTAGCCAATTAATAATAACAACAAAAGTGACTTACTTACTGAAAAATAATAAATCTCTCTGATAATTTGAAATAGTTAATATTTCTCTGGTAAAAATCAAATTATTATCTACCAATCCAACTTGAAAGGTGAGGGGTATAAATAATGTTTTTATTGCGTTATTAATTAATAAAATTATAAATCATCATAACTATGAAAAGCAATCCAACACAAAATACTGTATAAATAACCATAGTCAATGCTATGATTGAAATGATCCCGATAACACTAAATAGGGTTGGTTTCTCATAAGAGAAAGATTATGCAGATAAATCACGTTGAACAGGGTTTTATCCTGACCCGCCACTGGAAAGATACCTCATTGGGTATCGAGCTGGTGTATTGGCTGGCGACAGAATCGGGTGCACGCCGCGTGACTATTCCTCACCAAAAAGCAGTTGCCTTTGTTCCCCAACGTGATCTGCATAAAGTAAAACCTTTACTCACACAAGAGCGGCATTGTGAATTAACCGCATTGCCATTGAAAGATTTCAATCGTCAGCCTGTTGCGGCGCTGTATTGTCTGCATTACCGCCAATTGCAACATCTGGAGAAAATTTTCAGGGAACAGAATATTCCCCTCTACGAAGCCGATATCCGTCCACCCGACAGGTTTATGATGGAGCGCTTTATCACTGCTCCGGTCTGGTTCAGCCAGAAACCCGACGGTAGTTACCAGATGAAACCCAACCCCACCTATCGGCCAAATTTGAAATGGGTGTCACTGGATATCGAAACCAGCCAGCATGGTGAGTTGTATTCCATTGGTTTGGCGGGATGCGGCGAGAAAATTGTCTTTATGTTAGGGCCAGCAACGGGTAACCAACTGGATCTTGATTTCAAGCTGGAATATGTAGCCAGTCGTCCGATGATGCTGGAAAAACTCAACGAATGGCTGGCACATTATGATCCTGATGCCATTATTGGCTGGAATCTGGTGCAGTTTGATTTGAGGGTGTTACAGCAACATGCTGAACGCTACAACGTGCCGTTAAAATTCGGCCGCAATCAGACTTTGCTCGAATGGCGAGAACACGGTTTCAAGCCAGGGCACTTTTTCGCCTCAGCAGAAGGCCGTTTGATTATTGACGGCATTGATGCACTGAAAACCGCAACCTGGAATTTTCCTTCTTTCAGCCTTGAATATGTGGCACAACAACTTCTGGGGGAAGGAAAAGCCGTCGATAATCCTTATGATCGCATGGATGAGATCAACCGCCGCTTTCAGCAAGATAAACCTGCCCTCGCCCACTATAATTTACAGGATTGTATTCTGGTTAATCGTATCTTTGAGAAAGCAGATTTGATGGCCTTCTTATTGGAACGCGCCACAGTAACAGGATTAGCAGTAGATCGCAGCGGCGGATCGGTCGCGGCGTTCACGCACCTTTATCTGCCTAAAATGCACCGTATTGGCTATGTTGCGCCCGTCCAGCCAACGTATTCCGATGATAACAGCCCCGGCGGTTTTGTGATGGATTCGTTTCCGGGATTATACGATTCGGTGTTGGTGCTGGATTACAAGAGCCTTTATCCTTCGATTATTCGCACGTTTTTGATTGATCCGGTCGGGATGGTTGAAGGCCTTGCCAACCCTGACAATGAACACGCTGTCCCCGGCTTTCGGCAGGCATTTTTTTCCCGGACACAACATTGCCTGCCGGATATCGTCACCCAAATCTGGCAGGCGCGCGACAAGGCCAAACAGCAACAGAATGCGTCCCTTTCTCAAGCCCTGAAAATTATTATGAATGCCTTTTATGGCGTGCTCGGTGCTTCTGGCTGCCATTTTTTTGATCCTCGCCTGACTTCATCAATTACGATGCGCGGCCACGAAATCATGCACCAAACCCGTGAGCTAATCGAATCACAAGGCTATCAGGTGATTTATGGCGATACGGATTCCACGTTTGTCTGGCTAAAATGCCCCCATTCAGAGGATGAAGCCTGCCAAATCGGGCATTATTTGGCACAATTTGTCAACCAATGGTGGCAAAACCATCTCAAAACCGAATTCAATCTTGAAAGTACGTTGGAGCTGGAATTTGAGACACATTATCGGCGTTTCCTGATGCCAACGGTACGCGGGGCAGAGCAAGGTAGCAAAAAACGTTATGCCGGATTAAGCGGTGATAAGGTGATTTTCAAAGGATTGGAAACAGTAAGGACTGACTGGACACCGCTGGCACAAATATTCCAGAAGGAACTGTATACTCTGATTTTTCAGCAAAAATCCCATCAAAATTATATTCGTGAATATCTTGCCAAGACGCTGGCAGGTGAATGTGATGATCGTCTGGTTTATCGTAAGCGGTTACGCCGTAAGTTGTCTGATTATCAGCGCAATATCCCTCCCCACGTTCGGGCAGCGCGTTTGGCTGATGAGTATAATCAATTGCATAATCGTCCACTACAGTACCAAAATGGGGGCTGGATCAACTATGTCATCACTCAAGCTGGCCCTGAGCCATTAGAGAACCAAACCTCTGCCCCCGATTATGAACACTATATCAATAAGCAATTGAAGCCGATTGCTGACGCTATCTTGCCCTTTATTCAAGATGATTTTATGCCTCTGCTGACAGGGCAAATGAGCATCTCTTTCGAATAATGGTTATTTTTGCAGGTGACGGCTTGCTCGGCTTCAATTAACATATCGCCCCTCTAATGGGCCATTGTACTTTTGTGATCCCTTTTATCAAAAAACAGGCGTTGTAAAGTGCAATTGAAAACTATCCCTATCGATAACCAATAACGATCGATATCCAACAAAAGCAGCCATCCTGCAACCATAAATAATATTGTCTAACAGAAAACTGAGCCAAATTTTATGCCATTTACTCTTGGTCAACGCTGGATAAGCGATACAGAAAGCGAACTTGGATTAGGAACAGTCGTGGCGCTTGATGCGCGCATGGTAACGTTACTCTTCCCTGCCAGCGGAGAAAACCGCCTTTACGCACGCAATGACTCCCCCATCACCCGTGTTATGTTTAATGTGGACGATACCGTGACCAGTCACGAAGGCTGGAAGCTCAAGATTAATGATGTCCAACAAGATAATGGCCTGCTGATCTATGTTGGTACGCGTCTGGATACGGAAGAAGAAAATACCTGCTTGCGGGAAGTTTTTCTGGATAGCAAGCTGACGTTTAACAAGCCACAAGATCGCCTGTTTGCAGGCCAAATTGACCGCATGGATCGCTTCGCTTTGCGTTTTCGCGCCCGTAAGCACCAAAGCGAACAATTCCGTCTGGCAGAAAGCGGGCTGCGTGGTATTCGTGCCAGCTTGATCCCTCACCAATTACACATTGCCAATGAAGTGGGCAAGCGACACGCGCCTCGGGTATTACTGGCGGATGAAGTCGGATTAGGTAAGACCATTGAAGCCGGGATGATTATCCATCAGCAATTAATGGCCGGGCGGGTTGAACGTGTATTAATCATTGTGCCGGAAAGTTTGCAGCACCAATGGCTGGTAGAAATGCTGCGCCGTTTCAACCTGCGTTTTTCGCTGTTTGATGATGGCCGATATAGCGAAGCTCAGCATGACAGCGATAATCCATTCGAAACTGAACAGTTGATTATCTGTTCTCTGGATTTTGTTCGCCGCAATAAGCAACGTTTTGAACTTCTTCTGGAGGCAAGTTGGGATTTGATGGTAGTGGATGAAGCACACCATCTGGCATGGAGCGAAAAATCCCCAAGCCGCGAATATCAAGTTATCGAACAATTGGCAGAACAGATCCCGTCTGTCTTATTGTTAACCGCGACACCAGAGCAGTTAGGGCAAGAAAGTCACTTTGCCCGCCTGCGCCTGCTGGATTCAAATCGTTTCCACGATTATCAGGCTTTCATTGATGAACAACAGAAATACCGCCCTGTCGCGGATACCGTGACGTTGCTGTTGTCTGGTAAAACGCTGAATAATGACCAGCAAAATGCTATCGTCGAACTGATCAGCGAACAGGATATTGAGCCTCTGCTGAAAGCCGCAAACAGCAATCAGGATGGAGAGAGCGAAGATGCGCGGCGCGAACTGATCACCCTGCTGATGGATCGTCACGGCACCAGCCGCCTGCTTTTCCGTAACACCCGTGGTGGTGTGAAAGGTTTCCCGCATCGTGAATTGCACGAGATCAAGTTACCATTGCCGACCCAATATCAGACGGCAATCAAGGTTTCTGAAATCATGGGGGCCAAAAAGACGGTGGAGTCCCGCGCCAAAGATATGCTCTATCCTGAGCGGATCTATCAGGAATTCGAAGGGGAAAATGCCACATGGTGGAATTTCGATCCCCGCGTAGAATGGCTGATGGGTTTCTTGATGGCAAACCGCGATGAGAAAGTGCTGGTGATCTGTGCCAAAGCAGAAACTGCGCTGCAACTGGAGCAAATTTTGCGTGAACGCGAAGGCATCCGCAGTGCCGTGTTCCACGAAGGTTTGTCCTTGCTGGAGCGGGATCGCGCCGCCGCTTACTTTGCATCTGCGGAAGAAGGCGCCCAAGTGCTGCTCTGCTCTGAAATTGGCTCAGAAGGACGTAACTTCCAGTTTGCCAACCAGCTTGTCATGTTTGATTTGCCATTCAACCCTGATCTGCTGGAACAACGTATCGGTCGTCTGGATCGTATCGGTCAAAACCGTAATATCAAAATCAGTGTGCCTTATCTGGAAAACACGGCGCAATCCATTCTCCTGTGCTGGTATCACGAAGGGCTGGATGCTTTTGAGCATACTTGTCCAACCGGCCGCTCTATCTATGACCAGTATTATGAAACCCTGCTTAATTTCCTTGCCAAACCTAATGAACAAACGGGTTTCAGTGAGTTTATTGCTGAATGTCGCGGGCATCATGACAAGCTTAAGCAGCAATTGGAACAAGGACGTGACCGTCTGCTGGAGATGAACTCCAACGGTGGCGAGCAAGGCCAGAAGCTGGCGGAAAAGATTGCGGCACAAGATAACGATACCGATTTGGTGAATTTTGCCCTGAATCTGTTCGATATTATTGGCATTAATCAGGAAGATCGCTGCGACAATATTATTGCTCTGCATCCATCCGATCATATGCTGGTACCTGATTTCCCTGGGTTACCACAAGATGGCTGCTCGATTACGTTTGACCGTGAAAAAGCCCTCTCCCGCGAAGATACTCAGTTCCTGAGCTGGGAACACCCCATCATTCGCAATGGCCTGGATTTAATTCTGTCGGGGGATACCGGAAGCTGTGCTGTTTCCATCCTGAAAAACAAAGCACTGCCAGTCGGGACGCTGTTGGTTGAGTTGATTTACGTTGTTGAAGCTCAGGCACCGAAGCACCTGCAATTGACCCGTTTCTTGCCACCAACGCCAGTGCGCCTGTTGTTGGATCTGAAAGGCACCAATCTGGCTCCTCAGGTGGAATTTGAAAGTTTCAACCGCCAGCTAAACGCTATCAACCGCCATAATGCCAGCAAGCTGGTTAACGCTGTACAGAAAGAGGTTCATGCTATTTTGCAACAATCTGAGCCGCTGATTGAAGCGCAAGCGCGTGCGTTGATTGAAAAAGCAAAAAAAGAAGCGGATGAAACGCTGTCGGCTGAATTGTCACGTCTGGAAGCCCTGAAAGCGGTTAACCCGAATATCCGTGATGATGAACTGGAAGCGATTAGCGCCGAGCATAAGCATCTGCTGCTCAATCTTGATCAGGCCAACTGGCGTCTGGATGCGATTCGTTTGGTGGTTATTTCTCATCAATAAACAGCCACCAATAAACAGCCACCAATAAACAGGCATCAATGAACAGACAGCAATAACCTGTCATCCGGTAAACTCAGGGGCGCTTTCCGCAAGATGCCCCCTGGGTATCCCATTTTTTCCGACCCATAGGAGCCACTATGCTGGAGTCTTATCATCCCCCGACAGATCCTTGGTTATATGTGCTATATCAGGATGAGCACATTATGGTTGTCAACAAACCCAGTGGATTGCTTTCTGTGCCGGGTAAAGCAGAAGAGCACAAGGACAGTATCATGACGCGGATACAGGCTGAATTTCCTACCGCCGAATCCGTCCATCGATTGGATATGGCTACCAGCGGTATCATGGTTGTGGCGCTGACTAAAGCCGCCGAGCGTGAGTTGAAACGCCAGTTCCGTGAACGTGAACCGAAAAAAATCTATCTCGCGCGGGTATGGGGAAAGCTCGAGCAGGAAAAAGGCTTGGTGGATCTGCCCTTAATCTGCGACTGGCCGAATCGCCCAAAACAAAAAGTCTGTTTTGATACGGGCAAATCCGCACAGACTGAGTATCAGGTACTGGAATATGAGTCCCAGGCTACACGGGTCAGGCTCGCCCCTATCACAGGGCGTTCTCATCAGCTTCGCGTGCATATGCTGGCACTTGGTCATCCCATTCTGGGAGATAAGTTCTATGCTCATATGCAGGCAAAGGAAATGGCACCTCGCCTGCAATTACATGCTCAGGAACTGTTTATTACTCATCCGGCTTATGGCACACCCATGCATTTTGAGTGTAAAGCCGAATTTTAACGAGCGCTATTTAAAGCCCCGCTCCTTTTTAATCAAATCGTAAGCCGACTGGATGGACTGCGTCTTTTGTTTCGCCAATTCCATCATTTCTGGTGGTAAACCTTTTGCCACCAGTTTATCGGGATGGTGCTCACTCATCAGTTTTCGATAAGCCCGCTTAATGGTGGTCGCATCATCCTCTTTGTTGACGCCCAAGACTTTACAAGCATCTTCCAATGTCGCACGCTTCTGCCCATGACCCTGATGGGAGCCATATTGCTGGTACTGTCCATTGAAATGGCGGCCGCTTTCCATCATGGCAAGGAATTGTTCAAATTGAATACGGGAAATACCTAACTCTTCGGCAATGACAAACAGAACCTTTCTTTCATTGGGGTGCAGTTCGCCATCAGCAAATGCTGCTTGTAGCTGAATTTCCAGAAACATGCGGATCAGATCAGAACGGCCGAAGCAAGCACGGCGTAATTGTCGCATTGTTTCACGCAAAGGAAATTGAGACTGTTTGCCTTCACGAAACGCCTGCTGCGCGGAAAGCCGTGCCTCACCATGCAGTTGCATTCGGTTCATCAATTGGGTGGCAAGCCGGATATCCGTTTCTGTTACCCGGCCTTTTGCTTTGGTTAAATGCCCCAATACTTGAAAAGTACTGCGGAAAAACAGCGCCTGTCGGGTTGGGCCTTTCGTTGTTTTCCCCAATTTTTGCATCCTGATTTTGTCAAGGATGTGACCAAGCACTAAGCCAATCACTATCCCCCAAAAACCCGCACCAGATGCAATCCCAAATATCAATCCGAATAATTTTCCCCAATACTGCATATAGTCTTCAATTCCCCAATGCCCTGAGCGCAATTTTGCATTATCATACTATCCATTAAGCTCTGTGCCTAACAACAAGATTAGCAAAGTTAAACTTTACTCTGGCGCATATCTCTCAACTACGTTAGTCTCTGAGCGTTTGCCGGCACGATGCCACTGATGACGGAACCGCATAAACATCTATGAATAAATGTTATCCTACCCTGCTGGCCACAATGGTATGGGCAGCACTTTATAGTCAGCAAGCCCATGCTGACCTCGCAGCACAATGTATGCTGGGTGTCCCTGTCTACGATAAGCCGATTATCACAGGCGACCCTAATAAACTGCCAGTTTATATTCAGTCCGATGATTCTCACGGTGAATATCCCAATGCGGCTGAGTTCATTGGCAATGTGAATATCCAACAGGGAAATAAAACACTGATAGCCGATAAGGTTCGGCTCGAACAGACACAAGAGCAGGATAAAGAACCTGTGCGCACTGTTACCGCAGTAGGTAATGTCAGCTATGATGACCCTCAGATCATTTTGAAGGGGCCACGCGCCTGGGCGAATCTGAACAATAAAGATACCGACGTGGAACAAGGCAAGTACCAGATGGTTGGCCGTCAAGGACGTGGCAGCGCAGACAAGATGATGCTGCGTGATGAAAACCGCTATACCATCATGAATAATGGGATATTCACTTCCTGTTTGCCCGGTAATGATAGCTGGAGTGTCGTGGGTTCTGAGGTCATCCTTGACCGTGAAGAAGAAGTCGCCGAAATCTGGAATGCCCGTTTTCGTGTTGCCAATGTGCCGGTGTTTTATACGCCCTATTTGCAATTACCCATCGGGGATAAACGCCGTTCTGGTTTCTTAATTCCGAATGCCAGTTTTTCCAACAAAGATGGCTTCCAATTCCTGCTGCCATATTATTGGAACATTGCCCCCAACTATGATGCCACGATTACTCCGCATCTCATCACGATGCGGGGTTTGAAGCTGGATAATGAATTCCGTTATTTAACCAAAGCAGGGGCAGGTACAGTTGCGCTGGATTGGATTGGGCGTGATCGTCTGTATGAAGAGGATAAAAGACTCAATGCCAGACCTGAGCGGGATAGCAACAGACGCTGGTTGTTCTACTGGAATCACAGTGGCGTCATGAATCAGGTTTGGCGTTTCAGTGCTGATTATACCAAAGTCAGTGATCCGAACTATTTCAGTGACTTCAACTCACAATACGGTTCCAGCACCGATGGCTATGCCACTCAGAAATTCAGTATTGGCTATGCTCAACAAAACTGGAATACCACACTGACAACCAAACAGTTCCAAATCTTTACCCCCAGTGATAGGGGAAAAGCTTACCGAACAGCACCTCAGTTGGATTTCAACTACTATAAAAATGATTTGGGACCCTTTGATTTTCGTACTTATGCCCAAGTCGCCAAATTTACCAGTGTAGGTAACCGGTGGCCGGACGGAACACGCTGGCATCTGGAGCCGTCCATTAATTTACCAGTCTCCAATGGTTGGGCGAGCATCAATAATGAATTTAAATTGATGGCAACCCATTACCAACAGGATCTTACTGAAACAACGAAAGCCAACTCTGAGATACCTGCACTGGAAAGATCAGTCAATCGTGTCCTGCCGGTATTTAAATCAGATGCGAAGATGGTGTTTGAACGCGCCATGTATCTTAACCAGAATTATACCCAGACACTGGAGCCACGCGTTCAATATCTCTATGTGCCTTATAAGAATCAAAACAACATCAATAACTTTGATTCTTCCCTGCTGCAATCGGACTATACCGGGCTGTTCCGCGATCACTTCTACAGCGGCTTGGATCGCATCTCGTCTGCTAATCAATTTACCACTGGCGTGACCACCCGTATTTATGATGAAGATTTGGTTGAACGTTTTAGCCTGTCCGTAGGTCAAATCTACTACTTTGAACGTCCACGTACCGAAGATGCTGGGTCTGTTTCAGGTAGCAAAGATATCATCGGAAACAAAAAAGGCACGGGGGCGACAACCTGGGCTGGAGATGTACACTGGAGAATCAATGATTCCTGGGGCATCAAAGGTGGGCTGCAATATGATAATCGTCTGGACAGCTTCACTATGGGTAATGCCGTAATGGAATACCGTCATGATACTGACCGCATGTTGCAGTTAAGCTACCGTTTTGTTGACCGCGATTATATTCAAGCCACACTCAAGGGAGGCGCACCCGCTTATCAGCAAGGAATTTCTCAGATTGGTATGGTGGCAAGCTGGCCATTGTCAGATCGTTGGGCATTTGTCGGGGCTTATTACTACGATACCAAAGAGAAACAGCCAGCAAACCAGATGGTCGGTTTGCAATACAACACCTGCTGCTGGGCAGTCAGTGTAGGTTATGAACGCAAGATCACCGACTGGCGCTTCGACAGTAGTCAATATGACAACAAATGGTCATTCAATATTGAACTTCGTGGCTTAAGTAACAATCCTAGTTTAGGTAGTCAGAAAATGTTGCAGCAAGGTATTCTTCCATACCAACGTGCATTCTGATACCGATAAACGCAATGTAAACAAAATAACCCCGCCAAGGCGGGATTGATATGATGGGAAATGTATGAAGAACTGGAGATCGCTCATTTTCGGATTGATGTTTTCAGTAAACTCTGTCGCAATGGCTGCTCCACAAGAGCTGAATAAGGTCGCCGCCGTTGTTAACAACGATGTCGTACTGGAAAGTGACGTTAACAGCCTTTTACAATCCGTTAAACTCAATGCAAAACATGCAGGCCAGCAATTACCGGATGAGAAAACATTGCGTCACCAAATCCTTGAGCGCCTGATTATGGATGATATTGTTCTGCAAATAGCAAACCGGATGCAGCTAACTATCCCAGATCAAGCCTTAGATTCTGCGCTCGCTAATATTGCGGCTCAAAACCACTTGAGCCTTGCTCAGTTACAACAAAATCTGACCGCAGAAGGGATGAGTTTTGATACCTACCGTAATCGGATCCGCAAAGAGATGATGATTGCAGATGTACGTAACAATGAGGTACGCCGCCGCATCACTATCCTGCCACAGGAAGTTGATTCACTGGCTAACCAAATCAGCAACCAAGACAGTCAGGACTATGAGGTAAATCTCAGCCAGATCCTGATCCCTCTGCCGGAAAACCCAAGCCAGGAGCAGGTAGAAAAAGCGGAAACCACGATCAAAAAAATCTTGTCTGAACTCCAGAATGGCGTGGATTTCGGCAAATTAGCCCTCTCCTATTCTGGTGATGCCCAAGCCCTGAAAGGGGGAAATATGGGTTGGAACAAACCGCAAGAATTGTCATCCCTGTATGCTGCACAGCTCAAGTCTGCCCATAAGGGGCAGATTATTGGCCCAATTCGTTCCGGTGTTGGTTTTCACATTCTGAAAGTGAATGACATCCGTGGTGGTCAGATGTCAATTGCCGTCACCGAAGTGAATGCCCGCCATATTTTGCTGAAAACATCACCGATTATGAATGACGAGCAGGCACGCAACGAGTTGATGAAACTCAGGGAAGAGATCTTAAGCGGCAAAACTTCATTCGAAGCAGCAGCAAAAGCGCATTCAGAAGATCCAGGTTCAGCCATGCGTGGTGGAGAACTGGGTTGGAATTTGCCGAGTGCTTACGATCCTGCTTTCCGGGATGCGTTGATGAAGCTGCAAAAAGGTGAGATCAGCCAGCCTGTTCACTCCTCTTTCGGCTGGCACTTAATCCAACTGCTGGACAGCCGCAAAGTTGACAGAACAGACGCCGCACAGAAAGATCGTGCCTACCGCCTGCTGTTCAACCGTAAATTCAATGAAGAGGCACAAAACTGGGTGCAGGAATTACGCGCCTCTGCTTATGTGAAAATTTTAGATGGCAACGATGCTCAATAATAAACCCATCGTCATTACCCCCGGCGAACCTGCCGGGGTTGGCCCTGACTTAGTCATTGCCTTGGCGCAAAAAGAATGGCCTGCCCAACTGGTTGTTTGTGCCGACCCAGAGCTGATGCTCTCCCGAGCTGAACAATTGAATTTACCTCTGCAACTGCAAACTTATTCTCCAGAACACATTTCGTTATCACAAGCAGCCGGAACCTTAACCATCCTGCCCGTGAATCTTCACGCCCCGACGATTGCAGGGGAGTTAAACCGGAAAAATGGTCTCTACGTCACGGAAACCTTAGCAAGAGCCTGCGATGGTTGCCTGAATGGAGAATTTTCAGCATTAGTGACAGGACCTGTACATAAAGGTGTCATTAATGATGCAGGCGTGCCTTTTATCGGACATACTGAGTTTTTTGCTGACCACAGCCAATGCTCAAGGGTGGTCATGATGTTAGCAACGGAAGAGCTACGGGTTGCGCTGGCAACCACGCACCTGCCGATTCTGGATGTCC
Organism: Xenorhabdus bakwenae; assembly: GCF_030272115.1. Classification (NCBI taxonomy): domain Bacteria; kingdom Pseudomonadati; phylum Pseudomonadota; class Gammaproteobacteria; order Enterobacterales; family Morganellaceae; genus Xenorhabdus; species Xenorhabdus bakwenae. The sequence continues at coordinate 2,428,817 of NZ_CP119194.1, forward strand.
CCAACGCAATTACGTTTGACTCCTTGCGGGAAGTGATCACCATTCTTAATCATGATCTAAAAACCAAATTCGGTATCCCCCGTCCCCATATCTATGTTTGCGGTCTGAACCCTCATGCCGGTGAAGGCGGGCATATGGGGCATGAAGAAATAGATATCATCATGCCTGCTTTAGACAGTCTGAGAGCAGAAAGGATATGGCTGGAAGGTCCATTACCTGCGGATACCCTGTTCCAACCCAAATATTTAGATCATGCTGATGCCGTGCTTTCAATGTATCACGATCAAGGGTTACCCGTGTTAAAATACCAGGGGTTTGGCAGGGCCGTGAATATTACGTTGGGACTGCCATTTATCCGAACTTCTGTCGATCATGGCACAGCACTGGAGCTGGCGGGGACAGGTCAAGCTGATGTGGGTAGTTTTATCACCGCATTGAATCTAGCAATTAAAATGATACAAAACAGTAATGAATAACAAAGTCCACCAAGGGCACCATGCCCGTAAACGTTTCGGGCAAAACTTTTTAACCGATAAATTTATCATTGATAGTATTGTCAATGCAATGAACCCACAGGTTGGCCAGGCCATCGTGGAAATCGGTCCAGGTCTGGGGGCACTAACCGAGCCAGTGGGTGAACGCATGGATAAGATGACTGTCGTCGAGCTTGACCGTGATTTAGCGGCTCGTCTGCACGTCCACCCCAAACTGAAAGATAAACTGACAATCATTCAGCAAGATGCAATGACCGTTGATTTTGGGCAGATAGCCAAAGAACATGGGCAATCCCTGCGTGTATTTGGTAACTTGCCGTATAACATCTCTACGCCGTTAATGTTCCATCTTTTCAGCTATACTGATGCTATCGCTGATATGAGCTTTATGTTGCAGAAAGAAGTTGTGAATCGTCTTGTCGCAGGGCCTGACAGTAAAGCCTATGGACGTTTAAGTGTGATGGCACAATACTACTGTCAGGTAATCCCTGTTCTTGAAGTACCGCCAACAGCATTTATACCCGCGCCAAAAGTGGATTCTGCTATTGTGCGTTTGATCCCACACAAGAGTATGCCTTATCCTGTTCAGGATATTCGTATGTTAGCCCGGATCACAACGCAGGCATTTAACCAACGGAGAAAAACAATCCGCAATAGCCTTGGGAGCCTTTTTTCTGTTGAACAGTTAACTGAATTGGGTGTTGATCCAAACACGCGGGCTGAAAACATCTCTGTCGAGCAATACTGTAAGATGGCGAACTGGTTATCATCTCAACCTGAAATTGCCTAAACAAATAAACAGGCGTTGCAGCAACAGGAGGTCTCTATGCTCAATGAACCAAGAATTCATATTCAAGTACAAAGTACTTACGTAGAAAGTCAATCACAGCCGGAACAACAACGTTTTGTGTTTGCTTATACTGTATCAATTCGCAATCTTGGGCATTCCCCTGTGCAACTTATCAGCCGTTACTGGCGCATTACCAACAGTGATGGTCACCTAACCGAAGTTCAGGGTGAAGGGGTTGTGGGAAAACAACCTTTGATCCCACCGGGAACAGAATATCGCTACAGCAGTGGCGCTATTTTGGAAACACCGCTGGGGACAATGGAAGGCCATTATCAAATGATTGATCATGATGGCCGTCCGTTCCGTGTCACCATTCCCGTGTTCCGGCTGGCTATTCCATCACTGATAAATTAATTATGGCTACATACCTTATTGGCGATATTCACGGCTGTTATCGTGAATTTCGCGCCTTGTTAGAACAAGTCAATTTTAATTCCAGTGAAGACACTTTATGGTTAACCGGCGATTTGGTCGCTCGTGGCCCTGATTCATTGGCGGTACTTCGCTACATTAAGCAACTTGGCTCCGCAGTTAAACTGGTATTGGGCAATCACGATCTGCATCTGTTGGCGGTTTACGCTAAGATCAGCCGCAATAAGCCGAAAGATTTGCTGGATGAATTACTCGCGGCACCGGATGCCGATGAATTAATAAATTGGTTGAGAAAACAGCCAATGCTGCAAATCGATGAAGAACGGAAAATCGTCATGGCACATGCAGGGCTTACCCCACAATGGGATCTGGAAACAGCCAGAATATGTGCCCGTGAAGTGGAAGCCATTCTTCGCAGTGACAGTTATCCCTTGTTTCTCAATGAGATGTATGGGGATATGCCGAATAATTGGACGCCAGAGTTAAGCGGACTTGCTCGATTACGTTACAGTACCAATGCGTTGACCCGCATGCGTTATTGTTTTCCACATGGGCAATTGGATATGAGCTGCAAATCCAAACCGGAAAATGCCCCTGCCCCGCTAAAACCCTGGTTTGCATTACCGCGCCGCATTCCTGAGGACTATTCCATCGCCTTTGGTCATTGGGCAGCCCTGGAAGGTCAAGGCACACCCGCTGGCATCTATGCTCTGGATACGGGGTGTTGTTGGGGAGGTAAATTGACCCTGCTTCGTTGGGAAGATAAGCAGTATTTCAGCCAGGAGCCATTACCCAAATCATAAGGCTGATAAATAATAAACCTGCCTGTGACACTGGAGTGCCCCAAGGCACTCCGCACGTAAGATTAACTCACTCTCGACGTTCCAGAATTTCAAAACAATAGCTATGAGAATTGTTTTCATCTGCATCGTAGTATTCGGTAAACGTTGAATTCCATTCATCAGGTTCATAATCAGGGAAATGCGTGTCACCAATCACTTCTGCATCAATGTGAGTCAGATACATACGATTAGCCAGAGGAATAAATTGCTCATAAATTTGCCCTCCTCCCATCACCATCACTTCGTTAACATCGCCGGCAGCTGATAAAGCAGCTTCGATAGAGTTAACCCAAGTCACCCGATCATCATTTACAGGTTGACTGCTAATCACGATATTCAGGCGCCCTGGCAAAGGACGGCCAATCGATTCATAAGTCACTCGCCCCATTACAACCGGCTTTCCGAGTGTATTGTGTTTAAACCAGGCTAAATCACCCGGCAAAGTCCACGGCATGGTATTTTCCATACCGATAACCCGATCCATAGCCATCGCAGCAATCAAGCTGATAATCATTAAATCACCTTACAGCTAAGTAGTATGAAAATTTTGGACACTATACGGAAAGGGTTACTCTCAGTCGATAAGATTAGCCATTTATCCAAACAAATAGTGAGTTTGCCCGTGAATTGTTAAACAATCCGTTGTTTAACACATTATTACTTAACAAGCAGGCAGAAAAATAACAACTTCATTCAATTTGACAGAATATCTATCTATACTCGATAAACTTCAAGTTACAATCCGCAAGACGACGCGAGGCCTTATATTTCCCCGCTGCGCGGGGAAATATAACACGCATCTTGAAGTTGGCTTGGTATAAAACAGAGCCAGAAACGAGTAACAGAGCAAAGATTTCATTTAAAAACCAGCAGGATTAACAATTAACTGCCCGGCAACCCCACGATCTGCCATCTCCAATATCTGGCTGTAATACATGAAAGGAAAATGATCATAAGACGGCTGCATCATATTAACCAGCAACTCAGCACGACTATCAATCCAAACGGTATCTTTCCAACCATAATCCTGTGGCTCCGGACGATTACCATTCAGGCTGATGATCTTAAATCTTACCCCTTCAATATGGAAAGGCTGAGGCACTGACGTTGTGACTATCCAACGTTCCCACGCGCCTTGTTGGCTTGTGATATCGATTCGATGCTCATTCAGCCGTGAGCCATTAATCCCCTGCGAATAATCGCCCAAATCAATCTGACGACTTTGAATGGTAGAGTTGATCTGCGGATTATCGACGATAAGTTGAGCTGGGAGTTGATCTGTTACCAAAGGAAGTAATCCGCTGGCTTTTAGGGTTAATACCGTCGTTGACAACAGTTTGGTCGAAGGCTCAAACAAGCCTTTCAAACGATCGATGACACCAGCGGACTCTCCCGCCGTAACGGTAACACTCTCTACTTTCGACATATCAATCAAGACTTCTCGCCGTTCTCCCGGCGCAAGTGATAATAACTGTACCGTCACGGGAGCAGGCAGCAAGCCTTGATCAGTGGCAATCATGCAGAAAGGGTGCCCATCACTGAGTTGCAATTGATATCGACGGGCATTAGATGCATTCAGGAAACGTAACCTGACCCAACCTCTGGCAACCTCCACAAAAGGATTTTCGACACCATTCACCACCAAGGTATCACCAAGAAAGCCTTGATTAGCTGACGGTTTATATTGCGGTACACCAAAATTATCCAACCGCTTATCTTGCAAGATAACAGGAAAATCATCGACACCATAATGTCTGGGTAAAGGCAGGCTGCGGCTACTTTCATCTTCCACCAGCCACATACCCGCAAGACCGGCATAAACATGCCGTGCCATGCGATTTGGGGTATTGGCATGATACCAACAGGTCGTTGCAACTTGATCTATCGGGATAACCGGCGACCAGCTTTCCCCCGGTGCCATCAAACGCGCTGAACCTCCCATCAAGGTTCCAGGCACCAGTAATCCCCCGACGGTCATTGAAACCGGTTCAGATAATCGATTGCTATAGATCAGTTTGACATCATCCCCCCGGTGAACCCGAATGGTTGGTCCCAAATAATGTCCGTTGATGCCCCAGACTTGAGCTTTATTATGACCGTTAAATGACCAGGTGGCTTTTTGTATGGCTAAAAACAGGGGTTGCCCTCTGCGGGATTCAAGTAAGGGAGGGAGTGGCAATTTGGTTTGTTGATTTTTGTTGGCCCGAACGACAAAAGGAAGCGCCCCTAAACACATAGCCAAACCAGAAGCCTGAATAAATTGGCGCCGACTCAGTGACATACTTTCTCCACAGAAGGTCTCCACAGAAGGAATAATCTCTTTACGATAAAAATAATTCCCACAACCCGAATCGCAATTCCCAATGATTGCCTGATTCAAATAATTGCAGAGATGAATACCCTGATATTGTGGCTATCAGGATTTATTATTCTATCGATTGCGTTTAATAAAAACGTTAATTTATTAAACGCAATCATATCGTGAACAGGAGAAAATTTCTAAAATTATTGAAAAATTATAGTGATAATCAGCCCAACTGGCTACCCACGCTGATTAAGTACCTCGACTTCTTTATCCAATTCTTCAATTTTCGTTTTCATCATTTGTCGGCAGTGTTCTGCCAATTCACGAACCTGATCTTTGGTATATTTCGTGGTATCAATCGGGGGCAACATTTCAACAATGACGGTGCCATTATCCCAACGATTTAGTTTTATTTTATCGTGTGTTGTCGAAACACAGACCGGTACAATAGGTGCACCGGCTGTAATGGCGGCATGAAAGGCGCCTGTTTTAAAAGGCATCAACCCACGCCCCCGACTGCGCGTTCCTTCTGGAAACATCCAAACCGAAACCCGATTTTTTCTGATCTGATCGACAACCTGTGAAATCGTGCCATGGGCTTTTGTCCGATTGTTCCTGTCGATCAAAATATTACCTGTCAGCCAATAAATCAGGCCAAAGAAGGGAATAAAGACCAGGCTTTTTTTGCCCACGGTGACTGTACGTGGCTGCACCGCATTCGACATCGTAACCATGTCGTAATTATTTTGGTGATTGCCGATATAAATGCTGGGTCCATATTCCCGAGCTTCCTTTGGAATACGTTCCTGCAACTTAATGCCAAGCACTTTATGCAATTTGCCAAACGCATGCCCGAAAGTCATAACATGACGTGGGTTGCGGGGGCTGAATAAACAGTAGGTACATCCAAAAATAAAGATCAGTATCACAAACAGAATAACAATAATTCCCCGAATGATTGCTAGCATAGCGGCCTCTTGTTGAAAGGCCAGTGCATTCCATTCATTACACTGGCCTAAAATGACGATTTATACTCGATAAACTTCAAGTTGCCATCCGCAAGACGACGCGAAGCCTTATATTTCCCCGCGCTGCGGGGAAATATAACACGCATCTTGAAGTTGGCTTGGTATATACCTTTTATCCTGCAATTCGCAGCTTAATTGCTTGTATTACAAACCACGTCAATGCGTTCAACACGCTGTAACCCACGAGGCAGAGACGCTCCCTTGCGCCCTCTCTCTGCCCTGAATTTCTGTAACTCCTCAGGGCGAAGCAGTAATTTGCGTTTGCCAAAGTAAAGCGTGATAGAAGATTGTGCTGGCAATACCCGTAACCAAGTCAACATATCTTCGCCTGATGCAGCCTGTGCCGCCGGGATGGAAACAATCTTATTGCCCTTACCCTTTGAAAGCTGTGGCAGATCAGACACCGGGAACATCAACATACGACCCGCTTTGGTAAGCGCCAGTAACATATCATCCTGTTCGTTGTTAATCTCCAATGGCTGCATTACTTTGGCATTTTCAGGCAAAGTAATCATGGCCTTGCCCGCCCGGTTCTTGGCGATCAATTCACTGAAAGTACAGATAAAACCATACCCCGCATCAGATGCCATCACGAATTTCTGGTCTTCTTTCGCCATCAAAAGATGCTCAACTGATGCCCCTACCGGCAACGCCAGTTTGCCCGTTAATGGTTCTCCCTGCCCTCTGGCTGATGGCAAATCCAGCGGATCAAGGGAATAACTACGCCCGGTGGTATCAATAAAGACCACAGGCTGGTTACTCTTGCCACGCGCCGCACTGCGGAAGCTGTCACCCGATTTGTAATTTAAGCCAGCCGGATCAATCTCGTGCCCTTTCGCACTACGTACCCAGCCCATCTCTGACATAATGACAGTAATCGGCTCAGACGGCAGGATGTCGTGATCACTCATGGCCTTCGCTTCCGTGCGCTCTTTGAGCGGCGAGCGACGGTCATCACCGTAGCTTTCTGCATCGGCAATAATTTCTTTTTTCAGTAACGTATTTAACTTACGTTCAGAACCCAAAATCGCCTGAAGTTTATCGCGTTCTTTCGCCAACTCATCCTGCTCACCACGGATTTTGACTTCTTCCAGTTTCGCCAAATGACGCAATTTCAGTTCAAGAATGGCTTCTGCCTGCGTTTCGGTTAAGTCAAAACGCTGCATCAATACTGATTTCGGTTCATCTTCATTGCGAATAATGTGGATGACTTCATCAATATTAAGATAGGCCACCAGCAAACCTTCCAGAATATGCAAACGCTTAAGCACTTTTTCCAGACGGTGATTCAAGCGATTACGCACGGTTTCGCGCCGGAAAACCAGCCATTCACTGAGGATCTCAACCAATCCCTTAACCGCAGGACGGTTATCCAGACCGATCATGTTGAGATTGACGCGATAGCTTTTTTCCAAATCGGTGGTTGCAAACAAGTGGTTCATTACCTGCTCAACATCCACGCGGTTAGTACGGGGAACAATCACCAAACGGGTTGGATTTTCATGATCAGATTCATCACGCAGATCATCTACCATCGGCAACTTCTTCGCCCGCATCTGGCTGGCAATTTGCTCTAATATCTTCGCGCCAGATACCTGATGAGGCAAAGCCGTGATCACGACGTTACTGTCTTCTTTCGACCAAATCGCCCGCATCCGCACCGAACCACGGCCATTTTTGTAGATCTTGCGGATATCTTCTTTTGGCGTGATGATCTCAGCTTCTGTCGGGTAGTCCGGCCCTTTGACATATTCCATCACCTCATCAAGCGATAGATCTGGCTTATCCAGCATGGCAATCAGTGCATTCACGACCTCACGGGCATTGTGTGGTGGGATATCGGTCGCCATACCGACAGCAATCCCCGTGGTGCCATTGAGCAAAATATTGGGCAGACGTGCAGGCAAACACTTAGGCTCCTGCAATGTACCATCAAAGTTTGGCACCCAAGCTACGGTTCCTTGCCCCAACTCAGACAGTAACAATTCGGCATATTTGGACAAACGGGATTCGGTATAACGCATCGCCGCAAAGGATTTTGGATCATCCGGTGCGCCCCAGTTACCTTGTCCATCGACTAACGGATAGCGATATGAGAAAGGCTGTGCCATCAAAACCATAGCTTCATAACAAGCCCCATCGCCATGTGGATGATATTTACCAAGAACATCACCGACAGTACGGGCAGATTTTTTAAATTTGGCGCTGTTGCTCAACCCAAGTTCTGACATCGCATAGACAATACGACGCTGAACAGGCTTTAAGCCATCACCAATAAAAGGCAACGCCCTGTCCATGATGACGTACATGGAGTAATTCAAATAGGCATTTTCAGTGAACGTGTGGAGCGGCTGACGCTCCACACCGTCGTGAGTTATCTCACTCATGTAATAATTTCCTCAGGATCTGTATTGACTATCTTTGCGCTCAATTCATGCGCTAAACTTCGATATTGATGGAATCGCCCTTCTCTTGCAGCCAATTACGGCGATCTTCTGAACGTTTCTTCGCCAGAAGCATATCCATGACAGAGAGGGTTTCTTGATAATTTTCATCGTCGATAGTCAATTGCACCAGACGGCGAGTGTTAGGATCTAACGTGGTTTCACGCAACTGCATTGGGTTCATTTCACCCAACCCTTTAAAGCGCTGAACGTTCGGCTTGCCCCGCTTGCGGCTCAAACGATCCAAAATGGCGCTTTTTTCCCCTTCATCCAGCGCATAATGTACTTCTTTACCGAGGTCGATGCGATACAGCGGCGGCATTGCCATGTAGACATGCCCACGTTTCACCAATGTCGGAAAATGACGGACAAACAGGGCGCACAGCAATGTAGCAATGTGCAATCCATCAGAGTCTGCATCCGCCAGTATGCAAACTTTACCGTAGCGCAGTTGGCTCAGATCTTCGCTGTCTGGATCGATACCAATTGCAACCGAGATATCATGAACTTCCTGCGAAGCCAGCACTTCATCCGAAGAGACTTCCCATGTGTTCAGGATCTTTCCGCGCAGCGGCATGATCGCCTGAAACTCACGATCACGGGCTTGCTTGGCAGAGCCACCCGCAGAATCCCCTTCCACTAAAAACAGTTCAGTAATATTGAGATCTTGCGCAGTACAATCTGCTAATTTACCCGGCAAAGCAGGGCCATTAGTCAGCTTTTTGCGTACCACTTTCTTCGCCGCCCGCATTCTACGCTGCGCACTGGCAATCGCCATTTCAGCGAGTTGCTCTGCATCTTGAATATGCTGGTTCAACCACAAGCTGAATGCATCTTTTACCACACCGGAAACGAAAGCTGCAGATTGGCGGGAAGAGAGGCGCTCTTTGGTTTGGCCGGCAAATTGCGGATCTTGCATTTTAAGGGATAGCACATAAGCACAGCGATCCCAGATATCATCGGCAGAGAGTTTAACCCCACGTGGCAATATATTGCGGAACTCGCAGAATTCACGCATGGCGTCCAACAAACCTTGACGCAAGCCGTTCACATGGGTGCCGCCTTGTACCGTTGGGATCAAGTTGACGTAACTTTCCGTCAATAAATCCCCGCCTTCCGGTAGCCAGAGTACTGTCCAGTCAACCGCTTCAGTATCTCCGCTTAATGTGCCGACAAAAGGCGCTTGTGGCAATGTTACCAGCCCGTTGACGGCTTCCAGCAGATAATCTGTCAACCCGTCGGCATAACACCATTTCTGTTCGGTATCGTTGAGTTTGTCTTTAAAAACAATCTCAACCCCCGGACACAGTACCGCCTTAGCCTTCAGCAAATGCGTCAAACGGGTGGCAGAAAAACGGGGCGTGTCGAAATAGCTTTCATCTGGCCAGAAATGGACACTCGTTCCGGTATTGCGTTTGCCACAACTGCCGATGACTTCCAATTCTTGTACTTTTTCACCATTTTCAAAGGCAATTTGGTGTACCTGACTATTACGACGAACAGTCACCTCCACACGCTTAGAGAGGGCGTTAACCACCGAGATCCCAACCCCATGCAGGCCACCAGAGAATTGGTAATTTTTATTGGAAAATTTGCCGCCCGCATGCAGGCGGGTCAAAATCAATTCAACAGCAGAAACTTTTTCTTCAGGATGGATATCAACCGGCATACCACGGCCATCATCTATCACTTCCAGAGACTGATCGCTGTGAAGGATTACTTCAATATGCTTCGCGTGACCAGCCAGAGCTTCGTCCACACTGTTATCGATCACTTCCTGTGCCAAATGGTTCGGGCGGGCTGTATCCGTATACATTCCGGGACGGCGACGAACTGGCTCCAGGCCACTGAGGACTTCAATGGCCTCTGCGTTGTAACTAGATTGAGTCATGTTGTAATTCTGTCGGTTGCTTCATTATTAGAGGGCCAATCAGTATTGATCTACTGTTGATAATACCAGTCGTTTACCTATTTTTGGCAATTTTTTTACTATTGCCACTGGTTAACCCCAAGAAGTCAATGATTTGAGGGAAATAATATTCGAAGCCAATAAAAGCATGATTCCCACCAGATTCAACTGTCTGCCGGCACTGCATCAGGTAAGCAACGGCTTGGCGGTAATCGAGCACCTCATCCCCTGTTTGCTGCAATAACCAAATAAGATCAGGTGATTCCAGCGGGTCAATGTGCATCACTTTGAGATCATGTATATGGCCTGGTTCGAGAGTATAGCGCTCTTCGGTATAGGGATTCACGTTTTCCCCAATATAATTCTGAAACAAGTCGAAAGGACGTACCGCAGGATTGACAACCACAGCGGGCAAACTAAAACATTGGGAAAGCCAGATCGCCAGATAACCGCCCAGAGAAGAACCCACCAGCCCGATGTTTTCACCGGCGTGCTCCATCACCAGTTCTTCCAGTAAGATGGCCGCATCTTCAGGATACGGGGGTAATTGCGGCACCAACATGTCAATTTCAGGGTGCTGTTGGTATAACCACGTTTTCAACGCATTCGCTTTCGCTGATTGAGGAGAACTATTGAAACCGTGTAAGTAGAGTAACGTCGACATTAATATCCGTCCGAATTTAAATCCGGGCAAAACTCGTTACTCTTAAGCCTGTGAACCTGTGTCTGCAATTTCGCGTCTTTATTGTTGCCAGCCACAGACAGTTCGAGATAACGCCACCCCGGAGCCACTGTATCAAGCATAAAATTAGTACAATGTGGCTTAAATTGCACACAGGTTGATGGGGTTGCCATAACGCGGATGCCGTTCCACATTTCATCAACTTCTTGGTGGATGTGCCCACACAGCATGGCTTTCACCTGGGTTTTTCCTTTCAAACACGCTGATAATTCGGGAGCATTACGCAAACTGTGCTGATCCAGCCATGTGCATCCAGACGGAATCGGGTGATGGTGAAGCATAATAATTGTGTGGCGATCACTGTGCTCATCCAGGCATTTTTTCATCCACTCAAGCTGATAATCCGTCAATTCACCATGAGGAACACCTTGCACTTGACTGTCCAGCATAATCAACTGCCAATGCTGTCCGATAACTATCTGCTTGGAAGGTGAAATACCTGCTGCTGCCAACGTGTCAACCATTGCGGGTTGATAATCGTGATTACCGGGTAACCAAACACAAGGAGCAGATAAACGGGCAATGCCCTCAGCAAAATGCTGGTAAGCATTGATGGTCTGATCCTGTACCAGGTCACCTGTCGCCACTATCAAATCAATATCGAGATTTTGCTGTAAAATCCTATCTAATACAGCATGATAACTGCGATAGGTATTGACTCCCAGCAATGAGTCTCCCTTATTAGCAAAAAGGTGCGTGTCGGTAATTTGCAGTATTCTGGCTGTGGCACCTTCTGCCACAGGTACTTCAAGCAGGCTTTCCAAAGGGTTTCCTTTTCCTGTCGATCATAAGGATTATTTTAACGTGTCTTGATGCAAAAGATCTGCTGGCTGGGGCACACTTCCCATTTTCCAACATAAATCAGGAATGATTATCCAACCACTTTTTCCTAAGTTTTTCATGGTTCAATGCCAGCCACTGTATTGCAATAACTGAAGCCGCATTATCAATAATGCCCTCTTCTACCCACTGATAGGCTTGATCGCGACTCACAACCAGAACGCGAATATCTTCATGTTCACCTTCCAGACCATGAACCCCTGACGCGGTGGTGGCATCAACTTCACCGGCAAAGATATGCATGCGCTCTGTCGTACCACCTGGGCTGGAAAGATAACTTAATGCAGGCTGGCAGCGCTTAACCTCAATCCCTGCTTCTTCCACGGCTTCACGACGGACGACCTGTTCAGCGTCTTCTCCTTCTTCGATCATGCCGGCAATCACTTCCAACAGCCACGGCGTATGACGGGTTTCAATCGCCGGAATACGGATTTGTTCAATCAAAACAACTTCATCGCGCACCGGATCATAAGGCAACAAAACGCCGGCATGACCTCGCTCAAAAACTTCACGTTTAATGATTTCACTCCAGCCACCGCGAAATAGGCGATGCTTGAATTGATATTCAGTCATTTTAAAAAAACCGCGATAAAGCGTTTTTTGAGAAATAACTTCGATATCTTGTTTAGTAAAAGTATATGGCGAGGCAAGGTTTTTACTCATAAAATGTCCTGATTAGTTTTTAAAATTTCCTATTATTAAAAGGTATTTTTTCATATTGATCTAAATAAATTCATTTTGATGATACAAACAAGCAGAGAAATGAGGCAATATGGCACAAACAGCCACCCTACCCTGCTGGCATTCTCTGCTAGAATCTGTGGTATCCGTTTTTATGCAGAGGCAACTTAAGCAAAATAGCTGCACAACAAGGAACGCAAATGAAAAAATTGCTCTCTCTTTTTATCGCTATGAATCTGGTAGGTTTTAGTACTTCAAGCCATGCTGCGGATTTACTCCAGATTTATCAGCAGGCGAAAGAAACAAACCCTGAATTGCTTAAGGCACAAGCTGACCGCAATTCAGTAGTTGAAAAGATTAATCAAGCTCGTAGTACTTTATTGCCTCAATTGGGGCTGAATGCGGGTGTCAATTATGGCAAGGGCTTTCGCGATGCCAGAAATTCAGAATCTCATGGCACAAGTGCGAGTCTGCAACTGACGCAAACTATCTTTGATATGGCAAAATGGAATCATCTGAGTCAAGCAGAGAAAAATGCGGGTATTGAAGACATCAAATATCAAGCAGCTCAACAGCAATTAATTCTCAACACTGCACAAGCCTATTTTGACGTTCTGAATAAAATCGATACATTGACATTTACCGAAGCGCAAAAAGCTTCACTGTACCGTCAACTGGATCAAACCACTCAGCGTTTTAATGTCGGTCTGGTTGCCATTACTGACGTGCAGAATGCCCGCGCTCAATATGACTCGATTCTGGCAGCCGAAGTTTCTGATCGCAACAACCTGGAGAATGCGCTGGAAAAACTGCGTATGATTACAGGTACTTACCACCCACAGTTGGCTGCATTAACTATTGATCAGTTCAAAACCAAACAACCAGAATCGGCTGATGAAGTGCTAAAAGAAGCAGAAACCCGTAACCTGAACCTGCTGTCAGCCCGCTTAATGCAAGATCTAAGACGCGAACAAATCAAAGAAATGCAGACAGGCTATATGCCAACGGTTAATTTAAGCGCAGATACAAGTATTTCTAACGATCATACGCGCGGAAATCAACGAATAGATGAGTATAGAGGCGGTAATAGCGTTAAGCTGTCTTTGAACTTACCGCTATTCAGTGGTGGAGCTACCTATTCTCAAGTAGAGCAAGCGAAATATAATTTTGTCAGCGCCAGTCAGGACTTGGAAAATACGTATCGTAAAGTTACACAAGAAGTGCATTCTTCCACTAATAACATTGCGGCTGCGATCAGTAGTGTTGACGCTAACAAGCAAGCGGTACTCTCTGCGCAAAGTTCATTGGATTCAATGGAAGCTGGCTATCAGGTAGGAACCCGCACAATCGTCGATGTGCTGGATTCGACAACTAAACTTTATCAAGCCAAGCAGAACCTGTCTAAGGCACGTTACGACTATTTGCTTTCCCTGTTACAGAACAGACAGGCGCGCGGCGTTTTGAATGAAAATGATTTGATAGAGTTGAATAAGATGCTAGGCACACAAATCTCAACCTCTGCCAACAGTATCATTAAAGAGATGAAAACGCCGTCAGTTCGCTGAATTAATGCACTATCGTTCTCAATTGAAAAACGTTATATTAAAAACGCTATACTAATAGAAAGCAGCCCGCGATTGCGTGGGCTGCTTTTTAGCACATCCCTGAGAGCCGCTCCCATTGAGCACAATAAAATGGGGTAAGGCTCTTAATCTTAATCAAAGACCTTCAAGATGGATGCCCCTATGACAATGAAACGGACAAAAGAGATAAACCGCGATTCTTTCCGTAAAACGTGGCGAAACTATCGCCTGACACCTGTAGCGCTTGCTGTCAGTGCTGTTTTTATGCTTTCTGCCTGTGAACAAAACGATGAAACGGTGTCACTCTATACGAATGCCGACGAGTGCTCCCAGGCGAATCCTTCTCAAAGCGAACAATGCAAGACCGCCTACAACAATGCCCTGACAGAAGCGGAAAAAACCGCACCAAAATATGCGACTCGCGAAGAGTGTGTCGCTGAATTCGGTGAACAACAATGTACGCAAACCCCGGCTCAGGCGGGTGTCGGTCAGCAGGCTCAGGCACAAAGCAGTAGCAGCAGTTTCTGGATGCCTTTGATGGCAGGTTATATGATGGGGCGATTAATGGGCGGCAGCTCTGCACCATCACAACCGCTGTTCACATCACAATCGGCTTCCAGCCCAGCCAATGGCAAGTTTGTTGATGCAACAGGTAAAAGCTATGGCCCGGCCACCGCAGGCGGTCGCAGCATGACCGTGCCAAAAACCGCAATGGCACCAAAACCGGCTACCACAACTACGATTACCCGTGGTGGGTTCGGTGAATCCGTGGCGAAACAATCTGCCATGCAGCGTTCGTCTGCCAGCTCAAGTTCCAGTTCTTCCCGCTCTATGGGTGGTTAATCAACGATGAAACGTATTGGTATTACCGAACGCCCGGATTGGCGCGAAAAAGCAGCAGAGTTTGGTTTTAATTTTCACACCATGTATGGTCAACCTTACTGGAGTGAAGACGCTTATTACCAGTTCACCCTGGATCAAATTGAAGAAATTGAAGAGGCAACAGCAGAACTGCACCAAATGTGTTTGCAGGTCGTGGAAAAAGTGGTCGATAGTGAAGAGTTACTGACCAAATTCCAGATCCCAAAACACTGTTGGGAATTTATCCGCTCTTCATGGGTCACCAGTCAACCCTCGCTCTATTCCCGTCTGGATTTAGCCTATGATGGCAAAAATCTCCCCAAATTGCTGGAAAATAATGCCGATACCCCAACGTCACTGTATGAATCGGCTTTCTTTCAGTGGATCTGGCTGGAAGACCAGACTAATGCCGGTAATCTGCCGTCAAATGCTGATCAGTTCAACAGCCTGCAAGAAAAGCTGATTGAGCGTTTTGCACAGTTACGTGAAAAACATGGGTTCGGCCTGCTGCACATGGCCTGCTGTCAGGATACTGAAGAAGATCGTGGCACCATCCAATATTTGCAGGATTGTGCTGCGGAAGCCGATATTCCTACCGAGTTCCTGTTTATTGAGGATATCGGGTTGGGTGAGAAAGGGCAGTTTACTGACTTGCAGGATCAAGTGATCAGTAACCTGTTTAAGCTGTATCCGTGGGAATTTATGCTGCGTGAGATGTTTTCCACCAAGCTGGCTGATGCGGGTGTCCGTTGGCTGGAGCCAGCATGGAAAAGCATTATCTCCAACAAAGCACTGCTGCCAATGCTGTGGAAAATGTTCCCAAATCATCCTAACCTACTGCCTGCCTATTTTGCGGATGAACGCCCTTCAGACATGAACAGCTATGTTATTAAGCCACTGTTCTCCCGCGAAGGGGCCAATATTCGCATCATTGAAAACGGCCGTGAAATCGCCAGTGCGGATGGCCCTTATGGGGAAGAAGGGATGATCATCCAACAGTTCCACGCATTACCGAAATTTGAGGGTAACTATACGCTGGTCGGTAGCTGGTTGGTGGATGATCAATCTGCGGGTATCTGTATCCGTGAAGACCGCGAGTTGATTACTCAAGATTTATCACGCTTCTACCCGCATATTATTTTGGATTGATTCAATCAGCCAATCTGAATCGATAACATACTTAAAGAGCCGTCTTCAATCCCTTCAACTGGCGTTGAAATTGGCTCTTTTTTATTCCATGTCCCCATCACATACAGCAATGGCAGAAAGTGTTCTGGTGTTGGGTTAGACAATTGACCATCTTTCCTGTCCAAAGCATTAAACAGAGGATGAGGCTCTTCCAGACTGGTTAAACTTTCACGCACACACTGTTCAAAAGAGAGTGCCCAGGAAAAAGGTTCTGCTCCCAATTTTGCGCCTGGCAGGTTATGTACAATATTCCCACTGCCCATGATTAAGACACCTTCATCTCGCAGTAAAGCTAATTTTTCACCTATTTCATAATGAAAAGAAGCAGGTTGATTGCGATCCATGCTCAGTTGGATAACTGGAATATCAGCATCAGGATACATTTTTGCCAATATCCCCCAGGATCCGTGATCCAATCCCCATTCTTCAAAATCAGTCTCGACCTCAATCGGTTCAAGAATATCCTGTACCAATACAGCCAGTTCAGGAAAACCTTTAGCCGGATACTGTTTTTCATGTAATTCTCTGGGAAAGTTACCAAAATCGTGGATAGTTCTGGGCTGTGACATCGCTGTAACGGTTGTACCATTCGTGTGCCAGTGCGCAGAAATCACCAGAATCGCCCTTGGTCTGGGTAATTTCTTCCCCAGTTCAAACCAAGCGCGTGAGTAACAGTTATCTTCAATGGCATTCATTGGGCTACCATGACCAATGAATAGAGCAGGCATTCTCAGGAGACTCATTTTCCGCCCCTTATACAACAAATTAAACATTCGAATAGTGAATTCGGGTTATGATAGAAAAATTATGACAGGATTAAGACATTCCTTCCTTGAATATCGTCAATCAAAAATGATGAAGTGTCTTAGAAATACTGAAAGGCTACAGGGTGTGGACTGTAGCCTTTCAAAGTACATGCGTACGCGTTGTGTGTCTCTTCCCAGTATTCCTTTTAAAATCCGTTAGCTGGCTGCCTTTGCCATTTTTAAGCGGTAATCCACCAAATCTTCAATCGTGACTACCGGCATATTATGCTGTTTTGCAAATTCAATCACTTCAGGGGCGCGGGCCATTGAACCATCATCATTCGTCAATTCACATAACACGCCTGCTGGTTTGAACCCCGCCATTTTGACCAAATCAATGGTCGCTTCGGTATGACCACGGCGGGTTAAAACCCCTCCTGACTGCGCACGCAGTGGAAAAACGTGTCCGGGGCGGCTCAGATCACTGGGTTGTGCGTCATCTGCAATAGCAGCCCGGATCGTGGTAATGCGATCTGCCGCAGACACACCTGTTGTCACGCCTTGTGCCGCTTCAATGGAGACGGTGAAAGCGGTTTGATATTGGCTGGAATTATTTTCCACCATCATGGGCAGTTTTAACTGCTGACGGCGTTCTTCGGTCAAGCACAGGCAAACAATTCCACTACCGTGGCGGATAGTTAATGCCATTTGTGCTACCGTCATTGTTTCGGCAGCGAAAATCATATCACCTTCATTTTCACGATTTTCGTCATCCAGTACCATCACGCCCTGACCCGCACGCAAAGCAGCAAGCGCACGTTCAACACGTTCAAATGGCGTTCCATATGAGGAAAGTAGCGTCTGATTCATGGTAAAGAAACCTCTTTAAATGTATGGATTACCAGAATCAGGGCAATTTTGAGGAGTTTGTGCTGCACCAAAATACGGCAACAAAAACAACAGACGAGCGCGAACACTCGATTGATGCTGTTATTCTCTCCCATCCGGACTATCACCGTCGGCTCCAGAATCACACTGGATCTGCTGACCTCTGTTTTATCCAAAAAAACACAGGGATAATGACAAACAGAGCGCTCGCGGGCTGCATAAAATGATCATTTGATATTTCATGTTACCGCCGGTAGGGACTTTCACCCTGCCCTGAGATAAACAATTTCACTATAGCGCTAATAATCGGCAGGAGCAATCAGCAAAATCAAATATGAAACCTGACTCTCAATCATTTATGCTTTCGCCATAGGGTATTAAAATATTGCTAATACCGTTACGCTATGAAACATTATTACATCATACACAGGATGATCATCATGCTCGATCCAAAGAAAATTGAACAAATTGCTCGCCAGCTCCACAATGCCATGCCGAAAGGTGTCAAAGAATTTGGCGATGATGTGGAAAAAAAATTGCGTGCTGTTCTGCAATCCCAGTTGAGCAAGTTAGATCTTGTTAACCGCGAAGAATTTGATGTTCAGACACAAGTCTTGTTGCGCACCCGTGAAAAACTGGCCGCAATGGAACAACGCTTGAATGAATTGGAAACTCGCCTCGAAGAAGCAGGCAAGAAAACTCAGCAAGCTGAATAATGCGGCAAGAGAGAATGCCATGAAGACAATTGCGTGAGGTAATATGCCGCTATGCGCCAAAAAGCATAACGGCACATAATGCCAAACTTACTGGCTCTTAATGGTTTTGATGATATTGGTTGTGGAAATACCATCTTCGAAGTTTAATACCTTAACTTCGCCACCCGCCGCCCAAACTTCTTCACTACCGGCGATCTCTTCAGGCTTATAATCACCACCTTTGACCAAAATATCTGGCAGGATACCGGCGATTAAGCGCTGCGGTGTATCCTCCTCAAATGCCACAACCCAGTCCACAGATTCCAGCGCTGATAACACTATCATACGTTGTTCCAGCGGATTCACCGGGCGGGTTTCCCCCTTCAGGCGCTTAGTGGATGCATCACTATTGACGGCAACGATCAAACGATCCCCCAATTTACGCGCATTAGACAGATATGAAACGTGTCCCGCATGGAGGATATCAAAACAACCATTCGTCATGACAATCCGTTCGCTACGCTGGCGCGCCTGTGTAACGGCTTCTTTCAGTTTGGCTTCATTCATTGCACCAAATCCAGTTTCTGCGCGTCCACGCACCGCATTTTCCAGCTCAACCGATGACACAGTGGACGTTCCCAATTTGCCAACCACCACACCCGCTGCCGCATTGGCAAGGTAACAGGCTTCGTTTAACGGCTTACCCGCAGCTAATGCCGTTGCCAATACACCGATCACCGTATCTCCTGCGCCAGTGACATCAAAGACTTCCTGTGCCTGAGTCGGCAAATGCAGGGGCGCCTGCCCAACCTGCAATAAACTCATGCCCCGTTCAGAACGTGTGATCAGCAGTGCTTTCAGTGCCAAATCCTGCACCAGTTTCATGCCTTTCTGTACCAAATCATCATCATCCTGGCAGTGTCCTACCACGGCTTCAAACTCTGACATATTTGGCGTCAGCAATGTTGCGCCACGATAGCGGCTAAAATCGCTGCCTTTTGGATCGATAAGCACAGGAACATTAGCTTCATTGGCGAGCTTAATCATCGCCTGAATCTGGTTTAGTGCTCCTTTAGCGTAATCCGACAGTACCAACGCGCCAATATGTGGCAAGGATTGCTGAATTTTTTCCAGCATCGGCTGGGCATCTATATTCTGGAAGCCCTCTTCAAAATCCAGACGCAGCAATTGCTGATTACGCGATAAAACACGCAGTTTCGTGATAGTTGGATGAGTTGGGACAGAAACAAAATCACAACGGACTTTCACACTACTGAGTTTTTCATTCAACGCCCGCGCCGCATCATCAATGCCCGTCAAACCTACCAAACGTGAATTCGCCCCCAAGGAAGCAATATTCATGGCGACATTAGCCGCACCACCAGGACGCTCTTCTATGGTTTCAACCTTAACCACCGGGACGGGCGCTTCCGGTGAAATGCGGCTAGTTGGACCATACCAATAGCGATCTAACATAACATCGCCAACAACCAAAACACCTGCGCGGTGAAAATCCGGGAGTGTTACTTTCATCCCATGCTCCAAATATCAAAATAAACTGTTGCGGATATTACCATAACCAAACTTAGTGCCAGCAAACTCAGGAAAAGCGACTGCGTCAGCAGCGATATTCTAACCATTTTTGCCAGCTATCACGTACCAATGCTTGCTGCTGGCTGAAATGTCCAACGGAAACTCGGCTGGATAACGCTTGCAACGCTAAATGATGCAATGCATCACGCATGGTAATGTAAGCCTGCGTCAGCGCCATCGCCTCCTGCTCATCCATAATATTATGCTGCGCCATTAATTCGAAAATTCGTACATTATCAGACCAACGGGTCAGCCTGGCATTTTCTGGTGCATAACGCAGCACCAGATACTGAGCAATAAATTCAATATCCGTGATCCCTCCCGGATCAGCTTTGATATCAAATTGCCCGTGTTGATGGCTGCCCAGGTGCCGATGCATTTTTTCTCGCATCTCACGCACCTGTTGGCGCAAAAGAGCGGGATCACGGGGAAGGCATAAAGTTTCACGGCGAATGCGTTCAAAATCATGGCGTATTTTCTCATCACCGAAAACCATGCGTGCACGAACCAGTGCCTGATGCTCCCAGGTCCACGCCTCATTTTTTTGGTAATCATCAAAGGCTTCAACGGTACTGACCAACATCCCTGACTCACCGGATGGCCGCAAACGAGCATCAACATCATACAATACCCCTGACGCCGTGCGGGTGCTGAACAAATGCAGGATACGTTGGGCAAGACGCAAATAAAATTGGCGGGATTCAATGGAACGGGCGCCGTCTGTCATCATCCCCATCGGGCAATCCAGCAAAAACACCAGATCCAAATCAGAGCCATAACCGAGTTCCCAACCACCCAATTTGCCATAACCAATAATGGCAAAGCCCAATCCCTGCTGTTGGGATAAATGAGCAGGTGCACCATAGCGCTTTACCATTTGGTTCCACGCCAACCGTACAACAGCCTCAATAATGGCTTCCGCCAGATAAGTCAGGTGATCACTCACCTTCATCACAGGCAAAACGCCCGCAATATCTTCTGCCGCGATCCGCAATAACTGCGCCTGCTTAAATTGGCGCAAAGCTTCCAGCAATTGTTCTTCATCATCTTCTGGAATGCGTAACAGATATTGATAAAGTTCATCGCGATATGCGTCTATCGGTAACGGCTGATACAGCGATTTAGGATCGAGCAGCTCATCCAGCAACACGGGGTGACGAGCAAGCTGGCTGGCGATCATCGGAGAAGCAGCACAGAGCCGGATAACATGAATCATGACCTGTTCTGATTCCAGTATCAGCTCCAGATAAGTCGTGCGGCTGACGATACTGAGCAACAAAGAAGTCATCCGCGCCAAAACGATCTCGGTATCTTCCCTGGCTGCAATTTTTGCCAACAAGCGTGGCATCAGCTGGTCAAGCACATCCCTTCCCCGTGGGCCGATGGTGCGCTTACTGACGTCCTGACGGAAAAGCACTATGACATCAAGCATTTTCCGGGCTTTTTCTTTATCAAGATGAGGAATCAATGCGATAAGTTCGTCTGTGTGTAACGCTTCCTGCCATAAGCCCTTGAACGGGATATGGCCGGACTCTTCACTATGCTCTTCTATTTCATCGCCAATCAACTGTTGGAAAATATTTCGCACCGCACTCATTTTGCGCTCGGTTTCTGCCATCAATTCAGCCCAGTTGGCAAAATTCATGCCCCAGGAGAGACGGGCACGATCCAACGCGTTATCCGGTAAGGTTTGCGTTTGTTGGTCACGGATAGATTGCAGCAAGTTTTCAAGCCGCCGTAAAAACAGGTAACTTTCCTCAAGCTGCTTTAACGGTTCCGCTGGCAATAAAGCCAAATCATCGATAGCCTTCAATGTCGGCAACAAAGAACGAGATTGCAGGCTCGGCTCCCTTCCTCCACGGATAAGCTGAAAAACCTGAGTGATAAACTCAATTTCACGAATTCCGCCTGCGCCTAATTTTATATTGTCTTTTAATCCCCGCCGGCGAACTTCCCGTTCAATCATACCTTTCATATTGCGCAAGGATTGAATTGCACTAAAATCGATATAACGGCGGAAGACAAACGGTCGCAGCATCTGGCGCAGTTCCTGACAATAAACCTGTTCATCATGGCCCAAAATGCGCGCTTTCACCAAAGCATAACGCTCCCAGTCACGCCCTTGTTCCTGATAATAATCTTCCAATGCCGGAAAACTGAACACTAAAGGGCCACTGTCACCAAATGGACGTAATCGCATATCGACACGATAAACAAATCCGTCTACGGTTTGTTGATCCAGTACCTTAATTAATTTCTGTCCCAATCGGGTAAAGAACTGAGAATTATCCATTTCCCGACGCCCACCCTGCGTTACGCCATTTTCTGGATATGCAAAAATGAGGTCAATATCAGAGGAAAAATTAAGCTCTGCCCCCCCCAATTTTCCCATGCCCAAGATCAGCAGCGGCTGTGCCACTCCATCACTATTGGCAGGCGTTCCCCAATCCTGACAACAACGCAGATAAAGCCAATCACGGGCGGCTATAATCAAGGTTTCGGCCAACATGCTTAATTGCTGCAATGTCTGTTCTGTCGTACTGCTTTGTAATGCCTGCGACCAGGCAATCCTGACCAGTATCCGATGGCGGAAAAGACGTAAACCCCGCATCAAACCATTTTCATCATTTACCGCCAGCAGCGCTTGTCCCAGCCAATGGGAATAATGTTGCCACTCTTGTGGTTGGGGAGGATTTTGGCGAATATCCTCTAGCCATGCAGGATGTGATAACACGTTTTCTGTTACAAATTCACTCAATGACAGCACCGCCTGTTCATCAGGTGTAAAAGGCGTGATTGTTTCCCCTAATGACGGAAGATCCGCAACAATATGCTGTAATTGTTCGGTTAAAAGTGATGAAAGTGGCCGCATAACGGGTTTTTCCTTATGACCGTTTTTTAATAACAAAAGGGAATTATCGGGATTGAGCCAGCAACCACTGCATTAATGCCAGCTTACATTGCAACCAAGAAGCGCTATAACACAACGTTTCCGCCTGTGAATAGTTCATAGATAAAACAACTTCTAATTCCGGCAATAAATCGGCTAATACCCCCAAGATCGGCAAGCAGTCTGTCTGTCTTTCGGTCAGTTTTATCATCCATTGCAGAACCTGCGCTAATCCCGTTTTACCTTCCGGTAAACCCGCCAGCCATCCTTCTTCTTGCGCCTGCCATTGCGCCAAAATTTCAGGCAGAAGCACAGACAATGGCTGCTGCCATTCCAACGCATTCGGTACTTTTGGTAATATCTTACAAGGCAAACCATGAACAAGCGCATAGCCCCGTGCCGCCTTGCTTTTATCGGCTAAACGCAGGCCATTCTGTGATGCCAGTCTGTTTGCCAATGACAGCATATCGATGATATTTCCATTTTTTAGTTCCAGTTCAAACTCACAAATGGGCAAAGTTTGATCTCCTGAATCTTTATTGCCAGAAAAAATGCTCCCCTGATCCAACACGACTTCAATTTCACTTTCTCCATAGGCCACAAGCCATTTTTCACGGTTAAAGTCGGTGCTGAATAATTCCGTCAATTGTGCCTGTAGAGCGACGAGATCGGTATTTTCAGGCCAGATATGGTCGGGAAACAGTGTCAGGTCTAATTTAGGTTGGTACAAAGGGATATTGAATTCAGGGCGTTGGTGTAACCCACCTATCACTTTACCGGCGGTTTTGATGGTCATCTCATAGTGCCCATCAAACCCACGGATACGCAACCCCATATCCCAACGCCGCAATTGATTATCAGACGTCTCAAAATAAATATTAGTCAGGTGCTGTGGTGAAGTGTAATCATGAGGAAACTGAAATAACTGCCGGCAAACGGCCGATATCGCATCAGGCTTCACGGACAGTTTCAATTCTATTTCTACAGAACTCATATTTTTTATTCCTCAATGGATATTACAGAATTTTTTCTTAACCTTGTTCACACTTTCTTTCACAGAAGAAAAACTTTTCACAGAAGAGAAAAATAAACCACAATAGGGTGTTATCTCAACAAACATCACTTTTACTTCACCAAAAAAAACCTCAAAAGGCGTGTATTCGGCTAGTTGATATCGCATTCATTCTGGTTTACTGATTGCACCCACAAACTTAACTCTTTACTATCTCTTGAGTAGTTTAAATCACGATTGATCCATACACAGAGAACAGTTGAGCACAGAATGCAAAAACTACATCGATTATTTATTTTGTTACTGAGTTTTACTCTTCCATTATCCGTACACGCTGAAGAAAAATGCTATGTTTCCGATGAGTTATCAGCTTACATTCATAGCGGCCCAAGCACTAAAAACCGCATCATTGGCTCATTGAATGCCGGCGAAGAGGTCACATTAGTCAGCCCTAAATCAGATAATGGTTTCTTGCAAATTCAAGACAGCAAAGGGCGTACGAGCTGGATACTCGCCAATGAACTCAGCGCTATTCCAAGCTTGCGTGAACGCCTTCCTGCAATGGAACAAGAGATCAAAACACTCACTGAAAATCTGGCCACCATTGACGATAAATGGAATAAGCGTACCGCTGAGTTGCAGAACAAAGTGGCAAACAGCGATAAGATCATCCGTGATCTGAAAAAAGAGAATGCCCAGCTCCAGAGCAAATTAACCGTGGCTGAGAAAAAGGTAGAAGTTGCCAATTTGCAGTTAGATGATAAACAAAGAGAGATCATCTTGCAGTGGTTTACCTATGGCGGTGGAGTTGCAGGCATTGGCCTGATTTTGGGACTTATATTGCCCCACATTATCCCTCGCCGAAAAAAGAAAGATCGTTGGATGAGCTGATTTAAGGAAATAAGCGTGAAAGTCTATTTGGTTGGCGGCGCCGTTCGCGATCAATTATTGGGTTTGCCCGTCACGGAACGGGACTGGGTTGTCGTTGGCAGCACCCCAGAGGAACTACTGTCTCAGGGGTATCAACAAGTTGGTAAGGATTTTCCTGTCTTCTTGCATCCCAAAACCCATGAAGAGTATGCGCTGGCACGTACGGAAAGGAAATCAGGTCAGGGATATACCGGTTTTAGCTGTTATGCCGCGCCCGATGTGACGCTGGAAGAAGATCTGCTGCGCCGTGATTTAACGATTAACGCTATTGCACAAACTCGTGAAGGTGCATTGATCGATCCCTATCAGGGTGCCAATGATCTCAAAAATCGTATCTTGCGCCATGTCTCTCTTGCGTTCTCCGAAGATCCATTACGTGTGCTGCGTTTGGCTCGTTTTGCTGCCCGTTTTGCCCATCTAGGCTTTGCAATCGCACCAGAGACCCAAACGCTCATTACAGAAATGGTCGCAAGTGGTGAATTATCCTCATTGACCCCTGAACGCGTTTGGCGGGAAACTGAAAAAGCGCTCACTTCACAATCACCACAAGTTTATTTTCAGATTCTGCGTGATTGCGGGGCATTGGCTGTACTCTTTCCTGAAATAGATAACCTGTTCGGTGTTCCTCTGCTTAAACATGATGCCGGACTTCATTCATTAAGAGTTTTGCAGATATCCACCCAATTGAGCGAAGAAACAGACATTCGTTTCGCCTCACTATGTAGCCATATCGAAATAATGTCGCTAAAACAAATGAGTGAACGCCTGCGCATTCCCAACTCGGCACGCGACCTGGCCATGATGGTGACGCAATATCACAATTGGGTACATACCGTAGAACAATTACCGCCAGAAACCTTGCTGAGCTTGTTTAATGCCGTGGATGCCTGGCGTAAACCACAACGCATTGAACAACTGATTACCTGTAGTGAAGCAGACTATCGTGAATCCCCAGGAACAGAAACGGCATCTTATCCACAAGCGGATTATTTACGTAAAATGTTTGCCATTGCCAGCCAAGTCAGTGTCCAGGAAGTGATTGCCCGTGGATTTCAGGGGGCCGAGATTCGCACAGAATTGGAACGACAACGACACATTGCCATCGCAGGCTGGAAACAACCATCGATTGATTAAGTTCCCCCATCAATTTAGCGTCCCAGGTCATTAATTAAATTGGGACGCTTTTTCAATTAGCCCGTACTTCGCTCAATCACTACGCCGACACTTTTTGCATGTGCAACTGCACCTGGTTTACTGACTTTAACCTTGACCCAAGGCGAATGAAATTGGTTCAGCAAGATACCCGCAACTTCTTCTGCAACCCGTTCTACCAGCGCAAAACGTTGGCTTGCCACATGATTAATAATCGCCTCACTCACCTTGGCATAATCCAGACAGTGCTCAACATTATCACTGGAAGAGGCGCGTTTGTTATCCCATCCCATTTCGATATCGAACACTAATTTCTGTTTAATTGTTTGTTCCCAATCATAAACACCAATAGTGGTCATCACGGTTAATTCTTCAATAAATACGATATCCATCACGACCTTTTCCCCATTTTTCGGTTCGCCGGATACCACTTCCGACGAAATGTGCGTATTATCCATTGTTAGACTTAAGAAAACGACCCTTATTCATTGGAGATATCTTATGAGTGCAATCGCGCTTGGCATGATCATCTTCGCGTACTTATGTGGCTCTATATCCAGCGCGATATTGATCTGCCGCTTGGCAGGGCTTCCCGATCCCCGTCAGCATGGTTCTGGCAACCCCGGGGCAACAAATGTACTGCGCATTGGTGGTAAATGGGCTGCATTGGCCGTGTTGATTTGTGATGTCCTAAAAGGGCTAATACCGGTCTGGCTGGCATACAAACTCAACGTTTCCCCGTTTTATTTAGGTATTACTGCCATTACTGCCTGTCTCGGGCATATTTATCCCATCTTCTTCCATTTCAAGGGAGGAAAAGGCGTTGCAACCGCTTTCGGTGCCATTGCTGCCATCGGTTGGGATCTGATGGGACTGATCGCAGGGACATGGATGCTAACAGTGCTGTTAAGCGGCTACTCCTCATTGGGCGCCATTGTCAGTGCATTAATTGCCCCTTTCTACGTCTGGTGGTTCAAACCTGAATTCACTTTTCCCGTTGCCATGCTGTCATGTCTGGTACTTGTGCGTCATCACGATAATATTCAACGCCTGTGGCGAGGGCAGGAAAGCCGTATCTGGCAGAAATTGAAAAAGAAACAGGAACTGACCGATAAAGAGAAAACTCAAGCAATTAAAGAGCAAGAGCAGCAAGAGGACTGACGTGGAGAACGCCTATGAGAGTACTTGTTTATCATGGCGTCGGCAAAATACGCGGGGCAGAAAAATAAAACAGCAACTCATTGAGTAATATAACGAAATAGTCCGTCTATATGCGTAAATTGCATTTGGCTTTTTAAACTGCGATGTATTTCACTGATTAACCTGATAATTAAAAGGCTGAGTAGCAAACAGCACTCAGCCCATATCAAGCAACGTCTTGTATTATTACTTTTGCAAAGCAGGCAGATCTGCCAACGGCCAACGTGCTTTCACCGTTACACCCAATTCACCGACAGTCCCCCCCTTGCAAACGGATCATGCCAGCCAGTGCGATCATTGCCCCGTTATCAGTACAGAATTCAGGTCGGGCATAGAAGACTTCTCCTCCCAGCTTTTCCATCACTTCCTGCATCTTAGTACGCAAGGTTCGGTTTGCACTCACTCCGCCCGCCATCACCAGACGTTTGAACCCCGCCTGTTCCAACGCTCGTTTGCACTTAATGGCTAGTGTGTCCACGACGGCATCTTCAAATGCACGGGCAATATCCGCCTTAGTTTGCGCATCCTCAGCCATATCATGACCATGAATGTTATTGCGGATGGTATTCGCTGCGAACGTTTTCAGACCAGAGAAACTGAAATCCAACCCAGGACGATCGGTCATCGGCCGGGGAAAAACGAAACGCCCAGCCTTACCCAGCAGTGCCATACGGGAAAGCACTGGCCCGCCGGGGTAATCCAACCCAAGCAGCTTGGCTGTCTTATCAAAAGCCTCGCCGGCAGCATCATCAATGGATTCACCCAACAGTTTATATTCACCGATACCCGTCACACTGATAAGCTGGGTGTGCCCCCCTGAAACCAGTAAGGCGACAAAAGGAAACTCAGGACGGTTTTCTTCCAGCATCGGTGCCAACAAATGGCCTTCCATATGATGCACGGGAATAGCAGGTACATCCCATGCAAATGCCAGTGAACGCCCAATGGTTGCCCCAACCAGCAACGCACCAACCAATCCCGGCCCGGCAGTGTAAGCCACTGCATCGATGTCTTTACTCGTCAGACCTGCTTCCTTCAACGCTGCCTGAATCAAAGGAACCGTTTTACGAATGTGGTCACGGGACGCCAGTTCAGGCACAACACCACCATAATCAGCATGTAGCTTGACCTGACTGTATAATTGATTAGCTAGCAGACCGGTTTTGTCGTCATAAATTGCGATTCCGGTTTCATCGCAAGACGTTTCTATAC
Source organism: Xenorhabdus bakwenae (assembly GCF_030272115.1). Lineage (NCBI taxonomy): Bacteria > Pseudomonadati > Pseudomonadota > Gammaproteobacteria > Enterobacterales > Morganellaceae > Xenorhabdus > Xenorhabdus bakwenae. The sequence continues at coordinate 2,457,274 of NZ_CP119194.1, forward strand.
CTAAAACTCGCATTGCACTATTCGTCTCGTCGTCTCGTCGTCTCGTCGTCTCGTGTCTCGTTGTTTGGTCATACATTCGCATTCCTTTCAACGCGCAATAGTGTAACACCATCTATTGTTAAATTCTCTGCCGACACGCTTTCCATATCAACATTCACGCCGCTGAGTCCATTACAGGCTGGCTATTTTTTCTGTTTAGTCTATAATCAATGCCCTACTTGAATATCCTGTGTGGTTAATGTTAATAACGTCGGTATCAGGCTGCATTTTTATATATATACAAAAATGCATCCCACAACCCGTGGCGTTATCGGTTTCAATTTTCCTCGGCACTTTACAAGGCCGTGTTCATTGAAGTAAAATTCCGCACCATTTTAAAGACGGCTGGCACTATCACGCCAGCGACAAACCCGATTTCTATTGAGGTGAGAGGCACATGCCAGTAATTAAAGTACGTGAAAACGAGCCATTTGACGTAGCGCTGCGTCGCTTCAAGCGTTCTTGCGAGAAAGCAGGCGTATTAGCCGAAGTTCGTCGTCGTGAATTCTATGAAAAACCAACGACTGAGCGCAAACGCGCTAAAGCTTCTGCTGTTAAGCGTCATGCTAAGAAGCTAGCTCGCGAAAACGCACGCCGCACTCGTTTGTACTAATCTTCGCGGTCAGTCCGCTTAGTGTTTGTATTAACAAACTACTGCTGTTAAAGGCCGTGCTTTCCCAAAGGAAGCGCGGCTTATTCTCGTTCATCAACAGGCGGAAAAGGGCTTATGGCTGGACGAATTCCACGCGCATTTATCAATGACTTATTAGCAAGAACCGATATCATTGATTTGATCGATGTTAGGGTGCCTTTGAAAAAAAAAGGCAAAAACCATCAAGCGTGCTGTCCTTTTCATAACGAAAAAACCCCTTCATTCACTGTGAATGGTGATAAGCAGTTTTACCATTGCTTCGGTTGCGGGGCACATGGTAATGCCATTGATTTTTTGATGAATTATGACAGGCTGGATTTTGTCGAATCTATCGAAGAACTGGCAGCCATGCATGGGCTGGAAGTTCCCTACGAAGCAGGTTCCGGCATCAGTCAAATCGAACGTCACCAAAGGCAAAATCTTTACCAACTGATGGAAAAGCTCAATAGCTTCTATCAGCATTCACTGAATATCCCCAGCGCCCAATCAGCCCGACAATATTTGGCTCAACGTGGACTCAGTGAAGAGATCATCCAGCGTTTCGCCATTGGTTTTGCGCCTGCGGGATGGGATAACGCCTTAAAACGGTTTGCCCATAGTACAGAAGATCGCAAACAGCTAAACGATGCAGGAATGCTGGTCACGAACGACAATGGCCGCACTTATGATCGTTTCCGCGAGCGGGTGATGTTCCCCATTCGTGATCGCCGTGGCCGCGTGATTGCGTTCGGTGGCAGAGTGCTGGGAGATGCACTTCCCAAGTACCTGAACTCGCCGGAAACAGAAATTTTTCATAAAGGCCGCCAGTTATATGGCCTTTATGAGGCCCAGCAAAGCCACAATACCCTGACACGGTTACTGGTGGTTGAAGGTTATATGGATGTTGTGGCGCTCGCTCAATTTGGCATTAACTATGCCGTGGCTTCGCTGGGAACGTCCACGACAGCCGAACACGTTCAGTTGCTTTTCAGGACAACCGATAATGTCATCTGTTGCTACGATGGTGACCGTGCAGGTCGTGATGCCGCATGGCGTACATTAGAAACAGCGCTGCCTTATCTGAATGATGGTCGGCAATTACGTTTTATGTTCTTGCCTGATGGCGAAGATCCTGATTCATTGATTCGCAAAGAAGGACGGGAAACATTCGAGCAGAGAATGGAAAAGGCATTGACCTTATCGGCATTTTTGTTCGAATCACTCTTGCCACAGGTTGATTTTAGTAACTCGGAAGGAGCGACTAAGCTCAGTTCGCTAGCCATGCCACTGATAAGTCAAATCCCAGGGGAAACACTGCGACTCTACCTGCTTCAAGAGCTTGGAAACCTGTTAGGTACGCCTGATACAACACAATTGGAACGATTTTTGGCAAAACTTGTCAAAAAAGATACAAATACTTATCAGGCGCTAAAACTGAAACCAACAACAATGCGCATACTGATCGCATTATTGGTACAGAATCCACATTTAGCGACATTGGTTCCCCCGTTACAGGGAATGTTTCCTACTCAGATAGCCGGACTGCCATTATTCATAGATCTTGTCGATACGTGCCTTGCGCAACCAGGTTTAACCACGGGACAACTGTTGGAGCAATATCGCGATAATAAGTATGCTAAACAGCTTGAAAAACTCGCTGCATGGAACGATATACAAATAGAAGAGATTGCTGAAAAGACTTTCAGCGATGCACTGAACCATCTTTTTGCGTCAGCACTTGATGAACGTTTTAATTTTCTAATGGCTAAAGAGAGAACTGAAGGCCTGACACCAGAAGAGCGTGAAGAAGTCCGGTTAATTACGGAATCTGGTGCGAGGAAATAAGAATCTGTCTCAGCAAGGCTATATGACTTCAAGATTATATTAACTTGGAGGTTATACTGTTCGGCTTACTTATATAGGCTTATATCCCTAATAGAGTTGGCTGAAACTCTCGTTTAATAAAATATCGTTTGATAAAAATATCACTCGATAAAATATAGCTTGGTGAAACAGGTTCTAAACCAAAATCTGACATCACAGACACAGAATTCACGGCTTAAATGCCGCATTAGGTAGGGCCGGTAACCCTACAATTGCCGCAACTGAGGGCAGCGGCAATGCAATGAAAACGCCCCTAAATATTATTGTTGGCATATTTGTTTCGCCGACCGACACCAACCAATACTCTGAAGTGTGGATACCGTCTTATGGAGCAAAACCCGCAGTCACAGCTAAAGCTACTTGTCACCCGAGGTAAGGAGCAAGGCTATTTGACCTATGCTGAGGTCAATGACCATCTGCCGGAAGATATCGTCGATTCTGATCAGATAGAAGATATCATCCAAATGATCAATGACATGGGCATCCAGGTAATGGAAGAAGCACCTGATGCCGATGATCTCATGTTGGCAGAAAACACAAACGACACAGATGAAGACGCAGTGGAAGCGGCTGCGCAAGTGCTATCTAGTGTTGAGTCAGAAATCGGTCGTACCACCGATCCGGTTCGCATGTACATGCGCGAAATGGGTACGGTTGAACTCTTGACTCGCGAAGGTGAAATTGACATTGCAAAGCGCATTGAAGATGGCATCAACCAAGTACAGTGCTCCGTTGCTGAATACCCTGAAGCAATTACTTATCTGTTAGAACAATACGACCGTGTTGAATCCGGCGAGAGTCGTCTGTCCGATTTGATCACCGGTTTCGTTGATCCGAATGCAGAAGAAGATCTTGCCCCAACCGCCACTCACGTTGGCTCAGAACTTCCCCAGGAAGAACTTGACAACGATGATGAAGATGAAGATGAAGACAGTGATGATGATGCTGACAGCGAAGAGGATAACAGCATCGATCCAGAACTCGCTCGCCAGAAATTTTCGGAACTGCGTGAACAACACGAACTAACTCGTCAGGCGATTAAAACATACGGTCGTAGTCATCCTAATTCCGCAGCAGAAATATTAACTTTATCTGAAGTATTTAAACAGTTCCGCCTGGTACCAAAGCAATTTGATCATCTGGTCAATAATATGCGTTCCATGATGGATCGCGTGCGTCTTCAAGAGCGCCAGATCATGAAGATGTGTGTTGAACAGTGCAAAATGCCGAAGAAAAACTTCATTACGCTGTTCTCTAGCAATGAAACCACGGATACATGGTTCACCGCTGCAAAAGCAATGAACAAGCCATGGTCTGACAAGTTGCTGGAAGTTGAAGAAGAAGTTATGCGTAGCCTGCAAAAGTTACGCCAGATTGAAGAAGAGACCGGCCTGACCATTGAACAGGTCAAAGACATCAACCGTCGCATGTCAATCGGTGAAGCGAAAGCCCGCCGTGCGAAAAAAGAGATGGTTGAGGCCAACCTGCGTCTGGTTATTTCGATTGCGAAGAAATATACCAACCGTGGCCTGCAATTCCTCGATTTGATCCAGGAAGGTAATATCGGTTTGATGAAAGCGGTTGATAAATTTGAATACCGTCGTGGTTACAAATTCTCAACTTACGCGACCTGGTGGATCCGTCAGGCGATCACACGTTCTATCGCGGATCAGGCACGTACCATCCGTATCCCGGTACATATGATTGAGACTATCAACAAACTCAATCGTATCTCCCGCCAGATGTTGCAGGAAATGGGTCGTGAGCCTTCACCGGAAGAGCTGGCCGAGCGTATGATGATGCCTGAAGACAAGATCCGCAAAGTCCTGAAAATTGCCAAAGAGCCAATCTCCATGGAAACCCCTGTGGGTGATGATGAAGATTCACATCTGGGCGATTTTATCGAGGATACGACTCTGGAACTGCCGCTGGACTCAGCAACGTCAGAAAGCCTGCGCGCGGCAACTCACGATGTGCTGGCCGGTCTGACAGCACGTGAGGCGAAAGTTCTGCGTATGCGTTTTGGTATCGATATGAACACTGACCATACCTTGGAAGAAGTGGGTAAACAATTTGATGTAACCCGCGAACGTATTCGTCAGATCGAAGCAAAAGCACTACGTAAACTGCGCCATCCGAGCCGTTCCGAAGTACTGCGCAGCTTCCTTGATGACTAACCAACGGATTTAGTGATAAATCTGAAAAGCGTCTGTTTCGACAGACGCTTTTTTATTTAGGGCTTTAGCCAGTTTAAGAAGCCCTATGCTTCTTAAACATAAAACCACCCGCTATGCGGGTGGAGATCAGGGGGTTATACCAAGAAAAACACCTTTCCGTTACGATATAGATGTTCAAGCTAATATGCGTAACTAAGAAGGAAAGGTGTTTATGGGAATTAAAGCACAAAGCTTGGCCCACACAAAGTGGCTCTGCAAATACCATATCGTCTTTTCGCCGAAATACAGACGTAAAGTTATTTTTGCAAGTTTACGTTCAAGTATAGGTGAGATTTTAAAAAACCTTTGTAAGTACAAAGGGGTAGAAATAATAGAAGGACATTTGATGCCAGATCATGTGCATATGTTGGTGAGTATCCCGCCGAAAATCAGTGTATCGAGTTTCATGGGATATTTGAAAGGTAAAAGTTCACTGATGATATTTGATAAGCACGCGAATCTAAAATACAAATTTGGCAACAGGAAGTTTTGGTCAGAAGGATATTATGTGAGTACAGTAGGACTCAATGAAGCCACGATCCGTAAGTATATCCGAGAGCAGGAAAAGCAAGATTTCATACAGGATAAATTGAGTGCACGTGAGTATGAGGACCCCTTTAAGGGGTAAGCCAAAGAGACAATGACATTTAGCTTGAACAAAGAGAAAGCGGCGTCATTTTGGCGCAGTCGGTAACATGCCCTTATAGGGCGAGAGCAAACCACCCGCTATGCGGGTGGTTTTGATTTTATTTTCGGCTAAGTCCCTGGTATTCAAACAACGGCTTAAACCCAATCCGCCGGTACAATCCATTACCATCGCGAGAGGCATCCAAATAGCATGCAGTTGCACTATCTTGTTTGGCTTTATTCAGTACATGATTGATCAAGGCAAAAGCATACCCTCTTCTCTGCTTTTCCATCACAGTACTAATGTCATCAAGACGGACAAAATTATTTAATCTCGATAGAGTTAAAGAGCAGACCGGCAGCTCATCAATATACAAGGTATAATGTTGCAAATTTTTTCCGGCATCCAAACACTTTCACTGATATGCTGGGACATTTGGCTGATAGACGAAAAAAAATAATCTTCTATTTGGTGATGGTCCCAAACAGCAGCCGATAGCCGATCTTTTTTCATATTTATTTACCAAAAATTTTTATAAAAAATAAGGATATAAGAATGATGGAAAATCAATGAAAAACACAAAACTGGACTAACAAGATTTTCTTGACCAGATTATGGTCAGAGACCAACAAATAATCAGAAATATTTATTATAAAAACAACCAACATCACTAAAAAACAGCCAGATTACTGCCAATAGACTGAAATACGTTAAAAGATACTGATTATTGTCTATAAAATGCGCATATGAATTTTGGGGACTAGACCTAGCACCAAACTGTACCGTATAATCCCTCCAGTTCAACGGCCCCTTAGCTCAGTGGTTAGAGCAGGCGACTCATAATCGCTTGGTCGCTGGTTCAAGTCCAGCAGGGGCCACCAGATTTTAGCTGTAATATCAGCAAGTTAAGCCACTTCTAAGCAAGTGGCTTTTTTGTTTCTGAAATTCAGTGGCGACAAAATGGCGATAGAGATTTTTAGCTACGGGCTATACTGATCCCCGAAATATCTTTAGCTTGCCTTACTCCGTTGCCTCTAACATAATTCATTACTGCTTAATTCAAATATCACCTCAACCATTAAGGATAATGAAAAATGTTTGCTCAAAAACGGAATATCAGAATTGAAGTCACCAAAGATAAAACGCTTGTCGATTTAAAAGGATTGTCAGCAGAAGAGGCGATAAAAATTATCGAAACAGCTCAGGCTGTTAGAAGCGCAGACGCAAGCGAAGATAATTCACCGAAGCAATAAATTTCAGTTCATCTTCTCTCACAAAGCCGCATAAATCCTGAACTCTTTAAATGGCGCGGCTTTGCTTTGTGATCCAATATTCTCACGTAAAATAGAATTTATCCTTTAATATCATTACCTTGACTTTTCCCCGCGATCCATGCCGCGATCCAAAAACTGAAATTTCCTGAAAATCTTTTCAATCCTTTCAGTTCGGAATTTTTCCCACGCCGCCCGTGCTGGCGCGGTCTGGCGATATCATTTGTAGGATTTTAAAACTGAAAAAACTTTTTGATCCAAAACGTGCAGGCGGGTGCGGTGTAGTCCGTTTTACGTGGGGTTTACGTTTATTTAGTGGGGATTGTGCAGCATGGGCGCAACGCAAAGACGCTGATCCAAATTAGCCACGATGGTCACTATGTTAGTAAGTGAATGGCCTAGCGTGCGTCTGATTGCGTTTTATAAGAGCCTAAAAAAGGCCACTCCGCGAAGAGTAGCCTGTGGCTGGAGGTATTGAGTTCGTTCAAAAATGCAAGCTATCACCTAAGCTGAGTTAAGCCGCAGTGAGTATTAATTCATAGCCTAAACTTGATAAGGCCTTTTCCACCGTGTCAATTTTTGTCGCGTGATACACATCCAGCAGTTGCTTGACGTTCTGCTTTTGAATGCCAACACGGCGCCCCAGTTCCGAACGGCTAACACCTGACCTTACCATAGCATTAAGCAAAAGAATTTTAGCCGCAACACTCGCCGGAATATCAATATAGTGCTCTGTTACCGTATCGCTTGGTAACGGAATTTCCTTACTTTCATCATCAAAATACATAGAAAACGCAGTGAGCAACGCATCATAGGCCATCGCTTTCGCATCTGCCAAATCATCGCCACAAGTCAACGCTTCGGGTATATCAGGGAACGAGACAAACAGGTTCGTTCCGTCTTCTTCGATATTGACTGGATATCGCATAATCATAGTAGTGAGTCGAGTTAGCCCAAGAACCAGCCCCGAAGGGCTGGTTAGTTATTTGAGTTTTAACTGCTTAAGGATTGCCAGCCTTAATTTTTCGTTAATCTCTTTACTCGGATGTCTTGGCATTGCACTTCTTTCGTCTCCATAGAAGAGTATCAAGTGATTCTTTCCATTCTTGATTATTACCCCTTGAGACTCAAGCCACCGCCTGAACTCACTCTGCTTCACTCATCCTCCATTCTGTTTAACATGGTAAAATGGTAATATTTTTTTATTACCCCGTCAACACATTTGTAATATTTTTTTATTACCATAGAAAAACAAAAACCCCGCCGGAGCAGGGTTACTTGATCAACAGGCAATCAAGTGGTGAGGTTGATGGCGCTATTTTTATTTTGATGAGAGGGTGTTTAGGAGCCAACGGATGAATGTTTTGTTGACACCCTATCATCGTTCTCAAAGCGTTAACCGCACTTTGAGAATTGATTCGTGTATTTCTTAACGTAGACTTCGCTACTCTACTTCTTACCACTCCAAATAGCAACTCCACACATTTGTAAGATAAACAACACTCACCCAATCACCGGCGAATACTTCTGTTTCAGCCCGTCCGATTTATAGGCTGTGTTCCTGATGGCGCTGGCGTTCTCCGGGGTGCCGGTGTTGTGATGGGTATGGGCGGCGGTCAGTTCGGCCAGTTCCCTGACCACATCCAGTGTCTCTAACATCAAGGTCATCACGTTAAGTTGCTGGCTACCGACCCAGACCACAGGGGCGACAATCTCTTGTTTAGCACCCGCGATGCTTTGCTTAAGCAGGCCGATTTTCTCTATCAGTTTCTGTCCGACGTCAATATTGGCCTCTTTCCCCACACTGGCGACAAAATTCGCTGAGGTGGCCAGACTGTAATCCCCGTCTGCAATTTGCTGGACAGCGCCTGCCAGTAAGGTGGACGTGCCTAACACTGTGGTCTTATCCGTGGCCTGTACCGTGGTTTCCCGTGTAACCAGCGTGCGCGTTTCTGTGTCCGCCTTGACTTCACGGTGCATAGACGATTCATTAATGGTCTGGTCAGTCTGTCTAATCCAACTGCCCGCCTGCGTCACCCGCTGCGACACTTCCGCCCGCTGCTGCTGCAACTGTTCACCGGGCTGGATATCGGGCAGGGTGTTGCCCTGACTCAAGGTCTGGCGGATAAAGGGCTTGTCCGGCCGGCCTCCCTCGAACGCAATTTCAACCACCGTGCCGATGGGCGGATACTGGAACATCCCCGATTCACCGCCAGCCATTGGCAAGGGCAGCGGAACGGCACGGTAAACCGGGGCGGCGGCGTCTTTGCCGTTATCATCCAGCAATTGCACATCCACGGCATAACGCGGCCTGAATGGGTCAGCCATATCACCACTGGCCGTGTTTTCCGTGTGGGACTCAATACGGGCGAATTGGGGCAGGTGCGTGCCCGCCGATAATTCCGGGTAAGCGGCATCAATCTGACGCTGGGCGGGGGTTTTGCTCTCCTGCTGCCCCTTGGGCAACCACGTGATGGTCATATTCTCATTGGTCAGGTTGACCTTACTGAGTCGCTGCTGATTGACCACAAAACCCGGCCGCAATGATTGGATCATCGGAATGGTCATGCTATTGCCCGCAGACTGTTGCTGGCTAAATTCATTGGGGATCTCAACGGGCTTGCCCTTAAACATCGAATGCGCCCAACTGCCCAGATAAACCGAACCATCCGGCAATTGATGCCAGATATAATCTTCAATAGCAAAGACCTGCCCCAAATTTGCCAGTAGCTGGTAGCCTGTGCCGTTATGGGTGTAGTGTGGGATCGGTTTATCAGTATAAGGCGCATCCGGTAAGGTAAATGTCAGCCCGCTGTGCGCCTGCAACCAGTCCGCAATCTGGCGCAGGGTGGGATGCTGAAACGAGCATGGCCACGCCCGCTCAAACACGCCAACCAGTTCACGCACAAACAGACGTTGGTAACCGTTCTGGGCAGGCTGTGAACGTTCCACATAACCCGTAAACCAGCGCAGTACCAAATCCGTATAGCCCACATCCAGACGGACGAGTTTTCCGGTGTAATCGGTGGTTGTTTCTGCGGTGATAAAGCCGCGGCCACAGGCAGAAAGTTCCAGCATAAGGTTGGCCTCCACCAAATGGATCTCATCACCGGACAGGTAAAGTCGGTTAACCGGTCTCATTCTTTTGCTGGCCCCAAGCTATCATTTAACGGCTTGAGCCACTCGCGCTCAAACCAACTCAGTTTTTCATCGCCGTCTGCTAACGATTCTCCCGGCTTCATCGTTTGTTTTTTCGCGTCAACCTGCCCCATTGCCCGGGCGTCACGTTTTTCCGCCACAGACAGATGTTCCCTTAAGGTAAAAGTGACCTGCCAGGCCTGTTTACCGTCTACCTTGCTGGCATCAATCGTGCCCGTAAAGGTGCTGATACGAAAGTTAATGGCCTGTGCGGTCAGGTTGGCGACCCGGTAGCGTTTCAGGTTACCGCCGTCTTTGGCTTCCGCCAGGGCAAACAGACGGGACAGGGTTTTCTGCTCAGTAAAGGGGATAATCCCGGTGATGCGCAGTTCTTTCGGTTTAATACCCTGTTCGGCGACGGCGGTACTGGATGACTGGCCGCTTTGGTCGCTGTCCTGAAACATCATGGACGGTGTAACAGTAAGGCTTTTTAACGGGATGGCTTCGCCATCAAGGGCGAGGGTGATAATCTGGCTCATGTAGCATCCTTTCTAATGGGCGGATATCGTCTCCGGCAAACAGGATTGCCAGTGTGTAAACAGCGTCGGGTTCAGGGATATTCTGGCGCAATTTCTCCGCCAGATGTGTGCCGTCCCCTTTCCCGGAGAACGCCCAGACGTCGGCGGATTTTCCCTTAAGCCCGTTCATTGCCTCACTCATTTGCTGAAAGGCGGACTGACGGGCGGTCGTAAACGCGGTTAATTGTGATTTTAGCCCCGCAACACTGCTGCCTGCACTGGCCTGCGCGTTGGCCTGTTCGATTAACTGTGCATTAACGGCCTGGCGGCTGGTTGCGGTTGACAGCGGCTGCGGCAAGGGTAGCCCGCCGCCCGGCTTACCCGGCAATTGCATCTTGGTAATAGCCAGACTTTCGGCTGTTTTTGCCATCCGTTTGACCTGGGCAAACACCGGCAGCGGCAATACCGCCGCAAACTGCGCAAGCTGCTGCATAAATTCAGCATGGGTTTTGGCGCACACCATCAGTATCAGGCTATTGATATTGCCCGCGCCCGTCAGTTTAGTCGCCAGTGTGTCAATGGCGTTGGTCGGGCTTAAGTAACTGCCGCTGTCGGTCTGCTGCCCGATACCGTAGACAAAGGGGTGAATGGGCACAATGGCGGCGGTTATCCCCGACAAATTCGGGGACAGTTGCATTATTTTACGCTGCCAGTGCATTATGCGGGTTGCTCCGGCCAGTGGATATCGGGTGCGGTAGAGCAATCCACCCGATTGAGCAACACCCGATATTTGCGCCATGCGGTTAATGCGGATTTTTCGGCATCGGTCGCCATATCGAGGTCAATAGCATCCTGCCAAATCGCAATTTTTTCGGTTGCCGTTCTCAACAGGCCGCGTTTCTCATACGCCGCACGCTGCTGTAGTTGTTCCGGCGTTGGCGGCGGCGTGCCGATGGCTATGGCCTCAGCTTCAGTAATTGGGATTAAATCTGGTCTAATCCACGCGTCCTGCGACCCGTCGGCAGTATATCCATATACCTGATTATCCAGTGATTTGAAATATTTCATCATTGTCATTGTTATCGTAACTCCCACCAATTCGTAATTTTATTATCAAATTCCGTCGTCACTGAATAGGCAGCACCGACAGGTATGATTGCACTGCCTGTCCCGCGCTGGGCGCCCCCACTATTGGCCCCCCTAACCAGGGGAATATGTATAACGTCCCCGCCCTGTTTAAACGAAATATTCGCGGCTGACTGCTCTGTTCCCTCGCGAGTGTCGCGGGATACCGCTATGACAACAAATAGGGGCCTGTTTGTGTCATTGACATACCAGGCGCCAATCACCCGGCTCGTTGTCACATGAACCCACGACTGGGCATACCCGACCCCGTGAGCAGAAATGGCATCGGTGACCGATTTCTGGCTCATTACCACATCTGTTGCCGTGCCAGTTGACTGCGCGATACGGGTTGGCACGGGTATATCATCCAAAAATGCGATGGTTCCGTTTTTTTGCGGAATACGGGCGTTAAACCACGCGTTATTTCCAGTGCGACTGGTTAGCTGAGGTTGGGGATACGACGCATTTAATTCAATCACTGATACACTACCGCGGGCGCGGACAATATTGGTTCCCGTTATTTCACCCGCAACAGAAACAAAACCATCAATATTACCGCCAGATTTGCTAAATTTCGTCTCCAATACCCGAGTTGTTGCCTGCTGACTCATAATACTGGTTGTCGATTGGCCTGTGGATTGGGCAATTGTAGTGGGTGTTATAGGTGCTGGGATATCGTCCAAAAATGCGATGGTTCCGTTTTTTTGTGGAATATAGGCGCTATTCCAGCCACCATTACCCTGACGGCTAGTCAATTTAGGACTAGACTCAGACGCATTAATCTCGACCGTTGATAGATTACTGCGGGCCCGGACGATATTGTTTCCGGTGATTTCACCCTCAGCAGAGACGGAGCCGTCAACCACACCGCCTGTTTTGGAGTAGGCATTATCATTGACCGTCTTGAGTGCCGCATTCGTTGCATAATCCTGTTTAACTCTGCCAAGCTCACCGTTCAATGCTTCAATATCCCGATCATTCGATGATCCGGTAGGACGCAAATCAACAATATCCCCACCCCCATCAATCTGCGCCACTGCAAACACATAATGCGGATTTCCGGCTGCATCCAGATAATTTTTCAGCTCATTAGCCACCGTAATCTTCACCACCGTCTGCCACTGGCTCACCAGATTGCCCTGATAGCTAAAATCCGCATACACACGGGTATTGCGCAAGCTGTTTAACGTCTGGTCAAACTCTAGTACCCCGCGCAAACCGCCGACATAAGCCAGCCCTTTTTTAACAAGGTATTGTTCACCCTGATGCACCACGGCAAAGCCATCACCAAAGAACGCCGCCTCGCCGTAACTGTCGGTATTGATCAAACGCTGCATTTCGTCGATACCGGACAAGCGGGCAGTAAAATCAATCTGCCAGGTTTCGGCGGTGGTCGTGATGGCGGTTTCTTTGGCGGCCCCGTCAAACTCCAGCAAAAAAGAACGGGTTAACACATTGCCCTGTAATCCATTGGCCGTTTTGATTTTCTTCTGGATCGGCGCATGGGTGATCATCCCAATCACACCGGAAGCCTTGTTGATAAGACCAATCCAGTTAAATTCAAAATCGCCGACTTCTGTGCCTAATGTGACGCTGTAGGCCACGGAGTTCTCGCTGGCTAATCCGGTTTTGTTGACCGCCTGACGATGGACGATGTAATTTGCCGCGGGCAGTTTTTCATCCCGGCGGATGGCCTGAGCCGGATCTAATCCTGGCACATTGGCGAAGACAAATTCGTCTAAGATGACCGACTTCCCGACAGCAACCTGCTGGGCTTTCCATTTTTCAAAATCAGTCGTAATCACTGATGACATACTCTTTCCTTATAATGACGCACCGTAGGTCACTGTCGGTGCGGTACGTTCCTTGAGGCTGGCATGGTCACAGACGGCAACGCCTGCTATATGCCCCACCCGTAATAACAGCGGCTGTGTCGGTATAGCGGCGGCATAACAGATATAGTCTGCGCTTACACTCCCCACGCGCATTAATAATTGATTTTTCGCTATCACTTCAAAACGGTAGCGACGACAGGTGCGGCCATACTGGCGGATGATATTCATCAGCAAATCGGGGTTTGCCGCTATCTGCCCGTCACTCAGGCGCAGGATAATCACATCCCAGTCAATGCCCGGCTGGCGCTCCAGCAATTCCACATAGCCCACGCCCAGACGCGCAAAGATGGCAATAAAGCCTGCGATGCTGCCCGCGTCTCTGGCGTTGATAAAGGCGTACTTCACCCGCTTGCGAAACAACGCCAGCGGCTCGCCGTTAAAGCGCTGGATATCCCGCTGGTAGGCCAGCACCGATAACAGCGCTTCTGTGCAGGTTTCTGCATCCAGTTGCGCCAGTGGCCATTTAAGCCAGCGATAAACCGCTGTCCAGAATACCCGCACCGCACTCAGCAACTTAGCGGGTTCGCCCTTATCCATCCATGAGGGCAAGGCCAGCCGCTTAAGGCGCTCCCGGAATTCAGACATTTTTCACCTCCACGGTGAGTGATTGCAGCCGGGGCACACTCAGCTCACTGAGAATGTCACCCACTGAAAAGGTCAGTGACTCAATTTCGGTGAATTCACGGTGTATCTCACGCCCCAGATTCGAAAATGAAAAGCGTGAGTACGGCCAGGTCTTTTTAACCTGATAGTCCGTATTTTCCCGAAAGGCACAGCGGATCAGGTCGCTGACATCCATTTTCAGCGTGGCGATTTGTTCCTGACTGTAGTTCGCCCTATTCACCACAAACAGCGTCACCGTTAGCGCATGATGCGTTTCCGGCATCGGCAGGCACTGCATATCATCGCCGTGCCCGTGATGCCCCTGATTGGTGATGTAATCGTTCACCGCCTCAATAAACGGCTGGCTGATCACCCCCGAATCCAGCAACAGGTAGGCATTGGCGGTACCCGCCCCACGGGGCGCATCGTGCAGAAAGAAGATGCGGTCAATGCTTAAGCCCGCCACCGTGGCAATCATGCCCCGGTAAACCGCATCAGTATGATAGTTACCGACCAGGTTGTATTGGTTGCGGCAACGGTCACGCAACTCATCATCGCTTTCGGCGTCTGCGCCGGGGGTTAACAGCCAGCCTTCTTCATTCTGCACCCGCGCAATGCCGGACACGGCCACAGGCAGAATGCGAAAATAACCCGGTGCCAGATTGAAAGCCCCGCCCGTGGCATCTGCCGTCACAGGCAGTAACGCACTGCTGACCCCTTCGGCAATGACAACACTTTCTGTGGTGCTGACCCGGTAGATTTCGCCATTAATACGCTCAGTCTGGATAACGGTTCCGGCAGGCACGGTCACCGCCGAAGCGCCGGCGGCTTTATAGACGCGGATCACGCCCAGTGCAGCCGATGCGGGCTTGCGTTTCAGGTTGACGCCCCAGGCGAACATATCCAGCCAGGTACCCGATGCCGTCGCCAGATACATGTTTTTCAGCGTGACATTAATTAACGCCTCTTTCAGCCACAGCACAGGGCGCGTCACAATCGAGTTAATCAGCCGCCAGAACGGGGACATGCGCGAGGTGTTGGTCACCAGACCCGCGTTATCCACAACCCGGGCAAAGGCATTGCTGATTTCGGTTTCCGTGGTCGGCATCCCGCTGTCACGCAAGACCTTCTCATAATCTATCGTCGGTTTAGTGTCCATGCCCCACACTCACACTAATACGGCCAAAATCATAGGTTTCCGCCGTGATCCATAACTTAATCGGCGATTCTTCATTAATGATGACGGTGCCCGGAATAATCCGTTCATCATCTTCAACCAGGATCTCTATCTGGGTGCGGATATCCGCACGCAGGGTCGGGCTGCGTTCGGCCACCAGTTCGGTAGCAAGACCGCTTTCAAGGATGGCGTGAACACAATCCTGCCCAATTGACACGCGGTTATTGCAAAATTGCGGTTCGTTGCCTGAGTTGAGCGTAAAATTGCCGCCCGTGATCAATAAATCAATGTATTTCGGCTCATCCATAAGCCACCTGCTCCCATTCCGTGAGTTGTGCCGGTGTGACATTGCCCTTCACATTCAGCGTCACATTTTCAATCCGGCGGCTGTTATCCGTGATGGTCTGTGAATTTGTTGTTACCGCTTTCATCAGACCCTGCTTGCCAATGCCCTGCTTTTTTCCGCCCGTTAATACGCCCTCGGTTTCGGGCGGTTTAATGGCTTTCACAGGCTGGATCATCGCTTGGGGCTGGCCCTGCAAAATCCCGTTGGGTTGCATCATTAATTTGGCCGTATTTTCCCCCATGCCCATGTTGGGCACGGGCGCTTTTCCCATGATGGGGGACTGCCCCTGTAACACCCCATTAGGCGGGGCCATTAATTTCTGGGTATTTTCCCCGATGCCCGAAACCGGAGCCGCCGCTTTTCCGGTCGGTTCGGTGACCGTCTTCTCAATGGCTTGGGTCTCAATATTAATACCGGGAATGTAATTTAACTTCTCGATAATCCAATTGTAGGCGTCCCCGAATGATCCTTTTAGCCAGTCCCATAAGCCACTAAACAGATTGCTGACACTGTCCACCATGCCGGAAAACGTCTCCGCCAGTGAAAAGTTGCTGAACCAGTTACAGAGGTTATCCCACGCCTCGCCAATCCACGCAAAAACCTTGCCGAAGATCTCCCCGACCCATTGCACACAAGCCGCGATAACCTTAAAGGCCGTCGTGTTCATGATGGCCGCCTTGATGGCATCCCAATGCTTAATCAGCAAATAAATGCCCACCGCCAACAACGCAATCGCCGCGATAATCAGTAGGATCGGCCACGTCATAAAGCTGAATGAGATACCCGCTAACATGGCCTGCATACGAACAGCCATCAAGGTATTGCGCAATATTCTCAGCCCGACGTTCCATACGGTAACCGCACCATTACAAAGCCAGACTGCCGCCGTCCACAGTTTCATCACCAGTGTACAGGCCGCCCAAATGCCCTTAAGGCCAACCCAAATAAACTTAGACACCCCCATCACAATATTGGCCGCTGCCCCCGCCGCCGCAAAGCTCAGTATGCCGACCGAAATATACCCGATCCAACGCGCGATATTGGGAAACAGCTTCGCCCAGCGCACCAGTATCTGACTGCCATCAGCCAGCTTATTGATTAACGGTTTGATCACTGGCAGCAAGGTTGAACCAATGACAATACGGATATTTTGCCAGATGGCTTGCAGCCGTTCCCACGGGTTCGCCATCAGTTCGGCCATGTCGCGGGTGCGTTTCATACCATCGTTGGCACCCAGTGCCGTCATGTTCTTGCGCAGCATATCGACATTGCCGTAGAGCTGTTTGACCACCACGGCCGAATCCCCAAAGGCGGCTTCAATTTCGGCCTGTGCCTTAAGGTTGCCTTCAATGCTCTTGCCGTATTTAGCCTGGAGCTTCTCCAGCATTTCCGGCATCGACAGCAATTTTCCCGACGCATTGACAAAACTTAGCCCCAGTTTCTGGCCGCTGGCTTCTGCATTCGTGATAAACGACTCATAAGCACCACTGGATTCACTGCCCAAAGAACGTTGCAATTCCCCCAACACGGCCAGCTGTTCATCAATGCCGACACCAAACTGCGTCCCGGCCGCGCGTGCCCCTTCCATCGCATCCGCAATGTCGGTCATGGACATGCCGAACGTTTTTGACATCGCCACCGCCTTGCCTGCCAGTTCCCCGGCAAACTGGAGGTGCCCCACCGCGTTGGCATGACTGGAGAACTGGGCAAACATTTTCCCCATATAACCGGCGGTATCGCTGGCACTGGATTTCAGGGCCGCGGCGGTGGTGTTGGCAATGTGGGTCATCTGAGGCAGATCGCTGTGTGACAACCCGCCGATCGCCTTGCTGATCTCCGAGGCCGACTGTACAAACTCAATCGACGATTTGCCGTACTGAGAACTGAACGTCATGGCATCATGGGCCACTTTATCCATCACACTACTGTCGATACCTTGCAGTGAGGCCGATTTCAGCGCCTCATCCATTTCAATGGCCGGATCTAAAAAGCCCTTGATAGACCAGAACGACGCGGCCAGACCTGCCCCGCCCACGGCCAGTTTGCCAAACGCATCTTGCGACGACTGGGCAAAGCCTGACACCGCCGCTTTGGCTTTCGCCAGCGGTTGAGTAATTTTATCAATCAGGCTTAAGGTAAAATCTAATTGCCCACTCATGATTCACCCTTAAATGCCAGCGCAATACCATTCGCCGTGGCGATGCGCATATTTTCCCAATAACGATTATCCAGCCAAATAGCCCGGGCTAAATTTTCCGTATTATCTTTTTCATCCGGTAAATAATGACGGCGTAATATTAAGGCCTGCTCAAATAAACTCTGGTCAATGGCCTTAACCCGTGCATTTAGTTTTTTATTTCGATGTCCAGCTTAGGCGCATATTCCGAATTCACGCGCTCTACAAGCTGCATGGCCGCGCCGGGGATTTGCAGAAACTCATCCAGCGCGGCTTTAGAGGCAGGCTGAACAATGCGGCGCAGGTAAGTGACAATCGGCACAATCTTATTATCCAGCGTCATATCATTAATCATGCTGTTATAGGCGATAATATTCGGTTCAAATTTAATTTCTTTTTCGCCAATCATTAAGGTGATAATTTTATTTTCTTTGCTCATGATTTAATTCCTTTCTTTTATTTATTTCATCCACTAATTGATTATGCCGTGCGGCGCAAGGGCCATATATCTGGATATAATCAATCACAATATTCGCTAAATTATTTCCGGTCATTCCCGCCAGTCGGGGTAACCGTTGCTGACAGGGTGTCAGTAAGTTTTCCTGATAAGGTACGTTCGACCCGTTCGGCTGTCTCGTTGTACATCCTGACAAACTCAGGGCTAACGCACACAGCAGTAAAAACAGGCTTAACCACCTCAGTACGTATTTCTCTGGGGGCAGCATGGGCGATCTCCTCCAGTTTACCTTCCAGTTGTCGGGCGGAGGCGCTGGAAATGGCCTGCCATTCCTGCCGGATGTTCTCTGCGGTTTCCGCCGCCGCCCGTGTTATTCCAAGCTCTACGCTGTCACGGTAGTAATGATTGACGCGCCAGCCCGCACCGAACGCTAACGCAAGGCAGAGTACATACAGCGTCCGTACCTTGAGCATCATTTCACCCCGTTATGCGCCAGCGAAAAATGGTTGCCATCGGGACGGGAGAAACGCCCGCCCCATGTGCCGCCGAGCGACTCCCAATATTCCCCCAAAGGCAGGTATGCCGCACTCAGGGTCTGGTATTTGCCCTGGATAAACAGATTCAGATCAACCGCCAGACGCCGGGTATGCAGGCTGTTGGCGATACCTGTCCCTTTTTGCGCGTTCAGTTTCGCCTGCTCCGGTGTCCGGTAGACTTCCCCGAACGTCACGCGGTAACCGCGCTCATCCGCCCATAAAATCAACTGGGCGATCAGGACGGCAAATAACTGCTGTTTCTCACTCAGTGTCATTGCTTTAACTTCCCTGTTAACAAGGCGCTGCCGCGCTTGCGTAGCCAGACTTCAACTAACTGATAGCCGGCAATCCCCAGTGCGCTGCCAATTCCGGTCACCGCTATCGGGCTGATACCGGGCCACCAAATCAACAAGGCACCTGCCATCACCGACACCGCCGAACCGAGGATCACGCGACCAATAAATAGCCGTAAGGTGATGGGTTCGTGGCCTGTCAGCATTTTGCCTAACGCAATCAGCGCCCCCAATAGCACCAGCGTAACAAAGGTTTTCTCATGTTCTTCCATGAACCGCCCCTTACCCAATCAGGCTTTGTGTCAGTTCCGCTTCCAGATAGGGAATGCCATTAATACGCACAAAGTCGGGGCTGGTCACCACGAATTTCACTTTATGAGTCATGACACTGCCCCCTTTCGGATCAACATCCAGAATGTCACTCACAATCAGCTTGCAGCCGTAGGCTTCAACCTTGATTTCCTCGTCCCCCGCTTTGGCGTACCACATTAAATCGACGGGCTGAATGCCCCGCCATGATCCCGCCGAACGGGCTTTGGCGGTCACAATCTCCAGATATTTAGTGCTGAGTTCAATTTCCCCTTCCGCCGCCACATCCCCGGCAATATAGCCATCCGGTACGCCCTGCGTCTGCGCGGCGGTAGTATTATCCGTAATGGACAGGTTGACCTTTTCCGCATGAACCAGATCCCCGTCCATATTAAAATCAATCGACTGGCCTGAAATACGTTGACTCATGCGCTTTTCTCCAGACTGCTATCCAGCAACAGACTGACCGATATCCCTTTCGGACATTCGTAAGTGCGGATAGTGATATAAATTTCCACGGTGTTTTTATTGCGCCAGGTGATAGCGACATCACCGTCTTTCGGTGATTTCACTTCACCCGGAAAGGTCACCCCGTTAATTTCGGTACTGCGTGACATTTCACGCAGGGTGCGGGCAAAGTAAGCCTGGTGCGTGGCGATGCTGCCCGGCGTACTGTTCAGACTCCGGTCGGCAATTTTGGCAATCGCCTGCAACCGCACACGGCGTGCCACCTTATCCACAACCCGCAGGTTTTCGATGCTCTGGTAGTCCCCGCCTTCCACGTCCAGCGTGCGGCCGTCTGACCAGTACATGCCGTCATAATCGGGATACCACATCGGCACACTGAAACGCAGTTTTTCCAGCGCCTGCAAGGTGGCCAGATCAATCGGTGCGCCCGTGCCATCCAACGGAAAATCGGCTGAACCCAAATCCATCAGGGCACCGGTCTGGACGCGTGCCGGACTGTCTGCCACGGTGACGGCACGGTGACACAAACGCCCGGCCAATACCCCCGCCTCATGGCCCCACAGGCACGGCACCAGTTGCACCGAGGCCACCGCTTCCCCTTTTTGTAACTCTGCCAGGCGGTTCACGTAATCCGCCCACGGCTCCTTCGATTGTGGGCTGTCCACAGCCAGAATTGCCCACTGCCAGCGGCCAAACTTAGCAATGGTGTTGGCACGCAAAGTTTGTGCTGCCTTGATCATGGCTTTATTGGCCCCCACCGTCAGGACATAACCTTCAACGCTGGCAACCGTCTGCGCTGCGGTCACGGCCTCGATAAAGGCCAGTTCATCCGCCGCTTCGGGCAAGATATGGACATAGCCCGACCAGTTTTGCCCCGCGTTGGCCATCGCCGCCAGTACCTGACGCTTGAGGGCGGTTTGTGCCGTTCCCAGCACGGAATCAAAGTCCGTCTGGGTATTGACGGCAATCGTCTTGCCTGTGTTGGTTTTGCCCGTCCCGACAAAGAGCAATACTCGCTCAATTTCCCTGGTTTCGCCTTGCAGTTGGTTAACCTGGTTAACCTGAACATGTGGCCACATAATTGATCCTTTATCTTATGTCTTGTGCGTTAACATCCCAGCCATAGTTGATGGCCTGTAACTGCCTGACTAATGCCTTATTAAATTCATCGTCATTCAGACCTAAAAACGTACGAGCGGGAATATCAACCGTCCATGAGCTTTTAGCTGCTTTACCACTCAGTTCGCGGATTTTTTTCCCGGCCTTAATAAAGAGCATCTTTTCGGTGATCTCTTTAATGGTAGGTTTGCGCAGCCTTTTTCCTTTCTTTACCTGATAGCCCAAATCCCGTAATTTTTTGGCCTGTTTAATGGTTGCTTTCCGCGTTAAATCGACGGTCTTTGTCTCATTACTCTCTGATGCCGCTTTTCGAGTAATTCGTGCTTTCATGCCATTTTGTTGCACACTACCGACTAACCCCGCATTGACAGGGGGATATTTCCCACCTTGCAAATAAAGCCGAACCGCGCTAATTTCCGGCATTTCCCGAATATGCAGCAATTTCGGCATATTTCGGAGCATCTTCTTGCGCCACGGGGTCTTTCGAGCAGGCCAGCTTTCGCCCTCTGGTGATCGCTGATTACGCACATTGCGTTTTGCTGCCTGAATCACACCATATTTTGCAATACGCCATAACAGGCGTTGGCGCTTTTTCGGTGGCATTTCGAGGCTATTGACTGCCTTTTTCAGCTCTTTTAGCTGAGATTGATTCAACTGACCATTTACAATCATGCTGTTTGTCCAATCTGGGCACCCGTCTCATCCACACTGTGCACCGCACCTTGTTCCGCGAACCACACTTCGGTATCGGCCAGTGACCAGCGCTTGCCATCAAACGGGATCATGCCTTGCGGATCTTCCCGTATCACGACAGGCTCTGCCAGTGACAGCGACACCACGACAACCGCCGTGTTATCGTCCACTTCAACGGTCAGTGTCGGTTGTTCCTGCTCGACATTCGCATCACCGAAACGATTTCCCTGTGCGGTTAACCATGAATCAATCAGCAAGGGGATATTGCGCGGATCACACTCCCGATAAGGAAAACGTCCCCAGGCAATCACCGCCTCATATTGCTGGACAAACATCTGGTATTGCCCCAGCCCTAAATCCCGTTGCGCCGGAATAAAGCGGATTTCATCCATTTCACTGGTAAATTCCGTTTCACAGATACGCTCTGGCAGGTTTTCCCGTAAAAAGGCCGTTAATTGCTGTAACTTGCTCATATTGAACGCACCGTGACACGTTTATGCCCTTTCATATTACGCAGTACCATCGCGGCCTCAGCCAAGAGACGGGTGCGCACTTCGGGGCTTTCCTGTCCCGGATTGGGGGCACGGCTGACCAGTGTTGTGTATTCCCCCAGTAAATCCGCTTTTGCCCTGGCATACACCGCTTTTTTTATACTGGCTGACCAGTGCGGTATTACCGTTAATGGAAATACCCGACACCTCAGCGGCGTTCTGGTAGCCTTTGGCCTGCAATCTTGATTTCAGTCGGGCTAAATCCAGATTGATCTCCGCCACCGTAGCCAGCAACGCATTGGCCAGCATGTCGTTATCCAAATCGAGCGGCAATTTGCGATTAACCTGAAATTCCCGCAAATTCAAGTCCGGCCAAAAACCATCATTAGTCAGCGGGGCATCCCGATAATCCACCGTGTTGCCATTAAACATCGGTCATTCTCTCCCTGAAAAAAAAGCGGGCTGTCCGGTTTCCACGGCCATCAGCAATCAATTGCTCTGCCTCCACCGCGCCCGCTCCGGCTTGCGGTAGTCGTTATGGATTAAGGCTGAACGTTTCGTTGGTCAGTGCCCGTACCCGGGCGGCGATCCGTTGTCGATAGGTTTTTACCCCCGATGCCGGATTGCACTGATGCGCCGCTGCCAGCCAGCTATCGGCCTGCGCCAGCACATCCAGACTCTCCACGCTGCTTGCCTTAATGTCGGCGTTATCCCCTTTTAGCAGGTGTAACGCCGCGAATTTGTAGTATTTGGCCTTGATTTTCTCGTGAACTTTCCATTTTTCAGTGACATTGTGAAACGTCCGTGAGAAATAGGGTTCGACGGGGTTTCCGGCTTCCGCTTCCCGTTGCGCCCAAAGCAACACGGTATCGGCCACGAACGCCGGAAAACCACTGCGAAAATGGTCGGGGGTGAGCTGTCCCTGCTCAATGGCGATATCCGCCCAGTCCAGTCCGGTGACAAAATCCCCAATATCAAATAACCAAATCACGCAGTAGACAAAAATCGGGTTGCTGTACACCTCGCCTTCATCCAAGTAGCGTTGTGCCGTGGGCAGGTAGTTAGGTAACAATTCCCGCCGTTTCATCTCAACCCGCTCTGCTGTGGTCAGTAACTCACGTAATCGCTTCACATCCTGCTCAATGGCACGGGCTTGCAGGTGCATACTGGCGCCATCAGCAATGGCGACAGCGTGCTGCCGTGCCAGTTTCTGGCGCAGTTCAACCTCAGCACGGTGTCGTTGAGCAGGCGATAACATCAGTCTGTTTCCGGTTTTTCAGCGGGTTCAGCCACTGTACCAATGGTGACGGCGTTCTCATCGTAGGCCGCATACAATTCCGGTGTTTCCAGTGCGTAACCTTCGTTGCGCAGGTATTTGTTTTCGAACTGCTTGCGGTCATCGACAAACTCCGCCTTACGCTGACGGGTATTACGCTGGGTCAGAATTTGCAGGTTCGGCAACATCGTGACCACCATACGCTTACCCGGCATAAATGGCGGCACCATCGCCGGACGGCCAGCTATCGAGCTACCCAACATCTGCGCGGCAATTTTTTCCGTTGGTCTGTCGGCTGCCTGGTAAAGCCGGTACTGTTCGGCGGCGACCAAATCCGCACCGACCAGTACCACTAAACGGGGATCATGGATAAATTGCTGCGGAATACAGGCGTTAATCAGGTCAGAGGCCATCGAATCCAGTGATTTATGGTCGCCGTGTTCATCCAGTGTCACGGGCGTGGTGATCACACGCTTACCACCATCCCACTCTTTGGCAATCTGATGCCAGCCTATATTCACATCCTCGCCGTTCGGGTTCGCTTCCGGGTCAGTTGTGTCCGCCGCACTCTTACCGTTAAAGCCGATACGCAGCATATCCAGCGCAAAAGATTCATTGATAAAGGCTTGCATACGCTGGAAAAATTCATTTTCGCTACCGGAGTTGGCCCAAATGGACAGCAAGTCCCATTTCAACGCCGCACCGGAATCAGTTTCTCTCAATTTATATTCGTTACCATCCACGCCTGTGTCACGTGTAAAGCGGCCAGATTTTTTACGTCCGGTAAAGAGTCCCGGATTACCGACCGACACCACCTGACCGGAAAGCTGATCCACATCCGCACAGGTAATCATGTTAAGGAACTCGACCGATTCCAGCAGTGCGCTGCGCAGCGCGGTTTCTTTTGGGTCAGTCAGCGAGAAGTAACGTGAGGTATCTTCAATTTCAACCCCATAGGATTCAGCTAATCCCGCTGTATACTGTTGCAAAAATGCCCGTGCCCGTTGATTTAATTGCATAGTTCTTCCCTTCGCTGTTATAGGAAATTAAAACGGGCGTTGTTATTGCCTTTCGGGTTACGTGACGGTACACGGGTTGCCAGTGTGTCCAGCTTGCCGAAATTTTTCACAATCTTTGGCAAGTTATCGCGCAGGCGGGCAAAATCTTCGGTATCCACCACTTCTTTAACGGTTTCAACATCTTCCTGTACTTCTTCCACGACTTGCTCAGTGGCTTCCTGTTTACCCTCCAAGGCGGCTAAACGGGTTTCCAAATCAGCTACCGTTTGAGCTAATACCTGCAACGCATCATCATTGGTTGTGTCGGTCGAGGTATCGTCCTGTTCTTCAATATTGAAGAGACTGCGCCATGATTTTTTAGTGTTTTTACCCTTAGCCATCTTTGTTCCCTTTTGGTTAAATTCCCTGACTTCATCAATCACCAGCGGTTTATACGCGCCGAATCGGTGAGATTGTTTCTTTTTGCTAAATTGCAGGCGGGTTGTGCCTACACTGGCTGGCGAATCCGTGACTGCCAGCCCTTCCAGATAGGTTTTGCCTGTTCCGCGAAAATTACCGTTAAGCGTAAATTCCACCGAGGTAAACAGCAGTTGCCCGTCCCGGTTGGCCTCTAACAAGCGGTGATTAGGGCGCAGTTGCGCATATAAACGCAATGCCCCATCGTCCCCGTGTTCGGCTTT
This sequence comes from Xenorhabdus bakwenae, assembly GCF_030272115.1. Taxonomy (NCBI): domain Bacteria; kingdom Pseudomonadati; phylum Pseudomonadota; class Gammaproteobacteria; order Enterobacterales; family Morganellaceae; genus Xenorhabdus; species Xenorhabdus bakwenae. The sequence continues at coordinate 2,482,262 of NZ_CP119194.1, forward strand.
CACCGCGAGCACTTCGCCCATTGCCCCGAACCAGCGTTCATGCTCTGGCCAGATCCGGGCGGTATACAGCTGCGGGTCGTAAAGTTCGGCCGCTTCCAAGATCCAATTAGGTTCTATTGCCCGACCATCAACCGTGTCGCCCTCCATGGCAATACATATCCAGTTCGTCATTAACTGAGACATATTGCTTCCTTGTCGTTTGCGTCAGACACAGTATTGCGAATCCCATCGGCTCACGCGAGCAGCGCAATTCGGATGAATTCGGATATAAGCCATAACCGAATGTAACCGAAGCAAATCAGACGAAAGCCGTCTGTTTGCCCTGCATAATGGGACTATCAAGGATGAAAATTAGAAAATTATGGCTAAATACTCAGATGAACTTATTAAGGTAGCGAAGTCGCTTTATCTGCGCCGCTATACCCCGGCTGAAATTGCCGACGAGCTGAACCTGCCCAACAAGCGGATCATTTACTACTGGGCGGAAAAATGGCACTGGGCGGATATGCTCAGTCATGAAACGGTACATGAGGCTATCAATCGCCGTATCGCCCTGCTCAGTGAACGTAATGATAAAAATGCCGGAGAACTGGACGAACTCGACCGCCTGATTGCCCATCATGTCAAACTGATGGCGCAGGAGAATAAGCACAAAGAGAAGCTGGATGAGATTCAGGCGCGGGCACAATCGAGCGGTGAATATGCGCCATCCGGTGACGGTGAGCCGAAGAAAAAGAAACGCCAGCGTAAAAATGATATTTCCGCCCTGACAGAAGAAAACTTCCGGCAATTTGCGGATGAACAGCTTTTTGGTTATCAGAAGCACCTGCGCAATAATATTACAAAATCTATCCGTAATATCCTTAAAAGCCGTCAGGTTGGCGCGACATGGTACTTTGCCTTTGAAGCCTTTGAAGATGCCGTGTTAACGGGTAAGCCTCAGATCTTTCTGTCAGCGTCCAAACCCCAGGCCGAAGTCTTCCGTTCTTATATCGTCAATATTGCCGAACAATTCTTCGGTGTGACACTGACAGGTAACCCGATTCGCCTGAGCAATGGCGCGGAACTGCGTTTCTTATCCACCAATAAGAACACCGCGCAATCTTACAGCGGCCATTTGTATTGTGATGAATACTTCTGGGTGCCCGACTTTAAGCGCCTGAATGAAGTGGCTTCCGCAATGGCCACCCATAACCATTGGCGTACCACCTATTTCTCAACCCCCAGTGCCAAAACGCATCCGGCCTACCCGTTCTGGATGGGCGACGAATGGCGCGGTAACGATGCCAAACGTAAGAATGTGGTATTTCCCACGGTGGATGAGATGCGCGATGGCGGGCGTGATTGCCCCGATGGTCAGTGGCGTTATGTCATCACAATGGCGGATGCTATCAAGGGCGGGTTTAATCTGGCCTCCATTGAGAAACTGCGCAACCGCTATAACCAGGACACCTTTAACATGCTCTATATGTGCCAGTTTGTGGATAGCGGCGCATCGGTATTCAAATATCACCAACTGGAAAAATGCGGCGTTGATATCAATCTGTGGGAAGATCACGACCCCAACGCGATGCGTCCGTTCGGTGAGCGTGAAGTGTGGGGCGGTTTTGACCCTGCCCGCTCCGGTGATACCTCTACCTTTGTGATTGTTGCCCCGCCATTGATGGCAGGCGAAGCCTTTCGGGTTCTGGCGACGTTCTACTGGCAAGGCATGAACTGGAAACATCAGGCCAAACTGATTGAGGCACTGTTCAAACGCTATCGCTTTACCCATATCGGCATTGATACCACGGGCATTGGTCACGGTGTCTATGAGATGGTGCAGGACTTTGCGCCCCGCCAGACACAGGCCATTCACTACAGCCAGCAGAGCAAAAACCAACTGGTGATGAAGATGATCGATGTGGTCAGCGAAGAACGCCTTGAGTGGAACGGGGAACAAAAAGAAATCCCGGCCTCATTCCTGGCTATCCGCCATACGACCACGGGCAAAGGGGGGGCCATGACCTTTGTTGCCGACCGTTCGCAGGAAACCGGACACGCCGACGTATTCTGGGCTATTTCCCATGCCCTGATGAATGAACCCCTGAACTACGAGAAGAAACGCTCCTCTAAATATCAATTTTCAAAGGCAGCATAATGAGCAAGAAAAAGTTAAGGAAAACCGCCAAAGCAGTGCATACCAACAACCGTCAACGGAAAATGAGCCTGATCACGCTGGGTAAACCTGAGCCGATACTCACCACCATGACGGATTACCAGAAAATCTGGTATGACAACGATTATGATCATTACACCCTGCCCATTGACCGTCTGGCACTGGCGCAGCTTACCAACATGAACGGGCAACACGGCGGTATTATCTACTCCCGCCACAATATGATGGCCTCGGATTACCTGGGGGGCGGACTGAGTCACGAACAATTTAAATCAGCCGTGATTAATTTCCTGATTTTCGGGGATGTGGCCATCCTGAAAGTGCGCAACTTCTGGGGTGATATCGTGAGACTGGAGGTGCTGCCCTCCCTTTACCTGCGTCGCCGTAAAGACGGGGATTTTGTGGTATTGCAGGAAGGTGAGCCACTGGTTTACTCACCGGAAGAAGTAATTTTTATCAAGCAGTATGATCCCCAGCAGCAGGTTTATGGCCTGCCGGATTATATCGGCGGCATCCATGCGGCCTTGCTTAATTCGGAAGCGACTATCTTTCGCCGTCGCTACTACCATAACGGGGCACATACGGGCGGTATCATCTATACCAATGACCCCAATATCTCTGATGAAACCGAAGAAGAAATCATCTGGAAACTGCAACAAAGCAAGGGGATCGGCAACTTTGACACCCTGTTTGTGAATATTCCCAATGGTGACCCGGATGGCATCAAGTTTATTCCGGTCGGGGATATTTCCGCCAATGATGAGTTTGCCAATGTCAAAAGTATCAGCTCACAAGATGTGCTGACCGCCCACCGATTCCCGGCAGGACTGGCGGGCATTATCCCGACCAATGCCGCCGGATTGGGTGATCCAGAAAAGGCGCGGGCGGCCTATCGCCTGGATGAAGTTATCCCCGTGCAAAATATGTTCATGAATGCGATAAATAACCCTGATGTGCCAGAAATATTACACATCCGTTTTAAACAAGATAGCGTAATTTCGGGTGAGGAATGAGTAAGAAAATGGTAAAATCGCGTAAATTCGAGACATCAGGAATGAGGAATATGCGCGTATTAAAAATAATCTGCCCTGAGTGCGGCGCTAAGGCCGTCATTCGTAAAACCAACCGGATGCACCGCGAGATTGCCGATATTTATTGTTCGTGTGCGGATGTGGAGTGTGGCCATACTTTTGTGATGAACCTGACGTTCTCACACACCATCAGCCCCAGTGCGAAAACGGGCGATATTCTGTTGCAGACTGTGATTAATAACCTCAATCTGCAACAGCGCCAGATGGCGTTAGACTTGCTGCAAGCCAATGCAGCCTGATTTAAGTTTTAAGAAGCCACTATCCGTGGCTTTTCTATCTGGGTTTCCAGCTCACTTTTAACTTGCTTAATCAACTCGCCAAGCCAAAACAGGGTAATCTGCCGGTCATTATCATTTAAATATTCCGAACCTCCTATTTTGCAAATTAATTCAATACGTTCTAACAGAATGGAGGTGTTTAAAGAATCTAACATTTTAGCCCTACTATTTGAAATACGACACTCAAAATACTGTATATATAAACAGACGCAATTAATATAATTGCTCTCCGAATTAATTGCACCGGGTAATATTTAATTGTGTGATTTATCCGATATTTCTAGAATTTTTCACTAAAAACCCCTCAAAAATGGCTTTTGGATTGCGAAAAATACCTTTTATATCAATATCTAAATCTAATTTTTTACCAAGCCTTATTAGTGCGCTTTTTGTTCTTTCAACACAGGACGGTTTCTCTTTTTGCAGATGACCAAACATCGATAAGCGATAAGGCTGATCGTCAACCGTCAGGCGGCTGCCTCTCAGCAAGGCTTTTGCCAAGCCATCGCTTATCTCAAAACCGTGTAATTTTGCAGAATTATGTATCCGTTCGACCTTTTGGCGCTCGTCCATCCGTTCCCAGTTCTGATAAAACTCATCCAGACACAGATCACTTTCATTCACGGCATTGCTAATCGTACTTTGCTCCACCGTACAGTTATTGACAGAACTCCTAGGCGGCGCGGACGCACCGCTAAAAGCAACCTCCGCTGACGCTTCGGCTAACTTCGGCACAATCTTCCAGCTTTTGAGGCGCGTTAAGATTGGAGTATCCATCGAGAAAACCCCTTTAATCCGGATCACATTCTCACCGTGGGCGTTAGTCTCTTGCTCCGTCTCATACCATAAACGCGCAACCAAATCGTCACGACGAACAAAAGGGCCACCCTGTGCATTGATATAACTAGCCCAGTCGCCGTTATCTGCCGCATCGTGCACAGCAGCAAATTCAGTACTTAAGTCCATTGCAGTATCATGATCTGCCATGCGGCGCAGTTCGCGGTAAACCGTCACAGGAGCACCGCCCACAAACTGGAACTGACGAATACGCCAACGTCCCGCCCATGCACTGGCAGCCATAGCCGCTTCTTTCATAGGGCGATCACTTTCATCATCCAGCTCCCCATCCATCGCGTAGCCATCAATATTTTTAGAAATATATTTCGCCACATAGCCGGTTGCAGAGCCTTTCTCCGGGTCAATCTTCTCGGCATGAAAACGGGCTTTCAGGGCTTTTTCATTCCGCAGTTCGTGGCGATCTTCCTGCAAAGCATATTCACGGATAATGTCGCGCACCTGATCCGCCTGGTCGGGCTGCATAAAAAACAGCATATGCCAATGGGGTGTACCATCGTGATGGGGTTCAGCCACGCGGATACCAAAGATACGCAGATTGTTACGATGGAGTTTGGCCCGGATTTTTGCCCAGAGTCTGCTTAAGTATTGTTGTGTATCTGCCGGGCTGCATCCGTTCCACTTGCGGTTACGGTGCCCATGTCGGGTAGTGGCGTGATATTTAGAGGGGGCGGTCAGCGTGTAAAACTCCGCCACATAGCCCAGTTCATTACAGATATTTTCAAAGCCCCGGATACGTACCATCATTTCAGTACGGCGGATAGCCGGATTCGCCACACTGCCATAATATTTATCAATCAGGCTGATGCGGTTTCCCTCTTCGTCTTCCAGTTCCATCGACTTGATAAACTCTTTCGTGCGGTGCTTTTGCTCTTTCCACTCTGAAATGGTCATTTTGCTGGCGTAGGTACTGGCCTTTTTGCTGACGCGGTTGATGGCGATTTGCAAGTGCTCGCGCCACTCAGCCGCCAGACGGCGCAGACGACCTAACCACCATTTATCGGAGGTCATGCGGGAAATAGCCGCGATAGCCGGCGCTTCATCAAAGAAGCTGCCAGTCAGTTTATCCCAGTAAGGCGCATCCTGACGGTAGGCTTTAGTGATTGCCGCCGCACGCATATAGAGAACCTGCGCCCGTTTCAGTTCGCTTTCTTCTGGCATCTCGTTTGCTGTTGTTTCCAGTTTCTGAAAAACAAACTGCGCAATATCATTCGCCAGTAGCTCGATATCGTCCCGTGACATATCAGGGATACGGTTAAATCGCGCCATATACAGCGCGTTATCCGCTTCAATTTCCTGAATCTGGTAACGGTGGGTCACTAACGTAACTCTGGGTAAGATACGGTCAACGAATGTTTTAGATAAAAAAGCCTCGGCGCGGGGCGTCCCTTGCTCCTTTTCTAAAACACTAGCTTTGTATTGAACATCAAGGCGAACAATAGACGGTTGTTTTCTTAATAACCGCTGAACGCGAGCGCGTTCTTTGATCGCCTTTGCAATCGCCTGATGTTCTTCTTCTTTCTGGTATTGTTCCGCATAGGTTGGGAACGGTCTGACTATCGGCTGAATGGGTTTATCCCACGGCGTAGAAACGCCAGCAGCCAGAGCTGCGCTGTGTGGCATCACTGGCTGAAATTTGCTGTATTGGCGGCGCGGTTGGGGTTGTACGCCGCTGGTTGCTGGTACTGGGTTCACTCACAAACCTCTGCAACTTCATTGCAGAAATAGGCTGGTGTTAATAGCGAGTATTCATAAAAATTAATACAGATCTCATTAGGTGCGCTCATTCGATTAATAAGATGATATACATCCTCTATTTGTATCGTGATACGAGGTGAAGATTTATCACTCAATCCCTCTTCATCTATCATCGTGATCAGAATTAACTCGCCGGGTAATGCAGTAGCAGGTAAAGCGGTATCATCGAAAAGGCATTCAATATTAATATGCTTAAAAATAAAAAATTGACCCGCTACCTCTAACTGTTTTGCAGTCAGTCCTTCCTCAAACGTATTAGCAACACCCACAACTCGATTATTTTTAATGATATTAAATTCTTGCTCAGTAACAAAAACTCGACGGAAAAAATTCATTTTATTAACTCCGGGAATGTTTCTTAATTAATTCAAAATCAGCCTGACAATCCACGCAGCGGGAACACCCCATAGCCTGAGTACGGCGTAGTTCGGGAATAGCTTCGCCGCAGTCTTCACACTCAAATGCTGAAACACCGACCGGGCGATTAATATGTGCGGAAATCTGGCGCTCCAGTGTTTTTTCGGCGTGCTGGCAAGCACGGTCAATCACATCAAACATAGTTCCATTCCTGCGCTTGGCGGTTGATGCTTTCGGATTCACTTTTCAGCAGGGCAGCACTGACGGTGTATTCCATTTTGTTTTTCAAAACATGTGCGGATAACTTGTCCAAACGGGATGAAAACAAATCGGCATAATGCTTGCGCTCATCCTCCCGCACCTGCTTAATTAATCGTTCAATATTCTTATCTTCCATTCTTCATTTCCTGTTTTTAGATAAAAAGAATCCCTGACGTGTTGACGCCATTAAAATTAACTCGATAATTATTGTTATTTAATTAGGCAGTGATAAATCCGCTGGTAATAATGGAGCGGCTGCTTTAATTTTATTGATGGCTTTAATTAACTCGCTTCGCTCATCAATGCTAAATTCGTTTAATTCCAGCTCATGCCGTTCTTTTGGAATATGAGCAAGAAAGAAAATTGCTGCCAGTACGCGAATATTATCGACATAATTCGGATTGCGTTTATTGCGCATCTCATCAATAAAGGCCGCCAACTGCTCATTGCCCGCTTTCAAATGTTGCTGCCTAATTTTTGCCAGTTGATTTAAACCATTCACACGCACATCAAAAGCCATTTTGCTGGCTCGCTGTTCAGTTGATTCAAATTGGTATTCCGTGTTCATTTAAACCTCACCGAATAAGAAACAGAAAAAAGTAAGCAACGGAGCATAAGACAATCGGGAAAATAAATCCGTCACCTTTCTTTGTATGAAACGACTTACTACTTAATCTGTACTGATGCTGCTGTTGCTTTAATGCGTTCATGCTCACCTCAGACAATAAATAGTTGCCGGGTTTTTCCATGCCCGGCGCATGGTGTTGTGGTAGGATTGAATTTCGACAAACAAACGCACCACAAGGAAACAGAAACTTATGACAAACTAAAAACAAGGATTTTAAATAATGACCACTCAACCAACCCAAAGAAACCTTCCTTTTGATATCAGCTATTCCTTCCATCTCGAAGAAATGACGAGCTTGTTTCATCTTCACTGCAATCAAATTTGTACGCTTTTCCAGTGGCTTCTCGGTGCTTTTATCTTTGCTGGCAACCTGCACTGGCTGCTTGGCCTGATGATTGTCCTCATTGCTTCCCTGCAATTCAGCGCCGGATTTAACGAAAAAGCCGGTAACGCGAAAGTTCAGGCCAGCCGATATCGCCTCTTGCTTGATGACATGCCCAATTTGTCTGAGGATGACATTATCAAGCAACTGCAAGCTATCGAGAAAAGCGATAGCCAAGTGTTGTCCTCGCTTTGCAACCCTGCCCGTAAAAGAACCAGTATCGCACTGCACGGCTACGATCTTGAATCCAACGTGCCATTGAACAGACTGGAAAAAATCAGCACTATCATTGGTGGCGGCATCCCTAAATAACATCGTATATCCCTCAGACGATTGACGCACTTAAACCCGTAAAGGCATCGAATGCTGTTGTATAAGCCGGGTTTGAGTGTAATCTTGATGAAATAGTGACACCCGCCAACGTTAATAACCGCACTGCATTGTTAACGGTCTTCTTAAACTCCGCGACACGGGTCTGGTTAAGATGCTCACCCGAAACAGCCTCACTTGCCAGCTTGCCCACTTCTGCCGTAGCACCTAACAGGTAGCCCGACATATTGGCGTCACAAACTTCATTCACCGGCACAGAGGGCTGACACTGTAATTGCTCCAGAAAGCCGTCCAGAATGGAGGCGTCTTCTGTGGCATCGGTTAACTTCATTAAGTCAACACAAGTCAGCATGTGGGGCTGCTCAGGGTTCAGCTTATTACGCAGCATTTGCGGAGACATCCCAATAACTTCCGCAATTTGTACTAAGCTACCTTTGTGCGCGTTGGAGAACGCACGACACGCATTATCAAAGTGGGATTGTTTGGATACTTGATAGTCAAACATGTTTCATCTCCATAATTCACATAAAATGAATTAGTCACCTATAATGAGTTGAAAACGGGAATGCCCCAACGCCTTACGCATTTGCTCTTCTTTCCAACGTGCGTAATAGATGCGAACCATACCGCCTGCACGTTGTTTTCCGGGTTTAATAACTCGCGGTTCGATTGGCACGCAAGGATTATCGCCAGTAGTCCAGCGACGAACGGTAGCGATAGAAATTCTTTCTAAAGCGGCAAACTCGTGAGGTGAAACAATCTCACTTGGAATTTTCACAATTGTAATTTCAGAAGCCATATTGCATCATTCCCTGTTTATCAATAATTATCATTGATGCCCTTCGATTGTCAGCGATTATCATCAATGTGTTACGGTTTAGCTGCATAATAATACTCATTTGTTTATTAGTAAAGGCTATAAGGAGTATATTTTGTTTCTTGATTCTCAAGTGAACAGCGATGAGTTACTGGATAGGATTTGCCAAGCATATGGTTTTACTCAAAAAGTTCAGCTAGCTAGGCACTTTAAGATCTCTGCCAGCTCAATACAAAATAGATATAACAGAGGCACCATTTCTTATGATTTTGCAGCACAATGCGTATTAGATACAGGCACAAGTCTTTTGTGGCTACTCACCGGAAAAGGCCCACAAAATGAAGGAAAATCCTCACCGAAAGATCCAAAACAATTTGATTCATTCATTTTGAGAGATGGAAAACTTACAAAAAATGCTACTTTGAGTATTGATAGGGCGTTTTTTAAGCAACAATTATCAAAAGGTATTTGTGTTCTGACTGATGATAAGAATCATTTTGTAGAACAAGATGCAGCACTCTCTGATGGATTGTGGCTTGTCGATATTGAAGGAGCAATTAGTATTCGAGAATTGACTAAGTTACCGGGTAAAAGATTGCATGTTGCAGGTGGTAACGTACCTTTTGAATGTGGTGTTGATGATATAAAGACACTGGGCCGTGTTGTGGGTATATATAGTGAGATTAATTAATGACCGTTCGTAAAAACCCAGCAGGTGGATGGATTTGCGAACTTTACCCTAATGGGGCAAAAGGCAAACGTATCAGAAAGAAATTCGCCACTAAAGGCGAGGCGTTAGCTTTTGAACAGTACACGGTACAAAACCCGTGGCAGGAAGAAAAAGAAGACAGACGCACTTTAAAAGAACTGATTGATGCTTGGTATAGTGCTCATGGCATCACGCTTAAAGATGGCATCAAGCGTCAACTGGCTATGTACCATGTTTTTGATTGTATGGGCGAACCATTAGCCATAGATTTTGATGCACAAATGTTTTCTCGTTACAGAGAGAAAAGACTCAAAGGAGATTATGCCCGTTCAAATCGTGTTAAAGAAGTTTCACCTCGCACCCTCAACCTTGAGCTAGCTTATTTCCGGGCAGTATTTAATGAGCTTAATCGCCTTGGCGAATGGAAAGGGGAAAACCCTTTAAAAAATATGCGCCCTTTCCGCACTGAAGAAATAGAAATGGCATGGCTTACTCAAGAACAGATAACACGGCTTCTTGCGGAATGTAAGCGCCATGATCACCCTGATTTAGAAACCGTTGTCAGAATATGCCTTACCACTGGTGCGAGATGGTCGGAGGCTGAAAATTTGCGCAAAAGCCAACTTGCAAAATACAAAGTGACTTATACGAATACAAAAGGCAGAAAGAATCGAACGATTCCTATCAGTAAAGAGCTTTATGATTCTCTCCCTCATAATAAAAAAGGCAGGCTCTTTACCGATTGTTATGGAGCATTCCGTTCTGCTTTAGAAAGAACAGATATTGAATTACCCGCAGGCCAATTAACTCACGTTCTAAGGCATACTTTTGCCAGTCACTTTATGATGAACGGAGGAAACATACTCGTGTTACAGCGTGTACTTGGTCACACTGATATCAAAATGACGATGCGATATGCACACTTTGCGCCTGACCATTTAGAGGATGCAGTTAAGCTAAATCCGTTGGCGATGAGTGGCGGTAGAGTGGCGGTAGAAATGAATAACAATGATAATCACATATAATATTTGATAATCTAATTCATTGTTTTTAAACGTAAAGCATTGATTTTAGGTTGTTCCGGTAGGTACTCATAATCGCTTGGTCGCTGGTTCAAGTCCAGCAGGGGCCACCAGATTTATCAGGGGGTTGCATCAAAAGTGCGACCCCTTAGTTTTTTTCTAGGATACCGTCTGGCAGTAGCGTTAGGTATAACCGATTAACACCGCTACGGTAATGAACCGTATTCGTATTTCTCCCTGCAATATTTATCACATTCTCTGAACATTACGACGCCTAACTTATTTCCCTAATCGCCACTTAAAATGCAAAAAACATGAAAAATGCGGAATTATAGCAAGATAATCTAACGATACCCGGAGAATTAATGAACCCTATCATCAATCTAAAAAATCTTACCCTCAACTCTTGGAAGCAGGGCGAACTCTATGAGGGATCAGATATTTCCTTTGGGCAACAGCTTGGCCTTAAGCATTTAGGTATCACCTATAACGAAGTGCCGAAAGGCAAAAGTAGCTGCCCGTTTCACAACCATCATAGCGTGGACGAGCTTTTTTTTATTCTTGAAGGTAACGGTACTTACCGTTTTGGCTCCGATGAGTTTTCGATCGGGAAGGGTGATGTTGTAAGTGCTCCGGCGGGAGGGCAAGAGACCGCCCATCAAATAATCAACACCGGTTCAGTTCCATTGCGCTATCTTGCTATTTCAACAAATGTTTCAGCAGATGTGATTGGATATCCGGACTCGGGCAAGTTTCAGTCTGTGTTAAAGCAGCAAGACGGAAAGTTGCTTCATTTTGTTGGGCGGGTCAGCGACGAAGTTGATTATTGGGACGGAGAACCTGGAGCGTAACAACCTGGAGTGGTCTGGAAGACACGCTAAAATATTAGGTATATGCATCCTTGCCGATAATTCGGGATAAACGGCATTAATCTGGTGCTGCCACTTGAAATTTATTGAGTACATATTTTCTTTCATGATATCAATAAATTTGTTTCATTGATTATTTATGGAAAAAATAGCAGTACTCATATTTAAATATTAACCCAACAAATAACAACAGTGATTATTATCAACCTTTTTATCACTTACATTACTAAAAAATACATTCACAAAATCCATTGTCATTGATATAAGTATCCGCAAAATCAATATAAAATCCGATTCGATATTCAACCAACTAATTTTAAATTAACAGGATAAATAAATACACATAGACACAATCACAGTTAATAAATTCTAAAAATAAATAAAAAGTAGAGATAAAATCTATAATAAAGTGATGGATGTAGCAGTATTGTTGGAATTTATTTAAACTATTCTGCGCAACGTAACTATTTCACCATCTATATGGTCTTATTTACCATGAGAAAAATAATGAAAATTTCATATAAGCTATTAATCAGTCTGGCTTGCATTGTCTCTCTTGCAGGCTGCGCTCGTAACGTACCGATATTAACTCCCCAAACCACCATCGTGACAAAAAATTCCCTATCTTCCGTAAAAAAAGCAATATTGGAAGCAGGTAAGAACCGCAAGTGGGTAATGACTGAAGTCTCTCCTGGGGTTATTAATGGCTCACTGAAAAATCGTAAGCATGACGTGCAAATACGCATCAACTATACCGCCAAAAACTACTCTATCAATTATGTCAAGAGCCATGAATTAAGAGAGGGTGACGGAAAAATTCACCGCAACTATAACCGTTGGGTCAATAACCTAGATAGAGACATTCAGTTAAATTTATCCCTGCTAGCTAATAAATAAACACTTACTTTAGAGCCTATCCCAATCAATGAAAACATCCTGATGAGATAGGCTTTTTCTGGCTATAGACCTATTGGATATCTGGATATATGACCACACCCTATAATTATGAAAAAGATGAATTCAGTGCACTTGAAGCGATTACAGAAGCTCAACGCATTGCTTTCGCTCCTATGCTATTTCAAACAGCAATCGGACTGCGTGATTGCGGGATTTTATCTTTCCTGGATAAAAACCATAAAAATGGTGTAACTAAAGATGAAATTTGCAGCAATTCCGAATTAGACAGCTACGGTGTGGGTATTTTGTTAGATATGGGGTTGAGTGGAAGAATTATTCTCAAACACGATGATCGTTATTTCCTCAGTAAGATTGGACATTATTTGCTGCATGACAAGATGACTCGCGTCAATATGGATTTTACGCAAGACGTTTGCTATCAAGGGCTATTTCACCTGAAAGAATCTCTTCTGAAAAATAAGCCGGCTGGATTAAAAGTGTTCGGTGAATGGTCAACTATTTACCCTGCCCTAAGCCAACTACCCGAACCTGCGAAAACAAGTTGGTTTTCATTTGACCATTTTTATTCTGATTCCGCCTTTAATGCAGCATTGAAAACGGTTTTCTCCATGGATCCTAAAGTGATTTATGATGTTGGTGGCAATACAGGAAAATGGGCATTGCGCTGTTGCCAATATGACAGTAAAGTCAGTGTCACTATTCTGGATTTACCCCAGCAAATAAAATTGGCTGAAGAAAATATACGCAGCCAGGGAATGACTGATCGTATTTTCGGCCATCCTGTTGACATGTTATCGGATAACAATTTACCCACAGGCGCAGATATTTGGTGGATGAGCCAATTTCTTGATTGTTTTTCCGAAACACAAATTACAGGCATTTTACGCAAGATCGCCGCAGCGATGAAACCTGATGCTCGAATTTGTATCATGGAGCTGTTTTGGGACTGCCAGCCTTTTGAAGCAGCAGCTTATAGCCTTAATGCTACCTCGCTCTATTTTACTTGTATGGCAAATGGTAATAGTCGTTTTTACAGCATTAATGATTTTACCCAATTCCTCAATAAAGCTGGATTGGTTATAGAAAACCAAATAGATCAGTTAGGTTTGGGCCACACATTACTGATCTGCAAAAAACAGTAACAGACGGTATTTCATGAAATTGACATTGGATATTACAGACTGGCAAGCCATCGCTCCTGGACTTTCTCATATTGATGAGTGGAAGAAATGGTCTGCAACATTACCCGTCACTATTGATCAATCACGGCCATTAGAGAAATGCACCCAATTACCGATGATGACAGCCCGCCGCTTAAGCTCCGGCAGTCGCCTTGCTGTGGATTGTGGCTTGAGCATCCTACGTCGCAATCAGGTCGATGCCATTGTCTATACCAGCCGTCATGGCGAGTTGGAACGTAATTACCAGATATTGCAGAATCTGGCGCAAAAAGAGAATGTTTCGCCCACCAATTTTACCATGTCAGTTCATAACTCCTCTGTCGGTAATTTAACCATTGTCGCTAAGGCGCCTCTGGTTTCCTCTTCCGTTTCGGCAGGTATTGACAGTTTCCAGCAAGGACTATTTGAAGCGTTAACACTGCTTCATACGGGTCATCGTAAAGTTCTGCTTGTCGATTTTGAGGGCGAGATCCCCCGCTTTTATCACAATGTCATCGATGCCAAGACCCCAACCTATCCTTTTGCGGTAGCTCTGCTCCTGGAGCAAGGTACTGGCCTGCATTGTACAAAGCAATTTTCAGTGGAAACAGAACCGAGTCTTCCTCAAAGCCTCCAGTTTCTTCGTCACTGGTTGCAGGGTGAACAGAATTTCATTGTTTCAGGGGATCATTGCCAGTGGAATTGGAGCCGATAGGATGATGAAAAGGATTTCAATCAATATCATTGAACGCACTAACTGGCTCTGGCGTTTGCTCATGACCGGGTTGTGTTTTACCCTTTTTGGCCTGGGTGGGTTACTACTCTCTCTTATTTGGTTTAATTTATTGTTAGTTTTCCAACGCAATGAAGATAAACGCAGCCACCTTGCCCGCCACAGCATTTCATTGAGTTTTCGCCTGTTCCTTTTTTTGACCAAAAAATTAGGGGTACTGGATTACCATTTCAATGGATTGGATAAAGTCCGTGCGGATAAAGGCTGTTTGATTGTTGCTAATCACCCGACTTTGCTGGATTACGTTATTTTGGCATCGGCACTACCAGATATAGATTGCATCGTAAAATCTGCATTACTGCGCAATCCTTTTATCAGTGGCGTCATTCGTTCTGCACGTTACCCGGTAAACAGTGATGCAGAAACTTTGCTTCCTGTCTGTCGCGGGCGACTAGCTTCTGGTCACAATATCTTGATCTTCCCAGAAGGAACCCGCACGACACCGGGTCAGTCAATGACACTGCAACGTGGGGCTGCAAATATCGCAGTGCGATGTGAATGTGATTTACGGATCATACATATCACTTGCAGCCAAAGAATGCTGGACAAAAAAAGCCAGTGGTATCAAATCCCACCGAAAAAACCCATTTATACGATCACGATTGGTGAACAACTCACCAATGAAAATTTCGCGGTTGATACAGAAAACGGGCATGCCATCGCTGCCCGCCAACTTAATCGTCAACTTACTCAATTACTAACACCATCAAATTAATAGATGTCGGATACGATGATGCAAGAGTTACATATTGAAATAAAACAATTAATTATAGATGTCCTGAATCTGGAAGATATTACACCTGCGGATATTGAAACCGATGCCGCCCTGTTTGGCGACGGTTTAGGTTTAGATTCTATCGATGCTCTGGAACTGGGACTGGCCGTCAAAAATCGTTATGGCATCGTATTATCTTCTGAAAGTGAAGAGATGCGCCAACACTTCACTTCTGTCGCCTCGCTGGCGTCTTACATCCAGTCACAACAAGCATAAGAACAGGTGTCATCATGGAAAAACAAGCGATTCTTCAGGAAGTCTCCCAGCTACTGGTTCAATTGTTTGAGCTATCTCCCAAAGACATTACGCCTGAATCACGGCTCTATGAAGATTTGGAGTTAGATAGCATTGATGCCGTTGATATGGTTGTACATTTGCAAAAGAAAACGGGGCGAAAAATCAAGCCTGAAGCATTCAAGTCTGTTCGCACCGTGCAGGATGTCGTGGATGCCGTGGAACAATTGTTGCAAGAACAATAATCAGCAATAAACCATCAGAAAAGTAGAAAAAAAACGATAAACATGTGGGTAGTTCATTGATTTTATTGCTCCGTATTGCCAATGCCGTAATGTTAATCGCCTGGCCTTTTTTAGGCTGGGCGATGGTTCACTACGGACAATTTCATGCCATATTGATTGTTATTATTTTATTTTTTATTTTGCGATTATTGTCGAACAAACATCTGGCCTACAGTCAGCAGAAAACCAGTTGGGTATTATCCATAGCAGGGCTGACCCTGGGTTTAGCCAGCCTGTTTCTGCGCAACCACCAACTTCTTATGTACTACCCCGTGGTTGTTAATGCTGTTCTACTGATTCTGTTTAGCAACTCATTACGTTGCGGGCCTCCTATCATTGAAAGGATAGCCCGTATCAAAGAGCCTAATTTACCCCCAAAGGGTATTATCTATACACGTAAGGTCACTTACATCTGGTGCTTGTTCTTTATATTCAATGGCACAGTGTCACTTGGAACTTGTCTGTATAACAATATGACCCTGTGGACATTATGGAACGGCGTGGTGAGCTATCTATTAATTGGATTACTCATTTCCATTGAATGGCTGGTACGCCAACGGGTAAAAAAATGATGAAAGCACAACCTCTATCCCAATGGCTATCAGAGGATAATGGTCCCCAGCGGCTGGTCAGTTGGGGCAATCGGGGCAATCATCCTATCAGCCTGAATAAACTTCGGCAGGATGTCACCGTATTATATTTACGCCTGAAAAACCTGCACATAACAGAGCCAAAACGAGCAGCTTCCCGCTGGGCTTTGTGTTTTGAAGATAGTTATGACTTCTGTGTCGCCTTGCTGGCAACACTTCATGCCGGCAAAATCCCTGTTATTCCGGGTCATTGTCGCGAAGCCCAATTACAGGAGCAGCAATCTCTTTTTGATGGTGTATTGACGGATTTACCTCTGAGCTTATCTTGTCCTTGCTGGCAGATTACATCGTCTAATCCAAAAATTGATACGACAGAAAAAACTTCACCTAACATTACATTACCAGCCATCTCACCAGATGCCACTTTGGTGATGTTCACTTCTGGTTCGACAGGTATTCCTCAAGCAGTGATCAAGCCCATTGCCGTCATGGATCTTGAATCCCAATGGCTGGCTTCTCTGTGGGGAGACAAGCTACAATCCTGCATTGTCAGAGCTTCGGTCAGCCACCAGCATTTATATGGTTTAACATTCCGCATCTGGCTACCCATGTCACTGGGCTTAACATTTGATCGCAAGATAGTAGAATTTCCTGAGCAGCTTACCAATAGCCCACGCTGTGCACTGATCAGTAGTCCCGCTTTCCTACAACGGCTTGATGACAAACTCCCCGGCCCTGATTGCACGTTTGTCGTTTCTGCGGGTGGGCTTTTGCATTTCACCGATGCGGAAAAAGCAATGCAGTGGTTCAACACGCCGCCTAATGAAATTTATGGCTGTACCGAAACCGGCATAATGGCCTGGCGAAGCCGTAAAACGGACAATGCAGTCTGGACCACATTTAAAGAAGTGTCATTCCAGGAAGATGAAGAAAAGAATGTGCGTGTCTATTCTCCTCTTCTTCCTGAGCCTTTTGGTCTGATTCTGGATGATCAGTTTGCCTTCGATAGCCAGGGTAATTTTGCTCTATTAGGGCGCCGAGATCGTCTGGTGAAAATTGAAGAAAAACGCATTTCCCTGTCAGAAATCGAACGCCGTCTGTGTGACATTTCAGGGATCGCTGACGCAGCGGTATTGCCGATTAATCGAGGTAAACGCAATAGCATTGGTGCGGTAGTCGTTTTAGATTACGAAACCGGCAAACGTTATCAACAGCAAGGAATTCATGAACTGTCACAAGATTGGCGTCATCAGTTAAAACCTTGGCTGGAATCTGTCGCATTGCCACGTTATTGGCGAGTCGTTGAAGCCATTCCCTTAAATGCCCAAAGCAAACGCTCATGGCCTGCATTACAGGAACTATTTAATGAAACCCATTGAAATTCATCACGAGCAACCTGCCCCCAATGAGGTCATTGTACAACTGTATTTAGATCCCAATCTGGATTGGTTCCGAGGGCATTTTCCCATTCAGCCACTTCTGCCGGGCGTGGCTCAAATCGATTGGGTCATGCATTATGCTCAACCCTTGCTGACACCAGACTGGTCTTTCTCTTCGATTGAAATGGTGAAATTCCAGCGTCCTTTGCTACCAGGCAACAAACTGCTATTGAACATCAAATGGGATGAAAAAAAACACCTGCTGGTCTTCCATTATGACTTAGAAACCCAGAATGGAAACGAAGGCCAGACTGCAAGCCAGGGAAAAATAAAGCTATGTCGTTGAGCGCGAATACAATTACTCTTTGCGTGGTTATTCCTTGTTATAATCACGGCGCGACCATGCCTGCGGTATTGGAAAGATTATCCCCTTATCGTCTCCACTGTTTTATCGTGGATGATGGCAGTGAAGTCGAGACTCAACATCGCCTCGAAGATTTAGCACAATCCGTTCCTGATGTCACACTTATCCGCCTTGAACATAATCAGGGCAAAGGTGGTGCAGTCATGGCAGGAATGCGGGCAGCGGCGGATTCAGGGTACAGCCATGTTTTACAAGTTGATGCCGATGGTCAACATTGCCTGGAAGATATTCCCCTGTTTTTGGCAAAGGCACATCAGTATCCCGATCACTTGATTTCCGGTAGCCCGCAATATGATGCTTCCGTGCCCAAATCCCGCCTTTATGGACGCTATATCACCCATTTCTGGGTTTGGGTGGAAACCCTGTCTTTGTCTATTAAAGACAGTATGTGTGGCTTTCGTGTCTATCCATTGGCACCTACGCTACAACTGTTGGCTGACAAAAATGTCGGGCATCGCATGGATTTTGATATCGAGATCATGGTGCGGCTTTATTGGCAGGGAACAGAAAATGAATTTGTGCCAACAAAAGTCACTTATCCTGAAAATGGCCTATCCCATTTTGATGCATTGAAGGATAACCTTAGCATCTCATGGATGCATACCCGCCTGTTTTTCGGCATGTTACCCCGCATTCCTTCACTATTATGGCGTAAGCGCTACCATTGGTCAGATATTCAAGAGCGTAAGGGGCTGTCTGGCATGAAGTTCATGCTAGCGGTTTACCGATGGTTTGGACGCAAGCCTTTTGAATGGTTGCTTTATCCTGTTGTTGGTTATTTCTGGCTAACTGGCGGTCTACAACGCCAGGCATCCCGCCAATATCTTGAGAGACTGAAAAAAAACCTTGCAACACAGAGGTATTGCTACTCCACAAGGCCTTAATAGTTATCGCCATTATCTGCGTTTTGGCCAGGCCATGCTGGATAAAATCGCCAGCTGGCGGGGTGACTTGAAATGGGGAAAAGATATTGAATTTGCGGAGGGTGCAGAACACACATTGTTGGATGACAATTCAGGCGGGAAATTGTTGTTGGTTTCGCATTTGGGAGATATTGAAGTCTGCCGGGCACTGGCACAACAAGCGGGTAAACAGACTATCAATGCACTGGTTTTTACTGAACATGCTCAACGTTTCAAACAGGTCATTGAAGAAATTTCACCACAAGCGGGGATCAATTTATTGCCAGTCACGGATATAGGGGCTGATACCGCTATCATGCTGAAAGAAAAAATTGACGCTGGCGAATGGGTAGCCATTGTCGGTGATCGGATTGCCGTTAATCCTTCCAGAGGCAACACTCAACGCATCGTATGGAGTCAATTCCTTGGCTATTCTGCCCCCTTTCCGCAAGGGCCATTTATCCTCGCTTCCGTGTTGCACTGCCCTGTGCTGCTGATGTTCGCTCTTCGGCAAAATAACCAATTCAAAATTTATTGTGAGCATTTTGCCAATCCCCTTGAATTGCCACGTAAACAGAGAGAACAAGCTTTGCAGCAAGCGGTGGATCTCTACGCTTCCCGACTGGAACATTATGCCCTGCAATCCCCGCTGGATTGGTTTAATTTTTTCGATTTTTGGCAATTGCCGTCTGCCCGAACCAATAAGGAATAAAAAATGCTGACTGATCCTCGTTTTACTGCCGAGGTTGAATTGACAGTGCCATTTCATGATGCTGATCCCATGGGCGTTGTTTGGCATGGAAATTACTTTCGCTATTTTGAAATTGCCCGTGAAGCCCTGATGAATCAACTCAATTATGGTTATCGAGAAATGCGTGAATCCGGCTACATTTGGCCTGTCGTTGACGCCAAAATCAAGTACCGCGCCCCCGTCCTCTTTGAACAAAAAATACGCATCAGAGCGGCCATCGAAGAATTTGAAAACCGCCTGAAAATTGCCTATCAAGTTTTTGATGCAGCAAGCGGCGAAAAAACCACTGTCGGCTACACCATTCAGGTCGCCGTTTCTCAAGAAACACAGGAAATGGGCTTTATCAGCCCAGATATTCTATTCGAACGTATGGGGATGAAGCCGTGAAAAAATGGCGCTGGATATTGCTGTTCCTGACAACAAGCTTCATAGCAATCAATAATATGGCATATGCCATCACCCTTGAGGAATTACAACAGCGGTTTGCTCACCAACCCGTTGTGCGAGCGCACTTCACACAAGTGCGGCAAATTCAAGGTATGTCTCAACCCCTGTCTTCCAGTGGTCAAATGCTGGTTTCACAACATAAAGGACTATGGTGGCATCAGCAAAAACCGTTTCCACTGACACTGTTGCTGGATGACAACCATATGGTACAAGCCATATCAGGGCAAACACCCCAAGTGGTCACCGCTGATTCTAATCCACAACTGTTTCAGTTCAACCATCTGATGCGAGCGCTGTTTCAGGCCGATCGTGCTGTGCTGGAAGAAAATTTCAAAATCGAATTCAACGACCTTGGGCAGGAAAAATGGCGCTTGGTACTGACACCCAAAACATCTCCTTTGGATAAGCTTTTCACGGCGATTACGCTAAACGGTCAAACCCACCTTGATGCTATTTTACTGACTGATCGCCAGGGAGATCGTACAGAACTCTCTTTTACCCAACACCAATTAACGCCAGAGACGCTGAGTCATGAAGAAAAGCAACACTTCAAATTCTGAGCCACGTCGGCGGGCACTACTCTGGTTGTTAACATGCACTATCCTGCTGATATGGCTGGCCATCTTGTTACCTCAATCTCGCCTGTCCACCAGCGTATTGGCATTATTGCCGGCGCAAAATGCGGGAAACATGCCTCCCGCCTTGCAAGAAGAGTTCATGCAACGTCTTGATCGCCAATTGGTGTGGATGGTCAGTCCGGGAAAAAATGGGGAGACTGCCCCTGCACAATACTGGCTGGAGCATTTGCAAAAAACGCCATTTCTGACCAATGTCAAAGGGCCAATGACGGCAGAGCAACAACAAGCATGGGGGCGTTTTTACTATGAACACCGTAATGCAATGCTCGATCCTGCTACCCGTGACAGGCTGAAAGATGATGGTAATCAGCAAGCAAACTGGATCTTATCTCAGATTTATTCCGCCTTTTCTGGTGTCAGTGGAAAAGAACTCAATAATGATCCCTTCATGCTGGTCAGAGGCTCACAACTGGCACTCCAGCAGACATCCAGTCAATTACGGCTTCAAAGTGGCTGGTTAGTTGCCAAAGATAATTCGGGAAGAAGCTGGTACTTACTTCATGGCGAGCTAAAAAGCGCTTCCTTTGATATGCAGCAAAGCCATCATGCTGTCACTGAGTTGAGTCAGATACAGCAGTCTCTGGAAGCTCAATTTCCTGATGCTAAAGTGATTTCACGGGGAACCCTGTTTTACAGCGATTACGCCACCCAACAAGCAAAACACGATATTTCAACATTGGGCAGCGCCACAGTGCTCGGTGTATTGCTACTCATCTACACTGTTTTTCGCTCCCTGAAACCTTTATTGCTGTGCGTTCTCTCCATCAGTATCGGTGCTTTGGCTGGTACTGTCGTAACGTTAGGGATCTTTGGCGAACTGCATTTCATGACGTTGGTGATGAGCATCAGTATTATCGGCATTTCCGCTGACTACGCTATTTACTATCTAACAGAACGCATGGTACATGGTCAGGAAATGACGTCATGGCAAAGTATGCAGAAAGTCTTGCCTGCCTTATTAATGGCATTGGCAACCACTGTCATTGCCTATCTAATCATGATGCTTGCACCTTTTCCCGGTCTACGCCAATTGGCGGTGTTTGCTGCTGCGGGGTTAACCGCTTCCTGCTTAACCGTCATTTGTTGGTATCCCCGACTTGCTAAAAACCTGCCCGTACGCCCCATTCCGGCCATGATCATGTTAATGCGTTGGCTGGCATCATGGAGACGCAATCGGCTGTTTTATATGGGATTACCTATAATGTTGGCGATTTTTGCCGTACTGGGAATTTCCCGTTTGCAGATCAATGATGACATTGCCCAATTACAGGCGCTACCACAAGATATCCATCAACAGGAAAAACACATTTCCGCGTTAACCGGACAGCGCAGTGATCAGAAGTGGTTCGTTATTTATGGCGATAATGCAGAGCAAACATTGCAACGGCTGGAATCCTTTATTCCCAAATTGGATACAGAAAAACAGCAAGGTAATATCAGCCATTACCAACGGTTTCCTCTCTCCTCTCTTGCTCAACAACATCAAGATCTTGCGCTGATCAAGGCGGCTACACCCAATATCGTAGCTCGGTTGACAGAAGCAGGATTAACAGTGAAACAACCAGATACTCACGCTATGACTGTGACGCCGAATGACTGGCTTAACAGTGCAGTTAGTGAAGGTTGGAGGTTGATGTGGATAACCCTGCCAAATGGCCACAGCGGCGTTCTGCTCCCGGTCACTGGCGTTAAAAACAGTGTCTTGATGCGTCAATTGGCAGAACAACAGGAAGGGATCAGTTGGGTTGATCGCAAGCTGGCTTTCGATGAGATGTTTCAATTCTATCGAACCATACTTGGCTGGCTGTTAGCAGGTTCAATCATCCTGATCGCTACCAGTTACATAGCACGGCTTGGCCTGCGTCGTGGCGTCATCAGCATATTACCATCACTGCTGTCCCTCGGCTGTGGGCTGGCGGTTCTCGGTTTTAGTGGTCATAGCCTTAACTTATTTTCAATATTAGCTCTGGTTCTGGTGCTGGGTATTGGCATCAACTACACCCTGTTTTTCAGCAATCCTCGGGGCACTCCGCTAACCTCTCTATTGGCGATCAGCGTAGCAATGTGTACTTCATTGCTCACGCTGGGCATGTTGATGTTCAGCAACACTCAGGCAATCAGTAGTTTTGGTATCGTGTTATGCAGTGGGATCTTTACGGCTTTCCTGCTATCACCACTGGCAATAGCGAAACACCAAAAAAGGGAGAAGCAATCATGACACGGTTACTCATCCTGTCTTTGACCTGCCTGTTGGCAGCTTGTACGAGCGCACCACAAAACGGCCCCCCCAGTGCATGGCTGAAACCGGGTGTCCGTGTTTTATTACCGGAGCCAACCATAACGCCTGCCATTAATGAACAGCAATTGTTAACAGCTACCGTAAAAGGCAAACAACAATCATTGATTGTGCTGCTTAATGCTGATAAGCAACACCTGTCACTGGCAGGGTTGTCTTCGTTAGGTATCCGGTTATTCAAATTAGATTACGACAAAAATGGCGTTCATACCGAACAATCTATTGTCTTGCCGGAACTTCCCCCTGCCAACCAAGTCTTGGCCGATATTATGCTCAGTTACTGGCCAGCTTCCGCTTGGCAAAATCGATTGCCTGATGGCTGGAGGCTCAAAGAGAGCAGCAATCTCCGACAACTCTATGATAAAAAAGAAAAATTAATCACAGAAATTTATTATGATACCCAAAATGGCAAACGACGCCCGATTCGCGTCCAGCAATTCGTTTTCGGTTATGACATTGCCATTCAGCATTTAGAAGAGTAAGACATGATTTATATTTCCGCCGTGGGTATGCTCAATGCCTTAGGCAATAATGTGGATGAGATTGCACAGAATCTCGTGCTTAATCAAGCGCCGGGAATGTATGAGCGTTCAGGCTGGTTACAACCCGACAAAACCTGCTGTCTGGGCGGCGTTGACGCTGAATTACCCGTCATTCCTGACAGCCTGTTTCAGCACAACAGCCGCAATAATCGCTTGTTACTGGCGGCCTTAATGCAAATAAAACCACAAGTGGACGAAGCCATCGCCCACTACGGTCGGGAACGCATCGCGGTGATTATGGGAACCAGCACATCCGGTCTCGACGAAGGTGATCAGCATGTCAGTCGCACAATGCATCAGCAACCCAATGAGCATTACCATTATTACCAACAAGAATTAGGCGATCCTTCCCGCTTTCTTGCCAGCTACCTGAACATTGATGGGCCTGCATTTACCCTCTCCACAGCCTGTTCATCCAGTTCACGCGCGATTATCAGCGGTCAACGCCTGATTGAAATGGGGCTGGCGGATGTCGCCATTGTTGGTGGTGCGGACACATTGAGCCGTATGCCAATCAATGGCTTCAATAGCCTGGAATCCATTTCTCCCACCTTGTGTGCCCCCTTTTGTGAGGATCGCCGGGGCATTACTATTGGAGAAGCCTCTGCATTGCTGCTGCTAACGCGAGAACCCCAACCGATAGCCTTACTCGGCGTAGGAGAATCAAGTGATGCATGGCATATGTCAGCCCCTCATCCTGAAGGAAAAGGGGCCATTGAAGCTATCAATATGGCACTGAGAAATGCCGGACTCTCTCCAGCCGAAATCGGTTACATTAACCTGCACGGAACAGGCACGAAATTGAATGATCAGATGGAGTCGATTGTCATCAATCAAATTTTTGGTGAAAACACGCCATGCAGCTCCACCAAGTATTTAACCGGTCATACTCTTGGTGCCGCAGGTGCCTGTGAAGCGGGGCTTTGCTGGTTACTGCTCACACGTCACTTACCACTGCCTGCACAGGATTTTTCATGCTCAGGCAGAGATACCTCTCTGCCTGCTTGTGGTTTGCTAACCCAATCACAAGCCCTGAAAAAACCGATTGTCATGTCAAATTCTTTTGCTTTTGGTGGCAACAATACCAGCCTGATTTTGGGAGCTGCATAATGCCTGATTATTTACCAGTCGATCGTTATCTCCCACATGAATCCCCCATGGTGTTACTGGAAAACGTGCTCAATGTATCCAGCAATTATGTCCATTGTCAGGTCACAGTCAGCCAAGAGGGTGTTTTATCCCCTTTCCTCAATGAGGAAGGCCATCTGCCGGGTTGGTTTGCCATTGAAATCATGGCCCAAACCATTGGGGTCTGGTCTGGCTGGCATCGCAAGGAAAGAAAAGAGGAAGATTCCGCCCTGGGCATGTTACTGGGCGGACGTGCAGTACGGTGCCGAGTACCCGCTTTCACACCAAACAGTGTTTTGGATATTCAGATGAATTTAATACTGCAAGATGAAAAAATTGGCAGTTTTGAAGGTGAAATCAGTTGCAATGGCACCGTACTGGTGACAGGCCGTCTGAACACCTATCAACCTAACAAAACAGAACTCATACAACTCACAAATAAACAGGATGGAGTAGCATAATGCGTTCAGTTTTAGTGACCGGTGCCAGCAAAGGGATAGGCCGATCAATTGCCTGCCGACTGGCGGCAGAGGGTTTTACTGTCATCGTACATTATCACCGCGATGCTAAAGGTGCGGAAGAGACACTGGAACACATTCAGGCAAACGGAGGCAGTGGCCGTATTCTGCCTTTTGATGTTTCGGATCGAATGACCTGCCGTGAAAAGCTGGAAAAGGACATCGAAACTCACGGCGCTTACTATGGCATCATCTGCAATGCAGGGATCGCCAAAGATGGTGCTTTCCCAACACTGGAAGGCAATGACTGGGATAGTGTCATTCATACCAATTTAGATGGCTTCTACAATGTTATCCATCCTTGCGTCATGCCGATGATCGGCTTACGGCAAGGAGGACGCATCATCACCTTATCGTCGGTGTCTGGTTTGATGGGCAATCGTGGACAAGTCAATTACAGCGCAGCTAAAGCCGGGATTATCGGCGCCACAAAAGCGCTGGCAATCGAATTGGCGAAAAGAAAAATCACCGTGAACTGTATTGCACCTGGCCTGATTGGGACAGACATGATTCAAATGGAAGAAATGGCTTTGAAAGAAGCGATGAATATGATCCCAATGAAACGCATGGGACAAGTGGAAGAAGTGGCTGGTCTTGCTAGCTACTTGATGTCTGATATTGCGGGATATGTAACCCGTCAAGTCATCTCAATCAACGGGGGGATGCTATGAACCACAATGCTATATTCCAGCCCCGCAGGGTCGTGATTACGGGAATGGGCGGCATTACCGCATTGGGGCACAATTGGCAATCTGTTTCCGCAGAATTGAAAGCTGGCATTAATGCCGTTCAACAGATGCCAGCGTGGGCAGAATATGATGGGCTTAATACCCATCTTGGGGCACCGGTTACGGATTTTATTTTACCCGAACATTATACCCGCAAACGCATTCGTTCTATGGGGCGTGTTTCCCTGATGTCAACGCGCGCCACAGAACTGGCTTTAGAGAGGGCAGGTTTACTCAATGATCCAATACTGACCCATGGAGAAACAGGTATTGCCTATGGTTCTTCTACGGGCAGTACCAAGCCCGTTAGCGAATTTGCCACCATGCTGACTGAAAAGCATACCAATAACATCACAGGCACAACCTATGTGCAAATGATGCCTCATACAACAGCCGTCAACACGGGGTTGTTCTTTGGCTTACGTGGCCGAGTGATCCCAACCTCAAGTGCCTGTACATCTGGCAGTCAGGCGATTGGGTACGCGTGGGAAGCTATCCGCCACGGCTATCAAACCGTGATGGTCGCAGGTGGAGCTGAAGAGTTGTGTCCATCCGAAGCGGCAGTCTTTGATACGCTGTTTGCCACCAGCCAGAAAAATGAAGCACCGAAAACCACACCGTCTCCTTTTGATGTTAACCGTGATGGACTGGTGATTGGTGAAGGTGCAGGCACCTTGATCCTTGAAGACCTGGAGCACGCCAAAGCACGTGGTGCCAAGATTTACGGTGAAATCATCGGATTTGCCACTAACTGTGATGCTTCTCATATCACCCAACCAAAATCTGAAACCATGCAGATATGCATTGAAATGGCACTGAAATCAGCGGGATTACAGCCAGCTGATATCGGTTACATCAGCGCCCACGGTACTGCAACCGATCGGGGAGATGTGGCAGAGAGCCAAGCGACGACCCATATTTTTGGCAATCAAACACCTATTTCTTCACTGAAAAGTTATTTCGGTCATACGCTAGGGGCTTGTGGTGCCCTTGAAGCATGGTTAAGCCTGGAAATGATGAACGAAGGCTGGTTTACCCCAACAATCAATCTCAATGAGATTGATCCCGCCTGTGGGGAGTTGGATTACATTATGCATCAACCGCGTAAAATCCAAACCGAGTTTATCCAAAGCAATAACTTTGCCTTTGGTGGAATCAATACCTCGATTGTGATCCGTCGTTGGAATTAATGATGATGGACAGATTTCCCGAGAAAACGCGGCGGAAAATATCGCGCTATTGAAACCTTAAATAGACCGAGACAGGAAGATAGGCTTCATTACGACGTGGTTTTGATTTATGCTTTGGCAATCATTATCAATTCACAAATGAAGCCTTTTTTATATTAAAATAAAGAGTTACCACTTAAAACTCTGTATATTATTCCAATCCAACTTCAAAAACATTAATCGCAAGTGGATGGGATATTTTCATATCCAACAGAATCTCAATAAAATCAGCAAGTTTATAGTACTTACGATTGTTTTTGCTAATGACAGATTTATCTCCACATTCAGGAGAAATCATTTTTAATACTCGCATATTGCTTATTTTAAAGAGATTTTTATTTTGATGATTTTGACGTCTTGCGTACTTTACCCTCGCATTTACATAACCCTTTTCTCCATAAATCTTTTCATTCATAAGTATCAGTTTTTCTCGTTGTATCTCTTTGTGATAAAGGGCTATAGTCCGCATCACTCAAGGTTATTGAGTGACTTACCTACTGCTTAAATCATCAAGATATATTCCAGTCCCTGGCCTATATCGTGACCACCATTCGGCAAAAACTTGATGAGAAGCAGCGCATTTCTGGCTGATTTTTTATGTGGAGACGACAGTAGTGAAACTGCTGCGCAAGAATGACAGTGCATTTGTACCTGTCGCCGGCTTGACTGTTTTTGCCATTGCTTCTGGTTACCTGATGAGCTTAATTCCTCTGTCGATGGCAAGTTTCAGCATTGATACGGTTTATGCGAGTTGGTTAGCTAGTGCTTATTATGTCGGTTTATTAATCGGTTCAATGATGATTGAACCTGTTATCGCCAGAATAGGTCACCGTCTTTCATTTATTATTTTTTTGTTGCTTTTGTCAGCGACTGTCATTACATTGCCTTTTTTTCCGAATAAAGAAATTTGGTTATTTGTACGGTGTATTGCCGGCGTTGCCGTAGCCGGTGTCTTTGTCGTGATCGAATCTTGGCTGTTGATCTGCGACAACGCCAAAGAACGCGCCAGACGCCTGAGCTTTTATATGACTGCTCTTTATGGTGGGACAACTTTAGGGCAATTATTGATTGGATCTATTGGCACTCAGGGGACGATCCCCTTTATGGTGATTTCGACACTGCTGTTTGTCGCAATTTTGCCCCCATTATTCGCACGTCATGGTCAACCTCCTGCGCTCCACCACCAAAGTATGTCGCTGAGAAAAATGACTGAATTCAGTAAACCAGCCATCGTTGGCTGCATGACATCAGGTATTATTATGGGCACCATCTATGGCTTGATGCCTTTATCACTCAGTCAAAGTCATTTCAGCACCGATCAAGTCGGTGCATTGATGGCAGCCACTATTCTGGGCGGAATGATCATACAACCGATTATCAGCAAGCTGTCCGTCATCATGAGCAAAACTGTTCTATTGGTCATGATTTCATTACTGGGGGTATTCGCCGTAGGAATGGCCTATCTCTTCGAACATTACATTGTCATGATAGTGTCACTGGCTTTGTTGGGAATGTCGTCTTTTGCGCTGTACCCCATTGCGATCACGCTTGCTTGTGACAAGCTGGATGCGTCCTATATTGTAGTGGCAAGCCAGGTCATGTTGTTAAGTTACAGTATTGGTTCTGCCGTTGGGCCACTGGTAGCAGGGCATTTTATGCTACATCACTACTTTAAGGTTCAGCACCATGGGCTGATGAGTTTCTTTTTCATCGTGTTATTGGCTACCGCGATTTATATGCTGCTGGCGAGTTTGTACCGCAAAGACCGTGTACTGGCACGCTAGATAGCCTCAAAAACATTCAGACTGAAACCACAAACAACAGAAAAATTGAGGGGATACAATGCAAATACAACAAGCCAGCAAAGCTGATTTTTCAGTATTGATTCAGATTTGGGAAGCCTCTGTACTTGCTACTCATGATTTTTTGCCTAAGTCAATGATTGAAGTTTTACGCCCACAGATCCTTAACGATTATTTGCCCAATCTCACTGTTTATAAAGCGGTAGATGAACAAAATAATATCGTAGGGTTTATTAGTACCGATCAACATCGAATAGAAATGTTGTTTATTGCGCCACAGGTACGGAGAACAGGGATCGGTAAGATGTTACTACAATTTGCTATTAATGAATTACAGATCAGAGAATTAGATGTAAACGAACAAAATATACAAGGCGTCGGCTTCTACCAATATATGGGATTTCAGGTAGTTTCTCGTTCAGAGCTTGATGGTCAAGGGAATCCATTTCCTCTATTACACCTGAAACTGGCTTAAAAACGGCAGAATGTTAAAAATGAATAATGCATAAATAAGATAAATATATAAAATAAAAATATCATTTAAGGCATAATTTGTTAAATAACAATAAGCCTTATTTTAAAAAATAATAATAGAGTAATATTCTTTACTAGAAAAAATAAATAAATTTAAAGTAAAGGCATGTTTTGTAAACATATGAGTAGAATTTGATAAATCAATGATATAATGAAGTCTCTCTATTCCCATCACCTTTCAAGTTACAGCTTTGCTGGCTACGTCCACACCCCTTAGTCACGTAGTTATAAATACAGAGTTCGCTCTGCTCCTGGGGATTTACCCTTTTGCCACTGTGCTGCAACTTGAAATCGAGTGGGTATAAATATTTTTTACTTTTGTTGAGCTTGAATTAATGAGTTATTTACAACAACCTACATCTTCAGGAATGAAGCTATTTGCTGATCTTGTCGGAAAACGTATTATCCCGGGGGAATTCTGGTATTCTTCCGCTACCCGTACTAAATTTGCACTACGCAGCCTTCTGACCCCCATTTCAACATTAAAATTGTTGAATGGTATTACCAAAACGCCTCATTATCTGGATATTTTGAAAAAACAACCCAGTTGGCCTTGCAAATTACATCGCCCATACTTAAGCATTAATTTTAAACGTAACCAGATTGTCGGCGCTCTGAATGAGCATTATCAAATATTATTCAAACAGTTAGAATCTACTGTTATTAATCGGATTTTTTCAGTTCATGCTTATTTACTGACAACCATCCAAGGGAAAAATGAAATATTTCTGATATATATTGACGCACTGGACAACCTGAATAAAGAAGGTGAACTCTCTTTCTATATTACTACCGCAGAGAACGTCATTCTGGCCAAGTGTGCTTTCACTTTATTAACGATTGATGGCAAACAGACACTATTTATTGGTGCACTACAAGGGCCAACTAAAGGGGATAATTCTCTGGAGATTATCCGCCATGCAACTAAAGAGTGTTATGGGTTATTCCCCAAACGCCTGTTGATTGAGGCTATTTGCCGTTTTGCCGATCATATGAATTGTGAACAGATCCTGGCAGCCAGTAACGAGACTCATATCTACCGTAGCATTCGTTATTGGCATAAAAAGAAAAATAAGATGGTAGCCGATTACAATTCTTTCTGGGAGTCGCTAAATGGCGTCAGAAATGAAAATAATGATTTCCATTTACCATCATGCATAGAAAGAAAATCTTTGGATGAGATCCCCAGTAAAAAACGCGCCGAATATCGCCGTCGCTATCAATTACTGGATGATCTGGAAAACGATATCAAGGCATCCCTTAAAGCCGCCTGACCGCCAGCCAGAAAGAAATAGCAATTCACTCAACGTGGCTTCGTCATTAACCATGTAAGATGCGTTTTAATGGCGGGCCATTCATTGAACAGAATGCTATAAACGCAAGTATCCCTTATCGAACCCTCTTTGGCCCGCATGTGATGACGTAAAATACCATCCAGCTTTGCCCCCAATCGTTCTATCGCCTTGCGGCTTTGGTGATTTAAAAAATGGGTACGAAGTTCCACCGCGACACATTCCAATTCCTCAAATGCATACTGTAACAATAAAAATTTTGCTTCCGTATTAATTGCAGTGCGTTGGACAGAATGCGCATACCATGTAGAACCAATTTCCAGTCTGGGAATATTCGCATCAATATTCATATAAGTTGTCATACCAACTGCCATCCCCGTGGCATTATTGATGACAGCAAAAGGCAACATATTGCCCTTGGCATGCAGGGTTAAACGACGTTCAATTTCCGCCTGGACATTGACAGGTTCAGGCACACTGGCATACCACAGCTTATGTAACTGCCCATCCTCAATAGCACGAACAAATTCATCATGTCTATCATGTGACAAAGGCATTAAAGTTACACTTTTTCCGGTTAACGTAACCCAATCTGTTATTTTTCCCATAATTACATTCCCCTACACTTATTTCTATCACACTTAATTTTCTACCAAGGCTTAATTATTCATCATTCCGTAAGAATATATTCACAGTATGCACAGTTAAAAACAGGCGGCAACCATAAATAAGAGGCATTTCTCGCCTCAATAGATTTTCATTAAGGCGCGATTGAAGTTCTATTTCATGATATTTGTCACAATCAATTAACAAAGTGGTTCCAATAATGCCGGAACTGTCTAAATTTAATTATCATCTCATCCGACCACTTAGCTGTTTAGCTTCATACGGAAAACAATAATATTCTTGAGCTACCAAATATTTGATGGAGAATGCAATGAGCAATTACCCTCACCTGCTTGCACCGCTGGATTTGGGCTTTACCACACTAAAAAACCGTGTATTGATGGGTTCAATGCACACGGGGCTTGAAGAACATCCCGACGGTGCCCAACGTTTGGCCCAATTTTATGCAGAACGGGCAGCGGGAGGCGTCGCACTGATTGTGACCGGCGGTATCGCACCCAACCCACAGGGCGTTGTTGCGGCAGGAGCAAGCATCCTGAATAGTGAAGCTCACCTGCCCCACCACAAGCTTATTACAGAGGCGGTACATCAGGCTGGAGGAAAGATAGCTTTACAAATCCTGCATGCCGGACGCTACAGCTATCAGAAAAATTCCATTGCGCCTTCGGCCATTCAAGCTCCGATTAACCCCTTTATGCCGAGAGAAATGTCTGAGGATGACATCCGGCAGACAATCAAGGATTTTGCCCACTGTGCCCAGCTGGCACAACAAGCCGGCTATGATGGTGTGGAAATCATGGGTTCAGAAGGTTATCTCATCAATCAGTTTCTGGTCACACGCACCAATCATCGACAGGATAAATGGGGGGGAACTTTCGAAAACCGCATACGCTTTGCGCTGGAAATTGTCAAAGCAGTCCGCGCTATCACGGGGGAGCGTTTTATCATCATCTACCGCCTTTCTATGCTGGATTTAGTGGAAGATGGCTCCAATTGGCAAGAGATCGAACAACTGGCACGGGAGATTGAAAAAGCAGGGGCATCCATTATCAATACCGGTATCGGCTGGCATGAAGCCAATATCCCAACGATTGCAACGATGGTGCCCAGAGCCGGATTTAGCTGGGTTACGCAAAAATTGATGGGAAAAGTCAGCATCCCTTTGATTACAACCAACCGCATCAACACCCCCCGGGTTGCCGAACAAGTTCTCAGTGAAGGCTGCGCCGATATGGTTTCTATGGCACGCCCGTTTCTCGCTGATGCCGAGTTTGTATTGAAAACCGAACAGGAGCGTGCTAATGAAATCAATACCTGCATAGGCTGCAACCAAGCCTGTCTGGACAGAGTTTTTGTCGGCAAGCTGACGTCTTGTCTGGTCAATCCACGCGCCTGCCATGAAACCGAATTTATTGCCGCGCCTGCCATAGCCCCCAAAACTATTGCGGTTATTGGTGCCGGACCGGCGGGATTATCCTTTGCGGTCACAGCGGCCAGCCGAGGACACCATGTCACGCTGTTTGAACGAGAAAACCACATTGGCGGGCAGTTTAATATCGCCAAACAGATCCCCGGCAAAGAAGAATTCCATGAAACTTTACGCTATTTTGAACGCCAATTAGCCTTGAACGGCGTCGAAGTCTGCCTCAACCATACGGCAACGACCGACCAACTTTTATCGTTTGATGAAATAGTCATAGCGACAGGGATCATGCCACGCATCCCCAATATTGATGGTATTGATCATGAAAAGGTACTGACTTACCTTGATGTTTTAAAACATAAGCAGCCCGTCGGAAAGCGTATCGCTATTATTGGTGCTGGAGGTATTGGTTTTGATACTGCTGAGTATCTGAGTCAAAACGGACAAAGTTCCAGTCTGAGTAGCCATGCTTTTAGCCATGAGTGGGGAATTGATCGAACAATTATGCATAGGGGAGGATTACGACCAGAAGGTGCGCAGGTCGAGCATTCCCCGCGTAAAATTTATCTGCTGCAACGCAAAGATTCCAGGGTCGGGGATGGCTTAGGAAAAACCACAGGTTGGGTGCATAAAACCAGCCTGTTAATGCGGGGCGTAACCATGTTAAACAGTGTCCAGTACTTGAAGATTGATGATCAGGGATTGCATATCCGTCGTGGTGATGAACAACAATGCCTGGACGTGGATAATGTAATTATTTGCGCAGGACAGGAGCCATTGAAAACACTCTATCAACCGTTACAGGCAATGGGAAAAAGTGTACATATCATTGGTGGAGCAGATATCGCGGCCGAATTGGACGCACGCAGGGCAATCGATCAAGGCACCCGATTGGCACTTAAAGTGTAATAAATGGAGCCACTAAAGGCAAAGGCGGTGATAATTTGTACTCAACCAATTATCACCGTTCTTATTCTGATTAACGCTGCGCCAGCCGATCAGACGAGATACGAGACTCTTCGGCCTGACACGCGGCGGCAGTAAACAGCACATCGGTGGAAGAGTTCAATGCAGTTTCAGCAGAATCTTGCACTACACCTATAATCATACCTACTGCAACAACCTGCATGGCTATTTCATTGGAAATTCCAAACATACTGCATCCCAACGGAATCAACAATAAAGAACCCCCAACAACCCCCGAAGCACCACATGCAGCAACAGCAGAAACTACACTCAACAAAATGGCTGTCGGTATATCAACATTAATTCCCAATGTATTCACAGCGGCTAATGTCAATATGGTTATAGTCACTGCTGCTCCCCCCATATTAATGATCGCCCCCAAAGGAATAGAAATAGAATAGGTATCTTCATTTAAATTCATGCGACGACACATTGCCATATTAACTGGAATATTTGCCGCAGAACTGCGAGTGAAGAACGCAGTTATTCCACTTTCACGCAAGCAAACGAAAACTAACGGGTAAGGATTACGGCGAATTTTCCAAAAAACAATTAATGGATTAATTACTAAAGCAATGAAAACCATACACCCTAACAATACAGACAATAATTGCACATAATCTAATAAAACATTAAACCCTGTTGTTGCAATCGTTGAAGATACCAATCCAAAAATACCAATCGGTGCAAAACGAATAATCACACGCAAAACTTGCATTACGGCTTCGGCTAGATCATGAACTATAAATTTAGTTGATTCTTTTCCATGACGTAAAGCAATACCTATTCCTGTTGACCAGGCCAATATACTAATATAGTTGGCATTTATAAGAGCATAAATAGGATTCGCTACTATATTAAGTAATATCCCTTTCAAAACTTCAATAATGTTTTCTGGTGGTAATACCTGAATATCATTCGTCACTAACGTCAACGTCGATGGAAACAGCAGACTACCAATTACAGCTACAATCGCTGCCAGAAAGGTTCCTAACAAATATAGGAACAGTATGGGACCAATGTTAGTTTTTTGACCTGCTTTATAATTTGCAATCGAGGACATAACCAATACCCATACTAAAAAAGGTGCTGCCGCTTTTAATGCTCCTACAAAAAGTGTTCCTAACAATTCGGCTGATTTAGCCACAGAAGGAGCCAACCATGCCAGTAATATACCTGCCATTAAACCGATAGATATTTGTGTAACGAGGCTGCCCCGCATAATATATTGTACAAACCCTTTTTGTTTTTTTTCCATAGTCTTTCCAATTGATATTTATACTTAATGAATCTGCCTGTTTTAATTTATATTTACTTTTTCAAGACAAGAAAATTTGGAAAGCTATAATCAACCCAACAAACAAAAATATCAACATTTAGTAACAAATTGATCACATTTATGTGATCAAAACAACAACTTTTATCCTTTCAAATACATCACACAATGAATCACGACAATACGATTTCTATACCAATCCAACTTCAAGATGCGTGTTATATTTCCTCGCGCAGCGGGGAAATATAAGGCCTTGTATCGTCTTACGGATTGTAAATTAATAATTAATTATTCTTTTGCAACTCCAAACCAAATGAAATTTTAGTAAGTTCATATAATTAACCCGGCTTCTGGATAAGAAATTGACAAAAAGCCTGTTCCAGGAGCAAAGTTTTGCCGCACACCAAAGTACCTGTCTACCCCTGAGCTGGCGCGGATCGATGAGAATATGAAGATCGTCCCTAAAAACCTGATGGGTTATTTTGCGCCCAACCAACACAAATAACTTTAGCTTAAAAATATAACTGCTATGATCCTGAAACCTCATCCAAAGGAAATCAGCAACAAGCCCACGGTAAGATAAATAACCCATGACACAACTCTCAGACACTATCCTGGCTCCGCATCCATTTGGAACCGAAATCACGCAGCAGCAACTTATTGAAAACTTTCAGCCATGCAAATTGTGGGAAGATCGTTACCGGCAGCTAATCAGTCTCGCCAGAAAGCTGCCTCCTCTAGCAGATGAACTAAAACAGCAAAATATCGAAAGATCCGGCTGTGAAAATCGTGTCTGGTTGGGGCATCAACAACTTGCTGACGGCCGATTGCATTTTTATGGCGATAGTGAAGGCCGTATCGTCAAAGGATTATTGGCAATCTTACTGACTGCCGTAGAAGGCAAAACCCCGGAGCAGATTGTGCAAACGCCTTTGGCCGGGCTATTCCAACACCTCGGCCTGGAACAACAACTCAGTGGCTCAAGGCTCAATGGCGTGAAAGCTCTGATAAATACCCTTCAGGAAATAGCGAACACTTACATTCATTAGGTTCGCTTAAAGCGCATTTTCCCGTTCAGCTTTCGCCACCATCTTTTTCAACGCGTGGGATACTGCAACAAAACCAAAAGTCGCCGTAACCATCGTTGCGGCACCAAAACCTGAAGCGCAATCCATTCGCTTGGAACCCTCCGCAGTACTTTTGGCAGCACAAACTGTGCCGTCAGATTGCGGATAAACTAACTGTTCCGTTGAAAAAACACAGTCAATGCCTAACTTGCCCTTGCCGTTTTTTACGACGCGATAATCCGACTTCAAGCGCTCTTTCAATTTCGCGGCCAATGGATCTTGCACCGTTTTCGCTAAATCCACCACCTGGATCCGGGTAGGATCAAGTTGCCCACCCGCGCCGCCAGTTGTCACGAGCGGGATCTTATAACGGCGGCAATAAGCCAATAACGCCGCTTTTGGTCGTACGCTATCAATGGCATCAATAACATAACTGAACCCTGTGGACATCAATTCAGCCACATTATCAGGGGTGACAAAATCATCAATGCAAGTGACCTGACACTCAGGATTGATTGCTCGTATCCGTTCTGCTATGACTTCCGTCTTTGGGAAGCCCACATTCTGTATCAAGGTGTGCAACTGGCGATTGGTATTGGTGATGCAAACATCATCCATATCAATCAACGTAATAGCACCAATACCGGTGCGCGCCAGCGCTTCTGCCGCCCATGAACCCACGCCGCCAATGCCGACAACACAGACATGGGAACGGGCAAATAATGAAAGCGCTTTCTGGCCATATAACCGCGCTGTACCAGCAAAACGCTGAAGATAAGCATCAGAGAGAGAAACTTGCATTGTTAAATAAATCCTGCTTAAAACCTACCTCTATTGAGATAGGTTATCGATTGATGGTTTGAACTGGCGGGGATCTTACTGGTTTGCCGTCAAAAAACCAGATGATGCTTTCTTCAATACCCAAACACGACCATAGTGATTATAAAAACCCGCCATTTCACCCGCTTTCTCGCCAACACCATGATAAATATCAAAATGGTTCCCTTTGATGGCACCACCAACATCCAGTGCCACCATCAGATGCATCCGATACTGGCCGGTAAATTTACCCTTTTCATCCAGTACCGGCACTTCCGCCAACAATGCTGTTCCGGGCGGGATTAATGATTTATCAGATGCTACCGAGGCTTTTGCAACAAGAGGCACTGCGCTGGCCCCCCTCACGAGGGTATAGGATTCAGGTTTAAAGAAAACAAATGAAGGATTCTGCTCAAGCAACTCTCTCACTTCGGCTTCGCTGTGCTGTTCTCCCCACTGACGGATAGCTTTCATCGACATTTTTTCGCCCGGGACTTCGCCACGGTCGATCAGCACTTTGCCAATACTGCGATAGGCATGTCCATTTTTTCCTCCATAGCCAAAAAAGGTCAATGGACGTCCATCCCCAAAATCGACATAGCCACTTCCTTGTACTTCCATCATAAAATTATCCATCAGGGAGTTACTGTACCCGATAATAAATTTCTTGCTCAGGGCACCTTTATATATCTCTGCACGACTTGGCAAGCGGGAACGTAAGTGAGTTGGCATTCGATACAGTGGATATTTAAACTCCCCTTGCCGGGTATGTCGTGCTTGCAAAACAGGCGTGTAATAACCGGTAAACTTCACGTTGCCGTATTTATCTTCGCCTTCCATCTGATAAGCCAGTAAAC
The DNA here is from genome assembly GCF_030272115.1 of Xenorhabdus bakwenae. Taxonomy (NCBI): domain Bacteria; kingdom Pseudomonadati; phylum Pseudomonadota; class Gammaproteobacteria; order Enterobacterales; family Morganellaceae; genus Xenorhabdus; species Xenorhabdus bakwenae. Next base: position 2,520,176 of record NZ_CP119194.1, read on the forward strand.
CGAATTCAGTTAAATCACAGGTATCACCACCGGACAGCATCCAGTGCTCAATGGCACTAAATAATTCACGGTTATTGTCATAAAGACGAGGAGAAGCTTTGCTGATATACCTAATTTGGGTGGCAAAGTCTCTGGCATTAACGGGAGAGCCTTCGGCATTAGGGGTATTAACCAACTGGAGGTTTTGGCTAATTCGCCCATCCTTATACTGCTGTGCCTGATCAGTGGGTCGAAAATGGCATCCCGCTAATATCGAAATGACACATCCAACTAAAAGATATTTACCCCAAACTCTCATATTAATACCTTATCTCTAGCCATCACTTACTCGGATCACGAACAATATCAAACACTAATCAATAATGATATGTAGTTAAAAAATAGCTTGCTGTTTCAACCCAGTCTATAGCACAAAAATAAAACGATAAGTCCACTTTTAAACCAAAAAACAAAAAAATTAGTCACTTTCAATAAAAAAAACTTGCAACCTCTCCGTTCCAGAGTATAGTGTGCCGACATCGAACGCGGGGTGGAGCAGCCTGGTAGCTCGTCGGGCTCATAACCCGAAGGTCGTCGGTTCAAATCCGGCCCCCGCAACCAATTCGATTAGATGTCGTTGTCGATATGATGTAGCATCGACACGCTCTGGTAGCAAAGGCAGTAAATAGTGTCATCATTGAATATTTGCATTCACGATTAATTATCAAGATATGTAAATAAACGGACGCGGGGTGGAGCAGCTTGGTAGCTCGTCGGGCTCATAACCCGAAGGCCGTCGGTTCAAATCCGGCCCCCGCAACCAACACTTTATGATGATATTGCTCAATATTTGCATTTACGATCAGTTATCAAAATATGCAAATAGACGGACGCGGGGTGGAGCAGCCTGGTAGCTCGTCGGGCTCATAACCCGAAGGTCGTCGGTTCAAATCCGGCCCCCGCAACCAATTTTTATTTGTCATTTTACCGCCGCAACTTTTTCCCCGTTTTTATTTCACAGCTTGTTCGCTGATCCCTTTATTACTTTATTTCCACTGATTTTAAAATCTATGTTTAAACATTATTTCATTCCGATTTAAACATGAATGTAAAGCCAATAACCATCATTGCATCATCAGCAATAAATTCTCGCTGGTATTACTCCATAGTTTATCAAGGCGAATATTTCACCGCCTCGCCAATTCAACGCCATTTTTGAAATACGCCTTGATGCCCGCAAAAATGGATTCCGCCACTTGTTGCTGGAATTTTGCTGTCTTAAGTTTGCGCTCTTCCTCCAGATTACTGATAAATGCCGTTTCTACCAAAATGGAAGGGATATCTGGTGCTTTCAATACCGCAAACCCCGCCTGATCGACGCTATTTTTATGCAGTTTATTGATTTTCCCCACCCGCTTGAGCACTTCTTTACCAAATTTCAGACTATCATTAATCGTTGCGGTTTGAACCAAATCCAGCATGGTATGATCCAAATATTTATCGCCACTTTTACTGACTCCACCAATTAAGTCTGCCTCGTTCTGAGTTTGGGCGAGAAAACGGGCCGTATTGCTGGTAGCCCCTTTAGTGGAAAGCGCAAACACGGATGAACCCCGTGCAGAACGACTGGTAAAGGCATCCGCATGAATAGAAACAAAAAGATCAGCGCGCATCTTACGCGCTTTTGCCACTCTCACCGTCAAGGGAATAAACACATCTTCATTGCGCGTCATGTAAACTTTCATGCCCGGCTCACGTTTGATGAGTGCCTGTAACCGACGGGCAATCTGCAACACGACATCTTTTTCACGAGTTTTATATTTCCCAATCGCCCCAGAGTCTTCACCACCATGACCGGGATCGAGCATAATCACAATCGGCCGGTCTTTACCTGCCTTGCCGGGTTTGCGGGTCTGTGCAGGCAAATGCTGTTCTAAATTCCCACGGTTGTACTCTTCAAGCAGGGCCAATAAAGGATCATTATCCACATCCGCAGCCTTTTGGGGATACAGATCGAGCACCAGACGATGTTTAAACTTTGCAATTGGCGGCAATGTGAAAATATGCGGGGAGACGGGCTGTTTGATTTCAAAGACTAAACGTACCGTTTTAGGATTAAATTGCCCTGCCCGCACTAATTTTAAGTAAGGATCACGCCGCTGAATCTGTGCCCCCATACGGCTCAAAATACTGTTAAGCTGGATCCCCTGCAAATCAATGACAATACGATTAGGGTTTGCAAGCGAAAACTGGCGGTATTTAAGTGGAATATTAGATTCCAGCGTCACTCTGGTATAACTTGATGCAGGCCAAATACGAACAGCAATAACTTTTGCAGTCGCTGCATAACCTATTGGGCTGATGCTTAATAACCATACAGCAGCTGCGCCTTTCAGCAGGCGACGACGTGAAATATTATGGCCTGAATGACTCATCATTTATTCCATTTAAAAACAACCAAACGCAGTAATCTTTATCAAACATAATAGTCAGGCAGGAACTCTAATTAATTAGCAAACTTCTGTCATCAAAAAATGTATTTTTTGATAACCTGGTTTATTTATACCAATATAAATAATAACGCTATTTTTATCCATGTTTCCTCTTGCCATTTCCCTTCAAAAAGAATAAAAATACAAAAAAATCGAATAAAAATTCAATCAGAGAGGGTTTCATGAAAGAACGCAGTACCGAATTGGTTGAAGTCTTACGGCACTCGGTGCCGTATATCAATGCACATCGAGGTAAAACCTTTGTCATTATGCTGGGAGGTGAAGCCATCGCCCATGAGAATTTTTCCAATATCGTCAACGATATTGGATTATTGCATAACCTGGGCATTCGTTTAATCGTTGTTTATGGTGCCCGTCCACAAATTGAACAGAACATTGCCGAACACCATTGCCAATCGATTTACCACAAACACACCCGGGTGACCGATGCCAAAACACTGGATTTGGTCAAACAGGCGGCCGGCTTATTACAGCTAGAAATTACAGCCCGTCTTTCTATGGGGTTAAATAATACCCCATTACAAGGCGCTAATATTAGTGTTGTCAGCGGAAACTTCGTTATCGCCCAACCTTTGGGAATCGATGACGGCGTCGATTATTGCCACAGTGGCAGAGTCCGCCGTATTGATGAGAAAGCAATCAACCAACAACTGGATAATGGTGCTATTGTGCTGATTGGGCCAGTTGCGGTTTCCGTTACAGGAGAAAGTTTCAACCTCACTTCCGAAGAAATTGCAACACAGCTGGCAATCAAATTAAAAGCAGAAAAATTAATTGGATTTTGCTCATCTCAGGGCGTACTTGGTGCCGAAGGTGACACTTTATCAGAAATGTTTCTTAATGAAGGCGAAGCTCACCTGCACAAATTGGAAAACTCGGGTGATTATCATTCAGGAACCGTGCGTTTCTTAAGAGGCGCGATTAAGGCCTGCCGCCGTGGCGTCCGCCGCAGCCATTTGATCAGTTATCAAGAAAATGGCTCGTTGGTTCAGGAACTCTTTTCCCGCGAAGGTATCGGCACTCAAATAGTGATGGAACGTTCCGAACAGATACGTCGCGCCAATATTAATGATATTGGTGGCATTCTTGAACTTATTCGCCCATTGGAGCAACAAGGTATTTTGGTACGTCGTTCACGTGAACAACTGGAAATGGAAATTGATAACTTCACCCTGATTGAACTCGATAATATCACTATCGCCTGCGCTGCCCTATATTCCTATCCCAATGAAAAAATTGGAGAAATGGCCTGCGTTGTTGTACATCCAGACTACAGAAACTCTTTCAGAGGTGAAATTCTGCTAGATTCAATTTCTAATCAGGCGAAACAAAGAGGGTTGGAAAAACTTTTCGTACTCACAACCCGCAGCATTCACTGGTTTCAGGAGAAAGGTTTTAAGCCCGCCGGAATAGATATGTTGCCCGTGGAAAAACAAGCGCTGTATAACTATCAGCGCTGTTCCAAAATTTTGATGCTGGATTTACAGGCTTGATGAAGCTTGCTGACGTCAGGCTAACTATAGACATCCCAGCCATATAATCCTTGGCCACATTGCATTTTATTGCGGGTTGAACCAATCTGCCAACCCGCTCCGCCGCTGTGTTACTGTAGACACTGCTTTATCCCAAACGGGCTTATTGGCATAAATTGTCAATTTTTCCCTCGCCCGCGTCAGTGCGGTATACACCAATTCCCGACTGACTATGGGTGAGTGTTGGGTCGGTAACACCAAGGCCGTATGTTCAAATTCAGACCCTTGAGACTTATGCACTGTCATCACATAAGCCGTTTCATGTTGGGGCAACCGGCTTGGCTGAAATCCTTTAATCTGTCCATCAGACAACTGAAAATAGGCTTTCAGTTCATTATCCTGATTTTTGAGCATAATCCCGATATCTCCGTTAAACAGCCCAAGCGTGCTGTCATTACGCAATATCATGATAGGACGCCCGACATAACCACGGCTCTCTGCATTTTTGGGCAGGGTAATGACGCCTTTCCTGTGCAGTAATTGTTCCATTCGCTGGTTCAGTCCCGTAACACCAAAGGGACCTTCCCTTAACGCGCACAACAATCGAAAACGATTAAACGCCGCCAAAATGGCTTCTTCCGCCATCCGTTCATTTGCCATGGTTAAATACTGAGAGTAACCCGCAGCGGTTTCTGTCAACAGACGCTGATAATCTTCATCTGCGGCAAGTGGGTAAAAATCAACATCGGGAAAAGATTGATTCAGCACTGCCGCGACGCCTCTGCGATCCCCTTGATTCACAGCCGACGCCAATCGGCCAATGCCGGAAGCCGAGTTGAAGCGATAACTTTTGCGCAGCAGACACAGGCTATCCCGCACGGCAGGCGTATTTTTATCGGAATGTAAGGTGGAATAAGAGGTTAACTGACATCCCGTTAAGCGCTCCAATTGTTCAGCCCGCTTGGCGCTATAACCTTGTTCAGCAAAACGGCAAATATCGCCCAATACCGCTCCGGCTTCAACCGATGCAAGCTGGTCTTTATCCCCCAAGAAAATCACTTTTGCCCGTGGCGGCAAAGCATCAACCAAATGCGCCATCATCGGTAAATCCACCATTGAGGCTTCATCAATGATCAAAATATCAAGGGACAGCGGATTATCACGCCCATAACGCAGTTTCTGGCTATCGGGTTGCGCTCCCAGTAAACGATGGAGAGTTTGCGCCTGCTCTGGGATGCTATGCCATTGTTCTGGCGTCAAATCGAGTTTCTTGACCGCTTCCCTCAGCGATTCAGTTAATCTGGCCGCTGCCTTACCGGTTGGCGCAGCTAATTGAATACTTAATTTTTTCCCTTCATGCAACTTGATCAAGGCAGCCAACAATTTAGCTACTGTCGTGGTTTTGCCGGTTCCTGGCCCACCAGAGATCACTGAAATACGGCTCGTTACAGCCACGGCTGCCGCAACTTTTTGCCAATCAATTTCTCCTTCAACAGTGACACCAAAAAGCGCATCCAAAATGCGACGTAACTGGATTTCATCAACCGCCGTTTGATCATGAGAAGATTGAGCAACAGTCTCGGTTAACGCCACCGCAGCAAAAAAAATCCGCCACCCTCTGTTCACTTTGCCACATGCGTTGTAAATACAGGCGGTAATCATTCTCCCTTTGATGGAAAAGGATCACCGGTGCCGGAGTTTCCCCCATACTGACCGCCGGACACGCCTGTAAAACAGCCAGAATTTGCTGTTGATCGGGTGCTCCGGCCAAAGACCAAAGCGATGCTGCTAACTCCGGCTGCCTGCCTTCAAAAAAATATTTTGGCGAAATCCGCGCCAATGGCAAACAGACATGCCCCGCGCCCGATTCAGCGCTTAATAAGGCCGTAATCAACAGTAACAGAGGATTTTCATCCTCAATCATCGCATAAGCAAACTGCACATCCAAAGGGCGCAGCAGCTTCTGGTTCACCGCCTGTTGCAATAATGACATCATGGAATTCATACGCTTTTTTCCTTACCAACAGCACTGAAAAGCGTATCCAGTTCGTCAATAAATTCAAAGGGAGGCAAGTAGGAATAAATACCATGCCCCGGGTTATCTTTATCAATACCCCGCAGAAACAGATAGATCACGCCACCAAAATGGCGGCGGTAATCATAATGAGCTAACCGATGCCGCAAATAACGGTGCAGCGCTAAAGTATAAAGCTGATACTGGAAATCGTAACGATGCTCTATCATGGCTCTTGCCATCGCCTCTTGCGTATATGACTGGCTGTTCTCACCTAACCAGTTTGATTTGTAATCCACGATGTAAAACTTATCTTGCCAGCAAAAAACCAAATCAATAAAACCTCTTAACATGCCTTTGACTTGATGAAAGGATAACGGAGCACATTGCGCAGACAGCGGATCATAACGACGGGCTAGTGCATCCATTTCCTTTGCATGTAATAGCTTATCTATTGGCAGGTAAAACTGCATTTCACTTTGCTGCCGATGACGAGGCACACCGACAAGTTTCATTCCTTGCTCATTCAGCTCTGCGCCCAGAATATCCTCTACCCACTGCTCCAATATGGGTGCCCAGTTTTCATCAAATCCTGACGCTGTCAGTTTTTCCACCAGCCACAACCGATCCGGAGGATTGCCGAAATCCAGATCTTCTAAAATACTGTGCAGGAATGTGCCCGCAGACGCTCCTCGCGGAAAAGTATGCGGCGTCATCTGTAACGATTGTTCTTCCTGCTTTTCACCACTCGCTTCAATATCCAGCTTCGGAGCAATGGATTGCACTATCACATCAACTGATTCCCCAAATGTCCCCGCATAAATGGAGGAAGTGGCGTGGGAAGCGGAATATTGTAACCCCGAATAACTCGTCACCCGCCAGTCATCCCGAACGGAACGTTGCAATTTTCGGGCTTCCAGCGACAGCGTATTTTCACTTTGGGGGCACCATGGCAAGTCAGTGGTATCTCCCGCTTTCCTTATTTCTATGCTGTCATCACAAAGCGCATTCAGGCTGTTAACCAGTAATTGTGCATCCCCTTTTTGCCCCTTTTGTAGCAGGTATCCAAGGGCAGATAAGTGCAAATCAGTATCACCTGCTTTTCCTCTATTCCCTTTGATAAGCGGGGCTACCCCGATGCTACAGTGATAAACCGAACGGGTTAATGCAACGTAGAGCAAGCGTAAATCCTCGGCCAGACGTTCTTCATCAGCCAGCTCCAAAGCTTCTTTCAACGCTTCATCATCATGAGAAAGATTAAGACAAGCCTCAAAGTTATGGCGATCATGATACACCGCCAGTTTCTGCTTCCTGTAACCACAAACAAAAGGCAAGCAAACCAACGGATACTCCAATCCCTTAGATTTATGAATGGTACAGATCTGCACCAGATGTCGATCACTCTCCAGCCTCAGTTGCTGGCTTTCTGATTGCGGATCCGGGCGTGAAATCTGTTGTGCCAGCCAACGAGCAACAGCATGTTCGCTATCTAGTTGTTGAGATTCCGCCTGCAACAACTCACCAATGTGCATAACATCGGTCAGCCGGCGTTCACCGTCATCACCGGCCAGCAGATTTTCTGCTATCCGGTATTTCGCCATGACTGCCCGCAACATGGGTAATACGCCACGAGTACGCCATAAACGGGCATAGCCATCAAATTCATCAACCAGACGATCCCACGCCCTTTCGTCGTTATTCAACTGGTCAATTTGTTGTGCACTTAAGCCAAATAGACTGCTGGCTAATGCACTGCGCAATTCGCGCGCCTTTTCCGGTGCCAATACTGCCTGTAACAACCACAGCAAATCTTTCGCTTCCGGGGTATCAAACACACTTTCCCGGTTGGAAAGATAAACCGAGGGTATTCTCAGTGCGTTCAATTCTTGACGGATCAATGCGGCTTCCCGCCGATCACGCACCAACACCGTAATATCTGCCGCCATCACCGGTCGGCTTGCTTCTGTTGGTTTATTTTTTGCCTGATATAAAAGCGCCTTTCCTTCTTGCCCTGCCTGCAACCAATCCCGTATTTGGGCCGCACATTGTCGGGCCATCGTTTGCTCATATTCCCCTTTGGAGACACCATCACCCGACTGTAACCAAAATCGTAAGGCAACTTGATCCTCACCATGTAAGGAAAATCTCAGCCCACGATTTTTCTCTGCGGCATTAACGTCAATAAATGGAATTTGTGCAAACAAAAACGGGAATTCCGGGCGGGAAAACAGTTTATTGACAGACTGCACCATTGATGCAGAAGAACGCCAGTTTGTTTCCAGCGTGTAATGGGCTTTAACGTGAGAACGAGCGCGAATGTAAGTAAAAATATCGGCCCCACGAAACGCATAAATCGCTTGTTTGGGGTCGCCAATAAACAATAAGCCCGTTTCGTTTTCAGCCCGTGCATTTTCTGATTGATGGCGATATATGGCCTGAAAAATACGATATTGTTGTGGGTCGGTATCCTGAAACTCATCAATCATTGCGACGGGATAGCGCTGCCGAATGGTGGCTGCAAGCTGCTCTCCTCCTGCACACCGCAAGGCACTGTCCAAACGGGTCAGCAAATCATCAAACCCCATGTAACCACGGTTCAGCTTCTCCTGATTAACCGACTGGCGAACTTCAACAATCGCTTTGGAGAGGATGATATCTTTCAATGTCAACGGGTGCTGATATAAACCCTCAATTGCTGCAAACAACGCATGCTGCGGAGCTTCCCCTTTTTTAGTCTTTTCTAATAAGCGTGACTGACAAAATTTATCCAATTCTTTGGGCAACAGGTAATCTTTGGTGGGCGATTTAGCCCACTCAGAAACACTATTCAGCCAGTTAGGTAAATGTTTTTTGCTGTAGCTACGTTTATCCACATCTGAATTAGTAATCAGTTCTTCTAACCCGGAAGCGGCGTCATTCCACTGGCGTTTTATCACCTCAATCTGCTCAATAATTTTTTGATGGCGGCTAAACAGCGTTTCATCACCATCAGGGGCATTAAGGATATACGGCATATCCCCGTGCAAATAGTCTGAAATATCTTTCAATAATGCTTCCGGCCCATTCCATATCCGGCTAACTTCCGCAGCGATTGGCAATGGCAGGGGATAACAGTGACGGCGCCAAAAATCAGCACAGCCTTGTTTACGTAACGGGTTTTCATCCTGAATTAAGGTCTGATCAAACAGGACACCAGACTCAAAAGCATTGTGGATTAACATGCGCTGGCAAAAGCCGTGGATGGTATAAATCGCCGCCTCATCCATCTGGCGTTCAGCGGCTAATAACCACCCAGCCGCACTTTCTTTATCAGGAATTTCATCCAGTAATTGCTGATAGATAGGATCGCTAACCGCTGTTTCTTTCCGTATACAAGCCAAGCGGAGTTGGTGGATGTTTTCACGGATACGTCCCCGCAATTCATCCGTCGCCGCTTGCGTAAAAGTAACAACCAGAATCTCTTCAACACTCAGCGGACGGGAAAAGGCGGCAGAGCCGCCCAATCCCAGTAATAGCCGCAGATACAACAAGCCTATCGTATAAGTCTTCCCCGTCCCTGCGGACGCTTCGATCAGCCGCTGACCATACAGCGGCAGAGTTAACGGGTTAAGCTTATGAGAGGGTATTTCTTTGCTCACTGAGCATTCACCTTAACCGGTAATTGTTTTTGGAAATCTGACACATAATCGTAAGTTTTCCAGCCTTTCAGCTCGGCATATTGATGAGCCGTCCCTTTTTTCCCTGTAATTTGGGAAACCAGCGCCAATCCCTGACGTTTAAGCACGGCTTTTTCATAAAACGCAATCATCTGCGCTTTGGTGGCTTTCTCCATCGCTGCGATGATTTTCTCACGGGTATCAAATTTGAAATTATTACGCCCAAAATCTGCATCAAAGCGAGCCACTTCTGAATAGAAAGTCTGTGGCGGCTCACGCATTTCTATTAGCAATGATTTTTTATACTGTTCAAACTCAGCATCAGACATCGCTTTCAGTGCTTTCTCAGCCTGTTGATAGAAGCTCTGGTAACGTTGATGCAGGTAATCCGGTTGCTTGCTGTTACTTTGCAGCAAGAAACCCAATCCCCACTGTTTACCGATATTTTGGTTGAAAGCAAAAACCGCATAACCAAGTTGTTCTGTCGTCCTCAATTGATCATAGAACCACGGTGACAAAATGCGACTCAGCAAACTGGAATAAACCGATCCCCGGATACGGTCATACCCCGTTGGAATAAAGATTTCTTCCAGAGCGTTATCCGTGCTATTCGCCGTGCCAGTGAAATTAACCGCATAATGCCGATCAATGACAAGGTGCTCGCCAGTCCACCATATCGTTCCCTGATTAGCGAGCTGCTTCTGTACTGATTGAACGATATTAATACTCTGCTGTTCAGTGAAATTACCGAAGACCAGGGCCTGTAGTGCCGAGTGTTGGATCATGCTCTGACGGTAGTTGACAATATCGTCAACCGTGAGGGTATCCAACTCTTTCAATTTTTCTGCCGGTTCAAAGTAAGGCACACCAGAGAGGCGGGAAATGGGTTGCATCGCCATCTGAAAAGCCTTGCTATTATTGGCGACTTCCATCTGTTCCCGATACCACGATTTCGCCTGATCCAGTTCTTCCTGAGACGGCGTAAACGAAATATATTGATTAATTGCTGAAGTTAACAACGCGGGTAAGTGCTGCGTATAACCATTGACGCCGATTTTCAAACCATCAACATAACCGGTATAAACGCCCATTCCCCCAACCGATGCCTGATAACTCAGTTGATCAAGTGCCAGTCCAGACAAATAGCTCAATAAAGTATCTGAAACCTGATCTTTGATGTTTTTCAATCCATTCGGATTGCGCATCTCCAATGCAATACTGCCTTTAGGTTCATCTGCAAAATATTGGCTCGGCATATACAGCAAGCGAACATTTGGCTTTTCCAAAATCATTTTAGGGTGTTTTTGGCTATCCGATGTTTTAATCAGGGATAAATCATCAGGAATATAGGGATTCAATTCAGGCAAAGAGAATAAGTCTCCCTGTTCGCGTTTTTTCCATTCCGCCCGCTGTCTTGGCGTAATTTTATTGACCTGGTACGGTGCCTGCACAAAGTAAGCTTCTTTGTTATGTGGCTCGGTTGGGCTGATAAACCAGATACGCGCATTTTCCGGCGTTAATTCGTCCAGACGGCTAGCTATCGCCTTTGGGTTGAACGCATTTGCAACATAACCCGCATCCAGCACATGGGATATAGGTAATACCAGCATGGCATCAGACAGCCCTTCGATGTAGTTCATATTGCGTACGATTGATGCATACTGGAACGACAAATTCAGGACTTTATCCATTTCATCGAAATAACTCTTGTTGATACCCTGTTGTTTCAGCAGATTAATGTAGGAAAAGATGGCTGCGATAACTTGATCACGCTGTTCAAGGCCCTTATCCGTGAGTGAAACATAAATATCAAACGTCCCGGAATTACCATCCGTTTTGGGATTTGCCCCGGCATCGATACTTTCGATTAATCCCTGCTTTTGTAACCAATCAGACAAGGTATTTTGGCTGCGATTGCCAAGCAAATACCCGACATAAGCGTCCGTCTTACTGCGAAAATCTGCGCTGTTGTCAGCAATGCTAAACTCCAGTCGCAACGCTTTGTAAGGTTGTGCGGGCACATAATGGATAATGGTGCCTTTTTCTTTATCTGTGATTGCCGGTACGGTAATGGCAGGCACCGAAGCATGTCGGTTCGGAATACGGCCCAAGGTTTCTACCGCAATCTGAGCCAATTTATCGATGGATTGATTGCCATACACAACCCCTTTCATCAGATTAGCGGAGTAATAGCGTTGGTAAAAATCGATCAGGGCTGTCTGTAACTTGCTGTCGGGTTTATCTTTCAGTGTTTCTAAATTTCCGCCGGCAAAGCGGGCATTCGGGTGAGCCGGATTGATGGTCTCGGAACGAATTTGCCATAAACGATGCCCTTCACCCGCCCGTGCGATGGTCATTTCATTATCCACGGCATGACGTTCACGATCAGCATTGACTGGCTCCAGCAAAGGTTCAGCCAGCGCATCCGCAAGGCGGTCAACCGCTTCTGTTAAAGCGTCATTTTCAACTTCCAGATAGAATGCGGTACGGTTGGCATTGGTACTGGCGTTACGGCTTCCACCATGTTTTTGCAAGAATTCAGCAAATCCGCCTGCTTGTGGGTAACGCCTGGAACCCATCAATACCATGTGCTCAAGATAGTGGGCCAGACCAAGCTGATTATCTGGATTTTCCATATGGCCAACCGGAAGAGACACGGCAGCCAATGATTTAATCGCTTTTTCATCAGCAACCAGCAAAACGGTCATGCCATTTTGCAATTTAATCGCTTTATATTGACGCGGATCGCGATCACTTTTGTGGATCGTCTCTGGCAATGGCTGCCAGGGCGATTGTGCATATACAGTAACCCCAAAAAATAGCAGAAAGAGCACCGTCATAATGTGGATAAGACATTTAGGCATAACCTAATATTCTCCCTAATTATTTAAATAATGATCCATTGGAATAGCGTGCTATCGGCAGTAAATAACGCTGAGTTTCACGCTTCATTCGCTCCAAAAGTGATTGATCAACTTGCCGGAAAGCCCGTTGTACGTAATGATCAGCGCTTTCCCCTTTTCTGTCATGTGTTCCTAACCAGTGTTCCATTAATTTATTTTCAGCACTTTGTTGAACCTCTTCACGAAAATCTATTTCACGAGTTTCTTTATCAAAACAGTCAACTAACCATGCCCAGCCGCTTCGGCAAAATAAGGGCAGAGGTTCAGACATTCCTTGAAAATAGCCCTCTACCATCTGGTTCAGATAGTGTTTCGCCTTCTCCGGTTTTAACGGTAAGAAACGATATTCTGACACCTTTTTATCTTCCTTCTCTTTTTTTCCCTTTTTACCTGTTCCATACATGCGGCTTTCACTACTTCCACCTGAAAGACAATAGGCAAGGTGTTCAATCCATAATTGGATACCATCATTGGCCGTTAAGTTCGCTGGCCGCCAACGTAAAATGCCATCAGACTGCACCTGACTGATGCTGCCAGTTAACACCACCGTGTCTAATGGCTCATATAGGTCAATAGGAGAAGAGGCTGTTCTCTCTTCACGCACCCTGGCGGCCAAAGGCTGCATGGACTCCAGTTGCTCCAGCCAGTAAACTTCACCAAAGGAACCATATGGCAGCCCTCCTGACGCACGGAGGTGGTAAAACAGAGATTCAGGTGCTCCCTGTTCAATCAGAATATTTAACAACAGTTGGTTAAATTGATAACGTTGCAGGTTATCCAGCACAAAAGGTTCGTCTTCAGGTAACTCCATCTCTTCAATGACAAAATGCACCTTCAGCCTTTGCTGAAAAAACGCCCGGACAGGGTATCGATAAAAGCGGATCAGTTCATCTAATGCAACTTCTTTTACCTCACTGCGATCAAACCCAATCGGCTGACAAAAATCAGGGGCTGAAACGCCCTGTTGTGTCGCAGCTGGCAACCATTCTGCGGCATAACTTTGTAAGTGATGGGCTGGTAAGAAATTTTCTGTCGCAAAAGGCACACGGGTATGCTGTGACAGCAGATGTTTTCTGACATTGTTGGCACTGTCATCAACATTCAACATTTCATCGCCGGATAAGCAAAAACTCTGGCAAATATAATCCAGTAACTCGTTAACCAATACCGAGGGATTACACTCAGTATCATCGCGGATCGATTTGCCGATATAGCTAATATAAAGAAATTGTTCAGCCGAAACTAACGCTTCCAGAAAGAGATAACGGTCATCGTCACGCCGTTTTCTATCCCCACGCTGAGTTTTTTCTGCCATCAGATCAAACCCAAGTGGCGGGATAGTACGTGGATAAACGCCATCATTCATTCCCAACAGGCAGACAACCTTAAAAGGAATGGAACGCATAGGCATCAGAGTGCAAAAATTGAGGGAACCGGCCAAAAAGCGCTGGCTGATCTTTTCATCATCCAGACGAAGCGCCAGTTCATCGCGCAGCAGCACCAAAGGGATGCTTTCGGCATAATGTGCATTCAGTCCATTATCAACTACTTTTTGCCATTGCTGCGTAATAAGCGCCAGAACCAGTTCAACTTCGTCATCCGCTACAAAAAAAGTTTCCAGCAATTGCGGACATACAGCCAACCAATCCGTCAATCGCTGTTCTTCACTCAACATTTTACGCCAGCGATTCAGTGCCATTAAAAACTCAGCTAATTGCCCTGCCAGTTCGGCAGCAAGACCACTGGATTCATCATAAGGCAAAACATCGTTCCACGGCCCGGCATGGCTATCCATCGCATAACCCAATAGCATACGCGTCAGGCCAAAGCGCCAGGTATTCTGCCCTGTAGCGGGCAACGATAATGCTTCAATATTGTCATCATCCAGCCCCCAGCAAATTCCCGATTCTTTTACCCAACGCCGTAATAAACGCAACCCTTCTTCCTGAATCGAGAATTTGTTAGCTAAAGCAGGGACTTCCAATAATGCCAGCACCTGTTCTGCCGTAAACCGACTCTGCGGCAAATCCAGCAAGGTAATAAATGCCTGCAAGACGGGATGCGCCTGACTAACTTTACGGTCAGAGATGGCAAAAGGGATATAACGATCATCAGGCGCATTGCCAAAAACAGCCTGAATATAGGGAGCATAGCTATCAATATCCGCCATCATCACAATGATGTCCCTCGGTGTCAGTGAAGGGTCATCATCCAATAAATGCAGGATTTGATCCTGCAATACTTCTATCTCCCTCTGTGGGCTATGGCATGAATGAAAAGACAGTGAGCGATCGGCACTATTAATCGGGCGCTTTTTCAGGCTATTTTTAAAGGAATTGTCGGTAGAACCAATCTGGGCGTGATCTTCAAGGTTAAGGATATCTTGCTGAATTTGGTGCAAGACAGAATCTGGTTCTGATTCAACAAAGGCATGAATATCGGAATCTGGCTCCAATTGTGACAACAGGTAGAGGTTATCCCTTCCCAATTTTCCCCAAGATGCCAACAATGGATTATTCAATTCCTGCTCACCTTCGGCATTAAACAGCGATGGCACCTCTTCGGGGTTTTTGAATCTTTCCATCAATTGTTGGCTTTTATAATGCTTTGGCTTACGGCTAGTTAACTTAGCAAGAAAAGCATAACTCTGGATATCGCCCCAATAATATTGGCATGGATTCGTAAACATAAGATGAATATCAATATGTTTACCCAATGCTTTCAATACTTGCAGATAAGAGGGAGGCAATACAGATATGCCGCAGATGAAAATACGCGGAGGAAGAGCCGCCAATGGAAAATTTCCTGCTTCCAACGTCGTGATAAATCGTTGGTATAAATTGGCACGGTGCCACAAAGGTTGTTGTAATTGACGAGTGTAGGCTGTCAGTTCAAACCATAGCCTTTTTTGCCATAACTGGTTGCTGCTCAAGCCATCAATTAATTGCCCCTTTTCCCAGCTTTCTAACCATTGGGGGCGATAAACCAGATATTGGTCAAACAGATCGGCAATTCGGCCAGCTAACTGGTGAATTTTGCGTTTATCAATATCTTGATCAAGATAATGCCTGAGTGCTGAAAACTCCGGTTCCGTCAACAAATCGGGCAGTAAGGTCATCAGCTTCCACTTCATGGCATCCTTGCTGAAAGCACTGTCTTTGGGAATATCAGGCAACACTTGGGTAAACATCTGCCAGATAAAAGTTGCCGGCAGTGGAAACTCCATGTTCGCAGCAATACCCAATTTTTCTG
The DNA here is from genome assembly GCF_030272115.1 of Xenorhabdus bakwenae. Classification (NCBI taxonomy): domain Bacteria; kingdom Pseudomonadati; phylum Pseudomonadota; class Gammaproteobacteria; order Enterobacterales; family Morganellaceae; genus Xenorhabdus; species Xenorhabdus bakwenae. The sequence continues at coordinate 2,535,965 of NZ_CP119194.1, forward strand.
CCAACTGAATTTGCAACCACTGTGACATCCCCGGGCTTTGAACCAAAATCACTTCTTTGCCAAATGGGTCAGAAAGGGGATTTTCCCCGATTAAACTCGCCAGCAACTCTTTAAGAAGATCGAGCTGATTTGAATGATAAACGCTAAACATCAATGCTCCCACTTGAATAGAATAAACCATTTAACATGCTGATATTAAATAATTTATTTAATTTTATTATCAAATCCATACAGACTTCTATACAAATTAAATCATCGCTAGGGGATTTTCATCTTGTCTATTTCCCTAAGACATCATCACTCTGATAAATCATTGCATATAGTGACATGCCATCCAAGAATAACCCTCTCTGTAAACTATCCGTTATTTTGTCACGCCTCTGTTTCAAACAATATCGTGATTTTTCACTACTGCGATTTGAAATATTAGCAGTGGTTAATCAGCTCGCTTCAAACGTAATAATAGCAACCGAAAGATATTTTTCATCTGACAGGTTGCCCTCTTAAAGAGAGATTGGTTATTTTGCAGGGATCAATAAGAGTTGTGCAAATAGGCTACCGGATTAAATCGGGTAGGCCGATTCATCAGCTAAAGTTTCAGCCGATGACTGGCAAGCCAAAGTGTTATTTCACATCTTGGTAATAACCTAATGATTCATTTGAAGACGTCACTTCGGTCTTACGGTGTAATTTAACGTCTCGGTGCTGGTTTCGTCCATTGATAGGTCGTGTGGTCATTCTACGGCGGTAACGTTCTTTAGCCTACAACGTCTGCGTTACTCCCGTTCTGATTGCCAGCCTATCCCGTCCAGTGAGTGATTGTCCTTTCTGGTAGGCTAATTCCATCATAACAGCTTTTATCGACTCTCGGTTTAACATGGCTCTCCCTTAAGGTGTTGCGATTATCGCTATACCTTGCCTGTACGGTACGCATTATAAACCGTTCTAGTACATACCTGCTTGTGTACCGCTATCATGTAACAAAGCAAGTCACATCAAAAGCCAGTAATAACACTGATGCTGAATTAGATTGAAATAATGAAACAAGTCAGATAGAAGTCAAGTTTTGACAGGTTTCAATGTTAACATTTGTAAATATTCCGAGATTCCCATTTTGGCTAATATGGCATATATGATTTAGTGTGCACGATAATCACTTATGATTAAAATAATCTGAATATATTTTATACACTGCGGATAGGTGTACTCGAATATCCTGATTACCTACCAATAAATAAACATGCCCCAGATTATCTCCTGCACGAGAGAGGCCAGCCCTTGCTCCTTTCACTATTGTTGTATCTGGTGCTGATTTCTTACGAAAGTGCTTAGTGTGATTACAAAGCTCACGGATTATTCTGTAATCTTCTGATTTAAATAGCAGTTCTACAAATTTTTTTTGCGATTTTATCATCATTTTGACTACCTTCTTTCTCAATCCATTCCTGTAGGTGAGAAAATGGAAATAATGCATCTAATAATGTGCCTGTTGACGGGGTACTTAAATATACTTGATACTTACTTTCTAAGTGCTGAAACATATCTTTCGATGTTGCTATCTCAAACAATCCTGACATATCAGAAACCCTCTTTAATTTAACGCTATTTATTGAATTAATTAACATTCACCTAACCGGATATTCTATTATCAAATTAAGCATCAGAAAAGTATTAGGAAATGTTAGGATTCTTCTTTTTTAGGACTGTCAAAAACATCATTCCTTAACATGCCTTTAAATCATCACAGTTCACGCTATAGCTTTTCTATAATCGCCTGTCTCACGGAACTCTGCACGGTTGCCGCGTGTTACTCTGCTACCTTTGATGTGGTTGTCCACGGCATCAATAATGGATTGCTCACAGGTCACAATAAGCCGTGTTGTCGGTGTGCCGTTAAAATAGCGGTTAGTCTGCTTTTTGGTGCTTGTTGCATATATCTCCTCACGCGAGCGTACTGGTCGCTAAATCATCATAATCATAGTTTACCATCCCGGTTTATGCGTTGGCGGTAAGTATGATCATTGTTGTTTCGTCTATTGCCAACCGATTAGTCCTCGCTCTGCTGCTTTCGATACCTTTCATCAATATTGTCAGTACGCCAAAAGTTCCGAAATGGTGGAAAGGTAGAGGTGTTTTTCGTTGGGATCTATTGAGATGGTAGAGAAAATGTTACTACTAGTTAGTGAGAAGATACCCCGCTATGGCTATCTTCCCAATGTTGTTCAAGTAGGTATTGACTAATTTTATGACTTATTGCGAATCTTACGTTCAATTAGTTGACCACGTTGATCAAAATAACGACTAGGCCAGATCTCAGAAGGATGTATTTCGAGATAGTTAGCGATGATCCATTCGCCTTTAGGCCACTGCCTGCTGAGTGCATTTGCTAAGGTTGATGAACTGAGTCCGGCTTCACGAGAGAGAGCTGCTAAGGTTGTACCACGTTTACGTAATGCGGCGATAATATCGGCCTGATGCCAATCATTTCTAACGTTATTCATTCCTGCTACCCCTTCCATTAATTAATATTGATGGTGGCGATTCAGACGGGGTTCGCAGTACCGGGACACTCGTCCGGCGAGACCGAAGTCTCCCCCACCTGAACCACCATTGAAAAGGCGATAACAGGCACACTGGTAGAAACATCCTACCAGTGGAGTGTCTTTAAGGCTGCGAAACCTTACCACTAGATTTTGCTAATGGCGGGAATACTTTAACTAATTGTTTTACCTAACACAATAACTGAACGACTAAGTTTAACGGTTATAACGTCTATCAAGCGTGCACAAACTCAGAGGAGAATACGGACGGCTAAATCAATCTTTGTTGTTTGTTCTCGTTCGTGATCGCTTCGCTATCCGTATTTCCCCTTTGTTTTTCATACTAATTTTACTCATTTCGAAACATTTTCCCTGCGTGTCGGTTAGGTTCACCGTTCCGTGGTACGTCAGATAATGTGTATACAGGGCGAGGGTTGCGGTGAGTTTTTGCAGGAGTTCGCTACGTGCTCTGCACGGCGGTGGAGTACTCCCCATTCAGTGCCTGATTAGATCAGGATGAATGCCTCATTATTCGTAACGTGTGATATCTCCTTTCTTTACAGCATCAGCCTGTTTAAGGCAATGGGTGAAAAATAAACGAAATAAGTAAACTAAGGTAGAAAAATACCAATGAAAAGTAGTGACACTGAGTAAAACGTGGTTCAAATCGTTCGTAAAGCCAGACCGGACATGCTCTGGACGTTGACGCTTGGCCGCGTCACTTGGTAATCGCTTCGCTTAAACTCAAGTGACGCGCGAAGTTTTCGGGACGTTTATCGTGCGTAAATCAAAGCATGAGTAAAAATCGTGCAAGGACAAATAGTGATAGTGAACGTGGCAGGGTTACTGCTCTATGTGTGTGATAAACCGGTTCAATTTAACCGGGTAACTTTCATCGTCAACTGTGGGTTATGTGTCTGACGATATCTGCTTCCAAAAGTGCGCAGATGTACCGCAATCTTGCTCTCCCTTTCAGGCTACGGGAGTTTTTAAGCCATTTTTAATGGCCGCTGCACATCTGTGATGGTAATTAAACAAGTTTAGATTAGCATTTTTTTGAGCTATTGCAATTAAATACTACTAATTAGAAAATATTATTGATGAATTTTTCACACAAGTAATTTACCTGACACTCCGCAGCTATATCTGTAATAGTTTGATCTTCAAGTGTTTATATGAATTTAACACATATATAATTAAAAACATAAAATACAATGGATAACCATTGTACATGTTACTGGATATGATGAGAATAATATATTCTAATTTGGTTATAAAATATTAAGCTAAAGTATTTATATTCAGGTATATTAAATTTTATCTCAGGCTTACTGATAGTAAAATGAACCTCCTATTTTTCACTATAGAGGTAACAGCTGTTACCTGTTTATTTTTCTTTGATACTATTAACCCAGCGGAGATTTACATCATCATAAATTAAAATTTTATAAATATTTCAGTTGGATAGATATTATCTCTAAACTGCCGCAAGATTAATATAAACAATTATCTATTAAAAAACTACATTTTTCGAAAATATATAAAAATAACAAAATGCCACGATCATGAAGACATATTTTTTGAAGCAACTCCAAAAATCAAGGTGGAATACCAGTTGGATAACCCATGATTTATTTGTTATAGTCCACACTTGAAACATCAAGTTAAGTATACTTTTACTCAACTCAAGTATAAGAGGTCTGTATCATGTTAGAAGAACCATCAAAAGATTCCCCTGAAGTTTCTAAAGAAATCCCCTATGAGCAAAGTAATTTATTAAAGTCTAGATGTATTATTATATCTGGTGAGGTTAACCAAAAGTTAGCTGAAAGGGTAACAACACAACTACTGATTTTACAAGAAATAAGTAATGACCCAATAAAGATTTTTATTAATAGTCAGGGTGGGCATGTTGAAGCTGGTGACACTATTCATGACTTGATTAAATTTGTAAAACCGGAAGTATTTATAATAGGAACCGGTTGGGTTGCAAGTGCCGGCATTACTATTTTTCTTGCTGCTAAAAAAGAAAACCGCTATTCCCTTCCAAATACTCGTTTTATGATCCACCAACCTTTAGGAGGATACGAAGGAAGAGCATCTGATATTGAAATCGAAGCTAGAGAGTTTTTGCTCATACGTAGTCGCATAAATCAACTTATCAGTGATGCCACGGGGCAACCGATAGAAAAAGTTGAAAAAGATACTGATAGAAATTATTGGATGCGTCCTCAACAAGCTACTGAATATGGAATTGTGGGGCGAATAATAACTAAGTGGGAAGATATCAATCATAAATAATAAAGAGGGTGGGCGAAAGCTCACCCACTATATTTATGTTTTAAAAACATTGGTGCTTGCCACTCATCTTCCAGAATTGCGTATATATACATATCACTCCATATTCCATTTATATACTCATTTTGTAATAAGTGTGCTTCTTGACGCATTCCTAATTTTTCAACTAATTTTTTAGAACCTACATTCAAAACATCTAATCTTGCATAAATTCGATGACATTTAAAATATTCAAAACCAATATCTATTAATGCGCCTAACGCTTCTGTTCCTATGGATTTTCTTTGATATAATGGATGGAATATACAACCTATCTCCCCTTGTTGCGATTTTTTATTAATTAACCTCAACATTACCTCTCCAGCTAACTCATTAGTCTCTTGTATAATTACAGCAAGCCTTATCTCATCACCGTCATCATTAAATGCAGGGTTAAGAACTTTGTTAAATTGTTCCCTAATTTCACTATCTGTTGGAGTCGGGATGTATAAAAATTTATAAACTTCTGGTAATGAATGATAGCTATCATATTTGATGAAATCTTTTTCTTCAAATTTACGTAGAGTTAAGTGAGATGTAGAATACAAAATAGGAACATTATTTATTAGCATAGATGCCTCCTAAATTACTTATTTGTCAATTTATTAGTAATATCCCTTTCTTTTAGAAAAAAGAGACAAAATAATCCTGCCAGCAAAGTCAAGATAAATATAATTATGAACAATATTTGAAATGTTACTCTATAGGAATAAGAAACTATTTGAGTGCTATCGCTAATTGAGCTGGAATTAATATATATTGAAGTAAGTATATTTATCAATGACCCTACGAGTGTGATAGCAATGGCTTCGCCTGCTACCCGCATAGTATTAAATAATCCAGATGCTAATCCTGCTTTTTCTTGAGGAACAACGCTAACAGATAAAGCATCCATTAACCCCCAAGGTAAGGCATTACCAATTCCTATCAATGCCATAGCAAAAGATATTAACCAAATTTTTTCATATGTGGAGTTGATTAACATACATACACCAATGGAAGCTATAAAAAAACCAATCCCAGAAATATTATTAATTGGATAATTTTTAGCAAGACAACCAGAGAGAAGTGGAATAACAAGCATCGGTAAAGTTAAAGGTAAAATAATTATCCCTGTTTGAGATGCACTGAAATTGCCTCCAGTCATAAGCCACATTGGTAAATAAACAAAAAGTGATATATAGCTAAAAGCCATTAATAATGGTAATAATTGCACACCAAAGAATAAAGGTATTTTAAATAAAGATATATCGACTAATGGATTATCCGTATTTTTTTCTATAAGATAAAAAGCCATTATAAAAAGAGCCACAAAAAATATAATCACATAAATTCTTATATCACTAAACCCGATTTTTCCGCCTAAAATAAGTGCATATGTAAAAAGTATTAAAGCTAAAGTAAAAATAATAAGACCAATCCAATCTAGACGTTCGGCATTATCATTTTTTGATTCTTTAATTTTCCATTGTCCTAATGCAACAATCAGGATAGAAAAAATAGATATTCCCCAATAGAGTGATCGCCAACCCAGAAAGTCAATCATAAAACCAGCGATAATAGGGCCAAATGCAAGTCCGGCTCCAAAAGATGTACCTAATAATGAAAATGCAATAGTTTTATTTTTTCCATAAAAATCTTGAGCTAATAAAGATGTAGCGGAGGTAGATACTAATGCACCACCTATACCTTCAAGCATTCTCATTGTAATTATGATGAGTAAATCATGACTTACAGCAATACATATAGATGAAAGGCTAAATAACACCAAACCAGTTATAAAACATAATCTTCTTCCAATATAGTCCCCTGCAACACCAGCAGCCATAACAAACCCACCGAATGCAATGACATAGGAATTTATTATCCATTCTAGTGAAAACCTATCTCCTCCAATATCATTTTTCACAGCATGAAGGGAAATTGCAGGGCCAGTAAATACCAAAGGTATCACAAATGCAGCACAGCAAATAATCATAAGCACATCATATCTTTTTTTTACAAATTTTGTCATAATATTATATCAACATTCTAATAATTTATCTTATTGAAAAATAACTGAAAATAATCAGTTGAGTCAATTTCGAATTTATCTTCAAGGTTTTCATTTAGCCATTTCAAAAAGGAATGAGAATACTCAGTATTATTTCTTTTATCTATTATTGATATGGCTTTGTATGCAAAATCATACAGCTCATAGGACTCTGCAAGAATTATAGCAAGAACGCAAAGTTTTTCACTAGACATAGCATCCCAATCATTAACATTCCTAATAAACAAGGCATCACTCCATATCCATTGATTTCCATAAATAAAAGGATCCTTGTTTATAGTTATAGGTTCCAAAGGTCTTGTACCATATCCCATAAATTTAACAAAATTAAATCCTTGTGAACGTAGCAGAATTTCTATTTCAGAGAATCTAGGCTGCCCTATATACTGTTCTACAAATTCAACTTCACATTCAATTACAAGAGTATTTTTAAGTTTTTCCAAAGAGTTATATAAAGCAAGATATTCACAACCTTGAATATCAACTTTATATAAATCTATATATTTTATATCATCTATATCATCAAGTCGTTTTGTTTTAATAATTTGCTCATCCACAACCAACATCCATTCAGAAAAGGATTTGTATTTTTTCATTTCTTCTAAGTTAGGTATTAGAAGGGACGAACACCCGGGAACCTGACAAATAGACAGTTTATGTATACCTCCATCTCCAATAGCATATGGGAAATATTTAATGCTTATGTCCTTGTTTGTTTTTAATTTTTCGAATTCATCAGGATTAGGTTCAAAACCATAAATATTGAATGGATATGATTCAATTATTCCATTGTAATTATTTTCTGTCGTATCAAAATTAGCCGCACCTATATCTACTATTATTATATCTCTATTTTCTTTTATGATATTTTCATATAATTCAATAAGAGGTTTGATTGCCATATCTTATACACCCGTTCAAAGTTTATTCAAATGCCATTTCTCTTGTGCTATTCATTAATTTTTTTCCTAGTTCAGTTAATTTTGCATTTTCTAATATTATATTCCAACAATCATAAAACTTTTCTTCAAACGAAGCTGGATTATTGGCGTTATTGTATGCAGTATCAACTCGTTCTAAAATTGGATCATAATTATGATAAGTGCTTAATTTCTTTAAAATACGCATTGTTCTAGCAAGAACAAACATTGCGTGATATATTCCACTTAATGGCCTAGCTTCACGACGTAGTGGAGACTTATATGTGCCACTATCCTCGTTTAAAATTATTGGGTCAATAAAAAAAAGCATGTTTAAATGATTATGCCCAGCTTCATGAGCCAAATTCTCGAAATACCGAGTCCAAATTTGATTTTCTCTTAATTGACTCATTCTTATGATTCCAAATGTATTTAATGATGAACCAGCATTCATGGTAGGAGAATTAACAATGATAATATCTGTAATTAAAGAATCCAGCTCATCAAATAAGTCAAGATCAACTTCTTTCATTCTACTTAATGCTTTGTTAACAGCGTACGTTGAATTATCTAATTCTTTTTCTGACGGGGCATTTCCATCAAAATGATAACCATAAGTATTTATCATTCCATAATCACATGTATCATAATAAAATTGATGTAATGATTGTGTATACCCATTAGTGAATAGTCCTATAGCACGTGGTGACTGTTCAATATAATTTAATTCATTAAAACAATTCAATATATGTTTAATTAAAAATCCATCGTTATCTTCAATAGCTCTCAACAGTCTATTATGTAATACATGTATCATTCCACTTATTTTACTTTTTTTATTTAAATTATTTATTTTTTCTTCTGCTGACTTACAATTAAAACCGGAATAATTACATTGTTCGAAAATATATGAAAGACTATTAATAATACGCTCATTTATCTGTTCTCGTATTTTAATGTCTCTTTTTGCATCTGGGCGAGCATCATATATATCAAGCATAAACACCCCTATTAATAAGATATTTTTATATCAAATTATCAACATTGCTATGTTGATAATTTGCAATTAAATTCTTCCTAAAAAATACTGCCGCAAACTTTTCGCTTGCGGCAATAAATATGGATTAGTTTACCTGATCCATAATAGGTGTTACTCGATTTGCCGAAGCAGAAAAAATTTTCTTGCTATCAAGTTTTATCTTATTAGTTTTCTTGTCTTTTTTTACAGTATTCATAGTGTATCTCCTAAATTTAATATAGTTCATTTACTACTATAATTTACCAGAATATACTAATTAATGACAAAAACTGATATAGTTGGTGTATCTGGTAAAAGTGAGACTACCAGATAAAAACAGAACTTCAACATTTAAATAACAATATCGCGTGTATTTTTTTTGACTAGATAATAAAAACACATAACTTATTATTTTTTGATTTCAATTTGCGTTGTAATTATAACGATTTATAATAATAAAATTATTATTCAATTTTATTCCTAACGAATTATTATTAGTGAAATATTATCTAAATTAAACTTCAAGTAATACAATAGATTAAAATCATACTGACGCGCTGCGCTTGTCTTCTCCTATTTACCGGGCTAATGAATTAACCCGGCAAATAGGAGAGCTGAAAAAATAACCGTTACTATCGATTATCTTTATACAATTGCACAAATCTTCACGGGATAACGGGATAAATGACATATTTATTATATATTTCATATGGTTGAACTATCCCACGTTATCCCAGCTTATCCCAGCTTATCCCGTGACAGGACGTTATCACTTTTAATTCATTTAAATTCAATTAATTACAACCCGCCAAAGAAGAATATTTTTCGGGATAACCTCCACTATCACAATATTACTTTATTTGTAATTACACTATGTTACGGGATAGAGCGGGATAACACGGGATAATTTAAAAAACTATAACTAACTGATATTTATTAAAATAAATCTCTCTTATCCCGATATCCCGTTATCCCAACGTTTTTTTAATCCTAAGTGAGTTAATCTTCATCCCTGAAAACCAGTACGACAAATCGCCCCTGAGTCCCATTCACTGAAATAGTTTTACTGATAAAGCGGTCTTTTTCAGCTTTAACCAACATTCCAGCCTCTTCTAAGGCTTCAAAACCCGATTTCTTCTGCAATCCCTGCAATATCTCTGCTTCAAATACACTGGGGATAATATGGTATTCCGCCTGTCCATCATCACGACGGTTGTTCACCAGATACCCGGCAAGATCATTAATTCTCATGGCGTGTGACGTATCAATATCACCGTTTGGCCTGCCGTAGGTGTAAGGCTGGAAGCGTGAAAGTCCGTATTTCTGGATAAAGTCACGGGTACGGGTAACAACCTGATATTTTTCCCGGTTCCCGATACCAAAATCCGCTAACCAGTCATCGAAACTTTGCTTTATCGCCGCATGACACGCTTCTTTACTCCAACCAGTGATATGGGTTGCCAGCTCTCCGGTGGCGTCCAGTAACGCGAAACGAACGGCCACACGCTTGACTTGAGCTGAGGCTTCTTCTGGCAGGCCATCAAGCCATTCTTTCTCTTTACGGGCAATAAGTTCGATAGCCTGCTCCTGATGCTCAGACAACCATAAAATCCATTCACGACCGGCTGCACCACAATAGCGTTTAGATTCTCGCTTGATTGCCCTTGCATGGGAATCACCGTCTTCATAACCATTGAAAAATTCAGTATCAATAAAGGGCACACTAAGCAGCCTGACGAGCTGTCCGGCCTTGGGCGTGATCCCGCCTTTGATCAGGAAGGTTTCTAAATCTTCCTCGCCGGTTGAAAGGGCGGCAATTTTCCAGCGGATCACGGCACGGTTCCCACCTTCGCGTTTTCCCTGAATCTTACCGACACCGTTAAACAGGCTGTAAGCACTGTTAGCGACTTCCTTCGGGTTGGAGCTTTGCCCGATTTCGTCAATGGGCATGAAACCATCATTACGGGCGGCGGCTTCGTTATTTAACCTGAACTTCGCTTAAGAAAGGAAAGAAAAAAAGGAACTAAGCGCCTGAGGCACGATCAAAGTTTTTGCTTAGAAAACAAAATCGTGGGGATCCTCAGGCTATGACTACTTTAGAAGAACTTTTTTGTTGCGTCGATGATTTTTGCCAAAAATTTATTCCCCTTTGGGAACAACAGCTCATTGAGAATAATCAGCTCAAGCGTCATCGTGCCACTTCCCTGTCTCTCAGTGAGATAATGACGATCCTCATTTTATTTCACATGAGCCATTATCGTCATTTTAAAGCGTTTTATACTGAGCATGTGCAGCAATATCTCAACGCAGATTTCCCGGGTCTGGTCAGCTACAATCGAATAATTACATTGAAGAAAAGAGCCCTTATTCCGTTATGCGCTTTCCTTTCTTCACGCAAACAAAAATCACACGGCATTGCCTTTATCGATTCCACTAAAATCGCGGTTTGCCATAATCTGCGTATTCCTCGCCATCAAGTTTTCGCGGGTGTCGCCCAGCGAGGAAAAACCCGTACAGGCTGGTTCTATGGCTTTAAACTCCATCTGATTATTGATGACTGTGGGGAGATTTTATCCGTTAAATTAACACCGGGAAATGTTGACGATCGTCAGCCGGTAAAGGAATTAGTACAAGGTTTAACCGGGCATCTCTATGGTGACAAAGGCTATTTATCGCAAGTGTTATGCGATGAACTGAAGGAGGAAGGAATTACGCTGATCACGAATGTTCGCCGTAATATGAAAGCCAAATTTTTATCGTTTTGGGACAAGGCCATGTTAAGAAAACGGTTTTTGATAGAAACGGTGAATGACCAATTGAAAAATATTTCTCAGATAGAGCACTCAAGGCACCGAAGCGTAGTCGGCTTTTTACTGGAAATAGTATCAGGACTGATTGCTTATACATTCCAGCCGAAAAAGCCGAGCTTAGGTTTACGTGACCATGAAATTGCGATGCTTAAACAAAGTTGAGGTTATTTAAGCCGTGGTTAGTGCCGTGCCATGATAACTTAAGTTCTTCGGGATCGCCGTATAAGCTGCTGGCAGCCTCAACAGTAGTGGTTTTACCTGCTGAGGATTGGGCAAATAAATGCACACCAAAGCAGCTACCGCCTGTCAGTGAGTTAAGCGGGGCAGACAATCCTACCAGTACGCCCAGCATCATTGAGCGGTTACCTTTCAGCAATGAGGCAACGTGTGTTTTCCACTGTTCGGCGGTTCCTCTGACTACATAACCGGCAATCGCAGATGTGCCGCCACTGAACGCGACAGGCATATAAGGCTGGCCGATGATTTCACCGTCCGGCATGACATACGCCCCACAATGCCAGCCAGCTTTCTGTGTCACAATCCATTCACGGCGATCGCCGCTGCGTTGCAGGTGTTCAGCCAAAATGGGCAACAGACTGTTTTTTACGGTAATGTTCATGCCCCGTGAACGTAATCTAGCCCAACCTACAGGCATCCCTATTTCACGGCGCGGTAGGGCTTCAACGATACATTTTCCCGAGCCTTCCTGGTGGAGCTTAATAATGAGATAACCTTCGCTGCCATCGTTGCCAATACCCACTATCTCCATGTAATCACTGAGCCATTTTTCAACTTCGACGATCTCGCCGCCTTGCTCTTTGGGTTCAACCCAGTAAATACCTTTCTTACGGATATCAACATGGGGCTTTAACTGATCGTATTCTTTCTCACGGAATTCATCTGAATGAATGGTCGCAGACCTTGCCACTGGCACTTTCTTTTCCACCTGATATAACCCATTACTGAATGCCTGCTTTGTTACCTCAATGCCGTGACGTTGGCGATAATCGTCCCAGTCAGCTTTATGCTCTGTAGGCGGCAACGTGATCCAGCCATTAACCGCAAGAGCCGCTTTTTCTGCTGAGATCTTGCCGATATTCACCTTTGGTTTGCCGTTCTTATCCAGTTCGTCGGGTCTATGCCAGTCATTATCAGCAGCAAGGATGATTTTTGCGTCAGGCCACCGCTCCCTGACTTTCTCGCAAATGGTGAATAAATTGCTTTCATCAATCGCGGCCAACACTACGCCTTTATACAATTGGCGAACAGTTAAGGCTGTAGCGTAACCCTCGGTAATGATGAAGGTATCAGGTGTTTCGGTTATCTCAGATACAGGGATAAAACTGCCTTTCTTCTGCGTACCGGAGACAAGACGTTTTTCACCGTTCGGCTTGATGGTCTGAGCACCCGTGATTGTCCCGTCCAGTGTTTGAGTGATCAGCAATAACGAACCATCTTTCAATAGTCTCTGATTGGGGCATTTCAGCCCCTTTTTCACCAGATATTGAGATTTATCCGTAACTGTAGTGGCAACCAGTGCCACAATGCGTTCAGCAATCGGCTTGACTGTTTGCGGTTGTTCTTTGACTGTTTTAGGTTCAGGCAAAGGCATTGCTAAGGTATCAGCCACCAATTTAGCCGCTGCATAAATCGTGATCCCTTTGGTTCTCGCTACCAAATCCAGCCCGTCACCGTGGTTTGGTTCATCACATTGGCGACAATGCCAGTCGCCGTTATGGTTATCATCGATAAAATGAAAGCGATCAGTACCGCCGCATATCGGGCAAGCACCATGTTTGCCTCTTTCCGGAACGTCAACTCCACAAGCAGGCAACAGATTTTGCCAATAATTCGCGGCGGATTGCTTCACTGCTAGGATTACATCTAACGGACAGCGTTTCTGGTTATGATTTCTCTTATTCATGATCACTCGTCCTCACCATTAACCGCTGCATAAAGAGCGTGGTAAACTTCATGGTTGATATCACAGGCCAGTGACAGCAAATCATGCAATTCTTCCGAACAGTGTTGGCTGGCCTGCTCAAGAATGATTTCATATAAAGAAGTGCATAACCCCGCACGAAACGAGGATTGACCGAATGGATCTCTTTCCCGGCGTACAATGTAATTGACTAATTTATTCACCTGGTTCTGTGGGACGTGTTTCAACAGATCACGATAAACCTCCTGATGAATGCCGTGTGCCAATGCAATCAGATTATTTAGGTTGATTTCGCAGCGTTCATCCTTAGCCTTTTTGGTAATGAACGTGAAAAGTGAGATCCCCAGACCTGCACGATACAGAGCCTGTTTTAATGAGATAGGTTTATTACTCATTGTGTGCCCCCTGAACAGGCAGACGACCAGCAAATAATAAAATATAGTTGCGAACAAGCGTCATTCTTGCATTGTGTTCATTGGATGCGGTTGTTTCTATACGGCAAGGTATTGCGGCTAAATATGAACATTTTATGCTCAAAAACAGGAAATTAAAGTGAGTTTGGGTAGGGGTAGCCATCATAACGACGATCTCCTTTTCTTTTTCTAAGGAGTCACCGCGAGAGGTCTCAATCTCTGTGGGGGCGGTGACGCTGACAGGGTTGAGACTACTGGTAGAAAAGGGAAACCAGCCAGCCCGAAGGCTGCCCCATCAGCATCACCATTGAATTCGTATAGGCAAATAACGCCTTATTATTAAATAAAAGGTGCTGTGATACTACGACATAAAAAAAGACGCTTGGCGCGTCATGTATCGCCTTTTCTATTATCAGGGTCTCAATCCTGACACCAGATTTTGCTGGTGCAAGAGCAATATAGCCAATGCTTAATGACAAAGTAAAGAGATAATGATTACTATTTTTGTAACGGTTATTTTCTTGGGTAGTGAAATCGCCTGTTACAGCTGCGTGCTCTGCTCAGCACATATACAAAAAAAACCAGCCCTTTTACTGGCTGGCTCTGTCTGTTGTTGGCGGTCTATGCTCGCTTAAATTTTCCGTGTACGACATTATTACCGTTCTCTAATGCTTCCATATAGTCAGCATACCATTGAAGCATTTCCCTGCGGCCATCAATATACTGAGCGTGGTTATATGTGCCACGAATAGAATTCTTATCAACATGAGCAAGCTGTGTTTCGATCCAAGCAGAATTATAGTTTTGTTCGTGCAAGATAGTGCTCATGGTGTGACGGAAGCCATGTCCTGTAGCTCTTCCTGCATATCCAATGCGCTTAATTAATACGTTTACTGTCATTGCACTCATTGGTTGAGCTTGATTAATCCTGCCCTGAAAAACATATTTCCCTTGTCCTGTAATGGGTTTTATCTGTTCCAAAATATCAATAGCCTGTCTCGATAATGGGATAATATGAGGGCGGCGCATTTTCATTTTTTCGGCTGGTATCTCCCATTGAGCTTTATCAAAATCAATTTCTAACCATTCAGCTTTACGCAATTCACTAGGACGAACACCAATAATCATTTGTAAACGCATTCCCATCTTTACGATAAAACTCCCTGTATACGCATTTAAAGCCTTATAGAATTCATGTATCTCATCAGCATTTAAAAATGGGTAATGTTCCTTTTTATGTGCAACAAAAGCAGACACTAAATCAGGTGCGGGATTATATTCAGCTCTTCCTGTAGCTACTGCATATCGCCATACTTCCCCACAGCGTTGGCGAACCTTTTGAAGTTTTTCTGTCGCTCCCCGATCATTCAACCTCGATAAAACAGCCATAAGTTCCATTGGCTTAATCTCAGTAATCGGTCTATTGCCTATATAGGGAAAAACATCTTTTTCAAATGTTTCCATCATTTCTATTGCATAAGAAGCTGACCATCTGTCTTTGCGCTTTTCGTACCATTCAAGAGTTATATTTTCAAAGGTGTTTGCTATCTGGTTTGCTACGGATATCTTTTCTGTTTTTCTTACTTCACTGGGATTAAGTCCATTAGCAACTAGCTTTCTTGCTTCATCGCGTTTGGTTCTGGCTTCGGTGAGTGTTACTACTGGATAAACGCCTAATGAAATCATTTTAGTTTTACCCGCAAATTGATAACGATAACGCCAGCCTTTGGAACCATTGGTATCAACCAATAAAGATAGCCCATTGCCATCCGCCAATGTATAGGTTTTTTCCTTTGGTTTAGCTCGCTTGATTGCCAAATCTGTCAGCTTCATAAATCACCGATATTGTATAGAAAAGTTGTGTAGGGAAATTCTATACAAAATACTATACAATAAATTGCAGATATTTAGAAAGACAGCAGTAGACAACAACAGAACAAAAACAATGTAACAAATTGATTTTTATTTAATTAATTTACTTTAGTAGACTATATTAGATGTCAGTTTTATGCCTCCCACTTGCACAAAACCAGCGCTCTAATTTACTTGGTTTATTGTAATGTACTGACAGATTAATCGTTACCTGATAGCACCCCCAAGAACGAAATTCTTGTTGAACTTCCACTTTCCAGCCTCGCTGTATAGCTGCCTCTTCTTCTTTTTTCTTCAAATCAATCTGGCCTGCCAAACGTTCATACTGTTCCAACTGATTATGGACATACCGTACTGCTTTAAGCTGCCCCCAATATTGTTGAAAATTAGCGGACAGTGCTTGGTGGTAACGCATTAAACCCAATAAAGAGATCGCAAATACGGCAGATGCAATCATGACTTCAGGTAAACTCATCCCCTCTTGTCTTCTGGTTTTCATAAACAAAATTCAGCCTGAGCAACAGGGCAAAAATCCAACCAACCGCTTTCAATAGGAATAAGTGTATCTTGATTTAGAGGTTTCATCTGTTTCATCCATTGATAAAGTTCAAGTTTTTCCCCTGATGTAAATTGAGCAATCCCTTTTAATAAAAAAAGATTGTCTGAATAGTGTTTTAGGCAACTTTTCAAATTAAATTCAGTATGTTGCAGACAAACCCAAGCCCCTATTTCTTGCTGATTGATCTGCCACGACTGTGCCTTGCCCCATATCAATGATGATTCAGCCCGCCAAAAAGCCTGCAAATAATGTTGTTCATCCATCATCATAAGCATCGCACTTTCCTGTTGATAATGGAGCGCTTTCAACATCATCAAACTCAGCGCCAATAGCATCATTATCGATATCAGCAGAATATTTCCCTGTTGTTTCTCTGCCATCTATTTTTCTTTCCTTGATATATTTATCCCCTGATATTACGCAGCCGAATTGTAGCTTGATGGCGGTACACAATTGATGGGGATTTCAACCAATGGGCATCAATGAACAAAGTGATAAAAATCACCCTACCTTTTGCTTGTGATTTCTCAAGATGAAAGGTATCAATGACAACCTCTTTTGGATCAAATAGCCTTTCCCAACCACTTTCCTGACAATCGCCTGCCCCTCTTCCCCACTCAAGTGCTCGGTTATTTAAACGATAACCAAAAAACTCAGACTCAATGTGTCCCGGTTTTTCCCATTGATTATTTAAATTGAGATCAAAAGCAACAATAAAACAGGAGTTAGTAATTTCTGTATTTTTATTGTTAATGACCAATGGATCACCCTTGCACTGTTCTCTATCCCGACAATAACCTGCCCGCCGAATATCTTTCTCTATCAAATAAGTCGTTCTGTTCACCAAATAATGCAATCTATAT
This sequence comes from Xenorhabdus bakwenae, assembly GCF_030272115.1. Taxonomy (NCBI): domain Bacteria; kingdom Pseudomonadati; phylum Pseudomonadota; class Gammaproteobacteria; order Enterobacterales; family Morganellaceae; genus Xenorhabdus; species Xenorhabdus bakwenae. Next base: position 2,553,292 of record NZ_CP119194.1, read on the forward strand.
TTACGATAGAGATCGAGAATTTGGACTGATAAAACCGGATACGTTTTTGTCATAGCAACAAAAATCACGCTACTGATTAGCAGAGCTACCATTATTTCCAACAATGAGAATCCTGCCTGTTTTTGTTTAAAATAAAAGTTAGTCAGAATCATGGGGTTTTTATGCCCTCACAATTAGGAAACGAGTTAATTGTATTACTGCATGTCCTGATTCGCCCACGTCCAGAAACGATGATACTCATGTCACCTGCCGAGTTTGCCAGCATGAAACTGGCTGGCATTGCTGTATTTCTGATCCCGTAAAAATCAATGCGATCAGTCGTAGAAAATGACAAAAATACATCTTCATGAGGGGAATCAACGCGTTCTCCATCACCTTCATCACAAGCAACGATTTTGGTGACAGACGATATCAAACACCAGGGCTGTCCTGTCACTAACCATAAGGTACGATCCTGATTTAAATAATTGGCTAAAGCCTGCTGCCTTTCCATAAAAGACAACACATTATGTACCGCTGATTGCAAACGCAGGCGGCTTTGATATTTCCCCCAATGATACAATCCCCAGGACAAGCTAATAGAAATGATGAGCATTGCTATCATTAATTCTAATAAAGTAAATCCATTGCTATTGTTAATTTTTTTATATTCCATTATTTTCTGGCGTCTATATTCAACTCAATTTTTCTCAAGGGGAATATCGACTATTAGAAACTAAATGAACAGTGCCACGATTTAATTATGCGAAGCGCTTTGAAGGGAAAATAGATATTTTCTTTTGTTGCATTTTAATTGCAAGATAGATCACAAAATTAAACCTATATTTTCACCGTAGAAATAAAAAAGAGCAGAATAACTATCTACTCTTTAACTATTCTATTTTGATTAATTCACTACCTTTGTTTTTGTACCCTTCACCAGCCCCCCATTGACACAAAAGTGTGATGTTTATCTCGTGATCCGCTTTTGCCTCCTGCTTGATCCTGCCAGTCAGGTCATTTTTCTCCCATGAAAAAGAAAAAGCACTTTATCGCTGAGTCACCTGAAGTGAGCAATATCAGCGAAAGTCCCAGGCTGAACGGCAAAAGCTCAACGCCCTCGTCGCACAAATCCAGCTGGCGCAACCGCCTGTCCACTACAATCGCGGGTGCTAAACAACCTCAGTTTTGTTTAAGCATCGCAATTTCATGGTCACGTAAACCTAAGCTCGGCTTTTTCGGCTGGAATGTATAAGCAATGAGTCCTGATACCACCTCCAGTAAAAAGCCGATGATGCTCCGGTGTCTTGAGTAATGAAATGGACACCTCCCCAAAACGGCTTCAGTGAGCCATGCTGAATACATCAGCAAAAATATGAAGAGGTGTCCAATGGAACAAGTTATCGGAATTGATCTGGCAAAGCGAGGGTTTCAGTTAAATATCGTGCCTTCTTCCGGGAAACCCGTTCAAAACAAAATGGTGTCCCGTGAAAAACTCATGGCTTTCATGGCCCAACAGCCGCCTTCAAGGATTGTGATGGAAGCCTGTGGCAGTGCCAATTACTGGAGCCGCCAATTCAGACAATTTGGGCATGAAGTTAAACAAATCAGCCCCCAATATGTCTCGCCTTTCAGAATGGGCAGTAAGAATGATAAAAATGACGCCATTGCCATTGTGGAAGCTGACAGTCGTCCGGGTATGCGCTATGTACCTGAAAAAACAATAGAACAACAAGATATTCAGTGCCTGCACCGAATTCGGCAGCGTCTGATGAAAAATCGGACAGCGCTGATTAACCAAATACGGGGATTGGGGCTGGAATATGGCCTCTCCATCCCGGAAGGGGCTCATCAAGTCGAACAATGTTTACTGTAAAATGCTGAGAATGAGTTGACGATATTGAACCGTCAATTTTTTCAGGAATTATTGTTTGAACTGAAAAACCTTCAACAGCGCCTGAAAGAACTGGATAAACATCTTGAGCATCTGATGGGTGGTACTACGGTACGAGGGTGGGGATTAGACACACTGACATGGGTAGGTGCAGGAGTGAGTATACTGGCTATCATATCCCTTGTGTGGCAAATGGTTATTCCATCCATGCGTGAGAAACGTTCAGTTTCTAACTCGCCATAATATCCTGTTACAGGAAGAAGCGAACACTTCGGAAGTTATCGTGGCTTCCAAAGCAACAGATTGCGTGGTTATGTTGTAAGATTGGCCAGGTATGCAATATTACAGTGGCAACCCCACAATGCCCCGCCAGTATTCATCACGGTCAGGGTTATTTTCTAATACCAGTGGTATTCCTTTTTGTTCATTAACCCTAAATTGTGCCAAAACCCCCCAGAGAACTCAGTTTGTCTGCGAAGTTCTGACAATATAGACCTATATAAATTGCAGCAGTACTATTATTGACAGCCGATTTCAAGGCAGGCAAATTACCTGTGGGGCAAAGTAGCTCCATGACATAACCCCTGAAAAGTGAATGGTAGCGGTGAATGGTAGTGACGCAGATTATTAAATGTATTGATTTGGGGTTGTTTCCGTGCGAATGTCACATAGCTATTTGCCCTACAGAACCCAGTATTGGCACAATGGCTCGGCTGGTAATTTCGTGAAGCATTAGCAGAAGATAAGCTGACATTTTTGTAATTGTATTGGTTGAAAAATAAAGGCGTTAACTTCAATAATTTCATCTTTATAGCTGCCCGCAGGGAATATCCTGAAACATAGCTTTTCAGCGTCGTTTATGGGTTGAAGGGAATACAAAATTGGGACTACATGTGAAAAATCAGATGGATTCCATTGACGTGGGATCTATGCCATCCATCCTTCACTTTGGTCTATTGCTTCTGGCTGAATTGATCAAAGCGGGACAGAAAGAGGGCGCTGATCAGAATGATCGCGCGTTATCGTCATGTTAATCAGGGTCGAAATTCCTGTCGATGCTATGGGGATTGATCGTTTGTTGCGGCAATCTTTTGAAACATCGGCAGAGGCTGAGTTAATTCATCAACTAAGAGAAGATGGTTTATTGACACTAGGTATTGTTGCGACTGACGATGAAGGCCATGTGATTGGTTATGCCGGTTTTGCGCCCGTTGATATCAATGGTGAAGATCATCAATGGGTAGGTTTGGCACCATTGGCAGTGGCGGAACAGTATCGTAGTCATGGGCTTGGTGAAAAATTGGTTTATGAAGGATTGGATAGCCTGAACGAGTTTGGCTATGGCGCGGTAGTGGTACTGGGAGAGCCAGAATACTACAGCCGTTTTGGTTTTAAGCTTGCGACTGAATATCAGGTATATTGCCAATGGCCCGATTGCGAGAATGACTTTTTGATCTATCCCCTGGCTGATATTTCGCAGGGAGATTGTCACGGTCTGGTTACTTATCCTGCCCATTTTGATCACCTGTGGGCATGACCTGAGTGAAAGATTTCTCAGATGAACCGATTTTGGTTAAATAAGTCGTTATGCAGAGAGGCTGGTCGATAACTAGCCTTTCTTTTTGCTGTTTATTCAGTTTCTTCACACGATATTCCATTTTCAATGCTACGCCTTTATCCCCTACCTGACTTTGATAGGCCAACGTTAAGGGATCTTTCCCTCTTAGGCATTTTGCGCCTTTTCCGGCTGCATGTTGCCTAAATCGACGAGATATATTGGTCGTTATTCCGGTATATAAGCTTCCGTTTCGTGTTCTGATCAGATAGATATGCCAGTTAGATATGTTAATAGTCATTATTTATTTTTAATAATTTCAATAAGTTAATTTGTATGGGAAATTAATTCATATTTTAGTGATAAATGTGGTTATAAGCTGAGTTTTTGATGGTTTTTAAATATAACAAAATGAATTTATTTAAATTATATGCCATTTATTAACCCATAGCGGTATTTTTTTTCAAAAAAATTGAAAGAATATAGCAATAATTGTTAATTATAATAATCTGAACAAGTGTATAACATGCTCACAGTTACAAGAGATTAACTCTATTTTAAAAATGATTAGAGGAGAAAAACATGAAAAATGTCAAAAATATTGTCGCTGTCTTAGCATTAAGTGCAGTTTCTTTCGGTTCTTTTGCTGCTACCGAAGTTCAGGTTGCTAAGGGAGAAAAAATCGGTGTTATTTCAGTGAGCGGTGCAGAGACACTCGATAGCCTGACCACAGAGTTATCCAAAAAAGCTGATGAAGCTGGCGCAACCTATTTCCGTATTGTGTCGGCAAATGGCCAGAATCAACTCGCTGGTGTTGCTGAAATTTATAAATAATTTATCGTGTTTCTATATAAATCTCAGGGTTTATTGAGTCAAATACATAACACGTAACTGGATAAGGCGCCTATCGTGTTCTGTTATGATTTGAATAAAATAACGGTATGGAAATATATGGATTTAAATAAAGAAATTTTAATAATTCGTCAATATCTTGCCAGGCAACATGTCATCACGCTTTGCACTTCTTCAAGCCAGGATTTATGGTGTGCGAACTGCTTTTATGTCTTTGATGCGGATAGCATGGCATTCTGGTTTATGACGGAGTCCGATACTCGCCACGGTCAGATGATGCAAAACAATCCTATCGTTGCAGGTACGGTTGCCGGCCAAACCCGCAATATTGCACAAATCAAAGGGGTCCAATTTCGTGGTGAAGTCGTGCGATTGGCAGGTGAAGCCGAATCCATCGCCAGAGCGCATTATTGCCGCCGTTTTCCCATCGCTTTAGCCGCCAAATCCCCCATCTGGCAACTTAATATCAATGAAATCAAAATGGTCAATAACACCCTCGGTTTTGGTAAAAAATTACACTGGCAGCGTTAATTTTCCTATCATAAATAGTGGATAACCTGATTATGGCTGCCTCGCCAAATTAACGTGGGATCATACAGCGCTTGTTCAAACTTCCCATCCACTACCACATGAACGTAACTGATAACTTCCTGCTGAATTTCGCTTAATTCATTGAGGACATAACCTGTCCACAGCCAGATATCCTTATCCGGGCATTCTTCCCGTACACGTTTAACCAGTTGCAGTATGCGGCGAACATTATGAGGATGCAGCGGATCACCGCCAGACAGTGACAGACCTTGCCGTTTAATCCGGTGATCGTTCAGGTCGGCAATGATTTGATCTTCGAGGGCTTGCGTAAAAGGCTGACCTGAATCGACTCGCCATGTACTTTGGTTGTAGCAGCCACGACATTGATGCAAACAACCTGACACGAACAGCGTACAGCGGGTGCCGGGACCATTCACCACATCAACCGGATAATATTGATGATAATTCATGCTATTAACCTATCTGCCCATGGCCGAGATGTTTCACACGGCGTTTCACTTCTTCCTGCTTACCTGCATTGAATGGGCGGGCATCCGGGCTGCCAAGGTAACCACAAACACGGCGAATCACTGAAACATGGGCTGGATCATGGTTGCCACATTGGGGGCAGGTGAACCCTTTGCTGGTACAGGCAAATTCTCCGGTAAAACCGCATTGGTAACACTCATCGATGGGCGTATTGGTGCCATAGTAAGGCACACGTGAATAACTGTAATCCCAGACATCTTCCAATGCTTTCAAATTATGTTGTAGGTTGGGATACTCGCCATAGCAAATAAAACCCCCGTTTGCCAATGGCGGATAGGGCGCTTCAAAGTCCAGCTTATCGTAGGGATTGACCTTTTTTTTCTACATCCAGATGGAAGCTGTTGGTGTAATAGCCCTTATCAGTGACACCCTGGATTACGCCAAACTCAGCGATATCCAAACGGCAGAAGCGGTCACATAAATTCTCGCTGGGTGTACTGTACAAACTAAAACCATATCCCGTCTCCTGCTTCCACTGATCGACAGCCTTACGTAAGTGTTTAACAATCTCGATGGCTTTCTGCTGGCGCCGTTCATCATCAAACAGATGAATGTGATTGCCATATAACGCATTTATCGTTTCATGAATGCCGATATAGCCCAACGAGATAGAAGCACGACCCTGTTTGAAAATATCGGCAATATTGTCATCCGCTTTCAGGCGTACACCACAGGCACCTTCCATATAGAGGATCGGGGCAACGCGAGCTTTAGTCTTTTCGAGGCGAGAGATTCGCGTCATCAGCGCTTTTTTGGCGAGTAACAAGCGTTGATCTAAAATTTGCCAAAAATTAGTGTCATTCCCCTTGGCTTCAAGCGCAATGCGGGGAAGATTCAGGCTGATAACGCCTAAATTGTTACGCCCTTCGTGAATTTGCTGACCGTTTTCCTCATAAACACTGAGAAAACTGCGGCAACCCATTGGTGTTTTAAATGATCCCGTTACCTTGATCACTTGATCATAATTGAGAATATCGGGATACATGCGTTTACTGGCACATTCCAGGGCCAATAATTTAATGTCATAGTGCGGATCACCAAACTGGTGATTCAATCCATCACGAATAGTAAACACCAGTTTTGGGAAGACTGCGGTCTTGCGGTTTTTTCCCAAACCTGCAATGCGGTTGCGCAGAATTGAGATTTGAATCAGGCGGGCTTCTTTGGTTGTTCCCAAGCCGAAACCGAAAGTGACAAACGGCGTTTGCCCATTAGCGGTATGCAGCGTATTGACTTCATATTCCAGGGACTGAAAAGCGTCATAACACTCTTTTTCTGTGCGGGCTTCTGCATAGGCAGCCTGATCTACGATATTCCACGCTTGGGCAATGGCCAGATGCTTGTCATAACTGGCTTTCACAAAAGGAGCGAGGACTTCATCAATACGATTAATGGTTGTTCCGCCATAAATGTGGCTGGCAACTTGCGCGATAATCTGGGCAGTAACCGCAGTGGCGGTAGCAATGGATTTAGGCGGTTCAATTTCCGCATTGCCCATTTTAAAGCCGTTAGTCAGCATGCCCTGCAAATCGATCAGCATACAGTTGAACATAGGAAAAAACGGGGCGTAATCCAGATCATGATAGTGAATTTCGCCTCTATCGTGTGCCTGCACCACATCATGCGGCAGCATATGCTGCTTGGCATATTGTCGGGCGACAATCCCCGCCAATAGATCACGCTGGGTTGGAATAACCTTACTGTCTTTATTGGCGTTTTCATTAAGAAGAGAGAAATTACTTTGCTCGATCAGACCCCGAATGTCTTGATCCAATCGATCATGCCATGCATGGGAAGCCTGTTCACAGGTATTGCCTTTATTCACATCATCCTGTTGTATCACAACCATTTTCACAATATGGCACCTCAATATGTTATTCACAGCAAAAATAAGAGGAAGACTCTCTTTCTGTTTTGATGTGGATAATTTTGTGTATAAATACTATATATAGTTTATTTATTATATTAAAGCACAATATGTGGGTTTTATAAGTCAATATACAACCTAAAAAGTTGATCTCAGACAAAGAAAAAGAGGAAAACCAGACGGCTACAGAATGCAGCTGGAATGTTCGGAGATAGCACTCAGCCATACCACGATTTATCGGCGTATTCGTGAAAATCGTGAGGCAGACGGCCTCTTTTATCAGCGTTTACCTCGCTTTGGTAAGACACATTGGAAAGGGGGAAAACGAGCCAGTGTCTAATCCCGAATCGGGTGGATATCAGCCAACGCCCAGTTATCGTTGAGAAACGTGCCTGTATTGGGAATTTTGAAAGCGATATCCTCTCTGGTCAGGGTACTTATCTGGTGACATTGGTTGATCGCAAAAGCCGTTTATTACTCATGGCAAAAACGCAGGTTAAAACGGCAGAAGTAGTTTCCAACACAATAAATACCTTACTTAATCTTATTTCACGTGTTCATATGATCACGCTGGATAATGGCGGCGAGTTCGCTCAGCATGAAAAGGTCAGCCAATCGACGAAAGCCCAAATTTATTTTGCCCGCCCTTATGCCAGTTATCAGCGGGAAACGAATGAAAATACAAAGGGTTTAGTTCGTCGCCAATGGCCTAAGGGAACCGCTTTTAGCCCACTGACGGGTAAGGTATCAACGATATGGAATTGAGGCTGAATATGACACCAAGAAAGATTTTAAATGGGCTGACGCCAATGGAAGCCTATACTGGGTCGCATGTTGCACTTATTGCGTTAATCCAGCTATAGGTCACTACCCGCTTTCCGGACGGATAAGAGTGACAAGCAGTTAATCCAAATATCATGCTTGAGCAAAGTAACAATGCTAATATTTTCTTAGTTATTTTCGCTCCAATTGTGTTCATAAAACGTTCACGTTCTCGCCCTCGCTCTGGATTGGTCTCAAGTTCCAACATCAGAAATCATGCCAACTTCTGATGTTGAGGCGATTTCAAAATGGCCGTTTTACCATTCTCCATAGGGGTATTTTTTCCCTTTGATAAAGTTTTTAATACGTTCTGAATATTCACCATAACCATCAGGATGATTTGTTTTATCCCGGCAAATAGTCATGTTATCACCGGAAACGGATTCACCCGTAGCCACTAAAATATTATCGCCATTGTTTTTATCAATACCCCGCAACCAAGCACGTGCAGTTCCCGCAGGAGCCAGACCAATAAAAATTCGCTCTCGATAGTCTGGTGGTTGTTTCTCATAGCCGGGATAGAAAGCAGGTTCGCGCATCAGTTGTCTTACATCTGGCGAAAATTTAAATAATGTCTGATAAGACTTTTTATCAATCACTGAATTCCAGCAGACTAATAATGCCTGGGGTAAAGCTTCACCATGATTTTTAATTCCGCTAGCCCCCCCTCCTAACTTCTTACTCCATGAATTCACACTTCTAAAATCTGAATTTGCTCCATCAGGCATAAATTTTTGCACAATATAATTATCTTCATCCAAAAATTGAACAAAACTAATACTGGCGTAAAAATATTCTGCGGTAATAAATTGGAATCTCCATTTATCATAAGGCAGCGGTTCGCTGTTGCGTACAATGGGTTTATAGGTCACTACCCGCTTTCCTGACGGGTATGACTGACAGGCCGCTAACCCAAATATCATGCCCAAGCTAAGTAATAAAGCTAATGTTTTTTTGTTTTTCATTGAGTGATTGCTCTCAAGTTCCAACATCAGAAACTAATAATTAAACAATATTTATTTCTGATGTTGCATTCAGTTCAAGGTAATCGGTTTACCATTCTCCGTAGGGGTATTTTTTCCCTTTGATAAAGGATTTTATTTCCTCAGAATATTCACTATATCCATCGGGGTGTTTTGTCTTATTCTGGCAAATAGTCATGTTATCACCGGAAACCGACTCTCCAGTTGCCACTAAGATATTATCACCGTTGTTTTTAGCATACCCCCGTAACCAAGCCTTGGCAGCCCCACTGGGAGCCAAACCAATAAATAAGGTATCTCGATAGAAAATATGATTTTTAACTCGTTGGCCAACAGAAGGCTCTCTCATCAACTTTCGGATATCTGGTGTAAAAATAAACTGTGTTTGGTAGGTTTTTTTATCAACCACAGAATCCCAGCAAACTAATAATGACTGAGGTAAGGCTTCACCATGATTTTTAATCCCGCTAGCCCCTCCTCCTAATTTCTTACTCCATGAATTCACACTGCTATAATCTGGATCTGCTCCATCAGGCATAAATTTTTGCACAATATAATTATCTTCATCCAAAAATTGAACAAAACTAATACTGGCGTAAAAATATTCTGGGGTAATAAATTGGAATCTCCATTTATCATAAGGCAGCGGTTCACTGTTGCGTACAATGGGTTTGTAATTCACGACACGATTTTCTGAGTACCCAAACGCTTTAGCAAGTTCATTAATGTATATATAAGCAAATCCACCTAATATCAGCAGAATATGCCCTATCATAATCAATAAAATTAATGCTTTTTTTCTCATTTTGAGATGTCCTTTCCATTGTTATCAAAAATAGTTCTGCGCCAATCACGATTAGGACGGTTCGCATAAGCAATTTCTGCCGGATAAATATCACCTTTGATTTTATTATCTTTTGTTTTCACATTATTCCAATGTGCTGAAAAATGGGTATATTTAGACCATATCAATGTAAGTTCCTCCAAAGTAAAAGATTCAGGTTTTTGACCTTGTCTGATAGCCTTTCCCTGAGTGATTGCTTTTTTTGCCAGAGACTGAAGATCCTCTGGAAGTTGATAGTCAATATCTTTGTCATCCGGTTTATTAAAAACTAATCCCGCTTCTTGTGCAGCATCTTGCATTACCAGCATACCGACTTTAGACCAGTCATTCTTGATGGTACGAGTCAGAACTGCTGCAGCTACCATATTGATTAGACCAGATCGTTGCATAGCAAAATCTGAGCTGTCATCTCGCCATGTGATAAACTTAACGTTTTCATCTTTAATTAATGAACCAATAATCGGGGATTTTTTTAACTGCGCCAACTCTTTTTGAGAGTCTTTATAAACACGAAGACTGTGATCTGGAGAAACTGCAATCCCTGATACTTGCATCATCTTTGGTCGGGTGATACATAAATTCTCATCACCCACAGGATCATATCCGCCACCAACATCAGCATGTGCGCCGGGTAGTTCAAATTCAGGCCAATGGGGTTTTACACTGTTTAAAGTGAAATTATAGCGGCATTCATTCTGTGCTGTAATGTGGAAAACACTTTTTGCAATATTAGGAGATAAAAATATATTAGCAGGCCCTGTTACAGAAGAATCGTGAGGATTAAGAGCATTACTCAGTTCAGCAATAGCTGTAACTGTATCATAAATGCCCAAAAAGCGAGTCTTACCTGTAGGATAGGTAGATTTTTCCAGATACCTACGATTAGAAAAAAACTCATTTAATGCATTTAATAAATCTGCATCTTTAGCTAAAACACGGTTTGCAAAATGACGAGAGGACGCAGCTCCACGACTAAATCCTATAATATCAAACTGAAGAGATCTGATATTATCTGTTACTTCATCTTGTAATTTTAAAAGTTCTGTTTTGATTTTCTGAATAGCAAGATTAGTTTTGATTACAATGCCAGCATCCCCTCTTCCCGACATATAACCCCATACATGATCAGCTTCCCCTGATACGGTCCCGACACCTTCAATATAAACTTTAATTTGATGTGTGTTATCATCAAGTTTGGTATTTTTATATAGTTTGTGCAATAAATGAACATTTGTGTAATGGTTATCATAACTCAATCGTGAAACATCACCAGGTTCACCATACTTGCTAAATGAACAAATAAATTTATCAAGTTGTTCTGGGGTTGGGTCACTTTTTTCTTTAGCACATAAACGTTCATCAGTATTATTTACATTGTTTCCAGTTCCATCAAAAAATACACCAATAATTAAATTTATGCCGCTTTCTATCGCCTGAACTTCCAATACATACTGCTGATTAAGAGAATTAGCAGTAAATCCTTTTAATACTGAATTTTTAAAATGCTCAGAAACTTTTAATTCAGCCTCTTTCCAGCCTTTGACTTTTGGATAGGCATCACTGATTGCACCAAGTGGAATATAATGGTAGATATACTTATTTTTGAAACTTTTTTCTCTTACCTGAATATTTCCGGCTTTCCCTGTATCCAGACGAGCTGGGCATTGGGTTACTTTATCTGCCAAAGGCTGTGCTGAAACAGATAATGTCACGGGCATGGGGGGGAGATCTGCTTCACGCAATAAACCATTCCCATCTGTAGTGCCCGTTCGCACAATGCTTTTGTTTCCCCGACTTGTCAGCTTATAAGGTATACCTGCTAATGGCTCACCCTGCTCATCCACAAGCTGAAATTCAATCCAGTGTTTCAGTATATCTTGGCAGTTAATGCAATCCGACTGTTCTAACTGACTCATTTTTTCTTCCTTAATGATAGATAATAGTGGGCGAGCCTTAAATTTCTTTTTTAAGCACAACCTGTTGGTTATTGGTAATAAAGCGCTCAACAGTCAGTTTATTCAGATTCTGCTTTTCATCTCTTGCCTGTTTCAGCCACGCTACAAGGCTGTGCTGCAATTGCCCTTCTGGCTCATCCAGTTTTAATGCCAATTCAGGGTTTTCTTCCCAAAGCTGGCAACTTAAGGCGTAAGCCAGATTCTTGAGGGCTGTATCGGTTGAGTAACGGGCTTCAATCAGGTGATCACCCAACACAAATAAATTCGTGTTCAGTTCCTGAGGACAATTTTCTGGTCGGTAATAGCAAATCGGGTTAGGCGTATCGATCATCAGTTCATTAACCGGTGTTAACAGTTCACGCCAGTCCCCCGATTTCAGGGCAGGCAGCAATGGTGTAAAGATCCGGTTATCCATCAACCGCAATACCACAACCTGACCCCGCAGCAACACCTGCTGATGTAAGCGCCAGTGTGCTAACTGAAATGACCACGGTAACGTGCTGCGATATCCCCAGCCCCAACTGGCATCGCTGAATGCGTGTTTATCCAGCAATTGCGCCAGTTCCGGCAGGCACTTAGCTTTGGGTTGGATCAGCCACGGGCTTTGTTCCAGCATGGCCTTCATTGGTGTACCGCTATAGAGCGGAAATGCCTGTTCTGACCAGCCGTTGAGGTAAAAGCGCTGAACGGGGTTCGGTTCTGCCAGACTGTTGACCAGAAAATAACACTCGCCTCTGTCCTGCTGTGATAGCCAGCTTTTCCAATTAGTCGATTCCATCATGCTTCCTCTGCTCCGGTGATAACCCAGTTTTCCTCTTGCTGTGCGAGAATGGCGCAGGGGGGCTTAGCCGGAAATTCAGTTGCCGGGAGCGCTTCCGCCATCGGAAGTTGTCCCACTTGTGCAAGCGGCGCTACCCCTTCTGGAAGTTGCAGTGAAATCCCGCGCCCGCTGCCGCCTGAACCCTGCCCGACATTAATCGGTGAACAGAGAATGCCGCCCGGCGTGACTTTCAGAAAACTACCGCCCACTTTCAATGTGATTTCTGCTGCCGCTTCCAGCACCACTTTGCCGCCGCTTTTCAGGTGGATTTCCTGCCCGCTGTCAATCACGGTGGCATCCCCGGTCTGGGTATGCTGGCTACCGGCAATCCGGTGCGATACATCGCCTTCGGTGGTGATTTTGCGTGAACCGGCGACCTGATGATGGTCATCGGCGCGGATATCGTGGTAACGGTTGTTATCAATACGTTGTTTCTGGTCGTGTTTGATATGCCAGAGCACATCATTTTCAATCTGGGCGGTAAAATCTTTCTGGCCGTGGAAATAAATTTCCTCACTGCCTTTGGCATCCTCAAACCGAAGTTCATTGAATCCTTTGCCCTTGTGGGTTTTGGTTTTAAAGGTGGTGCGGGTCTTTTCTGCCGGTAAATCCAGTGGCGGGCGGTTCAGGCCGTTGTAGACACAACCGGTGACAATCGGACGGTCGATATCCCCGTTGAGGTAAGAGATAATTACTTCCTGCCCGATACGCGGTATCGCCATAAAACCAAAACCGTTACCGTTCCAGCCCTGAGCAACCCGTACCCAGCACGAAGCGCCATCATCCGGCGGGTCATCGCGGTTCCAGTGAAAATACACTTTAATCGCCCCGTCTTTATTGACGAAAATTTCTTCGCCCTCCGGCCCGACCACAATGGCAGTTTCATCCCCATCGGCTAACGGTTTGTAGTGGAACGGCGGGCGGTAGTCAGCAAGGCCATCGATAAAACGGAAATCGTTGCTCAGTGTCGTGCCGGTGCCGCTGCTGTCGCCGAACGCCTGTGGGCAGCACCCGTAGTGGCTGATGGTGACGATTTGCCAGCGCGCGTTAATCGGTTTATGGGGGTGATTTTTTATCTCGAAGATTTTACCCGGCATCAGTTTGATGCAGTTACTGTGGCCACTGCCGGTTTGTTTCTGGTTATCCAGCGCTTCCTGCCGGTATTTTAAAAACGGTTTGGCGACCGCATCTTTCTGGAACCGCCCGTAACTCTCAAACACGGAGTAAGGGGTCTGGCTGCCGAAATCGCGGAAACCTTCGCTGCTGTGCATATGGGAGAGGTGATAGCGCGGTTTTTCCGGGTTGAAATCTTTGTGGAAACTGCGTTGCGGACTCATCCCGACGCCCAGTTGCACCTGATAGATAGTGTCTGTTCCGTGGGCGGTTTCCGGCTGGGGCTGGTATTGCAGCGGCAAGCCCGCGGTCATGCCCAGGTGGCTGTCACTGAAAAACAGCGTTTCATCCTCAAACCAGAAACTGAATCCCTCTTCCGCCGCTAACCGGCTGAAAAAATCATAATCGGATTCGCGCTTCTGGGTCACATATTCCCGATCCTGATGCGTATCGTAGCGTTTTGAATCGGCTTTTACCCGGTGTTTTTTCGGTCATGCTTCCAATGGTTAGATTGCTTAGAGAAAGTCGTATTCACGCTCAATAAACGTTCCTATCACTTTATCGTGTATTTCTTCGGATTTGGAATAGCCTATCGTTTTTCGATTTAGCCTTTTTATACGAATACGCAGGGTGAGATTGGTTCTTTCTATACGTTGGGTAAATTTCTTTCCCGTGAGGTGTTTTTCCTCAGGTAGGCAATCGTAAACCGCATAATCATCCGTACAGTAGAACTGAATGTTAAAAGGAGACAGGAGTGCCAGCAGTGGCAGCGTAGTTATGTTTCTGGGAGTGAGTTTTTTCGTGTGCGAATGACCGTGTTAATGCCGACATTCAGGACGTGAGCGGTATCCCTGACACCGGCGTTATTCATGTCCATATCAATAATCTGGTCTTTCATGCCGGGCTGACAGGCTTGATAAGTATAAGTCAGTTGAAAGGTTTTACGGCAAGCATAACAGTGATAACGCGGATGCCCAGTGCGCCCTTTTCCATGCCCTTGTATCTTAAAAGTAGGTTAAAATAAATACGATTAGATTTGGCACAGTGTACGCAGTCTGAGTTGCCCTGGGGTTTTAAGCCCGTTTTAAAGCTATTGACGCATACACTGAGCCACTCATCTGAAACCCGAACAGTTGTCCGTCATCCATAACGTATTTGCAAGGCAGGGTAATATGAGTCAGCCAAATCCACTTTGTGTGGGCATCGATGTTTCCAAAGCCTCATTAGATATCGCCGTGAGTACTGGCGTAGAGGCATTCACCGCCAGTAATGATCCTGATGGTTTTGATGCCATTGTGTCCGTACTGAAGCAACATCTCGTGTCCCTGATTCTGATGGAAGCCACCGGTGGACTGGAATCTGCTGTTGCCTGCTCGCTTCAGGCCGAAGGGTTTGATGTCGTTGTTAACCTGAACTTCGCTTAAGAAAGGAAAGAAAAAAAGGAACTAAGCGCCTGAGGCACGATCAAAGTTTTTGCTTAGAAAACAAAATCGTGGGGATCCTCAGGCTATGACTACTTTAGAAGAACTTTTTTGTTGCGTCGATGATTTTTGCCAAAAATTTATTCCCCTTTGGGAACAACAGCTCATTGAGAATAATCAGCTCAAGCGTCATCGTGCCACTTCCCTGTCTCTCAGTGAGATAATGACGATCCTCATTTTATTTCACATGAGCCATTATCGTCATTTTAAAGCGTTTTATACTGAGCATGTGCAGCAATATCTCAACGCAGATTTCCCGGGTCTGGTCAGCTACAATCGAATAATTACATTGAAGAAAAGAGCCCTTATTCCGTTATGCGCTTTCCTTTCTTCACGCAAACAAAAATCACACGGCATTGCCTTTATCGATTCCACTAAAATCGCGGTTTGCCATAATCTGCGTATTCCTCGCCATCAAGTTTTCGCGGGTGTCGCCCAGCGAGGAAAAACCCGTACAGGCTGGTTCTATGGCTTTAAACTCCATCTGATTATTGATGACTGTGGGGAGATTTTATCCGTTAAATTAACACCGGGAAATGTTGACGATCGTCAGCCGGTAAAGGAATTAGTACAAGGTTTAACCGGGCATCTCTATGGTGACAAAGGCTATTTATCGCAAGTGTTATGCGATGAACTGAAGGAGGAAGGAATTACGCTGATCACGAATGTTCGCCGTAATATGAAAGCCAAATTTTTATCGTTTTGGGACAAGGCCATGTTAAGAAAACGGTTTTTGATAGAAACGGTGAATGACCAATTGAAAAATATTTCTCAGATAGAGCACTCAAGGCACCGAAGCGTAGTCGGCTTTTTACTGGAAATAGTATCAGGACTGATTGCTTATACATTCCAGCCGAAAAAGCCGAGCTTAGGTTTACGTGACCATGAAATTGCGATGCTTAAACAAAGTTGAGGTTTGTTATTAATCCCAGGCAAGCGCGAGATTTTGCCCGGGCCATGGGATATCTGGCAAAGACTGACCGCATTGACGCCAAGGTCCTGACTCAGATGGCAGAAGTGATAAACCGTCATCCCGAACGAGAACGGTTTATTCGGGCGCTGCCAGATGCGGAACGTCAGATTCTTTCTGCCATGGTGGTGCGCAGACGGCAGTTGATTACGATGCTGGTTGCTGAGCGTAATCGCCTACATCCTGCGCATCCTCAGAGCAGAAAGAGCATCAACACTGTCATTAAAGCACTGGAAGCTGAGCTGGCGCGGATCGATGAAGATATGAATAAACATATCCAGATTCATTTTAAGGAACTGGCTGACCGGCTCAGCGCCATCAAGGGCATTGGGGCAATGACAACAGCAGCCCTGCTGGCAGAAGTCCCTGAACTGGGCAAGCTCTCGCGTCGGGAAATCAGTGCACTTGTTGGCGTTGCTCCTGTTAACCGTGACTCGGGAACTATGCGGGGTCGACGAACCATCTTTGGCGGGCGCGCTGGGGTTCGGACAGCGTTGTATATGGCCACACTCGTGGCAACCCGTTTTAACCCGGTAATCAAGACGTTTTACAACCGCCTGCTGGCGGCGGGTAAGGCCAAAAAAGTGGCTCTTGTGGCTTGTATGCGCAAGCTGCTGACCATCTTGAATGCGATGATTAGAAAAAATGAAGAATGGAATAATTCGTATCATCAGATAACGCCATAAAATCGCGTTCAAGACAGTTGCTTTAACCTCTTCAGTTTTGTGACAGTACCGACAAACCACATCAACTTTAGCCATATCTCATCCATAACAAAAAGTGGGGAGTTTATCATATTATCTAATCATTGGGAGCATGACCAAACCAGACGGGAATATCAACCCTGATACCGAGTGATCAGGGCTGGGAAAACGGCAAATTAGCGACGAACGGCGATGGCTTCGATTTCGATTTTCACATCTTTTGGCAGACGGGCAACTTCAACGCATGAACGGGCAGGGAACGGCGCATTATGTTCAGCGAAGAACGCTTCGTAAGTTGCGTTCACGGCAGCAAAATCATTCAGATCCTTAACGAACACCGTGGTTTTTACGATATCAGCAACTTTCAAGCCGGATTGTTCAATAATCGCTTTAACGTTTTCCAAAGATTGACGGGCTTGAGCCGTCACCTCTTCAGGGATGGTTCCCGTTTTGGGATCAACAGGGATCTGGCCGGAAGTGATAACCATGCTGCCCAGATCAACACCCTGAACATAAGGGCCGATTGCGGCGGGGGCATTCTCGGTATGGATAGAACGTGACATTAGAAACTCCTGTTTGATATCTAAATGGAAAAATTTATTGGATCGCCATTATAGTGATCCTCTGTCCCACATCAATTGATACAGGACATTCTTACAGATTGCGTGAACGGGTCGCGGGTAGATTGTTTGAACCGGCGGTTAACCGTTATTGATAACGGCCTGGCGATCAAACTCTTTCTCGCAGTACTTACAGCGCAATACCACATCGTCTTTTTCTGACATCACATGGAAGCTGCTGTTGACAGGTTCATTATGGCTGATGCAATTGCTGTTTGGGCAGACAAGAACACTGTTGATCTGGTCGGGCAGATTAATTGGCATCTTTTTAACCACAACGTAATTCTCAATGTTATTGATGGTGGCATGTGGGGCATACACGGCGAGTTGATTTGCCTGTTGCTCTGTCAGAAAGGTGTTTTCAATCTTGATCAGATCCTTTTTACCCAAATGGTTGGAAGGCAGGTTCAGGCCAATAGTAATGCGCTGGTCTGTTTCGGTGAGTTTGAACAGCGACAATAATTTAAAGCCGACATGGGCGGGGATGTGATCGATAACCGTGCCGCATTTAATCGCTTCTACTTGTAGTTGATGGTCTTGAGTCATGTTGTGTCATGAATACCGTCTCGGTATTCCTCCTCCAGGTATTAGGGGATCAAGGAAATCGGCTTATTTTGTCACAGACGATTCGGCATTTCATCTGATTAGCTTTTGAATATATACTCGATAAACTTCAAGTTGCAATCCGCCAGACGACGCGAGGCCTCATATTTCCCCGCTGCGCGGGGAAATATGACACGCATCTTGAAGTTGGATTGGTATAAAAGATGATTCAATTTCATAACAGTAAATAAAATTTGATGGCTTGCATCTCTGTTGTCAATCTGTAATTGTATTGTTACTCAAATGATGCCTGTGCCAATATGATAGTGTGAGGTCGAATATGTTGTTATCTGCTTCTTCTGGAAATGTCGATTTGGGAAAATATTCTGCGGAAAAGATCCCACAAGAAAGAGATTTTAATTGGAAAATAATTAATAAAATTCCTATTTATGAATGTGATGAATATTTAGAAATTATTACTGACTCGAATAAATTAAAGCAAAAATCTGTTTATTATCTGGCGGGAATAAAAGGCGCGATTAAATATGGTATGGTAAGAAAAAGTGTGGCGGAAAAATTAAGATTGGCATCACAACTGCTTCCTGCCCATTTAGGGATTTTGGTATTGGATGGCTGGCGTTCACGGGAAACTCAACAGGCATTGCAAGAGATAACACAGGCAAAGATTGCAGAGCAATATACTGACTTATCGGCAGAAGAACAACGAAAACTATTGCAGCAGTTTGTCGCTCCGGCGCCTGTAGAAGAAAATCAGATCAGCCCGCATCTGACAGGGGGATCCGTGGATGTCACACTCTTCGATATCGCATCGGGTCATCCACTGTTTTTGGGAACTGAGTTCGATGAAGTGAGCGAACTTTCCTACACCGCCGCATTAGAAAAAGCGCCGGAAAAAAAATATGCCTGCTACTTTATATCGCCGATTACTCTATCAAGCCATGACGCAAGTAGGGTTTACCAGTTTACCCACTGAATGGTGGCATTATGATTATGGGAATTCTATGTGGGCATTTTATAAAAATCAGGCTGCTATTTATGGTGCCATAGATACAACCCCATGTTTTTAATAATTAAATAATTTAATAAGTCAGTGCGTAACTATTTTCTTTTTTATTTGATAAACATCAGGGGAAATAATGAAAAATACACTTATTGCATCTGACAATTCATTACTACTTTGGGCTTTTATCATGATTGCTGTTGCTGCCGCCATAATGGTGGAACAGCGTTTCAAATGGGCCTCTAAAATACCGGGCGCAGTGATTGCATTGATCATTGCTATCATTGCATCCAATTTCAATATTATTCCAGTCGAAGCACCGGCTTACGATGTTGTTTGGCAATATATTCTGCCATTGGCGATCCCTTTATTATTATTTAAAACCAACCTGCATAGCCTCTTTAAAGAAAGTGGGAGGTTACTGATACTTTTTCTGATTTCCTCTGTAGCGACCATGATTGGTACGATTGCCTCCTTCTGGCTTTTCAAGGCGTACATACCGGAATTAGATAAAATCAGTGGCATGATCTCTGCTTCTTACACGGGAGGCGCGGTTAATTTTGCGGCAATGTCCGCCAAACTGGGCACTTCCCAGAGCATGGTCGCTGCGACTATCGTGGCTGATAATTTTATGATGGCCGCCTATTTTATTATTCTGATACTTTTATCCGGTTGGACTGTGGCGAGGAGATTCTGGGGCAGTCCATATACTGATCAGATGGAGAAGACACCTAATTCAGATAACCCCCAACCTTTGGTGACGACTTATTGGAAACCGAAAAATATTGCCCTGAAAGACATCGCCTTATCGCTGGCATGGTCGATTTTTATCGTCGCACTCTCATTCCATCTTTCCTCATGGTTAAAAACCTTACTTGGGCAGCCAAACAACATTTACCAAGAGCTAATTTTCGGCCTGATTTCTGATAAATATCTGCTTCTGACGACAATCACCTTCATTATCGTCTCAATATTTAAAGAGACATTCAGCAAACTGAATGGCACTCAGGAGTTGGGGACTTACGCCATTTATATGTTCTTTGTTGTGATTGGCATACCGGCATCCGTTCAGGTCATTATCAGCCATGCGCCCCTGTTGTTTGCTTTCGTCTTTGTCATTGCCATGCTCAACTTGATACTGACTTTTGCCGTGGGGAAAGTGTTTAAGTTCAGTCTGGAGGAAAATATTTTGGCGTGTAATGCCAATATTGGTGGACCAACTACCGCAGCCGCAATGGCAATCAGCCGTGGTTGGTTCAATCTGGTCGGCCCGATTATGGTCATTGGTACATTCGGCTACGTAATTGGTAATTATGTGGGGACGTTTGTTTATTTTGTGGTGGGATGAACAAGTGCAGCCAACAACACTACCAATTCATTGGAATTGTATATTTAATCGTTGCCCCACTGTTGTTATCACGCCTCTTGTTGCTATTTTGTTTGAAATAAAATCGATCTTTTCAAAAAGAGTTGTAAGTTTAGGTCGTTAGGTAAAAACGCCAAAGCCTAATGGCTCGGTTTTTTCGTGATATAACCACGGAATAATTATCACTATGGGCAGATAGGAGTATGATCACATCGGCGCTAAACCGCCAATGAATGAAATCGACGTGACGGGTTCACCTGTAGATATGTGGCTCGATGCTGGCTACGACATAAAAAATAGAGATTTTTATGAAATTCAAATCAAAAATAAAACCTTACCATGCGGCGGCGGGTGGTTGGGGTTCACTGGAGGCAACAACCCGTTTTGTCTTTGATAGTAAACAAGCACTGAAAAATATGGTTAACCTGATGCGCATGAACAAGCCCAGAGGCTTTGATTGCCCCGGATGCGCATGGGGAGATGACAACAAAAGCCTGTTTAGCTTTTGTGAAAACGGTGCCAAGGCAGTCACTTGGGAAGCGACTCGTCGGTATGTTGATCGGCAGTTTTTCGCAACCCATAGCGTTAGTCAACTCTACCAACAAAGCGATTATTTCCTTGAATACCAGGGAAGAGTGGTTGAGCCGATGAGCTATAACCCGCAGACGGATCATTACGAGCCGATCCGTTGGGATGAGGCTTTTGCCCTGATAGCCAACCATATTCAGGCGATGGATAACCCCAATCAGCTTGAACTATACACTTCGGGGCGAGCCAGTAATGAGGCTTCGTGGCTGTACCAGTTGTTTGGCCGTGTAGTGGGAACCAACAACTTCCCGGATTGCTCCAATATGTGTCATGAAGCCAGCGGTTCCGGTATGTTGGCAAGCTTAGGCGTTGGGAAAGGCACTGTTCGGCTGCAAGATTTTGATCATGCCGATGCCATCTTTATATTTGGTCAAAACCCCGGGACAAATCACCCACGAATGCTGCATAGCTTACGACATGCGGCTGAACGCGGCGCACGCATCGTCACTTTTAATACCCTGTATGAGCGCGGTTTGGAACGTTTCGCTGATCCACAAAAACCGCTTGAAGTGATCACCCCAATGGCGGGTGAAATTAGCCATCGTTACTATCAACCGAAACTTGGTGGCGATATGGCTGCGGTACGAGGGATAGTCAAGGCACTTTTAGCAACCCATAACGCCCTGCTGGCTGAGAGCAAATCAGGTATTTTTGATCTGGCATTTATTGCCACTTACACCCACGGCGTGGAGGCTTATTTGCAAGAAGTGGTTGCAACCGAGTGGTCATTGATTGAAGAGCAATCGGGATTGACCGAAGCACAACTGCGTGAAGCGGCAGCCATTTACCAGAATGCCGGGCGCGTCATCTGTACCTGGGCAATGGGGATAACCCAACATAAACACTCTTTGGTTACGGTGCGTGAAATCGTCAACCTGCAATTGCTTTTTGGACAATTGGGTAAATCGGGCGCAGGGCTTTGTCCGGTACGTGGACACAGTAATGTACAGGGTAACCGGACGATGGGAATTAATGAGAAACCGGGCAAACTTTTTTTGGATAACATGGCTGCTCATTTTGGTTTCGAGCCACCTCGTGCTCATGGTCATCATGTTGTGGAAGCGTTGAGTGCCATGTTGCGTGATGAAGTTAAGGTTCTGATCGCATTGGGTGGGAACCTCGCAGCAGCGGCTCCGGATAGCCCACGAACAGAAGCAGCACTCAGGCATTGTGATTTGACGGTACACATCAGCACAAAATTAAACCGGAGTCATCTTATTACCGGTAAAAAAGGCGCCTTGATTCTGCCGGCATTAGGGCGCACTGAACGAGATATTCAGGCTACCGGCGCACAGTTTGTGACGGTAGAAGACTCGTTCAGCATGGTGCATGCCTCAGAGGGCGTAAATAAGCCATTATTTGATAGCCAGCGTTCTGAAACAGCGATTATTGCCGGTATTGCTAATGCGACAGTCGGCAATACCACCACCATTAACTGGTCGGAATTAGCGGGAGATTACAATAAAATCCGCAATCATATTGCAGCGACTATTCCCGGGTTTGATGATTTTAATAAAAAATGTGAACACGCTGGTGGCTTCTATCTTGGCAATGCTGCGGCCGAATTACGTTTTGCAACACCGAGCAAAAAAGCCGAATTCAGTCATGCACCG
Source organism: Xenorhabdus bakwenae (assembly GCF_030272115.1). Lineage (NCBI taxonomy): Bacteria > Pseudomonadati > Pseudomonadota > Gammaproteobacteria > Enterobacterales > Morganellaceae > Xenorhabdus > Xenorhabdus bakwenae. The sequence goes on from NZ_CP119194.1 coordinate 2,575,962, forward strand.
TTACCAAAAACGCGGTTCCCACAAATTGAAGGCGCTGATGTTCCTTTCACTTTGCAAACCTTGCGTTCGCACGATCAATATAACACCACGATTTATGGGCTGGATGATCGTTATCGCGGGGTTTATGGTCAGCGGGAAGTGTTGTTTATGAATGAGGAAGATATTGCCCAATTGGGCTATCAGGCCGGTGATTTGGTCGATATCGAAACCGTATGGCATGACGGTATTAAGCGTAAAGTTTCCGGCTTTAAGTTAGTGCCTTATGCCATTCCGCGCGGGAACCTTGCTGCTTACTACCCGGAAACCAACCCATTAGTCCCAATGGACAGTGTTGGTGATGGGACTGGCACGCCAACTTCAAAATCTGTACCGGTGAGATTATCCCTTACTGCGCTGAATGGATTTGAGCCTCAGCGCATTGTATAAGGCGTTTATGGTTCTTTTGTTTAATAGTCACCACAAATATGTCGGTTCAGATCCGGTTTTTGAAAATTCATTGAGATTTGTATTCATTATTTTAAAGACGCCCCCAATCAGGAGGCGTTATCCTTTTCGTTCTAACGCATTTGCTCTCTGGCTGACCTGTTTTGCTTATTTTTTCGCTATCTCGCCTATCCAATTCCGCCAAAGTACGCTCAAGTTGCTGATTCACATCAGCCGTTTTCTTATCCTTGAACAAGAACAGGGCACAAGTGGACGATTTTCATCGGGTCGGTTTGATTGGAAACGCCTGCCTGCGAATAACGGGCGGCATAGATCTTGCCTCTATACTGTTCAGGGGTGGTTTTTTTTATCTCCTTCTGTCGTTCAACGGGATCATGCAGGATCACAATCTCACAACACGTCCACCAACTCCACCGCCTCCCTTGCTAATTTACCCATCGTTCGCCACTCTTTATCTCGGATCAACTGGGGGCTGACCATCCAGGAACCCCCACATGCCACAATTTGTGGGATAGCAAGGTAATCGAGAATGTTCTTCACACTGATCCCACCGGTTGGCATGACGTGTAACTGTGGGTACGGAGCGAGTAGTGCTTTAATCATCGCAATGCCACCCGAGGGTTCAGCCGGGAAAAATTTGACAAAATTGATGCCTGATTCCAGCGCTTGTTCAATCGTGCTGGCGTTATTTACGCCGGGAATGATAGGAATACCGATTTGCTGGCACGCCTGAACGGTATTTGGATTAAACCCGGGTGAAACAATAAACTCTGCCCCCGCTGCTTTTGCCTGACGTACGTGTTCACGATGAAGCACGGTTCCCGCACCGATCAGCATATCTGGCCGCGCCGCTTTTAGCAGGCTAATTGCTTCGGCGGCACTCTCGGTACGAAACGTGATTTCAGCCACAGGCAGGCCGTTGTCTGCTAACGCGTGACCAAGGGGAATGATATCTCTGGCCTCTTCAATCGCTATCACAGGCACAATTTTAATCTGACGCAGACGTGCCATTATCTCTTGCATTATCATTCTCTCCGATTTCGTTCAAATTAAAAAAACGCGCGATAACTTCTTGTGTCGCCGCCGGTGGCACAATCGCCCCTTTATGCTGGATCACAACCCCTGCGAGCTGATGCCCCATTAATGCTGAATCATGAATGGATTTCCCATTTAACCGCCCCACGATAAAACCCGCATTAAACGCATCGCCTGCCGAAGTGGTATCAACGACAGAGGTAACAGGTTGCGTCTTAATATGTTGTGTGGCATTGCAGCCGCTTAAGTCACGATAAAAACAGCCCCGTTCACCCGCTTTGATAATGGCATGTTTAACCCCGATTCTTTTCAGGCGGTTAACGCTCTCCTCAATTGACGTGTCTCCCCAGAGACGTGCTTCGTCATCGTCAGTCACTAACGCAATATCAGTGATGGCATACATTTGCTGATAACACTCACGGGCTTGCGTTTCATTTTCCCATAAGGCCGGGCGGTAATTACTGTCAAAGAAAATCAATTTCCCTTCAGAAGCTAACTGTTTCAAATCAATTAACAGCAACTGGCGATCATTTTCGGGCAAAATAGCCAGGCTGATCCCACTGAGGTAGAGCACATCCATATTCCGCAATTGTTGGCGCAACAGGGGATAATCAGGATGGCGCAAGAGATAACGCGCCGCCGAGTTATCGCGCCGGTAAAGAAACGTGCGTTCACCTTTTTCATCGAGCTGGATCAGGTATCGACCGGGCTGATGCGCGTTATCACGCAACACGAGCGAAGTATTAATGCCTTCTTGCTGCCAGCGTGAGATCATGCCTTCGCTCAAAGGGTCCGTGCCCATCGCCGTGACGAAATGGACATCAAGTGTATCGCCGCCAGCGCGAGCCAGATAAACGGCACTATTCAGCACGTCACCGCCATAATTTTGTGTCATGGCACCACATGGCGTGCCATTTAGCTCAATCATCCCTTCGCCAATCAGGGCAATTTTCCACATCTGCATATTTTAATCCTTTACAGCCTGAAAATAACGTTCAGCATTATTGAAGCAGATATCCTGAACTATCTGCCCCAGCATTTTTTCATCATGGGGAATTTCACCATTTTCGACCCAATTCCCCAGCATATTGCAGAGAATACGCCGAAAATATTCATGGCGGGTATAGGATAAGAAACTGCGTGAATCTGTCAGCATACCGACAAATTGGCTTAATAAGCCTAATTGGGAAAGTTGCTCTAATTGACGCTGCATACCGTCTTTTTGATCGTTGAACCACCAGCCCGATCCAAATTGGATCTTACCCCTAATACTTTTATCACCCCGATCCCCGCCCTGAAAATTGCCGGTCATAGTTGCGATCACTTCGTTATCGCGGGGATTTAAGCAATAGAGAATAGTCTTTGGTAATTGGTCTGTTTTATCCATTTCATCCAGCAAGCGAGATAATGGGTAAGCGATAGGATTATCCCCAATGGAATCAAAGCCACAGTCTGGCCCTAACCGATTAAACATACGTGTGTTGTTATTGCGCAAGGCACCAATATGCAGTTGCATGACCCAGCCGCGTTTTGCGTACTGCTTACCTAGCCAAACCAGCACCGCTGTCGTAAATTGGGCTATTTCTAATTCGCTGAGTAATTGCCCCTGTCTGCGGGTCATGCTCCCAATCATTAGATTGTTGTAGTAAACTCCCCACTTTTTATTACTGGTGAGATATGGCTAAAGTTGATGTGGTTTGTCGTTACTGTCACAAAGCGGAAGAGGTCAAAGGGCATGGAAAAGGAAGCAGCGGACATCAGCGTTATCACTGTTATGCCTGCCGTAAAACCTTTCAACTGAATTACACCTACCAAGCCTGCAAACCCGGAATGAAAGATCAGATTGTGGATATGGCTGCGAATAATGGCGGTATCAGAGACACCGCTCGTGTCCTGAAGGTGGGTATCAACACCGTTCTTCGTACCCTAAAAAAACTCGAACCCAGACAGGTAACTACACTGCCGCTGGCCGCAAATAATATTCATATTATCTGCGAAATTGATGAACAATGGTCTTTTGTCGGTAACAAGAAGAATCAGCGCTGGCTTTGGTATGCCTGGGAACCGGAGCAAAAGCAAATAATCGCGCACGTATTGGGGGATCGCAGCAGGAAAACACTGAGCAAATTGCTGGCACTTCTGGCTCCTTTCGAAATTCAATTTTTCTGTACCGATAATTATGCCGTTTACGATTGCCTTTCTGAGGAAAAACACTTTAGAGGGAAGAAATTTACTCAACGTATCGAAAGAACCAATCTGACCTTACGTACTCGCATCAAGAGACTGAATCGGAAAACGATCTGTTATTCCAAATCCGAAGAAATGCATGACAAAGTGATAGGCACTTTCATTGAGCGTGAATACTATCTTCCAAAGGTTATCTAACTATTGGGTGCATGACCTAACAGTATGTTAGTTGAATTGCTTAAACAGTCCTGGGCGTGGCGTGAAAATAATCCCATGTGGGTGAAACTGCATAGCCGAATTACCAATACTGATTACCGTAAAGCGTGGTTGAATGATCATCAGACCATTTTGGCAGCGATGATCAAAAAAGATCCCGCCGCAGCGAAGCAAACGATGTGGCAACACTTAGAAAACGTGAAACAGAGTTTGCTGGAGTTGTCAGATGTGGATGACCCGAATTTTGACGGGTATTTGTTTGAATCGTATCCGGTGGGAATTGGGAAGTGAGTTTTGGGGGATTGGGGAAATCATCTCATTGTTAGTTATCGTTTTTCAAGTTGCAGCGCTGTTGGCTGCACCTTGAAGTTGGATTGGTATATAGTTTTCTTAGCGGGCTATAACAACATCTTCATTCAATACCAGCGACAATAATGCCTGACGGGCAAAAATGCCATTTCCTGCTTGCTGGAAGTAGTAAGCATATGGCGTTTTATCGACATCTCCCGTAATTTCATCAATACGTGGCAGCGGGTGCAGTACTTTCAGGTTTTCTTTAACATCCACCAGATCCGCCGCGCGCAGGACAAACTGAGCTTTGATATTGGCATATTCTGAAGGGTCAAGACGCTCTTTCTGGACACGGGTCATATACAGAATATCCAGTTCGGGCAGCACATCTTCAAAGTTATTGTGGAGGCTGTAACTCACCTGTTTTTCTTCCAGCATATGCAGGATATAGCTTGGCATTGCAAGTGCATCTGGCGCAATAAAACAGAAATGGTTGCCGTTAAATTTCGCCAGCGCTTGTGTCAGTGAATGAACGGTACGGCCATATTTCAAATCACCGACCATCGCAATTTTCAGATTTTCCAGCCTGCCCTGAGTTTCCTGAATGGTGAACAGGTCGAGCAACGTCTGGGTCGGATGCTGGTTTGCGCCATCGCCAGCGTTGATAACAGGGATAGGGCCGGAAAACTCAGAAGCCAATCGTGCCGCACCTTCCTGTGGGTGACGCATGACGATGGCATCGGCGTATTGGCTGATAATGGAAATGGTATCAGCCAACGTTTCTCCCTTTTTACCCAATGAAGTATTACTACTGTCAGCGAAGCCCACGACGGCAGCGCCGAGTCGCTGAATGGCGGTCTCGAAAGAGAGACGGGTACGTGTGGAGGCTTCAAAGAAGCAACTCGCTATCACCTTGTGTTTCAGTAAATCAGTCTGTGGATTGGCTTTTAATGCAGCGGCCGTCTGCAATACCAGTTCCAGATCTGCACGGCTCAGATCATTAATTGAAATGATATGCTTGCGATATAACGGATTAGCCATGTTTACGTTCCTCTTTTATGACTTCTAGACTTGGACTGGTCAGGCAAAAAAAAGCCCCTCAACTGAGGGGCTTTTTTTAATGTTCGGTTAAGCAATGGGAAAAACAACGCGCTTACGCTGCCAGCAGACAGTGTCTCGTTAGCTTGGTGTTTTGTTACAGCCTTTACAGCGCAATCTTTCATGTTTTCTCCCGGCAAATCGTCGCGCATTATACTCACGATAGCATTCATCGCAAAGATTGCGGGCAGAAATTTTTCAATGAATGGTCAGGTTAAATCGCCTGCATAATGATGTGATTATTCGTTTCGGTCCCCTAAACTGACCGCCATTCTGTTAAGGGCACTCATTAAGGCGATCGTTGCTGTCAGGTCAACAATCTCTTTTTCGGTGAAAACAGCATCCAGGCGTTCTTTAATCTTATCCAAGATACTTTGTCTGGGATTTGTTGTTAAGGCTTCGCACCATTCTAATGCCAGTTTTTCTTTCGGGCTGTAGATATTGGAATTGAACCATGCAGGTAATTTATCCAATTTTACTTGTTCTATATAGCTAAATCATACCAATATGGCATAATATCCCAATCCAATATGACAAGGCATAAAGTGAAATGGGTTACAGTCTAGATTTTCGAAAAAGAGTCCTGGCATACAAAGATAAACATTCGTTGACTTTCGAGCAAACGAGTGTCCATTTTGAGATTTCTATTCGTACCCTGTTCCGGTGGAGCCATAAAATAGAACCTTGCATGACGCGTGATAAGCCTCCCATGAAAATCCCTGATGAGGTGCTTATCGCGGATATCCAAAAATTTCCCGACGATTATCAGTGGGAAAGAGCAAAACGTTTAGGTGTCTCGCAGTCGGCTATTCATTACGCCTTGAAACGACTTCGGCTCACGCATAAAAAAAACGCTGGAACACCCTCGCGCTGACCCTCAGGCTCGTCAAGCGTTTGTCGAGCGGATCAATGGCTATGAACAGGCAGGCAAACCGATAGTTTACTTAGATGAAAGTGGTTTTGCTCAATCCATGCCACGTACACATGGGTATGCTGAAAAAGGACAGCGCTGTTTTGGTACACACGACTGGCAGGCGAAAGGCCGTATTAACGTGATTGGGGCCATTCTCAACAATCGCTTCGTCACCTTAAGTTTGTTTACCGGGAGCATTAATGCGGATGTCTTTCATGCATGGATAACGCAAGATTTATTGCCAAAACTCCCGCACGGTGCAGTGATAGTCATGGATAATGCGTCTTTCCACAAAAGAAATGACACGAGACAAGCGATAGTGGATAGCGAATGTCAACTGGAATGGCTTCCTGCTTATAGCCCTGATTTGAATCCGATAGAACACAAATGGGGTGGAGCAAAAGCAATAAGAAGACAAAAAAGATGTTCAGTTGATGAGCTGTTTACAGAGCATATTGAATATGCCATGTTATGATGATTTTGCTATACCATGATCTTTGCGGATTGCTTCGGCATGAAGATGGCAACAATAGGCACAACCATTAATTTGAGATACCCGTGTTTCCACCAGCAGAATAAGTGTTTGATCCAGTTCAGAGGCATGGATTTCTTCATAGCTTTTATATAATGGGTTAATAATCCTGGGTGAAACTTTTGCATAATTCATTCTTATCTCTCAGATATTTTGTTTGCAACATTTTCATTTAACAATAAATGAGGCGAAATCTGCGGTCAAATCAGTATTTGGAAATATTTCCCGACATTCTGCTCTGGTGCCCATAAATTTCAGTCCATGTTGCGGCTCTTTTTTATAAACAACGCTATATACCAATCCAACTTCAATATAAGGCCTCGCGTCGTCTTACGGATTGCAACTTGAAATTTATCGCGTATAGAAAGATAGCCAATTTAACCTGAAAAAAAATCACCAAGATTAGATGAGAATAAAATCAGTGATTTTGCTAAGTGTGAGCCAAAAAATCTCACTAAACTGGAAAAAACAGCTAAAAAGAGAGCTGTTTTTTCTGTAAAATTAGATTGCGCTTATCGAAGAATAAGAAAACAATGCAGGAGCACCACCAGTATGAACAAAAAGCAATGGTTTCTGACTTTCGATGGTGTTATTCAGTACATTATCAATTAATCCCGCCATCGCTTTTCCGGTATAGACGGGATCTAATAAAATACCCTCTTTTTGTGCCAGTAGCGTAATGGCGTCTAATCCTGGTTTATTTGGCATGCCATACATGGGAGCGAAATAATTATCCCACAAAAGAATATCTGGGCAGGTTGTTTGGCCTAAGAGCGCACTGATCTCTTGCTGCAATTGACTCACTTTTGGCGCTTGCTCGGCGGTAACACGCGAGACGGTAACGCCAATAACCGGTGTCTGCGGTAGTACAGAATGTAACCCGACAGCCAACCCTGCATGTGTACCCGCGCTTCCAGAGGCGACAATCACGGCAGCAAACTCCACCTCTTTCGGGCGCTGCTCGGCTATTTCTAATGCACAACGCACATAACCCAATGAACCCAGAGCATTGGAACCCCCGACAGGCACAATATAGGCATCTTCGAGATTGAGTTGATCAACCAATTCTTCCATTTGCCTGTTTGGATCGGTCAATTCATCACACATGACGCATTGGGGATTGAATAATTCCGTCAGTAATTTATTACCATTATTGAGAAAATTACTGTCCTGATTTTGAATGGGATTTTCTAATAAAGCGACGCATTTTAGACCATATTTTGCCGCCATAGCGGCTGTTTGCCGGACGTGATTTGATTGAATTGCGCCAGCGGTAACAATAACTTTAGCCTTTTTTTGTAATGCGTCAGCAATAAGATACTCCAGTTTACGTAATTTATTCCCACCCATTGCCAAAGGCGTTAAATCATCTCTCTTAATATAAATATCGCGTCCTAAGTAGTGGGATAAATTTTCCAATTTATCCATCATAGTGGCCGTTTTAAGTAAATCAATCCGGGCAAATTTTGCCAAATTTTCTGTTAAAGACATATTATCCTCAGCGGATGGTAAATTAATAAGTAAGGCCTAAATAGAAATAGATAGCGAGGGTGAAACTTGCAGTAACCAACGCGTATGGCATTTGAGTCCGAATATGTTCAATATGGTCACAATCTGTTGCCATTGATGCAACGATAGCATCGCTGGAAATTGGCGATGTCATATCACCAAAAATGGAACCCGCAATTGCGGCACCGATCATATATTCAGGAGGCATACCCACTGAAATGCCTAGCTGTACCCCAATGGGGATCATCATTGCGAATGTCCCCCATGAGGTGCCTGTTGCTAATGACATGATGGAACTAATCAGGAAAATAAAGCCGATGGAAAAACCCGCCGGAATGATGCCAGACGTTATTTGTGCAATATACGCACCGGTATTTAAATCAGCGGAAACGTTACCCATTAAGAATGCCAATACCATGACAGAGCTTATTTTTATCATGCTGGCATAACCAATATAAAGCTCTTTAAAAAAGCTTTCGATGGTTAAAACACGGCGTAATAAGTACCAGAAAAAAGAGATCGTGGTTCCAAATATAACACTCCAATAGATAGAGGTTGAACCGCTGCCCTTACTAAAATCACCATCACCTGTGATATAGAGAGCAACAGGGAGCATTAATACCGTCGATAAAATAGGAATAAAAAAGTTTAATGAAGTATGGCTGTTAGGGTGTTCAATAACATCTTCACTATCTTCATTGTGTTTATCTTCAATATCACTATTTAAATGGTCATATAAGGCCCGCATTTCTGCGGTTTTCATTGGTCCCCAGGAAACATTAGAGAAAATATAAAATAAGACAGAAGCCAGAGATAACCAAGCCATAATATTATAAACCATAGAGCCAGCCAGGATATCGAATGGCTCCCCGCTGATTAACCCTCTGGAAATCTGTACACCGATGACGCCCATCATTGCGGCACCCCAACCGTTAATCATGGCAGAAGAACAGACAGAAACACAGGATGTCTGGATAATGTAAGACATTTTTTCTGGTGGGATACCGTAGTTTTTAGCTAATTTCTTGGTTGATGCTCCAGCAATTAATTGGTTAATTGAGCTTTCAATAAAAATTAATGATGTAATGATCATTGCTAAGAACTGAACAGATTTTTTATTTTTAATAAGTTGTGTTTTGTTCGTAAGTAAACGAACTAAAGATCGCACGCCGCCTGTAACAACCACAAGCCGCATTATGCCACCAATCATCAACATAAAAATAATGGTTTTTGTATTGCCTGAGGAGGAAAAGGTATCAATAATACCTTCACTAGTCCCTTGTATACCTAAAATAATATTATGGTCATTAATGACAGTAAAACCCACTAATATACCGAGTAGTAGTGATAAAATAACCTGGCGTGTAAATATAGCTAAAATAATTGTGACAACAGGGGTAATGATGGTCCAAATACCGTAATCATTCATTTTTTACTCACCTTATTTTCTTGTTATTTTTTATATTAAGCCTGAATCCATATAATAACTGCAATGCTCGAAAGAAAATTAGGACAAGGAATTCGTTACCGATAAAATCTTCATTTTTCCGACCAAAGACGAGTGTGAGAAACGTGTATTATCAGCAGCTAACTGAAGGTCAAAGATACCAGATTGAGATTCTTTTTAAAGCAAAATTCAGTCTCCCTGAAATTGCCCCGCGAATGGGGGTTCATGAGTCCACGCTAAGTTAACCTATTATAAGTTAACCTATTAAGTGTAAGCAGTGTTGGTAAAACCCGCTGGAAGGGCGGGAAATGTAAAGCTGGCCGTAGCCTGATCCCGAATCGGGAGGATACCTGCCTGAATTCATTGGAAAACAAAAGTATTTTTTTGTTTCAAAAATATCCGATATGAAACTATTTCCATCTGGTACAATTCGGTGCAAAATAAGACACGCGATGACCATTCATAAAATAGTCATAAAAAATGACATATTGTTATTGTTTCGGCTTTCAATTTGGGCGTACTGCGTTTATGATGCGCGCTTCGTAATTTCAACCGGCGCCACTGGCTTTGAGCTTTAGCGGAGAAATGATGCTTTCTGCTAGCTAACACAGTCTTTTCCCGTGGCGGTTCTATCTGCATTATTCCAAGGGATAGATGATAGCATAAATGACTGAGAACACCTCTCTGACACCACTCGTTGAACTGAAAGCCTTGAGTAAGGGCTTCGACGGTAAACAAGTTATTTCACAGCTCGATCTGACAATCAATGATGGCGAGTTCTTGACCATTCTTGGGCCATCCGGTTGTGGCAAAACTACAGTACTCCGCCTGATTGCCGGGCTGGAAGATGCAGACAGCGGCAAAATTTTACTGGAAGGGCAGGATATTACTGATATTCCCGCCGAGCACCGTCACGTTAATACGGTTTTCCAAAGTTATGCCCTGTTCCCCCACATGACCGTATTTGAAAATGTCGCTTTTGGACTTCGGATGCAGAAAACACCGGAAAAAGAGATTGCTCCGCGTGTTGAGGAAGCACTGCGCATGGTACAGCTTGAAGAGTTTGCCCAGCGTAAACCTGTCCAGCTTTCCGGCGGCCAACAGCAACGTGTGGCGATTGCCCGTGCGGTTGTCAATAAACCGAAAGTCTTGCTGCTGGATGAATCACTCTCCGCGCTCGATTACAAGTTGCGCAAGCAGATGCAAAATGAGCTAAAGGCGCTCCAGCGTAAGCTCGGCATCACCTTTATCTTCGTGACCCACGATCAGGAAGAAGCTCTGGTCATGTCAGACCGCATCGTGGTTATGCGGAACGGTCGCATTGAACAGGATGGCTCTCCGCGTGAGATTTATGAAGAGCCGAAAAACCTGTTTGTTGCCCGCTTTATCGGCGAAATCAATATCTTTGATGCTGAAGTGCTGCATCGTATTGATGATCAACGGATACGCGCCAATGTCGAAGGCCATGAATGTGATATTTTCACCTCGCTGCCAGTGACGGTGGGGCAAACGTTGAAAGTCTTGCTGCGCCCGGAAGACCTGCGCGTGGAAGAGATCAACAACGGTGAGCAGGTATCGGGGCTGATTGGTTATGTCCGTGAGCGTAACTACAAGGGCATGACGCTGGATTCCGTGGTCGAAATGGAAAATGGCAAGATGGTCATGGTCAGTGAATTCTTCAACGAAGATGATCCGGACGTTGACCATTCCCTGAACCAGAAGATTGCCGTCACTTGGGTAGAAAGCTGGGAGGTTGTGCTGGTCGATGAAGAAGACGCGTAAACTATTCCAGAATATCGTCATTACGGGCATCGTATCCTGGCTGATGCTATTCGTCTTTTTGCCGAACCTGATGATCATCGGAACCAGCTTCCTGACCCGTGATGATGCCAATTTAGTGCAGATGGTATTCTCGCTGGATAACTATAGCCGATTGTTTGATCCGCTGTATGCCGAGGTGCTGCTGCATTCGCTGAATATGGCGATTATAGCGACGTTGTGCTGTCTGGTGATTGGCTATCCGTTCGCTTTTTTCCTGACTCGTATGCCAAAGAAACAGCGTTCGCTGATGCTATTCCTGTTGATCGTGCCGTTCTGGACGAACTCGTTAATCCGTATTTATGGCTTGAAGATGTTTCTCAGTACCCGTGGGTATTTGAATGATTTTCTGCTGTGGATAGGCATTACCGATAAACCTTTTCGCATCATGTATACCCCCGAAGCGGTTGTGCTGGGGCTGGTCTACATCTTGTTGCCGTTTATGGTGATGCCGCTCTATTCCAGCATTGAAAAGCTGGATAAACCTTGTCTGGAAGCGGCACGCGATTTGGGTGCGGGGAAATTGCAGACCTTTATCCGCATCATTGTGCCATTGACCATGCCGGGCATTATCGCCGGTTGTTTGCTGGTATTGCTGCCCGCGATGGGGCTGTTCTACGTAGCTGATTTGATGGGTGGGGCGAAGAACCTGCTGATCGGTAATGTGATTAAGAGCCAATTCCTCAATATCCGCGACTGGCCGTTTGGGGCGGCGACCAGCATCTGTTTGACGCTGGTCATGGGATTGATGTTACTGGTTTATTATCGTGCGGCTAAGTTGCTGAACAAGAAGGTGGAACTGGAATGATCGGACGCCTGTTGCGCGGTGGCTTCATGACCATCGTTTACGCTTACCTGTATATCCCGATGATTATTCTGCTGGTCAGCTCGTTTAACCAATCACGCTTTGGCATTAGCTGGCAGGGTTTTACCACTGAATGGTATAGCCTGCTGTTCGCTAATGACAGTCTGGTTCAAGCGGCAGGCCATTCCCTGACGATGGCGGTAACGTCCGCCACGTTTGCCACCTTAATAGGCTCCCTGACGGCGGTCGCTCTGTATCGTTACTCATTCCGAGGCAAAAAGTTTGTTGGCGGTATGCTGTTCGTCGTGATGATGTCGCCGGATATCGTGATGGCAATCTCTTTGTTGGTACTGTTTATGCTGCTCGGCGTTTCACTGGGATTCTGGTCACTGCTGTTTTCGCATATCACCTTCTGCTTGCCGTTTGTGGTGATAACGGTTTACTCCCGCCTGAAAGACTTTGACGTCAAGATGCTGGAAGCGGCGCGTGATTTGGGCGCGGGTGAATTGACTATTCTGCGAAAAATCATCCTGCCGCTGGCGATGCCGGCGGTGATGGCGGGTTGGCTGCTGAGCTTTACCTTATCGATGGATGATGTGGTTGTTTCCTCATTCGTGACAGGGCCAAGCTATGAGATTTTGCCACTTAAGATCTATTCAATGGTAAAAGTGGGAATTTCGCCGGAAGTGAACGCATTAGCAACGATTTTGTTACTTATGTCGTTGGTTTTGGTGCTGATTAGCCAATTTGTGATGCGTGATCGCACAGGGAAATCTTAATCTTCTTTTAAGCGTGGTTGCGGATTGGCCACGCTTTTCTTTCATATTACACCGTTTCAGCAAGAAATAAGTTGCTTTACCCCATTAAATGTCACTTTTATAATAGCCCCCTTTTCGGGGATAGGTTCACACCGAACCTATATATGATACTAACGCACCAACTGCGAGGGAAAACACGACATGAAAAACAACATGAAAAAGTGGTTTTGTCTGTTAGCCGCTGGGATGATGGCATTAAGCATTGGTTCGGCGAATGCCGCTGCCGCTGATGATGGCAAAACGCTGTATTTCTACAACTGGACTGAATATGTTCCGCCTGGTTTACTCAACCAGTTCACCAAAGAGACTGGGATTAAGGTGATTTATTCCACCTATGAATCCAATGAGAGCATGTACACCAAGCTGAAAACTTATAAAGACGGCGCTTATGATTTAGTGGTTCCATCCACTTACTTTATCTCAAAGATGAGTAAAGAAGGGATGTTGCGAAAAATCGATACCCGTAAATTGAGCAACTTCCATAACCTTGATCCTAACCTGCTCCATAAGTCTTTTGACCCGAATAACGATTACTCTGTCCCTTATATTTGGGGGGCAACGGCGATTGGCGTCAATGGCGATAATATTGATCCCAAATCTCTCTCTTCCTGGGCTGATCTTTGGAAACCAGAGTACAAAAACAGTTTAGTACTGACTGACGATGCGCGTGAAGTTTTCCAGATGGCGTTGCTGAAATTGGGCTATTCCGGTAATACCTCTGATCCGAAAGAGATTGAAGCGGCTTATCAGGAACTGAGAAAACTGATGCCAAATGTACTGGCATTTAATTCTGATAACCCTGCCAACCCATTTATGGAAGGCGCAGCGGATATCGGTATGATGTGGAACGGCTCTGCTTATGTTGCGCGTCAGGCTGGCACACCGGTTGAGATTATTTGGCCGAAAGAGGGCGGGATTTTCTGGATGGACAGTTTGGCTATTCCAGCGAATGCTAAAAATGTCGATGGCGCGATGAAATTGATCAATTTCTTGTTGCGCCCGGAAATTGCGGCACAGGTTGCCGAGAAAATTGGCTACCCAACCCCGAATCTGGAGGCGAGAAAATTACTGCCGAAATCGATGACAGAAGATAAATCGCTGTATCCAGATGCCGCCGAGATCAAAAAAGGCGAATGGCAGAGTGATGTTGGTAATACCAATATCCTGTACGAAGAGTACTTTCAAAAACTGAAAGCCAGCCAGTGATCTGACATCACCTTGAATGATGGGGGAGCTTTGGCTCCCCTTTTTAATCTACTTGAAGTCTGTACGCGATAAACGTCAAGTTGCAATCCGCAAGACGACGCGAGGCCTTATATTTCACTGCTGCGCGGGGAAATATAACACGCATCCTGAAGTTGGATTGGTATATTAGTGGATTACTATTTTTTTGTTTTAAGATAAATTAAGAAGATTAAATTAATACTTATTTGGAACTCTCAAGACTTCTATCTTTATATAATTAACCAATGAAATAAAAACCAAAGGCAATTATTTCTATTAATTAAATAAAGTTGATTTATTTGTCAATTAACATTGATTTTTGTTTTACATAGAAGCAACAAATATCATAATTAAATATCATCATTAAATCTCATAACATGCTTTCTTCATTAAAAAAAGTTCATCATATTGAAATGATGAACTGAAAAAACTTTCTATTTTTCATATGGCTGCATTTAATATTTCAATTTAATAATATGATGTATCATAAATATATACTTCCTGTTTAATCAGCTATCTGATAAATATTTATTTATTCTCTCCCTAATCAGAATTAACTTCATATTCTGACAATAAAATTAAACAAAAAATTAACATCTGGAAGTAATAAAAAAAATGAAAAGTTCAAATGAATTGATCCCATTAAAGATCATTGCGTCTGGTATTGCTTTACCAGAAAAAAAAGTGTACTCATCCGATTTAGATTTGAAACTCAATAAACCAAAGGGTTTTGTCGAAAAACATTCTGGAATAGAGTATCGTTATCATTCTGATTATGCAGCATCACCGGCTAAATTAGCCTCAGATGCATTGCATAATACGTTAGAAACACATCAAATCTCGCCAGATTCCATTGATTTGCTGATTTCAGCTTCTGCTATCCCGATTCAAGCCTTACCTTATTCCGCCGCACATATTTTAAAAGAGAGTCGATTAAAGGCAGGAACGGCCTGTTTTGATATTAATGCTAGCTGTGTGAGTTTTATCTCTGCGCTGAGTGTGGCGGGTGGATTATTGTCAACCCGGCAGTATCGGCGGATTGCCATTGTCTGCTCAGAAATGGCTTCCCGTGGCATTGACTGGTCACATCAGGAGTCCTCGCTGATTTTTGGTGATGGGGCGGCGTGTATGATCGTCGAAAGAGGGGATGGGCAAAGCGGGATTGTTACCTACAAACATGAAACCTACCCGGAAGGCCTTGAATTATGTGAGATCCGGGCGGGTGGAACCCGTAAAAATCTGCGTACCGGCATGGAAGATAGCGATTTTCTGTTCCAGATGCAGGGTAAGCCACTGTTTAAACTGACTGCCTCATTGATTGAAGAATTTACTGTACGTGTATTAGACAGTGCCAATCTTGCCATGTCCGATATTGATACCGTGATACCGCATCAGGCAAGCCATTTGGGATTGAAGCATATTCTCAAGCGACTGAATATCAAAAATGAGAGATTTGTGAATATCTATCGTTATCGCGGTAATCAGGTTGCGGCATCCATTCCAAGTGCGCTGCATGAAGCCGTTATGACAAATCGCTATTATGGCCGTGATTATGTGATGTTGCTTGGTACCGCGGCCGGGCTTTCATTAAGTGAGATGATCCTGATACCATGAAAATTCTTGTAACTGGCGCAACCAGTGGTTTAGGTCGTAATGCCGTTGATTACCTGTTATCCCGGGGAGAAACGGTGGTGGCAACCGGGCGTGACCCGCAGGCGGGAGCATTCTTGACTCAATTGGGCGCGGAGTTTCGTCGTGCTGAACTGGCGACGTTAACGGAGGATGACGCCCTCGCATTGATGTCAGATTGTGATGCCGTCTGGCATTGTGCCGCCAAATCCTCTCCCTGGGGTGATCCTGATGAGTTTGAACGTATCAACGTGGCGGCGACCTATACGTTAGCACAGGCAGCCGGAATAGGTGGTATCCGGCGCTTTATCCATATTTCTACTCCAGCCGTGTATTTTAATTTTTCCCACCAACAGCATGTTACCGAAAATCAGCGCAGCCAGTATTTTGCCAATGATTACGCCCGGACTAAGTTTCTGGCGGAAGAGAGCATACGCCAATTGTTTCCCCGCTATCCTGACACAACTTACATTATCCTGCGTCCCCGTGGATTATTTGGCCCGCATGACAGGGTATTGTTACCGCGTCTGATGGCTCAGGTTAAGGCCAGTAAAGGCGTGGTGGCTTTACCGGCCGGGGGAAGGAATGCGCTGGATCTCACTTACGTTATGAATGTTGTCCATGCTATGTCGTTGGCAACCCAGCGCGAAAGCGTACAAAGCGGGGCGATATATAACATTACCAATCAGCAGCCACAGCCATTGGCAAAAACGCTGGGGCAGTTATTTGATGAGATGCAGTTTAGTTACCGGATCAAATCATTGCCTTATCCACTTTTGTATGCCGTTGCGGCAATTTTGGAAAGCATTGCCATGTTCACCCGAAAAGAGCCGTTGCTGACGCGTTATGGTATTGGCGCGGTTTATTACGCCATGACACTGGATAATTCAAAGGCGCAGGAAGAGCTGGGTTATTCGCCGATTTATACCATGGAGGAAGGCATTCATTTAACGGCCAATTGGCTAAAACAGGCAGACCTGCAAACGGGTTCACATGGTTAAAATACGTATTTTTGAAGTGGGATATTGCACTCATTCCGGTTGCATGGCACTGAAAGGTGCCAGTCTTCGCGTATGCAAATTTCCAGCCCGTGCGTGGTTGCTGGCGTGTCATGATAAGCGTTGGCTACTTGATACCGGATACGCCAATCATTTTTACGATCATACCCGCAATGGGATTATTCGGTTATATCGCACGGTCACGCCGGTTTACTTTGACAGCAAAGACGCACTGGTGATGCAGCTCAAGGAAAAAGGTATTCAGGCTCGTGATATTGATGGCGTCATCATTTCTCACTTTCATGGTGATCATATTGCCGGATTACGGGATTTCCCGCAGTCTAAATTTATCTGTTCTGGGGAAGGTTGGCGGCAAACCCGTCATTTACGTGGGATCACCGCACTACGAAAAGCGTTTGTGCGGGGGTTAGTCCCGGAAGATTTCGAATCCAGAGTCCGTTTTTATGAAGGATTTGAAACCCGCTCATTGCCGGAAGAATTAGCGGTATTGGGAGAAGGTTATGCCGTGCCAGGAAGTCAGAAACAGATCCTGATTGTTCCGCTGCCCGGTCATGCGGCCGGGCATCTTGGCCTTTGTGTATTGACTGAACAGGGTTGGGTATTGCTGGCGGGAGATGCTGCCTGGTCACCGACGAATTACCGTGAACTGCGCGGGCCTGCAAAGCTGGCGAATCTTATTATGGATGACAGCCGGGCTTATTACGAAACACTGAATAAGTTGCATCAAATTGACCAAAAACAGATCCCTATCCAGCTATGTCATAAGGGAGATTTGGAATGATATTGAAAACGCTTTGCTACTATTGGCGAGCCAAAAAACGGTGGAAATTTGCCAACCGACAGCAGCTCGAGCAGCATCAATTGAGAGAACTGGCGAGATTTAAGCATAGGGTTCTGGCGAAAAGCCCTTATTTTTCCTCATACGCTGATTTACCGTTAGTGGAATATCCGCTGATGAATAAAGCCATCATGATGGAAAATTTCGACCAGATGAATACAGCAGGTCTCAGGCGTGACGAGCTTTTGGCATGTGCGCGGTTGAGCGAACAGTCACGAGATTTCAAGCCAACAGTCGGCAAATTCAGCGTTGGCCTGTCATCAGGGACATCAGGGCAGCGGGGTATTTTTGTTGCCAGCCCGAAAGAGCGGAGCATTTGGGCAGGAATGATGCTTGCTAAGATGCTGCCAAATGGCTTATTTCACGGTGAACGGGTTGCGCTGTTTTTACGGGCGGGAAACACGCTCTACGATAGTGTCCAGAATCGTTGGATATCCTTCCGTTTTTTTGATTTGTTCGCTGACTTTAATCAGCAGGTGCAAGCGTTAGTAGAGTACAGGCCGACGATTATTGTGGCACCGGCTCAAGTATTGCGGGCGCTGGCATTGAAGATCCAGCAAGGTGAAGCCTCGTTGCCGCCGGTTAAAGTGATCTCGGTGGCAGAAGTGCTTGAGCCGCAAGATCGCCAACTGTTGCAGGCCGTATTCAGGGAGGTGGGAGAAATTTATCAGGCAACGGAAGGTTTTCTGGCGTGTACCTGCTCGCATGGGACGCTGCATCTTAATGAAGATTTTCTGCATATTGAGCCAAAATGGATAGATGAATCGCGTTTTAATCCAATTATTACCGATTTTACCCGAGAAACTCAGCCCATTGTGCGTTATCAGCTTGATGATATTTTGGTCGTGAAGAAAACCCCGTGTGCTTGTGGCAATCCGGCATTGGCGATAGAGCGTATAGAGGGGCGCAATGATGATCAGTTGATTTTACCTGCGCTTAATGGGGAAATGGTGAGTATTTTTGCTGATCCCTGTTCGCGGATCATCGCTAATACTTTGCCGCTAACGAGTGATTATCGGCTAACTCAGACTGAGTTGTTGCTGACATTGGAAGGGAATTGTGCCATTGAAGTACTCGGACAATGCCAGTCAGCGCTGTCAGACTATTTTGTCAAACAGGGGGTTGATATCGATAAAATTGAGTGGCAGTGCGTATCGCAGACGATCCTGCCGGATCTGTTTAATAAGCGCCGCCGGATTATCAGGAGGAAGGGAGAGTCCGGGGGAAGATAGCTTGGTTTAAGCGAGCGACATTGTGGGGACTTGCCATCAAATAGGCGATTTCATGTCTGATAGACAGCAGACGGATGAACCGTTCAGGGAAAAATTTTGATGTTTAAAGCCTGACCGGAATGAAATCTACAACCCTTACTTTTCAAGTTACAGTGTTATTATCTGTAACTTGAAATTTATCATCAAATAAATTTTTCTCGAAAAATAAATATAAAAAACACACCATTACCCTCCTGTTTTATTGAATAGTAAGCCTGATTTTTTACGCTAATTCTCACTTCATGTCATCATCTGATATTCAAAATAAAAAGCGATAACTTTTTATTATCAAGTCATAAAAAATTGTCATTAAGCAGATTGGCAATAAATCACCTAATGTATCTTAAGTGCACAAAAATATTAATTTTTTATTCTTATCGCGTGTTAGGACATCAAATATTCAACGAGGTACTATATATGGACTCATATATGAGTAAGAAGTTCATTCGGTCTTTTCTATATATAGGTTCTGTGTTTTTACCATTTATATCAATGAATACACTTGCTATAGGTGAAAAAAGCATTGACCAGCAAACTCAGAAAGTGGCAACTGAAAACCAGTTAAATCACAGGGGAGATGAAACAGAAAATTTAATTGCGCAAAATATTCAGACGGTCAGCAGGGTACTGTCGTCTTCACCTTCCGAACTTACTGAACAAGCGAAATCCTACGCGTTAGGCAGAATTAATGGGGCAATATCCGGCGAGACACAGAAATGGTTATCGCAGTTTGGTACAGCCAAAATTAACTTTGGCTTAGACAGAAAAGGCAAACTGGATAATGGCTCTCTGGATATGCTGCTGCCGCTTTACGACAATAAAGCCGATTGGTTGGTTTTCTCCCAATTTGGTTATCGTCATAAAGACAGCCGCCATACCCTGAACGTCGGCTTGGGCGGGCGTTATTTTACGCCTCAGTGGATGTATGGGTTGAACACCTTCTTTGACCATGATGTCACTGGTAAAAATCAGCGTATTGGTCTAGGGGCGGAAGCCTGGACAAATTATGTCAAACTCTCTGCCAATTCATACTGGCGTCTGACTAACTGGCGTCAGTCACTGAAAGAACAGGATTGGGAAGAGCGTCCTGCTAACGGTTTTGATCTGCATGGCGAATTCTATTTACCGGCTTACCCGAATCTGGGGGGTAAGTTAGGCTTTGAACAATACTTTGGTGATAACGTTACGCTGTTCAATCGTGACAGCAAACAGAAAAACCCCAGTCTGGGGAGAGTTGGCCTGAATTATACGCCGATTCCGTTGGTGACAATGGGAGTAGATTACAAATATGGCGGCAGCGGGCACAGTGAAACGCTATTTCAGGCCAACCTGAATTATCGCTTTGGTGTACCGCTTGGTGTGCAGTTCTCACCTGAAAATGTTGCTTCCATACGCACACTGGCAGGCAGCCGCTATGACTTAGTGGAAAGGAACAACCATATCGTGCTTGATCACAGGAAGAAACCAGACGAATTGCAACTGTCATTATCACAAAGCGCTATTGTTGGTTATAGCCAGCAAGTATGGCCAACGCCAATACCTGTAACGGCTAATATAAAATCACGTGTCAAGAAAATCCTATTTCAGGCAGATAATGCATTTGTAAAAAATGGCGGCGCTATTTCCAATATTGGCGGTGGTAATGAGATGCTTGCGCTTGTATTACCTAAATATGTTCCTGAGGGACAGAATACGCATACGATCAATATCGTTGCGGAAGGAAATAACGGTAAGTTCAGCAAGCCTGCTATTTTGAATGTGACAGTACAGCCTTTTGTTGTCAGACAATTTAAGACTGAACAATTATCTTCCTCTGCTGCGGGTGCTCAGGGGGGGTTATAATCTACTGGCAACTGTCGCTCATGGTACAGCCGATAAAGACATTATCCGCGATGGCGTGATCCAGGATGCCATCTGGTCTATTGAGCCACAAAGTAAGGATGTGATCCTGAATTGGGAGAACCCCAGCAAAACCAATTCCCAGGGGCAATTGCAGGCAACAGTAGCAACTTCCCAGCCGCTGAAAGATGTGAAAGTTTTCCTGGAAATGCCTGGCATGCCAAAAACCCATATTGGTGATATTGGCTTTAGTGGCCTTATCTCTGACTTTGCGGTTCAATCTGTCAAGCCATTGGCATCAGGGACACTTCTCGCCGGAGATAATGGTTATACCTTTACGGCAGATGTGAAAGATAAGAATGGTATCCCGCTGAAAAATCATAAAGTGGATGTTAAGTGGTATCCTGAACAATTACCGAATGGCATGAAATGGTCGTCAGTGCAAGAGACTACGGATACTAATGGACGCTTGTTTGCTACCTTAACCAGTACCAACCCTGTACAAGGTATTAAAGTAGGGGCATCAATTGATGGTGGGAAAACAAAGGCATACGCTGAAAATCCAGTGACTTTCATCGGTGACATCAAGATTGGCGATCTGGAAATTATACCTGCTAATAAGACGCTCAATAGTGACGGAAAAGAGGCTTATACCTATAAGGCAAAAATCACTGATTCCTCTGGTGTTACTGCCATACCCCATCTGACCTTTGGTCACGATAAAGTGATTTGGAGCGTTGTTAATTCCGACAAGTTTGACCACAACAAGCTGGTAGAGGAAAATAAGCTGGTTTTCGATAATAAAAAGTTAACCACGGATGATCAGGGATATTTAACTGTAACGTTGACCAGTTCTGTTGGTGTTAACAAGGTCAGAGCCAAGTTGGAGATTGTGACGAAAGACGGAAAACGGGAATCGACGGCGAACACTGACGTGACATTTATATCGGTAGATCAGCCTGCGGGATTGTATGTTTACAATAACAATAACACAAGTGTCAGTCGATTCTACCAGAGTCATGAAAATGGACCTCACAACCTTTTCGCATCGTTATACGCGGAGTTACGAGTTGATCCAGGTACGCCTCTTATTACTGATGCAAAGGTTGAAACAGGCGATTATGAGATAGTATCAGGGTTAGCAGCTTCGAATTATACTAAGGATAAGCAAATTCTTAAGCCAGTAATAGATGGTATCAATGGGACTATCGAATTTGCTTTGCAACAAAATACAGCAATGATACCGACAAAGTTCAGGGCCACTATTACTAACAATCAAACAGGAGCAATAAGGACGTACACTTATACAGTGAAGCCATTACGCTATTTTAATGGACTCGCGTATGACACAACAAAATATACCTGTGAAACGTCTTATGAAGCATATAGTAGCCCAGCTAAGTCATCAAGGTTTTCAACAGTTAAGTTGACCGATTTGTGGCCACTGAGCGATCCTAAGTCAGGTCGTAACATTGCAAAAGATGGTACGTCTCTACTGGAAGAGTTTCCCAATATAATGGATTGGAGCATTATAGGTACTGATATCACTCAGCCTAGTAATACTCCTAACCCCATTCCGACGGTATTTAATAACGTGGTTGGTCAATACAAGTTGGTCGGGTTTGATGTTCAAAAACTGACAATTGTTGATAAAGGCAAAGCTGACCCTAATTATGGACTTTGTCTAGCTACATCATACTGAAACTCTTACTAATATTCTTCAGGAAACTAAAGGTAACAAAAACCGATCAGCAGTATAGTAATAAATAAACAGGCTCAGCGTTATTGAGCCTGTTTTATTATTGAATAAGGTATTCTAAACAAAATCTACTGATGCTATCGCTATTAACAATGATCTTACTGCGTCTTTGCTGCCTCCAGCGCTTGCGCGAGGTCGGCAATAATATCATCGCTGTGTTCGATACCGATGGATAAGCGAATTAAATCACGTGAAACGCCTGCTTTTACCATTTCTTCATCATTTAGCATATCATACCGAAACGAGATAAAGATCTTGACCATAGGCTTGCATCTATATAGTATTTAATCTATATCGTGGCGAGGGATAATCATGTGGACCATAGAGACAACGGATACCTTTGATGAGTGGTTCAATGTTCTGGATGACACCGACCGTACCAACGTTCTGGCTTCAATGATGGTGCTTCGGGAGCGAGGCCCGATGTTACCCCGGCCATACGCAGACGCCGTTAGGGGTTCATTCTACAGCAACATGAAAGAGCTGCGGGTTCAAAGTAAAGGCGATCCAATCCGAGCGTTCTTTGCGTTCGATCCTAAACGTAAAGGGATCCTTCTTTGTGCCGGTAACAAGAACGGAAATGAGAAAAGGTTTTACGAAATTATGATTCCGATTGCTGACCGCGAATTCACGGCGCATCTGGAGAAATTGAAGAAGGAGTAGATAATTATGGCAAGAACTCTTGACCAAATACTGGTAAGTGAAAAGCCCGAAGTTGTTGCCAACGCACAAAAAGCAGCGACTGAGATGTTGCTTAACATCCATCTGGCAGAACTTCGTGAACGCATGAATCTGACTCAAGGCGACATTGCTGTGGCCCTCGGCATTAAGCAACCAACTGTCTCCGATATGGAGAAACCTGGCCGCGACTTGAAGTTATCTTCTCTCAAACGTTACGTGGAAGCATCCGGTGGTAAGTTGCGTATCGACGTAGAGTTACCCGACGGCACACACTATGGTTTTGTCGTTTAATCTAAAGCACAGGCTCAAAATTAGAGCCTGTGCTTATTTTTACTACATTTGCAATATTCTGGTATTACCGCTATTAACAATGATCTTACTGCGTCTTTGCTGCCTCCAGTGCTTGCGCGAGGTCGGCAATAATATCATCGCTATGTTCGATACCGATGGATAAGCGAATTAAATCACGTGAAACGCCTGCTTTTACCATTTCTTCATCATTTAGCTGACGATGGGTGGTTGAGGCTGGATGACAGGCCAGCGATTTGGCATCACCAATATTGACCAAACGCACAATAAGTTGCAGAGCATCAA
Source organism: Xenorhabdus bakwenae (assembly GCF_030272115.1). Taxonomy (NCBI): domain Bacteria; kingdom Pseudomonadati; phylum Pseudomonadota; class Gammaproteobacteria; order Enterobacterales; family Morganellaceae; genus Xenorhabdus; species Xenorhabdus bakwenae. Next base: position 2,599,929 of record NZ_CP119194.1, read on the forward strand.
TAAAGCGTATACCGGCTTTTTCCCCGCCTTTAATGCCGAAAGACAGAATAGAGGCTGGCTTGCCCCCCATATAGCGGACAGCCAAATTATATTCAGGATGTGCAGGCAATCCTGCATAGTTAACCCAAGATACCTGAGAATGTCTTTCCAGATATTGTGCGATCTTCAGGGCATTTTCAGTATGGCGCTCCATACGCAGTGCCAGGGTTTCCAGCCCCTGTAAAATCAGGAAAGCATTGAACGGTGATAAAGCGGCTCCTGTGCTACGCAGTGGCCCGACACGGCAGCGCGCGATAAAGGCGGCGGCACCAAAATGTTCGGTATAGGTGATGCCGTGATACGAAGGATCCGGGGTGCCTAAAATCGCAAAGCGCTCCTGATGCACAGCCCAGGGAAATTTGCCAGAATCGACAATGATCCCGCCAATAGAAGTACCATGCCCACCAATATATTTGGTCAGAGAATGAATAATAATATCGGCACCCTGTTCAAACGGGCGGCATAAATAGGGGGTTGCGACGGTATTATCGACAATAAGAGGAATGCCGTGCCGATGGGCAATATCTGCCAGCGCCTGAATATCCACGATATTCCCACTTGGGTTGGTGATGGATTCACAATAAACAGCTTTGGTTTTCTGGTCGATCAATGCGTCAACGGCAGCGAGATCGTCATGATCAACAAAACGGGTTTCAATTCCCAGGTTTGGGAAACTGTGCGCCATCAGGTTATAAGTTCCGCCATACAATTTTGCGACAGAGACAATATTATCCCCGACAGTCGCAATGGTTTGTATGGCGTAGGTGATGGCCGCCATACCAGAAGCAACCGCCAGCGCACCGATACCACCTTCCAAAGCGGCGATACGTTTTTCCAATACATCATTGGTTGGGTTCATAATGCGGGAATAAATATTACCTTCCACTTTTAAATCAAACAGATCAGCGCCATGTTGGGAATCATCAAAAGCGTAGGAAGTGGTCTGGTAAATCGGGACAGCAACGGCTTTGGTGGTTGGATCGGGAGAATAACCTGCGTGGATGGATAAAGTTTCTAATTTCATTGTCATTTCCTTTCGTTAGGTAAAGTGCTACTGACATTTAAGACTGACAATTAAAAAGAGTAACGCGTTTTTTCTGTTCTGGTTGATATCAAAAAATAATCCTGAATTAAAAATGGCAATGTAATGAGGCAATATATACCAATCCAACTTCAATATAAGGTCTCGCGTCGTCTTGCGGGTTGCAACCTGAAGTTTATCGAGTATAAACCGCCAATTCATATTACTTAGGTTGATACAAATAAAAATAGTGATTTAACTCACTATTTTTATTTAATTATATTCTTGAAATTGAAAATGTAATATGAGTGGACGCAAAATATAAAGCAACGATTACAACATGAGGTTTTCCACCAGTGTTGCTACCATCACAGCCTTAATGGTATGCATTCGGTTTTCAGCCTGATCAAACACAATGCTGTGTTTTGATTCAAATACTTCATTTGTGACTTCCAGGCCACCAGATAAATTGAATTCCTCTGCCAGTTGCTTACCGAGTGTTGTTTCTTCATCATGGAAAGCAGGCAGGCAATGCAGAAATTTAACATCTGGATTCCCTGTGAGTTTCACAACCGCCATATTGACCTGATAGGGTTTCAGTAATGCAATGCGTTCTTGCCAGACTGATTTCGGTTCTCCCATTGATACCCAAACATCGGTATACAGAAAATCGACCCCTTTTACCCCTTGCGCAATATCTTCTGTCAGCGTGATCTGACCGCCCGTTTTCTCTGCCTGTTTTTGACATTCCGCCACCAACTTTTTTTCCGGCCAGCAGGTTCGTGGCGCAACTAAACGGAGATCTATACCCGTCAGTGCAGCAGCTTCCAGCAGGGTATTGCCCATGTTATTGCGGGCATCGCCCAAATAGGCAAATTTGATTTCAGATAGTGGTTTTTGGCTGTGTTCCTGCATCGTCATTAAATCAGCCAAAAGTTGGGTTGGATGGAATTCATCAGTCAGGCCATTCCAAACCGGAACGTCTGCGTACTGTGCCAACGTTTCAACAATTTTCTGACTATATCCACGGTATTGAATACCATCATACAAACGCCCAAGTACCCGCGCGGTGTCCTTGATGGATTCTTTGTGCCCGATCTGACTGCCGCTTGAGCCTAAATAGGTAACATTGGCACCTTGATCATGCGCCGCGACTTCAAATGCGCAGCGTGTACGAGTGGAGTCTTTTTCGAAAATCAGGGCAATGTTTTTCCCTGTAAGGACGGGAGATTCCGAACCTGATTTTTTATTCGCTTTTAATGCATGGGATAAAGTTAAAAGAGTATCAATTTCTGTGGAGGAAATATCAAGTAATCTTAGGAAAGAACGCTTGAAAAAAGGGTTCATTATGCATTGTCTCCATGAGGGTAATATTGAATTTATATTCACTATATATCGATAAAAAATGCAATTACAAGCCCTGTGTGCAGCGTTTACTGGCATGAAGGTATCAAGACAGGTTATAGATCAGTCGCTTATGTTATGCATTTCTTTTTGGACAAAATTGGATAGATATATCCTTTGTACATAAAAGATGGGAGAATGCAAAACAAGACAGCCGACTGACAGAGGGGATTGGCATGGCAGACCCACATGCTTTAGAAGAACAGTGCGAAGAAACTCGCTTGATCATCGAAGAATTATTGGAAGATGGCAGTGATCCTGATGCACTTTATATTATTGAACACCATTTTTCGGCAGAAAACTTCGATCAACTGGAAAAAGCAGCCCTTGAAGCATTCAGGTTAGGCTATGAAGTCACGGATGCGGAAGAGCTGGAAACCGAAGAGGGTGTCGTTTTGATGTGTTGTGATGTGATCAGTGAAAGTCGTTTAGCGGCTGAATTGATCAACGTACAGGTTGTGCAGCTCATCGATCTGGCAGAAAAGATCGGTGTCTATTACGACGGTTGGGGGACGTATTTTGAAGATCCTAACGCGCCTGATGATGAAGATGATGGTGATCTCTTTCCCCCTGAAGACGATGAACCCGAACCCAGACTCCATTAAGATCGATTGAAGATAACGTCGAAAAAGATAGCGTTAAACCCAAATGCCCCACTTAAACCGTGGGGCTGATTTATGGGCGTTATAGTGTTTTTATCATTCATATAAGGCAATGGCGGCTTTCAGGTTTTCTGTTGTTTCCAGATAGCGCGTTTAAAGCCTTGCTCTGTGCCAAGCTCAAGAGATTGCTTCACGATTTGTCGGGCAATCCCTGCATTTTTCGAATACGTGCCCAAATTCTGATGAAAAGGGCGTTTTTTATTTATCATCCCAGTGTTGAATTATTTTGAGGAATTTATTATTTTCCTTATTCAAATTTTGTAAGTAGATTCTTTTCAGGTGTCACTATTTGAATAAAAATATATTATCTTTAACTCGTTTATAGAATATTTATAAATTTCCTTTGTGAGTGTTTTTAGTTTTAGTGAGAATAGGTTGAATCATAGAATTTTATAGCGTTTAGTTAAATGCTTTCAGTATGTTTAAATATGTTACTTGTTTTTAATAAAATGATGATGGTTTGTGAAGAGGACGTGTTGTTTTTTAATATAAAAAAGGCGACCTAATAAAAATGCCGCCATCTATTTAGGAAAATAAAACTTTATTTGGAAATATCCACGCCAAAGTATTTCTCAGAGATACGGGCATACGTACCGTCATCCTTGATCTCTTGCAGGGCCTTATTCACTGCTTCCAGTAACTCAGCATCCCCTTTACGCAGCAAGACGGCTGATTTGCTCGCATCGGTTTGCTGGGCGACAATTTTTACCGGCGCATTAGGGCGCTGTTTTTTGAAATCCAAAAATGACAGACGATCATTGAGTGTGGCATCAGCGCGTCTGGTAGCGACCAGATCAATAGCCTGATTAAAACCATCTGTACTGACCAGACTCGCGCCGTAAGTAGTTGCCAGTTGCCCGTAATTGCTGGTCAATGATTGGGCTGAACGTTTGTTTTTAATATCCGCGAAGGTTTTTATATCACCGTTATCGTTACGGGTGATCAACACAACCTGAGACGTCGTGTAAGGAAGAGAAAAACTGTATTTCGCTGTCCGCTCCGGGGTAACACCGACCTGATTGATAACCGCATCAAAACGTTTAGCATCCAATCCAGCAATCAAACCATCCCATTTGACTTCCATAAATTCAGGTTTGACGTTCAAACGTCGGGCGATTTCCCGCGCGATATCGACGTCAAAGCCGGTTAATTGATTGTTGGTATCGTGGTAGGTAAAAGGAGGATAAGTGCCTTCCGTGCCGATTTTAAAGACGCCAGCGGCTTTGATGGCATCAAAATCTTTGCCGGCATAGCCAGGGGCTGAAATAGCAAGAGCAGTCGCACTCGCCAGTAATAAATTCAAAATTTTTTTCATCGCGTTTCTCCGAATAAATAATGTACCGTGACTGCTCGCTATATTTCCCAATCCGGTAAGGTTTCTGTCAGGGTTGAGATAAATTCGACTGTTCGCACCTTGCTGGGGTGGGTGAAAATGGTTTTTGCCGTGCCCGATTCGATAATTTCACCCGATTCCAGAAATACGACATTATGGGCAAGGTTGGCCGCCAGACGCAGATCGTGCGTTGCCATTAACATGGTAGTGCCTTCTCCGGCGAGTTGTTTCAAAACTGAGACGACTTCTTTGGATAACTCAGGATCAAGCGCCGATGTCGGTTCATCGCATAGCAGCACCTTGGGGGAAGGTGCCATTGCTCTGGCGATTGCCACACGTTGCTGCTGACCGCCCGACAGTGTGGCGGGCCAAACATCCGCCTTGTGGGATAAGCCGACTTTATCCAGCAACGCCAGCGCCCGTTCTCTGGCGCGTTCACGAGACCATTTCTGAACCCAAATCAGCCCTTCCATAATGTTCTCAATCACCGTCAGATGCGGAAAAAGCTGAAAGTTCTGGAATACCATGCCGGTTTGCCGGTTAAAACGCTGGATTTCCCGATGTGGCAGTCGTTCCTTACCGGTAAAGATAATCTGTTCTTTGCCGATTTCCAGCTTGCCAGCCTGTGGGATCTCCAACAGATTAATGCAACGCAGTAAAGTACTTTTGCCGCTACCGGAAGGGCCAATCAGTGCCGTCAGGCTGCCTTCTTTAATGGTCAGGTTAATCTTTTTCAGCACCTTCTGTCCGTCGAAACTTTTTTCAATGTTGGTAAGCTGAATCATCTTTGCCTTCCTTATTTTTACGGCTGTTTTGCTGAGTGAATTTCTTTTCTAACCGGACTTGCAGTGCTGATAACACCGAACTTAAAAGGAGGTAGAGAATGGCGGCTTCGGTATACAGGATCAGCGGCTGGTAGGTGACGGCGGCGATGCGCTGTGCCGCCAGAAACATTTCTGGCACGGTAATGACGGAAGCCAGCGAAGTGTCTTTTACCAGTGAAATAAAGGTATTGGATAAGGGCGGAATTGAAACCCGTGCCGCTTGTGGCAGGACGATCCGGCGCAGCGATTGCCACCAACTCATGCCGATAGAGTGAGAGGCTTCCCATTGCCCTTTGGGAACAGAAGTCAGTGCGGCACGGATCACTTCTGAGGTATAGGCCCCCACATTCAGGGTAAAGCCGATAACGGCGGAGGTGAACGCTTCCAACGTAATCCCTACGCTGGGCAGGGCGTAGAAGATCAGGAATAGCTGTACCAGCAGAGGCGTGCCACGAATCAACCAGACGTAAAACCGAACGACAGCCACCAGTGGCTTAGGGCCATACAACCTGATGAGCGCCACGAAAAACCCCAATGAGATCCCCAGTACGAATGTTATCAGTGTGAGGGGAATCGTGAATGTCAGGCCGGCGTAAATCATCGGCCATAGGGAATCCAACGCTAAATTGAGCCATGATGGGTTCATAAAACCTTCCTGATAGAGATTAAAAATATATTTATTTTTTATAGGGTTGTTTTAATGATGATATGGCAAGAAAAGATGAACGTTATATACAATAAAGTTATAGCTTAGAACCTAAGATTTATTTTAAAAGCCTATTCCGTTAGGCTCCTATTTTCATGATTGGTTAGTCGCTTTCAGCGAAATATTTATCCCAAATGCGTTGATAAGTCCCATCCGCTTTTATCTCAGTAATCGCTTTATCTATTGCGGCTTTTAATTCAGTATCATTTTTACGCAATAGCACGGCGGTTTGTGCTGCCTGGGTATCTGCGGCAACAATTTTTACCGGTGCATCCGGGCGATGTTTTTTGTAATCGAGGTAAGAAAGTTTATCGTTAATTGTCGCATCTGCGCGGCCTGTGCTCACCAGTTCTATTTCCTGATTAAAACCATTAGTGCCGATAATGTCAGCCCCATAATGTCTGGCGATTTGGGCAAAGTTATTCGTCAGGGTATGCGCCGATTTTTTCCCTTTTAAATCGCTGAACGTCTTAATATCGTTGTTATCTTTGCGGGTAATCAGTACGGCTTTTGAGATAACATAGGGCAAGGAGAAACGGTATTTCTTCTCGCGCTCCGGTGTAATGGCAATCTGGTTCATCACGGCATCGAAACGTCCGGCATCCAGTCCACCAATCAAACCATCCCATTTACTTTCAATAAATTCAGGTTTCACTTTCATGTGTAATGCAATTTCGCGGCCGATTTCCACATCAAACCCGGTCAGTTTCCCAGAAGCATCATGATAACTGAATGGAGAATAGGCACCTTCGGTTCCGATCCTGAATATCCCCGTGGATTGAATGTTATCAAGGGTAGATTGTGCATAGGCAAGTGAGGTGACACCTAACTGGATAATACCCGCTAATAATATATTGAGTATGGCTTTCATGTTATTTCTCCGAGAGGGAATTATTGTTTTTTGAAATTATTTCCACTATAGCGGTAATATCATCAGCCTTATATATAAAATAAAGTTATATCATATCCTGATGTCATGGGTAATAAACTGGGTCTATCTTAGTTTTCTATTGATTATTATTTAATGATATTTATCATGAAATAGATTAACTTCTCCGTTACCCTAAATATAATGCTAACTATAGGTGCCAGGTGTTAAATTCGCTCTTTAGGAAAGGCATGGTTGATTCTTTGCCTGTTTGTATCTCATTTTTCTTTATTTTTACCTCGATTGGTGCGCTTTATCAGAGTCATGGTGTTCCATTAATGGAAACGTTGGTTGGCTCATTGTTGATATACGCTGCACCGTTACAAGTGGCGGCGGTAGGTTATCTGGTTGATGGGACGATACTTTCTGTTATCGCTCTGGCATTGCTGATCAACTTCCGTTTTTTCTTGATGGCGATGGTAATGTCACCATATTTTCGTGGTGTGCCTAAACAACATGTTTTGTTGTCAATGTTGGGATTTAGCGCCAGCACTTATACGGTGACGCATGCACATCTCTCTGCGGAAAATATCACAGATGGGAAATCCCAATTTCATTTTTATCTCGGCGTTGCTGTACCCTGTTTTGTGATGACCTTCTGTGCCACTTTGTTGGGGTACATTTCGGCAGAATATCTGGATTATGGTTCCCTTTCTCTGTTCCTCATGATGTTGGTTCCCATCCATTTTGCTTCCCTGACAGCCAGGCGTTCAGGCAAGGATATGTCTGTCCTGGCGACAGTGACAGGAGGGATTTGCGCACCATTATTAAATGAAGTGGACATGAAACTCATCGATCTTGCCGTTCCCGTTTTATGTGGGATAGCGATTGCGTTTATTGAGCGGAAAATCAGACAGGATAAAAGATCATGATGTTGTTGATCATATTAATGGGGTTAATCAGTTTTATATTAAGGGCCGCGCCTTTTTTGATGAATAATCATCGCGTGTCAAAAGAAAAAGGTTTGCTAATTACCGCGCTGGATTATGCCATTTGTTTTATTCTGGGGACGATTATCGTTAATATTTCATTGGATAATTTATCCCTAAGTGAATTAATTGACCAGTTTAATATTAAATATGTATTTGCATTGATGACGGTGGTATTGGCGTATTTTATCAGTAAATATACGCACTCAATATTAAAGAGTTTGGGGTTTTCTCTGTTGTTTTTTATGTTGATGCAGTGGTTGTGGTGAAGAAACGGTCTATAAATCCAGACGGCTGCAATAGACGTATTTCCGTGATGGAAGTCAGGGCAGTTTCCTACCCTGTAGGTCACATAGGTATCTACACATTTATTGAAATCATTTTCAGCATCCATTCAACTTCTCTATCGCCGGGCTTAACCTCCGATAACGTGGTGCTTTGCAGAGCACTTGTCTTGGGACAGATTGGCATGTTCGCTTTTGAAATAAGACCTGCCGCTTACCACTTTAAGTGGACATGGCATGGCAAAATGTAGCACTATTGAAAATAGTTAATTATTTTAATGGGATAAAATTGTAAAAAAAATTTAACGTGCGCTTAAAAAAGCCAAATCTAGCAAAATAGTAATGAACACATGAGCTAATAAAAGTGTAATTTTTGTCTACTTTCACATAAAACACCACGAAAAATCCAAATATCGGAGGCGGTTATATGCAAAATAAGAATTCTATGCTCTTACTCGTTTTATCTATTGCAGTTTTTAGTGTTATTACTACCGAAGTGGCTGTAATTGGATTGCTTCCACAATTAGAATCACAACTTCATGTTACGCCTACTCAGGTTGGTTTTCTTGTAAGTATCTATGCTATTATTGTAGCCATAACCGGGCCATTTGTTACTCTAATGCTATCGAGGTATAATAAAAAATATATTCTACTTATTATTCTCTTCATATTTGTTATTTCTAACCTTATATACGCCACGACGGATAATTTTAATGTGATGCTTTTCTTTAGAGTACTTCCAGCACTGGTGCATGCTGTTTTCTTTGCAGTCGCACTTGTGGTTGCTGCCAACTCAGTATCTAAAGAAAAAAGCCCAGGAGCGGTAGCAAAAGTTTTTGCAGGTGTTGCTGTGGGATTGGTATTAGGTGTACCAATGAGTTCGCTCATCGCAGAGCATTTGTCATTAAGTGCTGCATTTTACTTTGGGGCAGTGTCCTGCGTATTAGCTTTCATCGGTATTATGTTTTTTGTTCCTTCTTTTCCCTCTACAAAAAAAATTGTTTTTTCTAGCCAATTAGCCGTGTTAAGAAAGGGAAAACTGTGGTTGACGATTTTTACGGTGATACTGATTTTCTCGGCGATGTTTTCAAACTTCAGTTATATCGCAGATTACCTTTCTAAAATTACACACCTCAATAATAATCTTATTAACCTCAACTTTGTTTAAGCATCGCAATTTCATGGTCACGTAAACCTAAGCTCGGCTTTTTCGGCTGGAATGTATAAGCAATCAGTCCTGATACTATTTCCAGTAAAAAGCCGACTACGCTTCGGTGCCTTGAGTGCTCTATCTGAGAAATATTTTTCAATTGGTCATTCACCGTTTCTATCAAAAACCGTTTTCTTAACATGGCCTTGTCCCAAAACGATAAAAATTTGGCTTTCATATTACGGCGAACATTCGTGATCAGCGTAATTCCTTCCTCCTTCAGTTCATCGCATAACACTTGCGATAAATAGCCTTTGTCACCATAGAGATGCCCGGTTAAACCTTGTACTAATTCCTTTACCGGCTGACGATCGTCAACATTTCCCGGTGTTAATTTAACGGATAAAATCTCCCCACAGTCATCAATAATCAGATGGAGTTTAAAGCCATAGAACCAGCCTGTACGGGTTTTTCCTCGCTGGGCGACACCCGCGAAAACTTGATGGCGAGGAATACGCAGATTATGGCAAACCGCGATTTTAGTGGAATCGATAAAGGCAATGCCGTGTGATTTTTGTTTGCGTGAAGAAAGGAAAGCGCATAACGGAATAAGGGCTCTTTTCTTCAATGTAATTATTCGATTGTAGCTGACCAGACCCGGGAAATCTGCGTTGAGATATTGCTGCACATGCTCAGTATAAAACGCTTTAAAATGACGATAATGGCTCATGTGAAATAAAATGAGGATCGTCATTATCTCACTGAGAGACAGGGAAGTGGCACGATGACGCTTGAGCTGATTATTCTCAATGAGCTGTTGTTCCCAAAGGGGAATAAATTTTTGGCAAAAATCATCGACGCAACAAAAAAGTTCTTCTAAAGTAGTCATAGCCTGAGGATCCCCACGATTTTGTTTTCTAAGCAAAAACTTTGATCGTGCCTCAGGCGCTTAGTTCCTTTTTTTCTTTCCTTTCTTAAGCGAAGTTCAGGTTTATTAGCGCAATTTTAATTTTATTTGGTGTGAGTGGATTCTTGGGAAATTTTGTCTTTAGTCATTTTTTACAAAAAAGCGTTGTAAAAACAACCCATGCATACCCTATTTTATTAAGCCTTCTATATGTCTTTATCTGGTATTTAGGATTCTCACCAATGGCCATATTTGTATTGACTATTTTTTGGGGATCGCTACATTCTGCTGGGCTGGTTATCAGCCAGACTTGGTTGATGCGGGAAGCCAGTGAAGCTCCAGAATTCGCCAACAGTTTATATATTTCTTTCTCTAACTTAGGTATAATAATTGGTGCTGTCACTGGAGGATGGGTTGTATCACATTCAGGAATACATACAGTTGTTCTCAGTAGTATTGTTTTTACATTTATGGCATTTTTAAGCATTTACATTAAAAATAAGGTCGATAATAATGACAAAAAACTTATCAAAAAAACAACATAATTCGATACTGATTTTTTGAAAAAATCTATTTTTATCCATTATTTTGTTTTACCAAGTTCCGTTCATTAGACGGAGCTTGTTGTCATGTTATGAGCGGGACGAGATTATATGGTTGCTATTGCTCTGCTGTTTTTTATGTTGATGCAGTGGTTATTTAATTAAAAAAACAGATTACAAAAAAATACTGCTCACTAAATTGCAGTGGCTTAACCAAGGTATTCATTTCTAAGTTGGTAATATTTAGTGACAGTTTATTCTTTTTAAGGCCATAAAAATGACAGGATTGCGCATCACCGTGAGACCTAATGCCGTTATGTTATAAATCAATTCTTTTTGTGGTTCAATCGTATATCAATGGTTGATTATTTGTTTTGTTTTTGTATATGTTGTTGGCGCTATACTCCAGGAGTCATCGCAAGTTTCGGCATGACATCTAATTTAAAAAATAAGGAACTCAAATGCCAGCGCTTCGATTTCCTCATACCTGATGATCAGCACGCTGATAGCATTGACGTCGAGGATATACCCAAAAATAAAAAAGTGAGCTACAACAATGATGAAATTTAATTATTGGTTAGCAATGGTTGCATTTTTTCTTTTACTCTCTTTTCAGAGGGTTCGGTTGCGAATATAAAAAATTCTGTAACATTAAAACTGAATTTTGATGAATATTCTGTTCCTCATACAACATTTATAATTGATGGTCAGCCAGTATATGCAATGGTTGATACCGGCTCTTCTATGGGTTTTCACCTTTACAAATCTCAGATAACTAAAATAAAAGGACTCAAAAAAGAAAGTACTTATCACAGTACAGATTTAACCGGAAAAATCCAGAGAAATATAAATTATCTTGCTCACTCTCTGAATGTGAATAATATGAGGTTTAAAGATGTGATCGTGACTCCATTTAAGCAATGGGGGCTATTAGTTTATAATAAAGGAAAATTACCAAATACACCTGTTGTAGGTCTCGGCGCTTTTAAAGATAAACAAATAACACTGGATTATATCTCTAATACATTAACTATAGCAGATAGTTTTACTGGTAAAAAGAAGAAGGCTCCAAAAGGTTTTATACAATTTCCTTTTCAAATATCCTCTGAAGGAATGGTTTTTTATGTCGAACAATCCGGCCATGAATACCATATGATTCTGGATACGGGTGCCACAGTATCTATAATATGGCGTGAAAGACTTAAGTCTTACAAACCTATAAGCTGTCTCTCAGTTAATCCGGAAATGGATAACAAAGGATGTGAAGCTACAGTGCTCACAATGAAATCAATAACTGGAAAACCGGAACAGTTTAGTTCAGTTATTGTTGATGGACATTTTCAACATATGGGGGAAATTGATGGCATTATAGGAAACAGCTTCCTTAGAAACCGAAAAATCATTATAGATTTTAAAAATAAGAAGGTTTTTGTTTCTGATGATCACAGAAAAGAACCCTATACCTGATTTTGCGTCATCGGCATCGTCCATTTTTTCGAGGCCGCCTGAATTGCCCACTAGACCACTTTTTTGACCGATCTCACGGAGCAAGGTGCAATAACAACAGGCATTCTATTTGCCTTTATGCTTTACGCTGATATGTTCCTTACCCGTTCTATCAAGGTGGTAAATTCGCTTTTTAACTTTCGTCTTATATCAATACATTCGGATCGTCTCACAGACATTGCAACCGCAGAGACAGAAAGCGCTTGGTATCCGCAAAACTTAGTATCTCTTGATAGTGTGGCGGGTCGGATAACACTACATAGTCTCGCCTATCGTTACAGAGACGCTGAACTCTTCATTTTTAACGACATCAATATGGAGTTCAATGCTGGCGAGAACGTAGCGATCTGACGAAAATTAAAAAATAGATGACGGAAAAAAGCCACTGCAAACTAAATTGCAGTGGCTTATATGAAAAAATTTCAACTAAGAAAAATTACAGGGCAGCGATAGTCTCTTTCTGCGCCAGTAACTTCTCTTTTGCGGCATTGTTGGTCGCCAAACGTTCACGCTCTTTGGCAACAACAGCTTCCGGTGCACGGCTGACAAAGCCTTCGTTAGCCAGTTTACCTTCAATGCTGCTAATCTCTTTATCCAGCTTCTCGATTTCTTTATCCAGGCGTGCCAGCTCTGCATCTTTATTAATCAAACCGGCCATTGGGATCAGCACTTCCGCCCCATTGATCAGTTTGGTGACAGAAACAGGTGCTGCTTCTCCGGCCGCCAATACGGTAACAGAAGAGAGACGTCCCATTGCCTGAAGGAAATTGAGGTTTTCAGCGACACGGCGTTGTGCATCATCATTCGCATCACGCAGCAGAACCTCCAGCGGTTTGCTTGGCGCGATGTTCATTTCTGCACGAATGTTACGTACTGCAATGATCGCTTCCTTGATCCACTCCAGATCGTTCAATGCCAACTCATCGGCTTTCGCCTGATCGAATTCAGGGAACGGTTGCAGCATGATGGTATCCGCATCAATACCTTTGACGACTTTCACCCGCTGCCAGATGGTTTCAGTGATAAATGGAATGATGGGGTGTGCCAGACGCAGTAAACCTTCCAAAACTTCAATCAGGGTATGCCGAGCCGCACGGACTTCGGCTTCTGTCCCTTTGTTGATTGCCGGTTTAGACAGCTCCAGATACCAGTCACAGAATTGGTTCCAGGTGAATTCGTAAAGAATGTTAGCGGCGATGTCGAAACGGTGAGTATCCAGCGCTTCACGATAGGCTTTAATGGTCTGGTTGAACTCTGCCAGGATCCAGCGATCAGCCAGTGACAGCGACATTTCACCGCCGTTCTGGCCACAATCCTGTCCCTCTGTGTTCATCAGGACAAAACGGCTGGCGTTCCACAGTTTGTTACAGAAGTTGCGATAGCCTTGCAGGCGCTTCATGTCCCAGTTGATATCACGGCCGGTAGAAGCCAGTGCCGCCAGCGTGAAACGCAGGGCGTCAGTACCGTGGGCTTCAATGCCTTCCGGGAACTGTTGTTCGGTGCGCTTGCGGATTTTCTCGGCCATTTGTGGCTGCATCATATTGCCGGTACGTTTTTCCAGCAGATTTTCCAGCGGAATACCGTCGATCATATCCAGAGGGTCGATCACGTTCCCTTTGGATTTTGACATTTTTTGGCCTTCTTCATCGCGGATCAAGCCAGTCATGTAGACCGTCTTGAATGGCACTTGTGGCTTGCCGTTTTCATCTTTGATGAAGTGCATGGTCAGCATGATCATGCGCGCAATCCAGAAAAAGATAATATCGAAGCCACTGACCAGCACATCAGTCGGATGGAAGGTTTTCAATGCTTCGGTCTGCTCAGGCCAGCCGAGGGTGGAAAATGTCCACAGGCCAGAGGAGAACCAGGTATCCAGTACGTCTTCGTCTTGGGTCAGGATGATACCGGTGCCCAGATTGTTCTCGCGGCGAACTTCTTCTTCATTGCGACCAACATAAACGTTGCCTTGTGCGTCATACCACGCCGGAATACGGTGGCCCCACCACAATTGACGGGAGATACACCAATCCTGAATATCACGCATCCACGAGTAGTACATGTTTTCGTACTGTTTGGGTACGAACTGGATATCACCATTTTCAACCGCTTCAATCGCCACTTTTGCCAATGGTGCCGTACGAACATACCATTGGTCGGTCAGCATTGGCTCGATAACCACGCCGCCACGGTCGCCGTAAGGAACAGTCAGGTCATGGGGTTTGATCTCAACCAGCAGGCCCTGTTTCTCGAATTCTGCTACCAGCGCTTTACGGGCAGCGAAACGCTCCATGCCACGGTATTCGGCAGGAATGTCGGTCGGGTAGAGATCGGAAACTTCGCCGTTGCTGTCGAACACTTCTGCGGCTTCACGAATATTGCCGTCGAAGGTCAGGATGTTGATCATGGGCAGGCTGTGGCGCTTACCGACTTCATAGTCATTGAAATCGTGGGCTGGGGTGATTTTCACGCAGCCGGTGCCTTTTTCCATATCCGCGTGCTCGTCACCAACAACAGGAATACGGCGGTTCACCAGTGGCAGGAGGATCTCTTTGCCGATCAGATCCTTATAGCGCGGATCTTCCGGGTTCACGGCAACACCGGTATCGCCCAGCATGGTTTCTGGACGGGTTGTGGCAACGATCAGATAGTCTTTGCCTTCTGCGGTCTTAACGCCGTCAGCCAGCGGATAGCGCAGGTGCCACATGGAACCTTTTACTTCACGGTTTTCGACTTCCAGATCAGAAATCGCCGTGCGCAATTTCGGGTCCCAGTTAACCAGGCGTTTGCCACGGTAAATCAGATCGTCCTGATACAGGCGAACGAAGGCTTCTTTCACTGCTTTGGACAAACCTTCATCCATAGTGAAGCGCTCACGTTCCCAATCAACGGAGTTACCCAGACGGCGCATCTGGTTGGAGATATTGCCACCCGATTCTGCTTTCCACTGCCAAATTTTGTCGATAAAAGCTTCACGACCATAATCGTGGCGGGTTTTGCTTTCTTCTGCCGCGATCTTGCGCTCAACAACCATTTGGGTAGCGATACCCGCGTGGTCAGTCCCGGCTTGCCACAGGGTATTTTTACCCTGCATGCGTTGGTAACGCACCATAGTATCCATGATAGTCTGCTGGAAAGCGTGTCCCATATGCAGGCTGCCGGTGACGTTTGGGGGGGGAATGACGATGCAGAAACTTTCGCGGCTGGTATCGCCATTCGGCTTGAAGTAACCACTCTGTTCCCAGTGGTTGTAAAGGGGTTGCTCTATCTCTGTCGGGTTGTATGTTTTATCGAGAGATGGCTCAGATTGCGTTTGAGTAGCGGGTGTCTTTTCCATTGTGTTTTGATATTCAATAGGTTGGCGGGGTTGCCATGGTCAAATTAAAGCCGACGCTACGATAAGATTTATATCGTTCGCGCGCTAACTGTTTCAGATTTTCATCAATAGGAACGAAGTCTATCACTTCATGGAAAGCTGTGGCAAAGTCTGCAAAATGAGGAAGCAGTGTCACTAATACATCGCGGGGTACATTGCCTCTTTTTTGCGGCCAGCATAACTCCACGGGGGCGCCGTATCGAGGGCCTTCGCCGGCAAGATTGTGTGGTACAAATTGATTCGGCTCCCGTTGCCATAATGCTTCGTCCAATTTTTCGGCCTGTTGCTGGCTTTCACAAGCAATCAGAACCCGCTTCCCTGCACGCCATTGATCAGCAGCAAACTGACATGCCAGCCATTCATGTGGCTGTAGTTCCTCCGACGAGGATTGTTCCGATAACTGCTTTTCCGGTGACAGCTTTTCTAATAATGGCAGCTTTTCTAATAAATAGAAGGTGGCGTTTTTCATAGTTTCTTGGTTGCAAGGTTACTGAAACAGTATGGGTATTGCAGTTGCAATACCCTAATTCAATTAAGCGGTGGGAGCATTAATCATCAGAATTCAAACCTGAACGATTTAACAGGAATTGTGACAGAAGTGCAACCGGACGACCTGTTGCTCCTTTTGCTTTACCTGAACGCCATGCTGTACCCGCGATATCCAGATGCGCCCAGTGATATTTGGCGGTAAAGCGGGACAGGAAAGCACCTGCGGTAATTGCACCACCGGAGCGCCCGCACGCGTTGACCATATCCGCAAAGTTGGATTCTAACTGTTCGGTATATTCATCCGCTAACGGCAGACGCCATGCACGATCTCCTGCCTGCTCTGAGGCATTCAGCAGTTCATGCGCCAGGGGATTATGGTTAGACAACAGGCCGGTGTAGTGACCGCCCAGCGCGACCACACAAGCGCCGGTCAAGGTGGCAACATCAATGACTGATTCCGGCTCAAAACGCTCAACATAAGTCAACGCATCACACAGTACCAGACGGCCTTCCGCATCCGTGTTTGTCACTTCAACAGTCTGACCGGACAGGGTAGTCAGAATATCTCCAGGGCGATAGGCGCGTCCGCCGGGCATATTTTCACAGCCTGCCAGAACACCGATGACATTGATTGGCAATTGCAGTTCGGCAACAACGCGCATGGCACCATAGACAGAAGCGGCACCGCACATATCATATTTCATCTCATCCATACCTTCGGCGGGTTTGATGGAGATACCGCCGGAATCAAACGTCAGCCCTTTGCCCACCAATACGATCGGTTTCGCATTGGCGTCTGCGCTGCCTTTATATTCCATAACGGCCATCAAGGATTCATTCTGTGAACCCTGACCAACCGCCAGATAAGAATTCATACCCAGCTCTTTCATCTGCTCTTCACCAATGACTTTGGTGGTCAGATTGGTCACATTGTCAGCAAGCTGACGCGCCTGTGATGCCAAATACGCCGCATTACAGATATTGGGTGGCATATTGGCGAGATCTTTCGCCGCTTTGATACCTGATGCAATGGCAAGACCGTGCTGAATGGCGCGTTCACCGCTGGTCAATTCACGGCGGGTCGGCACATTGAACACCATTTTACGCAGCGGGCGGCGCAATTCATTTTTGCTGCTCTTGAGTTGATCAAAAACATACAGTGACTCTTTGGCGGTTTCGACCGCCTGACGGACTTTCCAGTAATTATTGCGCGCCTTCACGTGCAGTTCTGTCAAGAAACAAACCGCTTCCATTGAACCGGTTTCATTGAGGGTACTGATTGTTTTCTGGATAATTTGCTTATACTGGCGTTCATCCAGCTCACGCTCTTTTCCACATCCAACCAGCAAAATACGCTCAGACAGTACATTCGGAACATGATGCAGCAACAAGGTTTGACCTACCTTGCCTTCAAGTTCACCACGGCGCAATAACGCACTGATATAGCCGTTACTTATTTTGTCAAGCTGCTCTGCGATAGGGGAAAGACGGCGGGGTTCAAACACGCCGACAATAATACAGGCACTGCGCTGTTTCTCCGGGCTACCGCTCTTTACACTAAACTCCATGCGTTCTCCTGAATCTTAAAGACAAAGACGGATACAATCGCTAAAATACCGCGTTCCGCATTCATTCATCCCAAAGAAAATTAACGGTTATGTTAAACTAAGCCTATTATTTTTTGATACTTAGATAACGATAACTATGTTCTAATTGGGAACCAATATATGGAATGCTTTGGTATCATTTTAGCGATGGGGAAGCCAAACTGATTCATATAAATGGTAGATATACGACGAAGTTAGCGACTTTCCTGCAAAAAGACAAGTTTTCACAGGCGTAATAAGCGTGATCATCATTAGATATCTAGTACGGGAAACCCTGAAAAGCCAAATCGCAATACTGTTCATCTTATCGCTGATCTTTTTCAGCCAGAAATTAGTTGACGTATTGAGTACGGCGGTGGAAGGAAATATTCCCGCAAATTTGGTTTTATCGTTGTTAGGTTTAGGTGTGCCAGAGATGGCGCAGCTTATTTTGCCCCTGAGTTTATTTCTTGGGGTATTAATGACGTTCAGCAAACTCTATACCGAAAGTGAAATCACCGTTATGCATGCCTGCGGGTTGGGCAAAAGTGTATTGGTGAAATCAGCCCTTATTCTGGCTCTCTTCACATCAGCGTTGGCGGCGGCTAACGTTATCTGGGTCACGCCGTGGTCTGCCAAATCTAAAGCGCAAGTACTGGCGGATGCAAAAGCCAATCCAAGCCTTGCGGCAATTATGGAAGGGCAATTCAAACCTTCTCGTGATGGCAACATGGTGCTGTATATCGGTAACGTGAAGGGGAACACGTTTGAGAATGTTTTCCTGGCCCAGCTCCGTCCGGCGAATGACCAGCGCCCTTCTGTGGTCATTGCAGATGGCGGGCATATGGAAGAACGCCCGAATGGTAATCAGGTGGCGGTACTTCATCAAGGAATGCGCTATGAGGGTACGGCACTGTTGCGTGACTTCCGTATTACGGAGTTCACTAATTATCAGGCCATAATTGGGCACCAAAAAGCAGATATCGATAACAAAGTTGAACAAAAATCGATTGAACAGCTTTGGCATGATACCGATAACGACTCTCGTGCCGAATTTCACTGGCGCCTGACGTTGATTGCTTCGGTGTTGATCATGGCGTTGATGGTGGTGCCGTTAAGTGTCGTGAACCCGCGTCAGGGGCGGATACTCAGTATGTTACCCGCCATGTTGCTCTATCTGATTTTCTTCCTGCTGCAAAGCTCCCTGCATTCCAATGGCAGTAAAGGCAAACTTGATCCTCTGTTCTGCATGTGGTTGGTCAACGGCGTGTACTTTGCGTTGGCAGTGACCCTTAATCTGTGGGATACCGTCCCCATGCGCAAACTGCGTTCGCACTTTAAGACTCAAGGAGCGTCATGATGTTTGGGGTATTGGATAGATATATCGGGCGCACCATCCTGCAAACCATCCTGATGACTTTATTTATGCTGGTATCGCTTTCCGGCATCATTAAGTTTGTCGATCAGCTACGCAAAGTCGGGCAGGGGGAATATAGCGCATTTTCCGCAGGCATTTATACCCTGTTGAGTATTCCCAAAGATATTCAGATCTTCTTCCCTATGGCTGCTCTGCTCGGGGCGTTATTAGGTCTGGGCGCACTGGCGACACGTAGTGAGCTGGTGGTCATGCAGGCTTCTGGCTTTACCCGTCTGCAAGTGGCGGGTGCAGTCATGAAAACGGCAATCCCGCTGGTCTTGCTGACGATGGTCATTGGTGAATGGGTTGCCCCACAAGGAGAACAGATTGCCCGCAATTACCGTTCCCAAAAAATGTATGGTGGTTCACTGATGTCCACTACTAAAGGGCTTTGGGCGAAAGATGGCCAAGATTTTGTCTATATCCAGAGTGTTGGGAAGGACAATGCCCTAAACGGTGTCAACATCTATCATGTTGATGACAACCAAAAACTGTTATCCATAAGATATGCGGCGTCAGCGGTGTATGATCAAAATAACCATCAATGGAAGTTATCTCAGGTTGAAGAATCCGATTTAACTCAGGATGGGCGGATCACGGGGTCACAACATCTTTCTGCGAACTGGAAAAGTCGGCTGACACCAGAAAAACTGGGCGTCGTTTCCCTTGATCCTGAAGCGCTTTCCATCCGCGGCCTGCATCAATATATTACCTACCTGCAACAGGGCCAACAGGATGCCGGACGTTACCAGCTTAATATGTGGAAGAAAATCTTCGCACCTTTATCGGTTGCGGTGATGATGCTGATGGCACTTTCCTTTATCTTCGGGCCACTGCGTAGCGTGCCGATGGGATTCAGGGTTGTGGTGGGGATCAGTATGGGCTTTGTGTTCTATGTCTTGAATGAGATATTCGGCCCGCTCAGTCTGGTTTATAGTATGCCGCCGATATTAGGGGCGCTGTTGCCAAGTTTGTTGTTTTTTGCAGTGAGTGTTTACTTACTCTTATATAGAAAATAACAAACTGATATCTCAGCTGACTTACCTGTCGTTGCCTCCACCGTCAACAGTGGAGGCGATTTTTTAACAAAACTAAATTTGCTGATGATTGCGCGCCAATGCGGCCACTAATTCATTAACTCCATTCGTCACACGACTAAATTTACTTTGCTCCTTGCGGGTCATCACCACAAATACGCCGATATTGCTTTCAGGGATCATTGCCATATAGGTATTGAACCCACCGCCGCCGCCAGTTTTCTGATAAATACCGTTGGTATCCATATATACCCAGCCAAGCCCAATTCCGTCTGCCAGTCCCGCAACATCCATCCCTGTGATTGATTTCAGATCGGCACGTTTAAAGTAGATACCTTGTTCACGGCTGGCAGTCTGCTTCCTTAACTGATTATGGGAAGATAAAAACTGTTGCATCCAGTGCTGCATATCTGCGGGAGTAGAATAAATTCCGCCACTGCCTGCGGCAGCAATTGTATTGACGCAAGGGCTGGATTTAACTCCCGCCATTAAACGGGCGCATTGGGATGGTGTGGGTGTCAGTGTCGTATCTTTCATGCGATATGGATGAGTAATCTCCTCTTGTAGCAGACGGGAATAGGGTTTTCCCGTGGCTTTAGCAAGGGCATCAGCCAATAAATCATAGGCCAGATTGGAATACGACGCCGTCGTGCCGGGCGCCGCATCTATTCCTGCGGTTTTCAGCCAAGTCCAGCGGTTCGATTGGGTCGGCCAAATAAATACAGGGCGTCCCCATTTTCCACCAGGTTGTTCCCGAGGCAATCCGCTGGTATGACTTGCCAGATGATACAGTCGGATTGGCTGCCCTGAGCCGTAATTTGGTACATGGACACTGTGATAAGTGTATTTCTGCAACGGATCGGTAATCTTGAGACGTTTCTTCTGTGCCAACTTAACCATGATCTCGCTGGTCATCAATTTGGTAATAGAAGCAATACGAATTAAAGAATCCTGCCGTGGCCGAACGCCGCTCCCTGGATAAGTTTCCCCGAAACTGCGATGTATAACCTGATTATTATCGATCACCACCATCGCCATTCCCAAAGGATTGCCCTCTTCAAAGATGGATTGGGAATACTGGTCGATCAATGCAACAGCTATTTTCTTAATATTGTTGTTACTCTCGAACACTCCCCATTTTGCTGGTTGCGCATGGGATTGCTGAAATTTTTTCTGATGTGAATAACCAGAATCTGCACAAGCTGAAATCGCCCATGTCATGACGGAAACTGCACACAGTTTATATAGCCGTTTTTTCATTTTTGGATTAACCAATCAGGGAGCATTCAAGTGAAGGAATAAAGCTGTTATTTGTTTTTCTTACATATCGCCATTATGGCCCCAATAACGATACCCAACAGGATACCTGTAAAAATCCAACTGATAATAGTCATGATAATTTACCTCATAGCAGTGTATTGTTTTGAATTATATAAGGAGTTTATAGGTTGTCTATTGGCTGGAAGGAATTGTGTGAGGAGGGATTGGCGGGATAGGATAGAAAAAGCGGTTTAGTTTTTAAGCGTTACTGGTAAAAATCTGGCGAAAAAATAGAATAAGCGATTCTTTTTTTCGGCACTTGAGCAAAATCGAAAGGATAAGTATTGCGAATGTGCTTCTGACAGGTATAATGGCCCCCGTTCTCCGAATCATTTCAGTGCCGAAGTGGCGAAATCGGTAGACGCAGTTGATTCAAAATCAACCGCCTTCGGGTGTGCCGGTTCGAGTCCGGCCTTCGGCACCATTCGTTAGTTTTCTAACGTCTACCCAAGTCTACAAACTCCCAAAAAACTCCAATAAATCAAGATAATTAGTTATTTTGCCGTCTACTGTGGTCTGTTGCAATCAACACGCACCAAGGGGCATAATTTGGGGCATCTACACTTCGATTGTAAATGTGCCCCAAAAATGAAACTAAACGCCCGACAAATCGAGACTGCGAAACCGAAAGAGAAATCCTATAAATTAGCGGATGGCGCTGGCTTATATCTCGAAATCACGCCGCGCGGTTCTAAATACTGGCGCATGAAGTATCATCGCCCCACCGATAGAAAAGAAGATCGGCTGGCTTTTGGTGTCTATCCTGTTGTCTCATTAGCTGATGCACGCGCTAAACGGGACGAAGCTAAAAAATTGCTCGCTCAAGGTATTGATCCCAAAGCAGAGAAAAAAGACGCACAAGCCGAATCAAAGGGTGCATATACCTTTGAACGGATCGCCCGTGAATGGCACGCCAGCAATAAACGGTGGAGCGAAGACCACAGAGACCGAATTATGCGAGGTTTTGAACAATACATTTTTCCTTATATTGGCACTCTCGATATTCGCACTTTACGAACCAGCCAACTGTTAGCACCGATCCAAGCCGTTGATACTGATGGTAAACACGATATAGCCCAGAGATTACAACAGCGTGTAGCTGCCATTATGCGTTACGCAGTTCAAAATGACATTCTTGAATATAGCCCTGCCAATGATATGGCTGGCACTCTCACCGTAGTAAAGCCCAAACATCACCCTGCATTGCCTCATGAACGCCTGCCTGAATTTTTGGCTCGTATTTCCTGTTATCGTGGGCGCTTACTGACCAAAATTGCGGTAGAACTGACTTTATTAACATTTGTTCGTTCCAGTGAAATGAGATTCGCTCGTTGGGAAGAAATCGATCTCGAAAGAGCTGTCTGGCATATACCAGCAACACGAAAACCCATTGATGGAGTTAAGCATTCTCAACGTGGTATGAAAATGAAAACCGAACACATTGTACCGTTGAGCCGTCAGGCAATTTTGCTTATCAAAACACTTTACAGCCTGAGCGGAGAGAATGAAGTAATGTTTCCCGGTGATCACGATCCAAAGAAAGTGATGAATGAAAACACCGTTAATAATGCGTTGCGAACGATGGGCTATGACACCAAAACAGAAGTTTGCGGACACGGATTCCGTACAATGGCACGCGGTGCAATGGGCGAATCTGGTCTGTGGAGTGATGACGCTAACGTTACCACCAACTGAGCACAAAGCTGATTGGGACGATTACCGTCAGCAACAGGGAGTGGAAATAGCACAGCAAGCCTTTGCTCAGGGGCTTTATCAACCAACATCAATCAAGAAAAAAGCAGCCGTTCAGCTTAATAATGATACCGAATCTTCAAAACTGACATTATGCCAGATGGGAGCCAGTCAGCGCGGAGAAGTGTTACTGGCGCGTTATAGCGGAGATTTAGCGTTGGATGGCGCTTCGGAAAGCGTTCATCACTATGATGGCATTGTCTGGCGTCCGGTCAGTGATCTCGATTTAAGGCGGGAAATGGTCGCTGCCTTTATGGAAGAGAAACTACCGTATTCACCGCATGGCATTAGTTCAGCCGTAGATGCCCTGAAATTGCAGCTTCCCATGATGCAATCACCAGAACGTCACTTAATCGGATTCAGTAACGGCGTGTTTAATCTGAAAACATGCCAGTTCCGACCTCATCATAAAAGTGACTGGTTATTGCTTGCCAACGATATCGAGTTCAATTCCCCTGCTTCGGGAGAAATCTTGCAAGATCACGCGCCACAGTTCTGGCGCTGGCTTAATCAAACAACTGCCAACTGTGAAAACAAAACAGACAGGGTACTGGCAGCGCTGTTTATAGTGCTGGCGAATCGTTATGACTGGCAGCTATTTCTGGAAGTCACTGGCGCAGGTGGCAGCGGTAAAAGTATCTTTGCTGAAATTTGTTCCATGCTGACAGGTAAAGGCAATACAGTTTCTGCAAGTATGGTGGCACTGGAAAATCCACGGGAACGGGCGCAGATTGTTGGTTATTCGCTGATTATCCTACTCGATCAGACCCGCTATGTAGGTGATGGCTCCGGCATCAAGGCAATTACGGGTGGCGATGAAGTTGCCATTGATCCGAAACACAAACAACCCTATTCAACCCGTATTCCTGCGATAGTGCTGGCAGTGAACAATAATGCTATGAGTTTTAGTGATCGCAGTGGTGGAGTATCGCGGCGTCGGGTGATTTTTAATTTTTCCGAAGTTGTGCCGGAAAATGAACGTGATCCACTCTTACGGGATAAAATTGCGGCAGAATTGCCCGTGATTATCCGGCATTTGTTGCATCGATTTGCTGACCCACAAGCCGCAAGGCGTTTACTGGCAGAGCAGCAGAAATCTGCGGAGGCGCTGGATATCAAACGCGGTACAGATCCACTGGTCGATTTTTGCGGTTATCTTATTGCTTCCCATGAAGCTGACGGTTTGTTAACCGGCAATGCGGAAATTATGCCGTTCAATCCCGGCAAATATCTCTATCATGCCTACCTTGCTTATATGAAAGGTAATAACCTGAACAAACCTGTTTCTGTAACTCGCTTCGGTATGGATATGCCGGGTGCGTTGGCAGAATACAGCCAGCAATATTTACGCAAGAAAAGCAAACAGGGCATTCGCAGCAATCTGAGCCTGAATCTTGATACTGCTGTCGAATGGATGCCGAAACTGACAAGGAATAGCCAGCCAGAAGAATAATTTTTTTCTGATTATGGGCATTTTTCAAAGAAATATAAAAAAGTGTTCACCACTGTTCATCCTATAATTTAAACCGGATATATCAATGTATTATAGGGTGAATGGTTATTTTTAAACTGTTCACAACTATTCATCACTGTTCACCTTTTTTCTGGTTGGAGGTGAACGGTTGGGTGAAGAGTAGTGAAGAGTTTGATTTCAACTCATCACCCTTTAACAATATGAATTTAAATAAAATAATTCAAAGGTGAACAGGGTGAACAGTTTTATCCATAATTCTTTAATAGGGAGGGGGAGGTAAAAATGTTTTCTCTGGTAGGTGATCTTTTAGCTCTCCGTGTTACTGGGTTAATTTATTAGCCCGGTAACTCGGAGAAGACAAGCGCAGCGCGTCAGTGTGGTTTGAATCTGCTGTACAGCTCTTCAGACATCTAATGGGTCAATATATACCCATTCAACTTCAAGGTGCATGTTAGACCTTCCCGTAACACGTGAAAACGTAAGGTTTTACTTCATATTGCAGATTGCAACTTGAAGTTTATCTAGTATATATCCATACCTTTTTACAGTTAAGGTCATAATGGACACTATCAACTTTAATTTTCTAAAAACATAGAAGTGTTTTGGTTCACTAGGGATAAGTAATGATGTAGAATACTATCTAATCTATTTTATTGAGGCTTATAATATGACATTAAAATTTCAACTGGCTGACTTACAGAAAAAAGCCAAGGAAAGAACTGTAAAAACTCAGAACATAGAATATGATTTAGAAACGTTAATAAAAAAAATAGATCGCAAGACAATAAAGTTAAATCCTGACTATCAACGCAGACATCGCTGGACGGTTGAAGCCTCATCTCGGCTTATAGAAAGTTTAATACTTAATATACCTATACCCTATGTATATATATCTTTAGATGTTGATGTGGATGATGAAATAGGTGATGAAGATGAACAATATAGATATTCAGTTATTGATGGACAGCAGAGAATCACTGCAATATATGAGTTTATGAAAGGCAAATACTCTTTATCTGGATTAGAAGTATTATCTCCATTAAACGATGCCTATTATTCAGACTTACCTGCATTCTTAATAAGAAGATTAGAAGAAAGAACAATTAAATGTCTAAGAATAGATTCAACTATTGATCCTCAAGTAAAGTATGATATATTTGAAAGACTTAATACAGGTGCATTAAAGTTAGAATCTCAAGAATTAAGAAATGCAATTTACAGGGGACCATTTAAAGATCTCCTTATCGAATTATGTTCAAACATTGACTTTAAAAACACAACAAATCTTAGCAATAAAAAAGTAGCAAAAATGGATGATCAGGAGATAATTCTTAGATTCTTTTCTCTGCACTATAACAATGGATATACAGACTATAAGAGTGGATTTAAGAAGTTCCTCAATGATAAAATGAATTTTTTTAATGGCCTAGATGAAGATGAATTGAAAGATATGAAGCATAAATTTGAAGAAACATTCAAAAGAATTGCAAATAGCAAAATTGATATGCCATTTTCAAACTGGAATGTTGATCACACAACCGGTAAAATAAAGAAAAAATCAAGCTTCAATGTTGCTGTGTATGATACAGTTTGCAGGATATACTATTTAGGGAATGAAAAATTCACAAGAAATTCACTCACTAGCTTCTTATTCAAAGATTCTGGCTATGTAGAAGCATGTTCTGGAAGTTATAATGATATCTCAAAATTAAGAACCAGAATGACTAAAGCTACGGAGTTATATAAATAATGAGGCCGTTTACTGTCAACTATATAAGTAAGCTTAATGATCAATGGAGAGAGATTGATTGCATAATTGACTTGGCAGATGAACACATACACAACAATATTGATACATATAATAGTCTATGCCGTTCTGCTATGGTGTTATGTGTATCACATATGGAAAATTTTTATAAGGAATTAGTTAAAAACTTCATTTCAGATATAGATAAAATGGATTTTAAATTACTTCCAGATGCAATGAAAAGACAATTTTGCAAGCAGTTCGTTGGATATGAAGATAATAAAGAAAATAATAAAAAAATAACCAGCTTGATTAACGAATTAGAAAATCATGGTAACTTTAAAATATCTTATGACGCATTTATGCCAAGCAAAAATAAAAATCCAAAGCCCAGTATAATTGAATCAATATGTGATAATTTAGGAACGAAGAAAATATTCGAAAAACTGAGTGGAACAATATTCGATAATGTATTTTCAATGACGGACAAGGAAATAGAAAGATTTGAAAAAATTATAGACACATCAGTAAGAAAAAGATTATCAAAACAAAAAATATTAGACAATTTCGTATTGATACAAAAAATAAACTCAATACAATCAAAGGATAGAAGTCTTTGGGAATCATTTTTTGATAATATTAATACAAAAAGACATGACATTGCACATGGTAATGTTTTTGAAAATTCAACATCTACATCAGAATTAAAGGTAATAAAAAATAAATGCAAAATTTTTCAAAAAATTTGTATTTCAATTATATTTTCAAACATTAATTAATATTCGGTTATAATGATTATGTAAAACAAGAAACCATATTATTAAATAACCATTGCAATAATTAAAAATATTTGTTAATTTTAATCAATCCGATCACCATCATAGATGGTAATATAGCCACCAAAAGCGGCTAAAAACTCCTGTAGCCTGAAAGGGGGAGCAAAATTGCGGTACATCTGCGCACCTTTGGAAGCAGATATTGTCAAGACACCTAAACCCTCGTCTGGCAATGAAGGTCTCTTAAACTAAAAAATACACCCAAAAGGTGTTTTTATATTGCCAATCAAGTGTAGTGAACATTAGATCATGCACTTATCTTTTATATCAACTCCCTTTATCTTCAATGAATAACAGGATGGCTTTAGTACATCTGGTTCATACTTATCACGATCACTGTCTGAAATATTCAGCGGACAATTTTTCTACATCTAAACATTTAACTCATTACTACCGTTTGATTCTTCATCTTGCGGCATTTTGTGGCAACTACTGGTATTTCAATGCTCGCACTGCTTTTGCTAACCGTTCGCGGAACTCAAGGCGTCACTTTTTGCGGATTTACCGCTGAAAGTGACGCCGCCGCAAAAGAGCAACACAACCCTGACAGGCTTTGGTCTAATTAACCACACAGTGAATCTGACACTGCATTTTATAGATTGAATAAGTATCAAAAGGAAAACTTGACGATATCGAGGCTGGCTTTTAGCCGGTGGGGATGACCTGTTAATACAGGCGGCAGTACAGTGTACTCAACCGATACCCCGCAATACCTCAACTTGCGTTCACTCTGGCGCACAGATATCGATCAAGGGTAAGACTGGTATTTTCTGTTTTGCCCGAATGGTCGCGCGCCAGAGATTGCATGTTGTTAGATATAAGTAGAGCTGATTGATTAAAGAATTGACAGCATTCGAAACATTGGCTGTTATGTTGAACGTGGTTATAGTCGTTAAACTTAGCCGTTCAGTTATTGAGTCCAATAATACAATCAGTTAAAGTATTCCCGCCATTGGCTCAATCCAATGGTCAAGGTTTAGCAGCCTTGTGTTCACTGACACTGGTAGGATGTTTCTGCCAGTGCGCCTGCGTTCACCCTTTCTATGGTGATTCAGGTAGGGGGAGGCTTCGGCCTCGCTGGTGTGAACCCAGTCTGCTAACCCTGCCTTGAATCACCACCATCAATATTAATTAATGGAAGGGGTAGCTGGAATGAATAACAACAATGTTCAAAATGACTGGCATCAGGCCGATATCATCGCAGCATTACGTAAACGTGGTACAACCTTAGCGGCTGTCTCCCGTGAAGCAGGACTAAGTTCATCAACATTAGCAAATGCACTCAGCAGGCAATGGCCTAAAGGCGAGTGGATAATTGCTAACTATCTCGGTATTCACCCCTCAGAGATCTGGCCTAGCCGTTATTTTGATAAGCATGGTCGATTAATTGAGCGAAAGGTTCGAGATAAGTCGCAGGAATAACCCGTTTTAACTTGTGATCTACTTTGTGAAAATGATAAATTTTTATACAAAGCCCTGAGAATGAAATGACAGACTAATTTAAAACTCATGGCTTTTTTAACTTCATGCTTATATCAATGTATCAAGATGTTCATAAAAACAGATTAAAATCAAATAGATGAACAAGTAAAAGGAGTAAAATAAATATGGGGCACAAAATGGGGCATTTTGAAAATTTATTTTTAATAATATATTTAATTTCAATGAATTATATTCGTTTACGAGTCCGACCTTCGCACCATCGGAACATCAATAGACGTCAACAGACGTCTTTTTTTGTGCCTGAAATCCGCGCCATACAAGGTTTTCCGCGATTTTTCTTTCAACAGAAGTCAATCTGAGTCAACCCACATCAAGTCGCTTGTGAGTAGCAAAGATCAATTGAGCATGTGGTTTCATATCGTGCAGCAGCTTTATGACATCGTCGTATATCGGCCCGATAACGGCCAGCGCGCTGGTCGCATCGATAGGGGATGCTAGACACTTCGCCAATGGTCGCCAGTTGGCGGCATGGCTGGGTCTGGTTCCCCGACAATCGAGAAGTGATGGGAGAAGTGATGGCAAGACAGGTCGGACCGTGATCAGGAAACTCTGGTGTCATGCAAGCGCTTATAGCGCGTCGAAATGATAAGAGCCTGGTCAGCGAATTCCATCAGGGACAGGGGCGACGACCTCAACTAAAGTCCGGATGTATGGCTGCAATCTTAACCTGGTTCTGGTCATGACAAACGATTGTTTGGCAAACAAGGGGCGTCCATGTATGCATGACAAGGTGATAGGGACGTTCATTGAGCGTGAAAACTACGTTTAATGAATGATCTAACTAACCCGAATTCTGCTTAAACCATCATTGGAACATCTTCTTCTAAGTAGAAAACTTTCAGTGATGGTTTCTTCAATTTAAGGCAGTAAGCAATCAGTCCACCTAAAACGGTCAACATAAATCCTCTTAGACTTCGGTGACGCGAATGCTCTATCTGAGAAATCAATTTTAATTGCCCATTAATCGTTTCAATAATAAAACGCTTTTTTAACATTACTTTATCCCACTCAGCTTGCATGCACGCTTTCATGTTGCGCCGTTTTTTCGTGATGAAAGTGACATCGGTTTTGGCTAAATCGTCCGCCAATTCCTGGCTGAGATAACCTTTGTCACCGTAAAGAGAACCTATTA
The DNA here is from genome assembly GCF_030272115.1 of Xenorhabdus bakwenae. Lineage (NCBI taxonomy): Bacteria > Pseudomonadati > Pseudomonadota > Gammaproteobacteria > Enterobacterales > Morganellaceae > Xenorhabdus > Xenorhabdus bakwenae. The sequence goes on from NZ_CP119194.1 coordinate 2,629,830, forward strand.
ATTCTTTTGATAATTCACGAACAGGTTCCCGATCATCCACATTTCCCGCAGTCACTTTAAGCGCTAGAATTTCCCCCTGATGATTGACAACCAAGTGTAATTTGAAACCGTAAAACCAACCCATTGAATTTTTTCCGCGCTTTGCTATTCCCGCAAAGACCTTATGTCGAGGGATGCGAATGTTATGGCAGACACTCAAACTGGTGGAATCAATAAAAGCAATGCCTGTGGGTTTCCCTTTTAATTTAGTCAGATAGCTGCATAGTGGCACCAGAACGGAAGAAGCCACACTGACAAAGCGAGGATAGCTGAGCAAGGTTGGAAAATCCTTATGGTGATATTTCCAAATATGCTCTAGATAAAAATGTTTAAAATCACGGTAATGCGACAGATGAAAAAGGATCAAAAGGGTCATGATTTCACTGGGATACATATGACCTTGTCGGCGGCGTAAACGATGCCCGCTATCGAGACAAAATTGTTCCCATTGAGGGATGAAAAAACGGCAAAAATCATCGACATCACAGAAAACTTCAACTAACTTGTCCATAGCCTGTTCCACCTCGGAGCGGTTTTTGGTGTGCACCAAAACTTTGCTCCCGGAACAGGCTTCTCGTCAATTTCTTATCCAGAATTCGGGTTAACTATTCAATACATGACCCGTTGCTTACGCAGCATACCAACTAAAATACCCAGAACCATGTATATCACACCAAGCAGCAGCATCATGCCGATATCGTTGAACACATTGTGCAATGGCAACCCCATCTGGTTAACCCCGGCTATCGCTTTTGTTGCCCATGTCGATGGCAAGGCCAATGAAATCACTCTGACCCATTCAGGCATCGCCTGAGGCGGCCAGATTGTGCCTGAAATATAGAAGATCGGTGTGGTAATAAAAGCCAGCGTTAAATAAATCATTTCTACGCTACGCAGGCATTCTGTCAACAATTTTCCCAAGCCCAATACCGCTAACAGGAACGGGAATGTCAGTAAAAGCACGAGGTGAATCGGTGCATCTTGCCGATACCCCAATATCCACGGCCACAGAATAAAAAAGATCACTGACAGAAATAGCCAGATAGGGATCAAAGCAGATAATGTGCCCAAATAGATCGGGAGCGGCGGATTACCTTTGGGGGTATCCCGTAGGGTAATACTGACGCGAACACAAGCGACTAATAAGGAGTGTTGCAACAGCATGACTAACAAACCCGGAAATACGATTGCAGCATAACTGACCCCCGGATTAAATAATCCAATGGTTTCACCCCGAATCGGTTGTAGCAAGGTTTTCACCTGCTCAAGACTAAAGCCCGATTGCAAAAGTAATTTGCCGTTGTATTCTGATAAAAGTTGTTGATAAGCCAACATCAAATCTTTTTGAATCTGCCCATTAGCGAGACGATTGGTCGCATCACCATAAACCGGCACAGTGACATCTTGTCCACCTAACAGGCGTTTTTCAAAATCCATCGGTACGATGATAATGGCAAAGATGGTGCGCTGTAGCATGTCATGGCGGGCATTGTCGAGATTATTGTAGCTTTTGGGGGCCACTTTAGCCATGGCATCAATATTACGGATCAACGTGCGACTCGCATAACTGTTATCTTTATCGATCACAGCGATCGGTAAGTCCCACAAAGAAGGGCGAGCGTAAACCAGACTCATCACACATAGCGAAACAATCAATAATAACCACATGGGTTTTTCCAGCATCACCAAAAATACATTACGCAGTGTCTGCCAGTACAACGCCCAATTCGATGGCCCATTTGTTTGCCCATTATCTGACATTATGGGGTTCCTTCTGATTGATTAAGCCGTTTCCACAAGCGATTGCGAATCAAAAGGCTGCAAACCACAGGATAAATCATCAATATCAGGCAAACATACAAAATAATCTGTAGTGAGACTTCCCGCAGGAAAATGTCAAACATGGCATTCAAGGCATAGGTTAATGGCTCAAGCATAGAGATAATTCTTGCAGGCCATATCATGGCAAGTTGTGGCACGATCATGCCAGAAAATGTCATCGCAATACTGACCAGCATCCCAATCAAGGTGTAGGCCGTTATTGCCGTGTTGGTGAAGGTAAACAGCAACAGGCCAATGCTTTGCGCCGCAATGACATAGAAAAATCCAACAATCGGCATGTACAGCGGATTACCCGCGACTCTGGCCCCCGAAGACATAACCAGTATGGTAATTTCTACCATCAATAGCAGGGTGAATATCAAGGTATAAGGTGCCAATTTTCCTAACAATGCCCCAACGAAATATTTCGCCTTCAGGAGCCGCTTCTCTCTGGCCATGGTGTAGATAGTACATGTGACAACAAAAAGCTGTAATAGATGGATGGTTGCCGCAAATTGCTGGAAATAAATATAACTGCCGCTGGCGTTAAATAAGCTGTCATAGGACATGGTCGCTTTCGCTAATGGCGGTAACGGGCGGCCTATTTCGGCAGCAATAATTGCACGGTATTTTGCGTTAGTTTCAGCTATCAGGCCGCTGAAATCCAGTGTTGAGTAGCGACCTGCCCCATAAAATAGGGCATTGAAATACATAATAACCATCGGCTGTTTCCCACTTAAAGCCTCTTTTTCAAGATTTTCAGGGAGATAAAGCAAAGAGTAATCCTGCGCCGCACGCAAACGGTCTATGGATTCTGGTAAGCTATTGTTATAAGACTTGATATTCGCATGAGGTGCCGCATTCAAGTTCCGGATAAGGGTGCGTGATAGCGTGCTTTGGTCATTATCCACCACCGAAACTGGCAGGTTAAACAGTGTTCCCTTTGAAAAATTCGCACTGATTAAGATAAACAGCAGTAAAGGAAATAACCACCCCAGCCAATGAAAAACAGGACTGTGCAGTGCAGTACTCAGTTCTCGCATAAATTCTTGTTTAAAACTGCGCCACACCGCTTTTCTGTTCATCAGGCCGCACCTTATACCTACTTATTCCAGAGCCATAAAGCACTCATGCCCGGACGTAAGCCGTCAACGGGTTGCAATGGATATAACCGAACCTCAAACGTTCTCAGGTCAAAATCTCCCGTCGCACGCGTTGCACGTTTTGTCGCATAATTCCCCATTGGCGCGATATAACGAATTTCAGCCTCAATCTCCTTATTTCCCAGTGCCGGGACAGACAATTTAATTTTGTCGCCCTTGCGAACGCCCGCCAAAATATCTTCTCGCAGGTTGTAGACGAAATAAGCCTGTGAAATGCGTACCAGTGTCGCTAATGGACTATTCGCATTAAAAAGTTGGCCGACTTCTGCCGGCAATGGCCCGACTTCCCCCTCAACAGGCGCTTTGACTTGCAGATCATCATTCTGGATTTGCAGTTCACGCAGATTTTCTTCTGCTTCATTTAATGCTGCCTGGAGTTGCTGACGTAACTCTATACGATCGCCATTTTTGCCTTCATCAAGCTGCGCTTTAGCCCCCAGCCTCTTCTGATAGGCAATATCCCTTGCGTTACGCGCATTATCCAGATCGGTAGCAGACACAAAGCCTTTGGTTGACATATTTTTAAGGCGATCAAATTCACGTTGTGCATTTGTGTACTCTGATTGGGCCTGTGACAATGTGGCTGCTAAGTTCCGAATGTTCTCTTCACGAGTTCCATGCAGGGACAATTCAAGTTTTGCTCTGGCTTGATCGCGTGCTGCCCGTGCCGCAGCAACTTTAGCCGCCAGTTCAGGGCTATCAAGACTTACCATCAGTTGTCCGGTTTTGACACTATCTCCTCGCACAACATGAACGTTAACGACTCGCCCCATCGCCTTAGACGCAATGATCACTTCCGGCGCATCAACTTCTCCCTGCAATAACAGCTCCCGACTGTGGGAACGGAAAAGCACAGCCATTGCGATCAGGAAGATAATCAGTAAGATTGTGAAAAGTGTTCTTTTTTTCATTCTGCTCTGTCAGCCCCAAACGTACGATCAGGTCAAAATAATCGATAAATCAACAACCTAATCTGAAATTAGTTACAGTATCAGTCAAGATTGAATGATGATAATCCAGCCTCGACATTCTCCACTGCCTAAATTTTAGCACCTCTGGGAAAAACGCCCCTCACTAGTTATAAATATCGACATAAATGATATTGAAGCCATAAAAAAAGAAATGCTCATCTAAAACATCCTATAATAGTATTATTTATTTTAACAAAAACAAAACATTTAGCGCATTACCCTATAAACCTGAATAGTCATCGTAAAATAATTAGTTGAGTTAATTTTATATTAATTAAACTAATAAAGAGGATGGATTAATCTCTATCATCCTTTTTCCCCCATGAAAAATATGGATAATGAAAAAAAGATAATAAAAAAACAGCGGAAAACAGAAATTAATTAAGCAATAAAACTACACATTATAATTAAAATTATAAACTCTCATATATTAATATAGAAAAATAAAAAAACGCTATTTTCTCTCATCAGAGGCTATCGACAGATATTCATTTTAATAATAGTCCATCTATTTAATTTTATGACTAAAGAGAAAAACAAACAGCTAACCCGTCAAATTATCTTATGCTTTATTCTTACCTTATTTTTAATCTGAGAATAAACATTAAGATAATATAAAATAAAATGATAACTCTTTACTTTTACTTAATTATTTAAATAAAAAAGGGGGTAAACATCAGAATAATCGGGAATAAAAGTTATATTGATCAAAAAATGATTTTATGCTGGAATAAAAACTCGCATAAAGAAAAAACAACAGATCAATAATCTGATTGTAAACCTTTACGTAGTGTTTATTAACTCTTTTAACGATATTTCAAATCAGGCTATGCCGTGTTGGTACTCCTTTATTGTGTACTCTATGGCGTTTTCCCCTGATTAACATGACTCATGGTAGACAGTAAATAGAAGATAATATCCTGAAATGGATAGGATTATTGCTGGCTACTACATGCATGGTATTTTTTATTGTTACAGGTCTATAGATATGAACAAAAAATCCGAGCAGCCGTGGTTACAAGATCAGCAAAATTTGATGAAACGTGTAACCTGGATAAATATTGTCACTCAACTTGCATTTCCAGTTGCTGTTGCATTCACCCCCGCTATCGTTGTCGCCCAAACCCATCCAACTTTTCAAAATGAAAAATGGCTTTTACCAACAGAGCCTTATGTCCTGAAACCAGGGGAAACTGTCAGTATCGTCGCTAAACGTTATGGTTTAACAATCTCTGATTTGAAAAAAATCAACCCATTGCGCAATTTTGATAAGCCTTTCACCGCACTCGGTGTTAATAGTGAAATTGATGTTCCAAAACCCAGAAAAAATAAATTTCTTCCTTTTAATTACACCTCATTAGAGCGGCCTTTATTAACACCATCTTCATCAGAACACTCCTCATTAGAAAACCCCTCACCAGGCAAAGCCCTGATCACAGAAGACCAGACGGCGATTACAGACAAAAATGCCAGCCATCTGGCTGAGATTTCTTCTCGCATTGGCCAGTTACTGGCGAGTGACAACATGAAGAGTAATGCAACAAGTCAATTAAGCAGTCTGGCAATGGGAGAAGCCAGTCAGAAAATTCAAAATTGGTTAGAACGCTACGGCACTGCACGCGTGCAGCTTAGTATGGATAATCATGGCCATTTGAATGACAGCCAATTTGATATGTTATTGCCACTGTATGATACCTCCCATCGGATGGCCTTTACCCAATTCGGCCTGCGCCATATCGATAGTCGTAACACAGCCAATATTGGATTTGGACAACGCCATTTTTTTGATGATTGGATGCTGGGCTACAATACCTTCTTTGATCACGATATCACTGGCGATAATAGCCGACTCGGCCTTGGCGCAGAATATGCCCGCAATTACCTAAAGCTGGCGGCTAACAGCTATATTCGGTTAAGTAACTGGAAAGAATCTCGCCTGTTGACCGATTATGATGAACGTCCGGCCAATGGCTTCGACCTGAAAGTACAAGGTTATTTGCCTGCTTTACCACAACTCGGTGGTAAGTTGATCTATGAACAATACTTCGGGGATGAAGTCGGACTCATTAGTAAAGACCATCGCAAGAAAGATCCGGCTGCCTTCACTTTTGGGGTTAATTATACGCCTGTCCCATTGCTGACTTTCGGTATTGACCGTAAACAAGAGATGTCTGGGGGAGGGGAAACCCAGTTCAATATCGCACTGAGCTATGAAATTGGTACGCCGTGGGCTAAACAGATTGATCCCGATGCGGTGGCGTTTAAGCGTTCTCTGCAAGGCAGCCGCTATGCTTTGGTTGATCGCAACAATCAGATCGTTTTGGAATATCGCAAACGTGAAGTGATCGCTCTGGCAATAGATAACCTGATTATTGGTCATGCGAGGGAGACCAAACCTCTCCATATCACGGTTGACAGCAAATATGGGTTTAAAGATATCGAGTGGAATGCCGCCGACTTTTTTGCCAATGGCGGTAAGATCCAACATCAAAATGGGACACTCTATCTGTTGACCTTACCAAAATATCGAACCCAAGGTAACAATACCTACGCAGTGGGCGCCATTGCTTACGATGAGCACGGTAATACATCCAAACGGGCCGAAATGAAGGTACAAGTGCTTCCTGCTGTCGTGAATGCCAATAAATCCACCTTCTCGGCCAAAGATAAAGAGCTATTGGCTGACGGTCATGCCACTACCCTCCTGACATTAACCCTGAAAGATAAGGATGACAAACCTGTCCGTGGCGTTGCCTCAGAGATCAAATTGGTCTCAAGCGGATTAAGTGGGGATGGCAACGCTCCTAAGATCGACAAGATGAAAGAAGTTCAGCCAGGTGTCTATGAATCCCGGCTGACTGCCGGCGAAAAGATTGGTGCACTGAAAATCACACCAGAAGTGGATGGTATTACGATCAAACCCGCCGAGATCCTGTTCGTACATCCGAGTGCGCCAATCGTCAGAAATTTGATTCTCTTTGGTAAATTAGAGATAGGGGGGGACATTAAGCGCAACCTATACCTTTAATCCTAATGATGGTGACAAAACAGATGAATCACGCTACATGTGGGGCAATAAAGGCAATATTGACATTACCAAAGGTCAGATAATCACAAAATCGGGCAAGGTTCCTGACTATATATTGACCCCGGCAGATGCAGGTACGGTGAAAGAAGTTGTCGTACAGGCACAAAATGCGAAAAAACTTACCGGAAATACACAACGTGTTGATACCAGCATGAGTGCCGCACAAGGCAACCAGACTCATGATGGTGGAGAAGGCGGTACTGTCAGAGGGCTGGCCGATAAAATGGTGATTACGGTGAATGCTGATAAGGTTAAAAAACAAGAACCCATCAGGCTGAAAATCCAAACACTAAATCAGGGGAAGCCAGCCCGAAATGTCGCCGTCAGAGTTAACGCCATGAAAGCACTGAATCGCCAGAATATTAGTGAGAAAGTCACGGCCTTACTGAGTGGCAAATCAGGTGTGTACCAAGGTGTCACGGATGATCAAGGTATCTTGTCTCTTACAGTGACCGATCCAAACGGGATTGGTGTGAAGACAATATTGTCTATCTCCGTGGACGGAACTGCTGCCCCACAAACTAAAGAGGTCATTTTTACTGTGGTTACCAGCCCGGACGTTTCCGTAGCGAATTTTTGGGGACATATGCCTGATACCGCCGTGGCCGAAAATGGTCTTGTCTTTAAACGCCCTCTATTGAAAGCGGAACTCGCAGCACAGCATTTAATCACAGGGGTCGAATATTCCGAAGGGGGTGAAGTCTGGCCGCGCCGTCGTGCAGAAGGAGCCACTTTGTATTGCAACGAAATGCACAATAAGTTGCCAACAAAAGACGATTTACTAGCCTTGTACCGAGCACATCCAAACAATGCCATGTATGAACAATTCGGTTGGCCCGAACATCGCTCCTATCGTTCAGCCACGCCAGGAAAAGATGATGAAGGGAACGATGGACATTATGCCGTAAATATCGACGAAGGATTTGCACATATTATCGATGATAAAACAGTCTATGATTACGTCATTTGTGTGGAGTAACGCGATTTATCACTCATTTTTATTGCTTGTCCCAAAATCCGCCCCATGTGGGCGGATAATGCTTTCCTATTCCTGTAAATGCATTATCCTGCCAACACCTATTGACGGTGTTAAATCCCACCTTTGATAATAGCGCCTTAAATTTTTTATCGTTATTAATCACACATTATTAATCACAAAACGAAAATATATGTACGAATTTAACCTGGTGTTGTTATTACTTCAGCAGATGTGTGTCTATCTGGTGATCGCTTGGCTCCTGAGTAAAACCCCTCTGTTTATTCCCTTGTTGCAAGTGACGGTCCGTTTACCTCATAAGCTGATGTGTTACGTGATTTTTTCCATCTTTTGCATTATGGGAACCTATTTTGGGCTGCATATTAACGATTCGATCGCCAATACCCGCGCGATTGGTGCCGTATTGGGAGGCTTTCTCGGCGGACCTACTGTAGGGGCGATGGTCGGATTCACTGGAGGCCTGCACCGCTATTCTCTTGGCGGAATGACCGCATTTAGCTGTATGGTATCCACCATTGTAGAAGGCATACTGGGTGGCCTTGTACATATTTATCTGATGAAAAAAGGACAGATCAATAAATTATTGAACCCCTGGACGGCGGCCATCGTTACTTTCCTTGCTGAATGCACTCAAATGGGCATTATCCTACTGCTTGCCACTCCTTTCAGTGAGGCCCTGAGTTTGGTGAAAGATATCGCCGCTCCCATGATCATCGCTAATAGTATCGGGGCGGCCATGTTTATCCGCATCTTATTGGACAGGCGCGCCATTTTCGAAAAATATACCAGCGCTTTTTCTGCCCAAGCGCTAAAAATTGCGGTCTGTACCGAGGGTATCTTGCGTAAGGGATTTAATGAAGATAACAGTATGCGCGTGGCAAAAGTGATCTATCAGGAGTTGGAGATCGGGGCTGTCGCAATTACGGATAGAGAAAAGTTACTGGCGTTTATCGGTATCGGTTCGGATCACCATTTAGCCGGTACTCCCATCGCTTCCAGACAATCTCATCGCGCTATCGAGAATAATGAGGTTGTGTATGCCGATGGCAATGAAACACCTTATTGCTGTTCCCTCAGCCCAACCTGCAAACTTGGCTCCGCGCTGGTTATCCCGTTACGGGGAGAGAACCAACAAGTTATTGGTACGATCAAACTCTACGAAGCCAAGAATCGTCTGTTCAGTTCCATCAATCGTACATTAGGCGAGGGAATTGCCAGCCTGCTCTCTGCCCAAATTCTTGCCGGACAGTATGAACGAAATAAGCAATCTTTGCTGCAATCAGAAGTAAAGCTCCTTCACGCACAAGTGAATCCTCACTTTTTATTTAATGCCTTAAATACACTGCAAGCGGTTATCCGTCGGGATAGCCAGCAGGCAGGCCAGCTTGTGCAGTATCTCTCAACATTTTTCCGTAAGAATTTAAAGCGATCTGAAGATATTGCCACGCTGGAAAATGAGATAGAGCATGTAAACGCTTACTTACAAATTGAGAAAGCCCGTTTCCGTGATCACCTCCAGATTGCCATTGAGATACCGGAATCCCTGCGCAATGCACGGTTACCGGCTTTTTCCCTCCAACCGATGGTAGAAAATGCCATTAAACATGGCACATCACAGTTACTGGAGACGGGAAGAGTTACGATTAGAGCCTATCAAGAAGAACAGTTGCTATTGGTAGAGATTGAAGATAATGCCGGGCTGTATTGCCCCAGAAAAGTGGGGGATGATGGTCTTGGGATGAGTCTGGTAGATAAACGGCTACGGCTTCGTTATGGTAAACAGTATGGGGTGAGAGTTGATTGTCAGCCAGAAGAATTTACCCGTGCCATTTTGTGTTTACCATTAGAAAAAAAACAGGCTAAAAAAGCGACGTAAATATGCATATATTGATTGTTGATGATGAGCCATTGGCACGTGAAAATCTACGTTGTCTGCTGGAAGAGGAAACGGATATCCAAATTATTGGTGAATGTGCCAATGCAGTAGAAGCAATTGGTGCTATCCATCGCCTGAAACCCGATGTTGTTTTCCTCGATATTCAAATGCCCCGTATTACCGGGCTGGAAATGGTAGGTATGCTCGATCCAGCGCATCGCCCTTACATTGTTTTTCTGACGGCATTTGATGAATATGCGGTGCAAGCCTTTGAAGAACATGCTTTCGATTATTTATTGAAGCCGCTGGAAAAAGAGCGCCTGAGTAAGACGCTGCAACGACTGCGTGCTGGCTATCAAAAGCAAAATCCGGCAGATCTTCAACGTGAAGATGAACAGCTGAAATATATTCCCTGTACCGGGCATAGCCGAATCTGGTTGATGCCATTGGATGATGTTCTGTATGTCTCTTCCCGCCTGAGTGGTGTCTATGTCATGAGTGCCAGCGGACAGGAAGGATTTACCGAGTTAACCCTGCGAACGCTGGAAACCCGCACTTCACTCACCCGTTGCCATCGCCAGTATTTAGTCAACATGACCCAGTTACGGGAAATTGTTTTTGGCGAAAATGGGCAGGCAGAGCTGGTACTGAGCAATGACGAGCGTATTCCGGTTAGTCGTCGTTATTTGAAACCGCTTAAAGAAGAATTGGGGTTAAATTGATCGCGGCTTAGGGCATCATTTCATGCGATGTGTAGTATTTAATAAACTCAGAAAGATAAATAACCTCAACTTTGTTTAAGCATCGCAATTTCATGGTCACGTAAACCTAAGCTCGGCTTTTTCGGCTGGAATGTATAAGCAATCAGTCCTGATACTATTTCCAGTAAAAAGCCGACTACGCTTCGGTGCCTTGAGTGCTCTATCTGAGAAATATTTTTCAATTGGTCATTCACCGTTTCTATCAAAAACCGTTTTCTTAACATGGCCTTGTCCCAAAACGATAAAAATTTGGCTTTCATATTACGGCGAACATTCGTGATCAGCGTAATTCCTTCCTCCTTCAGTTCATCGCATAACACTTGCGATAAATAGCCTTTGTCACCATAGAGATGCCCGGTTAAACCTTGTACTAATTCCTTTACCGGCTGACGATCGTCAACATTTCCCGGTGTTAATTTAACGGATAAAATCTCCCCACAGTCATCAATAATCAGATGGAGTTTAAAGCCATAGAACCAGCCTGTACGGGTTTTTCCTCGCTGGGCGACACCCGCGAAAACTTGATGGCGAGGAATACGCAGATTATGGCAAACCGCGATTTTAGTGGAATCGATAAAGGCAATGCCGTGTGATTTTTGTTTGCGTGAAGAAAGGAAAGCGCATAACGGAATAAGGGCTCTTTTCTTCAATGTAATTATTCGATTGTAGCTGACCAGACCCGGGAAATCTGCGTTGAGATATTGCTGCACATGCTCAGTATAAAACGCTTTAAAATGACGATAATGGCTCATGTGAAATAAAATGAGGATCGTCATTATCTCACTGAGAGACAGGGAAGTGGCACGATGACGCTTGAGCTGATTATTCTCAATGAGCTGTTGTTCCCAAAGGGGAATAAATTTTTGGCAAAAATCATCGACGCAACAAAAAAGTTCTTCTAAAGTAGTCATAGCCTGAGGATCCCCACGATTTTGTTTTCTAAGCAAAAACTTTGATCGTGCCTCAGGCGCTTAGTTCCTTTTTTTCTTTCCTTTCTTAAGCGAAGTTCAGGTTAAATAGCAAAAGCCCTTTCTCCATTAAGAGAAAGGGCTTTATTTACGTCATCATTGCGATATTTTCAACGCAACGATAAATCAAGCACGTCAATCAGAGACGCATGCTTGCTTATACATTACCATTGCTTTGGCGACGGCGTGGTGCACCACCATTGGAATCATCGTTACTGCGACTGCGGAACGAACCACGCTCACCACCACTACCACGACGTTCGTTGTTAAAACGACGACCACCGTTATTAGCGGAACCATCACGATCACGGCGTGGGCCATTGCCAGCATTGCCACCGTTACCATTGCGGCCACCACGACGCTCACGGCGTTCAAAGGGTTGCGCATCTCCCATCAACTGCATATTCAGTGGTTTGTTCAAAATACGAGTACGAGTGAAGTGAGACAGCAACTCTCCTGGCATGCCTTTTGGCAGCTCAATCGTAGAGTGGGTTGCAAACAGTTTGATATTACCGATATAACGGCTGCTGATATCACCTTCGTTTGCAATTGCGCCCACAATATGGCGAACTTCAACACCATCATCACGGCCAACTTCAATGCGATACAGTTCCATATCACCCACGTCTCGACGCTCACGACGAGGACGATCACCTCTGTCACGCTCACCAAAGCCGCTACCATTGCTATTGTTATTGCCATTGCTATTGCGACGACGGTCATCACGCTCGTTGAATTCACGGCGAGGACGACGCACTGGATCAGGTGGCAGAATAAGTGAGCGCTCACCTTGTGCCATTTTCAGCAGGGCGGCTGCCAGTGTTTCCATATCCAGCTCATCGCCAGTACCCAGCTTAGACAACAATGCGCGATACTGTTCCAGATCGCTGCTTTCCAGTTGATTCTGAACATTGGCCGCAAATTTCTCCAGACGACGCTGGCTCAGAAGTTCTGCGTTTGGCAGTTCAACTTCCGGGATGGTCAGTTTCATGGTGCGTTCAACGTTACGCAGCAAACGACGTTCACGGTTTTCAACAAACAACAGGGCACGACCCGCACGGCCAGCACGACCAGTACGACCGATACGGTGTACATAAGATTCTGCATCCATTGGGATGTCGTAGTTAACCACCAGGCTAATGCGATCAACATCCAGACCACGAGCAGCTACATCAGTCGCAATCAGAATGTCCAAACGGCCATTTTTCAGGCGCTCCAGTGTCTGTTCACGCAGAGCCTGGTTCATGTCACCATTCAGTGCCGCAGAGTTGTAGCCGTTACGCTCCAGCGTTTCTGCAACTTCCAGCGTTGCATTCTTGGTACGCACGAAAATAATCGCAGCATCAAAATCCTCCGCTTCAAGGAAACGCACCAACGCTTCATTTTTGCGCATACCGTAAACAGACCAGTAGCTTTGGCTAATGTCAGGACGGTTTGTGACACTGCTCTGAATACGAACTTCCTGTGGATCATTCATGAAACGACGAGTGATGCGGCGGATCGCTTCTGGCATTGTCGCGGAGAACAGTGCGGTTTGATGTTCAGCAGGGATCTGGCTCATGATGTTTTCAACATCTTCGATAAAGCCCATACGCAACATTTCGTCAGCTTCATCTAAGACCAAACCTTTCAGGTTGGACAGATCCAATGTTCCACGTTTCAGATGGTCAAGCAAACGTCCCGGTGTTCCCACCACAACTTGTGGTCCCTGACGCAAGGCGCGTAACTGAACGTCATAACGCTGCCCACCGTAAAGTGCAACAACATTCACGTTGCGCATATGTTTGGAAAAATCTGAACACGCTTCAGCAACCTGCACCGCCAGTTCACGGGTTGGCGCTAACACAAGAATTTGTGGCGCTTTAAGTTCAGCATCTATGTTATTCAATAAAGGCAAGCTGAAAGCAGCGGTCTTACCACTGCCTGTCTGTGCCATGCCAAGCACATCACGGCCGCTCAACAAGTGAGGGATACATTGTTGTTGAATAGGAGAAGGCTTCTCATAGCCCAGGTCTCCCAACGCAGAAAGGATAGGTGCTGATAAACCTAAATCAGCAAAAGAGATTTCAGTCTCAGTGGTCATGTAATGGTGCCTCATTAATCGTGGCGGCCAGTCTACATAACACAGTGAAAAGAATTTCTGTCATTTTCATTTAAAATGTGAACTGGCTCAAATTATGTTATTAAACGAACAAACAAGCCCCCATCTCCAGAGATGTGGACTTTAAAATCTGTCGTGAAAATGTTCGTCAGCTATTGTTGGTTCGATTCCGATAAATCATCTTGTTTTTGGCCCAATAGCGCCAATTCCAACAATGCGTAGCGGTGCTCAACAAAGTTATGCACATTGTTAGCCACCGTCAGCTTGAATAACGCAGTTGCGTTATCCTCATCCCCCAGACTTAGGTAATGTTTACCTAAATAGAAGTCAGTTTCACTGAGATGCTCAGCGAGCGAAGTGTTATCTGTTGAACCCTGTTTTAAGCGTTCCATCAATGTTTTTTCACCGATTTTGCCTAAATAGAATTCAACAATATTCCAGCCCCATCTCCCCCGCTTCGCTTTGTCAAAATGGTACGACAAATTCGTCATTGCAACCTTAGGATCAATTTTATCTTCCACAAGGTACAACCACAACGAACGGAAGGGGTCATTTGGATCGTCTTGATAAAACGCCTGCAGATCATCCTGCGCCAATCGATAGCGGCCACCGTAATACAGTGAAATGCCGCGATTCATTCGCGCGTAGTTGTAAGTTGGATCAAGCTCTAAAACAGAATCAAACGCTTCATAGGCAGAATCAAAATTGCCTGCCTGCGTAAAATAAATTCCCAGATAATTAAAAATCTCAGGAATATCAGGGCGGATAGACAAAGCCACTGAAAAATCATTCTGCGCCAGTGCCCTCAACCCGAGGCTATCATACAGCACACCGCGTTCATATAAAAGCTGTGCGTATTCATCTTCTGTCAGTGACCGACTCGCCAGTATTTGCTCCATGCGAGCCAGAATAACCTCCTGTTGCAATGTCGGTTGTAATGGAATAGCAATAACTTCATTTTTACGCCACCCAGTGCCGCTACATCCCACAAGGAGAAAAATAGCCGCAACATAACACCAGCGCAGAAAAGAATTCATTTCCCACTCCCGAAGCCAGACATCAATCAGAATGCCCTATTACTCCACCCACATTGTATATTTCAGGCTTCCTGCCCAAAATTGACTTCTTCTCATCACCTTTCAAACTATTGCCAGGCTACTGTGAACAATATACTACGAACAATAACTCGAAATTTATTGAGATAAACGGCGCCCTTTTTACAGGACGCCGCTCTTTACGTCAAATTTATTCTACTGATGATTCCGGTGATTGCAGTTCCGCATCAGTTGTAATCACAGCTTCTTTCATGCTCAGGCGGATACGTCCCTGACGGTCAATTTCCAGCACTTTCACCGGCACTTCTTGCCCAAGTTGCAGATAATCAGTGACTTTCTCTACACGTTTTTCGGCAATCTGAGAAATGTGTACCAGCCCTTCTTTACCACCGCCGATAGCAACAAATGCACCAAAATCAACAATGCGGGTCACTTTACCAGCATAAATACGACCGACTTCAACTTCCGCAGTGATTTCTTCGATACGTCTGATAGCATGACGTGCTTTGTCACCGTCAATCGCCGCAATCTTCACTGTGCCATCGTCTTCAATCTCAATGGTAGTCCCTGTTTCTTCCGTCAATGCGCGGATCACGGAACCCCCTTTACCAATCACATCTTTGATCTTGTCTGGATTGATCTTGATAGTGTGGATACGTGGTGCAAATTCAGAAATATCATTGCGTGGGCTGTGAATTGCCTGTTCCATCACACTCAGAATGTGCAAACGGGCACCTTTAGCCTGATTCAGAGCAATCTGCATGATTTCACGGGTAATGCCTTCGATTTTGATGTCCATTTGCAAGGCGCTGATACCATCTCGGCTACCCGCAACTTTAAAGTCCATGTCGCCCAGATGATCTTCATCACCCAAAATGTCAGACAGAACAACAAAGTTTTCCCCTTCTTTCACCAGACCCATTGCGATACCCGCAACGGCGGCCTTAACGGGTACACCCGCATCCATCAATGCCAGTGATGCACCACAGACAGAAGCCATAGAGGAAGAACCGTTGGATTCAGTGATTTCAGATACCACGCGAACGGTATATGGGAATTCGTTGATGCCTGGCATCACAGCCAATACGCCACGTTTCGCCAGACGACCATGACCAATTTCACGGCGTTTTGGTGAACCGACCATGCCAGTTTCACCAACAGAATACGGAGGGAAGTTATAGTGGAACAGGAAGCGATCTGTACGCTCACCCATCAGCTCATCGATCACTTGGGCATCGCGCTCTGTGCCCAGTGTTGCAGTCACCAGTGCCTGCGTTTCACCACGGGTAAACAGGGATGAACCATGAGTACGTGGCAGCACACCTGTGCGAACGTCCAGAGCACGAACCATGTCTTTTTCACGGCCATCAATACGCGGTTCACCACGCAGAACACGGCTACGAACAACATTTTTCTCCAGAGCAGCGAGAACGTCAAAAACTTCGGTTTCATCCAGTTCAACGCCTTTTTCTGCAAATTCAGCCAGGATAACCGCAGTGACTTCTTCTTTGATGCTATTAACCTGAGCATAACGCTCCTGCTTCTCAGTAATGCGATAAGCATCACCCAGACGGGTTTCAGCCAATTCTGCAACCCGAGCGTGCAGAGGCTGATTAATCAGCTCTGGTGCCCAATTCCATTTCTCTTTGCCTGCTTCAGCAACCAGTGCATTGATATTATCAATCACAATCTGTTGTTGCTCGTGACCAAACACAACAGCACCCAACATTTGCTCTTCAGTCAGCAGCTCGGCTTCGGACTCAACCATCAGCACCGCGTTATTTGTACCTGCAACGACCAGATCCAGACGGCTGTGTTTCAGCTCATCACTGGTTGGGTTCAGTACGTACTGATCGTTAATGTAACCCACACGCGCAGCACCAATTGGGCCATTGAATGGGATGCCAGACAAAGCCAGTGCAGCAGAAGAGCCGATCATGGCAACGATATCAGGGTTTATTTGTGGGTTAACAGAAACAACTGTTGCGATGATTTGAACTTCATTCAGGAAACCTTCTGGAAACAGAGGGCGTAGAGGGCGGTCGATAAGACGGGCAACTAATGTTTCACCTTCACCCGGACGGCCTTCGCGGCGAAAGAAACTTCCCGGAATACGACCAGCAGCGTAAGTGCGCTCCTGATAGTTAACGGTCAGAGGGAAGAAATCCTGACCTGTTTTGACTTTCTTTTGACCAACAACGGTGACAAATACCGCTGTGTCATCCATATTGACCATAACGGCTGCTGTCGCCTGACGAGCCATCATGCCAGTTTCGATGGCCACTGTGTGCTGACCATACTGGAATTTACGAACAATCGGATTAAGCAAAATAATTTTCCTTTGTTAGTGTCACCGCTTAAAAGATCGGCAACAATAGATTTTCTCTTCTTGCTACACCCTCACGACTAATGACAGTGCTCACTGCTTTGAGGACTCTCATTAGCCGCGCGAGTCACTGTAGCGAAAGAGGTTTAATTTTTAGAAACGGTGCAAAAAACAGGAGATTAAATTTTCCGATTCTGTTTTCTGGCAATTCCGTTTCCTAGAAGAAAAGGGGCCAAATTAGGCCCCTTTCCACTGAAACTCATCAATTAGCGACGCAGTCCCAGACGCTCAATCAGAGCACTATAGCGTGCCAAATCTTTACCCTTCAGGTAGTCCAGTTGCTTACGACGCTGTGCAACCTTTCTCAGCAGACCACGACGGCTGTGGTGATCTTTTTTGTGCTCTGAAAAGTGACCTTGCAGGTGGTTGATGTCAGCAGTCAGCAATGCGATCTGAACTTCGCTGGAACCACTGTCGTTAGCGCCGCGACCAAATTCAGCAATAATCTGCGCTTTTGCAGCAGTACTTAGAGACATAGTATAACTCCAAATATGTAATTTAAAATAACGAGTGCCGATCTCTAATTCAGCCACTCATGTACAGACGCGGTATTCTACGCTGCAAATAGGTGAAGCGCAAGACAGCACAATCACCGTCATTCTGTGCCCCAACTCAATTTATCTGCTGAAAATTCCTTGTCTGTCTGTTGCTATCATTATTCCGTTTCAACAACCAGACGGCGTGGAGCCACTAATCCATCATCATCAATCATTGCAATGCCGAGGAATTTATTTTCATCGCCTTCGGTCACCCTCACCCATTCATCTGCAGCCAGCTTATGGCTGCTGCGAACCGGCTGGCCTTGTTTGAAGTACGACGCAACGACAGAGGTTAAGTGAATGACAGGAAAATGAATCACGGCGGTATCCATGGGTAGCAACAAGGGATCAAGCAATTCCCACGCCTCAATTTCTTGAGCTTCAGCCTGTTGTTTTAACGCATATAACTGTTCCAACGTGAGCATTCTTTGATTGGGATAGTCGGCAACCTGTAAACGACGCAGATAAATGACATGCGCACCACAGCCCAAAAGTTCCCCTAAATCATCAATGATGGTACGAATGTAAGTTCCCTTGGAACAGTGTATTTCCAATTCCAGCTCATTCCCTTCCCAGCGAATGAATTGCAATTCATAAACAGTAATAGGACGCGCTTCCCGCTCCACTTCAATCCCCTGACGGGCATATTCGTATAGCGGTTTTCCCTGATGTTTCAATGCAGAGTACATGGAAGGAACCTGCATGGTATCACCACGGAATTGATCCAATGCAGCATTGAGCTGAGATGCGGTGATTTTTACGTCGCGTTCACTGATGATTGTGCCATGCGAATCCGACGTATCCGTACGCTGCCCCAAACGGGCAATCACACGATAGCGTTTGTCAGAATCCAGCAAGAATTGGGAAAACTTGGTCGCTTCACCCAGACAAATCGGCAACATGCCTGTCGCCAATGGATCCAGCGCACCAGTATGACCCGCCTTGCTGGCATTAAAAATCCGTCTGACTTTCTGTAACGCATCATTGGAGGAAATATCCTGCGGCTTATCCAGCAACAGTACACCGTGTATAGCACGGCCTTTACGACGGCGCCCCATCATTTTTCCTCATTGTGATCCGCAGATGTGCGACGCTTTTCATCATTTTTAACGACGTTGCTAACCAAATTCGACATACGCATCCCTTCCACCAAAGAACTGTCATAAGAGAATGTCAGTTCAGGAATGATACGCAGACGCATCGCTTTACCCAGCAGGGAACGAATAAAACCGGAGGCTTCGTTCAATGCTTTGATACCTGCTTTAACCATATCTGAATCATGCCCATCCACCAGCACATTCAAAAAGGTGACAAATACTTTGGCATAAGCCAGATCGCGGGAAACCTCAACACCAGAGACTGTCGCCATTCCGATACGGGGATCTTTGATTTCACGCTGTAAAATGATGGCAATTTCTTTTTGCATTTCCTGTGCAACGCGCTGAGTACGACTAAATTCTCTTGCCATTGTTATATCTCCTGACATTTTGGGGGGCATAAAGCCCCCCAAGAATGGAATGAATGTATTAATAAATAATGGTATTAATCGATGGAGCGTTTAATTTCAATCACTTCAAAGACTTCAATCATGTCGCCAACGCGAACATCATTGTAGTTCTTCACACCGATACCACATTCCATACCATTACGGACTTCGTTAACGTCATCCTTAAAGCGACGCAAGGATTCCAATTCACCTTCGTAAATGACAATGTTATCGCGCAATACGCGGATCGGGTTATTACGCTTGATGGAACCTTCTGTCACCATACAACCCGCAACGGCACCAAATTTCGGTGATTTAAACACATCACGAACTTCGGCAAGACCCATGATCTGCTGTTTGTATTCTGGTGCCAGCATACCGCTCATAGCCTGTTTGATCTCATCAATCAGGTTATAGATAACGGAGTAGTAACGCAGATCCAAACTTTCGTTTTCAATGACACGACGTGCAGAAGCATCAGCACGAACGTTGAAGCCCAGAATAATTGCTTCAGATGCCGCTGCCAGTGTTGCATCGGTTTCAGTGATACCACCCACACCGGAACCGATGATTTTCACTTTAACTTCATCAGTAGACAATTTCAGCAGTGAATCACTAATGGCTTCACAAGTCCCTTGAACATCCGTTTTCAGAACGATGTTCAGTTCAGATACCTTGCCTTCTTCTAAGTTAGCGAAGATGTTTTCCAACTTAGCTTTATGCTGACGAGCCAATTTCACTTCGCGGAATTTACCCTGACGATACAAGGCCACTTCACGCGCTTTTTTCTCATCACGAACAACCGTTGCTTCATCACCCGCAGATGGCACATTGGACAGACCCAAAATTTCCACTGGGATAGAGGGACCAGCCGAAGTCACTTCGCGGCCAAGTTCGTTACGCATTGCACGGATGCGGCCATACTCGAAGCCACACAGAACGATATCGCCTTTGTTCAGCGTACCAGACTGAACCAGAATGGTTGCAACTGGGCCACGGCCTTTATCCAGGAAGGATTCAATGACCACACCGTTCGCCATACCCGTGCGTACCGCTTTCAGTTCAAGAACTTCAGATTGAAGCAAAATGGCTTCCAGCAATTCATCAATACCAATACCAGCTTTGGCAGACACATTGATGAACTGGTTTTCACCGCCCCACTCTTCTGAAATGATACCGTATTGCGACAATTCATTCTTCACGCGATCCGGATCAGCTTCTGGCTTATCGATCTTGTTCACCGCAACAACAACGGGTACGTTGGCTGCTTTAGCATGCTGGATAGCTTCTATGGTCTGTGGCATCACACCATCATCCGCTGCTACAACCAGAACAACGATATCTGTTGCTTTCGCACCACGGGCACGCATGGAGGTAAACGCTGCATGGCCTGGGGTATCCAGAAAGGTGATCATGCCTTTTTCAGTTTTAACATGATAGGCACCAATGTGCTGGGTAATACCACCCGCCTCTCCAGAAGCCACTTTAGTGGAACGGATATAGTCCAGCAGAGAAGTTTTACCGTGGTCAACGTGCCCCATGATGGTCACAACTGGCGCACGAGATTCTGCCTGTGTTTCACCCGTATCACGATCGCTCATCAGCGCTTCTTCCAGTTCGTTTTCACGACGCAGGATAACTTTGTGCCCCATTTCTTCGGCAACCATTTGCGCGGTTTCTTGATCGATCACTTGGTTGATGGTGACCATTGCTCCCATGTTCATCATAGTCTTAATGACCTGGGCACCTTTGACGGCCATTTTGTTAGCCAATTCAGCAACAGTAATTGTCTCACCAATCACAACGTCACGGTTAACCGCAGCTACCGGTTTCGTGAAACTCTGTTGTAAAGTACTCGGCTTACGTTGTTTACCTTTGGTACGACCTACAGCCCGCGCTTCTTCGCGATCAGCTTTCGATTCAGAATGTTTATTATTCTTCTTCTGGCGGGATTTACCACCACGGGAGCGGGAACGACGTTCGCCCTCTACTTTGGCGTCATTTTCATCTTCCGCATCACGAGCATAGCGGGAAGTGGTTATATGGTAGTCACTATTGGTCTCACTACTGGTGTCACTACTATTGTTCTCAGAGTCATAAGACCATTTGTCTTTGTTCTCTTCTGCCATTCGACGCGCTTCTTCTGCAACACGTTTAGCCTCCTCTTCCACCTTACGGCGCACTTCTTCTTCAGCTTGACGTTTTAAATTTGCAGCTTCAGCTTCACGACGCGCTTTTTCACTTTGCGCAGCAGAGTGATTCTGAACTGATTTTTGCTTGATTTCGGTATGTTGCTTAGTCACTTTTTCTTTTTCCGCCGCCTCACGCTGAGACAGTTTAGCCTCTTCACGTTTGGCTTTTTCTTCTGCTTCACGTCGAGCGCTCTCTACAGCTTCACATTTAGCCTTTTCTTCAGCTTCACGTTTAGCTTGCTCTTCCGCGAATTTTTTCGCTTCAGCCTCAAGCCGCGCCTTCTCTTCTACCTCGCGCCGAGCCTGCTCTTCCGCTTCACGCTTTTCCTGCTCTTCCGCGTTAACCTGTTCAGTGGTATCGCGGTTTACATATGTGCGTTTTTTGCGGACTTCAATCGCTACCGATTTACTTTTGCCACCGGTGCCAGGAACGTTTAGTGTACTGCGCGTTTTGCGCTGTAATGTCATTTTACCTGGCTGACCGCCAGAACCGCCTTGTTCGCGATTCAGATGGGCCAGCAAAGCTTCTTTTTCTTTCTGGGAAACAGAGTCAGTTGCGGTTTTCTGAATGCCAGCATCAGCAAATTGCTGGATGAGACGTTCCACCGATGTCTGGATCTCTTCTGCCAGTATTTTTACGGTTACCTCTGTCATTCTGTTCCTTCCTGCTACAGTTTATTTATGCATCATCGCCAAACCAACAGATATTTCGGGCTGCCATAATGAGTTCTCCTGCTTTCTCATCATTCAGTCCTTCGATATCAGATAAGTCGTCGATACCCTGCTCGGCAAGATCTTCCAGAGTGCAGATGCCACGGGCAGCCAGGTTAAACGCCAAAGTACGCTCCATGCCAGACAAATTCAATAAATCTTCGGCAGGTTGCTGATCACTAAGACTCTCTTTCTGAGCCAGTTCCAGCGTCGTCAAGGCCGCTTTAGCGCGTTCACGAAGAACTTCAACGGTTTCTTCATCAAGGCCCTCTACTGCCAGAAGTTCTTTGATTGGCACATAAGCCAGTTCTTCCAGTGTAGAGAAACCTTCCTCGACCAATACAGTGGCGAAATCTTCATCAATGTCGAGATGCTTGGTAAATGTATCAATAGAAGCGTGTGCTTCTGCCTGATGTTTTGCTTGTAGCTCTTCCGCAGTCATGACATTGAGTTCCCATTTGTCATCACCACGATGTTTTTTCAACAGTTGTGCCGCCAGACGAACGTTCTGACCATTACGTCCAATCGCCTGAGCAAGATTACTGTTTTCTACGGCAACATCCATAGTGCAGTTGTCTTCGTCAACCACAATAGATGCAACATCCGCCGGAGCCATTGCATTAATGACAAACTGCGCAGGGTTATCGTCCCACAGCACGATGTCAATTCTTTCACCGCCCAGTTCACTGGAAACGGCTTGTACCCTTGCACCACGCATACCGACACAAGCGCCAACAGGATCAATACGCTTGTCGTTGGTTTTCACTGCGATCTTTGCACGAGAACCCGGATCACGAGCAGCCGCTTTGATCTCAATGATCTCTTCACCAATCTCAGGCACTTCGATGCGGAACAATTCAACCAACATCTCAGGACGAGAACGAGTGATGAAAAGCTGTGCTCCACGCGCTTCAGGACGAACATCATACAGAACACCGCGCACGCGGTCACCTGGACGGAAGTTTTCCCGCGGCAACATGTCTTCACGTAAAATGACCGCTTCAGCATTATTACCTAAATCCAACGTAATATTTTCGCGGTTCATTTTTTTGACCTGACCGGTCACAATTTCGCCCTGCTGTTCACGGAATTGATCAACAACCATCGCACGTTCAGCTTCACGTACTTTCTGTACGATAACCTGTTTTGCCGTCTGAGTCGTAATGCGGTCAAAGGTCACTGATTCAATTTGATCTTCAATATAACCACCCAGTTCAATCTCTGGGTTGTCAAATTTTGCCGCTTCCAGAGTGATTTCTCGCGTTGGCTGAGTCACTTCGTCAACAGCTAACCAGCGACGGAAGGTATCAAAATCACCTGATTTACGATCGATACAAACGCGGACGTCGATTTCCTGCTCATACTTTTTCTTGGTGGCTGTCGCCAGTGCAATCTCTAATGCTTCGAAGATTTTTTCGCGAGGGAGTGATTTTTCATTAGAAACCGCTTCCACAACAGCCAGAATTTCTTTATTCATCCTAGTTGCCTCATCCGAACTTTAAAAGTGGGGTACCAAGTTCGCTTTCTGGATGTTGCTCAGTGCGAACACTTCGTCTTTTCCATCCACCGTAACCGTAATCATTTCACCATCAACTGCCTTGATGATACCTTGCCATTTTCGCCGGTTCTGCATTGCCATGCGTAAAACCAAACTGACTTTTTCACCAATAAAACGCTGGTAATGTTCAGCCTTAAACAGTGGACGCTCAAGCCCTGGTGAAGATATTTCCAAGTTATAAAGCCCTGGAATCGGATCTTCAACATCAAGCACTGCACTGACCTGGTGGCTAACATCAGCACAATTATCAACAGTGATACCCTCCTCACTATCAATATAGACTCGCAACGTCGATACACGAGCGCGAATATACTCCAGGCCAACTAATTCAAAACCCAAAGCTTCAACGGGTGCTGAAATTATCTCTGTTAATTTTTGCTCTAATGTGGACAAGCCCACCCCCAAGACATAAAAAAAGGGCTATATTAGCCCAGTAATTCTGCTGTCAAATAACAAAAAACCCCGACACTCGGGGCTTTATGCAACTGGACCCTATTTACTGCCAGCGGTCTCAACCTACTTCTTTTTTTATACTTTTCAAAGCAACCTGTCAAATCAGGGATCGATATCTCAATGGCTGCTGAATTATTACTGTTGAAAAGATACAGGCTGTTAAGAAGTGGTTGCGGGAGCCGGATTTGAACCGACGACCTTCGGGTTATGAGCCCGACGAGCTACCATGCTGCTCCATCCCGCGTTCGAAAACGTGGCAAATCTTACGCTGATAATACTAAAAACGCAAGTTTCTAGATTAATTGGTGCCGAGGACGGGACTTGAACCCGTACGCCCGTTGTTTAGGCACTACCACCTCAAGGTAGCGTGTATACCAATTTCACCACCTCGGCACTGATTTTATAGGATTGTTATTCTAATGGTTATCTAAACTCATCGTCAAAATCAACAACCCTATTTCAATTCTGTTACTGAATGTTACTGTGGGATATCACTATTTGGTTTTGCTGGTGTTGCCGGAATTTCTGCCTGTTTTTCAACTTTTACAGGTTCGACAAGGTTATCCCATTTACTGTTAGAACCCGTCTTGTTGCTGGTCATGTTACCAAGAATCAGACTGATAACAATGAACAACGTGGCAAAAATAGCCGTCATGCGGGTCATAAAATTACTGGAACCCGATGAACCAAACAGCGTGTTAGATGCACCCGCGCCGAAAGAAGCACCCATATCAGCACCTTTACCCTGCTGTAGCAGAACCAGAGCTATTAGCCCGATACCAACCAGCAAGAATATACCTAAAAGAGCTTCATACATATGTTGTACCCGTTTCCTCGTGGCGTTTACCACAATTTTATAGCGACTTTATGTTGCATCACCCGCTCACAAAATTAGAAAAATTAACTTATTGAGCGGGTGTGAATACTAACCAAAGCGTCTTAGACACGCAAGACTAATTTTAAATACTGGCGTCGTTCGGGCAAAAAATCAACAAATCAACCTATTTTTTTCACCGCATCAGCAATACGATGCGCTAATACCGTGACTTGCTCTTCATCTTCGCCTTCCACCATGACCCGAATCAAGGGTTCTGTCCCTGATTTACGCAGCAGAACACGACCACGGCCATTTAATTCAGTCTCAACTGATTTTACGGTTTCAAGCACTGATTCTGATTGCAGAGGATCGGCATTACCTGCAAAGCGAACGTTAACCAAAATTTGTGGCAGAAGTTTCATGCCACTGCACAGATCATGCAGGCTCATATTATTGCGTACTATTGCACTCAGAACTTGCAATCCAGCAACAATGCCATCTCCTGTTGTGGTTTTGTCCAGCAAAATCACATGGCCCGAATTTTCAGCCCCCAAACGCCAGCCTTTTTCCTGCAATTTCTCCAGCACGTAGCGGTCGCCAACTTTCGCACGTTCAAATGGAATACCAAGCTGTTTCAGTGCCAACTCCAGCCCCATATTGCTCATCAACGTACCCACTGCACCACCACGTAGCTGACCTTGTCTCAACGCTTCACGTGCAATGATATAAAGGATCTGATCGCCATCAACTTTTTGCCCCAGATGATCAACCATGATGATACGGTCACCATCACCATCAAATGCCAGACCAACGTGAGCCTGCTCTTCCAGTACACACTGTTGCAATAGACGAACATCCGTTGCACCACATTCTTCATTGATATTGATGCCATTAGGCTCACAACCAAGGGTAATTACTTCCGCTCCCAGCTCTCTGAAAACATTCGGGGCGATATGGTAAGTCGCACCATTGGCGCAATCCAAAACAATTTTCAACCCATTTAAACTTTGTTCACTGGGGAATGTCCCTTTACAAAATTCAATGTAACGACCCGCTGCATCAACTATCCGATTTGCCCGTCCTAACTCAGCAGATTCCACACAAGTCAGAGGTTTTTCCATTTCCGCTTCAATCGCTTCTTCAACATCATCCGGTAATTTAGTCCCATCAATGGAGAAGAATTTAATGCCGTTATCATAGTAAGGGTTGTGGGAAGCGGAAATGACAATGCCGGCTTCTGCACGAAAAGTCCGTGTCAGATACGCCACAGCAGGTGTTGGCATTGGGCCGGTAAAGGAGGCCGATAATCCCGCTGCGGCTAACCCTGCCTCCAAAGCAGATTCCAACATATAACCTGAGATTCGGGTATCTTTACCAATAATGATTTTGCGAGAACCATGACGCGCCAGCACTTTTCCCGCAGCCCAACCAAGTTTCAATACAAAGTCAGGGGTAATTGGGGTATTTCCCACTTTGCCACGGATACCGTCAGTGCCAAAATATTTACGGTTACTCATAAAGTTCTTTCCTTTGCTGAACGAATCTTTTGCTCTCAGCGTTTTTTGCTGACACCATGTTCTTTACAAACGATGTATTCTACAAACTCTGTATTCTATGAACATGTATTCTTTTCAGATACCGTATGTCGTACAGGTATTATTGGCAGACAGTGTTGCGTGAACAACTTGCATTGCCTGAACGGTTTCTTTTACATCGTGCACACGGATAATCTGGGCACCTTTCATAGCTGCAATCACAGCACAAGCAACGCTTCCGGCCACACGCTCCGGCGGTGGTACATCAAATAACTGGCCAATCATGGACTTGCGTGACATTCCCGCCAGAATAGGTAATCCCAAATGATGGAATTCTTGCAAATGAGCCAATAACTGATAATTATGCGATAAGTTCTTACCAAAACCGAAGCCAGGATCAAGAATCAGGTTGTTTTTTGCGATACCCGCCGCAACACAGCGCTCAATTTGCTGTATCAGGAAATTTTTTACTTCCGATACAACATCTTCATAGTGAGGCTCTGTTTGCATTGTCCGAGGTTGCCCCTGCATATGCATCAGGCAGATCGGCAAACCACTTAGTGCTGCCGCATCAAGTGCTCCAGGCTCCTGCAACGCACGGACATCATTAATAATATGGGCCCCCGCCCTGGCTGATTCCTGCATAACAACAGCTTTTGAGGTATCAACAGAGATCCAGGTATCAAAGCGCTGTGCCAGCGCCTCAATCATTGGAATAACACGATCCAATTCTTCCTGCTCACTTACCTCATTCGCTCCGGGACGAGTCGATTCACCACCCACATCAATAATGGTTGCCCCTTCTTTGATCATCCCGACGGCATGCTCTAATGCTGTGTTAAAAGTATTATGGGTTCCACCGTCAGAGAAGGAATCAGGGGTAACGTTTAAAATTCCCATCACTTGTGGGCAGGAAAGATCGAGGACGCTGCCTCTGGCAGTCAGTTTCATCGCTAGGTGCCTTAATGTCAAAACCCCAGGACAAGCCTGGGGTTTAATGTAAGATTGTGAGCCACGTTATGCGGTTGGATTACCATCCGCAGGCTTTGAAGTTTGCTGCGGAGATGGCGTGTTATGACGGTTATTGCTATTACCGCCATTCTTATCACCTTCCCAACCTGCTGGCGGGCGTACTGTTGTACGATTCATCAGGTCATCAATCTGAGGAGCATCAATCGTTTCATACTTCATCAATGCATCTTTCATTGAATGAAGAATATCCAGATTATCCATCAGAATCTGACGAGCACGTACATAGTTACGATCGATGAGAACCTTCACTTCCTGATCGATTAAACGCGCGGTGTCTTCAGACATATGTTTTGCCTTGGCAACCGAGCGACCGAGGAAAACTTCGCCTTCTTCTTCCGCATACAGCAATGGTCCCAGTTTTTCTGAGAAGCCCCACTGTGTCACCATGTTACGCGCAATAGATGTCGCCACTTTAATATCGTTGGACGCACCAGTAGAAACATTATCTACACCATAGATAATTTCTTCCGCTAACCGGCCACCGTATAAAGTTGAAATTTGGCTCTCCAACTTCTGACGGCTTGCACTGATCTGATCACCCTCTGGCAAGAAGAACGTCACACCCAACGCACGGCCACGCGGGATAATCGTCACTTTATGCACAGGATCGTGTTCTGGAACCAAACGACCAATAATGGCATGTCCTGCTTCATGGTATGCCGTGGATTCTTTCTGTTCCTCGGTCATAACCATTGAACGGCGCTCCGCACCCATCATGATCTTATCTTTGGCTTTTTCGAACTCAACCATAGAAACAACGCGTTTGTTACCGCGAGCAGCAAACAAAGCAGCTTCATTCACAAGGTTTGCCAAATCTGCGCCAGAAAAACCTGGCGTGCCACGAGCAATGACCGAGGCATCAATATCAGTATCCAGCGGAATGCGACGCATATGAACTTTCAGGATTTGCTCACGGCCACGAACATCCGGCAGACCAACAACGACCTGACGGTCAAAACGGCCAGGACGTAACAAAGCAGGATCGAGAACATCAGGACGGTTAGTTGCTGCGATAACAATAATGCCTTCGTTACCTTCAAAGCCATCCATCTCAACCAGCATCTGGTTCAGTGTCTGTTCACGTTCATCATGTCCGCCACCCAGACCCGCGCCACGCTGACGACCTACTGCATCAATTTCATCAATAAAGATGATGCACGGTGCAGCTTTTTTCGCCTGCTCAAACATATCTCGCACACGGGAAGCACCAACACCCACGAACATTTCAACGAAATCAGAACCCGAGATGGTGAAGAAAGGGACTTTCGCTTCGCCAGCAATAGCTTTCGCCAGCAATGTCTTACCCGTACCTGGAGGGCCAACCATCAGGATGCCTTTCGGGATTTTACCCCCCAATTTTTGAAAACGGCCAGGTTCACGCAGATACTCAACCAATTCGCCCACTTCTTCTTTGGCTTCATCACAACCAGCAACATCGGCAAACGTGGTTTTGATCTGATCTTCCGTCAACATCCGGGCTTTGCTTTTACCAAAAGACATCGCCCCTTTACCGCCACCGCCTTGCATTTGGCGCATAAAGAAGATCCAAACACCAATGAGCAGTAACATTGGGAACCATGAAATAAAGAGGGTCGCCAACAGGCCTTGTTGTTCTGGTGGTTCACCAACAACTTTTACCTGCTTATTAAGTAGGGTATCCAGCAACTTTTCATCCTGAATTGGCATATAAGTGCTGTATTTTCCACTGTTGTCTTTCTTAGTGAAATCAATGTCACGACCCGAAATACGTACTTCGCTTACTTGATTCTGCGATATCTCACTGATGAAATTAGAGTAATCAACCCTACGACCACTAGAGTCGCTGGGACCAAAACTCTGGAACAATAACATCAAGACAACTGCGATGACTAACCAGAGAATCAGGTTTTTCGCCATGTCACTCAAGGGATTAACCTCATATTACAACTGTGTTAACAAATAGTAGTCAGGGTACTACACTTTCCGCCCTGTCGCTACAATGTATACTTCACGTGATCGTGCCCGCGAAGATTCTGGTTTACGAACTTTTACCTTCGCAAAAAGGGAGCGTATTTCCCTCAGGTATTCATCAAAGCCCTCTCCCTGAAATACTTTGACAATAAAACTACCCCCAGGGGCCAGCACATCACGACACATACCCAACGCTAACTCAACCAGATACATGGATCGGGGAATATCGACCGCAGGAGTTCCACTCATATTAGGAGCCATATCCGACATGACGACCTGGACTTTATTATCACCAACTCTCTCAAGTAATGTTTTCAATACCCGCTCATCACGAAAGTCTCCTTGAAGAAAATCGACTCCAACTATCGGATCCATCGGCAAAAGATCGCAAGCAATGACTCGCCCACTATTACCAATCTGACTCACTACGTACTGAGACCACCCACCTGGGGCAGCGCCTAAATCAACAACGGTCATGCCCGGTTTAAAGATTTTGTCGCTTTGCTGTATCTCATCAAGTTTAAACCAAGCGCGAGAGCGAAGCCCTTTTTTCTGCGCCTGGAGAACATATTTATCACTAAAATGTTCCTGTAACCAGCGACTTGAGCTTGCTGAACGTTTTTTATTGGCCATTGTTCTTTCCAACTCTACTAATAAGGCGCCATATTTTTTTGCGCTCTCTTATCAAACCACACCACACTTTTATGGTGATAGACATGAGATGGCGGTAGAATATATCGTTTTCAATCCCAACTAAGCAAATAAACGATGACTCTTAACAAGAAACAAATCCAATACCTGAAAAGCCTCGCTCATTCATTAAAGCCTGTCGTTATGATCGGCAACAATGGGTTGACCGAAGGTGTGTTGGCTGAAATTGAACAAACTCTTTCGCATCACGAGCTTATCAAAGTCAAAGTTGCTGGCGAAGACCGTGAAATAAAAACTTTGATCGCTGAAGCAATTGTTCGTGAAACGGGTGCACATAACGTGCAAATCATTGGCAAAATGTTAGTTCTCTACCGTCCATCGGAAGAACGCAAGATTAGTTTACCTAAATAATCACGGCATATTTATACAAAAGTGCCATATTAATTTATTTACCTTGATAAAAAAGGCCAAAACCGGCCTTTTTTCTTTGAGCATGGTGTATTAGATATAATCCACGTTCAAAACTTCGAATTCCACTTGACCGCCAGGCGTGGAGATGACAACAACATCATCCACTTCTTTACCAATCAGGCCACGGGCAATCGGTGAATTCACTGAAAGAAGATTTTCTTTAATATTGGCTTCATCATCACCGACAATACGGTAGGTCTGCTCTTCATCGGAATCCAAGTTCAGTACCGTGACCGTTGCTCCAAAAATCACTCGGCCATTGTTGGTCATCTTCATGACATCAATCACCTGTGCATTGGAAAGTTTAGCCTCAATTTCCTGAATACGGCCTTCACAGAAACCCTGCTGCTCACGAGCGGCATGATATTCCGCGTTTTCTTTCAAATCACCGTGCTCACGCGCCTCAGCGATTGCGGCAATAATTTGAGGCCGACGTACATTTTTCAAATGTTCTAATTCTCCGCGCAATTTATCCGCGCCACGTACCGTCATCGGAATTTGTTTCATTTATTCAACCTTTAAATTAATCCTAAGCCCAAACAACATCTTCCTGATTTTTGTAATAACAGCACATTTTTTAATAACAGCACAATGAGCACACCTTATCAGGCGGGCTTACAGATACTTGATAAAAAGAAGTGTAATTCAGCACAATCTGAAGTCCACAGGAATACTTACCTGCCAATCCATCATTCTAACGTAGAGTTGATGATGGATCATCGTTTACTTTTCCTTTGAATTATACCTTAGTATGATTAATACAAATATTCCTGGAATACATCACCTTCATACGCGAGATCTATGGCTCTTTTAAAAATGACCAGCAGAATAGCTTGTATGCTCAGTTTAAGCCTGAGTATTTTCAGTACAAATGCCGCTTCTGATAGCTCTTCTATTGAGAAAAGTACCCAGTATTTACCTACGGGAACTCATTTTTCATTTATTGCCCAAGCCGTTGGGGCAAAAAATCTCTTAGTTGATTATCACGGGCAACAAATGGCTTTACCTGCCAGTACGCTGAAAATTGTGACGGCATTAGCAGCGCTATTGCAGCTTGGTAAGGATTACCGTTTTGTTACAACACTGGAAAGTGATGCTAATCTTTCAGATGGTGTATTAAAAGGTAACCTGACGGCTCGCTTTGTCGGTGATCCCATGCTGACACGTTCACAACTGCGTAATATGGTGGAGTCCTTAAAACAATCGGGTATCAAACAGATTGACGGGGACCTCATCATCGATATTTCGATTTTTTCCAGCCATGATAAAGCCCCGGGCTGGGTATGGAACGATATGACCCAGTGTTTCAGCGCCCCTCCATCAGCCGCAATCGTGGATAAGAACTGCTTTTCTGTTTCACTCTACAGCTCAGAACAACCTGGCGAACTGGCATTTGTCCGTGTGCCCTCTTTTTATCCTGTTAATGTACTGAGTGAAGTCAAAACATTGGCTAAGGGTTCACCAGAAGCGAAGTATTGTGAATTTGATGTTACATCGGGTGATTTGAATCGATATACCCTCACAGGTTGCCTGACACAACGCGATGAACCACTGCCATTGGCATTTGCTATCCAGAATGGGCCTGGTTATGCTGGCAACCTCCTGAAAAATGAACTGAATATTGCCGGTATTGAGTTAAAAGGCCATATACGGCTCCAGGCGGCTCCCAAGCAACCGGAAAAGATCCTCGCCGTAAACCAATCTGTGCCATTAAATAAGATGCTCGAAGTCATGTTAAAAAAAATCAGATAACATGATTGCAGATACCCTCTTTCGAACCCTCGGCCACCGCTATTTCAACGTTCCAGGGACATGGCGGGCAGGTTCCGATGCAGTCCGCCAAATCCTGAAACAGAAAGCTGGCATTGACTTAGGTAACACCGTCATGGTGGATGGATCTGGTCTTTCACGCCACAATTTAATCGCTGCCACAACCATGTTGGAGATATTGCAATTTATTGCTCAACACAATGGTGAACTGGATTTCATCTCCATGTTGCCCAAAGCGGGATATGATGGCACGTTGGCTTATCGTCCCGGTCTGCACGAAGCGGGGCTTGATGGTAAGGTCTTTGCCAAAACGGGATCATTGCAAGGGGTTTATAACCTCGCAGGGTTTATGACTGCCGCCAGTGGGCAGCAAATTGCTTTTGTCCAGTTTGTTTCTGCCTACTCTGTTCCCCCGCAAGATCAGCGAACCCGCCGTGTTCCATTATCGCGTTTTGAACACGATTTATATAAATCGTTATATCAAAGTCACTGAACTGGCTCTGTTATTAACCTCAACTTTGTTTAAGCATCGCAATTTCATGGTCACGTAAACCTAAGCTCGGCTTTTTCGGCTGGAATGTATAAGCAATCAGTCCTGATACTATTTCCAGTAAAAAGCCGACTACGCTTCGGTGCCTTGAGTGCTCTATCTGAGAAATATTTTTCAATTGGTCATTCACCGTTTCTATCAAAAACCGTTTTCTTAACATGGCCTTGTCCCAAAACGATAAAAATTTGGCTTTCATATTACGGCGAACATTCGTGATCAGCGTAATTCCTTCCTCCTTCAGTTCATCGCATAACACTTGCGATAAATAGCCTTTGTCACCATAGAGATGCCCGGTTAAACCTTGTACTAATTCCTTTACCGGCTGACGATCGTCAACATTTCCCGGTGTTAATTTAACGGATAAAATCTCCCCACAGTCATCAATAATCAGATGGAGTTTAAAGCCATAGAACCAGCCTGTACGGGTTTTTCCTCGCTGGGCGACACCCGCGAAAACTTGATGGCGAGGAATACGCAGATTATGGCAAACCGCGATTTTAGTGGAATCGATAAAGGCAATGCCGTGTGATTTTTGTTTGCGTGAAGAAAGGAAAGCGCATAACGGAATAAGGGCTCTTTTCTTCAATGTAATTATTCGATTGTAGCTGACCAGACCCGGGAAATCTGCGTTGAGATATTGCTGCACATGCTCAGTATAAAACGCTTTAAAATGACGATAATGGCTCATGTGAAATAAAATGAGGATCGTCATTATCTCACTGAGAGACAGGGAAGTGGCACGATGACGCTTGAGCTGATTATTCTCAATGAGCTGTTGTTCCCAAAGGGGAATAAATTTTTGGCAAAAATCATCGACGCAACAAAAAAGTTCTTCTAAAGTAGTCATAGCCTGAGGATCCCCACGATTTTGTTTTCTAAGCAAAAACTTTGATCGTGCCTCAGGCGCTTAGTTCCTTTTTTCTTTCCTTTCTTAAGCGAAGTTCAGGTTTATTAAGAAGGGTTTGACCAAAAAGAAAAAAGGGCGCCAAATACAGCGCCCTTTTGTTATATTCAAGTGGTTACATGAAGATTAGTGTTTATAAATAAACTCGATGCCTTCGTCATCTTCTTCGTCCCAGTCATCATCCAAATCTTCGTCGTCAGATGCTTGCTGTAACTGCTCTTTATGGTAGTCATCCCACATAAATTCCACTTTTTCCGGTTGGGATTCCTCCGACGTTTCCATGCTACGAGGCTGCGTCTTCATGAACTCCATAATATCCCAGCAAAGCTCTTTTACGCCCTGACGATTCACGGCTGAGATCATGTAATAATCGCCTTCCCAACCAAGCTCCTCAGCGATAGCTTTTGCCCGCTGTTTAGCTTCTTCTGGATCGGTAAGATCGACTTTGTTAAAGACCAACCAGCGCGGTTTTTCTGCCAGTTTTTCACTGTAATTATGCAGTTCTTTGATGATGATACGGGCGTTTTCAACCGGCGCGGATTCATCGATTGGGCAGAGATCAATCAAATGCAGCAATACGCGGCAACGTTCCAAATGCTTCAAGAAACGAATACCCAATCCGGCACCTTCTGAGGCACCTTCAATCAAACCAGGGATATCTGCAACGACAAAACTTTGCTCGTTATCCATACGCACAACGCCAAGGCTTGGCACCAGAGTTGTAAATGGATAATCAGCGACTTTCGGTTTTGCGGCCGATACAGCACGAATAAAGGTGGATTTGCCTGCATTTGGCATCCCCAGCATCCCTACATCAGCCAGTAGCATCAGTTCCAACATCAGCTCACGACTTTCTCCGGGAGTTCCCATCGTTTTTTGACGAGGAGCACGATTTACCGAAGATTTAAAACGGGTATTGCCAAGTCCGTGGAAGCCACCTTTTGCTACCATAAAACGCTGTTCATGGCGCAGCATATCCCCAAGTATTTCGCCCGTGGCAACATCACGTACACGAGTTCCGACCGGAACCTTAATGGTAATATCCTGACCACGTTTCCCCCGTACAATCCCGGCTTTGTCCATTCTGACCACGTTCAGCACGGAAGGATTTTTCAAAACGGTAATCAATCAGTGTATTGAGGTTTTCATCTGCTAGCAGGTAGACATCACCACCATCACCACCATCACCGCCGTCCGGTCCACCTTTTGGAATATATTTCTCACGACGGAAGCTGACGCAACCATTGCCACCATCTCCCGCTACAACCAGAATTCTGGCTTCATCTACAAATTTCATTTTTTTTCTCCGCAGGATAGCCACTGTAAAGCTGGATGGCAGCTAGTACCCAGAGATGGCGTAATCCAAAATAATAAAAAGCCCCGCAACACATATTGCAGGGCTTCTGATTCGATCAAGATGCAAAAAACTTATTCAGCTTCGATGCTGATAAATTTACGGTTTTTTGGACCTTTAACTTCGAACTTAATTTTCCCGTCAGCTAATGCGAACAGGGTGTGGTCACGGCCACAACCTACGTTGTTGCCTGCGTGGAATTTAGTACCACGTTGACGAACGATGATGCTACCTGCCAAAACAGACTCACCACCAAAACGTTTTACACCCAGACGTTTGCTTTCAGAATCGCGACCGTTACGAGTCGAGCCGCCAGCCTTTTTGTGTGCCATTAATCTGCTCTCCTAAAATCTTAAGCGATGCCAGTGATTTTAACATCGGTGAACCACTGACGGTGGCCCTGTTGCTTACGGCTGTGTTTACGACGACGAAACTTAACAATTTTAACTTTCTCGCCACGACCGTGAGCGACAACTTCAGCTTTAATTTTAACGCCTTCAACTACTGGAGCGCCGATTTTGATATCTTCGCCGTTAGCGACCATCAGCACCTGGTCAAACTCAACAGTTTCACCTGTTGCGATGTCCAGCTTTTCCAAGCGAATTGTTTGGCCTTCGCTTACTCGGTGTTGTTTACCACCACTTTGGAAAACTGCGTACATATAAACTCCGCTTTCCGCGCACCCCCCTAAAATGCTTTCCAGAGCGCGCTATAAAATATTCACATAGGGCGCGAATTCTACGCAAAAACCACTTGGAAGACAAGTGCAGAATTAGAACAGATGAGAAAAAAACAGAGTTTTTCAATTGTCATTTATTTGAACGGTTTTTCAAGTACAATCGAGATATCTTGATATCTATTGATATGCTAATTAATGAGCACAGCTCTGAATCAGAGTCCAAAGCCAAAACATGAATTTAGAATCGATACTTAAACTCACCGCTGATGATATGGCAGCGGTTAATGAAACCATTCTTAACCAATTAAATTCTGACGTTGCGCTGATTAACCAACTTGGTTACTACATCATCAGCGGGGGTGGCAAACGCATTCGGCCAATGATTGCCGTACTGGCAGGTAAAGCCCTTCATTGCCAGGATGAAAAACATATCAAAGTTGCTGCTTTGATTGAATTTATCCACACGGCAACGCTGCTGCATGATGATGTCGTTGATGAATCTGATATGCGCCGTGGTAAGGCGACAGCCAACGCCATTTATGGCAATGCGGCCAGTGTCCTTGTGGGCGATTTTATCTATACGCGCTCATTTCAAATGATGACCGATCTCGACTCCATGCGCGTATTAAAATTGATGTCTGATGCTACCAATGTCATTGCTGAAGGCGAAGTCATGCAGTTGATGAACTGCAATGATCCTACTATTTCAGAAGATGACTATATGAGGGTCATTTACAGTAAAACCGCTCGCCTGTTTGAAGTCGCTGCGCATTCAGCCGCCATTCTCGCCAACGCCACTCCTGAGCAAGAAATAGCACTACGTGATTATGGCCGTTATCTGGGCACCGCATTTCAATTAATTGATGATCTGTTGGATTATGACTCAGATAACAGCACGCTGGGTAAGAACACAGGGGATGACTTAAACGAAGGCAAACCCACATTGCCTCTTTTGCACGCCATGAACCACGGAACACCGGAGCAATCCGCTTTAATCCGAAGTGCCATTGAGCAAGGTAATGGCCGCCATTTGTTGGATACCGTCCTGACAACGATGAAACAGTGTGGTTCACTTAAATACACCCGCCAGCGGGCAGAAGAAGAAGCTGATAAGGCTATTTCAGCATTGCAGTCACTGGAAAATTCTCCATACAAGGCGGCTCTTGAGGGATTGGCCCATGTCGCTGTACAGCGACTTTCCTAACCTGAATCAAACAGTGCCCCAGATAATTCAATCCAGGGCGCTGTCTTTATTATCACTATCTTGAATACCGACATATTGGACCAGGCTGGCTAGCCCTTTTCTCAAAATAAATTTAACCATTCGCTCTCTTTCGGATTTGCTCAACTGGTAATAAGCTTCTACCCAGATCATAAATGGGTCCTGTCGTTTATTGCGATAGTATTCGACCGAATTTTCACTGACCGTCAGCACATTCACGACTTCTTCGGGCAAACTGTTGACATTATATTCAAGCGCTTTTCCTTGTACGCCCCGCTTACGGCGTTGTTCCCAGCCCTCGCGTCTTGCCATCAGATTGACTCCTTGGGGTGACGATGGCAGCCCTGCGAGGCCGATGAGTTCTTTTGCAGAATACCACTCTTTTTTCATCTCTTTCTCCTCGCTTGATACTGGAGCAGTGACGAGAAAGCCAAATGTTAAGTACCTGGCTTTTCAAAAGCTGTCTCAAGTAGCTATGATTTTTCCCAAAAAACTTCTTATGCCATCTCGTAATATCACTTCGGTAATGACCTCCTTCTCTTCCTCGGTAAGTAAATTAAATGCACTTACCCAAATGGCTAAAGGATCTTGTTTTTGAACCTGATATTCTGCTGGTGTTTCATGGAGTTCTAACGCTTCCAACGTTGTTTGAGGAAAACAAGAGTAATGGTATTCAATCGCCCGCCCCTGGACGCCAGCCCGTTTCTGTTTTAACCACTCTTCACGCTTTGCCCTGGCATTAACTCCTTGTGGTGATCTAGGTAACTCACCTACACCGGTCAGCTCCATTGCCGTATACCACTCTTTTTTCATAACGTTTCTCTATTTTTGTTACCAAGTTCAAAAAAGAAGTTATTAAGAAAAAATTAGAAACATTTTTAGAAAAAATAATGTTATTTTATTTTCTTAATAACAGGTTCGTGTTCGTTATTAATTTCACATTAACGCTTTAGTTATACCACTAATGTGGCGTCTAATTTAATAGAAAAGGATTAAAAAAATGATTTCTACGAAATCGGATTGGCATCCTGCTGATATTATTGCCGCTTTACGTAAACGAGGAACGACATTAGCTGCCGTTTCTCGTGCGGCGGGATTGAGTTCATCAACTTTGGCGAATACACTTTCTCGCCCATGGCCCAAGGGAGAATGGATAATAGCGAATTATTTAGAACTACATCCGTCTGAAATATGGCCAAGCCGCTATTTCGATCCCCATACAGGAGAACTATTGGAAAGAAAAGTAAGAGAGAAAAAGAATAATTAGCTATCAATATAACTATTGAAAGAAAAACCGCTAGTTATTTCTAACTAGCGGTTTTAGTTATTTAATATATTTAACTTAATTCGTATATTAATAAATTATTAATAAATGAATTATTCGTTAATAAATTTTTCGCCCAACTCAATGTCTTTTTTCAAAACATCCAGCATGTTATCCAGTGACTTTTGTTCAAAATCACTCAACTTGCCAATATCTAAATGTTCTTCGATACCCTTTTTACCTAAGCGAACAGGCTGCGCAAAGAAACGGGCATATTTGCCATCACCTTCAACATAGCTGCACTCAACAACATTGCTTTCGCCTTGCAAGCCACGGATCAGCGACAGCCCCAAACGAGCCGCTGCTTGTCCCATAGACAGAGTTGCAGAGCCGCCACCCGCTTTCGCTTCAACAACCTCAGTACCCGCATTCTGGATACGCTTGGTCAATGCTTCAACTTCTTCATCAGTGAAGCTAACACCTGGAATTTGCGACAAAAGAGGCAGGATGGTCACACCAGAGTGCCCACCAATAACAGGAACTTCTATTTCTTCTACTTTCTTGTCTTTCAGTTCAGCAACAAAAGTGTTGGAACGAATGATATCCAGGGTTGTGACACCAAACAGGCGGTTCTTATCGTATACCCCTTCTTTTTTTCAGTACCTCAGCGGCGATGGCAACCGTGGTATTGACGGGGTTGGTAATAATTCCAATTAATGCTTTTGGACACGTTTTAGCAACCTGCTGAACCAGATTACGAATGATTCCCACATTGATATTGAACAAATCGGAACGATCCATACCAGGTTTACGCGCCACACCCGCAGAAATTAATACGACATCTGCACCTGCCAGTGCAGGAGTTGCATCTTCACCAGCAAAACCAGCGACTTTGACTTCCGTTGGGATATGGCTCAGATCGGTTGCCACGCCTGGAGTCACCGGAGCAATGTCATACAAGGAAAGTTCTGAACCTGAAGGAAGCTGGGTCTTGAGTAGAAGGGCAAGTGCCTGACCAATACCACCGGCTGCACCGAGAACTGCAACTTTCATCCTGATACTCCTTAAATTAAGTACTGTAAATACGATCTATTTGTATACACGATGTATTAAAAACACCAATATATTAAAAACACCATGCATTAAAAACAATCTGTTAACAGTCAGATTATCCACTTAATAGCCTGATGATGGAACACCAACGTCGTTTTATTCTAAACAAAATGCTTATCTGTTAATGAGATAATGGACACTTTTTTAAGAATTACTTCAGGCGAGCGCTTCAACAATTAGCTTATTACCTTACTCTTCCCTTTCCTACCAAACAATCCCATTTAATTAACAATACATTTACTACGCTTAATTCACTATTCTCTGTATATTGGTTTTTTCTTCTCTTTCTTGCATAAAAATTCACTCTTTCGCATAATGGCCGCCTGATAACGGATTCAACGATGGTGAAATATGCGTGTTCCTTCGAAACAGGAAGATTTGGTAAAAGCGTTCAAGGCATTATTGAAAGAAGAAAAATTCAGCTCTCAAGGTGAAATTGTTTCGGCACTTCAAGAACAGGGATTTGAAAATATCAACCAATCTAAAGTTTCCAGAATGCTGACGAAATTTGGTGCTGTCCGAACCCGTAATGCAAAGATGGAAATGGTTTATTGCTTACCCGCAGAATTGGGCGTGCCCACTGCCACCAGCCCATTAAAAAATCTGGTATTAGATGTCGATTATAATCACAGCATTGTCGTCATACGTACCAGCCCTGGCGCAGCACAGTTAATTGCCCGCCTGTTAGATTCATTGGGGAAAGCAGAAGGGATCCTTGGCAGCATTGCAGGGGATGACACTATTTTTTCCACTCCAGCGCAGAACTTTACGACAAAACAACTTTACGAAGCCATTCTCCACCTGTTTGAACAGGAACTTTAATTTATTCAGGTCTGCCGTATACCAATCTAATCAAAATATGCGTATGGCAGACCGAAATATAAAAAATCTTAACTAAGATGCGCTGGTTTTTTGCGTCAATGCAGCCAGTAGTTTTTCGTGAATACCGCCAAATCCACCATTACTCATCACCAGAATATGGTCACCGGGCTGTGCCGTTTCTACAATCATTTTCACCAAAGTATCAATATCAGCACTCCAACGAGTGGGTTGAATACACTGTTCAGCAATTTCAACAACCTGCCACGGAATATTGGTAGGTTGATAGAGAAAAACTTCATCAGCACGCCCCAAAGAAGGGGCAATATCATTTTTATTCATGCCCATTTTCATGGTATTCGAACGCGGTTCCAGCACGGCAAGAATACGAGCCATACCGCCCACTTTACTTCTCAACGCCTCCAGTGTGGCCAGGATAGCCGTTGGATGATGGGCAAAATCATCATACACCGAGATGCCATTAACATCGCCGAGTAATTCAAGGCGACGACGGGCATTAATAAATTGGCCGAGTGCCTGACAGGCATCCGCAGGTTGCACCCCCACATGATGGGCTGCCGCAATTGCGATCAAACCATTATGCATATTGTGTTCACCGACTAATGACCACATCACTTCCCCCACCAGCTCCCCCTGATGGAATACCTGATAGTGACTGCTATCCTGACTGGCTTTCTTCGCCTGCCAATGACCGTTTTCCCCTGTCTGTTCCAATTCACTCCAACATCCCATTGAGAGCACTTGCTTCAAATTAATATCATTATCAGGAACAATGATCTTGCCGGTACTCGGCACAACTCTGACGAGATGGTGGAACTGTTTTTGAATCGCGCCCAAATTTTCAAAAATGTCAGCATGATCAAACTCAAGATTATTCATGATCAATGTACGGGGGCTGTAGTGGACAAATTTCGAACGCTTGTCAAAGAAAGCACAGTCATATTCATCCGCCTCAATCACAAAAAATGGGCTTTCACCAATATGTGCTGAAACGTCAAAATTCCCTGGCACACCACCGATAAGGAACCCGGGTTTATAGCCACACTCTTCCAATATCCAGGCCACCATACCCGCCGTCGTTGTTTTACCGTGGGTGCCCGCGACTGCCAATACCCAGCGCTCTGGCAATATATGATCATGCAGCCACTGCGGACCAGAAGTATAAGGAATACCACGATCTAACACAGCTTCTACGCAGGGATTGCCACGTGTCATGGCATTACCAATGATCACCACATCCGGAGCAGGATCGAGCTGGGCCGGATCGTAGTCCCGGATCAACTCAATGCCTTGTTTTTCCAGCAACGTGCTCATTGGGGGATAAACATTAGCATCAGAGCCAGTCACTTCATGCCCCTGTGCGCGGGCGAGGATCGCCAGCCCACCCATGAAAGTACCGCAAATGCCAAGAATATGAATACGCATTTATTTCTACCTGATTCATGAACTGTATCACTATTCTAACTACCAAATCAGAGATTAAAAATGCAATAACCTATGAATCAGCAGATTCTTTAGCTAAACTGCCCGCGTCTAAGTGCGGCACAGAAGTGCGACACATCAGTGAAGCACGCTTCCGAAAACCACAACCAAATTCAAGGCCTTTGTCATGAAAACATTGGGCGAATTCATCGTCGAAAAGCAGCAAGATTTTCCGCATGCTACAGGTGAACTGACTGCACTGCTGTCTGCCATCAAGTTAGGTGCCAAAATTATCCATCGGGATATCAATAAAGCCGGTCTGGTGGATATTTTAGGCTCAAGTGGCGTATCTAATGTGCAGGGTGAAGTTCAGATGAAGCTGGACTTATATGCCAATGAAAAACTCAAGGCAGCACTGAAAGCACGCGGCGAAGTCGCAGGCATTGCTTCTGAAGAGGAAGACGACATCGTTATTTTTGATGGCGACCGGGCAGAAAATGCAAAATATGTTGTTTTGATGGATCCACTGGATGGTTCTTCGAATATTGATGTAAACGTTTCCGTCGGGACTATTTTCTCAATTTACCATCGAATTACCCCGCTCGGTCAGCCTGTAACCGAAGAGGATTTCCTGCAACCAGGTAATCGTCAGGTTGCAGCCGGTTATGTGGTTTATGGTTCATCCACAATGCTGGTTTACACGACAGGCTGTGGTGTCCATACTTTTACTTATGATCCTTCCCTTGGGGTATTTTGTCTGACCCATGAGAAAGTCCAATTTCCGAAAAAGGGCAATATGTACTCGATCAATGAAGGGAACTACATCAAGTTTCCACTGGGTGTGAAAAAATACATCAAATATTGCCAGGAACAAGACGAAGCAACCCAACGTCCATACACTACCCGCTATATCGGTTCTCTGGTTGCTGATTTCCATCGCAATCTGTTAAAAGGCGGGATCTATATCTACCCAAGTACGGCAAGTCATCCAACAGGCAAACTCCGCTTACTTTATGAATGCAACCCAATCGCATTTCTGGCTGAACAAGCCGGTGGTAAAGCCAGCGATGGCGCAAACCGTATTCTGGATATCGTGCCAAATAAGCTACACCAACGCGTACCTTTTTTTGTCGGCACCAAGTCTATGGTAGAAAAAGCCGAAAGTTTTATGGCGGAATTCTCTGATCAATAAACAGTATGATTAAACCATAATATAGGGAGGTGGATTCCCACCTCTTATTCCATTTATTTTCTAAACCTCAGTTTTTCTATTTCAATGACACTCACCTTGCAACCAATTACTCATATATTCCTCTTGATACGCCATCGTCATTCCTGAAAAAACACCGCTTTGCATGAAAGATAAAACCTAATTTCTGTGGAAATAAAGTGATAGCTTTTTGTTATCTACTGATAATAATTTTTCATTACGCATAACAACAAAATTTTTCCTAATGTATGTAGGTATGGGAAAGATTATCTTTTTTATATTAATGAGATAGCTGTACCCAATAAAACTGAAGTTTTAAACATCAAAGGTGTAATGCTAAAGCGCTGGCGCCAGCCCATATTTTATGAGGAATTCATATATGGACTCGTTTATAAATCATAAAGTTTTTCGGCTTTCTATTCTCATGTACTCGCTTTTTTTGCCCTTTACTCCTACGAGTGCACTGTCAGCGGGTGAAAAAGTTCAAGAAAATAGAATAGAAAGAAAAAAGTTCTTACAAAAACCAACAAATGAAAATCACATCAATAAAGTGACAGTAGCGGAAAGAAAGAGGTTCTTACAAAAACCAGCAAATGAAAATAACATCAATAAAGTGACAGTAACAGAAGGAAAGAGGTTCTTACAAAAACCAGCAAATGAAAATCACATCAATAAAGTGACAGTAACAGAAGGAAAGAGGTTCTTACAAAAACCAGCAAATGA
Organism: Xenorhabdus bakwenae; assembly: GCF_030272115.1. Taxonomy (NCBI): domain Bacteria; kingdom Pseudomonadati; phylum Pseudomonadota; class Gammaproteobacteria; order Enterobacterales; family Morganellaceae; genus Xenorhabdus; species Xenorhabdus bakwenae. The sequence continues at coordinate 2,673,502 of NZ_CP119194.1, forward strand.
AAATCACATCAATAAAGTGACAGTAACAGAAGGAAAGAGGTTCTTACAAAAACCAGTAAATGAAAATCACATCAATAAAGTGACAGTAACAGAAAGAAAGAGGTTCTTACAAAAACCAGCAAATGAAAATAACGCTAATAAAGCGCGGGATAATCAAGAGGCTATTGATCAGAAAGTGGGTGCCATCACACAAGGCATCCATAAGATAGGTGATATCTTATCCTCTTCCCCATCCCAATTAACCGAGCAGGCAAAATCCTACGCGTTGGGGAAAATCAATGGTGCGATAAACACGGAAGCTCAAAAATGGTTGACCCGGTTTGGTACTGGCAGGATTAATTTTTCCATCGATAAAAAAGGGAAACTGGATGCCAGCTCTCTGGATGTGCTAGTCCCTCTCTATGATAACAAAGCAGATTGGCTATTTTTCTCACAGTTAGGTTATCGCCGTCACGACAGCCGTAATACCCTGAATCTCGGCTTTGGTGGACGTTATTTCACGCCTAAATGGATGTATGGTTTAAATACCTTCTTTGACAAAGATTTCACAGGACAACATCAACGGCTGGGTGTTGGAGGCGAAATCTGGACAGATTATGTTAAATTGTCTGCCAACACTTATTGGCGCTTGAGTAAATGGCGTATATCACCCAACGAGCTGGATTATGAAGAACGACCCGCCAACGGCTACGATATCAATGGTGAATTTTTCTTACCCGCTTATCCAAATCTTGGGGGTAAGTTGGGCTATGAACAGTACTTCGGCGATAACGTTGCCCTGTTCAATCGGGAAACCAAACAAAAGAATCCTAACCTTGCCCGAATTGGCCTGAATTATACCCCTATTCCGCTGATGACGATGGGTGTGGATTATAAGTTCGGCAGTGGACACAGCGAAACTCTCTTCCAGGCCAATCTGAATTATCGTTTCGGTATCCCTTTTGGCGATCAAATTTCACCACGTAGTGTTGCTGCTATACGTACACTGGCCGGAAGCCGTTATGAACTCGTAGAAAGAAACAATCATATCGTGTTGGACTACAAGAAAAAACCGGAGTTCAATCTCGCCCTGCCAAATACGTTAAGCGGATACAGTGCCCAGCATGTTCAAATTACCCCTAATATTACGGCTGAACACCGCCTGAAAAAGATATCATGGCAGACTAATGAAGAGTTCCGTAAAAACGGGGGCGCTATCACACCCTATGGCTCGTCTGTTGAACTGGATCTGCCAAAATATTCTGTCAAGGGGATAAATAGCTATACCCTGTCTGCTATTTCTGAAATAACGGGTAGCAATAAGCCCATGACAACCTATATGGATGTGGTTGTTGAACCTTTTGCCATTAAAGAGCAAAGCATCAAGCCAAGTGGTACGGGGCCTGTTATTTCCAATGGCAAACCTGCTTATGATCTGGCAGCAACAATCACCTATGGTAATAAAAATAATCCACCGATTAAAAACCAGGTAATACCAAACGTAAAATGGAGCATTGAACCCGAAAATAAACATGCAATATTGAACTGGGATTCAGCAGGAACGACCAATGATAACGGTCAGTTAACTGCAACGTTGAGCAGTACTCAGCCGCTTGATCCGAAGACAAAGATTTATCTGTCAATGGATGCTCAACCTAAGCTGGAGATAAAAGGCGACAAACCGCTGAATCTCACTCATCTTGGTGATGCTATTCAGGCCAAGGACTTTGTCTTTGACCAGAAAGCGCCTTATGAGGCAACGGAACAAAAGCCGGTCATTGTGACTGCGACAGTATTCGATTTAGATGGCAACCCAATCAATAAAAAAATGGAGATGAACTTACAATGGAGTACAGTGCCTTCTGACCTACCGGGATTATCTGTTACGCCCGCACCTGGCTATGAGAACACCTCTGATGAGGAAGGTAAAATCAAGGCGATTGTGACCAGTACCCAGAGAGTAAAAGGGGCTAAGGTTGGGGTATTGATTAATGAAAAACATCAAAGCTTCTCTGAACCCTTCAATTTTGTCACTCCAGAAAGCCTGAAGTTCGCATTCGATGCAATATCGCAATCCCCGATGAGACCACTCATCGCCAACGGAAAAGATCGCTATACCTATAAAGTGCGGGTCATCGATACAGAAAGCAAACTTCCTCTTAAGAATCAGTCTCTTGGTAAAATTAAAGCGGAGAAGAAGACAGTTATTTCTAATCTACTTAATGTTCCGGACGAAGTTAAGCTTGAGATCCCTGCGAATCCAACCACAGATGCTGAGGGTTATTTGACGCTCTATATGACAAGTCTCGTCGGTATGGATGGTATTTATTTCAAACTATTGCAGGATACACCCTATGAAGATGATGCAAATAGCATACAATCCGAACCGGTAAATTTCGATACTGTTCCAATACCCGTGGGAATTCTGATGGGAACCGAAAACTCACCTAAAACTAAATATATTTCTCAGCAGGGAAGGCCCTATAACGTACATAAAGATCTCATCGTTCAACTGACACAGGATGGAAAAACGAATTTGTTTGATGGCACAAACATTCCCAGACCAAATGGGGGTTCTGCCGGGTTATCGGGATCAGACATCAGATCTTCCAATCCTAATTTAGTGAAAGTAGACAGAAATACAGGGAATATCACATTCCTCCTGGATAACTTCTCTATTGAGCAATGGCCGGTAACAGTGACACTAACCAAAACAGTTTCGGATACTGGAATAACGTCTAGTTATTACTATACTTTCAACCCACGGAGATACATATTGATCCCTGAGCATCCGGATCCTTTGGCTCCAAATTCGAATACTGTTCCCTTAGGCAACTACCCTGAATGTAGTTATCTGAATGGGAATAACAATTCTGGTCTCAATAATCAGCAAGCTGTCGCACCGACTCTGACTGATATGGGAGCAACTCCGCAAACAACTACTCCAACTTCAATTAGTTATGAATATGACAAAGAGCATTTCCCTTATTTCGGATTGAAAGCTCTTCTCAATAACTCAACAGGAGTTAATATATTGAAGACGTATACGCCATCAGATGAAACTATTTATGCCTATGACTACCTTAAAAGGATAATCGAACCGGCAACGATATATCCTCTCAACAAGCCGTCGTTACTTCTTTGCATAATACGCGTGGGTAGTTACGGAGAAGTTTCCCCAAATTAAACTACCATTAATATAAAATAAGCACAGGCTCACTCAGGGTTGAGTCTGTGCTTTTTTTTATTCTGCTTTTCAGCCATCGCCAACAACCGAAAAATCCGAGGAATTCTGGCCTGTTTTGGCTATAATACCCCGCACTCCATTTTGGTTTAAAATTGAAGGAAACCGTTTTATGAGCCTGAATAATGTACCGGCTGGCAAAGAGCTACCTGAAGATATTTATGTCATCATTGAGATCCCCGCAAATGCAGATCCCATCAAATATGAAGTAGACAAAGAGTCTGGTGCCCTGTTTGTAGACCGTTTCATGTCAAGTGCAATGTTCTACCCATGTAACTACGGTTATATCAACAATACCCTGTCTCTTGATGGTGACCCGGTTGACGTATTAGTGCCGACACCCTACCCATTGCAGCCAGGTTCTGTTATCCGCTGTCGTCCGGTTGGTGTCCTGAAAATGACTGACGAATCCGGTGAAGATGCAAAACTAGTGGCTGTTCCTCATACCAAACTGAGCAAAGAATATGATCACATCAAAGATGTGAACGATCTGCCGGAGCTGCTGCGTGCCCAAATCACTCACTTCTTCGAACACTACAAGGATCTGGAAAAAGGCAAGTGGGTTAAAGTTGAGGGCTGGGATAATGTTGAAGCCGCCAAGGCTGAAATCCTGTCTTCTTTCGAACGCGCAGCTAAAAAATAATCCTGACAGGAAATAACAGGTTTTCATTGCCAAAAACCGCTGCCCCAATCAGGGACAGCGGTTTTTGGTTTGTCGTTCGGTTTTCTAATGTTACTTTTCTTCGTAGCGTTTCAGCCAGTCACCGCAGTTTATCCTACACAATCCCTCAACAGACAATTGATAAAGGTAAATCCATGCCTTGCCATACGGTGTTTCAATCAGTTCTCTTTGGTACTCCTGAGCGTTTTTTTTTCAACTCATCCAATTCTGTCAGGATGGATGGCGTAATACGATAGATTTCACACTCGATTGTTCCTTCGCCACGGATAACCGCCGGATAGTGCCCCAGATCATAAATTTCATAACCTGCTAATCGGTGCTCTCCCAACAATTGGGCGTCCGTCATCCAGTGGTGATTGCCTTGTTTTCGCCTCAGGCTACCATAAACAATAACTCGCATCTTTAAAACTCAAACTCATAGAGCAGATCTAAAGCCTGATCAATACCAGATACTGCCTCCAGATACAATCTTGGCATCACACGATAACGTAATGTCAATGTTGCCAAAGAATCAAAAATACCCACACCATACTTCACTTGTAAGTCGTTGGTAATTCTGCCACTGACAACCACCTGGGATTTATCACCCACCCCTTGAGTATCCAGAGCCAAATCAGAGACACCAAAAGTTTCCCCAATCTTACCGACTAATTGACCACTCTGAGCAATCCCTAATCCAATCAGCATAGCCGCCATTTGTGAGTTGTCAGAATCCCCTTTTTCCAACCCCTGACCACGTAACAAATAAGACAAGGCTTCCTGTTGAGATTTTACCGGATCAGAAAAAACGTCTACTTTCGGTTTATCTGCCAATCCGGTAACACGCACACCCGCGATGACTTTGTTGGCTGTCGATTCTGGATTACGGATAGCTTCAATATTCAATAATGGCTGATCGGGCGGGCCAGAGAACATAATGGTTCCCTTACGCACTTGCAAATCCTGCCCATAAGCGTGGAAATTCCCTTCCGGAATATCAATCTGGCCATTCAAGCCTAATCCCTGCTGATCTTGAAGGACTTTCAGATCGCCTTTAAGCTGCGCTTTCAAACCAAATGCACTCAGGCGTACATCATTACCAATATGAACATTTAAGTTACTTTGTATCAAAATTGGTGATTTTTTCTTCTCAATTGGCTGGAGGTGATTATTCAGCATCACTTCATCAGCCGAAACACCTACCGCTGATTCCGGTAACTCCTGAACCGTAATTCGTGCCCACGGGATATTTACATTACCGTCAAGTTTCAACAGGTTTGGTTCTGCCTCCAGCACCAAATTTGGGCTGACATCCACCTTCACCATCGGCGGAACCGTGATACGTAACTGGTCACCATTAGCTGTCACTCTGGCATACCAGGCATTCACGTTGCGCCAGTCAGCATAACCATTCAGGTTTAGTTGCCCTTTGGGCGTTCTAATCATGCCATGCATATCAGAGCTGGCACCGGCAAAATGAACGGCTAACTGGCCTTGGGTGATATCGAATGGCAGCCAATGACTGCTCATTTGCAGGGCGTTCGCGTTAAGTTGACCAAATAGCAGCGGGTTTCTGGCATTACCACCAATACGTAAATTCGCACTTAATCCCCCCCTCCGCTTTTTCACCTTTACCCAAAATCGGTTTAACCAATCCTAAGGAAAGTGCCTGAATATCGACATTCCCCGCTAATTTTCGGCTGCCTTCTAAATCAGCGACCTGCACATCGCCTTTTAACTGCCCGTTGCCCGCCAATTTGAATAACCATGCCAAATTCGCTTTGCCATCTGCCAGCCCTGCATTCAAGGTGAGTGTGTCAAAATTAACCGGTAATGTATTACCTTCCACAACCTGACGAATTTGTACCCCATTCCCTTGAAGCGCCACTTTTACCTGGGGCAACCCCTGCTCTGCTGTCCATCTGATCTCAGCATTACCATTGAATACGCCCTTAAGTTGGGTGCTTTTATCAAGGAATGGTCGGATCATAGCCAGATCAAAGCGTTCAAGTGCCACTTGAGCATGACCGCGCCTTCCCGCCTCAATGGGTTTTGCAATACAAAGTTGTGCATTGGGGTTAAGCCAACAGTGAGTGCCCACGATGGCCTTTTGTTGCAAGTTGAAGTAATCAATGGCTATCGCTTTGCTTAAACGCCATTCACCGACAGGCGTATTAAAATCAGTATGGTTGATACTGCCTTGCCAGTGCTCCTTTTGACGATCAAAGCTGCCATGAAGTGCCAATTGGCCTGATACCGGCGTTCCTTCGATTTTCAGTTGTAAATCGTGCTTCCTTTCTGTGCCTTGTGCGTTGAGCGTCAGGTTCTTGATGGTTAAATCCGCCTGCTGCAATTGCCGCACAACAACCGATAACTGCCCCTGGAGCTGTTCAGCCGAACGTACATTACCTTTGATCGTGGCGCTATCCACCCTTAACTCATTCTGCCAACGCAACCCACGTGCATTCAAATCCGCCATGATTTGGGGGGCTTGCATATTGCCGCGCAGTTTAACTTCACCCGTAATAAAGCCAGCCAGACCCGGCAGTAAGCCCGTTAATTGCGGTGCATTAATTTCACCATCCAGTTTCCACGCCTGATCCGTAAGCTGCCCCTGTATATTCAGCGTATTACGCCCAACGGCAAGATCGAGTTGGGGAATATCCCACTGGCCTGCTGCATTACCCGATGCCTTGCCACGGGCTTTGATGGCATTCTCCTTCACATGACCATCAAGGACAATTTCAGGGATCCGGAGCTGCCAGCTTCCGCCATACAGGCTGCCACGCACGGCCAAGTTACCGTCTAGCCTGGCGGGCCATTCCGGCCACTGTTTGGCCGTATTAATACCCTCCAAAATGAGTTTGGCATTCCAGCTAATGGCTTTACTCCAATCAACCACGCCGACCATATCGGCTTTACCTTGCAAGGCCACCAAACGCAAACGCGTTAACTTCAGTAATTCTTCATTGCCTTTTGCATCCAACATTAACGATGCCGGCGGAAGATCATGGCCCTTAATATCCGAACGGAGAGAAAGATCGTAGTGGCTTGCTTGACCATTCAGGCGCAATTTGACGCCATCAAGTTGATATTCTGGCTTGCCTTGCAGCGGCCATTGCAGTTGCTGGCTTTTCACTGTCAGACGTACAGGCAAGCCGGCTTTTGCCAATTCAGTCTGAGCATCCAAACTGGCGACAACAGGGCCGGAAAGATGCAATGCGAGATCAAGCTGCTGTAATAACGCACCTTTTAGCGTTAAATCAATCTGTTGCCCTGTTAAATCATCCAGATTGATATGATTTAAATTATCGACCTGACCCTTAACCACCAGATTCACTGGCCATTGTTCAGCCAGTTTTGCCGTCCCCTGTATCGCCAGTGAGCCTTCCGGTGCCTGTGCGCTTAACGTTTTTATCTCGACTGCCTGCCCCTGATTACTGGCCTGTAGCCGCAAATCGTTAATCTTGATATCGGTAGCACCGGTTAAATGAAGCTGACTGCCGTGGATGCTTTCCAGCGTGATATCAAGCGGAATGGGAATATGGGGTAACTCTGTTAACAACGGTTGGGCAAACAGCGCTTTCAACGTTTCGCCCAGAGATTTTTCCGGTTTAGCCTGCTGGCTAACTTTTTGTGTTATACCGATTTTTTCAGGTGCACTTTTTGGCAATGCCACTAACAGGTTATTAATTTCCGTCGGTTTTAATATCAGTCGTTTTTCCTGCCACTGAGCTGCCGTTTTAAATTCATCCAACGCAATGGCGATCCCATCTACCTGCACATGAATGTTTTTCAAGGAAAGCAAATCCAGTGAGACAGGATACGGTGTTTGCAATTCAGTCAATGGTGCCGATTCAGTCTCAGGTGCCGATGGAGGAAGTTCAGCGGTATTCACCGAAACAGTAACACCTTCAGTGGTCAAAGCATTGACACACACCTGGCTGTGTTTCAGGCAGGAGAGCCGGATAGAGAGGTGCAAATTATCCGCATTAACGTTAACCCCCGGCATCTGATATTTGACGCCTTTTAACGTTAAATCGCGCCAGGTTCCGCTGACTCCCGCAATATCCAATCCGGGAACCCAACGTGCTGCACTGTTGATCACAAAATGCAAGCCCGTTTGCGTGCCAACCAGCCCGGCAACTGCCACCAATAACAGGCTAACAATCAGCAGGAAAGCAATACTCACCCTTTTTGCCCACTTCATAGTTCAGCCCCTAAACCAATATAAAATTCCACATTATGACTATCTGGATCTCCGATTGGCGTTGCCAAATCAAATTTTATCGGGCCAATCGGTGATGCCCAGCGCACGCCAATTCCCGCACCGGTTTTAAAATTATTCTTTCTGATGTCATCCAGCGCTTCACCGGAATCGACAAACAATGCACTCCACCAATTACCATAAATATTGTATTGATACTCCAGCGAGCCAACCGCCAATTTTGATGCCCCGACTAATTTCCCTGCACTGTCTTTTGGTGAGATTTTCTGGTACTCATAACCCCGAATACTGCGATCCCCCCCGGCAAAGAAGCGCAGATCCGGTGGTACTTTGTTGAATTCATTCGTCTCTATCCAGCCCAAATCTGCCCGTACCACAAAACGGTGATTCTCCCGATAAGTTCTTATCCAGACGTGGTGTGCCTGTAACACCAAAAAATCGACATTGGACTGCCAGGTTGTATCAGAAATATCAATCGAATAACGCTGGCTATCCCCCCAATAAGGCATCGTGCCACCACGCTGGCGAATGCGACTGAGACTGAATCCCGGATAAAGCAGCATGGTAGTATTGGTGACTTTAGCCTGGGTAAAGTGGCTCAGGCTCCAGCGCAGATTAACGCTGTACTGCCAACCCGTAAAACGATCCCAATTACGGGAAAGATTCAACGTTGCCGTATCCGAAATAGTATCGTTAATATCTTTACGTCGATAACCCGTTTGTAACTGATAATATTCTTCCAGTGGGTTGACTTTAAGCGGCATTTTGTAGGATGCGTCAATGATTTGATCGCGGGCAGAAAGGTTAAGGCTGGTACTCAAACTGTGTCCACGCGGATTAAGCCACGGTTTTTTCCATTTAGCCTGAACACGAGGCCCGACATCCGTTCCATAACCGCCTCCCAATTCAACATAGTTGGCAGAACGAGGCACTAAGGACGCATTTAATGGCAATATCTTATCTTTACTCTCACGACCTGTTTTAAAATCGGGCACAACAACCGCAGAATTGAACCATCCGGTATCGACCAAACGACGATTAAATTCGGCTAATTGTTCTGAGGTATAATATTCGCCTGATTTGAAAGGAATAAGGTTATCCAGGTAAGTTTCACGAATTTGCGAACCGTGAAATGCCACTGGCCCAAAACGATAGCGTTGGCCGCTATCGAAATCAAAATCCCAAATAGATTCGTGCAGATCTTTTGCTACCCCCAACTCACTTCTTTTCATTAAGGCATCGAAATAGCCTTTCTTAACTGCCAGATTCGTCAATGAACTTTTAAAATCTTCATATTCACCGTGGTTGAGTATTGTCCCTTCTTTTGGCCTATTTTTTTTGATCAGGGCGGCATAATCTTTATCTGTTTTAGCGCCTCCCTCCAAAGCAACATTCACTTTAGCGACCCTTACCGGTTCACCCAGTGTCACCTTTGCAGTTAAAACAGGACGAGCGGGAGGAATATTCTCTTGATAGGTAAACTCGACAGTGGGAGCATAATATCCCAATGGACGAAGCCCCTGTCGTATCGCTTTCTCCACACGGGCACGAAAACGGCCATCAGGAGCAACTTCATCGGTACTGATATTTGAAAGTTGCACTCTGGCATTTTTTTCTAATTCACCAGAAAGCCCCTCCAGTTTCAATCGTAAATTTGCACTATAAGCTGATGGCGTGACGATAGAGAAAAAAAAGCGCAAATATGAGGGGATATCGTGACACTCGAACTCCTAATATTTATCTATCTGTTGAATAAAATTCAACAACATAAAAATGCCGCAATGAATTAATTCTGGTAAAGTTTTAACAATATACAAGCAACATATAATCATAAAACTTGTGGATATAGAGGAGAGAATCTTGCCAAATTCAACCAATGAAAAACAACATGTTTCTGCACCAGATGCCATACCGGGTAGAACCACTCCATTAACCGTATCACCCTACCATGACATTACACAGCATGCGATAGAGAACATTCCTGAAAAGATGGAAATCGCCTATGTAGGCATGGGATGTTTCTGGGGCGTAGAGCGTCTTTTCTGGCAACAGAACGGCGTTTACACGACTTCCGCAGGTTACAGCGGTGGCACTACGCCAAACCCAACTTATGAAGAAGTGTGTACTGGCTTGACGGGTCATGCCGAAGTAGTCAGGATCGTTTTTGATCCAACCCAAATTACCTATTCTCAATTACTCACCCTGTTCTGGGAAAATCACGATCCTGCTCAGGGTATGCGTCAACATGGTGATATTGGTACTCAATACCGTTCCGTTCTGTACCCGATTTCACCACAACAGTATGAACAGGCCATTGCCAGCCGGGAACAATACCAGCAAGCGCTGACGCAAAATAATGATCAACGCACCATCACGACGGAAATTCGTGCAGCAGGGCCATTCTATTTTGCCGAGGATTATCACCAGCAATACCTCCACAAAAACCCCGAAGGGTATTGTGGCTTAGGGGGGACGGGGATCTGCTTCCCGCCCACACTCAGAAACTAGCTGATTGAGTTAGCCCAATGGTATGACTGTTGGGTTAACTGCCAAAGAACCTGTCGTAGATTCGAATTTACTACTCAGCCAAAGTAGGATGAAATTACCTTGAACTTTAACGAATAATAAGTGAAGTATTTACGTCTGAAGTTAATAAACTAAAAGGCTGTATGCTGTCTTTTGATATTAAGATAGGGACTCGCAGCCGTCCACAAGGTGATAGTTTTATATAAGAACAAGGATAGTCATACCTTCCTCATTCCATTAAATTTCATCGTATTATTAGTTTTAATGACACTGACCGTAACTCTGGAGAAATCGGCAACCCATCCTTAAAATAAACATTTTTGTTTTTCTTTTTTACTTTATTGTTAATTTATTTAACTTATACGTTATAATTATAGCGTTGGTTAAGGAGAGCAAATGAAGTACAGTGAGTTTAAGCGATGATTACTACAACAGGGAACTGAGTTCAAAAAAGCACCTGGTGGTGGCAGTCACCAAAAAGTTAGTTTGAATGGCCGACGTTCAGTTTTTCCCGATCACGGTTCCAAAGAAATGCCAGAGCCGCTCCGCAAGAAGATATTAAAGGACCTAGGGCTATGAGCCTCAAAATAAAAAATTAATATCAATATATTTTGGTAATTTTAGCCGAAAAATCAAACAAAGGTAGTCAAATGTCCATATACCATTACCCAGTTAAATTAGAGCATGATAAATCGACAGGAGCTTACGTCGTATCATGCCGTGACTTACCCCTGATGAACTCAGTGGGGGACTCTATTGATGAGGCCCTTTTAGAGGCTGTTGAAGGTGTGGTAACAGCTATAGCAATGGAAATTGAGGAACGCCGCCCTATTCCTCTGGGTAGTGCTCCACTTGATGGTGAATACGTTGTTAATGTACCTGTGCTGGTAGCAATGAAAGCCGCTTTGCATAATGCCATGATAGAAACTGGCACACGCAAAGCTGAATTAGCCAGAAAAATGGGACAAAAACCCGCACAAATCGATCGATTACTTGATGTTGAGCATTCATCAAAAATTGAAACCGTCGAATTGGCATTACACCAACTAAACCGCAATGTGGGAATTTCTGTAATGACCGCAACAGTATAAATAATTCACGATCAAAAAACGGCCGCAAGGCCGTTTATTATACTCATTTTATATATCGCATTGATTTTATTACATTGCTATTAACCGATGAGCAATGACAAACAGTCACCCCATTTCAGTCTGTAAACGCAATACTTGCTGATTAACTTCACTCATCACATGGAAATGGCGTTTATCTTTGATTTTCGGGGGTAAAATCTTTCCATAATTGAATTCAAACGCGCCCATGTCCTTAATGTATAACCGCCCACGAAATAGGGTTTTTACGTAGAGAGCAATTTTCATTGAGTTATAATGGCGAAAAATTTTCATCTCTGTTTTTTCCTCCCATGCTTCTTACGGTACTATTGCTACGGCATCGCATCTAGTGACTCCATAAATGCATCGTTGTTATGCCAACTGTATAGACTCCGTATATGGAAATTTGTTCCCCTCAATATTAAGATTCAATCACTATTTTGATATAATATAATGATATTAATGAGCATTATATTGCATCATCCTCTTGTTTACTTAGTACATTATTCCAAATGTTATCAAATTGTTTGTTTTATTGAGGACAGACCAGTTAACAAGCGCTATGCTGAATATGTCATTCCCTGATAACATGCCACACCATGACAAATAAGGAATAAATATGTTAAAAAACAATATTTTAATAAAGATCGGGTTATCTGCAATATTGAGTATAACGTCAATATTTGCGTTCGCTCATAACATCACCTTAGAACAACCTGTTCCCGCTGTCAGCGTGACAGATAAGGGTGAGCTGTTGCTAAACGAGGGTAAGTTCAACTACCAAAATTGGAGCAATACCGAACTTCTGGGAAAAGTCAGGACTATCCAACATATTGCCGGTCGTAGTTCCGCAAAAGAGATGAATGATCCCTTGATTCAAGCATTGAAGGATGCTGATTTACCCAAGGATAAATATCAAACCACCAGCATCGTGAATACCGATGATGCTATTTTTGGTACTGGTATTTTTGTTCGCAATAGTATTGAAGACAGCAAAAAACAGTTCCCGTGGTCACAATTCATTGTCGATAGTAACGGGCTGGTTAAAAAGGCCTGGGGGCTGGAACCCAAAAGTTCGGCAATCATTGTGCTGGATAAAAACGGTAAGGTGAAATTCGTCAAAGATGGCAAATTAAGTGACGAAGACATTACACACGTTATCAGCCTAATTAAAGAAGAATTGGAAAAATAGCCTATTCAATACCGTACAGTGATAATGGTTCCCCCATTGTGAGCCATTATCACCTTCACATTATCGCTTTCGTATTAAAAAACGCTGACTCTGAACCCTGGGTTCAGGAAAGATTCACGCGGCGTGTAATTGAGGGTTTTCCCTTCCCAGTCCGTCACATGTGCCCCAGCAGCAATAGCAATGGCATGGCCGGCACCCGTATCCCAGATATTAGTCGGCCCAAAGCGTGGATAAAGTTGGGCTTTTCCCTCGGCAACCATACAAAATTTAAGTGAAGATCCTACCTCAAGTGTATTGTGTATCCCTAGCTGGGAAAGATAGTCTTGCAATTCCTCATCGTCCTTGTGAGAACGGCTGACTACCACAACGGGAGGCTTCGCCTGCATAATTTTAATAGGAAGCATCTGACCATTGGTCTCTTTCCATGCCTGGCGCCCTTGCCCTAAATATAAGACATTCTGTACCGGGACATAGACAACCCCCATCACAGGTACACCATTTTCTATCAATGCAATATTGACGGTAAATTCACCATTGCGGCGAATAAATTCTTTCGTGCCATCCAATGGATCAACCAGCCAATAACGCTGCCAATTTTTCCGCTCTTCCCATGCAGGTGGATCTTCTTCTGATAACAACGGGATATCAGGTGCAATGCGCAACAATCCCGCTTTAATGATCTTATGAGCGGCAATATCCGCAGCAGTAACAGGTGAATCATCCATTTTATGCTTTACTTGCAACGGTTTCTCAGCCTGATAGACCTCCATGATCGCCGCGCCTGCTTCCCGTGCCAATTGGCAGATCTGTTGTAGCATCATACACCTCTGCGTTTGTTGTTTGGCTATACCATTTGAAGCACCATTTTTAACGCATTTTTTACCGGAATGGCGAATATTTTATTCATCATTCCCAAATACATCTAAAAAATAGCCGGTTAACCGGCTATTCAATAAGTTACAGAATTTCCAATAATTCCACTTCAAAAATCAGCGTGCTATAAGGTGGAATGGATGCACCTGCCCCACGCTCACCATAAGCCAGATTGTGCGGAATATAGAGTTCCCATTTGGAACCGACTGGCATCAAGGTCAACGCTTCAATCCAACCCGGAATCACACCACTAACAGGAAATTCTGCCGGTGTACCGCGCTGTACTGAACTATCAAAGACAGTGCCATCGATCAGGCGGCCGGTATAGTGAACGCGAACACGGTCAGTACGGGCAGGGATAGCGCCTTCACCTTGTGTCAGGACAGAAAATTGTAGGCCAGACTCAGTACTGCTTACGCCTTCACGCTGAATATTGTCTGCCAGAAATTTTTTGCCTTCTTCTGCCATCGCCTGCTGACGTTCACGACGAACACTATCAGCACGTTCATGAATTTCACGTAGCGCACGATGCAGCTCTTCTACAGGAATAGCAGGGGAACGGCTTTCCAGCGCATCACACAGTCCTGCCAACAGGGCTTCTGGTTCTAACCCTTGTAAACCCGATTCCTGTAACTGCTGCCCAACCTGCAAACCAATACCGTAACTTGCCCGCGCTTCAATAGACTCAAAAGAAGGTTTTGTCATGAAAGTACCTGTTATTAAATGAGTGAAAACTCAAGCATAACAGCACCGTCCGGATGGGTAAACGCGTGAAGGTGGGTAATAATAATGTAAACACCAATTATTGGCGTATAACAACTGTTGAGCCTGATATTTAGGGCAGTTTTTTCGGCACAAAACAAAAAACGCCGGCATTGCCGGCGTTTTTTGTCACATGTTCTTCAGCTAATCAACGATTAAGCTTCTGGAACAATGTTAACGTTCAATTGTGCGAATACATCGCTGTGTACCTGGAAGTGAACTTCGTGTTCACCAACAGTACGCAGAACGCCGTTAGACAGGCGAACTTCGCTCTTAGATACTTCAACGCCAGCCGCAGTCACTGCATCAGCGATATCACGAGTACCGATAGAACCGAACAGTTTACCTTCGTCACCCGCTTTAGAAGCGATAGTGACAGAACCCAGTGCGTTGATTTTATCTGCACGAGCTTGTGCTGCTGCCAGAACGTCAGCCAGTTTAGCTTCCAGTTCAGCACGACGAGCTTCGAAGAATTCGATGTTTTTCTTAGTGGCAGGAACAGCTTTGCCCTGTGGGACTAAGAAGTTACGGGCATAACCCGCTTTAACGTTAACTTGGTCACCCAGGCTACCCAGGTTCGCTACTTTATCAAGCAGAATAATTTGCATTACCTTATCCTCTCAGAGTCGTTAATGGACTGAGCCTATTACTGATGACGATCAGTGTAAGGCAACAGAGACAGATAGCGCGCACGCTTGATAGCACGAGCGAGCTGACGCTGGTATTTTGCACGAGTGCCAGTAATACGGCTTGGTACAATTTTACCGCTTTCGGTAATGTAGTTTTTCAGCGTAGCAATATCTTTATAATCGATCTCTTGTACGCCTTCCGCGGTGAAGCGGCAGAACTTGCGACGACGGAAATAACGTGCCATTTGGCTAGTCTCCAGAATCTATCAATTCAATCTGCTCGGCATGTAGAACCAGTTTGCTAAGACCATTGCGCCCATAGTGGGCATTAATGAATCCTGAAACAGTTATTCGACTGCCGACCGTTATACTGCGAGTATATTCCTGTAACAACTGTCCGCTGGCAATAACGGGCATTCTGCACCATGATTGCCTGCTGAATCCGGCTTCCTGTTGCTGTGAACGATGTTCAAGCACAAACTGACAATGTGGAATACCAGATGGACTGACTTTTCGTATCGGTGCCTTGCACACTGTGCCTGTGAGCACCAAACGATTGGTTGTCACGGTAATTACTCTTCAGAATCCCCAGCTTCATCAGCATCATCAACCAAGTCTTCTTCCAAGACCAGATCACGGCCGCGACGTTCGTCTTTAGCCTTAACCATTGGTGATGCTTCAGTTACTGCGTGCTTAACGCGCATAACCATGCTGCGGATAACGGCGTCGTTGAAGCGGAAGTTAGTTTCCAGCTCATCAATCGCTTCTTGTGGCGCTTCAACGTTCATCAGAACGTAGTGAGCCTTGTGCAGTTTGTTGATTGGGTAAGCCAGTTGACGACGACCCCAGTCTTCCAGACGGTGAATCTGACCTTGCGCGTTAGTGATAGTCGCACTGTAACGCTCGATCATGCCCGGAACCTGTTCGCTTTGGTCAGGGTGAACCATAAAAACGATTTCGTAATGACGCATTATTGCTCCTTACGGATTATTCAGCCTCCTGTCAGGGTCAGCCGTGGCCCATGGAGGCAAGGAACGTGTTTAGTACGGCTGAAAAATCGACGCGTCACTATACCCGTACAATACAAAAAACTCAATAAAGAATTACCGGGCACTTCTCTGGCGCACAATTTCAAACAAGCATACCCCTGTTGCAACCGATACATTCAAAGAAGAGACTGAACCCGCCATGGGAATACTGATCAATTCGTCACAATGTTCGCGCGTCAATCGACGCATTCCCTCACCTTCCGCGCCCATCACCAGCGCCATCGGTCCCGTCAACTTGCTTTCGTATAAATCATGCGTGGCTTCACCCGCCGTTCCGACAATCCAGACATTGTGTTCTTGCAGTAAACGCAGGGTTCGGGCAAGGTTAGTCACACGGATCAGCGGTACACTTTCTGCCGCACCACAGGCCACTTTTTTGGCGGTAGCATTCAATTGTGCAGAACGATCACGGGGAACAATAACGGCATCAACCCCCGCCGCATCTGCGGTACGCAAGCAAGCGCCCAGGTTATGGGGATCAGTGACACCATCCAGTACCAGCAGAAACGGGCGCTCCCGCCGAGATAACAAATCCGGCAGATCATTTTCCTGATACTGACGCCCTGGCTTGACTCGAGCAATGATCCCTTGATGAACGGCCCCTTCTGTTTGGGTATCCAACCATTGGCGGTTGGCAATTTGTACTGCGATACCGGTACTTTCCAACTCCTGCAATAATGGGGTTAAACGGCGATCTTCACGCCCTTTCAACACATAAACTTCCATGAAACGTTGTGGATCGCGCTCCAGCAAGGCTTTAACGGCATGGATACCGTAGATAATTTCACTCATGACTCACTGATACCTAACTCACTAATATCTTTAAGATACCGAAAATAGTGGGCGGCAGAAGCCACCCTGTTTGATGATTGTACGGATTAATTTTTCCCGGCTCGTTTTTACTCGCGATCAGCTTGCGTTTTTTTTGCACGCTTCGCTTTCAGTTTTGCCGTAATTTTTTGAGTCTTGCTTGACGGTTTTTTCTTTTTGCCTGGCTTAGATTCTTTAGGCTTTTCCGTACTTTTCTTTTTACGAAAGGCGCTATCTGACTCAAAATTGGCTGATTTTTTATGATCACGACCTTTTTTACCACTTTTACGCTCTGGCGTACCTTTTTTCGCCTTATCGCGTGCCGTCTTGCCTTGATTACGCGCTGTACGGGTTGTTGAAAGTAAGGCAAAATCAATATTGCGTTCATCCATATGAACCGCTTCCACCCGAATCTCGACTTCATCACCGAGGCGATAAGTTGTTCCAGAAGACTCACCAATCAAACGCTGGCCGACGTTATCATATCGATAATAATCGTTATTCAACGTCGAAACATGTACCAAGCCATCAATAAACAGATCATTTAAGCGAACAAAGAAACCGAAACCTGTCACGCTGGTAATCAATCCGGTAAAAACATTACCCACCTGATCTTGCATGAAATCACATTTCAGCCAGTCGGCCACATCCCTTGTCGCTTCGTCAGCACGGCGCTCAGTCATGGAACAGTGGTCACCCAATTGCAGCATTTGCTCCATATCGTTGTGCCAACCCCCTGTTGGCGTCCCGTGATGCTCAATAACACCATTTTCTTGTGCCAATAAGTACTTAATCGCACGATGCAAAGCCAAATCAGGGTAGCGGCGGATTGGCGAAGTGAAATGAGAATAAGAGCGCAATGCTAAACCAAAATGCCCCCGATTCTCCGGCTCATAGATCGCCTGCTTCATAGAGCGCAACAGCATCGTTTGCAGTAACTCGTGATCGGGGCGATCCGCGACTTGTTTCATCAATTGCGCATAATCTTTCGGTTCTGGTGTCAGGCCACCCAACAAACTCAATCCTAACTCATTGAAGACTGAACGCAGGTTCAGGATACTCTCTTCTCTTGGTCGATCATGGATGCGATATAACGCTGGCTCATGGTGTTTTTCAACAAAACGGGCTGCGGCAATATTCGCCAGGATCATACACTCTTCGATAAGTTTATGCGCATCGTTGCGTACCACGGGTTCTATGCGCTCAATGCGACGCTCTGCATTAAAGATAAACTTGGCTTCTTCCGATTCAAACGAAATAGCGCCACGCTGTTCACGCGCTTGTTCCAGTGCCTGATAAAGCTCATGCAGATATTCAATAGGTTGCACCAGCGGCTTATAGTGCTCACGCAACTCTTGATCCCCCTGCAAAATCTTCCAGACTTTGGTATAGGTCAAACGGGCGTGTGAATTCATCACCGCTTCATAAAACTTGTAGGAAGAGAGCTTGCCCTGGTCGGAGACCGTCATTTCACACACCATACACAGGCGATCAACTTCTGGATTGAGGGAGCACAACCCGTTAGACAGTACTTCCGGCAGCATAGGGACAACCTGGGATGGGAAGTAAACCGAGTTACCACGGCTGCGTGCTTCCATATCCAAAGCGGTTTGCGGGCGAACATAGTAGCTGACATCAGCAATCGCTACCCACAATCGCCAACCGCCACCCCGTTTTCTTTCGCAATACACCGCATCATCAAAGTCTCGTGCATCTTCGCCATCAATCGTCACCAACGGCAACGCTCGTAAATCTACACGGCCTTGTTTGGCTGATTCCGGTACATGTTCAGCCAAACCCGCAATCTGTTTTTCTACCATCGGTGGCCAGCTATGGGGAATTTCATGGGTACGCAGTGCGATCTCAACCGCCATGTTCGTTCCCATGGTTTCACCCAGCACTTCAACAATTTTACCAATGGCTTTAGTCCGACGAGTCGGGCGATTTGTCAATTCAACCACCACGACATTCCCCATTCTTGCCCCGCAAGTTGCTTCTTTTGGGATCAAGATATCGAAACAGAGACGGCTATCATCAGGGACGACAAATCCCATACCCGCATCCATAAAATACCGGCCAACAATCTGGCTATTCTTGGGTTCCAAAACCCGCACGATACGCACTTCAACGCGACCTTTTCTGTCTGGTTGCAAGGGCTGTGCCAGTACCACCTCGCCGTGGATCGCCATTTTCATCTGGTCGGCTGGCAGGTAATAGTCTTCTTTATGGCCTTCCACACGCAGAAAACCATAGCCATCGCGGTGTCCAATCACCGTGCCTTTCAATAAATCCAGCCGCTCTGGTAACGCATAACATTGCCGGCGGGTAAAAACCAACTGCCCATCACGTTCCATTGCCCGCAAACGGCGGCGCAGTGCTTCCAGTGCATCTGGAGTGGTTAACTGAAGTTCCTGTGCGAGTTCCTGACGGCTTACCGGCGTGGCGTGTTTAGAAATGATATCCAAGATGTATTCACGGCTTGGGATAGGAGATTCGTATTTTGCAGCTTCTCGTTCCTGAAAAGGATCTTTTGACATCATCATTCCTCTATTGTCATCAGCAAGCTGTTTATCCCCTTGCGTCACTTAACCAAAAGTAATTGATAAAGGGGACGATTGTCTTTGACCATATCGGCCACAGTATGTTTATCCAACTCTTCCAAAAAATTTTCTACCGCTTGATTCAAGACCGACTTTAAGCGACATGCAGGCGTGATTTGACAGGCACTACAGTTAACCAATGACAGAGGTTCTAATGAGCGAACTACATCACCAATTTTGATCTCGTTGGCAGGTTTCCCTAAACTGATGCCGCCATTTTTCCCCCTGACAGCATTCACTAATCCTAAATGACTCAGCTGATTGATAATTTTTACCATATGGTTACGTGAAACACCATAAACTTCAGTGACTTCTGTAATACTCGTCATTTGGCCTTCTGGTAGAGAGGCCATATAAATCAAAGCACGTAATCCATAATCGGTAAAACTGGTTAACTGCACACTCACCTCTGGGAGACTGAATATAACGGAGCTTATTTGGCACCAAAAAATGTATGTTTATTGGTTTTCGTTAGTTAATCATCATTATGTGGGTATTTTAAAAATTAAGCAAAACGGGAGAAAACAAAAACCGGGCAATAAGCCCGGTCATGTGCGCATAAAAGGTGAATCTATCGATTAAGCATCAAAGGGATCACGCAGGATCATGGTTTCCGCACGATCTGGGCCTGTAGAAATAATATCAACAGGAACGCCTGTCAGCTCTTCTACACGTTTGATGTAGTTCAATGCTGCTTGTGGCAACTGGCTGTGATCTTTCACGCCAAAAGTACTGTCATCCCAACCAGGCAGAGCTTCATAGACTGCTTCAAGACCTTCCCAGTTTTCTGCGGCCAGTGGCGTCGTGTCAATGACCGTGCCATCAGGCAGGCGATAACCCACGCAGATTTTCACTTCTTTCAAGCCATCCAGCACATCCAGTTTGGTCATGCAGAAGCCAGACAGAGAGTTGATTTGGATCGCACGACGAATAGCTACGATATCCAACCAGCCAGTACGACGGCTACGACCTGTCGTCGCGCCAAATTCCTGACCTTTCTGACGCAGGTATTCACCTGTTTCATCAAACAGCTCAGTGGGAAATGGGCCGGCCCCTACACGAGTAGAGTAAGCCTTGATGATACCCAGTACATAACCAACATAACGTGGACCCAGGCCAGAACCCGTTGCAACGCCACCCGCAGTGGTGTTGGAAGAAGTCACATAAGGATAAGTACCGTGGTCGATATCCAACAGAGTACCCTGCGCACCTTCAAACATTACCAATTCACCTTTCTGGGTTGCTTTATACAGCAAGTCAGAAACGTCAACTACCATGCCCGTCAGGATATCGGCAACAGCCAAAATGTCATCTAAGGTTTTCTGGTAATCAACGGCAGGTTCGTTGTAGTAGTTAACTAACTGGAAGTTGTGGTAGTCGATGATTTCTTTCAGTTTGACAGCGAAAGTTTCTTTATCAAACAGATCACCCACACGCAAGCCACGGCGTGCGACTTTGTCTTCGTACGCAGGACCAATACCACGACCTGTTGTCCCA
This sequence comes from Xenorhabdus bakwenae, assembly GCF_030272115.1. Taxonomy (NCBI): domain Bacteria; kingdom Pseudomonadati; phylum Pseudomonadota; class Gammaproteobacteria; order Enterobacterales; family Morganellaceae; genus Xenorhabdus; species Xenorhabdus bakwenae. Next base: position 2,694,661 of record NZ_CP119194.1, read on the forward strand.
ATCGCCTTGGCTCCACGCGCTTTTTCGCGGGCGTTATCCAATGCAACATGGTAAGGCAGGATCAGCGGACAAGCTTCAGAAATAAGCAGGCGCTCACGTACAGGGATCCCACGTGATTCAAGCTCTTTCATCTCTTTCATCAAAGCATCTGGTGCTAAAACGACCCCATTTGCGATAATGCTAATGACATTTTCACGTAAGATCCCGGATGGAATTAAGTGGAGAACGGTTTTTTCACCGTTGATGACTAGTGTATGGCCCGCGTTATGGCCCCCTTGATAACGAACTACGTATTTAGCCCGTTCAGTCAGCAAGTCGACGATTTTACCCTTGCCCTCGTCACCCCATTGGGTGCCCAATACGACAACGTTCTTACTCATTTCAAAAGTTCACTCGGTTGCTTAAAAATGGATTCTACCATCTCATTTAGCACCTTTCAGTATTTTTTATTACTTCTTGTTATTTCTTTTAGTTATATAAATAGGATAATGAATAAACAATTGGTAATTATAGCGGTATATAAAAGCCACTGTCTTTTTCTACAGTGGCTTACAGTAAGTTAAGAGGACATTACTTCGCAGGGGCTTTCATATAACGGAAGAAGTCAGTATCTGGACTGAGTACCATGACATCATTACCGTCATTCTTGAAGCTCTTCTCGTAAGCACGCAGGCTACGGATAAATGCATAGAATTCGGGGTCCTGATTGAATGCATCCGCAAAGAGTTTTGTGGCTTCCGCATCACCTTCACCATGTAAAACCAGTGCTTCACTCTGTGCTTCTGCCCTGATTTCAGTTGCTGTTTTATCAGCAGCAGCCCGGATCTTTTCCGCTTCTTCCGAACCTTCGGAACGCAGGAGACGCGCTTCGGCTTCACGGTCAGCACGCATACGCTGGTAAATCGCTTCTGAAATTTCCTGTGGCAAGTTGATCTGTTTGATACGAACGTCAACAACCTCAATACCTAACGCCGCCATACTGTTTGGATTGATGGCAGGTTGCTTGCCTTTCGTCTCTTTTTCTACCAAGGCCGCAGCCGATGCAATGACAGTATCGACATCAGTTGCATCATTCTCTTCGTGAGTCCCCTGATTCAGGGCATCACGCACATCGGTAGTTAAACGACCACGGGAATCAGTCACAATACCGCGCACATCAAGACGACCAATTTCAGAACGCAAGCGGTCACTGAATTTACGTCTCAGCATTATTTCAGCCCGGTTAATATCACCGCCACCGGTAGCCAGATAGTAACGGCTGAAATCATTAATGCGCCACTTCAAATAAGAATCAACGATCAGGTCCTTATTTTCACGTGTCAGGAAACGGTCAGCCTTGATATCCATCGTCTGGATACGGGCATCAAGGGTTTTAACTGTTTCTACAAACGGAATTTTGAAATGCAGGCCCGGCTCATAAATGATCGGTTTATTCTCTGCATCACGTACAACCTTACTAAAACGCAGTACAATGCCACGTTCACCTTCTTTTACAGTAAAGATTGATGAATAGAGAACAACCAATACCGCAATAATTACAACAATGAATGAATTACGCATGATTATGGTCTCCCTGTTCTGACCGAATCACCGCGCAGGTTATCGCTACCACCATAAGTGTTAGATTCCCGTTGTGGCGTAGGTTGATTCTGACGGATCATTTTCTGCACTGCCGTGTTACTGGATATATGTTGCTGAACTTTCGCCTGATCTTTCACCACGTTATCTAATGGCAATAACAGCACGTTGTTACTCTTGTCGCTTGCAATGACTTTACGTGTATTGCTCAACACACGTTCCATCGTCTCGATATACAAACGTTCACGCGTAATTTCTGGCGCCGCCTTATATTCAGGTAAGATTTTGGCAAAACTCGCCACTTCACCCTTCGCATTCAATACCGCGCTAACTTTATAGGCTTTGGCATCTTCAATAATACGCTGCGCTTCACCTTTCGCTTTAGGTAATACTTCGTTCTCGTAAGCTCGAGATTCACGAATGGTTTGCTGCTTCTGTTCACGTGCTGCGATCACATCATCGAATGCAGCTTTAACCTCTTCTGGCGGACGGGCGGCCTGGAAGTTTACATCGACCACAGTAATGCCCATATGGTATGGACGGATCGTCTCTTCCAGCACTTTCTGAGTATCGTTACGGACAACAGTACGTCCTTCCGTCAGGTTGGTTTCCATCGAATATTTACCAACAACACCGCGCACGGCACTGTCTGTAGCTTGACGCAAGCTATCATCAGGATTGGTAACGCTGAAGAGATAAGCGGATGGATCAGTCACGCGGTATTGGACGTTCATTTCAGCCAATACCACGTTTTCATCTGAGGTCAGCATGGCACCGGTCGTTGCCAAATCGCGCACAGACTCAATGTTAACAGGCCTGACTTGATCGATAAACGTCATTTTCCAATTCAAGCCGGGCTGTACAACATGACTAAACTTACCAAATCGAGTAACGACACCACGATCCGATTCTTTAATCGTATAAAAACCACTGACAACCCAAACAGCAATTGCAGCAGCAACGGCAAGACCAATAAGACGCCCGCCAAGTTTAGGGTTCTGCCCAGAACCATTTCCACCTTTGTTTCCACCGAGACCACCGAGTTTTTCACTCAGCTTACGGAACAGATCGTCGAGATCAGTTGCCCCACGGTTACGACCACCTTTATTGTTGCCGCCGGAGTTGCCGCCATTATTATTGCTGCTTCCCCACGGGTCGCGGTCTTGTCCGTTATTACCGGGCTGATTCCACGCCATGTTTTAGCTCCACTTTCTAGTTTTTACTGGTTTTTCAGAGGTGACTGCTCTCCACCCAGATGGGTGAGGCTTCCCACTTCACAGACCGTTGCCTGTCCCTGACAGGTTTGACAACGGCCTCCGTGGGCAGAAACGACGAACTTCATCGTTTTTGTAAGCAACCAATATTATTGGGTGATAACTTTTGACAGTGCTGATCCTGTTACTGCAATTTTGGCACAGTCATTTCATCACCGCCATTTCATCTCTGCCACTCCATCACTATAAGCACCTTGAAATGACGGATAAAATGATACCTTGTTTGTTGTCCTGCGCCAATCAATCAGACAACATAGTCGGGTAATTTTGGTTCTTGTTTGCACAGACGGCGCCAATCGACCATTGGCATTCTGACTTCAACACCAACCTGACCATTTTCTTCCATCCATTCACGTTCAATGGCCTGAAGCTGATAAAAACGGCTACGCAAACGCCCTGCTTCAGGTGGAAGATGCAATTTATAGTGCGCAATTTCACCTGAAAGGCGCTCAGTCAATGCCTGCAATAATAAAGGAATACCTGCGCCGGTTTGTGCAGATAACCAAACTCTGACCGGACGATTTTCTTCATCACGATCAATGCGTGGAATAAAATCTTCTAACATATCGATTTTATTCATCACCATCAGCGAAGGGATCTCATTGGATTCAATCTCTTCAAGAACACAGTCAACAGCGATAATGTTTTCATCGAAGCGAGGATCAGCCGCATCAACCACATGCAGTAATAATCTCGCCTGCCGAGTTTCCTGCAAAGTCGCCTTGAACGCTGCCACCAAATCATGGGGTAAATGGCGGATAAAACCCACTGTATCAGCCAAAACAACCGTACCAACATCATCCACCTCTATTCGGCGCAATGTCGGATCCAGAGTGGCAAAAAGCTGGTCAGCCGCATAAACATCGGCAGAAGTGATTTTATTGAATAGACTGGACTTTCCGGCATTGGTGTAACCGACAAGAGAGACGGTGGGGATATCGGCTTTATTACGTGCCTGACGCCCCTGTTCACGCTGCTTTTCAACTTTGTTGAGGCGCCCCAAAATCTGTTTGATTTTGTCACGCAGCATACGGCGGTCACTTTCCAACTGGGTTTCCCCAGGCCCACGCAGCCCGATCCCCCCTTTTTGGCGTTCAAGGTGAGTCCAGCCTCGAACCAGACGGGTGGACAGATGACGCAACTGTGCCAGTTCGACTTGCAACTTGCCTTCGTGCGTCCTTGCCCGTTGGGCAAAAATATCCAGAATCACGCCCGTGCGATCAACGACACGGCATTGACACAAGCGTTCAAGATTACGTTCCTGAGCAGGACTGAGGGTATGGTTAAATAACACCACATCTGCACCGCTGTTTTTGACAGCTTCAGCAATTTCCTCTGCCTTGCCCTCTCCGACAAAATATTTCGGATGAGGTGCCTTCCGGCTTCCGGTTACAATCTGCACAGGAGAAACACCTGCGGAAGTTACCAATGACTCGAATTCACTGAGATTTTCCGTATCTTTTTCCTGTGAGAAGAAAACATGCACCAGAACGGCTAACTCTCCGCCTTCATAACGATCAAACAACGGTGCAACCCCTCAGGCTGGGTAAAAATCCAATAAGAAAAAACATAGGTAAAGTCTCCCTACCTATGTTTTTATTTTCAGGCACGGCAGCTGATTTATTCAGCGCCATCGCTTTCCTGTTGTACTGCCGAGTTCGTGCCAGCATGATAATTACCAACGCCAGTCGGCACATTCGGGTTGTTACCATGATGAGACACTGGACGGGAAGGCACAACAGTAGAGATGGCATGCTTATAAACCATCTGGCTCACCGTGTTCTTCAGTAAAATGACAAACTGGTCAAAAGATTCAATCTGACCCTGTAATTTGATGCCATTGACCAAATAAATAGAAACCGGGACCCTTTCACGTCGTAAAGCGTTCAGGAATGGATCTTGCAGAGATTGCCCCTTAGCCATTCTATATTTTCCTTATTTTGTTGTTTTTCACTAAGAACCTGTTGGTTCGAAAAATTAACTACTCAAAAATGACACTTTGTATTGATCACTGGTACTGATCAATTGTACACAATCAATAAATTTATGTACTAACAACCTGCATGACTGTGTTTAGGTTTTGTTTAGGTTGATCGCTATCCAACCACGCCACATTGTCCCAACTCCTGAGCCACGTGATCTGACGCTTCGCCAATTGGCGTGTCGCACAGATACCACGATAAACCATCTCATCATGAGAGATTTCGCCCGCGAGGTAAGACCACATCTGACGATAACCAACACAACGAATGGAGGGTAAATCGGTATGCAAATCACTACGAGCATAAAGTGCTTTTACCTCATCTTCAAACCCTGATTTGATCATTTGTTCAAAACGGGCTGCGATACGCTGATGCAACATTTCACGACTTGTCGGCGCGATCGCAAATTGATGAACTCGATAAGGCAATATTTCTCCAGACGTTTCAGTCAACTCAGTTAGAGTTTTACCCGAAATCCGAAAAACTTCCAGTGCACGAGTAAGACGTTGTGGATCATTAGGATGAATCCTTGCCGCAGAAACGGGATCAATTTCCTGTAATTGTCGATGTAATTCGTCCCATCCTAGCTCTGCGGCCTGTTGTTCAATCTGCGCCCTCATCTCAGGCTCTGCGGAAGGTAAAGGCGATAATCCTTCCAACAATGCTTTGAAATATAGCATGGTTCCACCAACCAGGAGTGGTATTCTCCCAGCCGCCGTGATTTCAGCCATTTCTTGCAATGCATCACGGCGAAAATCAGCAGCAGAATAGACTGCCGCAGGGTCAAGAATATCGATCAAACGATGAGGTGCCAGAGCCTGCTCTTCTGCGGAAGGTTTTGCTGTCCCAATATCCATTCCACGATAAATTAACGCAGAATCGACACTGATTAATTCAACCGGAAGATGCCGGCGCAAGGCGATCGATAACGCCGTTTTCCCTGAAGCCGTCGGTCCCATGATAAAAATGGCTGTCGGCAGGTGTTGAGTTTTTAAATCACTCATGATTAAGGAATGCCACCACTGCTTGTAAATCAATTAACTGTAATAACCCATCCGGCGGCGATCCCACCAGCTGAGGGCAAAGGCGTTCGACATCAGCCAAAAGCTGGACAGCTTGCGCGATGTTCCACGTTTCATGCTCACTATCCACGTGACGGGAAAGCCAACTGGCAACTTGCTCAACAGAAGCGGCTGACTGTTCCCCAAGATAACCCAACAGTTCCGGCAAGAGTTTCGGCAGGTTCTGTTGACGCAGAGGCAACGATACCGCATGAATGGTTACTTTTCCATGTGCGACTGCCGATTCAATACCAAAAGTCTTTAACAAGTCACTATTCTGCTTTAAGACATGCGTTTCTGACTGATTGAGAGCCAGTTTTAGCGGGATCAATAATGGCTGGGATTTCAGCCCCTGTTCTCCGGGGGTCAGTTGCGCCTGTTTCAGCCAGCGCCCTGCAACTGGCAGAGAAAGCAGCCCGATTCCCAATGGCGATTCGAGCAAAGCATAACAACCTGCATAGATACACAATACTTTTCCAAAGCTATGTTTCCCCTGCCCCGATGGCACAGGAGTCGCAGAAACCGATACACCTTCCCGCACACCCCGCTCTGGAAATAATGGGCGTTTTTCTTCCGGGGAGAATTGCATCATTTTTTGGTACAACTCCCCCTGTTTTTTCTGGTAGCTTTCCCCATGATGTATTTGTTGCGTACCACGATCATGATGCTCATGACGTCGTGAAGAGGCCTCATCCGCTTGTTCAACACGCTTACGGGTAAAATGGTTTTCTCCCGCAGAAGGGCGATTCTCCGGCACCCAGCTTGTAACACTCTCCTGACAGCCGAGCGCCAATTCATCTCCCGTGCCGCGTTGTTTCAATACCGCAGCCACCCCCTGATAAATAAAATCATGTACCAGGCGGGCTTGATGGAAACGCACTTCATGTTTGGCCGGATGTACATTGACATCCACCTGGCGTGGATCGATTTCGAGATACAAAACATAAGCGGGTTGTTGCTCACCCTTAATCAAATCCTGATAAGCCTGACGAATCGCATGATTAAGCAGGCGATCCCGCATCATACGCCCATTGACATAGCAATATTGGATCTCGCTCACGGCCGGATTCACCGGATCGACAACCCAGCCCTTAATAGACAAGGAATCATGCTGCCATGACAACGCCAGCGCCTGTTGCACAAAAGCGGTCCCACAAATGGCTGCCAGACGCCGTTCATGCTGAGATTTCTCTTTAGCGGGACGGTACTGGCGCATCAATTTCCCATTGTGATTCAGGTTAATGGCGACATCCAACCGCGCCAAAGCGATACGACGCACTATTTCATCAATATGGCCAAATTCCGTTTTTTCTGTTCTCAGGAATTTTCGACGGGCAGGCGTGTTATAAAACAGATCCAACACTTCAACCGTTGTCCCCACAGGATGAGCGGCAGGTTTTACCGTGACCTCCATATCACGGCCTTCGGCATAAGATTGCCACGCTTCTGCCTGACTTTCAGGACGGGAAGTTAATGTCAGCCTTGAAACCGAGCTGATACTCGCTAAGGCTTCCCCACGGAACCCCATGCTGACAATCGCTTCCAAATCATCCAATGAAGCAATTTTACTGGTCGCATGGCGCGCCAGTGCCAGCATCAAATCCTGTTTGGCTATCCCACAGCCATTATCGCGGATACGGATAAGCTTTGCGCCACCCCGTTCAATATCAATATCAATACGGGTTGCACCGGCATCAAGACTATTTTCCACTAACTCTTTCACTACAGAAGAAGGGCGTTCAACCACTTCACCCGCAGCAATCTGGTTTGCCAATTGTGGGGGTAATATCTTGATAGCCATAATGTGACCTTACCTACGATTCAGAGCCTGTCAAACCTATTCTGATAGGCGTATATTTGGTTACTTTGGTGCAGACTGCAACGGGTTAGCCAGAAAATAGTGACGTAATCCCAAATGAATGGCCTGTGCCAGTTTCTCCTGATACTGATTGGAGCCTAATAACGTTTCTTCAGACACATTACTGATAAAGCCCGTTTCCACTAAAATGGACGGAATATCCGGCGAGCGCAAAACACCCAGGCTTGCATGTTCTGGTGTACGTTTATGCAGGGAACCAATTCTGGTTAGCTGGCTCAATACCTGCATGGCAACATCATAGCCAACCCGTTGTGAATGCCCAAATTGCAAATCCAGCACGGCCTTACTCAGATAAGGATCAGTGCCGTTGGCGAGAGCATCTCCCGCACCGCCCAGTAATTCCGATTGTTTTTCATGCTGTTCCAGCCAGTTCCCCAATTCACTGTTTGCACGGCGGTTGGAGAGCACCCAGACAGAAGCACCTCTGGCACCGCGATTAGGCGCAGCATCGGCATGAATGGATACCAGTATATTGGCTTTATGTTTACGGGCGACTTCAGAACGCCCTGCCACAGAAATAAAATAATCGCCATTTCGCGTCAACACCGGCGTGAACATGGGATCATTGCGCAAAAGGGCTTCCAATTTACGAGCAACATTAATCGTGACATTCTTTTCTTTCAGCCCCCGTTGCCCAATCGCCCCAGGATCTTGCCCGCCATGCCCCGCATCAATGGCAACGACAACCGGGTGGAACGCTCTTCCTTGCGCAGATTGAGCTGCCTGTTTCTTCACACCTTGCTCACGGTGATTCGATACTGGCTTAGTTTCTTTTTCCGGCAGGGGAGCATTATTTGTAAGCAAGCGCTTACTTTCATTTTTTAAGGCCGGCTTATTCGATACCGATGAGTTATTCGCCACTCCATTGGCTTTCAGTGTCATCATCACTTGCGATTGATTGCCGACATTTTTCACCGTAGATGTCACTGTAGCCTTATGTGCCAATTCCAACACCACCCGCTGATGATGTGCATCAGATGGCTGGCTGGAACGTATCTGTTTTACCAGATTCTGGCCGGATAAAATCATCGGTAATCCAACAATCTTACTGGCTTGGCGAATATCCACCACCAACCGTTCAGGAGAATGCAAAAGAAAGAACCGATAATCAGGATGCCCGCCGGTGAATTTCAACGTTACTACGGACTCAGATGGATCATTCTTCACATGAATATTCGACAGCGTAGCCGCAGACGCCGCCGTAATAACCAGCTGATTTAACATGAAAAACAAAACACAGGCCATTACCCAATAGGCACGCCATTTTTTTATCACATCCACGAAAAAGGCATTCATCATAGTCGGGTATTCCTTCATAAGGACTTCAAATTATCCAACAGACTTTCACCATATTGAGATAACGCAACAAAACGAGCCTGGCGCCCTTCACTGTCATAACTCAGGTGCAACTCAATATCTGCATCAGGCAAAACGCCAGTGCCCTGCTGAGGCCACTCCACCAGACAAATAGCGTCCTGATGGAAATAATCCCGGATCCCCATAAATTCCAGCTCTTCAGGATCAGCCAGACGGTAAAGATCGAAATGGTAGACAGGCCGTGGTTGTAAAGCATAAGGCTCGACTAACGTATAAGTCGGACTTTTCACATGCCCCTGATGGCCGAGAGCTTGCAGAAAACCCCGGCTGAATGTGGTTTTTCCTGCACCAAGATCGCCATACAGATAAATAACATAGCCGCGATCGCCAACTGCCGCCACTGCATTACCCAATGCAACTGTGGCATTTTCATTTGGGAGTGATAAAACGAGTTCTTTCATTGAAAAATATCTGTTTTGATTTATTGAATGAGAAACTAGTCAGGTAGAATATCAGTTAAATAGATTAACCCGTAACCATAACATAATTCAGACATTATCATTTAGTCTCTTCTGTGCTACCGTAACAACTATATGCTCCATTTTTTGTATTCAATTCCCTCTGTGTTAAGCTAACGCCCCTCTTTCAGCAGTCATTTGTATTTCATGGCAACCCCTCTCGATCTGAATCTTCTGGCAACAAACATCAAGCAATGGGGCCTTTCCCTTGGCTTCCAGCAAGTCGGCATCTGTGATACGGACTTATCGGCAGAAGAGCCGAGATTACAAGAATGGCTTGATAAGCAATATCATGGCGAAATGGACTGGATGGCGCGTCACGGCATGATGCGCGCCCGTCCCCATGAGCTTCTGCCGGGGACTTTGCGGGTTATCAGCGTACGCATGAATTATCTGCCTGCTAAAGCCGCGTTTGCCAGTACGCTTAACAATCCGCAAATGGGTTATATTAGTCGCTATTCGTTGGGCCGGGATTATCATAAACTGCTACGTCAGCGTCTCAAAAAACTGGGCGACAAGATCCAAGAATATTGCAGCACCCATGAATATCAGGGAACTTTGAATTTTCGTCCTTTTGTCGATTCTGCTCCGATTATGGAACGCCCACTGGCCGCAAAAGCGGGGCTTGGTTGGGTTGGTAAACACTCACTTATATTAAATCGTGAATCGGGTTCCTGGTTTTTCCTCGGTGAATTGCTGATTAATCTTCCCCTGCCGATTGATGTTCCACAAGAGGAGCAATGTGGACGCTGCGTAGCCTGCATGACAACTTGTCCAACGGGGGCTATTGTTGCACCTGACACCATTGATGCCCGACGCTGCATCTCATATCTGACCATTGAATTGGAAGGTGTTATTCCAGAAGAACTGCGCCCACTGATGGGTAACCGGATTTATGGCTGCGATGATTGCCAGCTTATTTGCCCCTGGAACCGTTTTTCTCAATTAACAGATGAAGCTGATTTTAGCCCACGAGCCGTACTGCATACTCCTGAGCTATTAGATCTATTCAATTGGAGCGAGGAGAAGTTTCTGCGTATCACGGAAGGCTCGGCAATTCGCCGTATTGGATATCTGCGCTGGTTGCGCAACATTTCCGTCGCCTTAGGTAATGCACCGTATCAAGATGACATTGTGTTAGCGTTGGAAAAAAAGTTCGGCTTAAGTGAAGTTTTGGATGAACATATCCACTGGGCGATCGCCCAGCAAATGACCCGCCGCAATGCGAATGCCATTGAGGTTCAAACCTCACAACAAAAACGATTAATAAGGGCAATAACCAAAGGCTTACCCAGAGACGCCTAATAATCAACCATCCGGTTTTATGGTAAAAAAAACCGTTTATTTCCTTGTGAATAAAATAAAAATACTTTGCTGATCAACTAACAAACAGAGAATAAATGTTGATCATGTTATTTTTAAATTAGGTTAATTACTTTAATTAATCAATAAGTTAAGTTTGAACTGTTGTTGTGAATGATACGTCAAGAAAACCAAACACAAAGAATCCTCCTGTGGATAACTCTGTGTAACAAGTAGAGCATCATCAGGTGACTCAATAGAGTGATAATGTTAAAAACTGTGGATAAAAAACAAGAATTGAGTTCTAGTCTCGAACACCAGAAATCAGCAGCAAGGCAATAGCCCACTCATCCATTCTAGACGCTAGTGGAGAAATTTTCCTCTGCCCATTCAAAAATGAGGCGGTATTATGGACCTATTGGAGCAGGATAGCAAGCGCTTTATCGTCAATAATGTGCTGGACGCTTCCCAATCGGACGGCTTATAAAGGCACCTTAACGTCTGATAAGGGGACACCTGCATAAAACAACTCATATTGGAGATGCCTTGAAGCAAACGCTAATCCAACCACATCCTACACCAACCTGACCCTTTCGACAGGAGATACAGTATCTGTCTTGAACAAGATTTTTATAGAAAGAAGGTAACAAAATGGAGGAAATTGGAGCGGGAAACGAGACTCGAACTCGCGACCCCAACCTTGGCAAGGTTGTGCTCTACCAACTGAGCTATTCCCGCGTCGCTGACAGCTAATATTATTAGCCTGAGATGCCTGAATGCTGATTTTGAATACCTGTTAACCTTATGAGTTATAGGTCATTCTTAGAGCCTGCATATCAGGAACGGGCGCCATTATGAACGCGTTCAGATAAGATGGCAAGCCCTTTGCTTTTACTTCCGAGTTAAACGCTCAAAAGATATTCACTCCCGTTTGACACAAAAAATCCCTACCATAACCCCGACAGTTGTCTGGAATACCAAACAGCACGGAGTTAACATTAAATAAACAATTAACCAACATCTAATAAGATTTATGCTTGTTCTAACGATTTTATGGAAATAGATTAACAATAATTTGCGTTGTTAATTAGATAATTATTCTCTTAAGAGAGGGTCAGGAACATGGCTCGATATTATCAATCTAAATTTGTCACGGGCACTGAGGCGCTGGTTGACCTTCTACTCGCTCAAGCTGAGTTGGATGAAATCCACAATCTCAACACAGCGGGATTAGTTTCAGGTTATCGTGGCTCTCCTTTAGCCCGCTTAGATCAAACATTATGGCAACACAGCAAAGAACTTATCCAAGCCAACATTCGCTTTCAACCTGCCGTCAATGAAGATCTCGCAGCCGATGCACTGATAGGTACACAAAAAGTCGAAACAGACCCTGACAGACAGGTTAACGGCGTTTTTGGTATGTGGTACGGCAAAGGGCCAGGCGTCGATCGTTCCGGTGATGCACTTAAACATGGCAATGCTTACGGCTCCTCGCCAAACGGGGGTGTGCTGGTTATCGTCGGAGACGATCACGGTTGTGTCTCTTCGTCCATGTCCCACCAATCTGATCTCACGATGATGGCATGGAGTATGCCTGTTTTGCACCCGGCATCAGTTGCCGATTATATGAGTGTCGGTTTATGGGGCTGGGCGGCATCACGTGTCAGCGGCGCATGGTTTGGCTTTAAAGCGATCAGTGAAGTTGTGGAAAGCGGTGCCGTCAGAGAAAGCAAGCCATTTCCTGATTATAAAGTGCCCCACGTTGATCCTGGACCCGATGGGTTGCATTGGCGCTGGCCGGATCTCCCCGGCCCACAGATTGAAAAGCGATTGGCCTATAAACTAAAAGCCGTCGAAGAGTTCGCTAAACTTAACCCCATTGATTACCTGCTCGCCCCCTGCGAACATCCACACGCTTTATTGGTAACGGTGGGTAAGGCTCATAAGGATGTTATGGAAGCCCTGCGTGTCGGGGGCCTTACACCTTCTGAACTGGCCCAACAAGGCGTCGCTTTTCTCCATATCCGTTTGGTTTATCCTTTATCACCGCTGCTCAGCGAGCTGGCTACCCAAGTCAGTCATATTTTTATTATTGAAGAAAAAGCCGCCATCGTTGAGATGCTGCTGGCTCATCAATTGGTTAAATTACGGAAAATGACCAATCTGATAGGTAAGCATAACCAGCTTGGTCAGAAATTGTTACCCGCTGACGTTGAACTACGCCCTTCACGGGTTGCCGTCCCACTTTCAGGATGGTTACAACAATTCAATTTATTTCTCTCCGTGCCACCCGAATGGTCAACGACGCCCATTCAGCACGATGCAACTTTACCCAAACGTACACCGTATTTTTGCGCTGGATGTCCCCATAGCACTTCAACCCGCTTACCAGACAATAGCCAAGCTCAACCTGGTATCGGATGCCATGTTATGGCGACATGGATGGATCGCAATACCGGAAACGGCCTCTTGCCAATGGGAGGTGAAGGCGTTGACTGGATAGGACATGCCCCATTTGTCAATCGCTCCCATGTCTTTCAAAATCTGGGCGATGGCACCTACTTCCATTCTGGTCACTTAGCCATTCGCCAATCAGTCGCCGCAGGAAGCCACATTACTTACAAATTGCTGTTCAATGATGCGGTGGCAATGACAGGTGGACAACCGCTGGATGGGAATATCACCCTATCGCAAATTATTTCTTTGATGATTGCTGAAGGTGTGAAAGAAGTAGTTGTCGTGACGAATGATCTTGATAAATACAAAGATAAAAATTGCTTTCCTGCCAAGGTGAAACTCTATGAACGAGATTATCTGGAGGATGTACAGAAACGTCTTCGGGATATCATTGGCGTCACAGTGCTCATCTACGATCAAGCCTGTGCCACAGAATTACGTCGTAAAAGAAAACGGGGTTTAGCGCCAAAAGTAACGCGGCGCGCCGTCATCAATGAATTGGTCTGTGAGGGATGTGGTGACTGTCAAATACAATCAAATTGCCTGGCCGTAATTCCAGTCAAAACGCCTTTAGGCACTAAACGCAAGATAGACCAACACGCTTGCAACTCAGATCTGTCCTGCCTGAAAGGATTCTGCCCCAGCTTTATCACTGTCGAAAATGCCAACCCACGTGCGGATCTCAGTAAGATCATCACACAGACTGAGTTAGATAAAATTATCCACAAACTACCTCAACCGACACTGACTTCTGCCGAAATACCTTATGAAATCCTGTTAGTCGGTATCGGTGGTACAGGTATCGTCACCGCAGGACATCTACTTGCCAATGCGGCGCAATTAGACGACTGCTTTGTCAGTCTGCTCAATTTTACCGGATTTGCGCAAAAAGGCGGGGAAGCCATAACCCATATTCGGCTATGCCATGACCAGGATAAACTGCATCAAGTCAGGATTGATCGCGGGCGTGCTAATCTGGTTATCGCCGCCGATTTGGTGGCTGCCACAGGGCAAAATGCACGGGAAGTGATGTCAAGGGGATCAACAAAATGCATACTGAACACCCATGAAACCCAAGTCGGCACTATGCTTCGCTCCCCTATGCTGGATTTGGATCACCCCAAAATGCTGGACACCCTGAATCAACATACACAAGTATTACACGCCATTGATGCAGAAATCATGGCTGCACATCTGGTCGGTGACAAAGACCAAACCAATATCATATTAATGGGTTATGCCTGGCAGCTCGGCAAGATTCCAATCACATTAACTGCCATCAACAATGCGATGCAAGAACTGGGAGCCTCAGCAGATAATGCCCGACGAGCTTTCTGTCTGGGCCGCATCGCGGCAGCCCAACCCGATATTCTGCAAAAACACCTCAATATTACGCCGCCAGAAAATATAAAAAGTCTGGACGATCTCATTATGCATCGGTATCAATTTCTGGTTGATTATCAAAATGAAAGATATGCGATGCGTTATCTCAGCCGTATAGCCCAGGTTCAAATGGTGGCTCAGCAGATCGACGCAGAAGAAATTACTCAATCCGTTGCTGAAAACTTATTCAAGTTAATGGCGTATAAAGATGAATATGAAGTCGCCAGACTCTACGTTAAAACCGGTTTTTTCGATAAGCTCCGCTCACAATTTGATAATACAGAAACCCTCCGCTTTCACCTTAGCCTTCCTCTCTTCAATCGCAAAGATCCCCGTACAGGCCAACGCGGAAAAAAAGAATATGGTTCGTGGATCGTTCCTGTATTCCGCTTTCTTGCCGCATGTAAATCGCTACGAGGCACTGCTTTTGATATTTTTGGCTATCAGGAAGAGCGTAAACAGGAAAGAAATCTGCTGCTTGAATATGAGCGATTAATTGATTTTTTAATCGAAAAAATGGAACGCAATAATTTGGCAATCTGTCGGCAAATTGCGGAGCTTCCCAATCAAGTGCGCGGTTTTGGGCATGTGAAACAAAAAGCGATGAAAAACATGATGGAACGTAAGGAAATATTGCTGAAAGAATTACAAAAAGTGATGTGATAAAGCGTGTTGGACATTATCAATAATAATGTCCAACACTTTTCGAACCGCGATCAGCTATAGATACAATGTTCATGCCTTTCAAACACTATCCTTTCCAAACACTATCCCTTCCAAACACTATCCTTTCCAAACACTATAGTAATCACGTAACCGCCTAGTTATCTGCTCATCATGGCAAGAGAATGCAACCAAATCAGGAGGAGGCGTATAGATCGCATCAATAGATTCAACGTGCGCACGATACTTATTGTGTAAACCTTCATGGATTAATTCATCCCATCCTGGCTTAATATTCCAGAGATATTCATAACCCATCGCGACTGTTTGCTGCGCCGCTTCTAAAATAGTTTTCTCTCGGTTAAGTCCCACTAAGGGCCGACGGATAGGTATAAAATCCCCCAGATCAATATCCAGATTAGGCCGCCCCATAAGTGCATTTGCAACATAATCTGCTAAAAGCGGAGATTGATGCAAACCGTCCCGATATGTTCCCGTCACAAGCCACAACCCATCTATGCCACACTCCCCAATCAAGGGAAAACCATCTGCTGAGATGGGTCGATTGCCCACTTGAACAGCAATAATCTCAGATGCAAATAAATCAACGTTTATCTGATTGTAAACGCATTCTAAAAGGAACTGTGTGGTAGCAACTGTTGCATATTTACGAGGTTGGCTGAATACAAGATTGGTCGCACCAACGTAGAGAATACCATCACCACGCGGAACACAATGTAATCCACAAGCAAATGCGCGGTTAGGTGTTCGAATAACTGATGTTGGTAAATCATCGGGATTTTTAACTTTGAGTAAAACAGAAACGCCATGACCCGCAAAAAGCGGAGGGATCTTCTGCACGATAGAAAGCTGGTCTGATAATATATCAAGTGACTGCACTCCTGCTGCAATCACTACTTTATTTGCTGTAAAGCGCACCCCATCGATGGTTTCAACACCGGTTATAGCCCCCTTTTCTGTAAGAACACGTTTAACATTATTATCAATAAGTTCTCCCCCTTCCTTGAGAAAAGCAGCATCCAGCATTTCAAGCAATATATGAGAATTAAGGGCATTTTCTTCTGAAATATAAATTCCTTTGAGCGAACGTACCAAATCGTTAGCTTTCATTCCCTTAATCGATTGCGGATCGACAACCTCATAGGGTTCATTATATTCACGAAGAATACTTTCTATCGCATCATAATTAACACTATCAACAGCAGCCATTCCTGCGGTATTGAGAATGACATGAGTACCTTTTGCAGTAAATAAAGGACGGGGATCTCCCGAAGATGCGATTAAACGCTGTGCCCATATTGACCAACGCGCTTTCGCGATACAATCCATTTTGAGTTTCAGTTTTCCATAATCGCTCGCAATCAGCCCGCTGGTCACTTCACCAAAACAGCCATTCATTGCCCCCGCAGCTTTTGACGCTGCATTGCTACGATCAAGACGTCCCAACCTGCATATTTTCAATTGGCGACTAGCCAGTTCATAAGCAATTGAACCTGCAATGGCACCAGATCCTACAACAATAACATCATACTTCATCGGCTCTATCCTTGTTCACATTGACAGATAAACATCCTTAAGAAACCCTTAAGGACAGATTAGAGATGCTTTGCAGATAACTGGATTATGGAGAGCTTCCATCATACGTTCACTCCCATTGCAGGGAGATTACGTTAAATTGATTTCTATGAGTGATTATAACGATCGATTCAATCTACCAAAGGATTTTAATATTCGTCAACATGAATATGACAGAATCGCAACATTGTAACTGAGCAAATTTCAGTACCGCTGAATATTCAGAAAGTTGTTGGCTTTGGTTGGAATTTTGAAAACAAAAAAAAACGCACTTAGGCGCTTTTCTTATGACTTGCAGACCTGGTTAGCAATCTACCGTCTTGAATTTGGAGCGGGAAACGAGACTCGAACTCGCGACCCCAACCTTGGCAAGGTTGTGCTCTACCAACTGAGCTATTCCCGCATTTTGTACGGCTTGCATTAAGCCTGACTTGAAATACCCGAATAAATTTTAATTTGGAGCGGGAAACGAGACTCGAACTCGCGACCCCAACCTTGGCAAGGTTGTGCTCTACCAACTGAGCTATTCCCGCATATATTCTGGCATGTCGTACAGTTGAAATTTTTCATCGGTACGGGGAGCGCATTATACGAAAAATTATGCCGCTGGCAAGTCCCACAACACAAAAAATTGTATTTTCCCTCCGATTGATGATTAAACCCGCAAACAATCCGCTTAACCATCAATACAGAGATTAATTTACATACAAATCTTATATCAAATACCGTTCTTTATTTTTAGATCACATTTTATTTTTGGATAAAGTGCTCACGGTAATACACCAATTCAGCAATGGATTCCCGGATATCATCCAGGGCCTGATGGGTATTTTTCTTACTGAATCCTGACAGCATCTCAGGCTTCCAACGACGGGCCAATTCCTTAAGCGTACTGACATCCAAATAACGGTAGTGAAAATACTTTTCCAACTCTGGCATATAACGAAACAGGAAACGACGATCCTGCCCCACGCTATTACCGCAAATGGGTGATTTTCCTGCCGGCACCCATTGTTCCAGAAAGGCAATAGTTGCTTTTTCAGCTTGCGCATCATCAAACTGGCTCTGCTTTACACGTTCTACCAATCCACTCGCAGTATGCGTCCGTACATTCCATTCGTCCATCAATGCCAATTGCGCATCCGACTGATGAACCGCAATCACAGGCCCTTCTGCAAGGATATTCAATTCCGAATCGGTGACAATAGTTGCCATTTCAATTATGCGATCGCGCTCGGGATCTAACCCCGTCATCTCTAAATCTATCCAGATAAGATTGTTCTCACTTTTTGACATGATATATCCTAGTTTCCTTCAAAAGAGGTAGTCTGTATCTGTGAGGTATCATAACGGTTTTGATCACTCACAGCGATGATCAGCAAGATAGATGAAATATAAACAAAAAATAAGTGAGGTTCGGTGGCTAAAAGTAAACTCTCCAAAGGGCAACAACGCCGTGTGCAAGCCAATCATCAGCGCAAGCTGAATAAGGCCGATGCTCAAAAGTCAGAAATGGATGACAGCCAGTTTGGTGAGCCACAAGAAGGGCTGGTGATCAGCCGATTCGGGCAACATGCCGATATTGAAGCAGCCGATTCTTCTATACAGCGTTGCAATATCCGTAGAACAATCCACTCATTGGTCACGGGTGATCGCGTTGTATGGCGCCCCACGCTGCAACTCCAGTCTGATGTCAAAGTGAATGGTATTGTAGAAGCGGTCCATGAGCGTACTTCCGTTCTTACTCGTCCTGACTACTATGATGGCATCAAACCCATTGCATCAAATATCAACCAAATCGTGATAGTTTCTGCTATCTTGCCTGAACTCTCACTGAATATTATCGATCGCTATTTAGTCGCCTGTGAAACACTCAATATCGAGCCTCTGCTCGTACTCAATAAAATCGATCTGTTGGATGCCGAGAGCCGTGAGTGGGTTAACGATGTCATGGATATCTATCGCCATATCGGTTATCGCGTACTGGAAGTTTCCCGCTATACCGGCGAGGGTATCCCTGAACTCACCACGATGCTGACTAACAAAATCAGTATCTTTGCAGGCCAATCTGGCGTCGGGAAATCCAGCTTACTCAATACCCTGTTGCCCGACATGAAAGAAGATATTCTGGTCAATAATGTCTCAGATAACTCAGGTCTCGGGCAGCATACCACGACCACCGCACGTCTTTACCATTTCCCACTGGGGGGAGATGTGATCGACTCTCCAGGTGTCCGTGAGTTTGGCCTGTGGCACCTAACGCCAGAACAGGTTACACAAGGTTTTGTCGAATTCCGCGAATATCTGGGGGGGTGCAAGTTCCGTGATTGCAAACATCTGGACGATCCGGGATGTGCCCTAAGAGAAGCATTGGAACAAGGCACCATTGCTCAGGAGCGCTTCGAAAATTACCACCGGATTCTGGAAAGCATGGTACAGGTTAAACCACGCCGAAATTTCACAAGCGCTCATAAATAAGGCAATAATTAATGATACCCTGACATTAAAAATAATGGCAGGTACAATAGCCGACTTTTGTCCAATTTGCCAAGAAGAGATCCAAGAGGTTGACGTGCTGGATAATTTTAAAATCAGTCTACAATATTTACTGCCAAAACAATGCATTACAAAACTGGCAGGTTGGTTTGCCAATAAAAAAGCGGGCTGGCTGACACAGCTTGCAATCAAGGCTTTCGCTAAGGCCTATAAAGTGGATATGAATGAGGCAAAGGATCCTTCATTCACGGCTTATTCAACATTTAATGAATTTTTTGTTCGCCCTCTTAAGGAAAGCATTCGCCCTATCGCCAATGAAATCCACCAATTGGCTCTACCAGCAGACGGCACCATAAGCCAGCTTGGGGCGATCCGCGAAGATCAGATTATTCAGGCTAAAGGCCACTATTACACGATAGAAGCATTGCTGGCAGGGCAGTATCAACTGGCCGAACAGTTCCGTCATGGTCAATTTATCACGACTTACTTATCACCAAGGGATTATCACCGTGTCCACATGCCATGTGATGGCGTGCTCAAGGAGATGATCTATGTCCCTGGTGATCTGTTCTCAGTCAATCCTTTGACGGCCGCCAATGTGCCAAACTTATTTGCACGTAATGAACGCGTCATCTGTTTATTTGAGACCGCGTTTGGTTCCATGGTGCAAATTCTGGTTGGTGCGACCATTGTTGGCAGTATTGAAACTGTCTGGAGTGGCTGTGTCACACCT
Source organism: Xenorhabdus bakwenae (assembly GCF_030272115.1). NCBI lineage: Bacteria > Pseudomonadati > Pseudomonadota > Gammaproteobacteria > Enterobacterales > Morganellaceae > Xenorhabdus > Xenorhabdus bakwenae. The sequence continues at coordinate 2,714,900 of NZ_CP119194.1, forward strand.
CCGCGTGAAGGCATCATCAAGCGTTGGACCTACCCTACAGAAGGTCAAGAAGGCGTCATTTCCCTCAAAAAAGGCGAGGAAATGGGACGCTTCAAGCTGGGTTCAACCGTGATCAATCTGTTTGCTGCTAATCAGATTAATTTTGCCAACCACTTATACAGTGGTTCACAAACCCGTATGGGAGACATGATGGCGCAGACTGCCACATCAGAAGAACCCACAGTAAATAACGATGAATCAATGAATTAAAGATATCATCAACTAATTTATAACCAAGGAGCCCCTTATTGTGCGCCTGATTATCAGTCTACTTCTCAGCCTCTTAATTGCGAGCCAGGCTTTTGCTTCTGTGTCCCCGTTGGATGAAACCCAACTAAAACAAGAGCTGAAGCAGGTTGGAGGCAGTAAACGCTCACAAGATTCTGAAATCGCACATGCACTTCAAGGGGCAATAAATTGGGTTAATGATACAAAATCCGCCAATGAGCGTACCCAGAAGTACCGACAGGCAATTGATGAATTTCCTAAAATCATCAAAGATCTGCGCCAAAAAATCCTTGCTGAAAACAATGCTGCTACGTCCATTCCGGCCAATCAACCTACCAGCAATTTAGAACAGCAAATTATCCAGACCAATAATGAATTACAGGAACAAGGACACCAATTACAGCGCGAACAGGATAAACTCCGAGAAATCAGTGATTCCATGAGTCAATTGCCTCAACAACAGGCTGAGGCAAAGCGTTTGCTGGCTGAGGCAACTTCCCGGTTCCAGTCTCTGGATTCACCTTCCACGCCACTGGCCAAAGCGCAATTAGCGTTGGCGCAAGCAGAAGTCAATGCGCGTAGGGCTATGGCTGATGAACTGGAGATAGCTCAACTTTCTGTCAATAATCGTCAGGAGATTGCGCGCATACGCGCAGAATTATACAAAAAACGCTATCAACGGCTGGATCTTAAACTCCAGCAATTACGCAGCCTGTTAAATACCCAACGCCAGCAGAAAACGGAATCTGCATTGGAGTATACAGAAATGCTGGCGGAGCAGAGTGGAGAAAAATTGCCAACGTTTTTGCAGGATGAACTCCAGCAAAACCGCCAATTATCGCAAATGCTCAATCAACAGGCCCTGAGAATGGAAGCCATTGGCTCAAAACAGCGCAAGGCCAATAGCGAAATTCTTTTTGTTCTCCAAACACTCAATACTATCCGTGAACAAGCACAATGGCTAAACGATTCCACTGCGCTTGGCGAAACCTTGAGGGCGAGAGTCACCCATATTCCCGATATGTCAAAATCCCAGCAAATTGACAGAGATATTGTCGAATTACGGGTCGAAAGACTGAAATATGAGGAAATACTGGAAAACCTGCAACGGCCTCCTGAGCAAACATTGCCCTTATATCACACGCTGATGCCAGAGCAAAAGAAGGTCTACGAATCACTTATCCGCACCAAGAAAGAGCTATTAAATTCCCTGCTATCAGGATATGACAATGAGATACTGGAACAGACTCAATTCAAGGTCATCACCAACAAATTAAATGATGCCCTGAAAGAAGTTCAGGATGCTACCCATCGCTATCTGTTCTGGGTAGCGGATGTCAATCCTATATCGCTCAATTATCCATTGCAGGTGGTGCAGAATCTGACGCTTCTGTTATCTCTGGATACGTTCTCTCAGTTGGGTGCCGCTATCCACAGCATGTTGACTAAACAAGATACTCTGCTCTATTTGCTGGGGACTTTATTACTGGTCATTTTTAGTGTTAGCTCACACCGCCAGTATCATGCTTTTCTTGAGCGTTCGAGCAACCGCATCGGTAAAGTAACACAAGATCATTTCTCTTTGACTATGCGCACCGTTTTTTGGTCTGTTGTTGCGGCATTACCGTTACCAATGCTTTGGTCAGCCATTGGTTATGGATTGCAAAACGCATGGCAGTATCCGATGGCTACCGCAATAGGTAACGGTGTACGTGAAACCACTCCCGTTCTGTGGGTCTTTATGCTCAGTGCGGCCTTTGCCCATCCCAATGGCTTATTTATCGCCCACTTTCGCTGGCCGGAAGAACGTATCAAGCGAGCGATGCGTTTCTACCGTCTTTCCATTTTCCTGATCGTGCCCCTGATGATGGCATTGATCACGTTTAATCATTACAAAGACCAGGATTTTATCGCAACCCTCGGCAGGCTCTGTTTCATCATGCTCTGTATCTCGCTGAGTCTGGTCACCAGCAGCTTAAAACGCGCCGGCATTCCACTCTATATGGACAAACATGGTTCAGGCGAGAATATTGTCAGCTCTGTTCTATGGTGGATACTCCTCTCGGCCCCAATCTTAGCGGCACTCGCTTCGATCCTGGGTTATCTGCAAACCTCACAGGCGCTATTAGGCCGTCTGGAAACCTCTGTTGCTATCTGGTTTTTCCTGCTGGTCGTTTACCACATTGTCCGTCGATGGATGCTGATCCAGCGCCGTAAGATAGCTTTTGAGCGGGCAAAACAACGTCGTGCGGAGATATTGGCCCAGCGAGCCAAAAGTGAGGAAGATGCTGGCAATATTAATAGCAGTGTAGAAGGTGCAATCGAAGTTGAAGAACCCGTCATCGATTTGGATGCCATCAGTGCCCAATCGTTAGGATTAGTGCGTTCAATCCTGACAATGATAGCACTGGTTTCACTTATCCTATTGTGGTCTGAGTTACATTCAGCGTTCTCTTTTCTTGAAAATATCCGGCTTTGGGACGTGAGTACAACCATCAACGGTGTTGATAGCGTTCAGCCAATTACCCTGGGTTCCGTATTAATTGCAATCTTAGTTATTGTCATTACTACACAGCTTGTCCGTAACTTGCCAGCCCTGCTAGAACTCGCCCTGTTACAGCACTTAGTGCTGACACCGGGAACCGGTTATGCCATTACGACACTGACCAAATATAGCATTACCCTCATTGGTGGCCTGGTGGGTTTTTCACTGGTGGGTATTGAATGGTCAAAAATACAATGGCTGATTGCTGCAATGGGGGTTGGGCTGGGTTTTGGCTTACAGGAAATTTTCACCAATATTATTTCTGGCCTGATCATCTTATTTGAAAAACCGATACGCATTGGTGATACCGTGACTATCCGTGGTCTGACAGGCAGTATCACGAAGATCAATACGCGGGCAACAACGCTGTCTGACTGGGACAAAAAAGAGATTATTGTCCCCAACAAGGCCTTTATTACAGAGCAATTCATCAACTGGTCACTATCTGACACAATCACGCGTATCGTCCTGACAATCCCTATGCCGGCTGATGTTAACTCTGCAAACGCCACCGACATATTGATGTCTGCCGCCAAAAGCTCACCCTTTATTCTCGATAACCCGATGCCGGAAGTGTATTTAGTGGATTTGCAACAAGGCATTCAGATTTATGAACTACGTGCCTATGCCGCAGAGATGGGGCATCGTATGCCTGCCCGTCATGAAGTGCATCAACATATTTTGCAGGAATTCCGCAAACACGATATCACCTTGCCATTCCCACCATTCCAGGCACGGGTTGATATTTTTGGACAAGAGATCCGCAGTGCTACAACTAACTTCACGGGCCGTAATCCTCCACGCAGGCCGGGAGAACTGTAGCCTATGCCAATCTCACCACATGTCCAAACGCATACCTTTTTAAATTAGCGGATACCTATTCTTTCAGGCTACGGGCGTTTTCGTTCGCCACCCGAAGGTGATCCTGACAGGCGAGGGATCATTTTTGTAGAAAAAGATATTAACGGTCAGGCAGGAGAGAGCCAAACCGTTAACGATTCCTGCCAGCCTGATTTTTGCCTGAATGACCGTGCATATTCTGATAATCCCCCTATATTCTGCCAAAACCCGCCCAAAACTGGATTTAATTCGTTAATTAATTTGATTGATTAATGTGTAGAATAAATGTGCTTTGCTGTTCAATTGCGCATTTTATCTCGCTGATATTCAGCCTAATACCGAAATCCGATTGATAAAACATAAGTTAAATTCAATGAAAAATAACAAGGAATTGCTGTACCTGCAAGAACGCGCTTACCTGCGAGAGCTGGCTGAGCACATCGCAAAAGCGTCGCCGCATCTGGCTGAATTTCTGGTTTCCTCTCATGACCCCGATATTGTCCGTGTTTTCGACGCCTTTGCGTTTTTGACTGCCAATCTGCGGGGCAAGCTGGAAGATGATTTTCCCGAAATTGTTCACGGCATGCTCTCCCGTATCTGGCCGTTAGCCCTGTCGCCTATTCCACCCACGACGATAGTCCAGTTTACGCCTGCGGATGACGAGCATCAGGGCACGGCCGAGATCCCGATCGGTACATCGGTGTCTGCCAGCCTTAACGGGCAGTGGCTCGGCTTTAAAACCTGCCGTCCTTTGCATATTGAACCGTTGATTGTGCAGGAGCGCACCGTCAGAAAAACGGGCACCCACAGTGAAATTATCCTGACACTAGGTCAAACCGGTTCGGCATCGTCTTTCTGGCAAAGTGGCCCGCTGACGTTCTTCCTCGGCACCGACACAGCGCGTGCCGCCCAGCTCAGCCTGTGGCTGGATCAACATATCTGTGATGTCAGCCTGAACACACAGGGCGGGCGGCGAACCATTAAAAGTTTTCCTTATGGCTGGTATGGCCTGCTGGACGAGCAGTTGCTGCCCACCGCCAAAAGTCCCTGTTCCGGCCTGCAACCGTTGCTGGAATACTATGCGGTGCCGGCGCTTTATAACTTTGTCACGCTGGATATCAGTAGTCGCTGTGCGCAAGTGCCTCTCAATGACGATGGCACGTTTGAGCTGATTTTGCGGTTCGAGGGCGAATTGCCGCTGGATGATGTCGAGGGGGCATTTTTGTTGGGTTGTGTTCCGGCGATTCATCTGGAAAACCAGACCAGCCCGCCTGTCCGGTTGGAAGCCGGTGATCACCGCTATCCGCTGCCATTGGGGGAGTCAGTGTGCTTGTACCGGCTGCGGGAGGTTCAGGTGGTGGTGCAGCCCGAAGACAGCGAGCAGCGTGGCACGCCTTATCACTGGCTGCCGATTGAGCAGTTTGTTCCCGGGCGTTTTTTCGATGACGATGAGCAGCCCGACACGTTTTACTACCAGCTCCAGACTGAATCTGATTTTCTGGGCAGAACCCGCCATCGGCTGTGCTTTTTTGATTTGACCGGCAATCCGGCCCACACTCTGCCGGATATTGCTGTCTCGTGCTCTTTCACCGGCTACCATGAGCAGGCACGGACGCTGGAACAGGGCGCAATTACCGTGACGCCGGAAAGTGCACCGTCTCATCTTGATGTACAAAATATTATTCCTGTGGTGACCGATTATCCGCCCTTGTTACAGGAAAATAACGGCTGGCCGCTGCTCTCCTGCCTCTCCAGCCCGCCGGTGATGTTATTTGCCACTGACAGCCTGAAACAGTTTCTCCGCCTGTTTGACCCGCACCGCGAGACAAACCGTCCGCTGAGTCGCCAGTTCCAGCAACACATTGACGGCATTGTGCAGGTTAAAGAGCGCCTGACCGACCGCTTAAGGCGTGGGCAACCGATTCGTGGGTCTGTGTTGTCGCTCACGCTGGCTCCCGGTTGTTACCGCACGCCCGGTGAGATGTACCGCTTCAGCCGGTTAGTCAATCAGGCGATGGCCTGCTTTATCAGCCAGTCCACGTTCGTCATGCTGGAAATTTTCACCCCGGACAACCCTGAAGTACTGTGGCAGTTCTGGCACGTCGATGGATTACGCCCCGCCATGTAAGGCATTCATGTCATAAACGAGAAGGAATAAGGAATAAACATGAAAAGTGGATTACGTTTTACCTGCCGTATCGCGGGTGTGCCGGAAGACACCTTTGCGGTTGGCGATTTTTCTTTGCAAGAGGGATTATCGGAACTGTTTACCCTCAACCTGACGCTGGTCAGGGCCGGTAACGCGAACCCGTTCAGGCCACAGACTGAGATTGATTTGGCTTCACTGCTAATGCAGGAAGCGGTGTTGCAGGTTTTTTATGGTGAAACGGTGCAGCGCAAAATCACCGGGATTGTCTCTCAGGCTAATTGGGTGGGCACTGACGGTAACAAGACGCACTATACCGTCACCGTCCGCCCTGCCTGCTGGCGGTTGACGCTCAATCAGGACAGCCGGATTTATCATCGGCAAAATGTCCCCGCCATCTTAAACAGCCTGCTGAAAAAACACCGGGTAAAAGCCGATTCAAAACGCTACGATACGCATCAGGACCGGGAATATGTGACCCAGAAGCGTGAATCCGATTATGATTTTTTCAGCCGGTTAGCGGCGGAAGAGGGATTCAGTTTCTGGTTTGAGGATGAAACGCTGTTTTTCAGTGACAGCCATCTAGGTATGACCGCGGGCTTGCCGCTGCAATACCAGCCCCAGCCGGAAACCGCCCACGGAACAGACACTATCTATCAGGTGCAACTGGGCGTCGGGATGAGTCCGCAACGCAGTTTCCACAAAGATTTCAACCCGGAAAAACCGCGCTATCACCTCTCCCATATGCACAGCAGCGAAGGTTTCCGCGATTTCGGCAGCCAGACCCCTTACACCGTGTTTGAGAGTTACGGGCGGTTCCAGAAAGATGCGGCCGCCAAACCGTTTTTAAAATACCGGCAGGAAGCGCTGGATAACCAGAAGCAAACCGGCAGTGGCCACAGTAACTGTATCAAACTGATGCCGGGTAAAATCTTCGAGATAAAAAATCACCCCCATAAACCGATTAACGCCCGCTGGCAAATCGTCACCATCAGCCACTACGGGCGCTGCCCGCAGGCGTTCGGCGACAGCAGCGGCACCGGCACGACACTGAGCAACGATTTCCGTTTTATCGATGGCCTTGCCGACTACCGCCCACCGTTCCACTACAAACCGTTAGCCGATGGGGATGAAACTGCCATTGTGGTCGGCCCGAAAGGAGAAGAAATCTTCGTCAATAAAGACGGGGCGATTAAAGTTCATTTCCACTGGAACCGCGATGACCAACCGGATGATGGTGCTTCGTGCTGGGTACGTGTGGCGCAGGGCTGGAATGGTAACGGCTTTGGCTTTATGGCGATCCCGCGTATCGGGCAGGAGGTGATTATCTCTTACCTCAACGGCGATATCGACCGTCCGATTGTCACCGGTTGTGTCTACAACGGCCTGAATCGCCCGCCACTGGATTTACCGGCAGAAAAGACCCGCACCACCTTTAAAACCAAAACCCACAAAGGCAAAGGCTTTAACGAAATGCGTTTTGAAGATGCCAAAGGCAGTGAGGAAATTTATTTCCACGGCCAGAAAGATTTTACCGCCCAGATTGAAAATGATGTGCTCTGGCATATCAAACACGACCAGAAACAACGTATTGATAACAACCGTTACCACGATATCCGCGCCGATGACCATCATCAGGTCGCCGGTTCACGCAAAATCACCACCGAAGGCGATGTATCGCACCGGATTGCCGGTAGCCAGCATACCCAGACCGGGGATGCCACCGTGATTGACAGCGGGCAGGAAATCCACCTGAAAAGCGGCGGCAAAGTCGTGCTGGAAGCGGCGGCAGAAATCACATTGAAAGTGGGCGGCAGTTTTCTGAAAGTCACGCCGGGCGGCATTCTCTGTTCACCGATTAATGTCGGGCAGGGTTCAGGCGGCAGCGGGCGCGGGATTTCACTGCAATTACCGGAGGGAGTAGCGCCACTCTCACAAGTAGGGCAACTCCCGATGGCGGAAGCGCTCCCGGCAACTGAATTTCCGGCTAAGCCTCCCTGCGCCATTCTCGCCCAACAAGAAGAAAACTGGGTTATCACCGGAGCAGAGGAAGCATGATGGAATCGACGAATTGGAAAAATTGGTTATCACAGCAGGACCGAGGCGAGTGTTATTTTCTGGTCAACAGTCTGGCAGAACCGAACCCTGTCCAGCGCTTTTACCTCAACGGCTGGGCAGAACAGGCCTTTCCGCTCTATAGCGGTACACCAATGAAAGCCATGCTGGAACAAAGCCCGTGGCTGATCCAACCCAAAGCCAGATGCCTGCCGGAACTGGCGCAATTGCTGGATAAACACGCATTCAGCGATGCCAGTTGGGGCTGGGGATATCGCAGTACCTTACCGTGGTCATTTCAGTTAGCACACTGGCGCTTACATCAGCAGGTGTTGCTGCGGGGTCAGGTTGTGGTATTGCGGTTGATGGATAACCGGATCTTTACACCATTGCTGCCTGCCCTGAAATCGGGGGACTGGCGTGAACTGTTAACCCCGGTTAATGAACTGATGATCGATACGCCCGATCCGATTTGTTATTACCGGCCAGAAAATTGCCCTCAGGAACTGAACACGAGTTTGTTTGTATTGGGTGATCACCTGATTGAAGCCCGTTACTCAACCGATACAGCCCTCAAGAATCTGGCTTACGCCTTAAGTTGCCAGCTTTGGGAAGAAAACCCCGAATTGGCGCTGAAACTGGATGGACCGGAAGGGCAATTGCAGCACAGCCTTGTAGCGTGGCTGAAACAGGCAAGAGATGAAAAGCAGAATCTGAATAAACTGACTGTTGAGCGCTTTATTACCAATAACCAACAGGTTGTGCTTAAAAAAGAAATTTAAGGCTCGCCCGCTATTATCTATCATTAAGGAAGAAAAAATGAGTCAGTTAGAACAGTCGGATTGCATTAACTGCCAAGATATACTGAAACACTGGATTGAATTTCAGCTTGTGGATGAGCAGGGGGGAGCCATTAACCGGTATACCTTATAAGCTGACAAGCCGGGGGAACAAAAGCATTGTGCGAACGGGCACTACAGATGGGAATGGCTTATTACGTGAAGCAGATCTTCCCCCCATGCCTGTGACATTATCTGTTACAGCACAACCTCTTGCCGATGAAATAGTTAAACGAACACCCCGCCAGCAAACGGGAGAGGCTAATTCTCTTGTTAAGCCAACGGCTATATTGGACGGACATGAATACCAATATATGACATTGGGTATGCTCAGTAATGCATACCCTAAGATTAAAGGCTGGCAGGAAGACGAATTGAAATCATCCGAACACTTTAAAAATTCGACCTTAAAAGGATTTAGCGCCCATCCTCTTAACCGGCGGTATGTACTGGAAGTTCAGGCGATAGAAAGTGGGATTACCTTAACGATTGGTGTCTTTTTTGATGGAACGGGAAACAATACCAAGAATATTAATGAGCGGCTTCTATGTATTCCAGAAGCAACCAATACCAGTCAACAGTCAATGAGTTGTTCTTTTAACCAATTTGGGTTGCCCGGTGATACCTCGCGGATCAGTTATGATGGTTACTATACCAACGTGCATTTTTTGCATGAAATATATCTTGATGGAAAACCTGATGAAAACTCACTTCAAATCAAAGTGTATATCGAAGGAATTGGTACGCAGGCGGGAAAATCAGACAGCGTGGTGGGCTATGGATTGGGTATAGGGGAAACCGGTGTTCATGCCAAAACCGAAATGGCCATACAAAAAATAAAAACTGAACTTGCAGAATCACTGAAGAGTATTCAAAGTAATATCAAATGCCTGCAATTTGATATTATCGGCTTTAGCCGGGGAGCTGCGGCAGCGCGGCACTTCGCTAATCGGGTTTTTAATTGTGATCCGATTTTGGAGCAGGCGTTAACAGATTGTTTTGACCAGTACCGCTATCTGGGTAAGTTTGCCTGCCCCACGGGAAAAAGCCGTTTTCTGGGGATCTTTGATACTGTAGCGGCTATTGGCACATTAGGTAATGGGCTGAACCCACATTCGGCCGATACGGGAGCAGTTGATATTTGTTTACCCGCAGGCATTGCCGAACATATCTTCCACATCTCGGCCATGAATGAATGCCGCTATAACTTCTCTTTAAACAGTGTCAACCCTGATTATCCAGAACTGATATTTCCGGGGGCTCATTCAGATATTGGCGGGGGGTATAACCCGATCGAAACAGAAAGATTATTTATCACCCGGCCACGCACTCTTACAGTAGATGAAAGTATTCCCAATAGCGCCACCTGGATATATAAAAAAGCACAGGATGAATTATCTCAGATGAGAGGCTACCCCACTATTGCTCCGTTACTTCACGGTAACCGGGTAAAAGTAGAAACATGGCAAAACAACCAGTTTTATCCCCGTAACGAGCTGGAGCGCTTTCAAAAACAAGTGGCAGCGGCAGCAGTGCTGTATCGTGAAATTACCAATGACTGGTCTAAAGTCGTTATGCGAGTGATGCAGGATGCAGCACAAGAAGCAGGTATAGTCTTTGGTAAACCCAAAGATAAAGATGACGATTACCAACTGTCCCCGGAGCTTACTTTATTAGCAGAAAAAGCGATTAAACAAGGACGAGCTATTCGGCAAGGTCAGGCATTGATTCCTTTTACTGCTGAAGAGTTAACTATGATTCAAACTAAATATGTACATTGCTCATCTCACTGGAATTCTGTGGTAATAAAAGATGAACAGATTCAAGGTGGCGTGAATGCGGTAGAGTTAGTCAGTTTTGTAAACCGTCCTTGTGAAAAATGGCACCGATCCATATTTGATATTACTGGTAAGGAAATTTCAAAATGAGAAATAAAAAAACATTAGTCTTATTATTGAGTCTAGGCATGATTGTGGGATTAACTGCCTGTCAGTCTTATCCTCCGGGAAAACGAGTGGTGACTTATAAACCCATTGTACGGCACAGTCAGCCGTTGCCTTATGATAAATGGTGGTTTAAGTTACGCACGCCGAAATATTTTCCTGCCAGCATCAGCTTTGTCCAATTTCAGGATGAGGATAACTATATTGTTCAAAAATTTATGCCAGATGGTGCAAACCCAGATTATGAAAGTTTGCATGGCTGGAATAAACGCTTAAGGGGGAGTAGTGGTATTCGAAACTATGGTGAAACTTTACCCCGTTCATTGATCGTTTGCTGGGATTCAGTTATTGATAAAAAATCTTATCAGACAACCTTTAAATTTACTCCTGAGGTCTGGCAACTAATGCGTGAGCCTGCCTTTTATCCCAGATATGAAAAACAACCACCGGATTACCGGAAAGTTATTTATATCGGTTTAGCACCAAGTGGTATAGCTCGCGCATGGTTAAGCGGCATCGATAAGAATAACGGTGATAATATCTTAATTGCCACTGGTGAATCCGTTTTCGGCAATAAGATGACGGTATGTCAGGGTAAAACAAAGCATTCTAGTGGTTATGGAGACGATTACCCGGAATATATCAAAGATTTTATCAAAGGGAAAAAATACCCCTACGGTGAGTGGTAAAACGGTTATTTGGAAATCGCCTCAACATCAGAAATTGGCATGATTTCTGATGTTGGAACTTGAGACCAATCACTAAATGAGAAATAAGAAAATATTAGCATTGTTACTTTGCTCAAGCATGATATTTGGATTAACTGCTTGTCACTCTTATCCGTCCGGAAAGCGGGTAGTGACCTATAGCTGGATTAACGCAATAAGTGCAACATGCGACCCAGTATAGGCTTCCATTGGCGTCAGCCCATTTAAAATCTTTCTTGGTGTCATATTCAGCCTCAATTCCATATCGCTGATACCTTACCCCGCCAGTGGGCTAAAAGCGGTTCCCTTAGGCCATTGGCGACGAACTAAACCCTTTGTAGCAAGAGTTTATGGTTTCACATATATAAGTAAAAAAGGGAAACAAGTGGATTTTGAGGAGAATGTGGAGGCTTATGACGCAGAAAAAAAAGATTGCATTTGGAAATAAACGTGACGTTGTTTAAGATTTTGTGTAATCGCCATTTCATGTTAAATGTGACCGTCTAGGCGGTCTTATTGGAGGCGTGTCCGAGATACAGCAAGAGAATTAAATAAAGCCATTAATATCAGTCAATTATACCTAACATCTATGATTTTTGATTTGGATAAGATTTTCTTTTAAAAGGAGGGACCGTAATCCCAACTTCCAGAAGAAAATATTTCCTTTTAATTAGCTCAAAAGCAACGATGATGAAATCAAATAACATTAATGGCGCATACCGATTGCCAGTCGATTCATCCCATTCATAAGCGCAATCGCAAAAGTCAAATCAGAAATTTCCTGATCTGTGAAATGATCTTTTAAGGGTAAATAAGCATAATCGTCTGCGTGTGTGGTCACAACGTGAGTCAATGCCTCGGCCCATTCCAACGCCGCTTTTTCACGGGGAGTAAACTGACTACTCACTCGCCAACCGGCTAATTCAGCTAACCGACGTTCTGCCTCTTGATTTTCGCGCAAAACTTGCGAGTGTTTGTTTAAACAGAAAGAACAACCATTAATTTGAGATACGCGCAAATAGATCAATTCAACCAATTGCAAACCTAACGGACTATTTTCCAGACCTTCTTTTACAGCACGAAAACCTTGCAGTAACTCTGGAGATAAGTTGTAGTAGGCGAGACGCAATTTACTCATAAATAATACTCCTTATATTAATATTCCAAGAAACTATATTAAAAACACTTACATTAAGTAAAGGAGAAAATTATTTTTTATAAGACCAAATCATTTAAGCAATAAAACGCATAAAAACCCGTCATTCAAAGAGATAAATATAATCCACTGAATTAATTATTCAGTAAAGTAACTATCAAAAAAAACGCCACACAAGTAATAAGTGGCATTTCATCTTACATGGCAAACTAAATAGTTAACATTTCAATTCACCGATTTATAGACAGTAATTTAAAATGATCAGGGATATATTTTCCGATATTAAGACATTCTTCTTGGATCAGGACCGTATTCATTATTACCCTGAGTACCTTTCAACAGAGTAAAAACGAATACAAGAATGCTGGCTACAGGAACAAAGGTAAATAAAATCCACCATCCAGAACAGTTAATATCATGCAGTCGGCGTATTGTTACAGCAAGATTTGGAATAAAAGTAACAATGATATAAATCCCCAACAATGCAATACCGGCAGTATCATTAATTGCTGAACCCAATACTAAAAGAACAAAGGCTACAATAATGTTCAATAACTGGAACATCCAATATTCTTTACGACGGGCACGGCCAGAAAATTCAGCATAATTCTTTAAAACACTAAAATACCAATTCATAATGTCACTTTGTTTAAATTAAATGATATAAAATAAAAATAGGCAAACTATAAAGGATGATAGATTCTATACTCATTTATCTTTTTATGTCCACAATTCATGATTCGTTGATAGATGGCTCCTTATTCATGTCATTATTAGATAATGAATTAAAAAATACTTCCAAATGTAAAATTAGAAACAGGAACAATATAAACCTCTTTAACTCATATCAAAGTTATGCATAAATCTATCCGAAAAATAAGAGCAATTATGTTACTATAAACTATAGCTTACATCCACAAGATTCACTAATCTGTAATTCGAGTTCAAACTCCCGCTCTTGAGCTGTCCTATTCCATGTTCTTAATATTTCAATGGCAGTTTTAGCCATTTTATCGATGGGCTGACGCACTGCGATTCAAGAAATTGGACATGTTATAGGAAAAATACCTAACACGATAAAAAAACAGCATCACGCCGGATGCTGTTTTTTAAGTCATGATTTAAATTATTAGCTTCACACCTGATACATTTTCCGTAAATAACAAGAAACGGCATCATCTGCATTGGAACCAATGACTTCCATATCAGGTAAAATATCTTTCAAGCGCTGATGCGCTCCCTGCATGATACAGCCTTTACCGGCCGCACTTAACATTTCTCGATCGTTCATACCATCGCCAAAAGCAATGCAGTCATTTAATTGATACCCGATCAATTGACAAACTTGCTCCAATGCATGGCCTTTAGAAACACCACCAGCCATCACTTCCAAACAATTCCTCAGTGAAAAACTGACATTAACCCTTTCCCCCCAACGCGCTTTAATCCTCTCTTCCAAATCCACCAAATAATCATGATCTTCACTGGTGTAATAAACCTTGCATACGCCATCCGTGGAAAAATTATCGCGCTGAAAAAGTTGGTAATGGAAAACGGACTCCTGAAAAAACGCTTTCTGTTCAGGTGATTCTCTATTTATTAGCCAATCATCGTTATTGAAATAATTAGTCAGGATATCGGGATTATCAAACTCCAATAAACACAAATCATGGGCAATATCCGGATCTAAGTTATGGCTAAATACCAATTCATCCTGGGGATTGTGAACCCTTGCACCGTTGGAAGTGATCATATAAGCATCAATGCCTAATCCATCACGGATCTGTCCCACATCAATATGATGCCGCCCTGTTGCAAAAACAAAATGAATCCCTTGTTCCGTCAATAAGTTCAACGTTTCCTTGGTATACGGGGTTAATTTATGGTCGGGAGATAACAAAGTGCCATCTAAATCTGAAGCAACAATATGATACATGGTTATAGTTCCTAAACTAAATCAGTTCTGGTCAAAAAAATCACAAATTGCATTGAGGCCCTGCGCTCGCAATACATCTTTTTCGAACAGGATTTCGTGATGAGCCCCCTGGATAATCAGGGGATTTTGGTGCGATGCACAAAAAGCCAATAACTCCCGATGACTGACTATCTTATCTTCACTTGCTTGTAATACGATGAGTGGAGTTTGAATTTTGCCCGCATTTTCAATCAGATTATCGCCCATCAGCATACTTTCACGCATCCAATGGTAAGTCGGCCCCCCAAGGCGCAATTCAGGATAATCAGCATAGTAACGCAAATAACGCTGATAACGCGCATAACTGTGCGTTAATAGATTGATAAAATAGGGTAATGGCTGCCATTGCCCCGTTGACAGGGCATAGGCGTTACGTCTTTTGATACTGGGTTCCGCCTGATTAACCAGAAAATTCGCTAACCAGCGCGGCATGGGTAAGTTAATACCAAACATCGGCGCACATAACGCCACAGCACGAAAAATCGGTTCCTGGTAACGCACCAGAAAACGGCTCAAAATTGCGCCCCCCATTGAATGGGCCAGAGCATAACAGCGATGAGACTGACGAGGTGCTACTTCAAGCTCAATAAATTTAACTAAGTCATCCACATAATGATCGAATTCTTCAACATGGCCTTTTTGTCGATCGTCTAACATTCTCCCTGAACGGCCTTGCCCACGATGATCAATAATGAAAACATCGTAACCCAGATGATAAAAATCATAGGCAACTTCAGTATATTTCACGTAACTTTCACTACGGCCAGGCAAAACGACGAGTGTTTTGTCATGATGGAAGGAACAAAAGGAGACATAATGGATGGAAATATCATCAACTCCTACAAATTGCCGTTCTTCCCTTGTTTGCCAAAAATCCAGTAATAGTCCATTCGTAAAGGCTGAGAACTGAGGTTCACGGTTTAACCAGCTGGCTTTCAATATCTCAGATACCATGCGTTATCCTCAGTTCACTGTCCTTTAGTTATTCAAATCTTTCAGTTACTCGAATTCTTCAAAATGCTCTCGGATTAAGGTCATAAATGCATCACCAAAACGCTCTAATTTCCGCTGACCAACGCCATTAATCAGCAAAAGTTCATCTGGCGTTATTGGGCACTGCTCTGCCATCTCAATTAACGTGACATCATTGAAAACAACAAAGGGTGGAATATTGTTTTCATCAGCAATGGATTTACGCAATTTGCGTAACTTAGCAAATAATTTGCGATCATAATTGCCACTGTATGATTTGTTTTGCTGATTGCGGCTTTTCAAGTTTTGGATACGTGGTACGGCAAGTTGCAGAGACACTTCGCCACGTAATACAGGCCGTGCAGCCTCTGTCAATTGCAGCGCAGAATAGTTGGCAATGTTTTGGCTGATAAGCCCCAGGTGAATAAGCTGACGCAAAACGCTCATCCAATGTTCCTGACTCTGCTCTTTACCCATGCCATAAACAGGCAGCTTGTCGTGCCCAAAATCTCTAATGCGTTGATTATTCGCACCACGTAGCACTTCTACAATATAGCCAATCCCAAAACGTTGTCCAACGCGATAGATGCAGGACAGCGCTTTCTGTGCTTCGACCAGACCGTCGTAACGTTTGGGAGGATCAAGGCAAATATCACAGTTGCCACAAGCTGTTTGGCGGCTTTCCCCGAAATAATTCAACAATACCAAGCGACGACAGGTCTGCGCCTGTGCAAATGCGCCCATAGCATTGAGTTTATGCCGCTCAATATCCTGTTGTTCACCAGTAGGTTTTTCCTCTAAACAGCGACGCAGCCATACCATATCCGCAGGATCGTAAAACAGCACGGCTTCCGCCGGTAAGCCATCTCGCCCAGCCCGGCCTGTTTCCTGATAATAAGATTCGATATTACGGGGAATATCAAAGTGCACAACAAAGCGCACATTAGGTTTGTTAATTCCCATACCAAATGCAACCGTTGCTACTACGATCTGCAAATCATCTCGCTGGAAGGCATCTTGTACCCATGCCCGTTGACTGTTTTCCAGCCCCGCATGGTAAGGCGCAACACTTAACCCCCGCTTTTGCAGACGCACTGCGGTTTCTTCCACTTTATTACGGCTATTGCAATAGATAATGCCACTTTTTCCCTGCTGGCCTCGGACAAATGACCAAAGCTGATCAAGCGGTTTGTATTTTTCAACTAAAGTATAGCGAATATTGGGACGATCAAAGCTGCTGATATGGATAATCGGCTCATGCAACTCCAATAAACGTACGATATCCTGACGGGTCGCTTTATCTGCTGTAGCGGTTAGTGCAATCACTGGAAGCTCGGGGAAACGACGACGGAGTTGCCCTAATGCTCGATATTCTGGGCGAAAATCATGCCCCCATTGAGAAACACAATGAGCTTCATCGACAGCCAATAAAACAGGTGGCCAGTCGCGGAGCTGGTCAAGAAAGTTATCCGTTACCAGCCGTTCAGGCGCGATATAGAGCAGTTTAATACTTCCCTTACGACAACGTTGAATGATATCAAATTGCTGTTCACGATTTTGAGTTGAGTTCAGGCATTCCGCTTCAACGCCATTCGCACGCAGCTGATCAACCTGGTCTTTCATCAATGAAATGAGTGGAGACACAACCAGAGTCAGCCCATTTTTAACCAATGCGGGGATCTGGTAGCACAGTGACTTACCGCCTCCCGTTGGCATAACCACCAGACAGTCGCGTCCGTCAAGAACGGCGTCAATCACTTGCTGCTGCCCCGGACGAAATTGCTGGTATCCGAATGTTTTTCGTAATGCTTGTTCAGCCAGCGAGGCCGTGCTGATAAGTTCTGCGGTAGACACGCCTTTCCTCGATCGTTAGATACTAATCCCTGAAAAAGCCTGAAAACAGGCTATAAAAATACAGTAGCGATCCGATCGCCTGTATATAAAAAATTACCGTTTATTCTACACGCTATATGGTTATTTTTTGTAGTCCGTTTTTTCCCCCCTGAATTGTTTCTCGAAGCGCTTCACAGACTGGCAAAGACGATAATGAAAGCATAGACTTAACAAGAAATTAACTATATAAATTCATTTAGCACCCGTTAATTTTACTTTTTATTATCAGATTATCAGGAAAATCACCATGGAAAATACTCAGCCAGTAGACACCCTCTTAACGCCAGAAGAAGCCCGTAAATTTATCGGTGAAATCTTTGTTTATCGTATGCCATTCAACCGCCTGTTGGGTCTCGAACTGCTCCGCTTCGAGCAAGACTACGCAGAACTGCAATTTTGTTACCAAGAAAAATTGGTAGGTAATATGATCCATAAAATTCTACACGGGGGTGCTATTGCTTCCATATTAGATGTTGCTGGAGGGCTGGTTTGTGCTGGCAATGCATTAACATCCATTGAAACAATGACCATCGCCGAGATCCAAAAACGTCTAACCACATTAGGCACTATTGATTTGCGCGTGGATTATCTGCGCCCAGGACGTGGTGAAGTATTTACTGCCAGTTGCAATCTTATCCGCGCAGGCAATAAAGTTTCTGTCGCCAGAATTGAATTGCATAATGAAAAACAAGTGCATATCGCTAGTGCCACGGGAACTTATTTGGTCGGCTGATGTTTTCAGACCCTAATACCTAAAACGAATACCCCACTCATGCCCAGAATACAAACTTAAAATAAATGAAGGAATTAATAATTTAGCATAAAGTGCTATTTGGCTAAGTGGAAAATTTAATTTATTATTCATGCGATTAACTACTTGTAAATCATTCATCCCAATGACAAATTGTATAGGTCTATGAGCTATCACCTTAACCAGCTCTTCTGATTTTCTGAACATTTTCTAAATATTCAAGGATATTATGAGTAACCAACAGACTGCCAAAGGTATCTTGTATGCCTTGGGGGCTTGTCTTATTTGGGGATTTGCGCCCATTTACTTCAAAGCCATACAATATGTGCCCCCCGATGAAATCGTATCACACCGTGTTATATGGTCAGTTTTTTTTATGGTACTGTTGCTGACAGTGACTCGTCACTGGCGCCAGACTTGGGCTGTTGTTCGCCAGCCAAAGATACTGCTATTACTAGGCATCACTGCCTTCACTATTACCAGTAACTGGCTTACCTATATCTGGGCAGTCAATAATGGGCACTTGCTGGAAGCGAGTCTGGGGTATTTTATTAGCCCACTGGTTAATGTGCTGTTTGGTATGATATTTCTTGGTGAACGTTTTCGCCGTATGCAGTGGGTTGCCGTAGGATTGGCCTTTACCGGTGTATTGATCCAGCTATGGCAGTTCGGTTCTGTACCGGTGATTGGTTTGTACTTAGCGACGACGTTTGCTGTCTATGGGCTGATCCGCAAAAAATTGGGAATTGATGCACAGACGGGGATGTTGATTGAGACAAGCTGGGTATTCCCTGTCGCCCTAATTTACCTGCTGTTTTTCACCCATAGTCCAACAAGTAATATGTTGGATAATACGTACTCTTTGAACCTTATGTTGATTGCTGCCGGTATTATTACGACGGTGCCACTGCTGCTCTTCACCGCAGCAGCTACGCATCTGCGTTTATCTACGCTGGGCTTCTTCCAGTATCTTGGCCCGACATTGATGTTCTTGTTGGCAACGCTAGTTTATGGCGAGGAAATTGGTCCCGATCGTTTGATGACGTTTGGCTTTATCTGGGCTGCCCTGATTTTGTTTATACTGGATGCGCTCTATACGCAACGTCGTTTACGGCAGTAGCCAACTTCCTCCAACAAGCACCCGTATCGATAAAATGTCTAAACTGACCCAAGGTATTAGCGAAAATTCGGGTCAGTTTCTTCATAAATTAAATCGATTTCAACTTGCAGTATCACGACATCCCTCCTCCAGAAACATAGATAACCATGTAACTGGAGACAGATAGCTGGTGAGATGATTACAGCCAATTTTTGCGTTTGAAGTAGAGATAAGGGGCCAGGCCCGCTGCTATCATCAATCCAATCGCCGCAGGATAGCCGAATGTCCAATGCAGCTCCGGCATAAATTCGAAGTTCATACCGTAGCTGGACGCGACTAATGTTGGTGGCAGGAATACCACCGAAACCACCGAGAAAATCTTGATAATTCGGCTTTGTTCGATGTTGATAAAGCCCATCGCCGCCTGCATCAAGAAGTTCACTTTCTGGAACAGGGATTCGTTGTGCGGTAGCAAGGATTCAATATCCCGCAGTATTTCACGAGCCTGTTCCAACTGATTGGCTGGCAAGCGGGCACGGCGCACAAGGAAGTTCAGCGCACGCTGGCTATCCATCAGACACAAGCGGACTTTCCAGCCAATATCTTCCTGTTCAGCAAGATTAGACAAAGCAGAATCAAACTCATCGCCCTGTTTGCCTTTCATAATGACCCGACTCAGAGATTCAAGCGCACTATAGATGTTTTCAATGACATCAGCCAATTGTTCGATTTTGGTTTCGAACAAGTCCATCAACAGTTCATAGGCATTTCCATCAACCATCGTCTGGTTACGGGCACGCATTCGGTATAATCGAAATGCAGGGAGTTCACGCTCTCGCAATGTGTAGAGACGACCGTCACGGATGGTAAATGCGACTGTCGAGTTGCCAGCATGGTCTTCGGCATCTTCAAAGTAGAAGAATGAATGGACGTGCATACCATCTTCATCTTCAAAAAAACGGGCTGATGCCTCGATGTCATCCAACTCGGTGCGGGTCGCCAGGGCTTGTCCCAGCTCATTCTGGACGCGGAGGCGATCATCATCCCCCAGCCCCACTAAATCTACCCACATGGAATCAGATAACTTATCACCTTCTTCAAGTTCAAGACGGAGCAGGCGATTATTCTCTAATTTAAATGCGTTCAGCATGTACCATAAGTCTCCTTATACTCCCTACGCTTATCGTAAGGCGCGAATGTTACGCTTAGAAGAAAAAGTCTGTCAACATTCAACCGGATTATTGGCCTGTTTCGAGTCGGGCATAAGCGGCCACCAACCACTTAATGCCTTCGCCCTGAAACGCGATTTGCAAGCGGCAATGCTCCCCACTGCCTTCTATATTGATAATCGTCCCTTCACCAAATTTGGGATGGCGTACACGCTGTCCAAGTGCATAACCACTGTCATTGGCACTGACAGGCGTACCCAGTCGTCTGTGGCTGACCGGACGGGATACCGTTGCCCGCAAGCGAACTTCTGCCACGCATTCTGTCGGTAATTCTCCAATAAAACGAGATGGGCGATGATGCACTTCCTTACCATATAAACGACGGCTTTCCGCATAAGTCAGCGTCAGTTTTGCCATCGCCCGGGTAACGCCTACATAGGCCAGACGACGCTCTTCTTCCAGCCGACCGCCTTCTTCGATGGACATCTGACTCGGAAACATGCCCTCTTCCATCCCCACAATAAAAACTTGCGGGAATTCCAAACCCTTCGCTGAGTGCAAGGTCATCAGTTGCACTGCATCCTGATAGGCATCTGCCTGACCTTCCCCCGATTCAAGTGCGGCATGGGAAAGGAAGGCTTGCAATGGCAGCAGATTTTCATCTTCATCCTGATAGCTGAATTGGCGGGTTGCCGTGACCAATTCTTCAAGGTTTTCGATACGCGCTTGCGCCTTTTCGCCTTTCTCCTGTTGATACATCGCCCATAGGCCAGAATCACGGATAATGCGATCGGTCTGCACATGCAACGACATCTCCTGCGTTTCCGTTTCCAGCGCATCAATCAATTCGATGAAGCGTTGCAGCGCAGATGCCGCACGGCCAGCCAGCACTTTTTCCTGTATCAATCCCTGACTACTTTCCCACAAGGTTTTTTGCTGATCCCGCGCCACCTGGCGCACAACATCAAGCGTTCTGTCACCAATGCCACGCGTCGGGGTATTCACCACACGTTCAAAAGCAGCATCATCGTGACGGTTTGATACCAGACGCAAATAAGACAAGGCATCTTTGATTTCCTGACGTTCGAAGAAACGCTGACCACCATAAATGCGGTAAGGCATGGAAGCCTGCAACAAGGCTTCTTCCAGTACGCGGGATTGGGCATTACTGCGATACAGGATCGCACACTCTTTCAGTGCACCGCCATTATCCAGCCAATGCTTGATACGGCCGACAACATAACGGGACTCATCCAATTCATTGAAGGCGCAATAAAGTGAAATTGGCTCTCCCTCGCTGCCTTCTGTCCACAAATTCTTGCCCAAACGATCACTGTTATGAGCAATCAGGGCATTGGCCGCTTTCAGGATATTACTGGTCGAACGGTAATTCTGTTCCAGACGGAGCGTTTCCGCTCCCTGAAAATCCTTGAGGAAACGCTGGATATTTTCTACCTGCGCACCACGCCAGCCATAAATGGACTGGTCATCGTCTCCGACAATCATGACCTTACCGCTATCACCAGCCAGAAGACGAATCCAGGCGTATTGAATGCTGTTGGTATCCTGAAATTCATCCACCAGAATATTCGTGAAGCGTTCACGATAATGTTGCAGGATTTGTGGCTTATTCAGCCAAAGTTCATGGGCGCGTAGCAACAATTCAGCAAAATCCACCAGCCCTGCGCGGTCACACGCTTCCTGATAAGCCTGGTAGATTTTCAGCCAGGTCGCCTCTACCGGATTGCCATAGCTTTCAATGTGTTGCGGACGCAATCCTTCATCTTTTTTGCCATTGATGTACCACATCCCCTGACGGGAAGACCACTGTTTTTCATCCAGATTCATCGCTTTGATGATACGTTTGATGAGGCGGTGTTGATCTTCGCTGTCAAGGATCTGAAAATCCTGCGGCAGATTTGCATCAAGGTGATGAGCGCGCAGCAAGCGGTGAGCAAGTCCATGGAATGTACCGATCCACATTCCGCCCTGGCTGGTGCCAATCAGGTTTTCGATTCGGTGCCGCATCTCAGCAGCCGCTTTATTGGTAAACGTGACTGCCATAATGGAAAATGGCGAGGCATTTTCAACTGACAGTAACCAAGCGATCCGATGTACCAGCACGCGCGTTTTACCACTGCCAGCCCCAGCCAGCACCAGCATGTTACTACGGGATGCGGCGACCGCTTCACGTTGTTTATCATTGAGGCTTTCGAGCAGATAAGAAACGTCCATAATTACCGTCAGTTGTGAGTATTTTTATACAGATTTCAGTCTGAAATTATATCAGTGCTATCAAAGAAGCCAAATCAGAAATCTCAATATGTGGAACCAAACGTCCTTCAGGTTCCTGCATCAGATTTTTATTTTCGATGTTAATCCAGCAAGCTTGCATACCACTGCAAAGTGCGCCTTCTACATCTGTAGTCAGATTATCCCCCACATGCAGGATCTGATTTATAGGCAGATTGAGCCGCTCTGCTGCGAGCTGGTACATATCAGGGTAAGGTTTGGCGCGCCCATCTATGCCCGCTTTCAATACAAATTCAAAATAACGGGCAAGCCCGCATGCAGCCGGTTCAGCGTTCCCATTGGTAATTGCCACTAACGGCATTTTTTCCGCCAGTACGGACAACGCCTTATGAGTCGATTCAGGAACCGTGATTTGGTTACGCCAGTACGTAAAACAGGACATGATTTCATTCGTACCGCATACCGCCTCTTCATGATTGAAACCCTGGTGGGCAAACATGAGTTCTGCGGATTGTCGCCGCCATGAAGTCACATCATGATAAATCTCCGGTTCCCGTTCAAGAACCGCCTGGCGGTATAAATGCAGATCTTCATAGCCAAAGTGACCGAATTTGGCATCGTACTGCCTGATAAAACACAACACTTCTTTTTCGGTTTTATCGATGACCGGATGATTATCGTAAAGCGTATCATCCAGATCGAATGTCATCGCAGAAAACGGCGCGACAGGCCGATAAAAACGCATTATGATTTTCCTCGTTTGGCTCTGGGGTGGGCCACATCATAGACTTTGGTCAGGTGCTGAAAATCCAGATGAGTATAGATCTGGGTGGTCGACAAATTCGCGTGACCCAGTAATTCCTGTACTGCTCGCAGATCGCCGCTGGACTCCAGAATATGTGTGGCAAAAGAGTGACGCAATTTATGAGGGTTAACATGGCTGCTAACACCTTGCCGAATCCCCCACTGTTCAAATCGTTTCTGTACATTACGGGCAGAGAGACGTTTGCCGCTTTTGGTGGAAATGAACAGCGCATTATCTTCCGGTTCAAGTAATTCCCGCATTTCCAGCCAACGCCGGAGCCATTCCTGCGCCATACGGCCGAACGGCACTTTACGCTCTTTGCTGCCCTTGCCATGTACCCAAACGTCCCCAGTTTCCAAATCCAAATGGCGGCAATCCAGGCCCACCAGTTCAGACAAACGCAATCCCGCTCCGTACATCACTTCCAGCATGGTTCTGTCACGCACTGACAGCGGATCGTTCAGATTAATATTGAGTAGTTGGTTAACTTCATCCACATCCATATTTTTAGGTAAGTGGCGTTTTTTACGTGGGGTACTGACTGTTTTAGCCGGATTAGCTGCCAGCTTATTTTGCATTACCATCCAGTCAAGAAAACTACGCAGAGAAGAAAAGCGTAAAGCAAGGCTGGCAGACTGCAATCCTGCCCGCCGGCTGCGGGAGGCAAACATTTTGACCTTAACCGAATCTAATTCCTGCCACTCACGTATCTCCATCTCCCGTGACATTTCCGCCAAAACAGCCAAATGGCGTCGATAGTTCGTGATCGTGACGGGGCTTAAACGTCGCTCAACCCGCAAATAGTGCAAGAAGTCTTCCACGGGCGCTAACAGTAAATCAATCGGCTGAGTCATGCGCGTTCAATCCAACGGGACAACAAATCCGGCAACAGCTTCGCCAAATGGGCGAGAATGTCAGTTCCCATGCTTTCGTGATAGTGCTGTTTATTATGACTATTGAAAATGACCATGCCCAACTCCCCTCGTGATCCCAAAAGGGAAATCGCCACGGAGCCAACATGACGGGCCTGTGGCATCAACAATAAAATCTCTGGGCCATGCAAGCGGCCAAGATAATGATTTTTTTCACCGAATCGTTTAATGCGAACGGCTTCAAAAGCCTGACGGGAAATCGCCAGCTCCGGCACATTCAGTGGTGCGCCAATATGCCATTGATCACCGAACAACCGAATATAACTGTTACTTAATCCCAATGTTTTTGACCATGAACTTAAGCAGGAAAGAAAGTCCTGTAAACTCTTGGCGCCAGAGAGATCTGTCAGTAATTGCAATAGGCTACTGAACAGCACTTCATTCTGTTTCGCCTGCTCTATCAAATGGTTCAGATCGTCTTCCAGATAACAGATACGTTTCCTCTGGCGGTTCATATGCCATTCCATTAAAGAAACACATTCCCGCACTGGATGAGGAACTCTTATCTTATCGACCATATTGGCATTACGGATAAAAAAATCTGGATTATTCAATAAATAATCCACGACTGTCTGATCATCCAACCTGTTTCCAATGTGCAATGGATCGTCTTTTTTACTCATTTTCCAATGCCCCATATTTCAAGAGAGACTCAGCGAACACAGAATCAATCACAAATGAATCGTACCATCATAGACATGGGTTGCAGGTCCCGTCATAAAAAGTGGTTTGCCCTGCCCATCCCAGCGAATTTGCAGTACCCCACCCGGAAGATCAACCCGAACCTGATTATCCAACAGATCCTGCTGGATACCGACGGCTACTGCGGCACATGCACCGCTGCCACATGCCCGTGTCTCACCCGCACTGCGCTCAAAGACACGCAACCGAATATGGTTCCGATTTATTATCTGCATGAAACCAATATTGGCGCGTTCAGGAAAACGTTCATGGCTTTCCAATACGGGTCCCAATATTTCCACTTCGGCAGTGTCCACATCCTCAACCTGTATGACACAATGAGGATTTCCCATCGATACAGCGCCACAAAGTATCGTACGTTCGTTAGTACGAATAATATAGGTTTTCTCCGCCTTATTGGCGCGAAAGGGAATACGCTGCGGCTCAAAATCCGGCTCTCCCATGTTGACACAAACCTGGTCATCATTGGTGATGCTCAATATCATTTGGCCCGCTCGCGTGCTGACTTTGATATCTCGTTTATTGGTCAACCCCTTGAGACGGACAAAACGGGCAAAACAACGTGCCCCATTACCACACTGGGAAACTTCACTGCCGTCAGCATTAAAAATGCGGTAGTGAAAGTCTAAGTCAGGATCATAGGGCGCTTCCACAATCAAAAGTTGATCAAAACCCACCCCAGTATTCCGGTTAGCCAGACGGCAAATTAACTCCGGAGAAAAATAAATATTTTGGGTCACGGCATCAACAACCATAAAGTCATTACCAAGACCATGCATTTTGGAGAACTGCATATACGACTCCAAGAGAAATCACATCACCGAATCACTATCATTAAGCATTCATCGATATATTGTCTTTAAAGAAGCTGTTTTTTAACAACTTTTCTGGCTGCACCTTATCCATTTTGTGCATAGATACCTGTGTTGCAGATGTTTTTGCAGGAGGAAAATAGAGAGGCCCTTTCAAGCCACAACCAGCCAGAGAAAGTAATGTTATGATAGCCAGTGACCAACGAAGTTGTTTTTTCATTATATTAATGCCTGTGATTCATACGCCAATACTCTCTATAATCGCAGCTAGACCCTGAAAAGCAAATAGGAAATAAACATGAACGATAGCGAATTTCATCAATTGGCTGATCAATTGATACTTCATCTTGAAGAGCAACTGGATAATTACGAAGGTGATGCGGATATTGACTATGAAACAAATGGCGGTGTGATGACGCTGAGTTTTGAAAACGGCAGCAAAATCATTATTAACCGCCAGGAGCCTTTCCATCAGATATGGCTGGCAACCAAAAATGGCGGTTACCATTTCGATTATCGGGATAGCCAATGGATTTGTGACCGCAGTGGCCATGATTTTCTCTCCCTGCTGGCACAAGCCATTACTGAGCAAAGCGGTGAGCCGTTCCCATTTTCGTGACTATGTTTTATCAAAACCGCCTTTTATCAAAACCAAATAAAAACAATGAGTCGATGAAAGGTATCTAATATAAGCGCCTGATAAAACAGGCGCTTAGGATTATTGATAATATCAATAGTGATAAAGCGAACGATAAGGGTCACGTGCATGTGTCCTACAGGTTTTATCAAGGTGCCCGTCAATATGGAGCCTGGCATCATTCGCTTCTATATTATTATCCACTGGGTACACTCCCGCTATAAATGGAGTGGCATGGGTACGCTCACCTTTCTTAACGATTTGATAGAACTGAGGCAAGTTGAAATTGACAAAACTAGAACCATAAGTGAAACGATCATGTGATGATGAATAAAATCGGCTGATATCTCGCACCAACTCTTCTTTACTGCCTTCGCAATGGGAATAAATTTCCACCCGATTTGATTCATCAAGAATATAAATATTGAACCCTTGTTTGCTGTCAATATCTTCGAAAAAGAACTGGATAATTCCTTCACAGGCAAAACCGTCGATGACAGACGGTAAGTGTTTTTCTTTGGTATCAATTTTAACTGGCAGACCATGCAATTTGGTGTTGGAAATCGCACCATAGAATTCCACTGCATTTTCCAATTTTTGCACCGAAACGTTTAACCGTTCGAAGAATAATCCCCATGTTTGCCCTGAAATGCGTAACGCCTTGAAACGGTTTGGATCTTGTCGGTTGCTGGACAGGCGTAACTCTATACACTCTGAAACTAATTGCTGGATACGAGTGCAGATCAACCCACGCAAATGTTTGCTATAACAGAATACTTCAACATCAGATGGCGGCGCTGCATCTTGATGCATTTTTCCCAATATGGTTTTTAATGCTTCCAATACCGATTGTTCACCACTGAAATGCAAGGTTCTCACTTCATTCCATGAATTGCGGTAAAGCAAATCAATACTACCTACCAGACATTGTTGCAACTCGCCAAAACTGAAAACATTCAGGTTCCTTAAGTCAAAACGAACGATTTGATCAGAAAATGCAGCCGTTGGATCTTGTTCTAAATTGACAATGATCGCCAAATGGCGAATTTCACAAGGACTATATAGTGCTTTTGGTGTGGGGGCAGGTAGACGGATTGAGAAGTGAGCGGCAATGTCACCCACCAAATCACATAATTTCTGCCTGTCACACTGAGATTCCCCGTGATGAATATGGAGCCGAGTTTCTTTAGCCAGCAGGCCATTAAAATAGGTCCAGGAAACTAATTTATTCAGATAGCGATTGTATTCCAATGGTTGATAACCAATGATCGATTCAATCGTGGGGGCATGGTTGTAAAGATACCAACCACTGCGGTTTACTCGCCCCGGAGGGACATAGATGAAAGTCAAATCCTTTTCCGACAGATCCGGTGATATCTGAGGATTGACCAAAGTCACTTTACCGGGTAATGCTTCAAAAGCCGCATACAATTTACGGGTCAATACGCCAATATCTTGCGGGCTGGCACTCACACTTAAATTATTACGGCGGGCAAAGCGGATTAAGTTGCGATAACTCTGCATCATGGTATCAAGCAATTCATTATGGGCATCACGTACTTGCTCAATTTTCCATGCATGACGCTTATCCAGCATAGCCAGTTTCTCGTCATCCCAACCCCATTCGCGCACTAACTGGGACATAACCTGACGACGCCATCCTGTACAGCCTTTATCATTCTGGCTTGCCAATAGTTTCTCGCATACCTTCAGATAAAAACAACGACGCGCCAAATCAAGGCGCGCAAGGTCGTTCGTGGCAATCAGATAGCGGGTTACACGCTCCAGCATCATGCTATAGGCATCGAGACCAAACGAAACAATCGCACCATCATGAAAATATTGCTTCATTTCCATCGCCAGAAGTTTTCCATTGGGATACTCCCATGAATAAGCTTCCAACAGCAGGCTTTTCAATACAGCTTTATAAGGAGAGTCCACACTCTTGTAAAGCTGCCAGAGACTCGCCCCAAAATATTCCTCTGCGGATAATTCGCTCAAGCCGCCCAGATCTAACCATTCATTTGGTGTCAGCACGCCCTGGGCATAGAGAGAAAGAACGTACTCATCATAATGAGCTTCCTCTTCTACCGGAACCATTGCCCATAATAAGCGTTTGCCAGCCAGACAAACCGCTGTACGATAAAATTCATCAAGCAGAAGGATATGTTGGGTAGAACCGCAATCTTCACCGTTCAAACGACCACAGCTATTATGCCGAAAACGGTTTTCATCAATCAGAAAAAAAAGTAACCTCAGTACCCAGTGAAGCCGCCCACTGTTCTATCAAGGTACATTTTTGTTCCAGTAACGCTTTCTCATCACTATCCAACCAAGATTGATGGCAGACCCAAATATCTAAATCAGAAGAACAACTTTGCCCGATAGAAGAAGTACTGCCCATGGAATAAATTCCCGTAATCGGCAATTCACCATTAGACGTATGTGACAATACATCTGGCAGGGCACCAGTAAGCTGGCTATCCAGATCATTAATCCAAAACTGCTGTGCTTCATCAGGCATAAAAAAGCAGACGCCATGAGGAACGTCGCTTTTGATATAACCTGGCATCATTGAATGATGATAATGTAATAATACTGGAATTAAACTATAAACTTGCTTGAAAGCGTCACTCATTAAGCTCGTAGCGCGCTCTAATCTAAGTTGGTTAATTGCATCCAGTCGCTGCTTTAGCGTTTCAATATAGAGATACAAGAGTTTCGCCTGATATCAGTTCCAGTGCCTAAAGTAGTCCCCTGTTTCCGATAACGCATGGTATTACAAGATTATTTAAAATTATTTTTACAAACTTATTGTCGGAAACGTGATCAATTTAACACCTTGCAATCAAAGCGTAAAGTACGCAATACCATCTTTTCTCTTTACCTGCAATAGCCAAAACACAATTAACTCATTGTAAAATATTAAGTTAATCACAAAACAGACACAATAATATGCTTTTTTAGTATCACTATTATCGCTGATTATTTTTCATATCGCGGTTGTAAGATATTGTAAATACATCACTCTTTCATAAATATTTAATCGAATAATATTTTTCTTATTGTTAAATATTTTCAGCGCTTTTTATCATTAAGATAAGCCCAAATTTCAATTTGCTTTTAAATCAATCTCTTTGTTTATTTTATCCATTAGAGCAAAATATTATTTTAATATTTAAAATTATTTTTATTTCATAAACTGTATATCCATATACTATTTTGATTTCTTCTGGCTTTTTCGTTACTGGAAAAAAAATCATTGAGATGTTAAAACTGGCACTATTTTCTCACTAATTGGTGACTAACTGGTGGCTAAAAACCATTATTTCCCATCAATTACCCAATATACTTACCTAATAGATTTATCCATGACAATGAAAACCATTCGCATCGCTACCCGCCAAAGCCCATTAGCTATGTGGCAAGCGCAATATGTTCAAAAGCAACTGAAACACTTTCATCCAGAACTGCAAGTAGAACTGGTTCCAATGGTGACACGCGGTGATATTATCCTCGACACGCCATTGGCAAAGGTGGGCGGCAAGGGGCTGTTTGTGAAGGAACTGGAATTAGCGCTGCTCGAAAAGCGAGCTGATATTGCCGTTCACTCCATGAAAGATGTCCCTGTCGAATTTCCTGATGGTTTGGGATTGGTCACAATCTGCGAACGGGATGATCCACGGGATGCTTTTGTTTCAGTAAAATACGCCTCGCTTGATGACCTACCGACTGCCAGTGTTGTGGGTACGTCCAGTTTACGTCGCCAGTGCCAAATCCGTCAGCGACGTCCTGATCTTGTCGTTCGTGACTTACGCGGTAATGTCGGGACCCGTCTGAACAAGCTCGATAACGGCGATTATGATGCCATTATTCTTGCAACAGCGGGCCTGAAACGGCTGGGGCTGGAAGAACGCATTCGTATGCCATTAGAGCCTGAATTATTGCTGCCAGCCGTTGGTCAAGGGGCGATAGGTATTGAGTGTCGGCTTGATGATCATCAAACCCGTGAACTGCTGTTGCCCTTGAACCACGCAAGAACAGAAGCTTGCGTTCTCGCTGAAAGAGCGATGAATACCCGCCTTGAAGGGGGCTGTCAGGTACCGATTGGCAGTTATGCCATCTGGCAGGGAGAAAGCATTTGGTTACGCGCGCTAGTGGGTTCCCCTGATGGCACAGTGATCCTGCGCGGTGAAAGAGTGGTTTCACCCAAAGAGGCTCGTCAGGCAGGTATCGCATTGGCGGAAGAGTTATTGGAAAAGGGCGCACGCCAGATCCTGGCGCACGTATACCAGAGGAACCTACCGAAATGAGCATTTTGATCACCCGCCCTGTCCCCGCAGGAGAGGAATTGGTCAAGCGACTGCGGTCTATTGGAAAATCAGCCTTCAGCGCCCCCCTCATTGAAATTCATCCGGGGGCAGATTTGCCATTACTGCTACAAAAACTGCAATGGCTGTCTGCGGGAGATCGGGTTTTTCTATTATCAAAAAATGCGGTTCATTATGCCAATGAACAGCTTATTCAAGAAGGCCAGTCATGGCCTGAACAGTTATCCTATTATGGGATCGGCAAACCAACTTCCCTGATGTTTCATCAATTAACTGGATTAGAAATCTTCTATTCTAAGCAGGGTGAAACCAGTGAAGAGCTGCTGCAACTCCCCACTTTACAGTCAATGGACAATAAAAAGATTTTATTGCTCCGAGGCAATGGCGGCCGCGAAGTGATTGCCTCCACATTAAGGCTCCGTGGAGGTGCAGTAGATTACTGTGAATGTTATTCACGCCAGCCAGTCAAATACGATACAGCCGATTTCAGTCGTCACTGGCAGCAGTGTGGTATAAAAACCATCGTTGTTACAAGTGGCGAAATGCTGCAACTGTTATATAACTTAGTCACGGATAGCGCTGGAAAAGCATGGTTACTGAATTGCAAGCTGATTGTGGTCAGCAAACGTCTTGCTGATATCGCCCAGACTTTGGGCTGGCAAACAATACAAGTTGCCAAGAGTGCAGATAATGACGCCTTAATCCAGGCACTGGAATAAATTAATAGGGGATGTCCATTATGACGGAACAAAAAAAAGACGGAACAAAAGCCATCTACCGATACGGTTAAGAGTTATGGATGGTTAGGTAATACGCTCTCAATTGCCACTTCTTTGGCGATAGGTGTTGGTGGTCTTTATATTTATTATCATGGTCAACAGCAGAATACAGCATTAAAAGCCGAAAATCTCGCTCTTCAACAAGAGACAGCTTCTCTGACACAACAGCAGTCTGCCGATAAGCAAAACTTTAGCGCCAAACTCCAAGAGTTGGCGGATTCCTTACAACAAGCCAACTCACAACGTCAGCAACAGGCTGGTCGCATTACAGAGCTTCAAAACCGTGTTTCGGCATTTGCAAATACAGATATTGAAAACTGGCGACTGGCGCAGGCAAGCTCCCTCGTTAAGATGGCTGGCCGAAAAGTCTGGAGCGAACAGGATATGACTACTGCCATCGCCTTGCTGAAAGATGCCGACCAGAACCTGGCTGAAATGGATGATCCCAGCCTGCTCAATGCCCGTAAAGCTATCATGGCAGATATCGATTCCCTGACCAAAATCAAACAGATTGATTTAGACGGTATTATCCTGATGCTGAATCAGCTATCAAACCAAGTCGATAACTTACACCTTGCCAATAAAGTAGAACAAGCCACATCGGAGAAGGAAAACGAGCATGGGATCACTGCCTCCCTCGCTGATTGGCGCCAGAACCTGGGCCATAGCTGGCACAGCTTTATGGATAACTTCGTTACCATTACGCCACGTGATAACAGCAAAGAGCCACTGTTGGCACCTAACCAAGGTGTTTACCTGCGCGAGAACATTCGTTCCAGACTACTGATTGCTGCTCAGGCAGTTCCTCGCCATCAAGTTAAAATTTATCAGGACGCATTGAAAGATGTTCAATCTTGGGTGAATGCTTATTTTGATACCACTGACTCAGGGGCAGAGCGCTTTTTAACAAACGTTGCCTCACTGCAAAAGAGACCGTTATCCATCAATGTTCCTGAACAACTGAACAGCCAGCCGATATTGGCAGAGCTGGTTCGTAAGCGTATCTATAACTTACCAGATTCCACGCAATCCCAAACGGATTCCCAATCTGAAATTCTGCCTGAGGCACAATCACGGTCGACAACCGCCGATCAGGTAAAAACATCCGTTGAGGGGAACTGAACATGCTGAAGATATTCTTGCTGTTCGTGATCCTTATTATCGGGATCGTCGTTGGTCCCTTGATGTCTGGCCATCAAGGATATGTTTTGATCCAGACGGACAAGCTCAACATTACCACCAGTATCACTGGGCTAGTGATCATCTTCCTCCTGCTGCAATTCCTGCTGATTCTGATCAGCTGGTGTTATCGGCGTTTAAAACGTACCAGCACGTCCACTCATAGCTGGATCTTTGGTGGATATAAACGTCATCGTGCTCGCTCACAAACCAAACAGGCACTGCTGAAATTCGCCGAAGGGGACTTCAAGCAAGTTGAACGCCTGATGGCCCGCAACGCTGACCATGCAGAACTTCCTGTCGTGAATTATCTGCTGGCGGCAGAGGCAGCCCAACGACGCGGGGATTATTTCCGAACCAACCAATATATTCAACAAGCGGCAGAAGTTGCCGATAAAGACCAGCTTCCCGTTGATATTACCCGTATCCGGGTTCAATTAGCACAAGGTGAAATTCATGCCGCACGCGTTGGTGTGGACAAGCTGTTGGATCATGCCCCTCGTCACCCTGAAGTATTGCGATTGGCTGAACAGGCTTACTCTCTTTCAGGTGCTTATCAATCCCTGATTGATATTTTGCCTTCCATGCTGAAAGCTAATCTGCACAGTGAAGAAGAAATCCTTAAATTACGTCAGCAAGCCTATATCGGATTAATGAATCAGGTTATGGCAGAGAAAGGCAGTACGGGGCTGAAAATATGGTGGAAAGATCAAAGCCGCAAAATGCGCAATGACATTGTACTGCAAGTTGCCGTGGCCGAGCATTTGATTGAATGCAATGATCACAAGACCGCCCAACAAATCATTTTGGACGGATTAAAACAGCAGTACGACGAACGTTTGCTGCTATTAATTCCCCATCTTAAGGCAAGTGATTCTGACGCCATACAAAAGACCCTTGCTCACCTGTTAAAGCAACATGGTGCAACCCCGCTGCTCAATAGTACACTGGGACAAGTTGCCCTGCGCCGTGGTGAATGGGCCAATGCTGAATCGGCATTTAAAGCCGCTCTTGCTCAACGACCAGATGCTCATGATTACGCATGGCTTGCCGATGCACTGGACAGATTGCAAAAGCGTGAAGAAGCTACCCAAACCCGCAATAAAGGCTTTATGCTGACCCTGAAGCGTGATAGCGACGTCGAAGTATAAACGGGGGCACACACCTCAGTTAACGATGAAAGATATGGGATGCAATTGAGTCGTTAACCGAGGTGCATTCACCATTAAAGCTCATGGCAAACTGCCTGAAGCCTGTCTTCACTGTTCTACAGACAAAAAAAAACACCTATCAAAGAAGACAGGTGTATAAATACAATCAGGTCTACAGACGGATAGTGCCTCACTCAACGTTGTGTCCGGTTTGCGATGAAAAGACAGAATACTTACTCATCTATAACGTGGACTATAGGCACTGACAATCAGCTCTACATCATCCCGAGGTTTATGAAGTCATATGCTGTCATAAGGAGTGGAATGAGTATCTACAATCTTAAATATTGCATTTTATGTGCCAACTTTTTCAATCAGGATAAACTTTCTTTACCCAGGGTTTGGCTGGCTTTCCATAATAGATAACCGGACTTTCACCAAATATCGTTAAAAATACCGTCTCTCATTTGAGACGCTCTTTGAGCCTTTTAAATATAGACATGATAAATCATATAGTTGAACGTCTCCTATTTGAGACATTAAGTAGTGCGGTTTGTCGTTGAAATACAACATCAATAAAAAATATCTTTTAAAACATAACGTTAATTCATTAACAAAAACAATAACACTCAATTTATCGATTAAAAATCGAACAGAAATTAAGAAGAAATAAAAAGGGAAAAATTTTTTATCCGCAGGGAGAGCAGGGATAATAGGGAGAAGAAGAAAAGAACCTGGAAGTAGTCAGAAAGAAAAAACCCCGCTTTGCGGGGGTTTTTCAGAATTTGGTCGGCGAGAGAGGATTCGAACCTCCGACCCACTGGTCCCAAACCAGTTGCGCTACCAAGCTGCGCTACTCGCCGAAATATATTTTTTATCTTTCTTATGGTGCGAAGGGGGGGACTTGAACCCCCACGTCCGTAAGGACACTAACACCTGAAGCTAGCGCGTCTACCAATTCCGCCACCCTCGCGTTTCATAAAAAAGATGGGGTGGCTAACGAGACTCGAACTCGCGACAACTGGAATCACAATCCAGGGCTCTACCAACTGAGCTATAGCCACCATAACAGCTATCTTTTTACATACAACAATGCCCGACCACGATAACTCATTACCACTGCTCTTGCACGCTTTAAATGGCGCGCCCGACAGGATTCGAACCTGAGACCTCTGCCTCCGGAGGGCAGCGCTCTATCCAGCTGAGCTACGGGCGCTTAACGCCGTTGCGGTGGAGGATAGTACGGATTTAATGTCGTACTGTCCAGTGCTTTTTTAAAAGAAATGAAGCGTTTGATTACGCTTTACTCATTTAGCTGATAAAGGCAGCACTTTTCCACCGCAGTATTATCACAAATCGTTTTTTAGATTAAAAACCGACCAGAAAACTATATCGATTTTTTAGACAAATACCATTTCATCAACCCATAAATTGATGACACGATCAACAAAAATAGGCCACCCACTATCAGTGAGAAACGTGTATCAGGGTTAATTGCCATTCCCACCAAGACACAACACAGGAAAATCAATGTCAGGTAATTGACGTAAGGGAACAGAATCGATTTAAACCGGTGCTGTTTTATGGCTTCCTCATGATGCTGACGGAAACGCAATTGACTGACCAGAATCACAAACCATGGCACCATGCCAGGCAATACGCTGGCGCTATAGACGTAAACAAATACTGACTGCGGATTTGGTATCAGATAATTCAGGCAGGAACCTGCAATCAAGCAACCAATGGTAATTGCAATACATCTTACCGGCACCCCATTTTTCGACAATTTCAGCAATGAAGCAGGCAATTGACGGTTCTGCGCCAAGGCATACAGCATTCTGCCACCGCTGTACATTCCGCTGTTACACCCTGACAGCGCAGCTGTCAGCACGACAAAGTTAATCACCGCAGCCGCAGAAGCGATACCAACTTTAGAAAAAGTCATCACAAACGGGCTGCCATGCGTGCCTACTGCCGTCCACGGGAACAAGGTTACAACGATAAAAATAGCACCAACATAAAAAATCAGGATACGCCACAAAATATTGTTGATCGCTTTTTTAAGGGTAACTTGTGGGTTTTTCGCTTCACCAGCAGTGATGCCAACCAGCTCTACCCCCTGATAGGAAGCGACCACAATACAAAGGGCAAATAAAAAGCCTTTCCATCCACCGGAGAAGAAACCACCATGTGCAGTCAGGTTATCCAAACCAATGGGTTGCCAGTCATTGCCCAAACCGAAGAAAATCAAACCAATGCCAATCAGGATCATCACAATAATCGTTGTGACTTTGATCATGGCAAACCAAAATTCCAGTTCACCATATAGCCTTACTGCCGCCAGGTTGGCTAAGGCAACCAATCCAACCGCTACCAGTGCTGAAACCCATTGCGGCAACTCTGGAAACCAGAATTCAGCGTAGACGCCCACGGCCGTGATTTCTGAGATCCCGACAGAAACCCACATGAACCAATAACCCCATGCGGTCAGGCATCCCCAATAAGGGCTTAGGTACTTATGCCCAAAAGCAGCAAATGAACCCGTTACAGGTTCAAGGAACAACATTTCTCCCATGGAACGCATAATGAAAAAGACAAAAAAACCAGCAATAATGTAAGCCAGCAAAACAGAAGGGCCGGCCCATTTCAAGGTACTGGCTGAACCCATGAACAGCCCTACACCGATTGTGCCACCTAGCGCAATCAGCTCAATATGACGTGCCTCAAGTCCCCTTTGCAGGCTCTGTTTTGAATCACTCATAAAACTCCCTATCCACTTTTATGATGTCTATACTTGCAAACAGAAAAATACAGGAATTGATAATCAATCGTTGTAAAAAAGGCTGGGATCAAAACACGTTTTGCCAATCAGTGAAATAAAAAATTATAAAATTGAGTCGATATCTGTTTTATTTGACATCGTAATGGAAGAGAACGACTTCCAGCCTGACTGATTTCCCTCATATAACAAGGTGACTATTTGACACTTTTGCCAAGTGAGGCTTAAAAACACGGGAGTTAAAACATGGAATGTGAACACAAATGATTAAACAACAAGCTATTAGCAAATCCAAAAAACAAAAACCTGCTGCAATCGCATATGCCCGACGCAACAGGTAGAAAAAGGACATGATCGGGGCTAAAGCTTACCACCATAATAATAACCAAGGAATCTCAATAGCTTTAGCTGCCTACGGATACGGCTTGGCTGAGAAAGTAAGCGATACAACCACTCCAAACCCAGATTTTGCCAGACTTTTGGGGCACGTTTAACGTGACCAGTAAAGGCATCATAGGTTCCGCCAACCCCCATATACAGTGCATCTGGATATACCTTGCGGCAGTCACGCATAAAGATTTCCTGTTTGGGTGATCCCATTGCTACGGTAATAATCGCAGCACCACTGGCATGAATCCGCTCAAATACCTCATCACGCATTTCGGCCGTAAAATACCCATCCTGGCTGCCCACGATATTGACCTTCCACTGGGTACGCAGTTTGTGCTCAGTCTGTGCCAGGATATCGGGTTTTCCACCAACCAGAAAGACCGGAGTACCTTCACATCCGGCCCGTTCCATCAAGGCTTCCCATAAATCAGCGCCCGCAATACGCGATACCTCCGCCTCAGGGTATTTACGGCGAATGGCACGTACGATGCTAATGCCATCTGCGTATAAATATTCGGTCTCATCCAACAATATATTCAGCGCATTATCTTTCTCGGCCGTGAGCAGTTTTTCTGCGTTAATCGCCACCAATGTCCCTGTTTTTACCTGTCCATCCAGGAAAAGATGATCGAGGAAATGCGACATACCGCGAAAGCCCCAAATATTGAGACCGCGAATGCGGTATTTGGGAGTGTTATTCAACGCCATTTTTTTTCCTTACATCCAAAATAACAGATGTTTTTCGCAAAGTAGCCAGATTACTGACCACAAACTTTCGAATCAGCCCGGCACTTTCAAACAGCCAATACAGCAATTTCGCCGCAACCAGACATAGGCCAAAGACAATACAAAAGAACACCACCCGAGAAACAAAAGAATCTACTCCTTCACGGGCAAGCACAATCATGTTAAAGATGGCGCCAAAGCAGAAAGCCTGCAAAATGGCTGCTTTATAGCGATTGCTTTCCCGTTTTCCTGCTTCATAAATCCAGTCAAACCATTTGATAATAAAACCGACTGCAATCGCCCCCAGAGGGATAAAGAATACCCCCCCCATCACCACAAGAGAGCCTATCAGTGTGGGGGAGATCGCAAGACCAGAGTGGTTATCTAATACATCCCACGTGAAATAGTTAGCTGTGTTCCAGACCAGATTAGGCCTGTCCGGCCATACCCAACCAGGAATAAAAACATAAAAATCACGGATAATCGGTGCCAGCCCTTGAAACTCAATTTTGCTGTAATTATCCAGCAACAGGGCCAAATTTTCCCACGGCGAAAAAGTATCCCGCGTGAGATACAGAAAAGTATAAAATGCCTCCGCCCCGCTTACATCCAGGCTGTAGCGTTTCAACGCCAGCCAGAACATGCCGACAATTCCCATTGCGCCCGCAGTAAACAGCACCCACAGCGTGATCCAGCCACGGACAATCCCGATAAACAGGAACAATGCAAACGCGATAATGATGTTAGCCCGCGTTCCGCCAACGATCACATACGTCAGGATGCCAAATCCCACCGTTCCGACCAAAAAGCATAACCATCGTACTTTGGTCGGTTTCAGAAAAAAGACCACCAGCATGGCAGGAATAAAGAAATAAAAGAAGCGCTTGAGCGCCACGCCGGAAACCTGGCTGGAAAATATCTGGCTATAGGACTGTAACTTAAACAGCAAAAAGCCGTTCTGCATAAAGAAGGAACCTACCGTAACGATAGCAATACCGGCAAGCAGTAACCACGTCAGATTCGTTTCCACCCGATTCATCGTAAACAGGGGCTTACGCGGCACAGTCACCGTTAAGTTTTCAGGTCTGATATTATCGTCGGGCCGTATTTTGTAAGTGAGGCGTGTTTTATAAGCCACATAGTAAATGGCATAAAAACAGCCAGACGCCAACATCGCATGTAACAACGAATCTACCGGCACGACTTCCACATCAAACTGAAATACCAACAGGCTCGTCAATGGAAAGCCAAAATAGAATGTCAACAAATACAACAATGAGAAAAAGACATTAAAGTTAAAACGGATACGCCGAAACTCCTGATACGTTAAAGTCAGGATAAAGGCCACCGAAATCACGTAAACAACAAAAAGCCCGCCGAATTGTGTCAAGGTCATTGCTACTCTCCAGATGCTGCCGACAGGGCGGTTTTCCACCCCTCAATGAAATGGGGATCAAAAAAAGCAATCGCCTTTTTATCGAGGGACAGCATCTGGCGCTGTGCTTCCTGCACCCAGTGTTTATTGAGTTCATCACCGTCAAACAGCACAGGGATCTGCTGTTCCGTTAAATCATGCCAGAATGGATTCTGACGACTCAGAACAAACGGAATACCAAATTGAATCAACAGACAGAGTGTTCCGATACCCTGCTGACGATTGAAAATGAAATAACCCAAATCGCATTGGCGCAACAATGATAAGTATTCATCAAAGGCTATTTGCTCTTTCAAAATGCGGATGTTTTGCGCCGGAAACAACGATAACGCCGTTTGCTCCACACTCTGGATATAGGCCTGATTATTATCAGGATAGCCCATTGGAATGATTACCTTTGCCTCATTACCGAACTGGCGGTGGATCGTCTGCAAGGCTTCAGTATGACGATTGGATTGATCTCCTGAATTGCCCAATAAGATGGTAATCCCTTGCGGTGAAAATGTTTTCTCCGTTACCGTCAGCATAGGGTTCATCCGGGTCGGGAAATAGAGTAATGATGATGGCACATCAGGTTCGGCCTGACTTGAACGCGGATCATTCTGAAAAAAGTGCCGCAGATCACCACGCGTGGCAAAAATATGCCCTAACCGCTTCTGTGCCAGGCGACGGATCAGATAGAACAAACGAAATTTCAGTTGGCGGGACTCTTCATAGAGATCTGCGCCCCAAACATGCCAAAAGAATTGATGTCGCTTAATTTTGCCCATTAATAAAGCTAACCACAAAGCAGCATTAAACTGGCCGTGGAAAAAGAAACGAACGGTTCTGTCGGCCTTCGCTTTCTCTATCACCGCCTGTGACAAGGCAGATTTACTGTTATAAAGTGAAATAGCTAGGTCAGGGTAATTTGATAACCATGCGTGGTCTTTGGACACCACCATAAAACACGGTTTGGCGGGAAAATGTATTTCCTGTGCCAGGACGTCATTAAAGAAACGCAGTAACGTTTGATTGTGATGTGGGATATCCGATCCCAAAACGTGAATTAGGGTTGTCATGCTCGCCTGCGATAAATAATAAATACGCTACAACAAAGAATGAAATAAACAATGTAAGTTACCATATATGACTGGGCAGCCCCCAACGCCCCATTTGCTGGTATCAGCCAATGAGAAAAACCCGTCAGTAAAAGGAACTGGCTCACTTCAGTCAATAGATAAAAACGCAGTGCCGCCTTCGCTATCACCAGATAACCAAAAACATAAGCACCAACTTTCAACACGTCGCCCACTAACTGCCACGCAAACAGATCCCGCATGGCGATGAATTTGTCTGAAAATAACAGCCAAATCACGAAATCACGCAACAACCAGACAGAGAAACTGGCAGCTGCCACCGCAGGCAAGACAAATTTCAGCGCCTTCATAATCTCGCCAGTGATTTCTTGTTTACTCTCCAGACGAGAAAGGGTCGGCAATAGATAAACCGTGAAGGAGGCGGTGATAAATTGTAAATAGGCATCTGAAATACTGCTCACTCCCTGCCAAATCCCGACCTCTTCCCAGCTATAACGCGTTGCCAGTAAATTTCGCATCATGACATATGCAACGGGCAATGTAATGGAAGTCAGCAATGCCATAAGGGTAAATTTGCCCAAATGGCTGGCAATCGCCCGATCCCACATAGGTTTCAAGGCAGAAAACGTAATCACCTTGCGATGCAGTATCATCAGACCGGCAGGTAAAACTACCAATGCAGGCACCAATGCCAGGCCAGCCAATGCCCCTTCATAGCCCCCCAGCCAATAGCAAAGGCTATAAGCCAGCATGCCTGTCAGACTGCCCAAAATAATGGCTAACGCATTTCCCTTAGCATCCCTGAACCCTTTCAGGATTGCCAGAAAATAGTTGGCGTAAGCAATGCCCATTTGAATAAATGCGAGCGCCTGCACAACAGTTTTGTAATGGGTGTGACCAAACAGGCCAATACTGATAATTTCACTGAACCAGAGGAAAATCACTGCCAGTAAGGTCGAAAAACCCAAAATTATCAAGGATGATGTGCCCAATACGGCCCTGAGCCTTTCCGGTTGCTGGTGATGTTCCGCCACGTATTTGGTGACACCATTAAAAATCCCTGCCCCAGAGAGCACACCTAATACAGTAATGAGTTGGCGAAAATTACCTGCCTGCCCAACACCGGTTGGACCAAAAGATACCGCCAGAAGTTTAATGACCAGCAACCCCACACCGATCTTGATCAGTGTGGAGCCTGCTGTCCAAACAGAAGCTTTAGCAAGTGACATATCAGGCGAAAAATTCCTTGATACGATCGATAACGATTTGCTGTTCTGTATCAGAGATATTGTAGAACATCGGTAAGCGAACTAAGCGGTCACTTTCGCGGGTGGTGAAGCTATCTTCGCCGTGGAAACGGCCACATTTCTCACCCGCCGGGCTGGTATGCAATGCCACGTAGTGGAATACGCTCAGGATACCATTCTCTTTCATATAACTATTGAATGCGCTACGTGCGCCTATCTCTTTGAGCTTGATATAGAACATGTGGGCATTGTGTTCCAAGCCTTCCGGGACAATTGGCAAAGCTAAGTGTCCCGCGTCTGCTAATGGTTTCAGGGCTTGATAGTAGTTCTCCCACAAAGTCAGGCGGCGTTGGTTTATTTTTTCAGCAAGTTCCAGTTGTGCCCACAGGTAA
This sequence comes from Xenorhabdus bakwenae, assembly GCF_030272115.1. Lineage (NCBI taxonomy): Bacteria > Pseudomonadati > Pseudomonadota > Gammaproteobacteria > Enterobacterales > Morganellaceae > Xenorhabdus > Xenorhabdus bakwenae. The sequence goes on from NZ_CP119194.1 coordinate 2,756,886, forward strand.
GCCGCTTGCAGATCAGACAACAGATAGCTGGAACCGATATCACGCCATGTGTATTTATCGACTTGTCCACGGAAGAATTGACTACGGTTGGTACCTTTCTCCCGAATGATTTCGGCACGGGCAATCATAGAACTCTCATTGATTAATATTGCCCCGCCTTCACCACCGGCCGAGTAATTTTTGGTTTCATGAAAGCTGAAACAGCCAATATGTCCAATTGTGCCCAATGCACGGCCTTTATAGGTGGACATGACGCCTTGTGCAGCATCTTCCACCACATACAGGTTATATTTTTTTCGCCAGTGCCATGATGGTATCCATTTCACAGGCCACGCCCGCATAATGCACCGGTACGATGGCACGGGTTTTCTCTGTAATAGCGGCGGCAATCTTGTTCTCATCAATGTTCATGGTATCAGGACGAATATCCACGAATACAATGGTTGCCCCACGCAGTACAAAGGCATTGGAGGTCGAAACAAAGGTATAGCTCGGCATAATGACTTCATCGCCCGGCTGGATATCCAACAACATTGCCGCCATTTCCAGTGAAGCTGTACAAGAGGGTGTCAGCAATACCTTCGGGCAATTAAAACGCTGTTCCATCCATTCTTCGCAACGTTTGGTAAATTCACCATCACCGCACAATTTACCGCTAGCCATCGCCTGTTGCATGTATTCAAGTTCAGTGCCGACTATCGGTGGTTTATTAAATGGAATCATTTCGTCCTCTGTATAACCAATATGCGGTGCTTTCAATGATGGCACCACGACGTGTATAAAGACGCAACGCAGCGATATTGCTTATTTGTGTCGCTACTCTCAGCCGTTGTATCTGATGGCTCTGGCACCACTGTTGCGCCGCCGACATTAATTTTTTGCCAATCCCTTGATGATGATTATCTGGTACAGCTGCCAATAAACCAATGCGTGCTTCGCTGTTACCTATGTCCCTTAACGTGACAAAACCCGCTATTTGACCGTGTTCATCATGGACAAGCAGGCATTCATGATCAAATGTGCCTAAAACGGCTTTTTTCAACCCAAGCGGCGTAAAATCGCCCACTGTCATCCTGTTGATACCAGGGTGCCCGGAAACGACTAGCGGTAAATACACGCGCTGCAACAGCTTTCAATACGGGGATATTTTCTTGTTTTGCCCGAATGGCTTCTTTTCCCGTATGCATGCCAGGAATATCTCCCGCCTCAATCGATAACCGTAAATCGACCTCACCTTCAACCAGTGAAAATCCGAAAGCAGAAAGCTCATCGATAATGTCCGTTTGCTGGGCCGCCACTTTAGCTTGTACCAATGCATATTGGTCCAAATCAGTAGCAGTCAATACTGCTGCTTCCAACGAAAAATTCAGGCGAGCAGTAGATAAACCAAAAAACTGGTTCTCCCAAGCCAAAGGGTCAAGGTTGGCGTGAATAGACATTGAGCAAATCCATCAGATAGTTGCCGTAACCTGTTTTCGCTAAATCCGTGGCCGCCACTTTTAATTGCTCCTCACTGAGCCAACCATTACGCCATGCGATCTCTTCCAGACAGGCAATTTTGAAGCCTTGCCGTTTTTCAACGGTCTGAACAAAAGTACTGGCTTCAATCAGGCTGTCATGCGTCCCCGTATCCAACCAGGCAAAACCACGCCCCAATAATTCAACATTCAATTCACCGCATTCCAGATACATCTGGTTAATGCTGGTGATTTCCAGTTCTCCGCGCGCAGAAGGTTTTACTTGTCTGGCGAAATCCACGACTTTGTTGTCGTAAAAATAGAGACCCGTCACCGCCCAATTGGATTTAGGCTGTACCGGTTTTTCTTCTATGGAAAGTACCCGATACTGCTCGTCAAATTCCACTACACCAAATCGTTCGGGGTCCATCACCTGATAACCGAAGACTGTCGCGCCTGTTTTTCGGCCCGAAACATGTTGTAGTTTCGGGCTAAATGCCTGACCAAAAAAGATATTGTCACCCAATACCAGACAGCAAGTATCATTGCCGATAAATTCTTCACCAATCAGAAATGCCTGCGCCAAACCATCAGGTGAAGGCTGTTCGGCATAGCTAAGTTGGATACCAAATTGTTCACCACTGCCTAGTAATCGTTTAAAAGCGGGTAAATCTTCCGGTGTCGAGATGATCAGGATATCGCGTATGCCCGACAGCATTAATACTGACAGCGGATAGTAAATCATCGGCTTGTCATAGATCGGTAATAACTGCTTTGATACACCGCGGGTTATTGGATACAAACGGGTGCCAGAACCCCCAGCCAGTATAATTCCTTTCATCTGCTCCCCCTGACGGGCTTATTCATTTCCTAACCCAAGCCGTTCCCCTGTATAAGAGCCATTCTGCACTCTTTCCCACCAATTTTCGTTTTCCAGATACCATTGCACGGTCTTGCGAATACCGGATTCAAATGTTTCCTCGGGGGTCCACCCCAGTTCGCGTTCAATTTTTGCTGCATCAATCGCATAACGCATATCATGCCCCGGGCGATCCGTTACATAGGTAATAAGATCGCGATAATGCGCTACCCCAGCAGGTTTTTCGGGGCGCAGCGCCTCCAGCAATTCACAAATCGTTTCCACAACTTCGATATTTCGGCGCTCATTATGTCCACCGATATTGTAGGTTTTGCCAGGCTCCGCCTGGGTGACCACCAAATATAACGCCCGCGCATGATCTTCCACATAGAGCCAGTCACGGATTTGCTCTCCCTTGCCATAGACCGGCAAGGGCTTGCCTGCCAATCCATTCAGGATCATCAATGGGATCAGTTTCTCAGGGAAATGATAAGGACCATAGTTATTCGAACAATTGGTGATCACGGTCGGTAAGCCATAGGTACGACGCCATGCCCTGACCAGATGATCACTGGACGCTTTTGATGCAGAATAAGGGCTGCTTGGTGCGTAAGGTGTGGTTTCAGTAAAGAAACCATCTTCACCGTGCAGATCACCATAGACTTCGTCTGTTGAAATATGGTGGAAGCGGAATTGGCGCTGTTTTTCCTGATCCAACTGTTGCCAAAATGCACGAGCCGCTTCCAACAAAGTATAAGTGCCGATGATATTGGTTTCGATAAAAGCCGCCGGCCCGTCAATGGAGCGGTCAACATGGCTTTCGGCGGCCAAATGCATGACAGCATCCGGTTGATATTGCTGGAATACGCGATCTAAGGCATCACGCTGGCGGATATCAATCTGCTCAAACGCATAGCGGGGGTGGTTGGCAACCGGAGCCAGTGATTCAAGGTTACCGGCATAAGTCAGGCTATCAACGACAACGACGCTATCTTCCGTCTGATTAATAATGTGGCGAACAACCGCAGAACCGATAAAACCTGCACCACCTGTAATAAGAATACGTTTCAACGCCAAACTCCTTTTGTATCAATAACCCATTTTTGTTTTATGGCAGAACCATGAATAGCTTTAAACTGGCGATGATCCACCAGCATCAAAACAACATCCGCTTCTTCTAATGCCTGATTGACACCCATCAATTTCACCCTATCTTTCAGTGAATCAGGCAGTTCATACACATTGGGTTCAACCACAATGGTCTGCCCTGCATGCCACTGTGCAACCATTTTGGTAATATAAACAGCCGGGCTTTCCCGCAAATCATCAATGTTTGGTTTGAAGGCCAAGCCAAAACAGGCAATTTTAATCTCACTTGCCCGTTTATCACTCTCAGCCAAACAGTCAGCGACTGCGGCTTTCACTTGATCCACGACCCACAGCGGCTTGTCATCATTCACCAAACGTGCGGTATGAATTAAACGGGATTGCTCAGGGTTCTGGGATACAATGAACCACGGGTCGACGGCAATGCAGTGCCCTCCTACACCAGGGCCAGGTTGCAAAATATTTACTCGTGGATGGCGGTTTGCCAGGCTAATCAGTTCCCACACATTGATTCCCTGTTCGGCACAGATCAAGGAAAGTTCGTTGGCAAAAGCGATATTAACATCACGGAAGCTATTTTCTGTCAGCTTGCACATTTCCGCTGTTCTGGCATTGGTGATAACACATTCACCTTCAAGGAAGATATTGTACAGCTCACTCGCCCTGCGGGAAGATTTGGCTGTCATGCCCCCTACTACCCGATCATTTTTAATCAATTCCATCATCACTTGCCCGGGCAAAACACGCTCGGGGCAATAGGCGATATCAATATCTGAGTTTTCACCCGCTTGTTGAGGGAATGAGAGGTCAGGACGTACCGCAGATAACCATTCTGCCATCTGCTCAGTCGCACCAACGGGAGAAGTGGATTCCAAAATAACCAAATCCCCTTTTTTCAAGACAGGTGCTATTGATTCCGCCGCAGAACGCACGTAGGCCATATCGGGTTCATGCTCCCCTTTGAAGGGCGTCGGAACAGCAATCAAGAAAGCATCCGCAGTTTGTGGGATCGTCACGGCTTTCAAAAAGCCCTCTTCTACCGCAATTTTTACTACCTTATCTAAATCAGGTTCAACGATATGGATCGCACCACGGTTAATCGTTTCTACCGCATGTTGATTAACATCCACGCCAATAACCCTCTTTTGACGGGAGGCAAACGCCGCTGCGGTGGGCAAACCGATATAGCCCAGACCGATAACAGAAATTGTTTCAAAACTCATAATGTCACCTGATTTTTTCTCAATGCTTCAAGAATTCGCTGGCAAGCCCGGCCATCTCCATAAGGGTTATGGGCATGGCTCATTTGTTGGTAGGTGTTAACATCCATCAATAAACGTGTAACTTCCGCAACGATAGTTTGTGTTTCTGTTCCCACCAGCCGCACTGTCCCCGCATCAATCGCTTCAGGTCGTTCAGTGGTATCGCGCATAACTAAAACCGGTTTTCCCAGAGAAGGCGCTTCTTCCTGAATGCCTCCTGAATCGGTCAAGATTAAATAAGCATGATTCATCAAATAGACGAAGGGCAGATAATCCTGTGGTTTGATAAGGATAACGTTATCAATGTCATGCAAAATGCGCTTAACCGGTTCACTGACATTCGGGTTCAAATGAACCGGATAAACTATCTGGACATCAGGATGCGCCTTGGCAATCTGTGCCAATGCTTCACAAATACGCTCAAACCCTTTACCAAAATTTTCACGGCGATGACCTGTCACCAGGATCATTTTTTTATTGAGATTAAGGAAAGGATAAAGTTCAGCAAACTGCCCGTATATAGCTTCATCATTCATGATGCGATCACGCACTGATAGCAGGGCATCAATCACCGTATTGCCGGTAACAAAAATACGGTTTTCCGCAATGGATTCTTTTAAGAGGTTATTCCGGGAGTTTTCCGTCGGTGCAAAATGGTACATAGCCAAGTGTCCGGCAATCTTACGGTTGGCTTCTTCCGGCCATGGAGAATAAAGATCCCCTGTTCTTAAGCCGGCTTCAACATGGCCTACCGGAATATGCTGATAGAAAGCAGCCAGACTCGTTGCCATGGTTGTTGTTGTGTCACCATGCACCAATACCACATCTGGTTTGAATTCTTCTAATACAGGCTTTATACCTTGCAGGATACGACATGTGATATCCGTCAGATCCTGCCCTTTTTGCATGATATTCAGATCAAAATCTGGCGTTATCCCAAACAGATGCAATACCTGATCCAGCATTTCCCTATGTTGAGCTGTGACACACACTTTTGCTTCAAAGGCAGTATCCATAGCCAACGCATGTACCAACGGGGCCATTTTAATGGCCTCCGGCCGAGTACCAAACACAGTCAACACTTTCACAGTGACTCTCTTATTTTGTCAATCATTGCAGATACTTCCAAGAGTGGAACTCAAAAGCCCGTCGTTTATTTTTACATACGGTTACTGATAGGAACTATCGGAGCGAGGACGTCTTACTAAAGCGACACCTGCACCAACCAACATGCCTACGGCTCCCCATAAAATCATCATGAAAGCACGGCGAGGACTGTCTCGGTTAACGGGTTCCTGCGGTGTTCTGAGATAGCGGTAAGTCAGAAAAGAATCCTGCAAAGTCGGACCGACATTCAATGTAGCCAGCATCGCGATATTTTGATCATAATCAATGCTGTAGTCAGGGCCTGTAGCTTCCAACGTTTCAATTTGGGCTTGCAGTAATGGTGTACCCAGCATAAACATTTTGGATTCAGGCAGTTCTTCGATAGGAATATTTGTCTGATTACGGTGAATACCTTGCTTCTCAGCCACTTTCAGTGACTGCTGCAAGACATTCAATTCACGATTATATATTGCCTTTCCCACCATCTCCTGACGTTTCACCAACGCTTTCATTGACTGAGTTCGCGTCGCCCACGCCCCTTTAATTTCATTGTTCAGATGAGTACTTGCCCGTTGGTTGGCGAACGCAATATATTGACGCAGAAGTTGATTGGCTTCAACGGCGGTTTCTGCTGTCAATTTGATACTGTCATTTGATGATGTTTTATCATCACTGCGCGTGATTTTAATATCGTTGATCAATTCATCCAACAATACAGCATCCGCTTTGACATGCCCTTCCTTGCGTTGCTTGTAATACTCAGAATGAAGCCAAAATTCACGACGGGTATCATACGCAGAAACCTGTGTCATGAATTCTTTGTATGCACCGTCTGGAATGGTTGGTAATTGCGCTTCTGGCGAAGCATTGATATGGGTATCCAAATTGCGCAGGAATTGTTGTTGCGAATAGTAGCTACCCAAATTATTCGTTGTCGGTAAGTCCACAATAGCGGTTGCGCTCCATTTTTGCTGCATCAGATAAGATGCACCCAGAGCGGCGGCAGCGAAAATGATTGCCAGTGCGATAATCCATATCTTTCCATGCCACAAAGCATAACACAGTGCCCGAATATCCAGTTCATGCTCTATAGCAGGTTGATCCTGTTTAGATTTCGTTTCTGAGTTTATCACTGCACAAAACCTCTTTGATTGTCGATGTCTTTAATGATGGCTTGCTGCCCGACGTATACGACGCTTACACCGTTTGATAAAACGGGCGACCTTCCACGCTCTTTTGATACAATAGCCATACAACATAAATGCAAGCAAAAATAATGCCAACATCACCCATTCAGGAACAAAAATCAACCGTTCAGCAATTATCCCGATCGCTGCTAATAAAGCCGCCGCCAAAGTGATCAAAATAAATGCCTGACGAGAAGTAAACCCAGCACGCATAATCAAATGGTGAATATGCTGACGATCTGGAGAAAACGGACTCATCCCCTTACGCAATCGACGGTACATAATAGCAACCATATCCATCAGTGGGATTGCAATAACCCATAATGCTGTCACAGGGCTAATAGAAGCATTTTCCCCTTGCGTTGCTTCAGTCAATAGCCAAATAATGGTAAAGCCGATGAGGGTACTTCCCGCATCCCCCATAAATACCTTAAAGCGTTTTCCTAATATGCCAAGATTAAGGAAGATGTAGGGCAAAATCCCCGCTATAAACGCAAAACACCAAAACGCCAATGCCGTATTGCCATTTTCATACAACAAAATACCCAATGCACCGAAAGAAACACAAGATAGCCCGCCCAGTAATCCATCAATACCATCCACCATATTGAAAGCATTGATAGCGGCCCAGACAGCGAATAAAGTCACAACGTAGCTGAATGGCCCAAGTGCCATTTCCCATGGCCCGAATGCATGCCCCAGGCTATCAAGCTTTAGGCCAGCAAAATACATCATGCTGATACCAACCAAAGCCTGGATAGTTGCCCGAATCTTCACGCTGATATCAAAACGGTCATCTAAGGCACCGATAAAAACCAATATTCCCGCACAAACCAAATACAACCATTTATGAGGTATAAACTCTTTTGTAATAATAAAAGCGAAACAAACACCAAAAAAAACAGATATGCCACCCACCAAAGGAACTAAGCCATGATGACGTTTACGATAATTAGGTTTATCAACCAGGCCGATTTTTTTTGCTGCCTTACGCGCCACAAACAAAAACACAAATGAGAATATAAATACGCAAAAAATTTCGGCACTCATACTGGGAATATTCACAATAATAACTCTCTATAAAAATAATGATGGGGCATCTATTATTCGTATACTTATGGATGTCCCACTTGACACCGAATCCATAAGCTCTCCCTGTTAACAAAACAAAGAGTTCTAACTCATAAAATTAATCAAATAAACCATGCGACCTGTAAAGCATGATTCATAATTATAAAACGTTCGGTTAGAAAAAACGCATCTGATCATTCGAAAAACATGCAAAAAACATGCCATTTAAAGTAAATAGAATCAGTATTCGATAAAAAAAACGCCACAAAAATGTGGCGTTTTAGAGAAGCAAATATTGCTTATTACGAAAATATCAATTTTACAAACACTATGAACGTTTCATAAAGTCGAAGAACTCTTCGTTTGTTTTTGTCATAGCCAGTTTGTTGATAAGGAATTCCATCGCGTCGATTTCACCCATCGGATGAATAATCTTACGTAAGATCCACATCTTCTGAAGCTCATCCTGTGTAGTGAGCAGCTCTTCTTTACGTGTCCCAGAACGGTTGTAATCAATAGCTGGGAAAACACGTTTTTCCGCAATCTTACGGGACAGGTGCAATTCCATATTACCTGTACCTTTAAATTCTTCGTAAATAACCTCATCCATCTTGGAGCCAGTATCAACCAGCGCAGTCGCAATGATGGTCAGGCTACCACCTTCTTCGACGTTACGTGCAGCACCAAAGAAACGTTTTGGACGATGCAGGGCATTCGCATCCACCCCCCCCGTCAAAACTTTACCGGAAGCAGGAACCACAGTGTTATATGCACGAGCCAGACGGGTAATGGAATCCAGCAGGATAATAACGTCTTTTTTGTGTTCAACCAGACGTTTTGCCTTTTCAATCACCATTTCAGCCACTTGCACATGGCGGGAAGCCGGTTCATCAAAGGTTGAAGCAATCACTTCGCCTTTTACCAGACGCTGCATTTCGGTGACTTCTTCTGGACGCTCATCAATCAGCAAAACCATCAGTACGCAATCTGGGTAGTTATGAGCGATGTTAGCCGCAATATTTTGCAGCAGCATGGTCTTACCCGCTTTTGGTGGGGCAACAATCAGGCCACGCTGACCACGACCAATCGGCGCTGCCAGATCCAGAACACGGGCTGTCAAATCTTCAGTAGAACCATTACCGCGTTCCATACGCAAGCGGTTGTTAGCATGGAGTGGCGTCAGGTTTTCAAACAGGATTTTACTGCGGGCGTTTTCAGGTTTGTCAAAGTTGACTTCATTAACTTTCAACAGGGCAAAATAGCGTTCACCTTCTTTTGGTGGGCGGATTTTCCCTGAAATGGTATCACCGGTACGGAGGTTAAAGCGGCGGATTTGACTAGGAGAAACGTAGATATCATCAGGACCTGCAAGGTAAGAACTGTCTGCGGAGCGGAGGAAACCAAATCCATCCTGCAATATCTCCAGCACACCATCTCCGAAAATATCCTCTCCGCTTTTCGCATGCTGTTTGAGAATAGAGAAAATGATGTCCTGCTTACGCATACGAGCCAGGTTTTCCAGCCCCATATTTTCGCCGAGAGTAATCAACTCAGATACCGGCGTATTCTTTAATTCGGTAAGATTCATAATGGTGGGTTCTTTAACTCGGGGTATATCTCGAACTATGAACGTGAATGGTATGGCAGCATTATTGATGCCTGTTTATTTGTACCAGAAACGAATAAGACCTTCTAACATATTAAATTATATTACAAGGTAGTAGTTTGAAGTACTCAGATTGATTTCAAATAAAGCTGACAAACTGTCAAAACTATCTTCTAACTACCTATGTGTGCCATATGTTATAACTATCTATAATGTAGATACAATTCTATAATGCAGACACCATTAAAGTTCAACAGTGGGCACTATTTCAGCATACACATCTTCCAGCATAAATTTTTTTGACATAAGCACTGTTAGCAGATTCTATACCTAACACCTAGCATGGAAAGGGGAAAGCTTGGCATAAAAATGCCTAGGATAAAAACACCCTGCTTAAAGATATTCAGCATCAGAACGCTATGAGTGTACCAAGCTATATACTGAATTAATCGTATATAGACTCAGAGACTTGACCAAATGCGATATGCCATCAGATACTTCAGGTGACCCAGAGATAACAGATTTATCAGACACTACAAATTGTTTAGTATGCAACACGCTCAATGTCAACTCTTTATAAAAATTTAACCAATAAACTTTTTTATATCGAATAAAGCGTTAGCTCAAGCGAAACTTCATACAAGCACATGGTCGCTAACTTATCATGCTTCGTAGCGGACGTCTAGCGGTCAATGAGATAAATCATCTCATACGTCAAACGTCCGTAATTACTGTGACCTGATTCTAAATTATAGGTGTGGTTCCAAAAACTCTTTCAGTTGAGTTTTTGACAAAGCGCCCACTTTTACGGCAACCTTTTCACCATTTTTAAACAGAATCAGAGTTGGAATACCACGAATACCGTATTCTGGTGCTGTTGCTGGGTTATCATCAATGTTCAGCTTGCCAACGGTCAGTTTTCCTTCGTATTCTGTGGCAATCTCATCCAGAATAGGGGCTATCATTTTGCAAGGACCGCACCATTCAGCCCAGAATTCAACGAGAACTGGACCTTGTGCTTTCAAAACATCGTTTCCAAAGCCAGCATCAGTCAGAGAAATAATATTCGCACTCATTTTTTGCTCCAAAAATAAAATCTTTTACAGTGTCAGTGTACATGAACCAACATAAGGGTGTCTTTATTTCAGCGGATACACTTTCTTAAAGCAATAGTTAACTGATATTCTACCATACTATGAGCAAAACACATTTGACAGAAAAGAAGTTTTCCGACTTCGCATTGCACCCAAAAGTCCTAGAAGCCCTTGAAAAAAAAGGGTTTTCAAACTGCACGCCGATACAGGCGCTAACATTGCCTTTAACTGTCGAAGGCCGAGATGTTGCGGGGCAAGCACAAACCGGAACGGGCAAGACGCTGGCATTTTTGGCGTCTACTTTTAATTACTTATTGACTCACCCTGCGAAGAGAGAGCGTAAAACTAATCAGCCAAGAGCACTGATTATGGCACCTACTCGTGAATTAGCGGTTCAAATATACTCTGACGCAGAAGAATTGGCGCAAGTCACCGGGTTGAAAATGGGTCTTGCCTACGGTGGCGATGGCTATGATAAACAGCTTAAGGTTCTGGAAGCGGGCGTCGATATCGTCATTGGCACAACAGGGCGTTTAATCGATTACGCAAAACAGGGCCATATCCATCTTGGCGCCATTCAAGTTATTGTCCTTGATGAAGCGGATCGCATGTATGACCTGGGCTTTATCAAAGATATTCGCTGGTTGTTCCGCCGACTCCCCGCAGCCACAGAAAGAATGAATTTGCTGTTTTCCGCAACTCTCTCTTATCGAGTGCGTGAACTGGCTTTTGAGCAGATGAATAATCCTGAATATGTGGAAGTGGAACCGCTGCAAAAAACAGGGCACCGCATTAAGGAAGAGCTATTTTATCCCTCCAACGAAGAAAAAATGCGTTTGTTACAGACTCTGCTGGAAGAAGAGTGGCCTGATCGCTGCATTATTTTTGCCAATACCAAACACCGTTGTGAAGATATCTGGGCCCATTTGGCTGCTGATGGTCATCGGGTTGGGCTGCTGACGGGTGATGTTGCACAGAAAAAACGTCTGCGTGTTCTTGAAGAATTCAGTATGGGCAATCGGGACATTCTGGTTGCCACGGATGTTGCCGCCCGTGGACTGCATATCCCATCGGTGACACATGTATTTAACTATGATCTCCCCGATGACTGTGAAGATTATGTTCACCGGATTGGCCGGACAGGCCGTGCTGGAGAAAGTGGCCATTCTATCAGCCTGGCGTGTGAAGAGTATGCGCTGAACTTACCGGCCATTGAAGAATATATTCAGCACCAGATACCTGTTAGCAAATATAACAGTGATGCATTACTGAAAGATTTGCCAGTACCTAAGCGCCGTAATCGCACCCGCTCAGGGGGACACCCTCGGCGTACCGGCGTACCACGCCGTGGCAATACAACACGTAACAGTAAGCGCCCAGGCTAAAATGACGCAATGCTGAAACAACACAGGCCGGAATAAATACTATGCTGAGTGCTTCTTCGCTTTATGCGGCTATTGATTTAGGCTCAAACAGTTTTCATATGCTGGTCATCCGTAAAGTATCCGGCAGCATTCAAGTCGTTACTCGCATCAAACGCAAAGTCAGGCTGGCTGCCGGATTAGATAAAAATAATCATTTATCACAACAGGCAATGGAACGGGGATGGCAGTGCTTGCGCCTCTTTTCCGAATATTTGCAGGATATTCCTGCCTCACAGATCCGCGTTGTTGCTACCGCAACCTTGAGGCAGGCAAAAAATTCAGATGAATTTACTAGAAAGGCCTCAGAAATATTAGGCAAATCTGTTCATGTGATCAGCGGCGAAGAAGAGGCTCAACTCATTTATCAAGGCGTCGCTCACACGACTGGCGGATCTGAAAAGCGGCTTGTCGTCGATATTGGTGGTGCCAGTACCGAATTGGTAACAGGTGTTGGAGCCAAAACCACCCAGCTTTTCAGCCTTGAAATGGGCTGTGTTACCTGGCTGGAACGTTATTTCAATGATCACCGCCTGACAGCAGAAAACGTTGCCAGCGCAGAAGCTGCTGCCCACGATATTCTCAGCCCTGTTGCCTCTCAGCTGCTCGGGCAAGGCTGGAACATTTGCGTAGGAGCTTCCGGCACAGTACAAGCCTTGCAGGAAATCATGCTTGCCCAAGGTATGGATGAATTGATCACCCTACCCAAACTCCAGCAGCTTAAACATCAGGCGATTGAATGCGGCAAGCTGGAAGAGTTGGAAATTGATGGGCTGACACTGGAACGGGCGTTGGTTTTTCCAAGTGGATTAGCAATCTTAATCGCTATTTTTCAGGCATTGAATATCGAAAATATGATACTGGCAGGCGGCGCGCTCCGTGAAGGTCTGATTTACGGGATGCTGGATGTGCCGATTGAGCAGGATATTCGGGCAAGAACCCTGTGCAATATTCAGCATCGCTTTCAACTGGATATTGAGCAGGTACAGCGTGTCAAACAGTTAGCCGAAAACTTTTGCCAACAAGTTGCCAAGTCATGGAAATTGGACGAACGTTGTCGCGAATTATTGGCTGGCGCCTGTTTGCTCCATGAAATAGGCCTGTTTATTGACTTTCGTCAGGGGCCCGCACATTCCGCTTATTTGATAAGCCACTTGGATCTGCCTGGTTATACGCCAGCCCAAAAACGACTGTTGGCTACGCTATTGAGAAATCAAAGCGGCCCGGTGGATTTAGCATCGTTCAGTCAGCAAAATGCTGTGCCATTGATACAGGCACAGCGGTTATGTCGTTTATTGCGTCTGGCCATTATTTTCGCTCACCGTCGGCGGGATGACACTTTGCCAACATTACGATTACAGGCGGAAAATGAAACGCTCATTATCACCTTGCCTTATCAATGGCAGATAAAACACCCACTCAGAGCGGCAGCATTACAGCAAGAAATGAAGTGGCAGAGTTATGTCCAATGGCTGTTGTTGCTTGAGGAGCAAAATAACTCTGGCCCAGGCTGAAGTTTTTACTTTATTCCCCTGCTATTATCCATAAATGCAGGGGAATATTATCGTACTATTTATTATTGTCGGTTTTCAGCCCAAGTCCCAGACGGGATTTAATATCGGCAAGGCGCGATTGCCCCTGTATCATCCTATCCTCTGCGCTCATCACTCGCTTACCTTGTGGCCAAGCCAAGTCATCCTGGGGCAGTTCAAGTAAGAATCGGCTCGGTTCTGGACGGATAAGTTCACCAAACTGGCGACGCTCTTTACTGAGGCTGAAAAAAAGTTCTCTCCGCGCACGTGTAATGCCCACATAAGCCAAACGACGCTCTTCCTCAATGTTATCTTCATCAATGCTGCTCTGGTGTGGTAACAAACCTTCTTCCATACCCACCAAAAAAACATAGGGAAACTCCAGCCCCTTGGAAGCATGTAGCGTCATTAACTGAACTTGATCCAGCTCTTCATCTTCCTCGCCTCTCTCCAGCATATCCCGCAACGTAAAACGCGCCACAACTTGAGAAAGGGACATTGGCTCATTCAAGTCATCGCCTTCAAGCATTCCACTCATCCAAGTGAAAAGTTGGTTGACGTTCTTCATTCTCATTTCAGCCGCTTTTGGGCTGGGGGAAGTATCATATAACCAGCTTTCGTAATCCATGCCGCGCAGTAAGTCTCTCACCGCCAGCAATGGCTCCCGCTCCGCCTGACGAGCTATTTCATCCATCCAGTGGGTAAAGCGCTGTAATGCCACCAAACCACGTCCTGTTAAATGCTGTTCCAGTCCAAGATCAAAACTGGCTTGATATAAGCTCTTGCTACGCCCATTCGCCCATTCGCCCAATTTCTGGATCGTCACTGCACCGATTTCTCGCCGGGGTGTATTGACGATACGTAAAAACGCACTGTCATCCTCAGGATTGGTCAACACACGCAAATAAGAGAGCAAATCTTTAATTTCAGGCCGGGAAAAGAATGATGTGTTCCCTGAAATTCGGTAGGGGATGCGGTTTTGCATCAACATTTTTTCGAAGATACGGGATTGGTGATTACCGCGATATAAAATAGCGTAATCTTTATAGTCCGTTTTATTAATAAAGCGATGAGCGATCAACTCTCCCACCACACGTTCAGCTTCATGATCCTCATTATTCGCTTCAATCACCCTGAGCGGATCACCATACCCCAACTCAGAAAAAAGTTTTTTCTCAAAAACATGAGGATTGTTGGCTATCAGAATATTCGCCGCTTTCAGTATCCGCCCGGATGAACGGTAATTTTGTTCCAGCTTAATCACATTCAACTGCGGGAAATCGTCTTTCAATAAGATCAAATTCTGTGGACGGGCACCACGCCATGAGTAAATAGATTGATCATCATCACCAACCACGGTAAAACGGGCGCGATTACCCACCAATAATTTCACCAGTTGATATTGACTGGTATTCGTATCCTGATATTCATCCACCAGCAAGTAGCGAATTTTATTCTGCCAACGCGCCCTCACTTCCTCATCATGCATTAACAGCAATGTTGGTTTAGTAATCAGATCATCAAAATCGAGAACATGACAACTATTCAGGTGCAAATCATAACGACGGTAACACTCTGCAAACTGGTGTTCCTGCGCTGAACGTGCCATCCTCATTACGTGTTCTGGCGACATTAGGTCATTCTTCCAGTTAGAGATACTCGATATCAGTTTCTGTAGCAGATCCTTATCTTCTTGCAACAAATCCGCTGTCAGATCTTTCAACAAAGCCATCTGATCTTGATCATCAAACAATGAAAAATTGCTTTTCATGCCCAGTGCTTTGTATTCACGCTTAACGATCTCCAAACCCAGCGTGTGGAAAGTCGAGATCATTAACCCCCGGGTTTCCTTACGTCCCAAAGTTTGTGCAACACGTTCTTTCATCTCCCGTGCCGCCTTATTAGTAAAAGTAACTGCCGCAATATGGCGGGCCTGATAACCACAGGTACGGATCAGGTGGGCAATTTTATTGGTGATCACTCGAGTCTTGCCAGAGCCGGCACCGGCCAAAACCAGGCAAGGACCCGTTACAAATTCAACCGCTTGTTGTTGGTTTGGATTTAATCGCATATTGTTTCGAACACTATATTAATTTTAATTCTACTGTAATTAAAATACATAAAATCTATTTAACTACACTAATGTTATAAGGGCCAATTACGCTTATATACCCAATATATACCCAATAGATTTCAAGTTAGGGCTTGAAAGATAAAGGGAATCAAAGAGGATGTAATATGCTACGTAAGACAGGTTTTTTCTTTGATGAACTCTGTTTCTGGCACAACTCTGGATTATCACACGTTTTGACATTTCCTGTTGGAGGATGGGTACAACCACCCAACGGGGCAGGACATGCAGAATCACCGGAAACAAAACGCAGAATGAAAAACTTAATGGATGTTTCCGGTTTAAGCCATTCGTTGCAACTGCGTCGTGCTGAACCTCTTGATGACGCAACGCTAAGGCTAGTTCACACCGAAGATTATTTACAGCGCTTTAAGTCCATAAGTGATAATGGCGGAGGAATGTTAGGTTCTGAAGCACCAATAGGGCAAGGCAGTTATGAAATTGCCAAATTATCCGCCGGACTCGCTTATGCGGCAGTAAAAGCCGTGTTACAAGGTGAACTGGATAACGCCTACAGTCTTTCCCGTCCCCCCGGTCACCATTGCCTGCCAGATCAAGCAATGGGATTCTGTTTCCTGGCCAATATTGCTCTTGCCATAGAGCATGCCAAAGCGCAGCTTGGGGTTGGACGAGTCGCAGTCATTGACTGGGATGTTCACCACGGTAATGGAACCCAACATATCTTCTGGGAACGTGATGATGTTCTGACCATTTCATTGCATCAAGATGGCTGCTATCCCGAAAGCTATAGTGGTGAGGAAGATATCGGCGCTGGCAAAGGGGAAGGTTTCAATATCAATATCCCATTGATGGCAGGCGCTGGGCACAACAATTATCTTTATGCTATGGATAGCATTGTGCTTCCTGCATTGCGACGTTATCAACCCGAGTTGATTATCATTGCCTGCGGCTATGATGCCAATGCGTTTGATCCGCTGGCACGAATGCAGTTGCATAGTGATAGCTTCCGTGAAATGACCCGCAAGGTACAGCAAGCCGCCGATGAGCTGTGCCATGGTAAATTAGTTATGGTTCACGAGGGAGGATATTCCGAAGCCTATGTGCCTTTCTGTGGGCTAGCTGTCATGGAGGAATTAAGTGGTGTGCGCACGAGAGTCAACGATCCGGCTTTGAATATGCTCCAATCGCAACAACCGAAAGAACGGTTTGAAGCATTTCAGCGACAAGCCATTGATGAATTGAAACTGACATTCAGCCTGTAAGAATTAAAGATCTCCTGCCCGATAAAATAACTTCGGGCAGGATAAATAGAATGTTAACCACCGACTGCAATGCGTTTCATATCCGTCATATAACCACGCAAAGTACGGCCGATAACTTCAATAGGATGGTTACGGATAGCTTCATTTACATCACGTAACTGCGCATTATTGATGCTACGATCTGCCACTCCTTTTCCTAAATCCCCGGCTTGCAGAGTTGCCATGAATTGCTCTTTCAGCAACGGAACAGCAACATAGGAGAACAGATAGTTACCATATTCCGCCGTATCAGAAATGACCACGTTCATTTCATACAGGCGTTTGCGAGCAATGGTATTCGCAATTAACGGCAGTTCATGCAAAGATTCATAATAAGCAGACTCTTCGATAATGCCAGTATCTACCATCGTTTCGAATGCCAGTTCTACTCCGGCTTTAACCATTGCCACCATCAGGACGCCATGATCAAAGTATTCCTGTTCACTGATATGCCCTGAGTAATCTGGGTAATTTTCAAATGATGTCTTACCGGTTTCTTCACGCCAGGTCAGCAAGTTTTTATCGTCATTTGCCCAGTCAGCCATCATTGTGGAAGAGAATTCACCAGAAATGATGTCATCCATATGTTTCTGGAACAACGGAGTCAAAATGGTTTTCAATTGTTCAGACAGAGCATAAGCGCGCAATTTCGCTGGATTGGAAAGACGATCCATCATCAATGTAATGCCGCCCTGTTTCAACGCTTCGGTAATCGTTTCCCAACCAAATTGAATTAATTTTCCGGCATAACCTGGCTCGATACCATCCGCAACCAGTTGGTCATAGCACAACAAAGAACCCGCCTGTAACATGCCACACAGAATGGTCTGTTCTCCCATCAAGTCAGATTTAACTTCTGCGACAAAGGAAGATTCCAGTACGCCCGCCCGATGCCCCCCGGTTGCGGCAGCCCATGCTTTCGCTATCGCCATTCCTTCGCCTTTTGCATCATTTTCTGGATGTACAGCAATCAGAGTGGGTACACCGAATCCACGCTTATACTCTTCACGCACTTCCGTACCCGGACATTTAGGTGCAACCATCACAACGGTGATATCTTTGCGTATTTGTTCCCCCACTTCAACGATGTTGAAACCGTGGGAATAGCCCAGTGCGGCTCCTTCTTTCATCAAGGGTTGCACGGCCTGAACCACTGCGGAATGCTGCTTGTCTGGCGTCAGGTTGATAACCAAATCAGCCTGTGGCACTAACGCTTCATAAGTGCCAACTTTGAAACCATTTTCGGTTGCTTTACGCCATGATGGTCGTTTTTCATCAATCGCTTCTTTACGCAAGGCATAGGCAATATCTAAACCAGAATCACGCATATTCAGACCCTGGTTTAGCCCTTGCGCACCACAACCGATGATCACCACTTTCTTGCCTTTCAAATACCCTGCTTCGTCAGCAAATTCTTCCCGCGCCATAAAGCGGCATTTGCCTAACTGCGCCAATTGTTGACGCAAATTCAACGTATCAAAATAATTAGCCATGGTGACTCCGATATAATAATGAGGTGTGATGTCGTTTACATAGAAACAATATATGACATGCAAGCCATTGCTGAAATTGATATATTAACAAGACTACATTGCAGTTTATGCAACAAACTTTTTCACGGCAAACAGCCTCTGAATAAAGGGCCAAAAAACGATGGATCTACGTGATTTAAAACTGTTTTTACACCTTGCGGAAAGTTGTCATTTTAGCCGTTCAGCCAAAGCCATGCATGTCAGCCCATCCACACTTTCACGCCAGATCCAGCGCCTTGAAGAATTATTGGGGCATCCGCTTTTTCTGCGGGATAACCGGACAGTAAAATTGACCTCAGCCGGTGAACAATTCAAACAATTTGCCCAACAAACTCTCCTGCAATATAAACAACTACAGCATTCATTCAACCACCAAAGCCCATCACTCACGGGAGAGTTACGTCTATTCTGTTCAGTCACGGCGGCGTATAGCCATCTTCCACAAGTACTGGATAAATTTCGGGCAGAACATCCCTTGGTGGAAATTAAACTGACAACAGGAGATGCTGCTGATGCCGTCGATAAAGTTCAATCCGATGCGGCAGATTTGGGGATTGCAGGCAAGCCAGAGAAACTGCCTGATAATGTCGGCTTTACTAAAATAGGCGAAGTACCACTGGTATTGATTGCCCCTTCTCTGCCTTGTACCGTGAGAAATCTCGCTACCCAGGAATACCCCGACTGGAATAATATCCCTTTTATCCTGCCTGAGCATGGGCCTTCCCGCAAGCGCATTGAACTGTGGTTCCGGCGGCATAAGATCCTGCACCCCGTCATTTACGCGACAGTTTCCGGCCATGAAGCGATTGTTTCTATGGTAGCACTAGGTTGTGGAATTGCGCTGATCCCTGCGGTGGTTGTTGAAAATAGCCCTGAACCGGTGCGAAACCGTATTTCACTGCTGGAAAATATTGCCCTGGTCGAGCCGTTTGAATTAGGTGTCTGTGCGTTGAGTAAACGTTTGAACGAACCGTTGATTAGGACTTTTTGGGAGTTATTGTAGTCTGGAAATCGTTATTATCTGGATATATAAAAAATAAAATCAGCAAAATAGCCGCCTTTTCATACTCGATAAACTTCAAGTTGCAATCCGCAAGACGACGCGAAGCCTTATATTTCCCCGCTGTGCGGGGAAATATAACACGCATCTTGCAGTGGGATTGGTATAGAAGATATTCTGCTGTTTATTTAATTGATTTATTATTAAGTCAGAAATAATTTAAATGAAGGATTACCGGTTTCATCATGATATTCATAGCCCAGCGCATCCAAATGGCTATCAAAACACACTTCTGGCCCTGCAAGCTCAAAGGCAGCCAATACTCGCCCATAATCCGTGCCGTGACTGCGGTAATGAAACAGGGTGATATTCCAATGCGTCCCTAATGTTTGCAAAAATTTCAGTAAAGCCCCCGGAGATTCAGGAAAGGCAAAACTAAACAATCGCTCCTGCAATGGCTTGGATGGCCTGCCACCGATCATATAACGAACATGCAGCTTTGCCATTTCATCATCCGTAAAATCAGCAACTTGATATCCCGATGCGTTTAACTCTTCAATAATTTCACGACGTTCGCTATTTCCCCGGCTCAATCTGATCCCCATAAAAATACAGGCTTGGTTGGGATCGGTTGCATCCGAATAACGATAGCTAAATTCAGTTACGACACGAGTACCCAGTATCTGGCAAAACTGTAAGAAACTCCCCTTTTGTTCAGGGATCGTCACCGCCAGCAAGGCTTCGCGTTGCTCTCCAAGTTCGCAGCGTTCTGAAACGTAACGCAACCCATGAAAATTCACATTAGCCCCAGAAAGAATATGTGCCAGCCGTTCTCCCTGAATCTGGTGTTGCTGGATATATTTTTTCAAGCCTGCCAGTGCCAGCGCACCGGAAGGTTCTGCAACCGCCCTGACATCTTCAAAGATATCTTTCATGGCCGCGCAGATAGCATCGCTGTCTACGGTAATGACATCATCGACATATTGCTGGCATAAACGAAACGTTTCGTCGCCAATGCGTTTAACCGCAACACCTTCCGCGAATAATCCCACTCTTGGCAAATCGACCGGATGCCCTGCTTCCAGTGCGGCTTTCAAACAGGCAGAATCCTCAGCTTCCACACCAATGATCTTCATTTCAGGTACAAGCTGTTTGATGAGAACAGCAACCCCTGCAATCAATCCGCCGCCACCAACCGGAACAAAGATACGATCAAGATGAACATCCTGCTGTAGCAACTCCATTGCCAGTGTCGCCTGACCTGCAATCACGACAGGATGGTCAAAGGGTGGAACGAAGGTGTAACCATGCGCTTTTGCCATCTCAATGGCTTTTGCCTTCGCTTCATCAAAGTTCGTACCATGCAATAGAACCTCGCCTCCAAAACTGCGAACTGCATCGACTTTGATATCCGCTGTCGCTATCGGCATGACAATGGTGGCTTTTATGCCAACCTTATTGGCCGATAATGCAACACCTTGCGCATGATTACCCGCTGAAGCCGTGATCACACCTTTGCTTTTTTGCTCTTCCGTCAAACCCGCAATCATCGCGTATGCACCGCGCAATTTGAAACTATGTACCAACTGGCGATCTTCCCGTTTAACCAAAATCGTATTGCCTAAACGTACAGAGATTTTTTTCATTTCCTGTAAGGGAGTGACTTGAGCAATATCATAAACTGGCGCACTCAATGCCGCCTTGAGATATTCCGCCCCCTTGGGTTCAGTATTCAGAGGATAAACCGCCACAATCAACCCCCCAGTTTGGTTTTATCACGCACAGCGCCTTTGTCAGCGCTGGTCGCCAATGAAGCATAAGCCCGTAATGCCAAAGAAACCTGACGTTCACGGGACTTAGGTGTCCACGCCTTATCTCCGCGAGATAATTCAGCCTGTGTACGATCAGCCAGTTCTGTTTCCACCACATCTAACTGAATTGTACGGTTCGGGATATCAATATTGATGAAATCGCCATCATGAATCAGGCCAATCAAGCCACCATTTGCCGCTTCTGGAGAGACGTGACCAATAGATAATCCCGATGTTCCGCCTGAGAAACGTCCATCCGTAATCAATGCACAACTTTTTCCCAATCCCATCGATTTCAGATAGGTTGTGGGATAGAGCATCTCTTGCATCCCTGGGCCACCTTTCGGCCCTTCATAGCGAATAACCACTACGTCGCCTGCGACGACTTTTCCACCGAGAATGGCTTCTACTGCATCCTCCTGGCTCTCGTAAACTTTGGCTGAGCCACGGAAAGTCAGGATTTCTTTGTCAACGCCTGCTGTTTTCACAATGCAGCCATCTCTTGCTATGTTGCCGAATAAAACAGCCAACCCACCATCCTGACTGTAAGCATGAGTCAGTTCACGAATACATCCCGCTGCGCGATCGGTATCTAACGATGGCCAACGACAATCTTGTGAGAAGGCTTGCGTGGTGCGAATTCCGGCTGGCCCCGCTGCATACATCCGCTGAATATTTTCATCTTTGGTCAGCATGATGTCGTACTGGGCCAATGTTTGGGGCAAATCCAAACCCAAAACATTTTTCACATCACGATGCAAAAGCCCTGCGCGATCAAGCTCACCAAGAATGCCAAACACACCGCCAGCGCGATGGACATCTTCCATATGATATTTCTGGGTGCTCGGCGCCACTTTACATAAATGCGGCACCTGACGAGACAAACGATCAATATCCGTCACCGTGAAGTCAACTTCAGCTTCTTGCGCTGCGGCCAACAAATGCAAAACGGTGTTAGTCGAACCGCCCATTGCAATATCCAATGTCATGGCATTTTCAAAGGCCGCTTTGGTCGCAATACTACGCGGGAGAGCGCTATTATCATCTTGCTCATAATAACGCTTAGTCAGTTCAACAATGCGTTTACCGGCATTGATAAACAGGGTTTTACGATCAGCATGGGTCGCTAGCAGTGAGCCATTACCTGGCTGCGAAAGTCCAAGCGCTTCGGTCAAACAATTCATCGAATTCGCCGTAAACATACCTGAGCAGGAACCACACGTTGGACAGGCAGAACGTTCGATTTGCTCGCTCTGTTCATCACTGACATTTGGATTGGCACCCTGAATCATGGCATCGACCAAATCCAGTTTGATCAGTTGATCGGATAATCGCGTCTTACCCGCTTCCATTGGACCACCAGAAACAAAAATAACCGGAATATTTAAGCGCAAAGAGGCCATCAACATGCCCGGTGTGATTTTGTCGCAGTTGGAAATACATACCATAGCATCAGCACAGTGGGCATTGACCATGTACTCCACTGAGTCAGCAATCAACTCCCGCGAAGGTAACGAATAGAGCATTCCACCATGCCCCATTGCGATTCCATCATCAACAGCGATGGTATTAAACTCTTTCGCAACTCCTCCTGATGCCTCAATCTGTTCTGCCACCAGCTTGCCGAGATCACGCAAATGTACATGCCCTGGCACGAACTGCGTGAATGAATTAACAACTGCAATGATAGGCTTTCCAAAATCTGCATCAGTCATACCTGTGGCTCGCCATAAGGCACGGGCTCCCGCCATATTGCGGCCATGAGTCGTCGTGGCAGAACGGTATTTAGGCATTGTTTTCACTCCCATGTCAGTCTTATCAATTAATAGCTTCAGCAATCAAAACAGGCGGGGAACGACCGCCTGCTGAGTTTTATATTTTTTATTAAGGATTAATCGGATCCAACCAACCCCATTTATCTTCTGTCGTACCATCAAATAAGCCAAAGAACGCGCTTTGGATTTTTTTAGTGATGGGACCGCATTTGCCGATACCCACCTGAATACCATCTACACTACGAACTGGTGTGATCTCCGCAGCTGTTCCTGTCATGAACACTTCATCCGCTAAATAAAGCGATTCACGAGAAAGTGCCTGTTCACGAACTTCCAGCCCAAGATCCTGTGCCAACTTGATGATGGCATCACGCGTGATCCCCGGCAGGGCAGATGAAGTAAATGGCGGTGTGAATAGAACGCCATCCTTCACTTCAAACAGGTTTTCGCCCGCACCTTCTGAAATATAACCATGAACATCCAGTGCAATCCCTTCCTGATAACCATGACGCCGCGCTTCACTTCCCACCAACAAAGAAGAGAGGTAGTTGCCGCCTGCTTTTGCACCTGTAGGAATTGTGTTTGCTGCCATGCGATTCCATGAAGAAACCATTGCATCAATGCCCTGATCCAAGGCTTCCTCACCAAGATAAGCTCCCCACGGAAAAGCAGCAATGATAACGTCTGTTTTATAACCAGCAGGTGGGTTCACTCCCATGCCAACATTACCGATAAATACCAATGGGCGAATGTAAGCACTGGTTAATTTATTTTTACGCAGTGTTTCACGGCAAGCCTCCATTAATTCGTCCACACTTTGACTGACTGGAAAACGGTAAATCTTGGCTGAGTCACGCAAGCGCTGCATATGTTCACGATGACGAAAAACAACGGGTCCTTTATGGGAATCATAGCAACGGATCCCTTCAAATACCGAAGTACCATAATGTAAGGCATGGGACATAACGTGAACTTTAGCCTCTGCCCACGGCACCATTTCCCCATTGAACCATATATAATCAGCTTGCTTTGTCATTCTCAGTTTTCCTTCAAGGGCGCATTATGCGCTTATTAATCGTGATTCTTTATGTTTGATCTCAACACCCGCAACATCCACCAATTTCAGCAATTGGGAAAAAAGTAAATTAACTGGACGTTGGCTAGACACGGTGAGTTCAATATTTACATTATCATTATCTGTTATATGATCCATATTCAATGCGCATATCTGAAATCCACGGTGACGGATAACCCTCAAAATCCGCTCCAAAATCTCAGGACAAAACCGCGCCTTAATAGCAAGTTGATGCTGTATCATAATGATTTCTCCAACATGGTTTCGTTGCCTGCACCTGGTGGAACCAATGGCCAGACATTCTCTAATTCATCAATAGACACATGTAATAAATACGCGCCCTCGCTGTTGAACAAAGCATCCAATGCTTCATCCACTTGTGCTTTGTCAGTCACTCTCTGTCCCGGGATACCAAATGCCTGCGCCAACGTAAGAAAATCAGGATTATCAGTTAAGATCGTTTCGCTATAACGTTTGTCAAAAAACAACTCTTGCCACTGGCGAACCATACCCAATCGTTGGTTATCCAATAAGATCAGTTTAACCGGCAATTGCTTGCGTTTAATCGTGCCCAATTCCTGAACATTCATCATGAAGGAGCCATCTCCAGATATGCAGATAACCATATCGTCAGGACGAGCCATCTGGGCACCAATCGCCGCCGGAATACCGAATCCCATTGTGCCTAATCCACTTGATGTGATGAAATTTTCTGGCTGACTAAAAGTCATGTGTTGAGCAGCCCACATCTGATGCTGTCCAACATCGGTTGTGATAACCGTACTGGACGAAGCACGTTCAGAAACCTGCTTCAACAGTAACGGAGCATAAATATTTTCACCCTGATAGTCATAACGCCATGCATATTCGTTTTTTAATTGTTTGATTTCTTGCTGCCAGGCTTGGATAGATAAAGGTTGTTGTAAATGAGGCAATAGGGTTTTTAAATCGCCCAATAATGACACATGGGGCTGACGTAATTTATTGAATTCAACGGGATCAATATCCACATGAATCACTTTAGCATGAGGGGCAAAAGTATTCAGCTTCCCCGTAACACGGTCATCAAAACGCGCTCCGACAGCCATTAACAAATCACAAGATTGAACGGCAAGGTTAGCGGCTTTAGTACCATGCATGCCTAACATTCCCAAATAACATTCATGTTCAAAATCTGCCGCTCCCAATCCTTTCAATGTAGAAACAACGGGAATACCCGTTTCAGAGACAAAATTGCGCAACTCAGGAACAGCACCAGACATGCCAACCCCTCCACCCACGTACAAAATAGGTTTCCGAGATGAAACTAACAATTGACGGGCCAACTCAATCTCTTGTTTTGGGAGAGAAAATTTAGGGGATGTCGGTATTAAATAGGGGGCAAAGTCACTTTGGCCTAACTGAATATCTTTGGGTAAATCAACCAGAACAGGGCCTGGGCGACCACTCATGGCAATCGAGAAAGCATCGGCCATGATTTGGGGTAATTTTTCCAGAGAATCAACAAGAAAGCTGTGCTTTGTACAAGAAAGAGACATTCCCAGTATATCGATTTCCTGAAAGGCATCCGTCCCTATAAATTCAGAACTTACCTGTCCGGTAATCGCTACAACAGGAACAGAATCCAATAATGCGTCAGCCAATCCCGTGATTAAGTTTGTTGCTCCTGGCCCTGATGTCGCTATGCAAACGCCCGGCTTGCCACTTGCCCTCGCATAGCCAATTGCTGCCATAGCGGCGCCTTGTTCATGGCGACATAAAATGTGCTCAACACCGCCATCATACAGCGCGTCATAAACAGGCATGATGGCGCCACCTGGATAACCAAAAACTTTTTCAATTCCCTGTTTTCGTAATGCCTCTACAACCGATTGTGCCCCGTTCATTGCCGTTTCCCCTGTTATGTTTACCTTGCCATTGGCTGTTGTGATGTTTTGTTACTTCTGCGTGTCTAACCCAGTATCAGGCCTAAAAAAAAACCCCGCGCCTTTCGGTGCGGGGGTTTTTTGGAATCTGGCTGTTCTTCTGTCTAAGCCGTTCTTCGTCCAAGTGCAGCCCCGCACGGTGGGATAATCACCACCACACTCACAATAATTAGGCTAATCACTAGGACAAATGCATTCATAACTTTATTCGTTTTTAATTCGTATGCTTGACGTATATTTAAGAGTTACCACTTTCTATGATTGTTGACAACGATTATTTTTGTTTTTTTCATAACAAAATTATTTTATTTATATTTTTCATTTAGATAACTAAGAAACAGATAAATCCACTGGAATTCACGCATTTTTAGCTCAGAAAAAATTGCCATCTATTTGTTTAATAAAATTATTAATAGATAAAATAATAAAAAATAAGTTAATCGTCTAAGTCTCGATAACAGGGCAAAAATGTGAACGAAATTCATTTTTTATAGTTAATTATTATCACGATCAACAGTATATAGGATTGATATTTATTAAATTAAATTTATGTATTTTGTGCGGTTATAATTATTAATAAGTACCATTCATTACCGTTCCCTTTTTTATCATAAGAGTACCAGTTTGTTAGAATACTAATATATAACACTATGTTATTATTAAAATTCAAACAACTGAATAGTTGTCAGCATCCTCATAATGATAAATATATTTACGAACCTTTTCACAAAACATTGAAAGGCGACTTTTCATTATTTTTTATCAATCCATGATAACAGCTTTCTTGCTAAGGAGAGCATCATGGCACTGGCTGTTATTCATACACGGGCAACAATTGGTATTGATTCCCCTATCGTCACAATAGAAGCACATATCAGTAATGGTTTACCCGGTCTCACCCTTGTTGGTTTACCTGAAACGACCGTAAAAGAAGCTAGAGATCGTGTCCGAAGTGCTCTGATCAATAGTGGTTTTACTTATCCTCCCAAAAGGATCACTGTCAATTTAGCGCCAGCTGATCTCCCCAAAGAAGGGGGAAGATATGATTTACCTATCGCTATTGCAATTTTAGCCGCATCAGAGCAGATCACGACAGATAAGCTACATAATTACGAGTTTTTAGGTGAGTTAGCACTCTCTGGTGAAATACGGCAAGTTATGGGAGCAATTCCCGCCGCATTAAGTGCCAAAAGAGCTGGAAGACAACTTATCCTTTCCTCAGAGAACCAGACTGAATTGGCAATTTTGTCTCAGAACGAAACGTTAATAGCAAATCATTTGCTGCAAGTCTGCCATTTCTTACGAGGAGAAAACGCGAACTTATCCTCTCCCCCTCCTGTTGAACCACAAACTGAATCATTTGTATTAGATATGCAAGATATTATTGGACAGGAACAAGCTAAACGGGCATTGGAAATCACAGCCGCTGGCGGTCATAATCTTCTGCTACTCGGTCCTCCAGGCACCGGAAAAACTATGCTTGCCAGTCGATTATGTAGTTTGTTACCGCCATTGACGCATCAGGAAGCGCTAAACGTTGCAGCAATCAATAGCTTGGCGGGATGTCAATTACATCATCAAAAATGGCATACACGCCCATTTAGAGCTCCTCATCACAGTTCTTCAATGGCAGCTCTTGTTGGAGGAGGTTCAATACCCAAACCTGGAGAGATTTCTCTTGCCCATAATGGCGTGTTATTTCTGGATGAATTACCTGAATTTAACCGCAGTGTCCTTGATGCCCTACGGGAACCGTTAGAATCTGGCGAAATAGTAATATCCCGTGCCAGAGCAAAAGTGCGTTTTCCTGCCCAAGTTCAATTGATTGCAGCCATGAACCCTAGCCCAACCGGCTATCATCAAGGAATACATAACCGAAGTAGTCCACACCAAGTATTACGTTACCTCTCTAAACTATCAGGCCCTTTTTTAGATCGTTTTGATCTCTCTATTGAAGTTCCTTTGCTCCCTCCAGGAATTTTAAGTCAATCATCAACAAAATATGGAGAAAGTAGTCAAGAAATCAAAAAACGCGTAGCAAGGGCAAGAAAAATACAAATAGAGCGCTGTGGGCACATTAATGCCCGTCTCAATAGCAAACAAACTGAAGATATTTGCAAAATTAGCATGGAAAATGCCGTTTTTCTGGAAAATACTTTATTGAAATTAGGTTTATCTATACGTGCCTGGCACAGAATACTTAGGGTTTCTCGCACAATTGCAGATTTAAGAGAACAAACAAGAATAGAAAAACCAGATATTATGGAAGCACTCAGCTACCGAAGTATGGATAGGTTACTTATACAATTACAGAAGCAGACTGGATAAGTTATCGGTTAGAAGAGAGGCAATCGCCCCTCTTGGATAGATGATTAATATTAATGATGGTATTAATCATCAGTATCGGTATAGTCCTCTGCAGAATCAAGCTGAGGTTTTCCACCGGAAAGGGTATGAAAACGTTTTGGACGGCTAATTTTTGCCAAATACTTAATCCATACCTTTTCTTCTGTCGTTGCAGGTGCACGTTCACCACGGCAAACTGCAACAAACAGTTCTTCTTCTTCTGTTTGAGGTTCACGTTTACCAAGGTCCAATTCATTGAACGCATAACCATAACGTTCTAGCAATTGAGCCTCTTTGATGGTGAAATCACCATGACGGGAAAATCCACGTGGATAATTTTTATTATCAAAAAAACGATTAGTCGTGATGAAGCTTTCAGCCATCTGACACACTCCTAACTCTAAGTCATACTAATTATGGCGCGGAGTATTAGGGAGGCTTGACATTCTGTAAAACAAAATATTTAAATCTTAACGACAAAAACTATTGGAGATGCATGTGGATACTGAATTACTGAAAACCTTTTTGGAAGTCAGTAAGACTCGTCACTTTGGTCGGGCAGCTGAATCGCTCTATTTAACACAATCCGCTGTTAGTTTTCGTATCCGTCAACTAGAAAATCAGTTGGGTACTAATCTATTCACTCGACATCGTAATAATATCCGCCTAACTGCAGCCGGAGAACGCCTGGTACCTTATGCAGAATCACTAATGAGTACCTGGCAATTGGCGAAGAAAGAAATCAATTATATTGCCCAACATACAAAACTCTCTATCGGCGCTACAGCATCCCTATGGGAAAGTTATCTAACATCCTGGATAAATACGTTTTATCAACACCATCGGGAAACAAGAATCGATTCTTTCGTTTCAACACGCCAGTCGCTAGTCAAACAATTACATTCTCGTGAATTAGATCTGTTAATTACCACTGAACCGCCCAAAATGGATGAGTTTCAAAGTCAGCTGATAGGTAATATCCAGCTTATTTTATTAACAACCCGGCATAACCTTGATAAACCAGTAGAAAATTATATCAAATTAGAGTGGGGAGCTGATTTTCACCAGCAAGAACAACAAATCTTAAAGAACGATCACCCACCTATCATTACAACCACATCAGCACATATTGCCAGAGAGTTATTGGATAGCGTTAATGCTACAACCTTCCTTCCTGTACATTGGCAAGAAGAATATCCGAAACTCGTTGCCTTACCTAATAATCAGTTAATAGAACGGCCATTATACGCTGTATGGCTACAAAACAGTGACCAACAAGCGCTTATCCAACACTTATTAAAAATTCCTGTTGAGAAAGCACCTGTAACCACCAAAAAATAATTTTTATATAAAAAATAATGAGTTATGCACAGCATGGCGCGCAAAGGTGTAGCGCCCGCAAAGAAATTAGAATTACACGAGATTAGAAGTTAAAACTATAGGCCAGTAAAAACACAGGTCAGAACTGCAATATGTTAAAGCTATAGTACGTTAGTAACTGTACAAAAAACGACAAACAAGAAAAACCCAGCTAACTTTAGCTGGGCTATTAATCTGAAAGCTATATCAATTATTACTTATTTGTTAACTGGCAGGGGCGGAGAGGCTCGAACTCCCAACACCCGGTTTTGGAGACCGGTGCTCTACCAATTGAACTACGCCCCTAAATACGGTGGCGGTGCGGACGGGACTCGAACCCGCGACCCCCGGCGTGACAGGCCGGTATTCTAACCAACTGAACTACCGCACCACCGAATTTCTTTCTCTGTGCTGCCTTTTGGGCCGGCAACACGTTTTTTAATCAATGTCTGGCCGTGTCCTACTCTCACATGGGGAGACCCCACACTACCATCGGCGCTACGGCGTTTCACTGCTGAGTTCGGCATGGGTTCAGGTGGTCCCACCGCGCTATTACCGCCAGACAAATTCTGTCTTCAATCCCGAACAAGCTGTTTTTTATTCTGAAACCCTCTCAAATCCCCAAAACACCTTCGGTGTTGTCAGGTTAAGCCGCACGGCTCATTAGTACCGGTTAGCTCAACGTCTCGCAACGCTTACACACCCGGCCTATCCACGTCCTCGTCTCGGACGGTCCTTCAGTACCCTCAAAGGAGTAAGGGAAGACTCATCTTAAGGCAAGTTTCCCGCTTAGATGCTTTCAGCGGTTATCTCTTCCGCACTTAGCTACCGGGCAATGCCATTGGCATGACAACCCGAACACCAGTGGTGCGTCCACTCCGGTCCTCTCGTACTAGGAGCAGCCCCTTGCAATCTTCCAGCGCCCACGGCAGATAGGGACCGAACTGTCTCACGACGTTCTAAACCCAGCTCGCGTACCACTTTAAATGGCGAACAGCCATACCCTTGGGACCTACTTCAGCCCCAGGATGTGATGAGCCGACATCGAGGTGCCAAACACCGCCGTCGATATGAACTCTTGGGCGGTATCAGCCTGTTATCCCCGGAGTACCTTTTATCCGTTGAGCGATGGCCCTTCCATTCAGAACCACCGGATCACTATGACCTGCTTTCGCACCTGCTCGAGCTGTCACTCTCGCAGTCAAGCTGGCTTATGCCATTGCACTAACCTCCTGATGTCCGACCAGGATTAGCCAACCTTCGTGCTCCTCCGTTACGCTTTGGGAGGAGACCGCCCCAGTCAAACTACCCACCAGACACTGTCCGCAACCCGGATAACGGGCCGGCGTTAGAACATCAAACATTCAAGGGTGGTATTTCAAGGATGGCTCCGTGCAGACTGGCGTCTGCACTTCACAGCCTCCCACCTATCCTACACATCAAGGCTCAAGGTTCAGTGTCAAGCTATAGTAAAGGTTCACGGGGTCTTTCCGTCTTGCCGCGGGTACACTGCATCTTCACAGCGAGTTCAATTTCACTGAGTCTCGGGTGGAGACAGCCTGGCCATCATTACGCCATTCGTGCAGGTCGGAACTTACCCGACAAGGAATTTCGCTACCTTAGGACCGTTATAGTTACGGCCGCCGTTTACTGGGGCTTCGATCAGGAGCTTCTCGCCAGGCGATAACCCCATCAATTAACCTTCCAGCACCGGGCAGGCGTCACACCGTATACGTCCACTTTCGTGTTTGCACAGTGCTGTGTTTTTATTAAACAGTTGCAGCCAGCTGGTATCTGCGACTGGCCTCAGCTCCGGACGCTCGGTCCTTCACCTAACGCCAGCGTGCCTTCTCCCGAAGTTACGGCACCATTTTGCCTAGTTCCTTCACCCGAGTTCTCTCAAGCGCCTGAGTATTCTCTACCTGACCACCTGTGTCGGTTTGGGGTACGATGAGCACTAATCTGAAGCTTAGGGGCTTTTCCTGGAAGCGGGGCATCAGCAACTTCAGCACCGTAGTGCCTCGTCATCGTGCCTCAGTGCTGTGGATAACCGGATTTGCCTGATTATCCCACCTACACACTTAAACCGGGACGACCGTCGCCCGGATTGCCTAGCCTTCTCCGTCCCCCCGTCGCAATTATTGCCCGTACAGGAATATTAACCTGTTTCCCATCGACTACGCTTTTCAGCCTCGCCTTAGGGGTCGACTCACCCTGCCCCGATTAACGTTGGACAGGAACCCTTGGTCTTCCGGCGAGCGGGTTTTTCACCCGCTTTATCGTTACTTATGTCAGCATTCGCACTTCTGATACCTCCAGCAAACCTCACAGTTCACCTTCAACGGCTTACAGAACGCTCCCCTACCCAGCAACACATTCGTGTCGCTGCCGCAGCTTCGGTGCATGGTTTAGCCCCGTTACATCTTCCGCGCAGGCCGACTCGACCAGTGAGCTATTACGCTTTCTTTAAATGATGGCTGCTTCTAAGCCAACATCCTGGCTGTCTGAGCCTTCCCACTTCGTTTCCCACTTAACCATGACTTGGGGACCTTAGCTGGCGGTCTGGGTTGTTTCCCTCTTCACGACGGACGTTAGCACCCGCCGTGTGTCTCCCGTGATAACATTCTTCGGTATTCGCAGTTTGCATCGGGTTGGTAAGTCGGGATGACCCCCTAGCCGAAACAGTGCTCTACCCCCGAAGATGACTTCACGAGGCGCTACCTAAATAGCTTTCGGGGAGAACCAGCTATCTCCCGGTTTGATTGGCCTTTCACCCCCAGCCACAAGTCATCCGCTAATTTTTCAACATTAGTCGGTTCGGTCCTCCAGTTAGTGTTACCCAACCTTCAACCTGCCCATGGCTAGATCACCGGGTTTCGGGTCTATACCCTGCAACTTAACGCCCAGTTAAGACTCGGTTTCCCTGCGGCTCCCCTATACGGTTAACCTTGCTACAGAATATAAGTCGCTGACCCATTATACAAAAGGTACGCAGTCACCCTGATAAATCAGGGCTCCCACTGCTTGTACGTACACGGTTTCAGGTTCTCTTTCACTCCCCTCGCCGGGGTTCTTTTCGCCTTTCCCTCACGGTACTGGTTCACTATCGGTCAGTCAGGAGTATTTAGCCTTGGAGGATGGTCCCCCCATGTTCAGACAGGATATCACGTGTCCCGCCCTACTCTTCGAGCTCACACAACACACCACTTCGGATACGGGGCTTTCACCCTTTACTGCCGGCCTTTCCAGACCGTTCTCCTGAGGCGTGTCATGCTGATGGCTCTGGGCTCCTCCCCGTTCGCTCGCCGCTACTGGGGGAATCTCGGTTGATTTCTTTTCCTCGGGGTACTGAGATGTTTCAGTTCCCCCGGTTCGCCTCATTAACCTATGGATTCAGTTAATGATGATGCAACGAATTGCACCGGGTTTCCCCATTCGGACATCGCCGGCTGACAGCGCTTCATATCAGCTCACCGGCGCTTTTCGCAGATTAGCACGTCCTTCATCGCCTCTGACTGCCTAGGCATCCACCGTGTACGCTTAGTCGCTTAACCTCACAACCCGAAGGTGTCTTCGGATTGACGGGTCTGAGAGACTCACCCGTGCTGATGAATTCATCGTCACGGGCTGTTTCAAATTTTCAGCTTGTTCCAGATTGTTAAAGAGCTAATATTGCTAAACCGACGCGCACGTCCGCTTAACAATATTTCAGTGGCACCGTCTTTCACCCGATACCTGAGCAAGATGGCGTCCCCTAGGGGATTCGAACCCCTGTTACCGCCGTGAAAGGGCGGTGTCCTAGGCCTCTAGACGAAGGGGACTCAAAGTCTTCTTCGCAGACGCTTGCTCTGCTTTATTTCATCAGACAATCTGTGTGAGCACTGCTACAAAAACTACTATCTTTCGGTAAGGAGGTGATCCAACCGCAGGTTCCCCTACGGTTACCTTGTTACGACTTCACCCCAGTCATGAATCACAAAGTGGTCAGCGCCCTCCCGAAGGTTAAGCTACCGACTTCTTTTGCAACCCACTCCCATGGTGTGACGGGCGGTGTGTACAAGGCCCGGGAACGTATTCACCGTAGCATTCTGATCTACGATTACTAGCGATTCCGACTTCATGGAGTCGAGTTGCAGACTCCAATCCGGACTACGACAGACTTTATGAGGTCCGCTTGCTCTCGCGAGGTCGCTTCTCTTTGTATCTGCCATTGTAGCACGTGTGTAGCCCTACTCGTAAGGGCCATGATGACTTGACGTCATCCCCACCTTCCTCCGGTTTATCACCGGCAGTCTCCCTTGAGTTCCCACCATCACGTGCTGGCAACAAAGGATAAGGGTTGCGCTCGTTGCGGGACTTAACCCAACATTTCACAACACGAGCTGACGACAGCCATGCAGCACCTGTCTCACGGGTCCCGAAGGCACTTCCGCATCTCTGCAGAATTCCGTGGATGTCAAGAGTAGGTAAGGTTCTTCGCGTTGCATCGAATTAAACCACATGCTCCACCGCTTGTGCGGGCCCCCGTCAATTCATTTGAGTTTTAATCTTGCGACCGTACTCCCCAGGCGGTCGATTTAACGCGTTAGCTCCGGAAGCCACAGCTCAAGGCCACAACCTCCAAATCGACATCGTTTACAGCGTGGACTACCAGGGTATCTAATCCTGTTTGCTCCCCACGCTTTCGCACCTGAGCGTCAGTCTTCGTCCAGGGGGGCCGCCTTCGCCACCGGTATTCCTCCACATCTCTACGCATTTCACCGCTACACGTGGAATTCTACCCCCCTCTACGAGACTCTAGTCAACCAGTCTTAGATGCCATTCCCGGGTTAAGCCCGGGGATTTCACATCTAACTTAATTGACCGCCTGCGTGCGCTTTACGCCCAGTAATTCCGATTAACGCTTGCACCCTCCGTATTACCGCGGCTGCTGGCACGGAGTTAGCCGGTGCTTCTTCTGTGGGTAACGTCAATCACAGGGTGTATTCAACCCTGTGCCTTCCTCCCCACTGAAAGTACTTTACAACCCGAAGGCCTTCTTCATACACGCGGCATGGCTGCATCAGGCTTGCGCCCATTGTGCAATATTCCCCACTGCTGCCTCCCGTAGGAGTCTGGGCCGTGTCTCAGTCCCAGTGTGGCTGGTCATCCTCTCAGACCAGCTAGGGATCGTCGCCTAGGTGAGCCATTACCCCACCTACTAGCTAATCCCATCTGGGTTCATCCGATGGTGTGAGGCCCGAAGGTCCCCCACTTTGCTCTCTCGAGGTTATGCGGTATTAGCCACCGTTTCCAGTGGTTATCCCCCTCCATCGGGCAGATCCCCAGACATTACTCACCCGTCCGCCGCTCGCCGGCAAAGAAGCAAGCTTCTTCCCGCTGCCGCCCGACTTGCATGTGTTAGGCCTGCCGCCAGCGTTCAATCTGAGCCATGATCAAACTCTTCAATTAAAGTGTTTGATGCTCAAAGAATTCTGACTGTCCGTTCATAATGAATTAACTGTTCAGTCACTCTTCAAGACTTTTTTAATCTTTTTCGCCTTTCGGCGTCAGATAGTGTCTTGTGAGTGCCCACACAGATTGTCTGATTAATTTGTTAAAGAGCGTTGGCAACCGGAAGGACCTTCCGGGTTGCGAGGCTGCGTATCTTACGCTTTTCGCCTCGAGAGTCAAGCGATTATTTTCGCTTTTCTCTCACTGTCCTTCGCGGTCTGTTTCAGCTCGGCGTCGGTCAGTGGTGGCGCATTATAGGGGGTTTTTCAGCGCTGACAATAGTTTTTTGCAATTTTATTTTTAAGTGAGCACTTTTTGACCTTTTGAATATAAAAACCACTCAAACAGGCTGAAATTAATGCGAATCATTCCATTGCGTGGCATTTTTTCCTCAATAACATTCCTATATAATTGCTTATATATTTGCGATCCACTATTACTGTTGAGGTTTTTATGCCTACTGTTTTACGCCAATATCTAAATTTCTATCCTCAAGTCGGCCAAAAAGTTCTTTTAGATCCTTCTTCTGTTGTAATTGGAAATGTCAGATTAGCAGATAATGTCAGCATTTGGCCCCTTGTAGTTATCAGGGGTGATGTAAATTATGTCTCAATTGGTTCACGTACAAATATTCAAGATGGTTCTGTTTTACATGTGACTCATAAATCTCCTGATAATCCAAATGGCTTCCCACTAATAATTGGCGAAGATGTCACGGTAGGTCATAAATCAATGCTACATGGGTGTAAAATTGGGAATCGAGTCTTAGTTGGCATGGGTTCCATTTTACTTGATGGAGTGACTATTGAAGACGATGTTGTGATTGGAGCAGGTAGCCTAGTTCCTCCAGGTAAAAAATTAAAAAGCGGTTACCTGTACGTCGGTAGCCCTGCCAAGCAAGTACGAAAACTCAAACCTGAAGAATTGGAAGGGCTGCTTTATTCCGCTAATAATTACGTTAGCTGGAAAAATGACTACCTATCAACACAATCTGAAAGCAAAGAGTAGCGCCCAAATTGATCATCATGCCCACTCAAAATGGCTGTTTCAAACTCTTCTTCCAAATCCCAGCGATGTTGGCGAAACAAATCGAGTGGGTGATGATCCTTGCCATAGCGCCCTATTATTTCATCAGAACTAATCATACACTCCACCAGCAAACCATCCACCATTGCTGGGAATATTACCTTATATTCTACCGCATCCCACTCTTCACGATCAGGAAATTGAATGGATTGGTTCATGCATGTAATTCCCGTCTTAAGGCCGTTAAAACAGGTTCTATTTCAGGAAACACTCCATGCCATAATTCAAAAGAATACGCAGCCTGCCCTACTAACATTCCTAAGCCATCAGACAAACGTGAAACACCATGTTGGTGAGCGAACGTAAGGAAAGGAGTTAATCCATGCTGGTAATACATGTCGTAACACACACTATTATTTTGAAAAATCAACGGAGAGATGGCAGGAATTTGTCCATCAAGGCCAGAAGCTGTTGCATTAATGATAATATCAAAATCTGGCGTAATAAGGCCAAGAGCACTCATTTCAATGGCCTGAATATCACCTAATAGAGAAAATGTATTTGCGATTATTTGAGCACGTTCAAATGTTCGGTTAGTAATAGTGACTGAACAGCCCAGTGATAACAAAGGAGACAATACACCTTTCGCAGCTCCACCAGCGCCTATGATCAAAATCCTCTGTCCTTGAGAGAGGAATTTGAGTCGCTGCAAGTCTACTAATAATCCCATTCCATCAGTATTGTCACCGAGCAGTCGGTTTCCCGATATCCGTTTTAATGTATTAACTGCACCACAGATACCCGCCCGTTCAGTCAATTCATCTGAGCATTTATAGGCACGTTCTTTGAAAGGAACAGTGATATTCGCTCCTACCCCCCCTGTTCGAAAAAATAAGCTAAGGTTTGTTCAAAGTTTTCTACCGGAGCAAGTACTCTCCCATACTGATGCTCGATACCTGTTTGTTCAGCAAACAATCGATGAATATAAGGAGACTTACTATGCGCAATTGGATTACCAAAAACAGCGAATTTATCCATGATTACCTATCCTTGCCGATATAATTTGCCAGTTAACGCATCCCTGATTTCTGATGGATTCTTACGCCCACCAACTTCTCCTTCTAATATTGGGACACGATCGCCAAATTGCTGTCGTACTTCTTCTACACTACGACATGGGTCTAATCCACTTAGATTCGCACTAGTCGAAACAAGTGGTTTTTCATATATAGCACATAGCTGCTGAACCAAAGGGTGAGCCGTAACTCGAACGGCCAATGTTGAAAATTTGCCAGTCAACCATTTTGGTGTGGTCGCTTTCGCGGGGATTACCCACGTAACAGGGCCAGGCCAAGATGAGAGTATGGTTTCTTTCTGTGTATCATTTATCTGTTCATCATCAATATAAGGACATAATCTCTCATACTTATCAGCAATAAGAATTAGCCCTTTCTCCCAAGACCTATTTTTCAACGCTAATAGCTCTTGCACTGCATTTTCACTATCAGGGTCACACCCTAATCCAAAAACGGCTTCAGTAGGATAAGCAATAACTTTTTCTTCTTTTAAGGCCATGATAACTTCATCAAATACTGGTGAGATTACGTAACTCATTTCATTTCTCAATTTCATTAACTTGCTGCTTACTACACAATTTACTGGCACAAAATAATTTTACGCCTTGGGAAGTGCGCTTTTCTATTAACAGTGGGTAGTGACAAAACGTGCATTCACCTGATATAGGCTTATTGTTAAGTGCAAACTGACATTCTGGATAGCGATTACAAGAATAAAATGTCTTACCAAAACGAGATTTACGCTGGAGTAATTTTCCTTGCTGGCATTGAGGACAATTAATTGACGTATCATCTGGTTTATCAATTAATTCTGTATATTCACATTCAGGGTAATGACCACAGCCAATAAACATACCGTAACGCCCTTGACGTAAGACTAAAGTGAAACCACATTTTGGACAGATTTGCCCATCCAATTCTTTAACAATATGTCCGTCTATTTGTGCTTTCAAAGGACGAAGATAATGGCAAGATGGATAACCGGAACACGCATAAAATGGACCATGATCACCATTGCGGATCACTAACTCAGCATTACACTTTGGGCAACGCTCTATTTTTTTTATAGTAAAAGGTACTTTCTTAGACATATCTCACTCGCTGAATATCGGCAGCCGCCATAACATTGGAAAAAGCACAAATTAAATCGCTTAATTAGTTCGGACATACCCACCAGCAACAACAGCAACTTTTCCTATGAGTTCCAACTCCAATAATTTGGTCATAACTTCGGTAACTGGCAGGGAAGAGCGCTGGGCAATCACATCGACAGGTGTAACTTCACTACTTACGTTAACCAGCACATCCACAAATGGCAACTCTGTTTGTTCAAATTGTTTATCTTCTTCCTCCTGACCTTTCTCTTCGATGTTAACCCATTGAAATGAAAAGCCAATATGCTCCATAATATCCATTACATTTGTTGCCAAATAAGCCCCTTGTTTAATCAACCAATGATTACCTTCGTTCGCAGGAGTGCCTAATGGACCAGGTAATGCAAAGATGTCTCGCCCTTGTTCAAGAGCGCAACGGGCTGTAATCAGTGAGCCACTATTCTTATGAGCTTCCACAATAAGAAGAGCCAAACTTAACCCACTAATAATTCGATTTCGCCTTGGGAAATGCTTGGCTTTAGGTGGCGCATCAGGAAAAAATTCGGAAACTAATGCCCCATTTTCTTTAATATGTCCGGCCAAGGACTTATGTCTACTGGGGTAGATATTTTTAAAACCACTACCAAGTACCGCGACTGTTTTCCCTCCCGAATCCAATGCTGCCTGATGGCAGATACCGTCAATACCAATCGCCAGTCCACTCGTTATTACCAGATTATTTTTAGCCAAGTCACTAGCAAATATCTTTCCCCATTTTTCACCATAAAAAGTCGCAGTCCTACTACCAACCATTGAAATTTGCTTTTGCGATAAGGCCGATACATCACCTACAACAAAAAGAACAAGAGGTGGAGAGTGTATTTGCTTTAATAAAGGCGGATATGCGGGATGAGAGAAAGTCAACAAATGATGATCTGGTTGTTCTAACCAATTGAGAGCCGAAATCAGCACGGAAGTGTTAGCTTTCATAAATTGCAAGCATTGTGCAGATGACAGACCACATGCTTTAAGAGAAGATATGCTGCAATTTTTCGTTTGCAACAGGCGATCCATAATAAGCATGGCTTTCGCAGCTGAAAGATGAGAGACCATTTTCATTCTTAACCACATTTCCATCGCTTCCATATCGTCATCCTGATCTGAGGTTGAGAGCAATCCTCTCATGATTAATTTATGTTCAATACTGTCAATCTAAATGGGAAATGTCTAGAATAGGCATCAATTATCACTCACTTTTTGAATGCAGTTCTAAATATATATGTCAATTTTACAAGTATTACATTATCCAGATGAGCGACTTCGCACAGTTGCCAGGCCAGTAGAAAAAGTCAATGCAGAAATTCAGCGTATCGTTGATGATATGTTTGAAACGATGTATGCAGAGGAAGGTATTGGTTTAGCGGCAACACAAGTTGATATACATCAGAGAATTATTGTCATTGACGTTTCTGAGGAGCGCGATCAACGTCTTGTTCTGATGAACCCGGAATTGATTAATGCAACTGGTGAAACAGGAATAGAAGAAGGTTGTTTATCTGTTCCTGAACAGCGTGGATTTGTGCCTCGTTCTGAGCAAGTAAAAATTAAGGCCTTAGACTATAACGGCCAACCATTTGAATTAGAAGCTGATGGATTACTGGCAATCTGTATTCAACATGAAATGGATCATTTAGTCGGTAAACTCTTTGTTGATTATTTATCACCATTGAAACGCCAACGCATCCGTCAGAAAGTTGAAAAAATTGACCGACTGAGAGCCAAAAACAAATAACTTTTATTATCGCAGGAAATAACAGTGTCTGACTCTTTACGTATTATTTTTGCCGGAACGCCTGATTTCGCGGCTCGCCATTTGGCTGCTTTATTAAACTCTCAACACCAGGTTGTCGGAGTACTCGCTCCACCAGACAAGCCGGCAGGAAGAGGTAAGAAACTGACACCACGTCCTGTAAAGGTATTGGCTGAAGAACATGATATTCCTGTTTTCCAGCCAAAAACCTTACGTACAGAAGAAAGTCAACAATGGGTCATGGAACAACAAGCCGATATTATGATCGTTGTTGCCTATGGCTTAATTCTTCCTCAAGCCGTTTTAGATATACCACGTCTAGGATGCTTGAATGTCCACGGCTCTTTACTACCTCGTTGGCGTGGTGCAGCCCCCATTCAGCGCTCCATTTGGGCTGGCGACCAAGAAACGGGCATAACGATCATGCAAATGGATGCCGGACTTGATACGGGTAATATGCTGTTGAAAGCTATTTGCCCAATTACAAATGAAGATACTAGTGCTAGTTTATACGAAAAGCTTGCCAATATTGGGCCTAAAGCCTTACTCAACACCTTAGATTTAATCACATCGGGGACATGTCAACCTAAAATTCAGGATGACACACTTGCGACCTACGCCGAAAAACTGAGTAAAGAGGAAGCAAAAGTAGATTGGAATTTACCTGCAAGCCAAATTGAACGTTGTATTCGTGCTTTCAACCCCTGGCCTATGAGCTTCTTCTTAGTTGATGATCAACCAATTAAAATCTGGCAGTCAGAAGTCATTGCAGAGCAAACCACCCAAGCTCCTGGAACAATTATCAGCGCAGATAAAAAAGGTATTCAAATTGCAACTGCGGATGGGATATTAAATATTGTTCAATTGCAACCACCAGGCAAGAAAGCAATGTCGGTTGCCGATCTGTTAAACTCCAAACGTGAGTGGTTTACACCTGGTAGCAAAATCAACTGATACTAACCTGACTTTGCCTGAATGTTTTAGCATTCAGGCTTCTTCCTATTTTTTTACCATGCTGACGAAAGTCAGCTTTTTGACCATTACCATGAAAAATACATATAACCTGAGAAGCATCGCTGCAAAAGCAATCACCCAAGTGCTTGACCAAGGGCAATCCCTCAGCACTGTTATACCTGAACTCCAACAAAAAGTTTCTGATAAAGATAAGGCGTTGTTGCAAGAAATCTGTTTTGGTGTGATGAGAGTATTACCTCAGCTTGAGTGGTTTATCAGTCAACTAATGGCAAAGCCATTGAAAGGAAAACAACGTATTTTTCACTACCTAATCATGGTTGGTATATATCAGCTGATATATACACGTATACCTGCACACGCTGCACTTGCCGAAACCGTCAATGGCGCCACTCATTTAAAACGGCCACAGCTTAAAGGGGTAATTAATGGTGTCCTTCGCCAATTTCAGCGCCAACAACAAGAATTAATCGAACGGGCAAATAATCAACACCTACATCCCAAATGGCTGCTAGAACACATTCAAAAAGCATATCCACAAAATTGGCAAACTATAGTGAATGCCAACAACCAAAAACCACCTATGTGGCTACGGGTTAACCAAACCCATCATACAGCAAAAGAATATCTTGCACTATTAGAAGAAGCTAATATAGAAGCAGAATTAGATATCAACCATCCTAGTGCTATTCGTCTTCTGACCCCCTGTCCTGTCAGTGCACTACCCGGATTTAGCCAAGGCTGGGTAACTATTCAGGATCGCTCCGCACAGGGATGCGCGGAACTCTTAGGCCCATGCAATGGTGAATCTATACTGGATCTTTGTGCTGCACCTGGCGGAAAAACTACTCATATACTCGAAATAGCACCAAAATCTAAGGTTATTGCTATCGATATTGATG
Organism: Xenorhabdus bakwenae; assembly: GCF_030272115.1. Taxonomy (NCBI): domain Bacteria; kingdom Pseudomonadati; phylum Pseudomonadota; class Gammaproteobacteria; order Enterobacterales; family Morganellaceae; genus Xenorhabdus; species Xenorhabdus bakwenae. Next base: position 2,799,178 of record NZ_CP119194.1, read on the forward strand.
AGCAACGAATTAAGCGAGTAAAAGAGAATTTACAACGACTTAACTTGCATGCTGTCGTCAAAAAAGGTGATGGACGCCTTCCACACGAGTGGGCTGCTGATGAACAATTTGATCGTATTCTTCTTGACGCACCATGCTCTGCTACAGGGGTTATTCGCCGTCACCCTGACATAAAATGGCTACGCAGGAGTGAAGATATAAATCAACTAGTTACATTGCAATCTGAAATCCTTGAAGCTATCTGGCCATATTTGAAGCGAAATGGCACGCTGGTTTACGCCACCTGTTCAATTTTACCTCAGGAAAATAGTGAGCAAATAAAAGAGTTTTTGGCCCGTCATCCCGATGCAGTATTATCAGAAGCAGGTAATTCAGATACTCCTGGAACACAGATTATTCCAGAAGCTACGGGTGGTGATGGTTTCTTTTATGCCCGACTAACTAAACAATAATAACGCTCTCTCGTTCCAACTGAGCGAGAGGATTTTATGGTTTTGCTAAAATATCAAGAATAAAAGATGGCTTCCAATTGAGAAGAGAATGCTATGAAGATAATCATTCTGGGTGCTGGCCAGGTTGGTGGGACATTAGCTGAGAATTTAGTTGATGAAAACAATGATATTACTGTCGTTGATACCGATACAGATCGTCTACGCCAGTTACAGGATAAATTCGATCTCCGAGTTGTCAATGGTCATGGCTCCCATCCCAGAGTATTGAAGGAAGCTGGCGCTGAAGATGCTGATATGTTAATAGCTGTCACAAATTCAGATGAAACCAATATGGTTGCATGCCAAATTGCTTATTCTCTATTTAACACACCCAATAAAGTCGCCAGAATACGCTCATCAGAATATATCCGAGAATCAGAAAAATTATTTCAACCTGATGATATTCCTATTGATTACCTAATATCCCCTGAGCAACTGGTTATTGATTACATCTATAAATTAATCCAATATCCAGGAGCATTACAAGTTGTTAATTTTGCTGAAGGGCGTGTCAGCATTGTTGCGGTTAAGGCCTATTATGGTGGTTCACTGGTAGGCAATGCCTTATCCTCACTTCGAGAGCATATGCCACATATTGATAGCAAAGTTGCTGCAATATTTCGTCAAGATCGCCCGATTAGACCTCAAGGTTCAACAATTATTGAAGCTGGAGATGAAGTCTTCTTCGTTGCAGCATCACAACATATCAGGGCCGTAATGAGCGAATTACAACGTCTTGAAAAACCGTATAAACGCATCATGATTGTTGGGGGCGGTAATGTTGGTGCAGGTTTAGCCGCACGACTTGAAAAAGATTACAGCGTCAAGCTAATTGAACATAACCAAAAAAGGGCCATTGAATTAGCTGAACTATTGCACGATACCATCGTGTTTTATGGTGATGCTTCAGACCAAGAATTACTAGCTGAAGAACATATTGAACAAGTTGACGTTTTTATAGCGCTAACAAATGATGATGAAGCCAATATTATGTCAGCCATGCTTGCAAAACGAATGGGGGCCAAAAAAGCAATGGTTCTTATTCAACGCAGTGCATATGTTGATCTAGTACAAGGTGGGGTCATTGATATTGCAATTTCACCTCAACAAGCAACAGTATCAGCGCTACTTGGTCATGTCCGTAAAGCAGATATTGTCAGTGTATTCTCATTAAGAAGAGGGGTTGCTGAAGCTATCGAGGCCATAGCTCATGGCGATGAACATACTTCAAAAGTTGTTGGGCGTAAGATAGGTGATATCAAATTACCACCAGGAACAACAATAGGTGCCATTGTCCGTAATGAAGAAGTCATCATTGCTAATGATTACAGTATTATTCAACAAGGTGATCATGTAATCATGTTTATTACTGATAAAAAATTCGTGCCTGAAGTAGAAAAGCTTTTCCAGCCAAGTCCTTTCTTCCTGTAAAAACATTAATTCGGACTTGTTCGATTATAGAATCTACTTAAAAAGCTAGAAGGCCAATGATAACAACTTGATAAAATTATTATCATTGGCCTCCCAACCATGCTTTTCTTTACGATTATAACTTCCTTTACCTTTTTTATTTTTCTCTACTCTCTGCCTAAACAAAGGATCATGTAGTAAAGCTTCTATAGCATTATCTTTGATAACACCTTTTTTATGGCGATATGTTGTCATCATAACCTCTAAATTAATGAATAAAATAATTTTATGATTAAAAACAGTGCGATTGTACTCTTAGCACTCAGAACAATAAAGAAAAATTATCTGCTTGTCGCACCTTCTTCCAGAATTTCTAATATAGAACAATATGTACTGACGTGAGTACTACCACAACAAGCATCACTCAACATTTTCAAAGAATCACGCATTTTTTGCATTTCTAATAATTTTTCTTCAACTTCTCGCAATCTAGAATCAACAATATGTTTTGATTCCTTGCATGTATGATGCTCAGGATCAACCCGAATAGATAATAGTTCTACAATTGCTTCGAGTGTAAAACCTAATTGTTTTGCATAGCGGATAAAACGCAATCGCTGTAGATCCTGTTCGGTATATAGTCTATAACCACCTTCTGTTCTTTCTCCATGAAGCATCAGCCCCTGTTTTTCATAAAAACGGATAGTGTCAGGTGTTACACCTGCTAATTTTGCCAACTGACCGATACGATACATAAGATTCTCCTATCAAGTAGAAAATAATCACAATACTACCAGAATAGGCTAAGAGATCATCTGAACAGGAAAAATTTGCAGATTAGCTGATGAATATAAAACGGAGAATTAGAGGATCAAAATTAAAAGGCAATAAAAAACCGGGATAATACCCGGCTTTTTACGCTCCTACAGATTACTCTGCAGACGCTACTTCTGTCTGAGACTCTGCTGCACGGTCAACAAGCTCGATGTATGCCATCGGTGCATTGTCACCTGTACGGAAGCCACACTTCAGAATACGAGTGTAACCCCCTGCACGGCTCGCAAAACGCGGACCCAGTTCATTAAACAATTTTGCCACGATCTCGTTATCACGAGTACGGGCGAATGCCAGACGACGATTAGCTACGCTGTCGGTCTTGGCAAGAGTAATCAGCGGCTCAACGACGCGACGCAGTTCTTTCGCTTTAGGCAGAGTCGTCTTGATGATTTCATGACGAACTAAAGAACCTGCCATGTTACGAAACATAGCTTGGCGATGGCTGCTGTTGCGGTTCAATTGACGACCACTCTTACGATGGCGCATGACCTTATCCTTCTCAGTAAAACCTTAACCTGTGATCTAGTTACTCATCAGCAATACTTGCTGGTGGCCAGTTTTCCAGACGCATGCCCAGAGAAAGTCCACGTGAAGCCAGTACATCTTTAATCTCAGTAAGAGATTTTTTACCCAAGTTAGGTGTTTTAAGTAACTCAACTTCAGTACGCTGTACCAAATCACCGATGTAGTGGATAGCTTCTGCTTTAAGGCAGTTAGCAGAGCGGACAGTCAATTCCAGATCGTCAACAGGGCGCAGCAGGATCGGATCAAACTCTGGCTTCTCTTCTTTTACTTCTGGTTGACGTACATCACGTAAATCAACGAAAGCTTCTAGTTGTTCAGCCAGAATGGTAGCTGCACGGCGAATCGCCTCTTCAGGATCGATTGTACCGTTAGTTTCCATCTCGATAACCAGCTTATCCAAGTCAGTACGCTGTTCTACACGAGCTGCTTCAACATTGTAGGCGATACGCTCTACTGGGCTATAGCAAGCATCTACTAACAAACGACCGATAGGGCGCTCATCTTCTTCCGAATGAATTCGGGCAGAAGCCGGCACATATCCACGACCGCGCTGAACTTTTATACGCATACTAATGGAAGCGCTTTCGTCAGTCAGATGGCAGATTACGTGCTGCGGCTTGACGATTTCGACATCACCATCATGGATGATATCGGCTGCAGTCACAGGGCCAATGCCAGATTTATTCAAAGTAAGGATAACTTCATCTTTACCCTGAACTTTCACCGCCAGCCCTTTCAGATTGAGGAGAATCTCCAGGATATCTTCCTGTACACCTTCTTTGGTGCTGTACTCATGCAGTACACCATCAATCTCAACCTCAGTCACCGCACAACCCGGCATAGACGAAAGCAGAATACGGCGCAGTGCGTTGCCAAGAGTATGGCCAAAGCCACGCTCTAATGGCTCAAGGGTCACCTTGGCGTGCGTCGAACTGACTTGCTCGATATCTACCAGGCGCGGTTTTAGAAACTCTGTCACAGAACCCTGCATTGTGTCCTCTCTTTGGTACTAAGCTTTACTTAGAGTAAAGCTCGACGATCAGGTGTTCGTTAATGTCAGCGGATAGATCAGTACGTTCAGGAATACGCTTGAACACACCTTCCATCTTCGCAGCATCAACTTCCAACCAAGTTGGTTTCTCACGCTGCTCAGCCAGCTCTAAAGCTGCTTTAATGCGAGCCTGCTTCTTCGCTTTTTCACGAACGCTGACTACGTCATTCGGGGATACCTGATAAGAAGCGATGTTAACAACGCGACCATTTACCGTGATAGCCTTGTGGCTTACCATCTGACGTGATTCAGCACGAGTCGCGCCAAAACCCATACGATAAACGACGTTATCCAAGCGACTTTCCAGCAAATTCAGCAGGTTTTCACCTGTGTTGCCTTTCAGACGAGTCGCTTCTTTATAATAGTTACGGAATTGACGCTCCAGAACACCGTAAATACGACGAACTTTTTGTTTTTCACGTAACTGTACACCATAGTCAGACAGACGCGGTTTACGTGCGCCGTGCTGGCCTGGTGCCTGTTCTAACTTACACTTGGTGTCAATCGCGCGAACGCCAGACTTCAGGAAAAGGTCTGTACCCTCGCGACGGCTCAGCTTGAGCTTAGGACCCAAATATCTTGCCATTTTCTTTCTCCAACAATCCTAAAAAACGAAGACGTACTAAACGCGACGTTTTTTCGGTGGACGACAACCGTTATGAGGGATCGGAGTCACATCCGTAATATTAGTGATGCGGAAACCAGCCGCATTTAATGCGCGGATAGTTGACTCACGGCCAGGACCAGGTCCTTTAACCATAACTTCCAGGTTCTTAATTCCGTACTCTTTTACTGCTTCAGCGCAGCGCTCTGCCGCAACCTGAGCTGCAAACGGAGTAGATTTACGAGAACCACGGAAACCGGAACCCCCGGCAGTTGCCCAACCCAATGCGTTACCCTGACGATCAGTAATAGTAACGATGGTATTGTTGAAAGAAGCATGGATATGAGCCACACCGTCAGAGACTTGTTTTCTTACACGCTTACGTGCACGAATAGGTGCTTTTGCCATTATTCAATACCCCGATTATTTCTTGATCGGTTTACGCGGACCCTTACGGGTACGTGCATTGGTCTTAGTACGCTGACCGCGAACTGGCAGACCACGACGATGACGTAAACCACGATAGCAACCAAGATCCATCAGACGTTTGATACTCAGGGTTACTTCACGACGCAGATCACCTTCTACAACGTATTTGGCAACTTCGTCACGCAGCTTGTCAATTTGCTCTTCAGACAGCTCACTGATCTTAACATTTTCAGCAATGCCCACTGCTGCACAAATTGCTTGTGAGCGGGTTTTACCGATACCGTAGATCGAAGTTAATGCGATTACAGTATGTTTCTGATCAGGAATGTTAATGCCTGCTATACGGGCCACTATGCACTCCTACAATATTTATTCACTGCAACATCATTCTGAAAAGCCCGTTTTCAGGATACTCAAACAATGTTGCTGTCAGATAAAAAAGATTGGCTGGCTAATTTAGCCAGCTCAACCCAACTTTGCAAGAAAAATATGCGACTAATTAGCCTTGGCGCTGTTTGTGCTTAGGCTCTGCATTGCAAATCACACGAACGATACCGTTACGTTTAACAATTTTGCAATTGCGGCATAATTTCTTGACGGAAGCACGAACTTTCATTTTTACTCTCCGTAACTTCTCAAGCAAACCAATTAGCGGTTATATCCTTTCAGGTTTGCCCTCTTCAATGCAGACTCATATTGACTCGACATCATAAGAGTTTGCACTTGAGCCATAAAGTCCATGATGACGACGACTACAATCAGTAGAGAAGTACCACCAAAATAGAATGGAACTTTCATTGCATCACGCATGAACTCCGGGATTAAGCAGATAAAAGTAATATATAACGCACCAATTAAGGTTAGACGAGTCATTACTTTATCAATGTACTTAGCCGTTTGCTCTCCCGGACGAATTCCTGGTACGAATGCACCAGACTTCTTCAGGTTATCTGCTGTTTCTCTTGGATTAAAAACCAAAGCCGTGTAGAAGAAACAGAAGAAGATGATTGCAGAAGCGTATAATAACACATAAAGCGGTTGACCTGGTTGCAAATACATAGAAATAGTTGTCAACCAATTCCAGCCTGTTCCCCCTCCGAACCAAGAAGCTATGGTACCGGGGAACAAAATAATACTGGAAGCAAAAATTGCAGGGATAACCCCAGCCATATTCACTTTCAACGGCAAATGTGTACTTTGTGCCGCGAAAACTTTACGACCTTGCTGACGTTTTGCATAGTTAACAACGATACGGCGTTGACCACGCTCAATGAAAACAACGAAGAAAGTTACGGCAAATACTAATACTGCAACCAACAGCAACAGGAGGAAGTGCAGGTCGCCTTGCCGAGCTTGCTCGATGGTGTGACCAATTGCAGGCGGTAGACCCGCAACGATACCAGCAAAGATTATGATTGAAATACCGTTACCGATACCTCGCTCAGTAATCTGCTCACCCAACCACATCAAGAACATGGTTCCCGTGACCAGACTTACAACAGCCGTGAAATAGAATGCAACGCCAGGATTAATAACTAATCCTTGCATCCCAGGCATATTCGGCAATCCAGTAGCAATACCGATTGACTGGAATATTGCCAGCACCAATGTGCCATAACGGGTGTACTGACTGATCTTACGACGACCAGCTTCCCCTTCCTTCTTAATCTCTGCTAAACGGGGGTTAACCACAGTTAACAACTGGATAATAATAGACGCAGAAATATACGGCATTATACCCAGTGCAAAGATAGAAGCACGGCTTAAAGCACCACCAGAGAACATGTTAAACATTTCAATGATGGTGCCTCTTTGCTGCTCGAGCAATTTGGCAAGCACAGCGGCATCAATACCAGGGATTGGAATAAAAGAGCCAATACGGAAAACAATTAGAGCTCCAATGACAAACAAAAGTCTGCGTTTTAACTCGCCTAATCCGCCTTTGGCACTTTGAAAATCTAATCCTGGTTGTTTAGCCATCTGTTACTTATTCCTCAATTTTACCGCCAGCAGCTTCAATTGCAGCACGGGCGCCTTTAGTAACACGCAAGCCACGCACAGTTACTGCGCGATTGACTTCGCCAGAAAGCATTACTTTTGCGAATTCAATTTGAGGGCCAATAATGTTAGCAGCTTTCAGTGCATTCAGATCGATAACATCGCCTTCAACGTGGGCAAAATCAGACAGACGAATTTCTGCGGTGACCATTGCCTTACGTGAAGTAAAACCAAATTTTGGCAGACGACGGTATAAAGGCATCTGGCCACCTTCAAAACCACGACGCACGCCACCGCCAGAACGAGACTTCTGACCTTTGTGACCACGACCGCCGGTTTTACCCAGACCAGAACCAATACCACGACCTACACGTTTAGGTGCGTGCTTGGCACCTTCAGCCGGAGACAGAGTATTTAAGCGCACCTGTTACTCCTCAACTTTAACCATATAGGAAACCAAGTTGACCATACCGCGAATAGCTGGTGTATCTTCACGCTCAACAGTATGCCCAATGCGACGCAGACCTAAACCAGTCAGAGTTGCCTTATGCTTAGGCAAACGACCAATTGAACTGCGAACCTGAGTGATTTTAATAGTCTTAGCCATGGTCATTACCCCAGAATTTCTTCGACGGATTTGCCACGCTTAGCTGCGACCATTTCTGGAGACTTCATGCTGTCTAAAGCGTCCAGGGTTGCACGAACCACATTAATCGGGTTAGTGGAACCGTAGGTTTTAGCCAGTACGTTACGAACCCCAGCCACTTCCAAAACAGCACGCATCGCACCACCGGCGATGATACCTGTACCTTCGTGAGCAGGCTGCATGAACACGCGAGAACCGGTGTGTGAGCCTTTCACTGGATGGTACAGAGTGCCGCTGTTAAGTGCGACGTTTTTCATATTGCGACGTGCTTTTTCCATCGCTTTCTGGATTGCTGCCGGAACTTCGCGTGCTTTGCCGTAGCCAAAACCAACGCGACCGTTACCATCACCAACTACAGTCAGTGCTGTAAAGCTGAAAATGCGGCCACCTTTAACAGTTTTAGATACGCGGTTTACCGCGATCAGCTTTTCCTGCAGTTCGCCAGCTTGTTTTTCGATGTGAGCCATCTTACACCTCTACCTTAGAACTGAAGGCCAGCTTCACGGGCAGCATCTGCCAGTGCCTGGACTCTACCATGATATTGGAAACCAGAACGGTCAAAGGATACATCTTTGATGCCTTTTTCCAGAGCACGTTCAGCAACAATCTTACCAACTAATGCTGCGGCTTCTTTGTTTCCAGTAAATTTCAGTTGTTCACTGATAGCTTTTTCTGTTGTAGAAGCGGCCACCAGAGTTTCAGAACCATTTGGTGCGATAACCTGCGCATAAATATGGCGAGGGGTACGATGTACCACCAAGCGAGTCGCACCCAGTTCTTTGAGCTTGCGGCGTGCGCGGGTCGCACGACGGATACGAGCTGCTTTCTTATCCATAGTGTTACCTTACTTCTTCTTAGCCTCTTTGGTACGCACGACTTCATCGGCGTAACGAACACCTTTGCCTTTATATGGCTCAGGACGACGATAGGCACGCAAATCTGCCGCAACCTGACCAATCACTTGCTTATCAGCACCTTTCAGTACGATTTCAGTTTGTGATGGGCATTCCGCAGTTATGCCTGCTGGCAGCTGATGCTCAACCGGATGCGAGAAGCCTAAAGACAAACTAACTGCGTTGCCTTTAACTGCTGCACGATAACCAACACCAACCAGCTGAAGTTTCTTAGTGAAACCTTCGTTAACACCAATAACCATAGCGTTCAGCAGAGAACGAGTTGTACCTGCCTGCGCCCAAGCGTCAGCAAACCCTTCGCGCGGAGCGAAAGTCAGTTGGCTATCCGCATGATTAACTTCAACTGCGTTGTGGATTTTACGACTTAGCTCGCCGTTTTTACCCTTAATCGAAATAACCTGACCGTCGAGTTTAACCTCTACGCCGGCAGGAATGACGACGGGTGCTTTTGCAACACGAGACATTCTTTCCTCCCGAATTAAGCTACGTAGCAGAGAATCTCGCCACCCAGACCAGCCTGGCGAGCTGCACGATCAGTCATTACACCTTTAGAGGTAGAAACAACAGCGATTCCCAAACCAGCCATAACTTGTGGCAGCTCATCTTTTTTCTTATAGATGCGCAGACTTGGGCGGCTTACACGCTGAATGCTTTCTACAACAGCCTTACCTTGGAAATACTTCAGAGTAACTTCCAGTTCTGGCTTAGTGTCGCCTTCGATTTTAAAATCTTCAATGTAACCTTCTTCCTTCAGCACCTTGGCAATTGCCACTTTCAGCTTGGAGGAAGGCATGGTGACCGCAACTTTATTCGCGGCCTGACCGTTACGGATACGGGTCAGCATATCCGCGATCGGATCTTGCATGCTCATCTGTCTTTACTCCCGTGATTCAATTGGTGACAATTACCAGCTAGCCTTTTTAAGGCCCGGGATTTCGCCGCGCATAGCGGCTTCACGGACTTTAATACGGCTCAACCCAAACTTCCGCAAAAATGCATGCGGACGCCCAGTTTGACGGCAGCGGTTACGCTGACGGCAAGGGCTGGAATCACGTGGCAGTGTTTGCAGTTTAAGAACAGCATTCCAACGGTCTTCATCAGATGCATTTACATCAGAGATGATCGCTTTCAGTTCAACGCGTTTTGCGAAGAATTTCTCAGCTAATTTCGCACGTTTTACATCACGTGCTTTCATTGATTGCTTAGCCATGAGTACCCTGCCTTACTTGCGGAACGGGAAGTTAAACGCAGCCAACAGTGCGCGGCCTTCATCATCAGATTTCGCAGTAGTGGTGATAGTAATATCCAAACCACGTACGCGATCCACTTTATCGTAATCGATTTCAGGGAAGATGATTTGCTCACGAACACCCATGCTGTAGTTACCACGACCATCGAATGATTTAGCGGACAACCCACGGAAGTCACGGATACGTGGTACAGCAATAGAAATCAGGCGCTCAAAGAACTCCCACATGCGTTTTCCACGCAGGGTTACTTTACAGCCGATTGGATAGCCCTGACGGATTTTGAAGCCTGCAACTGATTTGCGTGCTTTGGTGATCAATGGCTTTTGACCAGAGATTGCTGCTAAGTCAGCCGCTGCGTTATCCAGCAGTTTTTTATCAGCAATTGCTTCACCAACACCCATGTTCAGGGTGATCTTCTCGACCCGAGGGACTTGCATGACAGAATGGTAACCAAACTGAGTCATCAGTTTCTTGACTACCTCGTCTTTGTAGTAATCATGCAGTTTCGCCATCGTATACTCCAAATTACTTGATAGTTTCGTTGTTAGATTTGAAGAAACGCACTTTTTTGCCATCTTCGAATCTAAAACCTACACGGTCAGCCTTGCCGGTTGCTGCGTTGAAAATTGCAACGTTAGAAACATTAATAGCTGCTTCTTTTTCAACGATGCCACCTGGTTGGTTCAGAGCCGGGACTGGCTTCTGATGTTTTTTTACCAGGTTGATGCCTTCAACAATAACTTTACCAGAAGAAAGAACCTGTTTTACTTTACCGCGCTTGCCTTTGTCTTTACCAGTCAGCACGATAATTTCGTCATCACGACGGATTTTCGCTGCCATAGCATGCTCCTTAGAGTACTTCAGGTGCCAGAGAAATAATTTTCATGAACTTTTCATTACGAAGTTCACGAGTCACCGGCCCAAAAATACGCGTACCGATAACTTGCTCACTATTGTTGTTCAACAATACGCAAGCGTTGCTATCGAAGCGAATGACAGAACCGTCCGGGCGACGAACACCCTTCTTGGTGCGCACCACTACCGCTTTCAGGACATCACCTTTTTTTCACTTTACCACGAGGAATTGCTTCCTTGATAGTGATCTTGATGATGTCACCGACATGTGCGTAGCGACGGTGCGAGCCACCTAGAACCTTGATACACATTACGCGACGTGCACCGGAGTTGTCGGCCACGTTCAGCATAGTCTGTTCTTGGATCATTTTAGTGCTCCGCTAAATGTCAACTACTACTGAGCCACTTTATTTTAAAGAGGCCGTTTCAATATCCCACACTACGAGGGCGCGGCATTATAACACCACATCTTCGCGATGGACAGAAAAATAAACGGCCCCGTTATATTTTGGGCCGTTTATTTTGTACGATACAGCGATCTATTATAGAACCGCTTTCTCTACGACGCGAACTAAAGTCCAAGATTTAGTCTTAGACAGTGGACGGGTTTCGCGGATTTCCACTACATCGCCAATTCCACATTCATTGTTCTCGTCATGTACGTGCAGTTTAGTCGTACGTTTGATGAATTTACCATACAATGGGTGTTTCACCTTACGCTCAATAGCAACAACAATGGATTTTTCCATTTTGTCGCTAATAACACGACCTTGCAGAGTACGGATTTTATCGGTCATTACGCACCCGCCTTCTCAGTCAGTAAAGTCTTAACGCGTGCAATATTACGACGCACTTGTTTCAACAGGTGAGACTGTTGCAGCTGGCCACTTGCCGCCTGCATACGCAGATTGAATTGTTCACGTAACAGGTTCAGCAGCTCAGTGTTCAGCTCTTCAACGCTTTTTTCGCGCAGCTCTTGTGCTTTCATTACATCACCGTCTTAGTTACAAAGGTGGTTTTGATAGGCAGTTTCGCTGCTGCCAGCTTGAATGCTTCACGAGCCAGCTCTTCAGGCACACCGTCCATTTCATACAGGACTTTACCGGGCTGGATCAAGGCAACCCAGTATTCTACGTTACCTTTACCTTTACCCATACGCACTTCGAGTGGCTTTTCGGTGATAGGTTTGTCTGGGAACACACGGATCCAGATTTTACCTTGACGTTTAATTGCACGGGTCATAGCACGACGTGCCGCTTCGATCTGACGAGCAGTCAGACGACCACGGCCCACAGCTTTCAGACCGAAAGTGCCGAAGCTAACATCCGCACCTGCAGCCAGACCACGGTTGCGGCCTTTGTGCACTTTACGGAATTTCGTACGCTTTGGTTGTAACATCAGCGACTCTCCTTACTTGCGGCCTTTACGCTGCTGCTTTTTAGGTTGAGCAGCCGGTTTTTCCGCCTGTTCAACTGCAGCCATACCACCCAGGATCTCACCTTTGAAGATCCATACCTTAACGCCGATTACACCATAAGTGGTGTGCGCTTCAGAAGTATTGTAGTCGATGTCTGCACGCAGAGTATGCAGAGGTACACGACCTTCACGATACCACTCAGTACGTGCAATTTCAGCACCGCCCAGACGGCCGCTGACTTCCACTTTGATACCTTTAGCGCCCAAACGCATAGCGTTCTGTACAGCACGTTTCATAGCACGGCGGAACATTACACGACGTTCCAGCTGTGAACTGATGCTGTCAGCAACCAATTTTGCGTCCAGTTCAGGTTTACGTACTTCGGCAATATTGATCTGCGCAGGAACGCCAGCGATATCCGCTACAGCCTTACGCAGTTTTTCAACGTCTTCACCTTTTTTACCGATTACAATACCTGGACGAGCAGTGTGAATGGTTACACGGATGCTTTTCGCAGGACGTTCGATAACGATACGTGAAATAGATGCTTTAACCAGTTCTTTGTTCAAGTACTGGCGAACTTTAAAGTCGCTGTCCAGGTTGTCAGCGAATTCTTTGGTATTCGCATACCAGGTAGAGTTCCAAGGTTTGACAATACCCAGACGAATACCATTAGGATGTACTTTCTGACCCATTGCTAGTCTCCAGAGTCTCAGCGATCGGACACAACCACAGTGATGTGGCTGGTGCGCTTCAGGATACGATCTGCGCGGCCTTTGGCACGAGGCATAATACGCTTCATAGTTGGGCCTTCGTCTACGAAAATTTTCGTGACTTTCAGATCATCGATGTCAGCGCCATCGTTGTGTTCTGCGTTAGCAATAGCAGACTCAAGTACTTTCTTCACTAAACCAGCAGCTTTTTTGTTGGTATAGTTCAGAGTTTCCAGAGCTTGCGACACTTTCTTACCGCGGATCAGGTCAGCCACAAGGCGAACCTTCTGAGCAGAAGAACGAGCGTGGCGATGTTTAGCGATAGTTTCCATCTCTTCCTCCTACCTTAGCGCTTTTTAGCCTTTTTATCGGCCGCATGGCCGCGATAAGTACGGGTCGGCGCGAATTCACCCAGTTTATGACCAACCATTTCGTCGGACACAAAAACTGGTACATGCTGACGACCATTATGGACAGCGATGGTCAAACCGATCATGTTAGGAAAGATCGTTGAACGACGGGACCAAGTCTTAATAGGCTTTTTGTCTCCGCTTTCCACCGCTTTCTCTACCTTCTTCAGCAAGTGCAGGTCAATAAATGGACCTTTCTTGAGAGAACGTGGCATGGTTTATCCTCTAATTATTTTTTAGAACGGCGACGTACGATATATTTATCAGTACGTTTGTTGCTACGGGTCTTCTTACCTTTGGTCTGGATGCCCCATGGAGTTACAGGGTGTTTACCAAAGTTACGACCTTCACCACCACCATGTGGATGGTCTACTGGGTTCATCGCCGTACCACGAACAGTAGGACGAATACCACGCCAGCGGCTTGCACCAGCTTTACCCAGAACGCGCAGCATATGTTCTGCGTTACCAACTTCACCTAAAGTAGCGCGGCAATCAGACAGTATTTTACGCATTTCACCAGAACGCAGACGCAGGGTCACATAAGAACCATCACGTGCAACGATCTGAGCATAAGCACCTGCTGAACGAGCCAACTGGCCACCTTTACCTGGTTTCATTTCTATGTTGTGAACAGTAGAACCAACCGGGATGTTGCGCATTGGCAGGGCGTTACCGGTCTTGATCGCTGAATCAGCACCAGACTGGATTTGATCACCCGCTTTCAGGCCTTTAGGCGCAAGGATGTAACGACGCTCACCGTCTTTGTACAGAACCAGTGCGATGTTTGCTGAACGGTTTGGATCATATTCCAGACGCTCAACAACAGCAGGGATACCATCTTTGTTACGTTTAAAATCAACCAGACGATAATGCTGTTTATGGCCACCACCAATGTGACGAGTGGTAATACGACCATTGTTGTTACGACCACCAGTTTTGTTGTTTTTTTCCAACAACGGAGCATAAGGTTTACCCTTATGCAGCTCAGGGTTAACCACTTTAACAACGTGGCGACGGCCCGGAGACGTAGGTTTACATTTAACAATTGCCATTGTTCTTTACTCCTCCGACTTACTCAGCGCCGCCAACGAAGTCCAGGTTCTGGCCTTCTTTCAAGGTGACGTAAGCCTTTTTCCAGTCGCTACGACGACCAATACGCTGTCCGTGGCGTTTAACTTTACCTTTAACCAGCAAAGTGTTTACACCTTCCACTTCAACTTCAAACAGTTTCTGTACGGCAGCTTTGATCTCTGCTTTAGTCGCGTCTTTCGCAACTTTGAGAACGATGGTGTTGCTTTTCTCCATCGCTGTAGAAGCTTTTTCAGATACGTGCGGCGCGCGCAGTACTTTCAGCAGACGTTCTTCACGGATCATGCCAGCATCTCCTCAACTTGCTTCACAGCTTCAGCAGTCATAACCACTTTGTCGAAGGCAATCAGGCTTACAGGATCGATACCAGCTGTATCACGAACGTCAACCTTGTACAGGTTACGAGCAGCTAAGAACAGATTCTCATCAACTTCGCTAGTGACGATCAGCACGTCTTCCAGAGCCATTTCTTTTAGTTTCTGTACCAGCAACTTAGTTTTAGGTGCTTCAACAGAGAACTTCTCGACAACGATCAGACGATCTTGACGTACCAGTTCAGACAAGATGCTTTTCAGAGCACCACGGTACATCTTTTTATTAACTTTTTGACTGTGGTCCTGTGGTTTCGCTGCGAAAGTTACACCACCAGAGCGCCAAATTGGACTCTTAATAGAACCAGAACGTGCACGGCCAGTGCCTTTCTGACGCCATGGTTTTTTACCTGAACCAGAAACTTCAGCACGAGTTTTCTGAGCACGAGTACCTTGACGAGCACCAGCTGCATACGCAACAACTACTTGATGCACAAGCGCTTCATTGAAATCACGCCCGAAGGTAGTTTCGGAAACAGTCAGCGCGCTTTGCGCGTCTTTCATTACCAATTCCATTCCTATCTCCTTGACGTTACGCCTTGACAGCCGGTTTTACGATCAGGTTACTGTTCGTTGCACCTGGAACAGCACCTTTGACCAGCAGCAGGTTACGCTCAGCGTCAACACGTACTACATCTAAGCTCTGAACGGTTACGCGCTCATTACCCAGTTGGCCTGCCATTTTCTTGCCTTTAAACACTTTGCCCGGAGTCTGGTTCTGACCGATAGAACCCGGAACACGGTGAGACAAGGAGTTACCATGAGTAGCATCTTGAGTACGGAAGTTCCAGCGTTTAACAGTACCCGCGAAACCTTTACCTTTAGATGTACCAGTAACGTCAACTTTTTTAACGTCAGCGAAAATTTCAACGCTAATGCTTTGACCTACAGTGAATTCAGCATCGTTTTCTAACAGGCGGAATTCACGCAGAATGCGGCCAGCTTCAACGCCAGCTTTAGCGAAATGACCTGCTTCAGCTTTCTTAACACGACTAGCTTTTTTGCTACCAGTCGTTACCTGAATTGCACGATAACCGTCAGTCTCTTTGTTTTTAACTTGAGTTACACGGTTATTTTCGATTTCGATAACAGTTACAGGGATTGAAACGCCATCTTCAGTGAAGATGCGAGTCATGCCCACTTTTTTACCGACTAAACCAATCATTGTTTCAACCTCTCAATCGTTCAATGACCTGATTAACCCAGGCTGATCTGCACATCTACACCGGCAGCCAGATCCAGACGCATCAGAGCATCAACGGTTTTCTCGGTTGGCTCAACGATGTCAACCAGACGTTTGTGAGTGCGAATTTCGTACTGATCACGCGCATCTTTATTTACGTGTGGAGAAATCAGAACGGTAAAGCGCTCTTTACGAGTCGGCAGCGGGATCGGACCACGAACCTGCGCACCAGTGCGCTTCGCAGTCTCTACGATTTCCGCAGTTGATTGATCGATCAAACGATGATCAAATGCTTTCAGGCGGATACGGATTCTTTGGTTCTGCATGAGACCAGAGCTCCAACTATTTTATAAACGTAAATGATTACTCCTCACACCCATTTCGGTTGATGGGGGAGCGTAATCGTTCTGTGCATAACCTCCATATCGGAGGTATTTTAAATGGCGGTTATTTATCACCGCTCATTACTGATAATAAATCAGTCCTACTCTGTGTAGGTAAGCCCGCGCATTATACGTGAATTTACTCACAAAGCAATATTAAGAGTGAAATCTATGCAAAAAGTACATACTAGAAAGAGGAAAATAAGAAAGAAAATGGGAGAAAACGCCCTATATACATCAAATTATAGGGCGACAAAATTATAGCTATTCTTCTTCACTAAGCTGAGATTGAATGTAATTTTGTATTCCAATTCTAGTTATCAGTTCAAGTTGAGTTTCCAACCAATCAATATGATTTTCTTCATCAGCAAGCACCTCTATCATCAAGTCTCTACTAACATAATCATGAACTGAATCGGCATATGCGATTGCTTCTCTGAGATCCTTTGCACCACGTAATTCTAATTCCAGATCAGATTTCAGCATTTCTTCTACATCTTCGCCTATATTGAGCTTGCCTAAATCTTGTAGATTTGGCACCCCCTCCAGAAAAAGAATACGTTCAATAAATTTATCTGCGTGCTTCATCTCATCAATGGACTCGTGATACTCGACATCATTCAAACGTATCAATCCCCAGTTCTTAAACATTCGGGCGTGCAAGAAATATTGATTGATGGCGACAAGTTCATTGCCGAGAAGTTTATTAAAATGTGCAATTATTTTTTTATCACCTTTCATAGCAAGGTCCTCCGCTTCCAGTAACTAAAGTGTAGTACTAATTTGGCAGAGTAATTGCAAGAAAATTGTGCTTATTTTAGGCAACATTATTTATTGGAGGTAGTAGGGCAATTTCCTCATTCATGATTTCACGTGCTTGACGTATACATTTTCCGCAGTCGTTTCCTACAGGAACAAAATTCCTCAACTCTCTGATAGAGCGAATATGTTGCTGATGAACAGCATTACGTATGGTTTTATCGCTTATTGCATTGCAGAGACAAACATACATGGAAGCACTCTTCTAACTATTTACACACTCTTGATGACTATTTAGGTCGGATAAAAACCCCATACCCAAAATTTATCCACGCTTATAAAATAAAAGAAACCCCGCAATAGTAAATAGAAATAAATATCATTTCAATTATTGTTTTTATTTTGTTGAATAACAAAAAAACCACCAATTTCGGTGGCTCAAAATACAAAAAGAGGAGCCTTAGCTCCTCTTTCTCATAATCTTTTGATAACTAAAGATTAAGCAATAACTTTAGCAACAACACCAGCACCTACAGTACGGCCACCTTCACGGATGGCGAAACGCAGACCTTCGTCCATTGCGATTGGGGCAATCAGGTTAACTACCATGTTGATGTTGTCACCTGGCATGACCATCTCTACGCCTTCTGGCAGTTCGATAGTTCCGGTTACGTCAGTGGTACGGAAGTAGAACTGTGGACGGTAACCTTTGAAGAATGGGGTATGACGACCACCTTCATCTTTGCTCAGGATATACACTTCAGATTCGAACTGAGTGTGTGGGTGGATAGAGCCTGGCTTCGCCAGAACCTGACCACGTTCAACGTCATCACGCTTAGTACCACGCAGCAGAACACCCACGTTCTCACCCGCACGGCCTTCGTCCAGCAATTTGCGGAACATTTCAACGCCAGTACACGTGGTTTTAGTGGTTTCTTTGATACCTACGATTTCAACTTCGTCACCGACTTTAACGATACCACGCTCTACACGACCGGTTACTACAGTACCACGGCCGGAGATGGAGAATACGTCTTCGATTGGCAGCAGGAATGGCTTATCAATGTCACGCTCTGGTTCTGGGATGTAAGTATCCAGTGCTTCTGCCAGTTCGATAACTTTCGCTTCCCACTCAGCGTCGCCTTCCAGCGCTTTCAGCGCCGAACCACGGATAATTGGCGTGTCGTCGCCTGGGAAATCGTACTGAGACAGCAGCTCACGCACTTCCATTTCAACCAGTTCCAGCAGCTCTTCATCATCAACCATGTCACATTTGTTCAGGAACACGATGATGTAAGGAACGCCTACCTGACGACCCAGCAGGATGTGCTCACGAGTCTGTGGCATTGGGCCATCAGTTGCAGCAACAACCAAGATCGCGCCGTCCATCTGAGCCGCACCGGTGATCATGTTTTTCACATAGTCGGCGTGGCCTGGGCAGTCAACGTGTGCGTAGTGACGAGTTGGGGTATCGTATTCTACGTGAGAAGTAGAGATGGTGATACCACGTGCTTTTTCTTCTGGCGCATTGTCGATCTGGTCGAATGCACGTGCGCTACCACCGTAAGTTTTTGCCAGAACGGTAGTGATTGCAGCAGTCAGGGTAGTTTTACCGTGGTCAACGTGGCCGATAGTACCAACGTTAACGTGCGGTTTTGAACGTTCAAACTTTTCTTTAGACATTAGGTTGTCCCTCTAAGACACGGAATCGGTGGTTTCACCACATCAACCAAGCAATTGCTTGCGAGATATTTACAGGAAGAAAATCAGGAAGTAACAACAGGAGAAGTGGTGCTGATAGGCAGATTCGAACTGCCGACCTCACCCTTACCAAGGGTGTGCTCTACCAACTGAGCTATATCAGCACATCTTGGAGCGGGCAGCGGGAATCGAACCCGCATCATCAGCTTGGAAGGCTGAGGTAATAGCCATTATACGATGCCCGCGTGAACTCGGCGACCTGACTTTAATCAGCTGTATACTATATCTTAAGTGTATTTCTAGAGTATAACTCGAGCAGAACACCCAAGATCTAAACTGGTTAATGGTGGTGGGGGAAGGATTCGAACCTTCGAAGTCTGTGACGGCAGATTTACAGTCTGCTCCCTTTGGCCGCTCGGGAACCCCACCTTTCCAAATTTTTAATGGTGCCGGCACCAAGAGTCGAACTCGGGACCTACTGATTACAAGTCAGTTGCTCTACCAACTGAGCTATGCCGGCATCAAGTGCTGCGCATTCTAGAAAGAGTTGGCCCACGATGCAACAAAAAAATTGTTTTTTTTGTTCTTTCGCTCATAAAACAATCGTTTTTAATGCTTCTGGTGTTTTTTTCAATAGTTTCAGATTAAATATCCAACAAGCAACTCTTGTACAGGAAGAACCAATAAATGCATCTGCCAATTATTTTTTTAAATTATTTGTATCACACTTGTCTTTATCTTGATAAAAAAAAGAAACTGACGGTCACAATAGACTCAGAAATAATACATTTTTGCATTTACCATCAAAAAAATGACTAAAATTATAAAAAATTCTACGCCTACGATGGCGCAACCGATATGATGAGATTTATTTTTTTGTCGGATACGGGTGTTCTCAACAACCTGTCCAACCTGCATAAACAGGCAGATGTTGGCTTATGAATAAGAAAGAATCTTTTTTTGACAACTCCATATTTACAATTTGATCGTAAACATTGGGCCACATTGCGTGACTCGGTGCCTTTAACATTAACAGAAGAAGAAGTCGCTGCTTTAAAAGGGATCAATGAAGAAATCTCAATAGATGAAGTGATTGAAATCTATCTTCCATTGTCACGCCTACTCAATTTTTACATTAGCTCCAATTTGCGGCGGCAAGCTGTTCTTGAGCAATTCTTAGGGACAGATGAACAAAAAATACCTTATGTTATTGGGATAGCAGGCAGCGTTGCTGTTGGAAAAAGTACAACCGCACGCTTATTACAGGCACTACTCAGCCGTTGGCCAGAACATCGTCGTGTCAAATTAGTGACAACAGACGGTTTTTTACACTCCAACAATATATTAAATGAACGTGGCTTAATGAAAAAAAAGGGATTCCCTGAATCCTATGATATGCGTAGCTTGGTCAAATTTGTCGCCGATATAAAATCAGGTGCAGAAAAAGTCATCGCGCCGGTATATTCTCACCTGAGCTATGACATCGTTCCTCATGAACAACTTATTATCGAAAAGCCAGATATTCTTATTCTCGAAGGTTTAAACGTATTACAAAGTGGCATGGATTATCCACATGAGCCACATCATGTATTTGTCTCTGATTTTGTAGATTTTTCTATTTATGTAGATGCACAGGAAGAATTACTCAAACAATGGTACGTCAATCGTTTTCTTAAGTTTCGGCAAGGCGCTTTTTCTGATCCTGATTCTTATTTCCACAATTATTCTAAACTAACGACAGAAGAAGCGATAAAAGTAGCATCGAGTATTTGGCGGGAAATTAATGGATTAAACCTGCAGCAAAACATCTTACCAACGAGAGAACGGGCTAGTTTGATTATGACGAAAGGCATCAATCACACGATCGAAAGCGTCAGATTAAGAAAATAAAGCAAAAAGCCGGAAATATTTCCGGCTTTACATTCAACAACCTCGCAAGGAAATTTCGCCGCCGATATAAGGCGTAACAACGCTATTAATATCAAGTAACAAAGCCCCTTGTTGATCTATTCCACGAGCTATCCCATGAACTTCCCGATCACCAATAATTAATTTCACTGAACGATTAATAAAATTATCTAATTCAAACCACCGGGAAATGAAAGAAGTTAGTCCTTCATTTTCAAATTGCATTAACGATTTTTTAAGTTCTATTATGATTTCAGAGACCAACTTATTCCGTTCAATAATCGTTCCTGATTGCTGTAAATTAGTCCAATTTTGATTAATTGATCTTTGTTGATCGCTACTCATCGAAATATTCATGCCTATTCCGATAACAACATGGGCTGCATCTCCTGTTTTTCCCGTCAGCTCAACCAATATTCCAGCAAGTTTTTTATCATCTAAGTATAAGTCATTTGGCCATTTTACTTTTATTCTTTCTGCACCCTGCCGATTAAGAACTTCTGCAAGAATAATACCAACGACTAAACTTAAACCTATCGCTGCTGCTGGCCCTTGTTCTAAACGCCAATACATAGATAGATATAAGTTTCGACCAAAAGCAGAAACCCACTTTCTACCACGACGCCCTCTACCGGCATATTGATATTCTGCAACACAAGCATCTCCTGAATCGAGTTCAGCTAAATTTTCCAGAATATATTGATTAGTGGAATCAATGACAGGTATTACTTCAATGTGATCATTAGGAAGATAGTTTTCAATAACTTCTTTATCCAGAAGATTCATTGGGGCAGGAAAGCGGTAACCTTTGCCTGGAAGTGTAAGAACCTCTACTCCCCATTCACGAATAGTTTGAATATGTTTATTGATTCCTGCTCGGCTCATTCCCAATTCCTGACCAAGTTGTTGGCCTGAATGAATTTCACCATCAGATAACACTTTAATTAATTTTAATGGGATACTAAGATCTTTCATGAAATACATTCCACTGCGTCTATTTCACCTATACTGCCAATGAAGCGTACCTCAGGCTCTAAGAAGATATTAAATTTTTCTGCAACCTTACTACGTACATAAGCAGCCAAGGTAATGACATCTTGTCCCGTTGCATTACCTTTATTAATTAATACTAATGACTGTTTCAGGTGTACGGCAGCGCCACCAATAGCATAACCCTTCAATTGACATTGTTCGATAAGCCAACCCGCTGCAATCTTTACGCTATGCTCATCATGAGGGTATTGAGGGCAGTTGGGATATTCAGACTTAATCCTATATGCTAACTCAATCGATACAATAGGGTTTTTAAAGAAACTGCCTGCATTACCCATCAACGCAGGATCTGGTAACTTACTCTGGCGCATTTGACACACAGCATCGAATATTTGTTCTGGTGTGACTTTTTCTCGTAAAAACTGCGCTAAGGCACCGTAAGTTAAAATAGGTTCCCATTTCTTATTCAAACGTAAACCGACTGCTGTGATAGCATAACCATCTTTGTATTGATGCTTAAAGATGCTGTCTCTATACGCAAACTGACACTCATTCGCCATTAGACGGATTGAATTACCTGTTTTCAGCTCAACAAAATCCACATACTCACAGACATTTTTAAATTCAACACCATATGCTCCAATGTTCTGGATTGGAGCAGAGCCAACATTTCCAGGGATCAAGGCTAAATTTTCCAAACCATAGATCCGTTGTTTAAATAAGTAAGTAATCAGTTCATGCCAATTTTCACCTGCACCAACATGAATGTGCCATGCAGTATCTGACTCTTGTATATTGATACCAAGAATACGATTTAAGATCACAGTACCTTTAAAATTTTCGGTGAAAAGGATGTTACTTCCTCCTCCCAATAATAAAATAGGATGATCCTTTTCCATTGCTTCTTGCCATAAAGCCAAAAGCGATTCAATAGAAGTGGCTATACCAATATGATCAGCACTGGCTAAAAGGCCAAACGTGTTAAACGCTTTTAGTTGAGTAGATTGACAGACAGACATTCATTTCAAACTCAATAGGGTAATTTAAGTCGTAGTCTACCAGACTCTATATTTGAAAGATAAGTAGTAGTTACCTGACACCTATCTGTTGATGAAAATAAAAAAGAACTAGAAATGCAAAAGGCCACTCATATTGAGTGGCCTTTTGACTGGATATTAAAGCTTGGCAGTTCCCTACTCTCGCATGGGGAGACCCCACACTACCATCGGCGCTACGGCGTTTCACTGCTGAGTTCGGCATGGGGTCAGGTGGGACCGCCGCGCTATCGCCGCCAAGCAAATTCTGTTGTATTTGCCGAACATATTATTCATGGTGCTGATACCCAGATTCGAACTGGGGACCTCACCCTTACCAAGGGTGTGCTCTACCAACTGAGCCATATCAGCAAATACTAAATAAATAAAAAGTGTTGCCAAATGGGCAACACTTATAAATTGATGTCTGGCAGTGTCCTACTCTCACATGGGGAGACCCCACACTACCATCGGCGCTACGGCGTTTCACTGCTGAGTTCGGCATGGGTTCAGGTGGTCCCACCGCGCTATTACCGCCAGACAAATTCTGTCTTCAATCCCGAACAAGCTGTTTTTTATTCTGAAACCCTCTCAAATCCCCAAAACACCTTCGGTGTTGTCAGGTTAAGCCGCACGGCTCATTAGTACCGGTTAGCTCAACGTCTCGCAACGCTTACACACCCGGCCTATCCACGTCCTCGTCTCGGACGGTCCTTCAGTACCCTCAAAGGAGTAAGGGAAGACTCATCTTAAGGCAAGTTTCCCGCTTAGATGCTTTCAGCGGTTATCTCTTCCGCACTTAGCTACCGGGCAATGCCATTGGCATGACAACCCGAACACCAGTGGTGCGTCCACTCCGGTCCTCTCGTACTAGGAGCAGCCCCTTGCAATCTTCCAGCGCCCACGGCAGATAGGGACCGAACTGTCTCACGACGTTCTAAACCCAGCTCGCGTACCACTTTAAATGGCGAACAGCCATACCCTTGGGACCTACTTCAGCCCCAGGATGTGATGAGCCGACATCGAGGTGCCAAACACCGCCGTCGATATGAACTCTTGGGCGGTATCAGCCTGTTATCCCCGGAGTACCTTTTATCCGTTGAGCGATGGCCCTTCCATTCAGAACCACCGGATCACTATGACCTGCTTTCGCACCTGCTCGAGCTGTCACTCTCGCAGTCAAGCTGGCTTATGCCATTGCACTAACCTCCTGATGTCCGACCAGGATTAGCCAACCTTCGTGCTCCTCCGTTACGCTTTGGGAGGAGACCGCCCCAGTCAAACTACCCACCAGACACTGTCCGCAACCCGGATAACGGGCCGGCGTTAGAACATCAAACATTCAAGGGTGGTATTTCAAGGATGGCTCCGTGCAGACTGGCGTCTGCACTTCACAGCCTCCCACCTATCCTACACATCAAGGCTCAAGGTTCAGTGTCAAGCTATAGTAAAGGTTCACGGGGTCTTTCCGTCTTGCCGCGGGTACACTGCATCTTCACAGCGAGTTCAATTTCACTGAGTCTCGGGTGGAGACAGCCTGGCCATCATTACGCCATTCGTGCAGGTCGGAACTTACCCGACAAGGAATTTCGCTACCTTAGGACCGTTATAGTTACGGCCGCCGTTTACTGGGGCTTCGATCAGGAGCTTCTCGCCAGGCGATAACCCCATCAATTAACCTTCCAGCACCGGGCAGGCGTCACACCGTATACGTCCACTTTCGTGTTTGCACAGTGCTGTGTTTTTATTAAACAGTTGCAGCCAGCTGGTATCTGCGACTGGCCTCAGCTCCGGACGCTCGGTCCTTCACCTAACGCCAGCGTGCCTTCTCCCGAAGTTACGGCACCATTTTGCCTAGTTCCTTCACCCGAGTTCTCTCAAGCGCCTGAGTATTCTCTACCTGACCACCTGTGTCGGTTTGGGGTACGATGAGCACTAATCTGAAGCTTAGGGGCTTTTCCTGGAAGCGGGGCATCAGCAACTTCAGCACCGTAGTGCCTCGTCATCGTGCCTCAGTGCTGTGGATAACCGGATTTGCCTGATTATCCCACCTACACACTTAAACCGGGACGACCGTCGCCCGGATTGCCTAGCCTTCTCCGTCCCCCCGTCGCAATTATTGCCCGTACAGGAATATTAACCTGTTTCCCATCGACTACGCTTTTCAGCCTCGCCTTAGGGGTCGACTCACCCTGCCCCGATTAACGTTGGACAGGAACCCTTGGTCTTCCGGCGAGCGGGTTTTTCACCCGCTTTATCGTTACTTATGTCAGCATTCGCACTTCTGATACCTCCAGCAAACCTCACAGTTCACCTTCAACGGCTTACAGAACGCTCCCCTACCCAGCAACACATTCGTGTCGCTGCCGCAGCTTCGGTGCATGGTTTAGCCCCGTTACATCTTCCGCGCAGGCCGACTCGACCAGTGAGCTATTACGCTTTCTTTAAATGATGGCTGCTTCTAAGCCAACATCCTGGCTGTCTGAGCCTTCCCACTTCGTTTCCCACTTAACCATGACTTGGGGACCTTAGCTGGCGGTCTGGGTTGTTTCCCTCTTCACGACGGACGTTAGCACCCGCCGTGTGTCTCCCGTGATAACATTCTTCGGTATTCGCAGTTTGCATCGGGTTGGTAAGTCGGGATGACCCCCTAGCCGAAACAGTGCTCTACCCCCGAAGATGACTTCACGAGGCGCTACCTAAATAGCTTTCGGGGAGAACCAGCTATCTCCCGGTTTGATTGGCCTTTCACCCCCAGCCACAAGTCATCCGCTAATTTTTCAACATTAGTCGGTTCGGTCCTCCAGTTAGTGTTACCCAACCTTCAACCTGCCCATGGCTAGATCACCGGGTTTCGGGTCTATACCCTGCAACTTAACGCCCAGTTAAGACTCGGTTTCCCTGCGGCTCCCCTATACGGTTAACCTTGCTACAGAATATAAGTCGCTGACCCATTATACAAAAGGTACGCAGTCACCCTGATAAATCAGGGCTCCCACTGCTTGTACGTACACGGTTTCAGGTTCTCTTTCACTCCCCTCGCCGGGGTTCTTTTCGCCTTTCCCTCACGGTACTGGTTCACTATCGGTCAGTCAGGAGTATTTAGCCTTGGAGGATGGTCCCCCCATGTTCAGACAGGATATCACGTGTCCCGCCCTACTCTTCGAGCTCACACAACACACCACTTCGGATACGGGGCTTTCACCCTTTACTGCCGGCCTTTCCAGACCGTTCTCCTGAGGCGTGTCATGCTGATGGCTCTGGGCTCCTCCCCGTTCGCTCGCCGCTACTGGGGGAATCTCGGTTGATTTCTTTTCCTCGGGGTACTGAGATGTTTCAGTTCCCCCGGTTCGCCTCATTAACCTATGGATTCAGTTAATGATGATGCAACGAATTGCACCGGGTTTCCCCATTCGGACATCGCCGGCTGACAGCGCTTCATATCAGCTCACCGGCGCTTTTCGCAGATTAGCACGTCCTTCATCGCCTCTGACTGCCTAGGCATCCACCGTGTACGCTTAGTCGCTTAACCTCACAACCCGAAGGTGTCTTCGGATTGACGGGTCTGAGAGACTCACCCGTGCTGATGAATTCATCGTCACGGGCTGTTTCAAATTTTCAGCTTGTTCCAGATTGTTAAAGAGCTAATATTGCTAAACCGACGCGCACGTCCGCTTAACAATATTTCAGTGGCACCGTCTTTCACCCGATACCTGAGCAAGATGGCGTCCCCTAGGGGATTCGAACCCCTGTTACCGCCGTGAAAGGGCGGTGTCCTAGGCCTCTAGACGAAGGGGACTCAAAGTCTTCTTCGCAGACGCTTGCTCTGCTTTATTTCATCAGACAATCTGTGTGAGCACTGCTACAAAAACTACTATCTTTCGGTAAGGAGGTGATCCAACCGCAGGTTCCCCTACGGTTACCTTGTTACGACTTCACCCCAGTCATGAATCACAAAGTGGTCAGCGCCCTCCCGAAGGTTAAGCTACCGACTTCTTTTGCAACCCACTCCCATGGTGTGACGGGCGGTGTGTACAAGGCCCGGGAACGTATTCACCGTAGCATTCTGATCTACGATTACTAGCGATTCCGACTTCATGGAGTCGAGTTGCAGACTCCAATCCGGACTACGACAGACTTTATGAGGTCCGCTTGCTCTCGCGAGGTCGCTTCTCTTTGTATCTGCCATTGTAGCACGTGTGTAGCCCTACTCGTAAGGGCCATGATGACTTGACGTCATCCCCACCTTCCTCCGGTTTATCACCGGCAGTCTCCCTTGAGTTCCCACCATCACGTGCTGGCAACAAAGGATAAGGGTTGCGCTCGTTGCGGGACTTAACCCAACATTTCACAACACGAGCTGACGACAGCCATGCAGCACCTGTCTCACGGGTCCCGAAGGCACTTCCGCATCTCTGCAGAATTCCGTGGATGTCAAGAGTAGGTAAGGTTCTTCGCGTTGCATCGAATTAAACCACATGCTCCACCGCTTGTGCGGGCCCCCGTCAATTCATTTGAGTTTTAATCTTGCGACCGTACTCCCCAGGCGGTCGATTTAACGCGTTAGCTCCGGAAGCCACAGCTCAAGGCCACAACCTCCAAATCGACATCGTTTACAGCGTGGACTACCAGGGTATCTAATCCTGTTTGCTCCCCACGCTTTCGCACCTGAGCGTCAGTCTTCGTCCAGGGGGGCCGCCTTCGCCACCGGTATTCCTCCACATCTCTACGCATTTCACCGCTACACGTGGAATTCTACCCCCCTCTACGAGACTCTAGTCAACCAGTCTTAGATGCCATTCCCGGGTTAAGCCCGGGGATTTCACATCTAACTTAATTGACCGCCTGCGTGCGCTTTACGCCCAGTAATTCCGATTAACGCTTGCACCCTCCGTATTACCGCGGCTGCTGGCACGGAGTTAGCCGGTGCTTCTTCTGTGGGTAACGTCAATCACAGGGTGTATTCAACCCTGCGCCTTCCTCCCCACTGAAAGTACTTTACAACCCGAAGGCCTTCTTCATACACGCGGCATGGCTGCATCAGGCTTGCGCCCATTGTGCAATATTCCCCACTGCTGCCTCCCGTAGGAGTCTGGGCCGTGTCTCAGTCCCAGTGTGGCTGGTCATCCTCTCAGACCAGCTAGGGATCGTCGCCTAGGTGAGCCATTACCCCACCTACTAGCTAATCCCATCTGGGTTCATCCGATGGTGTGAGGCCCGAAGGTCCCCCACTTTGCTCTCTCGAGGTTATGCGGTATTAGCCACCGTTTCCAGTGGTTATCCCCCTCCATCGGGCAGATCCCCAGACATTACTCACCCGTCCGCCGCTCGCCGGCAAAGAAGCAAGCTTCTTCCCGCTGCCGCCCGACTTGCATGTGTTAGGCCTGCCGCCAGCGTTCAATCTGAGCCATGATCAAACTCTTCAATTAAAGTGTTTGATGCTCAAAGAATTCTGACTGTCCGTTCATAATGAATTAACTGTTCAGTCACTCTTCAAGACTTTTTTAATCTTTTTCGCCTTTCGGCGTCAGATAGTGTCTTGTGAGTGCCCACACAGATTGTCTGATTAATTTGTTAAAGAGCGTTGGCAACCGGAAGGACCTTCCGGGTTGCGAGGCTGCGTATCTTACGCTTTTCGCCTCGAGAGTCAAGCGATTATTTTCGCTTTTCTCTCACTGTCCTTCGCGGTCTGTTTCAGCTCGGCGTCGGTCAGTGGGGGCGCATTATAGGGGGTTTTTCAGCGCTGACAATAGTTTTTTTTGAAAAAAAAATACCAAGTGGTGATTATTACACCAAATTGCACTTAAATTGGTAGTTTTTCCAGCGTTAAGAAGCCTAATTCGCGTAAAACGGGATGTAATGTTTCACTCTCTGGCTCGATCTTTGTGCAGTAGGCTAAGTTATCCGCTGTTGTTAAAAACAAATCTTCCCGATTTTTGACAAGCCATGCAGTTCTGCGAGCGATTGCCGCTCCCGAATCAATCAATCTTGTTCCATCCGGTAAAACTTGAGCAATTTCTTCTGCTATCAGAGGAAAGTGTGTACATCCTAAAATAACTGTATCTGGTGGCTCTTTCATTCTTAGCCACGGTTTCAGTATTTTCTCTAACTCCTTTAGAGGAACGTCCTTACCATGTAATTTTCGTTCAGCTAACTCAACCAATTCAGCAGAGCCAATTGCATACATCTGGCAATCCGTAGCAAACCTTGCGATTAATTCTTTGGTATAGTCGCGCTTCACTGTGGCACTTGTCGCCAATAGTCCCACAACACGGTTACAGGTTAGCTTCGCCGCAGGTTTGATCGCGGGCACAACACCAACCACAGGAAAAGAAAAACGTTCACGCAAGGCGGGCAAACTGACCGTACTGGCAGTATTGCAAGCAATCACGACAACTGCCAAAGGGTGTTTTTTCTGGATCGTATCAACAATCTGAACAACCCTTTCTACAATGACTTCCGCCGTTTTCTCGCCGTAAGGGAATGCTTCATTATCGAAAGCATATATATAGTGGAGATCTGGCAAGAGTTGCCGAATCTCTTGATAGACAGATAAACCACCCACTCCAGAATCAAAAACCAGAATCGTTGGACGGGCGGTCTTGTTTAAATCAGAAGTTGTAGCTTCCAGTGAGGTAGTATTCTCTTCCTGGGGTGCGATAGCCATAGGCTGTCTCATAATGCTTATCAAACAGATTGGCTATTCTAGCATGGATTGTCAGGTGGTCAGTGATCGAATATGCGGCGCTGATATCCCACAGACTTACGCCCGCTAATTTTACTGTTTTCGCAGGATATACATTATAGTCTTGGTCATAACGCCGCCCAATATATTGATAGGTTATTCCCCAATCGACATTAAAAGCGTCCCAATCCAATTGATATTTAACTTGCTGTTTAGCTCTGCGAGTTAATTGCTGCCCACGGCCATCACGCGGGTCAGTGAACTGTAATGTGAGTTGATGTTGGAATAAGCCAGTCTCCATTGTTCCCGTCCACTCAACACCTTTTATTTTTGCCTTATCACCGTTCTCATAGCGATTATTGGCAAAATCTATCAACTGTTCAATATCGTTACGATAAGCAGATAGACGCCAATTAAGTGACCTGGTCAATCCTTCAATTCCAATTTCCCATTGCTTGCTTTTTTCTGCTGTAAGGTTTTCATTTCCCCATTTGCTATAAAGCTGATTCAAAGTTGGTGCTTTGAATGCCGTTCCATACGAAGTGATAAAACGATAACCATCAACAAATTCCCAGCCGATGCCGATTTGCCCTGTCGTATTCCAGTTATAATCAGAATGGTGATCTGAACGTACAGCACCCTCTAAAATGACATTCTGCACCTTTTGCTGTGCAGTTAAATAGAGTCCCGTATTATCAACATGTTTTTGTACAGGAATGTTATTAGAGCCTGCGGCAACCCCTTCTCTTTTCCAATCAATCCCACTACTGATTGCCCCATGACCAACCTGCCACGTATTTCCCCATTGCACATTGTACTGTTTTGAATCACTCAGACTGGCGTTATTGCCATAACGCCCATGCTTAGGAACATAATCGTAATCTTTGACATGACCGTAACTGACAATGAATTGAGAAGAATAACGGCCTTGATTAAATTGAATACCCGCATCATAGGAACGATTGAACAGTTCGCGAGTGTCTGCTTCGCCGATGTTCCATGCGTCATAAGCCGTCCGATTATTCAATCCATAGGCTCGGACAAATCCGCTTATTTGCTCACTTATTTTATGATCTATTTCCAACCACAGCATTTTACTCATAAAGCCATCACGATCTGGCTGACGATATCCCCCCGTTTTACCATCAACTATCACATCAAACCCTTTGGTGTAGGTATAGCCTGCGGCTGTAGTGAATAAAGTATTCTCACCGAGTTTTTGCTGTGTTGAACCATTATAGTTCTGGTATCCGTTTGAGCCGATACCCGCATTCAGTGTTACCCCGCGTTGTTCCCGTTTTGTGATGATATTGATCACGCCACCCATGGCATCAGAACCATATACAGCAGAACGTGCGCCACGGATATATTCTATTCTTTGCACCATGGAGATTGGGATCTGGCTAAAATCGGCGGCTCCGGTAATGCCTGCCTGATTCAAACGGATCCCATCCACCAGCACCAGTGTATGATTTGAGTTCGTACCACGAACAAATAAAGAAGAGTGCTGCCCAATCCCCCCATTCTGCGCAATATCAATACCCGGCAACCGGCGGAAAACATCCATCAGGCTGCTGGATTGCCAACGATCTAACTCTTCACGCGTCACTACCGTCGTTGGCGCCAACACTGAAGAAATCGGCTGCTTAAAGCGATTAGCTGTAACCACCAACGTATCTGGATTATCAGCCACTGCAAAATGGTTCCAACCAGAAAATATCGCCACGGATGCAGCAGATAGAAAAATCTGTTTTTTATTTGCCATAAGATTTGTGATGAGAATGAGTGTGGTATCTGGCTATCTATATTAACTATAAAGCGTCATGCTACGATGAAGGCTTTAGCATGTCCAGAATGCCCCTCTATCAAAAAAAGCGCGGATAAACTAGAAAACTGGACATCCTTTTCACTTGCCCTACAATGCCGCACGGAAATTTTTCTTAACGCAACCATACGAGAACCCGATAATGCAGAATGCCTTGCCAACGGAAAATTATGAAAATCAATTGACGGAGAAAGTTTATCGTCTAAAAGGAATGATGCTCCCCTTTAGCGCACCCGAACCTGAAGTTTTCCGTTCCCCGGCATCACATTACAGAATGCGCGCAGAATTCCGTATCTGGCATGAGGAAGATGACCTCTACCACATTATGTTTGATCAGCAGACCAAACAGCGTATCCGCATTGATCAATTTCCAGTGGCCAATCAGCTCATCAATAAAATGATGCAAGCCATCATGGCTGGCGTAAAAGACAATCCCGTATTACGCCATAAACTGTTTCAGGTGGATTACCTTTCTACCCGCAGTAACAAAATTATTGTCTCCCTGCTTTACCACAAAAAACTGGGGGATGAATGGCGTGAACATGCAACCGCTCTGCGTACTCAACTCATCGCCGCAGGGTTTGATGTGCAACTTATTGGACGCGCTGCAAAAACCAAGATCATGCTTGACCATGACTATATAGATGAAGCGTTGTCTGTTGCCGGTAAGACGATGATTTACCGTCAGGTCGAAAATAGCTTCACACAACCGAATGCCAGTATCAATGTTCATATGTTGGAATGGGCTATTGATATTACTAAAGGCTCGAAAGGTGACTTGCTTGAGCTGTATTGTGGCAATGGTAATTTCTCTCTGGCGCTGGCGCAGAATTTTGAACGGGTATTAGCGACAGAAATTGCCAAGCCTTCCGTAGCTGCGGCACAATTTAATATCGCAGCGAACAAAATTGATAACGTACAGATTATCCGCATGTCAGCGGAAGAATTTACCCAGGCGATGAACGGAGAGCGTGAGTTTAACCGATTGCAAGGCATTGATTTAAGCCGTTATCAATGTGAAACCATTTTTGTTGATCCACCGCGCAGCGGACTGGATGAAGAAACGCTAAAAATGGTTCAAGCGTATCCACGTATTCTTTATATTTCCTGCAATCCAGAAACACTCTGCCAAAATCTGGAGACGCTGACACAAACCCACAAAATCAGCCAACTGGCACTCTTTGACCAATTCCCTTATACCCACCATATGGAGTGCGGTGTCCTACTGGAAAAAAGAACATAGTCGTCATTAAAAATCAAAACGCCACCCAATTGACTTTGTGGCGTTTTTTATTGAATCGTTCTCGATAAAAGCGATTAGCTTTGGCTTTCTGAAGTGAGCGCTACTTGCTGCTTGCGTTTTTTCATCTTTAGGTAGATCCAAAACACCAAGACAGTACCAATAACGACAGGCAAGAAATTAGAGCCAATTGCTGGATATTCCATCCGAATAAAGGCGTTATACACAAACATACCTAAAAAGAAGCATCCCACAGCCAGCTTGGGTAATCCGTCTGCCATCGGATAATTCAAATAACGTTGGTGGAGACAATACAAAGAAAGTACCAGGGCAATAAGAGGGAAAATAGAAAAAGGGACAAATGAATTAAAAAATATTGAGAAAGTTCCGTGTGTTGCCATTCCAACGATAAGAGCCAGCAACATGGTGCTTTTATCTTGGCGGTATTGTTCCATCGTATTATTCTCCTTTCATTATTATTCAGAGGGTTTAGGGATCGCTTTAGAGACAGTGTTTTTTTCTTGCTCACGACGATACCAATAAT
Organism: Xenorhabdus bakwenae; assembly: GCF_030272115.1. Lineage (NCBI taxonomy): Bacteria > Pseudomonadati > Pseudomonadota > Gammaproteobacteria > Enterobacterales > Morganellaceae > Xenorhabdus > Xenorhabdus bakwenae. The sequence goes on from NZ_CP119194.1 coordinate 2,832,445, forward strand.
AAGCGCCTTTGGAAATCATGCGGAGTTGCAAAACCAAACGCTCTTCGAGACGACGCCTTTTTTCTTCATCAATATCCAGCGCTTCTGCACCTGCACTGAACACGATTGTCACCATCGCCTCGGCTTGTATTTCAGTGAAATGGCGGGGCATATGGCTGGCTTGCTCAAGGTAGTCTGCCAATTCAGCAATAAAATGTTGGATTTCCCGTGCTACAGCCGCACGAAATTCAGCCGATGTACCGGAGCGTTCACGCAGCAACAGCCGGAACGCATTAGGATTGTTGCCAATAAACTCCATGAAGGTTGAAACCGAAGTACGGATGACACTGCCGCCTTTGGCGATGCGCTGACGTGCCTGACGCATTAACTGACGCAACATCAAACCACTTTCATCGACCATCGTCAGCCCCAGTTCATCCACATCTCGAAAATGTCGATAAAAAGAAGTTGGTGCAATACCCGCCTCCCGAGCCACTTCCCGTAGGCTAAGGCTGGTAAAACTGCGTTCAGCACTGAGTTGGCGAAATGCCGCCTCAATCAGGGAGCGGCGGGTTTTTTCTTTCTGTTTTGCTCTAACGCCGGTTACGTTACTCACAACAATCCTGATCTATCTCGACTTTAATCGGGCAAATATAACAGATTCTGCTAAGTTTGCTGTGATTGTTCTCTTAAAGATATTATTCGATGTTTTCCCGATCTATTTCTAAACAGTGAGATAAAAACCTCATGCTCATTGGGTTATTGCATCGAGTAATGTTAAGATAGCGTTGTTATTTTGTGTAAAAACAGGTCTTTCCTCTATGCAACATACTCATTTTGATGCCATTGTGATTGGCTCTGGTCCCGGTGGGGAAGGAGCAGCAATGGGGTTAGTAAAACAAGGCAAAAACGTTGCTGTTATAGAACGTTATAATAATGTCGGCGGTGGATGTACTCACTGGGGTACAATCCCCTCGAAAGCGCTCCGCCATGCTGTTAGTCGTATTATCGAATTTAATCAAAATCCCCTCTACAGTGATAACTCCCGCATTCTTCGTTCCTCGTTTTCAGAAATTCTGCGCCATGCTGACGTCGTGATTAACCAGCAAACTAAAATGCGCCAGGGGTTTTATGAACGTAACCGTTGTCGAATGTTTGCAGGAGAAGCCACTTTCATTGATGAACATCGGGTAAGTGTGCGTTATGCCGATGATAGTGTTGATGTCTTGAGCGCAGACAACATTATCATTGCCACCGGTTCCCGCCCTTACTGTCCTCCTGACGTCGATTTCACCCACTCCCGTATTTATAACAGCGATACCATATTGCAACTGGATCACGAACCTCGCCATGTCATTATTTATGGTGCCGGCGTGATTGGTTGTGAATATGCCTCCATTTTCCGTGGATTGGGTGTTAAGGTGGATTTGATCAATACCCGTGATTATCTTCTGTCCTTTCTTGATCAAGAAATGTCTGATGCCCTTTCCTACCATTTTTGGAATAGTGGTACGGTCATCCGTCATAACGAAGAATATGAAAAAATTGAAGGCCTTGATGATGGTGTTATTGTTCACCTGAAATCTGGCAAGAAAGTCAAAGCGGATTGCCTGTTGTATGCCAATGGCAGAACAGGTAATACAGACACGCTAGGTTTAGAAAATGTCGGACTGGAAACAGACAACCGAGGTTTACTGAAAGTCAATCGCGTCTACCAGACCAACAATGAAAACATCTATGCAGTGGGTGATGTTATTGGCTATCCAAGTTTGGCTTCTGCGGCCTATGATCAGGGACGCATCGCTGCAAGAGCGATGACCACAGGCAATGCTAATCTGCATCTGGTGGAAGATATCCCGACCGGGATTTATACCATTCCTGAAATTAGTTCGGTGGGCAAAACCGAGCAGCAATTAACCGCCATGAAAATCCCTTATGAGGTGGGTCGCGCCCAATTCAAGCATCTGGCAAGAGCGCAAATTGCCGGTATGAATGTTGGCAGCATCAAAATCCTGTTCCACCGTGAGACAAAACAGATTTTAGGCATCCACTGTTTTGGCGAACGTGCCGCAGAGATCATTCATATTGGTCAGGCCATTATGGAACAAAAAGGTGAAGGCAATAATATCGAATATTTCGTTAATACTACCTTCAATTATCCAACAATGGCGGAAGCCTACCGTGTTGCGGCACTCAATGGGCTAAACCGATTATTTTGATGTTTTTCCGGGTATTTCAAAATAATTGCCCATTTTAGTCCGGATCGCCTCTGCCAATTGCTCATAGCGACCACGCAGAGGTGAGCCGGGACGATAAACCAATATGACGGTTCGCTTAGGTTCCGGTTCATAACACGCCAGATAGCAAACCCCATCCCGCCTTCTCTCATTCGGCACTGACAAATCAGGTAATAATGTAATGCCGCTGCCCGCTGCGACCATATTACGCAGGGTTTCCAGACTGGTCGCCCTAAAATGGGTATCTTCTTTGGCTCCCGCCTGAAAACAAAATCCCATCGCCTGATCACGTAAACAGTGCCCATCTTCCAGCATCAATAACTTCTCGCCGGATAGCTCACCCATCTTAATTTTGTCCCGCCCGGCCCATTTATGCTCCTCATATACCGCCAGCTTCATGGGTTCTTCAAACAACGGCACTTCGATAAATGCTTCGGTTTCTTTCACCAACGCCAAAATAGCGCAGTCAAGCTTTCCACTATCAAGTTGAGCCAACAAGTTTAGGGTTTGTGCCTCATGCAGGTACATTTCCAATTTGGGGAACAATGTATGCAGTTCAGGAATAATCAGCGGCAGGAGATAGGGAGCGATTGTTGGAATAAGACCGATATGCAACGGCCCAGACATACTTTCACCTTGAAGGGAGGCCATTTCCTGCAAAACCTTCACTTCCCTCAAAACGGTTTTGGCCTGTTCCACTAGCAACATTCCCTGTTGGGTAAACAATACCTTGCGGCTAGTGCGTTCCAGCAGCATCACGCCAAGCTCATCTTCCAGTTTGCGGATTTGCCCGCTCAGTGTCGGTTGGCTGACATGACTTGCATCAGCGGCGCGGCGAAAATGCCGGTATTCAGCAAGTGCTACAAGGTATTCCAGATCGCGGATATTCATTCCCAACCTCAGCATTTGATATCAATGATAGTATTGACCAATAAATCATTATATCCACGAGGGGAAAAAACTATCAACTGCGTGTGATTATTAATGTTTTTAGCGAAATCGCTGTCTAGCCTGAGCAATCGCTAGCTTCACTTGTTCTTGCGCTACCCCCCTTTTGCCCGTCGCTTGTCCAAACACGATTGCAACAATAAAACATCATAGACATCCACCGCAATGACGTTGCTGAATTTTTGCAATTCAAATAGAGAAAGCTCTTCCAGCGCCTTACCTCTGTCAATTGCCGCAACAACAACTTCACCAACAATGTGATGTGCCTCGCGGAACGGAACACCTTTTGCGACCAGATAATCAGCCAGCTCAGTCGCATTAGCATATCCTTGCTTTGCGGCTTCCTCGCAACGGGGGCGTTTTATCTGAATGCCATTTAACACCAGTATCGCCATATGCAAACAATCCAGCCAGGTATCCAGTGCATCAAACAAGCCTTCCTTATCTTCCTGCATATCTTTATTGTAGGCGAGAGGAAGCCCTTTTAACGTCATCATCATCCCCGTCAATGCCCCTTGCACCCGTCCACACTTGCCACGGATAAGTTCCAACGCATCCGGGTTTTTCTTTTGTGGCATCAAGGAAGAGCCGGAAGTTACCCGATCCGACAATTCAACAAAGCCGGCCTCTCCGCTATTAAAGAAAATTAAATCCTCAGCAAAACGCGAAAGATGGATCATACTAATGCCCGCATCTGACAGTAGCTCCAAAACATGATCACGATCCGAAACACTATCCAGACTATTGCGTGTCGCTGAGGCGAAGCCAAGCCATGACGCCAGTTGCTCACGATCAATATCATAAGCCGTTCCTGCCAGCGCCCCGCATCCCAACGGACTGATATCCAATCGCTTTAATGCATCCTGCAATCGGCTTTCATCACGACTCAGCATTTCCACATAGGCCAGACACCAATGAGCAAAAGTGACAGGTTGCGCCCGCTGTAAATGGGTATAACCTGGCATGACTGCATCCTGATTATTTTCAGCAGTGAGTACCAACGCTTGTTGCAACTCATCTAATGCTGTCAGAATGTGGACGATCTGATCTTTACACCATAATTTCAGGTCAGTTGCGACCTGATCATTACGGCTGCGTCCCGTATGGAGTTTCTTCCCCAAATCGCCCACTTTCGTGATAAGTTGCCCTTCTACCCAACTATGAATATCTTCCGCATCGCTTTGCAAAATGGCCTTGGGGTTGGTTCGCACTTCATCCAGTAACGCATTTAAAGCCAGCTCCAGCTTTTGCTGCTCTTCGGCAGTTAACACCCCCACCGTCACCAACGCTTTTGACCATGCAACCGAGCCAATAATATCCTGCTCCGCCAAACGATAATCAAAACACAGTGAATCATTGAATTGCTTGAACCGCTGATCGGCTTCCTGACTGAAACGTCCACCCCAAAGTGCCATAATATCGTTCCTGTTTTTTCTACTTGCTGATTACCAAGAATTAATAATCCCAAAATTACTTTTTGCTGCTCAGTGCACGAATACGTGAAGAAAGCGAATAGAGGCGGATAAACCCTTCTGCATGGCGATGATCGTAAACTTCATCCTCGCCAAAAGTGGCGAACTCTTCAGAATAGAGGCTATTGGCTGACTTTTTCTGCACCGCTGTTACCTGCCCCTTATAAAGTTTCAGGACAACTTCACCGCTGACACTGGCCGCTAAAATTTCTGCGGCCGCTTGAATTGATTGACGCAATGGCGCAAACCAACGGCCGTCATAAACCACATAAGACATCTCCAGCCCCAGTTGTTGACGCCATTTGAAACTATCGCGATCTAAAACCAGTTGTTCGATGCCGCGCAGTGCTGCCATCATGATGGTTCCCCCCGGTGTTTCATAACAACCGCGGGATTTCATGCCGACTAAACGGTTTTCTACGATATCGATCCGGCCAATGCCGTGCCTGGCTCCCAACTTATTTAACTCAGCAAGGCATTGATAGGGGGAAAGCGCCTGACCATTCACGCCAACCACCTCACCCCTTTCAATCGTCACCGTGATATATTCCGGTTCATTAGGTGCCTCTTCTGGTTCGGCTGTCCACACCCAACAATCTTTATCAGCAGCATTCCACGTACTTTCCAGAACCCCACCTTCGGTTGAAATGTGCCAGGCGTTTTCATCACGGCTATAAATTTTCTCCCGCGTTGCGGTTGTCGGGATATCACGAACCTTCAAATAATCCAGCAGCGCTTCACGGGAACGCAGATCCCATTCCCGCCACGGAGCGACAACTTTCAGATGTGGTGCCAACGCGGTATAAGTACTTTCAAACCGAACCTGATCATTGCCTTTACCTGTTGCACCGTGGGCGACGGCATCCGCGCCTACTTTCAGTGCCAGCTCCACCTGCGCCTTAGCAATAATTGGACGAGCCATTGACGTACCAAGCAGATAGCTTCCCTCATACAGAGCGCCGGTTTTTAACACAGGATAAACATACTCTTTGATAAACACTTCGCGCAGATCAACGACATGGCATTCGGAAGCACCGGAACGTAATGCTTTCTGCTCCACACCGTCCAGATCTTCACGACTTTGGCCAACATCAGCGACAAACGCAATCACTTCACAATTGCCATAATGTTCTTTCAACCACGGAATAATGGCGGATGTATCCAAACCACCTGAATATGCCAAAACGATTTTCTTAATGCTTTTAGTCATAGGGGTAACCTTTTTAATTTTTGTTTATGCCAAAATTCGTGTGCCAATCGGTATGCCATTAAATAACGCAATCAATTGATCTGCATGACGCCAACTCGCTATATCCACGGGTTGTCCGAGTGTTTTTGCCGCTTCCAGCGCCGCATTCACTTTCACTATCATGCCATCAGTGATAATGCCTTGATCGATAAGCTGCCCGATCTGCTCTGCCGTGGCTTCTGGGATCTTTTTCCCTTTCCCATCCAGAATACCGCTGACATCGGACAACAAGATCAAATCTGCATTCAGCACTTGTGCGATGGCTGTCGCCGCTTGATCGGCATTCACATTCATCAATTCCCCCTGCCCAGTGATACCAATTGAGCTGATAACCGGCATATAGCCCACATCCAACAAAATTTTCAGGAGATCAGGCGTTCCTGGTTGAGCTTTTCCAGTGTGACCAAGCTCTTCATCAAGTTGAGAAACTTTAACCATTCCCCCATCACCCAGACATAATCCGATCGCAGGCAAACGATATTTTGTTGCCGACGCCAGCAATTTCTTGTTGGCAGTGCCGGCTAACGTCCCTGTAATGATGTCGATTTGATCCTCTGGCGTCACCCGCAGACCTTGTTTCTTCAAAATCGGCATCTGTAATCGCTGCATCAACTCATCAACCAAGCAACCACCGCCGTGTACAATGACCAGTGGACGTTTATGGTTTTTTCGGTATAACTGTAATGTAGTAAATAACCGTTCCAGCGCCTCTTCACTGTCTAATAACACACCACCCAACTTGATAACTAACGGCTCCATCGGATTTATCCTCTGTCGGTATTCATCTCTGTAGGTTAGAAATTAAAGTAGTGCCTGAGTTTCTTCATACCCAAAACGAATATTCATGCACTGTACTGCTTGTGCCGCTGCCCCTTTCAACAAATTATCCTCAGCCCCTACGATGATCAGGTGTTGCCCCTGAACAGCAAAACCAATATCGCAGAATGGCAAACCAACAACAGCTTTCAACGCGGGAACGCCTTTGCTATATAACCGCACCAACGGCTTATCATGATAGGCCTGTTGATAAGCTTCCCTGATTTGTGCTTCTGTCACACCAGATTTCAATTTACAGGTAATTGTGGCAAGAATACCGCGTGAGAAATTGCCCAAATGGGGGGTGAAAATCACCTCTGTACCTAAATGGGCGGTGATTTCAGGTTGATGACGATGGTTAAAAATCCCATACGGTTGCAAACTCACTTCACAGAAACTATTGGTGATCGATGCTTTCCGGCCAGCACCACTGACACCACTGATCGCATTGATAACAGGCCAATGTTCTGTATCTAATAAATTTTGTTCAAGCAACGGTTTCAAGGAAAGTTGGGAAACAGTAGGGTAACAACCGGGAACAGCAATCAATTGCGCTTGCCTGATTTTTTCTGCTTGCCATTCGGCTAATCCATATACCGCTTGCTCCAACCACAGCGTATTTTTATGTTCAAACCCGTAGTATTTTTTATAGAACTGTGTATTTTGTACACGATAGGCTCCCGATAAATCAAACACGATACAACCTGCTGCCAGAAATATCGGGGCAATATCATGGCTGACTTCATGGGCTGTGGCGAGAAAGACCACATCAATCCCTTTTGCCGCTTCACTCACATCAGTCAGCGGCTGTAAGGACAAATCCACAATACCCTGATATTGTGGATGAAGTTCTGAAAAACATTTCCCTGCATCTAAACTTTGAGAAGAAACCATCAAGCCGGAGAGATGGACATAGGGATGACGTTGCAGATATGCTGCTAACTCAGCTCCGGTATAACCACTGGCACCAACTATCAGCGTATTCAACATGGGATTTATTCACCTTATAGTATTAACCCAATAATATTAATTCAATGACTTTACTGAATTTATATGCAATAAATCTGCATTAATATTGATACTATTATGAGTAAGGGCTGTCAACAGTGAATCTTAAATTACCGTCTTTTATTAAATTATATCATCAGCTCATTGCGGCACCTTCTATCAGTGCAACTGATGCTGAACTCGATCAAAGCAATGAAGTTGTTATCAATCTGCTGGCGGAATGGCTAAAAGAGATCGGGTTTGCCATTGAAATTCAAGGCGTTCCTGAAACACGAGGTAAATTCAATCTACTGGCTACATTGGGCAGGGGTTCGGGAGGGTTACTACTGTGTGGTCATACGGATACCGTTCCTTTTGATGCGGGCCGCTGGACACAAGATCCCTTCACACTGACCGAACGCGATGGCAAATTATATGGACTTGGGACGGCTGACATGAAAGGCTTTTTTGCCTTTATCGTTGATGCTCTGCGGGATATCGATGTCAGTAAACTCTCTCATCCCCTTTATATTCTGGCCACCGCTGACGAAGAAACATCGATGGCAGGTGCACGTTACTTTGCTGCCAGTGCCCATATTCGGCCTGATTTTGCCATCATTGGCGAACCCACATCATTACAGCCAATCCGCGCCCATAAAGGGCATATAGCCCAGGCTATCCGCATTGAAGGAAAATCAGGACATTCCAGTGATCCAGCACGAGGTGTCAATGCCATTGATCTGATGCACGAATCCATTACCCAGCTCATAAAACTACGCCACACCTTACAAGAACGCTATCACAATCCGGCATTCGTCATCCCTTACCCAACCATGAATTTCGGCCATATTCATGGCGGTGATGCTGCAAATCGTATTTGTGCCTGCTGCGAGCTGCATATGGATATCCGCCCGCTTCCCGGATTGACTTTGCAGGATTTAAACGGATTGCTGAATGAGGCACTGGAACCCGTAAAACAACGCTGGCCCGGTCGCCTGAACGTAACGGAACTCCATCCCCCGATTCCGGGTTATGAATGCCCAACAGACCATAAATTGGTGGGTGTAATTGAAAAACTGCTGGGAACCAAAGCAGATACCGTCAATTACTGTACGGAAGCGCCTTTTATTCAGGCATTATGCCCAACATTGGTTTTAGGACCGGGATCAATTGAACAAGCGCACCAGCCTGATGAATTTTTAGATATGGCATTTATTGAGCCAACAAGAACGCTACTTTCACAACTTGTGACGCATTTTTGCTTGAATGCGGGTTGATTTTCACTGCCTATCACCCCGATGAGTACATCGGGGTTTCATACCACCTCCCCAACATGAATTTCTTTCCTGATCGCTTTGAATATTCCTCACTGGAAATAAGCTATTTCCCGATTGACTAAAAATCCCGCTTCGCCCATTCTATTTAGACATCTAAACGGATAGACATTTAAACACTTAAACATCTAAAAATAGATTCATGAGGGCACAGGGTATGAGTTTTTTTCACGCGAATCAGCGAGAAGCGCTGAACCAGAATCTGGCTGAACTTGAAGGGCAAATTCGTGTTTCCTTTGAATTCTTTCCACCCAGAACGGCTGAGATGGAACAAACTCTGTGGAAATCCATTGATCGCTTGAGCAAGCTGAAACCTAAATTTGTTTCTGTCACCTATGGTGCTAACTCTGGCGAACGTGATCGCACTCATAGCATTATCAAGGGGATTAAAGAAAAAACCGGCCTTGATGCCGCCCCACACCTGACTTGTATTGATGCCAACCGTGAAGAGCTACGCGACATTGCCCATGATTATTGGCAAAACGGCATTCGTCATATTGTGGCATTACGTGGTGATTTACCGACTCACGGTTGCAAGCCCGAAATGTATGGTGCTGATTTAGTAGAGCTTTTAAAAAAAGAAGCGGATTTTGATATCTCCGTTGCCGCTTATCCAGAAGTGCATCCAGAAGCGAAAAGTGCACAGGCAGACTTGATCAATTTAAAACGTAAAATTGATGCCGGCGCTAATCGTGCCATTACCCAATTCTTTTTTGATGTGGAAAGCTACCTGCGTTTTCGTGATCGTTGCGTCGCAACAGGGATTGACGTGGAAATTGTACCAGGGATCTTACCAGTCTCGAACTTCCGTCAGTTACAACGATTTGCCACGCTGACCAATGTCCGTATTCCCAGCTGGATGACCAGAATGTTTGACGGGTTAGATGATGATCCGGAAAGTCGCAACTTAGTCGGCGCCTCGATTGCGATGGATATGGTGAAAATTCTCAGTCGTGAAGGTGTGAAAGATTTTCATTTTTATACCCTGAATCGGGCAGAATTGAGTTATGCCATCTGCCATACATTGGGAGTACGTCCTTGTTAAAACCCAAAAAGCCGAACAGTTTCCCTATTCGGCTTCTATGATTAAAAAATATGTAAACTATCCTGTATTACGCATGCCTGCCGCAACGCCGGCAATCGTCACCATCAGCGCCTGTTCAAGATGCGGATCAGGATTTTCCTGCTGACGAGAGCGCTGTAATAATTCGGCCTGGAGTACGTTCAACGGATCGGTATACACGTTACGCAAAGCAATAGATTCGGCGATCCACGGCAAATCCGCCATCAATTGCTCATCCTGTGCAATGGTCAATACCGTTTCGATATCCTCTGCAAGTTGGTTACGCAATTTTACCCCTAATGACCACAGTTTCGGTTCGACCAAACGCTGATCGTAATATTCCGCTAACCACAAATCTGCTTTGGCAAATACCATCTCCAACATGGCAATACGCGTATTGAAAAATGGCCAGGCGCGACACATCTCCGTTAAAACGGACAAATTACCAGCATCGATCACCCGTTGCAGCGCTGCACCCGCGCCTAACCATGCCGGCAACATCAAGCGGTTTTGCGTCCAGGCAAATATCCACGGGATCGCTCGCAAACTTTCAACGCCTCCTGTCGGGCGTCGTTTAGCCGGCCGCGAACCCAAAGGCAGTTTTGCCAACTCTTGTTCCGGTGTTGCTGCCCGGAAATAAGGCACAAATTCCGGTTGCTCACGGACATAATCACGATACATGTCACAGGAAACATCGGAGAGCGTATCCATAATCTGCTGCCATTCCGGTTTCGGCTCTGGTGGCGGCAATAAGTTGGCTTCTAGAATTGCACTGGCATATAAGGCCAGACTGCTGATCGTTACCTGCGGCAAACCAAACTTAAAGCGGATCATTTCTCCCTGCTCGGTGACACGCAATCCCCCTTTCAGACTGCCCGGTGGCTGAGAGAGCAAAGCTGAATGTGCTGGCGCACCACCACGACCAATCGTGCCGCCGCGTCCGTGGAACAAGGTTAATGTTACACCTTCTTGTTCACACAATTTGATCAACGCATCCTGTGCCCGGTATTGTGCCCAAGATGCCGCCATCACCCCTGCATCTTTGGCTGAATCGGAGTAACCGATCATCACCATCTGCTTATCCTGAATCAGATCGCGATACCACTTAACGCCCAATAGTTGCCGGATAACACCTTCTGCATTGTTCAGGTCATCAAGGGTTTCGAACAAGGGCGCGACAGGCAGTGACAATGGGCATCCCGCTTCTTTCAACAACAATTTTACCGCCAAGACATCAGAAGGGACTTTCGCCATAGAAATAACATAAGCCGCAATCGAATCTTGGGGTGATTCAGCAATCACCTTGCAGGTAGCGAAAACTTCTTGCGTTTCTGCGCTTGGCTGCCAATCACGCGGGGTCAGAGGGCGTTTTGATTGCAACTCGCGTAACAGGAACGCCTGTTTTTCGGTTTCAGGCCAGCTCGCATAATCACCCATTGCCAGATATTGCGTCAGTTCAGCAATCGCATCGGTATGGCGGGTACTTTCCTGGCGGATATCAATACGCACCAAAGACAGACCAAAGCAACGGATGCGACGCAAGGTATCCAGCAATTGCCCGTTGGCGATAATTTCCATACCGCAATCCTTCAGGGATTGATAGCAGGCATATAGCGGTTGCCATAACTGTTCGTTATGCAGGAGTAGATCCGCAGGTGGCAGAACTTGCTCGCCTTTCAGGCGTTTTTCCAGATAAGCCAGTGTGTTATTTAATTGCGTGCGCAATTGTTTGGCAATTTCACGGTAAGGCTCTAAAACCTGCTCACCTCCCGCCATTTGACGCAGTTCAGGTGTACATTCCGACATGGAGAGTTCAGAGACTAAAACCTGAATATCTTTCAGGAACAGATCGGCGGCTTTCCAACGGCTCAACAGTAAAACATGACGGGTAATTTCAGCGGTAACGTTAGGATTACCATCGCGATCCCCCCCATCCAGGAGGTGAAACGTATTGGCACGGCTTCCACTGGCAAGCTATGACCAATGGATCCTTCCAGTTGTTCATTGAATTCACGCAGGAAGGCCGGCACACCTTCCCATAAGCTGTTTTCAACCACAGCAAAGCCCCATTTTGCTTCATCAATTGGGGTGGGACGGTTCTTACGGATCTCATCAGTATGCCATGATTGGGCAATCAGCTGCCGCAATCGGCGCATGATGTTATTGCGTTCATAATCGGCCAAATCGTCATGATCAAGCTGTGCCAGACAGCCATTAACTTCAACCAACTTATGAATCAGAGTACGGCGGGCAATTTCTGTCGGATGAGCGGTCAGAACTAATTCAATTGCCAGTTCATTGACTGCCTTAATCAAATCGTCATTGCTGAATTGTTTGTCTTTGAGCCGGTTGAACAGCGCGGCCAGCGCGACCGGATTACTTGCTGCTTCGCCGTGTGGAGAAATACTGTGATATTGTTCGGCAACGTTAGTCAGATTTAAAAACTGGTTAAACGCACGGGCAACAGGCAATAATTCATCATTGGATAAATTTTCCAGCGTTGATAAAAGCTGCTGACGGTGAGCCTCATTACCTGCACGGGATGATTTAGATAACTTCCTGATCGTTTCAACTTTATCAAGAATATCTTCTCCTAAAGCTTCCTTAATTGTATCGCCCAGCAACTTACCGAGCATACTGACATTACTTCGCATTGCGGAATATTGTTGATTCATGTGGTTCCTGGCCTTGTGTTGCTGTATGTCACCTATTTCACCAATAAACTGGCTTAATCGGCATTTACCCTATTTTCTGTCCAAATATTTCATGTTTTTGCTATAGAGAGTGTTGTTCTGTTTATCTCTAGCATTCTATTCATATCAGAAAACAAACAATTTGGGCGAATTTTATGAAATTAAAAAAAGGAAAAGGCATTTGAGGAGATCGTAATCAAATATCGGCAGGAATAATCTGTCATGTCCCTGCCAAAGCCTGATCAATATACCAATCCAACTTCAACATGTAGTGGCATGATAAATCCCATCGCCTGAAGGGTTCTGCCCCAATAGTGAGAAGTTGCACAGGCCTCCATAGCAATGAGGGTTCCTGGCGAAAAAGTGCGCACAGTATCAAGCAATTTTTGCCGTGAAATTTTTCGGTTCGAGACGACAGAACCGTCCTCCATCCAGACACAGACTTGAAAAACGTTTTTGGCGAGGTCAATGCCAATGACTTTAATCGTATTCATGAGATGTTCTCCCGAAATTCAGTGCATCGGAAAAAAAAGGTGGCACTATTTGCTGCTGAAAAAGGGGACGTCCATCACATCACATCACATCACTACACTAAGACACTGGATGAGGTACTCACTAAACCGCCAAAATCCGGTATTAAATGGGATGATGTGGTGAGTTTAATCAAAAAGCTCGACGGAAAAATCAAAAATGGCAGCGGCTCCCGGAGAAAGTTTGTTTTGATGGGGTCGGTTTTGTAACACCAACCTTACACCGCTCATAAGTTAAAATTTAAAAAATAAAATTATAATATTATTAATGACGAATGAGATTAATTTACTATCTTGTTTTTTATTAAAGAGGTTTTTAAATTAATAAATTTTCAAACTTATAAAATAGGATTTATTTTTATAATTGTCATTTGTTGATTTTGAAATTAGAGTTGATGTAAATTTTTATTTCCCTTTAAATTAAGGGGTTTATTTTATCTTAAAAATAAATAAGTTAAGGATATAGATATGTCATATAATTTAATTGCATATTATGAAAATGGTATTCCATATACTGCGGATGGAAAAAGAATTCTTAAAATCATCCCAGCGAGAATCACGGGGAGAGACGTTTTAAACAGATTGAAGTCTAGTTTTATGCCAGATACGCCTAACATTTTTCCTGGTATTGGGTATGGTTCATACGAGAAGCCAAGTAAAACTCTGACGGATGGTGCCCTTTATGCACCCGGAGGAGGAATTAGCGCCTATGATATGACTAAGGCATGGGAAGCTAATGGCGTTAGTGGAAAGAATGAAATATGCCCAGTCTGTTCAAGAAAACAGTGTCCTTTTATAGAAAGCGAAATGAAGAAGGCACTAAGACTAATGGATCAATATCGTAATAAACCTAATGGTGAGACTTTGGCACTAATGAGGTGTGATTACCATTTTCAGCGACCATTATTAAGTATTAAAAACATGTTTAACTCTACAGCGCCTGTTGTGATGAGTCATTTATCAATGCTTGAAGATAAACGTTTTTATTCAACTTCGGATAATTTAAGAGGGCTTTTTGAAGATCGATGTTTACTAGATACTCGAATAGGTTCATTTAAGAGCTTATCATCTAATACTCAAACCACATTACAAATATTTGCTTATGGAAATGAATCCAGAGAATCAAAATATAATAACTTTTATCATCATATGGGGAGTGTGGAAGGTGCAGGAAGGGGGACTCAATTTGGTAAAAGGGATTTGGATTCAGCCATTAAAGAATTATATAAAAATATGACTCCAACATTGAAAAATATTTTCGTGTTAGATGAACTTGTTAAGGAATTCGATAAATTTGGTCAAATGAGCACATATGTAAAAAATATTGGTAATTTAGCTGCTGATTTTCTTAAAAGTGAAAATAGCAATGGTGATAATAAAGATATTATTAAAAACCAATATGATTTCTTCTCAGGAGAGAAAACTAATTGGCAACGAGACCTACAGCAATACATGTTTGCCGTAGGTAATCTAGACAAGGTCTTCACTATCGGGGGAATTTCCCCAGGAAGTACGAATATTTCAACTAGCGCCCTGCGTTTTTCAACTCAGGGAAATAGAGATACAAACCCTCACGGAGTATTTCAAGAAAATAATCGTAGGGAAGGTAGCCAGGTTAATGCCTTTCGACATACACTCTGGCAATCTGCAATTACCGCTAAATACGGTGATGAAATCGCTTCTCGTGTGGCTGATGCGCATGAACGATATGACACATTAGATTTGAATGTTCGTCATTTCCCGACGTCCGAAAAGGCGGATGAAACGATTGATATGCTGAATAACCGAACAGGTCGTCAAATTGGCATGGCAAACGCCAATACGCCAATGAAAGCGCAGGCTAAAGCAGTATTAAACCACTTTCATAAAGAAGGTCTCTACGTTGCCAAAGAGAATGCCTCTGGATTTTCAGTAGTGAAAGAGAAAATTTCAGATGAACAGTTTTCTTATATGAAGAGTCAATTTGATAGAGGTGATAATGAAGGTTTTTCACCCGAACAGTTAGCAGCTGGGAAGAGAAAAGAGCCCTTTGTCGATTATCAATGATAACGACTTAAAAATAATGTAAATTTAAGCTCGGCTTTTTCGGTTGTCATGGGTATGCAATTAAACGCTATACTACCGCCGACAAAAAGCCGACTTTTTTATATGAATGGGAAATGTAGAGAGAGGCGATGATGATAGTTTTTAACCCAGACAATTATTTGCTAGGGCGAAAAAGTCAATTAGTTACTTTGTTTATTATTTTTTTCTCTGTATTTTATTTATCCAGTTGCAGGGAGGTGAATATAGTTGAAGGTATATATAATTATACTGATAAATATTGTCATGTTAATGATGAATGTATTGTCAATATGAAAAGCATAACGCCATTTAAGTGGGATTACATGTATGTAATAGATAACGGATTTGAACGTAAAACTGTTGAAAATTTTATCAACTTAAAAATTAATGAGGATTTGGATATATTTTCAAAAATCATATTTGTTAAAGGAAATAAACTGGTTCATCTTGAGCATTATATTTATATTTCTGATTCAGAAAAAACATTATTATTAAATTTTGATATGGAAGAAAAGAAAAAAAATATATTAAACATTATGTAATATCAAAAAATAATGCAAATATTTTAATTAAAAAGGAAGTGATATCTAATAATAGAAATTATTATTGGTTTTCATATTCGAATGAAAATCAAGTGGTAAGAATGGATTAAATAACTCAAATATAGCTTAAGCTATCAGGTCATGTATTCAATCCGTTGATTATGTGTCATTTTCAGAAGACGACCGCACAGAATGTCAAAAATCGACTGCTCTCAATTGCCGAAGTGGGATATTGAAGTGGTCAATAAAAATTGGTCACTGACTTAGAGGCTTCCCAAAATAATCTTTCTGATTCATTGGGGGTTAATCCGTTGTTATACCAGTGAGGGCGAAGCTGACTGTAATAACCTGTTATATACTGGGTGATTGAATATCTGGCTGCCATAAAATTTGCATATCCCTCTAAAGGCACCCATTCGCTTTTCAAGCTCCTGAAAAACCGCTCCATTGGGCTGTTATCCCAACAGTTTCCCCGTCGGCTCAGGCTTTGTTTGATACCATATTGCTGTAATAATCGCCTAAATGCTTTGCTGGTATACTGGCATCCCTGATCGCTGTGAAACATCACACCTTGTGGCTTTCCTCTTGATTCAAATGCCATTGTTAAGGCTTTCTTCGTTAACTCAGCGTCGGGCGAAAATGACATCGCACAACTGACGGGTTTACGCGCAAATAAGTCGAGAACCACCGCTAAATACGCCCAACGTTGACCTGTCCAGATGTAAGTGATGTCACCACACCAAACCTGATTAGGTTCCGTAACAGCAAATTGGCGGTCAAGATGGTTTGGAATATCAACATGTTCCTGCTCCTTTCGTGAATACCGATGTTTGGGGTGTTGACGACTGACCAGCCCGAGTTCAGCCATGAGTTTTCCGGCCCGCCATCGGCCTAATGGGATCCCCTCACGGGTAACTATCGAGGCAATCGTTCGTGCTCCGGCAGAACCGTGACTTTTGTTAAAGGCTTCACGAACCCGGCTTTTTAGCGTTACGCGAGCAGAGTCTGGCCGCTTGATTCGCTTGTGCCAGGCCTGATAACTACTGCGATGAACCCCGAACAGTTGGCAAAGAGAAGCCACCGGATAATGCACTCTGAATTGCTCGATTAACGAGAACTGTTCATGTAGTCCGACATCAAGAGTGCTGAGGCTTTTTTTAATACATCGTTTTCCATTTCAAGGCGTTGCAGTTTCTTCTTCAGTTCGCGTATTTCAATTTGCTCCGGCGTGATGGGTGAGGCTTTGGGTGATTGGCCTTGTCGCTCCTGTTTTAACTGGCGAACTCAAGATTCCATTGCCGATTTACTCACATTCATCGCCTTCGCCGCTTCTCTTATGCTGTAATGCTGGTCAAGGACTAGCTGGGCAGATTCCAGTTTAAATTCGGGGCTGAAACGTCTTTTCATCATGTCACCTATTTTGCGTGTTGAAGTGAGAATATCACCTCTATAACGGTGACCAAAATCATTAGACCACATCATCCCGCCACGGACATCCCGTTCTCATTCGATAAAGAATGCTTTCGAAAGTCAGATAGTGCGCTTCTTTGTGGTAAATACATCCACTTTGTTGCATCAATATAACTAGCTTATTCCATAAGGATTTTGATAACATTGTTCCTGGCATGATGAGCTGGGGTAATAGTTTTTTCGCGAAGACAATGATACCAGATCATCATGCTGTTCAAATCCCCCTCACAAAACGTCAACATCCCCTAATGTAATATTCAGTTAAACGAATAACACTAAAATCGAATACTAAACTGTTTAAGGATGAATGGTTGGTATTACTGAAGCCTCATTATGAGGCTTCAGGCTCCAATTCTCGCTTGTAGAAATATTGTGGACTACAGAAGTTGTGACAGACGATTTAAATCCGATTGGATTGCCCCCGCAGTAACATCTCGCCCCGCTCCTGGCCCACGGATCACTAACGGATTATCACGATACCAGCGGCTTTCTATCGCAAAGACATTATCTGCCGGCAGCAATGAAGCCAATGGATGATCGCTACGCACCGCTTCCACACCCACTTTCGCCTTACCACTGGCATCAAAACGTGCGACATACCGTAGTACCATGCCCATTTCCTGTGCCGCTAGCAATCGTTGCCGCATTTGCTCATTAATGGCAGCACTGTTTTCAAAGAACTCTTCGATAGAACCGTTCCGAGCCTCTTTCGGTACTAAAGACTCAACACGCACATGATTAGGCTCTATCTCATAACCCGCTTCGCGTGCCAGAATAACCAGCTTACGCATCACATCCTGACCAGAAAGGTCAATACGCGGATCAGGTTCTGTCAACCCTTGTTGCCAGGCTTGTTCTACTAAATCACTGAAAGGCACAGAACCATCAAACTGCAAGAACAGCCAGGATAATGTGCCAGAAAAAACGCCACTGATGGACAAAATGGTATCACCGCTCTCCCGCAGATCCCTGACAGAGTGGTTAATCGGCAGCCCTGCCCCCACTGTGGCGTTGTATAACCAATGACGCCCCGTTTTTGTAAAGGCATCTCGGATCATACGATATGTATTGCTGTCGGAAGAACCGGCAACTTTGTTGGCACTGATAACGTGAAATCCATAGCTGGCAAAGTAGATATACTCTTTAGCCAGTTCTTCACTTGCCGTGACATCCAGTACAACCAAATCATCATAAGGATGTGCCCGTATCCATAAAAACAGGGCATCTTCTTCATGTTCAGTTGCTTCATCATCAAAAAAGGCCAACGCACGACTGGCATCAATGCCCTGATAATTCAGCAAACTCCGGCGACTATCGACGATCCCCGCCAGGATAAATTCAAATCCACTGCGAGCAGAAATGTTCTTCTGTTCACGGGCAAACAGCTCCAGCCAACGAGAACCAATATTCCCTTTGCCAAACAGCACTAAACCGATACGTTTTTCTGCTCTGAACAGGCTTTGGTGCAATCCCTGAATCAAATGTGATGTCTGCTTCGAACGCAGTACAGCAACCAGACTAATGTCATCTTCTGCATGCCAGATAAATTCAACGGGCTGATCTTTTAATTGTTGATAAAAACGATGGCTATGCAGCGGATTCTTGCATACCCCCGCCCCCACTAATGCCACCAGCGCTAAACCTTCACGCAAAGAAAGTTTGCCGGGTAAGGGGGCATCCTGCAAAACATCAAGAGCGCTATTCACAATCTCAGAGGTATAACAGAGTTGGATCAGGTTGCAATCTGCGTGCAGCCCTGTTGCCAATGGCCGGATTTGGGCGCGTTTCAACAAAGAATCAATGTCTTTATAGACTTGCTTGAAATCGTGGGCTGGAGAAACATGCAATTCAATCAGGCAAACATCATCATGGCTGGTGACAATTTTTGCCCCTGTCCCGGTTGCCAGCACCCGTTCAATCTGGGTGGAACCCTGTTCAGGTTGGTAACTGCAACGCAATTGCAGATCAATATCGCTGAGAGAAACTGGCTGCAATGTACGGGTATGGAGAACGGGTGCGGCTAAACGTGCCAGTTCACTGGCTTCATCCAAACGCAGCAACGGCAACAGGCAGGCATCGTTGACTTTACGCGGATCGGCACTGTAAACCCCCGCCACATCACTCCAAATTGTGACTTTTTTGGCTCCCGCCAAAGCCCCAACTTGGGTAGCAGAATAGTCGCTGCCATTGCGTCCCAACAATACCGTCTCCCCCTTCTGATTACTGGAAATAAAACCGGTAACCACTAAACGCTTATTGGCGTTTTGGATCAGTAATTGGCTCAGTAGCGGTTGAGATAAACTGACGTCAACTTGCGGTTGAGCAATGCGCTCTGCCCGCAGGAACTGACGCGCATCCAGCCATGCACTGGGGATACCCTGATTTTCCAGCACCGCCGCCATTAAACGGGCAGACCAGATTTCCCCATGACCGACAACTTCGGCATATGTGATATCGGTGACGGGTTTATCCAACAATACGCTCAATCTTTCCAGATCAGCGATAAAGGCTGCGTTCAGTTCTTCTGCAACGGTTTCGGGCAACAAGCCACGGATCAATTCTTGCTGGTAACGCCGCAAAGACTGCTGTATTTGATGGGCTGATATCCGGTCATTCTGACTCAATTTAAGCCAATCAATCAACTGGTTGGTCGTACTCCCCGCAGCCGATACCACCATCAAATCACCCGGCTGGCTGTAGTTCGCCATAATTTCAGCCACCCGCTGATAGCATTTCACATCAGCCAGGCTGCTGCCACCAAATTTATGTAACTGACGGCCAGATTCCGCCCCCGCTGTTGCCAGTATACTCATGATTAATGATTACCTCGTTACCGCTGCCTGAAAGGCATTGTCCAGATCAGCAATTAAATCCTGACTATCTTCAATTCCTACAGAGACACGAAGAAGCAAATCCGTAATCCCTGCCTGAGTCCTTGCTTCTGCCGACATTCCCGCGTGTGTCATGGTTGCAGTATGAGAAATCAACGATTCCACACCACCGAGAGATTCAGCCAAGGTAAATAATTTTAACGCAGATAAGAAACGACGCATGGCCTGTTCATCACCCTCCAGTTCGAAACTGAGCATCGCCCCAAAACCTTGCTGTTGCTTAACAGCAATTTCATGCCCCGGATGGTTCTTCAACGCAGGATAGAAGAGCCTTTTCACTTGGGGCTGCTGTTGCAAATAATCCACAATGGCAACAGCATTGTTTTGCTGGAGCAACACACGGGCAGATAATGTACGAATGCCACGCAGTAGCAGATAGCTATCAAACGCCGCAGCCGTCACACCAATATTGTTCGCCCACCATGCCAACTCTTCCGCGATGGATGGCTCCTTAGCGATAATGGCGCCTGCGATCAGATCAGAGTGTCCATTCAAATATTTCGTGCAGGAATGCACCACTAAATCTGCCCCCAAATCCAACGGCTTTTGCAGTACAGGACTTAAGAACGTGTTATCGACGACAGCCAATGCCCCAATTTCATGAGCCAATCCACAAATGTATTGAATATCTACGATCCGCAACAAAGGATTACTCGGCGTTTCAATGAGCACCAGTTTGGGCTTTTGGGCCAACGCCTGTTTCAACGCCTGTTCATCTGACTGATCAACAAAAATCACATTGTATGCACCACGTTTGCTCAGACTGTCAAACAACCGGTAACTCCCGCCATAACAATCATGGGGCGCCACCAATAAATCTCCCGGCTTCAGGAATACGGTACAGAGCAGATGAATCGCTGACATGCCACTGCTGGTCATGACTGCGCCCGCTCCGCCTTCCAGCTCGGCCAAAACCTGTTGGACAACATCACGGCCAGGGTTGCCACGGCGTGAGTAATCATGCTCTCTGGGTTCATTGAAACCGGTAAAGTTGTATGTACTGGAAAGATAGATAGGCGGAACAACACAACCATATTGTTCATCAACATTTAAACCACTGTGAACCGCAATTGTCGCTTGCTTACATCCCATAACCTTTCCCCATCGTCGTTATTATTAGCGTCCCGCAAGAATAACGACTGAAAAGATGGACGTCAATACATCTAGACATCCAAATTATTTTGCGGTTTAATACCACAATTCTATGGCTGTCATTACACTTTATATGTCTTCTGGTTATATTTTATAAATTAGTGCAGGTGGGGCGATATAGTCGACAGGCTAATTATGTTAGACTACTGAATTATCGACATGAAAACAGATCAGGAATTCCTTCCAATTTCTGATCTCAATTACTTGATTCAAAAATTATTTAAGGTATCTCATGGCTGAGTGGAATGGTGAGTATGTCAGCCCTTATGCTGAACATGGCAAAAAAAGTGAACAGGTCAAAAAAATTACAGTTTCAATCCCGCTAAAGGTATTGAAAATCCTGACTGATGAGCGCACCCGCCGTCAGGTAAACAATTTGCGTCATGCAACAAACAGTGAATTGCTGTGTGAAGCTTTTCTCCATGCGTTCACCGGACAGCCTCTGCCTGACGATAACGATCTACGCAAAGAACGCCATGATGAAATCCCAGAAGCAGCGAAGGTCATGATGCGTGAGAAAGGCATTGATCCTGATACATGGGAATATTGATAACAAAAAAAACGCCCGATGCAAAACATCGGGCATTTTTTTGTTCTGACCCGCCTGTACTGATGACAGGCAGGAGAAAATCATTACTTCTTAGCACCTGGAACGCTGAAACGTTTGTTAAAGCGATCAACACGACCACCAGTTGCAACATCACGCTGCTTACCAGTGTAGAACGGGTGACATGCACCACAGACGTCCAGGTTCAGATCGTGAGCTACAGTAGAGTTGATTTTGATGACATTACCGCAAGAGCAATTTGCAGTAATTGCTTCGTATTTAGGATGGATACCTTGTTTCATGGGAAACCTCTGTTCAGGCCGTGTCGCTATCCAGCCTTGTTTTGCTGCCAGACACCACACGTCGTGTTGATAAAAAATATGTATCGGTAATTTCTATACCAAAGGCGGCGGATCATACAGAATATCTGTTTATTGCGCAATGAAATCTGCCGATTTGCTATGATACCCTGATCGCCATATGTTCTTTTATACGTTCTTTCATCTGGTCATTAATTATCTGGAAATCACCTTATGACAGTTGTCCAGGTTGCATTGCCTGTTCCCCTAACCCGCTCGTTTGATTATCTATTACCTACAGGGTTACCTTTACCCGCTATTGGTGTTCGAGTGCGCGTGCCTTTTGGTAAGCGTAATGCGATAGGTATCGTCACGGGTATCGCAGACAGCAGCGAATTTCCTTCTGAGCAGCTCAAGTCTATTGCCACCATTCTTGATATCTCCCCCCTTTTTCCTAACAATCTCTGGCAATTGCTTCAGTGGGCCGTCAGCTATTATCACTATCCGCTGGGCGAAGTGTTGTTCCATGCCTTACCTGTCTTGCTACGGCAGGGAAAACCGGCAGAATTTTCCCCACTCTGGCAATGGCAAGTCACCGAAGCCGGCCGTGAACTTCCACTTGCTCAACTCAAGCGCTCCGCCAAACAGCAAAAGGCATTAGCTGTTTTGCGCCAACGCCCTGTTTATCGTCACCAAGTTTCTGAATTGGAGTTAAGTGAAAGCGCACTGCAATCATTGAAAAAGAAATCACTGATTGCCCTGCATCCCATCCAACCAGAAGCGGAAAATTGGTGTGAGGATTTTACAACCATTGGCGAACGGTTAAAGCTCAATACAGAACAAGCTACTGCGATAGGCGCCATCCGTGCAGAAGATCAAACCTTTTCTCCGTGGTTATTGGCGGGAATCACGGGTTCGGGTAAAACGGAAGTGTATCTCAGTGTACTGGAGAACATTCTTGCACAAGGCAAACAGGCTCTTATTTTAGTGCCGGAAATTGGCTTGACCCCACAGACTATCCGTCGGTTCCGGGAACGTTTCAACGCGCCTGTTGATGTTCTGCACTCCGCCTTGAATGACAGCGAACGGCTGACAGTTTGGCTGAGGGCGAAAAGAGGGGAAAATGCCATCGTTATCGGTACACGATCGGCTTTGTTTACTCCCTTTGCCCATCTGGGTGTCATTATTATCGATGAAGAACATGACAGCTCTTACAAACAGCAAGAAGGCTGGCGCTATCATGCCCGCGATCTGGCGGTATTCCGGGCGAAAAAAAGAGGGGATTCCGATCATTATGGGTTCTGCCACCCCCGCACTGGAAACACTGTATAATGTGCAACAGGGGAAATATCGCCAACTCACCTTAACTCAACGGGCAGGCCACGCCCAAGTAGCCACTCAGCATTTATTAGATCTGAAAGGATTGCCATTGACGGTTGGGTTATCCCAGCCGCTCATCAACCGCATGGGTGAACATCTCAAGGCGGATAATCAGGTCATCCTATTTCTGAACCGTCGTGGTTATTCCCCCGCCGTGCTCTGTCACGAATGCGGCTGGATAGCAGAATGCCAACGCTGTGATCACTATTACACCCTGCACCAAAATCATCGCCACCTGCGTTGCCATCACTGTGACAGCCAGCGCCCAATCCCACGCCAATGCCCGCAATGT
The DNA here is from genome assembly GCF_030272115.1 of Xenorhabdus bakwenae. Taxonomy (NCBI): domain Bacteria; kingdom Pseudomonadati; phylum Pseudomonadota; class Gammaproteobacteria; order Enterobacterales; family Morganellaceae; genus Xenorhabdus; species Xenorhabdus bakwenae. Next base: position 2,856,390 of record NZ_CP119194.1, read on the forward strand.
GGCACCACTAACTTAATTCCCGTTGGTTTAGGCACTGAACAACTTGAAGATGGTATTACAACACTGTTCCCCAACACTCCCGTTACCCGTATCGACCGTGATACCACCAGCCGCAAAGGCGCACTGGAACAGCAACTGGCCGAAGTCCATCAAGGTGGCGCCCGTATCTTAATTGGTACGCAAATGCTGGCGAAAGGTCACCATTTCCCCGATGTTACACTGGTCGCCTTACTGGATGTCGATGGTGCCCTGTTTTCTGCTGATTTTCGAGCCGCCGAACGTTTTGCCCAACTCTATACCCAGGTTTCCGGTCGGGCAGGACGGGCAGGAAAGCGGGGAGAAGTCGTCCTGCAAACCCACCATCCTGAGCATCCACTTTTGCAAATATTGTTGGAGAAAGGCTACGATGCCTTTGCCCAGCAGGCAATGGAAGAGCGTCAGCAAGTTCACCTGCCACCGTTTGTGAGCCATATCCTGCTCCGCGCAGAAGATCACGACAATCAGCAAGCCCCCGCATTTTTGCAACACATGCGTCAATTGTTTGAACATCATGCACAGTCTGATAATCATTTATGGATCATGGGACCTGTACCCGCATTACAGGCCAAACGGAGCGGTCGTTATCGTTGGCAGTTGATGATTCAGCACCCTTCCCGCATTTTTCTCCAGAAAATGATGGCCGGGGTCTATCCCCAAATCACGACACTGCCACAAGCACGTAAAGTGAAATGGAACATTGATGTTGATCCCAGCGAAAGTTGATAATTATTTCTTTAATTTGCGAAGCACCTCTAAGAAATGATTCATATCACACTTTTTATGCAAACAAAGTAACAGATTGATCGGTTAATCAGCTTAAAATGAAATTATTAATATAATTGTAGAAAACAATGCGCCAGCACGCCCTTCTCAGGCAAGACTGGCGTTTTTTAACAGCCGGATAGCAATCGTTTCGCCGCCTGTGGAGAGCGAGGAGTGGACTATGGAAAAAAGGAAGTGCGCACTGGTAACCATGAAAGATGTTGCCAAAGTGGCTGGTGTTTCTACTGCAACGGTATCAAGAACATTAATGAATCCTGACAAGGTTTCTGTCCGTACACGCCAGAAAGTCGAGAATGCGGTGTTGGAAGTGGGTTATTATCCCCACAAACTGGTCAAAAATTTACGGCGTAATGTATCCAGAACCATCCTGGTTATTGTGCCTAATATCAGTGATCCTTTCTTTACTGAGGTTATTCGGGGCATTGAAGAAACCGCCACTGAACAGGGTTATCTGGTTCTGATTGGTGATTGCAAACATCAACAGCAACAAGAACATGCGTTTATCAATCTTCTGATCACCAAACGCATTGATGGTATGGTGCTATTGGGTTCCAACATTCCTTTCGATGTTTCCAAAGAAGAACAGAAAAACCTGCCTCCTATGGTTATGGCCAATGAATTCACGCCAGAACTGGAACTACCCACTGTCCATATTGACAACCTGACAGCCGCCTTCAATGCCACTCATCATTTGCAAAAACTGGGGCACAAACGCATTGCCTGCATTACCGGGCCGGAAACCATGCCATTGTGCCACTACCGTTTACAAGGTTACATCCAGGCATTGCGGCGCACAGGAGAAAAAATTCGCGAAGAATATATTATCCGTGGTGATTTCACTCATGAAAACGGAGCAACATTGGCAGAAACCTTGCTTAACCTGCCAGAGCCTCCAAGCGCTATTTTTTGCCATAGTGATGTCATGGCACTGGGCGCAATGTGGCAAGCTAAAAAAATGGGATTAAAATTACCAGAAGATCTCTCTGTTGTCGGTTTCGATAATTTAAATCTGGCTCAATACTGCGAACCCGCCCTAACCACGGTGGAACATCCCCGTTATGAGATTGGATATCATTCCACTCTGTTATTGCTGGAACAGCTTCAAGGCCGTTTGGTTTTTAAAGGTTCAAAATTATTGGAGGCAGAATTGATCATTCGTGCGAGTACTTGTTCGCCTAAAAGCTAGGCAAATAACGACAGCTTAAGTAACATTAGTTACCTATCCTTTAATTTTTTAAATAACTCAGTGAATTAAACAGTGGCACAACGAGATTATGTGAGTCGCGGGCGCAGCAATCCCCGTCAGAAAAGTACTGGTAAGAAAAAAAATCAGGCTCAAGGATTACCCAAAACTACATTAGCCGTTGCCGTGGCCTTAGTGGTCATGTTTATTGGTGGGCTTTATTTCATCGCACACAATAAACAGGAAGAAAATAAGCAGGAAGGAAGTGCACAAAATGCCTCACAGGCTCATCATCAAACCAAAGGGCACGGCCTGCCACCAAAACCAGAAGAGCGCTGGAGTTACATCAAAGAATTGGAAAATCGCCCTGTTAATGAATCGTCCATCCAGGAAGGCGATGCAACAGTAAATAAACCGCTAAACCAACCTCCTCAATTAACGTCTGAACAAAAACAGCTCCTCGAACAAATACAAGCAGATATGCGCCAACCGCCTATTTCATTGAAAGAGGTGCCTTATAACAGTGAACCTGTTCCACGTTCACGTGTGTTGATCACCCCTCCGGCGCAGCAGCATACTGAACAATATTCGCCAGAACAAAAGTCGGCTGCCGTGCCGGAAAAAAAGCCTTCAACGTCTTCGTCTTCCCAAACCAGTACACAGTCTGAGGTAAAAGAGGCGAAATTGATGCTACAATGCGGCTCTTTCCGCACAATGGAACAGGCAGAATCCGTCCGTGCCAGCCTTGCATTCGCCGGCATTGAGAGTCAGATTACCACGAAAGACAACTGGAACCGTGTTGTACTTGGCCCTTATAAAAATAAAGCCAGCGCTGAGAAAATGCGCGAACGGGTCGCAGGTGCTGGCGTACCTGGCTGTATTCTCCGCCCTACCGGGGGTTGAAAAAGTAGAAAGCCCCCCCATCTTAATCTCTAATAATATACACATGGTGATTTTATCAGCAGTGCGCAAGCAATTGTGGGATAACAAATTAATGCTCCGTGTGTACCCTTTTCTATTTTGTAACCAGGGGCTAACTCGTGACTACAATCGTAAGTGTCCGCCGGAATGGCAAAGTTGTCATCGGTGGTGATGGACAAGCAACAATGGGTCATACCGTTATGAAAGGCAATGTCCGCAAAGTACGCCGCCTTTACCATGACAAAGTCATCGCGGGTTTTGCCGGCGGTACTGCCGATGCTTTCACGCTGTTCGAGCTGTTTGAACGGAAACTCGAAATGCATCAAGGGCACCTGACCAAAGCAGCCGTTGAACTCGCCAAAGACTGGCGAACCGATCGCATGCTACGTAAGCTGGAAGCCCTGCTTGCTGTCGCAGATGAAAATGCTTCTCTGATCATTACAGGCAATGGTGATGTGATTCAGCCAGAGAATGACCTTATCGCCATTGGTTCCGGTGGATCATACGCACAGGCGGCTGCCCGCGCGATGCTGGAAACAACCGAACTCGGCGCCAGAGAAATCGCAGAACGCGCTTTAACTATCGCTGGCGATATCTGCATCTACACCAACCATAATCACAACTTCGAAGAACTGCCTTCGAAAGCGTAAGGATAGATAGTATGTCTGAAATGACTCCTCGCGAAATTGTCAGCGAATTAAATAATCATATTATCGGTCAGGATAAAGCAAAACGTGCCGTTGCTATTGCCCTGCGTAACCGCTGGCGTCGCATGCAGTTAGATGAATCACTGCGTTATGAAGTCACACCAAAAAATATTTTGATGATAGGCCCGACCGGTGTCGGTAAGACCGAGATTGCCCGTCGTCTGGCAAAACTGGCCAACGCCCCCTTTATCAAAGTTGAAGCAACTAAGTTCACTGAAGTGGGTTATGTCGGTAAAGAAGTCGACTCAATCATTCGAGATCTGACTGACGCGGCTGTCAAAATGGTGCGCCTGCAATCCATTGAGAAAAACCGCTATCGTGCAGAAGAATTGGCCGAAGAGCGCATTCTGGATGTCCTGCTGCCACCAGCCAAAAATAACTGGGGACAGACTGAAACTCAGGCTGAGCCGTCTTCAACCCGTCAGACCTTCCGCAAAAAATTACGTGAAGGCCAGTTAGACGATAAAGAAGTTGAAATCGAAGTTTCAGCCGCTCCGGTTGGTGTTGAAATCATGGCCCCGCCGGGTATGGAAGAGATGACGAATCAGTTACAATCCATGTTCCAAAATCTGGCAGGCCAGCGTCAAAAAAATCGTAAGATGAAAATCAAAGACGCATTCAAACTGCTGATCGAAGAAGAAGCCGCGAAACTGGTCAACCCTGAAGAATTGAAACAACAGGCCATTGATGCAGTTGAACAACATGGCATCGTTTTTATTGATGAGATCGATAAAATTTGTAAACGTGGTCAAACTTCTGGCCCGGATGTTTCCCGTGAAGGTGTTCAGCGCGATCTGCTGCCACTTGTCGAAGGTTGCACCGTTTCCACTAAACACGGCATGGTCAAAACGGATCACATCCTGTTTATCGCTTCCGGCGCATTTCAGGTTGCCAGCCCTTCTGATCTGATCCCAGAGCTTCAGGGCCGCTTACCAATCCGTGTTGAGTTGCAAGCTCTGACCACCGAAGACTTTGAGCGTATTCTGACTGAGCCTAATGCTTCGCTCACTGAACAGTACAAGGCCCTGATGGCAACGGAAGGCATGGGCATTGAATTCACGGCTGACGGTATCCGTAAAATTGCGGAAGCAGCATGGCAAGTCAATGAAACCACTGAAAACATCGGTGCCCGTCGTTTGCACACCGTGCTTGAACGTATGATGGAAGACATCTCTTTCAACGCCAGCGAACGTCAAGGACAATCCGTCGAAATCAATGCCGGTTACGTCAAAGAGCATCTGGATGAACTGGTTGCAGATGAAGATTTGAGTCGGTTTATTTTATAATCAGTCATATTATTGGTTTGATTAGCGCCAATAATTCGCCGGACTTATGCAAAATGGGAGGCTTTTAGCCTCCCATTTTGCGATTTTCGATGGTATAAAATTTATTACATCAATCATAATGACAAACAGTGACAATATGAGCTTAACAACGTCTATCAGTCAGATGCAGGCATGGCTGGAAAGTTTACGCCCTAAAACGCTCCCACTGGCCGTTGCTGCCGTCATAACGGGTTCAGCCCTTGCATCATGGACAGGACATTTCAAATGGCCTGTCGCGTTACTGGCTTTATTAACTGCGGCCCTGCTGCAAATTCTTTCTAACCTCGCCAACGATTATGGTGACGTCACCAAAGGCAGTGACACAAAAAATCGCATTGGTCCAAGTCGCGGTATGCAAAAAGGCCTGATTACCGCAAAGCAGATGAAAAGTGCATTGAAGCTCACTGTACTACTCTCTTGTTTATCAGGAAGTTCCTTGATTGCTGTAGCTTGCAATAACCCAAACGACATTATCGGATTCTTGATCCTGGGATTACTGGCAATTGTCGCTGCTATCACTTATACAGTGGGTACGCGTCCTTATGGTTATCTGGGGCTGGGAGACATTTCTGTCCTGATTTTTTTTGGTTACTTGAGCGTTCTTGGCACTTACTATCTGCAATCCGGTACTTTTTCCATAAGCACCGTTTTGCCCGCAACGGCCAGTGGCTTACTTTCCGTGGCCGTCTTGAACATTAATAACCTACGCGATATCGAAAATGACCGCCAAAACGGCAAAAATACGCTGGCTGTCCGGTTAGGCGGAAAAAAGGCTCGCTATTACCATGCAGCCGTTCTGCTAACTGCCATGCTCTGCCTTATCACCTTCACGCTTCTATACCTGAATAATTGGTTTAATTGGTTTAATTGGTTATTCCTGCTCGCTTTTCCTCTGCTGTTAAAACATATGATACAAGTGCTGCGTGATCCAACCGCTGAAGGTATGCGTCCCAGATTGGTACAAATGGTCAAAGCAGCATTATTGACCAATATTCTGTTTTCCATTGGATTGGTACTTAATTAAGCGGGTAAGCATCGATTTTACCCATAGGTTTCAAGATTGATGGTTTTGCCAACACTGGCGTTAAAAGGATATACTGTTCGTTCCTTGCATAAACCAGACGTAAATCCCATGAAATATGATACTTCCGAACTTTGTGATATCTATCAAGAAGATATAAATGTGGTAGAGCCAATCTTCACCAACTTTGGTGGGCGGACTTCATTTGGTGGTCAGATCATCACAGTGAAATGTTTTGAGGACAATGGCCTCCTTTATGATTTACTTGAAGAAAACGGCCATGGCCGCATTTTGCTCGTTGATGGTGGTGGATCAGTACGCAAGGCACTCGTTGATGCAGAACTGGCTCAACTCGCCGTCAATAATGAGTGGGAAGGCATTGTCGTCTATGGTGCAGTGCGTCAAGTCGATTACCTCGCAGAACTTGATATTGGAATTCAGGCAATGGCTGCTATTCCTGCTGGCTCCAATAGCGAAGGGGGGGGAGAAAGTGATATCAGGGTGAATTTTGGTGGCGTCACATTCTTCTCTGGTGACTATCTCTACGCCGATAATACCGGCATTGTCTTATCAGATTTCCCTCTGGAGATTGATGAAGAGCTAAGTTAAAGGGTATATAAAAAGGGCGCAATTATCGCCCTTTTTCAGCTAATCCATTGGATACCTTATTGTACATCTTCCATCTTACCCAACAGAGTGCGTAAGCGTTCTTGCCATGCCGATTGTTCTTGTTTGAGCTGCTCATTTTCACGTACCAGAGCATCACGGCTATCTGCCATATTCTGGACATCCTGAGATAAGACTGCATTCTTTTCTTTTAATTCTTCAATTTCCATTTGCAGCAAAGTGATGGTATCAATCGCCTGCTGAACTTTAGATTCTAGCTTCTCAAAAACTTCAAATGACATTCTGGGGCCCCTCTTGTAAGCAATGTTATTGATTGTATTTAGCCTATTGGCGTCTGTCTAGTTTCATCCTTGCAATGTGCGGCATAACGCGAAATATAACGACCAAACCCAAATGTCTGTAAGATCGCATTTCCAGGCTCAATAAAACTGCAAATAAATGCGAATTCGCTCATTTTGTTGACGCAACACGCAGATTTCAATTTCGCTATTTCTCGTTTACGCGCATTAACGATAAATTCACAGGCACCTTTCTCTTAATACATAAGAAAGGACTCATAATTAATCACTCTCCCCCTGTACTTTGTTATTGGATATAGGATATAGAAATGAGCCAGACCACAACTCCAACATTATCAGGTCAATGCATTTCCGAATTTCTCGGTACTGCGTTGCTCGTTTTTTTTGGCTTAGGCTGCGTTGCTGCTGCCCGAATCGCCGGAGCACAACTGGGCTTATGGGAAATCAGCATTATCTGGGGCTTTGGCGTCGCGCTGGCAGTTTATCTCACTGCCGGAATTTCAGGCGCACATCTTAACCCCGCAGTGACCATTGCGTTATGCCTATTTGCCAACTTTGACAGAAAAAAAGTGCTGCCTTACCTCATTGCCCAAATGCTTGGTGGCTTTGTCGCAGCACTCATCATCTACATGATGTATTACAACCTTTTCCTCGATTATGAGCAAGTTCATAACATCGTGCGCGGCTCGCAGGAAAGTCTCTTTACGGCAGGAGTTTTCTCCACTTATCCAGCGGCCCAGCTCTCCGTATTTCATGCATTTATCGTTGAAGTTATTATCGCCGCCGTTCTGTTATGCCTGATCCTGTCCCTGACCGATGATGGCAATGGTATCCCACGAGGACCTTTGGCCCCTTTGTTAATTGGGATCCTTATTGCAGTTATCGGTGGTGCGTTTGGCCCACTGACCGGATTTGCCCTGAATCCAGCCCGTGATTTCGGTCCCAAATTAGTTGCTTACTTGACTGGCTGGGGAGACATTGCCCTCACTGGGGGCCGAGATATTCCTTATTGCCTTGTTCCATTAGTGGCGCCTATCGTTGGCGCGATTTTAGGTGCTTTTGGCTACCGCCAGCTGATTACTCGCCATTTACCACGCGAGATTTAAAATACATAAAACCAGGTTAATAGTTATGACAACAGAAAATACTACAGAAAAAAAATATATTGTTGCTCTGGATCAGGGCACGACCAGTTCACGCGCCGTTGTACTTGATCACGATGCCAATATTGTCTGCATCTCACAGCGTGAATTCCCACAAATCTATCCCAAGCCAGGCTGGGTAGAGCATGATCCAATGGAAATCTGGGCAAGCCAAAGCTCTACCTTAGTGGAAGTACTGGCAAAAGCCGATATTCGCTCTGATCAAATTGCCAGCATTGGTATTACAAACCAACGAGAAACAACCATTGTCTGGGAAAAAGAAACCGGTAAACCCATTTATAACGCGATCGTATGGCAATGCCGCCGGACAGCAGATATTTGTACCAAACTGAAACAGAAAGAGGGTCTGGAAGAATATATCCGCCACAATACCGGTTTGGTGATTGACCCTTACTTCTCCGGTACGAAAATAAAATGGATTTTGGACAATATCGAAGGTGCCCGTCAACGCGCTGAAAATGGTGAACTTTTATTCGGTACAGTCGATACATGGCTGGTCTGGAAAATGACTCAGGGACGTGTACATGTGACCGATTACACCAATGCCTCCCGTACCATGCTGTTTAATATCCATAATCTGGAATGGGATCAAAAAATCCTTGAAGAATTGGGCATACCTCGCGTTATGCTGCCTAAAGTGGCTGCGTCCTCGGAGATCTATGGCCAAACCAATATCGGCGGTAAAGGCGGCACCCGCATTCCTATTGCGGGTATCGCAGGCGACCAACAAGCCGCTTTGTATGGGCAATTGTGTGTACACGCTGGAATGGCAAAAAATACTTACGGCACTGGCTGCTTCTTACTGATGAACACAGGCAAAGACGCCGTCCGTTCCAATCATGGCCTGTTGACAACTATTTGCTGTGGCCCACGCGGTGAAGTCAATTATGCACTGGAAGGCGCAGTATTTGTTGGAGGAGCATCCATTCAATGGCTGCGTGATGAACTGAAACTCATTGCGGATGCCACAGATTCAGAATACTTCGCAACCAAAGTCAAAGACAGCAATGGCGTTTACGTTGTGCCCGCCTTTACTGGCCTTGGCGCACCATATTGGGACCCTTACGCCCGTGGCGCTATTTTTGGCCTGACCCGTGGTGCCAATAGCAACCATATTATTCGTGCTACATTGGAATCCATCGCTTACCAAACCCGCGATGTATTGGACGCTATGCAGGCTGATGCGGGTTCACGTCTGCAAGCCCTGCGCGTCGATGGCGGTGCTGTCGCCAACAACTTCCTGATGCAGTTCCAGTCCGATATTCTCGGTACGCGTGTGGAACGTCCTGAAATACGTGAGAGCACAGCGTTAGGCGCGGCTTTCCTTGCAGGTTTAGCCGTCGGCTTCTGGCGGGATCTGGATGAAGTGAAAAGTAAAGCTGTTGTCGAAAAAGAATTCCGTCCAAGTATCGAAACGACTGAACGCAACCATAAATACAATGGCTGGAAAAAAGCCGTCGCCCGTGCCCAAGAGTGGGAAGATCGCGCCTAACCGCGAAATATAGCCAATTAAAGGCCCCGGCATTCTGACATTTTATGTACTTTGCCAGGGCCTTTTTAAAACACCGTGGTTTATCCATTTTACAAAATCGTATGTTTCTGACTCTGGAACTGCTGGGAAACGGGCAGCCAACAAAATAGGATCAGCAATGACATGGAAAACATCAACATCCCAACACTAAATTGGCTATTTTGCGGTAGCATCGCCGACAGCCACGTTGCCATACCTGAACCTACATTTTGCAACCCCCCGACCAAAGCACCTGCGGCTCCTGCCAGATAAGGGAAGGGTTCCATCGCTCCCGTCGTCGCCAGTGGGAACAACATACCTGCACCAAAAAAGAATAATGCGGCCGGTATCAACAAAGTCCAGATATTCATGATGCCAAACCAACCGGGCAACCACATCAAGATCCCCGCCAGCAAGCAACAGCTCACAGAGCGCCACATCAGCCGATAAAATGTTTTCCCTTCACGCCCCGCATACCATGCCCCAAAAAACGCCGCCGGAATTGGCAGAATAAACAAAATACTGACTGTTAGGCTATCCAATCCCAAAACAGCGCCCATCAACACACCGCTACTGGCTTCAAAAACGGCAATCCCAGCCAACCCTCCCACCAACATGATCAGGTAAGAGACAAAAGAACCCTGCGAGAGTAATTGGTGGAAAGAGATCAGCATCGTGCTATGTGCAGTCCCTGTGGGACGCGTCTCCGGTAAATGCCGGACCAGTAAGAAGGCAACAACAGCTCCTAACATCAATAGAAACAAGTAGCAGGAGCGCCAACCAAAATAGTAGGCAACCATCCCACCAATCATGGGAGCGACCAGAGGGCTAACCAATATAGCCATATTCAGCAAGCTATTGGCATAACGCAACGTCAGTCCAGTATATAAATCTCGCGGCATGGTACGCACCATCACACCTGCGACCCCGGTGCCCAATCCCTGTAATGCACTCGCAATCACCAGTACCAACAAGTTTGGAGCAAAAAAAGCACATATTGTCGCCACCAAATAAATCGACATGCCCACCAAAATCACAGGACGGCGTCCCACCTTGTCAGATAGTGGCCCATAAAAAAGTTGTGAAAACCCGTAAGAAAACAGGTATGCCGCCATTACCTGCTGAACTTCTCCCGCAGGCTTATTAAGATCACTTGCCATATCAGCAATAACTGGCACGTAGATTGTTTGCGTCATCTGCCCTACAGCGGCCAAGGCAATTAACATCAACAATAAATTAAAGTGTTCTATTTTTCTCATCGCGCTTTATTCAATCACCCATTGAAAACAATAACCCATAAAGCAATCACTCATTGCAAACAGCCGTAGTGAACCCCCAAGCTCTTAATAAAGAACCTGATGAATTGACTTCATTAGATATGATCTTCTTGGTAGATCTATATTTTTTCTTTGTAGTATACAATGTTACACGAAGAAAAAATTACAGATATATTATCTGGATATGTCAATAAAAATGTACATATCAAACCATAAAATTGGCAAAAATCCAGTTAATCGAACTGTAACACGTAATCGATAATGCTATCTCAAGTAATCACGTAGAATCGTTACAAAAAATCATCAATTCGTGTAGAGAGGTTAATCGTAATGGCAAATTGGGTTACAGGAAAAGTTACTGACATAACCAACTGGACAGATTCGCTTTTCAGCATCAACGTTCATGCACCAATAGAAAAATTCACCGCCGGGCAATTTGCAAAACTTGCACTGGAAGTTGAAGGAGAGCGCATCCAACGGGCTTACTCTTACGTCAACGCTCCCGATGACAATAATCTGGAATTTTATTTGGTATCCGTGCCTGAAGGAAAACTCAGCTCCCGATTATCTGCACTAAAAACCGGTGATGAATTGCTGGTAACAGAGCAAGCGGCGGGTTTTTTTGTTCTTGATGAAATCCCCGACTGCCAAACTCTCTGGATGCTTTCCACCGGAACCGCCATTGGGCCTTATCTTTCCATTCTCCAGCAAGGAACGGATCTGGAACGATTCGAAAATATCGTTTTGGTTCATGCCGCCAGATGGGGAACGGATTTAAGTTATTTACCTATGATGCAGGAATTAGAGAAAAAATTTCAGGGTAAACTGCGAATACAGACCATCGTCAGCCGGGAAAAATGGCCTGATTCATGCATGGGCAGAATTCCGGCATTAATTGAAAATGGCGAATTGGAATCGGCTGTCGGCTTACCCATTCAGGCAGAAAACAGCCATGTCATGCTGTGCGGGAATCCCCAGATGGTCAGGGATACCCAGCAACTATTAAAAGAGCAGCGTAATATGGCAAAACATCTGCGCCGTAAACCCGGCCATATCACCAGCGAGCAATACTGGTAATCAGTTTTCCTTGGCAGAAATATAATCAACCGTTTCTGCCATCTCACCAAAACGATTGGTGCCTTCCGTACCACGGAATACACCACAATCTAATATCATCATGACAAAAATCAGTGTCGGGACAAAACGACCAATTCCCCACTGCCATATTGGTGCCATTGCACTCCAGTCCAGCGACAGCAATACCCAGGCCAGTGCAATTAACAACACCCAGCCACCACGTTTATTCCGGTCATGCAGGCGTTTCGAAAAAATCGCCGTGGTCGGATACCATAGCAAAGCAACCCCAACCGCTGCATAATTCATGGGGAGAACATTCATTCCATGCAGTGTCAGGAGTATAAAGATCAAGGCGAAACAAATTCCGATACCGATCCAAAACTCTCGTCGTCCAATTCGGCCTTTGAATGAAAATCCCCATTGTTGTAATGTCATGTACTCTTTTCCAATTGTGGATGCTGTTTTTCCAGGATTTAACTCAGTGAGTAATAAGATGAAAACAGGCATGAATAAATTTCTGATGGCCATATTAATCGTTTTTGGCATCGGTTTGCCATTATCAGCCTCTGCCGATAAGCTTTCTGTCACACCAGAAATAAACTCACCGTTAGTCTACCTGCTGCCGGATTCCCCGACTTTCGAAGAAACCATCCCTGCCTTTCGGGAAAAATATAACAAAAGACACCCCGACATTCCCTTGTACGAATATCGGGTGATTGCAAGCAAAGATATTTCTCAGCCTTTTATCCGCGCCGCCAGTAAAATCAATGACAATATTTACTCTTCAGCGGTACTGGAACGAGGCAGCGAAAAGATTAAAAGCCTGCAACTTACCTTGCTGCCATCACAAAGTGAACAACAAAATGAACGAAACCGTATACTGGCAAAACAATATATCACGGCCCTGATCAGCCAATTCGAACCGACGCTTTCCGCTGAACAATCTCGGTTTCAATTGGAAAGGCTATTGCGGGCAGCAGAAAACCGCCCGGCTTTCAGTCAAAAAATGGGAGCAATGCGCTATATCATCGTAAACAGCCACGAAAATATAATGACCTTCGCAATTGAACCGATTAAGCTATCGTTATCTGACACAGCAGCAAATGAAAATTAGTGACACAGCGCAGAGCTATTCGCATTGATGATCTTTATACTGTCGGGATTCCGCTTACAGGGGAATGACATCACCATAATGTCATCCAAAGAACGAGTATTCATTCATTTCGCAATTTGATTATTTTCTGGTTGGAGGGAAAAATATGCGACATCCATTAGTTATGGGTAACTGGAAATTAAATGGCAGTACCCACATGGTTAACGACCTGATTGCAGGCCTGCGTAAAGAACTGAGCAACGTTGACGGCTGTGGCGTCGCTATTGCACCACCAACAGTTTATGTTTCTCTGGCAAAAAATGCCCTGGCGGGTAGCCGTATCGCCCTGGGTGCGCAAAATGTTGGTGTCAATCTTTCGGGTGCCTTCACTGGCGAAACATCCGCAGAAATGCTGAAAGACGTCGGGGCCAAATATATCATTATCGGTCATTCTGAGCGCCGTACTTACCACAAAGAGAGCGACGAATTCATCGCGGAGAAATTCGCTATTCTGAAAGAGCAAGGCCTGATACCTGTTCTGTGCATTGGCGAAACTGAGCAAGAGAATGAAGCCGGTCAGACTGAATCCGTCTGCGCACGCCAAATCGATGCCGTTCTGAACACGCTGGGTGCCGAAGCATTCAAAGAGACGGTTATTGCTTATGAGCCAGTTTGGGCAATCGGCACCGGCAAATCTGCAACGCCGGCCCAGGCTCAGGCCGTGCATAAATTTATCCGCGACCATATTGCAAAACAAGATGCCGCTATCGCTGAACAGGTCATTATTCAATATGGTGGCTCGGTTAACGCCAGCAATGCAGCAGAGCTGTTCACCCAGCCGGATATCGACGGCGCTTTGGTCGGTGGTGCATCACTGAAAGCCGAGGCGTTTGCGGTTATCGTGAAAGCCGCCGCAGAAGCGAAAAAATCTTAATTTTTTAATAAGTTAACCGCCACAAAGCTCTACTTGTGGCGGTTGTTTCTCACTTAATTCTGACTATTCAATTCATCCCCAATCGGCTCAATAATTAACGCCGGATAATGTCGTCAAATGTTCCGCCTGTGGCAAAATGTTTTTTCTGAGCGTTCTCCCAGCCACCAAAAACCTCATCAATCGTAAAAAGCGTCAAATCAGGAAAAAACGCGCGGTATTTTTCTGCAATTGCTTTATCACGAGGACGATAATAATTTTTAGCGGCAATCTCCTGCCCAACCGGAGAATAAAGATATTTCAGATATTCTGTTGCCAGCTCGCGTGTTCCTCGTTTATCAGCCACCTTATCGACAACGGAAACCGTTGGCTCTGCCAGAATAGAAATGCCGGGCGTCACAATTTCAAACTTACCTTTGTCCAACGCATTAATTGCCAATAAGGCTTCATTTTCCCAGGCAATCAATACATCGCCAATGCCGCGCTCCACAAACGTATTCGTTGCACCGCGTGCGCCGGAATCCAGCACTTCAACATTTTTATAAAGTGCTTTCACGAATTCTTTGGCTTTAGTCTGATCCTGATTGTTATGCGCCAGGCCATATCCCCAGGCAGCCAGATAATTCCAACGTGCTCCACCGGAGGTTTTTGGATTCGGCGTAACCACTGCAACATCCGGGCGAATCAAATCCGACCAATCCTTAATCTGTTTAGGATTTCCTTTTCTCACTAAAAAGACAATGGTTGATGTATAAGGTGCTGAATTATCCGGTAGACGCTGAATCCAATTCTTATCAATGCGTCCATGCTCTGCAATGGCATTGACATCATAAGCCAAGGCCAGCGTCACAACATCCGCCTGAAGACCATTAATAACGGAAGTTGCCTGCTTACCGGAACCGCCATGTGATTGACGGATTTTTACATCATCCCCCGTTTTGTTATGCCAGTATTCGCGGAATGCCTCATCATATTGCTGGTAAAATTCACGCGTTGGATCATACGAGACGTTCAATAATTGCCGCTCTTTTGCCCATGCACTGTTAGTCATCAGTGTCATCGCCAACGCCACCAAGACTAACGCCGATACCACATACTCTTTTGTCATTGCCCATTTTGAGCCTCTATTTATACCCCTTGCATCCACGATAATATTTCCTCTAAGTTATTATGATTTCTCCATAAAAACTGACAGAAAGCGTTATAACGCAGAAATAATTTTAAATTCCTGCTTATGCATAAGAAGAATATGAGGAACAAGACAGCCAAATCATATGGCTGTCTCCAAAAGAGGATCTTACAGGTAGGAAAGGATTAGTAGAGCTTCTTCGCGGTTTCCAGCCACTCTTTCTTAAAGACACGCTGCATATTTTGCACCGCATCAATAATATCGTGATGAACAAGTTTCTCGTTCTGGATACCAACACAACGACCGCCGTGTCCTTCCAGCAGGAGTTGAACAGAATACGCCCCCATACGGGAAGCCAGAATGCGGTCATAAGCAACAGGCGCACCGCCACGCTGGATATGCCCTAATACTGTCGCACGGGTTTCATGGTGGGTTTCTGTCTCAATATATTTTGCCAGTTCAGCGACATCACAGACATGCTCAGTGATAGCAACAATCGCGTGACGCTTGCCTTTTTCAATCCCAGCCTGAATTTCAGCCAGCAATTCCTCACGATCAAATGGAACTTCATTTTCAGGCAGAACAATAAATTCACATCCCCCCGCGATTGCCGCTGATAAGGTCAAATCACCACAATAACGCCCCATCACTTCAACAATCGAAATTCGTTTATGGGAAGTTGACGTATCGCGCAAGCGGTCAATCGCTTCAACCACCGTTTCCAGCGCGGTGAAATAACCAATGGTGTAATCTGTGCCCGCAACATCGTTGTCAATGGTTCCAGGCAAACCGATACAAGGGAAACCCGCTTCGGTCAGCTTTTTCGCGCCTAAATAAGAGCCGTCTCCTCCAATCACCACCAACGCATCAATCCCATTTTTGTGCATGTTTTCAATAGCAATTTCCCGAACCTTATCATCCCTAAACTCTGGGAAGCGGGCTGAACCCAAGAACGTACCACCACGGTTAATCATGTCGGAAACACTAAAGCGATCAAGCTTTTTCATGCGGTTTTCATACAACCCCAGATAGCCATCATAAATGCCATAAACTTCCAACCCTTCGGTTAAAGCGGCACGAACAACACCACGAATAGCGGCGTTCATGCCAGGCGCATCACCGCCACTCGTTAAGACTCCGATTCTTTTAATCTTGTTGATCATGATGACCTCTGACTTGTAGATATAATATTTGAAAAACCTGATTGTCACTGCATTAGCTGAATTGATTCAACTCTAACTATAATACGGAAAAACACCCAGTCTGCATCAAGATTATGCCTGTTTTTTGATGTTCTTTTGATTATGAATAAATTCCCCTTCAATCCCAGCGGTTTTTATGCTCTTCAGACACGACAGAGCAAGGATCTTGGTGAATAATAATATCGGCACCGGGAAATCTACTCCGCAATTTATTTTCAATCCCTTCGGCCAAAGCATGCGCTTGCACTAGTGGCAAATTATCAGCTATCTCCAGATGGAACTGAATGAAACGCGTCGGGCCAGATTGACGGGTTCGCAGATCATGCCCACCCGCTATACCTGGATAATTTTGGATGATATCAATAATCTCCTGTCGCTCTTCATCTGGCAAGGCGCGATCAAGTAAAGACTGTACAGCATCATAGCCCATCCGTAACGCACTATAGAGGATAGTGACTCCAATACCCAAGGCAAAGATTGCATCCGCACGTTTAAAACCATACAGGCTCAAAAGCAACGCCAGCAAAATTGCCCCATTCATCAATAGATCGGACTTATAATGCAACATATCCGCACGGATCGCCTGACTTTGCGTTTTACTGATCACCCATTTCTGGAACGTGACTAAACATAACGTGGAAATCAGAGCAATGACAATGACCCATATGCCTATCGCCGCATGTTCCAGTGGCTGGGGGGAATACAGATGCTGGAAGCCCGTCAAAAACAAAAAAATTGCCGAACCGGAAATAAACATACTTTGCGCCAAAGCCGCCAGTGATTCAGCCTTACCATGCCCAAAAGTGTGTTCGTCATCAGCAGGTTGAAGTGAATAGCGCACAACAAAAAAATTCGTCAAAGACGCAGCCAGATCAACCAATGAATCCACCAGCGCCGCCAATAAACTCACCGATCCCGTCGACCACCAGGCAAAAATTTTCACGATCAACAATACACTCGCCAGTACCGTTGCCGCCAACGCAGCGGAACTGACCCATCGCCCATAATTTATACTCATGACTACCACCTTTCGGTTATTCTGTCTTAGGTATAAAAATAGCGCGTCAGATAGAAAAATATAGGGGCGGCAAAGCAAAGTGAGTCGATTCTATCCAACACTCCACCGTGACCTGCAATTATTCCACCAAAATCCTTCACTCCACTGTCTCGTTTAATCGCCGACATACATAATCCCCCCATAAATCCCAGCAGGGTGATTGCCAACGACATCAGTCCCGCCTCCCAAGGGGAAAAAGGCGTTACCCAGAACAACGACAGGTAACATCGTATTTTTATTCGTGCCTGTCTGGTGAAAATGGTACAAAATACCAGCCAGAAATCCATTTTCCATTCTGGTAAGGCTATGTTTAAAGAAACTATCAAAAATCACTTGTCTTGGGGTACTTTTTTCGTCGGTGGTTACATCGCACTTGTTTATGTAACAGGCATCACGCGTTATAAAAACCTCTTTTTTGCATTGATAGCATTAACCGCACTCTATTTTCTTATTAAAAACCCCAAAGGCTGCCTTTCTGCGTGGAAGAACAATATCGTACTGGCTTTGGGAATATTAACTTTGGCTTATCTCTATTCGATTGTTATTTCACCTGATCCCAGACTCAGTTTCAGTGAAATAAAAACACCTTTTTTCAGAGATGTCGTTCTCTCCGGTATCATCATTACATTAGCATTAAGTCATACGGATACACTTAAAATCCAGAAAATGATTATGGGTTCCTTTCTGCTTGGGTTGTCATTCATTACGCTGAAAGAAATGTACCTGTTTTATCTGGATTATCAGAACAATATCATGCCATTCACCAACTATAACCACCGCAGTGTGTCGGATGGCATTGTCTTCTTCTTTCCCGCACTAGTGGCTCTTTGGCATTTTCAAAAACCCCAAAATTATGTTCGCTTGGTACTGACAACGTTACTTATCTTATCCGTACTCTTTGTGTTACTGGGAACGCTTTCCAGAGGGGCATGGCTCGCCGTTTTTGTGATGTTTTTCATGATGATAATCATGAATAAAAATTGGAAAACGTTCATTGCCAGCATTGTTTTTATCTGCGCCGCCATATTGGCTATCAAATCTGATTACCTTGGTAAGCAGTCGACTCTAACCTATAAATTGGAACAAACAGATAGCAGTCACCGATATAGCAATGGAACACAAGGTTCAGCACTTACCTTAATTCTAGAGCATCCTATCAAAGGCTATGGTGCTGGCAACAAGATCTATGACCAAATTTATAATGAGAGCGCTAAAAATTACCCTGATTGGACATTTAAAACCTCCCTTGGCCCTCATAATATTTTCCTGACAATTTGGTTTTCTGCCGGCCTATTGGGGATAGGCGCCTTTTTATTTTTAATCTTCTTTTATCTGAAACAATCGGCTCAAGAGTGGAACACAAGCACCAGCTGCAATAAGCAAGCTGGGCTAATCTTGCTTATCTCTTTCTTTGGATATTTTATTGTCAGAGGGAACTTTGAAAGTGTTCATTTGAACATTTTGGGGATTTACCTTGGCTTACTGGCCACATTGTGCTCAAAAAGATGGAATAAAGCTTAACTGTCCTGAGGGCTATTCAATTTTTTTTGGATAGCCCAAAATGACGCTAAAATAGTTAAAACCACTCAGCTAACGCTTTTGATAAAGACACACTGACATTACGCCAATTGTATTGGCTTATTACTGTTTCTTTGGCATGTTCAGCAACCATGTTTAAATTATCTTGCAACAACGTATCCGAAATATCTTTGGCAATGCTTTCTGGAGACAAGGGTTCTTGCAGTAAAAATCCCATACTTTCGGGGATCACAAACTCTTTTATTCCTCCTCTGGGGCTGACCAAAACGGATACACCACATGCCATTGACTCCAGGGCGACCATACAAAAGGCTTCTTCTCCCAATGAGGGAACCACCGTTAAATCAGCCAGTGGATATACTTGGTGCATCTCTGCCGGCGGTATACTCCCTGCAAGAATACAGCTATCAGCCATTTTTGCAGCTTTATCCAACACTTTTTTCCGATAAGCTTCGCGTTCGCCTTTTTTAACCGTTGCATGATCACCAATCAAAAGCAGCTTGATATTTTGGTCTTTTTTGTGCAGCAAATTGACTGCATCCATGAGTTCAATAACACCTTTCCCCTTATCTAATCGGCCAGCATACAAGATGACGGTTTCGTCACTTCTTAGTCCAAAACGGTCTCTTTTCCAGCTAACTCCCTGTTTATACAATTCCTTATCAATACCATTCGGAACTACTTTGATATTCTCAATCTTCGCTTCTGAACGAAAAAAATCAGCTAAAAAATGACTAGGCGTAATGAGCTTTGTTTCAGACCCTAAATCAACCACTTTATGTTTGTTATGCAGATGAAGTACCATCAGTTTTTCTGGGTAAAACTGCTTCAAAGAATTATAAAGTGCAATAGAATTTTGAATGATCAGAATCGGCCTCTCATCATCTGGACTGTGATAACGCATAACAATATCTATCACCCTTTTGGCATAAGGGTAAGGATCTACGCGAGACCACTTTCTAAAAAAGCGTTTATAGATTGCACTCGTGTGTATTCTGTGAATAGTGGCATATTCACTGATTTTCTCTACCGTTTCCTCTGTTCTTTCCCCTTGATGCTAATTTTTCCACTCATGATTAATGACCGCGCCATAAATCGGCTAAAATCCATCCCGATTGAATCGGCATAGTCAATAATTTTTTCCACTAACTTTTTATTGTCGTTAATCGTCCTCCGTGCCTCCGTACAGTTATTGACAGAACTCCAAGGGGCGGCTGCGCCGCCAGATAAAGGCAAAAACCTCCCATTGGCAGGATCGTTATCTGCCTTTAACTTCGGCACAATCTGCCAGTTTTTTACGCGAGTGATGATCGGAGTATCTTCGCCGACCAAGGTGCAGAAAACCCCCTTAATACAATCAACGGGTTCCCCGTAAGCATTTGTTTTTTCTTCACGTTCATACCACAGTCTCGCCACGAGATCGGCACGACGTACAAAAGCACCGCCCTGCGCTTTGGTGTACTCCCCCCAATAACCCCGGTCAGCCGCTTTATGAACTTCTGCAAAATCAATATCTAAACCGTCCGATGAGGTTGTATCATCCCCCATGCGGCGTAATTCGCGCCAAACAGACACAGGCGCACCACCGATTTGTTGAAACTGGCGAATTTTCCAATGTGACGCCCACGCTGAAACTGCCCTCGCCATGTCCTTACATTTCTGCCCGGTTTCACCATCCACTTCGTCATCCATTGCATAGCCATCAATATTTTTACTGATATATTTCGCGATATAACCGGTCGCACTGCCTTTTTCTTCATCAATAGGCTCTACGTGAAAACGGGCTTTCAGGGCTTTCTGTGTCTGCAATTCTTCGGAGTCTTCAAGACGGGCGTAATAACAGAAAATATCCCGTAACGCTTCCACCTGTTCCGGGCGGACAAATAGCAGCATGTGCCAGTGTGGCGTACCATCATGATGAGGCTCAGTCACGCGGAAGCCGAAAACGCGAATACCCGCGCGGCTATAAGCGGCACGAATTTTTGCCCAGACTTTACAAAGATATTTCTGGGTTTCCCGTGGATCATTGCCTTGCCAGTTTTTGACAAAGCCACCTGCCTGATAGGCTGAATGAAAACGTGATGGCGCAGTAATAGTGTAGAATTCCCCCACACACCCCATTTCTTTAGCCAAATCTTCAAAACCGCGCATTCTGACCATCAATTCGCAACGTTTGATTGCTGGGTTAGACACACTGGCGAGCACCATTTTTGATAATTCGGTGCGGTTTCCGTCCTCGTCTTCGAGATCGAACTCTTTCAGAAACTGCCAGTTACTGCGCTTTTGTTCCAACCAACGGTGCAGAGTAGTGCGGGAAACGTAAGGGGACGCTGATTTTTGCACCTGACCAATAGCAATGGCCAAGTGTTCGAGTTTAATGTCACACAGTCGTTTTAATCGGCGATACCACCACTGCGCATCCATCATGCGCAGTAAAGCGGCACAGAGCTGATCATCATTGGGTTCTATCCTTCCTTTGATGAACTGCTGCCAGTACGGCGGCTGCGTGCCTGATTGCAGGGTTAATTTAGCCAGTAAGGTATAAACCCGTTCTAGGCGTTTACGCGCTTCACACTCTTCTACAGGCGGGTTATCCGCAAAATCATGGGTGACTGACTGATAGGTTTCAGACATAAAATTGGTGATGCCTGTTGCCAGTGATTTGATGGCCGACCGGTCTAGCTGGGCAATACGCTCCAATTGTTCAATAAACGGAAAGGGAACCGTCCCGGAAGCACGATGCTTGAATTCGTACTGTTTCATCACCAATTCAAACCGTGGCAATACATTCTTGGCTGTTTTGAGCAAAAATTCATTGGCACGGCGGCGACCGGATTTTTTAAATATTCTGGCGTATTTGGTGGCAAAATAGATCGCCAGAAAATCAGGGACGTGGGCGATAATATCGTGCCGCCACTCTGCGTCGTCCTGATTAGCTTCCCACATAATGCGCTCAGCCAGAGTCGCATCGCTTGGCAACTCCGGCTGAAACTCTTCACGCTGGCGACGCATTGATATATATACGTCGCTGTTGTGTTCCTGCAATTCGCTCATGCACGCGCCTCTAGCACCGCAATAATCTCTTTCGCCCTCTGGCAGTTGCCATTGGCAGTGCGTTGGCGATTGTGTACCGCTATTGAATTTTGTACATTGCGGCAATGCTGTTCAGTCATAAAGTCAATCAACCATAATTAAGGATTAATAAGTGGATAATTCAGGAATATCATCTGATCCGCCTTATTACGCGAACCACATTAGCTTCTTATCCGGTGCAACCGTTCTTCAAGGCGAAGTAAGGTTTTTATCAGCCCGCGTGATGTACGACGCTTGCGACGCTTTTCTTGGCGTAACGGCATGCCACATAACACGTCATTGGCTGCCCAAAAAAGAGCATCGAAGGCATCTTGCTCAGCTATTGAAGTCGTACATTCCATCCGACTGGAAACCTTACGGAGAATGGAAAGAACTAGTTCGGCACGCATTAGAAACCGCATATCTGCATTCACCCCGGCACCATATATTCGAATGGGATGATCGGGACACTCAGGAAGAGCTACTGACAAATATTCATCTTTCTGCCCAGGCGACTCGAAAAACGGTTGAACTTTTTGACAGTGGCGATCCAATACATCTGCCAGTTGGCACAAAGGTGTTTGCTGTCTCTGCTCAGTTGAATGAATTTCTTTCGTCTGTGGTTGCCGGTGATGTAAACCCGGTATGGATGGCAACAATGGATAGTGAATGGACACCGGGTTGCCGCAATGGTATTCACCCGAAATATCACCCTCGAAAAGTTTAATCATTTTCCCAGCAGGGAGCGTTGCCGCAGGAACAGAGCACGCGGATTGTGCGGTGCAGTGATGTTTCAGTAATTGATTCATGCTGCGCCCTCCAACACCGCAATAATTTCTTTCGCAGGCTGACGGTTGCCATTGGCGGCAATCGTGCGCGGGGCGTCGATTTCATGGATAGTGAAACCGAGATCGGCATAAAGCGATTTGGCGGCAATTGAGTTGGATACGGTGACAGGGACACCGAGATGCGCATTGAGCGTGTACAAATCAACAGCCAATGCTTCATGATAAGCAGGGGTGAAATTCACTTCATGATATTGGGTGAATGCCTTACCTTTGGTCAGGTACGGCGGATCGCAATAAACCACGTCACCATAATCAACGAGAGTTAATGTGTCCTGCCATTCAAGACATGAGAAACTCGCACGCTCCCGTGATTTACGGCGAAACGCTATGATTTCAGCCTCTGGAAAATAAACCTTTTTATATTTCCCATAAGGAACATTAAATTCACCTTTGGTGTTATAGCGGCAAAGTCCGTTATAACCGTGGCGATTTAAGTAGAGAAACAAACACGCTTTATCAGCATCACTGGTTGCGAAAGGCCGCTCATTGAAGATGTCTCTATTTTTGTAATAATCATCTTCAGTGTTAAAACAATGAAACCAATCTTCAAAATAATCTTCCGCTTTACAAAGAAACACGTCGACAGGAACGGCGTTAACTTCACGGTATAAATTAATCAAATCCGCATTCGCATCAGCAACCAAATACTCTGGGTAATCGGTATTCATCATTACCGCACAAGAACCCGCGAACGGCTCAACCAGTCGCTTACCCGCAGGCAAGTGTGGCAGCAACTTATCCATAATGCGGGCTTTCGAACCCGCCCATTTGAGGATGGTTTTATTAGCCATCTCACACACTCCGGTAATGTTTTTGTTTCAGTTCAAAAACGCTCTGGCAGGTTGCACAGCGGGTGACACCGGCAATAATCATGCGACGTTCTTTAGGAATGGGTGCGCCACAGTCTTCACACGCAAACGCAGAAACACCGACCGGGCGGTTAACATGGGCGGCTATCCGGCACGCCAGCATTTCGGCGATGCGTTCACAGGCGCGGTCGAGTTCCCTAGACATAACTCCACTCCTGCGCCTCACGCTCGATGTTTTCAGATTCGCGTTGCATCAGGTCAGCGCTGGCAGAAGGCGACAGCGCGTTATCCAGAACATGGGAGGACATCTTCACCAAACGGACGGCATATAAACTCGCGCAATGTTTTCGTTCTGCCTGGCGCACATCTTTAACCAGTTGTTTGATGAATTCTTCATCAGCGTTTTTTCTGGCATATTTTGCTAAATAACTTTCTTTCATTATTTCTATTTCCTGTTTTTAGGTAATAAAAAGCCCTGTGCGTCAGCACATAAAATTTGATTACAGTGATTAATTAATGCGGCGTTCAGTCAGGTATAACCAACTTATTGGGTAATACCGAGCATATCGCCTGACATTGATGAAGAATAAAAATAAACGATTTTTTCTCTTCGGGCGTAAATTCATTAATTCCGATGTGATAACGGGATTTATCAAATCCGGCCATATGAAACATCATATGCAGGAACCGTTCATTATTCCAAACACGGTTATTAGTACGGTCGCGCATGTAATCAAGGAAATCCGCCAGCTGTTTATCTGTCCGCAACCCATCATTATCAAAATGGCCACTTAAAAACTCAGCTGTTTTATTCATGCCGCGTATTTTCTCATCCAATGTTAATGATATTGCGCGATGAGATTCAGTATTCGCCATTGCATCACCTCATAATATGGATAATAACGGGGTTAACATTGTTGTCGCCAAACCAATTGAGATTAAAATCTCGGCCAAATGGTTTTTATTAGTGACTTTTTTATTAAAATCATCACTGGAAATTTTATATTTGTGTTGCACTCTCTTTAATTGGTTCATCTAACCGTTCCTCATATAACTGCCGACAAAAATCAATGGCCTGTTCTTTGGAATTAAATTTACCGTAGCAATATTCACCGTCCCCGACCTGATAACGGATGAACGGGCAAACAGCGCTGATACGTAACGGGCGAATGAATAACGTGCCGAATTTAATTTTCCCCTTGTTTAATTCCTCTGGTGTTGGAATAGTATTTCGCATATTTATTACCTCATCGTTATTATTGTGCTGCCGACTTTTAGCCATGTCCGGCGCATGGTACTGTGGTATCTTCTTTGCCTGTGGTTTCTTTGAGCGGAGACTCAGGCGAAAAACATCAACCACCCTATAAAAGGAGCATAAAAATGACAAAAGATGAAAAAGTTTTATTTCTGTTCGAGCAAACAATAAAAGCAATCGATATGCACTATGGAAGTGATACGACTTCCCTGAATAACATTGAATTTCATTTCAATAGGTATTATTCATCGCTTGAATCACTGCTTGACCAAAAATTACTCGAATCAAATATAAAGGTTAAATAATCATCTTTGCTTAATTAAGCCTTCAAATAATTCATTGAGGGCTTTTTTGATAGTTAAACAGTTCTTTTCAAGCAACAACTTCAAACTCCTTTCATCATCAGCCCAATTGATACCGTATGAAATCATTTTTCTGAATACAGGCAACCCGTCAATAACATGGTTGTTATCTTTTCTATATTCTGAAAAGGCGTGATGAAGAGTCCGGGATATTATTAAGGCTTCTTTTTCAGGCGTCACTCTTTCCCATACCGCATAACGATGCAAAACATCTTCCAAGCACAAAGTCATTTCACGGGACAGGATATCATTAAGCTGATTGCCTTCATCAGGCACCTTTAATTCTGCCGCATTTTTAGAAGCCAGGGACATGAGCGCCCGAGCATGAATTTCGGCGGATTCGCGGTCGAGATGAATTAGACCGCGATCTAATTGCAGGTAATCATATTCATCCCCATACCATTCAAGTTCATCAGTGACAGAATCTTTCATGCACAGCGCCGGAACATAATACGTACGATTTAGCTCCAGTGGCGCCCTTACTGGTTCCGGTACATCAACCAACGGTTGAGATTGCACTTCCCCAAACCCAATACGCGCTGACTTAGAAACGTGATAATCATTACCCGTCGCCATCTGCATAAACCGCACCAGCGTTTCCTGGATAAATTCAGGTGTCACTTCCACCTCGTTTTTGACATCATCAAAAACATCATACAGGCGGGCCATCAGGGTTAATTGCCGTTTTGAACGGTTCAGGGATGTTGAGTTTTTCATTTGAATGCCCTCTGATAGATGATTACTTACAAACCAATCCACAACAACCAAGCATCACGCTGCTCTTTTGGTCGATTGTAAAAAGCCTCTTCCATAGCTAATACCGCTCGCTTAAGCACGAGCGGTTCTTTTTTTATAAGGATAACGGGATGTTTTACAAAGCACTTGCCTTGGAACCGATTGCCGTTTTCGCTTTTGGGGTAAGATCAGCCGTTTACCACTTTCCCTGAGGGCTTTTAATTTTTGTGGTATCGTGCCCGGACTGCGTCCTGAACACCATAAAAATTCATCCTGTATCAACCGTAACGCGTTGATAAAGCTTATCCGAAGCGGTTCAACACAGTAGGCCTTTGCCATCCGACTCATCTCCAGCCGAACCAGATTGTAGGCAATCAGTATGCCCCATAATTCCTGATAGATCCCTACTCGTGTCTGGCTTCTCAGCAGAGCGATATTATTGAGTTGCCTTTGTTTCAGTTCACCATAGCCTTCTTCGGTTTCCCATCGTTCCCAGTACACGGTCAGGATCTCTTTAAGAGGATAGGTCACCGGACATTCCAGGGAGGTAATAAATCCTTTAATTTCACCGTTGGGTTCCGGGATCAGGATCAGGCGCGCTCGCCAGGTCTTTTCAAGGTGAGGATACCTTTTCCGGGCTTGGGGAGACACCGGCATCTCGATGAGTTTGTCATAAGCACTGTATTCCTGAATGACGTCATAACGCATTTTGCTTTTTATCGGGGTAAGCCAATGGGTATTTTTGCCGGTGCCCTGCCAGGCCTGAAATAACTCCGCAGAAAGAAAGCCCCGATCAAACAACGTCAGGGTATTTTCGGGGGCAGACCCCACTAATTGTTGGGCATAGCTAACCTCACTTTGGGTGATAGGGCCAAATGCCACATCAGAGATCAGGTGTGTCCGGGCGGACATCAGGGTCACCGCCAACACAGAGGGGAAGGTCGCTTTGCCGGAGGCATAACCCAGCAGTTGGTTATCGCCGGTGTCAGGCACTTTAAACTGAGTGCCATCCACGCATAAGATTTTCAGGCCACACGTCGCATAATTTGTCTCTTCTTTTTCCCATTCGGTGGCGGTGGTATGAAAAAGGTGTCGTAAGGGCTCAACCCCAATGCGATATCGGGCTTTTGAGATACTGCTTGACGCTAATAACGGCAGTTCCCCTTTTGCATCAGGAAACGCCAAATCTAATTTGTCGCAAACCTCATTGATAGAACGATTTCGCATGAGACCGATGCCCAGCACTAACCAGACGGCTTGTTCAGCCGGGAATCGACGTTTTCGCACGGTGGCTCGCCCTGTTTCTTTAACGGCTTCAGTCACCCATTCCATTGGAATGTTTTGACTAAACGCATCCAGGGAGACTGGGTAATTCAATGCCGCAGTGGCTTGGAGTTCACGAGAAAATTCAGACATAAAAAATCGGCCTTAGACAATCATCGAAGGCCGATTATGCTTATCTTAACGCGATGCTCGACTTTTATGGTGAGTTGAAATGACATAGCCGCTCCTTTATAACTTTAAGTCGTCAAAAATAGAGAAATAAAGGAACAAAAGGCTATGTCACAGCAAGATTTTATCATTTGGGTATTTTGTTGGGTAGATGAAAATCTAACGGCGTTACAGCAAGGCACACGGTTCAGAAGCCGGGGATATCCACCTAAGCTGAGCGATGCGGAAGCCATCACGATGGAAGTCGTGGGCGAATTTTTAGAATTTTCAACGGATAAAGGCATTTGGACGTACTTTCGTGACCACTGGCGCGAGTGGTTTCCGGGACTGGGTTCACGCGCCAATTTCGCTAAACAGATTTCGAATCTTTGGGTTGTTAAACAACAACTGCAAGAAAAGCTGGCGAGGTTATTGGGTGCGCCCGACAGGCCGGTACATATTATCGACGGATTTCCGCTGCCCGTCTGTGGATTCAAAAGAGCAAAAGGCAGTGCCAACTTCAAGCAACTGTCTTGAACGCGATTTTATGGCGTTATCTGATGATACGAATTATTCCATTCTTCATTTTTTCTAATCATCGCATTCAAGATGGTCAGCAGCTTGCGCATACAAGCCACAAGAGCCACTTTTTTGGCCTTACCCGCCGCCAGCAGGCGGTTGTAAAACGTCTTGATTACCGGGTTAAAACGGGTTGCCACGAGTGTGGCCATATACAACGCTGTCCGAACCCCAGCGCGCCCGCCAAAGATGGTTCGTCGACCCCGCATAGTTCCCGAGTCACGGTTAACAGGAGCAACGCCAACAAGTGCACTGATTTCCCGACGCGAGAGCTTGCCCAGTTCAGGGACTTCTGCCAGCAGGGCTGCTGTTGTCATTGCCCCAATGCCCTTGATGGCGCTGAGCCGGTCAGCCAGTTCCTTAAAATGAATCTGGATATGTTTATTCATATCTTCATCGATCCGCGCCAGCTCAGCTTCCAGTGCTTTAATGACAGTGTTGATGCTCTTTCTGCTCTGAGGATGCGCAGGATGTAGGCGATTACGCTCAGCAACCAGCATCGTAATCAACTGCCGTCTGCGCACCACCATGGCAGAAAGAATCTGACGTTCCGCATCTGGCAGCGCCCGAATAAACCGTTCTCGTTCGGGATGACGGTTTATCACTTCTGCCATCTGAGTCAGGACCTTGGCGTCAATGCGGTCAGTCTTTGCCAGATATCCCATGGCCCGGGCAAAATCTCGCGCTTGCCTGGGATTAATAACAACGACATCAAACCCTTCGGCCTGAAGCGAGCAGGCAACAGCAGATTCCAGTCCACCGGTGGCTTCCATCAGAATCAGGGACACGAGATGTTGCTTCAGTACGGACACAATGGCATCAAAACCATCAGGATCATTACTGGCGGTGAATGCCTCTACGCCAGTACTCACGGCGATATCTAATGAGGCTTTGGAAACATCGATGCCCACACAAAGTGGATTTGGCTGACTCATATTACCCTGCCTTGCAAATACGTTATGGATGACGGACAACTGTTCGGGTTTCAGATGAGTGGCTCAGTGTATGCGTCAATAGCTTTAAAACGGGCTTAAAACCCCAGGGCAACTCAGACTGCGTACACTGTGCCAAATCTAATCGTATTTATTTTAACCTACTTTTAAGATACAAGGGCAAGCCGATTATGGGTACTGTGCCGCCAAAAACGAAACTGACTACGGCTTCAAAGGACATCTCATGATAGACGAAATCGGCGTGGTAACCGGGTTTACGCTGACGCCCGCCAATGTCGGTGAGCGTGAAGCAACCTGGGATGTGATCGGTTCGATAAAAGGCTATTTGCTGGGTGATAAAGGGTATTTAGGCGTTGAATTTAAACAGGAAATGAAGGCAGAGGGTATTGAAATGATTACCCTAGTGCGTGCCAATAGGGATGATCCCATCCCCAGAAAAACGAGAAGGGTCATTAACGCCAAACGCCGTTTAATTGAAACCGTCATTGGTCAACTTGCCGGGCAATTTGCTATCGAGAAGTGCTGGGCACGGGATTTGTGGCATTTGAGTAATCGAATTGCCAGGAAACTGCTTTCTCACACATTGGGTATTTTTGCCAATTTTAAACAAGGTAAAAGTCAACGCGACTGGCTTCAACAAGCCAACGTTATAGGATGTTAAAGTCGAGCATCGCGTTATCTTAATTTACTTAAGCGAGCGGTATTACTTCCATAGCTCGGTTAAATTCAGGGATGTAAACCCATTTTTCCCCAACTCTGGATTTTAGCTTACTCGGATCACGCCACTCAATAAGTGGTAGTTTGTTTTGCTTTGTCATTTCTTTAACTGCATCGGCTTTTTTACCGATTAACTCTGCAAATTTCTGGTATGGCACAGCGTTAACTGGGTACTCCACCTTGTAAATTTCTTCGTTCATTTGCTAACCTTCTTAGTTTGAACCTTTTTAAAACCGCCCTTACTCGGTTTTAAGGGGTTTTTTGTGCCGCAAAAGGTAATTAATTAATTACCATTTCATCAATATAGTATTGAGGTGATTACCATGTCAAGAGACTATGGGCAAAAATTACGAGAGATAAGAAAAGCCGAAAAATTAACCCAGCAAGCAATGAGTGATATAACGGGAATAAGCTTGGGTGCAATAAAGGGATATGAAACGCAAAATGTTAGCGTAGGGATTAGCATCGTAGAAAGAGTGTTAACCGTTGATATATTTAGAAAATATACTTTATGGTTAATGACTGATACAACAGCACCGGAAGCTGGCCAAGTCGCGCCGGCCCTCGCGCGCTGTGGGCAAGAGAAAATAACCTGACCCCGCTTAGAACAGAAAATTGGCTAGATATTTGTTATGCATATGCTGACGAGTTGTGGGCACAATCTGTCAGTTACATCGGAGGGCTTACTTATGGCAATTAAGAAGCTCAATGATGGACGCTATGAAGTGGACTTAAGACCTCACGGAACCAAGGGCGTAAGATTCCGTAGGTTATTTAATCGAAAAAGTGAAGCAGTTGCTTTTGAAAGATATACATTAGCAAAAGCAGAAAATAATGAGCTGGCTCTTAATGGCTCAAGCAAAAAGAATCTCAGCAATCTGATTGAAATTTGGTGGTTATATTACGGACAAAATACAGAAAATGGAGCTATAGAAAAGCGGCATCTCATCAAAACAATGAGACACCTCAATGACCCAACCATAGATCGACTGACGAAACGGACAATCATGGAGCATCGTGGAAAACGATTAGCTCAAGGGATCACCGCTAAAACTATAAACAGAGACATGTACAGGCTATCAGGCATGTTTTCAACCTTAATAAAAATTGAGGAATATACAGGCGATAACCCCTTACATGGTTTAGAACCCTTAAGCGAGATAAATGTTGCGATGACCTATCTCACCACGCCAGAGATAGATCTATTGCTCAAATCGCTGAATAAGGAAGAAAGGAAAATAGCAGTAT
Source organism: Xenorhabdus bakwenae (assembly GCF_030272115.1). NCBI lineage: Bacteria > Pseudomonadati > Pseudomonadota > Gammaproteobacteria > Enterobacterales > Morganellaceae > Xenorhabdus > Xenorhabdus bakwenae. Next base: position 2,887,282 of record NZ_CP119194.1, read on the forward strand.
TTTGTCTTAGTACTGGTGCGCGATGGGGAGAAGCAGAAAACCTAGAAGCGCAGCAAGTTTTGAAAGGTCGGGTGATTTTTCTTAAAACAAAGAACGGAAAACAGCGCGTCGTTCCTATTTCTGATGATGTAGAGAAAGAAATTCGTGGACGAACGCAAGCAGGTAAGCTGTTTAAAGTTGACTACAAGAAGTTTTGTAACATCTTGCATACCGTCAAACCAGACTTACCAAAAGGACAGGCGACCCATGTACTAAGGCATACTTTCGCTAGTCATTTCATGATGAATGGAGGAAACATAATTGCGCTGCAACAGATACTTGGGCACGCCAGCATAACCCAGACAATGGCCTATGCTCACCTTGCCCCAGACTATCTGCAACATGCAATTACATTAAATCCTCTTAAGGGTGGAATTAAAGTAGCGTAAGTAAAAGAGTGTGGCGATCGTCCACCGACCGTCCACACTCAAAAACTTTCATATACTTTCTAACTCTTTCATACTTTTTTATGTTGTTGTTTTTTATGGAATAGTGACTATAAGTCATTGAAAAAAAAAGCCCCTCAAGGGGGCTGAAAGACAGGGATGGTGTCTATGGCAAGGAAAATCGTTATTGCTGCTACGGCGTAACAAAAAGTCAGTTCACTTTTCGAGCGTCACATTCGTATTCGTTTTTTTAGACGATCTTTTAGCAGCTCTTTCTGCTCGGGTGTTAACAGTTGATAAACCTGATTACTAACACGCGCAATTTCTACATTCAGAGCAACATTCTTTTCGGCTATTTTTTCAAGCTGCGAACGAACCTCAGCTTCATCAAAATCCTCTGCTGTCAAAAGCGCATTCAACTTACGATGCTCAGTTCGCATATCAATCAACGGCTGCTCATACTGATGCTGCTGTTTGACTAAATTCCACATCTGTTCACGTTGCTGTTCAGTTAACGCTATTCCACCGAAGATATAACTATAGTTATATTGACCATCCCGGTGATAATTAAAATTCCTCTTATAACCATATGACATACAATATGGGTGCGGAGTGTAGGAACTAACCTCAGGAATATGATCCGTATCAGCAGTTTTAGCTAAAGCTTCCGTTGTTCCGACGACAACCATTGACGCTAAAGCCAATATTGCTATGTTACGCATTAAATTTCCTCGCTTTCTCGAACAGCAGCATTCGATTCAGTGCGGATAACTATAACCCTACGGCTGCAAACTAGCGTCAGAGCGTGTAAAAGAACGTAAAGTCATGGAATAGCGAAGTTTGTTATCGTATTTTGCTCTTGGAGGAAGAATTAATGCATAAAATCTTATTAGTTGATGATGACCGCGAGCTGACATCGCTATTAAAAGAATTGCTCGAAATGGAAGGATTCAATGTTGTCATCGCCTACGATGGCGAACAGGCTTTACAATACATCGATTCTTCAATTGACCTATTGTTGCTGGACATCATGATGCCGCGCAAGAACGGCATTGAGACGCTGAAAGAGCTACGGCAATACCATCAAACCCCCGTTATCATGTTAACGGCTCGTGGCAGCGATTTAGACCGCGTTTTGGGATTAGAACTGGGAGCGGATGACTATCTCCCCAAACCGTTTAACGATCGTGAACTGGTCGCCCGTATACGTGCCATTTTGCGCCGTTCCAACTGGAGTGAACAACAAGCTGACGTTGGAACACCGATACTGGAGATCGATAAACTGCAACTTAACCCCGGACGCCAGGAAGCCAGTTTTGGTGGTACGATTTTAGATCTCACTGGCACGGAATTCACCCTGCTTTATTTACTCGCACAACATTTGGGACAAGTTGTTTCCCGTGAACATTTAAGCCAGGAAGTATTGGGAAAACGCTTAACACCTTTTGATCGGGCTATTGATATGCATATTTCGAATCTACGCCGTAAATTACCAAACAGAACAGATGGACTACCATGGTTTAAGACATTACGCGGCCGTGGATACTTAATGGTTTCCTCAAAATGATCAATAGCTTGACGGCCCGTATATTCGCAATTTTTTGGTTCACGCTCGCACTTGTCCTGATGATCGCCTTAATGGCGCCCAAACTGGACTCACGGCAGTTAACGCCTCTTTTGGACAGTGAATATCAATTGGGAACAAAACTGGCAAAACAAGTAGAAGAAGAATTAATACACGACTCTGGGAATGACCTATTCTGGTGGCTACGTCTGGATCGCGCTATTGCCTTGTGGACTCCACCAGGCCAGCGCCTGATCCTCGTCTCCAGTGAAGGGCTTATCAGTGACATCAATACCCCGACCCACCAACAACAAGTGATCCGCAACTTTATCGGCCAATCCGATAATGCAGATCACCCTAAAAAGAAAAAATATGGCCGTTCGGAAATACTCGGCCCTTTTTCTGTCCGTGATGGAGAAGACCATTACCACCTTTACATCATTAGACCAGCAGGCAGCCCACAATCAGATTTTATTAATTTGATGTTTGACCGACCATTTTTACTACCTGCGGCCACCATGTTAATCAGTGCGCCATTACTCTTGTGGCTGTCATGGAGCCTGGCAAAACCCGCTCGTAAACTCAAAAACGCCGCCGATGACGTTGCGAGAGGCAACTTACGGCAACACCCTGAGCTGGAATCCGGCCCACAAGAGTTTTTAGCGACCGGCAGTAGTTTCAACCAGATGATCAGTGCACTGGAAAGAATGGTCACCGCCCAACAGCGGCTGATTTCCGATATCTCCCATGAACTACGTACGCCACTTACCCGCTTACAATTAGCGACGGCTTTACTACGCCGCCGTCACGGTGAAAGCAAAGAGCTGGGGCGTATCGAAACAGAGACCCAACGTTTAGATGGCATGATTAATGACCTGCTAGTACTTTCCCGCAATCAACATAAGAACGAGTTACTACGCGAGAATATCAAAGCCCACGATATATGGTCTGACATCCTAGAAAATGCGAAATTTGAAGCCGAGCAGATGAGCAAGACGCTGGATATCGTATCACCTCCCGGAAACTGGATAATTTACTGCAACCCGGCCGCACTCGGCAGCGCACTGGAAAACATCGTCCGCAATGCACTGCGTTACTCCAGCAACCATATCGCCGTTGCATTTACGGCAGATAACCAAGGCGTGACGATTAGTGTTGATGATGATGGATCAGGAGTCAGCCCAGAAGACCGCGAACATATCTTCCGCCCGTTTTATCGAACGGATGAAGCACGGGATAGAGAGTCCGGTGGAACCGGATTAGGGTTAGCGATAGTTGAAACAGCAGTCAGCCAGCATCGCGGTTGGGTGAAAGCAGAAGATAGCCCATTGGGGGGACTACGGTTGATGATTTGGCTGCCATTGCATGGAAGATAAGATAGGCGGCTTTCGCCTTGAAATTTAGTTAGTTACAAGATGTAACAATTAAAGAAAAAATCTATTATACTTGACCTCAATGCGGCGAGGGACTAATCTCGTCGCTGCTTAACACAAATTGTTGATATGTTAATTTTTGTTAAGCAGAAAATTCCTTTTATATTAATTGGATAAGTCAAATTGTGACACACAACAGGCACTCTGGGAGCCGTAACCTAGTGCGGTAGCTTTGGTTATACATGACAATTTATATCCCATAAAATTTCCTTTCCAATTTCATATCAATCCTAAGATCAACTAAAAAAATCAAACATGAAAATTCTGGTTACTGGTGGGGCAGGTTTTATTGGCTCTGCATTAATTCGACATATTATCAACCACACTAATGATAGCGTTATCAATGTTGATAAACTTACTTATGCAGGCAATTTAGAGTCACTCAAAGAAATTGACAGTAGTCCACGTTATAATTTTGAAAAAGCAGATATTTGTGATCACAACAGGCTAGATAATATATTAGAACAATACCAGCCTGATGCTATTATGCACTTAGCTGCAGAAAGCCACGTAGACCGTTCAATCAGTGGTCCTGATGATTTTATTAAGACCAATATTATTGGTACTTACACGCTTTTGGAAGCCACAAGAAATTATTGGCAACAACTACCCGAAGGCAAAAAAAATAAATTCATTTTCCATCATATTTCAACTGACGAAGTATATGGTGATTTACCTCATCCTGATCAATGCCCTGATAATACTACCCTTCCTTTATTTACCGAAAAAACAGCTTATGCTCCAAGTAGCCCATATTCTGCATCAAAAGCATCCAGCGATCATTTAGTCAGAGCATGGCACAGAACTTATGGATTACCGACTATAGTAACTAATTGCTCTAACAATTATGGCCCTTATCACTTCCCAGAGAAATTAATTCCTCTTGTTATTTTGAATGCATTAGAAGGAAAACCTTTACCTATTTATGGGGAAGGAGACCAAATTCGGGATTGGTTATATGTTGAAGATCACGCTCAAGCGCTCTACAAGGTAGTTACTATGGGAAAAATTGGCGAAACCTACAATATAGGTGGCCATAACGAGAAAAAGAACATTGAAGTAGTAAATACCATTTGCAAACTCCTTGATGAACTCAAGCCAAAATCTCAAGGCTCTTACCAAGATCAGATTACATATGTAGCAGATCGCCCAGGTCATGACCGTCGTTATGCCATTGATGCCAGCAAAATTAGCCGTGATTTAGGCTGGCAGCCACAAGAAACCTTTGAAGAAGGTATTCGTAAAACCATACATTGGTATTTAGATAATCAGGTTTGGGTTCAAAATGTGAAAAGTGGTGCTTACAAATCTTGGGTTAACCAACAGTATGGAGAAAACAAATAATGCATATTCTCTTGTTTGGTAAAAATGGGCAGGTAGGATGGGAGTTGCAACGTGCATTGGCACCTTTGGGAAAGGTTACAGCACTCGACTTCACTTCGAATGATTACTGCGGTGATTTCAGCAATCCAGAGGGCGTTGCAAAAACTGTCCAGTTACTCAAGCCTGATGTAATCGTAAACGCAGCTGCACACACGGCAGTGGATAAAGCAGAGTCAGAGCGAGAACTAGCCGAACTGTTAAATTCTCACAGTGTAGAAGCTATTGCCAAAGAAGCCCAAAAACTAGGGGCTTGGTTAGTACATTACTCCACTGACTATGTATTTGATGGTAGCGGAGAAAAACCTTGGCATGAAAATGATACTCCTGCTCCCCTCAATGTCTATGGAGAGACTAAGCTAGCTGGTGAAATTGCAGTACAAACTCATTGTGAAAAACATCTTATCTTCCGAACTAGTTGGGTTTATGCAGCTCGTGGGGCTAACTTTGCTAAAACAATGCTAAAACTAGGCAAAGAACGAGAAACACTCTCTATCATAAATGACCAATTCGGAGCACCAACGGGAGCTGAGTTACTAGCTGATTGCACAGCCCACGCAATCCGAGTAACACAGCAGAAACCAGAATTAGCTGGACTCTATCATTTGATAGCATCAGGTGAAACAACTTGGTTCAGCTATGCTCAATACGTGTTTGAACGGGCACAACAAGCGGGTTTTGAACCAGCTGTCAAAGAGATTAAATCCGTACCAACTTCTGCGTTCCCTACCCCAGCACCACGTCCACACAATTCTCGGCTCAATACCAACAAATTTCAAGAATCTTTTGATCTAATACTTCCTGATTGGAAAATAGGAGTAGATCGCATGCTAGCCGAAATTCTGGGGCAATAAGTTAGAGCTCTGTTCGATTTTCATTTTACACTCGTAAGTTAAACAACATGACAACACGTAAAGGTATTATTCTGGCAGGGGGGTCTGGTACTCGCCTTTATCCTGTCACCATGGCGGTAAGTAAACAGTTACTCCCTATCTATGACAAGCCCATGATCTACTACCCTTTAAGCACACTAATGCTAGCTGGGATTAGAGACATTCTTATTATCAGTACACCTCAGGATACTCCTCGATTTGAGCAATTACTGGGAAATGGCTCTCAATGGGGACTCAATCTTCAATACAAAGTACAACCAAGCCCTGATGGTCTAGCGCAAGCCTTTATCCTTGCTGAAGAGTTTATTGGTGGAGACAACTGCGCTCTCGTATTGGGAGATAATATTTTCTATGGTCATGATTTGCAAAAGCAATTAGAACAGGCCGCTGAAAAAACCAATGGTGCAACAGTTTTTGCTTATCATGTGCATGATCCTGAACGTTATGGTGTAGTAGAGTTTAATACCGAAGGAAAAGCTATCTCTCTGGAAGAAAAACCGCTGAAACCCAAGAGTAACTATGCGGTTACCGGACTCTATTTTTATGACAATCGTGTGGTAGAAGTGGCTAAAGGTCTAACCCCTTCCAAACGCGGTGAGTTTGAAATCACTGATATTAACCGTATCTACCTTAAACAAGACGAATTATCAGTAGCTATGATGGGGCGTGGTTATGCCTGGCTAGACACGGGTACTCACCAAAGCTTGATAGAAGCAAGTAACTTTATCCAAACTATCGAGATACGTCAGGGGCTAAAAGTTGCCTGCCCTGAAGAAATTGCCTATCGCAAAAAGTTTATTAATGCTTCTCAGCTCAAAGAACTAGCTACTCCACTGGCTAAGAATGACTATGGTCAATATCTGATAAAAATGGTGGAAAGAGATCATCAGTAAATTATCAATGGTAAAATTCTTTCCAGTCCTTATATCTAAAGAGCTACCCGATGAATGTAATTAAAACAGCAATTCCTGATGTATTAATATTCGAACCTAAGGTATTTGGAGACGAACGCGGTTTTTTCTTCGAAAGTTTCAATCAAAAAGTCTTTGAAGAAGCAGTTGGCCATTCCGTAACATTTGTTCAAGATAACCACTCTAAATCCAGTAAAGGAGTATTGCGTGGTCTTCATTATCAATTAGCTCCATACGCTCAAGGAAAGCTGGTACGCTGTATTGCTGGTGAAGTTTTTGACGTGGCTGTCGATATTCGCAAAAATTCTCCCACGTTTGGTCAGTGGGCAGGCGTTCATTTGAGTGCAGACAATAAACGTCATTTTTGGATCCCTGAGGGATTTGCACATGGTTTTTTAACACTCAGCAACACAGCTGAGTTTCTTTATAAAACAACGAATTATTATACACCTAGCCATGAAAGAAGTATCATCTGGAATGATCATTTATTATCTATCGACTGGCCAGAATGCTCTGAATTAAAACTTTCTCCGAAAGATGAAAAAGCTTCACCATTTGATTCTGCAGATTTATTTTGATTTAATTAGGTGTTGTTATTAACCTGGTGTGCTTTTACCAATGCTTGAATTTCAATCATTGAGATAATTTCCTTTAATATCAATTTAATAATGAATTTGTTATAACTTAAATTAACAAAGGTATGCCTATTTGAACACCGACTTAATAATGTTTCAGGTCATACATCTAAAAGTTAGTTCAATAATCAAATGTAGTACTCGCATTCAATAAAAATTTCTATGACGTTCTTATGCATAGATTTAACTTGAAATAACAGATAGTTGTTCGATTCAACCTTTATTATGTTCTTTCACATTTACTGATTGATGACGATAACGATAGAAAAAAAGCCGAAAATTTTCTTATCGAGTTTCCGGTTCCTAATAGGGAATGGCAGGGGTTTCCCCTTGCAGTTTAACAATATGTCCGAAGATTTCATTATCGTACACTTTATCCGCAATCACAAAATCCGATGGTGGTAATTGTTTCGAAAACTTCTACATAAACAATATCGTTTGTCAACCAATCGAAAAGCTCAAAATGCACCTATAAATCGCCATTATTTGCCTCTAAATGTGTTTTAGTTGAACATCCTCTCCGGTTTTTTACAATTGAGTTACTTTCTTTGGAAGAAGCATCCGAGCCAGTTGATAGGAACTAACAATATTGCATTAATAAACAACCATTCAATTTTTAAAGACAGTATTCCATTTACCGAATTCACAAATCACTCCAAGGGTAACAGTTTATTACGCGATAAAGAATCCCCTCAAGAGTCAGGCCATATTATACTTTGTGATAAATAAATCTACTTTGTCATAACAATCCATAGAGGGTTTGATAACATTGCTTTCAGTATGATAGTTGAATTCGTCCATACTAAAACCATAGTACTAATCTTAGGAAATTATGGCATTCATAAAAGCTGAAAAACATAGACTGACTGGCGAGAAATACTAAATTTAAACTATTTTATTTTTTTACTATATCACTCACCTTGACTAAATAAAATTGAGCACCTATGGCAATCTCTGTATAAAACAGTAACACAGAACTATTTCTATTAGTTTGTATCTCAATTGATTAAATATGTAACATCTCCATAGAATCGGCCTCATTGCAATAGCAATAGCAATAGCAATAGAGAATAAAAAAACAGATGTACCACTATTATGAAATTTTATTCAATAAACTTTCCATATGATATATGAGGTCCTTGTGGATAGGATTTTATTAAAAAATATATTTTCTTTATTTAGCATTCAAGCAGTAAATTATTTTCTACCACTTATATTAATTCCATACCTTGTCAGAGTACTAGGTATAGAAAACTTTGGAATATATGGTTTAATATTAGCAATAATACAATATTTAATTATTATTATTGATTACGGATTCAATTTTACTGCAACAAAAGAAATTTCAATTTATAGAGGGAACAAACTTTATATAAGTAAAGTTTTTTGCAGTGTTATTTTTTGTAAGATAATTCTATCTCTTCTTGCTCTATTCGTTATCTTTCTCATTACAATTTTTTATGAAGAGGATAAATATTTAGTATTATCTTTTTATTTTGGTTTCTTTCTTGTCATAGGAAGCGCACTATTCCCTGTTTGGTTATATCAGGGGTATGAAAAAATGATTGTTATCGCCATAAGCAATTTTATTGCACGTTTAATAGGTATTTTACTTGTATTTATTCTTGTAAAAAAAGCAAATGATACATATATCGCTATTCTGATTCAAGGTATTATGTCTATAATTGCTGCAACCATAGCTCTAACCATGGCATTTTATCTTAAACTAGTTACCATTGTTAAATTTGAAAGAAAGGATATAATTAATCACTTTAAGTCTGGTTGGGATATTTTTATATCTACATCTTTTGTAAGCTTGTATACAACAAGTATACCAATAGTTCTTGGAGCTACATCGGGGGCAGCAAGTGTAGGAATATATTCCGCAGCTGACAAGATAAAGCTAGCTTTACAAGGATTTATTGGACCAATATCTCAAGCTCTATATCCTAGGTTAAGTCGTTTAATGTCGGAATCTAAGCAAGAAGCTTTATCTTTAATCAAACAATCTTTCAAATATTTTGTTATTCCTTTGTTTGCTCTTAGTTTTTTCGTTTTTTTATTTTCCGATAAGATTGTATATATAATTTATGGACAAGGATTCTCTTCCACAGCAGACATATTAAAAATAATAATTTGGATTCCTCCTATTATAGGCATAGGAAATTTGCTAGGAGTTCAAATTATGCTACCTATGGGACTATATAAAGAGTTTAGTAGAACATATATTTTCACAGGTGTTATAGGCTTTGTATTAATATATTTTTTGTCTAAATATTATTCTTATTATGGAGTTTCGATATCTCTATTATTAATTGAAATAATGGTCGTATTGTTATTTTTTTGTTTTCTTAAAAAAGCATCATTAGGGAATAAGTAATGATTTTTGTTTCAATTTGTATTCCGACGAAAGATAGAGTTGAATATCTAAAAGAGACATTAATGTCTATAATTAACGATCATGAAAATAGATCAGAATATGAAATTGTTGTTTCAGACAACTCTGATAATAATAAAACAATGGATTATGTTCTCTCTTTAAAGGAATCAGGTATTAATGTTGTTTATTATAGAAATCCGGTTAAAGGATTTTACAACTCAATAGAAGCTCTGAAGCACGGCAATGGTGAATTATTAAAATTACATAATGATTATAGTAAATTCCGACCAGGTCAATTCTCCAGACTAGTTCAACAAGCAAAAAATAATATTAAAAATAAACCAGTTATTTTCTTTTCAAATGGCACATTGAAACTAAATTGCCAAGTAAAATCATTTGATAATAAAGATGATTTCATAAGAACCACAAGCTTTCAGAATACATGGAGTTCGGCTTTTTCTATTTGGAAAGAACAATTATGTAATTTAAAGCATAGTAAGGATGATGTTGATGTTATGTTCCCTCATACAAGCTTACTATTCAATATCGATTTAGGATTATATTTGATTGATAATGGAGAATATATTGAGAATCTAGCTGTCGAAAAAAAGGAGGGTATAATATTTTTTATAATTTTTGTATATTGTATATGGAAATGTTAAAAACATTATTATTGACAGAAAAAATATCAAAACGAACTTATAACTATATAAGATTTCATATGTTAATTAGTTTTGTTTCGCCTTGGTATTTTCGAACTGTTTATACAAACCAAGGGTATACTTTTGATTCAACAAATGCGAAAGAAAACATTTGCAAACAATATGGTGTGTGTGGATTTTATCTTATTAAATGCTTGTGTATATTTAATGTTTTTTTGAAAAAAATAAGAAAATATTCTCGTGGTAAATAACATGACAATATTAACGTTTCCGAAAATAAAAATAGGAAAACCGCTAATAGTTTTTTTTATCCTTCTACTTATATTTTGTGGCGCATATAAAACCCCTGTAGGTATTGTCAGCGTTAGTATCGTTATATTTCTAATGGCTGTACTAAAAATAGCATTTTATATATGTACATATAAGAATAATTTAATTTTCCATTTTCAAAAAGAAATAAACCCTTATTTTTATTTTTGTTGTATATTAATATTTTTATTTATTTATTCACTGATAAGGTTTTTGTATTTTGATATTGGTGACCAATTATTTATTGATCTACAATTAAAACAATATTCGATTGCTATAATATCTTCTGTGGTATTCTTTTTTTTAATAAACTCTTGGATGATAAATATCTCAGAGAAAGACTTGTATAAAGGTGTATTTATATTCCTTATTTTTGAGATTATATTTAATGCTTATCAATCCCTATTTCCTTCGTTTAAATTATGGTTTATAAGTGTTACTGCTTTAAATGGTCACTGGTTAGAATTTGCAATTAATTCTCTAAGAGGTATAGGGTTACAAGGACTGTCCATTTGGGACACGTCTATATCATATGCTCTACTTTCTTTTGTTAGCATCATAGTAATAAAAAAGAAAAAATTAATTTACTTTTCTCTTTTTATTCTCCCAATAATAATATTGACAATTTTGTCTGGAAGAACAGGATTAATATATTTGATAATATTTATCTTTCTTATTCTTTTTTGTTTAAGAAAAGGACACTATATTTTTCCTTTATCAGCGTTAACAATAGCATTAATTTTTTATCTTTATTATATTGAAAACTCTTTGATAGTCAAAATAATAGACTTTTCTTTTGAGTTATTTATTAATATCATTAATGGGAAAATGGAATCAAATTCCACAAATGATCTAATACAAAATCATCTGTTTTTTCCAGAGTTGGTACATCCTGTTTTAGGAGACAACATTTATATTGGTGATGGTGATGTGATAAAATCAAGTTTAGGAAGATCATCTGATTCAGCATTTGTTATAAATTATTCCGCATATGGTATTCTGGGGTTTTTATCAACAATAGCCTTTGTATTCCTATGTACAAAAATTCTCTATCAATATTTCCCATTAGTTAGATATAGACGACCAATTTTGAGATATATTATTTATCTTTTTTCATTCCTTATGGCTTTTGGTCTATTTATTAAAGTTCCTGTCTATGTTAGTGCAACATTACTTAAAACAATGGTTTTTGTTTCTATATGCATGTTAAATATAAACAAAAACATTCAGGTTTCAAAATGATTAAAAGAGAACGTTTTTTATTAGGTGTAATTAAAATACCAAATTTCATTCGATGCAGAATTAGTAACTTTATCTATAGCTGTGCATTTTCATGCAGTAATTTAAAAATAGGAAGAAATGTATCTATCAGCAACTCTAAACAAATATTTATCGGAGATAATGTATATATAGGTAATCAATCATGGTTTGATGCTATTGATAAAGGAGTTATATGCATTGGTAGTGATGTGTCATTTAGTCAAAATGTTCATATAGCAGCCTGTCATAAGGTTACCATAGGTAATGGATGTTTAATCGGTAGTGATGTTCTTATTACTGACCATGATCATTCATTCTCTAAAAATATGATAAATATTATTCCTAAAAACCGCCCATTAACTATTAAGGGAGAGACTGAATTGAGTGAAAATGTCTGGCTAGGTGACAATGTGAAAATTTTATCTGGAGTCAAATTGGGTCGAAATGTCATTGTTGCAGCTAACTCTGTAGTTACACGTTCATTTCCTGATAATGTCATTGTAGCAGGGATACCTGGTACAATTATAAAAAATTTAGAATGAGTCTGGTGAAAATTATGTCTGTAGATATCATACTTGCAACATATAATGGTGAGAAATATATTGCTGAGCAAATAGATTCTATATTGAACCAGTCGTTTAGTGATTTTATACTTTATATTCGTGATGATGGTTCAACTGATAATACTGTCGATATAATAAGATCTTATAAAGACCAAAGAGTTAAGTTTCTCGTCGATGAAAAAAAATGTTGCACTGCAGGAAGAAATTTTTGTGAGTTATTGAAAAAAACCACTTCTGACTATGTTTTTTTTGCTGACCAAGATGATGTATGGTTGCCTAACAAAGTCGAAAGAACACTTAAGCATCTTAGGGAGATTAATGGGGCAGGTTTAGTTTATGTTAATGGTCGAGTCGTTAATAAAGATCTTATAGATTTGTCAGTAAATGTATATCCCCTTACGATGCCAGCACCAGATTTAAGAAATTTATTTTTTCTAAATGGTGGAGTACAGGGATGTGCTTTAGCTATTAATCGTGATTTACTTAATCTTATAAATGATTATGATCACCTTTTTTGGCATATGCATGATCAAGTCGTAACATTCTACGCTGCACTGTATGGAAAGATTGTTTTCATTGATGAGATTTTATTCTTATATCGTCAACATGAAAATAATGTTATAGGTCATCAAAATAAAGGCTATTTTAAAGCACTTTTCTCTCAACTAAAAAAAGAGCGTAAAGATTATTTAATTCACTACTCTAGTCTACAGTTTATAAAAAGTTTTTATAAAATTGAAAAAAACAGAATGGATAGAAATAGTTTGGAAATATTTCAATCTTTTTTCTCTTTTATATCATCAGGAAAATTAATATCTATCTTTTCTATTTTAATGAATGGCTTTTCTCTAAAAGGTTCAAAAGTTAGGTTGTTAGTAAAATCTATTTTCACAAATAAGGTTGAATCCCAATCATGAGAATATTGTTTGTTATTACAGGATTGGGTATGGGAGGAGCTGAACGTCAAGTCTGCGATTTAGCGGATAAATTATCAGACAAAAGAAATGAGGTTGAAATTGTTTCGCTTGTTGGTAGTGTCGTCACTAGTCCTAAGAACAAACAGATATCCCTAAGATCTTTATATACTAAGAAAAACCCCTTCAGTCTTTTATTTGCATTTTATAGACTTAGGCGAATTATAAAAAATTTCCAGCCAGACGTTGTGCATGCACACATGGTTCATGCCAATATTCTTACTAGGTTAGTCCGATTAATAACAAAAATTCCTGTCCTGATATCCACTGCTCATAGTAAAAATGAGGGGGGAAGTATTAGGATGTTAGCATATAGATTAACTGATAGTTTATCTGATATATCGACAAATGTAAGCCAAGATGCAGTTGATAATTTTATTTACCTGAAAGCATCCAGCCAAAATAAAATGATTCCCATGTATAATGGTATTGATACAGATAAATTTGTTTTTTCTGAGTTTGATAGAGAAGAATACCGAAAAAAACTTGGTATTGCTTCTGATAAAATTCTGTTGCTAGCAGTAGGAAGATTAACTAAGGAGAAAGATTATCCAACATTATTGACTTCCTTTTCACATATTATTAAAAATCTTCCAGCAGAGTTAGCCATTATAGGCACAGGTCCACTAGAGAGTGAACTAAAAGAGTTAGCTCAAAATCTCAATGTTTCAAATAAGCTCCATTGGTTAGGATTGCAACATAATGTTGAAAAATGGATGTCTGCTTGTGATATTTTTGTATTATCATCAGAGTGGGAAGGATTTGGTCTTGTCGTCGCTGAAGCGATGTCCTGTGAAAGGATAGTGATAAGCACTGATTCCGGTGGAGTTAAAGAGGTCATTGGAAATGATTATTTTATTGTTCCTGTTAAGGATAATAATAAATTGGAAGAAAAGATACGTGAAATAATAATTCTGAAGGACGACGATAAAAAAGAAATAAGAAGTAAGAATAGAGAATGGATAATAAATAGATTTTCTTTAGATGCATCCGTTAAAAAATGGATAGATTTATATAAAAAATATCTTGGTGTTACAAGTAATTAAATAAAATGAAAAAAATCGCTCATATTCAACTGTTGCCGTTATTAAGTGGTGTTCAGAAAGTTTGTTTAGATGAATTGTTAAGATTAGATCCTAGTGAGTTTGAACGTTACTTAATATGCTCTAGCCCTGGTCCCCTGACTGAAGAGGCTGAAAAGGTTGGTATTAAATGTATATATATTTCAACTCTTACAAGAGATATATCTCCAAAGCAAGATTTGATTACACTGTTTAATTTGATAAGTATATTCAAAAAATATAAGTTTGATATTGTCCATACACATTCATCTAAACCGGGTGTTTTAGGTCGTATTGCTGCCAAAATATGTGGCGTTAGATTCATCGTTCACACAGTGCACGGTTTCTCCTTTCCTGCGGCAAAAAATAAAATTCAAAATTTTATTTTTTATGTTATGGAAAAAATTGGCACACTGTGCGGAGATATGCTAATTTGCCTACATGATAATGATAAAAATATAGCCATGTATAAATTAGGTTCTCCTTATGATAAAACAATTATATTGAAAAATGGTGTCGACACAAATCATTATATTAAACACTCCTCTGATAAGATCGAAAATTTAAGAAATGAAATTGGATTCGATGATAATGATATAATTATTGGGATGGTTGGTAGACTTTGGCCACAGAAAAATCCCATACTGCTTATTGATGCCTGCAAAGATTTATTGCTTAAAGATCAACGTCTACATCTTGTATTTATCGGAGATGGTGAATTAAAAAATAGTATATTAAATAAATCAAAAGAACTATCAATTGAATATAAAGTTCACTTAATGGGGTGGAGGAAAGACACCAATAATTTTCTGAATGTGTTTGATATCTTTGTTCTTCCTTCATTGTATGAGGGAATGCCTTTGGCTATTTTAGAAGCGCAAAGCTCATCATTGCCTTGTATTGTATCTGATATTCCAGGAAATAATCATTTGGTTGAAAATAATGTTACTGGACTATTATTTGAATCTAACTCTATTGATGAATTAAAAGAAAAATTATGTCTATTAATTAACAATAGCCATCTAAGAAAAAAATGGGGGAACGTGCAAGGGAAAAAATAGTATCTGAATATGATATCAATGTACGTATTGAACTACTCTCTGAAATATATAAAAAATACACCTATTAATTATCTAGTTATCGTATCACGCATTCAAAAGAGCAACTCTAAACAATTTTTAGCCGTTAAATGGAATAAAGATAGTGTAGTTCTCGGCAAGCTAACGCCACAGGGCAAGAGCGTGAAAAATTTGTTAACAAAATTCAGATTTGACCGACAGGAACAGATATGATCTGATCTTCCTTTTTCCGGAGATCCCTTCATGAATATCGATGCCTTTTCTCAATATTTTGGTCAGTTAACAGACCCTCGCCAGTCTGCCAAAATCAGTTACCCCTTGTTTGATGTGCTGTTCCTGACCATGTGTGCCGTTATCGCCGAGGCGGAAGGATGGGAAGATATTGAAGATTTCGGGGAAACGCACTTTGATTGGCTTCAGGAAAAAGGCCTGTTCCCAACAGGATTGCCTGTTCATGACACCATTGCCCGCATTATCTCCCGCCTTGATCCGACCCAGTTTCAGCATTGTTTTATTCAGTGGGTACAGGCGGTCAGCGAACGAACGGAAGGGGAAATCATTGCCATTGATGGGAAACGATTGCGGGGATCTTATGACCGGAAAAATCGGCAGTCGGCTATTCATATGGTCAGTGCGTTTGCTACCCAGAATGGCATTGTTATGGGGCAGTTGAAAACAGACAAAAAATCCAATGAAATCACAGCAATCCCTAAGCTGATTAACTTGCTGGATATCAAAGGATGCCTGGTGTCCGTTGATGCGATGGGGTGCCAGACTAAAATTGCCGAACGTATTATTCGACAAGAAGGAAACTACCTTCTGGCCGTCAAAGGCAATCAGGAAACCTTGTATCGAGCCGTGAAGCAGGCGTTGTCAACCCAGATATCAGCGGTCAGCAAAACTGAAAATGTCACTCTGGAACAAGGGCATGGACGTACCGAAGCGCGTGAATATCACGTCTTACCGGCGGGAGAGTTGATCCAGCAATTCCCTGAATGGAAAAACTTAAACAGCATCGGTGTGGCAATAGGTTATCGGATTGATAATAAAGGAAAAGAGTCACTTGACTATCGTTACTACATCAGTTCAGCGGAACTTAACACCGCCGACTTTGCGACAGCGGTTCGAGGACACTGGGGAATAGAAACCCGGGTACACTGGGTGCTTGATGTCTCAATGAAAGAAGATGCTTGCCAGATCTATCGGGGAGAATCCGCTGAAATATTAGCGTGTATGTGCCATCTGAGCCTGAATATGCTTCGGGCCGAAACGACAAAAAAAGCCAGCATTCGTCGAAAACGAAGAATAGCAAGTATGGATATTGGTTATTTGGATAAGGTATTAGCCGCAGGATTTAATGCGTTGGGCAAGAAATAAACATTCGTGCTCTTGCCCTGGCTAACGCCATTATGAGGATTCACTCTACTTTGAAAGATAAATTGGCTACCGAGTATCATCGTCGAAAAATGTATAAGCTGAGAGGGTTACAGAACTACTACACGGGATACAGCGGAAAAGAGAAACATTAAAAAATCGTAAACTTCACTGGGATAATATTCCCATTCCTCAATTGGATAAGATAGCTGTTGGTATACACTTAGTAGAAAAAATACACGCAGCCGAAATGGATACTGTAGAAAATTACAACTACATCTGTAACAATTTAATCAAAACATGCTAAACATCGTCCTATTCGAACCAGAAATTCCGCCTAATACAGGCAACATCATCCGCCTGTGTGCCAACACAGGCTGTCAGCTTCATCTCATTCAACCTTTGGGTTTTACATGGGACGACAAACGCCTGCGTCGTGCGGGGTTGGATTACCATGAGTTTGCCAATATCAAACAACACCACGATTACAATGCGTTCCTGGAAAGTGAAGGACTCAGTTCCATCAATTCACAATCCCCTTCTGGAGCGCGTCTGTTTGCCTTAACCACAAAAGGTACTCCGGCTCATAGTAACGTGAGTTATCGTGATGGTGATTACTTGATGTTCGGCCCGGAAACCCGTGGGTTACCACCTTATGTGTTAGATAATATGCCGCCTGAACAGAAAATCAGAATTCCCATGCTGCCAGATAGCCGTAGCATGAATCTGTCTAATTCTGTCTCAGTGGTTGTGTTTGAAGCATGGCGGCAACTGGGTTATCCCGGTGCGTTATTGCGGGATTAAGATTAATAGGACATTCAGCGTCTAATCCGCGCTGAATGTCCTATCTATTAATGCTCATAAGAAAAGAACAGAATTTCAAATCCCATCCCCATTCTCAAATCCATTATTGATGCCATTAAAATGTTGGTTCATATCCAGCGATGGCTTCTCACTTTCCGGTTTACCAACAATCCTCGCCGGTACGCCTGCCACTGTGGTATGAGGTGGAACTGATCTTAATACAACCGACCCTGCCCCAATTTTCGCACCTCGACCAATTTCGATATTGCCGAGTATTTTGGAACCCGCGCCAATCATCACCCCTTCACGTACTTTCGGATGACGATCTCCGCTAGTTTTACCTGTTCCCCCAAGCGTTACGGATTGCAGGATGGAGACATCGTTTTCAACAATCGCTGTTTCACCAATCACAATGCCCGTTGCGTGATCTAGCATAATGCCGCAGCCAATCTTTGCGGCAGGATGGATATCGACACCAAACGAAACTGAGACTTGGTTTTGCAGATAAATCGCCAATGCCTTGCGATTTTCTTTCCATAACCAGTGAGCAATACGGTAGGCTTGCAGAGCATGGAAACCTTTAAGATAGAGTAAAGGTGTCGAATATTTATCTACTGCCGGATCGCGCAGTCGAACAGCTTTGATATCACGTGCTGCCGATTCAATCATCTTGGGATCACTGCGATACGCATTTTCAACGACTTCTCTGACTTCAATGGGGGGCATAATCGGTGATGCCAGCTTATTTGCCAGCATGTAGCTCAGGGCACTACCAAGATTTTCATGCTTGAGTAGTGTCGCGTGAAAGAAACTGGCTAACATGGGTTCACAGTCTGCCAGCGCCCTCGCCTCGTTTTTAATATTTTTCCAGACTTCGTTCAGTTCTGCTCGCGACATATCAGTGTTCTCATTTATTTAAGAGTGAGAGCCTTCTCCCTCATCTCTTGTCGCTCTTCCCAATAATGTTTGGGCGGCCTCAAGCACATTTTTATTGCAGTATAGTATCTGGTAGATCTGCTCTGTAATAGGCATTTCAACACCCGCTCGTTTTGCCAAGGCACGAACTTCTTTAGTGTTGCGATACCCTTCAACCACTTGCCCGATCTCACTCTGCGCTTCATCAACACCGATACCTTTTCCCAGCATCATGCCAAAGCGACGGTTACGGGATTGGTTATCAGTGCAGGTCAGAACTAAGTCACCCAGTCCAGCCATTCCCATAAATGTAGAAGGATCAGCACCCAATGCTACTCCGAGGCGGCTCATCTCTGCCAACCCTCGGGTGATCAATGCCGTGCGGGCATTGGCTCCAAATCCCATACCATCAGAGATCCCTGCACCAATTGCAATAACATTTTTTATTGCCCCGCCGAGCTGTACTCCTATGAAATCTGGGTTTTTATAAACCCGGAAGCTTTTGCCGCAATGGAAAAACTGTTGCAGTTCTTCACCAAATTCAGGTGTTGTGGCAGAAACCGCGATCGCGGTTGGTAAACCTGCTGCTAGCTCTTTCGCAAATGTCGGGCCAGAAACGACGGCCAGAGGGATTTCATCGCCTAATATCTCACGAGCGACATCTTGTAATAAACGCCCGGTTTCCGCTTCAAGCCCTTTGGTTGCCCAAACAATGCGGCTATCCTGTTGTAAATATGGTTTTATCTGCTGTAAGACATCGCCGAAAACATGGCTGGGAACCACCACCAGGATATTACAACTGGCTGAAACAGCGCTTTTCAGATCGGACTCGAGCAATAAGCTGTCAGGAAAAGAAACATCCGGTAAAAATGCCTGATTACAGCGCGCTTGTTGCAATGCATTGACGTGCGCAGGGTTATGCCCCCAAAGCACAACATCATGCCCATTGCGAGCCAACGTAATCGCTAAAGCGGTGCCGTATGAGCCGGCACCGATTACTGTCATAGAAGCGGTATTCATCAGGCTTCCTGTGCAGCCTCATTAGACTGAGATTCAGTCTGCTGTTGCAGATAATTCATGAACAGGGCATCGAAGTTAACAGGAGCCAGATTCAGTTGTGGGAAAGTACCACGACTAACCAGGCTGGTGATGCACTCACGGGCGTATGGGAACAGGACGTTCGGGCAATATGCACCTAAGCAATGTGCCAACTGAGTTCCTTCAAGACCATCAACAGAGAAAATACCCGCCTGCTGGACTTCACACAGAAACGCAGTTTCTTCTTCCAGTGTCGCCGTGACAGTAACGCGCAGAACAACTTCATAAACTCCCTGAACCAATTCACTGGAAGCGGTATCCAGATCCAATTTAACTTCCGGCTGCCAATCCTGCTGGAAAATCTGTGGGGCCTTTGGTGCTTCGAAAGAAATATCTTTCGTGTAAATGCGCTGGATCTGGAAAGCCATTTCTGTGTTGTTTTGTTCTGACATAATAATATTTACCTTTTTCAGATGTCCTTACTAAACTTTTCTACAATGCAAGCGACTACTTGCACCTCAGTTCGTTATTTCTTGCCGCGAGCCAATGGCAAATTTTCACCCGCCCAGCCAGTAACCCCTTCTTTCAGGGAATAGACCTGCTCAAAGCCCAAACGAACCAGATTTTCCGCTGGTGTTCTGGATTCCAGCCCATTCGCTGAAACGACGATAACAGGCTGTTTTTTATGTTTCTCCAACTCACCTAAATTATTGTCTTTAATTTCAGATGGCGTCAGGTTAACGGAACCAATAATATGCCCTTTGCGGAAATCGTCCCGGGAGCGTAAATCCACGACGATAGCGTCTTCCTTGTTGATGAAATGGATAGCCTGAGCACGGGTGATCTCTTTACTCTTGGAGAACGCGCTTTTTACCGTCATCACAATGACAGCCACCAGCAATGCAATCCAGGCAAGGCTCAGGATCGTGTTCCGGCTAATAAATTGCATGATTTCTTGCAGCATGGAGGGCAACAACTCCCGTTGGTTAATAACAAATATCTAAGGTAGAAGAGTATACCTGTGTGTTGCATCAATTACAGCCAATTAGCATCAATCCAATGCAGATTTTGCGGAGAGTTTCGAGAAAAATTAAAAAACATACCGAGAACAACTTGATTGTAATGCATCAATCAAATATTTCATGTAACACTGGATCAAGGCAGGATTTTCGACAATAAATAGACTAAATTAACTAAAACTTATATTAATGATAAAAAACAGTCTGTTCTCTGGTCAGGTGCAATTCCTCATGAAATAATCAGGCGCTATGTGGCAGCAGGGTAACCAATAAGATGGCTGAAAATAAGGATCTCAGGAGCCGTAAAAATCGGCAGAGGCAATACAAACTGCAAAATAAAATCAGAGTGTTACAGCTCTGTGCCTTGTTGTTCACCTTTCTCAGTTTCAGTATAAAGACTTTCGCCAATCCAATTTCAGAGAATAAAAATCAGCTCAAAGATATTCAACAGAATATTGCCGAGAAAGAGGAAAGCGTAAAACAGCAACAAAAACAACGTACAGATCTGCTTAACCAATTAAAAGAACAAGAAAGTACTATCTCAGAAGTGGGACGTTCGCTGCACACGACACAAACTCGTCTGAATAAGCTAGAAAACGACGTGTCATCGCTAAATGCCAATATCAAACACCTGCAAATGCAACAAAAAGAGCAACGACAATTACTTGCCAACCAATTGGATGCCGCATTCCGGCAAGGAAATCACCAAGGTTTAGAATTGTTGCTCAATGGGCAGGAAAATCAGCGCAAAGAACGTATTCTCGCCTATTACAGTTACTTGAATCAGGCACGTCAGGAAACTATTGCCAGACTGCAAAAAACAACTGAAGAACTCAACCAGCAAAAAAAACTGCAACTAGAAAAACAAAGTGAACAAAAAGCGATACTGGTTAGCCAAAAACAGCAAAAGCAAAAGATGGAAACTGCCCGCACGGCGCGGCATAAGACATTAACGGTTCTTGAATCTTCATTGAAAAAAGTTCAACAAAGCCTGGCTGTGCTTCGGCAGAATGAAACCAGACTGAGAGACAAAATTGCCAAAGCTGAACGGGAAGCCAAAGCGCGTGCTGAACGTGAAGCACGTGAAGCGGCTCGTGTTCGTGCCCAGGTTGCCG
Organism: Xenorhabdus bakwenae; assembly: GCF_030272115.1. Lineage (NCBI taxonomy): Bacteria > Pseudomonadati > Pseudomonadota > Gammaproteobacteria > Enterobacterales > Morganellaceae > Xenorhabdus > Xenorhabdus bakwenae. Next base: position 2,909,076 of record NZ_CP119194.1, read on the forward strand.
CTAAACAGAAACAAGCGCAACAAAAAGGTTCCAGTTATAAGCCAACAGAAGCAGAACGTGCTCTCATGGCACGAACGGGTGGCCTTGGGCGTCCTGCCGGGCAAGCAATCTGGCCAGTACGCGGTCGTGTCATCCATAGTTTTGGCGAAGCGATACAAGGTGAACTTCGCTGGAAAGGGGTTGTTATCTCGGCAACGGAAGGGACGGAAGTCAGGGCAATCTCAGATGGACGTGTATTGCTGGCAGACTGGCTGCAAGGCTATGGCCTGGTTGTCGTGATTGAACACGGTAAAGGCGATATGAGCATTTACGGTTACAACCAGAGCACATTGGTCAGTGTCGGGCAACAGGTTCGGGCTGGTCAGCCAATAGCATTGGTTGGCAGCAGCGGCGGGCAACAACAGCCCTCACTGTACTTCGAAATCCGCCGTCAAGGGCAGGCTGTTAACCCATTACCGTGGTTAGGGAAATAGGATAGGAACGCAATAATGGTGAAGATGCGGTATCGATTGATAAAGCGGGTTAATGCATTCACGCTTTTATCTTGGGTACTGTTATTCTTCACATCATTGCTGTTGACTCTAAATGCTCAGGTTGCACGTTTAGCCATCGTCATTGATGATATTGGCTATCGTGTTAGTGAAGAAAATAAGATCTTACAAATGCCCGTTGCGGTTTCTATTGCGATCCTGCCCAACTCCCCGTATGGCAGAAAAAAACATCCAATATTTCAGGCAAGCCAGAAGTAAAGCAAACAACGGAAAACAAGGCTGCCAATAAAACACAATTGCCACCAAAAGCGGATAAAACAGGCACCCAAAAGCCAAAGGTGCCTGTGCTAATTTTTAATCCCAATTTAAGAGAACTTTGCCAGATTGCCCTGAGCGCATGACATCAAAGCCTTTCTGGTAATCATCAATCGAGAATTGGTGAGTGATAATCGGGGACAAATCCAGACCAGATTGGATCAAAGCCGCCATCTTGTACCAGGTTTCGAACATCTCACGTCCGTAGATGCCTTTGATAAACAGCCCCTTAAAGATGACCTGATTCCAATCTATCGCCATGTCTGAAGGTGGAATACCCAACAGCGCAATACGTCCACCGTGGTTCATGGTATTAAGCAAAGTACGGAACGCTGGTGGAGCGCCTGACATCTCCAAACCAATATCAAAACCCTCTGTCATTCCCAGTTCTGCCATGACATCAGTCAGATTTTCTTTGCTGACATTCACCGCGCGGGTAACGCCTATTTTGCGAGCTAACTCAAGACGATATTCATTGACGTCTGTTATCACGACATGACGCGCACCGACGTGCTTACATACCGCAGCTGCCATAATCCCGATAGGGCCAGCGCCTGATACCAGAACATCTTCCCCCACCAGATCAAAAGACAGCGCAGTGTGTACCGCATTGCCAAATGGATCAAAAATCGCAGCCAGCTCATCGGGTATATTGTCTGGGATCTTAAAAGCATTAAATGCGGGAATAACCAGATATTCAGCAAATGCACCTTCACGGTTCACACCAACACCCGTGGTATTGCGACATAAATGCGTACGTCCACCACGACAATTACGACAGTGACCGCAAGTGATATGGCCTTCACCGGATACACGATCACCAATCTTGAACCCTTTGACTTCCTGACCAATCGCAACCACTTCACCAACATATTCGTGCCCGACGACCATCGGGACAGGAATAGTTTTTTGCGACCAATCATCCCAGTTATAGATGTGAACGTCCGTCCCGCAAATGGCCGTTTTACGGATTTTAATCATCACATCGTTGTGCCCAATTTCTGGCGTGGGCACTTCTGTCATCCAGATACCTTCTTCTGGCTTTAACTTGGACAAGGCTTTCATAATGATACCTTAAGCAATCACATTCAATTGCTTGCCAATGCGGATAAATGCAGCCACCACACGTTCAATTTGCTCTTCAGTATGGGCGGCTGAGATCTGGGTTCGAATACGGGCCTGACCTTTTGGCACAACCGGATAGAAGAATCCAATCACATAAATGCCTTCTTTCAACAGTTCCGCCGCGAATTCCTGCGCCAGTTTCGCATCTCCCAACATAACAGGGATGATCGCATGGTCTGCTCCCGCCAGAATGAAACCAGCCGCTGTCATTTTTTCACGGAATAAGTTCGCATTTTTCCAGAGACGCTCACGCAGATCATCACCATTTTTCAGCATGTCCAGCACTTTGATCGATGCGGCGACAATGGCTGGAGCCAGTGAGTTGGAGAACAGATAGGGGCGTGAACGCTGGCGCAACCATTCAACCACTTCTTTGCGCGCAGCAGTATAACCACCCGATGCGCCCCCCAGAGCCTTACCCAGCGTACCGGTGATGATGTCAATACGTCCCATAACATCACAATATTCATGTGTGCCACGGCCGTGCTTGCCAACAAAGCCAACTGCATGTGAATCATCCACCATGACCAATGCACCAAATTCATCAGCCAGGTCACAGATAGATTTCAGGTCAGCAATAACGCCATCCATGGAAAATACCCCGTCAGTTGCGATCAGGATATTTTGTGCACCGTCTGCTTTTGCCTTTTCCAACTGAGTTCTTAATTCTTGCATGTTATTATTGGCATAGCGGTAACGTTTCGCTTTACATAAACGGATGCCATCAATGATGGAGGCATGGTTCAAAGCATCAGAGATAATGGCATCTTCTGGTCCAAACAGGGTTTCAAACAGACCGCCGTTTGCATCAAAGCACGAGGAGTACAGAATGGCGTCTTCCATACCCAAAAATTCAGCAAGTTTATTTTCTAATTCTTTATGGGCATCTTGCGTACCACAGATAAAACGCACGGATGCCATACCAAAACCGTGGCTATCCATGCCTGCTTTTGCCGCCGCGATCAGGTCAGGGTGATTGGCCAAACCTAAGTAATTGTTGGCACAAAAATTAACGACTTGGTGACCCTCAGCAACAGCAATATTGGCATGCTGAGCAGAAGTGATAATACGCTCACTTTTGAATAACCCTTCGGAGCGGGTTTGTTCCAACTGCTCATTCATTTTCTGATAAAACGACGCTGACATGTTTCTCTCCTGAATCCCTAACTAAGTGAAAGGCGTGGTGTATTTTACTGATAGATCCTGCCAGTGACGACATAACGAGCAAGATAATATCAACTTTGTAAAGCTGATCACGGCCCAGAGCCTGGCATACAGCAAAATTTCAGGATATTCCCCTGGTTAAGCTGCTGTCGTCAGTAGGGTTAAGTGCTATTATACGCAGCAAAGATATACCCAATAGATGTCAAATTGCAGCGATAAAGCTGCAATTTGACATCTATTGGGTATAAAGTGAACTGACTATTTAGAGGTGGGCCAAATGATTATTGTCACTGGTGGCGCAGGGTTTATTGGCAGCAATATTGTCAAAGCACTGAATGACGAAGGCTATAAGGATATTCTGGTTGTTGATAACCTGAAAGATGGCACAAAATTCGTCAATTTGGTTGATTTGGATATCACCGATTATATAGATAAAGAAGACTTCATCGCCAGCATCGTGGCGGGTGACGATTTAGGTGCCATTGATGCCATTTTCCATGAAGGGGCTTGCTCATCCACAACCGAATGGGATGGTAAGTATATGATGGACAATAATTATCAGTACTCTAAAGATGTGCTGCATTACTGCCTTGAGCGCCAAATCCCCTTCCTGTACGCCTCTTCTGCGGCGACTTATGGCGGCCGCAGTGACAATTTCATTGAAGAGCGCCAATATGAAAAACCTCTCAATATTTATGGTTACTCCAAGTTCCTGTTTGATCAATATGTTCGTGATATTTTGCCTCACGCGGATTCCCAAATTTGCGGCTTCCGTTATTTCAATGTTTACGGGCCGAGCGAAGGGCATAAGGGCAGCATGGCGAGTGTCGCCTACCATTTAAATAACCAAATTCACCAGGGACAGAATCCGAAGTTATTTGCTGGCAGTGAGAATTTCCGCCGCGATTTTATCTATGTCGGTGATGTTGCCGCTGTCAATCTGTGGTTCTGGAAAAATGGCGTTTCCGGCATTTTTAACTGTGGAACAGGCCGCGCGGAATCTTTTCAGGCTGTGGCAGATGCTGTAATTACATTCCATAAAGAAAAATCCCCAACCGTGGAATACATCGACTTTCCGGAAAAATTAAAAGGCCGTTATCAGAGTTTTACTCAAGCAGATCTGACAAAACTCCGCGCTGCTGGCTATCAACAACCGTTCAGGACGGTTGCCGAAGGCGTCGCTGAATATATGCAATGGCTCAATCAGGATAATTAATCGACCCCTATGAAGATATTGGTGATCGGCCCATCATGGGTGGGTGACATGATGATGTCACAAAGCCTCTACCGTACTTTGAAAGCGTTGTACCCCAGTGCGGAAATTGATGTGATGGCACCTACATGGTGTCGCCCATTACTGGCAAAAATGCCAGAAGTGCATCAGGCATTGGCTATGCCGCTGGGTCATGGTGCCCTTGCCTTGGGTGAACGCCGACGCCTCGGTCTGGCATTGCGTGAAAATAGATACGATCGTGCTTATGTATTGCCCAACTCATTCAAATCTGCGCTGGTTCCTTTCTTCGCCAATATCCCGCTACGTACAGGCTGGCGCGGCGAGATGCGTTACGGGTTGCTAAATGATATCCGAGTCCTGAATAAGAGTGCGTTTCCACTCATGGTTCAACGTTATGTCGCTCTCGCGTATGAAGGGAAAAATATACGTAGCGCCGATGAGCTTCCACAATCTTTGTTATGGCCGCGATTAAGTGTCAATGACGAAGATATTGCAGAATCAACCTCAGCCTTCAATATCTCTGATCACCGCCCTATTATTGGCTTCTGCCCTGGTGCTGAGTTCGGCCCAGCCAAACGCTGGCCACATTATCACTATGCCGCTCTTGCCGAACAGTTAATTACCCAAAAAGGCTATCAAATTTTGCTGTTTGGTTCTGACAAAGATCATCCGGCAGGTGAAGATATTCGCGCACTTTTAAGCGATGATGCCCGCGAAAATTGTCTCAATCTGGCAGGAAAAACCTCGCTTGAACAAGCGGTAAATGTCATCGCCGGCTGTGACGCCATCGTCACAAATGACTCCGGTTTGATGCATGTAGCGGCGGCCTTAAACCGTCCTCTGGTAGCATTATATGGACCAAGTAGCCCGGATTTTACCCCGCCACTATCAAATAAGGCTGAAGTGATCCGCCTGATTACGGGCTATCACAAAATCAGAAAAGGCGACAGCGACGGCGGCTATCACCAAAGCCTGATCGATATTCAACCTGAACAGGTTCTATCTTCATTAGAAAAACGGCTACAGGCGGAGAAGCAAAATTAATGCGTGTTTTACTGGTAAAAACATCTTCGATGGGGGATGTGTTACATACTCTGCCAGCATTAACTGATGCAAAACAGCAGTTTCCTGACATTCAATTTGATTGGGTAGTGGAAGAAGGATTTGCCCAAATTCCAACCTGGCACAATGCGGTCGAAAATGTGATCCCTGTGGCTATTCGCCGTTGGCGAAAAAATTGGTTCAGAAAAGATATTCGGGAAGAACGGGCACGATTCCGGCAACAACTACAACAACACCAATATGACGCCATCATTGATGCGCAAGGTCTGTTAAAAAGTGCTTTTTTGGTAACCAGGCTGGCACATGGCCCAAAACATGGTTACGATCGAAAAAGTATTCGTGAACCCATCGCCAGTTTTTTCTACGATCATTGTCATGCTATCAGCAAGCAACAACACGCGGTTGAACGCACCCGAGCTTTATTTGCTGAGAGCCTGGGCTATCAAAAACCGTCAGGGCAAGGTGATTACGCTATCGCCTGCCATTTTTTGCACCAGCAAACCAGTAGCCAAAATAACTATCTCGTTTTTCTTCATGCAACAACGCGCGATGAAAAACATTGGCCTGAAAATCATTGGAAGCGGCTTATCGCAGATCTCCGGGCAACGGGTATGCGCATTAAACTACCTTGGGGCGCTGAACATGAATATCAGCGGGCATTAAGGCTAGCGGAAGGGTTTCCCCATGTTGATGTTCTGCCAAAACTAACGCTGGCCGAAGTTGCACATGTTATTGCGGGGGCACAAGCTGTAGTTTCCGTTGATACAGGATTAAGCCATCTTACAGCAGCACTTGATCGACCCAATATTACGCTATTTGGGCCGACTGATCCTGGTTTGATCGGTGGATATGGCAAAGAGCAGCATCCCCTGAAATCAGCGGATAATACGATGAAAGGTATTACTTCAGGGGAAGTTATGCTGCTCTTGCAAAATATTTTAGTACATTCAGGATAAAGGTAATTTGTTTATTAAACAAAATCGTAAACAAGATCTTCATTATTTTTTTGTAGTCAACAAGTTCGAAACGATTTTTAGTTAAACAATTTGCTTCTAAATTTCAAGGACATTAATCCAATATAATAGTGCGTTAGGGCTTGTTAACACACTCTAATGTAGTGAAATCTTTATCCTCAAAAGTACCAGCAATCGAACTATGATACTTTAATACAAAAATTAAATTATTGGCAGGGTAACTTAAAATTTATTTTTCCTAAAATTATGAGTTTCCAGAATTGAGGATAGATTGTGAGATATTTTGAAAGTAAAAGCGGTCATTGCTGGCCGCTTCTTGTATTTTTAAATAGTTAGAATAAATACTATCTTTCTAACTTTATTTTTCTACTTCATCTTTTATGATTTGGTGTATTTTAGAAACAAAACTATCATTACTATGATAATTTTTAACATAATTAATCGCCTGCTTCGCAAGATACTCTCTTCTTATGTCATCTTGCATCAATTCATGAATAGCTGAAACGAATGAATCTATTTTATCAAATCCATCACCTAAAACATCTCCCACATGAATTCCAAATTTTGACGTTAAATTATCAGGATTACGATTGCTAACAAGTAAAGTACCAAACGATAAGGCTTCAAGGAAAGAAACTGGTAAAGCTTCATGAATTGAAGTATTTACTAAAATTTTTGCATCACGTAAAAATACATTCTTCTGTTCACCTTCAATATGACCTGTAAAATGTAAATTATTAATATTTTTATAATCTGCCATTATTTCATGATTTTTATCATCTTCTCTATATATTTTACCTAAAACATAAAAATCATACTCAGGCATTCTTTTTGCAATTTCACAAAATAACCAACCACGCTTTACAGATGCAATTCTTCCTAAGAAGATAATCATATCCTTCTTTTTATGAGTAGTTATATCAAATTTCTGGTCAATATCGATGGGATTTGGAACATATTCAATATCAACATCTGAATCTAATTTATATAAATCTTTAGCTTTATCATTCAAACAATATGCTTGTGATATAAATTTAATTCTATCTTGTTTATACCAATCATGAACTAAATCATATACTTTTTGATTATAATAAGAAGTTTCAGGGAAAAGTTTTACAGTAAAAATCTCATCCCACTCATACATTGGACGCGGATCTTGAATCCATAATATTAATTTCTTATCTTTACTTGGCTCATTTTCTAAAATATGATCATAGGTTAATTCAACACTAAAATAAAGGTTATAATTTTTATTTTTTAACCATCGACGAGCAAACCATTTTCTGCGAGGCAACCGATAAATAGTAACATTATCTACTTTATATTCTTCTGCAAAAAAATGACTCTTCCCTTTTCCTAACAATACTTCAATTTCAATTTCTTTATTTGGTAAGTATTTCGCAATGTAATTACGTGCTAGATAACCATATCCTCCGAATCTAGTACCGGCAGCACCAAAGAACTCATCAACAATCAATCCTACTTTAATTTTACTTTTGTTAACTATAGTCATTAAAAACTCCTCTATATTTATTATATTCTTTGAATAACCTGATGAAAATAACGCTTTGATTACTCTAAATTAAAGATAAAATCTACGGTATAAAAGGTGATTATGTCATTTTATCGTCAGACCATCTATGGTGGTATTATAAAATATCTCTTATATGAATGACTATAATAGTATCACACTCAGCCAAATAATAAATTAACAATCTAATTGCAACATAACTATTGATTTATCACAACATTACCATTTTATCTTTTATTGTTAAAAATAATAAACTTTACTTCATAATACCAATACATTTTGTTCATATAATGGATATATCCTTAGTATCTAATAAGCATAATAATAAATAGTTCTATTAAATACATATTATATGTACTTGTTTATAAATAGTTTTAAAATAAATCTATTATCTTGAAAAATTATTTATTATTTTGTGACTCCTTACTATATAAAATATTGTTAATTTCATATATAACTAGAGCTGGAGATATAGTATCCATAATATGAGTATTAGTTATTCCATTCAGTGGCATAACTGCGCCTAGTATTACTTTATGAATTTCAGTATCTTGATATGGCCCTGTAGAACTTGGAATAGCTGTAACAAATAAACTAATAGTAGGTATTTTTAGGGCAATAGCTATATGCATAGGTCCCGTGTCACCAGTAACAAGCAGGTCTAATTCGTTTATTTTTTGTGTTAACTCTACTAAAGTTGTTTTTCCAATAAAGTTATTAACTCTGTTATGATATTCATTTGGCAACAAATTCATAAATTCTTTTTTTAAATGTATATCATTAGATGATCCTATCAATACTATTTTTGCAGTTTTATTATTATCTAAAATATCAGATGCAACCTGAACAAAGTTCTTAACAGACCAACAACGTTCGGGTGAAGAAGCCCCCATTTGAAATCCAATAGTTATATAATCTTTATCAATGGATTTAACGTTACAAGGAAGATGCATTTCAATACAGGATTTTGATGTTGTTTCACACCCCAATGGTTTTATTAGCTCAAGTTTTCGTTGAATAATATGCCCTCTAAATGATTCAACATAGTTAGTTAGCCATTTTTTAATTAGTTCATTTTCCTTATAATTATCTCTAAATACAAGCTTAGCTCCCGACATTATAGCACTTAAATAGTCATATGGACCGTGTGAATGCAATATTACCGCAAGATCTGGCGTTCCTGATTTTTTTATTTCTTTTAATAATTTCGGAATATGATTTACTTTATTATTCCATGTGACAACCCTATCCCAATCAGTACCATGTTCAAGAAATGATTTAAAATTCTGGTGGCAAATTAATGTAATGAAAGCATTTTTGAATCTTTTTCTTATAGCATTTATTGCAGGTGTATTCATCAAGAAATCACCCAGCGCGGTAGTAGAATAAATGATTATATTTGAAAATTCTTTTTCTTCTAATCTATTGAATTCATTTCTCGATTGAGAGAAGTCAGGTCTCTTGGTATAAGCCTTTAAAAAAAGGTCTACTAATTTGTGTTTAGAATACTTATCCATTTAATACCTTTTAAACTATAAACTATTATTATAGATTTATGCATTAGTCAACTTCATCTGATAATACTCTGCCAACGTCATACCCTGCACCAGTGGCTTCAAAAACTCAAACAATCCTTCCAAATCCTGATAAAGCTGTTCAATTTGCTCTTCACTCTTAAACGTTGGGCTTCCACCAGGCATAAACTCAGATGAATGCAACATAAATTCAACATAGTCACTGCCATTAGACAAAGTTTGTTGGACAACGGTTTTCATCTGCGCCAAATTCTCACCTTTTGGTCTCAGCCAATTAACCGATGGAGAACGCTGTTTTCCTCTCAATCGATCATATTTCTGCTTAATAAAGTTCATAACCGCAGAGTGCTTATATTGAATACTCATAGGGACTTGCAATAACGGAGAATGTCCTTCTTTGGAAATATCCTGCAAATCCATAAAATAAGCATGATCAGGAAAACGGCTATAATCTGTTCCACCATTTCCATTAGGATCACCTTTGGTAAAGTTCCAATTAACTTTTGGTGTAACAGAACAGTCTACGTGATATCCATATTCCACTAATAATTGTGCGTAATACTCATTAAATGCCCAGCGCCCAGCACGGTGGCTTAACATTTTAGTCTGGAGCTTATCTTCCAAAAGATGGGTCATTAAATCAACTTTTGCTTTAATCTGATCTTTAGGATACTCAATCAGATATGGTTTATAGTGCATATCATCATCAGTAAGAGGGACAATAGGTGGACTATTCCAGGCATGCAAATGCATACCGATTTCACCCGTATTTCTGGCGATCACATCCTTGGCAAATTCGATATAGCTACCATTCATTGCCATTTCATAGTTAGTTAACCAAACGGGTTTGAAGCCAAAACGCTCACAGAGATTCTGAAACCTTGGCAAATAATGCGTGTTTTTTGTTGAGATCTGACCACTATTTTGCCATAGATCATCACCTTCGGTGTCGATCGTGATAATAAAAGCGGGTAATGACATTGATATACACCAAAACGTGACGATGATAATTGTCCTAATGGTACGCATAGCAAACAAAGAGCGCAATTAGAGAATACCGATTGCCTATATGATTCTTATCTATCTGATTGAATATAAACCCTATCTAGTACTATTCTTGGTTGGTGTACTTAAGATGCCACGCTATGATTTTTACATTAAGATCATCGTATACCTCGATATGCTAAAGAACCCAACAAATGATCCCAAAAAATAATAAAATCAAACGCATTCTGTTGATTAAATTACAACATCATGGAGATATGTTACTGATAACTCCGGTGATCAGCACACTTACTCTCCACTATCCAGATGCAAAAATTGATGTTCTCCTTTATCAAGAAACCTCACCGATGCTGGAAAATTTAGCAGAGATTTCCCGTATTTTTTCTATAGACCGCACGTGGAGGCAGCTGGACACAAGGAAAAAATTATTACATGAGTGGACTCTGCTTAAGACATTGAGACAGCAGCATTATGATTTAGTAATCAACCTTGCCGACCAATGGAGAAGTGCATTTATTTCCCGTTTTACCGGCGCATCTATCCGCCTGGCCCTTAGTTTCCCTAAACGACAAAATTGGAAATGGAGTTTATGTCATACTGAGGTTGTACCAACAGATAACCATGATTCATTACATACAGTAGAACAAAATCTTTCTATCCTAAAGCCATTGCAACTTAATTCAATTATCACAAAAGTAACAATGAGTTATAGTGAAGACGATTTAAAATGGATAATGCAAACACGTTCTAAGTATGGATTTTCAGAAAGATATGTCGTTGTTCAACCCACATCTCGATGGTTTTTTAAGTGTTGGGATGAAAAAAAATGGCACAAGTGATTACTTCACTACAAAAAGATGGGCATAGCATTATCATTACTGCTGGACCAGACCAAAAGGAATTGGAAATGGTAAACACCATCTTGTCACACTGCCCTGATGATAAAAAGAACATTCTTTCTCTGGCGGGAAAATTAACATTACCCAAACTTGCCGCTTTGATTGATCATGCTAAATTATTCATTGGCGTAGATTCAGTACCAATGCATATGGCCGCAGCCCTAAAAACGCCCTGCATTGCATTGTTCGGTCCATCCAAACTGACATTTTGGAAACCCTGGCAATCGGTTGGTGAGGTGATTTGGGCTGGCGATTATGGCAATATTCCACACCCAGATGATATAAAAACTTGTACAAACGAACGCTACTTAGATCTGATACCCACAGATGTCGTCATTTCAGCAGCAAGGAAATATATTTCATGAAACCATTACGTTTAGCCATTGTCCGTCAAAAGTATCGTCCAGATGGAGGTGCTGAACGTTTTATTTCAAGAGCCTTGGAAGCTCTAGAGCACCAACAGCTTGAACTGAATGTTATTACACGCTCTTGGCAAGGCGCAAGTACCCCCAATTGGCATATCCACCTGTGTGATCCCATTAAATATGGAAGAATTAGCCGTGAAAGCGGTTTTGCCAAATCAGCACGGCAATTATGGCAAAAAGCACAATTTGATTTGGTTCAAAGCCATGAACGCATTGCTGGCTGTGATATTTATCGGGCCGGAGATGGCGTCCATAAGCGCTGGTTACATCAAAGAACCCGTATCTTATCAACATGGAAAGCACGCTGGTTGTTAAATGATAGGTATCACCGCTATGTTATGAATGCTGAGGCAGAAATGTATGCAGATCCGGCCTTAAAAAAAGTGATTTGTAACGCTGAAATGATAAAAAGGGAAATTATCGAAGAATTTGGTGTAGCCGAAGATAAAATCACTGTTATATATAACTCAATCGATAATACAAAGTTCTTTCCTGCTGATGAGCAAACCCGTCTACAACTTAGACAACAATATCAAATCCCCGTAACAGCAAGATGCTTAGTTTATGTTGGTTCTGGTTTTGAGCGAAAAGGATTATCTGCGGCAATCCAGGCCATCGCAAAGACAGATAGCTATCTATTAGTTATTGGTAAAGACAAAGAGCAGAAAAAGTATCAGGCGCTGACAAATACGCTGGGGTGTACTTATCGCGTCCGTTTCATGGGGTTACAAAAAAATACATTGCCTTTTTACCAGTTGTCTGATGCTTTACTACTACCGACACTATATGATCCCTTTCCTAATGTGATCCTTGAAGCTATGGCCAGTGGTTTGCCCGTCATTACTAGCACAACATGTGGTGGGGCAGAATTTGTCACCGAAGGGAAGAATGGTTTTATCTGTGATGCATTAGATATTGAAAAATTAAGGGATGCTGTTTATGACATTCCTGATAACATATTCGGAACCAACATGTCTATTGCCGCCAGAAACCAAATAATCGCTGCAACACCTGAAAATTTATCCAAACAATTAATTGATCTTTATCAACGAGTTTTAACACAGTGAAAGAACATATCCTTTTTATTATTGATGGATTACCCGGAGGAGGAGCTGAAAATGTTACCCTTCGCCTTGCGGCTGGTTTGAGTAAATCAAACTACCAAATTTCATTACTTTCACTCAATACTCAATTAGATTACACCATCCCAGAAGATATTCATTACATCGTCAGCCCAGATGATTATCGAGGGCTACTCAGAAAACTCAATGAGATAAGCCGCAGAGCTAAAGCAATGGATAAAGTTTTATTTAAGCTTTTCCAACAAAAAGGTAAACCTGCTCTTGTCATATCCAATCTACATAAAACCGACCGTATCGTAGTAAAATCCAAAGCCTTGAGAAATTGTAATGTATGGCATTGTATTCATGGCATTTATTCTCAATCCTACTTAAGCAATAAAAGTGGCTTTTCTTTTTGGATTAAAAAGAAAAAGATAAAAAAAGTTTATAAAAATAAAAAAATTATCTGCGTTTCCGAGGCTGTTAGTCATGATCTACTAAGCAATATCGGGATACAGCCCAAGCAGATAAAAACCATCTATAATCCCTTTGATTTTGAAAAAATAAAAACACAGGCATCAGAAACCAATCCTTATCACGGGTTGAATTACATTCTGCATGTCGGGCGCTTACATCGAGTAAAACGTCAAGACCGATTAATAGGTGCCTTTGCAAAGACAAATCTCCCATGCAAGCTAATTATTGTTGGGCAAGGTTCCAAAGAAATAGAAAGGTATCTTAAAGTAAAAATTCATGAGCATGGGTTAGATGATAATGTTATTTTGGCTGGCTTTCACCCCAATCCACATCCCATAATCAATGAAGCAAAAGCGGTTGTGATAAGTTCAGATAGTGAGGGATTACCGACAGTATTAATCGAAGCATTAATTTGCCATACTCCTATTGTCAGTACTGATTGCCCTGGTGGTGTTAGAGAGATAATGACAGATCAACTGAAAAACTATCTGTCTAAACTAGACGTAGATTCTTTGGCCGAAAAAATACAGCTTGCTTACGATACACCCCCACTAATTACAGATGAACTGTATGAAAAATTTGAGGCAAACAATATACAGAAGCAATATATTGAATTAATAGAAAAATAGCCCACAGAACACCAAAATATGGTTCAAGGGAAACTGCATTTTACACACTTTCTTCAAGCCAATGTGGTACTATATCCGCAGTCTATGTCAGTGAATTTGATAGAATGTTGCTTCGCTTATATCAGGTACTTCTCTACCTTATCCAACCCATTATCTGGTTACGTCTGCTGCTACGCAGCCGTAAGTCGCCTGCGTACCGCAAACGCTGGGGAGAACGCTATGGCTTCTGCGCTAAAAAGGTGGCACCCGGTGGGATCTTACTGCATTCCGTTTCTGTTGGAGAGACATTGGCGGCCATTCCGCTCGTACGGATCTTGCGGCACCATTACCCTTTTTTACCCATTACGATAACAACCATGACACCGACAGGTTCTGAAAGGGTTCTGTCTGCCCTCGGCAATGATGTTAACCATGTCTATCTTCCCTATGACCTGCCAGGTTCAATGAAACGTTTTCTGGATCACGTCAATCCCAAGTTAGTGATCATTATGGAAACCGAACTATGGCCGAACCTGATTACCCAGTTACGTCAACGGGAAATCCCGCTGGTTATCGCCAACGCAAGGCTATCTGCCCGCTCTGCGGAGGGATATCAGAAAATTAGCAGCTTTATCAAAACCATTTTAAATAAAATCACGTTGATCGCCGCACAAACTCAGGAAGATGGTGACCGCTTTATCGAATTGGGTTTGAGACGTTCCCTGCTCTCCGTGACGGGTAGCCTTAAGTTCGATATCTCTGTTACACCAGAACTCGCGGCAAAAGCCGTCACATTGCGCCGCCAATGGGCACCGCATCGTCCTGTATGGATAGCAACCAGCACCCATGATGGGGAAGAAACGATCATTCTGGATGCGCATTGCAAATTGCTTAAACAATTTCCTGATCTGCTGTTGATTCTAGTACCCCGCCATCCTGAACGTTTTGGTAAGGCCGCTGAGTTAACCCAAAAAGCGGGATTAAACGCGATACTACGCAGTGCTGGCACTATTCCTGACACTAATGTGCAAGTGGTGATTGGCGATACGATGGGCGAATTGATGCTCCTGTATGGTATCGCTGATCTGGCTTTTGTCGGAGGGAGCCTGATAGAACGCGGAGGACATAACCCACTGGAAGCGGCTGCCCATGCCATTCCTGTTATCATGGGTCCACACACATTCAACTTTAAAGATATTTGTGCCAAGCTGCATAAAGCGGATGGATTGATTACTGTTACGGATAGCCCATCATTAAGTTCAGCTATCAATAGCCTGCTGACAGACGAAGATTACCGACGCTATTACGGCCACCACGCCGCAGAAGTCCTGCATGAAAACCAAGGGGCACTTCAACGCTTGCTAAAATTACTGGAACCTTACCTCCCGCCAAGGAGCCATTGATGATTGCCAAGAAACGCCTGTCCGTTGTCATGATCACCAAAAACGCTGCTGATGTGATTGCCGATTGCTTGCTTTCTGTGGATTGGGCGGATGAAATCATCATCCTGGATTCCGGCAGTACCGATACCACTTGCCGAATAGCCAGCGAAATGGGTGCAAAAGTCTATTCAAATGCCCAATGGCCCGGCTTCGGGCGGCAACGGCAGCTTGCACAATCCTATGCCAGCGGTGATTACATCTTTATGATTGATGCCGATGAACGCGTAACGCCAGAACTAAGAGCATCCATTGAACAAGTCCTAGCAAATCCTGATGACAATAAAGTCTATAGCTGCGCACGCCTCAATCTGTTTATGGGCCGATTCATGAAACACAGTGGCTGGTATCCTGATAGGGTTATCCGCCTTTATTGCCGTGAACGTTACCAATACAATAACAATCAGGTTCACGAATCCCTTGATACTCAAGGCGTATCTATCGTGACGCTCAGGGGAGATCTGCGTCACTTGACCTGCCGTAACCTGATGGAGTTCCAGCAAAAACAGTTAAATTATGCAAGAGATTGGGCGAAGCACCGCTACGATCAAGGCAAAAAAATCCGTTATTTTTCTATAATCAGCCATACGCTGGGCGCATTTCTCAAAACCTGGCTATTAAGGGCAGGTTTTTTGGACGGTAAGCAAGGCCTGATATTGGCAATTGTAAATGCTCAATATACATTCAATAAATACGCTGCACTTTGGGAAGTGATTCAGACAAAGGGTAAAAAACCACGATGAAAAGAAAAGCGATTTATCCCGGCACCTTTGACCCTATCACTTACGGTCATCTTGATATTGTTACTCGTGCCGCAAACATGTTTGACCATGTTCTATTGGCTATCGCTAATAGTGATAGAAAAAGTCCCATGTTCAGTTTGGAAGAGCGTGTCACATTGGCAAAAGAAGTCACGGCTCATCTGGAAAATGTCGATGTGGTTGGGTTTAGCGAACTGATGGTCAATTTTGCCAAAAAGCAGCAGGCTAACATCTTAATCCGCGGAGTACGTTCTGTTTCCGATTTTGAATATGAATGGCAACTTGCCAATATGAATCGACATTTTATGCCTGAGCTGGAAAGTGTCTTTTTATTGCCTTCCCAAACGCTGTCTTTTGTCTCATCATCCTTAATCAAGGATGTTGCTCGTCATGATGGCGACGTTTCATCTTTCCTGTCAGAGCCAGCTACACAGGCAATGCTAAAGAAATTGGGCAAATAACAATCAGGCGGGGCAATTATCCTCTGCCCCCAATCCGTTTAATGCTGGCACTGACGACAGAAAAATGTACTGCGTTGCCCCAATTTTACACACTCGATTTTCTCACCACATACGGAACAAAGTTCACCTTTCTTGCCGTAGACAAACAACTCCTGAGCAAAATATCCCGGTTTGCCATCAGATTGCAGAAAATCCTTCAGGGTCGTACCACCTTGCTCAATGGAACGACGTAAAATCTGTTTGATTATATCGGCCAAGAGATAGGCTTCTTGCTGCGTTAATGAATTCACCGGACGTTCAGGCAGGATATGAGCAACGAACAACGCCTCGTTGGCATAGATATTTCCAACCCCAACCACAACTTTGTTATCCATCAACCAAGGTTTGACAGCCATTTTTTTGTTGCGGGAAACCGTGTAAAGGTATTCACCATCAAATTGATCAGAAAGAGGTTCAGGGCCTAAATGAGCAAGTACAGAGCACTCATCAAGAGTGTCGCTCCATAACCATGCCCCAAAACGTCGGGGATCGGTATACCGGAGAATTTTACCATCAGCCATAACCAAATCGACATGATCATGCTTTGCCGGGGGTTGTTCATCCAACAAGACACGCAAGCTACCAGACATTCCTAAGTGGATAATAATCCAGCCCTCCGGCAACTCAAGCAATAAGTATTTCGCCCGCCGTTGGACACTCAGCACAGGCCTGTCTGAAAGCGCCATGATTTGCGCAGAAACAGGCCAGCGCAAACGGGAATTCCTGACCTCTGCATATTGGATCACATTTCCAACCAAGTGAGGTTCAATCCCCCTGCGACTGGTTTCCACCTCTGGTAGTTCCGGCATACCCACCCCTTGAATACGTTATCTACGATATTGTTTCTGAGAATATTGCATCTGAGCAGATTACAATACCGTTTTCATGTATCATTTGCAGCCAGATTTGATTGAGATAACAGGGCAAGATATTCACTGAGACAATCTTTCCGCTATCACGCCCATAATTAACTTCGCACGCTGATCCCAGTTAAAACGTTCTGCAACCAGCCGTTGGGAATAGTCAACTTTAGCCATCATTTCAGCGGGATGATGAATCAGCCATTGAATTTGTTCAGCAAAACTCGCTGCATCTTCACTATCAGCAAAATTTACTGCATTTTCATCAACGGCATCACGAATGGAAGGAAAATCAGAAATAACTACAGGCTTACCCATAGCCATATATTCAAAAAGCTTGAGAGGAGAAGTATAGCGACTGCCAATACTGGTTTTCGTCAATGGCAGAACACAAATATCACTACCAGCAATAACCTGAAAGCGTTTTCTGGGTTGGACAAAACCAAGGAAATTAATTTTATCATTGACACCAATCTGTTTAGCCGTCTGCCGCAATCGCTCAATTTGTTCAGTAGTGCCACCAGCAATATTCAGCTCAACGTTATCCAGGTAAGACATGGCTTTCATTACCGTTGGGATACCTTTCCAACGATGTAAGCTGCCCAAATAAAGTACTTTTTTAGGAAGAGTATTGCTGTCATCGTTGCCGGTAATTGTCTGCTTAACCGATTCAACTGCCAGCATATCAACCCCATCGGGAGCCACAACAATCGGTGTTTTGACACCGTATTGCTTATAAATATCTTCTCGTAATAGTGAAGTAAGGGCAAAAACAACCTTAGAATCCGCATAAACCTGCTGCTCAATTTTTCTCAGTTTATGATACTTACGTTGGTTTCTACGATTGAGCAAATCATGGGATTCCCTAAAAGACTGAGAAAATACTTCATGGCTTTCAAAGAAATGAGGAGTATCTGGATGATTACACAACAGGTAATTCGCCATTTTAATATTGCGGGTAAAAAGGGCATCAACTTGATGCTCTTTAAGCCAGCGCGAAACTTGCAAATAAAACAGTTTCTGAGTATTTAGCGGAAAATACCATTTTCTGCGTATATCGTGCAGGGCAATTAGCTCCACAGAAAGCGGCAATGACCTGCCAAGAATCTCCTCAACCTGGCTTTGGCCTTTTGGGGTAATCAGGAAAACACGATGCCCCTGACGAGCAAAAGCATCTACATTCTGTAAAATTTGTAGTGACGCAACCCGATAATCGGGTACAGGATAAGGATCAATATACGCAATTTTCATTATTTTTTATGGCGTTCAATAAACGGCTAGCAGAATGTTCCCAAGTGTACATCGATTCAATCCTCTGGCGGGCAGATTTCCCCATCTTTTCGCCTCTATCCGGCAAAGATAAAAGATGATTTACCGCCTCAGCAATAGCCATAGCATCACCCGGTGTCACCAAAATACCAGCACTGCCTTCATTACCAACCACTTCCGGTATGCCACCAATATAGCTGGCAATCACAGGCCGTCCACACGCCATCGCTTCAGCAATAGTAATACCAAATGCTTCATCACCAATACTGGGGAAAATCCCGGCATCACCCGCCGCATAAAATTCAGGTAATTGATCATGACCAACAGGAGGATGAAAAATGACGGATTTTTCTAGCTGCAAAGTAGAAACCCGCTTTTTAAGCGATTTCAACTCTTCACCTTCACCAATAATCAATAATTTTACATCCTTGTTCCGCAACAAAGCCATTGCATCAATGGCGACTTTCATGCCTTTCCAACCAACCAACCTGCCAGCAAACGTTAACAGGAACGTTTTCTCATTGATATCTAATCGAGTTCGGACATCCGAGTCAGATGGTTTGAATTTATCGATATCTACCCCATTATAGATGATACTGGGAAATTGCTTAAAATGATGCTGAATCTGCCAGGCATTAAAATGGCTACATGCAACCCATGCAGATATTTTTTTACCCAATACCCGATCCCCTTTAAAAAAACTGGTTCCGCCACTCATATAACAAAACTGGGTATGGGATGTTTCAGGCATCATTCTGGGCCAGAAAAAATCAAAAGGCTTAGTCAAAATCACCCAATCAAAATTTTCAGCAATAACTGTTGCACGGGCATGACGGGCAAAAGAATAACGTTCAACAATACGTTGGAAACGGCGCCCAATGTTAAGCACGCGTTCTCTGGGAATAAATGGAAAAATATGAATAGGGATATTTCTTTCGCCTAATGCAGGCCGAATATCGCCAGTTCCACCGAAAATATGGACTTCATGCCCCGCATCTGTCAGCGCCTTAGCTAACGCCCAAACAGCCGTTTGAATGCCACCGTATGACATGGTAACAGTAACATCGATAAATCCTATCTTCATTGGGTGAATTATCCTTTCATTCATTTTCCAGCAAATTCTGAACAGAATGCCAGACTTGATCGACTGATATTGCTGACATTGTATCTTGACGCGTTGCCTGTCGATAATCTACAGGATGTTCAATTACCACTAATTTTGGATGTTGCTGAGGGGCGAGAAAACGTCCTGGGTGAAAGCTGTGATACAGAGCAACCATTGGTATTCCCAAGGCCCCGGCCAGATGAGTTGTTCCAGTATCAACGCCCACATACAAATTAAGTTGACTCATGATTGCCGCGTTTTGCCGCATCGTAGTCTTACCCGCTAATGATGAGCATCTGTTTGTGCCCAATTTCTCAGCCAGCATTCGCGCACTGTCCTCACCCTCTTTACTGCCTAATAGTAATATATGCGCATGAGGATAATCTCGATAAATATGTTTAGCTAATTCGTAAAAGTGTTCTACAGGCCAATCACGATAGGCTTTTGCCGGGAAACTCTGTAACTGAAAACCAATTTTTAATTGTCGTTCTATCCCTTGCCGTTGAAGCAAATCTCTGGCGTACTCCGCTTCATGCAGGCTTACACTATACTGCAAACGCCAATTACTTACTTCAACCCCAAGTGAATCGATTAACAGTGCCCTTTCCTGTTGGGCAGGCATAAGTTCTCCGGGCCTTGCTATAGCATACTCATTTGATGTTTTACCAGGGGTATCCGAAAAATAAACGGTCAAATTGGCTACACGTTTGGCATACTGCAATAAGAGTTTATCCTGGCCATAGACGAATGCCAGATCATAGTGCCGATGAGAAAACCAGCCACACCATTTAGCCTTGCCTTTTGAAAAATCTTTTAATTTATTAATTAAATCGATATTTTCAAGGATTTCTTTCGTCTTTTTATGCACAAATATATCAATATTTGCCTCTGGCCATTTTTCTTTCAGGGCGCGAATAACCGGCGTTATTAGCAAGGTGTCACCAAAACGGGCGATATTGATGATTAGAATATTTTGGGGTTGCATAATAATGAATATTAAATTATCAATCCAAAGACTGGATCACTTTAGGTACTATACAGTAAAGTGAGTCACTGTTCTATTTACAGTTAATAAGCACAACAGGCATACAAAAATAAAGCCAGTGACATTTCAAATAGTTAATAAAAAGCATCAATGACTCTGCCAATACAGATAAAAATAATATCAACAAAATATTACCGCTTACTTTCTATACTGGAATAAAAAACAGACTCCATTTTTTCTAACATATTATCCATGCCAAATAAATGAGTTGCCCGTCGCAGTGAAGCCTCTCCCATTTGTAAACGTAGCTCTGCATCATGCATTAATAAATATAATTTTTCTGTTAATTGTTCGACATTTTTAGGTTCGATAATATACCCTGTATCGCCATCAATTACAGCTTCGGTAATCGCGCCTACCGAGGTAGAGACAACCGGCAATCCACATGCCATTGCCTGCATGATGCCTTGAGGTACACCTTCATTACCAAACGAAGGTAGAGCAAAGATATCCATTGCATTTAAGCAATCAGGAACATCCTGGCGATTACCAAGAAAGATGACACTCTCTGTCAACCCTTCCTGGTGAACTCGCGGCTCCAAATTCTTTCTTTGAGGACCATCTCCCACAAACAGCAATTGCCAATCAGGATAACGTTGATGGAGAATTTTCCAACTATCAAGCAGGTAACGATGGCCTTTCCACGTTCTCATTGTGGCAACAATGCCCAGTGTTGGCTTGTCTTTGATGCCAATACGCTGACGACTTGAGGACTGACTTTCAGGATGAAAACGTGACAAATCGATCCCCGTCGGCACAGAGGTCATATGAGATAGAGGATACTCATTATGTAAATGCAGATATTGGCGCAGTTTTTCCCCGGTTGTCACAATATGCTGACCCGCGTGCAAATACAGCCAACGAGTCGCAATAGATTTTGAAACATGAGTCGAAACATGACGGGTTCGGACTATCGCAGGCATACCTTTTAATGTGGCACATGCCGCAGCCACCAGCCAGGAATCAGTAGAACTATGGGTATTGATTACATCGAACTGGCGACCTTCAGTTTTTAACCAATGACGCATCGCCCGAAGACACAAAAGACGTTTTTTTTCAATTGGGAGCGCAACAACAGGCACACCATAATGATGAGCTTCACGGTAAAGGGTTGAAGTTGGACAACAAACGATAACCACATGGTGTCCACGCTGTATCATGCCCTGAGATTCTGTCAGGATACGAATTTCCTGCCCTCCCCAACCACACGATGATTCTGTATGTAAGATATTCAAGGTCTTTCTAACCATTTTAGCGCTACACCTGACGGTTCATAATTGAAAAAACGGGAGTATAACTGAACAATGCATTGGTCTACACGCATAACCAATTTAAAATAAGCTACAGTGGCACTATCAACAGATATAAAAAAGCCCAGCATTATGCCGGGCTTTTTATCATGCGCTAAAATTATTTAATTTTAGCTTCTTTGTACATAACATGCTGACGAACAACTGGATCGAATTTTTTCATTTCCAGTTTTTCAGGCATAGTACGCTTGTTCTTCGTAGTGGTATAGAAGTGACCTGTACCAGCGGAAGAAACTAGCTTGATTTTATCGCGAATACCTTTAGCCATTTTTCAGCTCCTTAGTACTTCTCGCCACGGGCACGCAGTTCGGCCAGAACTGTGTCGATGCCTTTTTTGTCAATCACACGCATACCTTTAGCAGATACACGCAGAGTTACAAAACGTTTCTCAGACTCAACCCAGAAACGGTGAGAGTGCAGGTTAGGCAGAAAACGACGCTTAGTCGCATTTAATGCGTGGGAGCGGTTGTTACCACTCACCGGACGTTTGCCAGTAACTTGGCAGACTCGGGACATGTCTATTCTCCAAAAATCAAATCAGCTCGAGCTTTGTATTGGGTGTGACCGCCTCGTCAGGCTTAGGAGCCCATCTCAGCAAACTTTCTTTACTGAAAATAGGTTACTGAAAAGAACGTCACTGAAAAGACTCACATTTTCCCAGTAAAAAAAACTTACTGAGATAGGCTCTTCTCGTCAAACCCAAGATCCTCAAAGGTGGCGTAGTATACGCCCTCATTCGCTGATGCTCAAGTCCCGAACAACTAAGATCTGATCGTATCGCGAAAAAACGGCATTAAATCCAACCTCTTTCCATAAATGAGACACAAGATTGCTTACCAATGACGATATGATCCAAAACTTTAACGCCAACCAAGTCACAAGCCTCAATAATTTTTTCTGTCACCAATTTATCTGCCAAGCTAGGTTCTGGATTACCGGAAGGATGATTATGAGCCAGAATAATTGATGCAGCATTCACTTTAACCGCCTGTTTCACAATTTCACGAGGGTGAACTTCAACTTTGTTTATCGTTCCTTTAAACATTTCATCATGGCAGATAACTTTATTTTGGTTAGTTAAAAACAGCACCACAAATATTTCCCGATCTTGCCAGGATAATAAATCCTGCAAATAATTCTGGGTTATCGTGGGGCTGCTCATGATATCTTCATGGATAAATTGACTGGAAAAAAACCGCTTTGCCAATTCAGATATCGCCTGCAATTGAACATACTTACATAGCCCCATCCCCTTATGTGCACAAAAGTCTGCGTAATCGGCGGACAGAAGGTGATAAAGAGAACCAAATGAGTTCAGCAGATATTCTGCCATTTGTACGACCGGAACGCCTCGGGTTCCCGTGCGCAAAAAGATAGCCAATAACTCCGCATCCGTTAGGGAAACCGCCCCATAAGCCAGTAATTTCTCCCGGGGAAGAAGGTTTAAATGCGATTCATCGTTTCTTTCCATTAGCGTTAAATCCATAATACTTCCCCCCACCGTCAATATTCTTTGCCCTATAACTCCCATAACAATGGGTGCTATCAATCAATATTTACTCGCCGGCTATATCCATTCTTCCACTATATTTATACAGTTATATATTCATACAGTTATATATTCATACAGTTATATATTCATGCGCCTACATTTACACATCTACTATCCCATGATGAAAAAATCATCGC
This sequence comes from Xenorhabdus bakwenae, assembly GCF_030272115.1. Taxonomy (NCBI): domain Bacteria; kingdom Pseudomonadati; phylum Pseudomonadota; class Gammaproteobacteria; order Enterobacterales; family Morganellaceae; genus Xenorhabdus; species Xenorhabdus bakwenae. The sequence continues at coordinate 2,932,960 of NZ_CP119194.1, forward strand.
TAGCTCGACTTGCGAGGCTTGCGCAGCGCTTCGCAAACTTGCCATTTTTGGCTGGCTAAATAGGGAAGGTTCTCAACGCAATATTTTCTTGTGATAGAATCTTAAGGAATTACAACTGACATCTGGACAATCAAAATGACAGGATTTTCCGGCAAACCACTTTCTGATAATCCGCTTTCCGGTAAACAACTTTCTGATAAACAAATAGTCCTTGGAATCAGTGGAGGGATCGCCGCTTACAAAACTGCCGAATTGGTGCGCCGTTTACGTGACCGTGGTGCCCAGGTACGCGTTGTTATGACTCCCGCAGCCGAAGCTTTCATCACTCCACTGACCTTACAGGCAGTATCTGGTCATCCCGTCTCAGATGATCTTCTAGACCCCGCAGCCGAAGCCGCCATGGGGCATATCGAACTGGCAAAATGGGCTGATTTAATTATTCTCGCGCCCGCCACTGCTGATCTGCTGGCTCGCCTGGCCGCAGGCATGGCGAATGATTTAGTCACCACAATCTGTCTGGCTTCCGCTGCATCTATTGCTGTTGCCCCCGCAATGAACCAGCAAATGTACCGTGCACAGGCCACCCAAGATAACCTGAAGGTGCTTAAAGAGCGTAATGTATTGGTTTGGGGACCCGATGAAGGCAGCCAGGCATGTGGTGATGTAGGGCCAGGGAGAATGTTGGAACCGATGACTATCGTCGAACGGGCAATACAACATTTCAACACCGAGCCAAATCTTTCTGGTCTACGCATCGCTATTACCGCAGGACCAACCCGTGAAGCCCTAGACCCCATCCGTTTCATCAGCAATCATAGCTCCGGTAAAATGGGTTTTTCCATTGCGCAAGCTGCGGCAGAGCGTGGCGCTGAGGTGACATTAATTACCGGTCCCGTTAATTTACCCACACCACAAGGCGTTAAACGCATTGATGTCAGTAGTGCACTGGAAATGAATGAACAGGTTCAAGCTGCCGTAACTTCACAGCATATCTTTATTGGTTGCGCGGCCGTGTCTGACTATCGTTTTAAACAAATCTCAACAGAGAAAATCAAAAAGCAGGGTGATGAAATCACATTTACACTGGTGAAAAATCCTGACATTGTAGCGAGCGTTGCGGCCATGGAAAAAAATCGGCCATTTGTCGTTGGATTTGCAGCCGAAACCCAGAATGTGGAAGAATACGCTCGCGGAAAACTCAAGCAGAAGAATCTGGACTTGATTTGCGCGAATGATGTATCGCTGGCCGGACACGGTTTCAACAGTGATACTAACGCATTACATCTATTCTGGCATGATGGTAGTGTTCATTTACCCCACAGTGGTAAATTACAACTCAGCCACCGCTTATTAGACGAGATACTCAAACGCTATGATGAAAAAAATCGACGTTAAAATCCTTGATCCCCGCATCGGGCAAGAATTTCCTTTACCGACTTATGCTACACCTGGCTCTGCGGGTTTAGATTTACGTGCTTGTCTGGATAATGCAGTGGAACTGGCTCCTGGCCAAACCGAACTTCTGCCAACGGGGATTGCTATCCATATTGCAGATGAACAATTGGCGGCAGTTATTCTCCCCCGCTCTGGTCTGGGTCACAAACATGGCGTTGTTCTGGGTAATTTAGTGGGACTTATCGATTCAGATTATCAGGGACAATTGATGGTCTCCGTTTGGAACCGTGGTGATAAAACTTTCATCATCGAACCAGGTGAACGCATCGCCCAGATGGTTTTTGTACCCGTTGTACAGGCCGAATTTAATTTGGTTGCAGATTTTGAAACGAGCCAGCGCGGCAGTGGTGGATTTGGCCATTCCGGTCGTCAATAACTTTCCATAAGGCCTGATACCGTCAATCGATTTTCATATTTTTTGCCCACAATGTGTGTGACAGCAATAGGTTGTGACAACAATAGCTTTTGACAGCAATAACGTTGTGGCAAAAAATAGCCGGATTTGTTTTGCTGTTTTAGCAGGGGTCTTACCAGACATGGCAGAAAAAGAACGTACAAAAAAGAAAAATAGGCGTGAGGAAATTTTGCAGGCATTAGCACATATGCTGGAATCCAGTGATGGCAGCCAACGTATTACTACTGCAAAACTTGCCGCAAACGTTGGTGTTTCTGAAGCAGCCCTTTACCGTCATTTTCCGAGCAAAACCCGGATGTTTGACAGCTTGATTGAGTTTATTGAAGATTCCTTAATTTCACGTATCAATCTGATCCTGCAAGATGAAAAGGACACCATCACACGTATTCGGTTAATTCTTGTCCTGCTTTTGGGTTTTGCAGAAAGGAATCCGGGGCTGACCCGTATTATGACCGGTCATGCCCTAATGTTCGAACAAGACAGATTGCAAAATCGCATCAACCAGCTATTTGAGCGAATTGAAATGCAACTTCGCCAAATTTTAAAAGAGAGAAAAATCCGTGATGGGCAAGGATTCGCTTATGAAGAATCTGTGTTGGCATCACAGTTACTGGCGTTTTGTGAAGGGATGCTTTCCCGTTTTGTTCGCTCTGAATTTCGCTATCGCCCGACAACTGAATTTGAAGTACGCTGGCCATTGATATTGACCCAACTGCAATAATCTAATCCACTACAATAGCTTATCGCAGTATCGTAAGTTCATATCCTTATACAGTGAATGATAACGTGCGGATTTTTTATCGGGTTGTGTTAATATGTTCCAGCTCATTGAGTTCACTACTAAGTGACTTAATAATGGCATCATTGTCACAATCCTTACCATATAGATAGATGCCATTTCTACTACTCACCCCGCCCATCCTTGGGCGAGGGATTTTTTTCGCTCAACCCAATTCATAGGTTATAGGTTACTAACGCGCCACATTTTCCAGCCATCAAATACCGTATTCTTTGCGATAAGCTTCCACCGCTTCCAAATGGGATTGCATCTCTGGATTTTCGCGTAAATAACTCACCAAATCATTTAAAGTAATAATGGAGAAGACCTGACAATGGTAGTCATGCTCAACTTCTTGAATCGCCGAAAGCGTTTCACGCCCACGTTCCTGACGATCCAGACACAAAATCACACCGGATAACGTTGCGCCATGTTGTTTAATGATTTCCATCGACTCACGAATCGCCGTACCTGCGGTAATGACATCATCCACCACCACAACATTACCTTGCAGAGGGCTACCAACCAATGATCCACCTTCGCCATGATCTTTAGCTTCCTTGCGATTAAAGCAATAAGGCATATCGATATCATGATGTTCAGCCAATGCCACTGCGGTAGTGGTTGCAATCGGGATGCCTTTATAAGCCGGTCCAAACAGCAAATCGCACTGAATTCCGCTATCTAGCAACGCAGCTGCATAGAAACGACCAATCAACGCCAAGTCACGTCCGGTATTAAACAGGCCCGCATTAAAAAAGTATGGGCTTTTGCGACCCGATTTCAGCGTAAATTCGCCAAATTTCAGCACCTGTTTTTCCAGTGCCAGCTCAATAAATTCGCGCTGATAGGCTTTCATTGGCGTTTCTCCTCTTTGATCTCTTGTCATTCATTACTATTTATTACAGGTAAACTTATTACAGGTAAATTTATTGCAGATATAAAAAAGGCGACTCTTCAGCCGCCTGATTTATTTATTATTTTAATGGATCTTGTTCTAACACATCTCGCTGCGCTTTGAAAATCGTATCCAATCCCTCTTTGGCCAATGAGAGCAGTGAGAGCAATTCATCATGGCTGAACGGTTCACCTTCTGCCGTACCCTGCACTTCAATCATTCTGCCATCATCCATCATGACGATATTCATATCAGTTTCAGCCGCAGAGTCTTCGACATATTCCAGATCACAACGTCCTTCACCCTCAACGATGCCAACAGACACTGCCGCAACCATTGCTTTTAGTGGGCTTTCTTTCAGTTTGCCCTGCGCAACCAGCTTATTTAGGGCATCGACCAGTGCCACACAAGCGCCAGAAATAGCCGCAGTACGAGTACCGCCATCCGCTTGGATCACATCACAATCCAGCGTAATCGTGAATTCACCCAGTTTTTTTAAGTCGATGGCAGCACGTAATGAACGAGCAATCAGGCGTTGGATTTCCATCGTGCGGCCTGTTTGCTTGCCTTTGGCAGCCTCGCGTGCATTACGGCTATTGGTTGCCCGTGGCAACATGCCGTATTCAGCGGTGATCCAGCCTTGCCCTTGGCCTTTCAGGAAACGGGGAATTCCTTCTTCAACGGAGGCATTGCATAACACTTTGGTATCCCCAAATTCCACCAGAACAGAGCCTTCCGCATGTTTGGTGTAATGACGGGTCATTTTAATAGGACGCACCTGCCCTGCTGACCTTCCCGCTGGACGCTTTCCTACTAAGCTCATAGTGTGATCTCCGTTGTTCGTACATTTTAGGGGCGCATTATACGGCCTAAAGCGGCGAATGCCTATCCTGCATCTACACGGAGCGCTATAATCCGCGCATCATTTTATAAATTGGGAACGAATTATGATCCGTAGTATGACTGCTTTTGCACGGAGAGATATCAGGGGAGATTGGGGTAATGCAGCGTGGGAACTGCGTTCTGTCAATCAACGTTACTTAGAAACCTATATTCGCCTGCCAGAGCAATTCAGAAGCCTTGAACCTGTCATCCGTGAGCGCATCCGTTCCCGCCTGACGCGCGGCAAAGTGGAATGTAACCTGCGTTTTGAGCTGGATACCCTTACCCAGGGTTCTTTGATTCTGAATGAAAATCTGGCAAAACAACTGGTTGAAGCAGCAAACTGGGTTAAACAGCAGAATAATGAAGGTGAAATTAATCCGGTGGATATCCTGCGCTGGCCGGGCGTGATGTCTGCCGAAGAGCAGGATTTAGATGCCATCAGTACACAATTGCTGGCGGAATTAGATCTGACGCTGGATTCTTTTATCCAGAGCCGTGAGAGCGAAGGACAAGCGCTCAAGACACTGATTGAACAACGTTTAGATGCGGTAATTGTAGAAGTGGCTAAAGTTCGAGAACAAATGCCGGCAATCCTACAATGGCAGCGCGAGCGCTTACAGTCCAAGCTGGAAGAAGCACAAATTCAGTTAGATAATAACCGCCTTGACCAAGAGCTAATTTTATTAGCCCAGCGTACCGATGTAGCAGAAGAGTTGGATCGTCTGGATGCCCATGTCAAAGAAACGCGTAATATCCTGAAGAAAAAAGAAGCCGTCGGCCGCCGACTGGATTTTATGATGCAGGAATTTAACCGCGAATCAAATACATTGGCGTCAAAATCAATTAATGCGGATGTGACGAATTCTGCGATTGAATTGAAAGTCCTGATTGAGCAGATGCGCGAGCAGATTCAAAATATTGAATAACGTTTCATAACATTTTAGAGAAAATCATAAAGCCAGATATACATTGTTATGTCTGGCTTTTTTACTATCAGGGCATTACAGAGTGAATCACAGCAGCGCGTGTATTAGCGTGTACCACTTAGATGTACCACCAGTGATTAAAAAAACCATTTAGTGGTACACGGTCATTTTTTACATTGGAGATTGCACAATGCCGAAACTTACTGACAAAGAGATCAGGGCATGGATAAAATCCGATGAAATGCGCGTGATGAAAACAGAACGCTAATAGTGAAAATAAATTTTTCACACAATTTCAGTTTAAGATTTTCCTCACACCCCAGTACTGGCGCGGTCTGGCGATTTGGTTTGTAGAATTTTAAAACTGAAAAAACTTTTTGATCCAAAACGTGGTGGCGTGATCAAAATGAACCCATCTCAGAACACAAAATCATATCTGCGTAGCTTAGAGTGCGATTGGTTGCGTTATATGAGGATGTAAAAAGTCGCACTTAAAGGTAATCCGTACCGAGATCTCGATTGTTGATTAAGCAGCCAAAATATGCACAATTAATATGTACATATTTGGAGACATATTATGCGTACATATACATCAACCCAAGCACGAGCCAATATTTCAGAAGTGTTGGATGCTGCTACCCACGGCGAACCTGTTGAAATTACTCGTCGAGATGGTAGCTCAGCTGTCGTTATCAGTAAGGCAGAATTCGAGGCATACCAGAATGCCAAACTGGATGCAGAGTTTGATTCTATTATGCAGCGTCATGGGCATACGGTAGAGGCACTGACAAACCGATGATATGGGTCAGTGCGCAGGAGGTTATCGCTTTTCATGACCGTATATTGCAGCGGCTTCCGGGCGTTGCCGGAATGCCTGATTCTGGCAGGGCTGAGGCACTCATCTATCGAGTGCAAAACCGTACCCACTACGAAGATGTAACAGACATTTTTGAACTTGCAGCCACCTACTGGGTTGCTATTGCTCGCGGCCATATCTTCAATGATGGTAATAAGCGCACAGCATTTTTCGTTACCATGACTTTTCTTTACCGTAACGGCATTAAGATCCGTGATAACGACAATACACTGGAAAATTTAACGGTAGAAGCTGCCACGGGTGAGAAAACCGTTGAGCAGTTGGCGCAACACCTGCGTGAATTGGTGGACTGTGTTAATCCAAGCTGTAAGACATAATCACAACTTACTTTTTATGAGGATGAGTGAACACCTCGTTTTGCCGTGTACCAAAGAGTGTACCACTCGAAAATATTGAATAACATCAATCCGGCATTCATGCAGGTTTAAGCCCTATACTCAATGAATAGATTCTAACGCTTCATAACATTTTAGAGAAAATCATAAAGCCAGCATGTACATGTTATAGCTGGCTTTTTTACTATCAGGGCATTACAGAGTGAATCACAGTAGCGCATGTATTAGCGTGTACCGATTTTTTGAGATAGCAACATAGCTATATTTGAGATCTTCATAACCTTGATTTTGAGATAATAGTGAGTCACTATTGTTCATAACGTACCATAAATAATCAATTTTTTTCTTTATTTTCGAGATATTGAAAACATGATTTTTGAGATAACTTAAGATATGGCTACATTTAATCACTTTGAACTCAAATTATTAAATCCTAGTTTTGATTCTGCTCTTGTCGATATCATAACTGAACTAGAATTATTGAGGCATTTGCGCCTAGAAATTGATGTGCATCCATCACTTTTTAGTCAATTAAAAGAGATCTTTCATATGCTTGAAAGTCTTGGTTCAGCCAGAATTGAAGGCAACCATACAACCCTTGCTGACTATGTTGAAAGTAAAATTGCAGGAACTCAGAGCCAAGATGACCAGTTGAAAGAAATTGAAAATATTGAAAAAGCAATGAGTTTTATAGATGGGCATTTTAAAAGTGGTGAGGATATAACAGAGCATTTTATAAGAGGGTTACATTCGCTTGCTGTTAATAACTTACAACGCGAAGGAGACAAAACACTTGGTCAATATTGTCATTATGGTGTGAGCATTGGACAATCAGAGCACCTTCCCCCCGATAGTATACAAGTGCCTAGCTATATGAATGAATTAACCTCTTTCATTAACCGTGCAGACAACCCTAAATACGATTTAATGAAGATAGCTCTTGCCCATCATCGCTTTGGCTGGATTCACCCTTTCGGAAACGGAAACGGTCGGACGGTAAGATTGTTAACTTACGCATTACTTATCAAGTATGGATTTAACGTTCAAGTTGGCGGTAGAGTTCTCAACCCTACAGCAGTGTTTTGCAACGATAGAAACAAATATTATGAAATGTTATCGAAAGCAGATCTTGGAACTAATGAAGGACTTGAAGAATGGTGTATTTATGTATTAGGTGGTATTTCTACCGAGCTAAAAAAGGTTGATCAGCTAACTAATCTACAATTTTTGAGTCAGAAAATTTTATTTCCAGCAATAACCTTTGCTTTAGAAAAAGGTGTGCTAAGCGATATTGAAGCAAAAATACTGAGAAAAGCGGTTACAACGGGCATCATTAAGGCAGGAGACTTGAAAGAGGTTTTACCTGAACTGAAGCCAGCGCAAATAACATACCAAATATCTAAACTAGTAGAACAGAAATTATTAGAGCCAATATCAGATAACGCCAGAAGCTACACAATTGATATATCTCATTCATATCTGATAAGAGGTGTAATTCAATCATTGAGAAATGAAGGGTTCGTTCCTAGCTTATAGCTACCAATACCCTATCAATATTAAGCTTGGCAAAAGGGTGGGGACAACGCGAATGGCTAAAAGGAGTAGCTAATAAAGCAAGCGTAGCTTATTTGCTCCATGTCTTAGAAAAAATGAACAATTATCTATAAAGTACCATCCGTAATTTAAGGCGCCTTGCATCTCAGCATGGAGATGTTTACGGTACGAATTCACTACAGGATAACCTACATATGAGTATTCTCAACGAGCACAGAGCAGAGAGATAAGCCGCAGCAACCATAGTTTTTTTCGGTTGTTGCGGCGTCCTCAAGAACTTCTCAATTCTATGAGCACGCCGCCAATTCCTTAACTTTAGGAGATGGATTCGTGCACTCAAAAGATTTTTCCTGGCAATATTCTCTTACCGCCACAATATTATTGTTATCACCATTCGATTTACTGGCATCACTGGGTATGGATATGTATCTGCCCGTCGTTCCTCTCATGGCCGATGTACTTAATGCCGGAACAGGGACGATCCAGCTAACATTGACTGTATACCTGATTCTGTTAGGAGCTGGTCAGCTTTTATTTGGCCCACTGTCAGATCGGTTCGGTCGCCGTCCTGTTTTACTCAGCGGTGGGATTGCTTACACAGTTGCTTCATTCGGCCTTGCCATAACTTCATCACCAGAAGTTTTTTTGGGCTTCCGGGTTATCAAGCCTGTGGGGCTTCGGCATGTCTCGTAGCCATGTTTGCGGCTGTACGCGACATCTATTCGGGCCGTAAAGAAATCAACGTCATCTATGGCTTGCTCGGTTCTATGCTTGCTATAGTTCCGGCAGTAGGTCCTTTGCTCGGAGCGCTGATTGACACTTGGCTGGGGTGGCACGCAATCTTTGGTTTATTAGGATGTGCAATGGTAGTTGCTGTTATTGCAGCCTGGAAATTCTGTCCAGAAACCCGGCGGCAAGGGACGGCAAGCTTACAGTGGTCGCAGCTACTTCTTCCTGTGAGACACCTGCATTTCTGGCTGTACACGCTCTGCCACAGCGCAGGGATGGGTAGCTTTTTCGTCTTTCTTTCAACGGCCCCTTGGGTAATGATGAGCCGACAAGGATTATCACAAATTACTTTCAGCTTGCTATTTGCAACTGTGGCTATCGCAATGATGGTGACTGCGCGAAGTGTGGGAAGTTTGATTACCCGATGGGGAATCCTAAATACGTTACGGGCGGGAATGTACTGCCTGATGGCAGGAGCACTATTGCTGGCTGTTGGGGAAATACTCATACCTAATTCGGTATTGGGCTTCATTGCCCCAATGTGGCTTGTCGGTGTTGGTATCTCTATTGCGGTTTCTGTGGCCCCTAATGGTGCACTTCAAGGTTTCGATCATATAGCAGGAACGGTTACAGCAGTCTACTTCTGCTTAGGGGGCTTACTGTTAGGAGGGATTGGAACGCTCACTATTACACTTTTATCCAACGCTACTACCTGGCCAATTATCGCTTATTGCCTGATCCTGGCAATAGCTGTGATTTGTCTGTCCTGCTTTAATCCCGGCAGACACCATATTAGCAGTGAAGAGCATGACTAACGCTATTGTTTGGGGCCATATCTGAAAAACCGCGACACGAATTACTTCTTTCTGAAGATTCGTGTCGCGGATTATTCTAAAATAGACTATCTGTAATTTCCACTTGGTATTTTTATTAATCCGCCCGCAATATTTAATTCTGGGTAATCAGTTATATTCCCAAAATACAAAATAATTCAATTTCATTATTATTGATAACAATGAATTTATTGATATTAAAAAACAATTACCAATCGCCTGAAGCTCCACCACCGCTACTGCCGCCGCCACCACCGGAAAAATTATCATCATCGTTACGATCAGAACTACAGCCACCAAACAAGCCACCAAAAAGGCTGCCGAATAGGCTTTTCAATAATGACACCACGGACGAGATCAGAAAAAATACCAGAATCACGGGTAACAGGATAATAAGCAGATAAAACTCTGCCGGAATGGTAGAAAATAACCCAATAAAGTTCAGTACATAGGTTCCTACAGCGATAGTCAGGGCACTCTTGAGAAAACGCTTAAACCAATGCCCTGTGCGAAAAACTTTTAGTGGCAGTAAGATTATACTCACCAACCAAAAACCCAGTAGCATAAAGATGTCTTTACCGGATATCTTGTTGAATGCGCCATCGCCTTCTTCAAAAGCCTGAACAATCTTCGCCGTTTCTTTCTGTGCTTCCGCTTGTTCGGATTTTTTCAGCCATGTACCAATTGAATCAATTGCCTTGCTAATCCCCTGATAATAATCATCTTCTTTGAAAGCCGGTTTCACATTCTGCAACAAAATGAGTGTAACCTTGCCATCGGATAATTTACGATCTAAACCCGAGCCAACTGCAATACGCATTTTATGGTCATCAGAAGCGATCACAAACAAGATGCCATCATTGCGTTCTTTACTACCTAACTTCCATTTATCAAATACACGGGAAGTAAATTCCTCAACAGTATCACTTCCCGTCGTCGGGATAATCAGGACTGCCATCTGTACTTTTTCTTCCGATTGCAGTTTTTTCAGTTGGCGGGTCAGGCCCTGACGCTCTTCTTTCGTTAGAACTTTAGATATATCTGTCACACGCTTGCTTAATGCAGGAATATCAACAGTTGTTGTTTCTTGTTTTATCTCTCTGGCTGATACGTTGCCCATCCCGATGAGCAATAAAAACAGTATAAAAAATTGTTTCATTATCAATGAATAACTGCGTTTCGGCTCTATCATTCGGGTACGACAACCATCCTTCGGCATAGGGGAAATAACTAACATCAAATATCCTTAGCTCTTATTTATGGAATCAATCATCACTATTATATGAATATCCTCCATTGCACATCATGAAAAAAACGGCATTATTTTTTCGATAATGCCGTTGATAATAAATTTATTCCCCGACTTTAATTTTTGCTGATTTATACGCGGTCAATAATGCCAATACGGGTGCGATAGAGAAGAGCAGAAATAACCAATAGGAAGCAGCAGCAGCGCCCTCCACACCACCGGGCTGATAAAACCCAAATATATTGGTGACCATCCCTGCCAGTGCGGAACCGAATGCGGTGGCAAATAGCTGAACGGTAGTAATGGATGAACCGGCGATGTTTTTATCCGCATCACGGGAAGCCTGTAAAATGAGAGTCAAAAGATGAGGCCAGCCGAATCCAACCCCGAAGCCAAACACCCCCAATCCCAGGATTATCGGTAGTATAATCTGCCACTCCCCTGCCGACTGAGATGGCAACAACACAAGCAACACCAACATGCCAACCAACATAAAGACTGGACCACTGACAATTGCAAACCGCATCTTTGTCCCTTGCCAGCTAGCACTGAGCATTTCTCCTATAGTCCAACCCATTGCAGCAGAAGCAACCATGTAACCAGAAGCCAAAGGGGATTGCCCATGCAGAATTTGCAAAAAATAGGGAATAAAAACATCCCCCGATAAACCCACTATCAATAGAAATAGGGTAGTGAATAAAACCAAATGAGGAGAACGTAAACTTAGGGAATTTTCAGGCAATAACCTGACTGAGGTTCGGCGCTCATAGATGATCAATAAAAAGATTAAGATTACAGCCGCAACAATGCCGAAAATGTTGAACCGAATATCCGGTGACAAACTGCCTGAAGAAACCGCCAGTACCGCCGCTGACAATAGGATCAATTGCACAATGGGCAATGCTGTTTTGGTTTTATTCTGTGCCTCTGTTTTAGGTAAAATAAGGTAGGTAAATACGGCATAACATAGAGTAATGGGAAGCATAATGCCAAATGCGTAACGCCACGCATCCATTTCAGCAAAAACACCGCCAATGGCTGGCCCGATTAAAGTCGCTATTCCCCACATCCCCGAAACCAACGCTATAGCTCGCGGCCAAAGTGATTGAGCAAATACAAGATTAATCATCAAATAGGAAAGGGCAAACAAAAATCCCCCGCCCAGGCCCTGAATAGTTCTGCCAACCAGCATCACGTCCATTGTCGGTGCAAGAGTACAGAGTAAGCTGCCGATAAAAAAAACCAGTGATGCAACCAGATAAGCATTTCTTGCGCCCAAGGCACCCAACAATCTCGCAGAAAGAACGGAACCAATAATCGATGCCACGACAAACAATGTCGTATTCCAGGCATAGAGGTTCAATCCGCCAATATCATTGACGACAGAAGGCAGAATAGTAATCGCAATTAAGGTATTCATTGCCATCAATACCACGCCCAGTGAAAGTGCTATCGCACTTGGCGCATTTTTGCTGGAAAACAGATCTCTCCAGCGGTTTTCCTCAGTCATTATCATAATTTTTGCCCTGAACACAGGTTGAGTTGTGAAATGTCTTACGCTAAATTAAACAAGATAAATCTTGGAATAAATTAATGTCGGGATCAACAATATGTCAAGCGATGACTTGGAAAATAGTACAATCGTAGGGCAAACCGTGAGTGATAAGCTATTAATGCTGTTAAAAACTCAAGGTGCCTTACAAGCCTCTGATGCCGGCAAATTATTGGGAACGACTGGAGAAGCCGCCCGCCAACAGTTTGTGAAAATGGCTAAAGAGGGATTAGTTGAAGCAAAATCAGAAACGAGAGGAGTTGGGCGTCCAGTACAGCTCTGGCATATCACAGAGAAAGGTCATGCCAAATTTCCTGATGCTCACGCAGAGTTAACAACCCAACTGATCTCGATTATCCGTAATCAGTTGGGTGAAGATGCGATGGATTTGATTATCAGCGCCCGTGAAAAAGAGGCTTTTTCCAACTATAAAAAGGCGATGGAGGGTGCGACTGGATTACAGGAGAAGGTTGAGCGTCTGGTTTCGATTCGCTGCCAAGAAGGTTATATGGCTCATTATTCTGTTGAAGAAAATGGCGCTATTTTGTTTTTTGAAAACCATTGCCCAATTTGTGCCGCTGCCAAGTTGTGTCAGGGCTTTTGTCGGACAGAGCTGAAACTGTTTCGGGAGATCCTGCAAGCCAATGTGGAAAGAACCGAATATATCCTTAGTGGTCACCGACGCTGTGCTTATCGCATCACCGCCGCCCATTCTTAATAAACGGAGGCTTCACGAATAGCGCCCATATCGTCGCAGTATATCGATAACACATCCCTTCTGTCAGCGACATCACCGACAGAAGGGATAACATTATTCCTTACCTGCTGCTTCCAACTGCTGGTAAATATAATGCTTATAACTCTCTACCAGTGCACTATCCTGACAATCATTCAAAGCACCATGACATAAATGACGCATGATCATATTTGCTTGGTAAAACGCGGGCGCTGACAGACGGGCACGTTCCAGAATGATTCCGCCGAGGAAGGAGATATCCGTCAGTTTACCCGTTGTTATTGACGCTCCCTGTTTCAGGTTATCCCGCAACGTAAACTGAGTCACATGTGCTGGATCAGGTAGCGGAGAAGTGTAGTGCTCAAAATTGATGTTTGGTTGATGATCACCAAAATAGAGGAAAACGGTAGGCTTGTCGCGCTTGGCAACGAATTCACTGAAATCCCTGATGGCAGGATCAGAGACCACGATTTTTTCCATGTAATGGCTAAACTTACCTGTCGCTGTTGCAGAATCAACGTTGCCAGCCAAGCCATAATCATCATGATGACTCTCTTCATAAGGACCATGTTCATACATGGTGAGAGAGAAAATAAAAATCGGCTTGTCTGTTTCCTTAGCCAGGAGGGTTTTCACATAAGACAACATATCTTGTGTCGGGATTTTCCACAAATTCTCATCCATGTCAGCGGGATAGCCTAACTCCTGTGGTTGGATAATGCGATCAACACCCAGTGTCTTGTAAGCATGTCCCGCATGGTAAGCAGACTTATTAAACGGTGTCAGAACAACCGTGTAATAGCCGTTATCTTTCATTGCACGGAACAGGCTGTTTTTCAGGTGATCAACGACAAAATAAAACACCGCATTTTTACGTGAACCAAAATCATCCGTATTCAATCCGGTTAAAACGGAGAATTCAGATAACCAGGTTCCGCCACCAAAGGTTTGTACCCTTAATGGACTTTGGGCACTGACACCCGCATCACGCCGGAACATGTAAAGATCGGGCAACTGCACATTGGCAGGTAATTGGTAAATATGGGGATTGACAGTAGACTCTTGCAGCAATACAACCACATCGGGTTTCACCTCTGACTGAGGTTCAGGCAACGTCACCTGTTTCGCCTGTTGCAAGAAATAATCAGCAGATGAGCCAAATTTCGGTGGCTGATATTGCGCATCCGAGGCAGACATCACCATATTAGTCACCGTTCCCCGCCCCTTCGGTAATTCCTCTTGCCATTGAGCATGATAGGCACTAACTGTGAGATTGATACCCCAGGCACTCACGACCATCAAAACGATACTGGCGAAGCGCCATTTGATCCCACGCGCAGAAGGGACTATTTTCCAGCTCAATATCATGTTGAATATCAACCAGATAAGCATAGCCACTACAGCGATCCCTGCCAGCCAATAGTGGCGCAAAGTCTCCTGATTTGATGGATCTAACATCACATTCAAATCAGAAAACATCAATTGTTCTTTGTAGTAATGGATTTTTATCTGGTTGAGGAATTTTAGGATGATAAATAAAGTGCCAGTGAACACTGCCGAAAATAACCAGCGCGCTGAAACTAAAAAAGCCAGGCCAAAGAGGATGCCGAATACGCCGACAGACACCAGTGCAGGATAAATATCTCCACCTTTCTCCAACACTAATATCAAGGAAGCAATCAACAACAATCCAAGATAAATCCTCGAGATTATCTTCTTTTTCATACTCTATCGAATTCCACACATGAGTTCAGTTTGCCAACCCGATGAAAAATAGCACAGATTGTCAAAGATACTATAAATAAAATGGTGACTGCTCCCGCTCTATCGGGCAAGGCTGCGGCTTGTGCGACAAATGTCTTGCTGAGAATGACCAGGAAGCTCATCCAATGCCATCTCCAGCGGAGAATGGCATTGCCAGACCCTATCGATTTCAAGTTACAGACCCCAAAGCAGCAACCCGGAAATAACAGAGATAAATTTCAACACAAACTTACTGCCTTCACAAAAATTCAGGTTAGACTATTGAATAATCGCAAAGGGGAATGGTGGATATGACAGCGTGATAACCAGCACTCTTCTTGGTTGAAATATCGATATATTGAAGAGGTTGATAATGAAATTAACACCTGAAAAATTGCTATCTGCAATAGAAAAATATGCCCATACTCCCGAGAAACAGCGCACCTTAACGCCAAAGCAGATACGGTGGTTTTCCGATCCAGAAAACGTCTTCTTGTTGATTAGCCTGGTGCTAGCGCTGCCTAAGGAAGCGATGACGGAGATAGGGGATAGCATTAACCATTGGCTTGAAGTTGCCATCGCAGAACTTGCATTAACAGCAAATAAATTGCCGGCTGAGGCCAAACAGCAGCTTGAAGAAGTTATTGAACAAATTTTGGTTTATACCAAAGAAAAATTCGAGATTAATAGTGAATGCGTATTATTATGTGTATCAATCCTGAAAAGAAATCAGTTTCATATCAAAACTGACATCACTGGGCTACTGGATGCCCCTCAATATCCTGATAACACCAACATAGCGACTTTCCCTAAAAAATCCTTAAACTTAAATCAACTGTTTAAACAGTTTGAAATTCATTCTGGCATTGAATTTATTGACTTTTTTGAAAGCGGGCTTTCCGTCGTGCCCCATGAAGCCTTACCTCATCTATTGTCGGAAGTCGCCAAGCATTCATGGGGTATAGATGCCCTGCTATTACTCACCCAATACTTTGAAGAACCCATTGCCCTTGCCTGTGTGCAAGCATTGGACGATTGCCCTTCCTCTGCATGGGAAAATTTATCCTACCTGCAACTTGTCAATCTGTGTGCACGGTTTAACCGCCATCCAGCCATTCACACCTGTTTTAAGCGCTGGAAAAAAAAGGCGATGTCGCACCACAAGAAGGCGCGGGAAACAGCGAAGATACACGAATTATATGTTACTCACGTTGATGGAAATGACTGTGCCAGCATGATGATGACAATCACACTGGATGGTCAGGAATATCAAACGAATATGATGCTGGATTTTAAATCTGGTATCCGCGAGAGCTTACTGAATATTGCTCCTGAGAGTACAATCCCCGAACTGATTGAAGAGTTGGGCAATAATGAAGCTTATGTTGACTTTACTCCGGTCTCCCCTGACTGGCTGCAACAGATTTTACCGTGGATACTTTCAGTTCAACAAAATAAAAACACACCGCTCGATCTCACCTCACTTTATTGGTTGTCACAACTTCCCGTCGAATGGACACAGCCAGAAGCATTTGAACTTGAACACTGGAGCCAGCAGTTCGATTACCAGGTTAATCCGAAACGACAGGATCAACATCGCCTTGGCATCACCATGGGTTCATCATTAATACTGTCTTGGCTGGCACCGGAAGAATGCTTGTTGACGGCGAAAAAAACCCAAGGATTTATTGAAGCTCTATTATTATGCAAACCGCGAGCTGTTTATTGGACGCCTGACTTATTCCGCTGCAATCGAACAATACAGATTGCCACCACAAGCGCCATACCTGGTAGAGCAATATTTAGATTTGGCTTATGCCCTGAGAGACCCTGCGTTAAATCGCAAGAGATTTGCTTTATTTGATATGTTGGCTGAACTCAGTTTTGAATATTTCTATATGGAGCAAGAAGAAGAGATTGAACCGCAAGGTTTGGTTCTCAAAGTGAGTTTATTTGATGCAACGCCAGCCATATGGCGCCGGATCCGTGTCAGCAATCAGCTAACACTCAGTGAATTTCATGATGTGATACAAACTGCCATGGGTTGGGAAAATGCTCATCTATTCAGTTTTGGTTTTGCAGGAATCGACATTCCAGAAGAACATTATGACCAAATGCGCATCGGTGCATTTCTGGAGGAAGTTGGGGATGAATTCAACTACCAATATGACTTTGGCGATGATTGGTTCCATCAAATAACAGTAGAGAAAGTTCTGCCAAAAGATATTATCCAGCCGGAGGTGACCGCAGGTAATGGCATGTGTCCGGCAGAAGATTCTGGTGGCATTTGGAATTGGAACTATTTACTCAAATTGAGAAAAAAGAAACACCTGACTGAAGATGAAGCAGAACAATTAGAGCTTGTGGGATTATCCCCGAATGAATCACTCGAGCCTTTTGATAAACAGCAGGTTAATAAGAAGCTCAAGGCATTTATCAATCACTAAAAGTCACTAAACCGGAGGAGAAAACGGCCTCCGGTTTCCTTCACCTTGCAGAGAACGGCGATAGCCGTTTTCGAATACTCAGCCCTAAACTCACTCTTTCCCTTTTTACTGCTCTTGTTGTTTCACCATTTCACGATACCAACGGGGATGATGTTTTTTCGCCCAGCCACGTGTGCCCCAACCTTCTACCATGGCCTGCACTGATCCCTTCACCCAAAACGTCGTATAAGCATGGACGATAATTGTCAAAATAAGACCAATCTCCGCCAGCGCTTTCATATCCTGCTTGCTACCGAAATGAATTGCACCGGTTGGACACGTTTTCACACAGACCGGTTCTTGTCCTACACCAACTAGATCAACGAACAAAGTACATTTGTAGGCGCGATTATCCTCTTTGTTGATGCGCGGTACATTGAATGGACAGCCAGCACTGCAATAGCCACAGCCAATGCAGTGCTCTGACTGAAAATCAACGATGCCATTGGCATATTAAATAATCGCGCCTTCCGCCGGACAGGCTTTCAGGCAACCCAGATCGGCACAGTGCATATAACCATCCTTGCGGATCAACCATTCCAGTTTGCCATGCTCCTCCACCTCTGGAAATCGCATCACTGTCCATGACTTCGCTGTCAAGTCAGCCGGATTATCATAAACGCCAACGTTGTGCCCAACTTCATCACGAATGTCGTTCCATTCTGAACACGCCACCTGACACGCTTTGCAGCCAATACAGGTTGTCACATCGATCAGTTTAGTCACTTCTTGCTGATGATCCCGCACACGAATGAATGGGGGGGCAGAGCGACGAATGATGTCCTGGGATTGCAATGACATAATTTTTCTCCCTTACACCTTTTCCACATTAACCAGAAATGCCTTGAATTCCGGCGTCTGTGTATTGGCATCACCGACAAACGGCGTCAGGGTATTTGCAAGAAACCCTTTCTTCGCCGCCCCTTCAAAGCTCCAGTGAATCGGAATACCGATGGCATCCACTTCACGGCCGTGAACCTTCAAGGTACGAATGCGCTTCGTCACCACCGCTTTGGCCTTAATATAACCACGACTGGAACTCACTTTGACGGTATCGCCCTGTTTGATGCCTTTTTCTGCCGCCAACCGTTCACCAATTTCCACAAACTGCTCTGGTTGGGCAATGGCGTTGAGCAATGCGTGTTTTGTCCAGAAATGGAATGCTCAGTCAAGCGGTACGTGGTGCCTACGTAAGGGAATTTATCGGCTTTATCCAAAGCCTCAAAATCGCTCTTGAACACGCCGGAGGCGGAGTTGAGAATTATTATAATTTATTGAAAATAAAAAATTTATAACCTTATCTTTCTTTTATACTCCTTTTAATGCCCCTAAGTTTTTTTGCTTGCTTTTACTTTTATGTTTGATGATGGCTTATCCTAGCTCTAATCAGGAGCCAACATACGCAACGGATTAAGTAAGAATATGTCTCGGATATGTGACTCACTAAGGCCTGCCATTTTAAACCAACATTTGCTGTCACTCAGCCATTTCTCAATATCCGGCTGCACAGGCTGACCAAGATCAGAACTATAAACCACATTATTTACTTCTGATAATACCTCAAAAAAATCGTCAGTTGTTTGATAACCGAGATAAATGGTCAGCGCTGTTTGCTCCACATAAAGCCACTCATGCTCACCCAGCGCCTTAAGGTCTTTCGCCTTTAGTCCCGTTATCGGACTAGCTGGTTGGTTAAGCATAAACTTACAACCACCTGCGGCAGTAATCGTATCAATAAGTTGCATAACTTCATAACAAGAGGCATGACCAGATGACAGCACAACATTATATTGTTGCGCAAAACGAATCAATTCATGAATTTCTTTACGTACTCGTCCGTTGCTATCGACAACAGACGAATATTGCTGAGCAAATGTGTGAGCAGCAGCATTTGCCCAAGCACGTTTCATTACACTTTTATGATTTGTCGGAACAATAGTTGGTAAATGAACTAATAATCTAGGAGCTTCATCAAACTGATATTGACTTAGTGCTTGGATTACTGAGTTGATCGCCATTCCTCCAGCCGTTGCATTCAATACCACCGAACCAAAAACGGGAAGTCCTTCTTCTTGGGCCAGTGACGATAAAGCAGTAACACTTCCCAAATGACTTTTGAGTACAATTCCTCCATTTTGTCGTGCGTATTCTCTTCCTGCTTCGAGTACATTATACCTACGAATATAACTATCGGGGCGGGCATGATAATGAACATCCAGAAAGCGAAGTCTTTTCTCCCAATATTCTATAAACTCTTGATTCATAAGTCATATTTCCAAGGTACGGCATATCCTAATTTTTCACGAGCGGAAACCAAATCTTCTCCATTGGTTATTGCCTCAATGATGGCTTGTTCAGTTTTTTCAACATTTTCAGCACGTTCGATAACTGTTAGTAAATGCTGCTGTGGGATGACTAACGCACCATTATCATCAGCAAAGACCCAATCTCCAGGAGATACAACTACATCATCAATTTTCAGAGGACATTGCACTTCTGCAACCTTGGCTCGATTTTTTCCGGATACCATATAAATTCCTGTTGTAAATAAGGGGTATGCCAGCCTACGGACTTCCGACAAATCTCGTGCTGATCCATAAATTACAGAACCTGCAATTCCTTTTTGTATAGCCTTAAATGTCAAGATATTGCCCCAACTGGTACAATCCGTGCGCCCTTGGTTATCAACCACCACTATGTGTCCAGCAGGTACTTCATCAATATAGTTTCCAGCATTAAGAAATTTTCCCTGCTCTGGAATGATAGGCTCATAACGTACAGTAAAAGCTGGACCCACTATTTTAATTCCAGAGTTGCGTGGCACAATCCCAGCTAATCCTGCGGGAATATGCAGACTATCCATTGCATCCGATATAGCTGCACTATCGAGTGCCATTAAACGTTCTTTGATTTGCTCAATTTGTGTAATTTGCATTAGGTTTTCTCCTTGGGTACACGGGCATACATGAAACTCCCTATGGCAATTTCATTCTCATGTTAGTCACTGGAGGAAATAGAGTGCTTTTCTGACAACATTAGCTGCATCTGGAAAGGGGGATCAGATAATACAACTATTTTACTGCCATCCACATTCAGGCTAAAACCAGGTGTTGTCCCTACAACATTGGGTATAACTTCTGCACTGGTTGGAAACATTGCTTGAAATTGATATGAGGAGTCAGGATATATTCCTAATTTTTTCAATTGTTGCTGTATTCCTACCCAGATATTGTCACGTATCTCTAGAGACTGCCCTGCTATTCTAGCTATAGCCTCACGGATTTTATCATCAGGGGTAAGGCCAAGGCCGCCGCACACTACGATGAGAGCATCTTGTCCCAACCTACGAATGACTGCTGTAGCAATTTGATGAATATCATCAGAACAAACCTGTTGTTGTTTTACCTTATAACCTTGCTTTAGGAGATAGCGGCTAATATCCTGAAGGTTAGTATTAGTATGTTGCCCGCTCAGTAATTCATCACCAACCGAAATAATCGATGCCGACTTGTTGGTACACTTTTCGTCTAGAGTATTAATAATAGCTTGTGCCATTTGTTGGGTTGTTGCATTTCCCCCTAGATCATAAGTTACAGTTTTCCCTACACGTATTACATTGTCCACTGCACGATTAATTTTCATGGCGGCATTAATAAAACCAAGATTTTCCAATAGCAAAGCTATTGTATAAAACATAGCTGCTGGATTAGCTTTATTTTTACCGGCCATGCTAGGTGCACTACCATGGACAGGTTCAAAGTATGCAATATCACTACCAATATTGGCGCTAGGAGCTAAACCAAGCCCTCCCATTACGCCAGCAGCCAGATCAGACAAAATATCACCGAACATATTTTCAGCAACAATCACACCAAATTCATGTGGCTTTTTTACTAACCACAATGCTACTGCGTCTACATTATGAATATCTGCTTGTATCTCTGGATAACGAGCAGCAACCGTATCAAAAATAACTTTTGCAAAATGCCCACTTTCCCGCATAACATTCGGTTTATCAGCAAAAGTTACGCGTGTGTAATTATTTTCCTGTGCATACTCGAA
Organism: Xenorhabdus bakwenae; assembly: GCF_030272115.1. Taxonomy (NCBI): domain Bacteria; kingdom Pseudomonadati; phylum Pseudomonadota; class Gammaproteobacteria; order Enterobacterales; family Morganellaceae; genus Xenorhabdus; species Xenorhabdus bakwenae. The sequence goes on from NZ_CP119194.1 coordinate 2,954,473, forward strand.
GGCAGTGGTAAACAAACGCTCCAGACCAAAACGTGTTTGTAAGCGGACTGACCATGCTGCCTCTTCAGGGCCATATTTGTCTATATTAGGATGTGTTAACCAAGTCGCTGCAATAGCAGGAATTCCTTTAAAATCGAATCCCGCATATAATCCCTCTGTATTTTCTCTAATAACACAACAGCGAAAGGGTTTACGCTCTCCTTCTATATAACGTATTGGCCGAATATTTGCGTATAAGCCCAAACGTTGACGTAATTGGATAACGGGTGATACATAATTTCCCACTTTTCCACGAAGATACAATGGCAACGCCTGTTGTGCTTCTTCTTTGCCTTTACTAGTAATGGCACCGAGCAATACAGCATCAACTGAACCTATTTGTTCCCAAGTACTTTCAGGTACAGGATTACCTTCTCTTTCCCAACAAGCCCAACCAATATCGCCAATTGTCAATGTCACAGGAAGATCTAACGCTTTAAAAACAGGAAGAGCAGCATCACATACTTCTTGGCCAATACCATCTCCAGGTAAAACAAGAATTTTTTTGTTCATAAGATTTTGAGCCAATCGTTAATTACATCGTTAATAAATTCAGGTTGATCGTTCCAAGGTCGCATTCCTGCTCCCTCAGCTACAACAAAACAGTGCATAAGATTAGGACTGACAACTTGATTACGTACAGTAGCCAACTGTGAACATCCACCAACTATACTCAGAAATTTTCCTTTATAATTGCACAGTGCTGTTCTTGCATCGAATTGTAGCAACAATGAAAACCCCATTATCAAACGCTTTTGTGCAATACCTTTTAAATGATTCGGGATAGCGGATACCGAGGGAAGTGGCGTTCCTCCTTTAGGAATAACAAAGTCATGCAATAATGAAATGGCTTCATCCAACTGACTTTTTTTCAGTAAAATTATTAGTTGTCCTAACTTATCGCTCAGTAATATATCTGCATATCCAGGACCACTGATTGAAATCACTCCCGTAATCGTCTTTAAGCGTGGTGCAAGTAACTGCACCAGAGTACCTGCCATAGCAAATCCAATAAGAAGATAGGGCTTAGAAAAACGTTGAGTTAACTCAAACTCAATAGTGTTAATAAAACAGTCAGGATCAATTAAATCAGGATTCACGTGGTTAATTAAGAATAATGTATCAATAATAGATACTCGATATCCCATTTTCTCTAATAATAAGACCAATGGTGCGCAAAAATTACCATGATCCCATAGCGGCATCACTGGAGAGAGAATTACCGCATCAGGACTAAAATGCCCGGCATTACTATGCTGCATCATGCCGTTATTTCCTTCAAAGACTTAACAATCTGAAACGCATAATTAATACCACATCGTAACCCTTCTTCGAGAGCTGTTTTATTTTCCACACTCAGATTGTACATTCCCATGATTACATCAATAAGCTCGCGTTTAGATGCAGCAAAAAAGTGATGGGATTGCAGTTCATTAAGTTGATTAAATACGTGTTCAAGATCGTATTGTTTAGTATCTTGACTCAAATTGAGAAATGATAACCAGCTTTCCAAATTGAGATTTCCAGCTCCTTTCCCCATTCCTGATAAAGAGCTATCAATAAAACTGGCTCCAGACTTCATAGCTTCAATACTATTCGCGGTAGCAAGTCCTAAATTGTCATGGGGATGAAAACCCAATTGCAATTGAGTAGCAGATTTTAGCTTATAAAATAACTGCGATACTTGTTCTGGGAATAAGCTGCCATTTGAGTCCGCTAAGTAAATGATATTAGCACCAGCATGTTCACATTGTTTGGTAATCTCAATAACTTTATTGATAGAAAGCTGGCTTACCCGAATAAAATTGATACTAACCGCCATTCCAATGGACTGCGCAGTTTCACATAATGCCAAACATGGCTGCGGATTGTCAGTCTTGATACATAGTCTAAGTAAACTAATACCATTCGCCTTCATTGCATGAATATCATGAACATTAATATTGTGTGGGTGTGCAATAACGACCAACTTTGCCTTAGGCACCATTTGATGAATATCACTAATGTAACTGTCTGGGGATATACCTGTTAGGCCAATATTTGGTATAGGTTTAAAAGAACCATTACGATAACCAATTTCGAACCACTCCACACCACCTTTGAGCAATGTCTTAACATGATTTATCGCGTATTCTTTTGTAAAATTAAAATTATTCAGATATCCACCATCCCGTAGTGTTACATCTATATTGTTAACCATTTTTATTCCTTCTTAATTTAACTTTTATTTCTTTATCACCAATTAAATAAATTGAACTGCCGATAAGAGTAATAATGGTGATAATCATTGCCACTTTCATGGGATCATGGTGAGATATATAACCGATAAGGAGTGATGCTAATCCTGCACTGCCCAATTGTAATGTTCCCATCACACCAGAAGCAGTTCCTGCAACTTGTGCATTCGTAGCGATTGCCGATGCCGTACCAAGTGGTAGTAAAAAACCATTGCCGAAAGTCAATATTGCTATTGTTATCACTGAGGTTAACAATGGAAAAGGACTTAAAAACATTTGTATTGTGAAAGCAATTCCTCCAACAGTAAAGAATATATAACCACGGGAGATCGTTTTTCTCAAACTTCGTTGACGGCTTAATTTCTTAGCTGTCATATTACCTAATACATAACTCAAAGAGAGTGTGATATAAGTGTAGCCAATATATTTCTCTGGTAATCCCATAGTTGTAAGAATAAAAGGTGATTCTATCAAATAAGAAAAGTATGCGGCATAAGCAAAACAAGGTATTGCTGCATAGTAGAGAAACTCTTTATTTATTAGTACGTAATAAGTATTGTTAAATACACTCCTAACATTCAATTTTTGACGTTTCTCTACAGGTAATGATTCTTTTAATACCAGTAAACTCAATATAAGCGTGACTGCTATAAATAAAGTCAGAAATAAGAAACAAGCTTTCCAGCCATAATGTTCATTAAGTACTCCGCCGATCATTGGTGCGACTGCTGGTGACATTCCAACAAAAGGAAAAATGATTAGATACAAGCTCGCAGCCTCTTCCTTCTCCATTAAATCATTAATGATGGCACGACTTAATGTAATACCGGTGCAAGCTCCTATTCCTTGAAATAAACGCAATAGCAACAATTCACTAATATGTGTGCTGTAGAAAATACAAATAGTAGAAATCAACCATATAATAATCCCCGAAAGGAGAATTTTTTTTCTTCCTAAACAATCACTCAATGGACCATAAATAAGTTGAGAAAAGGCTATAGCAAATAAAAATATAGCTATCGCACTTTGTACATTAGATTCACTAACGTTGTAATAATCCCCCATTTCACTTAAAGCAGGAAGAAATATATCTGATGAGATCAATCCTCCCATAGAAAGAAAAGCCATTAATACAATAAATAATAAAGAATAAGTTTTGTTTTTCATAAACAACTAGTCAACTGATATGAGAATAAGTGTTATATTAGAATGAAATAATCATAAAAAAAATAAACAGTCATTCAACGTGAATTAAATACATCAAAAACAACATACAAAATCAGAATGACATTCTATACTTTAAATTAAATAACACTGTAATAATATTCTGATTTCATTATATTGACAATAAATAATTTAAATAAGATCAATCACTTTTATATAAATAAATACCATCAAGAATGAAAATAAAAAAGGTTAAGAATCATTGTTTATAAATAATTAACTGAATAAACGCACGAGTGACTATAAAATATACAACAAGATGTATGCACATGGTCTATAGTGCTAAATTAATTGCCCACCAAAAAGAATGAATTTCTCGCTTAATCAGCTTGTTTGTCTATTCAGAGCGCCACTGACGCGCTGCGCTTGTTCCCTTATTCATGCATCAGTATTTGCTGTTAACATTTTAGCGCCTCACTCATTCCTCACTTTTTAATCTTCATTATTCTGATTAATGATGCTGAGTTCCTGCCCGTTGCGGGTAATCAAGCCATCCTGCCCTAACTTGGTCAACCAGCGGCTGAAATTTTTCACATTCACGCCCATCGCTTTTAAATCATCACGCACAAGGGCAATGAATGCTACAAGGCTCTTTCAGAACGGTACGTGACCGAATACGCTGCCACAATGCTGTATGCTTATCGGTCTTATTGGAGACATGCACGATGTCCTCCTCTTCAACCGGATCGCGTGGCCTGTCAATCAAAACCAATGACGTAATATCCTCACCGTCTTTATCAGTAAAAAATTCAACCACACGCACGTCATAGGCTTTGGTTTCCTGCTCTTCGGCATCTTTCATTTTGGTGCAGGTAATAACCAGCGCGGCACGAAAAGCACTGGAACCCCTTGCAACCTTTACTTTCATCTTTGCCGGAATGGTGAACCACGAGAATGCTGCGCCTGTTTTGGCTTTCAGCTCGTCACAGCCCCGGACAAACGCACCCATATCTTTAGAACCATTCTCATCCGCACCCCCAAAACAGCGGGCAAGGGTGTCCAGAATAATCAGGCGTACCGGTTCGCCTGTTTCAGACTCAACCTGCAGGGTGGCGATCACCAGCTTATTCGCTGCCATTGATGACTCATTAACACACCGCCTAACAGGAATGCCGTGGGTGTATTTGCTTCTTATCAGGACACGGACTGGTAATATATTATCCACACAAACAGCATTATGAATCAAACTACTGGGGAATTCATTGATGAAAAATAAAAGGCCGGAAAATGAGTTAACTATGGAGAAAATCAATGGTGTTTCTCGCACCAATGTACAACAAAAAAATGCCAAACAAAGCGCCCCATTGGGCAGTCCAACGCCGGATTGGGTCGCTGAGGAAGTACCTGTTGCATTGATTTACAACGGTATTTCCCATGTCGTGATGATGACCAGCCCGAAAGATCTCGATCATTTTGCTATCGGGTTTTCCTTGTCAGAAGGGATCATCACGTCTCCACAGGAAATTCGGGGGATTGATTCGATAGTTAACTGCCACGGCGGCATTGAACTACATATTGAGCTTTCCAGCCGCCGTTTTGCGGAATTAAAAGAGCGCCGACGCAATATGGCCGGGAGAACAGGTTGCGGTATTTGTGGCACAGAACAACTCGCAGAGATCTTTCGCCCAATGACACCTCTGCCTTTCACCCAAACGTTTTCACTCTCTTACCTTGATATTGCACTTGCCCAATTACCGCATGTTCAGGAAATCGGCGCACTCACTGGTTGTACCCATGCGGCGGGTTGGATTGACCCAGAGGGCAAATTACTTGGTGGCTGCGAAGATGTTGGGCGCCATGTTGCACTGGATAAGTTGCTGGGAATGCGGGCAAAAACAGGCTGGCAACAAGGCGCTGTGTTGGTCTCCAGCCGTGCCAGTTATGAGATGGTGCAAAAATCAGCTAACTGCGGGGTCGAAATTTTATTTGCCGTTTCTGCCGCAACCTCACTCGCCATTGAGGTCGCACAGGAATGTAATCTGACGTTGATCGGATTTTGCAAACCAGGAAGAGGGACAGTGTATACCCATCCTCAACGGTTAGTGATTTAATTTAAGTAATGAAACAATCCGAAATTCATTCCACTATAAAAAATAAAATTAATTTCAATAAGTTGATTTTAAAATTTCGCAAGCAATGAAGAATAACAAACAATAAACATAATAATAACTTGTTATTTACAGCGCCATTTATCCAGCATACCTTTTATTTGCTGTGCATTTTTTGCGCATATTTTTCACACAAAAAGTTCAGGACGTTCTGATGACAGGATAATCAAATATTCAATACTCTGCGAGGTTTCCCATGAAAAAGGTCAATATATTAATCGCTATATTAAGTGTTCTCGGATTTACGACTACACAGGTTCAGGCAAAAGTTGGGTATGGTATCAGCCAGCAAGAAACCGACCCACATCTTATAATCGGAGAGGTAAACGGTGAACCTGCCCTGGGCGTCACGGTGGATGTAGCGATACTAGGAGGCCAATTATTTCCTGCCTCCGTACTGAAAAAGAAGGCCACGCTCGATAACAATGGCATCTATCACGTTGCATTCAATGGTAAAACATACAAAATAGAGAACCAATATATCGATATCGGTCAGGTTCCCAATACAGAAGTTTACTTTGGCGAATGGGCACAAAAAACACCCGATAAATCAGATGTTACTCATACTGCTTTTTACGCAGGCAAAGATGTGACAACCAATCTGCCAACGGGTGGCTCTGCAACCTATACGGTAAAAGGCCTAAGCCAGTATAGCGGCAAGAATCTCCTCTCCGGCAAACTCGTCGCAAACTTCGGGACCAAAAAATTGAATGGTTCACTGAGCAATAACTCACTCAATATTGGTATCAATGCCAATATCAATGGCAATGGCGGCTTTTCAGGTAAAGCCACAGCCAACGGTAGTACTAATGGAGTGACTGATGGAAAATTCTTCGGTAATTCCGCCTCCGCTCTGGCAGGGTATGCCAAATTTGATAGCGACAGAAACAAAGATACGGCTTTCGGCGGTGCTAAAGATTAATGATTAATTCCCCAAAAAACAGTGTCATTCAGGCACTGTTTTTTTCTTCATCTTTTTTACTACTCTTACCTTTTATTTCAAAGTATTAGATTCTGATTTACGTAAAACTTAATTTGCGCAATCAATGAATCTCAACAAACACAAAACATAATAATAACTTATCATTTACACCACTATTTATCCAGTATACATTTTATTCTCTGTATGTTTTTTGCGCAGAACTTCAAAAGTTATGGACTCTCTTATAACAGGATAACAAGACATTCAACACGCTGTGAGGCTACTTATGAAAAAGGTCAATATAGTAATCGCCATATTAGGCGTTCTCGGATTTACTACTACACAGGTTCAGGCAAAAGTTGGGTATGGTATAAGCCAGCAAGAAACCGACCCACATCTTGTAATCGGAGAGGAACATGGTGAACCTGCCCTGGGCATCACGTTGCCTACACTAAAAGGCGGATTATTTCCTGCCTCCGCACTGAAAAAGCGCGCCACGCTCGATAATAATGGCATCTATCATTACGAAGTGACTCAGGCAGCATGTGGTGCTGAGGATCAGTATGTCGATATCGGTCAGGTTCCCAATACAGAAGTTTACTTTGGCGAATGGGCACAAAAAACACCCGATAAATCAGATGTTACTCATACTGTTTTTTACGCAGGCAAAGATGTGACAACCAATCTGCCAACGGGTGGCTCTGCAACCTATACGGTAAAAGGCCTGAGCCAGTATAGCGGCAAGAATCTCCTCTCCGGCAAACTCGTCGCAAACTTCGGGACCAAAAAATTGAATGGTTCACTGAGCAATAACTCACTCAATATTGGTATCAATGCCAATATCAATGGCAATGGCGGCTTTTCAGGTAAAGCCACAGCCAACGGTAGTACTAATGGAGTGACTGATGGAAAATTCTTCGGTAATTCCGCCTCCGCTCTGGCAGGGTATGCCAAATTTGATAGCGACAGAAACAAAGATACGGCTTTCGCCGGTGCTAAAGATTAATGATTAATTCCCCAGAAAACAGTGTCATCTAGGCACTGTTTTCCTTTTCATCTTCTTTACCCTATTTATTTTCAAATTGTTTATTTCAAGCTGTTTATTTCAAACTTTTTATTTCAAATAAATAGGGACCTTATAAAGCGGGTTTGCTATGTCTGATCAAAAAAAAGTGATTGAAAAGAGAATATTTCCAATATTACTCATATTATTAATATTCATTCTGAACTCATTTCTCTCCCCAGCAGTTTGTGCCAATGAGGATATTAACCACAAAATTTGGCAAGAAACACGATATCATCAACAACACACCCAACAGAGAAATGAAGCCAGTTTAATTATACCAAACGCTATCTCTACAAAAGAGGTCACCTCATTGCCCGTCATTCCAGGACAAGAACTTAAGGGTGCAAATAATCTTAAGAAGATCAGTCAAGCGCTGTACCTTGCCATTAATTATCAGCAATGGCAAGACGTCAGACGTCTTATGCTGATTTATCAAAAAATTCCCGGGTATGATCCGTTTCTCATTGATTTTGCCCGGGGCGGCTTGGCTCGTATTGAAGGGAATTTAGCGCTTGCTACCTCTTATTATCAAAAAATCCTACGTCAAAAACCGAATTTTACCCGCATTAAACTGGAACTGGCTCGTCTTTATTTTGAAGATCACAAAAACCAAGAATCCGCGCAATTATTTAAAGAAATCAGTGAACAATATCAGTTACCAGAAATGGTATTGAAGAATATCGATAGTTATCTGGCGGCAGTAACCCAAAGAAATGGCTGGAACGGTTCGTTTTCATTAGGCTATATCTATGACGACAATATTAATATGTCACCAAACCAAAAACCGATCTGCCTGTTTTACAAAGAGGGAGCGTGCGTCGTTGAACGGAAAGTGCCTAAGCCTATCAAAGCATGGGGGGGAACTTACAACGCAACCTTAAACCGACGTTACCAACTTGCCGGCCATCACGGCGTTTTTGGCCGTGGTCTGATATATGGTGAAAATTATCGCAATGACCATGACGAAAATAAAAATATGTTCCAGCTGTTCAGTGGCTACAGTTATAAAAGCAAAAAACAGGATTTCTCCTTTGGCCCTCTGTTTGAATATCAACAGTATGCAGAAAATACCGGATACCATGCCATCGGCGCTAAAATGGAATGGCAGTGGGCAGTCAGTGAAGATACCACTCTCTATGCTGAACTTGGACATAAAAAATTAAGTTACAAACCGCGTTACAGTGAGAACGATAGCGAACTTTCCTCAGCCTATCTCAGCCTGTCTCACGCCATCAGTGAAAAATTAATTCTGTTTGGTGGTGGCAACTGGAGCTATCAGCATAATCGACAACCAACATCTCGTTATCAACAATGGGGAGTCAATGCGGGAATAGCAGGACAAATCTATCCCCATATTAATGGCTCGCTGTTTGTCACACTGAGGCAACAACGCTTCGGCGCTTACAGCCCGTTATTAGGTGCCAGACGTCAAGATAATGAGCAGATCTATACTGCTGCCATTAAATTCCCTGCTGCGAAGATATTGGGAATGACCCCTTCTTTAACTTTCCGCCATCGCCACAATCACAGTAATGTCAACTGGCTATACAGTTATGATAAAAACGAAGTACAGATACAGTTAGAGAAATATTTTTAATCCAGACTGTGGTACATCCACAAATTAGGCTCAATGTAATAAGCCATCTGCTTTTCAACATCTACCACTAATGGCACCAGGCCACCTGGAATGACGTATTCCCCGCTTTGCGGAAACTTCATGCCTGTCCATTCCTGCCACTGATCCAAAGTGCCGTAAATATCCATGGAGCGCAGGGCAGGCTTGATGATTTTGGCACCTATTCGGCAATGGGTACGGACCCACGGATCAAACGGTTCACCTTTGTCATTTTTCCACCCGCAATATTCGATGAAGTCTTGCAGGGGATATTGGCTTTTCAGACTCGGCCTGACAGGCACAACCAGCCCCTGCAACCGCTCATCTCTGGCAGTCTGTTTCAAGCTGTTAATCAATAAAGCCGGAATATTTTTCCCCCGAAACGCAGGATCAACCGTCACACTCAGGGCAGAAACCAGATTGGCTTGCACCTTTCCTTTAGCTCTCCCACCCGCATCAAATACCGCATCCCATCCTTCATCAGGTAATTGATCTAACGAATGATTTTCCCAAGGAAAAGGAATTGAGTTCAGTAAGCCAATAAGACGCTCTTCTTTTCCCTGTTGCAGAATGGCAAATTTTTGAAAGTGACTGAAACCAGGCTCATATAATTTATGCCAGTGTTGTTCAGCGACTGCATCATAATTCATAAACAGAGGCCAATTGTTATCAATAAGCTCCTCTACCTCATCACCAAGATCTGTCCTTTCTTCAGCAGACTGAATAATGATTTTTGCTTCCATAATGCATCTCCAATTAGGCTTTTTTCAGCCAGATAGATATATGAAAACTGATATACCCTTTATTCTTTTAGATAGCAGCTTCCTGCTACGCAGAAAATAAAGATATGAGTAAACATTTATTTGCTTGGTTCTTTGCGCTCAAATTTCACCATAACTCATTATTTTCCACAACAGGAGATGAATATTTCCCCCTATAAAATACATGTATTAACTTTATTTAATGATATGAGCAATAAAACAACCCCCATCAATTTAATTACATTGGAAAATTTTTTAATGCTAATTATATTGTTAATAACAAAATAACCTCAGTGAATAAAATCTACCAATCTCACATTTTCAAAAAAAAAGCAGATAGATCAAACCTTACCCAAAATGCAAAAAATAAAATAAAAATCAATAAAATAAAAAAAGATATTGACTAATAAACCCTATCATTAGTGAAACAAATAATAATAATTATCATTTACATTATCATTTGAACAGTGTACGTTTTTCTCGCGCAATAGATCAGGCCGTTTTTAAGATTGGGTAACGAGGGATCCCCCACTCCAAACGAGGATAATGATGAAAAAGTTAAACGTATTAATCGCCGCTTTAGGCACATTGGGATTGATGGCACAGGCTCAGGCAGAAGTTGGTTTTGGGCAGAGCCAGCAAGCAACTACACCACACATTAAGGTTGGCAAAACTCAGCCAAGTTTAGGGCCACACGGTGGCAAAGGCGATGAGCCTGGTATTGGTGTTAGTTCCGTTTATGGCGGCCAAATCACAGGCTTTGCTGGCTTGACTCGCATGGCTCCTGCTGACAGCAATGGTATTCATAATATCTCAATGGCGGGTGCACCAGGTTCTCACGGAGGTATGGGTGTATTCCATTTCAGTAAAGTTGCTAATGCGGATGTTTATTTTGGTGAATGGTCTCAAACCGGTAAAGCCGGGGATAGTACCCATACCGTTTACTATGCAGGCAAGGATATCACCACCAATATTCCAACCGACGGTACAGCAACTTACACGATAACAGGTATTAACCAGTACAGTGGTGACAATGCTCTGGCCGGTACATTTACCGCAGACTTCGGTGAGAAAACGCTGGTCGGTTCCATGGAAAATACCGCAATGACAATAAATATTGATGCGGATATTTATGATGATGCCAGTTTTGAGGGTGATGCCAAGAGCGGTACTCTTGATGGGATAACTCAAGGTCACTTCTTTGGTGATAGTGCTTCCAGCATTGCGGGATATACCACATTTGCTGATGACAATTCCAAAAATACCGCTTTCGGTGGTTCTAAACAGTAATCGTTAATTTTTCAGAGAACAGTGCCATTTTTGGCCTGTTCTCTGTTTTTATTTTATTCCTAATAACGTGAGCTTTGTGATCTGGTTTCCCGATGTCTGACAATAAAATTACGCCAATATTATCAACGGCACTGGTGGCGCTATGCCTCTCCCTACCCGTTTATGCCGATGAAGATACTCCACGAACAATCTGGCAAGAAGCACAGCATAATCAACAGGAAAATGAAACCAACCTGATTACGCCAGATCCTATTTTTGTTGAAAATAATGCTTCACTGATTGTTATTAATGGGCAAACGTTTCAGGTCGAAAACAATATTAATGATATCGGCCAAGCGCTATTCCTGGCTATTAATCATCAACAATGGTCAGATGTCAGACGCTTTCTGGCGGCTTATCAAAAATTGCCGGAACATGATGTTATGTTGGTCAATTTTGCTCAGGGTGGGCTGGCACGTTTTGAGGGAGATTTAGATCTCGCTGCTTATCATTATCAACAAGTTCTGAATCAACAGCCCGATTTTCCCCGTATCGAACTGGAACTGGCCCGCGTCTATTTTGAGGATCATAAAAATCGGGAAGCCGAGCAACTGTTTAGTGGATTATATAAAGCACAAAAGCTACCCGAAGTCGTATTGAAAAATATTAACAGCTATCTGGAAGCGATAGATCTGAGAAACGGTTGGCGCGGCTCTTTCTCAGCCGGTTACGCTTATAATGATAATGTGAATATGTCTCCTGATCAGGAAACTCCCCATTACGATTTTGATCTCATAAATCAAAGACGCTATAAAATGCAGGTGCCAAAGCCCATCAAAGCATGGGGTATGTCTTATGACGCAACATTAAGTCGGCGCTATCAACTTAGCGGCCATCACGGCATTTTCGGCCGTGGCCTGATTTACGGCGAAAACTATCGTGATTACCACGCTGAGAACGAAAATACTTTTCAGCTGGTTAGCGGATACAGCTATAAAAGCAAAAGTCACGATTTCTCTTTTGGTTCCTTATTTGAATATAAACAACGAGCAGGTGAACCCTATTACCGTGCGGCAGGCGCCAAAACAGAATGGCGATGGGCGTTCACGGCCAAAACAGCCATGAAGGTTGAATTAGAGCACAAACAGCTACGTCATCAGCCAAGTTTCCGCCGGAAAGATGGCAGCCTTACCACAGCCTACTTCACCCTGTTCCATTCCATTAGCAAAGACGTTGTCCTGTTTGGCGGCGGCGATTGGGTTTACCGCGACAACGACCTGTATGCCATGGATCGCTACCAGCAATGGGGAATTCGGACAGGGATTGCCGGACAGATCTATCCCGGAATCAACGGCTCACTGTTCGCCACACTGAAAAAACGTCATTTTGGCGCTTACAGCCCGATGTTGAATGCCACACGGCAAGATAATGAGCAGATTTACAGCGCTGTCATTAAAGTGCCCGCCGCTGAAATATGGGGCATGACACCTTCTTTCACTTTCCGCCATCGACGCAATCACAGCAATGTGAGTTGGATGTACAGCTATAACAAAAACGAAGTGCTGATCAGGCTGGAAAAATATTTTTAATCAAAATGGAGGCATCAATGGCATACCGAGTTAGAACCCAGTTCACCCCCATCACAATTGCATTGTCACTGGCATTGTCACTGGCTGCCCCCCCCTGTTTGCCGAATCCAAACCTACGGGCACCACCTCAAACAGCAAGACGGATCTGGGCAAGATCCGTGTCACGGATAACAGCGCTAAAGATGAAGAAGGTTACGATGCAGTCTATGACAAGGATATCGCCAATATATATATTGGCAAAGAACAGATAGAGCGCTACAAGGGTGCTTCTCCCGCCGATTTAATTAAAGGTGCTGTCGGTGTATATAGCGGTGATTCCCGCAATAGTGGTGCTCTGGATATCAATATCCGTGGCGTTCAGGGACAAGGGCGAATTCCCGTCACCATTGATGGTACAGAACAGGCGATTACCGTCGGGCGTGGTTATAATGGCGCCAATAACCGTAATTACATCGATCCAAACCTAATCAGTAGCATTGAAATCGAAAAAGGCCCTTCTCTGAACCGTAGAGTTAAAGGATCTATCGGTGGTGCAGTATCCATCAAAACATTGACCATTGATGATGTAGTGCCGAAAGGAGAAACTTTCGGCATCAATACTAAGCTGGAAACCAGTAGTAACTCAGTGAGAGAGCGTACACCGTCCCTACCATTGGGGCAGGACTACCGCGATATTCCTGATTTTATCCAAAATAAGATTGAAACCGATCCAGAGTTGCAGATTACGCCTCATTCATCGAAAGACAATAAACTGTTTGGCTTCAAAGATAATGCCTTCCGTCTCGCATTAGGAACACGGCAGGAATATTTTGACCTAATGCTGGCCTATGCATACCGTCGTCAGGGTAACTATTTTGCCGGAAAAGGTGGCGCCCATCGCTATGATGAACCCATTACGGAAAACGACAGGGAACTCATGAAGAATGTCAGGACAACGCTGGACCCCTATCTGCCTTTTGCTGCTCGTATCTATCGTCCCGGTAATGAAGTTCCCAACACTTCCAGTGAAATGCGTTCTGTATTAATTAAAAACAGTTGGCGTTTCACCCATAATCAAACATTACTATTAGGCTTTCGCAATACGCGCATGGAGTTCGGCGATATTATGCCTTCACGCCTGGGCTGGATTAAGCCCGAAGAAAATAAAGTTCCTCAATGGCCATTAGCGAAAGTTCATCAGCAAGCAGCCAACCTGAGCTATAAATGGCAGCCTGAGAATAACCCCTATATCGACTTCGACATGAACTTATGGACAACTCGCACCACCAGCAATACCAACACCGCCGGAGGATATCCGCGCTCCCCTGTCGACAGAGACTGGCGTTGGGAAGATGGTATTGGCCGCAGAAACGCCAATATCGATGGCACATTGATCAATACCGCTCTCACCCATTCTCAAAACAATCGTTGGGGTGTCGATCTTTCCAATAAATTTACCCTACACCCGAGCTTAGAGTTGACCTTAATGGGGAATTTCCAACGGGAACGCCTCGATTCCAATGATAATTATAATTCAACTAACCTATATTTCTTCCAGTCACCGGCACGGAAAGGACAACGTCAGGAAATCAACCTCGCCTTTAACTTTAACTGGCAGCCCGCTTCATGGCTGGAGTTGAATGCTGGAGCCAAACGTGTTTCTTATTGGTCCCAAGACGATTTGCTTAATGAACGGCGTGTCGTAAGAGATAACAATTATCAGAAACAACGGGAAACCATTGGCCATGAAATGAGTTATTACCAAACACCGACAGTCGAAGAATCTGAGTATCTCAAGAAAAGATTGCATGGAAAATTGAGCCGAAAAGAACGCAAGGAATTGACTAATAAATTAAAAGAAATAGGTTTATCAACTAACCCTATTCTTGATCGTGATGGGCAACAACAACGCTATATGGTTCTAAAAAAATTCACTTGGAAATACGATCCTAGCAATGGCAGGCTCAGTAAAAGCGGTAACCCCTATTTCAATGGCCAATTAAACATGAATGAAAAGGTTATTGATCCAATAAGCGGCAAAGAAGTCTATAAATATGAATACGATGCGGGAGCTGACGCTAATGGCGTACCTGGCCCTGATGTTAACGATCCCTGGGAACCTGCTCCAAAACGTAAGGATCACGCTTGGGCACCCACTTTCTCTGCTACAGCCTATGTCACTGACGATTTCCGTATCTACGCCCGCTATGCCGAAGCGGTAAGAATGCCCAGTATTTTTGAAGATACCGTCGGTTTTTCAGGCTCTAAAACCAACCAAATAGGTTATAAGTTCAAGCCTGAGCGTGCCAAAACTGCGGAAGTCGGCTTAGTCTACGATTTCAGCCAATTAGTCGACGCTGAACGCCATGCCGATATCAAACTTTCCTATTACAACACCCTCATTGAGAATGTGTTCGACAGGGACACTACCTATAAATTCTCTCAATTGGACAAACAGAAACTGGCAGGTTTGGAACTCCAGGCACGTTATGACAACGGTGGCTTCTTTGCCGAGATGGGGTTGGTTTACAACATGAAAAATAAGGTATGTGACAGTAATTCTGCCATGAGGCTGGATTCCCAGAATCGTTATGGCATACCTGAATGTATTGACGGCGGTTTCCCTGGCGGTTTTTTACGCACCTCTATCCAGCCTAAATACTCAGCTAACCTGTCCGTTGGCGGCCGCCTGTTTGATGAAAAACTGGAGCTAGGCAGCCGAATGCTCTATCACAGCAAAGCTGAAAACAAAGATGAAAAATGGCTGATGAGTGCCTTGCCCGATATTTATGAGGGGCAATCCAATAACCCAATGCGCTGGAATCCGGTGTTTACGGTTGATGCCTATATCAGCTATCAAATCACTCCGGCTATCTCCGTAGAGTTGACTGGCACAAACCTCACTAACCGCTACTATCTCGATCCGCTAACGCGTTCGATGATTCCAGCACCGGGCAGAACCTTTAAACTCAGCCTGACCAGCCAGTTTTAGAGACTTGATTCGAGGATCGTATGACCAACACAGCCATATTAGACAATCCAGCCATCTGTTTTCCACTGATGCCCAGAAGGAGAGTACTGGGTGGTATCCTGATCGCTATTTTATTGCATACCAGTCTGATATGGCTGTTTAACCGACATGCTTCATATGATGATGACACGGCACCTCATATCAACAATAACGCTTCTACTATGGGGCTATCTATAACGATGGTTGCCGCCCCATTGTGGGAAAACAAGCCGGAGCCTGTTTCTCCTCCCTCCCCACTTTTGACGGCACCGGAATCACCAACAAAACCGGAACTCGTACTGGATAAAGCCATTCACCCTGAAAATAAGATAGCAAAACCGCCAGAAGCCGATAAACCTAAGAAACGCCAAAAGCAGCAGAAAGAAAAACCGCAAAAAGTGGCAGCAAAGAAACCCACCCAATCACCACAGGTACAGAAAGACAATCAGACAGAGCAGGCAACGCATGGTAGCGATCAGGTTAATTCAGAAGGCAATATGAGCCGCGCGGCAACATCAAAACCTTTGGTGGGGCAAGGAAATAGCGAAGTGGACAATTACTATGCAAGACTGCGGCAAGAAATTGAACGCCATAAACGCTATCCCCGCAAAGCAAAAAGAATGAAACAACAAGGTATAGTCACAGTTAACTTTACCCTGCTGGATGACGGCACATTAACCGCTGCCAAAGTAGTGAATTCCTCCGGCAATAGCACACTGGATAATGCCGCCCTCGATGCTATCAATCATGCCAATTCAGTTGGCTCCATACCAGCGGGTATAGAGCCTAATGTCATGCTGACACTTGATTTTACATTGAGGTAAATCCAACAAGGCCATTAAAATAAGTTTTTAAAATCGTAGATCATGACTAAATAAATTATTAAACCTATCACTTTCTTAAAGTTAAACAACATAATGAAATTTTAAAAAAATATAAAGCAATTCACCATAACTCAAAGAAAAATAATTTTTTTATTTTAACTCCCTGTTATTTTTGTTTTTAATAAAAAGTTATAAATAAAATGTTATTTGTTTAATTTTGGTTTAATTTTTGTTTAATATTATTTTCTCCGTTTTCATAAGGAGATAGTATGGGCAAAGTAATAGAAGTTGATGTGAAGTCCCTAACAGGTAACCACCTATGTTCACTATGTACTGGGGATGCTTTAGCGATAAGGATACCTAATTTTGTTCAAATTTCAGCCACTGAGAGGGCAAAAGAAAAATTATTCCTTCATCAGGATAAAGGCGCTCTCGGACATGCCCGGGAGTTTACCCGACTTGGTATAGCTTATGCTGAGATAAAGACAGACGAAATAAGGCAAGAATATCACCAACAAGCAATAAAAAACATCCAACGGATACGTGATATATTTGGTGAATTAGCTTCACCAATAGAGCATTTCAGAACATTATTAGATGATATTTGGCCAGAAGGTGCTCATTTATTAGCAGTTAAAAAACAAAAATGTTTTGTCGGTGTTTGCCGCTATCTTACTCCAAATGTTGATCTTGAACCTCATATTGATAGTTTAGAATGGACACTTCCTCCTGATACTGATTGGACATTACAATACCAACTTTCCGCCAATATCTACATGCAGGTTCCTGATCACGGAGGAGAACTCGAAATGTGGAACATTCAACCTAGTGCTTTAGAGTATGAACGCCTGAAAGGAACACGGCATTATGGTATTAATCGCCACGACATGCCTACACCTGATTTAGTAATAAAACCAAAACTACGTGATTTAATAATATTAAATCCTCGTTTCATCCATGCCGTTCGCCCAGTTAAAGAGCAAGATCGTATAACGCTTAGTTCTTTTATTGGAGTGATATCTGAAAATGATCCGTTAGTTTATTGGAGTTGAGAAATGTACAAAGTTTCATTACAAGCACAAGGTAAATTTAAAGCTAATCATTATATAGATAAGACAGTGCTTCTACTTATCAGTGTGGGAAAAGAATATCATGAGGGAGAAAAAATTTCTGCAACAATAGATAAAATAAATCAATCTGGTTTTGGTAAATGTATCATTGCTGTAGCAGACTCTTTACAACGACATAACTATAGTACTGGCACAGCTAGTGATAACTACCAATACAGTTTGACAAAAGGAAATGAATGGCTTAAGAATAATGCAGGGACGCTGTCTAATCTAAAAATACCTAATGAAATTATTCGCTGGGATGTCTATCTTAAACGTGAAGACTATAAATATTACTATGACCGTATTTTGAATGAATATTATTCCAATGAACACTATCGTTCATGCATTAATGAAACTATCAATGTATTTGCAGAAAGAAATAATATTAAATATGGAACAGCAGAATATGAAGGTACTTTTTATCGATCACTCTTTTATATTCTAGAAGAATGTCCTGTCATTATGCCAATGTGGGCCAATGATGATATCAACTTCATCATTTATCCGAAACAAATGACTGCCGCAATGCGTAAAACCAGAGAGATTTTTGTTGAAAAATCACATAATGAGTATGTTAACTGGCTCTCTTTAAAATTTAAGAAAAAATCTCAATTTTATGAAGATCCTATTGATACAGAGCAAAAGGAGCTAGTAAATGAGTGAGTCAGTCATTGTAACCCGAAAATATACCGGATTAATCGGAATATGTATTGCAAGTTTTCTTGGATGTATAGATCTCACCGTTGTGAATACCATTATCCCTGCAATTGGACGTGAATTTAATACCTCGTTGAGGGAAACACAATGGGTTACTTCTATATTTATGATAGCTCTTTCCGCTTTTATGGTTCCGGTCGGGACATTGGCTGATAGTCGCGGGCGCAAAAAAATATTATTGTGGGGATTAATACTGTTTGGCGCAGCCTCATTACTTGTTGGCCTCGCAACAAACCTTGCCGCCATCACTACCTTTAGGTTTATTCAAGGGATTGGTTGTGCAATTCTCTATACTGTTTCTGGTGCTATTATTTCCTATTTATTTGATGAACATGAACAGGGAAAAGCTCTTGGTATCTTATTTGGGATTAACGGACTAGGGCTTGCAATAGGCCCAATTATCGGTGGATTATTTGCAGGTATAGTAGATTGGCGTTACGCATTCTTGATAAATATTCCTTTTATCATTATTAGTTTTATTCTATGTGCCTGGTCTATACCCGAATATAAAACCGAAAAAGTGAAAAAACTGGATATACTCGGTTGTATTCTCCTGATCATTTTTCTAATAAGTTTAGTCAGTTATTTCTCTTTGGATGGAAATGCCCTGCAACAATGGAGCCTATTGGCTATAGCAGTTATAGCATTGTTTATCTTTATATGGCATGAGTTAAAAACACCAGAACCCATTGTTGAATTCCATTTTTTCCGCAAAATGCGTTTTGTTTCTGCACTACTTGCAACCTTTTTTCTTGCTTTTTTCTATTGCACAGTGCTGCTGACATTACCTATGTTTTTCGCAGGACAATTGGGGAAAAATGATATCGAGATAGGTCTGTTCTTGCTACCTGCCACAGTCATGTTTGCCTTAACGTCTCCGTGGGTAGGTAACCGCAGTGAAAAATTTGGCCCGCAACGAGTCATTTTAGTCGGTTTGTTACTGTTTGTAGCTGCTGCTACTTTCCTCGCATTCGCCTCAACACAGGTCAATGCTTGGTGGTTCATTATCCCACTATTGTTATTTGGTATGGGATGGGGATCAATTCTTGGACCGTCAACATTAATTGCATTGAATTCCCTGCCTCGTGAACAAGCGGCTGTTGCCATGGGAACTTCATGGACTATTCATAATGTAGGGGGAGCTTGTGGTATCGCTTTTGCTGTATTTTTGTTAGCTCGCTTCAATACCTTGATCCAGGGTTATCAAGCCCTGATGTTATTTTTGGCTGGACTTGCATTAGCCTTTACTTTCATCTGTTATTTTCTCAATCGAAAATAATCTCAGTGGCGAGCTATGGAAAAATAAAGGGTTATAAGATTAATGACAAAGCGCTGGTTTTTTTATCCAGCGCCTTACTTTCATCAGATTTTATTCACGCAGTAGCAGAAGAGCCTCCCAAGCGGACTTTATTTGTCATCTTACTTCCCAATACAAAAACTGGAAAAAATCCGCCCAAGTAAATCATCGGAAGTAAATTCACCGGTGATTTCACTTAGAGCTTGCTGTGCCAAACGCAGTTCTTCTGCTAACAGTTCCCCTGAACGGGCAAAGACGAGCTGTTGATGGCCTTCCTGCAAATGTTCTGCTGCCGTGCTCAATGCCTGCAAGTGACGACGACGGGCAAGAAAACCACCTTCTGTATTGCTGTTGAAACCCATCGTCTTTTTTAGGTGATCACGCAGAAAACCGACACCTTCCCCATCGCGGGCAGAAAGGCGAATTAAGGTATAGTTACTGACTTCTGTAACACCCGTTTTTTCCCCCGTCATATCTGTCTTATTACGAATGATGGTAACCGGCAGCGATTCTGATAGCTTAGCCATAAATTCAGGCCAGATTTGTGCAGGCTCAACGGCATCGGTTGTCGTACTGTCTACCATAAACAGTACCCGATCCGCCTGCTCAATTTCCTGCCATGCCCGCTCAATACCAATACGTTCCACTTCATCACTGGCTTCGCGTAATCCTGCCGTATCAATCACATGCAGCGGCATTCCATCAATATGGATATGTTCACGCAAAACATCGCGCGTTGTTCCTGCAATATCAGTCACAATCGCAGCTTCACGGCCTGCCAGTGCATTAAGCAAACTGGATTTACCCGCATTCGGACGCCCTGCAATCACGACTTTCATGCCTTCGCGCAACAAACTGCCCTGACGCGCCTGTGAACGAACGTGCTCAAGGTCTGCGATCACGTCATCCAACTTGGCTTCTATCTTGCCATCGGAAAGAAAATCAATCTCTTCATCTGGAAAATCAATCGCGGCTTCAACGTAGATCCGCAAGTTAGTCAGCGCTTCCACCATTTCATGGACTTGGCTAGAGAATGCACCTTGCAGGGAATTCATCGCGGAACGTGCGGCCTGTTCAGAGCTGGCGTCGATCAAATCCGCAATGGCTTCTGCCTGTGCCAGGTCAAGTTTATCATTGAGAAAAGCTCGTTCAGAGAATTCACCCGGGTTGGCAATACGTACACCGGAAATCGCCAGAATACGCTTTAACAGCAAATCCAGAATAACCGGCCCACCGTGCCCTTGAAGTTCCAGAACATCTTCCCCCGTAAATGAATTAGGGCCGGGAAAGTAAAGTGCAATACCTTGATCAAGCACAGAACCATCGGTATCACGGAAGGGCAGGTAATCGGCATAACGCGGTTTTGGGAGTTTACCCAATACCACCTCAGCAACTTCCGCAGCTTTATGGCCAGAAATACGCAGAATGCCTACACCGCCTCGTCCCGGAGGAGTGGCCTGAGCGACTATCGTATCGGTGGTATTCATGAAATTCTCTCTTTCGACCTAGGTTTGTTATCTTTCAAAACTAAAATAATAAAGGCGGCCAATGACCGCCTTCCACTTATATTTTATATTTTTTTAACAGCTATTTTTTCTCGCGGGTATGTAAACCACGTTTTTCCAGACTGCGGAAAATAACT
The DNA here is from genome assembly GCF_030272115.1 of Xenorhabdus bakwenae. NCBI lineage: Bacteria > Pseudomonadati > Pseudomonadota > Gammaproteobacteria > Enterobacterales > Morganellaceae > Xenorhabdus > Xenorhabdus bakwenae. The sequence continues at coordinate 2,975,884 of NZ_CP119194.1, forward strand.
TGTTGCTGGATAATGGTAACCAGGTTACTGACGATGTAGTACAGCACCAGACCAGACGGGAACCACAGGAAGAAAACCGTGAACACAACAGGCATATAGGTCATGATTTTCTGCTGCATTGGATCAGTCACGGTAGTCGGTGACAGTTTCTGGATAACAAACATGGTCACACCCATCAGCAATGGCAGGATGTAGTAAGGATCTTGAGCAGACAAGTCATTAATCCAGCCAATAAATGGGGCATGGCGCAGCTCAACAGAACCCATCAGCATGTAATACAATGCCAGGAAGATTGGCATCTGGATCACCAGAGGCAAACAACCACCCAGCGGGTTCACTTTTTCTGTCTTATACAGCGCCATCATTTCCTGGCTCATGCGCTGGCGGTCATCACCAAAACGCTCACGCATTGCCGTGATTTTTGGCTGCAACAGACGCATTTTCGCCATTGAGGTGTATTGCGCCTTGGTCAGCGGATACATGATACCGCGCACGATAAAGGTAATCGCAATAATAGAGAAGCCCCAGTTACCGATGAATTCATGCAGGAATTTCAGCAACTTGAATAACGGCTGGGAAATAAACCACAACCAACCGTAATCCACGGTCAGATCCAGATGAGGTGCAACCTCTGCCATTTTGTCCTGAATTTCAGGGCCAACCCACAGGGTAGAAGAGATATTCTGCTGGCTGTTCGGCGCAATATTGATGTCTTCACCTTTGTACCCGATGATCGCCATTTTTTGGTTTTTCAGGTCTTTGGTATAGAAAGTACTGGTTTTGCCTTCTCCCGGAACCCACGCCGTGGCGAAATATTGCTGGAGCATTGCTACCCAGCCGCCTTTTGTGGTCACGGAAAGCGCTTTACTTTCAATATCATCAAATTTGTATTTTTCGTATTTTTCTTCATCAGAAGAGTAAGCAGCGCCACGATAAGTATGCAGAGCAAAGTTGTTGCTGCCAGTATCACGATGTTTTGGCAGTTCAACGCTCTGTTTCAACTGACCAAAAAACGCCATCTGCAAGGGTTTATCAGTGACGTTATTGACGTTGTAATCAACAGAAACTGCATAGTCGCCCCGTTTTAAAACGAAGGTTTTGACATAAACAACGCCGTCCGGCGCGGTATAAGTCATTGGAATACGCAATTCATTCTGACCATCGGCCAAAACAAAACTATTCTGAGTGGCATGATAAAGCGGGCGTTCAGCTTGATTATCGGGACCATGGATACCCGTTAATCCACTTTGAGCCTGATAAGTGAATTCAGGGGTTGTTTCCAGCAATTTGAATGGGGTTTTGGAACCGAGAGTATCAGGATAGGCCAGCAGATCAGCCTCCTCGATATCACCGCCACGGGTATTGATGTGCAATGACAGCACATCCGTTTTCACGGTGATCAGTTTACCTTGCCCACTGCTTGCTTCGCTACTCAGCGTAGTATTTGCTTGCTGCGTGATCTGGGCCGTTGGTTGTGGGTTTTTATCATTTTCCCACGCCTGCCAGACCAAGAACGAAACAAACAGCAGAGCGATGAGAAGAAGATTGCGTTGCGAATCCATCGTTAATGTTCTCTGTTATCGTCATTTTTTTTAGGTGGGACAGGATCATCACCACCTTCGTGTAAAGGGTGGCATTTTAATACGCGTTTCACTGTTAACCAACTGCCTTTTATCATCCCAAACCTGCGCAATGCCTCTATGCCATAGTGGGAACAGGTAGGATTGAAACGACAACGAGGCCCCAGCAGTGGACTAATCACTAACTGGTAACCCCGAATTAAAGCAATCAGGAGGCGCGAGCCAAGCGACAGTGACGACGCCATAATTTGCCCAAAGCTTCCGTTAGCTCACGGTTATCAAGCTCAGAGACCCCTTTCCTCACCAAAACCACAAAATCCATTGGAGGCAATTTATGTTGGTTTAAACGAAAACTTTCACGAGCCAGTCGCTTGATACGATTACGCTCATGGGCGCGTTTAACATTTTTTTTGGCGACGGTTAGACCGATGCGGGGATGCCCCAGCTCATTCAAGCGCGCAAGGATTGTTATCTCTGCGGAGCTTGCCCGTTGCGGCTGCTGGAAAACATACGTGAAATGCTCGGGAGTTAACAAACGTAACTCCCTCGGAAAAGCGAGCTTAACCACTGGATTGGTTAGCTTTATTACTTAGAAACAGTCAGACGAGTACGGCCTTTCGCACGACGGCGAGCCAGAACCTGACGACCATTTTTAGTGGCCATACGTGCGCGGAAGCCGTGAGAACGGTTACGCTTCAGTACGGATGGTTGAAAAGTGCGTTTCATAGCGATTTCTACCTAGCTTAAAATTTGTTACTGATTCAGCAAATGCGTTGGCGACCAGTGAGAATAAAGTAGACACCGATGCCTCAGTCGCAACATCAATATATAGAAAGAGGCAGGATTGTAATAAAATGTACTCCCCCTCGTCAATCTAAGATGACACGAGCCTGACCGCCCCCCTGTCGGATTTTTTTATTTCAATCAATCACAGACAGGTCAGACTTTTGCTACCCGAAGTGCTAACCCCAAATCCTCACCAGACCTAACCGGAAAAAATCATTGGCATAACACGCAGGGTGCAAGATTATACGGACTGTGTAATAAAGCGCAAGGATCATACACCTATCGTTGCATTCTTATTGCGCGATCGTAACACCATCAGCATATTGAATTTCAAACGATAGCTAAATGAAGTTTGCTATATGCCATGATTACACTACAGTATCTCTTGCGGGCCTACATATTCTGCAAGTACCAAAAAGCGTGGTGATCTCCCTGTGGATAAAAAGCGTCAAAGCTGTGTAAAAGAATGAGGATTTGTGTCGTCTTTTGCGTTATGATCGTTGATCCCGATCCCAGTCTCTCTATATACAGATTATGTGGATCTTTGGGGAGCGATGATGTTAAAAATCGCCACAAGGTACGTGCTCTGTTCCTCGTCACATGAGAAACAGAGAGGAATAACACCTTGTGCCCTATATAACGTATCTTTTATTCCGGTTTCTTTTATTAGTCTTGTTTTAGGGGAGTTCGCCGTGTCACTTTCGCTTTGGCAGCAATGTCTTGCCCGATTGCAGGATGAGTTACCTGCCACAGAATTCAGTATGTGGATACGACCCCTTCAGGCAGAACTGAGTGATAACACTTTGGCTCTCTATGCCCCCAACCGTTTTGTGTTGGATTGGGTGAGGGAGAAATATATTAATAATATCAATGTGTTATTAAATGATTTCTGTGGTCCTGAAGTACCTTTACTGCGTTTTGAAGTAGGAAATAAGCCTGTTTCACCAAACCAGTCTCCATCTCAGAAAATCATTACCAATATGCCGGTGGCTGCTGCGCCGTCCAGTCCATCAGTACGCCCAAGCTGGGACAACGCAAAAGCTCAACCAGAGTTATCCTATCGTTCCAACGTTAATCCCAAGCATACATTCGATAACTTTGTTGAAGGTAAATCCAACCAACTCGCCAGAGCTGCCGCCAGACAAGTGGCTGATAATCCTGGTGGCGCATACAATCCTCTGTTCCTTTATGGCGGAACCGGACTGGGCAAAACCCACCTTTTGCACGCTGTCGGCAATAGCATTATGGCCCGCAAGGCCAATGCAAAAGTGGTTTACATGCACTCTGAACGCTTCGTTCAGGATATGGTAAAAGCATTACAAAACAATGCGATAGAAGAATTTAAACGTTACTATCGCTCAGTGGATGCTCTACTGATCGATGATATTCAGTTTTTTGCCAATAAAGAGCGATCCCAGGAAGAATTCTTTCACACGTTCAATGCGCTGTTAGAAGGTAATCAACAGATTATTCTGACGTCAGATCGCTATCCGAAAGAGATAAATGGCGTCGAAGATCGGTTAAAATCCCGTTTTGGTTGGGGATTGACCGTGGCTATTGAACCACCGGAGCTGGAGACCCGCGTTGCCATTCTGATGAAGAAAGCTGATGAGAACCAAATCCAGTTGCCGGGGGAAGTGGCTTTCTTTATTGCTAAACGCCTGCGATCTAACGTTCGTGAACTCGAAGGCGCGTTGAATCGAGTCATCGCCAATGCCAATTTTACCGGCCGTGCGATTACTATTGATTTTGTACGCGAAGCATTACGTGACTTATTGGCTCTACAGGAAAAGCTGGTAACCATCGATAATATTCAGAAAACGGTGGCTGAATATTACAAAATCAAGGTTGCCGATCTGCTTTCCAAGCGCCGTTCACGCTCTGTTGCCCGTCCGAGACAAATGGCAATGGCGCTGGCAAAAGAGCTGACCAATCACAGCTTGCCTGAAATCGGGGATGCCTTTGGTGGACGTGACCATACAACCGTACTTCACGCTTGTCGTAAAATCGAACAACTGCGTGAAGAGAGTCACGACATCAAAGAAGATTTTTCTAACTTAATCAGAACATTGTCTTCCTAGCGCTATGAAATTTATCATTGAACGTGAGCAATTATTAAAACCTTTGCAACAGGTTAGCAGCCCCTTGGGGGGTCGCCCTACCCTGCCTATTTTAGGCAACTTATTATTGCAGGTAACAGAAGGTTCCCTGTTGCTGACGGGCACCGATTTGGAAATGGAAATGAAGGCTCGGGTGACACTGACCCAGCCACATGAACAAGGTGCAACAACTGTCCCCGCCCGTAAATTTTTTGATATCTGGCGTGGATTGCCTGACGGAGCAGAAATCAGTGTAGAACTGGATGGCGATCGCATTCTCGTCCGTTCGGGACGCAGCCGATTTTCACTCTCTACGTTACCTGCTTCAGATTTTCCTAATCTTGATGACTGGCAGAGTGAAGTTGAATTTTCTCTGCCTCAGGCCACACTGAAACGCCTGATCGAGTCTACCCAATTTTCCATGGCGCATCAGGATGTTCGCTATTACTTGAATGGTATGTTGTTCGAAACTGAAGGCGAAGAACTGCGTACCATTGCCACAGACGGCCACCGTTTGGCCGTTTGTTCCATGAGCATCGGGCAAAATCTGCCGTCCCATTCCGTGATCGTACCCCGCAAAGGCGTTATTGAATTAATGCGTCTGCTCGATGGCGGTGATAATCCGCTGCAATTGCAGATTGGCAGCAATAACATTCGTGCTCATGTTGGTGATTTTACCTTCACATCGAAGTTGGTTGATGGCCGTTTTCCTGATTATCGTCGCGTATTGCCCAAAAATCCCGATAAAACGCTGGAAGCCAATTGTGACATGCTTAAGCAGGCATTTTCGCGGGCCGCCATTTTGTCCAATGAAAAATTCCGTGGCGTTCGCATCTACTTGAGCGAAAATCAACTTAGAATTACCGCCAATAACCCAGAGCAGGAAGAGGCAGAAGAGATTGTTGATGTCAGTTATCAGGGCACTGAAATGGAAATTGGCTTCAATGTCAGCTACGTACTGGATGTTCTGAACGCATTGAAATGCGAGCAAGTCAGTCTCCTGCTAACAGATGCCACATCCAGCGTAAAAATTGAGAATTCAGCCAGTCAGGCTGCGACTTATGTCGTGATGCCAATGCGCCTGTAACAACATTAACTCATTATATGATTCTCTCGCGTTTGCTGATCCGCGATTTCCGTAATATCGCGGATGCTGACCTGCCACTGGCAGCCGGTTTTAATTTTCTGGTTGGGCCGAACGGTAGCGGCAAAACAAGTATATTGGAAGCCATTTATACCTTAGGCCACGGTCGTGCTTTTCGCAGTATTCAGGCAGGCCGGGTAATTCGTCATGATTGCGACGCGTTCATTCTTCATGGGCGCATTGATCAGCTATCCTATGAACGTACTTTATCGGTGGGATTAAGCAAAAACCGTCAGGGCGATAGCAAAGTCAGGATAGATGGCAGTGATGGGCATAAAATTGCTGAATTGGCGAAAATACTGCCGATGCAACTTATCACACCAGAAGGTTTTACGTTGCTAAATGGCGGTCCGAAATATCGTCGGGCCTTTATTGATTGGGGATGTTTTCACAATGAGCCACGCTTTTTTGCAGCCTGGGCTAACCTGAAAAGGCTGCTTAAGCAACGGAATGCCGCATTGCGACAAGTCACCCGCTACAACCAAATCCAGCATTGGGATCGAGAGCTTGCCCCATTGGCAACCGAAATCAGTCAATGGCGGGCTGAATATATTGCAGAAATTTCCGAGGATATAGAAAAAACCTGCAAACAATTTTTACCTGAATTCACACTGAGTACCAGCTTCCAGCAAGGTTGGGACAAAGAGAGTGAATATGCGGAGCTGCTCGCGCGGCAGTTTGAGCGCGACAGATCGCTAACCTACACCGCTTCCGGCCCGCATAAAGCCGATCTGCGGATCAGGGCGGACGGTACACCAGTAGAAGATATGCTGTCCCGGGGTCAGTTGAAGTTACTGATGTGCGCATTGAGGTTAGCACAGGGTGAATATTTCACCCGACAGAGCGGGCAAAAATGCCTGTATCTGCTTGATGATTTTGCCTCAGAACTGGATGCCGGCCGTCGTCAGCTATTAGCCGAGCGTCTGAAATCTACGCAAGCCCAGGTGTTTGTCAGTGCAATCACATCCGGGCAAGTTACAGACATGATTGATGTAAATAGCAGGATGTTTCGCGTAGAACATGGCAAAATAGAGGTTCAACCACAGGATTAAGATGAGCGAGAAACGTTGATGTCGAATACATATGACTCCTCAAGTATCAAGGTATTAAAAGGGCTGGATGCCGTCCGTAAACGTCCAGGCATGTATATCGGTGATACCGATGATGGTACTGGCCTTCACCACATGGTCTTCGAGGTTGTTGATAACGCTATCGACGAAGCCCTCGCAGGTCATTGTGACAAAATAACTGTCACTATCCACGCAGATAACTCCGTTTCTGTGCAGGATGATGGCCGCGGTATTCCGACCGACATACACGAAGAAGAAGGTGTTTCAGCAGCAGAAGTCATTATGACCGTGCTGCATGCGGGGGGTAAATTCGATGATAACTCCTATAAAGTTTCTGGTGGACTGCATGGCGTGGGGGTTTCTGTTGTTAACGCCTTATCGGAAAAACTGGAACTGACTATCCGCCGTGACGGTAAGGTTCACGAACAAACCTATTGTCTGGGCGTGCCACAGTCACCACTGAAAGTTGTCGGTGATACTGAGCAGACAGGAACCACTGTCCGTTTCTGGCCAAGTATGGATACGTTTAAGATTAACACTGAGTTCGAATACGACATTCTGGCAAAGCGCCTGCGTGAATTATCATTCCTCAACTCCGGTGTTGCCATTCGTTTAGTCGACAAACGCACCAATGCCGAAGATCTCTTTCACTATGAAGGGGGCATCAAAGCGTTTGTTGAATTCCTGAGCCGCAATAAAAACCCCATTCACCCGAATGTCTTCTATTTCTTTACCGAAAAAGATGGTATTGGTGTTGAAATTTCCATGCAATGGAATGACGGTTTTCAGGAAAACATTTACTGTTTCACCAACAACATTCCTCAGCGTGATGGGGGAACCCATTTAGTGGGTTTCCGTACCGCAATGACCCGTACCCTTAATAGTTACATGGACAAAGAGGGTTACAACAAGAAATCCAAAGTCAGCGCTACCGGTGACGATGCCCGCGAAGGTTTGATTGCGGTCATTTCCGTTAAAGTCCCTGATCCTAAATTCTCTTCCCAGACCAAAGACAAACTGGTTTCTTCCGAAGTGAAAACAGTGGTTGAAACCCTGATGAATGAGAAGCTGGTGGAATACCTGCTGGAAAATCCGAACGATGCTAAAACCGTCGTCGGCAAAATCATCGACGCAGCCCGCGCCCGTGAAGCCGCCCGTAAAGCGCGTGAAATGACCCGCCGCAAAGGTGCTATGGATCTGGCCGGATTACCGGGCAAACTGGCTGACTGCCAGGAGCGCGATCCGGCGCTGTCTGAACTCTATCTGGTGGAGGGTGATTCTGCGGGCGGTTCAGCAAAACAGGGACGTAACCGTAAGAACCAGGCTATCCTGCCGTTGAAAGGTAAAATCCTGAACGTTGAGAAAGCGCGCTTTGACAAGATGCTCTCCTCACAGGAAGTCGCCACCTTGATCACCGCTCTGGGTTGCGGCATTGGCCGTGATGAGTACAACCCAGACAAGCTGCGTTATCACAGCATTATCATCATGACCGATGCCGACGTTGATGGATCGCACATCCGCACCCTGTTGCTGACATTCTTCTATCGTCAGATGCCGGAAATCATTGAGCGCGGTTATGTCTACATCGCCCAGCCACCACTGTATAAAGTGAAGAAAGGCAAACAAGAGCAATACATCAAAGATGACGATGCAATGGAAGCCTACCTGATGTCCATTGCCTTGGATGGCGCAGCATTGTATACCAATCCACATGCACCCGCCCTGAAAGGTGAAGCATTGGAAAAATTGGTGACTGAATTCAATACCGCTCAGAAAATCATCCGTCGCATGGAACGCCTGTATCCGCTGGCCCTGCTGAACAACCTGATTTACCATCCAAAACTGACCGAAGATGCCTTGAACGATCAGGCGAAAGTGGAAGAATGGGTCAGCGAGTTGTCTATTCGTCTGAATGACAAAGAGCAGCATGGCAGCACTTACAGCTATCAAATCCATGAAAACCGCGAACGCCAGATTTTTGAGCCAATTTTGCGCATTCGTACACATGGTGTTGATATTAACTACAATCTGGATTTCGATTTTATCCACGGTGGCGAATATCGCCGCATTACCAAACTGGGTGAATTGATCGGGAGTTTGATTGAGGAAGACGCATACATCGAACGTGGCGAACGTCGTCAGGCAATAAGCAGCTTTGAACAGGCTCTGGAATGGCTGACGAAAGAGTCACGCCGTGGTCTTTCCGTCCAACGCTATAAAGGTCTGGGGGAAATGAACCCTGATCAGTTGTGGGAAACAACCATGAACCCGGAAACCCGTCGCATGATGCGTGTCACCGTGAAAGATGCGATTGCAACTGACCAACTGTTCACGACCCTGATGGGAGATGCGGTTGAACCTCGCCGGGCATTTATTGAGGAGAATGCTCTGAAAGCGGCGAATATTGATATCTGATATTACTCCTTAAATCCATTATCCCAGATAGCACAGAGCTATCTGGGATAAATTTGTGATTCCCCCGTTTCTGCAACACTAATTTCGTTATCCATTTCATGGATGCAGATGTTCCAAGCTTTTAGGTCTTCCCACAAGTTTTGATGATGATTGAAGGCATTGACATTCTGGGTGGGGACAAGCCTGATGATAAATCCCATCTCCTGTAGTGTTCTGCCCCAATAATGAGACGTTGCACAGGCTTTCATCGCAATGACGGTGGCCGACGGGAAAATGCGCACGGTATCGAGTAATTTTTGCTGTGAGATTTTTCGGTTCAAAGTCACGAAGCCATATTCCATCCACACACAAACCTGAAAAACGTTTTTAGCGAGCTCAATGCCCACCACTTTGATCGTATTCATGAGATGTTCTCCCAAAATTCAATGCATCGGAAAAAAGATGGCACTGTTTGCCGTTGAAAAGGAGGCGTCCATCATCACTATTATTTTGACATGAGGAGGGTGGATAAAAACTCTAAATGATGTAACAAATATGTTTATGATATGCTTTGTGAATGATGTTTTTTGTACATTTGTAGTGTGATAAACCGAAAATACTATTTTATATCTTAATTACCACTGTAGGGCTTGAAAAATATCTAATCTTAAACATAATAGGTTATTCCAAATTTTATCCAGAAAAGTTTAAGTTTAGAATACAAATTTGTTATACATAACTATATGGGCACTGTTCATATTCAAGGGGATACATACTTTCTTGTTTGTATAAAAAATATTGCATTTATTATTTATATTAAATGAGAATAATAACCATACTGAACTTCTTACTCTCTCCTTGTCATATGAATTGATGGTTATTACGTGTTTTATTTAAAATCTTGGAAGAAGCTAATGTTCAGAGTAGTAATATTAATTATATTTAAACAGAAAGATATCAATGGTAAATTATTATCTTTCTATTATTTTAAAATCAAACAAAATTTAGAAACATTAAAATTTTATTATTATTAACTTTAGATATTAAAGCATGGTTAATAATTAACCTGAATTTTTTGATAAAAAATATTTTAGTGCCTAGGACTAAGATACTGTCATTAGGAAAGGTAAAAAGTTAATTATTAGTACCATAGATAACAAAATAGGCTATTAAAGGTTTACATCATTTAAAATAAAGAATTAAAACTATCACCATCTGTAATTATTTAAGGTTAGCAGAATATGAAATTACCAGTAGACAGTTAGAGAAACAAAATACGCCTTTACTTCGAATATAATGATGTAGTACTCATTATGTGAATCTGCCATTTAAATAAGGTAACAATAAAATGTCTACGAAGGTTTCAATTATATTACTTGCTATCGCAATGTTTGTTATCACCTTTGCTGTCAATATTCAGACCCCACTTTATAGCCAATATGCATCCATGAGTAATGTAGGAACAACTGCAGTGACCCTTGCCTTTGCTGCTTATGTATTAGGTTTGATGCCTACGCTATTATTCCTAGGAGGTTTATCCGATAGAGTTGGAAGACGACTTCCTATTTCTATTGCATTATTTTTAGCAATAGCAGCAACATTTTTGCTTATTATTTATCCAGGCTGGGGAAGCTTATTTATTTCACGGTTATTACTTGGGATCGGTACAGGGCTAGCTACCACATCAGGTACAGCATATATGACAGAACTGATGGGAGAAGCCAAGGCAGATAAAGCTGCTCTTCTCGTCACATCAATGACCTCGCTTGGTTTCGGTAGTGGTGCATTAGCAACCAGTATTAGTTTAAAATTTCAGGGAACTACATTTACTCCATATAGTTATCAAGCTTTCATTGCACTCGCCCCCATACTGGCAATCATCACTCTAATGATGTCTAAAAAGTATACCCGTAAAAATGTCTCAATGCTCAGACTCCCAACATTCCCAGCAGGAACTTGGATTTACGGTATGGCTATTGCTATTGCATGGTCAACTACTGGCATGATTATTGGGGTAATACCTCTAGAACTTGAGAGATTGGCACTGAGTGATTGGACTGGGATGACAGTTTTTTTTGGCTGTATTCGTGGGTTTTTTAAGTCAACCTTTTGCCAGATGTTTATCTAACGAAAATTCATTGCGACTCGGATTCATTTTAACGTTCCTCGGCTTTGTGGTTATTGTTATTGGTGTTAATTACGTATCTCCCAGTTTGATCTTAATGGGGACTGCATTAACCAGCGCATCTAGCTATGGATTTATCTATCTTGCAGCGTTGTTTTTATTTTCATCTAAGGATCCTCATAACCGTGCTCGTTCAGTAGCTGGTATGTTCATATACGCCTACGTTGGTTTTTCTCTACCTGTAATTGGCAGTGGTATTATCGCTGATCTGTTTGGAAATGAAAAAGCACTGGAGATATTTCTCTTCTTCCAGATCATAGCAATTATATGTTCACTAATAGCATGGAAGCTCCTCGCAAGATATCGAAAATCACATTGATTTAGTTTAAATAATCTTACCATTGGAGATATTATCAAATGAATAATATTAGATTACTGATCTCTCAGAGAACTCTATCAGAAAAAGGCACAGGCTGGCATAAAGATGTATTTGATAATTTAAAAAATAAACTCAATGATCCTGATTTTCCTTGTGTTTTTTCCAAACGTGCATTTAGGAAAAAGTTGTTACTGTTTATTTTTGTTGAAAATAATTCACATGAAGAATTAAATCATTTAATCGAAACACTCAAAGAATTCATAGCTATTGAGAGGAAATGGAATAAAGAAATTGATACTGCTTCTCCACTGGTTGTTGCATTCTCCAAAAACGCAATTTCTGCCAACACCATAGAGGGTTATCACAACTATGGCTGGAGTATTTTGCAAAAGCTTCATGATAATGACACCATCCCTTGGCCAGAAAATGTTGGAATAGATCCTGATGCAGAAGGTTGGTCAATGTGTTTTGACGGCATGCAGTTATTTATCAACATGAGCACTCCAGAAAATAAAAAAAGGCGTAGTAGAAACCTAGGAGATCATTTAATTTTTATTATTAATCCACGGGAACGATTTGATGTAATTGCCGGAGAAAATCCTATTGGCAGAAAAATCAGGAGTAATATTAGGAAACGAATTGAAAACTATGATGGCATGGAGCGTGCTAAACAACTTGGTTCTTATTCGACTGGTGCACTGGAATGGTGGCAATATGGTCTAATTGAAGGGTCATGCACCCAATAGTTAGATAACCTTTGGAAGATAGTATTCACGCTCAATGAAAGTGCCTATCACTTTGTCATGCATTTCTTCGGATTTGGAATAACAGATCGTTTTCCGATTCAGTCTCTTGATGCGAGTACGTAAGGTCAGATTGGTTCTTTCGATACGTTGAGTAAATTTCTTCCCTCTAAAGTGTTTTTCCTCAGAAAGGCAATCGTAAACGGCATAATTATCGGTACAGAAAAATTGAATTTCGAAAGGAGCCAGAAGTGCCAGCAATTTGCTCAGTGTTTTCCTGCTGCGATCCCCCAATACGTGCGCGATTATTTGCTTTTGCTCCGGTTCCCAGGCATACCAAAGCCAGCGCTGATTCTTCTTGTTACCGACAAAAGACCATTGTTCATCAATTTCGCAGATAATATGAATATTATTTGCGGCCAGCGGCAGTGTAGTTACCTGTCTGGGTTCGAGTTTTTTAGGGTACGAAGAACGGTGTTGATACCCACCTTCAGGACACGAGCGGTGTCTCTGATACCGCCATTATTCGCAGCCATATCCACAATCTGATCTTTCATTCCGGGTTTGCAGGCTTGGTAGGTGTAATTCAGTTGAAAGGTTTTACGGCAGGCATAACAGTGATAACGCTGATGTCCGCTGCTTCCTTTTCCATGCCCTTTGACCTCTTCCGCTTTGTGACAGTAACGACAAACCACATCAACTTTAGCCATATCTCACCAGTAATAAAAAGTGGGGAGTTTACTACAACAATCTAATGATTGGAAGCATGACCCATCTGCTCAAGGGATATATTTCCGAACTGGATAAAATAAGCAGTATGATTTCGGCATCTTATACGGGAGGAGGAGTCAACTTTGCTGTAATGGCGGCTAAACTAGAACCTTCTCAAAGTATGGTTGTATCCACCATTGTGGCTGATCATATGATGATGGCTGGCTATTTTATTATTCTGATAGCAATATCTGGCTGGACAGCGGCAAGGAAATTCTGGGGCAGTCTCTACTCTGGCGTGATAGATGACTCTCCCAACTTAGATAAATCCCAGACCTTTGCTGCCGCCTATTGGAAACCCCAAAATATTGCCCTGAAAGATATAGCCTTATCTCTTGCATGGTCAATCTTTATCGTTACCTTATCATTTCATCTCTCATCATGGCTAAAGTTCCTGTTTGGGCAGCCTGATAATATCTATCAGGAACTAGTTTTCAGTTTGGTATCTGATAAATACCTGCTCCTTACCACGGTAACATTTATTGTCGTATCTATCTTCAAAAAGACGTTCAGTAACTTGAATGGTACACAGGAATTAGGGATTTATGCCATTTATATGTTTTTTGTCGTTATAGGTATACCAGCTTCAATTCATTCCATCATTAACAACGCGCCTTTACTGTTTGTCTTTGTTTTCATCATTGCCATGATTAACTTGATTATTACCCTTGCTGCGGGGAAAGTATTTAAATTCAGTCTGGAAGAAAACATTCTTGCCTGTAATGCCAATATCGGTGGACCGACCACAGCCGCGGCAATGGCAATCAACAGAGGTTGGAATACTCTGGTCGGGCCGATTATGGTTATTGGTACCGTCGGTTACGTTATTGGTAATTACGTTGGCACATTTGTTTATTTTATTGTGGGGAAAATGTAGTGGCAGGAGGAGTTCAGGCTTTCATGGAAACTTTAACTTTAGATATAGCAAAATCATACTAATATGTCATAATATCCAAATCCAAAATGACAAGGCATAAAGTGAAATGGGTTACAGTCTAAATTTTCGAAAAAGAGTACTGGCATACAAAGATAAGCATTCGTTGACTTTCGAACAAACGAGTGCCCATTTTGAGATTTCTATTCGTACCCTGTTCCGGTGGAGTCATAAAATAGAACCTTGCATGACGCGTGATAAGCCTCCCATGAAAATTCCTGATGAGGTGCTCATCGCGGATGTCCAAAATTTTCCTGATGACTATCAATGGGAAAGAGCAAAGCGCTTAGGGGTCTCACAATCGGCGATTCATTACGCGTTGAAACGGCTTCGCCTCACTCATAAAAAAACCTTAAAACATCCTCGCGCTGATCCTCAGCTTCGTCAGGCGTTTGTCGAGCGCATCAGCGGCTATAAACAGGAAGGCAAACCGATTGTGTATTTGGATGAAAGTGGTTTCGCGCAGTCAATGCCACGGATATACGGGTATTCAGAGAAAGGGCAGCGTTGTTTTGGTACACAGGATTGGCACGCGAAAGGCCGTATTAACGTGATTGGAGCCATTCTCGAAAATACGTTCATCACCTTAAGCTTATTTACTGGCAACATTAACGCCGATGTCTTTCATGCGTGGGTGACGCAGGATTTATTGCCCAAACTCCCACACGGTGCCGTGATAGTCATGGATAATGCGCGTTTTCATAAACGACTTGATACGATACAAGCGATAGCAGAGAGTCAATATCAATTAGAGTGGCTGCCCGCTTATAGTCCGGACTTGAATCCCATAGAACACAAATGGGGTGGGGCAAAAGCGATAAGAAGACAAAAAAGATGTTCAGTTGATGAGGTGTTCACCGAGCACATCGAGTGTGTCAGGTTATGTTGATTCTGCTATAGCATACCCTTCACAACCAAACCGTGGGGCACTTATGGGTAATCCTTCCGAGAAACGTTGATGTCGAATACATATGACTCCTCAAGTATCAAGGTATTAAAAGGGCTGGATGCCGTCCGTAAACGTCCAGGCATGTATATCGGTGATACCGATGATGGTACTGGCCTGCACCACATGGTCTTCGAGGTTGTTGATAACGCTATCGACGAAGCCCTCGCAGGTCATTGTGACAAAATAACTGTCACTATCCACGCAGATAACTCCGTTTCTGTGCAGGATGATGGCCGCGGTATTCCGACCGACATACACGAAGAAGAAGGTGTTTCAGCAGCAGAAGTCATTATGACCGTGCTGCATGCGGGGGGTAAATTCGATGATAACTCCTATAAAGTTTCCGGTGGACTGCATGGCGTGGGGGTTTCTGTTGTTAACGCCTTATCGGAAAAACTGGAACTGACTATCCGCCGTGACGGTAAGGTTCACGAACAAACCTATTGTCTGGGCGTGCCACAGTCACCACTGAAAGTTGTCGGTGATACTGAGCAGACAGGAACCACTGTCCGTTTCTGGCCAAGTATGGATACGTTTAAGATTAACACTGAGTTCGAATACGACATTCTGGCAAAGCGCCTGCGTGAATTATCATTCCTCAACTCCGGTGTTGCCATTCGTTTAGTCGACAAACGCACCAATGCCGAAGATCTCTTTCACTATGAAGGGGGCATCAAAGCGTTTGTTGAATTCCTGAGCCGCAATAAAAACCCCATTCACCCGAATGTCTTCTATTTCTTTACCGAAAAAGATGGTATTGGTGTTGAAATTTCCATGCAATGGAATGACGGTTTTCAGGAAAACATTTACTGTTTCACCAACAACATTCCTCAGCGTGATGGGGGAGCCCATTTAGTGGGTTTCCGTACCGCAATGACCCGTACCCTCAATAGCTACATGGATAAAGAGGGTTACAACAAGAAATCCAAAGTCAGCGCTACCGGTGACGATGCCCGCGAAGGTTTGATTGCGGTCATTTCCGTTAAAGTCCCTGATCCTAAATTCTCTTCCCAGACCAAAGACAAACTGGTTTCTTCCGAAGTGAAAACAGTGGTTGAAACCCTGATGAATGAGAAGCTGGTGGAATACCTGCTGGAAAATCCGAACGATGCTAAAACCGTCGTCGACAAAATCATCGATGCAGCCCGCGCCCGTGAAGCCGCCCGTAAAGCGCGTGAAATGACCCGCCGCAAAGGTGCTATGGATCTGGCCGGATTACCGGGCAAACTGGCTGACTGCCAGGAGCGCGATCCGGCGCTGTCTGAACTCTATCTGGTGGAGGGTGATTCTGCGGGCGGTTCAGCAAAACAGGGACGTAACCGTAAGAACCAGGCTATCCTGCCGTTGAAAGGTAAAATCCTGAACGTTGAGAAAGCGCGCTTTGACAAGATGCTCTCCTCACAGGAAGTCGCCACCTTGATCACCGCTCTGGGTTGCGGCATTGGCCGTGATGAGTACAACCCAGACAAGCTGCGTTATCACAGCATTATCATCATGACCGATGCCGACGTTGATGGATCGCACATCCGCACCCTGTTGCTGACATTCTTCTATCGTCAGATGCCGGAAATCATTGAGCGCGGTTATGTCTACATCGCCCAGCCACCACTGTATAAAGTGAAGAAAGGCAAACAAGAGCAATACATCAAAGATGACGATGCAATGGAAGCCTACCTGATGTCCATTGCCTTGGATGGCGCAGCATTGTATACCAATCCACATGCACCCGCCCTGAAAGGTGAAGCATTGGAAAAATTGGTGACTGAATTCAATACCGCTCAGAAAATCATCCGTCGCATGGAACGTCTGTATCCGCTGGCCCTGCTGAACAACCTGATTTACCATCCAAAACTGACCGAAGATGCCTTGAACGATCAGGCGAAAGTGGAAGAATGGGTCAGCGAGTTGTCTATTCGTCTGAATGACAAAGAGCAGCATGGCAGCACTTACAGCTATCAAATCCATGAAAACCGCGAACGCCAGATTTTTGAGCCAATTTTGCGCATTCGTACACATGGTGTTGATATTAACTACAATCTGGATTTCGATTTTATCCACGGTGGCGAATATCGCCGCATTACCAAACTGGGTGAATTGATCGGGAGTTTGATTGAGGAAGACGCATACATCGAACGTGGCGAACGTCGTCAGGCAATAAGCAGCTTTGAACAGGCTCTGGAATGGCTGACGAAAGAGTCACGCCGTGGTCTTTCCGTCCAACGCTATAAAGGTCTGGGGGAAATGAACCCTGATCAGTTGTGGGAAACAACCATGAACCCGGAAACCCGTCGCATGATGCGTGTCACCGTGAAAGATGCGATTGCAACTGACCAACTGTTCACGACCCTGATGGGAGATGCGGTTGAACCTCGCCGGGCATTTATTGAGGAGAATGCTCTGAAAGCGGCGAATATTGATATCTGATATTTCCGGCACTATGTAGAGAACGCCAGATAATAAATTTCAAGTTGCAGGCAATAAAGCTGCAACTTGAAAAATGACAGAATTATATCCGACAGGAAAATAAAAAAATTTATAATAATCTATAAATATTGTCATAATCAAAAAATATAAACAAACCTGACCACTATAAAATAAATATTATCCCCATGAGAGTAATAAATTTATTATTGATGACTTCACCTGTTATTAATATATATTTATACCAATCCAACCTCAAGGTATGTGTTATATTTCTTCACACAACGGGGAAATATAAGCCCCGTTGCGGATTGCAACTTGAAGTTTATCGAGTATATAATTCACGCGCTTACTATTTAATTATATGTAACATAACAAAATACAAATAAGAACAGCCTTAAAAAATTATTGACAATGGTATGCTAATAAAGTTAATTAATACCCCAGTTCATTCATCTAATCCGATTTATCAGAAGCTGTATCATTATCCGTAGGGATATTTACATATTTATATATCTATATATTTAGTAATGTCATTTAGGAGAAGATCATGCAAAATTTTACTACCCAAACATCCACCATACCTCATATTATTGAGGCCGAGATGGTGAGTCAAAATGAGCTGTGTCGTATATCCGACAATGCCGATGCTCTCCGTTCTAAGGCAATGGAACTGACCGATTCGTGGGAAGGTGTAATGTTCGCATTAACCCATGAAGAAATTGAAAATATCGCACTGGCTGTTGGTTTCATTCCAGAAGTAGCAAGTAAAATTCACCATGAAATTAAATCACTTTCCTATGCCAAAATCCAATCCAACACAGGCTCAGATTCACTTGCAACCAAACATAACATGGATATTAGTCTTCTTGCACTCCGGGGTGTAACAGACTTTGATCGTGCTTTATCTCATGTTAATGATAGTAACCTGGAAGAAATTCTGGATGAAAACCAAGAGATATTCCAGAAAATCCGTAATGCACTTCCCGCTTATGAAGCCCGGATGAATTTTAGGCCCGAAACGGCCTCTGCTGTGCTTAAGTCTCTGGGGGCAGAGATATCACCTGAATTGCTTTATAAAATTTGTCCAAAATACCACACGACGTCGGTTATAGACCTTGAAAACCGCAAAGGGGTCAGTACCGAGTTTATTCGTTGTGTCACATTAACATTGGGTACAACCGTTTGCTAAAAGCATTAATATTATGCCAGCGCCCGTTTTCTTGGGCGCTGGCATTTTAGGTAACGACACTGATTTATTGATATTGATGAAAAATTCAGGCGACAGGCGAAAAAATCATTAATGCCGCCACGAATGACGGCATTATCCCAACAAATGCAGTGTTTCAATAAAAAACTTAACTCTTTTCTACAGCAGAATACGTAACATACGGCGCAAAGGCTCTGCGGCTCCCCAGAGCAACTGATCACCCACCGTAAAGGCAGATAAATATTCCGGTCCCATATTCAACTTACGCAGACGACCCACAGGTGTATTCAACGTGCCGGTAACCGCTGCCGGCGTTAACTCCCGCATCGTTAGCTCCCGATCATTTGGAATAACGCGAACCCAATCATTATGGGAAGCCAATAGCATTTCAATTTCCTGGATCGGGATATCTTGTTTCAATTTCAGGGTAAATGCCTGACTATGGCAACGCAATGCCCCAATACGGACACACAAGCCATCAATCGGGATCACATTATTGCCTGTGTTCAAGATCTTGTTGGTTTCCGCCTGACCTTTCCATTCTTCGCGGCTCTGCCCGTTTTCCAGTTGTTTATCGATCCACGGAATTAAGCTCCCGGCCAAAGGAACACCAAACTGCTCCGTTGGCAATGCCCCACTGCGGGTAAAATCTGTTACACGTTTTTCAATATCCAAAATTGCGGAAGCAGGGGTCTTTAATTCTTCAGCAACCAGATGATGCAACATCCCCATTTGCACCAACAGCTCACGCATATGGCGAGCACCACCGCCAGAAGCGGCCTGATAGCTTGATACCGACGCCCATTCAATCAAATCATTGGCAAACAATCCTCCCAACGACATCAACATCAAGCTGACGGTACAGTTACCGCCAACAAAAGTTTTGATACCTTTATTCAGGCTATTTTGAATATGTCGGAGGTTAACAGGATCAAGAATAATGACAGCGTCATCATTCATACGTAGTGCAGAAGCGGCATCTATCCAATATCCCTGCCAGCCGGTTGCCCTCAGTTTAGGGTAGATTTCATCGGTATAATCCCCACCCTGACAGCTAATGATAATATCCAGCGCACCCAGTGCCTCAATATCAAAAGCATCCTGTAACACACCTGATTTTCCAGCGAATTCTGGCGCAGGAAGCCCGTGCTGGGAGGTTGTGAAGAAAACCGGATTTATTGCGTCAAAATCCTGCTCTTCTACCATTCGCTGCATCAATACTGAGCCGACCATACCGCGCCAGCCGATAAAACCTACACACTTACTCATGTTTACCCTGCCTTGAAAAATGTTCATCTGATACCACTGATATCATTAAAACTGACAAAATATAGCAAAAGGTGCAAGTATATTTATGAGCTATAGCACTAGAACTTTTAAAGCGATGGGTCTGCCATTTTTAAGTTATATTGAGATTTGCACCGTTAATTTAGAAAATACCGCTGTAACAACCTGTTCAGAGTTTTTACTAAAATACATTGAACCCTGATAATCTGAAGATGAGAAAAGTTTACCCCAGTGATATCACCCGTGAGCAATTTGAGCAGATACGCTCTCTGCTTGAACAAGCCCGTAAACGAACTGCATCCCGTAAAATTGACCTTTACGAGGTATTTTGTGGCCTCTTGTATCTGTTGAAAAGCGGATGTCAATGGCGCATGCTGCCGTCCGATTTCCCTAAATGGCGTACTGTACATTATGACTACCAGATTTGGAGTGAACCCCATGAATCCGGCTCTGTTTTGGCGCTGGCTTTAAAAAAATCAGGTTCAAGAAGCCAGACAAAAAACGGCCGTGACGCATTGAGCACGTTTTTAATTGTTGATGCACAAAGTGTCAACAATACCGATACAGCGAAAAGCAAAGGCTATGATGCGGGGAAAAAGATTTCAGGGATAAAGCGCCATATCGTTGTTGATAGTCAAGGACTTCCTCACGCCATGATAGTCACAACGGCCAATGTGACTGACAGGGAAGGCGCACTGGATGCACTGGCCGGGCATCAGGCCAATCCGGGAAACTTAAAGTGCCTTTTGGCGGATGGGGGATATACAGGTGATCGTTTTGCTTTGTCGATCAAACTGTTGTGTGGTGCTACCGTGCAAATTGCCCAACGTCATGAGTTACATAGATTGATAGTCATTCCTAAACGTTGGGTTGTTGAACGCTCGTTCAGTGGGTTGGAAAAATGCAGACGGCTTTGGAAAAATTGTGAACGAAAACTGAATACCAGTTTGCAAATGATCAATTTAGCTTTCTTAGTGGTGTTATTAAAAAGACTCTGAACAGGTTGTTAGGTTAGGCAATAGAAATTTTGGTTGTCAAGTCGCATGAAACCAACCGATATTGTGCGTCTTTTGAAGATATATTGAGTGTAGTTTAGACATCACTTATCACGTGAAAATAGCTATGATCTGTTTTCAGAAAGGAATAATAAGTCCGTTATCCATTACGTGCAAACTCCCCAAATACAGTGAGATCTGCCTTTGAAAGACAGATCTCTGACCGCTAACTACAACACCATCACTCCACCGTTACCGACTTCGCCAAGTTACGAGGCTGATCCACATCCGTACCTTTGATCAAGGCAACGTGGTAAGACAGCAATTGCAGGGGCACAGTGTAGAAGATCGGTGCGATCAACTCTTCTACGTGTGGCAGGGAGATGATCTTCATGTTTTCGCTGTTGGTGAAACCTGCATCTTGATCGGCGAAGACATACAACAAACCGCCACGGGCACGAACTTCTTCGATATTGGATTTCAGTTTTTCCAGCAGTTCGTTGTTTGGTGCGACGATGATGACCGGCATATCCGCATCGATCAGTGCCAACGGGCCATGTTTCAATTCACCAGCAGCGTAGGCTTCTGCGTGAATGTAGGAGATCTCTTTCAGTTTCAGTGCACCTTCAACCGCGATCGGGTATTGATCGCCACGGCCAAGGAACAGGGCATGATGTTTTTCAGAGAAATCTTCTGCCAATGCTTCAATCAGCTTGTCTTTGGATAACATGCTTTCAATGCGGCTTGGCAGGGCATGCAGGGCATGAACAATGTCTTGTTCCAGTGCTACATCCGCACCTTTCAGGCGTCCAATGTAAGCCACCAGCATCAGCAATACAGTTAGCTGGGTGGTAAAGGCTTTGGTGGATGCCACGCCGATTTCTGCCCCTGCTTTGGTCATCAGGGCAAATTCAGATTCACGTACCAAAGAGGAACCAACAACGTTACAGATGGTCAACGAAGTCAGATAGCCTAGTTCTTTAGACAAACGCAGAGCAGCCAAGGTATCCGCCGTTTCACCGGATTGGGACAGGGTGATCAGCAGGCTTCCTTTACGGCACGCTGGTTTGCGGTAACGGAATTCAGAAGCGATTTCAACATCACATGGAATACCTGCTAGTGATTCGAACCAGTAGCGCGAAACCATGCCTGCATTGTAGGAAGTACCGCAGGCAACGATTTGGATATGCTCAACTTGTGACAGTAATTCCGCCGCATTAGCGCCCAGTTCTGACAGATTTACCTGACCATTGCTAAAACGGCCTTCCAATGTGCTTTTGATCGCCATCGGTTGTTCGTAAATCTCTTTCTGCATGTAGTGACGGTATACCCCTTTATCACCGGCATCGTACTGAACGTTGGATTCAATTTGCTCGCGCTCAACCGCTTCGCCCTGCACATCAAAGATGCGAACGGAACGGCGAGTGATTTCTGCAATATCCCCCTCTTCCAGATAGATAAAGCGACGAGTCACTGGCAGTAATGCCAATTGGTCAGATGCCAGGAAGTTTTCACCCACACCTAAGCCAATGACCAATGGGCTGCCAGAACGCGCAGCAACCAGCACATCTGGATGACGGCTATCCATAATTACGGTGCCATAAGCGCCA
Source organism: Xenorhabdus bakwenae (assembly GCF_030272115.1). Taxonomy (NCBI): domain Bacteria; kingdom Pseudomonadati; phylum Pseudomonadota; class Gammaproteobacteria; order Enterobacterales; family Morganellaceae; genus Xenorhabdus; species Xenorhabdus bakwenae. The sequence continues at coordinate 2,998,381 of NZ_CP119194.1, forward strand.
CGTAATTGTGGGATCACACGCTGCACCACTTCCAGCAGTGAACCGCCTTGTTGCTGTTCCCAGTGAATAAGGTGGGCAATGGTTTCTGTATCTGTATCAGAAGAGAAGGTGTAACCACGCGTTTTTAATTCTTCGCGTAGCGCTTCATGGTTTTCAATAATGCCATTATGCACAACGGCAATATGCTCAGAAACATGAGGATGAGCATTGCGTTCGTTTGGTTCACCGTGAGTCGCCCAACGAGTATGAGCAATCCCTGTGCCGCCAATAACTGGCTGTTTATCTGCTTCATCAGCCAGCATCTGTACTTTGCCCACTTCACGCAGGCGGGTCATGCGGTTTTCACTGTCAACGATAGCCATACCCGCAGAGTCATAACCACGGTATTCCAGGCGACGAAGACCTTCGATCAGTATTTCTGCAATATCCCGTTGTGCTACTGCACCAACAATTCCACACATTTTGTTTTATTCCCAAAAACAGGGCGATGAAGCCCTTTTATGTCGCTAACCTGATTGTGTTTCGGCTTTGCCGTCCCCGAGCTTTGTAGAGATGGGGATTTTTATTATGGATATATCTTATTTATTTTTTCTTCACTGGACGCTGCCAGTTTTTAATATGGGTTTGCTTTACACGACTGATAACCAAGTCATTCTCAGCAACGTCTTTTGTTACTGTGGTTCCGGCACCAATCGTCGCGCCTTTCGCAACCGTCACTGGCGCAACAAGCTGTGTGTCAGAACCAACAAAAACATCATCACCAATGATGGTCTTAAATTTATTGGCACCATCATAGTTACAAGTAATGGTTCCCGCACCAATATTGACATTATTGCCAATTTCAGAATCACCAAGATAAGTCAGATGACCTGCCTTGGAACCTGTGCCAAGCGAGGATTTTTTCATTTCAACGAAATTGCCAACATGCGCTTTTTCCGCCAATTTGGAACCTGGGCGTAAACGGGCAAAAGGCCCAATAGTACACTCTGCCGCAATGTCAGAATCTTCAATGACGGTGTACGGGTCAATGACTGCCCCATCACCAATAACACAATTTTTCAGGATACAGCCAGAGCCGATCTGAACATTATTTCCCAGTGTGACATGACCTTTAATAATCACATTGGTATCAATCACCACATCACGACCGTGTTCTAGTGTTCCGCGCAAATCAAAACGGGCAGGATCTAATAACATGACGCCCGCCAGCAGTAATTTTTCCGCTTGCTCAGATTGGTAAATACGTTCCAGATCGGAAAGTTGCAGACGATTGTTGACCCCTTCCATTTCACTTAAACGGCTTGGGTGTACGGCCTTGATTTGACGGCCTTCTTTGTGTGCAAGCGCAATAACATCCGTCAGGTAATATTCGCCCTGTGCGTTATTGTTTTCCAGCCGGGATAACCACCGTTTCAAATCACCGCCATTCGCCACCAAAATACCGGTGTTAATTTCGTTGATTTTACACTGTTCTTCCGTTGCATCTTTCTGTTCGATAATCCCCGTCACTTCACCATCTTCACGGATGATACGACCATAGCCCGTTGGATTATCCAGTATGGCAGTTAATAAACCAATTCCACCCTCTGGTTTAGCTTCTATCAAACGCGCCAAGGTATCTTTGCCAATCAAAGGCACATCACCGTAAAGGATCAGAATATCTTCATCATCCGAAAAATACGGAGCAGCTTGCTGCATGGCATGACCTGTACCAAGCTGTTCAGCTTGCAGTACCCAATTCAGATCCTGGCCGGGAAGTGCTTGTTTCATCAAATCACCTCCATGCCCATAAACCAGGTGAACATTTTGGGCGCCCAACTCCATTGCGGTATCAATAACATGCTGAACCATCGGCTTACCGGCCAGCACGTGCAGAACTTTAGGAAGAGCGGAATACATGCGAGTTCCCTTGCCCGCGGCAAGGATCACAACACTTTTTGTACCGACATTATTTGCGTTGTCATTATTTGCAATAATAGACATAAGAAACCTGACAATCCCAATTTTTAAGTATGAAAGTAAACCTGTTTGCGAAATAAATTGCCACATATTTCGTAATGCAAAAAAAGCCAGTTAGTTTTCACCAACTGGCTTTTTATCTAACTGCCTATACCCTTTGGGTATTTATTACATCATTTTTTTTGTCAATTCGATAACACGAAGTTTCGCGATCGCTTTCGACAATTCAGCAGATGCCTGAGCATAATCAACATCGCCGTGAGAATTACGGATGTGTTCTTCCGCCTTGCGCTTGGCTTCAAGCACTTTAGCTTCGTCCAAATCCTTACCACGGATCGCTGTATCGGCCAGTACGATAACGCCATTTGGCTGAACTTCAAGAATACCACCTGACAGGTAGATAAATTCTTCTTCACCAAACTGCTTAACAATACGTATCATGCCCGGTTTTATGGCAGTAAGCAGTGGTGTGTGTTGAGGATAGATCCCCAGCTCACCTTCACTACCTGTCACCTGAATTTTCTGTACCAGCCCTTCAAACAACAGTTTTTCAGCACTGACTACGTTCAGGGAGAACGTCATTGCAGCCATATCAACCTCCCGTCAGCCATATTAAAGCGTTTTCGCTTTTTCCATCGCTTCTTCGATGGAGCCAACCATGTAGAACGCCTGCTCTGGCAGATGGTCATAATCACCGTTCAGGATGCCTTTGAAGCCTCGGATAGTGTCTTTAAGAGGAACAAATTTACCTGGTGAACCGGTGAAGACTTCTGCAACGAAGAATGGCTGAGACAAGAAGCGCTGGATCTTACGGGCACGTGCCACAACCAGTTTGTCGTCTTCAGACAGTTCGTCCATACCCAGAATAGCGATGATGTCTTTCAGTTCCTGATAACGTTGCAGGATAGACTGAACACCACGAGCCACGTCATAGTGCTCCTGACCAACGACCAGTGGGTCAAGCTGACGGCTGGTTGAATCCAGAGGATCAACCGCAGGGTAGATACCCAGAGATGCGATCTGACGGCTCAATACGACGGTTGCATCCAAGTGAGCAAAGGTTGTCGCAGGTGATGGGTCAGTCAAGTCATCCGCAGGAACGTAAACGGCCTGTACCGAGGTGATAGAGCCAGTTTTAGTTGAGGTGATACGCTCTTGCAAAGCGCCCATCTCTTCCGCCAATGTTGGCTGATAACCTACAGCAGATGGCATACGACCTAACAGTGCAGATACTTCTGTCCCTGCCAGGGTGTAACGATAAATGTTATCAACGAACAACAGAACGTCGCGGCCTTCATCACGGAATTTTTCTGCCATCGTCAAACCGGTCAATGCAACACGCAGACGGTTTCCCGGTGGCTCATTCATCTGACCATACACCAAAGATACTTTATCCAGTACGTTTGAATCCGTCATTTCATGATAGAAGTCGTTACCTTCACGGGTACGCTCACCAACACCAGCAAATACAGAGTAACCTGAGTGCTCGATCGCAATGTTACGGATAAGCTCCATCATGTTAACGGTTTTACCTACACCCGCACCACCGAACAGACCCACTTTACCACCCTTAGCGAATGGGCAGATCAAGTCCATAACTTTAATACCGGTTTCCAGCAGTTCCTGAGAGTTGGACAACTCTTCATAGCTTGGTGCTGTACGGTGAATTGACCAGCGCTCTTCTTCGCCGATCTCACCTTTCATGTCAATGGGATCGCCCAATACGTTCATGATACGGCCCAGTGTTGCTTTACCCACTGGGACTTCGATTGGGTGTCCTAAATCAGTCACGTCCAAATGACGGCGCAGGCCATCGGAAGTACCCATTGCGATACAACGAACTATACCCCCACCTAACTGCTGCTGAACTTCCAGCACCAGTTTTTCTTCACCGTTTTTAACCTCAAGGGCATCGTATACTTTTGGTACGCTGTCCTGAGGGAATTCGACGTCCACCACGGCGCCGATTACCTGGATAATCTTTCCAGTAGCCATCTTGAATCCTCTACGTAATTCGTAAACCTAGCTGTTAAACCGCAGAAGCACCCGAAACGATTTCGGTGAGTTCCTGAGTGATGCTGGCCTGACGAGCCTTGTTGTAAACCAACTGCAACTCTTTGATCAGGTTGCCACCGTTATCGGTCGCGGCTTTCATCGCTACCATTCGTGCGGCCTGTTCACTAGCCAGGTTTTCAACGACGCCCTGATAAACTTGCGATTCTATATAGCGACGCAGCAGGGTATCCAACAGCGCCTTAGGATCAGGTTCATACAGATAGTCCCAGGACTTCTTCTTCAGTGTTTCATCGTCTCCGGCTGGCAGAGGCAATAACTGAGTGATCGTCGGAACCTGAGACATTGTATTCATGAACTTGTTTGTCACTATATACAGTTTATCCAGACGCCCTTCGTCATATGCTTGCATCATGACGTGGACTGGCCCGATCAGTTCGGATAATGATGGGTTATCTCCCATCCCTGTTACTTGGGCAACAATGTTGCCACCAACAGAAGAAAAGAAGGAAACCGCTTTTGATCCAATAAGCGCCAAATCAACTTGAACGTTTTTATCAGACCAGTCTTTCATTTCTATCAGCAATTTTTTGAACACGTTAATGTTCAAACCGCCACATAAACCACGGTCAGTCGAAACAACCACGTACCCAACACGCTTCACTTCGCGCTCTGCAAGGTAGGGATGTTTGTATTCCAGATTACCTAACGCAAGGTGTCCAATCACACTGCGAATGGTTTCTGCATAAGGACGGCTGGCTGCCATGCGATCCTGCGTTTTACGCATTTTGGACGCGGCGACCATCTCCATCGCTTTAGTGATTTTTTGCGTGTTCTGCACACTGGCGATTTTGGTACGTATCTCTTTTGCGCCGGCCATTTCTGCTTCTCCGAATTCAACCAGACGGCCCATTTTTTATTCATCAACAGAATCAAACTGGGCCGAATAGTGTTACCAGGACTGAGTCGCCTTGAAGGATTCCAACAGCGCTTTCAGCTTCGCTTCGATCTCGCCATTGTAATCACCAGACTGGTCAATCTCTTTCAGAAGATCAGCATGTTCACGGTTAGCATAAGCCAACAGCGCAGCTTCGAAACTGACCACTTTTGCGATTTCGATATCTTCCAGATAACCACGTTCAGCAGCAAACAGAGACAGAGCCTGCTGTGCAATGGACATCGGCTGATACTGTTTCTGCTTCAACAACTCAGTGACTTTCTGACCATGGTCCAACTGCTTACGCGTTGCATCATCCAGATCAGAAGCAAACTGGGAGAATGCTGCCAGTTCACGGTACTGAGCCAGAGCGGTACGAATACCACCAGACAGTTTCTTGATGATCTTAGTCTGAGCAGCACCACCTACACGGGATACTGAAATCCCTGGGTTAACCGCTGGACGGATACCTGAGTTAAACAGAGAAGATTCAAGGAAGATCTGACCATCAGTGATGGAAATAACGTTTGTTGGTACGAACGCAGAAACGTCACCCGCCTGAGTTTCAATGATTGGCAGTGCAGTCAGAGAGCCGGTTTTACCCTTCACTTCACCATGAGTGAATTTTTCAACATATTCAGCGTTAACACGCGCTGCACGCTCCAGCAAACGGGAGTGCAGGTAGAAAACGTCACCAGGATATGCTTCACGTCCAGGTGGACGACGCAGCAACAGGGAAATCTGACGGTATGCTACAGCCTGTTTAGACAGATCATCGTAAACAATCAGGGCATCTTCACCGCGATCACGGAAGTATTCACCCATCGCACAACCAGAGTAGGGCGCCAGATATTGCAGGGCCGCAGATTCAGAAGCGGATGCAACAACAACGATGGTGTTTTCCAGTGCGCCGTGTTCTTCCAGTTTACGGACTACGTTAGCAATGGTAGAAGCTTTCTGACCAATCGCAACATAGACACATTTGATACCAGAATTACGCTGGTTGATGATAGCATCAATAGCCAGAGCAGTTTTACCGGTCTGACGGTCACCGATGACCAGTTCACGCTGGCCACGGCCGATTGGGATCATGGCATCAACGGATTTGTAACCTGTCTGGACAGGCTGGTCAACGGATTGGCGATCGATAACACCTGGTGCGATCACTTCTACCGGTGAGAAGCCATCGTTCTCAAGAGCACCCTTGCCGTCAATCGGTTCACCCAGTGTGTTAACAACACGACCTAGCAGACCACGACCAACAGGCACTTCCAAAATACGGCCAGTACATTTGACTTTCATGCTTTCGGCCAAGTCAGCATACGGACCCATCACAACCGCACCTACAGAGTCGCGCTCTAGGTTCAGTGCAATTGCGTAACGGTTGCCAGGCAGAGAAAGCATTTCACCCTGCATGACATCAGCTAAACCGTGGATACGAATGATCCCGTCGTTAACGGAAACTATCGTACCTTCATTGTGAGCTTCGCTCACGACATTGAACTGAGCAATACGCTGTTTGATCAGTTCGCTGATTTCGGTGGAATTCAGTTGCATATGCTCCAGTCCCCTTAAGACTGCAAGACGTCTGTTAAACGATTCAGACGGCCACGAATACTGCCGTCAATCACCATGTCACCCGCGCGGATAATCACGCCGGCAATAACAGACTTGTCAATTTTGCAATTCAGCTTCACTTTGCGTGACAGACGTTTTTCCATCGCCGCAGAAATTTTAGCCTGCTGCTGCTCATTCAGTTCGGTCGCAGAAGCCACTTCAACATTGATAGTCGATTCAAGTGACGCACGCAATTGGATAAATTGCTGGAAGACTTCTGGCAGTACCAGCAAGCGACCATTTTCTGCCATTACACGAATAAAGTTCTGAGCATGCTCATCAACCTGCTCACCACAAAGGGTGATGAAGGTTTTGGCTAACGTTTCCGGTGCTAATGAACCGGAAAGCAGCTCACCAACCTGCTCATTGCGAGTAACCTCAGCAATAAACGCCAGCATATTCTGCCAGTGTTCAAGCGACTGGTGTTCTACAGCAAAGTCAAAAGCAGCTTTGGCGTAGGGGCGAGCTACCGTAGCGAATTCAGACATGCCCCTCCCTCCTTACAGTTCAGCGACCAGTTTATCAACGATGTCGCTGTTAGCAGCTTCATCCACGGAACGTTCGATGATTTTCTCGGCACCTGCGATAGCCAACATCGCAACCTGTTTACGTAACTCTTCACGCGCACGCTTGCGTTCAGCTTCAATTTCAGCATGAGCTTGCGCCACAATTCTGTTACGTTCCAGCTCTGCTTCTGCTTTCGCATCATCAATAATTTGGGCTTTTTGTTTATTAGCCTGCTCAATGATAACTTGTGCATCAGCTTTCGCTTTTTTCAGTTGGTCGGTCGCATTGGCTTGCGCTAAGTCCAGGTTCTTTTTGGCACGCTCTGCTGAAGCCAAACCGTCAGCAATCTCTTTCTGACGTTTTTCAATGGCCGCCATGATTGGTGGCCATACATACTTCATGCAGAACAAAACAAACAGGACAAACGCTAAGGCCTGGCCGAGGATTGTTGCGTTAATATTCACGACACAATACCTCTAATTTCAATTAATAAATTGGCGTAAATTTAAGTTCTGCTATCTTATTAACCGCCAACAGCAAACATCATAAACAAGCCCAGGCCCACAGCAATCATCGGGATGGCGTCAACCAGGCCCATGACGATAAAGAACTGCGTACGCAGCAGAGGAATCAGATCAGGTTGGCGAGCAGCGCCTTCCAGGAATTTACCCCCGAGGATGCCGATACCGATCGCAGCACCGATAGCAGCCAACCCCATCAGAATAGCGGCAGCTATGTACAGCAGATCCATGTTTATATCCATGACAGTCTCCAGTTTGTTTCAAGTTAAAACACAATTATTGATTGATAAAAATTAATGCTCTTCAGATGCCATCGACAGATAAACAATCGTCAGAACCATGAAAATAAAGGCTTGTAACGTAATAATTAATATGTGGAAAATCGCCCAAGGCAGGCTGAGTAACCACTGTGCTCCCCACGGTAGAAGGGCCGCAATAAGAATAAAGATCAATTCGCCAGCATACATATTACCAAACAGTCGCAGACCGAGTGATATAGGTTTAGACAGCAAGCTGACCCCTTCCAAGATTAAGTTAATTGGAATAAAGAGTGGATGATTGAAAGGCTGCAATGTCAGCTCCTTCGCAAAACCACGAATTCCTTTCATCTTAATGCTGTAGAACAGAATGAGGACAAAAACACCGAGGGCCATCGACAAAGTGACACTGACGTCTGCGGTTGGAACAATACGCAGAGCAGGCAAGCCGAAGAAGTGTTCACCGATTAGAGGAATAAAATCGATTGGCAGCAAATCCAATGCGTTCATGAGTAACACCCAGACGAACACAGTCAAAGCCAGAGGAGCTATCACTTTGCTCTTGCCGTGATACATATCACGCACGGTGTTATCAACGAAGCCGATTACCATTTCTATTGCAGTCTGAAATTTGCCCGGAACGCCGTCAGTGGCGCGAACCGCAACTCTTCTGAATACGAATAGAAACAACATCCCTAATACGATGGAGAAAAAAAGCGAGTCGATATTCAACGTCCAGAACGTCGCCTCATAACCACTAGCGTGGGGATTGACCAACTCAAAGGTACGCAAGTCCAACTGAAGGTGCTTCAGGTGATGACTTATGTACTCCGAAGTTGAAACTTCTCCTGATGCAGACATGATGCTTTTTACCCTTTTGTTGTTAAAAACGCTAACCGTTCATTACGGCAGGTGCGATGATCTGCACAATCAGCACCGCTAAATAGGCCACACCAAGTGGTGCAAATGCCGCCTTGAACACCCCTAAAGCGACTATCAGCACGGTTATCGTAATGATAACCTTCACCCCTTCGCTAATCGCGAAAAACCATGCAATCCGTACTGGAACCCCTTCTTCTTTTACCTTTTGGAAGCGGCTAAGTCGCATAAAAATGGCATTTGGTAGCCAACATGCTAGCCCACCAGCAAAAGCAGAAGCGCCCCACTCTATACTTTTGGTACAAAAAGCTACACTGAGAATAACAAAAGTCATTAACTGCAAAAATAACAGTTTCAGTGCCATTCTACCGCTGTAAAGGGATACAGACATGACTTTTGTTTTCTCCCTGTGGTACACCATCACATATCAGGCTTTGCTGAATGTTGTATAAAACTGGCTTTGCTTAAGAGTGTCAAGTGACAAAAACGTGCAAATTATACGGGCCGCCAAAATGAATTCAATCCATAAGTAGCGAAAAAGTGAATAATTATTTAAATTTCTAACTTTGATGCTAGATCGCTCACAAATACCATTTAATATTCTGCAATGACTAATGGTATGACCTCAAAATTAAACGTGATATACATCACATTAAACAAAAATCATTAATTATGTTTATCATTAAATATGTGATAAAAATCTTTTATTTTTTTATCGAAAATCAAACTATTAATATTATAGCTATGAAGTTTTATCTGATATACCGATAAAAAAGATTAAATGATTATTTTCTCACTTTCTCTAAAGTTTATTTATAAAGAAAATCGATAGCAATCTTTGAAAAGAGAAATTCTGCCAATATAAAAATAACGTTGATTTTCTGTGAATCATCAGTAAATAAAGTTGAATTCATGGAAGAGAATAATGAGTAACGCCAGTTACATTTTAACTGTCGTTGGCGTCACTTATTATTTAGATTTTTATTGACAAATAGCAAAGTTAGTTTGACTTAAGTATTACCAGATGACGCTGTTCATCTAACGCTGTGACCTGGAGAGGAACGACAGTGTCGAGCACAATCCCCGTTGGCAATTCAGCCAATTCATCTTCCGGCAATACACCTTTCAAAGCATAAAAACGCCCTTCACGTGGTTTAGAAAGATGGTTGCACCATGACAGCATGTCTTGCAGTGAAGCAAATGCACGGCTAATCACCCCATCAAAAAGAGGTTCGGGAATAAATTCTTCAACCCGGCTCTGTACAGGCTCAATATTGTTTAAGCCTAATTCATGTTGAACCTGACGCAAAAAGCGAACGCGTTTTCCCAAACTATCCAATAAAGTGAAATGGGAATCTGGACGTACAATGGCCAGTGGGATGCCTGGCAAGCCAGGCCCTGTTCCAACATCAATAAAACGCGTTCCACGCAGGAATGGATTAACAACAATGCTATCCATAATATGCCGAACCAGCATCTGTTCTGGGTCGCGGACAGATGTCAGGTTATAAGCCTTGTTCCATTTATTGAGCATGTCAACATAGGCAACGAGCTGCTGTTTTTGTGGCAGTGATAACGTAATGTCAGTTTTCGCCAGCAGTGATTCCAATTTATTAAGCAAAATCTGTCCTCTTAGGCGCTACGACGCAATAAACCTTGTTTTTTCAGCCATACCAGCAAAATAGAAATTGCTGCTGGCGTGATGCCTGAAATCCGTGAAGCCTGGCCAATTGAACTGGGTTTATGGTCATTCAGTTTTGCAATAACTTCATTTGAAAGCCCGCTCACTTGTTGGTAATCCAAATCAACAGGCAATGCAGTTTTTTCATTACGTAACTGTTTTTCGATCTCTTCTTGCTGACGGGCAATATAGCCTTCATATTTCACTTGAATTTCAACCTGATCCGCAGCTTGAGGCTCAGTCAGCCTAGGAGAGAAACGGGGTAACGACGTCAATAATTCATAATTCATCTCAGGGCGGCGCAGCAAATCTTCACCGTTGGCTTCTTTTGATAGCGGTGTTTTCAGCATCTGGTTGATATCCTCTAAGTTATCAGAGTGAGGATGAACCCAGATATTGCGCAGGCGCTGGCGTTCTTGCTCGATCATGTCAAATTTGCGGCAATAATGCTCCCAACGGAGATCATCCACCAAGCCAAGTTTACGGCCCTGTTCAGTCAGACGAAGATCCGCATTGTCTTCGCGCAGCATCAAACGATATTCAGCGCGGGAGGTGAACATGCGGTAAGGCTCTTTGGTGCCAAGTGTGCATAGATCATCAACCAATACGCCAATATAAGCCTGATCACGGCGTGGAAACCAACCTTCTTCACCATAAGCATAGCGTGCAGCGTTAAGGCCAGCCAGTAATCCTTGTGCGGCGGCTTCTTCATATCCGGTGGTGCCATTGATCTGACCAGCAAAAAACAGACCGTGAATAAATTTACTTTCCAGTGTTTGTTTTAAATCACGTGGATCGAAGAAGTCATATTCGATCGCATAGCCAGGGCGGATAATACGGGCATTCTCCATGCCTTTCATGGAGTGAACAATTTGCATCTGAACATCAAATGGCAAACTGGTAGAAATACCGTTTGGATAGATTTCGTTACTGGTTAATCCTTCAGGTTCCAGGAAGATCTGGTGAGCGTTACGATCCGCAAAACGCATCACTTTGTCTTCGATGGAAGGACAGTAACGAGGGCCGATCCCTTCAATGATCCCCGCATACATTGGACTGCGATCCAAGTTATTGCGGATCACTTCATGGGTTTTTTCATTGGTATGCGTGATGTAACACGGGAGCTGCCGTGGGTGTTGATCAACGTTACCCATGAATGAAAATACGGGTGTGGGGTTATCGCCCAGTTGTTGTTCAAGCTCGCTAAAATCAATGGTTCGAGCATCAATGCGAGGGGGTGTACCTGTTTTCAGGCGAGCTACACGCAATGGCAATTCACGTAAACGGTGAGATAATGAGATCGCGGGAGGATCACCTGCCCGTCCTCCACTGTAGTTTTCCAGTCCGATGTGAATTTTTCCATCAAGGAAAGTCCCTACGGTCAGCACTACAGATTTAGCTTTAAATTTCAATCCCATACGGGTAACAACACCTGTAACTGTGTCGTTTTCAACAATGAGATCTTCAACGGGTTGCTGGAAGATCATTAAGTTAGGTTGATTTTCCAGTGCTGTTCTTACAGCTTGTCGGTAAAGTACTCGATCCGCTTGTGCTCGTGTTGCCCTAACAGCAGGGCCTTTGCTGGCATTGAGTGTTCTAAACTGAATCCCGGCCTGATCTGTGGCTTTTGCCATTAGGCCACCAAGTGCATCGATCTCTTTTACCAGATGCCCTTTACCGATCCCACCAATGGCTGGATTACATGACATCTGGCCCAAAGTATCAATATTGTGAGTCAGTAGTAAGGTTTGACGCCCCATACGTGCGGAGGCCATCGCTGCTTCAGTACCGGCATGACCCCCGCCGATAATGATGACGTCAAAGTGCTCTGGATAAAACATGTGCGAACCTTCAATAGTGAGAATGCTTCATATGCATCAGGGAGAGAATTCTACCCAAGTTTGGAGCTGAGACCAAGAGGTGAGAGATCATCATTAATTAAAAGAAGATCTTTTTATTTAAAGATCTCTTTATTAGATCTTTTATTAGGATCACGATCATCTGTGGATAAGTGGATTTTCCATATAAAGATCATGATACTGTAAAGGATCATTTGCTGTGAATGATCCGTGATCCAACTCAGTATAAGCTGGGATCTAAATGCCTAGTTATTCACAGCCACTTAATTGTAACTCGGTTATTAAATGGATAACTACGGGTTAACCCCTGCTTTTCAGACAAGTTATCCACAGCTGATCGTTATATTTTTAATCAGATCAGAGTAACTTTGCCCACTCTTTAACCCATTCTTCGGCTGGATCTTCGGGAATTTCGTGTTGCAGGATATCGATTTCCAATCGATCGCCGATCCGTTTTGCTCCATGATCTTCTAATAAGCGTTCCAGTGATCTTATTGCGCCACAGAAGGTGTCATATTCGGAACTGCCGATACCGACGGCTCCAAATGTGATATTGCGGAGATCCGGTTGCTGTTGTGTGATCTGATCCACCAGAGGTTGGAGATTATCAGGTAAGTCCCCAGCTCCATGCGTTGAAGTAACGACAATCCACAACCCTTCACGTGGGAGATCTTCCAATGAGGGACCATGCAGCATCTTCGTTGGAAAGCCATTATTTTCTAAGATCTCAGCCATATGTTCTGCGACGTATTCGGCGCTACCCATTGTGCTGCCGCTGATTAAGGTTATTGTGCTCATCATGATCCTTGTTAAATTAAAGAATAACTATTGTACGCAGTGAATCTATTGGGATCTACCTGTGGATAATGTGGTTAACTGGTTTTTCGTTTTAAGGTTTTATTGTCCTCATTATCGGGTTTTGCAGGGAGATCAACGTTTCTGTTGACTGGATTTCGTCAATCGTCTGGATCTTGTTGATAAGTACGTCCTGAAGAGCTTCTATGGATCGGCACATGACTTTAATGAAGATACTGTAGTGCCCTGTGGTGTAATAAACTTCAACAACTTCATCAAGCATGTCGAGTTTCTTCAATGCCGCCGGATAGTCTTTGGCGCTTTTTAATATGATGCCAATAAAGCAGCACACATCGAACCCCAGTTGTTTAGCACTGATATCAACCCGAGTCCCCGTAATGATCCCTGATTGTTTCATTTTTTCTACACGGACATGAATCGTTCCTGGGCTTACTGCGAATTTTTTGGCTAATTCTGCGTAAGGTGTACGTGCGTTCGCCATTAAAGCGTGAAGTATGTCACGGTCTAAATTATCGATCTGATAAATTTCCGCCATTTTCAACCCCTGTTTTTGAATAATATTCATTTTTATAGTGTAAAATTTATCGTTTATAAATCTTATTCACTATTTTTATCATCATATATTGAATTTGCACCTCATTTTGTTGCTTAATCTATATCAACAGGACACAGGGCCACTAAAAAATTTTGAGAGCTGCATCATGAAAACATCCTTTATTGAAAAGCAACAGCAGATTAGTTTTGTGAAATCATACTTTTCCCGTCTGTTAGAGAAAAAACTTGGCTTAATCGAAGTGCAGGGACCTATCTTAAGTCGTCTTGGTGATGGTACTCAGGACAACTTATCGGGTCATGAAAAAGCGGTTCAGGTGAAAGTGAAAACTTTGCCAGACGACACATTCGAAGTGGTTCATTCTCTGGCGAAATGGAAACGTAAGACATTAGGTCGCTTTGGTTTTCAAGCTGAACAGGGATTGTATACTCACATGAAAGCTCTGCGTCCTGATGAAGATCGCTTGACGCCTATCCACTCTGTTTTTGTTGATCAGTGGGATTGGGAGAAAGTGATGGGTGAAGGTCAGCGTTCACTCGACTATTTAAAACAGACAGTAGGTAAAATCTACGAAGCAATAAAAGAAACACAACAAGTAGTAAGTAAGGAATTTGGTCTGGCACCGTTCCTGCCAGATCAAATTCACTTTATTCACAGTGAAGAGCTTCTGAAACGTTACCCTGGTCTGGATGCTAAAGGTCGTGAACGTGAGGCTGCCAAAGAGTTTGGTGCCATTTTCCTGATGGGCATTGGTGGTAAGTTGTCTGATGAGCAGGCTCATGATGTACGTGCGCCGGATTACGACGATTGGACTACACCAAACGGTGATGGTTTCTTTGGTTTAAACGGTGACATTATTGTCTGGAACCCAGTTTTGCAGGATGCTTTTGAAATTTCTTCTATGGGTATCCGTGTTGATGCAGAGACGCTGAAACGTCAGCTTGCACTGACTGGTGATGAAGATCGTCTGCAATATGATTGGCATCAAGCGTTGATCAGCGGTGATATGCCACAATCTATCGGTGGTGGTATCGGGCAATCCCGCTTGGTGATGTTGCTGCTGCAAATGGCACATATCGGTCAGGTTCAGTGCGGTGTCTGGTCACCTGAGATTATTGAATCCGTTGAAGGTGTACTCTAAGTTTTAATTTCGCCACCTTCTTTGTAAACGGCTTATAAGCCCGGTATCAAAACACCAGATATAGTCGAATATCTGCATAATACCGGGCTTTCCGTAATGGGAAAGGGAGACTGCATGGAAGCGGTGTTGCTGATGCTGTTGCAGATTTTTTATCTGATGGATTAGGGAGCCTGGCAAACGTTGGGCAATGAAATCTGAAATAACAACAGCATCAGCATCTTCCCAACTATTTTCTTTCATTTTTTCAACGGTTGCATTTAAACAAGATGCCAGATCTGTTCCTCCCCTAAAGGTTTGTCCCAGAAAATGCATCACTTGAGTGAGTCCATCCGGTGATGTTAAGTCATAATGAATAAGTTGTGTCGAGAACAATATAATATGACAGTGACGATTATCCGCCAGTGCAATACGCATCAAAGCCAGACAGAGTGCTTTTGCACATTGCTCATTAAATCCACCCATTGAACCTGAAGTATCGACACAAACAATAAATGGTCCTCGAGGTTGTTTTTCATTATGGTGATGTGTAACGGGTTTAAGAGTGGTTTTCGGTTGCCAATCGTCTCCTTGTAGGCGATAGGATAGTAACTTTTTCTCCACCAGCCGCCGGTAAAATTCGTATTCCAACGCGTCAATACCCAGCATAGCCATTTCGGTGGGTAATAACCTTAAGATATCGTCGCTTTGCCTAATCCCGCTAATTTGCTCCGGTATAGTCTCTGGCAGCCTTTCAGGTCGGGTAAACGGCTCCAGAACGACGCTTTCTTGAGGGATTGCTTTCGCTGCCTGACTGCGGCCAAGTAATTGCGCCAGTTTTTCCAGCTCAGGTTGCTGTTTAAGAAAGTCAGCATAAAGAGTAAATAGTTGTATATTTTTCGTGGTCAGGTGAAGTTGTCCTTTACTCATATCCCATAATCGGCCTGCCGCGTGATCATTGTGATCAAAGAGGGGATCAAGGTTACCACTGAGTGTTAATCGCTTCTGGATCTCTGCAAATAGTTGTTCTTTTTCTTGTTCTAATAGTGTCTTGTTAAAGGTCGTTGCTTGCAGGATCAGGCTGAGATGCCAGCGTTGGATAAATAACATCTGTTCTGAAGGGGGGTGTTCAGAGAATGCTTTGGATAGTGTATTGGCTTCTTTGGCAAAGGGGGATCCGAGCTGTTGGAGTTTCTTCAGGATATTAGGTAATTGTTGATAGAAATCTGACGTATCAATTGCCTGTATGTGTTGGTATAACTGAAACTCTTCAGCTAATGGAGCAGGGATACGTGTCTCTTTTATTCTCTGCTGCAATGCTTGTTGCCATGAGGGAAGATCTTTCAGCAATGCGTTCTTAAGCCTTGGGAACTTGCCAAAGAAAATAACGAGCTGGGGGGAACCTAACAGTACCAAAATGATCTCTTCGATCAGCTCGCTTTCATTGATAGAGAGCAAGAGATCGAGTGTGGCTAGTGTTAACATGTGGGTTTCCCATTGTGGGGCATGTGCCAATGTTGCAAAAAAATAATCATGTGCTTTGTAGCCAAAACTCGTAAAATTCAGTCTATATCTTCTATCTTCTTTGGTAAATATCATGAGTTATGGTAATACCTGGTGGGGTAAACAATGGCTGAACGCTCTCACTAATATAGATTATGACAACCGATTGCCGCGTGGGAGAACTTACGCTAATAAAGGTGTGGTCAAGAATCTGACATTGAAAGGAGGCACTTTGCAGGCGAAAGTGCAGGGTTCTCGTCCATTACCTTATCAAGTTTTAATTCAAGTCCCTTCACTGACCCAGAAACAAATCAATCGATTGCTTGATGTGTTGGTGGGTGATCCTGGTGTGATCGCCCGTCTGCTTAATCGAGAATTAGATCCTTCAGTGTTAGAGCAGGCTAAACGCTTGGGTATTGCCGTATTTCCGTCCCAGTGGAAAGATTTAACGATGAGATGTTCCTGCCCCGACTGGGTAGTGCCTTGTAAGCACTTGGCGGCAACGATTTACTTGATCAGTCGTCAAATCGACAGCAATCCTTTTCTGGTGTTCTCCCTGCGTGGTGTGGATCTTGTTCAGCAGCTAAAAGAACGAGGAATTAATATTGAGCGCGAGGCAGTGGTCAATGTGCCGCGCTTGTCGACCCTGTTAATTGAAGGTGGCGCGTTGGTAGACGCTATCCTGCCGGATCCGATGGCACTGGAAACGTTGGATTATACTGGCTTGCCATCTCTGTCTGAGCCGCTATTGGCGGTATTGCCTGCACAGACGGTTTTTTTTCCTGACGGCGATCTACGCAAGGTGATGCAAAGAGTACTGACGCGGGTGGCTAAGTTTGCCCGCAAGGTATTGGATGGCAAAATTCTGATGGATATGCCTGTAGTCACTTTGTTGGCTCCCCACCGTCCCCGTATCACGTTGAATCGGGAGGGAGATGCCATCATCAGTGGTGTCAACGGGCTATATACCATTGAAGAACTGGACACTGCGCTGGCACAACTTACTCCAGCAGACTTGCCGGACAGGCAACCAGAGGTAGCCGCCCTGTTCCACCTGCGCATGATATCTTTGCATCTGCTGGTTCACGGAGCGGTGGTGCCACAGGTATTTTCTGTGGAGCCAAATGTTCTGGGAGTGCGTTGGTTACCCGCTATGCTCGATAACCGGGTTGCTGAACAGATACAGCTTCTGGCAAGAGGCTTGCCGTCGCAATTGGCCGTGTTAAGTCGGAACCAGACTATTTCACCGATAATGCAGACCTGCGCGTTATGTGCGGTATTTCTCGGTTATTACCTGCGAATGGCGTCGGAGTATGTCAGAGAGAAACCGCGCGACAATAAAATCTTGTCCTTGTTATTCAGTGGTGAACCGAAAAATTTTGATGGTTCAGAGGAAAGTGCTATCGGTCCTGCCTTACAGACTTGGCTTGCTCGTTATCATCTGGCTGAACGGGACTATTCTCCCGTACTGAACCTGAATGAGGGGGAGTTCGGCGATTTCGAGGTAGGGTTGGCTATTCAGCCCAAATCGGCCTTGTTGACACCACCGGTTCCGTTGTACAGCGTACTAACTGAGCAAGAGTGGAGTCAGGCGCGTTTCGGCATCTTGCAGACGGTCATTCTGCTGGCCGAATTTTTCCCTCCTCTTAATGACTACCTGAGACAGGGCGCACACTCTCCTATTGTTCTGACGGCGGAACAACTGCCTGAGCTATTGTTCAACACACTACCTGCCATTCAACTGCTCGGCATTCGCACTTTGCTACCCAAGGTGTTGGAACGATTGTTACGCCCTCGGTTGTCGATGAACGTATCTAGTCGGACTCAGGGACTTGGAAGCAATCAATTGCGGGTTGATGAGATCCTGACTTTCGATTGGCGGGTCGCTTTGGGTGAACATCATCTGACTCGTGTCGAGTTCGAGCAATTGGTTCAGGGCGCAACGGGCGTAGTGCGTTTCAAAGGAGAATATGTCTACTTAGATCCGGAAGAAATTGCGAGTTTGCAAGCCCAACTGAACCGCCCCTCAAAATTGTCGGGCACTGAATTGCTGCGCACGGCACTGGCTGGTGAATATGGTGGCACACCGGTAAAGCTCGACGACAACACGCTACAACTGCTGACCGAGTTGAGGGAGTCGGGTGAAATGCCTTTACCGTGCGATCTCAACGCTACCCTGCGTCCGTATCAACAACGCGGTTACGCTTGGATGATGCGCAACTTACAGGTAGGATTTGGCAGCGTGATTGCTGATGATATGGGGCTTGGAAAAACCCTGCAAGTGATCGCTACACTGCTCAAACTTAAGCAGGACGGTGCCTTAGAGCAGTCTAAGGCATTGATAGTGGTTCCCACCAGTTTGCTGACCAATTGGCAGAGGGAAATTGCTCGCTTTGCGCCAACGATCAGCATTGACGTATTTCATGGCAGAAAACGTGAATTGACCTGTGAACGACCGGACGTCTTGCTGACTACCTACGGTATTGTTCGTAGTGCGGTGACCTCGCTCAAGGCTATGTCCTGGCGGGTTCTGGTGGTGGATGAAGCGCAAAACATCAAGAACCCGTCTGTCGCGCAGACCAAAGCGATCAAATCTATTCCTGCTGCTGGCTATATTGCCATGAGTGGTACTCCCGTTGAAAACCGTCTGTCTGAATACTGGAGCTTAATGGATTTTGTCAATCGCGGTTATTTGGGCACACTTAAACGTTTCGAGAAAGATTACACTACGCCGATCCAGATCAACCGCGATCGGCAGGTAGCAGAACGCTTCCAACGCATCACCGCCCCCTTTCTCCTGCGCCGCCTTAAGTCCGATCGCAGCGTGATCAGCGATCTGCCCGACAAGGTTGAAAGTGATCAATACTGCAGCTTGACGGCAACACAAACCGCACTGTACGAATCGGTGGTGCGTGAAAGTCTGCTGACCCTTGAAGCTGAAGAAGATCAGTTCAAACGCCAGGGCTTGGTATTACAAATGATTCTGTCGCTCAAGCAGATCTGCAACCATCCCGATCTGTACCTGAAACAACCTGCCAGCGATGCTATAGCGTCCGGCAAACTCGAACGCTTGTTCGATCTGCTCGACGATATACATGCCAGCCACGAGAAAACGCTCATTTTCACTCAGTTCCGTGAGATGGGGGAATTATTGGCTCACTGGTTACGACAACGCTACGGGCAGGCCCCGATGTTCCTGCATGGCGGTCTGTCCCGCACTAAACGTGACGAAATGGTGGAGAAATTTCAGACCGACCGCACTGAACGGGTGTTTCTGTTATCCCTCAAGGCCGGAGGGACGGGGCTTAACCTAACTGCCGCCTCAAACGTGATTCACTTCGATTTATGGTGGAATCCCGCAGTGGAGGCGCAGGCTACTGACCGTGCGTATCGCATTGGTCAACAGCGTAATGTGCAGGTGCACCGCTTTATTACCAGTGCCACCTTTGAAGAACGGATTAACGAAATGATCCAGCGTAAGCGTGAGCTATCTGATATGGTGGTGGGTAGCGGAGAACAATGGATAGGCAATCTGGATACGCAAGCGATTAGAGAACTGTTTGCGCTTGCTTGATTATAACTCCATCCCAAGGGAGACGATATTTGCACTTTGTATAAGTCGCTCCCTTGCGGAATATCAACACGATATTACCCACTCATTTTTACCCTCAACTGTTTCTGTTTTTCAGTTAATTGCAGAAAACTCTGTTCAATGTTGACAAGCCAATGTGCTTCGATAAATAAACAGGGTTGATGCTGACTGAATAAATTGCGTTGTTGCTGAATTTCATCGCTGATGGATATCATTTTTTCATGCCATTCTGTATTGGTGTTTTTTGAAGTACTAAATAGGCAGAGAACAGCGTTATTACGGCTAATATCCAGCACTGTAAGCAGGTTCTTTTCATTGATTTCTGCCGTGATAGTTTGAGGAAAACCAATGCCGTTTAAACAGGCAGAGAGTTCTCCTGTATTATTTTTTAGAGCGTTTTCCAGCGAGTTTTTATCTAGTTCGATGAAATTGACTTCAATATTATGCATGTGTAATGAAGGACGTAAAAATAGGGTCAGTTTTTCATCTGCTATATCTTCGGGCAGTGAATAAAGGGTCTTACGGCGAAACAGAGAGGATTTGGCGACTAATTGCAGGGGATGGTCATTTTCTCCTTGGTTGGATTGTACCCATTGCTGGTATAACTTCTCCATTTTTTGCAGGAGGGAATGTTGTCGATAAGCCTGTTCTGTCAATAAGACATGCAAAAATTGGGACAAGAATTTTAAGCTATTCAAGTCGTGCCATAGGCAATCTTTTAATAGCACGATATCTAACGGGGATATCTCATTTCTGCCGCTGAAAAAGGCACAGGCTTGCAGTAAACGGATAGATTTTTTCCAACGGCGATCTGAGACATCAGCCGTGCTCTTAGTCGCATTGACTTGTTGGCGTAATTGATAAATCAGTTCGAAGATATGATCTGGCAGGGATACATGATTGATCTTATCTTGCCATTGCTGAAATTCATCATCGGTGATTTGAATATGGGCAGGCACGGGATTGCTATTTTCCTTGTTTCGGTCAGTCAGCAAGGCGCGAAAATTTTTCTTTTCCTGAATTTTGTCCAGCCAGAGTCGAATCAACATGCGATCGTAGAGTGCTTCCAGATTGCTATCACTATCCGGGAGTTCATTGGATGCTGTAACCAGTAAACGCATCGGTAGTTGTTCTTCCAGGTTGCCATTTCTGAATTTCTTTTCATTAATCGCGGTGAGTAACGTATTCAAAATGGCGGGACCTGCTTTCCAAATTTCATCCAAGAAAACGATTTCCGCTTCGGGTAAATAACCTTCAGTAAGGCGCTGATAACGGCCTTCATCTTTGAGCGCTTGAATGGAAAGGGGGCCGAAGATCTCTTCTGGGGTGGAAAAACGGGTCATCAGATACTCAAAAGCGCGTGCGTTTTGGAATGCAAATTTGATCCGACGCGCGATAAGGCTTTTGGCTATTCCCGGGGGGGCCAAGAAGAAAAATGCTCTCTCCACATAATGCGGCTAGCAGGCACAGGCGAATAGCTTGCCGTCTTTCATATAGTCCGCTTTCTAGATGCTGACCTAACTGGGATATTTTCTCGACCAATTGCATAGTATGGACACCAAGGATTGAAGAGTTACCTTCCTTTATTTATAGATAAAATTCACCCTATGCAAAGATTTTGATGATAAGTTATTTTTTCCCTTTATTTATCTCCCCCATTAAACGTTTCTATGATGATCACATTTTTATATTAATCATATTGTCTTTGATGGTTAGCTTTATATGATGACTGTTTAGCGAAACGTTTCGCTAAACAGTTTATAAAAATGAAAAAAGGCGTTTTATTACATTCTGATATTTCAGCCGTTATTTCTCGTTTGGGACACACCGATCCGATTGCGATCAGTGATGCGGGCTTACCTATCCCGTCGTTGTGGCTTCCACTGGTTCCAAATCCGCTCAGGAAGCTGGTATTGGCATTCTTCATCAAGAATTAAACCCCATCCCCCAACTAACGATTGCTGAAAACATTTTTTTGGGTCGTGAATTCGTCAATAAACTGGTAACTATTTTCTCCGTCATGGCATAAAGTGCCACTATCAGTGCTAATTAAGGGCAATGTTATCAGCTATATTGCTTCTGACAGCCGTTTAGGTGCTAAAATAGTCGCTGATTATGATCGCACAAAAGGGATGAATGTTATGCAGAACTTGCTGACAGCTCATCCGTCAGTACAAGCTGTTTTCGCTCAAAATGATGAAATGGCTCTTGGTGCATTGCGAGCGTTGCAGGCAGCCGGTAAAGAAGAGGTGTTGGTTGTCGGATTTGATGGCATTGACGATGCTCTTAAGGCTGTACAGAGTGGTAAATTGGCAGCAATCAACGCACAGGATCCGGATCAGATAGGTATCATTAGTGTTCAGACTGTGGACAAAGTGCTAAAAGGTGAAAAAGTTGATGCCATCATTCCGGTTGAGCTGGAATTAGTTGTGAAGAAATAATCAACATTATTCATGCAGTCATTAATTTTTATGGCTGCATTATTTTTACACAGGAATAAATGTAATGCGTGTGGCAAAACTGGTTGTGATGGGTAGCATCAATGTAGATCACATATTGAATCTCAACTCTTTTCCCCAACCAGGGGAAACAGTGAGAGGAGAACAATATAAGGTTGCCTTTGGAGGAAAGGGGGCAAACCAGGCCGTTGCTGCTGGTCGTTGTGGTGCTGACATTACATTTATTGCTTGCGTTGGCCAAGATGATGTCGGCATACGTGTTTGCCAACAGTTGGCGAAAGATAATATCAATACTTCCTCAATTGAGGTGATTGAAGGGGAAACAACGGGCGTTGCTCTGATTTTTGTCAATCGGCTGGGTGAAAATGTTATTGGCATTAATGCTGGGGCGAATGGGAAGCTAACGCCTAATTATTTCCTTCGTCATGAACAGATTGTCAAAGAAGCTGATGCATTGTTATTGCAGCTTGAAACGCCATTGGAAACCGTACAACTTGCTGCTGAAACGGCCAAGAAACATCATGCTAAAGTGATTTTGAATCCAGCACCGGCACAGCAAATCTCAGATAAATTACTGTCGCTGGTGGATATTATCACGCCGAATGAAACTGAAGCGGAATATTTGACTGGCATTGCCGTAAAAGATGATGTTGGCGCGAAAAAAGCCTCGCAGGCTTTACATCATAAAGGCATAGAAACGGTCATTATCACATTGGGTAGCCGAGGCGTATGGCTGAGTGAGAAAGGTAAGGAAGGGAAAATTGTTTCTGGATTTAAAGTAAAAGCGATCGACACAATTGCTGCTGGGGATACATTTAATGGCGCCTTGGTAACAGGATTGCTGGAAGAAAACACCCTGTTGTCTGCTATCCGCTTTGCTCATGCGGCGGCAGCGATTGCCGTTACGCGTCAGGGAGCACAACCTGCGGTTCCGTGGCGGAATGAAATTGACGCATTTCTATCTGAACAGGATTAACTGTGGCTACCATGAAGGACGTTGCCCGTCTGGCGGGCGTCTCAACATCAACAGTTTCTCATGTGATTAATGGCAATCGTTATGTCAGTGACAACGTGAAAAAGAAAGTCAATGCAGCGATTGAGGAATTGAATTATGCGCCGTCTGCTTTGGCAAGAAGCTTGAAAATAAAGCAAACCAAAACCATTGGTATGTTGGTTACAGCCAGTGATAACTCTTATCCATCAACCCAAGGATGAATTGGGTAAGCCTGCTTTATCGAATGAAAAATCCAGAAAGCGAACCAAAGTAACTGATTTTGACACCTAAATTGATCGAGCGAAGTTCTGTAGCAAGTCGCTAACGGGTTCATTTCTTCTTAATTAAGTTATTACCGTCTTCTTTATTCAGTAATAGAAAAACAGTAGAAGAAATCAAGGTAATCACTCCCATCGTGATTAAAGTATAGTGGAAATGGTTGATGGCTGAACCATATTCCATTGACTCATAAAATCGCAGAACTGCCGCACTGATGGTCACCCCAAAACTGATGGATAACTGTTGAGTGACTGATAACAGGCTATTACCGGCACTGGCATTGTTATCATTCAGATCAGCTAAAGTGATTGTATTCATCGCTGTGAATTGTGTGGACATGACTACTCCCAATATAAAAAGAGGAATTATCAACAATATGATGGGGAGTTCCGGTGTTTGTAGCGAAAATTGTGAAATCATTATGCCAATAATAATCGTGACCCAGATGAGTGTTTTTCGATATCCAAAGCGGGTCAGTATCTTAGTGACAAAAGATTTGGCTAAAATTGAACCAATTGCATTCGGTGCCATCATGACGCCAGCAATGACGGCTGGAAATCCAAACCCCACTTGGAGCATTAAAGGAATAATAAATGAAAGCGAGCCAGTACTTAGCCGAGTAGCAATATTGCTGGCGATGCCAATTGAAAATGTACGTGTCTGGAACAACTGGAGATTAATGAGGGGATTTGAGTGTCTTTTTGCATGGAAGACATACCCTAATAACATAATGATACCGCTACAAAATAAAGTAGGGGAAAGATAACCAGAGAATGTCTGATCTCCAAATAAATCAAAACTGACTGAAATGATCACCAAGCCCATACTAAACAACATGAATCCCAGAAAATCGAAAGGGCATTTGGGCATAGTTAAATTAGGCATATTCTTTCTGGCGTAAATGATACCTAATAAACCAATGGGAATATTGATGATGAAAATCCAGTGCCATGTTGCATAAGTGACTAACAATCCGCCAAACATTGGACCCAAAATTGGGCCTAATAACCCTGGCATGGTGACAAAATTCAAAATAGGTAGCAGTTCACTACGTGGATATGATCTTAATAGAGCCAGGCGCGCAACGGGCATCATCATAGCTCCACCTATACCTTGAATAACTCTGGATGCAACTAAGAAAGAAAAATTAGGCGATAGCGCACAAGCAAGCGAGCCTAAAGAAAAGAAGAAAACAGCATAAATGAATACCGTACGAGTACCAAATCTATCGGCAAGCCACCCGCTTACGGGAATGAGCATTGCTACAGTTAAAGTATAACTGACAATAGCGGGCTGCATTGCCAGTGGAGAGTGATCAAGACTTTTTGCAATTGCCGGTAGTGCGGTGTTAAGAATTGTGGCATCTAAAGACTGCATAAAAAAAAGCCATCGCTGCAATCCAAGGTAACCCCGACATATTGCGTGCGGATTTGACCATCAGATATCCTGTTTATTTTTTAATGATAGTGAATACATAATGTCTCACTATACCAAATTCAACCATTTATTGGTTGTTAATCAACCAACAACTTCCTCTGGGGCCAATTGACAGTTGCCGTAGGCAATTGCACAACAATCATTGTATAAGAACTTTGCCTCTATGATTTTTGTTTAAACCCTCAATTTTAGGATGTAAAACATGCAAAATTACCGTTTTTGTTGAAAAAAACCACGAACAGAAAAAAAATCAAAAAAAAAACTATTGTCAGCGCCGAAAAACCCCCTATAATGCGCCACCACTGACCGGCGCTGAGCTGAAACAGACCGCGAAGGACAGTGAGAGAAAAGCGAAAATAATCGCTTGACTCTCGAGGCGAAAAGCGTAAGATACGCAGCCTCGCAACCCGGAAGGTACTTCCGGTTGCCAACGCTCTTTAACAAATTAATCAGACAATCTGTGTGGGCACTCACAAGACACTATCTGACGCCGAAAGGCGAAAAAGATTAAAACAGTCTTGAAGAGTGACTGAGCAGTTAATTCATTATGAACGGACAGTCAGAATTCTTTGAGCATCAAACACTTTAATTGAAGAGTTTGATCATGGCTCAGATTGAACGCTGGCGGCAGGCCTAACACATGCAAGTCGGGCGGCAGCGGGAAGAAGCTTGCTTCTTTGCCGGCGAGCGGCGGACGGGTGAGTAATGTCTGGGGATCTGCCCGATGGAGGGGGATAACCACTGGAAACGGTGGCTAATACCGCATAACCTCGAGAGAGCAAAGTGGGGGACCTTCGGACCTCACACCATCGGATGAACCCAGATGGGATTAGCTAGTAGGTGGGGTAATGGCTCACCTAGGCGACGATCCCTAGCTGGTCTGAGAGGATGACCAGCCACACTGGGACTGAGACACGGCCCAGACTCCTACGGGAGGCAGCAGTGGGGAATATTGCACAATGGGCGCAAGCCTGATGCAGCCATGCCGCGTGTATGAAGAAGGCCTTCGGGTTGTAAAGTACTTTCAGTGGGGAGGAAGGCACAGGGTTGAATACACCCTGTGATTGACGTTACCCACAGAAGAAGCACCGGCTAACTCCGTGCCAGCAGCCGCGGTAATACGGAGGGTGCAAGCGTTAATCGGAATTACTGGGCGTAAAGCGCACGCAGGCGGTCAATTAAGTTAGATGTGAAATCCCCGGGCTTAACCCGGGAATGGCATCTAAGACTGGTTGACTAGAGTCTCGTAGAGGGGGGTAGAATTCCACGTGTAGCGGTGAAATGCGTAGAGATGTGGAGGAATACCGGTGGCGAAGGCGGCCCCCTGGACGAAGACTGACGCTCAGGTGCGAAAGCGTGGGGAGCAAACAGGATTAGATACCCTGGTAGTCCACGCTGTAAACGATGTCGATTTGGAGGTTGTGGCCTTGAGCTGTGGCTTCCGGAGCTAACGCGTTAAATCGACCGCCTGGGGAGTACGGTCGCAAGATTAAAACTCAAATGAATTGACGGGGGCCCGCACAAGCGGTGGAGCATGTGGTTTAATTCGATGCAACGCGAAGAACCTTACCTACTCTTGACATCCACGGAATTCTGCAGAGATGCGGAAGTGCCTTCGGGACCCGTGAGACAGGTGCTGCATGGCTGTCGTCAGCTCGTGTTGTGAAATGTTGGGTTAAGTCCCGCAACGAGCGCAACCCTTATCCTTTGTTGCCAGCACGTGATGGTGGGAACTCAAGGGAGACTGCCGGTGATAAACCGGAGGAAGGTGGGGATGACGTCAAGTCATCATGGCCCTTACGAGTAGGGCTACACACGTGCTACAATGGCAGATACAAAGAGAAGCGACCTCGCGAGAGCAAGCGGACCTCATAAAGTCTGTCGTAGTCCGGATTGGAGTCTGCAACTCGACTCCATGAAGTCGGAATCGCTAGTAATCGTAGATCAGAATGCTACGGTGAATACGTTCCCGGGCCTTGTACACACCGCCCGTCACACCATGGGAGTGGGTTGCAAAAGAAGTCGGTAGCTTAACCTTCGGGAGGGCGCTGACCACTTTGTGATTCATGACTGGGGTGAAGTCGTAACAAGGTAACCGTAGGGGAACCTGCGGTTGGATCACCTCCTTACCGAAAGATAGTAGTTTTTGTAGCAGTGCTCACACAGATTGTCTGATGAAATAAAGCAGAGCAAGCGTCTGCGAAGAAGACTTTGAGTCCCCTTCGTCTAGAGGCCTAGGACACCGCCCTTTCACGGCGGTAACAGGGGTTCGAATCCCCTAGGGGACGCCATCTTGCTCAGGTATCGGGTGAAAGACGGTGCCACTGAAATATTGTTAAGCGGACGTGCGCGTCGGTTTAGCAATATTAGCTCTTTAACAATCTGGAACAAGCTGAAAATTTGAAACAGCCCGTGACGATGAATTCATCAGCACGGGTGAGTCTCTCAGACCCGTCAATCCGAAGACACCTTCGGGTTGTGAGGTTAAGCGACTAAGCGTACACGGTGGATGCCTAGGCAGTCAGAGGCGATGAAGGACGTGCTAATCTGCGAAAAGCGCCGGTGAGCTGATATGAAGCGCTGTCAGCCGGCGATGTCCGAATGGGGAAACCCGGTGCAATTCGTTGCATCATCATTAACTGAATCCATAGGTTAATGAGGCGAACCGGGGGAACTGAAACATCTCAGTACCCCGAGGAAAAGAAATCAACCGAGATTCCCCCAGTAGCGGCGAGCGAACGGGGAGGAGCCCAGAGCCATCAGCATGACACGCCTCAGGAGAACGGTCTGGAAAGGCCGGCAGTAAAGGGTGAAAGCCCCGTATCCGAAGTGGTGTGTTGTGTGAGCTCGAAGAGTAGGGCGGGACACGTGATATCCTGTCTGAACATGGGGGGACCATCCTCCAAGGCTAAATACTCCTGACTGACCGATAGTGAACCAGTACCGTGAGGGAAAGGCGAAAAGAACCCCGGCGAGGGGAGTGAAAGAGAACCTGAAACCGTGTACGTACAAGCAGTGGGAGCCCTGATTTATCAGGGTGACTGCGTACCTTTTGTATAATGGGTCAGCGACTTATATTCTGTAGCAAGGTTAACCGTATAGGGGAGCCGCAGGGAAACCGAGTCTTAACTGGGCGTTAAGTTGCAGGGTATAGACCCGAAACCCGGTGATCTAGCCATGGGCAGGTTGAAGGTTGGGTAACACTAACTGGAGGACCGAACCGACTAATGTTGAAAAATTAGCGGATGACTTGTGGCTGGGGGTGAAAGGCCAATCAAACCGGGAGATAGCTGGTTCTCCCCGAAAGCTATTTAGGTAGCGCCTCGTGAAGTCATCTTCGGGGGTAGAGCACTGTTTCGGCTAGGGGGTCATCCCGACTTACCAACCCGATGCAAACTGCGAATACCGAAGAATGTTATCACGGGAGACACACGGCGGGTGCTAACGTCCGTCGTGAAGAGGGAAACAACCCAGACCGCCAGCTAAGGTCCCCAAGTCATGGTTAAGTGGGAAACGAAGTGGGAAGGCTCAGACAGCCAGGATGTTGGCTTAGAAGCAGCCATCATTTAAAGAAAGCGTAATAGCTCACTGGTCGAGTCGGCCTGCGCGGAAGATGTAACGGGGCTAAACCATGCACCGAAGCTGCGGCAGCGACACGAATGTGTTGCTGGGTAGGGGAGCGTTCTGTAAGCCGTTGAAGGTGAACTGTGAGGTTTGCTGGAGGTATCAGAAGTGCGAATGCTGACATAAGTAACGATAAAGCGGGTGAAAAACCCGCTCGCCGGAAGACCAAGGGTTCCTGTCCAACGTTAATCGGGGCAGGGTGAGTCGACCCCTAAGGCGAGGCTGAAAAGCGTAGTCGATGGGAAACAGGTTAATATTCCTGTACGGGCAATAATTGCGACGGGGGGACGGAGAAGGCTAGGCAATCCGGGCGACGGTCGTCCCGGTTTAAGTGTGTAGGTGGGATAATCAGGCAAATCCGGTTATCCACAGCACTGAGGCACGATGACGAGGCACTACGGTGCTGAAGTTGCTGATGCCCCGCTTCCAGGAAAAGCCCCTAAGCTTCAGATTAGTGCTCATCGTACCCCAAACCGACACAGGTGGTCAGGTAGAGAATACTCAGGCGCTTGAGAGAACTCGGGTGAAGGAACTAGGCAAAATGGTGCCGTAACTTCGGGAGAAGGCACGCTGGCGTTAGGTGAAGGACCGAGCGTCCGGAGCTGAGGCCAGTCGCAGATACCAGCTGGCTGCAACTGTTTAATAAAAACACAGCACTGTGCAAACACGAAAGTGGACGTATACGGTGTGACGCCTGCCCGGTGCTGGAAGGTTAATTGATGGGGTTATCGCCTGGCGAGAAGCTCCTGATCGAAGCCCCAGTAAACGGCGGCCGTAACTATAACGGTCCTAAGGTAGCGAAATTCCTTGTCGGGTAAGTTCCGACCTGCACGAATGGCGTAATGATGGCCAGGCTGTCTCCACCCGAGACTCAGTGAAATTGAACTCGCTGTGAAGATGCAGTGTACCCGCGGCAAGACGGAAAGACCCCGTGAACCTTTACTATAGCTTGACACTGAACCTTGAGCCTTGATGTGTAGGATAGGTGGGAGGCTGTGAAGTGCAGACGCCAGTCTGCACGGAGCCATCCTTGAAATACCACCCTTGAATGTTTGATGTTCTAACGCCGGCCCGTTATCCGGGTTGCGGACAGTGTCTGGTGGGTAGTTTGACTGGGGCGGTCTCCTCCCAAAGCGTAACGGAGGAGCACGAAGGTTGGCTAATCCTGGTCGGACATCAGGAGGTTAGTGCAATGGCATAAGCCAGCTTGACTGCGAGAGTGACAGCTCGAGCAGGTGCGAAAGCAGGTCATAGTGATCCGGTGGTTCTGAATGGAAGGGCCATCGCTCAACGGATAAAAGGTACTCCGGGGATAACAGGCTGATACCGCCCAAGAGTTCATATCGACGGCGGTGTTTGGCACCTCGATGTCGGCTCATCACATCCTGGGGCTGAAGTAGGTCCCAAGGGTATGGCTGTTCGCCATTTAAAGTGGTACGCGAGCTGGGTTTAGAACGTCGTGAGACAGTTCGGTCCCTATCTGCCGTGGGCGCTGGAAGATTGCAAGGGGCTGCTCCTAGTACGAGAGGACCGGAGTGGACGCACCACTGGTGTTCGGGTTGTCATGCCAATGGCATTGCCCGGTAGCTAAGTGCGGAAGAGATAACCGCTGAAAGCATCTAAGCGGGAAACTTGCCTTAAGATGAGTCTTCCCTTACTCCTTTGAGGGTACTGAAGGACCGTCCGAGACGAGGACGTGGATAGGCCGGGTGTGTAAGCGTTGCGAGACGTTGAGCTAACCGGTACTAATGAGCCGTGCGGCTTAACCTGACAACACCGAAGGTGTTTTGGGGATTTGAGAGGGTTTCAGAATAAAAAACAGCTTGTTCGGGATTGAAGACAGAATTTGTCTGGCGGTAATAGCGCGGTGGGACCACCTGAACCCATGCCGAACTCAGCAGTGAAACGCCGTAGCGCCGATGGTAGTGTGGGGTCTCCCCATGTGAGAGTAGGACACTGCCAGACATTCATTTAGTCAGAAAAGCCATCCGTCACCGGATGGCTTTTTTTGCGTTTAGGAAAAACCGAAATAATTAACCATAAGTTAATGCACTTTTCCTTGTTCCATACCAATACCCGTTTGTGAACGAATAAACTGACTGCGAAACATTTCCCTTTCCTGCATTCCTTGTGCCGAAGTATCGGTAATCGAAGATAACCAAGCTCCGATAAATGCGATAAACATGGAAAACAGAGCTGGGTATTCATAAGGATAAATTGGATTCTCATGACCAAGAATGCTAACCCAGATCGTAGGGCCTAGAATCATTAATACAACTGCTGTCAGTAACCCCAACCATCCGCCAACTAACGCTCCACGTGTAGTCAGCTTGCTCCAGTACATAGACAATAAAATAATAGGGAAATTGCAACTTGCGGCAATGGAGAAAGCCAAACCGACCATAAAGGCAATGTTTTGTTTTTCGAATAAAATACCCAAGCCAATGGCAACCACTCCCAGAATAACGACGGTAATTTTGGAGACTTTTAGCTCATCTCGCTCATTAGCTTTTCCCCGTTTAATCACATTGGCATAGAGATCATGGGATACTGCGGAAGCGCCTGCTAATGTTAACCCGGCTACTACAGCTAAAATAGTGGCAAAAGCAACAGCAGAGATAAAACCAAGGAAAAAATCACCGCCAACGGCATTTGCCAGATGGACAGCAGCCATATTTGTACCACCAATTAATGTGCCAGTTGTGTCTTTGAAAGAAGGATTGGCGCTGACCAATAGAATTGCACCAAATCCGATAATAAACGTCAGGATATAAAAATAGCCGATAAAGCCTGTTGCATAGAAAACACTTTTACGGGCTTCTTTAGCATCACTGACGGTAAAAAACCGCATGACAATATGGGGTAATCCTGCAGTACCGAACATCAATGCCAATCCTAAAGAGAGTGCAGAGATAGGATCTGATACCAATCCGCCAGGACTCATAATGGCAGGCCCAAGAGAATGTACCGCAATGGCTTCTTTAAACAGGGTATGAAAATTGAAATTAACTACTTTCATGACCATCAAAGCCATGAATGTTGCTCCTGCCAGCAACAGAATTGCTTTAATAATCTGAACCCATGTTGTCGCCAGCATTCCGCCAAATAAGACATAAAGCACCATCAAAATACCGACCAAGACAACAGCGACGTAATAATTTAATCCGAATAGCAACTCGATCAGTTTTCCGGCTCCGACCATCTGAGCTATTAGATATAGCGCAACAACAACTAACGAACCCATTGCGGATAAGGTACGGATGGGACGTTGCTTCAGCCGATAAGAAGCGACATCCGCAAAGGTGTAACGCCCCAAATTTCTTAATCTTTCGGCAATGAGGAATAGAATTATTGGCCAGCCAACGAGAAAGCCAATGGAATAGATCAACCCATCATAGCCAGAGGTATAAACTAACGCTGAAATTCCCAGAAACGAGGCGGCTGACATATAGTCACCTGCTATTGCCATACCATTCTGGAAACCAGTAATACGTCCGCCAGCGGTATAGTAATCTGAACGTGAAATAGTCCGCTTTGAAGCCCAGTAAGTAATACCAAGCGTTAACCCGACGAATAACAGGAACATGATAATTGCCTGAATATTCAACGGTTGTTTTTCTACATTACCTGAAATGGTATTTGCTTGAGCTAGGATAGGGAAGAGGAAAGAAAATAGTAATACGATTTTTTTCATTTTCTCACCTCGTTGAGAATAGTTGACGTCAGACGATCAAATTCACCATTCGCCCTGATTACATAAATTCCGGTCAGTATGAAAGATATGAAAATGATCCCAACTCCTACAGGAATTCCCCGTGTCATACTGGTGTTTTCATGAAGTGGTGTCCCAAGCCATTCAGGAGCAAAAGCAATAAGGAAAATAAAACTAACATAAAGCACTAACATAATGATGGATAACTGCCAGGCAAAACGCCCTCGCTTCTTAACTAACTCCTTAAAGCGGGGATTATTTTCAATCTCTTGATAAATGCCGTCACTCATTGGAGTATCTCCTGTTGATTTTAAACGTCACACCTTAAGCCCACCATATCCGAGGGAATTTGACTATTAGCCAGGTCCCTGTACGGCTCCGCACTTTTGGTGATGCGTTATCAGGCCGCCTTACGACGGCGCATATGTTTTACGACATATTGATGGATTGCTTTTCTTCCAGCAGTTTTTCAACAACTCCCGGATCGGCCAGCGTGGAGGTATCTCCTAAGTTACTGGTATCACCAGAAGCAATCTTGCGCAAAATACGCCGCATAATTTTCCCGGAACGTGTTTTGGGCAGAGAGTCTGTCCAATGAAGGATATCAGGCGTTGCAATTGGGCCGATTTCTTTACGAACCCAATCTCTGACCTCGGTATACAATTCAGGGGAAGGCTCTTCACCATGAACTAGCGTGACGTAGGCGTAAATAGCTTGTCCTTTGATATGATGGGGGATACCAACAACAGCAGCTTCAGCGATTTTGGGGTATGCAACTAAGGCTGATTCAATTTCTGCGGTTCCCAAACGATGGCCTGAAATATTCAGAACATCATCAACACGGCCAGTGATCCAGTAATAGCCATCTTCATCACGTCGAGCGCCATCGCCACTGAAATACATTCCCTTGAAAGTGGAAAAATAAGTCTGTTCAAAACGCTCATGATCGCCATACAAAGTTCGTGCCTGTGCTGGCCAGGAATCCGTGATAACTAGGTTGCCTTCACTCACACCCGCTAAAATTTCTCCAGAATTATCAACCAAGGCCGGACTAATACCAAAAAATGGCAGAGTGGCGGAGCCTGCTTTGAGATCGGTAGCGCCTGGTAGCGGTGTGATCATGAATCCACCGGTTTCGGTTTGCCACCATGTATCTACGATAGGACATTTACTGTTGCCTATTTTTTTGTAGTACCATTCCCATGCTTCTGGGTTAATGGGTTCGCCCACAGAACCCATAATGCGCAATGACGTACGCTTAGTTCCTTCTATGGCTTTATCACCTTCGGCCATCAATGCCCTGATGGCGGTTGGCGCAGTATAAAGAATATTCACTTTATGCTTATCAACCACCTGACAAAGACGGTTAACATCGGGATAGTTGGGGACACCTTCAAACATTAGCGTCGTGGCACCACAAGACAAAGGTCCATATAGCAGGTAGCTATGCCCTGTTACCCAGCCTATGTCGGCTGTACACCAGTAAATCTCCCCCGGTCGATAATCAAACGTGTATTTAAACGTTAAAGACGCGTAGACTAAATAACCACCAGTCGTATGCAGGACACCTTTAGGTTTTACCTGTAGAGCCTGAAGTATAAAGAATGAATAATGGATCTTCGGCACCTATTTCTTCAGCAGGACACTCAGCACTCACACTCTCGGTCAGTTCATGCCACCATAAATCACGATTGTCATTCCAGTTTTTGGTATTTCCGGTACGTCTGAAAACAACCACATTAGTTACACTAGTCACGTCAGAATGGTTCAGAGCCTCATCGACATTTTTTTTCAATGGGATTGTGCGGCCCGCTCGCAAGCCTTCATCTGCGGTAACCACGAGTTTAGCGTTGGAATCGATAACTCGGCCCGCGATGGCATCAGGAGAGAAACCACCAAAAATGACGGAATGGATCGCTCCGATACGGGCACAGGCCAACATTGCGACGGCGGCTTCTGGCACCATTGGCATATAGATAGCAACAACATCGCCTTTTTTGATCCCCAGTTTTTTCAACACATTAGCAAATTGGCAGACGTCATGATGTAATTCTCGATAGGTAACATGGCGGGATTCTGCGGGATTATCTCCTTCCCATATAATGGCGGTTTGATCACCTCGCTCTTGCAAATGGCGATCAAGACAGTTGGCACTTAAGTTCAGGGTGCCATCTTCAAACCAACGGATGCTGATATGCCCAGGATCGAAAGAGGTATTTTTGACCTTGGTGTAAGGCTTAATCCAGTCAACTACTTTACCTTTTTCACCCCAGAAGCCCTCTGGGTCTTGCAATGACCTTTGATAGTCATGTAGGTACTGTTGCTTGCTTATCAGGGCTGTATCTGCAATATCAGCAGGAATAAGATGCTTGATTATTTGAGTCATATTTTTATCTCCTTGCAATTGTTAATACTATGTCAAAACAAGGTTAACTAAAGTATGAGAAGAGTTTTTGTTTCTTTTTTGCGCGGAAGATCACGCAATAAAGAGAATGAATTTTATGGAATGATCATTTAATGCTGTAGATATTAAGCAATACTAAGTAATGAGTTTATTATTTTTATTGGATTTATATTCTGTTATTTAAGTTTATTATTGATATTTTTATCTATGAGGAGGCATGAAACGTGAATGTATAAAGGAAACCATAGTAATAACATGGAATTGATAATCATTTTCATTATTGTTCAATTCACTATAATAATCATGTTGTTCACAAGGTGTGAGCTTTATATATTCTAAATTCTAAATAACTGGAGATATGATATGAGCCATTCATTGCCTTCTCTACCTTACTCCTATGATGCGCTAGAGCCTCATTTCGATAAACAAACGATGGAAATTCACTATACTAAACACCATCAGACGTATGTTACTAACACGAATACTGCTCTGGAAACCTTCCCGGAATTAAGCAAACTTGATATCGATGATCTCATTCAGCAGCTTGATAAAATTCCAGCCGATAAACGCACTTTTATTCGCAACAATGCAGGTGGTCACTCAAACCATAGCCTGTTTTGGCAGGGTTTAAAATTAGGTACAGTCTTGGATGGTGCCTTGAAAACCGCGATTGAGCGTGATTTTGGCAGTATCGACAGTTTCAAGGAAAAATTTGAACAAGCGGCAGCAACTCGCTTTGGTTCTGGCTGGGCTTGGTTGGTACTGAAAGAAGATGGCAAACTTGCAGTTGTTTCAACAGCCAATCAGGATAGCCCACTGATGGGTGAAGAAATAGCCGGTGCTTCTGGTTACCCGATTGTGGGTCTGGATGTATGGGAACATGCTTATTACCTGAAATATCAGAATCGCCGCCCTGATTACATCAAAGCATTTTGGCATGTAGTCAACTGGGATGAAGCGGCAAAACGTTACGAAGAAAAAACGAAATAATCTTTCAATTATTTTTTCACAAGAATGCTGGTCATCGCTGTGACCAGCATTTTTATTGCCTGTAATCTTGGCTATTATGCCAGGATAATACGTGTTCATCTTCACCAGCTCATTGAGAGGGAATAAAGAATGTATTATCCACAAATATATAGAGGCAAAATATCATCGTCAGAAACACTGGGTTTCAGTGCGATCAATAAACTGGTGGTGAATGGTCGTTTACAGCTAACCTCTCTTGGGTTAGAAGGCGATGAACAAGCGGAAACTCGTTTTCATGGTGGCGCTGATCGTGCACTTTGCCATTATCCAAGAGAACATTACCTATTTTGGAAAAGGCAATTTCCTGAATTGATGGAATTATTTGTCTCTCCCTTGTTTGGTGAGAATATATCCACAGAAGGAATGACAGAAGATAATGTCTATATTGGTGATATTTTCCAATGGGATGAAGCTCTGATTCAAGTAACTCAACCACGCTCTCCTTGTTATAAACTCAATTTTATTACAAATATCAGTGAGTTTGCTGCGATAATGCAAAGTAATGGGCGCTGTGGCTGGTTATATCGTGTTATCTCTCCGGGTTTGGTTAATGCTGGTGAACCGATAAAACTGTTAAGCCGTAATAGCGATGTTTCTGTTAAGGAAGCCATTTCCATTGCTTTTCATAATCCATTTGATGAAGAGCTGTTTCGGCGTTTAATGGGGGCAGCTGGGCTGTCTGCCAGTTGGAATCTAACGATGCAAAAGCGCATATTGCATGGAAAAATCGAGGATTTTAATCGTCGTTTATTGGGTCATTAAGGAATCTATATGCCAAAGGGGAGAATGGGATCCCCTTTGGCATTCATCTAAGGTCAGCTGTTACGGATGAGCAATCAAACCTACCGCTTCATAGACTTTATCCAGGGTTGCCTGGGCACGAGCCTGAGCCTTTGCCGCACCTTCTGCCATGATTTGGTTAAGTAAGGCGTCATCGTTACGGAAATGATGGAAACGTTCCTGTAAGCCTGTCAGCATTTCACTGACAGCCTCTGCGACGGCTCCTTTCAAATGGCCGTACATTTTACCGGTAAACTCGGCTTCTAATTCAGGAATAGTTTTACCTGTTACACCCGCGAGGATATCCAGTAAGTTGGAAACGCCGGGTTTGTTTTCCTGATCATAACGTACGCAAGGTGGCTCATCAGAATCGGTAACCGCACGTTTAATTTTCTTGACGACGGATTTAGGATCTTCCAGCAGGGCAATGACGTTATTGCGGTTATCATCCGACTTCGACATTTTCTTGCTCGGATCTTGCAATGACATTACGCGTGCGCCACCTGTCGGAATGAATGGCTCTGGAACAGTGAAAATATCGCCATATAAAGCGTTAAACCGCAGCGCCAAATCACGGGTTAATTCAAGGTGTTGCTTTTGGTCAATACCCACAGGGATCTGATTAGCCTGATAAAGCAAAATATCAGCAGCCATTAGAACCGGATAATCAAACAGGCCGGCATTGATATTTTCTGCATGACGGGCTGATTTATCCTTGAACTGGGTCATGCGGCTAAGTTCACCGAAATAAGTGTAGCAGTTCAGCACCCAGCTTAACTGGGAATGTTGTGGAACATGTGACTGAACGAAGATGGTGCTTTTCTTTGGGTCAATACCACAGGCAAGGTAAAGTGCCAGCGTATCCAGCGTGCGTTTTTTCAGTTCATTGGGATCTTGACGCACAGTAATGGCATGCTGGTTAACGATGCAATAGATGCAATCGTATTCATCTTGCATTTTAACCCACTGACGTAACGCCCCCATATAGTTACCGATGGTCAATTCACCGGAGGGTTGTGCGCCGCTGAATACAATAGGTTTTTGGGAGTTTGGTTTTATTGCAGTGGGTTCATTCATTTTATTAAGCTTCCTGTATTTTCAGACTGGATAACGGGTTCAAAGTGGATAGTCCAATAATTGGGAGTAAATCCGAAAAATGGTCCAATACATAATTTGGGTGGCTTGATGCTATCGACTCGCCATAGTTATATCCATAGGTTAAGCCAATACACGGGCAACCGGCGGCTTGTGCCGCCAAAATATCATTACGGGAATCACCAACAAAAAGCAATTCTTCTTTATGCAAACCAAACATACCCATTGTTAGATAGAGTGGTGCGGGATGAGGCTTTTTCTCTTTAACATCGTCACCACCCAGTACTAATGAAAAATATTCACTGATACCTAATGATTCCAGCAATGGAGCAATAAAAGGGGTGGGTTTGTTCGTAACAATCGCCATCGGCAAATGGTGTTTTGCCAGTTCTGCCAAGGTCTCTTTTACCTGGGGAAACAGTTGGCTGCCTGTGGTTACACTGGTTTCATAAAATGTATCAAACAGCTTGCGTGTTTCACTATGCAATTTGGCAGACAGTTCTGCTCCAGCCCATTTTAATGCGCGTTCAACCATGACATCAGCACCATTGCCTATCCAGACGGTGACGTGTTCTTTGCCCGCAGCGGGTAAGCCTTTGGCCATCAGAGCCTGATCCAAAGCATCGGCCAGACCGCCGGCACTGTCCACCAGTGTGCCATCCAAATCAAATGCAATGGCACGAATTCCTTTTACGACGTCATTTTTCATTATGCTACCTTCGATAATTCGCGGCGCATCTCATCAATAACTGCTTTATAATCTGGCTGACTGAAAATAGCAGAGCCAGCAACGAACATATCTGCGCCAGCTTGAGCCGCCTCAGCAATATTATTGGGTTTGATACCACCATCAACTTCAAGACGGATATCGTATCCGCTGTCATCAATGATTTTGCGTACCTGATGCAATTTTTTCAGTGTTTCAGGAATAAAAGACTGACCACCGAAACCTGGGTTAACAGACATCAACAGAATCACATCCAACTTATCTAATACATAATCAAGATAGCTAAGCGGTGTTGCTGGGTTGAAGACCAAACCCGCTTTGCAGCCATGTTCCTTGATAAGTTGCAGTGTGCGATCGACATGCTCACTCGCTTCGGGATGGAAAGTAATATAGGTTGCACCCGCCTTGGCAAAATCAGGAATAATGCGATCAACCGGTTTTACCATTAGGTGAACATCAATGGGCGCAGTAATGCCATAGTCGCGCAGTGCCTGACAGACCATTGGACCAATCGTCAAATTTGGCACGTAATGGTTATCCATAACATCAAAGTGCACAACATCAGCGCCTGCTGCCAGAACCTTAGCGGTATCTTCACCTAATCGGGCAAAATCTGCGGATAGAATGGATGGGGCAATCAGAAAGTCTTTCTTCATTGTTATCTTCTCCAATTCATTGTTTTATCCCCGTTATTTCAGGGACTGGAAACCTTAATCACTTCTGGCAGTATAACGCCAAAAGTTCATCAACTTTACTGCGGGCAAGAATATTTCTGCTGATTGTCCGGCGGGCTTTAACAATGTAAAGGGAAGCCTGATGATACCATTCTCGTGTCATCGGTGTGTCATGGTTAGATATGAGCACCGGAATGTCTTTTTGAGACGAGATATAATAGGCGATATGTGCTAGCTTTTCCTGATCGAGAAGGTTAAAGCTATTTGTATGGTAGGCGGTAAAATTGGCCGTAGCCGAAAGCGGGGCATACGGAGGATCACAATAAACCACCGAACCCGTTGAAGCATTATTCAATGCTATTTCGTAATGTTGGCAGATGAATGTTGCCTTTTGGGACTTTTCAGCAAACCAGTAAAGCTCATTTTCAGGAAAATAAGGCTTTTTATAGCGGCCAAAAGGAACGTTAAATTCACCTCGTGAATTATAGCGACAAAGGCCGTTATAGCAGTGGCGATTCAGGTAAAGAAACAGCATACTGCGGCGAAAGGGATCATTGCTTTTGTTAAACTCTTCTCGCAGGCGATAGAAGTTTTCGGCAGTGTTGAACTCCGATGAAAATAATGGACGGACATGACTAATAAATTCATCCGCACGAGATTTTACGGCATTGTACAGATTGATCAGATCGTTATTGATATCTGACAAAATGTAAAAATCATAATCGGTATTGAGAAATACCGAGCCTGCGCCAACAAATGGCTCAATCAAGCAATCGCCCTCTGGTAGATAATGTTTAATATCATCTACTAAGGGGTATTTTCCACCGGCCCATTTTAAGAAAGCGCGTTTTTTTTTTCATGCCGTCAAATTAGTTATTCAATAATTTCAGAGCCGCAGATTGTACTCTGTTTAGGACAGCATATCAGCGCCTAATCAAAATAGTTTTATTTTTTCAGATCTTGCTGAACTTGTTGTAGTTTTCTGACCCAAGGCTTTTTAGCCTGAACTTCAGCAGGCAGTGAGGAAATGGCCCTTTTAGCATCAGAAACAGAACGATAACTACCGTGGATCAAGATAAACCATGTTTTTCCATCGCGTTTAGTTTCATAAACCTTGTAATTTATAATGTTATTTTTTTCCGCGAAGGCGCTTAAGGTATCAGAACGGCCGGCACTACTCAATTGTAGTGTGAATCGATTTGCGGGTGCTTTCAGCAAATCACCCCCAGCATCGGCGACGCTCTTTTTATTGGCCTGATATTGACCAGCTGCTTTGGCGTGATTGTCTCCTTTGGCCTTATTCTCTATTTTGGGTGGCGTAACCTTCTCTGGTTTGCTTGGCTCAACAGGTGATGTTACCGTTGGTTTAGTGGGTTTGGCCTGCGGTTGTGTCAGATTGTTTTGCACAGAATGATTAATGGTGCTTTGTTGTTGATTTAAAGCATCAGTAATATCACCGGGTAACTCTATGCGCTGGTTGTAGCCCCCCGTCCCAGTTTCGGCAGGAAGATCTTTACTTGGCGTACTATTAATTGGTGGCGGACTGATTTCACGTGCGCCATGAGTTGTTGGTTCTGACGGGTTTTCTTGCTCGCTGTCAGGGAAATTGGTCGAAAGTGAAGAAGAACCAGAACCAGAAAGGTTAATACTCTTTTCCGAGGCATTGTGCTGTGATTGCTGTTTTTCATGCTCAGTGGGTGAT
This sequence comes from Xenorhabdus bakwenae, assembly GCF_030272115.1. Lineage (NCBI taxonomy): Bacteria > Pseudomonadati > Pseudomonadota > Gammaproteobacteria > Enterobacterales > Morganellaceae > Xenorhabdus > Xenorhabdus bakwenae. Next base: position 3,039,108 of record NZ_CP119194.1, read on the forward strand.
TTCAATGCGGAGCTGATAGCAATAATCAGAAGCAAAAGTACCAGAATACCAACACCAATCATTATTTGTTGGCGGGATATTGCGAGCTTAGGTTGATTGAACTGGCTTCTGGAGCGCTGAAGATTGCGATCAGAAGTATCAGGCTTTAATTCACTTTCTGTTTTTTGTTTGTTTTCTGATTTTAATTCGTCCACATGCCCTCCTAACAGAGATAGTTCTGCCAATTGTTATTGAAGAGGTTTGGCAGTCTGACCTAACTAAAACCGATGATGCTTTATTTGATAATCTAGCTATTGTATAGCATAACAGCTAGAGGATAATTCATCATTCAGCTTTTATTATCAGCGCAAATTTTGCCATATCCAGAAATTCCCTTCATCTTCCCAATTTCAGCCTGGCAGTAAAATTCACTGCCAGAGCAATAAGTTGGGATTAATTAGAGAGTATCAAGTATCTAACGAGGGGATGGCTGAGATAGACGAACGGCATCCAATATAACTTCTTTCCCAATATCAGAACGAAGTTTTGCTTCCCCAATCGCGGTTGGCAGTACCAGATGCAGTTTTCCGGCAGAAACTTTTTTGTCACGCATCATATGAGGTAGATAGGCATCAGGGGACATTGCTTCAGGGCCATTGACAGGTAATTCTGCTCGTTCCAGCAAGCGGATGATCCGTTGGGTGTCCTGTTTTGAGAAGGTGCCGACAAGTTCAGATGCTCTGGCCGCCATCACCATACCCGCCGCAACAGCATGACCATGCAGCCAGACGCCATAACCCATTTCAGCCTCAATCGCATGTCCAAAGGTATGACCGAGGTTTAACAGTGCCCGCATTCCACTGCGTTCTTGTTCATCAGCCGCAACAACCAACGCTTTGAGTTCGCAGCAACGACGGATGCAATAAGCCATTACCTGACTGTCGAGAGCCAGTAATTTCTCAATATTCTCTTCAAGCCAGCGAAAGAATTCGCCATCCAGAATAATGCCGTATTTAATCACTTCAGCCAGACCTGAATGTAACTCTTGAGCCGGTAATGTTTTCAGGCAATTGAGATCGACAATAACCGAAGCGGGCTGGTAGAAAGCGCCTATCATGTTTTTGCCGAGGGGGTGGTTGACTCCTGTTTTTCCACCGACGGAAGAGTCAACCTGAGAGAGCAATGTGGTGGGTACTTGGATAAAACGAACACCGCGTTGATAGCTAGCTGCGGCAAACCCCGTCATATCACCGATTACACCACCACCAAGGGCGATAAGCGTTGTGTCACGGCCATGATTCTTTTCCAGCAAGGCGGAAAAAATGTCATTGAGCACAAAAAGTGATTTGTGCTGTTCACCGTCAGGCAAGATAACTTCATTTACCCGAAGATCCATTCTCTGCAATGTGGATTTCACCTGTTCGAGATACAGGGGAGCAAGCGTCTCATTGGTCACTATCATGACCTGTTGACCCGCTTGCAGGGGCTTGAATGCCTCACTGTCAGAAAATAGCCCTTCGGCTATGGTAATTGGATAGCTTCTTTCACCTAACGTAACAGTCACTTGTTCCATATCAGCTTTCGCCTTATCGTTTGCCGCTGTGCGGACTCGCTATAATCAGTTTTTTTCCAGTAGTTCAATGATTTGGTTAGCGACGACTTTGGCGCTTTGCTCATCTGTGCGAATAGTCACGTCAGCAATTTCCTCATAAAGAGGATTGCGCTCATCAGCCAAATTCTCTAAAACTTCGCGTGCTGGTGCATCAACTTGAAGTAAAGGGCGTTTTTTATCGCGCTGGGTACGAGCCAACTGTTTTTCGATGGTTGTTTCTAAATAGACGACCACACCACGGGCAGACAGGCGATTGCGGGTTTCTTTTGATTTAACAGAACCCCCTCCAGTAGCCAATACGATGCCTTGTTTTTCAGTCAGTTCGTTTATTATTTTTTCTTCGCGATCGCGGAAGCCTTCTTCGCCTTCCACATCAAATACCCAGCCCACGTCAGCTCCGGTACGTCGCTCAATTTCTTGATCAGAGTCGTAAAACTCCATATTGAGTTGCTGAGCTAACTGACGACCAATAGTGCTTTTGCCGGCACCCATAGGCCCAACCAGAAAGATATTGCGTTTCTCTGCCATGTTTTTGGTATTACTAAGACTGTTTGTTAATGATAACCCGCCCCGCCAATCAGATTAGCCACGGGACCTAAACTGAAACCTCATGAGTGATAATGTGAGATCAGATATGAAAATTATCTCAGCACATCAGCCTGTATTGCAACTATATAAATTTCGCACGAACTCAAACATCGGGTTCATGCTTTTGCTGGCCAATTGAGAGCCTATTGTATCTACCTTCCATCCTACAACTTGCTGTTTTGCTGCAATTTGCCATCTATTGGGTATAAGCTCTTGCTTGCGATATTAGATCTGCTCACTCAATTAGTTAATCCTTGTATGCTAAATTACTCTCAGCGTCAAATCCATAAACAGGCCAGACCAAGAAAAACGGTAGGTGTTTTGACAGAAAAAACACAATTACGTTATTAATTGATTGATTTTTATATTATATTTTTCATTGGTTAAATATCGGTCAGTTGAGGCGTGATAAAAATGACGAGTTCCCGGCGGCTATGTTGCTCTCCTTTTTGGTTAAATAATGCCCCCAATAGGGGAAGATCTGATAAATAAGGAACTTTTTGTAAACTTGCGGTTTTTTTCTGTTGAAAGATCCCTCCGAGAATCAAGGTCTCCCCATTTTTAATTGTAACGTGGGTTATTATCTCTTGTTTATCGATGGACAAATTTTCATTTCCGCCTTGGTTGATGGGAAAACCGGGGGCATTCTGACTAATTTTCAGCGCGAGCCGGATTTTTCCCTGCCTTAAAATATGGGGCGTAACTTCCATGCCCAATACCGCCTCTTTAAATTGAACGGTAGTTTTGTCCTTGTCCTGAACAATATAGGGAATATCAGAACCTTGCTTGATACTGGCTGTTTGCTGGTGTGAAGCGGTTAGTCGTGGGCTGGCAATGATATCAAGCTGGTTTTCCTGCTCTAGTGCACTGAGTTCCAGCTCGAGTAAGTTTGCATGAATGCGGGCGGTATTCAGTACCAACCGATGGCGCTGGTTGCCTGCGGGTTGATGCAGATTTAAGCGGTTTAAGCCTATTGATTGATTATGCGGATCGGCGTTTATTCCCCAGTGGATCCCCAATTCATGCAGGGCTTCCTGACTGCTGGTAACAATATGGGCAGTGATCTGTACTTGTTGCTGTGGGGTATCGACTTCTTTCAGCCAGTTTTTAATACGAGTAATGGCATCAAATTTATCTTCCAGGATCAGACTGTTGGTTAAGGGATCATGTTCAACTTTTCCCCATTTTGTCAGTAGCGCAGGATGATTTTGCTGTAATTGTTCTGCCACTTGTCCTGCATCGGCGTATTGCAAAGTAATAGCCTGATATTCGATCTCTTGTTCTTGCCCATCTTGCTCTGCCGGAGAAAAGTCAGTTGCATTCTCTATTATTGGAGGCTGGAACGGATCTCTTATTGGCATTTCAGAATTGGGTTCTTCTCCGGTAAAACCGAATAGGGGAAATAAGAGACAGATTAGGAGAATCAAAGGATGGCGGTTCATGATTTCTCCTTATCTGAAAAAGCGGTGTCTGAAAAAACCATGTGAACCGTTAGGTTATCATCGGCAGGTGTAATTGTGATGTGCTTAATTAATAACGGGGGCTGCAATTTTTGAATTTCATTCAAGAAATGGAGAAATTGGCCGTAATTTAGCGACAGCATGATATGCCAGAAAACGTGTTCGTTTTCTTTGTGGATTTGCCATTCCATTAGCTGACTACCGGAGTGGGTTAGTGGTATATGCAGTCGTTTGAGTATGGTCGTATTATTTTTTGAGGATGAAAGATGGCCGTCTGGGGTAAGGCTTGTGGCCATATGCTGGATCTGCTGTTGCGTTTCAGGCAGAGATGGCAGCTCAGCAAGCTTCTGCCGGGATAGCACCACATTGTGTTGCTGCTGCTTAATATTGCTCTGGAGGGTATGAATTTCATACCGATTTTTCTGCCAGACTAAAAAGTAGAACCCTAACAGCAGTGAGATGATGAGCAATTGTTGCAAGACAAGCTGTTGCCAGACAGGCCGATAAAACCATTCAAGATAATTATTTCTCATCGGACTCTCCCGTCAACCAATTGGCATCAATGGTAAAAACCTTGAAATGATCTTCTGTCGTGGTCATTTTCTTTAGCTGCACATTGATAAGCGAAGTATCGTCAGTCAGGTTATCCAACAAATTGGAGATATCGGTATAGTTTTGACTGCGGGCAGTAAAAATTAATTGTCCACTGTCGTCACTAAATGCAGTCAGCCAACTGTTCTCTGGTAACACATTGGGGAGTTGACGAAAGAGTTGTAAATAACGTTGATTCTGTTCCATGAATATGCGTTTTTTCCGTAATCGTTGTGACAATTGTTGGTGCTGTTGCACGGCGTGGTCTGTTGCGCTGATAGTTTGTTGTAATTGAGCCAATGAGTGAGTCATTTCCGTTAATTGTCCGCGATATTGTCTAATCTGGTTTGTTTGTAGCGTAGAAATAAACACGAATACAGCTGTCCACAACGTAAGTTGTAAGCAAAGTAGTACTCCCCATATTTGGCACTGGCGTTTCAGCCTATTTTGCCGCCAAGGTAAGAAATTGACTTGATACATCACTGATCACTCGGCCTGAGCGCTAAACCTGCGGCAATAATGAACGCATTCGTTTTATCTGGCAGCGGGGGATGATAATGACGGAACGCCATTAAGAGTTGCCAAATATTGGCTGATTTTGTTGATACTGATATCGCTTTTACTGATGTCGATTGCTCTTCATCGCTGTAATAAATTGCATAATCTTCTGTTTCTGACGTGATGGGGAGCTGGTTGATGATCTGCGCCAGATGGGAATCCGGTTGTGAAGATATCAGGCCATAACCGAAAGGTCGGTTGGCAGGAGCTACCCATAGCCAGTTTGTTATACGTTTGTGAAGCAGCCAACTGGCGTCAGGCACTCCCGCAAATTTGGCGACATAACGCAATGCACAGGGGGCAATATCAATAGCATCAAGGGATAAATTGATCTCCGCGAATAAATTCAGCCAGCGGTTGAGATCTTTTTGACGGGTTGCACTAATGCAAATCTGCTGACCATGAACACGATAATCCAACGCCAGGTCACTGGCAGGAAATTGTTTTTCAGCATTGGCGTGCACAAACCAGCCGAGTTCCGGCTCCTGCAAGGCAGTATGGTCAGGCAAGGCGATCTGGCGCTGTAAGGTTTGCTGAACAGGGAGGGCTAATCTTAGGCTAAGATTCTTAGGTAATATTTTTCGCCATTGCATTAAAATGTGACGTAATTTTTCAGGATCTTGTAGCCGCCCTCCTGAAATAATCTCGCTGGATAAGTGATATTGCCAGCAATGCCGAAGTTGCCAACCGTCACGGCGTTTAATAGCGGCAAGAGCACGAATGTAATGATCCTGGATATCCAATCCGATATACCATTTAGGTGGATACATAGAGAGATCTCCTTATCTACTATCAACGAAAACATCAAATTAATGAAAACCTAATGAGACATGAAAAGGGGATTGGTAAAGGTGATATCTATAGTGTTGTACAGCCCTTATACTAATTCCTTTATACTAAGTCTTTTATACTACGTACTGATCGTTTATAAACTGCCCGATTAACATGGCGTGAGAAATTTCAGGTGAAGTTCATAAAGTATTTTTTGATCCTTATTGTTGTTTGCATTTTATTGGGAGTTGTCTCGATTTTTGGTTTGTACAAATATATCGAGCCACAGCTTCCTGATGTTGCGACACTAAAGGATGTCCGGTTACAAACACCGATGCAGGTGTTCAGTGCTGATGGCGAATTAATAGCCCAATATGGTGAAAAACGCCGTTTACCCCTTACCTTGTCAGAAATACCTCCCCTAATGGAGAAAGCCTTTATTGCCACGGAAGATAACCGTTTTTATGAACACCACGGTGTTGATCCCATCGGGGTTATCCGCGCTGTTTCTGTGGTAATCACTTCCGGTCATGCTTCCCAAGGGGCGAGTACCATCACTCAGCAGCTTGCGAGAAACTTTTTTCTTAGCCGAGAGAAGACATTGATACGTAAAGCGAAAGAGGCATTTTTGGCGATTAAGATCGAGCAATTATTAACTAAGGATGAAATCCTGGAGTTGTATCTCAACAAGATCTATCTCGGCTATCGTGCTTATGGTGTTGGCGCTGCGGCTCATGTTTATTTTGGTAAAAACGTCAACGAGTTGACATTAAGTGAGATGGCGATGATTGCCGGTTTGCCGAAAGCACCTTCAACATTTAACCCACTTTATTCTTATGATCGCGCGATCAGTCGCCGCAATGTGGTACTGGGCAGGATGCTGGAAGAGGGATATATCACCCGGCGTCAGTATGAGGAAGCCAGAGAAGAAAAATTGGTTGCCCGTTATCACGCTCCACAAATTGTTTTTTCTGCGTCTTATCTGACTGAAATGGCTCGTCAGGAAATGATCAATCGATATGGTGAAGAAAATGCCTATACAGAGGGTTATAAGGTCTATACCACGATCACGCGTAAATCCCAGTTAGCGGCTGTGAACGCGGTTCGTTCCAATGTGATTGACTATGATGTCCGTCACGGTTACCGAGGCCCTCAAGAAGTGTTATGGAAAGCCAATCAACCGGCATGGAGCCAAACGCAGATTATCGATAAGCTGAAAACCTTACCTAAATATGGCCCTCTGGTGCCAGCCATTGTGACGAAATCCAGCGCTAACCAGGCACAAGTGATGCGGGTGGATGGCAACAACGTTGAGTTGACAATGGCAGGCGTGCGCTGGGCACGTCCATTTAAAACCGACAGCTTACAAGGTGCTGTACCACATAGTGTCAATGAAGTTATTCGGGCAGGCGAACAAATTTGGATCAGAAAAGTCAATGATACTTGGTGGTTGGCTCAACTTCCCGAAGTTAATGCAGCGCTGGTTTCCATCAATCCGATGAATGGTGCAATAGAAGCGTTGGTCGGTGGATTTGATTTTGAATTGAGTAAATTTAACCGTGTGACACAATCGTTGCGTCAGGTCGGTTCCAATATCAAGCCATTCCTGTATACCGCCGCAATGGACAAAGGGTTGACGTTGGCTTCATTGATGAATGATGCGCCAATCAGCCGTTGGGATGCCGGAGCCGGGACGGATTGGCGTCCGAAAAACTCACCACCGAATTACGATGGGCCAATTCGTTTGCGTCAGGGGTTGGGACAATCCAAAAACGTAGTGATGGTTCGAGCCATGCGTGCGATGGGGGTTGATTATGCTGCGGATTACTTGAAGCGCTTTGGCTTACCGGGTGAAAACGTTGTACGCACAGAATCTTTGGCTCTGGGTTCCCCTTCATTTACTCCGCTACAGTTAGTACGCGGTTATGCCGTGATGGCAAACGGTGGTTACCTGGTTGATCCTTACTTCATCAGCAAAATTGAAAATGATGAAGGAAAAGTCCTGTTTGAAGCGAAACCTAAAATTGCTTGTCCTCAATGTGAAAACATTCCGGTGATTTATGGTGAAACAGCACGTTCTATCGAATTATCTGAAGATTCCATTGAGAACGTGGCGCATTCTGAGGTTCCGCAAAATCCAGATTTACTGCCTCAACCGGAGTTAGAGAGCGTATCGGGAAATGTTAATGTGGATGATCAACAGTATGCCCCTCACGTGATCAGTACACCGCTGGCGTTCCTTATTCATGATGCCTTAAAGACGAATATCTTTGGTGAGCCGGGTTGGATGGGAACGGGCTGGCGTGCTGCCCGTGATTTGAAGCGCCGTGATATTGGTGGCAAAACCGGGACAACCAACAGCTCAAAAGATGCGTGGTTCTCTGGTTATGGCCCGGATAGGGTGGCAACAGCCTGGATTGGCTTTGATGAACATAGCCGAAGTTTGGGACGTACTCCGGTATTAAAAGGGGAAGGTGGCGCGAAAACGGCTCAACCAATTTGGGATGATTTTATGAAAGTGGCGTTGGCAGACGTTCCAGATAAAGCCATGGAACCCCCTGCCGGCATTGTTTCTGTCACAATTGATCGGGCAACGGGCAAGTTAGCTAATGGTGGCAGTAATACCCGTAAAGAATATTTCATTGATGGCACTCAGCCGACGGAATATGCTGTACCCGATGTGGGTACGACAGTCACTGAAAATGGTGAAAGCCGTGAATTATTCTGATTGATCTGTCTGTAACCAACATAACGGAAATGGAAGATAAAAAGGCCTTGCCGGGGAACTGGCGAGGCCTTTTGTTATTTACTGGGGAAGATATGATTATGATGCGAATTAATTTTGAAGGTGTAGTTAATTTGTTTATTTATTATTTTTAATAAGCTGAGTTATTTTTCATAAATATTATTAAAATTATTACACGCATCAAATTAAACCTTACTCTGTTTAGGTGTTTGTTCTTTATCTCCGTATTTCACTTAAAACGAGTATAAAATTGGTATTGGGATATCAATTGCATACCCGTTTTTAAAGAATGCATTAATTAATGTTTCCTATTATTTTTTTGCTTGCAGGTATCGTTGAGCAAAAAATAGGGCGCTGACATTTCTGGCTTCATTGAAATCGGGATGCTCCAATAGTGACATCATGTCAGAGATTGGCCAGCGTTTCTGCACGAGTGGTTCGGGTTCATCGCCTTTCAGACATTCTGGATAAAGATCATGAGCAATCATGATATTCATCTTGCTGGAAAAGTAGGACGGTGCCATCGTCAATTTCGTCAACAACTCCAGTTTTCCTGCACCAAAACCAATTTCTTCCTTCAATTCACGATTGGCGGCTTCCAAAATACTTTCGCCAGCATCAATGGCCCCTTTTGGAAAACCTAATTCATATTGTTCGATGCCAACGGCATATTCGTGAATCAGAATTAATTCATCCCCGATAATTGGAATAATTAGAACCGCTTCACGATTTGCGGGTTTCATTCGTTCATAAACACGTTTTACACCATTGCTGAACTCAAGATCAACTGATTGAATATTGAATAAACGAGAATGAGCAACGTCATTTATATTCAGTATCTTAGGTTTTTTTAGATCAATCATGCTCGCCCCTGATGGCTGTCATATACCGGATAATTGAAAATAATAATGCGCCAAGTAACTTAAATATTACTGTATTTTTAAAGTGTTGTGATGAAATGGTTATGCATTCAAGCTTTGCTTTAATATGGCGGATTATGTTAGTAAATGATAGCGATTATCGCTTGAATGTATTTTTGTTGCTATCTTACTCACTCTTGCAAAAAGACGTTAGTTTATGGAAAGGTATGAGGAAAATTATATAACCTTTTGTAAATAAAATTAAAAATAGAAGAGAAGAATAGGAATAACCTGATTCTGGGTGTTCCATGAGGTTGTTATTCTGCTGATCTCTGTACTGCGGTTATGAGCATGGGGAAAAAATGAGCTTATTGGTCATTATATTGGCTATTTTTATCATTAGCCTGATTATAATGGCTTCCTTTCTGATTTTCAGATGGAGGCGGCTTGGTAACGCGTGTTATCTACAGTCAATGACTAAAACTGCCAGCCGTAAACTGGGTACTGATGAATACCAAGCTATAGAATCTTACTTGCGAAATGCCCGTCTTCTGATGAAACCGAATAGTAGACACAGGGCTGATCATCCGGTACTACCTGTTAAACATGCTGATGTCTATACCATCACACATCCTATTAGCCGTTTTTCTGCTGCAACGGATGGAGAGCACTATTGGCGCTATTATCTTGGTGAAACAGAAATACATCTGCCTGTGTTGTTTGAGCCATTTATCAAGCAGCAGAATACGATTGAGATTGTTCGAACTTCATCAATACCGCTAGTCATCGCGGTTAATGGTCACTTTTTGCAAGATTATCAGCAAGATTTGCTCATCACGCGAGTAATGGCAAAAACCGAACATGCCTCCATTCAAAAAAATGGCAATTCGAGTGCTAAATTACTGTATATCCGCAAGGAGACGTTAGAAGAATATCGTTTGCGAAAACCAACGGGCATTCAGGGAAGCATCCTGATGTGTGTTGGTTTATCGCTGTGGTTTGTGGCTCTTTTTGTACCCATTCCGATGTTGCCGTGGTTAATGCTGGTGGCGTTTTTGTTTCTTCTGGGCAGTTTTTGGTCACATTTTCGATTGCCATCCGGTCGAAAATTAGCCGATATCCATTGTTTCAATGGCATTCCGAAACGATGGGGAATATTTAGCGAATTTGAGCCGGAGCAAAGAAAGAATATCTCTCTGGGCGGCATTGATCTGGTTTATCCCGTACATTGGGAGCCTTATATTTTTCATGATCTTGATCAGAATACCGATATTGACATTTATACCAACTGCCATGTTGTGCGGCAGGGGCGCTATCTCTCTTTGCATGAAGAAGAGAAGCACTACCCTTATCAGCGTAGTAGAAAGAATGTGATGTTGGTGGCTTTCTCTGTATTTGTCATGCTGTTGCTTTACTTTTACCAGCCGGTGAACTTATCCATGCAGCTTAGTTTTGCCTGGTTATATGGTAGTAATACCAAGGTCATTACCCGCTTTCATGAGCTACAAAATATGTCGTTGAAGGAAGGGGATGTATTAAAGGTCAAAGGTGTTGGGATGTGCTATGTTCCCCCCAATATCATGCCCGAAGCGAATATTACAATATTCGCCCCATTTGATTGTGTGGGTATCTATTGGAATAGTGAAATTCCATTACCTATGCTGGAATCTGACGTTGTCGAAAGTGCTTCAGCACTGATTACAGCGGTTAGTGAGCAATTACATCCAGTTGAACGTAAAAGTAATCCTGGCCTGAATGCAGCCATTGCCAAATCGGGCATGGCCTTGCTCGACAATTTTTCACAAATCATTTTGAAAACACAAAAGTTGTGCCAAAACGATGCTGATTGTGACCGTTTGAAAAATGCATTGGTCAATTTGGGAAATGCCAAAAGTTGGGACAAGTTGTTAAAAGCCGCAGATAGCGGCAAGCTGGACGGAACTAAGGTATTGCTGCGTTCTGTCAGTGCCGATGCGTTGGAAAAACTGGTTGATTCAACTACTGCATCATTTATCTATCGCGAGATCGATAGAATGATCATTCTTATAAACAGCCCATCTCCGGGAGGCGTTTTATTGCTGAGTGATGAGGGAAAAACTTTAGTTGAATACCCGATGCGAACACACTACATATACGAACACTCAGCGTTAGATCGGTGGCGGGAATTACAGGGGCTTTTAGAACTGTTGATGAAGACACCATTTGAAACCGAGGGGATTGTGACAAAATTGTCAGAAGATCCGAATGGGACTCGCCATATCATGCTGCATCGTGAACCCGATTCCACGTCGATTATTCGTTATCTGGGAAGTTGTCTGCTGCTGGCGATTTTGCTGGTAACGTTGATCATCAACGTCATATTGATTATCAAGAAAAAGCAGAAGAACCGACGACGTCCTCAACAAATCACCCAATACTATAATAACTGTTTTAATGAGAGAAATATCCATGCAGAATTCAGACACTGATCAGGTTGTTCGCCTTGATAAATGGCTGTGGGCTGCCCGTTTTTATAAAACCCGTTCCATCGCACGTGAAATGATTGAAGGGGGAAAAGTCCATTATAATGGGCAACGGAGTAAGCCGAGTAAACTGGTTGAGTTGAATGCAGAGATTAAACTGCGTCAGGGAAACGATGAAAAAACGGTGATCATCTTGGCATTGTGCAGTCACAGACGGAGTGCTACCGAAGCCCAGCAACTTTATCAGGAAACGGCAGAGAGCATTATCAATCGGGAAAAAACGGCATTAGCGCGTAAAATGAATGCGCTCACGATGCCGCATCCCGATCGCCGTCCAGACAAAAAAGAACGGCGCACACTAATAAAATTCAAGAACGCAAAACTATCATGAGTCGGAAGATACTTAATCGATTTTAAGCTGCACCTAATAAAAACAGGCAACTTGAAAGACGAAGGAGACAACCGTTTCAGTGAAATGAGAGAGATTTATGACCAAGCATGACCAATTACACCGCTTTTTATTTGCAAGCCACTCTGTCAGGGGGGAACTTGTTTCCGTTAGTGAAACTTACCAACGGATGCTGGAAAATCATCATTTCCCTCAACCGATACAGCAGCTATTGGGTGAATTGTTGGTCGCAACCAGCCTGTTAACCGCTACCTTGAAATTCAGCGGGGATATCACGGTACAGATCCAGGGGGATGGGCCGGTCAAACTGGCGGTGATTAATGGTAACAACCGACAACAGATGCGTGGCACGGCTCGCATTGATGGTGAAGTGAATGCCGCAAGTAGCCTGCGCGATATGATCGGCAATGGTTATATGGTCATCACGGTGACACCAACAGAAGGTGAGCGTTATCAGGGCGTTGTGGCGTTGGAAGGCAATACGCTGGCAGAGTGCCTGGATGCGTATTTCAAACAGTCAGAGCAGTTACCAACGCGTCTGTTTATCCGTACAGGGATGCAGGATGGAAAAATAGCAGCCGGTGGCATGTTATTGCAAATCTTGCCCGGGGCGCAGGAAAGTAGCGAAGACATGCTTGACCACTTGGTGCAACTGACTGCAACCATTAAGGGAGAAGAGTTGTTTACGCTGGATGCGAAAGAGATTTTGCATCGCCTTTATCATGAAGAAGATGTCACGCTATATGAACCTCAGCAAGTGGAATTCCGTTGCACCTGCTCCCAGCAACGTTGTGCTGATACCCTGGTGACATTATCGGAAGCCGATCTACAGGAAATTTTGCACAACGATGGCAAAATTGACATGCAATGTGAATTTTGCGGCATGCATTATGTTTTCGACGAAAAAGATATCAACGCAATAAAAGCGGCAAAAACAGAGCGGTTGCACTAATTAGGTATCATAGGGCGTTATATACGCCCTTTTTATTACGAATGATTCAGCCATTCCGTGTTCTGTGTCTCATATAAGCTTAAAAAAAGTAATGTGATTTCAATTTTTTGATAACAATCGCTGTTAATTAGTCATAATTATTTATTATCCCCTACAGAGATAAAGTATAACCGACCAGGAGCAACAAATGAGCGTTACAGGCATTACTGAGCAGGAACTTGCGGTTTATGGTATTCACGGTGTTAGTGAAATTGTTTATAACCCAAATTATGAACTGTTATTCTCTGAAGAAACTCAACCCACGCTACAAGGGTACGAGCGTGGCATATTGACTAACCTCGGTGCTGTCGCAGTAGACACAGGTATTTTCACGGGGCGTTCTCCGAAAGATAAATATATTGTTCGTGATGATGTTACCCACGACACAGTATGGTGGGCTGATCAGGGCAAAGGCAAGAACGATAATAAACCGCTCAGTCAGGAAACCTGGTCTCATCTAAAAGGTTTGGTTACTCAGCAGCTTTCAGGCAAACGTTTGTTTGTGATTGATGCTTTTTGTGGAGCCAATACGGATACGCGCCTGAAAGTGCGTTTTATTACTGAAGTGGCGTGGCAGGCCCATTTTGTGAAAAATATGTTTATCCGCCCGTCAGACGAAGAATTAGTTGATTTCACACCTGATTTTATTGTGATGAACGGTGCTAAATGCACCAACCCACAATGGAAAGAGCAGGGGCTGAATTCTGAAAACTTTGTTGCTTTTAACCTGACCGAGCGTATGCAGTTAATCGGGGGGGACTTGGTACGGTGGTGAAATGAAAAAAGGGATGTTCTCAATGATGAACTACCTGTTACCACTAAAAGGTATTGCCTCGATGCACTGTTCCGCCAACGTGGGTGAAGCGGGAGATGTCGCTATTTTCTTCGGTCTTTCTGGAACAGGGAAAACCACGCTTTCCACTGATCCGAAACGTAAGTTAATCGGTGATGATGAACATGGCTGGGACGATGACGGCGTGTTTAACTTTGAAGGTGGTTGCTACGCGAAAACCATCCATTTATCCAAAGAAGCTGAACCGGATATTTATCACGCCATTCGCCGTGATGCCCTGTTGGAAAATGTCACTGTACTGGCGGATGGTACGGTTGATTTCAATGATGGCTCCAAAACAGAAAATACCCGTGTTTCTTATCCGATTTACCATATTGAAAATATCGTTAAACCAAGCTCAAAAGCAGGGCATGCGACCAAGGTTATTTTCCTGACCGCAGATGCTTTCGGTGTATTGCCTCCGGTTTCCCGCTTAACCCCAGAACAAACCCAATATCATTTTCTGTCTGGCTTCACGGCAAAATTGGCAGGAACAGAACGTGGTGTGACAGAACCAACACCTACTTTCTCTGCTTGCTTTGGAGCGGCGTTCTTGTCACTGCATCCGACACAATATGCGGAAGTTCTGGTTAAGCGTATGCAGTTATCGGGCGCGAAAGCTTATCTGGTCAATACTGGCTGGAATGGCACGGGTAAACGTATCTCCATCAAAGATACCCGTGCCATTATTGATGCGATCCTCAATGGTGACATTGAAGATGCGGATACCCTTCAATTGCCGATTTTTGATTTGGCCATACCAACGACATTGCCGGGTGTAGATACCCACATTTTGGATCCACGCAATACCTATGCCGATAAATCTGAATGGGATGTGAAGGCAAAAGATCTGGCCGAGCGTTTTATCGATAATTTTGACAAATATACTGATACGGCTGCGGGTGCTGCATTGGTAAAAGCAGGCCCTAAGCTGTAGTGTAATTTTAAGTTTTCTATGAAAGAACTCTATTCAGTTGGGTAGAGTTCTTTTTCAATATTCAACATCAATTGGAGGGTAAGTCAAACAGTAGGATCTCACTTTCTTGATTTGCAGTTAGCCGAAGTTGGGATTCATCCCAAATAGCAATACCATCGCTGGTGGTAGCCCGGGTTCCATTGATTATCACTTCACCACGAACCACCTGGATCCAGACATTTCGTGTTTTCTCCATGTTATATTCACCCTCTTCGCCATTTTTTAATGCCCAACGCCATAATGTCATATCCTGAAAAACTTTCAGGGAGCCAGCACGGGCATCAGGAGAGAGAATTAATTGGCGACCTTCTGTAGTATCAAAACGGTGTTGTTCATAACGGGGAGTGAGTCCTGTTTTTTCCGGTATGATCCAGATCTGGTAGAGATGCAGTTGGCTATCATGCTGTGGGTTATATTCTGAGTGGCGGATGCCTGTCCCTGCACTCATAATCTGGAACTCTCCCTCAGACACTTGCCCTTTGTTACCCATACTGTCTTGATGTTCCACCGTTCCAGACAGCACATAGGTCAATATTTCCATATCCTTGTGAGGATGCGATGCCGAATCCCTGACCCGCGTCAATCACATCTTCATTAATGACCCTGAGTGCAGAAAATCCCATGAAATTGGCATCATAATAGTTGGCGAATGAAAAAGTATGCCAACTGTCCAGCCAACCGTGATTGGCATGACCCCGTTCTGAAGCTTGGCGTAAGTAGATCATTACAAAATCCCTCAAATTTTTTTTGTAGTCTAGTTGAAGGAATGAAATAGAAAAGACGGGAAATTTAACCTTAAATTTCAAAATATTTGAATAAAAATAAGGCAATGACAAGACGAAAAAAAAAGCCAACATAAAGTTGGCTTATAAAAGTAAACACTGGAAGCAATGTGAGCAATGTCGTACTTTCACATGGACCCTGAAGGTGGTGCACTGAAAGTGCTAATAATGATAATCGTTCTCAATATCATTTGTAAAGTGTTTTTTTTAAGCAAATTTTAAATTTGAGATACTGTTTAAAATGCGATTTTTGACACATATCAGTTGTATGGTTACCCCTCCAATTCCATCTGATAGAGATGTTGAGTACCCATATCATGAAATTGATAGGGCGTTAATTGGTAGCCTCGTAGCCACAGCAAAAACCATCCATCATGTGTGTCCGGGCAAAGCCCGGCGAAGCGAAACCCGCCTTTTTTCAGCAATGAGTACAACTTCAGCGCTTCTTCACATGCAGGCAGTTTCAAATAGATTAATTGTCCAGAGGGAAGATCGATGACCTCCGATAAAAAGTCAGCCTGAACTTTGTATAGTGTGATTTCCAAACGTCTACCCGATTTTTTGATGGTAATAGGCTCAGAAAGAATAGAGTGCCGATACACTGATGGTTCACTTTGGGATGATTCGCCAACATATTGGCTGATTTGAGTGACCCAGCCTTGCCAGGGTCGGGGCCAGTTCAGCTTAGGTAATGGCAATGATTTAAACGGCAAAATACCCTGAATGATACTTTCGGGTTCTGGCAAACCAAATGGCGAATCAACATAATCCAGCATCAGCGCCGTAGAATAAAACCCCAAATTTTGGGCGATGTACTGGCTTTTAGGGTGTGAACATACCTGTTTCATCGTCAATAAATTATAGCCTTGCTCTTTCGCATAGCCGCATAAATAATTGCCCAGAGACTTAGCCACACCATGACCTTGAAAATCGGAACACACCGCAATAAGTGCCAGCTCTGCCTGATTTTTCTGTACCGTATCTTTAACCAGAGACGCATGACCGATGAGCAGGCCTTGATGGAATGCCAGGGCAGAATACCATTGCCCTGTAGACTGGTAGTCATTGATGAGCTTTGGTAGATAAATGTCAGGATAGACATACGAATCGCCGTAAACCTCACGGAATAATTGGCTGATCTTTTTATCATCTCCTGGCTGATAGCTGCGGATTTGAAGAGTGGATTGTAAGATAGTCATTGATTTCAACCTTAGCTATAACGACGTAGATCCACAACTCGCTGCAATTTTCCTGATCGTGGGTGCGTAGACATGCTATCAATATTGGTTTGCACGATCTCCAGCATATTCTGGTGTATACAAGCTTCTTCTAAACCCGGAAATGCGGCCATAACCCGATGGCGTATTCTGTCGATATCTACAGTTTGCAGACTTGCTACCAACAACCGAATTTGATCTTGTCCTTCTTTCTGGCTTAGCTCCAATTGCCAGGCCAAAAGCTCTGTTTGTTGTGATAACTGTGTCGTTAAGTCGTCAGGGAATAACGATAGGGTGCCAAATCGTATACGATAGCCTTGATTAGCACGTCCTTGCAGGGCAAATTTACGGCTTGGCTGTTCTGGCTCGCACCAGCAAGCCATATCACCAGTAGGATAGCGGATCACAGGCATAAGTTGTCGTTGCAGGTTAGTAACAACTAATAAGCCACGTTTCCCTGGCACAGTAATGGGCTGGTGAGTGATTTCATCGACAATTTCGATAATCGTTTCGTCAGAAAATACGCGATGCTCTCCCTGTTTACAATCGGGATCAGCAAAGCCAATCAAACCCGCATCGACACTGGCACAACCGATGGAGCCTAAACGGGCGCAAGGAAATGCTTGTCTTATCATCGTGAGCTGTGAATCAAATATGCTTTCGCCCCCGTAAAGAATGGTCTCCACCATTGGCAATGTTTGTTCCATCTCTTTCAGATAGTGAGCTAAACGGATTAACTGCACCGGGACGCCGGCCAGCACATTAATGTTGTGAAGGCGGATATTGTTAATCAGTAATTCATCCTCAACCTTACAGGTGAAAGGAAATTCCAATATCGGGATTGGTGAATTCGATAATGCGCCGTGGATAAATATAAAGCTGGTATAAAGATCGCCAGCAAAAAACAGGTTAGCCACCCGATCCCCGGCTTTTAATTGGCGGGCAATGCCTTGACCAAAGGAATAAATGAAGGCTTTCCATTCTTGTTGACTGAAAACCGATAAACGCCCTTCGCTGGTTGAGCCACCTGTTTTAAACACATGACCGCCTTCCAGCGGGGCAGTCAGCACCGGCCATGCCGGTAAGTCATTTGAATGTGCCCAATAATGGTTAGGCTCCACGAGAGGTAAATCTTCCAAAACCCAATTGTCGGGAATGGACTGATAGAGTTCTCGGTAATAAGCAGAATGCTCGCGTGTATGATGGAGCAAATCAGTCAATGTCGTTTTGGTCATCATCTTAATTTTACTCAATTAATATTTACGCAAGTCGATGAATAATGGTGTTTTCCCACTATGTTCATTGCGGTGAAACTCAGTACTTGACATGGAAATAACATCTAAATTCAGCAGGTTTCCTTCAACAACTTCGGCAATTTTGGGATCTTTTAATAAATTTTGGTGCACAGTGAGGGGATCGGTATGTTCAACCAATAGCTGAATGCTATCAACGCCATTATTGTTATGGTTGATTATCCATTGCACGGGTAATGCCAATTGTTCAGACAAATCAGCAAGATTGAAAAAAATACTGCCTATACGTAACAGGGAACCGTGGCGCTCTTTAAGTCGGAAACGTGGTGAAGTCAGGCCACAACAACAAGGTTGATTAATCCAGCAGCCGAGATCGCCTAAATTGTAGCGTTGGACGGGTTGGGCTTCACGGTGGCGGGAAGTGAATATCAGACGACCTGTTTCACCCTCTGCCACGGGTTGATCATTCTCTATATTGAGAATTTCCAGCCATTGAGTATCAGCCATTAAATGGAAAACGCCATCCTCGCTGGCTGCGCACGCATGACCCATTGGCCCCGCATCGACTGAACCGTAAATTGTTGAACGTATCAGGGTAACGCCAAAATTGGTCAGGAAATTTCGCTGGTTTATATTGAGGGGTTCGCCCCCCAGTAATAGCTTACGAATACCGCCATATTGACGTAGTTTGGTTTCTTCATTTAGAAATAGCCGATGTATCGTGCTTGGCATACCCACCAGCGTATTAATGCGTTGGTGTACGATAAAATCAGCGATTTCACTAAAATCATTATCAGTAGGGCCACCCATTGGATATTGTGCCACGCCCAATTTATCCAGGATGGTGAAGAAGCTCATCATGCCACCGTATAACTTCCCGCCATACAACAGGTTCATGACGCGATCGGTTGCAGGTTCAAGCCCTGAGGCGAATACTCCATCGGCTGCGGCCTGCATCTGCCTGTGGTAATCATGGTAGCTATAAGCCGCCAACTTAGGCGTACCACTGCTGCCACCACTGCGGAAAAACAGGCGTGCCTTATCGTTAGGAACCCGCGCCTGAAAATCTGCCTTATTCATGACAGGCAGATTTTCTAATCCGCGTGGACGTGGTGGAGGGACATCAAGATGGGCACAACCTGCCATTAAATCAGGCGCAAGGCTGACAGAGACCCGCTTGGTAAGGCGCGATAGTGCGTAGACGCCATCGTGTGGTTCACCACTATAACCATCATGCATCTGTCCCGCCGGTGTGATTCGGCTGACGCCCGCAGCAAACAGGGTATGACTCATTTCGGTGATATGCGCTTGACGGGTAATCAAAGCACAGCTTTGTAGATAGTGACGCCAGGGCAGCAAAATAGAACACAAATGCTGACGGGGTGCAGGGCGTATCTGCAATGTGCGGAACAAAGGAGATGCGGCTAATTCTTTTTCGTGTCGCCATATCACTCGCCAGCCGTCGGCTTGCCATATTTCACCGCGAACCTGTGTAAACGCAAAATCGAGTTGTTGGAAAGCCGTTTGCGTCGTAATTTCAGCTGCTTCCTGAATATCCGGTTTCAGGGCTGGATGCAATCCGGTACGGCGTTGTAAAGCGGCCGCCATTCGTTGCCCGATATGGTGTAAAACCTCAGGTTCATCGCTATCGACCAGCAAACATTGCGGGCTGGAACAGGCTTGTTGGTCATAACGACAGATATCATCAGCTAATGCATCCAATTGGGTATCATCGGCGGCGTCAGGGCTTAACCAGGCAATGCTGATACGGTGCCCCCAATCTATCCAGCGGCAACCGGGGGGGAGTTGAGCACGAATGGAGGTCAGGGAAGAATCGCTGCCCCAGGCAGAAACCGCATCCGCCTGACTGAACAACTCTGTCAATTGTGTTACGGGCACAGGCAATACTGCGACCCGATCAACTAAATCACCTGAAATATCCTGGGATAAAAATTCTGCCAGCAGTTGAGCACTAAACCCGTTATCGCTGCTGCTTGGACGTAACCAGTTAATATTCCCCACCAGCAAACTCTCTATGACGGCCATAAAGGGCAAAAGTTCAGCATTGGAAGGCGTAATATGGACGACCAAGCCTAATGGTTTCCAGGTCTCATATCGGTTCTGGTTATAATCGAATCGACGCAGTGAAAAAGCATTTTGCCCCAGTTCCCGCTCCAGTTTGGCTTCCAGCGCTTCACGTTGGCAAAAAGCGATAAGCGATCTCTGTGTCTGAGCATCAAACAAGGGATGTTCACTCAGATTGACAAGATATTCGGCAAAGCGTTGTGCGCAATCCAGAACTTGCTCAGAAGTATGGGGACGTGCCAGAAGATCAGGTAAACGCTCACGTAATTGCGCGATTTTTTGTTCTGCCAATTGTTTTGAAGAAATCGGATTATTCATGGTTTTTACAGAAACAGTATTTACGGAAGACATATCAAGATCTCTTAATCAATTCTGAAGCGGCAATCGCACAACTCCGGTTTTTGCTAGTGCCAGCGCGGCCAAGCAGTTCAAACCAATCTGTTTTAAGCTCACAACCACAGCTTTCACCGGAATGCAGTACAGCCAGGTCGCTGGTAACAATGCTGTGGGCTGGGCAGGAAGTGATATAAGGGGATGTAAGATGCAGAAAACCCGGTTCCCCATAAGGTTGGCAGGTCAAGTTAGTGGTATGGCGCACATAGGCACGGGCATAGACTGGAACATGGAAATGATGGTGAGAACATTCAACATAAGGGACCGGGTGTTCAACCGAACCATAACCATCACGACAGCGAATATCAGGGATACCCAATTGTTCGGTTATCCGTTGATAGAGTTCTTTTTTAGGAATGGATTTATCGGCATGGGTTTTCCAGCCTCCGCCGAGGAAAACCAGCGATTCAGGATGTAATTTCAGTGCCGGTAGTCCCATCTGTTCCATTCTTTGCAGGGTGAACCACAAAAAGGCAGGAAAGCCGAAAATCCGCACGGGCAATCCTTCTTGGGCAAATTGCTGGAGTGCCGTAATAGTACCGAAGGGATCAAATTCATTACCTTGTCCGTTATGGCGCAAAGCATAATAAGCCCGATTTACCGGCGCATATTTACACAGGAATTGATCGGTGTAGGCGGTGCCCAGAGTGACGGCACCAGCGGGTTCATAGCTCAGCAGCAGGTAATTACAGGGTTGATCAGGCGTATTCCAGCCATAATAGTCAAAAATACAGTCCACCATATGCTGGGCAGCCGCAATACTGACAGCGTCATAGCGCATACGGCTTTTTTGTCCGGTGGTTCCAGAGGAAGTCAGTTCCAGCGCATCGTGTGCACTGTCGCTGAGTATTAGGTTATGTTTGAAATAATTGGCAAATAGCAAAGGCAGATCTGACCAATCATCCAGAGTCATTATTGCCTTTTTATCCAAGCCATGCTCTGTCAGCCACTGCTTGTAACCAGGGGTATGTTCGCAATGATATAGCGTCAGTTCATACATGGCGTTATTAAATAACGCATCATATTCGGCACAAGCACGGTAAGGATGTGTGATAGCACACAGTGCTTTGACGTGAGGTAAGTTTTGCATATCAGCACTCATTCTTCAGTAACAGCTATAAATAATTATTAATTAAACATATAGATAAACTAATTTTTTATTCTTAGGTTGGGTGTAATTATTTTTGATAGGTGTTATTAATATAATAAATAAGGCGCCTATTTAAATTTAATCTTTAGACGTTGTTGGAAGATGATGCGTTGGTTTCTGACAATATGTAAATTTTATGAAAAACAGCTGGTTATTGATAGTAAGCAGGTGTTTTTTATCGTTACGTCAGCCCTGTGTTTGCGGAGCACATTATTTCAAACCAAATGATAACAATCAAATTGTTTTTATAATGTTATGTCTTATTTTGTGTTTAATGCAATCATTGTTTGATATATCAGTTCCATTATTTAGTATTATATGATGATTGGTTTAAGTTTAGTTTATTTAAATGGGTGAATTATTTGAAGGTAAATATTTATTTAAAGAGAAAGTCCGAATAAAAATTAAATATTACCTTTAACCATTTGTTTTAAAACAGTTAATTATTTATTTGTGCCCGGTGTATTAAATTTTCGCTCACATCAAGGGATGTTTATTTTTTTATCCAGTGATTTGCATTAATCAAGTTCCGTTTGATGAGCGGAACTTGCTGCCATGTAAGAACAATAATAATTCAAATCGCTTTTAATTATCTCTCCACAACCACCAATGCCTGCGCACAAGCCCACGCCGAACTCCATGCCCACTGGAAGTTATACCCACCAAGCCAACCGGTTACATCGACCACTTCACCAATAAAGTACAACCCTTTCACCTTATGGGCTTCCATCGTTTTTGATGACAACTCGTGAGTATCCACGCCGCCAAGAGTCACTTCTGCTGTACGATAACCTTCCGTACTATTGGGTTGCACCGGCCAGCATTGCAGGGTTGTGATTAGCGCTTTTTGCTGTGCGCCATTAAGTTGTTTCAAAGACAGTTCCGGCAATTGCCCCAGGGACTGTAAACATTCCACCAGACGTTTGGGCAGTAATTTAGCCAGCGTGTTTTTCAAACTCTGATTGGGATGAAATTCCCGTTCCTTATCCAGAAAACTCCCGAAATCTGTAT
Source organism: Xenorhabdus bakwenae (assembly GCF_030272115.1). Taxonomy (NCBI): domain Bacteria; kingdom Pseudomonadati; phylum Pseudomonadota; class Gammaproteobacteria; order Enterobacterales; family Morganellaceae; genus Xenorhabdus; species Xenorhabdus bakwenae. Next base: position 3,061,834 of record NZ_CP119194.1, read on the forward strand.
CAGGAAGTAAGTTAATACTCACATACTCACCTGGCTGCCAATAGCTGGAAATCTGTAAAATAGCCGGGCCGGAAAGACCGCGATGGGTGAACAGAATATTTTCCCTGAATACGGTGCCATCTTTTGCGGTCACAACAGAGGAAACCGAGACACCGGAAAGGGTTTGAAGTTGTTCCTGTAGTGGTTTATGCAGGGTAAAGGGAACTAATGCTGCACGTGTAGGCAGGATGTTGAGTCCAAATTGTTCCGCGATACGGTAACCCAAAGGAGAGGCTCCCAAGCCCGGCATGGACAAACCACCGGATGCCACAACAAGTGAGTGGGCGCTTACCTTTCTTCCTGCCGCCGTAATGACAAAACCCTGCGTTTTCTTCTCGACATGAGTCACTTCACTGCGCAATTGAATCGTTACCTGTCCTCTTTCACACTCTTTTAAAAGCAGGTCTATGATTTGTTGGGCTGAGTCGTCGCAGAAAAGCTGCCCCAATGTTTTTTCGTGGTAAGGGATACCATAACGTTGTACAAGAGCAATAAAATCCCACTGGGTATAGCGAGCAAGTGCTGACTTACAAAAATGGGGATTGGCAGAAAGGTATGCTGCTGGTTCGGTATACATGTTGGTGAAATTGCAGCGCCCGCCACCGGACATCAAAATCTTGCGACCCGCTTTTTTGCCATTATCCAGTACCAGAACGTTTAACCCAGCCTGTCCTGCTTGTGCAGCACAGAATAAGCCGGCAGCGCCAGCACCAATAATCACTACATCAAATTTTTCCATTCATTTGTCTCTTTTGTCTCTTTTGTCTCTTTTGTCTCTTTTGTCTCTTTTGTCTCTTTTGTCTCTTTTGGCCGAGTTAATTGTGGGAATTCACTGCATTGTGAGGGTTCTGTTCACGAACTACGGAGAAAAATAGGCATTTGGTTTAACTTTCTGCGGTAAAAAGTTATTTTTCATCAAAAAAATATCAAAATATTAAAATTAAATAACCATTTGATATTATTAATAAATGCAAGAATTTTTATGTCATTTGACCATCATTAAATCAAAAAAAGGTCATATTTCTCTTTTCCCGCTACCATTTGTCACTGATAATGCGCGCGTTCATGTCCTACTAACTGGCTTAACGTTTATGCTACATCTGTTTACTGGCCTGGAATTTTATACCGGCCTTATGTTAGTGCTTGCTCTGTTGTTTGTGCTTTTCTATGAAGCCATCAATGGGTTTCATGATACCGCAAACGCAGTAGCAACTGTTATTTATACCCGGGCAATGCGTTCACAGCTTGCTGTTGTGATGGCAGGGGTTTTTAACTTTTTGGGTGTTCTCCTTGGTGGGTTAAGTGTCGCTTATGCGATTGTGCATCTACTACCTACTGATCTTCTGCTAAATGTCAGTTCAGCTCACGGTTTGGCTATGGTTTTTTCCATGCTGCTGGCGGCGATCATCTGGAATTTAGGGACGTGGTATTTCGGTATTCCTGCATCCAGTTCCCATACGTTGATTGGTTCTATTATCGGCATCGGCCTGACTAATGCGATAGTGACCCGTTCTTCAGTGGTTGATGCGTTGAATATTCCGAAGATGATACAGATTTTCATGTCCTTGATCCTGTCTCCTCTTGTTGGCCTGATCATTGCCGGAGCGATGGTGTTTTTACTGCGTCGTTATTGGAGTGGTACAAAAAAAACGTCGCCGTATCCATATGACGCCTGTTGAGCGTGAAAAACAGGATGGCAAACGTAAACCCCCATTCTGGACACGTACTGCCCTGATCCTCTCGGCTGTTGGTGTGAGTTTCTCCCACGGAGCGAATGATGGTCAGAAAGGTATCGGTTTGATTATGCTGGTTCTGATTGGTGTCGCGCCTGCGGGGTTTGTCGTCAATATGAATTCAACCAGTTATGATATTGCTCGCACTCGTGATGCCGTTGTCCACTTGCAGCAGTATTATGGGCAGCATACTCCAGCGCTGACTCATGCGATTGAACTAAATCCAGCCGCTTCTTCTGTTGAAGATCAACTCGATCTGACGTTCCATTGCGATAGCTCACGCGCATTAGTGGTGCTGAATAAGGCTGAAAGCATGTTGGCGAGTACTCAAAACTTCAACGAGTTAACGCCGGATCAACGTAACAGTATGCGCCGTATGTTGATGTGCGCCGCTGATACGACCAACGTTGTGGCTAAGTTGCCAGAAACCAGCCTTGAAGATGCACGTTTCCTGAATAAGCTGCGTAAAGATCTGCTCAGTACGGTGGAATATGCGCCATTATGGATCATTGTTGCCGTGGCTCTTGCCCTGTCTTTAGGCACAATGGTGGGCTGGAAACGTGTTGCTGTGACTATCGGTGAGAAGATTGGCAAAAAAGGCATGACTTACGCCCAGGGTGTTTCTGCACAGGTGACTGCTGCGGTTTCTATTGGTGTAGCCAGCTATACGGGTATGCCGGTATCCACGACACAAGTGCTCTCTTCTGCGGTAGCGGGGACGATGCTGGTTGATGGTGGTGGTGTGCAGAGCAAGACCATTAAGAATATCATGTTGGCGTGGGTTTTGACGTTGCCGATTTCCATTGCATTGTCGGGCTTACTGTATTGGATCGCCCTGAAACTGATCTAATCACATCTTAGAAAAAGGGTTGGTTGTTATTGTCAGCCAACCCTTTTTTATTTTTTAGTAGATAAAAAAAGACTCGATGCTTCAGCATGGGTACCCAAAGTGGTAATCCTTGATAAAAATGGTGCCAATAAAACCGCACTGGATGAATTAAGCCAGAGAAAGCCAAAAGATAAGGCCATCCGGAAAAATAAGTATCTCAATAAAATGATTGAACAGGAGCGTTGCAACGTCAAACACGTTCCATGCTGAGGTATAAAAATTTCAGGCAGGCTCAGACTGTGTTAGCCAGCGTTGAACGGGTCAGTATGTTGCGCAAAGGGTAATATCCGTAAGAGCTGGGACGTCCGATTTCACCAGACACTTTTTTCTATCAATGAATGGCATGATAATTAATCAATACACTTGCGATCGAGCTCTCTCTGTTAATGCGAAGGAACCCTTAAAATTTAGGATTTATCCATTCGTAAGTTAAGTGTTCAATAAAGCTTCTTACCCTTTGAGGAATCGGTTCCCTACGAGCTCTGATTATACTTATCATTGTTTCTTTTTCTTTCCAATCTGGCAGAACTCTAACCAATTTACCTGTGGCTATCTCATCTTTTACATCCCATTTTTCCCTCAGCGCTATACCTAACCCAGCAAGACACCATGCTTTTATGGCATGGCTGTTATCGCTACGTAAATTTCCTGAAACAGTAATTTCAATTTGCTCTTTTGCTTTATTTAATGACCATGTGTGTTGAAAAAGACCAGGGTAAGAGAATAGAAGACAGTTGTGGTTTTTGAGTTCATTAGGATGTGATATAGTCCCGCCTTGCATATATTTTGGTGAAGCAACTAAAATACGTTCACTAACTGCGAGTGGTGTAGCTATTAACTGTGAGTCAGCCAACTGGCCAAAACGTATAGCAAGATCTAATTTATTGCTGTATATATCGATTATCCGATCAGTCAACTGTAAATCGAAATTGACTCTGGGATATTTATCTATAAATGAAGTGATTTCTTTGGTGATATATTTCTCCCCAAATGCGACTGGCGCTGTTATTTTAATGTTTCCTTCCAAATTATTATTTCCTTTATTATCTATGGTATAGATGTTTTCTAAAAGTGATAAAGCTGTACGCACATATTTCGCAATAGCTGTTCCCTCATCGGTAATTTTTATCATTCGGGTATTTCGTTCGAACAAACTGACATTTAAGGCAGCTTCCAGTCGTGCTATCTGCTTACTGACGCTTGAAGGCGTTTTATTCATTATTCGTGCAGCAGCTGAAAAACTATTAGAGTCTATCACAGTTAAAAAAGTCACAAGATCATCAAGGTTACTGAGAGCCATAGAGTTGTTCTATTTTGGAAAAAGAGATAGTCCATTTTATCTTTTTAGGATTATATATCAATGCATTTAAACTACTACTCATTCTGTTGACCAAGAAATTGATTACCCTAGTAATTATTTTTAATAAGGTAATAATTATGCCTCTTGCTATATACGCATTAACGGTTGGCGCTTTTGGAATTGGCGTAACTGAGTTTGTTATTATGGGATTATTAATAGAAGTCAGTACTGATTTAGGTATTTCTATACCTGCCGCAGGGTTACTGATATCAGGATATGCTTTAGGTGTTGTTATTGGAGCACCGTTTTTAACAAGCTTGATGAATAATTGGCCTCGCAAGCGTGTATTATTAGTGCTTATGGTAATTTTTATATGTGGTAATGCAGCATGTGCCTTAGCTCCAAATTATGAGTTACTAATGGCAGCACGTATATTGACTGCTTTTACTCATGGCACTTTTTTTGGGATTGGTTCTGTAGTTGCAACTAACCTGGTTCTTGCCGAAAAGCGTTCATCTGCTATTGCTGCTATGTTTACAGGGCTTACGGTTGCTAACATCGCTGGTGTTCCTTTTGGTACTTGGCTTGGTCAGTATTTAGGATGGAGGGCAACTTTTTGGGCTATAACTATTATCGGTATTATTTGTTTAGCTATTATTGCCATGTTCATACCTTCTGAAAGTAAACCATCTGATAGCAGTAATTGGCGTAATGACTTGAAATCAATGGCAAGAAAACCTGTCATATTTGGATTATTATCTACTACTTTAGGTTATGCCGGTTTTTTTGCTGTATTCACATTTATTTCTCCAATATTAACTCAAATCAGTGGCTTTGAACTATCAGAGATATCGCCTATTTTGCTATTATTTGGAGTTGGTTTAGTCATAGGAAATATTGCCGGTGGACTACTAGCAGATAAGAAGATTTTACCTACCTTGATTTGGACAATTGCTCTATTAGGTTCAACATTAATAATCATGACGTGGGCTATGAATTATAAAGCAACAGCTTTGATTTTTACTGTCTTACTTGGCATAACCGCATTTTCTACAGTTTCACCATTGCAGACTTGGATATTAAAAAATGCTGAAGGAGCCGGACAAAGTCTTGCTTCCAGTCTAAATATAGCCGCCTTTAACTTAGGGAATGCCATAGGGGCATGGATAGCCGGTATTATTATAGAGTATGGGCCTGGTTTATCATACATTCCTGTATTTGCCTCTTTATTAACATTCTCTGCAATCGGCGTAATTTATATAAGTATCAATTCGGCACATAAAGACAACTGAGGATAATCGGCTCTGTTGCATTAACAGGGCCCCTTTCTCTATCAATTGTTTGTATAAATGATTAACCGTCACACGAACTTTCTTTGGTAATGAGACATAACCTAGAACGTGGTGAAAATAAACGATTACTACTGGTTTAACAGTGGAGTTTCATTTCATTGTAGTGCACGACGATTTTTGCATCTTTTGCGACATAGTAATTAGGAACCGAGTAGGCAATGGTCGCAAAATAAATTTTGCCGCGATTTTTAAAATCTGCAATTGCGATATATCCAATAACACCCGATGCCATTCTGCTTCCTGAGGTTTTGCATCATCCTTTTTGTAGTACACTGCCACAGTATTACCATGGAATGGTTCAGTAGCTGCTACATAACTGAAGATGTCGTTACCTATCCGACCAACATCCATATCACCATTGCCTTTAAAACCGGTTTTTTCAAACTGAGTGAGTTCGTCTGTACCTATCAATACTCGCCGCCAGTCACGAGTTTCATCATCGAAATACACACCCTTATCAGAGGCTAGTACCACTGAGTCACGGGAAGAGCCATGTATCAACCCCGTTTTCTTTTCTGCGCCATGAATCATACGGAATGTACTATCGTCGATGACTGTCATATGCCATTCTTTTGCATTCAACACATCATCCGGCTGGGTAAATAACACAATTGGCAGGACTGCACTGGATTTTCGTACCAATACAACTCTCCCAATGTCAAACCATAGCCAAAGAGATCGGTTTTTCCATCTAGGTTTAAATCTGTTGCCTCTAACCAATAACCATCACGTAAATTTTTCGCTACGACTTCTTTAGATCGGGGGGATGTAAAATTCATCGTTTCTCACATTTACGTCAGATCATCATCGCTATCAGGCAAAGCAGAACAACGCCACAGAGTATTTCTGTCAATATAAATTGTTTCCTCATCCTTTCGCATAATAAGATGACATCAGGGTCGTGATGGTTAAGATAACTTTGTGAATTGATATAATGCACGAGCCGAATCTGCTTATTAAATTGACCATTAGCTTTAAAAAAACCATTCCCATCAACGGATTGATACAGCATGGGATCTGATTCACGTAAAATTGACAGAAGTACACGGAGCGAAGAACAGTAGCGCATTATGTTAATAATGCAGATAAGGCAAACTGCCCAAAATAGTGCAATGGTATTGAACATACTTCCCCCTCCTGATTGTGGCAGTAAAGGTTGCTAATAGCTGCCAGCAAAAGAAGAAACCAATAAGAAACGTTTTGATTTGAATAATAACTATATTGAATCTTAGTTAAAAATACAGTGTCCAGCAGGTATTATCGTAAGGCATATAATCTGCTATTGTGGCTGGTTTGAAAGTAAAACAATAAGTTGTGATCACAACAACACTCAAAAGACACATTGAGCGGTTATAGTATAAACATCGAATCATGGCGTTTAATGTTGCCTATCCATTTAAACGACGTTATGGAAGGAGTTCTTATGGCTTACAAACATATTCTTGTTGCGGTTGATTTATCCCCGGAAAGCCGGATTTTGGTGGAAAAAGCGGTATCATTGGCGAAACCGTACAATGCCAAAATTTCCCTGATCCATGTTGATGTTAACTACTCTGATCTTTATACCGGCCTGATTGATGTAAACCTTGGCGATATGCAGGAGCGTATCGCGGATGAAACGCGTAATTCCCTGAAAGAACTCTCTGCTAGTGCAGATTATCCCGTTCAGGAAACGTTGAGTGGCAGTGGTGATTTAGGGCAAGTCCTTGTCGATGCGATTAAGCAATACAATATGGATCTGGTGGTATGCGGCCACCATCAGGATTTTTGGAGTAAGTTGATGTCTTCAGCACGCCAGCTTATTAACACCGTTCATGTTGATATGTTGATTGTTCCTTTGCGTGACGAAGAATAATCTTCGGTTGATATTTTATTCCGTAAAATCGCCTGCTTATGCAGGCGATTTTTTTATCCGCAGAAAAGATAATGAAACTGGTTTAGAAATTGTCAAAGGTATTTTTGAGAAAATACATAAAAATAGTTGTTGAAATTTAAGCATAGAACAGTGCTATATTCAGAAAGCAAACCGTAACTACCTCACATTTTCGACAAAAAAATAATATGGAAAATGGCAGGGGGTCATCACATCTGCATGACAAAAAGGAAGCCCGAATGAATGTTTCATTATCTTTAGTTTCGTTTCTCGATTTGGTTCAATCCCGTAATCAGCATCAACCAGAATACCTACAGGCAGTACGAGAAGTGTTGACTTCTCTCTGGCCTTTTCTGCAACAAAACCCACAATATTGTGAGCAAGGGTTATTGGAACGTCTGGTGGAGCCGGAAAGAGTTATCCAATTCCGCGTCTGCTGGGTGGATGATCAAGGGAAAGTACAGGTTAACCGCGCATGGCGGGTTCAGTTCAGCTCAGCTATTGGGCCGTTTAAAGGCGGAATGCGTTTTCACCCTTCTGTTAATCTTTCTATCCTGAAATTTTTAGGTTTTGAGCAGACATTGAAGAATGCGTTAACAACGTTGCCGATGGGCGGCGGAAAAGGGGGTTCTGATTTCGATCCCAAAGGGAAAAGCCACGGCGAAATTATGCGATTTTGTCAGGCATTGATGACAGAACTTTACCGTCATTTGGGACCAGATACCGATGTGCCGGCCGGGGATATTGGTGTAGGCAGCCGTGAAGTTGGGTTTATGGCAGGTATGATGAAAAAACTGTCGAACAATACGGCGTGCGTTTTTACGGGTAAGGGCCTTTCTTTTGGTGGCAGCCTGATCCGCCCTGAAGCTACCGGATATGGGCTGGTTTATTTCACCCATGAGATGCTTAAACGTCATGGTATGGAACTTGAAAGCAGGCGAGTATCTGTGTCCGGTGCGGGGAATGTCTCCCAGTATTCCATTGAAAAATGTATGGAATTGGGGGCGAAAGTCGTCACAGTATCGGATTCAGGCGGGACGGTATTGGATGAAGAGGGTTTTACACCGGAGAAACTGGCTCATCTTCAAGAGATCAAAAACCAGCGTTACGGCCGTGTGGAAGAGTATGCCAAAGAGCGTGGCCTGACTTTCCTTAAAGGCCAGGATCCGTGGTCCATTCCTGTGGATATAGCCTTGCCTTGTGCGACGCAGAATGAACTGGATTTGGAAGCAGCACAAACATTGATCAAAAATGGTGTGAAAGCGGTTGCGGAAGGTGCCAATATGCCTGCGACGATTGAGGCTACTACAGCTTTCCTTGATGCAGGCGTTTTGTTTGCACCGGGTAAGGCGGCCAATGCGGGTGGCGTGGCAACTTCGGGTCTGGAGATGGCACAGAACGCAGCACGCCTGAGTTGGAAAGCGGAAAAAGTGGATATTCGCTTACATCACATTATGCTCGATATCCATCAGGCTTGCGTAGAATACGGTGGAGAAGAGCAACAAACTAACTACGTACAAGGCGCAAATATCGCTGGCTTTGTCAAAGTGGCGGATGCGATGTTGTCACAAGGCATTATTTAGGAAGGTAATTATTTATAAAATAATTGTGTAGTCAGGCAATTTAAAAACCCCAATAGAACATGGGGTTTATTTTTTCTAACAAGGATAAATATCGAATCGGTGATTTTTGGTGGTAATGGCAGCGGATGCTTTAACACCTGCCAGTGGTTCTGCATAATCGGGCCGTTTTACCACAACCCGACGTTTTGCCAGCGTTCTGGCAGGTTCCAGCAAACTATCAGCATCGTCATCCGGCCCGACCAACGATTGGAAAATCCGCATCTCTTTTTTGACCAACGCGCTTTTTTGCTTATGTGGATACATTGGATCAAGGTAAACCACATCTGGCGGCGGTGTAATATCTGTCAACGCCGTAATGCTTGAGGCATGGATCAGTGTCATGCGTTCTTTCAGCCAGCTACCAATCTCTTCATCCTGATAGCCACGCTGTAGGCCGTCATCCAACAAAGCGGCTACCACGGGGTTGCGCTCCAACATCCTGACATGACAGCCGATAGAAGCCAGTACAAAAGCATCGCGTCCCAACCCGGCGGTGGCATCCACAACATTGGGTAAATACTCTTTCTTGATGCCGACGGCTTTCGCAACGGCTTCGCCACGGCCACCACCAAAGCGACGACGGTGTGCCATTGTTCCGCTGACAAAATCGACATAAATCCCGCCCAGCTTAGGCTCATCGCGCTTGCGTAATTCCAATCGCTCGGGAGTCAATACTAGTGCCATGACTGAGTCTTCATCGTGGATCAGATCCCAACGTTCAGCCAATAACGACAAGGCGCTGCGATCAGCGCCTTCTTCACAAATCAAACAAATCTTCACTGGCCATTATCCGCCGATGCCGTAGCTCTTCAGCATGGCATCCAGTTCTGGTTCACGACCACGGAAACGGACAAACAGGGTCATTGGATCTTCTGAGCCGCCGCGGGTCAAAATATTGTCGAGGAATGACTGACCGGTGGCGCGATTGAAAATTCCCTCTTCCGAGAAGCGGGAATAGGCATCGGCTGCCAGCACATCCGCCCACAGATAGCTGTAATAACCTGCTGCATAACCACCATTAAAGATATGGCTAAAGGAGTGCGGGAAGCGTCCCCAATCAGGTGATGGCGCAACTGCAACCTGTTTTTTCACAGATTGCAGCGTTTCCAGGATTTGCGCTCCTTTGGCGGGATCATATTCCACATGTAAGCGGAAATCGAACAGGCCAAACTCAAGCTGGCGCAGAATTTTCATTGCGGCCTGATAGTTTTTGGCTGCCAGCATATTATCCAGCATCTCTTGTGGCAGCGGTTCCTGCGTTTGATAGTGACCGGAGATAAAGGCTAATGCTTGCGGCTCCCAGCACCAGTTTTCCATAAACTGACTTGGGCACTCTACCGCATCCCACGGCACGCCACTGATGCCGGCAACATCCAGGGCTTCAATTTCGGTCAGCATATGGTGCAGGCCATGCCCAAACTCATGGAAGAGTGTTGTCACTTCATCGTGCGTAAACAGGGCGGGTTGATCACCGACTGGCTTATTGAAGTTACAAGTCAGATAAGCGACTGGGTTTTGCAACTCGCCAGATGCATGACGCATTCTGCCGACATAACTGTTCATCCATGCGCCACCGCGTTTATGTTCACGGGCGTAAAGATCTAAATAGAAACTGCCGCGCAATACCTGCTGATCATCATACAGGTCAAAGAAACGAACATCAGGGTGCCATGTATCGACATCATGGCGCTCTTTGGCGGTGATGCCATAAATGCGGCGAATGACTTCAAACAGTCCTTCCAGCGCCCGTTGTTCCGGGAAGTAAGGACGCAGTTGTTCATCATCAATGGAGAAATCATGCTGCTTTTGCTTCTCGCTGTAATAGGCCAGATCCCACGCTTCCAGCCCATCAACACCGTGGTGAGATTTGGCAAAGTCGGTGAGTGTTTCCAACTCTTCTTGACCTTGTTGATGGGCGCGTTTGGCCAGATCGTTCAGGAAATCGAGCACTTGCTGAGGTGTTTTGGCCATTTTGGTTGCCAGGGAACTTTCAGCATAGTTCTTGAACCCCAGTAATTGAGCGAGTTCATGACGTAATGCAAGGAGTTCCGCCATCACTTCACTGTTATCCCATTTTCCGGCATCTGGCCCTTGATCGGAAGCACGGGTTGTATAGGCGTAATACATTTCTTTGCGCAGTTCACGATTATCGCCATAGGCCATAACGGGCAGATAACTGGGCATATTGAGTGTCAGCAACCAGCCATCCAGCCCCTTGGCTTCGGCGGCGGCCTTGGCGGCGGCTTTGGCACTTTCAGGCAAACCAGCCAGATCGCTCTCGTCGGTAATCAGCTTGGTCCATCCCATGGTGGCATCCAGCAAATTATTGCCGAACTTTGCACCCAGCTCAGATAAACGGGCCGTAATTTCACCGTAACGCTTCTGTTTCTCTTCTGGTAAGCCAATGCCGGTCAATTCAAAATCACGCAAAGTATCTTCAATAACCTTGCGCTGTGGCTGGGGAAGGGTTTCGAAGGCTTGGCTCTCTTTTAGCGATTTATATGCCTGATATAACCCTTTGTGTTGCCCCAACCAGGTATCGAATTCAGAGAGCAGGGGCAGGCTTTGCTCATAGGCTTCGCGGAGTTCTGGACTATTCTTAACCGCATTCAGATGTTCGACTGGCGACCACATACGGGAAAGCCTGTCTTTCTCTTCTGAAATGGGTTGGCACAGGTTATCCCAGGTAAAAGCAGTGTTTTCGGATAAAATCTTCTCAATTAACTGGCGGTAATTGGCTAACGTCTCTTTCACAGCAGGCACGACATGTTTTGGTTCGATTGCAGAGAACTCAGGCAATGCAGAAGATGTCAGTAACGGATTAGTCATAATGAGTGCCTTATAGGTATATTTGGGTACAGGCTTAAACCAGCCCCGCATCCCAATGGGTTGTTGACGATAGATGGGGATAAGATATCGTGAGTTCAATGCTAATGCCGCACTTTTATGCGAATAATTAGGCTCTTTTTCTGTCAGAGATCTGTGATGTCATGGAAACGTTTAGATATTATTGGAGACGCGCTATAACTCTGTAATTCATCAATTTCTGACACGTTCCCGTTGGGCGGAAGGTGTTGATCTCGAAGCAGTTCGGTCTGCTATTGAAAACAGCCTGATATCTGGATTGTACAAAGATAAAACCCAAATGGAATTTGCCAGGCTCGTCACAGATTTTGCGACGTTCGGCTATCTATGTGATGTTTATGTATCGGAAAAGTATCAAAAACAAAAGGACGACAAATAAACTCTGCCACTTTTTTGGTATCTGACCAGTTTTCTACCGTTGGTCGTGCAGATTTATCTGTAACTTGTTTATTAATCTGCCGTTGCAGGTATTTTTTTTGGGTTTTGGAGATAATTGTTGAGAGGGCACTTATGCTTGTGCAAAGGCAGATAATAGTAGACTGATAATCCCCAAATAAGTTAAGTATCTTGAGTAAAACATAATGGTATATGCCTTGTTTGAGATTAAAAAATTATGGCATAAATTTTTGGTGGCGCCATTAATATACTGCTATGGTATGCGTTTGGGATTACTTATCGATAAGATTAATGTTAACAGATATATCGATTAATCTTGTAATTACGGATGGGGTTGTAAAATGTTAAGCAGGATTTAAATAATGTTTTTTGCATCGAATAAGCATGATGTGTTCTTATTTTTTTGAAAAAGAAAAGCATACCTCACCTTATTTTTAGTGAGGTATGTTATTTAAAAGATTTTATAAATAATTCAATATGCCAAATGACGATATATCAATAAAATTATCATTTGGATATTAAGTATATTGATTCATAAGGTTTAATTTTAATCTCATGATCTACCGTTGCCGATGATGAGTAATTGCTCATCAATACTTGCCATTCTGTGCTTACAAGTGAAGTCTCTGGAGACCAGAGTTGAGTTTCATCGCTTAGGTTTGCAATAACCAGCAAGGTTTGATCCTGCCAACGACGCAGATAGCACCACAGTGAAGGGTGCTCTGGCAGCAAATCCAGGTAATCACCGTAGGTCAGAATGGGCTGTTGCTTTCTCAATTTAATCAAATTGTGGTAGCAATAGAAGACGGAATCTTCATCCTGTAATACGGTTTCGGCGTTGATCTCTGAGTAATTACTGCAAGGCGCAATCCACGGCGTTCCGGTGGTAAAACCCGCGTTTGCTGAATCATTCCACTGCATGGGGGTTCGGCTGTTATCACGGGATTTCTGCGCCAAAATTGCCAGTATATCCTCTGCTTGCATACCTTTCTCAATGCGCTCTTGATACATATTCAGGCTTTCGATATCCCGATAATCTTCAATACGCGTAAAGTGAGGGTTTGTCATGCCCAGCTCTTCGCCCTGATAAATATAAGGCGTACCCTGCATACCATGCAGCACCATCGCCAGCATTTTAGCGGATGTTTTGTGGTGCTGGTGTTCATCCCCGAACCGGGAAACAATGCGCGGTTGATCATGGTTACACCAAAAAAGCGCATTCCAGGCTTTTTGGTGCATACCCTGCTGCCAGGTTGAGAAAATCTTTTTCAGTTCAACATAATCTGGTTTTGCCCGAGTCCATTTTTCTCCATTTGGGTAGTCAACTTTTAGGTGGTGAAAATTAAACGTCATGGACAGCGTCGTTCCGTCCAGAGCAGCATAGCGTTGGCAGCTCTCAAGGCTGGTGGATGACATTTCACCAACGGTCATTAATCCCTTGGGCTGGAAAACATCACGGCTCATTTCTTGCAGAAACTCATGTATCCGTGGGCCATCGGTGTAGAATCGGCGGCCATCGCCGTGATCATCACTAGGATAATCTTGCTGTTTTGATACCAGGTTAATGACATCCAGACGCAAGCCATCAACGCCACGATCAGCCCAGAATTCACAGATTTTCTTCAGCTCAGTGCGAACCGGTTCATGCTCCCAATTTAAATCGGCTTGTTCAACCGCAAACAGATGGAGGTAATATTGTTGGCTCTCTGTATGCCATTGCCACGCATGACCACCGAATTTGGATTTCCAGTTATTGGGCAGGGAACCTTCAGAACCATCCCGCCAAATATAAAACTGGCGGTAGGGGCTGTTAATATCCTGTGCCGCCTGGAACCACGGGTGTTGGGTTGAGGTGTGATTGAAAACCATATCCAAAATAATGCGAATGCCACGGCGATGGGCATTTTGCACCAAATTATCAAAGTCCTCCATCGAGCCATAATCAGGATTGATGGCACAGTAATCAGCGACGTCATAACCATTATCAACTTGTGGAGAGGGATAAATTGGCGTGATCCAAATGGCTCCAACGCCAAGTCGCTGTAGATAATCCAGCCGCTGGGTGATCCCGTTGATATCTCCTGTGCCACTACCGGTACTATCCTGAAAACTCTTGGGATAAATTTGGTAGATAACGCTATCCATCCACCAGGGTTTTTGTTCCGTCATAAATAGATACCTATAAAATTAATTGGCCTGTTTATTGGGTAAGATCAGCATTGGATAAGGTCGCTTTGCGTTCATTTCTACGATAAGCCAGAACGGTCAGCAGGAATGGCACAATAATTGCGACGATCATAGCAAGCAGATAAACCATCCAGAACTGCGGCTTGATAGACAGAATTCCCGGTATTCCGCCAACGCCGATACCATTGGCCGTGACATGGTTGAGTCCACAAATCAGCCCGGCTATGGCCGCCCCAATCATCGCACAGAACATGGGGTAACGGTATTTCAGGTTGATTCCATACATAGCGGGTTCGGTGACACCCAGATAGGCTGAAATCGCCGCAGGAACAGAAATTTCGCGCTCTTTTTGTTTCTTGCTTGCCCAGACAATGCCGACAACGGCAGAACCTTGAGCGATATTAGATAGCGCAATAATCGGCCAGATGGGGGTGCCTCCGGTGCTTTGGATCATTTGCAGATCGATTGCCAGGGTGGTTTGGTGTACACCGGTGATCACCAGCGGGGCATAGAAGAAACCAAACAAGGCGGCTCCAATAGGCGCAAAACTCCCCGTCATTAGACTTTTAACAACCCAGGCAACACCATCACCGATAGCACGTCCGGCAGGGCCTATCAGGGCATGGGCAAGGAGGACGGCCAGTATCAGAGAAGTCACAGGGACAATCACAAGATAGAGATAGTCTGGGACCCATTTTTTCAGCCGCGTTTCAATCCACCCCAACGTTAGGCCAGCTAATAGGGAAGGAATAACCTGTGCCTGATAACCGACTTTAGAAATGGTAAACCAGCCGAAATTCCAGACTTCGGGCGTTTGTTGCCCAAGCAGGTAAGCATTCATCAATTGTGGGGAAACCAGGGTAATGCCGAGAATAATCCCCAGAATGGGTGTTCCGCCCATTTTTCTGACGGCAGACCAACAGATACCCACAGGGAGGTAGAAGAATACCGCTTCACCAATTAGCCAGAGAAAATCATAGACACTCTGCCAGACAGGGTAGAGTTGCGCGAGCGATTTGCCTTCACTAAACGGGATATCGCCGATCAGGTTACGAAAACCGAGGATTAAACCGCCGCTGATCAGGGCTGGGAGTAATGGGAAGAAGATCTCAGCAAAATGTGAAATTGCATTTTCATACCATTTCATATTTTGGCGAGCTGCTTGCTTAACCTCTTCTTTATTAACGGATTGTTTCCCCGTAGTTTCAAGCAGAGCTTTGTAATAGACATCCACATTCGTCCCAATCACGACCTGAAATTGTCCGGCATTAGTGAAGCATCCCTTGACCATTGGTAACTCTTCAATGGCTTTGGCATCGGCATTTTCTGGTGTATTAAGAACGAATCTGAGGCGGGTGATACAATGACTGACGGAAGCGATATTTTCTTTACCACCAATCAAGGTAATAAGATTATCAATATCCTTTTGATTTATTTGTTTTTTCTTCATGCCTTTGCTCCTTGGTGTGGCAGGAGTGATAAATAATGGAGTTTTGCGATTAACAGAATGATTACGCTCGTGATGAGATAATGAATAGACTGAAATAATAGCAGGTTGATCCTAGACAGATTTTTGTATTTTGAATATGAAAAGATGTTTTGTTTGAGTTTTAGATCACATTTTAGGCCATTGATTTGAAATTAAAGGGTTTTTTATATTCGTGATGCTTATCATTATCGGATTTTTAGTTTTTTTGGTAATTAATAGATGTAGGTTATAGGTTTATGTTATCGATTGGTAAAATAAAGCAAGATCCATACCCTATTGAGTCACAACTTGGAGGGATAATTTTAGCTTTATTTTTGTAACCCTTCACCAGTCCCCTATTGACACAAAAATGTGATGTTTATCTCTTGATCCGCTTTTACCTGTTGCTTGAACCTGCCAGTCAGGTCATTTTTCCGCCCATGAAAAAGAAAAAGTACTTTACCGCTGAACCACCTGAGGTGAGCAACATCAGCGAAGCTAGTGCCCTTATCCGGGAACTCTGGGCCAAACTCCGTGAATACGAAGACCGCCTGGCTCAGAATTTGCGTAATTCCTCACGCTCTCCGTCCAGCGATACGCCCCAGGAAGCGCCCGTCACCACAGCCGAAGGTGCCGCCCCCTACATATTGAGCCTTTTATTGTCCTGGAGAGAAAAATCCGGAAAACACGGGAATATAGTGAGATCACAGTGACCCTGCGCCAGACGGGAACGGTTACCGATCACTGGCAGGTCGGATTTCTGCAATCTTAATTCATTAAATGATAATTGCTGGTACAACTATCTCAATAGATTTTCAAAATGAGATGAGTATTTCTTTCCCCATTTGATACGCGGAATAAGGAAAAATAACTACTGATGCTCTCATTATTATAAATAGGGTATATACAATAATCCAAACTACAACAAGTAATGATTTAATCTATCCTTTATGTTTTTTTACAAACATAAAGGATTTATATGTTAGTCTTACAGATGAAAAATATAACACTATTGGCATTGAAATAAAAAATGTAAGCGCAGTATTAATATAATCATCGATATCATGAGCGAGTAATAGCATGCAAATAAAAAAAGAAAGAGAAATGAAAAAAACAAAAATAGCACCATGAAATTTTCTTTTCAAAATACATATTTCTTGCATAATTTCATAACCGGAACGTCTCTGAGGCAGCTTTTATCAAGCTAATATCCTTTGAAGTAAAACCATGTTCAATCATTAATGACTCTATATTTTTTTCCATTTTAACTCACCTTTAATGATTTTTTCATATATGCAAAGCGCTGACATGGAAATTGAATATTCTGTCAGGTTGACTATGAAAATTATATACTCGATAAACTTCAAGTTGCAATCCGCAAGACGACGCGAGGCCTTATATTTCCCCGCTGCGCGCTGAGGAATCCCCAGAAAAATAGACAAGCATAGCGTTGTGTGATCTACTGATTGTTCCACCAAGTCAATAAGGTCACTGCTATGCCTGTACGTCAAGTATGTCATAACTTCTTCAAAGAGGCTTTAGCGCCGTTTCATAAATATCGTCAGAATGCATTAATCGATGCCACTACCGCGTTGACCGACTCCTCGGTAATAAAGCGCTTCATGGCGATATTCCTGATATTTTTCGTCACATTATTGCCATGTTGACAAAATCGACATTTTACTTCAACCGCCGCCATTTAATTTCTCTGAAAAAAGGGGAATTATACATCACCATCAACGGGTTGAATACGTTACCCAATGATTCTGTTGTTCCCTATAAAGAAGCTGAAGGGGCACAAGCTTTATGGGCTAAAGAAGGTGTAATTCAACTCATAGAAATTTGAGATTAATATCCAGTGCATCTGGGGTTGCAGCCAATCAGGCTGCAACTTGAAGAACGAAAAGGATATTATCGATGGTTTATTTGGCCTTGTGTTGATCTTTCCACCACTGATACAGAGCTTCAATATCTGATGAGGTGATCAGCTTCATTGCTGCCTTAAGTTGTTCCAGTGACCAGTCCCACCATCGCATTTCCAGCAATAGGGCAATATGTTCATCAGAAAAACGTTTTCGGATCACTTTTGCCGGATTGCCGCCAACAATGGTATAAGGTTCGATATCTTTGGTCACCAGCGCACGTGTGCCAATGACGGCACCATCACCAATTTTTACGCCTGGCATAATGATTGCTTCTGCACCAATCCAGACGTCATTGCCGATAATGGTATCCCCCATAGGTTGGTAGCCATTTTGTGCATCAGCAAAGGCGGGTTCTTCCGGCATATAAAAAAACGGAAATGATGAAACCCAATCCAGACGATGCCCTTGGTTGCCCGCCATCATAAAGGCGACACCTGTACCAATGGAGCAGAAGCTGCCGACGATGAGCTTATCGACATTGGTTAAATCAGGTGATAAGTAACGGGCGCATTCGTCAAATGAATGACCGTGATAGTAACCGGAATAGTAACTGAAACGGCCAACCTGAATATTGGGGTTGGTGACCTGTTCCGTTAATGTCTTGCCCTTAAAGGGGCTATCGAAATAGTTTTTCATAGGGTATTGATTTCATTATGTAACCCGCCAAATCGTCGGTAATACGCGGCGGTGGGTTGAGGTAACTGACCAATGGTCGTTTCGCAACGTTCACTGACGTAGTGTGTCGCAGCAAGGCCAAGGTGCTGATAAATATTGATACACAAGTTACGGGCAATTTTCCCTTCCCATTGTGCGGGCAGCAGGGCATCCGGTAGCAATGGATCACGCAGGACGATGCGGCGGTAAAAGTGGATTAGCAGCAGGCGCAATTGGAAACAGCGTTCTGGGGTCAGGTCAGCCTCATGGCAATCCCGTAGCAGTGTCATCAACGGACGGAAGGAAACAATAAATTCGTGATAATGCTGTGATATCTGCTCCAGTGACCAATTGAGAGAGACAAGTTCTTTCAGGCTCTGTTCCGAACGCGGGTAAGGATAATCAGCCCGGAAATAGATGACAGAATCGCTGGCGTTGAGTTCGCCCAACAGAGAGGGAATGTCTCTTTGGGAATGGCTTGGTGCAGCCATCAGGGTACTGTTAAATTGCGCGAATCCGAGCCAGCCCAGCGCTTTTTTCAGGCGGGTGCGCTCGTTTTTGTCTGTGCCTTCCAGCAACAGTAGATCCCACTTACCATCCCATTCTGGCTGCTCATAGAGGTAGATTTTATCCTCGGCATGACGAAATTGATGCATTCCCCGTTCGGCGATGCGGTAATAACTGCGTCGCCCGAGTTTTTCTACTGTGAGCCACCCCTCTTTTTGCAGCCTGAATACGGATGTTCTCACGAAACGGTCACTAAACCCCATCGGTTCCAGCAAGAGGCTCAAACTGCCAAGCCAGACTTCACCGCCACGGTGACTCAGGGCATCCCCATATAAGGAGATAATCAGCGATGTTCCGCTGACAGGCTGTGCATTGAGAGCGTGTTGGATAAAATCATCAAGTTTATGTGCCATAGTTTCTGTGATCTGCTCAAAAGTGTGTCATAACTGTATCGGTAAGCTCAAAGAAAACCCCTCGGAGCAACATACTGTTGGGAAAAATACCCTTAAAAAGGGTGCCACCGCCGTTTCATAGCATTTAACTTGCGGTGGCAAAAGGTTATTCGTGTGGCCGGTTGTCGATCACCCGTACCGCTTTGCCTTCTGAGCGTGGAATAGCACCACAGTTGACAATGCTGACATCGATGCTGAGTCCTACCGTTGATTTTATATGCTGGCGCAACTGATGACAGAGGTTGCAACGTTGTTCATGGTTCAGCAGATCGGGTTCTTTTAGTTCAACTTTGACTGTCAGGCAATCATAGTTACTTTCGCGGTTGACTTCCAACTGATAGTGGGGAGAAAGCGCCTTAAAGCACATGATCTGTTCTTCTATTTGTGATGGAAAGACGTTGATGCCACGAATAATCAGCATGTCATCGGAACGGCCGGTGATCCTGTCCATGCGACGCATATTACGCGCCGTACCGGGCAATAAGCGTGTCAGGTCGCGGGTGCGATAGCGGATCACGGGCATGGCTTCTTTGCTTAAGGTAGTGAGAAGGAGTTCTCCGGTTTCGCCATCTGCCAGGTTATTCAGGTTGTCAGGATCAATGACTTCCGGGTAGAAATGATCTTCCCAGATGGTAGAGCCGTCGGCGTATTCCAGTGATTCCATAGCAACGCCTGGACCCATCACTTCGGACAGGCCATAGATGTCCAGGGCTTTGATACCCATACGTGTTTCAATTTCAGTACGTAAGGTGGTTGTCCACGGTTCTGCGCCAAAAATACCAACACGTAAGGAGCATGAGCTGGCATCCCCACCCATTTGGCGCTCCAGCTCATCCAGTAAAGTCAGGCAGTAAGAAGGCGTCATCATAATGATGTCAGGCTTGAAATCCACAATCAGTTGCGCTTGTCTGGTGGTGTTACCGCCAGATACCGGAATGACGGTTGCTCCCAGCCGCTCGGCACCATAGTGCGCACCCAATCCTCCGGTGAACAGGCCGTAACCGTAGGCGACGTGAACTTTGTCTTTGGCACTTGCACCGGCAAATCGCAGGCTGCGGGCGACCAGCTCTGACCAATTATCGATGTCCTGTTGGGTATAACCCACCACCGTTGGGCGTCCCGTTGTGCCGGATGAAGCATGAATGCGAACTATTTGCGCCATCGGGACGGCGAAGGCATCAAAAGGGTAGTGTTCCCGCAGATCTTGCTTGGTGGTGTAAGGAAATTGGGCGATATCACTAAGTTGCTTGAAATCACTCGGATGAATACCGGTTGCATCAAA
Organism: Xenorhabdus bakwenae; assembly: GCF_030272115.1. Classification (NCBI taxonomy): domain Bacteria; kingdom Pseudomonadati; phylum Pseudomonadota; class Gammaproteobacteria; order Enterobacterales; family Morganellaceae; genus Xenorhabdus; species Xenorhabdus bakwenae. Next base: position 3,082,378 of record NZ_CP119194.1, read on the forward strand.
TTTGCGGCGGTACATGGGAACGTTGTCATAGGCGTGGTTGAGGGTCCATTTTAACTGGTTAAATTGCCATGCCTGAATCTCATCACGTGAAGCAAATTCAATAGGATCCAGCGGATTCTTCAGGTTTTGTACGTTGTTGCTCATTGTTGCCTGTCCTTTTGTTGATTTGTTTGTAACAGGTTATTTTTTATGGTTATTTACTTGCATGTAGTTATGTGCACGTCGTGATACGCAGGTGTTGGTTAAGTCAGGTAAATAGCGGCTATGCAATACGTTCAATAATCATGGCGATGCCTTGCCCGACGCCAATGCACATGGTGCATAAGGCGTAACGTCCGGCCCGTCGCTCCAGTTCAAGGGCAGCTGTCAGCGCAAGGCGGGCACCGCTCATCCCCAGAGGATGCCCCAGTGCAATTGCCCCGCCATTTGGGTTGATGTGTTCTGCGTCATCCGGTAATCCCAGTTGGCGTATCACCGCCAGTGCTTGTGCAGCGAAAGCCTCATTCAGTTCAATAACATCCATTTGATTCAGGGTTAAGCCGGTGAGTTCCAGTACCTTGCGAGTCGCAGACAGTGGCCCGATCCCCATGATGCGTGGCTCCACACCACATGTTGCCGTTGCGACGATGCGTGCCCGTGGTGTCAGCCCCCGGCACAAGGCTGCTGTTTCTGAGGCGATGATCACTGCTGCCGCACCATCGTTGACACCGGAAGCGTTACCGGCGGTGATAGTGCCGTCAGCACGGAATGGGGTTTTGAGCCGTTGTAATTGTTCGAGCGTCGTTTCTGGTCGTGGATGTTCATCCTGTGAAATAACCGTAGCTACGCCTTTTTTATTGGCGGGAGGCAGAGTCACAGGGATGATTTCCTCAGCCAGTACGCCACGTTGTTGTGCTCTGGCGACACGTTGCTGGCTGCGCAGGGCGAAAGCATCCTGGTCATCGCGGCTAATGTGAAACTGGGCGGCGATATTTTCTGCCGTTTCTGGCATGGAGTCTGTGCCGAATTGCTGTTGCATCAGGGGGTTAATAAAGCGCCAGCCCAGAGTGGTATCAAAGATCTCCGCCTGCCGGCTGAAAGCACTGTCTGCTTTGCCCACCACGAAAGGGGCACGGGTCATCGATTCAACGCCCCCCGCCAATATCAATTGGGCGTCGCCGGATTTAATACTGCGAGCGGCGAAGGCCAACGCATCAAGGCCTGAGCCACATAACCGATTGACTGTTGTACCAGAAACCGAACTTGGCAATCCCGCTAACAATAGCGCCATACGTGCGACGTTGCGATTATCTTCTCCTGCCTGATTGGCACAGCCGAGGATCACATCATCGATTTGTTGCCAATCCAATGCCGGATAACGCGTCATCAATGCCCGTAGCGGCAGGGCAGCCAGATCATCAGCCCGCAGGCCGGATAGCGCCCCCCCATAACGGCCGATAGGTGTGCGGATACCATCACAGATAAATGCATGGTTCATGATTACTCTCCCTGACGGTTTGGCTGGTTTTTTTTTCAGCGTATTGTCCGAAATAGGGGGACTGAGGCGATGGGAGTAACCACGGAAAAAAGCCACAACTTTACCGTTTTGGTTGATGATCTCCACGTCGTACAGGCCTGTATTTTTACCTTGATGCCGAACGGAAGCGGTGGCGGTCAGTTGATCACCCACTAATGCCGGACGGATAAAATCAATGCTGCCTCTGGAAGCGACCGCAGCCAGCCCTTCACTGTTACAGGCATAGGCGAAAGCCGTATCCGCCAGGCTGAACAGAATACCACCGTGACAACGGTGATGACCGTTGAGCATGTGAGGCACGATTTTCATACTGAGTCGGGCCAACCCGATATCGATATGTTCAATCTGTATTCCCATATTTTGGGCGCAGACATCTTGGGCATAAAGAGTTTCAATGTGATGGCGAGCCGCGTTAACGTTATTTTGCATGGTCATCCCCTTTCTTGCGTTTTTGAGCCTGTTGGTAGGGGAGTTGGGTATGCCCTGCCGCGAGTTGGCGCAGTAAGGGGGCTGGGCGGTAACGGGGTTCCCCATAAAACTTCTGCAAGTTTTCCAGCGTACTGAGAATATGTTTCCAACCCAACTGTTCACCCCATGCCAGCGGGCCGATGGGATAATTCACACCGTAGCGCATCGCCAGATCGATATCTTCAGCGTTGGCGATACCTTTATTAATGGCATCCAGTGCCTCGTTGCACAGCATAGCAACGGTACGCATGGTTAGCAGGGCGGGATAATCCGGCAGGAGAATGACCTGCTTACCGAGGGATTGCAGAAAACCGATCACCTTTGCGGTTTGCTGAGGCGTATTCTGGCAAGCAGCACTGAGTGTCATGACAGAAGCCGATTGGTGATTGGCGGAAAGGTCAAATTGCACCACGGGTGCCCTGACTTCATCGGCAATCTGGGCGCAGGTTCTCCCTTTGGTCAGAATCAAGAGAATGTCATCAATCTGCAAGGTCGGGGAGTGGAATCGGTCATTTTTGCTTTCTTCGAAGATGATTCCATATTGCTGTAACTTAGGGTGTTGTAACAGGGCAACAAAGTGTGGCAATGCCGCCCAATTTCCTGTCGCCTTGATCCGCACTGGCTGTTTTTGTGCTTTGGTGTGTTTCGGTTCTAGTTTGGGTTGCGGCTGGGTCTCTTTTTTTTCCGCCGCTTCCTGTTATGTCATAGGCGTAAAAACCACGACCGCGTTTACGCCCAAGATGATTGGCATCCACCAGCTCTTTTTGTCGCAGTGACGGCTGGAAGCGGGGATCACAGTGGAAAGCCTGAAACAGGGATTCAGTCACGGCGTAATTAATATCATGGCCGATCAAATCCATCAGTTGTAATGGTCCCATAGCGAAACCGCCCGATTCTTTGAGAACGGCATCTAATGTGGCGGGAGTCGCAATCTGCTCTTCCAGTGCACGCAGGGTTTCAGCATAGAATGGGCGGGCGATGCGATTGACGATAAACCCCGGCGTAGAACGGCAAATTACCGGTTGTTTTTTCCAGCCAGTTACGAAGTTTTTGAGTGTTGCCACGGTTTGGGGGGAAGTTTCCAGACCTTGCACGATTTCCACCAGCTTCATTAGGGGGGCTGGGTTGAAAAATGTAGCCCTGCCATGCGCTGTGGCGCAGACAGGACACGGGCAATGGCGGTAATCGACAATGATGAAGTATTGCTGGTAAACAGGGTTTGGTGTGAACAAATGGATTCCAGTTGCTGGAAGAGATCCTGTTTAGCTGCCAGTTGTTCGATAATGGCTTCAATCACCAGCCCACACGGTGCCAACGCCTGTAACGAATTCGCCTGAGTGATGCGTTGTAACAGGGTTTCTGTTGCGCTGGCTTCGGCTTTGCCTGCTGCGACACGTTGATGCAGGCGGGTGCGTAAACTATCCAGCGCCTGACTGACCGCTTCGCCGTTGCTGTCAAACAGCAGGACGGAATGTCCTGCCTGAGCCGCAACCTGGGCAATGCCGATGCCCATTGTTCCCGCACCGATAACGGCTATGGGACCGTGGAGGTGAGGCGTGGTCATGATCATTTCCCCTTGAACATTGGCTGGCGTTTTTCAATGAATGCATTAACGCCTTCACGGAAATCTTCGCTATGCCCGCACCGGCGTTGTAAATCTCGTTCGAGAGCAAGCTGTTGCTCCAGCGTATTGGTTGCGGCGGCATAGGTGGCTTGCTTGATGCAGCTAAGGGCCAGGGTAGGTTGGGTAGCAAGGTGTCGGGCGAGTTTCTGGGTTTTGTCTTCTAACTCTTCAGGCTCAACAACTTGCCAGATCATTCCCCAATCCAGGGCTTGTTCGGCGCTGATTTTTTCGCCCAACAGCGCCATCCCCATCGCCCGCGCCTGCCCAATCTTATGAGGCAGGAAGTAGCTACCGCCAGAATCAGGTGTCAGGCCAATACGGCAGAAAGCCTGAATAAAGCTAGCGGTACGGGAAGCGATAACGATGTCACAGGCCAGAGCAAGGGAGACACCAGCCCCCGCCGCGACACCGTTGACGGCGCAGATAATGGGCTTAGGCAGAGAAGTCATACGCCGGATTAGCGGGTTGTAGTAGCGTTCAACCGATAGGCCGAGATCAGGGATACCGCCATCAGAGATAACGACATTGCGATCATTTAAATCTTGTCCGGCACAGAAGCCGCGTCCGGCTCCGGTGAGCCGGACACAGCGTACGGACTCATCCTGTTCAGCAATATCCATTGCCTGACTTAATTGTTGGTGCAGCTCCTCGTTAAAACTATTGAGGCATTCTGGACGGTTGAGAGTAATGCTAAGGACACCTGCTTGTATATCAGTCAGTACCGTTGACATGTTTTCCATCGATCAGAACCCTTTAAATGTTGGTTTACGTTTTTCCAGAAAGGCGGAGATGCCTTCCTGACGATCGGTTGTGCCGGCCAACGTAACAAAATGCTGGCGTTCGGCGAGTAGCCCTTGTGACAGGCTGGTTTCTTGGGCGGACTTGAGGGCTGCTTTGGCTGCCCGCAAGGCCAGAGGGGAAAATTCGCTGATGCGTTGCGCGATCTGCTCTGCACGTTCTCGTGTCAGGGCATCAGGGCACACTTCGCTGACCAGCCCCGCTCCCAGAGCACGATGGGCATCGATAGCTTCGCCGGTCAAGACCATCTGGTAAGCCAATGCTTTGCCGACGCTGCGGATGAGCCGTTGTGTTCCTCCCGCCCCCGGCATCAGCCCCAATGTGATTTCTGGCAGGCCAAAACGGGCGCTTTCTCCGCAAATCACCAAATCACAAGCCAATGCCAGTTCGCAGCCAGCGCCAAGTGCGTAGCCATTGACGGCAGCGATCAGGGGCTTGCTGATATTATTTAAACGTTGCCATAGCTGTGGACGGCGATCCGTCATGGCTGTAGCAACGTTTTGTTGTTGTAGTTCTCTCAGATCGGCACCTGCCGCGAAACAGCGCCCGGCTCCCGTCATAACAATGGCACCTGTACCGTTATCTGCCTCCGCAAGTTCCAATTGCTGCACGAGCTGTTCCAGACAATCATTACTGAGGGCATTGCGCACTTCTGGCCGGTTTAGGGTCAATGTGCGCACCCTTTGCTGCTGGTGGCATAAAATCCATTCCTGACTCATGGTGGCTCCTCAGACATCAAAATCGACAACGACATCATCGCCTTTCGGCCATGACTGGCAGCTCAAGATATAACCGGCAGCCAATTGATCGGGTTCAAGGCTGTAGTTCACCCTCATATCTACTTCGCCGGCTTTAAGCTGGCATTTACAGGTAGCGCATACTCCGCCTTTGCAGGCGTAGGGCAAGTCTGCGCCCTGGCGTAATGCGGCATCGAGGATGCTGTCATCTTCGGCGTTCATGGCAATGTTGAGGATGCGGCCATCCAGATGGATCTCAACACGGGTTTCACTGCGTTCTGCCAGATTGGCAGGGCGGGAATTTACCGTGGCTTGTCCGGTATTGAAACGTTCACTATGGATGCGTTTAACCGGTATCCCCGCCTGCTCCAGCGCAGAGTGGGCCTCATCCAACATGGCTTCCGGACCACAGAGAAAAGCATGGTCAAATTGGGTAAAATTGAGCAGGGTTTTGCCGATGTGGTTTAGGTGCTCAGTATCAATACGTCCGTTAAACAATGGGCTATCAGTGGTTTCCTGACTGAATAAGTACAGCACCTGAAAACGGCTCAGGTAGCCATTTTTGAGATCGGCCAGCGCTTCTTTGAACATGGCAGAGCGACTGGTGCGATTGCCATAAATAAGTGTAAAAGTGCTATTAGGCTCTAATGCCAGCGTACTTTTGATGATCGATAAAATGGGCGTGATACCCGACCCTGCGGCAATAGCCAGATAATGCCCCAGCTGGCCTGTATTGGGGTGATGGCCAAAATTGCCCTGTGGCTGCATGACTTCCAGCTCATCCCCGACTTTTAATTGTTGGTTGATGAAGGTCGAAAAACGGCCCTGGTGAATGGCTTTGACACCAATTTGTAATACATCATCCAACGGTGAGCTACAGATAGAGTAGCAGCGGCGTAGTTCTTCGTGATTCACTTTTGCCTTGAGTGTCAGGTGTTGGCCGGGGTGATAGCAGAACTGTTTTTTCAGTTCAGCGGGAATATGCAGGGTGACGACCACTGCATCCGGCGTTTCCCGTTCGATGGCAGCAATGCTTAAGCGATGAAAGCCATGTGAGCGTGTTTGATGCAAAGTGGACATCTTACGTTCCTCGTTAAGTGCGTCCTCGTTAAGTGCACCTCGTTAAATGCATTTGAAATAATCAAAGGGTTCCAGACAATCCCGACAGCGATAGAGGGCTTTGCAGGCCGTGGAACCGAATTCGCTGATTGTTTCTGTTTTATGACTGCCACAGTACGGGCAGGTAATGGGGACCATATCCGCTGTTTTTTCGCAAGCCAATCCCTGCGGAGGGGCAATACCGGCTGCTCGCAAGCGTTGTTTGGCATCTGCATTTATCCAGTCGGTCGTCCACGCAGGGTTCAGGCTTACTTCGATATCCACCGGCGCAAAGCCTGCTTGTGTCAGTGTTTCCTGAATGATTCCGATCAGGTACTCCGTTGCAGGACAGCCGGAATAGGTTGGGGTAAATGTCACCCGCCAGCCGTTTTGTAACGGCGTAACGACCCGTATCATGCCAAGATCAGTAATGGAGAGCGCGGGCAGTTCTGGATCGGCAATTTGGTGCAGACACTGCCAGATTTGATGAATTTCCGGCGGTTGTATCTCTGCATGGAAGCGAAGGTTACATTGCTGTTCCATGATCTTCTCCTATACCAATCCGTATTGTCACCAGTTGCAGTTGGGGTAGGTGCGTTGCAGGTATTGCATTTCTGCCAACATGTATCCCAAATGCTCTGTATGCAGCCCTTGTTTTCCGCCATGTCGATAAGGCACCTCTTGTGGCATTGCTAGCGTGGCTTCGGTGAACGTTTCGTTGATGATGTGCAGCCACGGTTCATGCAGGGTGCGGGGATCAATGGCAATGCCTTCTTCTGCCAGTTGCTGCTCGATTTCGTCACAATGGAACAGTTCGCCGGTAAAGCGCCACAGTTGATTGATCGACTGCTGGATTTTTTCGTGGCTCAGTGCTGTTCCATCGCCTAATCTGATCATCCAGCCTCGGCTAAAGCGCAGGTGATATTCCACTTCCTTCAACGATTTGGCACTGATTGCTGCCAATTGGGGATCACGACTTTGCTCCAGCGCCTGATGCAGCAAAACATGATAGGCATCAATAAAAAATTGGCGTACCAAGGTGTCATTAAAGCCACCATTGGGTTGTTCTGCCAGCAACAGATTGCAGAATTCGCGCTCATGACGCGAAAATGCCAGATGATCTTCATCCAGCCCTGTTCCTGCAAGGGTGGCGGCATAACTGAGGCAATGGCGTGCCTGGCCCAACAGGTCGAGTCCGATGTTGGACAGGGCAAGGTCAATTTCCAGTTCGGGTGCATGTCCACACCATGCGCACAAGCGCTGTGCCAGAATCAGTGGGGTATCTCCCTGACGAAGGACATAGTTGAACAGGGCGTGGTTTAACAGGGAATGGCGGGGAGATGAAACGCTATGTGTATGCATATTCTCGTCCCCTACATATTTTTGATGCCATCAGGAATGGCGTAGAACGTGGGATGACGGTAAATTTTGTCCTCCGATGGCTCGAAAAAAGCACCACGATCTTCCGGTTGTGACGCTACCAGATAGATGGATTTCACTACCCAGATGGAGCAGCCTTCGTTGCGCCGGGTGTAGGCATCGCGTGCGTTTTCCAGTGCCATTTGATCATCTGCCGCGTGGAGGCTGCCGGCGTGACGGTGCGCCAATCCCTGTTTACTGCGGACAAAGACTTCATACAGTGGCCAATCGGTATCGTTCATCAGATTTACTCCCTTCAAGGTGGTTCAGTAACGCGAGGTACTAAGCGACACGATTTTTGGCGGCTATTTTCCCGGCGTGAACCGCCGCCGCTTCCCGTACCCAACTTCCTTTTTTCCAGACCCGGCGTTTGGCTGCCAGCCGTTCGTGGTTGCATAGCCCCTGTCCTTTCAGCACCTGATAAAATTCATCCCAGTCGATTGCACCAAAACGGTAATGGCCTGTTGTTTCATCCCAAGCTAATTCAGGATCGGGCGCTGTCATACCCAGGGTTTCCAACTGGGGTACGGTGTTGTCGATGAATTTTTGCCGCAGTTCATCATTACTGAATCGCTTGATTTTCCATGCCATGCTCTGGGCGCTGTTGGGGGAATCACTGTCATTGGGACCAAACATCATCAATGTCGGCCACCAGAAGCGGTTGATAGAATCTTGTAACATGGCGCGTTGGGCTTCGCTGCCATTCGCCAGCACGGTTACCGCTTCATAGCCCTGCCGCTGGTGGAAACTTTCCTCCTTGCAGATTTTTACCATCGCACGGGCGTAGGGACCGTAAGAGGCACGGCACAAGGCAACCTGATTGACAATTGCCGCACCATCCACCAGCCAGCCAATCACACCAACATCAGCCCAACTGAGGGTGGGATAGTTAAAGATTGAAGAATATTTCATCTTGCCATCCAACAACTTTTGGTAGATATCCTGACGGGAACAGCCCAATGTTTCAGCGGCGCTGTAGAGATACAGCCCGTGCCCGGCTTCATCCTGGACTTTCGCCAGCAATATGGTCTTGCGACGCAGGGTCGGGGCACGGGTGATCCAATTGGCTTCCGGTAACATGCCGACGACTTCCGAGTGTGCGTGTTGGCCGATTTGGCGTATCAGGGTTTGGCGATAGGCTTCGGGCATCCAATCTTTAGCCTCGATCGAGAGATCGGCCGCTATTTTTGCCTCAAAGCTCACCTGACGCGGATCTGTTGTCATGTGCGACTCCATTATGATTCTTATTTTATGAGATAAGATATAAAAATGAATCACTTTACATAACTGCAAATCTACAAACTGATAACAAAAATAGCAAACACAAAAATTGTGTATTTGTTGTTCATATCACAATATTAATTTTTATTCGTTATAAAACAATTGATTAATTATTTTTATTTAGCGATGGGATAAATATTAACAAGTGATCAGGTGAGGATGTTTGTTTTTTGTTAATTTTATGGGTGGTTTTGTCAATCATATATGTGATACATAAATGGCCTTTCATTACTTAATGATTGTTTCATGGATTAAATCGGTGGAGAAAAAAATGCAACAGTTAACGAGTTACATTTGTGGTGCCTGGGTTTATGGGCACGGTGATCCCAGAACTATTTATCATGCAATCAGCGGCGAAGCTTTGTATCAGGTCTCTTCAGAAGGTTTGTCCTTGGCAGAAAGTTTAGGCTACGCCCGTGAAAAAGGCGGAAAGGTGCTGGCTGCGATGACGTTCCAGCAACGTGCGCAGATGATGAAAGCAGTTGCAAAACACCTGCTCGCCAACAAAGAAGCCCTGTATGCCATTTCCACAGAAACAGGTGCAACCCGTGCGGATAGCTGGGTGGATATTGAGGGGGGCGTAGCTACTCTGTTCTCCTATGCCGGGTTAGCCGGGCGTGAATTGCCGGATGATACCCTGTGGCCGGAAGATGAGATGATCCCGCTGTCTAAACAGTCCCAGTTTGTGGCACGCCATGTGCTGACTTCCCGTCCCGGTGTTGCACTGCATATCAATGCGTTTAACTTTCCGTGTTGGGGGATGCTGGAAAAACTGGCACCGACGTGGATGGCAGGCATGCCAGCGATTATCAAGCCTGCCACGGCATCCGCCCAACTGACACAGGCGATGGTGAGCATGATCATCGATAGCGGTCTGGTGCCGGAAGGGGCGTTGCAATTGATCTGCGGTGGCATTGGTGATCTGTTTGATCATCTCGATTATCAGGATGCGGTGACGTTTACCGGTTCGGCTAAAACGGGGCAAAAGTTGCGGGTCCATCCTCGGCTGATAGAAAAATCCATTCCTTTTACGATGGAAGCGGATTCGCTTAACTGCTGCATTTTAGGCGCGGATGTGACACCTGACATGCCAGAATTTGGCGTTTTCATCAAGGAAGTCGTTCGTGAAATGACGGTAAAAGCCGGCCAGAAATGTACGGCTATCCGGCGTGTTATTGTGCCCGCCAGCCAAATGGAAGCGGTCAAACAAGCACTACTTAAACGGCTATCTGGCGTGGTAGTTGGTGATCCTGCTTTGCCGGAAGTGCGCATGGGGGCGTTGATTAATCGGGAACAGCGTGATGAGGTGCAGGCGAAGGTCAACGAATTGCGCAATAGTGGTTGCGAGGTTTTATGTGGTGGTTCACTGGATAAATGGGTGCTGGCAGGCAATAACAACCGTCATGGTGCCTTCTACCCGCCGACATTGCTCTACTGTGCAGATCCAATGACCAATCAGGTGGTACACGGCACCGAAGCCTTTGGGCCGGTGGCCACGTTAATGGCGTATCAGGATACCGGGCAGGCGATTGCATTGGCGATGATGGGACAGGGGAGTCTGGCTGGCTCACTGGTGACGGCAGATGAACAGATTGCCGTACAGGTGATCCGGGCGACAGCCTGTGCGCATGGTCGGATGCTGGTGCTGGATGAAGCGGCGTCTGCGGAGTCCACGGGACACGGCTCCCCGCTGCCCATGCTGGTACATGGTGGCCCAGGGCGTGCCGGTGGCGGAGAAGAGTTGGGTGGCTTGCGTGCTGTGAAACATTATATGCAGCGCACAGCGATCCAAAGCAGCCCCAGTATGCTGGCCGCGATTGGCCGTGAGTGGGTTCGTGGCGCGAAAGTGAAAGAAGGGCCGATTCATCCATTCCGCAAGTACTTTGAACAAATTGAAATGGGTGAAAGTTTGCTGACGGCTCGCCGGACGGTGACGGAAGCGGATATCGTGAATTTCGCCTGCCTGAGTGGCGATCATTTTTACGCCCACATGGATAAAATCGGCGCGGCTGAATCCTTGTTTGGCGAGCGTGTGGCACATGGTTATTTTATCGTATCGGCTGCGGCGGGCTTGTTCGTTGATGGTGCGGTAGGGCCGGTACTTGCCAACTACGGTATGGAAAACCTGCGCTTCATTGAGCCGGTCAAGATTGGCGATACCATTCAGGTTCGTTTGACCTGCAAGAAGAAGATTAAAAAAGTCCAGAAGACGCCAGAAGATAAACCACATGGGGTGGTGGTGTGGGATGTTCAGGTGCTGAATCAGGAGCAACAGCCGGTGGCGCTTTATAGCATTCTGACTTTAGTGGAACGGCAGCAAGGGGATTTTGCGGCTTAGGAGGCGCGTTGTTGAGTCAAGGGAACAGAAGAGCCTGAGGGTATTTGCCAAAGGCAAGGGCAGCGGTAATTCTCAGGCCGTTTATTTCAACTGACAGCTTTCCCGTAAAATGCGCATAACGGTATCTGCGCCGCTACGGTTGGGATTGATGCGGATCATGCGCTGTTCCAGGGTGGGATCTGCCTGACGGAAGGTACCGGAAATGCGGTAAAACAGGGGCGGAATTTCAAACTTTGACTCTGCACCTACCGGATAAGGGAGTGCACCGAGTGTATGGGCTGTGGTGAGTACGCTTTCTGCAATGGGATCGTGAAATTCCACTAATAATACTTTTGATTGTGCATTGGCGAGAAAGGCGTGTTTTACCTGTGGTAACTCCCCTTGGTTCAGACGGGTCACCAGTTCGTTATTCACTTCTGCTTGCACTGCGTGCATCACTGGCGCGAATACCATACCGCGCAACGCTTCCATAGCCTGATAACCTTGTATCTGGCAGCCACCGGAGTACATGCTGTGGCGTAGATTATCAATAATTGCCTGTTTTCCTACAATTAACCCAACGCCTTGTGGTCCCAATAATTTGAAGCAAGAGAATGTGGAAAGGGTTGCACCATATTGACAACCGATATGTGCCACTTTCATCGCCGCGTAGTTATCATCGACCAATGAAGGAATGTCATATTGATTCAGGGTGCGGATAACCTCTTGCAGGGAATAACGGTCAGACATTTTCTGGCGTGTATGTTGGACAAGACTGGCTGCGGGTTGGTATTGCTCAATGGCGGCCACAATTTGCTTTGTGTGGTTGAAATCTGCCTGAACGACACGAAGCCCCATTTGTTCAATTGATGCCCGGGTTGTGGGATAAATCGGTGCATTATGCACAAGTAACGTTGAATTAGGGCTGACCAAAGCGGCCAGCCCAGCGCGTAATGCGCCTGTTCCTGCTCCATTGACAAAAGCGGCGGTTTCAGCACCAAAAAACGCCGCAATCACCGTTTCAATGCGTCGGGTCATCCGTGGTTGGTGAAGATCTGGGACTAAGCCCAGATCGCCTTGCGAAAGAAAATCAGCACCAGGAAAGTGGCGACAGATAATATCAACCAGCCTGAATTGTTGCTGTTGCGCTTGCGCCATCGTCATGCTTTGCAATGGAGCGGTTTTCAATGGATCGGTTTTCAATGGATCGGTTTGCATTTTCTTATTTTATTCCCAGCAGAAAGAGCACGTTTGCCAGAATACCCACCATGATTGTTGCGATTGGGCCGATAGCCATTTCTACTAAAGGACGTTTGGATGTACGGTTAAGCAGGTAGATACCCGCCACGATCATAAAGCCCATACCCGGCAGAATGGCGTTGGAAGCAATCATGGCACCCACCAGCAAGGCAACTTCGAGCATTTTGGTGATTGCGGTACGAATATGTCCGCTGCACGCTTTCACGCCAGGGTATTTATCCAACCAGATAGCGATTCTTGCCAGTAGCTGGATTTCAATAAACATGGTGATACCGCCCGTGATAAAGGCCATCCACGGGTTGTTAGTGGCTAACCCTGCCACAAACACAAATTTCATGCCATTTGGGCTATAAACGCCGGTGGCGATAGCTGTCGTGCCCACTAACGGGATAAAGCTAATGGCACGTGCCAGTGCTACCAGTAGTGCATTGGTCTGCTCACCTTGTGCCATGAGTTGCAGGGAAACAGGCCCTTCCGCCAGCAGGCTAAAAGACATGGTGGCTGCACTGGCGGTCAGGCCACCGCACAGGATTAACAGCCATTTGTTTTTTTGGATACGCGCTATGCGGGTTGAAAACAGGCCGACTAAGACCTCGTTGGTGCCTTTTTGCTCCGCTGTCTGCGTTGGGCGCTCACGCATTGCAAAGTAGAACATGGCAATCATCGACAGCAATAGTGCAGCACCGTTAGGGTCAATGCTGACGGGTTTTTCGATCATCCCCCCAAAGCTCAATGGGCCAATGGCCTTGGTTGCCAGATAGCCGATCAGTGCGGTGAACATGACTAAAAGCCCTTTGCGATAGCCATATTGATAACCGACGACCATCGCAGGAAACAGGGCAAAACAGGCCACAATCGGATCGCCCACTTTTTTTGAGGTCATCGGTGAAATTGACGGGCAGCATGGCAAACAGTTCCACCACCGAACGCAGACCAGCCAGCAACGCGATGGCATATAAGGCACCAATGATGCCTGAGGTGATAAAACCTCTCCGGCTGTTGGCACACCAAATCCCGATCATGTCTGTACCGAGTAACAGGCTGTGAACCAAAACAATGGGGGCAGTGAGTGAAAAGGGAATGCCGAAACCGACAACCAAACCGATGCTCAGGGCGAAACTGGTTGCGGCAAGCGTTTTGCGGCTCATGCGACCTTCAAGGTATTCCGGCAAAAGTGGCCGCAGGCCATCGTGGAATACGGCGATACCCCGGTTTGCCATCATCGCGGCAATGGCACCAATGGTTGCCAATAACCCGGCTTTAAAAGGGTCGACTTCCATCAATCTCAGCAGGAAATCATGGAAATGTTGCATGATTGCCTCCTTACAGTGAGATGATGGTATTGATGATCACAGGAAGGACGATATCAATATCCTGGCCGGTAAAACCAAATGCTTTCTTGCCTGCTTTCACATGGGCGATGATCTCGTCATTAGACAGGATTTTTCCCGGCATTCCGATGGTGGCACATTGGTTTAGTCCAATAAGAGCAATTGCCATTGCCAGCGCACCTCCTCCACCCGTATTGCACGCGCCAAAATAGTAATCCGCTTCGCCATTTTTAATTGCCATCGCCGCATCAATATCATTCATAATGGTAATGGCGGTGGCTTTATCGCCTGCTAATTGACGAATACCTTCGGCTATTGCCTGTTTCTCTATTTGTCCACCAACGACAAATTTCATGTTGTTATCCCTCTCTTTTGTATCTTCATATCGGATTGCTTTTTGAAAAAGCCAGGTTTTTAGAATTAATATTCTGTTTTAGAGATTTATTTAATCTTACCTTGGAAAAATTGTGCAGGGTTATCACGCAGCATTTGGTCTATCTGTTTTTGGCAAAAACCCGCTTCCAGTAACATGGGAACGAATACGGTTAGCAAGTAATCGAAGCCATTGCCCCCATTGTTTTTCAAATGAGATCGACGCGTGATATCTTGGGAAAGCATGACCCGATCAAGCAACCTACGCTTGGCAACCTCTTGCAACAGGGTTATGCGTCGGCTGTCGGGGTAGTAATTATTCTTGCCGATTGTATCGAATTGTACCCATGCTCCGGCTTCTAGCAGCGGAATAATGGTGTCCAGGTTATCTCTCAGATCACAATGACCGATAGCCACATATTCAGGAGAAACACCAGACTTCTTTAGCAGCGCCAACTGCTCACGTCCCATTGTGCTTAATGTCGTGTGGGTGGAAATGGGACAGCCTGTAGCCTGGTGTGCCAATGCCGCAGCAGTGAACACCTTTTGCTCATCTTTCGTAATTTGATCGAGACTAGAACCAATTTCTGCAATGACCCCTGCTTTTAATGCGGTGCCATCAATGCCAATTTCAATTTCAGCGATCATGTCATCGGCGATAGCCTGTACACTTAACTCTCCGAAATGAGCCGGGAAGAATGATTGTTTATAGTAGCCCGTCGAGGCAATGATATTGATACGGGTATCACGCATCAGATCCAACAGAAAAGCGGCGTTGCGCCCCATGTAACGATTGGTCATCTCCACGATGTTTCTTACCCCAAGGATGTAGAGGTAACGAAGTTCTCCTACGATCAGATCGTATTGATCCAATCGACAATCCAGATTTCCTTTCACATCAGAGAGATCGATATGCAAGTGTTCATGTACATAGGTGTAGCCTGAAACATCAATCAAGTTATTTGCCTTTATTGCCAAACGGCCGGATCATGCGGTAATTCCGTTATAGCGAAAATAATATTATTTAACGATGG
This sequence comes from Xenorhabdus bakwenae, assembly GCF_030272115.1. NCBI lineage: Bacteria > Pseudomonadati > Pseudomonadota > Gammaproteobacteria > Enterobacterales > Morganellaceae > Xenorhabdus > Xenorhabdus bakwenae. The sequence goes on from NZ_CP119194.1 coordinate 3,097,633, forward strand.
AATGATCTTATTTGTAATACCTTTGTCGGGGGATTAGTCACAATAACCACTATTTTTCCAATTGCCTTGACTGTCATAAATACCTTCAAGTTTTGGAGAGCCAGACTGAATACCTGAGACAAGGGCAACATCGCTGCGCGTTATGAAAATCTGAGGGCGAAAACACATTATCACTGGGCTACCAATAGGATGAATGCCTGCTAATGGGAGGTGGTAGTCAATGCAGGGTTCACCCAGACGCAGTATGCGTACTTTTTTAGCCAGGGTAATGCCTGGAGGGAGGGTGCGTTCAGGGAGAACCAATGCATGTTTCATCTGCCCGCGTTTATAATAGCCGCCACCATAGCAGTAACTATGGCCACTGTGGTGATGGGAAATTTCTGTGAGATAGACCATTGCAATATGTTCTGGTTCTCGGCCACAGAAGTTAGCGGGAATGGTTCCGGTCAGGGCATGGCCCGGCTCCAGGTGGGTAGCCCCGTATTTGGCCAGTAAGGGTATGGTGTTGCAGCTTGAGGCCGCCGGAGCATTAATTTGCGCAAGTTTGATGCCGAGTTGTTCCAGTCGGTTTCGTGCACGAATGAGGGTGAGCAAATTGGTGGTAGGTAAGGTTATCTGATAGCGGGGATCCCATGCCAGGCAAGGAAAATGCGTCAGTCCGCTCAATTTGATGCCTGGCATGTGTTTTAAGGCATCCACGACGGTATCTAACTCATCAAAGGCGATCCCGGCTTCTTGGCCGGGAAAGGCGATATCTCGTTTATCAAATATTTTCAGCATGATGGGCTGAATTCGCCCCAATTTCTCCGCAATATCCGAAATAGCCTGGGCTTTTTCAAGGGAAAATACGGTAATGATACTCGGACTATGCTTGAGCATGGTTTCTATCAAATGGGTTGGGGTCTGCACTAAATGGCCGATGTGGCACAGTGGAATACCATGCTGGCTTAGGCTATACGCTTCCCTGAAATCGACAGCCACGACACCGCGATAACCGAGTTCAATCAATTTCTTGGTCAGCCATGGGTTACGTCCAATTTGTTTGGTCATCAAATAGAGTTCAATGTCATACCGCTCTGCGGTTTGCAGCAAACGCCGACCATTGTCCAAAACCTGATCGACGTCGATGATGTAGGTATCTGGCAAGATTACACCTTGTTGCCAAAGGTTTTTTGCAACTTCAATCAATTCGGGGTTCTGTTTTTTTAATGCCTCAATAAACATAGGACTCCCTTTTTATAGCTGCAAAGCAGCCAGGCTGTGTGAAATCAACATTTTTACAGATAAATTTTCATTTTTTTGAATATTTTTATGAGAATCAAAAGCTAACCTCTTTCGAATGAAAATATTAAACCATATAAATTTGCCAACAGATAGCCTTCCTCGTTGGGATGTAAGGCGACGGTAAATTTTTCAATCAGGGAGTGATGAATGGTGAGTAATTGCTCGTAGTATTCAGATTGCTTGAGTGTTGCTAATATTTCTTTATCCAACGGAGCAATGATTTCACCACGGCGTGAACGCATGAAAGCACTTGCCATATGGGTGAGTGCCATTTCGCCTTGTGGATGACGGATAGGGATGAGCCACGTATCTTCCAGAACATGCACAACTTCCAGCATGTTTTCGTAGATATCTTGATCGATAACATTACCTTGTAGCAGGATAGTTAACCGTTGTTCTATCATTGCTTTTTGTTATACGTAGGTGTTAATCAGCAGTTTATTTTGGTTAATCGAGTTTCAATAAACCGGTTCGATGATGCCTGTTACTACATTTTGTTGATGGGACAGCAATAGATCCCGATCCACCATAGTATGCAGGAGTTGCTGGATCGGGATATTATCCTTGCGGGTAAGGATAACGGCTTCAGAAGCCTTGATAAAACACGCACTGTTGTCAGGGAGTTGGGTCATCAGGCCTTGTGCTATGAGTTCATGGCCTTGCCCAACATTCCAGATGGCCGCATCAATGTGGCCTTTTATGATTTGATTTAGGCATTCATGATAGGAAACCTCGACCAATTCGATCTCTCTGTCAGCAAAGTATTGCTTTGTCATTATTTTTTGGTCTGCTGAGGTGCTATCTAACCCAACGCGACGAATTGATTCCATTTCGCCATTGCGAAAGATTAACCTATGCCCGTCTGTGTAACTTTGTGTCCCTAGTGAAAGCGCAATATATAAATCTTTATTTTCTGGGTGCTGCTCTGCGGCAAGCCTTGATGTTACCGCTAAATCGTAAACACCGTTCAGTAAACATTCAATGCGGATGTCTGAGCCACGCATGTGTGCAAAGTAAAAAGGAACACTTGCACACAACGCTTTTAAACCACTTGCCAGCCCTTCATAAGCACGGGTATACGGGAGCGGCATCGCACAAACCACATTGCCAATATCGGCATACTGCAACAGTAATCTGTGGTTTATCTGTACAAGAAAGCTACCACTACGACCTCGACGCTTAATTCCAACCACCTGTGCTTGTTCAAGAGATTTTAATGCTGCTTGCATCAAACCCACTGACAATCCACATTCTTTAGCCAATAACTCTATGGTTTTCAGGCGGTTACCACATTGTTCAGAGAGGAGATAACGAGCCAGAAATGACTGTGCGATCCCCTCTTTCTTAATGAATGTTTGACTCATCATTACAAGTTGTTGTCCATTCCTGTTTATATTCATAAAATTGAACATAAATCGCAATAAGCGAATTAAAGAAAGGGGATTAATATCACAATTACAAAAAAAATGAAAATTTAAAAAATGATAAAGTGTAATATTATCAATATTTTGAATATATATTCTAATTTTGTATTGAAGATATAAAAATCTCCATTATGGGAGAATATAGGGAAGGCGGGAGTATTATTGATGCTTACTCACTGTATTTTTCTGTATAGATGGTGATTTTTGCCATGCTATTGATCACGCTACAGAATAATTAGGCTATATTCTGCACGCCATTCTTGCATGAATCAATAAAATATCTTATGGATGTATCTGATTTTATGCCTAATATATTTTGCATGGATCGAGCAATAAGGCTTTTTTGATAAATTAAATATGTGATCCAATAGTATGCTGGGATTCAGCAATAAACCATTTATGGTCGGGAGATTGTAATGAAGTCAATATTTTCTCTATGGAACATTCTCCCGCAATATATTCTTCCAGTTCATTTTGGTCATGCCATAAATAAGAAAAGTGAAAACGATAGCTTGTTTCCAGAGTAGCCAGAATAGTAGTGCAGCGTCTTTTATCGTTGCATTCCGAATCGTTAACATGGATATCGCCCAATTTAATTTCTGACATACTATCACGGCGATAAAAATGCGCTCATAAAATAACCAGCCGAATGAAATAAAAAAATAAGGGAATTGCGATAAAAAACAAGGATGATTGATTTCGAAAGTTAACGTTCGTTTGCGGACATTGATGAGCGGGAAAAAACGTATATGACAGGAATCAAATCGAATAAAAAATGGCGATAATTTCTATCGCCATTTTAAAAATCAATCTGGCAATTAAGCGGCTTTGGCGTTTTGTGCCAGCCAGTCAGCTACACGCTGTTTTTGTTCCTCAGTGAGCCACATGCCCAGTTTGGTACGGCGCCAGATAGCATCATCTAACTGCGTTACCCATTCGTGTTTAACCAAATAATGCAGTTCTGCCTCATATAAACCGTGGCCGAAGCATTCGCCGAGATCGGCCAGCGTTTCTGCGCCTTGCAGGATGAATTGGCTGTTGCTGCCGTAAGTACGAGCATAACGCAGTGCCACACCTTCTGGCAGCCAGTTATAACGCTGGCGTAGCAGGCGCGCATAACCATCACGATCACAGCCTTCCAGCTCACCGCCTGGTAACTTGCCATTTTTGGTCCAGGCCTTACCTGCGTTAGGGTAGTACTGCACCAGTTTTTCCATAGCGTGTTCAGCCAGTTTACGATAAGTTGTCAGCTTACCGCCAAATACGGACAGCAATGGCGTCTGGCCTTGCTCATCCTGCACATCCAGCGTGTAATCACGGGTGATCGCTTGGGGTGAATCGGATTCATCATCACACAGGGGACGAACGCCAGAGTAAGTCCAGACAATATCATCGCGCCCAAGTTGTTTCTTAAAGTGGTCGTTATAGACTTTCAGCAAATAGCCGATCTCTTTATCGTCAATTTTGACTTCTTTAGGATCGCCTTTGTATTCAACATCCGTCGTGCCGATAATCGAAAATTCGGCATTCCATGGAATAACAAATACGATGCGATGATCTTCATTTTGCAGAATATAAGCCTGCGGTTCATCGTGAACGCGAGGCACAACGATATGACTGCCTTTGATCAGACGGATGCCATAAGGCGATTTCAGTTGCAGACTGTTATCGAAGAAATTTTTCACCCACGGGCCTGTTGCGTTAACCAAACCTTTTGCGCGCCATGTATGGGTTTCGCCAGTTTTGAGGTCTGTGGCTTCAACCATCCAATAACCATTTTCACGCCATGCACGGGTTACTTTAGTACGGGTACGTACTTCACCGCCGTGTTTCTGCACTTCCTGTGCGTTCAGAACAACCAGACGCGCATCGTCAACCCAACAGTCGGAATATTCAAAGCCACGGGTGATCGAGGGTTTCAGTACTGAGTTTGCACCAAATTTCAGCCCTCTACTGCCTGGTAAGCTAACGCGTTTGCCCAAGTTATCGTACAAGAACAGGCCAATGCGGATCATCCACGCTGGGCGCAGGTGTGGTTGATGTGGCAGGCGAAAGCGCATCGGGAATGCAATATGGGGAGCCAGTTTTAAAAGCACTTCACGTTCTGCCAGTGCTTCACTGACCAAACGAAACTCATAATGTTCCAGATAGCGTAAACCACCGTGGATCAGTTTGGAGCTGGCAGACGAAGTTGCGCTGGCCAAATCCTGACCTTCCAACAGTAGGACAGAAAGCCCCCGGCCAGCAGCATCTGCCGCGATACCAGCGCCGTTAATTCCGCCGCCTATTACAATCAAGTCTTTGGTTTCCATTGCATCCCCTATGAAATGTTCGAAACAGTTCTTTAATGTTCGTTTTCGCTCAAGGATTGTAATTAAAAATTCATCAATCGCCAACCTTTAACTCAGAAAAAACACATTCACGTGATATGGGTAGCAAAATCTCATCATATACATAAGATTAATAAGGATTCTGTGGGATACAAATTTGAGGGGGTTATTGGTGGGAGCTAACCCCACCAGAATCTCTGATGGGGCATTTTTGCCTAAAAAGTGATTAGCACAATTCCAACTTAACGTTGTGTTGCTCGATAATTTTCTGGAGGCCGGAAGGAGGTGCTTTATCCGTGAACAAAAAATCAATCAGGTTCATGTTGCCGAGATTAACCATCGCATTGCGGCCGAATTTTGAATGGTCGGTCACCAGCATGACACAGCGGGAGTTTTCGATAATGGCACGTTTGGTACGAACTTCGTGGTAATCGAATTCCAGCAGTGAACCATCACTATCGATGCCGCTGATCCCAAGAATGCCAAAATCAAGGCGGAACTGGGAAATAAAGTCTAGCGTTGCTTCACCGATGATTCCGCCATCGCGGGAGCGTACTTCACCACCCGCTAAAATCAGACGAAAATCTTCTTTGCCCATAAACAGAGTTGCGACGTTGAGATTGTTGGTGACAATCCGTAAATCGCGGTGGTTGAGCAGCGCATGTGCTACGGCCTCTGGCGTTGTTCCAATATCGATGAACAGGGTTGCGCCGTTTGGAATTTGGGTGGCAACGTGTTGTGCAATTCGCGCTTTTTCATTCGACCACATGATCTTGCGGTCATGGTAGGCTGTGTTGACAGAGCTGGATGGCAACGCAGCGCCGCCGTGATGACGCTGGATCTTATTTTTATCTGCGAGATCATTTAAATCGCGTCGAATGGTTTGCGGGCTAACATCAAAATGTGCAACCAGCTCTTCAGTGCTGACATAACCTTGAATGCGTACCAGCTCGATTATTGCATCATGTCGCTGAGTTTGCTTCACAAAATTCCCCTAATATATGCATAGATGGATTATCGTTGACCAAAATTATCTCCCTTCTATTTCAAGCCGATGCTGAAACTCGAAATCTATTGGGGCTTATTTGGCATTTTTTGGTTTTTTTGTTTGCGCAAATTATCCCATAACCCCATTAATAACCCGATGATTAATCCTGCAACATGGGCGGCATTGGCGATGTTTAACGAAAATAGATCGAAATAACCCACCAACAACCAAATGACAGAGACAGCGATTAATCCTCTGGGAGCACTGATCCCACGTTTTGGGGAGATTTCACCGGTTAGCCAAACATATCCGATCAGTGCGTAGACGACACCGGATAATCCCCCGAAATCAGATCCGCTGAATAATGATTGCGCCCAATTACTGAAAATGGCTGACACTATCGTAATTTCAAACAGTTTGCTGCCCCCAATCTTCTGCTCTACCTGGCTGCCGAAATACCACCATAAGGCAAGATTAAAGAGCAGGTGTGTCCGAGAGAAATGCAATAGAGCTGGGCTTATCCAGCGCCATAATTCCAGATACTGATCACTGTTGGCTGGCCATGCTAACCAGTTCATCACATCCTTTATGTCTGCCATTGCTATCCAGAGGTAAACGAGGATGCAGAGCAGGGTTATGGCAATAGTCAGTGGGCCAGATTGGTTTTTGAGCGTATTTAAATTCAGGTTGTTATGATACTTGAAGAAGCTGACAGATTGGCCTGTTTGCCAACTGGCAGCTTGATAGCGTTCATTCAGTGGATCGCGAGCAAAGTGGCGAAGCTCCTCTTCAACCTGACTTCGTTGGCTATCATCCTCTAACCAGAGTTCAACTAATGGTGGCTCATTGGTGGGCCGCATGGTCAAATGAATGCCCTGCGTCGCCATATAATCAATAAAGGCCTGAGCCAGCCGAGGATTAGATATTGAGGTTATATGGATCATTGCTCGTCTTATCTCTGCCTTAAGTTGAGGTTAATTACACTGGAGTTAATGGCATTAAAATCAATGTATTAATGTTTATTGAGTATGGACAGCGTGAGGATAGTCTTTTCGCCAGCCTTCAAAACCGCCATTGACACTATAAACGGTCTCAAAACCCATATTGATCAGGTACTGTGCTGCGCCCTGACTGCTATGACCGTGGTAGCACATCACCATGACCGGCTGGTCAAAATCCGCTTCCTGTAGAAAGCCATTGAGTGTTTCATTTGTTAGGTGAAACGCATTGGTTGCGTGCCCGGCATGGAAGCTTTGTGGATCGCGGATATCAACCATGACTGCGGTTTTATCGAGCCAATGTTGGTAAGCCTGTTCAGGCGTTATCGTTTGAAAATGGTTCATAAATACTCAACGTAGTTTCTAAGATTTTTATTTTCAATATATTCATTTCTGAATAGTCGTCTGGTATGACCTGACTGTCTTCCCAATATTAACCATTGGGAAGACATAGAAATTGAGATAGAAAACGTCAGAAACAGAAAAATGGTTAAAAACTGTCAAAATAAGAATAAAAAATCAGTAATATGAATGTTCACCGCGCTGGTGCTCAGTCAGATCTCTCACGCCTTTTAATTCAGGAAATAGCTGTAATAACTGTTTTTCGATCCCTTCTTTCAGAGTGACATCGACCATTGAACAGCCGTTACATCCACCACCGAATTGCAGGATAGCATAGCTTTCATCGGTGATTTCCATCAGGCTGACACGCCCCCCATGCCCTGCGAGCTGCGGATTGATCTGCGATTGCAGGACGTATTCAACACGATCAATCAGTGGGGCATCATCCGCCACTTTACGCATTTTAGCGTTCGGGGCTTTCAGGGTCAGTTGAGAACCCAATTGATCGGTCACAAAATCAATGACGGCCTCTTCCAGAAAAGGGACACTAATTTCATCAACATAAGCAGAGAGTTGATCAAACTTCAATTCGGTGTCAGTGGCTTCAACAGCATCCGGTGGGCAATAGGAGACACCGCATTCAGCGGTCGGCGTTCCTGGATTAATAACAAAGACGCGGATCTGTGTGCCCGGTTCTTGATTTGCCAGTAGCTTGGCAAAATGTGCTTGCGCTGCTTCAGTAATATTAATCATGTCATTTGCTCAATAGTTGACTGTTCTAGTTGGTTATAATACGCCCATTTATAAAGGAACTACAAGGTTCGGCATATTGCCCAAGCCTGTACAGAGCGAGCGCCAGCACGAATCATCAACTGTGACGTTTCATGCAGCGTTGTGCCCGTGGTGATCACATCGTCGAAAATAGCGACATGTTGATCGGTAAAATCGCCCTGTAATTGAAAGGCTTGCTTAAGATTGGTTCTCCTTTGGGCGGCAGATAAGCCCCGCTGCGTGAGTGTAGCACGTGAGCGGCGTAAAAAATCGGGTTGATATGGACATTGCAGCCAACGTGATAGGGATCGGGTAATGAGTTCAATATGATCGAAACCACGTTGCCAGCGTTTTCTGCTGTGCAGAGGAATACCCAGTATGCAATCTGGTTTATGCCAGCGGCCTTCACGATAGCCTTGCAACCAATGCAGCAGGAACACCCGCGCCAGCATTGGTGCGAGTTGTGGGGTACTGTAATATTTGTATTGTTGAATAAGCTGGCTTAATGGTGGGGTGTAATCCGTAATGGCGATCAAATGTTGCCATGCAGGGGGATTCCTTATGCATCGTCCACAGGGAAGGTTGCCGGATTCAGAAGGCAATGCACAGCGTGGACAGACATGTTGCAGCCGCTTTAAGTGACGGTAGCAGCTGTTGCAGATCCCATGATGGGCAAAATACAAATTTTGATGGCATAGCCAACAGTATCCAACCATTGTTAGCATAGTTTCCTTCCTTGGTGACAAATAAAGTGAGAATAACAATGAATCAGTTGTTTTGGCAGACAATTGGCGATGCGCCACGTGATCTTGTGATGCTGCACGGATGGGGGCTAAATTCTGAGGTTTGGCGCTCAGTGGAAACGCGATTGGCTCCGCATTTTCGTTTGCATCTAGTGGATTTGCCGGGTTATGGGCGTAGCCAATCGCATTCGGCTCTGTCATTGGCGGATATGGCGGACACTGTATGGCAGCAGGCGCCAGAGAATGCCTTGTGGCTAGTACTACAGTCGTAATCGTTCTGTAATCATAAGGCTATTCCGCCGACGATAATGGCATTGTTGTGCGCGATACTGATGTCGTCGTCGCCAGGTTGACCAAGATAAAATCTGCTTTAGGGTTTCTCCTGTTTTTCTCATCAGTTTTGACAGGAGTTTACGCAGTTCTGCTACACTCAGGGCTATCAGTCCCGCCGGCGTTTTTTTTCTCCTGTATTCGCAAAACTGCCAGCACCGCATGCGCCAATAATGACAACGTAATATGCCGATACCAGCTGTGCCACTGCCGCACTTCGTAATGATCCAGACCGCATTCCCCTTTCGTTTCCTCAAAACCGCTTTCGATTTCCCAGCGATGGCCAGCCACTTGAATCAACGTCTTGAGAGCGGCCTGCTCTTTGAGGGCATAGACAACATAGTAGGCCAGTTCCTGTTTCTCATCCCGATTACGCCGTATTAGCAGATAATGGCCATAACGCCTTTCCTCTGCATTGACTTGTAACCGCCAGAGCGGGATCCGAGCCCAGTCATACCACCGTTCACCTTTTGTTCCCCTCCCGGCTGACTGTTTTTCCCAGTCGTCAGCGGTCAGACTGGCTGCAATGGTGTCTGCTCGGGTGTAGTGTGGTGTTTGCCACCAGAGGCGTTCATTTTTGGGGATCGCTAAGACAAACGGTTGATGCTGAGATTCCAGCCAGCATCGCAAGCAGCGATCATGTCCATAGACCGCATCGGCGGTGACCCAGCGACAGGGGATATTGGCCTTGAATGCGCGCGCCAGCATGTGCCGGGCGAGCTGGGGTTTGGTTGCAAAACTGACCGAGTCGGGAATGCCAGCGGCATCACAGCGGGGGCGATCCTCCGTCCACTGTTTGGGCAGATATAAAGCCCGGTCAATGAAGGCATGGCCGCCGTTGCCGGCGTAACACAGGAAGACCCCTATCTGACTGTTTTCAACCCGTCCCGCCGTGCCACTATACTGACGCTGTACCCCGGCAGAATGCGTCCCTTTTTTGATAAAACCGGTTTCATCGATAATGAGGATCCCTTGCTCATCAGCCAAATGTGCGGTGACATAATCACGTAAGATATCGCGAGCGGCTTCAGCATCCCAATGGGCTCGTTCCAGAAAATATTGAATACCATCCGGTGAGCGTTCACCCAGCCATTCAGCCAGTTGCCAGCCATTTTTACGTTCCACATCACTGAGTAATCCGCGAAGATAATCCAGACAACGTTGTTGAGAACTTGCAGAATGAAACAGCGGAGTCAGACGGGAATGGGTGGTCAGGAGTTCCTGTTCCCAGAGATTAACAGGTGAGGCCATGTGGCACCTCCCTTAGAGGGTTAGAAAGAAGGACGATAGCTATCATGACACAATACACATTACGACTGTAGTACTAGGCTGGTCTTTAGGTGGATTGGTGGCTAGCCGGATTGCTTTGGATCATCCGGCACACGTTGCGGGTTTGATAACCGTGGCCTCCTCGCCAAAATTTAGTGCTGATGGCGACTGGCCGGGCATTAAGCCAGAGGTCTTGAAGGCATTTGAGCATCAATTGAGTGCGGATTTTCAAAAGACGGTTGAACGTTTTCTGGCTTTGCAGACCTTAGGAACAGACAGCGCCCGTCAGGATGCCCGTGTACTGAAATCAGTGATACTGAATCAGCCGATGCCGACAGTCGAGGTACTTAATGCCGGTTTGGAAATCCTGCGCACTGATGATCTAAGGGAGGAGTTATCCCAACTTCAATTACCTTTCCTGCGCCTTTATGGTTATCTTGATGGTTTGGTGCCGCGTAAGATTGCTTCACAGCTTGACAAGGCATGGCCACATACGCACTCCGTTCTTATGCGCAACGCTGCCCATGCGCCTTTTATTTCCCATCCTGATGAGTTTGTGGAAGCGTTAAAGAATTTTGTGGCAGGGTAGTCAATTGATTTGTCATTATTGATAATTACCCATAACATTAATTGTTATGGGTAATCGATAAGTTATCTTGAGGAATAAACCTCAGTCACAATTTCAGGTGTATTGACCATTGTGTCGCGAATAGGGCAATTGCTCTCGACAAAATCAATAAAATCTCGTATCTCTTGTTCAGTATTATCTGCTTTGATATAGAATTTGGAGGTGATTTTGGAAAAGCCCATTTTGGCGTTTTTATTTATACCTGTGAAGCCATCGGTATCCAGTTCTCCTTCCATTTTAACCTGAATATCGATCAAATTGATTTTGTGCTTGCGGGCAAAGCTTTTTGCCACAATGCACTGACATGCACCAAATGCAGAAAGTAACACTTCCACTGGATTCATCGCCTCATTGGTTCCACCGAGGCTTTTGGGTTCGTCCATATGGAAGTTAAAATCTCGCGATGAGCATTTCATCTTGAGATTGCCAACTGATTCAACTGTTGCAGTGAATAACTCTTTAGGCATATTACTATCCTCAGATTATTAATGTACAGCATCTCAGATAATAAAGAGATAATTATAATTAATCTATTTATTCTTTTTAAACGCTTATTAGAAGGGATTTTCTTACAGGGCAATTATAGCGATAGGATATTTTCAATCATCTATTCTATAACGCAGGGAGTCCCTTATTTTTTTACGCCAAGCTGATATGTTTTAGTATCACATTTCTGTGTTTCCGGGCACTGCTTGCAGCCCCCGCTGAGGCAGGAGGAAGCATCCACTTCCTCCAGTTTACCCATTATGACAAGCTGCTTGAGCATGGCTTCTACCATTGGCAGCGGTGCTGAGAACTGATGGCTCAATGACCTGGCATCGGTACGCCCGTTGAGGGCAACAGCATCTCTGATTTTCAGCAGGTTAATCATTTATGGCTCCTCAATGGCTCCGGCTAGTGACAGCTATTGTTTGAACATTCGCAACTATGGTCAGCAGCAGCGTTGTTGAATGTCACAGTGACTCGGCTGCGTGCGCGGCGTAAACCAATAACTATCAGAATGTTAAACAGGATCACGGCCAGAATGGTGATCAGGCTACTTTGTGGATGAGCTGAAAACGTTGTGATTTGATAAAACAGGGCTGACAGAGAATAAGCGACGTTTAATCCCCACAGAATCGAGAATATCATCCAGCCACGGCTGGTCTCACGGGCAATGGCACCCATCACGGAAACGCAGGGTACGTACAGCAACACGAAAATCAGGTAACTGTAAGCGGAAATGGCAGAGCCAAATTTGGCGCTCATGGTTCCCATAGAGCTGCGATCCATGTTGCCATCACCTTTACTGGCTTCAATCGGGTTAGAAAGTGCGCTCAAAGTGAAGGTTTCTTTCAGGCTATCCCACGTTTCTGCGAACGAATCTTTTAGTTGATCCAATAAATTAAATTCATCGGGATTAAATGGCTCTTGAGCAATGTTTTCTGCGGTATAGAGGGTATTTAGGGTTCCTACAACCACTTCTTTTGCCATCGCGCCAGTGATAAGCCCGACGGTGGCTTGCCAGTTATCGGAATGCACACCGAGAGGTTGTAAAACAGGAGTCAGCACTTTACTGACGGAAGCCAGCGCCGATTCGTTGATATTGTCTACGGCCTTACCGGAGAAGGAGAAACTGTTCAGGGCACCAATCAATATGCTTGCTGCGACAATCACTTTACCTGCGCGTATGACAAAACCTTTCAGCCTTTGCCATGTCTGGAGCAGCAGGGTCTTGGCATGGGGAACGTGATAGACCGGCAGTTCCATGACAAATGGCGATGCTTCACCGCGCATTAGCGTGAATTTCAATAGCAGCCCTGTCAGGATGGCAATGACAATCCCCAGAATATACAGGGAGAAAACGATGCTTGCGCCCTCTTTGCCGAAGAAAGCCGCAGCAAAGACGGCAAAGATCGCCAACCTTGCCCCGCAGGACATAAACGGTGCCATCATGATGGTAATCAGGCGTTCACGCGGCGCATCCAGTGTCCTTGAACCCATGACGGCAGGCACGTTACAACCAAAGCCAACAATCAGGGGCACAAAGGATTTACCCGGCAGCCCCAGGGCTTGCATCAGCCTGTCCATGACAAATGCCGCCCGAGCCATATAGCCGGAATCTTCCAGAAAGGAGAGGAACAGGTACATCATGCCAATTTGGGGAACCAGCGGCAGTACGGTATTGATACCCCCACCAACGCCTTGAGCAAGGAACACCGTTAACCAATGTGGAAAATGGAGAGTATGGCCGAGCCATTGCATGCCATCAATAAAAATGGCGGTGGAAGCGCCGTCAAAGATAGGCTGTAAGGCTCCACCAATATTGATAGCCAGTACAAACATCAGGTACATGACAAACAGGAAGACAGGCAGACCCAACCAGCGGTTCAGGATAACGGCATCTAACGCTTGAGTCAGTTTGTTGGGTGTGGCTGTGCGGGTATCAATGACTGCCAGACAAATTTCACTGATGGTTTGATAGCGTGAGCCTGCAATGATGAGGTCAGGTTCTTCGATTTGTTGTTTTTGTAAGCGTTCTCTGCTTTCAGCCAGTTGTGCGTGAGCCAGGCCGGATACTCCACGGCTGTAAATATCCCCTTCCAGGACTTGTAAAGTCAGCCAGCGGCGCTGTTGTGATGTGAATTTTTCTGCGATCTGGCTGGAAAGGTGGGAAATCTCCTGCAATAACGCATCAGGATAATTAACCTGTACAGGGCGGGTATGCTGAGGGTAATTGTCGATGGCTTTTTTTAGCGTATCTATCCCTGTGGCACGGGTTGAAACCAGTGGGATGACCGGACAGCCAAGACGTTTTTCCAGTGCAGGAATATCAATCTTGATGCGTTGATTTTGGGCGATATCCAGCATGTTCAGCGCAATGATGCAGGGAACACCCAGTTCAATCAATTGCAGTGAGAGATAAAGGTTACGTTCCAGATTAGACGCATCAATAACATTGATGAGCATATCTGCTTCACCACTGAGGATATAGTGGCAGGCGATTTGCTCATCAATGGAAGTTTGCTCGGAAATGGTGGTAAGGGAATAAGTGCCGGGAAGGTCGACAAGTTCGATCTGATGGTTATGGGTGGTAAAGTGGCCGGTTTTGCGTTCTACGGTAACGCCAGCCCAGTTTCCCACGCGTTGGTGAGAGCCGGTAAGCTGGTTAAAAAGCGTTGTTTTGCCGGCATTGGGATTACCAATCAGGCCAATGGTTAATTGTTTCATCATACTTTCTGCCAATCAGGAAAGTGAATTTCGTACCTTATATATTTCAGTACCAAATTGACTTCGGGCCTTGCTAATTCAGATCTTCATGTAACATGAGAAATGCCAGGTCTTGTTTACGAAGGGTAAGGTTAACTCTGCGTGTTTCGATTTGTATTGGATCGCCCAATGGAGCGAAGCGAATGACCTGAAATGTTGAACCAGGTAACATGCCGAGTGACAATAATTTTTGTCGGTAAGCTGGGGTAATCTTTGGAGAAAATCCCAGAATTTTATATCTGCGTTCTGGAATAAGAACCATATAAATCTCCACGCTAATTGAAAAAATAAGTGATTATAAGAATTATTATCCTCAATAATGGAAGAACCACAAGAAAAAAGTATGGTAATTTCTCTGAATTATAGTTGTTAATGATAATAATACGCAATTGCGATGTTAGCCATTTATCCTGAATAATGTGGAAATGAATTGATATTAATCAAATTAATGGTGGTTTTATTGAAAATAAATTTTTATTAAGAAGGGGGAATATTCGGAAAAAATTTTTACTGATAAGCCTCGTTAATAAACAAGGCTCATTGATTTCAATTTTATTATTAATTTAACAAATCATTTGTCGGTATTTACTAACCTTTTGGAGGATAAAGTAATTCACTCAGTGGAACCTGTATACGTTCATCATCTTGATGTTGGCTCCAGGCATCCGAATCGTATACCCACCATGCCCGAATCGCCAATTCATAGAAACGGCGTATGGCGTGGCCTTGATAGTCACTGATAGGACGGGCTTTTTTCTGTCTGATATTTTCATCAGGATAAGTTTTTAAGAAAAAATAGTCATAGGTTTCCTGTAGTCGCTCATCGGGGACTTGGCGGGCATAGCCAACGAATTGGGCGCCGGTCAGATCCAGCGATGAATCAGGCATGACCCGGCTACTGTAGATTGCACCGCTGACACGGGGATTGATATGTAATTCTTGCGAATGTCGGGTATCTTGCTTTGAGTACCAGATTAGTGTCAGTGGATTGTATTTCGGAATATAGAACATTGTCGATGGCCAGGCTGAATCTTCATCTGGTTCATGGGTGGAAAGGTTGAAGAAACGTATATTGCTGAGTAGATCAAAACTGCGTTGGATATATTTATTCATGACTTTTCCTCAACAGTACGAATGCGTTCTTTATACCTAAAATGCGAAACCCATTGGGTATAAGAACATTGGAGTATTATTGATGATTTATATTATTCAATAAGTTCCCATTATGATGAGATTTATTGCGAAATGGATTATACGAAGAATTAACTAAAATATGCAGATGTCATAACGTATTCAAATTTATAACGTTAGCAATGAATAGAATTATGATGATGAAAATCATGATTTTTTCAGATATTAAAGATCCCGAACTGGCACAATTAGGCCAGTTCAGGAAATCATTTTAAGCCACCTAACGTTTTTTATTGATTAACGTTTTTTGTTAAAAGCCGCAGCCAATGCATCACTCATGGCGCTGTTGGCTAAAGGCGCAGAACCTGAACGCGAAGCAGGCCGGTTTCTGCCATTACCGTTACGATTATTGCGATCCTGGCGGTTACCTTCTTGGGCGCTATGGCGGGCTTGGGTTTCGCCTGGTTGCTCATCAAGACGCATGGTTAATGCAATACGCTTGCGGTTGAGGTCAACATCCATCACCTTCACTTTCACGATGTCACCTGTCTTGACGATGGTGTGTGGATCTTCCACAAAGCGATCGGAGAGGGAAGAGATATGAACCAGACCATCCTGATGGACACCGATATCCACGAATGCACCAAAATTGGTCACGTTAGTGACCGTACCTTCCAGGATCATGCCTGCTTGCAGGTCGTTCATGGTTTCAACCCCATCGGCAAATGTGGCAGTCTTAAATTCAGGACGTGGATCGCGCCCCGGTTTTTCCAGCTCTTTCAGGATATCGGTGACGGTCGGGATCCCAAATTTTTCGGTCGTGAACTCTTGGGCGCTCAGGTTACGCAAATTAGCCGGGTTGCCCATCAGTTCAGGCAGTGTCTGCTGGGTTGTTGCCAGGATCTTCTCAACCACGGGATAGGCTTCTGGGTGAACCGTTGAAGCGTCCAGCGGGTTATCACCCTGATTGATGCGCAGGAAGCCTGCACATTGCAGGAAGGCTTTGGGCCCCAGACGGCTGACTTTCAATAATTGATTACGGTTGTCGAAACGACCGTTTTCATCGCGCCAGTTCACAATATTTTGGGCAACAGTGCGCGTCAGGCCAGCAACGCGAGTCAGCAAGGCAACAGAGGCCGTATTCAGGTCAACACCGACGCTATTTACACCGTCTTCAACCACGTTATCCAGTTTTTTGGCAAGCAGGGTCTGGCTAACATCATGCTGATATTGACCCACACCGATGGATTTGGGTTCGATTTTCACCAGTTCAGCCAGTGGATCTTGCAAGCGGCGGGCAATGGAGACTGCACCACGCAGGGAAACATCCAAATCAGGGAATTCTAGTGCAGCCAATTCAGATGCGGAATAGACAGAAGCTCCCGCTTCGCTGACCACGACTTTTTGTGCCGTAACATCAGGATACTGTTTTTGCACGTTAACAAAGAAACGCTCTGTTTCACGGGATGCGGTGCCGTTGCCAATAGCAACCAGTTCCACCTGATGTTTGGTGCACAGCGCTGCGACTATGGCAGCCGCTTTGTTTTCCTGTCCGGTGTGCGGATAAATGGTATCGGTAGCAATCAGTTTGCCTGTCGCGTCAACAACGGCGACTTTTACGCCTGTACGCAAACCCGGATCCAGTCCCATTGTTGCACGCATACCCGCAGGCGCAGCCATCAGCAGGTCATTCAGGTTACGGGCGAATACGTTGATGGCCTCGTTTTCGGCTTTCTCACGCAGGGTGCCCATCAGTTCGGTTTCCAGATGCAGCAGCACCTTGATGCGCCATGTCCAGCTCACCACGGCTTTACGCCAATTGTCAGCCGGTGCATTGTTCAGGCGCAGGTTCAGGTGATCGGTAATAATTTGTTCGCAGTGGCTCTCTTTTGGCGCTTCCTCAAATTGTGGGTCTGCATTCAAAGAGAGTTGCAGGATGCCTTCATTGCGTCCACGGAACATAGCAAGGGCACGATGGGAAGGAACGGTGGCGATGGCTTCGTGGTGATCGAAATAATCGCTGAATTTTGCACCTTCTTCCTCTTTACCTTCGATAACCTTGGAAACCAGGTGAGCATTTTTCCATAAATACTCACGTACCTTCGCCAGCAAGGTTGCATCTTCGGCAAAACGCTCCATCAGGATATAACGTGCGCCATCCAATGCGGCCTTGGTATCAGTAACGCCCTTGTCGGCATTGACATAGGCCGCCGCCGCCAGTTCTGGTTCTTGTTGTGGATCTTGCCACAGCAGATCAGCCAGCGGCTCCAATCCAGCTTCAATGGCCGTTTGTCCACGGGTACGGCGTTTAGGTTTATAAGGCAGGTACAGATCTTCCAACTCAGTTTTGCTCAGTGTAGCGTTAATCGCTTCTGTCAGCTCAACAGTTAGTTTTCCCTGTTCCTCAATTGATTTCAGGATAGTCTGACGGCGGTTGGACAGTTCACGCAGATAACCGAGACGGCTTTCGAGTTGGCGGAGCTGTGTGTCATCCAGACCACCGGTGGCCTCTTTACGGTAACGGGCGATAAAGGGAACTGTATTTCCCTCATCAAGCAGGGAAATGGCAGCTAGGATTTGCTGTGGTTGAGCCTGTAGCTCACCGGCAATGATTCGACTTAAAGATTCATTCATGGTCTGTTTTCTTCAACTTCTTTAGGGCCTGTAGATATTCTGAGACATCAGCAGACAGAGCCGGATAAGATCAAATTTCATCTGAAACAGTATCGGCATGGTTCAAACTGGCTCCATTTATACGTGCTGAGCGCGATAATTTCCAGTTTAGCGCGATATTTCAGTTATGTTGCAGCAGAATTCATCAAATATCTTCTGAATTGGGATTGGGTTGATGAAAGTTGATAAGATATAGTACTGCGCCATTAATCCTTTTTCTCAAGTGAGTTTTTCATGGCCAAGAGTCACTATATTACCCGAGAGGGCTGGCATGTACTTGATCAGGAATTGAAATATCTCTGGAAAGTTGAACGTCCCAAAGTTACCCAAGCGGTTTCAGATGCCGCTGCATTGGGGGATCGTTCAGAGAATGCAGAGTACATTTATGGTAAAAAAAGGTTAAGGGAAATTGACCGCCGAGTACGGTTTTTGTCCAAACGACTGGATGTACTGCAAATTGTCGATCCTGACCCGCGCCAAGAAGGGAAAGTCTTTTTTGGGGCATGGGTAAAAGTTGAAAACGAGAATGAAGAGGAACACCTGTTTCGTTTGGTAGGGCCGGATGAATTCGATCCTGCCAGGAAGTGGATCTCCATTGATTCTCCGGTGGCGAGGGCATTACTGGGTAAGCAGGTTGATGATGAAGTCACAGTGATGACACCGAATGGCGTGGTGACTTACTGGATACTGGAAATTCGCTATCAGCCTTTGGCATAAGTTGCCTTAAAATACATGCGGTTAAGTTTCTATTGGGGTTATGGGTTTTCTGTGAAAGTAATGGATGTTGCGGGCATGGAGCATCTTGGGAGCTGAAACATGCAAGAGAGTTATAAAATCCTTGTTGTTGATGATGATATGCGCTTGCGGGCGTTACTGGAACGCTATTTATCCGAACAGGGGTTCCAGGTGCGTAGCGCCGCAAATGCAGAGCAGATGGATCGTTTATTGACCAGAGAATCTATTCAATTGATTGTCCTGGATTTAATGTTGCCGGGCGAAGATGGGTTGTCTATCTGTCGAAGGTTGAGAAGTCAGCATAACGCGATCCCGATCATCATGATATCCGCGAAAGGGGAAGAGGTTGATCGGATTGTGGGGCTTGAAATCGGCGCTGATGATTATCTTGCCAAGCCGTTTAACCCGCGTGAATTGTTGGCACGTATGCGTGCTGTCCTGCGGCGACAGGCGAAAGAACTGCCGGGGGCACCGACGCCGGATGATGCGGTGATCAAGTTCGGGAAATTTAAACTTGATCTTGGAACGCGTGAAATGTTTCATCAAGATGAATGGTTACCTTTGACCAGTGGGGAATTTTCCGTGTTGAAGGTGTTGGTTTCTCACCCACGTGAGCCATTATCACGGGATAAATTGATGAATCTGGCTCGGGGACGAGAGTATGGTGCGATGGAGCGTTCCATTGATGTCCAGATTTCCCGTCTGCGTCGCCTGATTGAAGAAGATCCTGCCCATCCGCGTTATATCCAGACGGTTTGGGGGCTGGGATACGTTTTTGTTCCTGATGGAAACAAGGTATGAAAAAGCCCAGTGTAAAAAAGATTTGGCTTTCTCTGCGTACTTTGTTTTTCTGTGTTCTGTACTTAGTGCTGGGCAGCTTGCTGTTCAGCGCTCTGGTTACCTTACTGCTGGTGGTATTAGAAAAGCTCCCTTTTAACGCGGTATTTCCCTATCTCTTTATCAGTGTTTTTGCGGTGGTATTGTCCGTGTTCATGATGTTCGGGCGATATTCCGCTGTCCAGAGACATTCATTGAAAGCCATGCAGAATGCCGTTATCGACATGGGAAAAGGAAAAAGAGGCTCATCAGTGCCTGAAAGGGGGACGCCCGCTATCCGTTCCGTGATTAGGGCGCTTAACCAATTGTCCACGGAGCTGAAATCACAGGAAAGCGATCAGGCGGTATTAATGGCTGGCGTGAGCCATGACTTGCGCACTCCGCTTACCCGTATTCGTCTGGCGATGGAAATGATGGAGGGAAAAGATGATTTTCTGGCAGAATCGGTTCATCAGGACATTGAAGAGTGCAATGCCATGATTGATCAATTCATTGATTATCAGCGGGCAGGGCAGGATATGCCGATGACATGCTGTGAATTGAACGGGTTGCTTAAAGAGGTGATTGCCGCAGAACAGCGTTGTGCGGCAGATACCGATATTGAAAATCGTTTAGCGACAAGTTCGATTTTCATTTTAGCCCATTCCTTTTCCATCAAACGTGTACTGGTCAATCTGTTGACTAATGCCCGGCGTTATGGCAATGGATGGGTTCGTATCAGTAGTGGCTCAACAGAAAAATTTGGCTGGTTTCAGGTTGAGGACAACGGTACTGGAATGACGAAAGAAGCCGCCGCCATTTTATTTCAGCCTTTTATGCAGGGAAATAATAAAAGTGAAATAAATAATAGGGGCGAAATAAATAAGGGCGTGGGGCTGGGGTTGGCGATCATCCGCCGTATCATTGATAGCCACGGGGGAGATATTCAGGTGGGGAGCAGTGAAAAACAGGGGCTGTCCATTCGTGTATATCTTCCATTGAGTGCAACATAAGAATCGCATTGGACGCAAAATAAGGCACTGCCGAAACCGCCTGTCATAAAAATGTCATCATTCATACATCTTATTGTCATTGCATTCACCTATTTTCTTTATTGAATCATTTTCTTACCTGAAAATCAGATTGTCAGCGATACCTGTCATTTATTTTTCATTAATGATGTGTATTCCAACAGGAGATAGTATGAAATCAATGCGTACCACCGTGGCGAGCATCATGGTTACTGTATTTGCCATGACATCCCTGTCTTCATTTGCCGCCGCCAGCCTGACGGGGGCAGGTGCAACATTTCCTGCTCCGATATATACCAAGTGGGCGGATTCTTATCAGAAAGAAACGGGTAACAAAATCAATTATCAAGGCATCGGTTCTTCTGGGGGTGTAAAACAGATTATTGCGAATACCGTTGATTTTGGTGCCTCTGATGCCCCGCTGTCTGACGAAAAATTGGCGACTGATGGTCTGTTCCAGTTTCCAACGGTCATCGGTGGGATTGTGCTGGCAGTGAACATTACCGGTGTTAAAGCGGGTCAGTTGGTTCTGGATGGTAAAACCCTTGGTGATATCTATCTGGGTCATATCAATAAATGGAATGATCCGGCGATTGCAAAGTTGAACCCCGATCTCAAACTGCCAGAGCAAAACATTGCCGTGATTCGTCGCGCGGATGGCTCAGGGACTTCCTACGTTTTTACGAGTTACCTGTCCAAAGTTAGTAGCGATTGGAAACAAAAAGTCGGGGCTGGCTCGACCGTCAAATGGCCAACAGGATTGGGCGGTAAAGGTAATGACGGGATTGCTGCATTTGTTCAGCGTCTGCCGGGTTCGATTGGTTATGTCGAATATGCCTATGCAAAGCAGAATCACCTGGCTTATACCAAACTGGTTTCAGCGGAGGGAGCTGTGCTAGCGCCTACCGAAGAGAACTTTAGTGCGGCGGCTAAAGGGGCAGATTGGAGCCACAGCTTTGCCCAAGATCTGACAAACCAGAAAGGCGATAATGCGTGGCCAATTACCTCGACTACATACATTCTCATCTACAAAAAGCAGGCAAATGCAGTCAAGGGTGCAGAAGTGCTGAAATTCTTCGATTGGGCTTATAACAACGGCAAACAACAAGCGAAAGAGCTAGATTATGCCACCCTGCCGGAAGAAGTGGTCAGCCAGGTGCGTGCAGCGTGGAAGCGTAATTTCCCCTTTTATTAAGGGGACATAACCTAACATGAGAATGATGCGTATGGCCGAACGTAAAACGGCACTGAAAGCACCAAGCAAAAAGGGTGACATTATCTTCAGCGTTCTGGTTAAGTTAGCGGCGTTGTTAACTTTATTTCTGCTGGGCGGCATTATCATTTCGCTGATCATTGCTTCCTGGCCGAGTATACAAGCATTTGGTTTTGCGTTCTTATGGAGCAAAGAGTGGGATGCGCCGGCAGGGATGTTTGGCGCATTGATACCGGTTTATGGCACATTGATGACTTCGTTAGTTGCCCTGATTATTGCGGTTCCCGTGAGTTTTGGTATCGCCCTGTTTCTGACGGAATTGTCACCAAACTGGTTAAAACGTCCGTTGGGTATGGCGATTGAGTTATTGGCCGCGATCCCCAGCATTGTTTATGGCATGTGGGGGCTGTTTGTTTTCGCTCCACTGTTTGCCACCTATTTTCAGCAACCCGTTGGTGACGTGTTCTCCAGTATTCCCATCGTGGGTGCGCTATTCTCCGGCCCTGCCTTTGGCATCGGCATTCTGGCGGCGGGTGTCATTCTTGCCATCATGATTATCCCCTATATCGCTTCTGTCATGCGCGATGTGTTTGAACAGACCCCTGTGATGATGAAAGAGTCTGCCTATGGTATTGGTTGTACAACATGGGAAGTGATTTGGCATATCGTCTTGCCGTATACCCGAAATGGTGTCATTGGTGGCGTCATGTTGGGGCTTGGCCGGGCATTGGGAGAAACAATGGCGGTCACTTTTATTATCGGTAATACCTACCAACTTGATAGTGTGTCTCTGTATATGCCGGGGAACAGTATTACCTCTGCATTGGCAAATGAATTTGCTGAGGCTGAATCAGGCCTGCATACCGCCGCATTGATGGAACTGGGGCTGATTTTATTTGTCATCACTTTTATTGTCCTGGCGTTATCAAAATTGATGATTCTGCGTCTGGCAAAAAATGAGGGGCAGCGCTGAGATGACAACCATCAATGAGCAACCCGCCCCTTTCGCCAATACAGTAAATGACGCGGAGATGAAAAGCCGTCGCCGTATGCAGTCATGGCGTCGTCAGAAAAACCGGCTGGCGCTGATGCTCTCCATGATGACGATGGCATTCGGTTTATTCTGGCTGGGCTGGATTTTATTCTCCACTGTCACTAAAGGTATCGATGGTATGTCGCTGGCGTTGTTTACTGAAATGACGCCTCCTCCCAATACCGAGGGCGGTGGACTGGCAAACGCCATTGTGGGTAGCGGTTTGCTGATCTTCTGGGCGACGGTGTTTGGTACGCCATTGGGGATTATGGCGGGCATTTATCTGGCGGAGTATGGCCGCCGTTCATGGCTGGCAGAAATCATCCGTTTTATTAATGACATCCTGCTTTCAGCGCCTTCGATTGTGGTTGGATTGTTTGTCTACACGGTTGTGGTGGCAAAAGTGCAGCACTTTTCGGGTTGGGCAGGCGTCATTGCACTGGCACTGTTGCAGATCCCCATTGTTATTCGTACAACGGAAAACATGCTGAAACTAGTGCCGGATAACTTGCGTGAAGCCGCTTATGCACTGGGCACACCAAAATGGAAAATGATCTCTGCCATCACGTTGAAAGCCTCAATATCCGGCATTATGACCGGTGTATTGCTGGCTATTGCTCGTATCGCCGGTGAAACGGCTCCATTGTTGTTCACTTCGCTTTCCAACCAGTTCTGGAGCACCGATCTTAACCAGCCGATGGCAAACTTGCCTGTCACTATTTTCAAGTTTGCCATGAGTCCATTCTCCGACTGGCAACAGTTGGCATGGGCGGGGGTATTGTTGATTACTCTATGTGTATTGCTCATTAACATTGTGGCGCGTGCGTTGTTTGTGAAGAAAAAGGACTGATGTTTTTCAAAGGAACAAAAGCAGAAAGTATTAAAGAGACAAATACTGATGAATAAGGCTAATGACGTTATTTCAGTAAACAATACGGCGATAAACAACATGGCAGTCAATAAAATCGCAGGAAGTAAAATTCAGGTATGTGATCTGAATTTCTATTACGGCACGTTTCATGCGTTGAAAAATATTACGCTGGATATCGCACAAAATAAGGTAACGGCATTCATCGGGCCATCGGGCTGTGGTAAATCCACGTTACTGCGTATTTTCAATAAAATGTATGAATTGTACGGTGATCAGCGCGTTGAGGGTGAAATTATTCTGGATGGCACCAATATCCTGACAGACAAGCAAGATGTTGCCTTGCTACGTGCCAAAGTTGGGATGGTCTTCCAGAAGCCGACACCATTCCCGATGTCCATTTACGACAATATTGCTTTCGGGGTGCGCCTGTTTGAAAAACTGCCCAGAACAGAGATGGACGAACGTGTCCAATGGGCGTTGACCAAAGCGGCATTGTGGAATGAAACCAAAGATAAATTGCACCAGAGTGGGCATAGCCTTTCTGGTGGTCAACAACAGCGTCTGTGTATCGCCCGTGGTATTGCTATTCGTCCAGAGGTTTTGTTGCTGGATGAACCCTGTTCGGCACTTGATCCCATCTCGACAGGGCGCATTGAAGAGTTGATCAGCGAACTGAAATCGGAATATACCGTCGTGATCGTCACCCACAATATGCAGCAGGCGGCTCGCTGTTCGGATTACACGGCATTTATGTACCTGGGTGAACTGATTGAATTTAGCGATACGGACAGATTGTTTACCACACCGAAGATGAAACAGACCGAAGATTACATTACCGGCCGTTACGGTTAATACGGGGTATAGCATAATATGGATAATCTGAATCTCAGCAAACATATCTCCGGTCAGTTCAATGCTGAACTGGAACATATTCGTACAGAATTGATGACAATGGGCGGGCTGGTGGAAGAACAGCTCAGTAAGGCGATTCTGGCGATGCACAACCAGGATGAAGTGTTGGCGCGGCAAGTGATTGAGGATGACCAGAAAGTCAATATGATGGAAGTGGCGATTGATGAAGCGTGTGTTCGCATCATTGCCAAACGTCAGCCGACGGCCAGTGATTTGCGTCTGATCATGGTTATTTCAAAGACCATTGCTGAACTGGAGCGGATTGGCGATGTTGCCGATAAGATCTGCCAGACTGCGCTTGAAAGATTTTCACATCAACAGCAATCCTTGCTGGTTAGCTTGGAATCATTGGGACGCCACACGATCCAAATGTTGCATGATGTGTTGGATGCCTTTGCCCGTATGGATCTGCAAGAGGCTATCCGTATCTACCGTGAAGACAAAAAAGTTGATCAGGAATATGAAAGTATTATCCGTCAGCTCATGACCTATATGATGGAAGATCCCAGAACGATTCCGAATGTCATGACGGCGCTTTTCTGTGCCCGCGCGATTGAGCGCATTGGTGACCGTTGCCAAAATATTTGTGAATTTATCTTCTATTACGTCAAAGGACAGGACTTTCGTCATATTGGGGGTGATAAGCTGGAGAAATTACTCACCCAAAAAGACTAGTTTTTATTCCTAACTGGAATAAATATAGTATTTTATATTATTTCAGGTGCTATATCTAAATTGATAGCTTTTGTTGATAGATAAAAATTAATAACCAACAGGGGTGTACAATGAAGATCCGCAATCAATCTCGCGTAGCAGTTACTGCTCTGCTGACCGGTTTGGCCTTGGTTTCAGGAGTGGCAAAAGCAGATAAACTTGATGACATTAAAAAAGCCGGCACGGTACGTATTGCGGTATTTGACAGTAACCCACCATTTGGCTTTATCGATCCCAAAACGAAAAAATTGGCAGGCTATGATGTCGATATCGCCAATGCGATTGCTAATGATTTAGGGGTGAAACTGGAATTGCGCCCAACAAATCCGGCAAACCGTATTCCTTTGCTTTCTTCCAAAAAAAATCGACTTAATTGCCGCTAATTTCACCATCACTGACGAACGTGCAAAGCAAGTTGATTTCTCCGTTCCTTATTTTGCCACGGGCCAGAAGTTCATTGCCCGCAAAGGCGTTCTGACCAAGCCGGATGATATTGCCAAACTGCGTATTGGGGCAGATAAGGGAACAGTACAGGAGATTACCCTGCGTGAGCGTTATCCAACTGCCAAAGTGATCTCTTATGACGATACGCCGCTGGCATTTGCGGCTTTAAGAAATGGCAATGTTCAGGCGATTACGCAGGATGATGCGAAACTGGTCGGTTTGCTGGCAAATGTACCGGAAGCCCAGAAAGCCGATTTTGAAATTTCCCCTTTCAGCATTACTCGTGAATATCAAGCAGTTGCGGCCTCCAAAGGGGAAACACGATTGGTGGATTCGGTTAACCAAACCTTAGTGAAATTGGAAAAAGAGGGTGAAGCAGCGAAAATCTACAATCGCTGGTTTGGCCCGGAAACTAAATCCGCTCAACCGCGAGGTGATTTTAAATTTGCTCCGTTAGAGGATCAGGCAAAACAGTAATGTTTGTTTAGTGCTTCCATTTAGTGCTTCCATTTAAGAACACCAATTGATTAGCCCCGTTATTTCGGGGCTTTGCTGTTTGTTTATGCGGTGAATGATATGTTTGAGCAATTGATTACTGAGCATTTACTGGCTCCTGAATATCTTCAGTGGCTTTGGCAGGGATTTCTGATCACCTTGTGGCTTTCTGCCTGTGTCATGATCTCTTCTACTTTACTGGGTTTTGTCATTGCGGCGGTACGGGATAGCCAAATCAAGCCACTGCGCTGGCTGGTGACGGTTTACACTACGGTATTTCGTAACACGCCTTTGTTGGTACAACTGTTTTTCTGGTATTTCGCATCCGGGCAAATTCTGCCACAAGAGGCGATGATGTGGCTGAACACGCCCCACGACACCCTGATTTTCGGTCTGACACTGGCATGGCCATCCTTTGAATTTTTGGCGGGATTTATTGGATTAACCCTTTATTCAGCCCCGTTTGTGGCGGAAGAATTACGTGCGGGCATTCAGGGCGTCGCACGCGGGCAGAAATATGCTGCTCATGCATTGGGCTTAACGGGCTGGCAGGCCATGCGGTACGTTGTATTGCCACAGGCATTGAAAATAGCCATGCCACCCTTGTTGGGGCAATACATGAATATTGTCAAGAATTCATCATTAACCATGGCGATTGGGGTGGCAGAACTTTCCTATGCTTCTCGTCAGGTGGAAACCCAAACCTTACAAACCTTTGAGGCATTTGGTGTGGCGACAGTACTCTACATCGCCATTATTGCGGTGATGGAAGGCTGGGGACAATGGCGCCAACAGAAAACAGTGGCGAGAGGGTATTGATATGGACTTTACTGTTATTGCAGAAAACTGGCGTTATTTGCTATTGGGAACCTTTCCCGATGGGCCGTTGGAAGGCGCGGCATTGACGCTGGTCATCAGCATCATAGCGGGGACGATCTCCATTGTATTGGGTATTCTGGGTGGCGTTGCTCTGGCGATGTTGCGTGGTTTTTGGGCCAACCTGTTGGCGGCAGTACTGGGTTTCTTTCGCGCTATTCCGGTCATTATGCTGATTTTCTGGACGTACTTTTTGTTGCCTGTCGTATTGGGGATGGAGATCCCTGAAATTACGACCGTTGTCTGTGCGCTGGCATTGATTACTTCGGCTTATTTAGCACATGGTGTTAAAGCGGGAATTTTAGCGATTGGTGATGGTCAATGGCGGGCTGGGTTATCACTGGGCTTCAATCGTTGGGAAGTGCTTTGGCATATCGTTTTGCCGCAGGCATTGCGTATGATGGTGCCTTCATTCATCAATCAGTGGATTGCGTTAATTAAGGATACCTCATTGGCGTATATCGTTGGTGTGGCAGAACTGTCATTTTTGGCGACCCAGGTGAATAGCCGCAGTATGGTTTATCCGATGGAAGTCTTTTTATTCGTTGCGCTGGTTTATTTTGTCATGTGTTTGTCACTGGAGTTAATTGCCAATTACGTTGCCCGCCGCTTCTCGGTGAGGCGTGAAAGAACCGCAATCTTCGGCTTCTGGCGTAAAAAAAGCGTTGACCGTGGTGCCGCAAAATTAATATCTGGCATCTGGCAGATATTTTCGTTGTTGTATTCATTCCCTGCGCAGCGGGGAAATATAAGGTCTCGCGTCGTCTTGCGGATTGCAACCTGACGTTTATCGAGTATAAAAGAACTGCAAAATCACCTTTAATTTGTGATGTTAGTCATAAAGATATTTAAATTAACCGCTTAAAGGAACATTTTCAGAGAGCCGCTTAATGCGGCTTTTTCATGTTTATTGGCTCAATTAATGGCGTTTCTCTTTTCCAAACACAGCAATGAGTACAGAAGTCAACAACAGCAATGTCCCTGCTGCGATTAACACCGACAGGAATGAGTGATTGAAAGCCTGTTTTGCTGCATGGATCAGTGACAGTGCGACCTCTCCCTTTAGCCCTTCTGCAACAATAAGTGCCTCATCAATACTGTTTCGCGCCAGTTCTGGAATACGTGTATCAGCCGGAAGAATAAATGAGGCAGAATAGACCGCCACCATCAGACTGCCGAGAACGGCTATCCCGATTAAACTTCCCAGTTCATAAGCGACTTCTTCGATAGAGGCAGCGGTGCCAGCTTTATTTTCTGGGGCATTTAGCATGATGGATGTGGAAGCAGCGGTCATTGCTGCGCCGCTACCAAATCCAATGATGCAAAATGCAGTGATTTGCACGAAAAGCCCGGATTGCAGGCCAGCGAGATAAACAGTGATCCCCAGACCGGCAAAAGCGAGTGAAAGCCACATGATCCGCCCGGCACCAAATTTGGGTATCGCAATTCCGGCCAAAGGGCCGGCAATAAAAGAGGCAATCGGAATGGGCAGAATAAATAGTCCCGCCAGAAGGGGAGATAGACCCATAGCGAGTTGGAAGCGTTGACTGATAGCAAGTTCCATCCCGACTAGTGCTGCTGTGGAAACGAAAGCTGCGACGACTCCCGCAGTGAAAACACGATTGCGGAAGAGGTTGAAATCGATCATCGGGGTTGATGAACTTAACTGGCGACGAATGAAGATGACGGTGAAAATAATTCCTGCGATACCCACTGTCGCGGCGGTTAACAATGAAGGTACTGGTTTGCTTAATTCTTTGATGGCATAAGTGATACTGACCAAACCAATCATAATTTGCACCGAAGCAATCAGGTCAAAGTGATGGCCTGGATTGTCCGGGCTTTTAGAAATGACGACCAGTGCAAAGCCAAACGCAATCAGAGCAATCGGGATGTTGATCAGAAAAACCGATCCCCACCAGTAATATTCGAGCAGGAACCCGCCGATAACCGGGCCAAGTGCAGCTCCGCCCGAAGCTATAGCAGACCAGATGCCGATGGCAAGTGCCCTTTCGTTTGGATCTGTAAACGCTTGCCGGACTATGGCGAGTGTCGCCGGCATCATCATCGCCGCGCCAAAAGCAAGCACCACACGTGCAGCAATCAGAGTGGCAGGATTGGGGGAAAATGCCGCCATCAGCGATGCAACGCCGAAAATGGCTAACCCGTGAGTAAACAGTTTTTTGGCACCCAAACGGTCAGTTAACGCCCCCATAGCGGGAAGTAACCCTGCGATGGTCAACGTATAGGCATTCATGATCCACAATTTCTCTGAAGCAGAAGCGTGCAAATCATGTGTTAACCGTGGTAAAGCGGTGTATAGCACGGTCATATCAATAACAACTAAGAAAAGTGCACTGGAAATAATAGCGAGCACAAGCCAGCGGATATTCGATTTCATAAGCAAATTCACCAATGCGGTTTGGTCACCTTACCGAACCTTGACTAAATTGTTGGCGATTATTATAAATACATCCGTATTTAATGAAAAGGAGGTTCGCATGGGACGACGTAAAACAATTGACCGAGAAGTTCTGCTGGATGCAGCGGAACAGATTGTCACAACACATGGCGCTGCGGCTCTCACGATTGATGCACTGGCGAAGGCGGTTGGCATTACCAAGGGGGGAGTGCAATACAGTTTTAGTACAAAAGATGGCCTGATTGATGCGATGCTTGAGCGTTGGGAGGCGAGTTATGACGAACAGTTTCATGAAATTGCCGGACATGATCCCCACCCGTTGACAGCCGTGCGTGCGCATATTGAGGCGACCAGACGATCTGATGAAGCATCGACGGCAAAGGCGGCTGGTTTGATGACGGCTTTATTACAAACACCGGAACATCTTGAATCAACCCGTATCTGGTATCGACAACGCATAGCAGGCTTGGACACAACGACGGAAGAAGGCCGGCAAGCGCGTTTGGCGTTTTTAGCTACAGAGGGGGCATTCGTTTTGCGTTTCTTCGGCTTAATGGATATGTCCGAGGATGAGTGGGGAGATATCTTTACCGATATTCTTGCTGCTGTGTCACCCTGAATTTCTCCGGCAAGACCAATCGCGGATAAATCGAATAAAATATCGTCACAAAATGAATTTCCTCAAGAATCATAATGTTATTTAAGTTATTGATTTCACGTTTAGCAATCGTTTTCTTTTTTGTCGTTTCAGGGTAACGATTTATGTAGGTTTCCTGTAGGATAGGCCGAAAACTTCGCTTTTTTTGGGAAACAATATTACATGAGCACAATAAATTCTGGCTCTGCTCATCGTCAGGGCCTGCTTCAGCGTGTGTTTAAATTAGGGGAACATGGCACGACTTGGAATCGAAAAAAAATTATAATTTATTGAAAATAAAAAATTTATAATCTTACCTTTCTTTCTATGCCCCTTTTAATGCTCCCGGATTTTTTTGCTTGCTTTTATTTTTATATCTGACTGATTTTTTCTTAGTTATATCGCTTATTGTGCACTTTGCAATCATCTTAAAGCAAAAAACGTGAGGGTTAAAAATGGTCAAATTGGGTTGACATTTTACGCTCAGGGCTTGAGATAAAAAATTCTCATTTTTACAACATCGATCACAAATTACAGCGGGTTATTTCTGTGGTTTACTGCGAACCTTACGCTCAATTAATCGTCCGTACATATCAAAATAACGGCTAGGCCAGATTTCAGAGGGATGGATTGCCAAGATAGTTCGCAATAATCCATTCGCCTTTAGGCCACTGTCTGCTGAGTGCATTTGCTAGAGTTGATGAACTGAGTCCCGTCTCACGGGAGGTAGCTGCTAAGGTTGTCCCACGTTTACGTAATCGATGATATCGGCCTGATGCCAGTCATTTCTAACGTTATTCATTCCTGCTACCCCTTTCATTAATTAATGTTGATGGTGGCGATCCAGGCAGGGTTTGCAGACCGGCACTTATTCCGGCGAGACATAGCCTCCCCAGCCTGAACCACCATAGAAAAGGTAATAGCAAGAACACTGGAAAAGTATCTTACCAGTGTATAAGTGCACAAGGCTGCAAACTTCTGTTATTTATTTTTTGAAAATGGTTGCTTAAAAAACAATATGTATAAAATGAATCTACCAACATCTGATTCATTAAATTTAATTATGATTTTATTTTCACAGGATAGAAAATCTGCATAGACCGGTGCATTATTTATAAGGAATTTCCCGTTTTGAGATGAGAGTTAAGTAGATTAATTCCTAAGGATAGCCGAAAAGCTTCAATAATCAGAGTTAAATTACTTTCATTACAAATAAATAAAATTTTTTGTTTTTATTGTTGCTATGTTAGATAATATAATGTAGATCTATTCTAGAAAGATAATCTTTTTGGTTTATATAATATTTAGATTAGCTTGGTAAGATTTATTCTTTTATTAATATATGTGGAGGCGAACATGATCTCTTATTCAGTTAACTAATTAAAAAACAGATGGTGTGTATACTTGTGTATGCGCACCATCTATATAATTTAATTAGGTTTATTTGGAATAAAAAAGGATGTAAATTAAGTGAAAAATGTTAATTTTCATACTGTAATTTATGTTGATTAATTAGGAGTGAATTTGTATGAAAAATAAAGAAATTAAGTATATTCTTTCAAGAGATACTTATGTTGGCTTTTTAGGGCGTAGATGTGTTTTTTCAGTTGGAAATAGACAGGAAGTTTTTGATAATGAAGAAGAATATATTCCCATTTTAAAAGCATCAAAAATCTGGAAAGAACCAAATACAGTAGAATCTGTTATTAAAAAACTTATACATGATGGATTAACATTAGAAAAATCAGTAAATTCAATAAATTTTCTTATAGAAAAACATCATGTCATATATGATGAGCCTAGTAAACTAAATAGATATAGTAGGCATTACCTTTATTATGGCTGCTGGAGTTATAGTCCAAATGATGTACAGGAAAAAATTTCATCAAGTCATGTGATTGTCATTGGTTGTGGAGGAATAGGTAACCACATAGCAACAAATTTAGCTACTGCTGGAATTGGTGAGCTAACTCTTGTTGATGATGATTTAATAGAAATATCCAATCTAACAAGGCAGCACATGTTCACGGAAGAAGATGTTGGTTTCCATAAAATTGATGTACTAGAAAGAGAGATAAAAAAAGAAACAAAAGCATTAAAATTAATACAATTAAAAAATCAATAAATAATAGCGATGACCTCGATTACTTACCTAAAGCTGATTTAATAGCACTATCCGCTGATTATCCTCATGAGTTGGTTTTTTGGGTTAACTCCTATGCTGTAAAGAATGGAATACCTTTTATAAATATTGGTTATGTTGGTGATATTGCTGTTTTTGGCCCATTCTATATTCCTAATGAATCTGGTTGTTTTGCTTGTGGTTCAAATATAGCTCCAGATATTGAATCTGACCATATTGATTTGCATCAATATGCTGAAGTAATAAATGGAAATTTTCAAGCGCCGTCTTTTGTTGCTGTTAATGCAATGTCATCAGCTATGGCAACAAACGATATTATTCGATATTTGGGGAAATGTGTTAGACCTCTATCTGAAAATAAAAGAATAGGAATCCACTCGAATAAATTAAAAATCGAATACCAAGAATGCTCAGTTAATAAAGAGTGTCGAGTATGTTCACATTACTAAGTGGTAGCCGGGGTATAATTTTTTACGGACTAATAACTAGTGCAGCAAGGATGCTTGCTGGTGCAACATCTACTGTTTATTTAATGTCATCTGGAATGACTATTGCCGACATCAGTTGGCTGAAATCGATACAGGCTGCGGTAATACTTTTTGCAGATGTTCCATTTGGTTATCTTGCGGATAAATTTGGTAGAGGAAATACAGTAAAAATCAGTATACTATTTAGTGCAATATGGTTATCAATGACTGCTGTTGGTGAGCATAAGTCTGTTTTTATGATAGCAGAAGTCTTTAATGCCTTTTCTATCGCATTGTTTAGTGGTGCATTTAATGCATTACTGCTAGAAACTTGCAAAAAAGAAACAGAATATATTAATTTTGAAAAAATTATAGGCCATTTTTATAAATGGCAATTCATCCTGATGGCTTTGTTTTCTTTCATTGGAGCTATTGTTTTCCCTCCAGACTCAAAAAAAACGTGGTGGATTGCTGCTATTGTAGTAACATCTATTATGCTTTTATTCAATTATGTTATCCCTGTAAATGAAGAAGCAAAAAGTAATAAAAAAGAAATTTTAAATAAAAATTTAATTTGGGCAATAAAAAATATTTTTTCCTCCAAGATATCTTTGCCAATATTTATACTCTGTATCAGTGTATCACTCTGTTTTCAGATATCAATACAGTTTTGGCAACCAATGATTGCGGGTGAAAATCTATATAATATTCCTGGTGAATATTATGGCATTGTATTTGTGTTAATTTTGTTATCACAATCACTTGCCTCATATATAGCTCAACAAATAAAAGCAAAGATATCAAATTTATTATTAATTTCTATTATGATGATGGTGTCATTTGTTATAACGTTTATATGTTACAAAGAGTTATCAAAGTATTTTATAATTCTATTAATATGTTCTGACTTTTTCCTAATGAAGTTAATAACTATTCACACGTTATCTATTTTTTTACAAGAACAGTCAGATAATCAGTGGGCAACATCAGAATCATTTGTTTCATCCATGACAAGAATCTTTTTACTGCTCATCCTTGCTGGTCTTGGTAGTATCGGTCCTGGCTTAGATATAAAATTTATTTTTTTCTCATTAATTATAATGTCTGTCATTTATGTTATTATTATTTCAGTATTATCATGTTTATCTCTAAAGGAAAAAACTTTTTCAAAAAAAGACGCTTAACAATATAAGGATACTTTATATGAGTAATTGCATTTTCTGTGAGATAGTTAATAGAAATTCACCTGCACATATTATCTGGGAAGATGATAATTACATGGCATTTTTATCAACATATCCAAATACACTAGGATTTACAGTGGTTATTCCCAAAAAACACTATGGAAGCTATGCATTTGAATTAAGTGATGATAATTTGTCAGGGCTGATTATCGCATCTAAAAAGGTTGCTAAACTCCTTGATTCAACTTTAGATGGGGTTGCCAGAACAGGATTAATATTCGAAGGTTATGGAGTTGATCATGTACATTCTAAGTTATTTCCTATGCACGGCACAGGAAATAATAGCAGTTTTAAAAGAATATCATCTAATATGAATAAGTATTTTTATAAATACGAGGGTTATATTTCATCACATGATAGTAAGAGAGCATCTGATAATGATTTGAGCATATTAGCTAAGAAGATTCGAGAACACTCGGAAATGAAATAGATAATATACTCAAATTAATGGCTTTAACTTTGATTTTTTATTGTATAACTTTCAAATAGAAAGGTAAGCACACAGCATGTGTTGACAAACTAATTGCCAGCCAGGGTGTAGAGGTCAAGAAATACCGGACACATTTTTAGCCTTTTCCCACTGCTTTTCATATTCAACCGGTGAAATTCCACCATTAAAACTATGCGGACGATCGGGGTTGTAATAGCCGCCCAAATATGGCGTGATATCCCGTATGGCATCATGGATACCCACTGACCACGATTGACAGGGTAATAAAAAAAAGCCTGACGCGTATTCAAGTCAGGCTTGCTTATTTCTACCCTTGCAGACTGTCAGGTGCCACAAAGCCAATGCAGACAGTATCTAACTCAGCACTGGGCTGGGCCTGGAAGGAAAGCTCTTCTTTGTGACTGAGCACCAATAATAGCCATTGTTCAAACGTGTGTTGGAAATCTTCCTCTGCACAGCTTTTTCCTCGTTCTCCCACTAACAAGGCACCATATTGCACAATATTGCCCTGTTTGATATGGCGGTTATAGATATTGGGTGGCATACCTTTGTCTAACTCCCAGGGTTGTATCGTTTCTGGATGGTAGTGGCTGTAAAATGTCAGCCATTGATGCAGATATTCTCCACCCACATAACGTAATGGCGTTGGATACAATTCGTTCCAGCGTTGATCCAATTGGCTGGCGAAGGTTTTTATGCCAACAAACTTTTGCCCGGCATCACGGACATTTGCCATCATCACACTGACGTAACCGATCAACACCAATACACCAAACACGGCCAATCCCCGTAATGTGCCGCGCAAGGGTTTATTGGGAAAGACCGTTATCGATCCCACCAACAGTGCCGGTGAAACTGTCATAAAAGGTTGTACCCATTCGGTCATACGCCCGCCCTGATTGAAGGAGAACCAGCCATAAATCAGCAGCAGAGGCAGCAGGATCACGATATTAGTCAGCGCACTGGATTGATGCCTGGGCCAGCCAATCCGGCCTCCGAGCAGATAAATAATGGCAGCGACGATAATTAACGGGTAGAACACGGAAAGGATAGCGCGTGTGGTATGTAGATTGAACCCTTCCTGAATTTGGGAATCTACCCACTTAAATGCGACGAAATCGTTATGCACCAGCCACCAAACGTTCGGTAGTACCAGTGCAAACCAGATGACAATGGCGAGATAGAACAGTGGCTCCCGATAGTTGCAACGGACTTTAGGCACGAACAGGGAGAGCAAAAAGACCGAGCCGACGATAGCAAGCGAAGAATACTTTGCCATCGTTGCCAGCCCTGTGGTGAGGGCGAATGCCAGCCACCATTTGGGGTGATCGTCAATGGCCCGCAGAAAAAACAGCAATGACCACGGCCAGAGCATAACCAAAAAGTAATTATCATTATAAGGAATGATATCAAAATTGATGACACCGGATAGGTTCAGCGTCAGCATGGCAAGCCATGCGAGTGCAACTTTGCCTGTCAGCCGGAAAGCCAGCTGCCAAACCCCAAGCATACCAATGGCAATAGCAACAAAGTGGGTGAAATACCAATAAAAACTCAGAGAAATGTCGCTGATAGAGATAGCGGGTAGCATGATGGCTCCCACTAGCCACGGATTTTTGGGTGAACCCCATTCCCCATTAAGACCCCAGTTTAAAGCTTCTACGGCATCATAAGGAACGGTGGGATCGAGAAAATAACTTGCTATTATCCACAAAACGGCATAACCAGTGACCCAAAGATACAATGGCATGCGGTAAGAAGAGGTATCAAAAAAACGCATGGTAGCCTGAACATATTATTTGAGTTAAATCTATCCATAATACTAGACGAAATTTAAACAATCAGTGAATGACATTGGATGTTAAAGGGAGTTTCTGTTAGATTCCGCCGAAAATATCTTGATAAAAATAAGTTGAGTCACAAGCTATGAACCCGTTAAAGAAAAAATCACCGGCGAAACCTTCCGCTGGTAAGCAAAAAAGAAAAAGTCGCGCAGAGCTGGATGCAGAAGGACGCGAACGTAAACGCCAGAAAAAGCGCCGTGGTCATTCGGCCGGCAGCCGTCATAACAGTGATGACGGTAATAAGCGTAAAGTAGTCAAGCAGGAACAAGATCCACGTGTCGGCAGTAAAGTTCCGGTTCCTCTGATCGTAGGCGAAAAAGCACCGACAATGAAACCCGCGGTTAAGCCGGTGGTAGAGCAACAAAAACCGCGCCTGTCACCGCAGGAAGAGCTGGAAATGTTGGAACATGATGAGCGATTGGATGACTTGTTGGCACGCCTTGAACAAGGTGAAAAATTGTCCCAGGAAGACAATGCTTATGTCGACAATACGCTTGATCGCATTGATACCCTGATGGAAGCGTTGGGCATCGAGCTGGAAGAAGAGGACAATGAAGAAGAACCACAGGAAGATATCATGCAATTGCTGAAGGGTAAGTAACGCTTTCATCAATGAATTGTGATCGTAAAAGGCGGGTTCATTCTGATAACCATGATATTAATAACCACAATAATAGTATGTTATTCATTGTGGTTATTGGGTAAACTATGGCGGCTATCGTTTTGATGGGCGAAAACAGCGGAAGGAATAAGCATGTCAGAGCAAGCCATTGTTTGGGATCTGCCTTTGATCCAAAAATACAACTATTCAGGGCCTCGTTATACTTCGTATCCAACAGCATTGGAGTTTAGCCAACAATACGATGCAGCTGCTTTTGCTCAGGCCGCCGCCCGTTATCCTGATCGCCCGCTTTCCCTCTACATCCATATCCCGTTCTGCCATAAGCTTTGTTATTTCTGTGGTTGCAATAAGCTGGTTACGCGCCAGAAGCACAAGGCGGATGACTATCTGAATGTGTTGGAAAAAGAGATTGCTGACCGCGCCACATTATTTTCCCAGCGGAAAGTCAGCCAAATGCACTGGGGTGGAGGTACGCCTACCTATCTGGATAAAACGCAGATCAGCCGATTGATGTCGATGCTGCGCAGCCATTTCCAGTTTCTGCCCAATGCTGAACTTTCCATTGAAATTGATCCGCGTGAAATTGAACTTGATGTGATTGATCATTTGCATCACGAAGGTTTTAACCGTCTGAGTATGGGCGTGCAGGATTTCAATAAAGAGGTGCAGCGTTTGGTGAATCGTGAGCAGGATGAGGCGTTTATTTTCGAACTGATCAGACGCGCCCGTGAAACAGGCTTTACATCCACCAGTATTGATCTGATCTATGGCCTGCCGAAACAGACACCTGAGAGTTTTGCCTTTACCTTGCAGCGTGTGTTGGCCTTGTCACCTGATCGCTTAAGTGTCTTTAATTATGCTCACTTACCGGATTTATTTGCGGCACAGCGCAAGATTAAGGAGCAGGATTTACCCACAGCGATGCAGAAGCTGGATATCTTGCGAGAAACGATTGCGACCCTGACAGGGAATGGCTATCAGTTTATTGGGATGGATCACTTTGCCCGCCCTGATGATGAATTGGCGATTGCCCAACGCCAAGGCATCTTGCACCGCAATTTTCAGGGATATACCACGCAGGGGGAATGCGATTTACTGGGTATGGGGGTTTCCGCGATCAGCATGTTGGGGGATAGCTATGCTCAGAACCAGAAAGACCTGAAAACTTATTACGCTGTGGTAGAAGCACAAGGCCATGCTTTGTGGCGGGGTTTAGCTTTGACGCAAGATGATTGTATTCGCCGTGATGTGATTAAGGCGCTAATCTGTAACTTCCGGCTGAACTTTGCGGATATTGAGCAGCGTTATGGGCTGAATTTCACGGATTACTTTGCCGAAGACCTGCAATTGCTGGCACCTTTGACCGAAGATGGATTAGTTGAAGTGACCGAATCGCAGCTCCAGGTATCCCCGAAAGGGCGATTACTGATACGTAATATTTGTATGTGTTTTGATAGCTATCTGCGTAACCAGATGCGACAGCGGCAGTTCTCGCGGGTGATATGAGGACTTAATTTTCTATTGAAATATCTAACACACTAAAAATCTGAGGTAAGTCACTATGGAAAAAGTAACAGAAGAGTTGATGATGGAGCATGGTTTTACATTAAAGTAAATAAATCAAATAAAATCGGCTTCTCAACGGTCTGGTCACAATATAAAAAAAGAAGTTATGATTCTAAGTAATAGTTTTTATAGGTTGATATTGGTTTTTCTTATTATTTTATTTTCTGTTGTTTCTGCCATTTTTTTGTTCCAGATGTTGATTATTTGAGTGTGGCATTAACATTTTTTATTTCTATTTTTCTTGTGTTACTCTTTTTCTCCCCAACTTTAAGATACAAATCCTTTATTTTTATAAAAAATATAAAGGATGGGTGATTTATCTTTGTTGTTTTTTAACATGATTCCAATTTGTTGATAATGCCGAATATTCATATAATATCCAAAATGTAGCACAATTAGGATCAGATAGTTAGTGGCTGTGCTTATCGATTTGAATGTAAAATTATTATTTGCTTCTTAGTTAGAGAGGAATTACAATGATATTATAGTTAATTACCAAAAAGTTGAGTAACTAGAAGAGAGACTTAATTACAAATAATTAAGAAAAATAGGGAGTGAAAAAATGAATGATGAAAAAATAGAAGAATTAATGAAAAAAAGTGGTTTTACTTTTAAAGACATAAAACTATTAAAGTCAATAAGTAAAAAAAATAACACTACATTACTAAATGAATTAATTGAATTGGAAAGTAAATTTTTCAGGTCTTTATTTGCATTGTTGTTTGTTTTTTTTGTGGCTGCTTGTATGTT
This sequence comes from Xenorhabdus bakwenae, assembly GCF_030272115.1. Lineage (NCBI taxonomy): Bacteria > Pseudomonadati > Pseudomonadota > Gammaproteobacteria > Enterobacterales > Morganellaceae > Xenorhabdus > Xenorhabdus bakwenae. Next base: position 3,137,079 of record NZ_CP119194.1, read on the forward strand.
TTTAGTAGCCGGTGAAATGAATTTAATTGGTTTTTTTATATCTCTTGTGCTTACAATTCCATTGGCATTGTATATAACAGCTTTCAAGTTATCATATAAGTCGTTTGTTTTTATGAAAAAATATAAACGACTTATCTAGTTTTATTTTTTGCTATTCTGTAGGTTGTCATATGAATCATAGGTGGATTTTATCGTTATCCCATCTACTGTCATTTCAAACATCAGAGAATAACCACCCATATTTTTATATCCAATTATAAAATCTTCATTTATATAATTGAATAATCTCCATGCTTCAGGTTTTAATACATTTCGGAACAAACCATATCCAGATAGTGCAATATCTACTCCACCGTAAACTATATTTGCTGTTTTTTTATCTGATCCGAAAAATTCAAAAGTTTTTTCATATCCTATTTTTAAATAACCTTTATATTCGGCATCATTATTAAATAATGACATAAAATTTTCTTCTATGTTACCAAAGCCATGAACTACAAGGGATGCACCTGCAACAGCACCAACAACAGTAACGCTTGTTGCGGTCAAAATAGTATATCCTAAAATAACTTGAAAGACACCTGCAACTAAACCGACTCCTTTCAATACATAACTAACAACATCGTTCTCTTTTTTTAGTTCTATAATAGCATACTTTTCAATTTGATTATATCTCAATATTTTTTCTTGATTGCATAAGTATTCTCTTTCTTGTTTTAATTCTTGTATTGATTTTAATTTAGAGGATTCTTGGGATGATTTGCTTGTTATTATTCCTATATGATAATTAGTGAATTTCTTTATTTCCTCTTGAAATTTATATTTAATAAAAGGACTGTTAATAAATCTTGAAGCAGATAAAGCACATTCATTAACACTTCTAGCAGTTAATGCTCCCATTGCAGAAAAATAATCATTATCTTTATTTGCATATATGTCCATGTTTAATAAATCCTATCATCCCAGATGCTATAACCACTAGTACCCGCCAAGTGATGTTGCCATGTTATACTTTTGTATTTAAATGAGACGCTCTCTAATGGTTGTGCATCATTATGAGTTGATGAGTTAGGGCAAATAATATCAATATTGCAAATTGTTACACCTGTGACCTTTATAGAAAAATAAAGAGATAACCCACCGTTGCTATCTGTTCTGTACATATTAAACATACATTCTAGTTCTTCATTATCTGATATTGCGACTCCTAGTAATGGTGTTGACTTATCTATTGGTTTTTTTATGTTAATAGGGAAGTGATTTACATTTTGTTCTCTGGATAAAGAAGAGTTTAATTCGTAAATATATATTTCATTTTCATGGCCAGTTTGATAAAGATTACCAATTGAACTTTCTGATGAACATCCAGAAGATATTAGACCTTGTTTTTTTCCTTTAATCGTTAAATAAATAATATTAGCCATTCTATTTTTTCCTTATTGTATTTTAATTTGCTATAAAATACAGAATAATTATTTGTTTTGTCAATGATATTTATCATATTTTAAACCACATTAACTGTATTTAATTTCTGGTGTTTTATATTTCCATAAGTGAATATTTAGATAATTATCTTTTTATTTTGCAATAATATGGTTTTTCTTTGGGATTTTATTTTTTAAATTTCAATTAAATAATCTATGTGTGATTTTTATACACGATAAACTTCAAGTTGCAATCCGCAAGACGACGCGAGGCCTTATATTTCCCCGCGCAGCGGAGAAATATAACATGCATCTTGAAGTTGGATTGGTATAATTGTTAAATTAGTTAGAGAAATAACAAATACTTGGCAATTTTAGTCTGGCATCCCATAGCTTCAATGGACACCAAACAGTCTTTAATATTCTCGTTTTGGGCCTTGGCTGAATAGCCCGTTACAAACCCAATTCCTTCAATTTCCGCGTGATTGTATTTCTTCCCCAGCCCAGAAAACGGGCGGCTTCCTGTTTATGTCCATTGGTATATTCCAGTGCGCAATTAAGCAGAGTGCGTTCCAGTAATGGCAGGGCATCGGCAAGGAGATCAGTTTTTCCCTCTTCTAAGGCATGTCGCGCCCATTCAGCCAGCAGTTGTGGCCAGTCTTCCGATGGTGGCATGACGCGGGAAATAGGAGTATTTCCGGTCTGCCCTGTGGGTGAGTTGCCAATCAGATCAGCGGGCAGATCCTGTACCAGTATCTCCTTGCTTGCCGCCATCACGGTCAGCCAGCGGCAAACATTTTCCAACTGACGGACATTGCCTGACCACGGCAGGCGCATCAGCGCGAGTTCCGTATCAGGATGCAGCACCTTGGCTTCAACGCCCAGCTCTTTGGCAGTGTGTTGCAGGAAATGATGTGCCAGACGAGGAATATCTTCCACTCTGTCCCGCAAAGGCGGTAATTGGACGCGGATCACATTCAGGCGATGGTAGAGGTCTTCCCTGAATTTACCTTCTGCAACGCGTTGCTCAAGATTCTGGTGAGTGGCGGCAATGATACGGACATCCACTTTCACAGGTGCATAGCCTCCGACGCGATAAAATTGCCCCTCAGCCAGAACCCGCAGCAAGCGAGTCTGGATATCCAGCGGCATATCACCAATTTCATCTAAAAACAGTGAACCACCATTGGCTTGCTCAAAACGACCCTGACGTACTTGATTGGCACCGGTGAATGCCCCTTTTTCGTGACCAAACAGTTCGGATTCAATCAAATCCTTCGGGATTGCCGCCATATTCAGGGCAATAAAGGGGGCTGAGGCGCGTGGACTGTGGCGGTGAAGGGCATGGGCAACCAGCTCTTTTCCCGTGCCGGATTCACCATTAATTAACACACTGATGGAGGAGCGGGAAAGGCGGCCGATAATCCGGTATACCTCCTGCATGGCCGGGGCTTCTCCGATCATATCTGAAACCGATACCGGCAACTGTGGGTTCGAGGTTGATTGATGTTGTTCCCGATAATGACTTAGTGCTCGCTCGACCAGTGCAACCGTTTCATCAATATCAAAAGGCTTTGGCAAATAATCGAAGGCACCGTGTTGATAGGCACTGACAGCGGCATCCAGATCAGAATGGGCCGTCATAATGATGACCGGAAGCTGTGGGTAGCTCTGCTTTATCTGGTTGAGCAAACTCAGTCCGTCCAATCCGGGCATACGGATATCTGACAGGATCACTTCTGGATTACCCTGCCCTGAATGACCCTGTGCCAGCGCGGCCAGTACGGCATCGGCATTTTCAAAACTGATACACTCCATCCCTGCACCACTCAGCGCCCGTTCAAGTACCCAGCGGATAGAACTGTCATCATCAACGATCCAAACTTTTCCTCGTTGCATAGTCACTCCTACTTAACGGTTATTTCTTGATAGGCAGGTAAATGGAAAATTCCGTATGTCCTGGCCAACTGGTAAATTCAATTTTGCCCGCATGTTGGTCGATAAGATTACGTGCTATGGATAAGCCAAGTCCAGTTCCTCCTTCATACCCGCTGACCATCGGGTAAAAAAGCGTATCCTGAATATTGGGAGGAATACCAGGCCCATTATCTTCAATATCAATTCGGGCTGCCAATCGGTAACGCTCCCCTTGTAAGGTAATCTGGAATGCGGTTCGTGTTCTCAGGGTGATAATTCCTCCCTTCTCACCGAGTGCTTTTAGGGCATTACGGGTGATATTCAGTAATACCTGTTCAATCTGGTCAGGATAATGCGCCAGTTCAGGTAAGCTCGGATCATAATCTTTAATCAGCGTGACATTGGCGGGCATTTCCAGCGAAACCAATTGACAGACCCGCTCGACCACATGGTGAATGCTCTGGCGGGTTTGGGAACCGGGATGCTGTGGTCCCAGCAAGCGATCAACCAGGTTACGTAGCCTGTCTGCCTGTTCAATGATCACTTGGGTATATTCCCTCAAGGACGGATCAGGCAGCGCCTTGGCAAGCAACTGTGCGGCTCCCCGCAGCCCGCCGAGAGGGTTTTTGATTTCATGTGCCAGTCCCCGAACCAATTCCCGCGCAGCCGCCTGCTGTGCTTGTTGGATCTGCTCTTGGCTTAACCGGCGTTGACTGTCCATAGATGCCAGTTCCAGCAGAACAAACTGTTCGGAAATTGGTTGGGCACTGAGCGACATCACATGAGAGTGATTATTGATCACCAATATGACTTCGTTATCGGTAAAGCCATGACCGTTGATCAAACTGGAACGCATCAATTCTGTATCCAGTGAAATATAACTAAACAGGATAGGAAGCGGCGTGCCGAATAATTTACGGGAACTTTGTGCCAGAAGTTGCATGGCAGAATGATTGGCGTAGCGAATCACTAAATCATTATCCAGTATCAGGACGTTGTTTATCTGTGAGTCGAGAATCTGTTCTGCTTTGGGCAAACTAACCATTGTCATTCAGTTCCTGCACTTTTTTGGTGCGTTGTAGCTTATTTAAGCATAGTTCGATGAATCCTTTTACTCAGCATATATCGTCAATCATGATGTCATTGTGTCTATGCGAGGGAAAAAAGCCCATCCAAGGATGGGCCAAAAGTTTCACGGCAACAAAAAAACACAAGTAATGCCCTCACGTTATGGGGCATTACCTGATAAAGCACTACACGCTGTAATACAGTTCAAACTCCAGAGGATGTGGTGTCATGCGAACACGTTCAATTTCCCCATTCAATAAAGTGATATAAGCATCAATCGTATCATCGGTAAAAACACCACCGCGCGTCAGGAATTCACGGTCGGCATCTAATGCGGCCAACGCTTCTTCCAAAGAAGGGGCCACGGTTGGGATCTCCTGGGCTTCTTCTGCGGGCAAGTCATACAAGTTTTTATCCATCGCATCACCTGGATGGATTTTGTTGATGATGCCATCCAAACCTGCCATCAACAGCGCAGAGAAGGCCAGGTAAGGGTTCGCTGCGGGATCAGGGAAACGCACTTCAATACGGCGAGCTTTGGCACTGGCGACCACCGGGATACGGATAGACGCAGAACGGTTACGGGCAGAATAGGCCAGCATCACCGGGGCTTCAAAGCCAGGCACCAGACGTTTGTACGAGTTAGTTGTTGGGTTGGTAAAGGCATTTAACGCACGTGCGTGTTTGATGACACCGCCGATATAGTAAAGCGCCATTTCGGACAAGCCACCGTACTTGTCACCTGCAAACAGGTTAGTGCCATTTTTGGACAGTGACATATGACAGTGCATACCTGATCCGTTATCGCCCACCAACGGTTTTGGCATAAATGTCGCGGTTTTACCCAATTTATGGGCAACGTTATGAACCACATATTTATAAATCTGGGTTTCATCCGCTTTTTTGGTCATAGTATTAAAGCGGGTGGCAATTTCGTTTTGTCCGGCAGTTGCGACCTCATGGTGGTGGGCTTCAACGACCAGGCCCATTTTTTCCATGGTCAGGCACATGGCTGAACGCAGGTCTTGGGAAGAATCCACCGGAGGAACCGGAAAGTACCCGCCTTTAATGCCGGGCCGATGGCCTTTGTTACCGCCTTCATAGCGTGTGCCGCTGTTCCAGGCGGCTTCCGTATCATCGATATGATAATAAGAGCCAGAGATGGAGCTGCCGAAACGGATATCATCGAACAAAAAGAATTCGGGTTCTGGCCCAAATAAAACGGTATCAGCAATATCGCTTGCCCGCAGGAAATCTTCTGCGCGTTTGGCAATGGAGCGAGGATCGCGGCTATAGCCTTGCATGGTGCCGGGTTCAAGGATATCACAACGCAGGATCAGGGTGGCATCATTAAAGAAGGGATCAAGCATCGCGGTGCCTGGATCTGGCATGAGCACCATGTCGGATTCATTGATACCTTTCCAGCCACCGATAGATGAACCGTCAAACATTTTGCCATCTTCAAAGAAGTCTTCATCAACTTGGTGGGCAGGAATAGTGATGTGTTGTTCTTTACCTTTGGTGTCAGTAAAGCGTAAGTCAATAAACTTCACCTGATGTTCTTCAATCATGGACAAAACATGTTCAACGGACATACTGGCTCTCCTGGTTTACGTCGGCCTGATAAAACAGGGCAAGAAATAGGCTGTTTTATCTTAAAAGTTAAGGGCGATTGTGGATCTCTGTATGATCAATGTTATGAAATCACTATCGCTAAAGATAAATGCGAAAAATGTGCCAATATTTAAAAATTATTTAATATCAATATGATAAAAAAGTATGGCAGAGGGAAGAGAAAAAATAAATAAGACAGGAGTATGGTTTTAGGTATTTTTGCACCAAAGTGGTGAATTCTGACAATGTGCTTGCATTATTATGGTGCGACTGGCCGGCTGAAATCTCGCAAACTTACATCAAATTTTGCGGGAAGGAATGCCCTGGGCTGTCTATACCAAGCTCGCTTCTGTAGTTGGCTCGGAACTTAAGGAACTCGCTAAATAAAGAGAAAACCGCCAATACTGCACAACTTTTAATACCAGTGCAACCATCCAAAGTGTATAATGCTGCACTTTTGTTCGGCGGCGGCCAAGTAAAACAGAATTCTTTTTGTGTACTGCATTGAGAGTGCATAAATGATCTTAGCGTTATCGGAATTTTTAAATGTCAAATGAAATCAGTAATTTAAGAAATATAGCAATTATTGCTCACGTCGACCATGGCAAAACCACGCTGGTTGATAAACTCCTGCAACAGTCTGGCACCTTTGGGGAGCGTGCTGCAACAACCGAACGTGTGATGGATTCCAATGATCTGGAAAAAGAACGTGGTATTACCATTCTGGCAAAGAATACGGCGATCAAATGGAATGACTATCGTATCAATATCGTAGATACCCCAGGCCACGCCGATTTCGGTGGCGAGGTTGAACGTGTCATGTCAATGGTAGACAGCGTGCTGTTGCTGGTTGATGCGATGGATGGCCCAATGCCACAGACTCGCTTTGTTACCCAGAAAGCGTTTGCTCACGGCCTGAAACCGATTGTGGTGATCAACAAAGTTGACCGTCCGGGTGCTCGCCCTGACTGGGTGGTGGATCAGGTATTTGACTTGTTTGTGAACCTCGGTGCAACCGATGAGCAACTGGATTTCCCAATCATTTATGCTTCTGCACTGATGGGTGTTGCGGGTAACGAGCATACCGAAATGGCTGAAGATATGACTCCGTTGTATCAGGCAATCGTTGATCACGTTGAGCCACCTAAGGTTGACCTTGATGGCCCATTCCAGATGCAAATTTCGCAGTTGGATTACAATAACTACGTTGGGGTTATCGGTATCGGTCGCATTAAGCGCGGTATGGTAAAACCAAACCAAAACATCACGATTATCGACAGCGAAGGTAAAACGCGCAACGGTAAAGTCGGCAAGGTCTTTAGCCATCTGGGATTGGAGCGTATTGAGTCTGATAAGGCGGAAGCCGGCGACATCATCGCAATTACCGGTCTGGGTGATCTGAACATCTCCGATACCCTGTGTGAAGTTAATACGGTCGAAGCATTGCCTGCACTGGCCGTTGATGAACCTACCGTCAGCATGTACTTCTGTGTCAACACTTCACCGTTCTGTGGCCGTGAAGGTAAGTACGTGACTTCTCGCCAGATCCTTGATCGTCTGAAAAAAGAACTGGTTCATAACGTTGCACTGCGTGTTGAGGAAACGGAAGATCCAGACGCTTTCCGTGTATCTGGCCGTGGTGAACTGCACTTGTCCGTTCTGATCGAGAACATGCGTCGTGAAGGTTTCGAGCTGGGCGTTTCCCGTCCAAAAGTGATTTTCCGTGACATTGATGGCCGTAAGCAGGAACCTTTCGAGCAGGTTACTCTGGATATCGAAGAGCAGCACCAAGGCGATGTGATGCAGGCACTGGGTGAGCGTAAAGGTGAAATGCGTGACATGCTGCCAGATGGCAAAGGCCGCGTTCGTCTTGATTACGTTATTCCAAGCCGTGGCCTGATTGGCTTCCGTACTGAATTCATGACCATGACTTCGGGTACTGGCTTGTTGTATGCCACATTCAGCCACTATGATGATATCCGCCCAGGTGAGATTGGTCGTCGCCTGAATGGGGTACTGATTGCCAATGGACAAGGTAAGGCAGTGGCTTACGCGCTGTATAGTTTGCAGGAGCGTGGTAAGTTGTTCCTGGGTCATGGTACGGAAGTGTATGAAGGCCAGATCATTGGTATTCACTCACGTTCAAATGACCTGACCGTTAACTGTCTGACCGGTAAGAAACTGACTAACATGCGTGCGTCAGGAACGGATGAAGCGACAACACTGACTCCACATATCAAGAAAACATTGGAGCAGGCGCTGGAGTTTATTGATGATGACGAGTTGGTTGAAGTGACGCCAGTGTCAATTCGCTTGCGTAAGCGTCATTTGACTGAAAACGATCGCCGCCGTGCAAATCGTAGCAAAGACGTTTAATTTTTGGGTCATGTGTTGTATTTGATGACCTGAAAATCAATTGCTTAGGGCGCTTCGGTGCCCTGAGTTCTTTTATGATATCCCCTTCCAGCCATTTGTGATCTATCCCTGCTGATCGGTCGGTAGCCAGTCAAGAGCTTCAACGACGATTTATAAGACACTTCATAAGAAGAACAATTTATTTGTTTTTTTATCCCGCCCTTCTTTTTTCTTAATAAAAGTATGATAAAAGTACTAAACAATGAGCGTCAGTCAGGAGGGATTATGCTGTATATTTTCGATCTGGGTAACGTGATTATTAATATTGATTTTAAAAGAGTATTGGCTGTCTGGAGTAATCTGAGCGGGACACCACTGGCAACATTGACCCCCAAATTTTCGCAGGGAGAAACTATTGAAAAGCACGAGCGTGGGCAAATTAGTGACTCTGAATTTGCAGAAATGATGTGTGATGAAATGGATATCTCACTCAGTTTTGAACAATTTGCGGAAGGCTGGAATACAATCTTTGTCGGTGTCAGGCAGGAGGTCATTGAGCTAATGAATAAATTGCGTGCCGAAGGGCATCGTGTAGTTGTGCTGTCAAATACCAACCGTCTGCATTTTGATTACTGGTCAGTGCATTATCCTGAAGTTGCTGCATCAACGGATTTCCTTTATTTATCCCAGGATTTAGGTATGCGTAAACCAAATCTGGATATTTTTAACTATGTGCTGGCCGCAGAAGGTGTGACAGCGGAACAAGCCATATTCTTTGATGATCTGTCAGAAAACGTCGAAGCAGCAAAAAAATCAGGCATCAATGCAATTCATGTGACTGACAAGAGTGTCATCCCCGATTATTTTAAGTCACATGATTTCTCGCTTCCCGCAAAAAATTAACATTGTTTGCTTATTGCAACGAAATAACAGGCAAGAGAAATGATCGCATTAATTCAGCGTGTAACACAGGCAAAGGTTGTTGTTGAAAGTGAGACGATTGGAGAAATTAGACAGGGGTTGTTGGTGTTGCTGGGGGTGGAAAAAGACGATACCCCACAGAAAGCACAACGTTTATGCGACAAGGTAATGGGATATCGGGTATTCAGCGATGAACAGGGAAAAATGAACCTTAACGTTCAGCAAGCGGGTGGTAGTTTACTGGTTGTATCGCAATTTACATTAGCTGCGGACACGCAGAAAGGCTTAAGACCCAGTTTTTCGGGTGGAGCTGAACCACAAAAAGCAAAGGAACTGTATCGCTATTTTATTGAACAGTGTCGTGTAACGGGTGTAAAAACAGAAACGGGGAAATTTGCGGCAGACATGCAAGTCAGTTTGATAAATGACGGGCCAGTGACTTTTTGGTTGCAAGTATGATGGATTTTTCTGTCGACACAGGGCAACACACAAAAGAAGGGGTTGTTTCTATGTACCATCTGAGAGTACCTCAAACAGAACAAGAGTTGGACACCTATTACCAATTTCGTTGGGAGATGCTGCGTAAACCGCTTCACCAGCCCGTCGGATCAGAGAAAGACGGTTACGATTCGATGGCTCATCACCAAATGGTGGTGGATGAACAGGGTAATCCGCTGGCTGTTGGGCGTTTATACATCAATGCAGACAATGAAGGCGCTATTCGTTTTCTGGCCGTTCATCCCAATGTACAACGAAAAGGTTTGGGGACACTGATTGCGATGGCATTGGAATCTGTAGCCAGACAGGAAGGTGTGAAACGAATTGTTTGCAGCGCACGGGAAAATGCGGTTGATTTCTTCGGTAAGTTGGGTTTTCAAAACAGGGGGTTGATCAATGGTGCTAAGGCATTGCCGATTAGCCATTTTCTCATGATCAAACCGATAATAAGCCTTGATGATATCTTGCACCGTCCTGATTGGTGTGCGGAGTTGCAGCAAGCATGGCATAAGCAAATCCCTTTGAGTGAAAAAATGGGGCTTAGGATCACCCAATATACCGGGCAACGCTTCGTTACGACGATGCCGGAAGCCGGAAACCAGAATCCCCACCATACTATTTTCGCGGGTAGCTTATTTTCTCAGGCCACCTTAACGGCATGGGGATTGATTTGGTTGTTGTTACAGGAGCGCCAGTTAGGGGGAGATATCGTTTTGGTGGATGCCAACATTCGTTATCGGCAACCGATTACAGGGCGCCCCTGTGCAACTGCGGATTTCAATAATATGAGCGGCGATCTTGCCCGTCTTGCCCGCGGCAATAAAGCCCGCGTAACGGTGGACGTGCAGGTTAGCGGTGAACATGGCATAGGTAGCGTGTTCACCGGAACTTATATCGTCCTGCCTCCCGAACGTCTCACTAAAGCTTGATTTTTGCGCAGGGTTGGCTTTCCGTAGAGTGGCCTGTTGTTGAGTTCCCAGTTTCAGGATTATCTACGGAGGCCGGGGCTGTCGGGGTACAGCGGCTCGTTGAGATCAAACCTTGCTCAATAGATTGTGACTCCTTGTCTGATGATTTATCTTCAGCAACCAATGTCCCGTTGATGGTTCCCTTCACATCGTCAGCGGAGAGATCCCCCGTGAAAGCGAGTGAAAAATTGCCTTCTCCCTGAATAGTAAGCGGTATCCAGCCCCATTGTGGCAAGATGTTCAAATCTGCATTCATCCCTTTGAAATTGAGGTTAAAAGGCGTATGAGCAGTTTGTTGTTCCGCTGAACCAGTCACTTGCAGCAGCCCTTCACGGGTAAAGCCATTCAGTTTATCAATGGTGACTTTGCCGTCTGTAGCGTGTAGTTGCAGATAAGGACGGGTTATTTCGACCTTGTTAAAGGTTCCCGCCGCCGCTTGTAGCGATGCCTGACCATTCCATAATCCCCACTTGCCATTTTTCAAGATATCCATGTTGTTAATATGGGCTGCAAGGGTGGTGAGCTGGAACGGGAAATTGGGATTGGTATCAATCAACAGCGTATTATTGAGAGTAATATCGTTGAGTTTCACGCCTGAAATCCATTCCGGCGCGGGCTGTTTGAAATAATCGAGCCATGTTGGTGGCAGAGCATAAAGCAGCCCGGTGACAGAACTCTCTTTGAGGGTAAGCAACCGGTTTTTGCGATCCCATTGAGACTGGATATTGAACAACCCTTTTTGATAGTGGGTTGTCAGGCTTGCGATGGTAAAGGTATCACCAGAAAAACGGAATTTTCCAAGCGTGTCGCTGAACTGTGCATTATTCAACGTTATGTTCATCGCATTAAAATCAATCAACCCATCTTCGGCGTTCCAGCTGCCGTTGACTAAGCCTAAATTTTTGATAGAACTGTCCAGATAATCAACAGACCAGTTTTGCCCTTGCAGTTTGGCATTGGTGATATTGAGATCTTTGACATACATCGCCGGCAGATGACTGATTTTTCCTTTCAAATCACTCAGTGTCATCGGGGTTTGCCAGCGAATATCACTGAGCAGGATATTGTTCCAGCGCCAACTGCCGTCCGGTAATTGCTGACCATCGCCAGAAATGGCGCCTCGCAAAAATGTTGCGCCAAAAGCGTCGATAGTCAGGGCTTTATTCTGGTAACTGCCTTGCACAACAGCATGTTCAACAGACATGTCATTAAAACGGATATTACTGGCACTGAATTGATATTTTCCATGACCAAATGGGTTGTCCCTGGCAGGAACCCAGGGTGTAATGCCGCCCGTGATATTCTCCCCCTGAATACGCGTATTGGGACTCTCTAGCTGAATATTCATCTGGTTCAGTTGCAGGATATCCGCTTGTAAAAGAGGAGGAAGTTGATTTCCAGACAGTATCAATGTCCCTTGTTGCAATGTCAGACGACGGAGATTTTGGGGGGACAGTAAATGCTGCCATTTGAAATCGAGATGAATGGTATCGGCATTGAGTGAGAAAGGACTTTGTGTATCGTGAAGGTCGATGTGGTTTAGTGATAGGGTAGCAGGCTGCTGCCAGCTATGGCTGATGCTTTCAATACTGACTTGATAATGTCCTTGCCTGCTGAACCATTGGCTTAACTGTTTGGCTCCCCAATGCGTCTGGGCAACAACATAGATAACTATGATTGCCAGAATTAGCATTAATAGAAGAGTGACAAAAAATTTCCCTAACCACCTCATATTTCACCTCAACAGTGTGACCTTCCAATAGAAGCCCTTTTATGCCGTAAAATAGAGCCGCACTCAATAGATGTTTTAGGCAAAAAAAGAAAACTCCCGCTGGTAAGGCGGGAGAGAAGCATTATACAAAAAACGGCTGACTATTTTTCTTGGGGAAAAATGAGGTTAAGCATAATGGCGGTTAACCCACCAGCGGCAATGCCTGAAGAGAGTAAGTTTTTCAACCAATCAGGGGCAAACTGTAAAATCAGCGGTTGTTGAGAAATACCTAACCCCACAGCCAGGGACAGTGCGATGATCATAATGGCACGACGATTCAGCGGCTCACGGGAAACGATTCTGACACCAGATGCAGCGATAGTGCCGAACATCACAATCGTTGCTCCGCCCAGAACAGGCTCAGGAATGTGTTGTACAAAACCCGCCACGGCGGGAAACAGCCCCAATAGGATCAGCATGGAAGCAATCATGTAACCGACATAGCGGCTGGCAACACCAGTGAGTTGGATCACGCCATTGTTCTGACCAAAACAGGAGTTTGGAAACGTATTAAACACGGCTGACACCATAGAATTAAGGCCATTTGCCAGCACACCGCCCTTGATACGTTTTATGTAAAGTGGGCCGCTGACAGGTTGCCCGGAGACATCTGAGGTGGCTGTGATATCACCAATTGTTTCCAGTGATGTCACCATAAAAATCAGAATCAGTGGGATCAACAGATTCCAGTCAAAAGACAAGCCATAATAGAGTGGCGAAGGAATTGTGATGATTGGTGCATCTTCGTGCGGTATTGAAGTGGGTAACCTATCCATATACCAGGCCAGCAGATACCCCACTGCCATGGCGATGACCAGAGAAGCAACACGCAAGTAAGGGTTATTTTGGCGATTCAGCAATACGATAACCGCAAGAACAACTCCCGCCAGCAGCAAGTTTTCAGATGCGCCAAATGTGCCATCTTGAATCGCAGAATAACCACCACCAATCGAAGTTAATCCCACCTGAATTAGTGATAACCCAATGATCATCACCACAATACCGGAAACCAGAGGGGTAATAATCCGTCTTGCCAAATGTAACACTCGTGAGAGCAGCACTTCCGTCATTGAAGCGAGCATCAGTGTACCGAACAAGGCTGCCATCATCGTTGGAATATCTGCACCGCCCTTTTTCAATGCCAGGCCACCCATAATAAGTGGGGCAACGAAATTAAAGCTGGTGCCTTGGATTGAAAGCAACCCTGAGCCAATGGGTCCCCAAGAGCGAATTTGAATCAGTGATGCTAAACCTGAAGCAAACAGGGACATACTGATAATGCGTTGGGTATCCTGTTCTGGAAGCCCCAGAGCCTGGCAAATCAACATCGCTGGCGTAATAACAGCCACAAACATGGCCAGTAAATGTTGGCATGCAGCAAATAAGGCATGTGGAAGCGGTGGCTTATCTTCCAGACGATAGATCAGTTCGTTGTTTGATTTATTGGATACTTCTGATGAATTGGATTCACGGGGTAAATTGACCATGTTGTGAAATTCCAGATAGACAAAAAGCGCATTTTAATGATTCTTATCATTAAAGCAATCGTTTGCGTTAAGTTTTCATCATGAATTGTGGTTCAATCCCGTCACATTTTTAAATGTTTTAACTTGTGTTTATGCGTAATTTTATTTCTAATCCAACCCTTACCTGCTCTTGGCGTTTTTATAGGATGATTATAACGTCACATTAAGTTCACATAATATTAACAATGGATGAGGTACATCAATGTATCATCTGGATATTTATGGCACGCTCGTTGCTGCCACACTGGTTTTGCTACTAGGAAGAAAACTCGTACAATCAGTCCCATTTCTTGAGAAATATACGATCCCGGAGCCAGTCGCAGGTGGATTATTGGTTGCATTAGTTCTGCTGGCAGTTAAACAATCCATAGGCTGGGAAGTCAGTTTTGATTTATCTCTCCAAGAGCCTCTCATGTTGATGTTCTTTGCCACAATCGGCTTGAACGCTAACCTTGCCAGCCTGAAAGCCGGCGGAAAATCGTTGGTCATTTTTGTCTGCGTGGTTGTTGGCCTGTTATTTGTACAGAACACCGTGGGCATCGCATTGGCGAAAATGCTTGGCCTTGATCCATTAATGGGATTGCTGGCAGGCTCCATTACACTATCTGGTGGGCATGGAACAGGTGGCGCTTGGGGTAAAGTATTCACTGAGCGCTATGGCTTTGAAAATGCCACGGAAGTGGCAATGGCATGTGCAACATTCGGCCTGGTTTTAGGTGGACTGATAGGAGGTCCGGTTGCCCGCCTGTTGGTGAAAAATACCAAAACGCCAGGGCTGGGGGCTGAGGATACCGAGCTGCCGACGGCATTTGAGAAACCTTATACGGGTCGGCTTATTACACCATTAGTGATGGTGGAAACGATTGCTATGATTTCCATTTGCCTATTGGCAGGTAAGTTTATTGAGAAACTGCTACAAGGCACGGCCTTTGAATTGCCGACATTCGTCTGTGTCCTGTTTGTTGGTGTTATTCTTAGTAACGGTCTGTCTCTGCTTGGTTTTTATCGGGTATTTGATCGAGCGGTTTCGGTCTTAGGTAATGTCAGTTTATCGCTGTTCCTGGCTATGGCATTGATGAGTCTTAAACTGTGGCAATTGGCTTCCCTTGCGTTGCCAATGTTGATCATTCTTGCCGTACAAACAGTGGTTATGGCTTTGTATGCTGTTTTCGTCACTTACCGCATAATGGGTAAGAATTTCGATGCCGCCGTATTATCAGCCGGCCACTGTGGTTTTGGCTTAGGTGCAACACCAACAGCTATCGCGAATATGCAAGCGATCACCGACCGTTTTGGACCATCGCATGTGGCATTCTTACTCGTACCTATGGTGGGGGCATTCTTTATTGATATCGTTAATGCTGCCGTCATCAAATTGTATCTGCTATTACCGGTATTCCCATCTGTAGCAGGTTAAATTAGTACACTTTTGTCTCGCCTGATATCCTGGCGAATATGCCGCTGAAATACTCAGCGGCTGGCACTTAAGCATGACTATATTGGGAACTATCCGGCAACCAGCGTTCAATCAACGCTTTGGCGTGTTCAGGATAGTATTGGTGGATATAGCGGGCGATACGCTGAACTTCGGGTAGCATACTTTGGTCGCGCAATAAATCCGCGATCCTGAATTCTGCATTACCTGTTTGGCGTGTACCCAGCAGTTCACCTGGCCCACGGATCGCCAAGTCTTTCTGGGCAATCACAAAACCATCATTACTGTCGCGTAAAACTTGCAGGCGAATTTTGGCTGTATGGGTCAGTGGCGTTTTATAGAGCAGGACACAGTGAGAAGCGATGGCGCCACGCCCGACGCGCCCTCGAAGCTGGTGCAACTGCGCCAATCCCAGCCGTTCGGGATTATCGATGATCATCAGGCTGGCATTGGGCACATCCACCCCGACTTCAATGACCGTAGTGGCAACCAGCAATTGTATTTCACCTTGCTTGAATGCCGCCATAACGGATTGTTTTTCTGCCGGTTTCATCCGCCCATGCACTAAGCCAATTTTCAATTCAGGCAACGCCAGTGTCAGCTCTTCGCTGGTTGCCTGTGCGGCTTGTGCTTCCAGTACCTCCGAATCTTCGATCAGAGTACATACCCAGTAAGCCTGACGCCCTTCATCCAGACAGGCGCTTTTGATACGTTGGATAATGTCGTTCCGGCGAGTATCTGGGATGGCAACCGTTGTGACGGGCGTTCGGCCTGGTGGCAATTCATCAATGACGGAGGTATCCAGATCGGCGTAGGCGGTCATTGCCAATGTGCGTGGAATAGGGGTCGCTGTCATGATCAACTGATGGGGATGGAAACCTTGTTCGCGTCCTTTTTCCCATAATGCCAGACGTTGATGAACACCGAATCGATGTTGCTCATCAATAATCACCAGTGCCAATCCGGCAAATTTTACCTGCTCCTGAAACATGGCATGAGTACCGACAATCATGCTCACGTGACCGCTTGCTATCGCCTCTTGCTGTGCCTGACGCGCCTTACCTTTCTGCTTGCCAGCCAGCCAACCGACCTGAATACCGAGCGGCTCAAGCCATTGGCGGAAGGTATTGGCATGTTGCTCTGCTAAAAGTTCAGTTGGTGCCATCAGGGCCACCTGCTTGTCGTGAACAATGGCTCGAACGGCTGCCAGCGCTGCCACCAATGTTTTTCCCGAACCGACATCCCCTTGTATCAGGCGCATCATGGGGACATTTTTTGCCAAATCATGTTCTATTTCTGCCACAACACGGGCTTGTGCGCCTGTGGGGGAGAATGGCAACTGGCTCAGGAGCTTCTGCTTTAGCGAATCATCTGCCGTCAGAGGGTATGCATGAAAGCGCTGGGTTCCAGCCCTGACGGCTAACATACTTAAATGATGCGCCAGCAACTCTTCCAGAATTAACCTTCGCTGGGCTGGGTGCCGGCCATTCTCTAAATCGGCCAACGAAGCCTCCGGCGGAGGGTGATGCAATGTACGCAATGCATCGGGCAAGCTAATGATCTTCCGGCTGAATTCTTCCGGCAGTAATTCATTGATGGAGCAGGTGGACAATATTTCCAATGCCTGATCGATTAACTTGCGCAGCGTTGTCTGACGCACTCCCTCAGTCGTGGGATAGATGGGGGTTAACGTCTCTTGCAGTTGGACGCAGTTGGCGTGTTGCTGGACTTTATATTCAGGGTGGATAATCTCTGACCCTTGATTCCCTTGGCGAATTTCGCCATAAGCGACAACGTGCTTTCCTGCGGCCAGATTATTTTTCATGGCGGCAGTAAAATTGAAGAAACGCAGGGTCAATATGCCAGTGCCATCACTGATTTGGCAGGTCATGATGCGCCGACGTCCAAAAGCCACATTTGTACGTAATATTTCACCGGTTACCGTAGCATAAATTCCGGGCAGTAACTCATTAATGGCATACAGGCGGGTTTGATCCTCATAGCGGAGTGGCAAGTGCAAAAGCAAATCCTGTAGATTGACCAACCCTAACTTAGCGAGCTTAGTGACCTGATTGGCTCCAACACCACGTAACGTGGTTAAGGGGATAGCATCAAGTAATTGGCCTTTCATACGATTTCTCCGTCAGTGTGGTTTATTTCCTTGTTGATGGTGCAGTTGTTTTTTGCATAGCTGACCACCATGATTCACTTGCGATGATTTGCACTTGTTTATCTATCAAAGGTTGTTCCAGGCCCGTACGGTGAGAAACGGTGACCAACACGGGATACCCTCCTTCAAACAGTAACCTTTGCTGCTTCTCTTCCGGCAGAATACTTTTCTCCCGCCGGTACATGCCTGCCAATTAGCGTTGCCGTTGTGCTTCATACAGAACAAGGCAGACGCAACAGCGACATTCAATATGGGGTTTGTGAATTTCTTCTAAACAGATTGTCAGGTCAGGTTGACGCATTGCCATCATCTGGTAAATGCGTGCGTAACGTTTAGGATTCATAACCTCTAGTTTCGGTTACGGCTGACTCGCATCACGTCTGGCATGATACGTATCTTACGCATGATATTCGCCAGCTGGATACGGTCTTTGGTCGTCAGTCTGATGAAAGCACAATAGACACGGCCATCTTTTTCCTCTGTATTCATACTTTGAATACTGGAGTTGACATCGTTAATGGCCGCAGTCAGATTTGCCAGTGCCCCCTGATGGTTAAACATATCGACTTTAATTTCAGCAATAAAATCGCTATTGATATCTTTATCCCACTCAACCGGCATGAATTTTTCCGGCTCTTTCTGATATCCACGGATATTGCGACAGGATTCGTGGTGGATGACTAAACCTTTTCCGGGGCTGATATGGGCAATAATCGGGTCGCCTGGAATGGGGCGACAACATTTGGCAAAAGTAATCAGAATACCATCAGCGCCCTTGATAGGCAGCTTACGGGAAGGGTTGCCGTTGTTGTGGGGTATTTTCTCGGGTGAACCCAATAATAAGTTGCGGGCGACAACCACGCTCATGGCATTACCCAGACCGATTTCCGCCAACAAATCATCCAAAGTAGCGAGCTTCATTCTTACCAGTTCTTTGTTGATATTTTCTTGCGGAATATCGGTAATTTTTGTGCCGTTACCGAGCGCATGATTGAGCAGGCGGCGCCCCAAACTAATGGAATCATCCCGTTTCAGGTTTTTCAGTAACTGACGAATTTTGGCGCGTGCTTTGGAACTCACGACAAAGTTCAGCCATGCAGCATTAGGGCGGGCACCGGGCGCAGTAATAATTTCGACCGTTTGCCCACTACTAAGCGTTTGTGAAAGAGGATAAGGCAGACGATCAACGCGGGCACCAACACAGGCGTGGCCGATATCGGTATGGACGGCATAGGCAAAATCGACAGGGGTCGCGCTAGCCGGTAACTCAACAATTCGTCCTTCAGGGGTAAAAACGTAAATCTCATCAGGGAACAAATCGGATTTAACGCTTTCAATAAATTCAAAAGAGCTGCCGGCACTTTGCTGGAGTTCCAGCAAGCTTTGCATCCAACGTTGGGCACGAACCTGCGCAGTTGTACCAGATTCCCCTTGCTCTTTATAGGCCCAATGCGCGGCAACCCCCATTTCCGCCATTTGATCCATATCTTCGGTGCGGATCTGAACTTCGACGGGGACGCCATGCGGGCCTATCAGGGAGGTATGGAGGGATTGGTAACCGTTGGCTTTTGGGATGGCAATATAATCTTTCACTCTACCCGGGCGTGGCTTGTACAAACTGTGCATTTGCCCCAGTACGCGGTAGCAGGTATCAAGATTATTGACGATGACACGAAAGGCGTAAATATCCATAATGGAATGGAAACGCTGCTCTTTCAGACGCATCTTACGATAGATCGAATAGAGATGTTTTTCGCGGCCACTGACGGTGCATTTGATACCGGCATCCGTTAACCTGCCTTCAATCTCCGACAGAATTTTCTGGATCATCTCTTTGCGATTACCGCGAGCGGCTTTCACAACTTCTTTGATTACGCGATAACGGTTCGGATACAGGGCCTCAAACCCCAGTTCCTCCAGCTCGGTTTTTAGGTGATGAATACCCAGACGATGAGCCAGCGGACTATAAATTTCCAGCGTTTCCCTGGCAATGCGCCGCCGTTTATCGGGGCGCAGGGAACCAAGGGTTCGCATATTGTGCGTACGGTCTGCCAGTTTGATCAAAATGACGCGGATATCCTGCACCATCGCCATGATCATTTTGCGGAAGTTTTCAGCCTGTGCTTCCTTTTTATCGCGGAAGTTGAGCTTATCCAGCTTGGATACACCTTCCACCAATCCGGCAACAGCCGTGCCAAATAACTGTTCTATATCCTGAAATGTTGCAGGGGTATCTTCAATGACATCGTGCAAAAGCGCCGCCATAAGTGTTTCATGGTCAAGGCGCATTTCAGCCAAAATACAGGAAACGGCGACGGGGTGAGTGATGTATGGCTCACCGCTGGAGCGGGTTTGCCCTTCGTGGGCATCCCGCGCAACCACATAGGCCTGTTTAAGCAGATCAATTTGATCTTCAGGCAAATATTTTAGAACCAGCTGATTCAGGCTTTCAAACAGGTACAAGGCAGACCTACCGTAAAATTAACGACGACCTTCAGCGATGGCAGAAACGGCTTTGATTTCTGCGGCTTCTTGCTCTTGCCGTTCCTGACGTTCACGAACATCAAGAATTTTGTTGTTGATAAGGCCTTGCTCGATTTCACGCAGGGCAATAACAGTCATCTTATCGTTTTCTTCTGGAACGAGGGGATCTTTGCCACCTACTTGCAATTGGCGTGCTCGGCGAGCAGCGACCAACACCAGGTCAAAACGGTTACCAATTTTTTCTACTGCGTCTTGAACAGTTACGCGTGCCATATGTGTGCTACTCCACAGATAAATAAATGACTGGGCATCATACTGAAACTTGGTTCAGTCTGCCAATAATTTGCTGATTAAGGCATCATGCCGCTGGGTCTGACGATCTAATCGTAGACGCTCTGAACGAATAATAGATTGTAAATCGGCCAGTGCCGTATTGAAATCGTCATTGATGATGACGTAATCATATTCGTTGTAGTGTTCCATTTCCGCGACAGCCTGAGCCATGCGTTTGGCAATGATTTCTTCGCTGTCCTGACCGCGCCCACGCAGGCGGCGGAGCAACTCTTCCTTAGAAGGTGGAAGAATGAAAATGCTGCGAGCTATTGGCATTTTCTGGCGGATTTGCTGTGCACCTTGCCAGTCAATATCAAGAAAAACATCAACGCCACTGGCGAGTGTATCTTCGATGACTTTTCGGGATGTGCCGTAATAGTTACCAAAAACACAGGCATATTCCAAAAATTCATCATGGTTGATCATATTTTGAAATTCATCCACCGTGACGAAAAAATAGTGTTCACCATGATTTTCGCCCGGGCGAGCGTGCCGTGTTGTATGCGAGACAGAAACCTGAGTGTCATACAAGGGCTGGGTTTTTAATAAAGCCTGAATAAGGCTTGATTTGCCTGCTCCACTCGGCGCAGAAACAATATATAACGTTCCTTGGTTCATGATGATTTCTTGACTGATTGGGTATAAATAAATGCAAGCGCAGGAATATAAGATCCCACATAGTATACACGGATACGTTAATCCATGCAGCGCTACAATACATGCCAACAGGTATTTCACCAAAATATTTTCTTAACAAACGGGCATTAATGAGATTTTTTGCGAAACATTTTCAGCAAAAATAGTCGGTTGCAGAAATTGCACATTTACTTTTCGAAACGCTTCGCAAAATTCTTTTTTGCCACTTGGTAAAAATTCTCCTGCTTTTTATTCTCTGCCCATGTCTTGGGAATCAATTTTCAGGAAGCCGTTTTAAGGAAAACAAGGAGCAAGGATGCTTAATTTTCTCATCAGTTTTTTAATAACAGTATGGATATTGCTATCTGGTATGCCAATGGCATTTGCAAACAAGGTTCAGTGTCCTGACTGGGCACCAGAAAAATATCAGCATGAAATTAATCAACTGACACAGCAGGTGGCTAAATGGGATTATCTTTATCGCCAGCAGGGAATGAGTGAAATAGATGATGAAATTTACGATCAATTATTGGAAACCTTGAGAATTTGGCAAAGTTGTTTAAATCACGGATCAGACAGCGCTTTACTTGATGTTAGCCCTGTAGCCGACACTTCTGTGATCCCTGGGCTTTCATCTGAGATACAGTCAGGGAAACAGCTTCATCCTGTCCAGCACACAGGCTTGCATAAGTTGAAAGGAATACAGGAAATTAGCCAGTGGTTACAGGGCCGCACAGGGGTGTGGCTGCAACCTAAAATCGATGGTGTTGCGGTTACTTTGGTGTATGACAACGGTCAATTAGTGCAGTTAATCAGCCGGGGTAATGGTATTGAAGGAATAGACTGGATGGATAAAAGCGCGTTTATTCCCAGTATTCCTCAGCGGATTAAAAATGCCCCTGAACATTTGGTATTACAAGGTGAGCTTTTCTGGCAGCAGGAACAGCATCGGCAGTTTGTTGAGGGGAGCCAGGGGGCGCGCAGTAAAGTTGCGGGCTTAATGATACGTAAAACTCCGGCACCGGAACTGAAACAAGTTGGTATTTTTATTTGGGGCTGGCCGGATGGACCAAATGAGATGGCGGTGAAGCTGGAAAAATTGGCAGAAATGGGTTTCCCCATCACACAGCAACATAGCCACCCCATTGCCACAGCACAAGATGCCGAAAAAAGATGGAAAGATTATTTTGTCCGGTCCCTCCCTTTTGCTACGGATGGTGTTGTGTTACGCCAAGAGGTTGAACCGACAGGCCGACAATGGCGAGCCGCATCAAATAGTTGGGCGGTTGCATGGAAATATCCACTGCGGCAGCAAATGACAACCGTGAAAGATGTTAATTTCACAATAGGCCGGACAGGGAGAATAACCGTTGTATTGGCGCTGGAAAAAGTAAAGGTGGATGATCGACAGGTGAGTCGAGTCAACATCGGTTCGATCAAACGTTGGAAGCAGTGGAATGTCTATCCTGGCGATAAAATTACGGTGGCACTGGCGGGGCATGGTATACCTAAACTCGATAAAGTGGTGTGGCGTATGACGGAACGCCCTGGCATTCAACCACCTAATGAGCAGGATTATCATTTTCTGAGCTGTCTGACATTCGATCATCAAAATGAAATGAATAATGATCATTATTGCCAGCCACAGTTTATCGCTCGCCTGACATGGCTTGGGGAAAAATTGAAAATGAAAGGCATTGGACAAGGAACGTGGTCAGCGCTGGTAAAACATGGTCTGGTGGCAAATTTAACGGATTGGCTGGATCTGGATAAGGAAAAGCTTGAGGCAGTGACCAATATTGGAACTAAACGGGCAGAATTGATCTTTTCCCAATTTCAACAGGCAAAGTTACAGCCACTTTCGCTATGGTATGAAGCCATTGGTCTGCCTTATGCCAGGCACTTTACGGATAAACAAGCAGATAAACTGGGATGGCAGTGGGAAACGATATTATCCGGTGCAAAAGCGAAAAACGCATTAACAGTAAAACAAAGAGAAAAAATCCTGGCCTTTTTACAGCATCCTGAGATTAAGGGGGTAATTCATATTTTGTCTTTACGGGACATTGAGAATAAACAAGAGATATTAAGTGAATAGGGGCAAAAGGCTGCCCCTGAGGTTCGTTATGGTATCAGTGGTCTGTGCCATCGTAATTGAAGATAGGTAAACCAAGGCGATAACGAATAGCAATTAATCGTGCAGCGAGTCCCGCAACAAGCGTAATCAAGATGACGCTGTTCGGGGGTAATGGCGTATGCAGTAAGGCAATATAGAGCCAGGCTGCGGCAAAAGAGACACCGGCATAAATCTCTTTTTGGAATACCAAAGGGATGGTATTACAAAACATATCGCGCAATACGCCACCAAAAACGCCAGTGATGACGGCGGCAATAGCGGCAATAATCGGGCTGTAGTGCATATCTAACGCGATTTGGGCACCGATGATGGAGAAGACGATTAAGCCAATGGCATCAAGAATGAGAAACAGTCGGCGTAGATGTTTCATCATGGGGGCAACCCAGATAGTGAGCACAGCAGCGCAGGCAACGGTCACGATATACTCTGGATTTTTTACCCAGCCGAGGGGATAGTGCCCCAAAATAATATCACGAACAGTGCCACCACCGATGGCTGTCACGGAAGCAATAATGATAACGCCGAATACATCCATTTTTCGACGACCTGCGGCTAGGGCACCTGTCATGGCTTCAGCCGTAATACCGATGATATAAAGGACACTGAGTAACATAAATTTAATTACATGAAATATAACGTAGAAGTAAAGGGTACTGTTGAAATAATAACGTTTCGACTGAAATTTTTTAGCCGAATTTGAATGAAATTAGTTTTTATTATCCGAAACCTCGCAAAGTAAGGCAGTAAAATGGTTTTTAAGGAACGTCAGATTACATTCTATAGCCGTAGCCATCAGATAACGAATATAAATGCTTGGACGCCAGACAGCCAATGGTTAGTATACGATGTTCGTCCCGATGGTGCTTCTTTTACCGGTTTAACGATAGAAAAAATTCATGTTAATCATGGGCAAACTGAAATTATCTATCAGGCAAAGGAGGGCGCTCATGTCGGCGTGGTGACTGTCAGTCCGAAAGAGCCTGTTCGTTATGCCTTTATTCATGGCCCGGAGAAACCCGATGCACAGTGGCAATATGATTTTCATCATCGTCGTGGTGTCATTGTTTCCGATATACAGCCAAATGTGGCAATTAACATTGATGCTATGGATATTACTTCACCTTATACCGCTGGCGCTTTGCGCGGAGGAACACATGTCCACGTTTTCAGCCCCGATGGCAGTCGTCTAAGTTTTACCTACAATGATCATGTGATGCACGAGTTAGATCCTGCGCTTGATTTACGTAATGTGGCGGTGGCGGTTCCTTTGCGAGCTGTAATGCCAGCCAAAAAACATTCGAGAGAATATGGTGGCCGCTATTTCTCGGTTGTGGTTAGTGAGACTACGGCTTGCCCACGTCCCGGCAGTGATGACATCAATCGGGCGTATGAAGAAGGATGGATTGGACAGCAAGGATATCGCAAAGGTAATGGTCAATGGCAGCGTTGGGCACTGTCTTTTATTGGGGATACATACGCCACCAATGGCGAAAAAATACCGGAAATTTATCTCGTTGATCTGCCGGAACACAACGATGAATATGCCATTGCGGGCGATCAACCTTTAGCGGGTACAGAAACAACATTACCGGCACCGCCTGCGGGAGTGAAACAGAAACGCCTGACTTTTACGCACAATAATCGCTGGCCGGGAGTGGTGACGGTTCCACGTCATTGGCTAAGAACATCGCCGGATGGCTATAAAATCTGTTTTCTGATGAAAGATGAAAAAGGGATTGTCCAGCTATGGTATATCTCACCAAATGGTGGTGAACCCATGCAGATTACTTACAGTAAAAACAGCATACAATCTGCATTTAGCTGGGATAGCCGTGGGCGGTTTATTGCCTGTGTTTGTGATAATAGTGTTGTTCTCTGTGATAGCCAGACTGGAAAAATGCAGCGTTTAACAGAGCACACTGATGATGCACCTTCCGCTGATGCGATAGTGATATCACCGGATGATCGCTATGTCGCTTTTATGCGTGATATTGACGGTTACCGACAAATATTTGTGGTGGAAACTGGGATTATCTGAAAACAAATAGAGCAAAATGGGCATTGCCGATGAAGGGTGATGCCCGATAATACGCTGATATCGCCCATAGTTTTTATTCTAAGTATCGTGTTCTACAGTTTCGGGTGTAGGCAGTATGACGATTGGATTTTTATCGAGCTGCTCTATACGATGTTTGGGGGATTGTTCTGCGCTATCTTGATCGGAACGCGCATAATCGTAGGGAAGCAGAAGCGTGTCTAAGAAGGCAGAAAACGGCAGATCTATCGCAAGCAAGGGTTTCATAAGCCATCCCGTTTTGTCATCTTGCAACATGCCAATATTGGCTTTTGCTCCAGAATAATAACCTTGATAGGGACCGCTGTGGGTCATGATGCTGGAACAGCCAGTAAGTAGTAACCATCCTAATGTGGTACATAGTAATAGAGGTACTTTACAATTTTTCATCGTTTCCATGATCTCAATGAGTTAATTTGCCAATGTCCAGATACTTTATTCGCTATTAACGCCACTTTTCCAAAGCATGACGGGTATTTTAAAGCCATTTACCCTTTAAAGCTATTTACCCTTTAATACTATTTACTATAGTCAGGTAATATTCAGTTTGCTATAGCGTTTATCGCCAAAAAGCACACAATATGTGGTTTAAAACACATAACTTACTGTTAATTAGTGCCAATATTAATGGGTGGAAGCCGTCACAAAGCTTTTGGGTAACTCACAGCAAAAACTCCAGCAAGTACAAATGTTGCCTGTATTTATAGGAATAGGATTAGGGGTTTTATTAGGTTCGATTCCTCTATTTATTCCTGGTTTTCCCGCTGCGTTACGCTTGGGATTGGCGGGAGGGCCTTTAGTTATTGCGTTAATTTTGGGACGGATTGGCACGATCGGTAAACTTTATTGGTTTATGCCTCCTAGTGCGAACCTTGCATTACGCGAATTGGGGATTGTTATGTTTCTGGCGGTGGTAGGGCTGAAATCTGGCGGTAATTTTATTAATACACTGGTGCATGGCGAAGGGCTGGCATGGATTGGTTATGGTGCATTGATAACAATAGTCCCCCTGTTAGTTGTAAGCCTACTGGCACGTGTTGTTATAAAAATGAATTATCTCAGCTTATGTGGGGTGTTGGCTGGTGCCATGACCGATCCTCCCGCTCTGGCTTTTGCGAATGGAATTCATAGTACCAGCGGGGCTGCGGCGTTGTCATATGCGACAGTTTATCCATTGGCAATGTTTTTAAGGATTATGTCTCCCCAAATTTTGGCCGTTATTTTCTGGGCCTTATGATTTAGTGCATTAAGTATATTGTTTGATTCATTAAATGTGCTTTAGATCACAGAATACGGACCAATTATCTTAATTTGGCTTAAATTTGAGATAGTAGAGGCAATTTAAAGTAAAAAATCCCTGCTTATTCAATTCATTAGAATAATATTTTTTTGGTTAAATATACGCAGTTCAGGGAAGGTATAAAAACAAGGAGTGTTTTCCTTTCCTATTGTGTGTGAAGAATTCTTTTGGGATTCTAATAACTACTGTCCTGTTCGCAGGTAAAAGTCCTCGTTATCATCTTGCTCCCTCCCTAAAATGAGGGAGCTTTTTTTTATTTTATTGCTAAGGGCAGATTGCGATGCAAGATTCAGCGTCCTGCTGCTTGATGTGCTATTTCAATCTCTTCAGACAGAATACGAATACCTTCTTCGATCTTATCAATATCAGGAACATAGTTCATTCGCATACATTGATGGGCATGTGACCAATCGTGTTCCAGTCCCGGAAAGAAGAAATGTCCCGGCACCATCAGCACCTTGCGTTTCTTCAGCCGTTGATAAAGCTCTTCTGTCGTGATGGGTAAGTCTTTGAACCAGAGCCAGAGAAATATGGCCCCTTCCGGTTTATGGATAAGGCAGCGATCTTCCGAGATGTGGCGACGAATGATGGTAATCACGTTATCTACCCGTTGTTTGTAAAACGGTTGAATAACATTTTGTGACAGGCGGAACAGATCGTTACGTTTAATCATTTCCAGAGCGATGGCCGGCCCTATCCCTCCAGGGGATAAGCTGATAATGCCATTCATATTACTGATAGCATTGATGATTTTTTCATTGGCGATAATGATACCGCAGCGGGAGCCGGGTAGTCCGAGTTTGGACAGACTCATGCACAAAATAACATTGTGATTCCACAGCGGCGTAGCTTCATTGAAGATAATACCGGGGAAGGGGACACCGTAGGCATTGTCTATCAATAAGGGGATCTGATGCTGTTGAGCCAGACTATCCAGGCGCAGTAATTCTTCATCGGTGATCACATTACCGGTTGGATTAGTGGGACGAGAGACGCAAATCAGGTTAATGTCTTCGGTAATATTCAGGTGATCGAAATCAACGTGATATTTGAATTGACCGTTGGGTAGCAATTCAATATTCGGTTTATTAGCAACAAATAACCCTTCATCCAAACCTGAATCGGAATAGCCAATATATTCTGGAGCAAGAGGAAATAAAACGCGCTTCATTGAACCATCTTCAGCGCGACCGGCCAATAAGTTAAACAGATAGAAAAAGGCACTTTGGCTGCCATTGGTCAGGGCAATATTTTGTGGGTGGATATCCCAGCCGAGCTTTTCTCTTAGCTCCTGAGCCAATGCTGCTATCAAGGTGTTTTTCCCTTGTGGCCCGTCATAGTTACATAGTGTTTCGCTTAATTGACCGTCTAACGCCATGTCAGTCAATATCTGCTGGAAATAGGCATCCATTGCTGGGATATGTGCAGGATTGCCGCCGCCTAACATAATTGCGCCAGGTGTTCTCAGGCCCTGATTGAGATCCTCCATCAGACGGGTAATTCCTGAATCTTGTGTAAATTTGTTTCCGAATTGCGAAAATTTCATAGTGGCGTTTGCGTCTGTTTTTTTGTATGAGAAGAAAACACCATACCCTGCTCACTATCAGGGCGCAATGGGGTAAAACGGATATTCTGCGGTTCTGTATCGTTTGGTTTGTCTTTTTTTTGAATTTTAAAACTGGATAATTGCGTTTAATCCAGTTTTATATTTTAAGGTGATATTTTTGTTTATTTTTATGCACTAATTTTAATTTTTCACCACAGCCACTTATTTCCGACATAAACAATTTATGAGGTGATCATTGACTAAACCAGCTGCCTGCATAAAAGCGTAGCAGGTGGTGCTACCAACAAATTTAAATCCCCGTTTTTTCAACTCCTTTGCAAGTGCATCGGAATTGGCTGTTTTGGCAGGAACTTCTGATAAATTTTGCCAGTGATTCATTTGTGGAGAGTGATCAACGAAACGCCAGATAAAAGCGCTGAAGTCTTCACCTTGTTCAGCCATTTTCAGATAAGCGCGGGCATTGTGAATAATGGCATTGATTTTGCCACGATTACGCACGATAGCCGGTTCTTCCATCAGTCTCTCAACGTCTGTTTCATCCATTTTGGCTATTTTGACCGGATCAAACTGATGAAAACATTTTCGATAGCCTTCCCGTTTTTTCAGGATGGTAAACCATGATAAACCGGCTTGTTGTCCTTCCAGACAAAGCAGTTCGAAAAGTTGTTGGCTATCTCTTAAAGGGATTCCCCATTCGTTGTCGTGATAGGCCAGATAATCAGGGGCGGATGTGACCCAACCACAGCGCGTTATTTCCTTGTCCATGAATTGAACTTACCTCAAATAGTGGTTGATAATGACCCTAATCTTAGCTGTATAAATATACAAGTAAAGCGACCTGAATAAGATTTTTTATACTGCGATAAAATTGAGGATGATCAGTGCTGTATATCTTACGTCCAAAGGGTATACTGACCGCTTTCGTTTAAATTCATATGCATCGCGTGCGGGGTCAACATGCAAAAGTTTGATACCAAAACCTTTCAGGGACTTATCCTGACATTACAGGATTACTGGGCGCGTCAAGGCTGTACCATTGTCCAACCACTGGATATGGAAGTCGGCGCAGGAACCTCTCATCCTATTACCTGTCTGCGTGCTTTGGGACCAGAGCCTATTGCAGCAGCTTATGTGCAACCTTCTCGTCGTCCAACTGACGGTCGTTATGGCGAAAACCCAAACCGCCTCCAGCACTACTATCAATTTCAGGTTATCATCAAGCCATCTCCAGAGAACATTCAGGAACTCTATCTGGGTTCCTTGAAAGCGTTAGGACTTGATCCGACTGTTCACGATATCCGCTTTGTTGAAGATAACTGGGAAAACCCAACTCTGGGCGCATGGGGGCTGGGTTGGGAAGTCTGGTTGAACGGTATGGAAGTCACTCAGTTCACCTACTTTCAGCAAGTTGGTGGCCTTGAATGTAAGCCAGTAACGGGCGAAATTACTTACGGATTGGAACGTCTTGCGATGTATATTCAAGGCGTGGACAGCGTTTACGATCTGGTATGGAGCGATGGCCCGTTGGGTAAAACCACCTATGGCGATATTTACCACCAGAATGAGGTTGAACAGTCGACTTACAACTTCGAGCACGCGGATGTGGATTTTCTGTTTACCTGCTTTGAGCAATACGAAAAAGAGGCACAGGAATTACTGGCGCTAGAAACGCCGCTGCCATTGCCGGCGTATGAGCGCATTTTAAAAGCGGGCCATACCTTCAATTTGCTGGATGCCCGCAAAGCGATTTCCGTGACTGAACGTCAGCGCTATATCCTGCGCATCCGTACCCTGACCAAAGCGGTTGCTGAAGCTTATTATGCCTCCCGCGAGGCGCTTGGCTTCCCTATGTGTAACAAGAAATAAGAGGCCATCATGATTCAACAGACTTTCCTTGTGGAAATCGGCACAGAAGAGCTGCCACCAAAGGCGCTGCGTTCATTGGCTGAATCTTTTGCGGCCAATTTTGAAGCCGAACTGGATAACGCCAATCTGGGTCATGGTGAAGTTAGCTGGTTTGCGGCTCCTCGCCGTTTGGCACTGAAAGTCGCCAATTTGGCGGCAGCACAGGCTGATCGTGAAGTTGAAAAGCGTGGCCCTGCGATTGCTCAGGCGTTCGATGCAGAAGGTCAACCAACCAAAGCCGCAGAAGGTTGGGCGCGTGGTTGCGGTATCACCGTTGATCAGGCTGAACGCATGGTAACGGACAAAGGGGAATGGCTGCTTTATCGTGCTCAAGTTAAAGGCCGCGAAGCAAAAGCGTTGCTGGCGGATATGGTGAGCAGTTCTCTGAGTAAGTTGCCGATCCCTAAGCTGATGCGTTGGGGCGATAAACAGACCCAGTTTGTTCGTCCGGTACATACGGTCACTATGCTGCTGGGCGGCGCAGTGGTTGAAGGCGAAATTCTGGGTGTTCAATCGGATCGCATTATTCGTGGTCACCGCTTTATGGGTGAAGCGGAATTTACCATTGAGAACGCGCAGCAGTATCCGGCTATTTTGCAGGAACGTGGCCGGGTTATCGCGGATTATGAAGTTCGTAAGGCGATAATCAAGCGTGATGCCGAACAGGCCGCAATACAGCTGGGTGGTGTAGCGGATCTGAGCGACAGTTTATTGGAAGAAGTGGCTTCGCTGGTGGAATGGCCGGTTGTACTGACGGCGAAATTCGAAGAAAAATTCCTGCAAGTTCCTGCTGAGGCGCTGGTTTATACCATGAAAGGTGACCAGAAATATTTTCCGGTTTACGACAAGGCCGGCAAATTGATGGCGAGCTTTATTTTTGTCACCAATATTGAATCTTCTGATCCTCAGCAAATTATTTCCGGTAACGAAAAAGTGGTTCGCCCACGTCTGGCGGATGCGGAATTCTTCTTCAAGACTGACCGTAAGCAACGTTTAGAAGACAACCTGCCGCGTTTGGAAACCGTACTGTTCCAGAAACAATTGGGCACTTTGCGTGACAAAACGGATCGCATTCAGGCTCTGGCTGGCTGGATTGCGGAAAAAATCGGTGCAGATGTCAATCATGCGACGCGTGCTGGGTTATTGTCCAAATGTGACCTGATGACCAACATGGTGTTCGAATTCACCGATACGCAGGGCGTAATGGGAATGCACTATGCACGTCATGATGGCGAGGCGGAAGATGTGGCACTGGCACTGAATGAGCAGTATCAGCCACGTTTCTCTGGTGATGCACTGCCATCAACAGGCGTCTCCTGTGCCGTTGCCATTGCCGATAAGATGGATACCTTGGCTGGGATCTTCGGGATTGGCCAGCATCCGAAAGGGGATAAAGACCCGTTTGCTTTGCGCCGTGCGGCACTGGGTGTTCTGCGCATTATCGTTGAGAAAAAATTACCTCTCGACCTCCAGACCTTGGCAGAAGAAGCGGTACGTCTGTATGGCGACAAGCTGACCAACGAAAAAGCGGTGGATGAGGTAGTTGAGTTTATGCTCGGTCGCTTCCGCGCCTGGTATCAAGAGCTGGGGTATAGCGTTGATATTATTCAGGCGGTATTGGCGCGTCGTCCGACTCAACCGGCAGATTTTGATGCCCGAATGAAAGCGGTTACGCATTTCCGTACTCTGGATGCCGCCGTTTCGCTGGCGGCAGCCAACAAACGCGTTTCCAATATTCTGGCGAAATCAGCAGAACCGTTGAATGATACTGTCCTTGCTTCCGTGTTAAAAGCGGCAGAAGAGATCCAACTGGCGACACACCTTGTGGTATTGAAGGAAAAACTGGCTCCTCTGTTTGCCGAAGGCAACTATCAGGATGCGTTGGCTGAATTAGCTTCCCTGCGTGAAGTGGTGGATGCGTTCTTCGATAATGTGATGGTGATGGATGAAGACAGCCAGGTCAGGGTCAATCGCTTGACGCTATTAAGTGAATTGCGTGACCTGTTCTTGCGTGTCGCCGATATTTCCCTGCTCCAGTCATAGGCTATATCGGTCATATTGGATGGTTTATGGTCAACTAACCACTTATCTTTAAAAAGATATTGACGGTTTGTGGCTCTGGCAGTAAGATGCGGCTCGTTTTCGGCGAGTAGCGCAGCTTGGTAGCGCAACTGGTTTGGGACCAGTGGGTCGGAGGTTCGAATCCTCTCTCGCCGACCAGCATTCAGAAACCCTGCTCTTATGAGCGGGGTTTTTTCTTATATGCTCGATAAACTTCAAGTTGTAATCTGCAAGACAACGCAAGACCTTATATTTCTCAGCGCAGCGGGGAAATATAACACGCCTCTTGAAGTTGGAATCGATAGGGGCTTTTTAGTTAGGGAAGAAAATTCATAATCACCTAGCTCTAGCTTCAAAAATGAAACATTTAAATAATTACCAAAGCTGACAATGAGTTAACTATGCAATCACATTGACTTTTTTTTGCTCTTAATGTGATTATTATCATTGGCACAATAACTAAATGCAAAAAATGCAATTATAGATGGAATGATTATCGTAAAAAATAACCAAATCATTTTGATGCCCCTTAAGTAAAATGTTTAAAAATTGTATGTTACGCATTCCAAAAGATCAAAGATTATTTTCTCAGCAATCCGTAATAGGTGAACATCTCTCTGCCTTACTTTAACTATTTATATTTAAATCAATTCTCCTGATCGGATCAGATTTCATCTCATATATCCCCACCTTTTTATAAGCCACATTGCCTATTATTTAAGCATTTGGTCGCAAATTCAAAATTATCATCACCAGAGATTAATTCTTTACATTCGCTTAATTTTTGGTTTATTTGTCTATTCCATGTGCTTTCCGTCATGTTTTTTAACCATGATTGTTAATAATTCTTTTCTTTTGTGTTTTTCTTGTGTTTCTAGTGTTGTGTTTGATGATGTTGACGTCAGGCATAACAATTGATTAATTGATAAGCGAAAAATAATAAAACAAGTTAAACATCATAAACATCACAAACGGGGTTCAAGTAATGACAATTTCCAAGAAGAAACCGTCTGGTTTGTTAAAACTGGGTGTCGGTCTTGTCGCACTGGTTGTTACCGCCAGTATTCAGGCCAAAACGTTGGTGTACTGCTCTGAAGGTTCTCCTGAAGGTTTCAATCCACAACTATTCACTTCTGGCACAACTTATGATGCTAGCTCTGTACAACTCTATAACCGTTTAGTGGATTTTAAGTTAGGTACAACAGAGATCATCCCCAGTCTTGCTGAACGCTGGGAGGTGAGTGAGGATGGAAAAACTTATACTTTCTATTTGCGTAAGGGCGTGAAGTGGCACAGCAGTAAGGACTTCAAGCCAACACGTGATTTTAATGCTGATGATGTGATTTTTACTTTCATGCGCCAGAAGGATGAAAACCATCCATATAATAAAGTGTCAGGGGGGAGTTATGAATACTTTATTGGTATGGATCTGGGCAACATCATCAGTAAAGTAGAAAAAGTCGATGATTACACGGTTCGTTTTGTGTTATCTCGTCCAGAAGCCCCTTTCTTGGCTGATATCGGTATGGATTTTGCCTCAATTCTGTCTCAAGAGTATGCCGATGTCATGATGAAGGCTGGAACACCTGAAAAGGTTGACCTTAACCCGATTGGTACAGGCCCATTCCAATTGGTGCAATATCAAAAAGACTCCCGAATTCTCTATAAGGCATTTAAAGATTATTGGAAAGGGCCAGCAAAAATTGACCGTTTAGTTTTCTCTATTACCCCTGATGCGTCTATTCGTTATGCAAAATTACAGAAAAACGAATGTCAGGTAATGCCATATCCAAATCCGGCTGATATCGCCCGCATGAAACAAGATAAAGACATTGTTTTGAAAGAACAGGCGGGGCTGAATGTCGGTTATCTCTCCTTTAATGTCACTAAGCCGCCGATGGATAATCAAAAAGTCCGTCAGGCGCTGGCGATGGCGGTCAATAAAGATGCCATCATTGATGCGGTTTATCAGGGAGCGGGACAGAAAGCGAAAAATCTAATCCCACCGACGATATGGAGTTATAACGATGATATTAAAGACTATGCGTATGACCCTGCTAAGGCTAAAGCGCTATTGAAAGAAGCGGGTTTCCCGAATGGTTTTGAAACTGATTTGTGGGCCATGCCGGTACAGCGCCCGTATAACCCGAATGCTCGTCGCATGGCGGAAATCATTCAGGCTGACTGGGCGAAAATTGGCGTTAAAGCCAAAATTGTCAGTTATGAATGGGGGGAATACCTGAAACGAGCCAAAGATGGTGAACCGAAAACAGTCATGATGGGATGGACAGGGGACAATGGTGACCCTGATAACTTCTTTGGCACTTTGTTTAGCTGTGCCGCCAAAGAAAAAGGCTCCAACTATTCTAAATGGTGTTACAAGCCATTTGAGGATGTTATCCAACCCGCGCGTGAAACTGCTGATATCAACAAGCGTACTGAACTTTACAAACAAGCGCAGGTTGTTATGCACGAACAAGTACCGGCATTGATTATTGCCCACTCTACGGTTTACGAGCCGATTCGTAAAGAAGTGAAAGGTTATGTGGTCGATCCTTTCAGTAAACATCATTTCTATAACGTTGATCTCAAATAATTCTTGCGGTTGAGCTGTTGTGATTAACCATCCCCTCAGATTTTTCTGGGGGGATGGTTTCGCTTCTTTGATGGGCAAGTCAACTCTGTAGACACCAAGCGGTCCGAAGAACCGCACTGGTATTTAAAAAGGGAACTCAGGATATGCTGCAATTTATCCTCCGACGTCTGGGATTAGTGATCCCGACGTTTATTGGTATTACGCTGCTGACTTTCGCATTTGTGCACATGATACCGGGTGATCCCGTGCTGATTATGGCGGGAGAGCGAGGTATTTCTGCTGAGCGTCATGCCCAATTACTGGCTGAAATGGGGCTGGATAAGCCTCTCTGGGAGCAATATCTTCATTACATCAATGGCGTATTGCATGGCGATTTGGGGATCTCGTTAAAAAGCCGCATTCCGGTGTGGGATGAGTTTGTCCCGCGTTTTAAAGCGACTTTCGAATTGGGTATCTGTGCCATGTTATTTGCCATCTCTGTCGGTATTCCGGTCGGGGTATTGGCAGCTGTCAAACGGGGTTCTGTCTTTGATCACACCGCGATAGGTTTGTCATTGACAGGCTACTCCATGCCCATTTTCTGGTGGGGGATCATGCTGATCATGCTGGTTTCCGTTCACTGGAACTTAACCCCTGTTTCTGGCCGAATCAGTGATAGTGTGTTTCTTGATGACAGCAATCCCCTGACGGGATTTATGTTGATCGATACGCTGATTTGGGGCGAGGAAGGGGATTTCACTGATGCTGTCATGCACATGATCCTGCCAGCCATTGTGCTGGGAACGATCCCGTTAGCCGTCATCGTGCGCATGACGCGTTCTTCCATGCTGGAAGTGCTGGGCGAAGATTATATTCGCACTGCCAGGGCAAAAGGGTTGAGCCGAATTCGTGTCATTGTTGTCCATGCGCTGCGTAATGCGTTGTTACCTGTCGTCACGGTGATTGGCCTGCAAGTGGGCATCATGTTGGCGGGTGCCATTCTGACCGAAACCATTTTTTCATGGCCAGGATTAGGGCGTTGGCTGATTGATGCCCTGCAACGTCGTGACTATCCGGTGGTACAGGGCGGAGTATTGTTGGTGGCAACCATGATTATTCTGGTCAATCTGGTGGTTGATTTGTTGTACGGCATCGTCAATCCGCGCATTCGTCATAAGAAATAGGAGCACATGATGACTCAAACAACCGAGCTTGTCGTATCAGATGCGCCGAAATTAATGACGCAGATACAGGAATTCTGGCACTACTTTAAACGTAACAAAGGCGCAGTGATTGGCCTTGTCTATATTATCCTGATGCTGCTGGTTGCGTTATTGGCGGGGATATTAGCGCCGCATGGTCCGGCAGAACAGTTTCGTGATTCCTTGCTAGTGCCTCCGGTATGGCAGGAAGGCGGAAGCTGGCAATTTATTCTCGGCACCGATGATGTTGGGCGCGATATTCTGTCCCGCCTGATGTATGGGGCACGTCTTTCATTATTGGTGGGCTGTCTGGTGGTAGTGATGTCACTCATCATGGGCATCATTCTGGGATTATTGGCCGGATATTTCGGCGGTGTGGTAGATACCATGATCATGCGTATCGTCGACATTATGTTGGCCTTGCCAAGCCTGCTGCTGGCATTGGTGCTGGTGGCGATCTTTGGTCCATCAATTGTCAATGCGTCCCTGGCACTCACTTTTGTCGCCCTGCCTCACTATATCCGCTTAACAAGAGCGGCGGTACTGGTGGAAGTTAACCGCGATTATGTGATGGCTTCCCAAGTGGCGGGTGCGGGAGCCATACGCCAGATGTTCATCAATATCCTGCCAAACTGCCTTGCACCGCTGATTGTGCAAGCGTCATTAGGGTTTTCGAACGCTATTCTTGATATGGCGGCCTTGGGGTTTTTGGGAATGGGAGCACAGCCACCAACCCCAGAATGGGGAACCATGTTGGCCGATGTTTTGCAATTTACCCAGAGTGCGTGGTGGGTTGTGACCTTTCCGGGGCTGGCTATCCTGTTGACGGTACTGGCATTTAACCTGATGGGGGACGGGTTGCGCGATGCACTTGATCCCAAGCTCAAGCAGTAGGGGGATTGTGAAATGGCATTATTGAATGTAGACCAATTGTCTGTGCATTTTGGGGATGAAGATGCGCCATTCCGCGCCGTTGACCGTATCAGCTACCGTGTTGAGCAGGGAGAGGTTGTCGGTATTGTTGGAGAATCCGGCTCAGGTAAGTCGGTCAGTTCATTGGCGATTATGGGGCTGATTGATTATCCGGGCAAAGTCATGGCCGAAAAACTGGAATTCGCGGGCCGTGACCTGACTAAAATTTCAGAAAAAGAGCGCCGGCAGTTGGTAGGGGCGGAAGTGGCGATGATTTTCCAGGATCCCATGACCAGTTTGAATCCGTGCTACACCGTCGGTTATCAGATAATGGAAGCCTTGAAAGTCCATCAGGGCGGCAATCGGAAAACGCGATATCAGCGGGCAATAGACTTATTGAACCTGGTGGGTATTCCCGATCCGGTTTCTCGTTTGGATGTTTATCCGCACCAATTATCTGGCGGAATGAGCCAGCGTGTGATGATCGCAATGGCTATCGCGTGCCGCCCGAAGCTTTTGATTGCCGATGAGCCGACGACGGCACTGGATGTCACCATTCAGGCACAAATCATCGAGTTGTTGCTGGAATTGCAGCAGCGGGAAAACATGGCATTACTCTTGATCACCCATGATTTGGCGCTGGTGTCGGAAGCCGCCCACCATATTATTGTGATGTATGCCGGGCAGGTGGTAGAAATTGGCAAGGCAACGGAAATCTTCCGTGCGCCACGCCATCCTTATACACAAGCATTATTGCGGGCATTGCCGGAATTTGCAGTGGATAAATCCCGTTTGGCATCGTTGTCCGGTGTTGTTCCCGGAAAATATGATCGCCCAATGGGATGTCTGCTCAACCCGCGTTGTCCTTATGCCAATGCGCATTGTCGCCAGGAGGAGCCGCCACTGAAATCAGTAGGAGAGCGTCAGGTTAAATGTCACATGCCACTGGATGATGAGGGGAGGCCGACAGTATGAGCATTCAACAAAACAGGGAACAAGAAAAGGCGACAGTACCTTTACTGCAAGCCACTGAATTGAAAAAATATTATCCGGTGAAAACAGGCTTATTTTCGCCTGAGCGTATGGTCAAGGCGTTGGATGGTGTCTCATTTGAACTGGAAAAAGGCAAGACGTTGGCGGTTGTCGGCGAATCGGGCTGTGGAAAATCCACATTGGGCCGCTTGTTGACCATGATTGAAAAACCGACTGAGGGGGAACTTTATTATCTGGGACAAGACCTCTTAGTGCCAAATAAAGAAGCAGAAAAACTTCGTCGCCAGAAGATCCAGATTGTCTTTCAAAACCCCTATGCTTCCTTAAATCCCCGTAAAAAAGTAGGGCAGATTTTGGAAGAGCCGTTGCTGATTAATACTTCACTTACTGCGCATGAACGTAAGGAAAAAGTCTTACAGATGATGGAGAAAGTAGGATTAAAACCGGAACATTATGCGCGTTATCCCCATATGTTTTCTGGAGGGCAGCGTCAGCGTATCGCCATTGCCCGTGGATTAATGTTAAACCCAGATGTGGTCATTGCAGATGAACCCGTTTCAGCGTTGGATGTTTCAGTGCGGGCGCAGGTTCTGAACCTGATGATGGATTTGCAACAGGAGTTGGGATTGTCTTACGTCTTTATATCCCATGATCTTTCAGTCGTCGAACATATTGCTGATGAAGTGATGGTGATGTATTTGGGACGCTGTGTTGAAAAAGGGAGTAAGGAAATGATTTTCAACACGCCTCGTCATCCTTATACACAGGCGTTGTTGTCGGCGACGCCTCGTCTGAATCCTGAGCTGCGCCGTGAACGCATTAAGCTGACAGGAGAACTGCCAAGCCCGATGAATCCGCCGACGGGGTGTGCTTTTGCTGCCCGTTGTCGTCGTGCATTTAACCCATGTACCCAATTCCAGCCGAAGTTAAAGCAATATGGTGGACAACTGATCGCGTGTTTCGCGGTCGAACAGGATGAAAACCCATCCACCTGATCATATCTGACCGTGGTATAACGTATAAGCATTGTGGTAGGTTGTAGTAGAAGAAGTAGTAGTAGTAGAAACTTATACAATCACTTTATGCGCTTTATTGAGTGATACCGTTATATCCCGGTCATTTCTCTGTTGTATTCATCAAAATAAGACGACCACAAGTAAGATCAAGTATACTCACTCACATTGTTAAGATGTGCTGGTCAGTGTTTTCACTATTATTATCTCAGTGTTGGTTTGGATAAGATGAAATTGCGTGTCAAACGTTCGTTAACTATTAAACAGATGGCCGCTGTGACAGGAGTCACTTTGGTTACCATTGCTATTTTCATCACCATCCAGTTGTCTCATCTGTTACAGCAGCGGAAAGATGACTATATCAGTCAGCTTAACAATGCGGCCGTACAGATCCAGACTCCTTTGGCAGAAGCCTTGTTGAGTTCAGATCTCAATAAAGCGAAAACGCTGTTGATTGGATTAAAGACCTCAGGCATTCTGGGTCGGGCCGATGTAATGTTACCTGATAACGTTCGGGTAATGAGCCTGGATTTTGCCACTCATCGTCCCATACCTGAACTGGCAAAGCAGGTTTTTGGCATTCCCGTTGAGGTTAATATTCCTCTCTATGTTTATGGTGTTTCGCCAAAAATAGCGCAATCACAGGGGCACCTTATTTTACAGGTTGATTCCAATCGAGTGTATCGTTTTGCCTTGAATACACTTGCATTAATGTTGA
Organism: Xenorhabdus bakwenae; assembly: GCF_030272115.1. Classification (NCBI taxonomy): domain Bacteria; kingdom Pseudomonadati; phylum Pseudomonadota; class Gammaproteobacteria; order Enterobacterales; family Morganellaceae; genus Xenorhabdus; species Xenorhabdus bakwenae. The sequence goes on from NZ_CP119194.1 coordinate 3,176,656, forward strand.
CCACTTATTTATTACTCGCACTTATTCTTACGGTGTCGATAAGCTGGTGCGTAAATCGCATTGTCATCCATCCGTTGCGTGATGTTGCGCGGGAACTGAATGAAGAACAGGCACCAGAGCCTATGCCTTGCCCGAAAAACCATCAGGATGATGAGCTGGGGTTGTTGGTGAAAGGCTATAATCGTCAGGTTAATAAGCAGAAAACGCCATCAAAATGAAACCTGACAAGATGAATAACAGTCTAATCCTTGATGATAATATTCAGGGATGAATGATTGTCTTAGGCTATCGCAGGATAAAATTAAACAGGTAGGGGTAAGTGAACATGCTGAGCAATAAAATCGGATATCTTATTGGTGGTGCGATTCTGGTTACAACTTGTTTGGCACAGGCTGAGACCTTGCAACCAGATCCAGCCTGGCAACAAGGCAAACTTGAAAATGGATTTAGCTGGCAAATCCTGCAAACACCACAGCGGCCTAATGACAGAGTACAGTTGCGGTTATTGGTAAAGACTGGCTCACTGTCTGAAAAAACCCAACAACGGGGCTATACCTCCCTGATTCCGAAAATCGTCTTATCCAGCAGCAAAGATTTATCATCGCAGAAACTGGAAAACCTATGGCACAATGCGATAGATACTAAAAATCTCTTTCCGCCTGCCATTGTTTCCTATGATTTCACCCTTTACAGTCTGAGCCTGCCAAATAATCGTCCCGATCTATTGCAGGATGCATTGATATGGTTATCCGATATTGCTGGTGGTGCGGTATTTACACCGGAGACACTGGCACAGGCCATAAAAGGGGATGAACATCTTGTGACGACGTTCCCATCTGATATTCAGGATCCTGTGTGGCGTATGCGTCTGCAAGGTTCGACACTTATCGACCATGATCCCGGTATGTCCATATCAGTGCCTGTCGATGTAAAAAAAAGTCGAAAATTTTTATCATCAATGGTACACGCCGGATGCGATAACGCTGTATATCGCAGGGCATGTTGACAACCGATTACTGTCAGAGCGGATTAACCGGACCTTTGCCTCATTGGCGGGGAAACGGCAGATACCGGCTCCTGTTTCTACCTTGCTGCCACTGAGAGCAGCAACGATTGGCGTAGTGAGTGATAAGGCCGAACAAGATCGCTTATCGTTAATCTGGAACCTGAACTGGTTGCCGATTAACAATTCGGAAACCCTGATTCAGTACTGGTTAAATGACCTGACGCGTGAAGCGCTTTACCGTTACCTGCAATCGGGGCTTAAGGATAAGCAGGATGACATGAAATTAGGCTTGGATTGCCGGGTGCTATACCAGCGGGCAAACTGCTCACTAAATCTGGATTCTTCTGCGGACAAGCTGATGAAATCTACGCTTTATCTGGCTTCCCAGCTATCAACATTGCGGGAACATGGCTTGCCACAGGAACAATTTGATGAGCTTTATGCGCAGAAAAAAAGTCAGCTCCAGCAGTTATTTGCCATGTATGCCCGCACTGATACCGATGTTTTGATTAATCAACGTCTGTTGTCACAGCAAAATAATGTGATAGATATCGCCCCTGAACAATTCCAGCGGTTAAGGCAGGCGTTTTTATCCTCTCTGACACCCCAAATTTTGAATAAGAGGCTGAAAGAGATGCTGTCCCAGGAAATCTCTTTTATTCTGGTGCAACCAAAAGGTGAAGCGACGATGGATGTGAATCAGATTAAAAATAGCTTTAATCAGATTATGCGCCCCGGTCCATTGCCGGAGAAACCGAAAGAGCCTGAAAGGGTGAAGGAGGGGAAATAGATAGTGACTAATAAAAGAGCAAACTGGTGTTGAGTCTAAATGTGAACAGCGCTATCATGATTAATAGTTTCTATTAGAAACTATTATATTAATATCAGTTTATCTACTGATAAGGTTTGGAATTTCATCTTGTTACGGACATTTTTTACTGATGCCATGCTGCCGTAACCCGATTTTCACTCAGAGCTTTGAGATATTCGCGTATATCCGACTAGTTCGATTTCCTTGGCTTCATTTTCCTGCAATATTTGGCTATTACTCTCGAGGCTCTTTCCAATAGACATCTCAGGAATGAATTATGCCAAACTTTTCACACAGAGAAAGATTAAAAGCTGCCGCCGCCGGATCAGCGTGTTCATTGCTGCCTGACTCGATTCTCAAGGCGCTGGTCATACCAGCCAACAACCGTACCGGTACTATTGACGACGTGGAGCATGTCGTGATCCTGATGCAGGAAAACCGTGCCTTCGACCATTATTTTGGCACCTTGTCTGGTGTACGTGGCTTCAGTGACCGTATCACCATTCCACTCCCCGGTGGCCGCAATATCTGGCAACAGCAGGGGAATGGGCGGCTGATCTTGCCATATTATCTGGACAGTCGATGTGGCAATGCACAGAGAGTTGGGGGGACGCCTCATTCCTGGGATGATGAACACTCCGCCTGGGACAATGGCCGTATGAGTGCCTGGCCAACCTATAAGACGGCAAACTCAATGGGCTATTACCGTCAGGCTGAATTGCCATACCAGTTTGCTTTGGCCAACGCCTTCACCTTGTGTGACGCATACCACTGTTCGATCCATGCCGGCACTGATCCCAATCGTCTGTTCCTCTGGACCGGCACCAACGGTCCTAGTGCGGCTAACGTCGCCGCAGTGATCAATGAGTGGGACGCGCCTGGCCCGCCAGAAGAAGGGTATACGTGGAAAACCTATCCAGAAAGATTGGAGGAGAGCGGCATTAGCTGGAAAATTTATCAATACCTGCCGGACAACTTCGGTGATAACCCGCTGGCCGGTTTCCGCCAGTACCGTGCTGCCAGTGTCGAGGCGGGTAATCCGGCACAGCCACCGGAAGGTTTCCACGACTTTGTACCTTACAGTGATGAACTGAACGAGAGGGTTCCACTGTACAAGGGCAATGGCAATACTCTGCCGGCTGCCAGTGGTGATGATTTGGAGACGATACTGGCTGGATTTCGCACCGAGGTGAAGAAGGGCAGATTGCCGCAGGTAAGCTGGATCGTCGCACCGCAGGCCTATAGTGAGCATCCAGGGCCGTCCTGCCCTGTGCAGGGTGGCTGGTTCGTTCAGGAAATCATCAATGCGCTGACAGATGACCCACAGGTGTGGAGCAAAACGGTATTGTTGGTGAATTTCGATGAGAATGATGGTTTTTTTGACCACATGCCTTCACCCTCCGCACCGTCGCTACGGGAAGATGGTAGTTTCGCCGGCAAATCCACGCTACCTTTCGACACTGAAATCTTCCAACACGTAGCCCCAGAGGGATCGCAGCAGCCACCACCAGACGGGCGCATTTATGGTCCCGGGCCGAGAGTACCGATGCTGATCCTGTCACCCTGGAGTCGTGGTGGTTGGGTTAACTCACAGGTATTCGATCACACCTCAGTCCTACAGTTTTTGGAAAAACGCTTTCGGGTACGTGAGCCGAATATCAGTGCCTGGCGGCGTGCAGTGTGCGGTGACCTCACTTCCGCGTTCAACTTTGTTAATCCCAACAATGAAGTACCCTGCTTGCCTGCCATTACACGACAGATAGCAGACAACCTGCGTTGGGATCAGGAAGCGTTATCGCCTGTGCCGTTACCGGAGGTTGAAAACCAGCACTTGCCGTATCAATGGCGGCTGGCTCGTCCTTCCCGCGCATTACCTTACCGACTTAATGTTGAAGCCTCGGCTTACCCTGCCAAAGGTTTACTGACACTGAGCTTTCACAACATGGGTGAACAGGGTGTGGTATTCCATGTTTACGATAAACTACATCTGGATGAGATCCCTCGGCGTTACACCGTTGAGGCGGGAAAGTCGCTCAGTGATGACTGGCAGACGGCAGATAACTATGATCTCTGGTTGTTAGGACCCAATGGTTTTCACCGTGCATTGAGCGGTTCACTGACACAGCGGGAGCCAGAAGTGAGTCAAATCATGAATGATACTTGCCTGCAACTGGAACTGAACAATCCGGGTGACAAAACGGTGGAGATCATCATAAACCGCTGTCCTTATACATTACAGGGACCGTGGTGCATTAACATGCCTGCGGGAAGCTGTCACAGCCAGTCTTTTGACACCCGCATCCATGGTGGCTGGTACGATATTTCACTGGTGGGACCGAAAGGATGGCACCGCCGCCTGGCTGGCAGACTGGAAAACGGTGAGCACAGTATCAGCGATCCGTTGATGGGAAAAGAATAAGGCTACTGCGTCGAATAACAGGGCGGTTTAAACCGCCCTGATTTAAATAGTTAATGGTTTCTGAAACCATTAACTTATTTCTTCGCGGCAGCCCGTAACTCCGTGACGTTTTTACCCCCAATGCCCCAGTTATCTGTTTCTACTTCATCGATGATCACAACAGTTGTTGCCGGATTTTTCCCAAGTACATCCACCAGCAATTGGGTGGCTCCTTCAATCAGTTGTTTTTTCTGTTCAGTGGTGACGCTTTCACGGGTAATTTTGATGTTCACAAATGGCATAAAAATAACTCCTTTTTGAGGTTGTTATAGACACGTGGGTACAGCCAAAAAAACAGTCTTACTTAATATGTGGATGTTTACTTGGCTTTCTTCTCTTCCGCTGTGGCGATCCAGGCGGCACAAAACAGTGTCAGACGAGCGAAAAAATAGAAGAATGCCATTAAGCCAATCACCGAACCAAAAGCGGCACCCGAAGGGGAGCTGGCAAGGCGTGGCAGCATCATAGTCATAATATATTTAATCACTTCAAATCCAATGGCGGCCATTAGTGTGCCTTTAAACAGCGCTGTCCTTTCAGGGCGATGACGCGGCAAGATCCACAATATCCACAGGAATAATAAATAATTGGCTGAAATGGAAATGGTCATGCCAATTGATGTCCATGCCGGCCGGAGCCATTCGATGCCTTCCAGTCCGAGGGCGTGGACGATAGTCGCCTGGGCAGAGCCTGCTATGGAAGTCAGCGAAAGGGTGATAACCAATGCAAACAGCAGACCGAATAAAGAGAAAAAGTCGCGGATATATTGAAAGTAAATTTTCTCTTTATCTTCATGATGACGTTCCCAGACATCTCTGGATTGGGCGAGTATTGCCTCACGTAAATTACCAACCCAGTTCATCCCTGAATAAAGTGCAATCGCCAAACCCGTCAATCCCACCGTTGTTCTTTGGTTAATCGCCGTGTCTACGCTGTTTTTCAGGGTGTTGGCGAGCGTGGGATCACTGATGCTATTGGCGATGCCATTAATCAAACGTGTCAGCAAGTCAGGGTTGGAAGCCAGCACAAAACCTGCGACGGCAAAAGAGAGCATCAGAATTGGGATTAAGGATAGAAACGAAAAATAGGTGATGGCAGCCCCGAATTGGCTCCCCATACGGTCGTTAAAACGTTGTGCCGCCCTAATAAAGTGGGCGATAAAAGGAATACGGCGGATGACATTGCCAATACGGATGGTTACGGAAAGTGCTTTTTTACTGCCATATAGCCCTTTCTCTAACGGTGTGAAACGCTTCCCTGTATTGCGTTGCTCCCTGTTTTCATGGTTATCTGGCATTACATCCCCTGACGAAAAAATATGTCTGCAAAAAAAAGAGTAACAGGCAAAATGGAAAAGGCAACAGGTTGGGGAATATGAAGAAATACGGTAGCCGTATATTGGCTACCGCACAAGAGGATCAATCGTTAGTCATCATGATTAATCTAACTGACGACCCTTAACTTCACTGTGGATAGTGGGCAGTTCAGTATCGTGGCCCTCATTTTTCACAAAAGGCACTTTACCGGAGAAAATATCTTTTTGTGCAGAGGTTGCCAGACTGGTGAGGGAATCAGGTACATTAATACCTAAGTTTTTGCCCTTATCGTATCCGGCGACAGATTGTTGATTAATTTGTGGCGTGTTCAGCGAGACAGCACCTTGTGCACTGTCAATTTTGCTGCCCATTAAAGAGGTTGTTCCAGAGACATCCAGATTAACCCCTTGAGTACCGGTCAATGCTGTTTGCTTACCTACAGTTTCCCGATCGAGAGAATCGTAGTTGCCTTTGAGTTTGCCATTGAAGCCCTTGAATGTGGCTTTCAATTGATCTGTTAAACTTGGGGCTTTATCCCCGGTTTTAGCGTCACCGGTAGCCGCAGTTTCAGTTACGGCCTTTGTTATGTTTTCTGACAAGACGTCTGTGGTAGGAACAGCCTGTTTAGAAGCGGCATCCCCTTTGACGGTTTTGCTATAACCCACGCCCGCATCCAGACCCACATTCAGGCTATGGATGCTGTCTTTGCGGCTTTCGACATTGAAATTGCCACCGACGTTGCCCGTTACCTGATCAGCATCCACATTCGCCCCTTTAAGTGAAGTATCACCCGCACTGGTCAGGTTAACATTGCCGCCGGAAACCTGTGCGTTATGGTGTGTGGTTTGCGTCAGGTTATTGACACCCAATTTCAGTTCACCACCCATATTATATTTATTGTCGAAAATTCTGTTGGCCGGATCGTTTGTTGTTGAAGCATGGCCTGCTGCGCCATCACCTCCTTCTTTGCGGGCGGTAGAAGACATGCCGCCTTTAGCTTTAGCACCGACATGCCAACCCTCGGCGCTCGCCGTATCCTGAGCCGAGATCAGTTCGATTTTCCCACGCTGTGCGGTTAAATCTACCTGTTTGGCGGAAACGTTGGCACCTTGTAATGTCAGATTATTGCCTGCATTCAGATTTACCCCTTGTCCACCCGTGATATTGCTGGTTTGGGCGGTAGTGTTGTTCTGATTGGCGGTGTTATAACCGCCACCGAGGCTCCCACTGAAATTCTTGCCATCCGGGTTGGTTCCCACGGTCAGGGAAATTTCCCCATTGTAACCATGACCTTGTTTCTCATTACGGTTGGTGGCCTGATTGAACTGAATATTGCCACCCGCTTTAACATTGGCTGAACCTTCACCGGCATTGATTGACGTGCCCTGGTAGCGTGCATCTCTGGTCACCTGAACATTAACGCCATTTTGGGTGTTGATGCCGCTGGTTACTGCACGGGTAGTGCTGTTCGATGTTTCCTGATAACTGCCACTGCCTTTGCCATTGACGGAGATATCTGCACCGGTTGTGGTGTAGACACGCAGGCTGGCATTGCCAGTTGTGTCAGCGGTATGGGAGCGTTGACTGTTGGTTGCGGCTTCACTGGTATGGCTGCCGGCCGTCAGCGAGACACCCCCTTTATTGGCCTGGTATTGCGTACCCTGGTCATAGATATCACCGTTCGTTGTGACGTTGACATCATCCGCCTTGATAGTCGTGACTACCGCATTGGACTGATGGTTATTGGTGTAACGACTGTTGCCATTCATGGTCAGTTCAATACCGGCATTAGGCAAACCCGTTTTCGTGATGGAAGCATCCAGTTTCTTATCTGCGGCCGCCCTGGCTGTTTTTTCTACAGGTCGAGTGGTTGCACTGTAATCGGCAGTCCCGCTAATCTCGCCGCCTGCCTGTAATTGATGGGTTGAGCTGGATGCGGTATTGGCCGTTGCCACATTTTTAATGCTGCCGGCATTAGCCTGATAAGAACCTTGCACTTGATGATCCGTGCCCTGTTGCTTCAACTCACCCATCGCATTCAGCTCAAGGTTGCCCGTCACCTGGGTTTTGGTGACTTCTGCCGTTGTCCGGCTGTCAGATTTTCCGTTGCTGTTGTAAGTTCCTTCAACACCACTACCGAGTTTGTCCATACCGCCAGTGACAAATACACTGCTGCTCAGTTTTTCTTGTGAGGTTGAGGTTGATGTGCTGTTTTCGCCAGCCAGCAATGCAATGTTATTGCCGCTAATTTTCGCATCACCGTAGGTTGTGACCAATTTAGAGCCAGTTACAGTGACATTGTTGCTCGCATTTACGCTAAGGCTGCCACCATTCAGTTCTGATGGGCGTTGAGTTGTACTTTCATCTTTCTGTTTATCGGTGGTGTGTTCAAAACCCACACCCGCACGATATTGGTTATCTTTCATCTCCTTGGCGTAGTACTGCCAGTCAAGGTGGTTTTTTTCCTGTTGATATTGATTCTTCTCACCATAATTCAGGATATTGATATTGCCTGACGTATTCAGTTGCAGTTTGCCGGCACTTTTTGCCAGACTGCCAATGACATTGATGTCTTTATTACTGAGTAATTTCAGATCGACATCGGAAATCAATTGACTGCCGGAAGATTTTTGCTGTTTGTTGTGTTCCTGATTCGTATTTTTGGTGATGTTGAAGATTGTTCCCTTTCTTTCATCCACCTCTTGAGAAATATAGCTGACCGCATTATCGATAATTAACGACCCTTCATTGGCTTGAACATAAGCGCCTTTTTGCGCTTTGACTTTACTGCCCGTAATGGTGACACCCTTTGTACCTGTCAGCAGCAAGTGCCCGTCAGCCGTCACTTCGGAAATATGATGGGTTTCTGATTTATCGCGGTTATCTTTTTTGCTGCCACCGGCAATCCCGCCCCAATAGGTTTTATCCTTGGCAAGGATCTGATCATCAACGAGGGATTGGACAGTAATGTGAGTTTGCTGATCCGCAGAAATAAGCAGGTTTTTGCCTGAGTTAATCTGGGTTCCGATAATGTCAACATTGCCTTTCGCCTTAATCCCTAAGTCTCCGCCTGCGCTTAATTCATTGCCGGTGCTTCTTTGGGTGGAATTGACCTCATTCCAATTACCCGTTTGCAATGATGCCCGATGGTTCTTTTTGTATCCCTTCTCTAAGGTCATTTCTGATTCCACTAAACCCGCCAGCTTCACATTTTTCTGGGCGGATACGGACAACTGGTTGCCCGCTTTGATCTTACTGCCAAGAACTTCGGCATCGCCTTCACTGGCGGTCAACTGGATATTTTCACGCGCGTTAACGGTATTGCCTTCGTGCTGATATTTTTCACTTTCATTGGTGACATCGTACTGCCAGCCCCACTCCCGTTGATTGTTCGTGTTACGGTCAAGTTGGTGAAGCTGTTGCCCATCCAGTTTCAGGTTGGCACCAGTCAGTTTGATATTATCCCCTTCAATATCGGTTGCCATCACGTGATTGTTTTGTCTGGCCACCAGCGTGATGTTCTTGCCTGCCAGTTGGGTACGGGCAACAGATTCACTGATTTGCTTTTGTTCGGTATAAATGCCACTAAAAGTGCTATCGTGATTGTTGCTGCCTGTTTTGTCTGATGAAAATTGATTCAGGCGACCCTGAGACAGCACATTCTTGCCGCTCAAGGTGATATCCCCGCCTTTTAGCTCCGCCGCTTCCAACTTCACATCACCGTAGGATTCAACTTCAATCCCATCATTGGCGGTTACCTGACCCTTTAAATTGACGCCGCTTCCTTCTGCGGTATTCAGCAGACGAATGCGTCCTGCCCGCATACTGCCCAAATAATAGCTGTCAAGTGCATTGATATTGGCTTGCTGGGTATCCAGGATGCGACCATCGGCCGAAATCTTGTTATTCCCCGTTGTAATATTGAGACTTTTTGTGGTGATCACCTGACCATTGATGTCAATTTTAGGTGCGATCAGATTCAGCACGTCATGATGGGATAACCCATTGGTTCTGATATTCAGGGCGTTTTGGTTATCAAAGGTGTTGAAGCCCTGCAAGATCCCACTTTCCACCAGTGGATTACCGACAACCAGTGATGCCTGATTGGTATTGATAAAACCACAGCCGTCACAAGTGATACCGTTAGGGTTTGCCAGGACATAATCGGCGGCGATACCAAATATTTCCTGTTCGCCGAGCAAGAATGAAGGGTTACGGCTAATAACCTCATTTAAGATCACACTGGCAACTTGTCCATTAAGGTTACTGTTGGCAGATAATTCCCCTGCCAATTGTGATGTTCCATCCTCCAGAGAGTTATTGAACACCGCCCCCGTTTGATTGACGTTAAAATCCTGGTATTGGTTATGTGATAACCCTGATTCGGAAGGCGCAACGATATTGACCACGGTTGCACCGGTATCAGCTTGCATAACATCCGGGCTGTGGGCGGCATCGCCACCGGGCGTAATATCATGGGCAAAACTGACTGAACAGGTTGCCAGAATAATTGCCATAGAGGCGGCAAGCTTGCCCGTGGGAGACAGTTTAAATTTTTTACTTTTCATATAATTTCCTTATTTGCTTCTTTTTATTGCCATGTGCAGCGCTCTGGGGATCATGGTTCTGATCATTCCCACAACGGGCTGCGGTTAAAAAAATCAAATGGTTCAAAAAATTAAAAAGAGTAAGAGAAGCGGGTTAACAGCTGCATAGGTTCATCCGTGTGCCTATTTGGGTGAGAAAGCAATTTGCCTCGGTTGAACTCAACATCCGCAAACAGTTGCTGATAGCGTAGTGTCAAACCTGCACTTAATCCGGCACTGCTTTTCCAGCTGTCTTGGCTGCGATAGCCTTTAACCTGGCCGATATCCACGCCGGTACGCAACAAAAGTGAGCCTTTGGCAATGGGGATTGAGTGAGAAAATGTATTTCTTAAATACCAGCCATTATCAGCCGATGACACATTTTTGCTGAATCCTCGCACCGCATTCCGGTCGGTCACATTGAGCCACTCAACACCGGGTAGCCCATCTTTGCTGTATTGAGCATAAAATTGGCTGCTGAATTGGTAAGGCACATCCAGGAGTGTGAAACGCTGTTGCAAATTTGCCGATAATTTACCTTTGGTAAACTGCTTATTCAGGTTGGCTGTCGTGGTTTGGGCACCAAACCACGGCATTCCCCGCTCAATACTCATATTGAGAGAGAGCAGGCCTGAAGGGATAATTTGTAAATGGTGAATACCCAGTTCGAGGACACTCAATGTCTGGCTACTGACGGTGAGCCTGGCTTCTTGGAAATGGTTGGTGTAATTCTTATAAACTAACTGGGTGTTTAATGTACTAATCTGCGACTGGTTACGATGAAAAACCCAATCGGCACGAATGCCCGTTTGCGTTGAATTCCCGTACAATTTAGTCGAATGTATCTTTAAACGAGGATGACTGGTGTATTGGGAATAACTGTTGAATCCACTCAATGTTACGGCTCCATAGGGGAGTGAATAGAGCAGAGTATAGGCGCGATTATATTGGGTATCGGGTTTATCTATGGTACTGGCGCCGCTGAGGCTAACAAAGTCAGATAACCCTAATGGGCTATCAACATTGGCATTGAGTCGCGTGATCCATTTTCCTGTGCTTTTCTGTCCATAATTATCGGTTGTGGTGGTTATTCTCCACGGAGAAGCGTGCCGATTATGTAGCCTGACGACAGAACCCCCATTAACTGTACCCGGTAGAATATCGAGAGTGGTTTTGTTTGACTGCAAACGATTTGCCTGATCCAGCCCTTGATCAAGTTGATTCAGGTTGAGTGGTTTATTTACCAAACGTGGGAAGAGTGTTTGGCTATTGACCCAACGGTCAGCACCTTCTATCGCCTCGACAAAACCTTCAACAACATTGATCCCCAGCTCGCCATTTGCGTTGGGGGGAATGAACTGTACCCGCGCCGTAATGTAACCTTTAGCAATATAAAGGTTGGTGATTTCCGCTGACAGCGTGTTGATGTCATTGCGGGTGATACAGCTATCGGGCAGGGCACTGAGGGTATTCAGATCCCCTAGAGAGAGTAAGGTAATGCCCTGAAGATAAACCCCATTAACCGCCAAACATGGCGGTGCTTCGACTACGACGGGTGAGACAGTTTGTGGTGAAACGTTATCGGTGCGATTAATCAATCCTTGATGACGGCGTTCTTCAATTAATTGGTCTATTTCTCGAGAACTATCTTGTAAGGTTCTTCTTGCTTCATCTGTAGGAAAAGCGGGATTAGGCGTATCAGGTGATGCGCTCCCCTGAAATGCAGTACATAATAAGATGAAGATTGTCGTCCTTTTAATCATGGGAATACCCAAATGACAATAGTTGATGGGAAATGTATCGTGTTGGGTTAGGTTTAAACATCCTGGTTTATTAATTAAGCATTAGAGCATAGAAAATCTTTTATGTTGTTCTGATTAACAAATGTGTTTTGTCAGGAATTATAATTTCCAGTTATAAATTTACATTAGTGATTTATGATAATTCATTTTAGTTATGTATTAACTCAATGTGAAGAGTTAAGTGAAATTTAATTTGGCTTAATCAATGCTCAGCAGAATAATGAGATTGAATTAGGGGCTTTTTCTGTATTTTCAGCTTTTTATTTGCAAGTTTTACTTATGGAATGTTGATGAAAGGTATTGAAGTGGCGGAAATGTAAGACATTAAGAACAGCGGTTTTTTAGTCAGATTGCTTGGCGTAAAATCAATCATGCATGTAACTATAAATTCATCTATCTTTATTTATTGTGAAAATAATTACTATATGAAAATCTGACAGCGAAAAAAAAAGCAGAAAAACAAATATAAAATAGAAAAACAGGAATTAAAGTAAATTAGCGGGAATTTTGAGATGTTAGAATGATTCAGCCAATGAATAATATTCATTGGCTGAAAAATTATGACTTAATATTTAATGAATAAGATATTAAGCAACAACCGGTGCGCGCCAGTCGTCAGCACCAGAAGTACCCGCAGTAGTGTGTTCCCAAGTAATCTTACGATAAGAAAGAGATACACGAACTAATTGCGTGAATTCTGATTTAGCCGGATCCTGGCAGTGTGGCATTTTGCAATCGATATCAACGATAGTTGCATCTTCCAGTTTTGTCGTAAAGAAATGCTCTTGTTTACCTTCGATTGAAGTACGATACCATTTCAATTCTACAGTAGGCAGCATTTCGCCAGAAGCCAGTGCGTTGTACAGCAGAGGAACTGATTTATTCAATGCAACGGTAAAGCGGAATGGCTTATGCGCACGCTGGCCAGAAGGTTGTCCTGACTGTGGATCAGTGGGGACAGTGACGATGTGGTCAAATTCTTGAACCAGCATTTCGTCTTCGTGACCCTGAACAAAGATATTACCTACGGATTCAGCAGTGAATGAACCAGCGGTAATATGACCCTGAGTTTTACCATGGATGGAAATATAACATGGAGTTGGCATATGAATATCCTATAAAAAGTTACCAATATTAGTGTAAGTGTTCATTTCTTGCGTGATTATTCCATCTGTTAATAAAATGAAATTATCGCTTACCAAACACTCGGGGCGAATAATAAAGCTGAAATTGCCTGATGCAAAGTCATTTGAAAAATGCAACATGCACGCTAATTCAATGACAAATAATAATTTTATAATTATTGCCGTTATAAAATTTATAGCTGATTTTTTATAAACAATAAGCTCATTCAACTGGTTTAAAAATGATCTATGACTTTTTTGTTTTCTTAACATTTTGATATTTAATGTTTTTTATTTTTTTGTTTAAATGTTTTTTATGATCATTTGAAAAGTGTTAACTAGATCAAAAAAATGGAAATAACCTGGATTGTTATGGCGCATAATTAATCAGGATAAAATACAAAATGATATTGATGATGATTATTGATAACGGTCTGTAAGGTTATATTTTATTCAGGTGAAGATGAAAAATATTTCTTTTAACGCAAATAATAGGTAGTGGGGTTACGTACTCTTACAGAGAGTAAAACCAAACTTTCCTCTATTTTGAGCGCAAAAAAATGTTTATAACTTGCTATGGATTTTGATAGGAAGATTAAAGGCTTGAATAGAGGTCTTTATCAATTTGTGTTTAGGCTTTACATCAAAAAAATAAAATGTCAAACTCGAACTTGACGATTTTCGTATCGATGTTATTTCCACGATTGGATAGGGTATATCTGATTATTTAACTATATGTTGATATAAAACTATTCGTGCCTGCAAATATAGTTGTCTTCTTTAGCCTATTTTTTAGGAAGATTTTCTGTATTTATTATATGGGTGAACATTGGAATCATTCTCTCACCAATAATGGGTTGTTAGACAGTTCATGGTTGTATTAGCCAAAGGATTCAAATATGAGTAAGAATAGTCCAGGTAGCGTAGCGCCGAAAGAAAGAATTAATATTAAGTATGTTCCTAATAATGGTGACCAGACCGCAGAAGTTGAATTACCTCTAAATCTTCTGGTTGTTGGTGACTTGAAAGGAAAAAGCGAAGATACGCCAATTGAAGAGCGGCAGACAGTTTCTATCAATAAGAACAACTTTAATGCCGTAATGAATGAAGCGAACATCAACCTAACTTTTAACGTTCCTAATCGTCTCGATGAAAAAAGCGAAGAAGATCTGCCGGTTAATCTGGAAATAAAATCGCTGAATGATTTTTCGCCAGATAATGTCGCGAAGAAAGTGCCTGAATTAAATAAACTTCTCGAACTTCGTGAGGCATTAGTTGCATTAAAAGGTCCATTGGGAAATATCCCAGCATTTCGTGCTCGTTTGCAGTCACTACTGGATGATGAATCCGTTCGTGAGCAACTCCTGAAAGAACTTGAAATCGTCAATAAAAAATAACTGGTTAAAGGAATTTTTAAATGGCTCAACGCGAAGAAAACAGCACAGCTATTGCTTCTGGCGCAACGACTTCCTTGCTTGATGAAATTATGTCTCAAGCGAGAATGACTCCTGAAAATGACGGCTACTATATTGCTAAACAAGGTGTTGCTGCGTTTATCGGTAGCATCCTGGATACTGGCTCTAACGACGAACCCATCAACAAGCTGCTTGTTGATAAGATGATCGTTGAGTTGGATAAAAAGCTAAGTGAGCAGATGGATGAAATCATGCACGCGAAGCCGTTCCAGGAATTGGAATCTTCCTGGCGTTCACTGAAAATTTTGGTGGATCGCACAGATTTCCGTGAAAACATCAAAATCAACATCCTTCATGCCACTAAAGATGAATTGCTGGAAGATTTTGAATTCTCTCCTGAAATTATTCAGTCTGGCTTCTATAAGCACGTTTATGCCTCAGGTTACGGCCAGTTTGGGGGGGAACCTGTTGCTTCCGTCATCGGTAACTACGCGTTCAACAACACCACGCCTGATATTAAACTGATGCAGTATGTCAGTTCGGTTGGTGCGATGGCTCATGCACCATTCTTGTCTTCCGTTTCACCGGAATTCTTTGGTGTTAACAGCTTTACTGAGCTGCCTGCCATCAAAGATCTGAAATCCGTCTTCGAAGGCCCTTCACATACTAAATGGCGTGCGCTGCGTGAGTCAGAAGATTCACGTTACTTAGGCCTGACCGCACCTCGTTTCTTGCTGCGTCTGCCTTATTCCAGTGTTGAAAACCCAATCAAGAACTTCAACTATCAGGAAAATGTCAGCCGTGAGCACGAACATTTCTTGTGGGGCAATACTGCGTACTTGTTGGCTAGCTGCCTGACTGACAGCTTTGCTAAATACCGCTGGTGTCCAAACATCATTGGTCCACAAAGCGGTGGTGCAGTCAGCGACCTGCCAGTTCACCTGTATGAAGCAATGGGTCAGATTCAGGCGAAGATCCCAACAGAAGTTTTAGTCACTGACCGCCGTGAATTCGAACTGGCAGAAGAAGGCTTCATTACCCTGACCATGCGTAAGGGTAGCGATAATGCCGCATTCTTCTCGGCAAACTCGGTTCAGAAACCCAAAGTGTTCCCCAATACCCGTGAAGGGAAGAACGCCGAAACCAACTACAAGTTGGGCACCCAGCTTCCATATATGTTCATCATCAACCGTCTGGCTCACTACATCAAAGTGTTGCAGCGCGAACAGATCGGCTCCTGGAAAGAGCGTCAGGATCTGGAACGTGAACTGAACATGTGGCTGAAACAGTACATTGCTGATCAGGAAAATCCACCCACTGACGTTCGTAGCCGTCGTCCTCTGCGTGCCGCTGAGATTAAGGTACTGGATGTTGAAGGCGATCCAGGCTGGTATCAGGTGGCGATGCAAGTTCGCCCGCACTTCAAATACATGGGTGCAAGTTTCGAACTGTCTCTGGTTGGACGTTTGGATAAGGAATAATCATGGCTGCGCTGTACAGTTGGAGTAGGGGCAGCTCTGCCAGTCTGTTCGAGCGCATTCAAGGGAAGAGCGGTGGCTCTTCCCGTCAATCAAGGATGCGTGCACTACTTGATTCTATTAGGAAGCATTTGAATGAAGTGCTGAATTCCCGTCCGGGTGCTTGCCAAAGTGCCGTAGATTTAGGGGTCATTGATCTCAATGATGCGACCGCAACATCGGTGGATTTCAAGCAAAGTATCGAATGGGCGATTGAAGGGTGCATCAGAAATTATGAGCCAAGAATATCAGCGGTTTCTGTCAGCGCCATCAATGATGATTCAGATCCGTTGCTGTTGAGCTTTCATATCAGCGCTGAAATCTCTCTGGATGATATCAACGATCTTGTGGAATTTAGCATCCAGTTGGATAACAACCGGCGCTATTGCCTGGAGCGAACCCAATAAATGTCATTTGAAAAATATTTCAGAGATGAGTTGAACTATCTGCGACAGCTGGGAAAAGAAGCCGCAGTTGAGCGCCCTCATCTTGCCGCATTTCTGTCAGAACAGGGTTCTGATCCCGACGTTGAGCGTTTGCTTGAAGGTTTTGCCTTCCTGACGGGCAACCTGCGGGCAAAGATTGATGATCAATTCCCTGAATTGACCCACGGTCTGCTCAATATGCTGTGGCCGAACTATTTGCGTCCAACTCCCAGCATGACCATCATCGAGTATACCCCGGATGAGAGCGTGGTGACGAAAGCGACACAGGTCAAGCGTGGCACACAGATTATGAGCCATTCGTTGTCGGCTCAGGATGATATTTTTTCGAACGAAAAATCGGCTGGCAAAAAAGACGATCCAGATCGCTGCACCTTTACGCTCTGCCGCGATGTCTGGCTTTTTCCGCTTTCCATCCGTGACATTACCGTCAATAACAGTAATGAAACTGGAATTATCGGCCTGAATTTTACGTCGAAAACAGAACTGAGCCTGCATGAGTTGGAACTGGGCAAACTGCGTTTTTATTTGAGTGGTGATAATTATACTACCTCCCAGCTCTATTTCTGGCTTTGCTACTACTTCAGAAAAGCAGAGTTGGTGGCAGGCGATACCGTGATCCCGCTGCCAGATTTTGATTTTGTGCCTGTGGGATTTGAGCGGGAAGATGCGTTACTGCCTTACCCCAAAAATGCCTATATGGGATATCGTATCTTGCAGGAATATTTCTGTTTCGCGGAAAGTTTCCTGTTTTTTGATGTGAAAGGCTTCCCGGAACTGCCGGAAGATCTCAAGACCAAAGATTTCAAACTGAATTTACATTTTTCTCAGGCATTGCCACCAGAAGCCAAGATTCGCCATGACACTTTTCGTCTGCACTGCACACCCGCAATCAACCTGTTCCCCATGGACAGTGAAGCCATTGAACTCAATGGCAGCCAGACGGAATACCCATTGAAAGCCAGTTACAGCTTCCCGGATAACTACGACATTTTCTCCGTTGATAGCGTAGAAAGCTGGCTGACGGGGGAAAATGGTGAACGCAGTCGTGCCCGTCTTGGTGAGCGAGTCTATACCCCGTTTGAAAGTTTCAACCACCAAATGGATGACGAAGATGAACGTTCGATGCGTTATTACCGTATCCGGGTGAAAGAGTCTCCTTTCCGCCGGGGGCTGGAACATTTCATCTCATTGGTACGGAACGATGAGGCTGATCTGCTCAGACTCAAACTGAAAGAAAATGTTTCGATCAGATTGACCTGTACTAACCGTGAATTGCCTTTAGAG
The DNA here is from genome assembly GCF_030272115.1 of Xenorhabdus bakwenae. Lineage (NCBI taxonomy): Bacteria > Pseudomonadati > Pseudomonadota > Gammaproteobacteria > Enterobacterales > Morganellaceae > Xenorhabdus > Xenorhabdus bakwenae. Next base: position 3,194,421 of record NZ_CP119194.1, read on the forward strand.
TTGCGGGTTGGCGACATTAATTACCCTTCAACCGGCAGCCCGTCATTTGCGTCATTCCGCAATATTACGCGGCCGTCAGTGCCTCTCTACCCTTTGTTGGATGGCGGTTTGCACTGGTCATTGCTGTCAAATATGTCGCTCAACTATATGTCATTGCTGGATAAGGATGCCCTAAAACAGGTGCTACGTACCTACGATTTCCCCAGTATTCATAACCGGCAGTCCAAGCGTTCATCGCAGAAACGGCTTGATGCTATTGAAAAAATTGATACAAAGCCGACAGATCACCTATTCCGTGGTCAGCCTGTCCGTGGATTGCGCTCAACCCTGTATATCCGGCAACAGGCATTCAGCTCGGAAGGCGAGCTTTATCTGTTCAGTACGATTCTGTCACGGTTTTTCTCACTGTATGCCAGCGTCAATGCGTTTCATATGTTGAAGGTAATCAATTTAGATAATCAGGAATGTTATGAATGGCCGGTACAGATAGGTCAACACTCGTTGATGTAATCACTGAACAGGATCCTGCCACGCCGCTGGCATTGGATATCTCACAGTACAACTTTTACCAGCTGGTTGAGCTGCTTAACCAGCTAGCGGTAGCGTGGGATAAAACCGGAGAGACAGATCGTCCTGATCTGGAATCTGTCCGTTTTCGTTCCAGCGCCAGCCTGGCATTTCCGACCCGGGATGTCATCTCGCTTACGCAATCCAAAAAGGGATACTTCGAACTGGAAGTTTCCTTTATGGGGTTGCATGGCAGCCAGTCCCCGATGCCAGGCTATTATCTGGATTCACTGGCATGGGAAGATGCTCAGGGGGAAAACCGTCTGACGGATTTTCTCAACATTTTCAACCACCGTTTAATTACGATCCTGCATCAGATTTGGCGGAAATACCGCTATTACATCTGTTTCAAGAAAGGTGGGGAAGATTATTTTTCTCAACGTATGTTCTCTCTCGTTGGGTTAGGCAGTGATGTCAACCGCCGGATGCTGAACATCAATCACAGCAAAATGCTGGCGTACGCCGGATTACTGGCAAGCCCCGGACGTTCGCCAGAAGTCATATGCAGCCTTGTTTCCCACTGTTTTGATTTGCAGGACGTCACGTTGCACGGCTGGCAATTCAGGAAAGTCACCATTCCCGTGTATCAGCAGAATCGTCTGGGGGGAGAAAACAAGGGGCTAAAAGTTGGTGATACCAAATTATCAGTATTAGGAGACAACTTCACCATTGGTGCTTGGGTTGGGGATTATAGTGGTAAGTTTTTGCTTAGTATTAATAACTTAACTCGGGATCGGTTCCTTTCATTCCTGCCTGATGGCAAAAACTATCTGCCATTGGTGATGTTCATCTCTTTTGTCATGCGCAGCCAGTTTGCTTGGGAACTGCGTCTTAGCCTGGCTGAAAATCAGGTCAGCGGCATGGTATTGGGGGCAACGCAGAATAACCATTTGGGATGGACCAGTTTTCTCGGCGAACCGGAACAGAAACCTTCTGTCATCATTTCAGTTATGGAATAACGACCATGGAAAAAAATCAACCAATCCTTTCATTGCGGGTTCTTAACAGTGAACAGCTGGAAAGTGGTAAAGCCGCCAACTGCCAGTTCTCGATACAGGGTGGTACGGTCGGTAGCAGTGAAAGCCACCTTTGGTCAGTGCAGGATCAGCAGGGCAATGTCTGCCCGTCCCAATTCGCCATTAAATGGCAGGATGGGGCATTTTGCCTGCAAGTATTTGCTGAATCAGTGCAAATCAACAGTGCGGCTTTGACGCCAGAGTCGGGTTTGATCTTGTTACAACAAGGCGATCAAATCAACGTAGGTAATTTGTCGATCAAGACCCATATCAGTTTTTCTGAGGCAGATCGTGTTGATCCTTCAATGATATCCCCCGAATCGTTGGTTTCCAGTTATAGCAATCCGTTGGATGCCATGATGGAAGGTGCACCTGTACAAAAATCGGCGTTTGCCCACGATGAAGGCATTGCTCCAACGGTTATGCATCGTTTCAGTGATGATCCGCTACGGGTACTTGATAGCGAGAGCCTGACCACATTGAAACCCAGGGTTGAAGCTGATGATACGGAACAACTTTTGCCGCCGGATCATTACCAGACCCCCCCATTTGCTAACCCTATTTCTGATAACCGAGGCAGTGTTATGGATCAGGAGTTCCTTGATTTACCGGGCATCGATTCCGACAGACAGTACGAAAGTATGGATGTTGATCATGTCGCCATTACCCCTCTCATGCGTGGGCTGGAAGCACGTTTGCCTTTGCACGACAGCCAGCAGGCAAATGATTTTCTGCAAGAAATGGGTAAAACCATGAAAGCCGCCATTGAGGGGTTATTGGCTCTCCAGCGTGAACAACATGGGTTACGTGATAAACAGCTCCGGCCTATCGAAGATAATCCACTGCGCCTGAATATGGATTACGACACGACCATGCAGGTGATGTTTTCTGATCAGAAAAGTCCGGTTCATCTCTCCGCTCCGGCTGCGGTAGCGGAAAGTCTGCAAAACCTGCAATTACACTATCAGGCTAACCGAATTGCCATCTCTGCCGCACTGGACACCATGCTGGAAGCCTTTGCGCCAGAGCAATTGCTCCGTCGGTTCTCACACTATCGTCGTAGCAATGAAGCCAGGAATAAAGACGCATCCTGGGCCTGGGACATGTACACCAACTATTACCGAGAATTATCTTCCAGTCGCCAACAAGGATTCGAAAAATTATTCCGCGAGGTGTATGAGCAGGCTTATGACCGCGCATTGCGTCAGGGCTTGGAGGAATCCAGCAATGACACATTCCGCTAGTCGCCGTATATGGGCTGTAGGGATTTTATTGCTGTCAGTGATGTTGCTGAACGGCTGTAGCAGTGCATGGAACGCAACAAAAAAAGTGGGCCAGGTCATTTGGGACCCTTCCACACCGGTAGGTAAACCCGATGAGCAGGTCTCTGTTGCCAACATTACATTGCTGGCCGAACCCGACATCAACCCCAATGAAAGTGGTGAAGCGGTTCCTGTTGAAATGAATTTGGTTTATCTCAGTGAGGATTCACGCTTTCTGGCTGCCGACTATGACCAGCTTGATAGCGATAAGCTCGAAAAAGCACTGGGGAAAAACTACATCGATCATCAGGATTACACCCTGTTACCAGGACAATACAAACCCCTGGAGCAGATCGCATTGGAAAAGAAAAACCGTTACATCGGGGTCATCGTTCACTATGCAGATGCAAATCAATCTGAATGGAAAAAGATCATCCGGGTAAAAGACATCGGCCGCCATTATCACATCTTGGTGCATGTCAGAAATAACGACGTCGAACTTAGAAAAGAGGAGGAGTAATCATGCCAGGCAAAAATCGGGTGATTTGGCACGAAGGATTATTCATCAAACCCCAACATTTTCAGCAACAACAAAAACATATTGATTATCTGGCACATAGCCTTGTTTCAGTCTTGACACCTTATGCGCACGGTTTCAGCTCCCTGAGCATTAATGATGATTTGCTCAAACTGGGACGTATCGGGATCACCGAAGCCAGTGGCATTATGCCGGATGGCACTGTTTTTTCTGCGCCTGGTCAAGATATGCTGCCAAAACCGTTGGATATCCAGAATACCAATGGCGAGAAAAGCAAAGATATTTATCTGGCATTGCCTATGTCCAGCGATACCATTCTGGAAATTGCCGATCCGGATGCAGAAACGCAAAGTACGGTGCGTTATCGCAAATTACCGACCAATATCCGAGACCTTCATACCAAAGGTGGTGATACCACTGCCGTGGAGCTTGCCCAACTGACGCCCGTTCTGATGCAAGGCTCCGAGGACATGAGTGCTTACACCACCATTCCACTGTGCCGTATCAAAGAAAAGCAAAAAAATGGCAACATTGTTCTGGATAACGAATTTGTCCCGACCTGTTTGTCTATCTTCGTGGCTGACAAACTCAGGCGTTTCATGGTGGAAATTGATGGCCTGCTGACCGAGCGTTCAAGAACACTGGCTAAACGCATTGGTTCGCCGGGTCAGCAAGGGGTGGCGGATGTCGCCGAATTTATGATGCTGCAATTGCTCAACCGCGTTCAGCCGTTGTTCAACCATTATGCCAAACAAACCGTTTTGCACCCGCTACATTTGTATACCGAGCTACTCCAGACTTGTGGCGAGTTGAGGACGTTCACCGATTCAAGCCGCCTGCCGGGGAATATATTGGCGTATGACCACAATAACCTGACCGATACCTTCCAGGCTGTGATGCACGCAATTCGTGATGCGTTGAATGTGGTTCTGACCCCACGTGCAACGTCGATTGCGCTGAAACAGAACGAAGGTGGCATTCGTGTGGCAACCCTGCACGACAACGATCTGTTGCGCAAGTCCGAATTCGTACTGGCAATCAGCGCCAGCACACCGCAGGAGCAGTTGCGACGCCAGTTCGTCCAGCAAACCAAAGTCACATCAATGGAAAAAAATCCGCGATCTGGTCAGCGTCCAGTTGCCGGGTGTGCCATTGATTGCCCTGTCTGCTGCGCCACGCCAGTTGCCGTATCACTCTGGATATACCTACTTCCGTCTGGATCAGAAGAGTCCGGCGTGGAAAGAGATCCTGCAAGGAAATTCCATTGCGTTCCACGTATCAGGGGATTTCCCTGACTTAGATATGCAGCTCTGGGCTATCAGGGGCGGTAAGGAATAATCATGAGTGATATCAATGTTGACAGTCCGTCACTGGAAAAGTCTGAAACGCTGCAAACGTCTCAACGCCAGTACCAGCTACCGTTGCGTGGTGAAAGCCTCAACCCCATGATCGATGCCGCCACCCCCTTGTTGGGGATGGTCTTGCGTTTGCAGGATATGACGGATCAGGCACTGCCAGACAAGCTTTACCAACAGGTTGTTACTGACATTCGGGCCATTGAGCAGTCTCTGCAAACCAAGGGTTATGAACCCGGCGCGATTGTTTCATTCCGTTACGTACTGTGCACCTTCATTGATGAAACTGCGTTGGGGCACGGCTGGAACAGCCAGAATGGCTGGTTGAAGCAATCACTGTTGGTGCACTTCCACAATGAAACCTGGGGTGGGGAGAAGGTTTTCGTCTTGCTTGAACGTTTGATGGGAGAGGCACAGCGCTACCAGCATCTGCTGGAGTTCATTTACCTCTGCCTCTGTCTGGGCTATCGCGGGCGCTACAAAGTCAGCGCCCAGAAAAGCGATGACTTTGAGCGCTTGTTCCGTCGGTTGCAGCAACAGCTTCACTCACTGCGCGGGGATACTCCGCCGACCACGTTGTATGTCAACGTCAACGAGAGTAATGCGCGTTATCGCCTGAGCAGACGATGGACTATCAAGCACCTGTTCGTGATTAGCGTGGGCTTGCTGGTGGCTGTTTACAGCTTTTATGCCATTCGCCTCGGTGATCAGACCCAAGACATATTAAAGCAGCTAAGTAACTTATTGAGATAGGAAGTCGCCATGATCCAGATTGATCTGCCTACCCTTGTAAATCGTATAAACCCGATGACCCGCCATGCACTGGAAGCGGCGGCGGCATCCTGCGTCAGTCAGCAACAACCTGAAATCACGGTTGCGCAGCTGCTGCTCCAAATGATCGATACCCCACTTAGTGATGTACGACTCATCTTCAATAAAGCAGACATCGATAAAGATCTGCTAAAAGAACAGCTCGATCAGGTAATAACGCACCATCAAACGCTGGTGCAGGCCTACCCCAATTTTTCCCCAATGCTGGTGGAATGGTTACAGGATAGCTGGTTGTTGGCTTCCACAGAGATGCAGCACACCGAACTGCGCAGCGGCGTTATGCTGATTGCATTGCTATTCAGCCCGCTGCGTTACCTGGCACCACAAACTGCGCGTCTGCTGGCAGGTATCAACCGCGAATTATTGCGCCAAAACTTTGCAGAATGGACGAATGGTTCAGCTGAACAGCCTTTTGCGGACAACAGTAATAAAGATGGGCAGGGCGCACACCCGGCAAACAGCGACAGTTTGCTGGCACGCTTTACCCAGAACATGACCGAACAGGCACGTCAGGGCAAGCTGGATCCGGTTTTATGCCGCGATAACGAGATCGATCTGATGATCGACATCCTGTGTCGTCGGCGCAAAAACAACCCCATCGTCGTGGGTGAAGCGGGGGTCGGGAAAAGTGCCCTGATTGAAGGTTTGGCATTGCGCATTATTAACGATCGCGTACCGGAAAAATTGCGTAACAGTGAACTGATGACACTGGATCTGGGGGCATTGCAGGCTGGGGCCGCAGTTAAGGGTGAATTTGAAAAACGCTTCAAAGGCATCATGGCTGAAATTAGCCAATCGGCAAAACCCATCATCCTGTTTATTGATGAAGCCCATACCCTGATCGGTGCGGGCAATCAAGCGGGAGGTTTGGATATCTCCAACCTGTTGAAACCGGCTTTGGCACGTGGTGAGCTGAAAACTATCGCCGCCACCACATGGAGCGAATACAAGAAATATTTTGAAAAAGATGCCGCGCTGTCCCGTCGTTTCCAACTGGTGAAAGTGTCTGAGCCAACAGCGGATGAAGCAACCGTCATCATGCGTGGCCTGCGAGCCATTTACGAGCAGGCGCACGGCGTGCTGATTGATGATGAAGCCCTGAAAGCCTCAGCGGTATTGAGTGACCGTTACCTTTCCGGCCGCCAACTGCCGGACAAAGCCATTGACGTATTGGATACTGCCTGTGCCCGTGTTGCCATCAACCTGACTTCACCCCCGCGTCAGATCTCTTCGTTAACGACCGACCTGCACCAGATGCAAATGGAAATCGACGTGCTGGAGAGGGAACAACGCATGGGATTGAACATCCATGCTGAACGATTGGACGCGTTGCAAAACCAGCAAAAAGATGTTCAGCAGCAACTCACCGCGTTGGAAATGAGCTGGCAACAGCAGCAAGAGTTGGTGAAACACATCATCGAACTGCGCCACCAATTACTGGCGGATGATTCTTTCGTTGAAAATACGGTTGAAGAGATTGTCGGGGATGAGGATAAACATGAAGCGACTAAGCCGGGTGAGACCGCAGAAGAAGCCGGGATAGCCGGGATAATAGAAAAAGTCGCTGACGAACAATCCTTGATCGAAAAACTGGCGACGCTTAATGTCCAGTTGGCAGAACTACAGCAGAAGCAAATACTGGTTTCCCCGCATGTGGATAAAACCCAGATTGCGGCGGTGATTGCCGAATGGACGGGCGTACCATTGAACCGCTTGTCACAAAGCGAACTTTCCATTGTCACTGAATTGCCTGTTCACTTGGGGCAAAGCATCAAGGGGCAGGAAATGGCGATCCAGTGTTTGCACAAACACTTACTGACTGCCCGGGCCGATTTGCGTCGTCCGGGGCGTCCTCTTGGGGCATTCCTGTTGGTCGGGCCAAGTGGCGTCGGTAAGACAGAAACCGTCCTGCAAATTGCGGAACTGATGTTTGGTGGCCGTCAATACCTTACCACCATCAACATGTCCGAATTTCAGGAGAAACACACGGTTTCCCGTTTGATCGGTTCACCCCCGGGTTACGTCGGATATGGTGAAGGTGGTGTACTGACCGAAGCCATTCGCCAGAAACCGTATTCAGTTGTCTTGCTGGATGAAGTGGAAAAAGCTCACCCTGACGTACTGAACCTGTTCTATCAGGCTTTCGACAAAGGGGAGCTGGCGGATGGAGAAGGCCGCATTATCGACTGTAAAAACGTCGTGTTCTTCCTGACGTCAAACCTGGGCTATCAAACCATCGTAGACAGTGCCGAACAGCCAGCGCAGATCAACGACCTGCTTTACCCTGAATTAGCGGCATTCTTCAAACCCGCCCTGTTGGCGCGGATGGAAGTGATCCCTTACCTGCCACTGGGTCATGAAACGCTGAAAATCATTATTCAGGGCAAACTGGCCCGACTGGATACCCTATTGACCCAACGTTTCAACGCAGAAGTCACCATCAGCGACGAGGTATCCGAAGAGATCCTGCAACGTGCTACCCGCGCGGAAAATGGTGCCCGTATGTTGGAGTCCATCATTGATGGCGCACTGCTACCGCCAATTTCATTACTGCTGTTGCAGAAAATGGCGGCGGGAACCCCCATCAGGGCCATTCGCTTAACCGTGGTTGAACACGAATTCCACGCAGAGGTTGAGGAGGCAGAATAATGAAACAGCGGCTGAAAAGCGCGTTAGCGTTATTGGAAAATGACACTGTAGAACAACTGGCTGACCATTTTTTGCAGATCAGCCATAGCTCGCGTTTTGATGCCCTGTTGGTTTTCCTGCTGAACATCAACGAAAACAGGTTGGAATGCTATAACTTGCCGGCGACTCAGCAAACCAGTTCGCGCCGATTGCAAGTGGACATTGATGACGTCAATAACCCGTTGATACAGGTATTACGCAAGGGAACCCCAACTGTTTGGGATTCCCTTAATCACGGGGCACGCATTGATGAGCCATACTTCCGCACGTTTATCGCGGAACTACCGCATAATTGTGGGTTGTACGGCATTCCCCTGTTTGACTGCAATGGGCAGGGTTGTGGGGTGATCGCTATCTTTGCCGAAGATGTCCGCCATTTCATCAACAATGAAAACATGTTCGGCATCTATTGCCATGTCATGCAGCATCGCCTGAAAAAATTGCAAGAACTCGAACAACTGCGTGGACAGTTACGCCAAATCCGCCAGGTATTTCAGGTTCAACGCCAAAAAGAAAAACAATTGGATGAATTGCTGGCTTCCCTGAGTGAATCGAAAAAACCGGCGGCGGTCAGCCGTATCTCCGTGGATTACAGTCATATCGATAATCTGCCAAAGGCCATAGAAGAATTTGAAAGCGCCGTGTTGATTCAACGTCAGCGTCAGTTTGGCAATGACACCAGATTGATCGCACAAAGCCTGGGTATTGCCCAGCGGACGTTGGTTTACAAACTGGCTAAGTACGGGTGTAGATTATGAATATTGTTTTAATTATCAGTTCATTGCTCGCTTCATTGACAGGGAACCCCAAGTTTGCAGAGGTGGCAGAACTCAAGGACGTGGTTGCGGTGAAGGAAGAGCAAAATTTAGATGAGTTGCATAAATGCCGCTTTGAGCCGTCTCCTCTTATCCGGCTGGCATGTTATGACCGCGCGTTGAATAACCTCAAGTTCAAAACGGTGAAAATCCCTATCGAAAATATGGGACATCTGTGGCGGCAAGCGATGGAGCAGGAGATGAAACGTACCGATTACTCTACCAGCTTCATTGTGACGCAGGGAGAGAATGGTGCGGCACCGATTATCTTGACCACGCCCGCGATTGGCGTAGCCCCCCCACGTCCCGTATTAATGTTGAGTTGCATTGACAGTATCACCCGCTTGCAGGTGGCACTGCCCAAGCCCGTAGAGTCAGGGGCTGTCACTGTGGCAACAGACAGAACCGAGTACCGGACTGAATGGTTCGTGCGGGAACAGGGTTACTTGTGGGAATCCAGCCGGGGTTTACCGGGCATTGAAGAAATCAAGCGCCTGATGAACAGCGACCGGATGAGTATTACAGGCAGTAATGGTAGCCAGATAACCTTTAACATTTCTCAGTTGGAGCAGGCAGCGAAGCCATTACGTGCTGCTTGCCGTTGGTAATCGACATGGACATCAGAACACAATTCGATTGGTTCGGCTCCCTGCTGGCCCCCCTGTCCGACGAACAGATTGGCAAGGCGCTGGGAGACAACGAACCCGCATGGGAATACATTGACGGCGAAATGATCAAATTTGGCTCGCTGTCACATGGGGCGCTGGATGTTGACGAGATCCAGCGTCAGGCACTGCAATTATTGCGTGAAAACAGCAAAGACTTCCGGTTGGTGGTTCATCTGCTGCGTACCCTGCAACATGCTGGCAACGCGGCTGAACTGATCCTCGCAATGGAGTTGTTGACCGAATATATCAAAAACTACTGGGAAAAAGCCTGGCCAACCAAGCCACAGTTAAAACGTCGGCTGGCACAGCAAGTACTCAAGCGTTTCGACTCCGCCCAGAGCAGTTTTATTGAACAGGCAAGCAAAAGTGAACGGGAGGATGCACAAGGGGCGTTAGCCCATCTCGCCCAATGCTGGCATGCCAATGAAGCGGATCTTGCTAAAGACGTTGACCAACTGCGCATTCGTTATAACCGTCAGCCAGAAACCGTCCCTGTGGAGACAAAGCCTGCCCCTGCTGCGGTGCCCGCATCATCTTCAGCCGAATCTGTGGTGCAAACGCCACAGGGTTTTCAAGCTGCACCGATGCCAGACGTCGATGTCAACAGTTCGAGCGAAAAAGCGTGGAAGCAGACGTTGATGACCGTCGCAGATCTGCTGTGTGAACGCTATCCCGAATTGCCTGTGGGGTATTCCCTGCGCCGTCACGCGGTATGGCACACCATCACCACGGCACCGATGGCGAATGCAACAGGCAAAACCCCATTGGCACCGACTTCCGCCGATCGTACTGCCGACTATGTGGCGAGATTACCGACGGCGGACAACAAATTGCTCCAGCAAATCGAGCAAAGCCTGACGCTGGCTCCTTACTGGCTGGATGGTCATGCCATTGCCGCACAAGCCGCATTGCAACTGGGATATGGCAATGTCGCTCAGGCCATTCGTGATGAACTGAATGCCTTTTTAGCACGGTTGCCCGTACTGAAAACCTTAAGCTTTTCTGACAGTAGCCCGTTTATTTCTCCTGAAACCCTCGACTGGCTCACGCCTGAACCTGTGGCAACGGGCAAGGGTTCCGTTTCTGCTGATCAGGAAGTTATCTGGCAATGTTTCCAGCAACAGGGACTGGAAGCAGCCCTGAAAATGCTGGAAGCACATCAGCAACAGTTAACGGAGCCACGGGATCAATTCTATGGTCAATGGCTCAATGCCCAATTGCTTGAAGAAGCTGGCATGACAGCGCTGGCCCAACAGCATTACCGGAATTTGTTACACACGGGACAACACATGCAACTTATTCAATGGGAACCCGGCCTGCTGGCTTTATTGGCTGAAAAACTCCCTTCTCCTCTCAAGGATACGGCTTCAAACAGGAGTGTTAACCCATGAAATGGCCCTCTTTGTCATCTTTGGCTCCATTGAAATCAGCTTTGCCGACACTGGCAAAGTTTAAATCCTTGCCACGTCTCAAGGCATTGATGGCACTGGTTCTGGCGCTTATCCCCTGCTTGCTGTTAATTGCGGTCTGGTGGTGGGGACCGGACTGGAAACTGCGCAACGATTATCCACTGGAAAGCCTCGCCGCCCGCTGGCTGGCAACAATTATCATTGTCATGATGGTCGTGTTCTGGGTTGGCATGAAAGCCTGGCGTCGCTTGCGGACTCTGGAAAAACTGAACCTTGACGTTGAACTGAAAGTAGTTGATCCGGTACGGGTGGATATTGAACATCAGGATCGTTATCTCGACCACTGGAAATCCCAGTTGCAACGCCATCTGGACTCGTACAATTACCTGTATGAACGTCCGTGGTACATCATCATCGGGAGCCAGAAAAGCGGTAAATCCTCATTGATCAAGGAAGGTTATAAGCTCTCCGAAATCGCGGCACCGGAATATTTGCGTCAGGATGGCGAAGTGCCCCTGATGCTGCGTTGCTGGTTAGGGGAAAAAGCGGTCATTATCGATCCGAAAGGGCAGTTAATAGACCAGCCAGTCCCGCTTAACAGCGACAAACCGCAAATCAATAGCCGTCTGTGGGAAACATTGCTGAACTGGTTGACTGAAAATCGTCAGCGTCAGCCCCTTAACGGCATTATCCTGACCGTGGATACCCTGCGTCTGATGTCTGATAGCCGTGAACAGCGTGAACGCTATGTACGGGAGATCCACCAGCGCTTGCAAGACATTCGGCTGACCTTCCACAGCCAGTTGCCGCTCTATCTGGTGATGACCAAAATTGACCTGTTACACGGCTTTGAGGCGATGTACCAGTCCCTGGATCGCAAACTGCGCGACCAGATTTTGGGCGTGACATTCAGCCTGAATAACCGCGATGAAAAAGCGTGGCGCAGTGAACTGGACGCGTTCTGGACGCAGTGGATGGGCAACCTGAATGCGGCGATGCCAGATATGATGCTGAACAATGTGGACGCCAACCAACGCAGCGCCCTGTTCAGTTTTACCCGCCAGATCCAGGGGCTGCACAGCTATATCACCCAGATGCTGGACGATATTCTGTATAACGACGAACACCACCGTCCCACCTTGCGCGGTGTCTATCTGACATCAGCCCATCAGCGGGGACAGATGGATGACCTGTTCACTCAATCCGCGTCGGCCCAGTATCACCTGGGATCGCAGGCATACCCGACCTGGCCGGTGGGCGATACCCTGCCGTACTTCACCCATTCGTTGTTCGAAAATGTCCTGCTGGCCGAGCCGAATCTGGCGGCGGAAAACCGGATCTGGTTGAGCCGCAATCGTCGCCAGTTGTATACCTTCTCCGTGATCAGTGCGTCGGTCATTCTGGCGATGTGGGGGGGCTGGCATTACTTCTACCAGAAAAACTATCGGGCCGGTGAAGAAGTGCTGGCACAGGCGAAAAACTTCCTGTCCGTCCCGCCTCCGAAAGGGGATGACCGCTACGGTAACCTCCAGTTGCCGCTGCTCAACCCGATCCGGGATGCGACTCTGGCTTACGGTAACTATCACGACAATAAATCCTTCCTGACCGACATGGCGTTATACCAGGGAGGCGGGGTCGGGCCGTATGTGGAAGGCACCTACCTGAAACTACTGGAGCAGCGTTTCCTGCCGGCATTGATGCTGGGATTACTGGATGACTTAAATCAGGCCCCGGCCGGCAGCGAAGAAAAACTCGAGATCTTGCGCGTGATGCGCATGATGGAAGATGCCAGCAAGCGTAACAGCGGTCTGGTGGCCCAGTATATGCGTGAGCGCTGGAGCAAGGCATTTCACGGTCAGCGTGATGTGCAGGCGGCGTTGCTGACCCACTTGAATTACGCGCTGGAGCGAACTGACTGGAAGGAGAAACGGGATAAGGGCGAACAGGATGCGGTGGATCGCTTCGCCCCGTTTGTCAAACCGATCCGGCAGGCGCAGCAGGAGTTGAAAGCGTTGTCCGTCAACCAGCGGGTGTACCAGAACCTGCGTATCAAGGCTCAGGATGCCCTGCCCGCTCCGATCAACCTGCGTGACCAGATTGGCCCGAGCTTTGACAGCGTGTTTGTGGCCAGCAACGAAAAACGGCTGGTGGTACCGCAATTCCTGACCCGCCACGGCTTGATAGATTATTTCGTCCAGCAGGGCAATGAGCTGGTGGAGCTGACGGCGATGGACAGCTGGGTGCTGAACATCAAGAATAACAGCCCGGAGAAATACCCCGAACAGGCGTCGTCACCGGTGAACGATAAGTACAGTGACACCGATCAGTCGCGCATCCAGCGCGAAATCACCGAACTGTACGTGGCCGAGTACACCGCAACCTGGCGGGCAGCGATGAACAACCTTGAAGTGCGTGACTTTGATGACCTGCCGCAAGCCATCAGTGCTATCGAACAGGTGATCAGTGGTGAGCAGCCCCTCAAGCGGGCGCTGCAAATCCTGAGCGACAACACCAATCCGTCGCTGATAAGTCCTTCGCTGAGTGACAAGGAAAAACAGGCGCTGACGTTAAAAGAAGACTACCGCCTGTTAAACCGCATCAGCCGCGACTTTGCCCCGGAAACGGGGGTGCTGGTTGAACGCGGTGACAAGGGCAGCACGTTGCAAAGCGTCTACCAAAAACTGATGGCTCTACACCGTTACCTGCTGGCGATCCAGAATTCACCGGTTCCGGGTAAGGCCGCCTTGCAGGCCGTCCAGATGCGTCTGGACAAAAACAACAGTGACGCCATTTTTGAAGTGCAGCAGATGGCGAAAAACCTGCCGGAGCCGCTGAACCGCTGGGTTGGCGAACTGGCTGAACAGGCGTGGCGCGTGGTGATGATGGAAGCGGTCCGCTCGCTGGAAGTGGAATGGAACGACACGGTGGTCAAACAGTATAAAACCTATCTGGCGGGGCGCTATCCGTTCAACCCGAACGCCCGCGAAGAAGTGCCGTTGAGCGAATTTGACCGCTTCTTCCGGCCGGGCGGGACGCTGGACGCCTTCTATCAGCAAAGCCTGAAACCGTTTGTGGAAAATAACCTGACCACGGGCACCGATGGCAAGATGCTGATCCGTCCCGACGTCATGAAACAGCTGGCCGTGGCGAATCGTATCCGCACCACCTTCTTTACCCCGCAAAACGGCCTCGGCACCCAGTTTGCCGTGGAACCGGTCAGCCTGACCGGGAACAAACGCCGCGCCTTGCTGAATCTGGATGGTCAGCTGGTGGATTATTCTCACGGGCGCAGCAATGTGGCGCGGCTGGTCTGGCCAAACTCGATGCGCGCCGGCACGGAAAGCCAGCTGACGTTGATGCCGGCGAAAAGCAATCAGGCGCCGCGCTCTGTCAGCTTTAGCGGCCCGTGGGCACAGTTGCGGCTGATTAACAGCGGCAAGCTGACTCACGTCCAGCCGGGCTTCTTTGATGTGCGCTTTAGCGTCGATAATGGCGAGATGACCTACCGCATCTATGTGGATGAATCGGATAACCCGTTTGCAGGCGGGCTATTCAGTCAGTTCAAACTGCCGGACACCCTTTATTAAGGGGGAAGGCAGCACGTCAGTCTTGAGAACCCCCCCGCCCCCTGCCTTCGGGCAGGGGTTTTTTTTAAGGAGAAAAGCGAGAATATGAGCGAACATCCTGAAAACCTTATCATCCGGGCTGGCGGCAGTCCGCTGAATTTGCCGGAATTTGCCGTTATCCGTGATGAAATCAATAAAACCAGCCATCCGGCGCAGCCAGAAGTGAACTGGCCGTTGGTGGAATCCCTGTCCCTGACGCTGTTCAAAACCAACGGGGTCGATTTACAGACCGCGATTTACTACACCCTGGCGCGGATGCAACTCAATGGGTTGTCGGGGTTCACCGAGGGTTGTGAACTACTGGCGGGGGTGATTGTCAGTGAATGGGAGACGTTGTGGCCAGCCCAGCCGCAGGTGCGTACCGACCTGTTGGAGTGGTTCCATTCCCGAACCGGCAGCGTGCTGCGCCAGTGGGATTTTACTGCCAGCGACCTGCGGATGATTTACCGCGCCGAACGTGCTCTCCAGCTGATTATCGACCGGTTGCAGCAATCCGACCTGAAACGCTTGCCGAGGGTGGAAAACCTGTTGTGGTTCTTCCAGAACGCAGCGAAAAAACTGGAAAAACCCCGTCAGGCGGCGAAACCGGTGTCACAACCGGTGCAGATGCCACCGCTGGTCTACCTGTCCCAGTCGGAAGCCGAGCCGGAAACGCCTCCGTCCCCGCCGCCCCTGCGCCATGACCCTCAGCCCGCTCCCGATAGTCAACCGCGGGTGCGGGTTCGGTTTCCCGAACATCCGCCGCAGGGACTCAATGCGTGGCAGGGTTTTGGCCTGGGCACCCTGTTGGGCTTATTGGTGTTCGTGGGCGGCTGGCTGTTGTGCTACAAGCCCCTGCAACAGCAACTCCGGGCCATCACCGACCACCCCGGGGGAGCCAGACTTGCGTGGTTGTATCAACCGGAACTGGCGGATTATTCCCGCCAGCTGGAACGGCTGGCTGAGACCTCGCCCCGGGTCACCTGGGAGGCGGCCCGCCACCTGACCGCGACTGCAGAACAGCAGTGGCCGCAGTCGCCGGTTCAGCAGCAGGCGACCCGCCAATGGCAGCAGCAGGTCACCGCCCGGATTGACAGCGTGCCGCTGACAGGTGGCTGGAACACCACCCGCGATCAGCTTCAGCAGCTGGCGGATAAAATCCTGTTGCAGGAGCGTACCCGTGGCAGTTTCACGCTGTCTTACCTGAAAACCGCAGTCTATGACATCCAGCGCAGCCACGGCAGTGACGTGCCACTGGAAGAACAATTGCGCCAGTTGAGTGTTTATGCGGCCAAAGGGGAGCCGGCACCGCCGGTACTGCTGAAAAGCATTGATGACCGCTTTAACGCCCTGCTCGGGCGCTATGACCGGCTGCGCCAGACGAGTGAACAGCGGGAAAGTCATCACCACACTGCGGCCGAACCTCCGGCCCCAAAACAGCCCCTCGCGGTTATACCGGACGGTGGGCATTAATCAGGGAGACAGAATATGTCATTGAAAAAGCACAGGGCGAAACTTCAGCAGGGGCAGGCCCTTGTCCAGCAGGGGCAGTCGTTTGTCCAGCAGGGACAGCAGGCTGCCCACATCGCCTCGCAGACGGCGGGGATAGCGGGCCGGGTCGGGCAAATGGCCGCCGGTGGTCAGGGACTGGCTGAACGGGCCGCCAGCGGCCAGTCTGCCGCCGTGAAGGCGTTGCAAAAAGTCACCCAGATGCTGGGAGGCGGTGACAGCGTCCCGAGTGGCCTGCAATTTACCCTGACGGCGGGCAGTCTGGCACCGCAGACCTTTGTCGTCACCGATTTTACCCTGAATGAACACTTTTCCCAGCCGTTCACGCTGGACGTGGGGCTGGCGAGTGCGGATCCGGCGATCGACTTTCCTGCGGTACTGGATCGCACGGCAACCCTGACCATTTTGCAGGAAGGCATTGAACAGCGCAGCATCACGGGGATGGTGGCCGGCTTTGAGCAGGGTAACACCGGGTTGCACCAGACCACCTATCAGATGAGTATTCGCCCGGATCTGTGGCGCACCACCCTGCGTCAGAATTCGCGCATTTTCCAGCAACTCAATATCTCCGCCATTATCACCACGATTTTGAAAGAGCACGGTATCCGTGACGTGGTGTTCAGCCTGCGCCACGCCCACCCGGAGCGGGAATTTTGTGTGCAATATCAGGAAAGTGATTTTGATTTTCTGCAACGGCTGACAGCGGAAGAGGGGATTTTCTACTTCTTTGAATGTGGTAACGGGCGTAACACGCTGGTGTTTGCCGATGATGCCGGTTCGGTACCACCAGACAAAGTGTTCCCTTACCAGCCGGGCGAGGCGAGCACCGTGGGCGAACCCGCCATCAGCAGCCTGACCTGTCGCGCCCAGGTGCGACCGGCCCAGGTGCAACTGAAAGATTACACCTTCAAAAACCCGGCCTGGCCCGCCGAATTCAGCCAGCAGATGAAGGAAGACACCCTGCAACAACGGTATTACGAGCACTACGATTATCCGGGGCGTTTTAAGGATGAGGCACACGGGAAAGATTTTACCCGTTACCGGCTGGAAGCCCTGCGCAACAATGCCATGACCGGACAAGGCAGCGGTAACGCCATTGCCATTCAGCCGGGGAAATTATTCACCCTGAGCAACCACCCGCGTGAAGACCTGAACCAGCCGTGGCAGGTGGTGAGCGCCAGTCATACCGGCAGCCAGCCGCAGGCGCTGGAAACGGCCAACAGCGGCACGGGCACCACCCTGCACAGCCACTTCCACTTTATCCGCCATAACCAGCACTGGCGGCCAGCCCCCCGGCCAAAACCGGTTATCGACGGCCCGCAGATTGCCAAAGTGGTGGGACCGGCCGGCGAAGAAATCTTCTGTGACCAGTACGGCCGTATTCGCCTCCAGTTCCCGTGGGATCGTTACGGCAAGAGCGACGACCAGAGTTCCTGCTGGATCCGCGTTACCCAACCGTGGGCCGGTCAGGGCTGGGGAATGCTCGCCATCCCGCGCATCGGTCAGGAAGTGGTGGTGGATTTCCTGCACGGCGATCCGGATCAGCCGATCGTCACCGGCCGAACCTACCACGCCAGCAACCTTCCGCCGGGCGGGCTGCCGGGCAGCAAAACCCAGATGGCCTTCCGCTCCAAAACCCACAAAGGCGAAGGCTACAACGAGCTGCTGTTTGAGGATGCTAAGGGCAGTGAAAAGCTGTCATTACATGCGCAGAGGAACATGGATACCACCGTACTGAATGACCGCAGTACCCGCGTGATGCACGACCATACCGAAAGTGTCGGACACAATCAGGCTCTCAGCGTACGGGCTGATCGGCATAAAGAAGTCGTCGGCATGGAAGTGAGCAGCATCGGGACACGGCAGGTCACCGTGGAAAAAACCAGCGTACTCAGTGCCAAAGGACAAATTACTATTCAGTCCACCGAGAGCGGTATCACCCTCGGCAACACCAAAGGGAGTATCTCGATTGATGCAGACGGCAATATCCATATTACCGGTAACACCGTCATTGTGAACGGAAAAGAGGTCATTACGCTGAACTGATACCGGGCAGACCAACAATAAGACTGAAACCCGCCCTGCCGGATTTTTCGGCAGCGGGCTGAATATTAATCAGGTAAAAAGAGTGAAAAGGAAAATCATGAGCACACAACCCTACCAAATGAACGAAGGCACCCTGACCCTGCCTGCCGGCTGGCGTGATGAATCGATGCACGTGTTTGTGCTGCCGGATGACAGCGGCGTCAATCTGGTGATTAACCGCACCCCGGTGCCGGTGGGCACCGACAGCCAGGCGTATTATGAACAGACACTGGCGCAGTTTGTGACCCACCTGCCGGGGTATCAGGAGCATCAGCGGCTGCAAATCGAACTCAGCGGTGACATGGCGTGGCGGCTGGATTACCAGTGGCAAAGCCCGGAAGGGGAAATGCACCAGTCGGTGGTGCTGCAAATCCGGGGCAGTCAGCTGCTGGCGTTTAACCTGACCTCGCCGCAGCCCATGAACAGTGGACAGCGGGAAGCTTTACTGGCGGTGGTGAGCAGTTTTCAGGCGGCATAAGGAGAAGCCGATATGGGATTAGGTGATGAAATTATTACCCGGATTGCCCGGGTCGGAGCCACCCATGCCCGGCCTCCCCTGCCGCCAGCCAGCGGTGCCAGAGGGCCGGCCGCAGCACGTCAGGGTGACCCCATCCAGCATAAGAGTTTTTTTGGTGCCCTGATGGGGGCGGTGGCCGGTGCCCTGATTGGTGCCGCGATTTTCGGCGCCGTGGGGTTACTGGTTGCCGGCACCGGCGGGTTAGGGGCGACGCTGATTGTGGCGGCCGCCGGCAGCGGATTAACCTATCTGGCCAGCGATGCCATTGCGGCAGCCAGCTCGGCCGTCACAAACTTTATCGACAGCTTCGGCTCACCGGACGGGGCGTTGAGCAGTGGTTCCGGTAACGTCATTATTGAAGGAAAACCTGCGGCACGGGCCACCGTCGATATAGCGGCGTGCAGCAAACACCCGGCACCGCCCCTGATAGCACAGGGCAGTGAATCCGTATTTATCAACGGCCAGCCCGCGGCGCGGGTCGGTGACAAGCTGGTCTGTGGTGCGGCCATCAAAGGGGGGGCGAGTAAAGTCTTTATCGGCTCCGGTCAGGGGACTTACCTTGAGATTGAAGAAGAGTTCTCCGGCTGGCAGCGGGCGTTACTGGTGGCGGTGGAATTTTTGGTGCCGCCGACACGCGGGCTGCTCAAAGGCGCGGGGAAACTGCTGACCAAAACCGGCCCGCAGGCGGTGCTGACTGGCGCAAAGCTGGGAGCCAAAAAAGCCGGCCATGCCCTGAAAGGCAGGCTGATTTGTGCCAAAGCCGCGTTTAAAGCCAATAAAGGGGTTAAACGTTTCACGCAGGCCACCAAAAAATTCTTCACGGGCGACCCGATAGACGTGACCACTGGCAGCCTGTTTGACCAGCGCACCGAGTTTGAACTGGGGCAGACGATACCCCTGACCTTTACCCGCAGCTGGTCACCGGGATTGCGGGGCCTGCTTGGCGAAAACTGGCTGGACAACTTCTCCGAGTCCGTTATCGTCACCGGCGACCGGATAGAAATCCTGACGCTGGAAGGCGCTTCCCTGCATTTCGCCCTGCCCCGGAGCGTTGACCACAGTATCAACCCGGAGCACCCGGCATTTACACTGAGCCGGCAAAAACAGGGCTTCGTTCTGACCGAGCGTAATAATCCGGTCAGAAAATATTTTACCCAACCGGGCATCTCAGTGACTGCCGGCACGCAGCGTTGGCAACTGGCCGCCCTGCGTGACCGCAACGACAATGCCATCGGGTTTCACTACACCGAACAAGGCCAGCTAAACCGGATCACCCACAGCGACGGCCCGGAGCTGATATTGTTGTACCGCGAGGATGGCCTGCTGTCCGATATCCGCCGCCGCGACAGTGGTCTCAGTGACGTGCTGGTGCGCTATGACTATCACGATAATGGCTGGCTGGCGGAAGCGGACAGTACCCAGCAATTTCACCTGTTCTATGACTATCAGGCACAGGGACTGATAAGCCGCTGGTCAGACGGTGACCAGACAGCCGTGGATTATGTGTATGATGCACAGGGACGCTGCATTGAAAGTGTCGGCCGCGGGGGCTATTATCCCGTCCGGCTGGACTATGAAGCCGGTACCACTCGCTCCACCACGCCACAGGGTCATACCACCACCTGGCATTATAACGCCGAACAGCAGGTCACCCGGGTCGAAACCCCGTGCGGTCACGTCACGCGGTATGAATACGATGACTGGGGCAACCTGCAACGGCAGATCCTGCCGGAAGGGCAGGTTCTGCAACTGGATTATCTGGCGGATACCGGACTGGTGACGGCATTTACCGATGCCACCGGTGCAACATGGCAATACCACTACGATGAGACTGACCGCCTTGTCAGCATGACCGATCCCCTCGGTCGTGTCTGGTGGCAGCAATACGATGATAATGGCAATGCGGCATGCTTTATTGCCCCCGATGGCAGCAAAACCACGCTGACGCGTAATGAATTCGGCCTGGTTATCGCGGCTGAAGACGATGAAGGGCACAAACGGACATGGGAATATGACGACCATAAGCGCCTGAGCAAACTGTTTGATGAAGAGAACCGCAGCCTGCGGCTGGGTTACGACAGCCATGACCGCTTGCAGCGGCTGGCCTCGGGGGGCGGCGCACTGTGGCTGTGGGAATACGATCGCCATCATCGCGTGGCGTTAAGCGATCGCCCGAATAACAGTCTGGAACGATTTCGCCATGACCGCCACGGTAATCTGACCGAGTGGACAGATGCCCGTGGCGTGCAATGGCATATCGAATACGGGCCGTTTGACCTGCCGGTGGGGCGTATCGACGGCGAAGGAAACCGCTGGCAGTACCGTTATGATCCCGACAGCCTGCAATTACTGGCGGTCATTAATCCGCAGGGCGAAAGCTACCGTTATACACTGGATGCAGACGGGCGGGTGATCACCGAAACCGACTATGCCGGTACGCAGTGGCACTATGCCTATGATGGCAACGGTAACTGCATTGAAAAACGGGATGCGTTAGGCAATATCACCCGCTTTGAGTATGATGCAGCCAGCCGCATGACGGCCATGCACACCCCCGAAGGCACCACCACCTACGGTTACGATATTCTGGGGCGTTTGCTGGCCGTCACAACGCCTGACAGTACACCGCTGACGTTCGAATACGATGATAAAGACCGCATCGTGAAAGAAACGCAGGCACACGGCGACATCCAGCGTGATTACCCGGACAGCGCCACCGTCGAAAGAACACTGCTCACCACCGATAATCAGGGCTGGCGGGCAAAAACCGAAGCCAATAAAGTCGGTGAACTGCGGCGAGTCAGTTTCAGCGGTGAACATACACTCGGCCTTGAACGGGATGACGACGGCCATGAATGGCACCGTCAGTCGGATAAAGGTTTTATTCTGCGGCAGGAACACTCCCTGATGGGGCAACTGACCGCTCAGCGTGCCGGGCGTAACACTGAGTTTTTTGAAGCCCATGAAGTGGCCGATATCCCTCAGCCGACACTGGCGGGACTGGATCGGGAATATCGCTACGATGCGGCACTCAATCTGGTGGCCGCAAACGATGAGCGGCAGTGGCTGCGTTATGTGGTGAACGGCAACGGGCAGGTGACGTCAGTCAGTGACGGCGAGCGGTTGCGGGAGCATTATCAATATGATACCTCCGGCTACCCATCGCGCCGTTTTGATGGCCTCAATGAGATAGACGGCGAACGGCTCTACCAGCAAGGCCACCGGTTACGGCAGCTCGGCCAGCATTTATTTGAGTATGATGATGCGGGGCGGATGACCGCCATGCAGCTCTGGCAGGACGGTTACCGCCCGCAGCTCACCAAATTCCGCTGGAACAGCCAGAACCAGCTTGTCGGCGTGCTGACCCCGGACGGGCAGCAGTGGGATTATCGCTACGATGCCTTCGGGCGGCGCACCGAAAAAGTGTGTGAACGGTCGGGCGAGCGCACAACCTGCCTGTGGGATGGCGACGTGCCGGCGGAAATCCGGGAATACCGGCACAACCGGCTGCACTGCATCCGTCATCTGGTGTTTGAGGGCTGGCAGTTGCTGGCGCAGCAGGTACAGTTCTTCACCCCGAACCCGGAAAACCGCAGTGAACTGATCGCCGGGAAAATTCAGACGCAGTATGCGGTGTGCGCGCCAACGGGCGAGCCGCTGGCGTTGTTTGATGCTGCGGGGCACCGGGTCTGGCGCCAGCCGCCGCAGAGCCTGTACGGGCGGCGTCTGGGTGTGCCGGGTGAAAATGCGGCACTGGATCCGGGGTTACAATTTGCCGGCCAATTTCTCGATGAGGAGAGTGGGTTAGTCTATAATCGGCATAGATATTTTTCGCCAGTGGCCAGTTGTTACCTGACGCCCGACCCGCTGGGGCTGCTGGGCGGCACTAATCCCTATGCCTATGTACATAACCCCACAGGCTGGATCGATCCATTCGGATTGGTCGGGTGTTCGACCAAACTGGGTAAAAACATGATGGAAGATATGGGGTTGTCGCGTTCAACTAAATGGAGCGGTTATCAGGCTCACCATGTTATACCGAAGGAATTGGCAAACCATCCTGCTTTGAAAAAGATTAATTATGATATTGATGTTGCTGCCAACGGAATATTCTTGAGAAAAGCTGATAATGGTGTCAGTGCAATGGCAAGACACCAAGGCAACCATCACGGATATACAGATGCAGTTAGAAATGCTTTAGATAAAATAGATATTAATCAATCTACAAAAGCCATATCTGAGCAAGTCGCTAACATACAAAATATAGCTAAGAAAGGTATGATGGATGGGAATATAATTAGATCTAAAGATATGTATAACACGAAAATATTTGGTAAGGATGTTAACCAAATAGGAAGACAAAGAGTGTTTGATCGTTGGAGTAAAATATTAGGGTGATATCAATGCATGAAACAATAGATTTTTATATGGAGCCAATGCTTTTTTTTAAAAGCTCTGATTTTCTTTCTGGTTCTTCTGATAAATTAGAAGGGTATGAAATTATAGAAGATAAAGAAGATGCTATAAAACTCCTTTTTGATCAGGATGTTCTAAGTCCATATGCAATTTGGGGCGATTTTTTTTCCGATCTCATATCTGAATTTTACCTTCATGAAGATTATAAAAAGGCAGATAAAGATATTCTTGACAGAACAAAGGTGTCAACTGAGGATTATGTAAAGGAAAATATTAGGAAAAGAAAATTATATCTTATGAGAAAGAAGCAAGGATTAGCTGATAATGTCGAATATGATTCATTTTTAGAAGAAGTTAGTGATGAGTGTCATCATATGTTAAATATGGTTAGTATTTATCGATATTTATTTTCTTTTAATGAGAGTTCTAAATTAGAAGAAATCTTCTCCATTTTTAAAAAAGGTTTTATGCCATGTGGTGTTACTAAGGATAAAAAAATAGTCGTTTTTAATCCAATGGTATTAAAAACTAGTTGATATAGAAGGTATATCATCATGAAAAAGCCGGAAGATCTCTGCGATCTTCCGGCTGTTTTATCATTATCCCGCCTGATAATCCCCAAGCAGTTCCCGCATCCTGAGCTTAATCTCACTGAGCTGATCCTGCTGGCGCTGGTACTGTTGCTTGATGTTGCGGGTGTCGTCGCTGTCAGGAATGAGCACCAGACAGCCGTCCAGTATCTTCACGGTCAGGGTACAAACGGGCGAGCCGCTGGCGTTGTTTGATGCCGCGGGGCACCGGGTCTGGCGTCAGCCGCCGCAGAGTCTGTACGGGCTGCGTCTGAGTGTGCCGGGTGAAAATGCGGCACTGGATCCGGGGTTACAATTTGCCGGCCAATTTCTCGATGAGGAGAGTGGGTTAGTCTATAATCGGCATAGATATTTTTCGCCAGTGGCCAGTTGCTACCTGACGCCCGACCCGCTGGGGCTGGCAGGGGGATTTAACCCGTATTCTTATGTGCATAATCCCACCGGATGGGTAGATCCGTTTGGGCTGAAGTGTGGTTTTGCCCAAAAAGACAAAACAACTAAGAGATGGGTAGATAAATTAACGGGTAAAACACCTGATGAAATTGATAGGCTTTTAACATCGAAAGGTTGGAAAAAAACTTATCCTCAGGCAGGCAGACCAGATGCTATTCAACATATACAATATGTTAAAACAACTAAATCTGGCACTACATATAAATTAGATTATCACCCTGGAGGTAATACCAAACAGCCTAATATTCATGGAAATGACTATTGGAAAGTATATAAAGTCAATGGTAAAGGTGAAGATGTTGTATTCGGACGTATAGGGCATGGGGATTTTAAAAATTATGATCTAATAAAAGACTCTCCAGTATATGTCGATCGTGTTTTAGTAAATGGAGGGATATAAGTATGGTGAATTTTTGTGCAGAAATAATATCATGTCACTCAATCGGTAATGTTTTATTAAATAGTAATATTTCCGATTATATAAATGAAATGTATTCTCATTATCGTGTTGAATATAAAGAATATAACTTGCCAGATAATAGTAAAAGGCAGGCTTATATTCTTAATGAAACCTTAACAATATCAACAATGCCAAATGGAATTATATTTTCCATAGGATGTAATCAAAACTATAAGGGTTTATATAAAAACCAATTATATGCGGGGCAATCAATAGGAGATGTAATTAGTTTGACAGAACGTCAAAGAATATTTAATGGTTCTATTATTATAGATGATGATTTTGGTTTTTCTTTTATATTACCATCTCCTTTTGATGAAATAGCTGATAGTATTTCAAACATTCCATTTAATTTGAAATTAAATGAAATATATATTGGTGATTATTCCTCTTGGAATCCTTATAAATAATATCTATATACTTTTCAAAATGATAGGGTATTCCTTACTCCGCGCGGGACGCGGAGTAAGGAAACACTACATGCTGTTACTCTTACTATTATGAAAAGGCATATATACCAATCCAACTTCAAGATGCGTGTTATATTTCCCCGCGCAGCGGGGAAATATAAGGTCTCGCGTCGTCTTGCGGATTGCAACTTGAAGTTTATCGAGTATAGAACGGTCACGTATTCAACCCGTTGATGGTGGTGTATAACTCCCCTTTTTTTCGGAGAAATTAAATGGCGACGGTTGAAGTAAAATGTCGATTTTGTCAACAAACAGAATTCGTCAAAAAACACGGTAAAGGCGATGCTGGCCACCAACGCTATCGTTGTTTATCCTGCAAACGAACCTTTCAACTTGAGTACTCTTATCGAGCGTACCAGGCGGGTATAAAAGAATACGTCGTTGACCTTGCTATGAACAACTCGGGGATTCGTGATACTGCCCGAGCACTGCATATCAGTATTAATGCCGTTGTCCGTGTTTTAAAAAACTCAAACCGCGATGCGTAACAACACTTCCTCTGGATAATGTCAACGTTCAGCTCATCGGTGAAGTTGACGAGATGTGGTCGTTTGTCGGGAATAAAAAATGCCAACGCGGGCTATGGTACGCTTGGGAGCCTCGGTTAAAGCGCATTATTGCTCACACATTTGGAAGGCGGAGCAAGAAAACACTTAAAAAACGGCTGAAAAAATTATCATGATTCAATGTTGCTTTTTGGTGTACAGATAAATTTAAAGCTTACAATATGTTGCCTGAAAATAAACTCCTCGTCGGGAAAAATTTCACGCAACGTATCGAACGTGACAATCTCACACTTCGTAACAGAATTAAACGCTTGAACCGTAAAACACTCGGTTACTCAAAATCCCCGGAGATGCATGACAAAGTTATCGGAACTTTTATTGAAAGAGAATACTCTATTTAAGGCAATCAACGGATTGAATGAGTGACCGAGATAATGATCATCAAAACAGCAAATGAACGTTTATTTCCCCAATTGGAAGAGATGGATAAACTCAGGTTGTTAAAAAACGGTCAGGATATGGCTTCAATGGAGTGGATGCCTTATGAATATAACAGCATTATTTATGTTCCCGAAAACCTCAGTCTCTGCTCAATTCTGAGAGAGCTGGTTGAGGAGGAAAATAATAATGGAATATCTCGCTTTGTTTATTGAATGTTCATGTTAAAAATAAAATAAACTGGAATGGTTACATGGAATTCCGGTTTATTTTGATTGATCTGCTCAGGCTAGCAATATCGGCAGTTCAGTCCTTACTACAATCCTGCCATATGCGGTGTCAACAGTGACAGGATGATCCAGCAAACCGCTTTCTGCCAGCCAATCACCGGCCAGATAAAGCTCGCCATTATCGCGTACCCAGTCGATACCCTGATGGGGATCAAGTTCGGTCTCGTGGAACAAGGCGGCGAGATCAGATTCCGTTTCTGACTCAATCAGTGACAAAATTAACCCGTTGGCAAATTGCGTGATATGGAATAACGCATCGGTGGTAAAGCCGATTTCTTGCAGTGGGTCACCACTGATCACGCATTCCGGCAGTTCGGCAAGAGGAGAGGAAAGATGAAGATCCATGAGTACATTCCTTGTGTTATTGAGCGTGGCAGAAATGCGAACCGTTTCCCAAAATGAAAAAAAGTAACAGAGAAACAGGAAACGGTTTCATTTTTTATCAGTTGACTATTTATTTTTACAATTAAAAACAGGGTGTTAAGTGTTTTTCCTCAGCCCGATTTTATTTAACTGGCCGGGAAATTGCTGTAACCAGTGGGCGACGGCGATATCATCCCACTCACCTTCATTGAGGCTTTTCAGGCAGTGCCACAGTTCATGAAAATTTTGGGCAGTAATGATAAGGCAACCCGGCATCACCCTGATTTTTAACGGATCATGTATGGAAAATCCGGCTTCAAGTAGCCATTTTCCGCTTAAATTAATGGCAGGGATTGTGCGGTTGGAACCTTGGGGGTGGTAAATGACTTTCTGATACCGTTCCGGTTGGGAAATTTTGTAAATATGGGTGTCTGCATTAGAATGCGCGTTAGCCATAATAACTATTCCTGTTAGTTGTTGTGGTTAGCGGTTTTATCGTGCTGGACACACGGTAAAGCCGCGTTCAGATTTCATTGCCTACCTTATCGCCACCCTGAGCAACTTTCCATCATCAAAATCAACCTTTGCGAAGCGTCTCGCAAAATAAATACTGTATATACATCCATTTCAAGCGAACGTGTTAAGTCACTCAGTAAATCTGGTTTTTTGCCGATAATGCCAGCGAGTTTAATCACAATGGCAGCATATTCGGTATCTATTGCCATGCCAGCGCCTGCAAGACATTCGCCTGACCTTCCACAGCCAGTTGCCTCTCACCGGACGGGGCGTTGAGCAGTGGTTCCGGTAACGTCATTATTGAAGGAAAACCTGCGGCACGGGCCACCGTCGATATGGCGGCGTGCAGCAAACACCCGGCACCGCCCCTGATAGCACAGGGCAGTGAATCCGTATTTATCAACGGCCAGCCCGCGGCGCGGGTCGGTGACAAGCTGGTCTGTGGTGCGGCCATCAAAGGGGGGGCGAGTAAAGTCTTTATCGGCTCCGGTCAGGGGACTTACCTTGAGATTGAAGAAGAGTTCTCCGGCTGGCAGCGGGCGTTACTGGTGGCGGTGGAATTTTTGGTGCCGCCGACACGCGGGCTGCTCAAAGGCGCGGGGAAACTGCTGACCAAAACCGGCCCGCAGGCGGTGCTGACTGGCGCAAAGCTGGGAGCCAAAAAAGCCGGCCATGCCCTGAAAGGCAGGCTGATTTGTGCCAAAGCCGCGTTTAAAGCCAATAAAGGGGTTAAACGTTTCACGCAGGCCACCAAAAAATTCTTCACGGGCGACCCGATAGACGTGACCACTGGCAGCCTGTTTGACCAGCGCACCGAGTTTGAACTGGGGCAGACGATACCCCTGACCTTTACCCGCAGCTGGTCACCGGGATTGCGGGGCCTGCTTGGCGAAAACTGGCTGGACAACTTCTCCGAGTCCGTTATCGTCACCGGCGACCGGATAGAAATCCTGACGCTGGAAGGCGCTTCCCTGCATTTCGCCCTGCCCCGGAGCGTTGACCACAGTATCAACCCGGAGCACCCGGCATTTACACTGAGCCGGCAAAAACAGGGCTTCGTTCTGACCGAGCGTAATAATCCGGTCAGAAAATATTTTACCCAACCGGGCATCTCAGTGACTGCCGGCACGCAGCGTTGGCAACTGGCCGCCCTGCGTGACCGCAACGACAATGCCATCGGGTTTCACTACACCGAACAAGGCCAGCTAAACCGGGTCACCCACAGCGACGGCCCGGAGCTGATATTGTTGTACCGCGAGGATGGCCTGCTGTCCGATATCCGCCGCCGCGACAGTGGTCTCAGTGACGTGCTGGTGCGCTATGACTATCACGACAATGGCTGGCTGGCGGAAGCGGACAGTACCCAGCAATTTCACCTGTTCTATGACTATCAGGCACAGGGACTGATAAGCCGCTGGTCAGACGGTGACCAGACAGCCGTGGATTATGTGTATGATGCACAGGGACGCTGCATTGAAAGTGTCGGCCGCGGGGGCTATTATCCCGTCCGGCTGGACTATGAAGCCGGTATCACCCGCTCCACCACGCCACAGGGTCATACCACCACCTGGCATTATAACGCCGAACAGCAGGTCACCCGGGTCGAAACCCCGTGCGGTCACGTCACGCGGTATGAATACGATGACTGGGGCAACCTGCAACGGCAGATCCTGCCGGAAGGGCAGGTTCTGCAACTGGATTATCTGGCGGACACCGGACTGGTGACGGCATTTACCGATGCCATCGGTGCAACATGGCAATACCACTATGATGAGACTGACCGCCTTATCAGCATGACCGATCCGCTGGGGCTGGCAGGGGGATTTAACCCGTATTCATATGTGCATAATCCCACGGGTTGGATAGATCCATTCGGGTTAGCAAAATGTCACTTAGATAATCCGAAGAAAAAAGTAAATAGTGCAGATATAGGAGATATTGTTAGAACACCAACTTCTCATCCAGAAGATTTTACCAAAGTAAAAGGTGGTAACCATAAGAATAACTATACGAGTGAGATATGGAGTAAAAGTAACACATCTCGTAGCGATAAAATGGGGGAATGGAAAGTTGGCATTGGAAAATCAGAACCTAAACCAAGACATAAGATAACAATAGGTATGAGCGATGGAAAAATCATTAAAGTTGATAAATAATAATTTTTCACTAAATGGATTTAATTTTAGCGGGTTTAGTTCATCTCTGAATTGGGTTGGTTTTTTTGAAAGAAAAAATGGCTTTTCTTACCAACTTATTGATGAAGCTATTGAACTATCCTCTTCCTTTTTCAAAGGAAAAGATGGTAATCCAACCATTATCACAGCTCTTTCTTTTGATGACGAAAAAGAAGACGATATAGAGACGATTACGAGATATCAAGAAATTTACTGCAATGCTAAAGAAAGAAACTTATTACTCCCAATGACAGAAAGTTATGAGAGTTATTTGTATGGAGAAACATTATTACCCGCTCATTCATTGAGTATTAGTTTTAAAGAAAATGACTTTATCGATCTTTCAAAACTTATTATGTGTCATTCTGGAGTAATAGGTCGGGTTTGTTTTTATATAAACCCTACACTCAATATATGTATTTACCCTCATGAAGATACAGGTTTTGGTTGCATTGCACTCAATGAAGAAAAAAGCACATGTATTGATTTTCTAACTTTTTGTAATAAAAATGAAAATTTCAATATTGTTATAGATCACTAGCTCTGAAATTATAAGCCGGAAAGATCCCATGATCTTCCGGCTTTATTCTTTTTAAGAGCCGCTCAATCCCTGCCCCTTAGTTGCTTTTGTAGTCCCCAAGCAGTTCCCGCATTCTCAGCTTAATTTCACTGAGCTGGTTTTGCTGGCGCTGGTACT
The DNA here is from genome assembly GCF_030272115.1 of Xenorhabdus bakwenae. Classification (NCBI taxonomy): domain Bacteria; kingdom Pseudomonadati; phylum Pseudomonadota; class Gammaproteobacteria; order Enterobacterales; family Morganellaceae; genus Xenorhabdus; species Xenorhabdus bakwenae. Next base: position 3,224,659 of record NZ_CP119194.1, read on the forward strand.
GTTGCTTGATGGTACGGGTGTCGTCACTGTCAGGGTACAGCCCTTATCAAAGCCAGCCGCCTTAAGCCACTGCCCTTTCAAATGAATCGCAGGCGGTGCCGTGGTCTTGTCATTTTGCGGCACGTATCCTACGGTGTAATAATGTTCTGTTTTCGTAGCTTTATTTACTGCGCGGTTTTGCTTAGAATGCGCCTTAGCCATCATTAACTACCTCGTATTCCTTTCTACTGCGGAACTTTCACCCGCAAGATCAGTACAGCTTTGCCCTGCGCACCATTCATTACATTCTCTTTGTCTTGGGTCGGAATACGTACTGCCATACCATCTTTATGATTCTGCTATATATATCAAACTTGACTGTCTTATATGCTTGGTGATAAATTTTATTTGACCGATCATTACAAAAAGAGAAAGTTTTATGAGATCAAAAGAATTTGATCTGGATGTGATAGCTAAGGCTGCAATGCGTACTTTTTGGCTTCGCGGGTATTCCGGTACAAGTATTCAGAATTTAGTAGATGATACGGGATTAGGACGAGGGAGTTTATACAATACTTTTGGTAGTAAGCATGGACTCTATGAGTTTGCCCTACAGTCTTATTATGAAATGACAGCAAGTTACGTTGAATTACTTACTCGAAACGACTCAGTTAAGGATTTGATTCGACAATTACTTCTGAAAATCGTTTCAGAAGAACTCAATGATACTGCAAAGTTGGGATGCATGGTTGCAAATGCTTCTTTGGAAATGGCACGACATGACAGTGATATTGCCAATCTGGTAGCGATGAACCTAAGCAGAATGGAACATGCTCTGAGTACTTTGATACTTCGAGGTCAAGTCACAGGTGAAATAGCCCCGACCAAAAAGCCCATCGCTCTGGCTAGATTTATTGTCAGCACAATTCAAGGAATTAGAGTTGTCAGTAAAGGAGCGCCTCAAACAGATCGTTCTGAGCGACTCGCTGATATCGTTGACGTTGCGATGAGTACAATAGAATAAGTAATCATCATATCGTAAAAATACAAAATTTTTTGAAATGATTAGTTAATAACGGGTGTTTATTTTTTAAATTGTCAGTTTGAAAATATACCCGATCTAAGCAAACGAGATTATATCTCATATTTCGAAGGATAAATTTATGACTCAAATAGTACACGCAAACACTAATAAAATTGCAGTACTTGGTACTGGTATTATGGGAGCTGCTATCGCTTGTAATTTACAAAAGAATGGCTTTAACGTTAGCGCATGGAATCGTACTTATGAAAAAGCAAAAAATCTGGAAGAATTCGGAGTAACTGTACATAAGTACGTGCAAGACGCAGTTAGTGATGCTGATATTATATTAACAATGCTTAAAGATGGTGATTCAGTATTAAAAGTTATAAATTCTGCATTACCTAGTTTATCCAAAGGGACAATCTGGATTCAGAGCAGTACTGTTGGTATTACAGCAAATGAACAACTTGAAACCTTTGCTGCTGAAAATGGCCTTAAATATTTTGATGCTCCAGTTCAAGGAACTAAAGGTCCAGCTGAGCAAGGTAAGTTAATTATTATTGCGTCAGGTCCTTTATCCGATCGTAATACAGTTCAGTCTATATTTGATGCCATTGGTCAGCGTACTGTGTGGGTTTCAGAACAAAGCGGTGTGAGTAGCAAGCTCAAACTGGCCCTAAATAGTTGGGCTTTCGCTTTAACACATGGGATCGCTGAAAGCTTATCTATCGCTAAAGCTCTTGGTGTAGATCCATCACTTGTTATTGACGTAGTTAAAGGCGGACCGATGGATAATATGTATTTCCAGCTAAAGTCTGCTGCAATAATTTCTGGAAATTATGATGCTAGCTTCTCTTTGGATAATGCAGTAAAGGATTCTGAATTAGTTATAGATGCCGCCAAACGCGCTGGTGTAAAAGTTGATGGTGTTGAGGCAGGACTTGAGCGTTTCAAACGAGCACAAAAAGCGGGTCACGGTAATAAAGATATGGTCGCAACTTATTTTGCCAAATAATAATTTTTGCTTTGCGTAGGATATATCGTAACTATAAAAGGGTCGATAATATTGCTACCGACCTTGAGAGAAAATAATGAAAAACTCACTTGGTTATCACGTATCAATAGAGACCATAGGTAATGTAGAAAGTATATTCTTATATTAGGGCGTGTTGATGTTTTACGAGAACAATGTTATCAGATCCGATATGGAATAAGCTATCTGCATTAATGCAACACTCTGGGTTTACTTACCATAAACCTCAACACCGCCTGAATTTGGCAAATGGAATACGGTCTTTTCGCGGTTTAATGCCGGGTTAAAAAAGGCATTTTACAGCTTATTTTCAATTGGTTATCTGGCATTATTGATACAAAATGGTTGTTTATTGATGGGCGTATTGTTTGTACTCACCAACATAGCGCCGGAGTAGGCGCTCAACCAAGCTCCATTTAGCGCTACCCTGCGGAGATGTGCCGTGTCTACATTTTGATCAATTTTGTGGCTGTGAAAAGTTTTTGGCGGTTCCCTAAGGTAGGTGAATGCAAAAGTACACTGATATGCATAAATTACCTGTATTTCCTTTCTCTTTATGATTATTTTTTAATATAACAAATCAGATACACGAGATTGCTCTAAAACTATCATAAAATCACGTTAGCAACTATTTATCTAATTTATTATTTGCTTACCATATTTTTCTATTTGAAATCAAAAAAAACGCGGGTACAATTACTATACTTTTTAGTCATCCTGAGTGTCCCTGTATAACTCTCTTGATGCTAGAGATTGGAAGTGGACATCTGTTTTTATCTTGTAAACCGCACTTAAGATATCAAATAGCAATTGTATAACAATCGCTTGTAAGTAATAAGTGATGTCGAATTGTCTCCACAATTCAAGATATACCTTCATAGCAATTGTAAACCCTAAAAAAATCAGGCTGCTGTTGGAAAGGCAGAAGGGCGTGTTTTTTGCCTGTGTTTATCAGTGCCGTGAAGCAAGATGTGGCGATAAAAATGCAGTTGTAAAATTCATAAGGAATAATATCAATCAATTAGTTGATTTTAAAGGTTAAAATTCCAAGGCCGTTTTCTCATATCAAATTTGATTATGAAGGGGGGAATGATGTTTTTCCGTGGTGTCAACAAAAGTAATATGATTATTTTTTCGTTAATACTGGGAATTGCTATTTTATTTTTTTCTTTTGAAAACAGCAGATTAGGAATTATTTCTTATGCTGATAAGCATTGCCAGAGAAATACAACCTGTTTGATTGATATGAATAAAATTATTCCTTTTGACTGGGACAAAATGTATATCATCGACAAAGGCATAGCGCCGGAGGATATTGAAAAAATTATCGGGGCAAAGTTTAATTACGAAACCAGCCTTTTTTTATAAAATTATTTTTGTCAGAGATCAGAAGGTGATTTATTCAGATGAGTTTCATCCACCAGATGAGTCTTATATGAAAAAATTCATTAAGCCTAATTTTTATTATCCTTATGAAAGGGAAGGGAATTATTTTAGCCATTATGCTATTTCTAAAGATAACTCCATTCTTTCCGTGAAAATTGAAAATGAACCGCTTATGAGTGATAAAATCTATTACAATATCTTCCCTTCTAATGTGCAGCAAGTTAGAGGGAGGGAGCTATAAACCTATTGGATGATAAAATAAATACAGGATTAGATGCAGGCCGTGTTTTGTGCCTGACCTGCACTTTTTTATTTTTTCTTTCTTATGTCTATTTTGTTGCTTTTAGACGGTTTGTGAGATGGCCTTTTGCTACTTGGCTGTTTCAATGGTGGTGAACTGTTCTTGTCAGCTGAGTTCCCTGTTGTATTATTTTTCGCGTTGCCTTTTACGGTTTCTGACTTATTGTTTTGTGCTTGAAGAAGCTCTTCCAGAGCACATGTAGTCTTTATATTTTCCAAAGAGCGCATTAATCCTTTTATCAGACGCTTATCTTTATCTGCCTGAGCATACTGGAGCTGTTTTTCCAACGTTTTTTTCTTAATCTCACATCCCGTTTTACCCCGGTTTGCATAGGCAACACTCATACTGAAAACGATCAATACAGATAAGATCACTGTTTTCGACATCATGAATTATTCCTAAGATTTTTAGGTTACCTATCTGAAATTTTATACGCTGATCTTGCTTTGATCCTGAAAGCTCTCCTTAGATTCACAACGAAGAGAGCAAAAAGAGGCACTTATCTTTTTTGTTAAGAATGAGGCTATAATGCCCCTTTAGTTGTCTGATAGGGCATCAGGCAAGTTATCAATATTTTGCTCTCGGGGTTAAATCCAATGTTAAGTTATCGCCATTGCTTCCATGCCGGCAACCATGCTGATGTGTTAAAGCACGTAGTACAAAGCCTGATCATTGAGTCACTTAAAGTAAAAGAAAAACCTTTCCTGTATCTGGATACTCACGCTGGCTCAGGCCGCTATCATTTGAGTGGAGAACGTGCAGAACGTACAGGAGAGTATCTGGAAGGTATTGCCCGTATTTGGCAGCGTGATGATATTCCCGAAGAATTGGCGGCGTATATGGATGTTGTGAAGATGCTGAATCCACAAGGCTCTTTACGTTATTACCCAGGCTCTCCGCTGATTGCTCGTCATTTATTGCGGGAGCATGATGAGCTTAATCTGAGTGAATTGCATCCTAGCGATTTTCCTCTGTTACGTACGGAGTTTTCCCGCGACAGACGTGCCCGTGTCCTGCGGGAAGATGGTTTCCAGCAATTAAAATCAAAGCTGCCACCAAAAAGCCGTCGTGGGTTTGTACTGATTGATCCGTCTTATGAATTGAAATCGGATTATCAGAATGTCGTTCAGGGTATTCAGGAAGGGTATAAGCGCTTTGCTACAGGGACTTATGCACTGTGGTATCCCGTTGTTCTGCGTCAGCAGATTAAACGCTTGGTGAAGGGGCTGGAAGCCGCTGGTATTCGTAAGATTTTACAAATTGAACTTGGTGTTCGCCCTGATAGTGATCAGCGTGGTATGACGGCATCAGGTATGATCGTCATTAATCCGCCGTGGAAATTAGAACAACAGATGAAGGCTGTATTGCCGTGGTTGCATCAGGTACTGGTTCCTGAAGGTACAGGACATACATCAGTAGAGTGGATTGTCTCCGAATAAGGTAAAGGTTTAGTGTGGCGTTATCACTCTATAGCTGTGGCCTATGGCAATAAGAGCTAGAATCGTCCACTGTCAGTGATAACTTTTTGTAATAATGACGTCAGGTTGAGCTTTAGCAGTAACTTAATTGATTAGACGGAAATGACCTAAGATGAGTAAACATTACGATTATATTGCAATTGGTGGTGGCAGTGGCGGCATTGCTTCCATTAACCGTGCCGCTATGTATGGGCAAAAATGTGCCCTGATCGAAGCAAAGGCGTTAGGTGGAACATGTGTTAATGTGGGCTGTGTACCAAAGAAAGTGATGTGGCACGCTGCTCAAATTGCGGAATCTATTCATCAATATGGTCCCGATTATGGTTTTGATACCACCGTCAATCACTTTGACTGGAAAAAACTTATTGCCAGCCGCACTGCTTATATTGAGCGTATCCATCAGTCATATGAACGCGTATTGAATAATAATAAGGTCGATGTTATTCAGGGATTTGCCCGTTTTGTTGATGCGCATACTGTCGAGGTTAATGGCGAAAAAATCACGGCTGACCATATCCTGATCGCAACAGGGGGACGTCCTGTACATCCAGATATTCCCGGTGCGGAATATGGCATTGATTCAGATGGTTTCTTCGAGCTGAATGAACTGCCGAAGCGCGTTGCTGTGGTCGGGGCTGGCTATATTGCTGTTGAAATCGCGGGTGTTTTGAATGCACTGGGTAGCGAAGCACATCTGTTTGTCCGTAAACATGCACCTTTGCGTTCTTTTGACCCCCTGATTGTGGAAACACTGTTGGAAGTCATCAAAAATGAAGGGCCAATACTGCATACAGAAGCAATATTACAGTCCGTGATTAAAAATAGTGATGGCAGCCTGACAGTTAAATTGCAGGATGGCCGGGAGCAGGTTGTTGATACGCTGATCTGGGCGATTGGGCGTGAGCCGATGACAGATAAACTGAATCTGGCCGCTACAGGTGTTGAACTGAATGAAAAAAGCTATATTCAGGTCGATAAATATCAGAACACCAATGTTAATGGTATTTATGCGGTGGGTGATAACACGGGTGCGGTGGAGTTGACGCCAGTTGCGATAGCCGCAGGGCGTCGTTTGTCAGAACGTCTGTTTAATAATAAACCTGATGAGCATCTGGATTACACCAATATACCTACAGTGGTATTTAGCCATCCACCAATTGGCACGGTAGGTTTGACGGAGCCACAGGCAAAAGCTCAGTATGGTGAAGATCAGGTTAAGGTTTATACATCGTCATTCACCGCAATGTACACCGCAGTGACGCAGCACCGTCAGCCATGCCGTATGAAGCTGGTCTGTATAGGAGCCAATGAGAAGATAGTCGGTATTCACGGTATCGGCTTTGGCATGGATGAAATACTGCAAGGTTTTGCGGTTGCGTTGAAAATGGGGGCAACGAAGAAGGATTTTGATAATACGGTTGCTATCCATCCGACGGCGGCAGAAGAGTTTGTGACGATGAGATAATGGGATAGGTTTTAAGCGTAATTCCCCATTATTTATTGCTGAAAAAAGCCAGAGTTATTCTGGCTTTTTTATCTGAGATAGGCGCTACATCTCAGGTGGAAAGTTTTTTATTAAATGTTGAATCACAACCCCGGTGCCTTCCATAACGAAGTTGTCAGCCCGTCATCCACCAGATGCAGTTGGTCTGCATACACCGCCTGCCAGTCTTTTTTCGCTTTCTGGTAAACCTCACGGTGGTTTAAATTCGGTTGATATTCCCGCTCCCAACGTACCAATCTTTCTCCTGTTGCGGGCATGGAAGCATATAATCCAACCCCCACCCCTGCCGCAATGGCACAACCCAATGCCGTTGCCTCTTTTACCACCGGCACGCGAACAGGCAGCCCCGTAACGTCAGACAGGATCTGGCTCCAGAGTTTGCCTTTTGCCCCACCGCCTGCGAAGACCAGCGATTCTGCCTGGACACCAGAGAAAGCCGAAACCATATCAAGGTTACATGCCGAAACGATAGCGGCGTTTTCTTCCAGCGCCCGAAATAGCGTTGCCTTGTTGCATTTTTCTGGATCAATCGAGAGATTGAGGAAAGATGGCGCAGCGTGATACCACGATTTAAAGCGCATAACATCGGAAAAAATCGGCATGACGCCATGTGCACCGGCAGGAACCCTTGCCGCCATCTCTTCCAGCAGATTGTAGGCATCAACGCCCAGTCGTTCCGCCAGCCGTTTTTCTTCTGCGCAAAAAGCATCGCGGAACCAGCGCATGGTGAGACCGGTGAAAAAACTGATGGATTCTGCTTGTGCCATGCCGGGGATAACGTGCGGATTGATACGGATGTTCATGTTGGGGTCGGTGATCGGTTCAGGCAGGTTGACGACTTGCTGCCAGAATGTTCCGCCGAGTACTGCGGTTTGGGCGGGTTTGACGATACCAATGCCAAGGCAGCCGAGTTGAACATCGCCACCACCCATAATCACGGGAGTACCGCTGTTCAGGCCGCATTCTGCCGCGGCTTTTGCCGTAATATAGCCGAGCAAGGTGCCCGTTTCTTTGACGGGAGAGAGGATATCAGAGCGCAATCCTGCCATTTCTAACAGGTTGGGGCACCAATCGCGGCTGGCTAAATTCAGCATGCCTGTTGTGCCCGCGTTAGAGGGATCAACGGCCAGCTCGCCACTTAGCATATAAGCCAGCCAATCACTGATCATGGTTAAGGTACTGGCTTGTTGATAGATATCAGGGCGATAGTGCGCTAGCCAAAGCAGGCGTGGCATGGCTCCCAATGCCAATGTTTGGCCGGAATAGCGGTAGACATCATATTCAAAGGTATTATTGTAAAGCGCTTTCAGTTCGCTGACTTCACGACTGGAGCGGGCATCTACGTTGGCACATGCCCAGATAGGATCGCCGTCGCCATTATAAAGGACAATCCCTTCCCGCATTGAACAGGCGGCAACACCTTGAATCGACTTGGCAGGCAGTTCTGCCTTTTGCAGTGCCTGCCGAATGCATTGGCAGGCCAGTTGCCAGTTATTTTTCAGATCAAATTCCATTGAACCCGCAACATCCGGTACGGGATGGTGTATCCATTCAGCTTGTCCAACGGAAACCTGATTGCCTTCGAGATCAAATATAACTGCCCGGATACTGCCAGTTCCTGCATCAAGCGCCATCAGATACTTCCCTGATGGGGGGGTATAAGCGCGTTGATTCATGATGCTATCCTCGTCTGTCGTTACCTTTGTTCGATATGTCACAGGGAGTGGATGAGTACTATTCGTCTATCAATTTTCATAGCGATCTGAATGGACTTTAACATAACTTTAACTTTTTCACAGAATGTGATCGGAATACTGCAAAAATCTATAATTATGAATTAGAGTTTTGAACAAAAATATTTTTAATAAATAAATGTTCATGTTTGGTTATTTTTCACCAAAGACAATATCAATCAGTACGGTTTCTAATGCATGGGGCAGATATACCGCCCTGACACCTTTCTGGAGGGAGAAATGGCAGATTTAGATGATATCAAAGAGGGTAAAGATTTTGGCATTAATACACCGCAACAGAACACGCTGTTTGAACTGAAAGGCTGTGGTGCGCTGGATTGGGGTATGCAGTCCCGTTTGTCACGGATTTTCAATCCCACCACCAATAAAACGGTGATGCTGGCATTTGACCACGGTTATTTTCAGGGACCAACGACAGGCCTGGAGCGTATTGATATCAATATCGCCCCGCTGTTTGAATATACCGATGTGTTGATGTGTACCCGCGGTATCCTGCGCAGTCAGGTTCCGCCTGCAACCAATAAACCTGTCGTCCTGCGTGCGTCTGGGGCGAACTCGATTCTGACTGAACTCTCCAATGAAGCTGTTGCGGTGGCGATGGAAGATGCACTGCGCCTCAATGTCTGTGCGGTTGCAGCACAGGTCTATATCGGTTCAGAACACGAACACCAATCTATCAAGAACATTATCAAGCTGGTGGATCAGGGAACACGTTATGGCATGCCAACAATGGCGGTGACGGGCGTCGGTAAAGATATGGCGCGTGACCAACGTTACTTCTCGCTGGCGACTCGCATTGCAGCTGAAATGGGGGCGAACATCATCAAAACCTATTATGTCGAAAGCGGTTTTGAGCGGATTGTGGCGGGTTGTCCAGTGCCGATTGTGATTGCGGGTGGTAAAAAATTGCCGGAACCGGAGGCGTTGAATATGTGCTATCAGGCGATTGATCAGGGGGCGTCTGGTGTGGATATGGGACGCAATATCTTCCAGTCGGAAGCCCCTGTTGCGATGCTGAAAGCGGTGCAGGCCGTGGTGCATCATCATGAGAAACCTGCTCAGGCTTATGAGCTTTTCCTGAGTGAAAAAGCCAGGGGGAAATAATATGCACGTCACATTAGTGGAAATTAATGTTAAGGCCGACAAGATAGACGAATTTATCGAAGTATTTCGGGATAATCACTTTGGTTCGGTTAAAGAGCCGGGTAATTTACGGTTCGATGTATTGCGTGATGAGAATATCCCGACTCGCTTCTATATCTATGAAGCCTATGCTGACGAAGCGGCAGTTGCAGCGCATAAGAAAACGCCTCATTACTTGCGTTGTGTGGAAAAACTAGAAGCATTGATGACTGAACCCCGTAAAAAAACCACGTTTATTGGTTTGATGCCGGAAGGAAAATAAGGCAAAAGAGGATATCAGATCGAGTGACAGGAAATATTTCTTATTGTTATAACCACGGTTATTGATGTAACCACTCGGCAATAAACGCTGCCACTTGTTCCGGCCGATTAATATCAAACTGTGGAAGTGGTGTTGCCAGCGTAATATCGCTGGCAATTGCTATGACATGCGGATCGAGAAGCTCATCAACGGTAGAGTTTAAGCCATCTCGATAAAGTGCGATTTTGGGGATGGGTTCATGTTTGAATCCTTCAACCAAAATCAGATCCGACAAATTGACATCAAATTGACGGGCAAGGTAGTCAAGATCCAGTTTCGGCAACTCTGGGGTTTCAGTCATCAAAGCCCAGCGTTGCTGGCTGGCAACCAATGTTTGTGCCGCCCCCGCTTTGCGTAGCTCGTAGCTGTCCTTGCCGGGTTTATCGACATCCATATTGTGGTGAGTATGCTTAATCAGCCCAACGCGGATGTGTTGCTGGCGTAACAGTGGAATAACGTGCTTCAATAGTGTCGTTTTTCCGGTTCCACTATAAGCGGTGATACCCAGAATAGGCAGTGTTGTGTTGTTGGTGCTGTGGTTCATGCCATCTCCTGAAGGCGTTCCCAATGATGGCATTCTTCAGGTGTATTTAAGTTGGTGAACGCATTGGGATTGGGAAAATAGACCGCTTTTGCCTTAATCATCTGCATAAAGAACATCAGTTTTCTGTCTCCCAAAGCCAGATAGCTTTCCAGACGGGGGATTAGTCTGCGGTGCATTAATACCAGAGTAGGATGTGCGCGTTCGCAGTCATGAGCATAAGCAGCCAAGGCGTTTTGTTTGTAGTGCCACAGTGTTGCGACCAGGTTTTCCGGGAAATTGGGGACATCGCAGGGAACAAATACCACCCACTCGTGGATGGCGCTTTTTAAAACCGCCAGCATACCTGCCAATGGCCCGGAAAAATCGGCAATGATATCCGGTATGACGGGATAGCCACTCTGATAATAAACCGCCAGATTGCGATTGGCATTAACCAACAGTTCATGAACCTGCGGCTGCAATCTTGTGGCAATGTGTTGGTAGAGTGGTGCATTGTTAAATTGCAGCAATCCTTTGTCGTTTCCTCCCATGCGGGTGGATAATCCTCCAGCCAGAATTGCGCCACTGATTTTTGGATGCGTCATGTAAAATCACCTGATATTGGGCAATGAAATATTTAATGTTTGGTATACCCTTTGTCTTTCAATTGTGAATCAATATCTCACCATGCTGCTTGAGGTGGCAGTATAACTTTACGCTGATTGACAGACCAATGCTTTCTCAATGTCATTAACCCTGCTAATTTGTATCGTGATTTATAAGGAACTAAAAATGAAGTATCACCGCCTCAATGAAGTTATCGAACTTTTACATCCAGTATGGAAGAATGAGCCGAATTTAAATTTGCTGGCGCTTTTGCAAAAACTGGCTGATGAAGCGGGATTCACAGGGCAGTTGTCTGAATTAACGGATGATATTTTGATTTATCACCTGAAAATGCGCGGTACGGATAGCCATGCAGAAATCCCTGGGTTGAAAAAAGATTATGAAGCAGATTTTAAGACGGCATTGTTGCGTGCCCGGGGCATTATTGAAGATTGATAAAGAGAGAACTGTGTTGTGACAGAACCGAAAGCTTTTAATTTCCAAAATATTACGCCAGATTTAATCATGGATGCATTGGGGCAATCTGGCCTGTATCTTGATTCTGGTTTGACTGAACTGAACAGCTATGAAAATCGGGTGTATCAGTTCATGGATGAGAACCGCAAACGCTATGTTGTGAAATTTTATCGCCCCCTGCGCTGGAGCCAGCAGCAAATTCAGGAAGAACACGATTTTGCCCATGAATTGCAGCAGGCTGATTTGCCCGTGGCAGCCCCGTTAATGTTTGACGGGCAGACAGTGCTGAATTACGGCGGTTTCTTTTTTGCCATTTTTCCCAGTGTGGGGGGGCGTCAGTACGAGTCAGATAGTTTTGACCAATTGGAAGACGTTGGGCGATTGCTGGGAAGAGTGCATCAAATCGGGGCAAAAAAAGCCATTTTCTGCTCGTCCTACCCTTAATCTGAATGAATATTTATATCAGCCGTACCAACATCTCGCTGAATGTAAACTCATGCCCGCCCGGCATAAACAGAATTTTCTGGTTGCACTCGATGAATTGAATCAGGCAGTCGCAAGCCAATGGCATGATAACTGGCAAGTATTGCGGCTGCATGGTGATTGCCATGCTGGTAATATCTTGTGGCGTGATGAAGCATGGTTTGTGGATCTTGATGATGCCCGCAATGGTCCCGCTATTCAGGATTTGTGGATGTTGCTGAGTGGCTCACGGCAAGAAAGGGTGATCCAGTTGGATATCTTGCTTGAGTCATATGGTCAGTTTATGGCATTTGATCCCAAGACATTGGCATTAATAGAGCCTCTGCGTGCGATGCGAATGGTCTATTATTTAGCCTGGGTTGCTCGTCGCTGGCAAGATCCGGCTTTTCCAAAAGCGTTTCCGTGGATGGCTGATAGTGATTTTTGGCATAAGCAAGTGAGTCTTTTTTCTGAACAAGTCAGGCTGTTACAGGAACCGCCTTTACAGCTTAATCCGATGTATTAATTTTTTTGGAGACCATTTATGAAGAAATTTTGGCTAGCGCTGGTGGGAGCATTTATGGCATTTAATGCTGCTGCTTCCGGTTTTTCTGAAGGCAAACAGTATACCGAGTTAAAAGATCCGGTTGCAAATCAGCCTCAGGTGGTGGAGTTTTTTTCTTTTTATTGTCCTCACTGCTATCAGTTTGAAAATACGTATCACGTTCCTGCTACGGTTGAGAAAAACTTGCCAGCAGGTGTGACTCATGAACGTTATCATGTGGATTTTCTGGGGCCGTTGGGCAAAGCATTGACCGATGCCTGGGCAGTCGCCATTGTCATGAAGATTGAAGATAAAGTCACTCCTATTTTGTTTGATGGCATTCAGAAAAGCCAAACCATCACTAGCAAGGACGATATCCGCAATGCCTTCATCAAAGCGGGTATATCTGGTGAAGAGTATGATGCAGCCCTGAACAGCTTTATCGTGCAGTCGGTAGCTGCTAAAGAGCGTCAGGCAGCCAAAGATTTCAACTTACGTGGTGTTCCAGCGATGTTTGTTAATGGTAAGTACCTGATCAACAATGGCGGAATTGACACTCGTTCAGCTTTGGACTACTCACAGAAATTTTCTGAGGTCGTGAACTATCTGGTAAACAAAAAATAAGTTGCAAGAAGGTAGCGTAACGAAACAAAAATGCGAGTATTAATATAAAATAATACAGGTATTGTGCCAGCCATGAGAGAGTTGGCACAATACCTGCCAAAAAACACCTTTCATAACATAAACTCCGGTAATATCCACAAGTCAGTGATTTTAAAGCGGTTGTAATATTTATTTAATATTTCGCGTAATTCATTGATTTTTACCTCCTGTTATCCTCTCTTTGCGGTGATATACATAAATCTGTTTTATATGCCATTTTTTTGTGCACAAAGTTATCCACAGAGCACTGATCAGAATATTTGTCATAAAATGCAAGTTAGTACGAGAAAATTCCCGCAAAATTCGTCTATAACGACACAGTATGGCATTCTATTCTTTATTCATCCCACAGAACGACGAAGAAAATTTTATGGCACAGATAGCAGACAATCCCCTGATTTTAGTTGATGGTTCTTCATACCTTTATCGTGCATATCATGCGTTTCCACCACTGACAAACAGTTCGGGAGAACCGACGGGCGCCATGTATGGCGTTCTGAATATGCTGCGAAGTTTGATCATGCAGTACAAACCCAGTCATGTGGCGGTTGTGTTTGATGCCAAAGGCAAAACGTTCCGTGATGAGCTATTTGCTGAATACAAATCCCATCGGCCGCCTATGCCGGATGACTTGCGTTTGCAGATTGAACCGTTGCACAAAATGGTTAATGCAATGGGACTGCCTATTCTGGTTGTGCCAGGCGTTGAAGCTGACGATGTTATCGGTACGTTGGCCTTGCAGGCTGAAAAAGAGGGCCGTTCGGTGCTGATTAGCACGGGTGATAAAGATATGGCGCAATTGGTGACGCCAAATATCACGCTGATTAACACCATGACCAACACTATTTTGGGACCGGAAGAGGTTGAGGGAAAATATGGTATCCCGCCTGAGCTGATTATCGATTTTCTCGCCCTCATGGGGGACTCTTCCGATAATATTCCGGGGGTGCCGGGAGTAGGTGAGAAAACCGCGCTGGGGCTATTGCAGGGGATTGGCGGATTGGATGAGATCTATGCCCGGCTTGATGACATTGCCTCACTTGGTTTCCGTGGAGCCAAAACCCTGGCTGGCAAAATGGAACAGCATAAAGCGATGGCTTATCTTTCCTACCAATTGGCGACAATCAAAACCGACGTTGAGTTGGATAGGACCTGTTTAGATCTTTCTGTTATTCCACCGGATGCGGATGAGTTACTGTCTCTGTTCAGTCATTATGAATTTAAACGTTGGATCAGTGACGTACAGAATGGTAGTTGGCTGGCAGGTAATGGAAAGAAACCTGTTGCAGCCGGCACTAAGTCAAAATCAGTAGCTGCTGCACCCGCCGCTGTTAAAATTTCACCGGAAAATTACCAAACCATCCTTGAGCGTCAATCCTTTGATGAGTGGATTGAAAAGCTGAAACAAGTTCCGGCATTCTCTTTTGATACGGAAACCGACAGTCTTGATACCCTGACAGCTAATCTGGTGGGAATGTCCTTTGCCATTGCCGTGGGGAAATCAGACGTTGAAGCCGCTTATCTGCCATTGGGACACGATTATCTGGATGCGCCACAGCAATTGGAGCTGCACGAAGTTCTCGCAGCATTAAAACCGCTGCTGGAGGATGCCAATCTGCCTAAAATTGGTCAAAACCTGAAATTTGATCGTGGTGTTTTAGCGCGTTATGCCATTGCTTTAAATGGCATTGTTTTCGATACCATGCTGGAATCGTATGTTTTGAACAGCGTAGCGGGGCGGCATGACATGGATAGCCTTGCCGAACGTTATCTGGGCTATAAAACCACCACATTTGAAGAAATTGCGGGCAAGGGCAAAAAGCAACTCACCTTCAATCAAATCCCATTGGAGGAAGCCGCAAAATATGCGGCGGAAGATGCAGATGTGACTCTTAGGCTACATCAGGTCATGTATCCTCAGTTAGAGAATGCGCCAAAGCTGCAAAAAGTTTTCCAGAAGATCGAAATACCTCTGGTGCCGGTTTTGTCCCGTATGGAAAGAACAGGGGTGTTGATCAACGCCCAAACGTTGGCAGAACATTCAAGGGAAATCACTGCACGTCTGGATGAACTGGAAAAGTCTGCTTATGAGTTGGCAGGGGAAGAATTCAATCTGGCGTCACCAAAACAGTTACAAGTCATCTTATTTGAAAAAATGAACTTGCCTGTGTTGAAAAAGACGCCAAATGGCGCACCATCAACGAATGAAGAAGTACTGGAAGAGTTGGCAGAGAACGATGAGTTGCCAAGAGTGATTCTGGAACATCGCGGCCTGGCAAAACTGAAAACCACTTACACGGATAAATTGCCTCTGATGGTGCACCCACTGACAAATCGCGTTCATACGTCTTATCATCAGGCGGTAACTGCGACGGGACGCCTCTCTTCCCGTGATCCAAACTTACAAAACATCCCTGTTCGTAATGATGAAGGGCGCCGCATCCGTCAGGCATTTGTGGCACCGGAAGGTTACCGCATTATGGCGGCGGACTATTCGCAGATTGAATTGCGCATTATGGCGCACTTGTCACAGGACAAAGGCTTGTTGGAGGCATTTGCCCAAGGCAAAGATATCCACCGCGCAACGGCTGCGGAAGTGTTTGGCGTACCATTGGAACAAGTGACCAGTGAACAGCGTCGCAGTGCTAAGGCGATTAACTTCGGCCTGATTTATGGCATGAGTGCGTTTGGCCTATCCCGCCAGTTAGGTATTCCGCGTGGTGAAGCGCAGCGCTATATGGATCTCTATTTTGAGCGTTATCCGGGAGTGCTGGCTTATATGGAACGTACACGGACGCAGGCGGCTGAACAGGGATTTGTCGAAACGCTGGAAGGTCGTCGGTTGTACCTGCCGGATGTCAAATCGAGTAATGCCATGCGTCGTAAGGCGTCAGAGCGTGAAGCCATCAATGCACCTATGCAGGGGACGGCAGCAGATATCATCAAATTGGCAATGATTGCGGTAGATAACTGGATTATCAGTGAGCAGCCAAATGTGCGCATGATCATGCAGGTTCACGATGAACTGGTATTTGAAGTGCATGAATCAGAGCTGGAGACCGCAGGGCAGAAAATCAGAGAGCTGATGGAACAAAGTATGCAGCTTGATGTGCCGTTAAATGTGGATGTTGGGATTGGTGATAATTGGGATCAGGCACACTGATATACCTTTTTATCTTAAGAAGCAGAAGCAGAAAAAGAGCCGTAGAAATGCGGTTCTTTTTTTATTGAATGATTTTTATGAAAATACTGCTTGTTTAATGAACTGAAATTATCTCAATTATGCCGCGAAAAGGCATGTGACAAGAATTTCAGTTAGGTTGTAGATTAGATCTAGATCTCATAAATATGTAATTAAACTACATTAATGACGCCATAATAACCTGAATTGCTTAAATGTTAACAGCTGAATCGAGGTAATTAGTGAAAATTAATTACAAAAAAGTCTTTTTTTGATTAAAAGAATAGGTTAAAGTTATCGGCGTAGGGTACAGAGGTAAGATGTTCTATCTTTCAGACCTTTTACTTCACGTAATCGGATTTAGCTGAATATTAGCTGCCCCAGTCATTTCTTTTGACTGGGGCGTTTTTTTATGGGGCAGAGGCGGATGTTATTCCATCTCAATGGCTGGCTGATTGAACCACTGGTTAAGTTTTTGCTCTAGTTTATCAATGCCGATTTTTTTCAGGGCGGAGAAGTATTCGATCTGAATATCACCTTCCAGAGAGGCTAATTCCTGACGAACTTTTGCCAGTTGGCTTTTACGGGCTCCGGATGCCAGTTTATCAGCTTTAGTCAGCAATACCATGACAGGGACTTGCATCACGACCGCCCATTCGATCATTTGCCTATCCAGATCTTTCAGTGGATGGCGGATATCCATCAAAACCACCAATCCCTGAAGGTATTCACGCTTCTGGAGATATTCCCCCAACGCTTTCTGCCACTTACGTTTCATCTCTTCTGGTACTTCGGCGTAGCCATAGCCCGGCAAGTCTACCAGACGGACTCCTTCTTCTACTTCGAATAGGTTAATTAATTGGGTACGGCCAGGGGTTTTACTGGTACGCGCAAGGCTCTTTTGGCGGGTCAGTGCATTCAGGGCGCTGGATTTACCCGCATTTGACCTACCGGCAAACGCGACCTCAATACCCACATCTTGAGGCAGGTGGCGAATGTCAGGTGCACTCGTAATAAAGTGGGTCATATGATAGTTGTAGTTCTTGATGGTCAAAATGGTTATCTCCCTGAGGAATACACAAAAATAGCGCGATGATTATACCGAGGGGAGTTGCTTGTGGACAGGAGTAACTTGAGGAATCCGTAATAGGTTCTTTTTGTGAATAATTCGCCAAATCAACACTTTTTCGGGATTCAAACTTTCCTTATATACTCGATAAACTTCAAGTTGCAATCCGCAAGACGACGTGAGGCCTTATATTTCCCCGCTGCGCGGGGAAATATAACACGCATCTTGAAGTTGGATTGGTATAGATCATGTTGGTGATTATTCTGGAAAAAATATCCGAAAGCACAGTGTAAGAAACTGAGCTTACAGATTTTGAATGACTCTGATTATGCTGTCGAGTGTACATCAATCTTCAATTTCTATGTTTTAGCATGGAAAGCATATCAATATGGGGGTTATTCACAAAATAGACTTTGCTGAACTATGCGAATATAAAAGTTATCGGTAGATTTTCCCTCTATTCATCTAAGATACTCGTAAATGTAGGTAAATCTTTGGAACTTCACTCCATAGGGAATTACACTTAAGGCGTTTTGTTGTTATGAGTTTTATTGTTGACCTCAAAAATAAAGGAACCATTAATGTTTAAACGTATTTTTGTGTCGCTTATGGCTGCATGTGCTATCAGTGCGATAGCTGTCCCAGTATTAGCCGCTGAAACTCACGTGAAGCTGGTCACATCGGCTGGAGAAATCGAACTTGAGTTAGACAGCAATAAGGCACCAATGACTACCAGGAATTTCGTTGAGTATGTCAATGAGGGATTTTATAACAACACCATCTTTCATCGTGTTATCCCGGGCTTTATGATCCAGGGTGGCGGCTTTACAAAGGATATGAAGCAAAAAGCTACCCGGGAGCCAATTAAAAATGAAGCAGATAACGGTCTGCGGAATCTGCGGGGTACTATTGCTATGGCACGTACCGCAGATAAGGATAGCGCAACCAGCCAGTTTTTTATTAATGTGACTGATAATGCTTTCCTTGACCACGGGCAGCGTGACTTCGGTTATGCAGTCTTTGGCAAAGTGGTTAAGGGCATGGATGTGGTTGATAAAATTTCTCAGGTCAAAACAGAAAATGTTGGTCCTTACCAAAATGTACCGGCAAAACCTATTGTGATCTTGTCTGCCAAGGTTGAACCTTAACAGCTCGAAGACCGACATAATACGGTATTCGGATAATCATTACTGGTTGTTTGAGTACCGTTTGCATTCCCCTTCTCTCCGCCATTTCTACGTTGTTACATCATGCTGCATTATGGTAATGCGGTCTCCGTACCACTATTTTAAAAGTGCTTCTGTGGTATGATTAGCCCCCCATTGCTGTTAATACTGCTTTACCTGATTTTACTGTTATACAGAATGCATAATATCCCTCTGGGGTAGGGCAACTTATAAGACTATAATAATCAGTAGGATATACTCCTATGTTACTAATAATAGATAACTACGATTCTTTTACATTCAATTTATATCAATATTTTTGTGAGTTAGGGGCAGAGGTTTTAGTTAAGCGTAATGATGAGATTCAGCTTGAAGATATCGAAGATTTGGCGCCTACTCATTTAGTCATTTCTCCGGGGCCTTGCACACCAAATGAAGCAGGGATCTCGTTGGAAGCGATTTCACATTTTGCAGGGAAATTGCCCATCCTCGGTGTGTGCCTGGGACATCAGGCAATAGGTCAAGCTTTTGGTGCGAGCGTTGTTAAAGCTCGTGAAGTGATGCATGGGAAAACCAGTCTGATCCATCATAGCCAGCAAGGGGTATTTAAAGGATTAGATCGTCCATTGACGGTCACGCGTTATCACTCTTTGGTCGTTGCCGCAGAAACGCTTCCTGCTTCATTTGAAGTGACGGCCTGGAGTCAGCGCAATGGCGACGTAGATGAAATCATGGGAATACGTCACCGTACTTTACCACTGGAAGGCGTGCAATTTCATCCGGAAAGCATTCTGAGTGAGCAGGGACATGAATTGTTGAATAATTTCCTGAAATATTAGTCAGTTACCTCCATATTCCCTCATTCAGTGTTTTTTTATTTGCTCTTAAGTGATTTTTTATTCATATTTTATGAGTATTATTTCATTTTTCAAATGGCAAAGATAAAAATAAGGTGGGGGAAATGTCAGAAAATAAAGCAATAAAACGAAATACCTATGATCACGTGATGTTGCCCATTTATGCACCGGCGAATTTTATTCCTGTCAGAGGGCAAGGAAGTCGAGTATGGGATCAACAGGGTAAAGAATATATTGATTTTGCCGGAGGGATCGCGGTTCTGGCTTTGGGGCACTGTCATCCGGCTTTGGTGAACATCCTGAAGCAGCAAGGTGAAAAATTGTGGCATGTCAGCAATATTTTTACCAATGAGCCAGCCTTAACTTTAGCGCAGAAATTGATTGATGCGACCTTTGCCCAGAAAGTCTTTTTCGCTAATTCGGGAGCGGAAGCTAATGAAGCGGCATTTAAATTGGCACGTCGTTATGCGATTACTCGTCATCATCCGAATAAAACTAAAATTATTGCTTTCCATCAGGCGTTTCATGGACGCACCTTTTTCACTGTTTCGGTAGGAGGGCAGCCAAAATATGCCGACGGGTTCGGACCTAAACCTGCTGATATTGTTCACGTACCTTTTAACGATTTGGATGCCGTCAGGGCGGAAATCAATGATCACACTTGCGCTGTTGTTTTGGAGCCAATTCAAGGAGAAGGGGGAGTGACTCCTGCGACGATAGAGTTTCTGCATGGCGTGCGGGAATTGTGTGATAAACATCAGGTCTTGTTGGTCTTTGATGAAGTCCAGAGTGGAATAGGGCGCACGGGTAAATTATATGCTTACCAGCATTATGGCGTACAGCCGGATATCCTGACGACAGCAAAAGCGCTGGGGGGCGGTTTTCCCATCAGTGCAATGTTAACGACAGATACAATAGCGGCAGCAATGGAAACGGGTGCGCATGGAACGACTTATGGTGGAAATCCACTGGCTTGTAGTATCGGTTGTGTCGTACTGGATATCATCAATACGCCAGAAGTGATGATGGGCGTGGAAAAACGGCACGATAGGCTCATTCATGCTCTGGAAAAACTGAACCAAAAATATGGTATTTTCCATGAAGTTCGTGGAAAAGGCTTGCTTATTGGCGCCGTATTGAAAGCTGAATATCAGGGCAAGGCCAGAGAGATAGTGCAGCAAGCGGCGGAATCGGGATTGATGTTATTAAGTGCAGGAGACAGCATCTTGCGCTTTACCCCATCATTGATCATTCCTGAGGACGAAATTACAGACGGCATGATGCGGCTGGAAATGGCGGTATCCCGCTGGTTAAACAAATAAAAGTAAAAAAGCCAGTGCGAAGTAACGGGCTGCACTGGCTGAGTTTCTGGTTTATCGGGAATTAACGTGTCCCATAAACGACGATGGTTTTGCCATGTGCAGAGATCAGGTTTTGATCTTCCAGCATTTTCAGGATACGGCCAACCGTTTCACGGGAACAACCCACAATCTGCCCGATTTCCTGACGTGTGATTTTGATTTGCATACCATCAGGGTGAGTCATTGCATCAGGCTGTTTGGCCAGATTGAGCAATGTCTGGGCGATACGGCCTGTAACGTCCAGAAAGGCTAAGTTACCTACTTTTTCGGAAGTGGTTTGTAGGCGACTTGCCATCTGGGCAGATAAACGCATCAGAATATCAGGATTGACCTGAATTAACTGGCGAAATTTCTTATAGGAAATTTCAGCCACTTCACAGGCACTTTTGGCTCGCACCCATGCAGTACGTTCTTGCCCCTCTTCAAACAATCCAAGTTCACCAATGAAATCTCCCTGATTTAAATAAGAGAGAATCATCTCCTTACCTTCTTCATCTTTTATTAGAACAGCAACTGAACCTTTAACAATATAGTAAAGCGTTTCTGCTTTCTCGCCTTGATGAATAAGCGTGCTCTTGGATGGATATTTGTGAATATGGCAGTGTGACAAAAACCATTCAAGAGTTGGGTCTGTTTGTGGCTTGCCGAGAACCATTCGCTTTATCCTCTGTTGTTATTTCTGCCTTTATGATGTGAGAAACGGTAGTTCCTCTTCAGGCTGGCTTGATAAAATCAATAGGTTAACAATTAACCTGCTGAAAAACTGACAAGCGGGAATTTTATATGGATTATAAAGATGTCAAAATTTAGGTATATTGTCTTAACCATATACCTTGTCAGTCCCTACTTGTAACCTTGTTTGTAACACAGGAAAGCGTTTCTGTCTTCTCCTGTATCGCTTCAGCCTATTAAACTGACTGCCAGATTATCAGAAATCAGGCAGAAGAGTTGGTTTTATTGATTTTACATTTATAAAAGGGAAAAAATTATGTTACCAAAAATGGCCTATTTATTTTAATAAAACAGGTAACATTATTTTTTGTTACCTGCCTTATTAAAAATTAAATGGGGATTAAATTACGAGATTTTTTTGCCTTCCAGTAATTGTTTAACAAGCGGTGCCATAATTAATTCCATTGCCAGCCCCATTTTTCCACCCGGAACGACGATAGTATTTAGGCTGGAAATAAATGAACCCTGAAGCATAGCGAGTAAATAAGGAAAATCAATTTGAGTGAGACCACGGAAGCGGATCACGATAAAACTTTCGTCCAGCGAGGGGATCGCTTTGGCAGAGAAGGGGTTAGAGGTATCAACAGTAGGGACACGTTGGAAATTGATGTGGGTACGTGAAAACTGAGGAGTGATGTAGCGGATATAGTCATCCATTGAGCGGACAACGGAATCCATGACAGCTTCTCTGGAATGCCCACGCTCACCGGTATCACGGATGAGTTTTTGTATCCATTCTAAGTTGACGATAGGCACAACGCCAATCAACAGATCAACATGACTGGCGACATTGTGTTGTGGCGTGACAACACCACCGTGCAGTCCTTCATAAAATAGGACGTCCGTATTTGATGGCAGAGGTTCCCACGGTGTGAAAGTACCGGGTAATTGGTTATAGGGGACGGCCTCATCATAGGTATGGAGATATTTTCGGCAGCGGCCATTGCCCGTTTCTCCGTACTCAAGGAATGTCTTTTCCAGCATACCGAAATCGTTAGCTTTTGGCCCAAAGTAGCTGATATGTCTGCCTTGTTCTCTTGCTTTCCGTATCTCGGCATCCATTTCAGGACGAGTATAACGATGGAAACTATCCCCTTCTATCAGTGCGGCTGTTACGTCAAATTGTTGGAAAATCTTGCGAAAAGCGACACTGGTCGTGGTTGTTCCTGCGCCACTGGAACCAGTGATTGCGATAACGGGGTGTTTGGCAGACATGAACAGACTCCTTAATCAATAAAATTGGCGAATCAGTCAATTAGAATGAATAAAACAAACCGAGCTTTACGGGCGGAACATCGCTTTAGACAAGATATTAACGGTTCCATGTAGTTCAGACCATACCAGCAGAACTTCACCTCGCTCAAGTTGACGTTTGACATCTTGCACTTTTTGTTCGAGCGTTTTTTCCTGTTCGCCGTAATCAGTACCTTCCCGCAAGACAAAGTTTTCAATTAAGTTGTGGAGTGTATCGGCTTCCAATTGTTGCCACGGGATAATCATTGTGATTGCTCCTGAAAATACGGTAATTCATCATTGGGGAACTTAGCCAGTGCTAATGGAGTTGTAGGCCGGGATTCATAATGAATTGATTTCATGATTAGTTATCTTGTATGTGAAATAACATACTGTTATTTTCTTGAAAAGAAATGTCAACCACCTGGGTGGGAGGGGAATCTACCCATGACTTTAAGCCTGATATTCTCGCTTAGTATATTTATGTTTATTTCCGCTGTCACACCGGGTCCAAACAATTTGTTACTGACATCATCGGGAGCTAATTTTGGAATTCGCCGTTCTATCCCGCTTTGTCTGGGCATTATTTTGGGGATGCAGACAATTTTGCTGCTGTCTGCGTTTGGTGTTGCTGCGTTACTGCTGATTTATCCTGCGTTACATACGGGCCTGAAAATACTCGGATGCCTGTATTTATTCTGGCTAGCCTGGAAGACAGCTACTTCGCATTATAAGCGGCTGGACACCATAACGTCGGCAGGAGAGCCAATCAAAATTTATCAGGGTTGGCTATTGCAGTTCTTGAATCCAAAAACCTGGTTGATGGGATTGGGCGCAATCAGTAGTTACAGTCTGGCTGGAGAGCTGTATAACTATTCCATTTTTGTTATCAGCATCGTGATGTTAATCGTCAATACCCTTGCTGGTGCAATCTGGCTGGTTCTTGGCTCACTGATTGGTCAGTTACTGAGAAGCCGCCGCGCGTGGTTTATCTTCAATGTCGCAATGGGAGTCCTGACGGCGGCTTGTGTGCCGTTAATCTGGTTTGGTTAAGTCAATATTTTTGCATCTGAAAAATAGCGTTAGTGAAGCCCATCCTGTCAATGGTATTGAGTATTAATGATTATCGGTCTATTGAGATCGCTGGCCGGATAAGCCCTTGGTGTTCTGCCAGTAACGTTGTGGCTTCTTCGGCGCTGACACCCGATAAAATCATGACGATTGCGGTCTTGCAATGACCACCACAGGCGTTCAAGGCATGTTCTGCCATTTCTCTACTGCACTCCGTGGCGGCCATGACAATATTTTTCTGGCGTTCGATTAATTTGGCATTGGTGGCGTTTACGTCAACCATCAAATTACCATATACCTTGCCAATACGGATCATGGCACCTGTCGTGATCATATTCAGTATCAATTTTTGTGCCGTGCCTGCCTTCATACGGGATGAACCCGTTATCACTTCTGGCCCTACGACGGGCGTGATGGCAATATCAGCTAATTGCACCATTGAGCTGTTTGGATTGCAGCTGATACAGGCGACAGTAGCACCAACTGATTTGGCATATTCCATGGCACCTAATACATAGGGGGTTCGGCCACTGGCTGCGATCCCGACCAGAACATCTCTTTGATTAACGTGTAATGCCTGAAGATCTTTTGTACCTAATTGCCGATTATCTTCCGCATTTTCGACAGCGTGCAAAATGGCTTGATGCCCTCCGGCAATTAAGCCGATTACCTGTTCTGGTTTTGTACCATAAGTGGGTGGACATTCACTGGCATCCAGGATGCCTAAGCGCCCAGATGTGCCTGCTCCACTATAGATTAAGCGCCCACCCTGACGAAATGCCTCGGCAACTTTATCAACGACACGGGCAATTTGAGGCAGTGTTTTTTCAACGGCAATAGCCACTTTTTTATCTTCATCGTTGATAACACGGAGCATATCGAGAGTTGAGAGTTGATCAATGTGGGTACTGGCGGGGTTACAACTTTCTGTTATCATATTGCTCAAGTCGATTTTCATCATTTATCTGTCATATTTTATTGAAATTAAGAAGTGAATTATGTACGTCAGATTATCTTACTGAGCGTTTAATAGAAAATATACACCAAAATAGATTAAAAACACGATTTCCCGCTTTTTATTTTATATCAACCCAACTTCAAAATACGTGTTATATTTCCCCGCGCAGCGGAGAAATATAAGGCCTCGCGTCGTCTTGTGGATTGCAGCTTGAAGCTTGAAGCTTGAAGTTTATCGAGTATATATCGGAAAAATTGTCGATACGATGTTTGAAGGTGGTTTCTTAGATGACTAAAAATTAACACGTTTTATCCATAAAATGAAAATTCAATACAGAGTATTCCGATATAAAAAAAGAGTAAAAAATCGTTAAGAATAAGTATGCATTATCACTATCAACACACTATAAAGCCTGTCATTGCCGTATTGCTATTTTTTAATGTCACATCTCCTTATTAACACGTAATAAGAGTGAATATTAAAGTGATCATAAAATTAAAATATGGAAGAGCGATTAATGATATAATGGATGTAAATTATCTGCTGTTTGTTACATTATCCGAGTAAGCCAGATGTATATGCTTTTCTTTATATTCTTCAATTAAATTATTCACACAATAGTTTCACAATATGATATTTTAACTTTCATAATCTCTGGTATTTGATTTGGCAGATTCTCAATAAAGAAAAGTTATCCATTGTGGATCTGTTTATAGGTTATGTCTCGATTGTTTTTAACCTTAAGAAATAATAATGACTCTGTGGTTTAAAAAATGAAATGGAATGATAAATAATATCGTTAACAAGGAAGATATCCACATTGCCAGAATAATTAGTTACTATTGAAATAATTTTTTAATGAAATTAAAACATAATTATAATAAATATTTTGCGAATTGCCCTCTTATTAACTAACATTTTATTAGTTAACATTTTGACCATTTTACCTGATAAAACCTTTGGCAAAACACTAAGTTAAAATGCTATCACCATGAATCTGTAATGTTTTGTAGTTATTCAACAATCATTGGGCTAAAGAACATGGATATACGCAATCTTGAAGCTTTTATCGTTTTGGCTGAAACGCTTAATTATCATAAGGCTTCTGAGAGGCTTTATCTTTCTCAGCCAGCCTTGACGAAGAGAATTCACGGGTTGGAAAATATTCTTGGTGCATCACTATTTATAAGGGGACCAAATGGAACAAGGTTGACAGATTTTGGGCAGAAGACGTTGGAAAATACCCGGAAGTTTTTATCTCACTATGAGCACTTCAAAAGTCAGGTTCATGTCGATTCAAAAGAGGATATGGTCAGGCACTTATACGTCGGTTCTTGTTTTCCTATCCACAATTATTCTCAAATAGAGCGACAGTTCGTGGAAAAAAAGGGAGCGTTGTGCTGTCATTGGTGACAGGACTGTCAGTTGAGCAGCAGATAAATTTATTGAATGCAAGGATGTTACATGTTGCAGTGATGCCGCTATCATCTATTAGCGCTCCGTTAGAGCCAAAAAAGGTGTTTACGGAAAGGTTGATCTATATCTTTAAGAAAGGAAGTCATCTGGTATCTAAATGCAGAATAGCCTTACGTAAGTTTGGCAACGGAGTTACTCCGAAAAATTCACCAGAAAAAAAGAGGAGGTTGAGTTAACGGATTGCCTCAATGTTTTTCCTATCTATACTGGTGACAATATGCATTTGCTATTAAAAACAAATGATATCATGTTGATAGTAGAGATGATTACAAAAAATAATGCCTATACCTGTGTGCCTAAACGGATTATTAGTTCTATCCCTGAGTATTATATGAATTTTTTGGAAATTGTTGAAACGGATAAAAAAATTGATCTTGGGGTGGTATGGGCAAAATACATAGATGAGCCTTTGATTGAAGATGCTGAAAACTTTTCTGCCTTAGTTGCTAATGTATGAGTCAGTCATTATTCCTTGTTTTATACGGAATATTGTCATTTTGTCTCTCATGATAATCAAGCTTGAGGTGTGATTTTTAAAAGGTTTCTCAGTCAATGAGCAAAAAATGAAAATCTGAAACATTTTTCAATTATAAATGATCTCCTGCATAATTGATGAATTATTATTTTTTACGACGAATATTCTGGCTGTTTGCAAGCAATTTTATATTTTTTCTTTGTAAATAGGGAATAATCGGGTGTTGAATGACAATACCCGATTATATACTTACAGGTTTATACCTGAAAAATTAACTGACTCCTTGACTCGCATCAAATTCTGTTGTCATTTGTTCGAGCTGTTCCTGAATATCCAACCATTCCATTTCAGTATCTTCCAGTTTGGATTTTGTTTGCGTCTGCTGATGCAGGCATTCAGTCAGTTCAGTTTTACGATCATGGTCGTAAAGCGTATTGTCTGACAGCTTCTCTTCTAATTCTGTCAATGCCGTACCCAGTTTTTCCATCTGTTTTTCAAGGGTTGCAAGCTGTTTTCGCAATGGCTGCGTTTGGTTACGGAATTCAGCTTCACGCCGTTTTTGATCTTTACGCTCTTGAGCACTGTAATTTTGAGTGCTATTTGTTGAAGATTCGCTCTCTGATTTTTCTTTTTCCTGGCTATCCCGCATTTGCTGGCGTTGCAGTTCAGTGAGCCATTGCTGATAATCGTCTAAATCACCTTTAAAAAGTTCTACTTTGCCATCATGTACCAGATAAAGTTCGTCTGTTGTAGAACGCAGTAAGTGCCTGTCATGCGATACGACGACCAGCGCACCTTCGAAATCAATCAGTGCTTCAGTCAATGCTTGTCTCATGTCGAGATCAAGGTGGTTGGTCGGTTCGTCAAGCAGAAGGAGGTTTGGACGTTGCCAGACAATCAGAGCCAGTACCAAACGCGCTTTTTCACCACCGGAAAAACGTCCGCTTGGGTCGGTCACTTGATCGCCTTTGAAGCCAAATCCTCCCAGGTAATCTCGAAGCTGTTGCTCTGTCTCTCTGGGCGCGATTCGGACTAAATGCTGTAATGGAGATTCATCTGCCCGTAGGTATTCCAATTGGTGCTGTGTGAAGTAACCCAGTTTAATGCCTTTCGATAAGGCAATTTCTCCTTGCTGAGGTGCAAGCTCTCCTGCCAGCAACTTGATCAACGTGGATTTACCCGCACCATTGCGACCTAGCAGGCCGATCCGTGAACCTGGCACCAGATTTAATTTGATCGAGTTCAATACCGTTTTTTCGCCATAGCCAGCACTAACTTTATCCATATTTAAGAGTGGATTTGGCAGGTTTTCCGGCTGGCGGAAACTGAAATGGAAAGGGTTATCGACATGAGCGGGCGCGATAAGCTCCATGCGTTCCAGCATTTTGATGCGACTTTGTGCCTGTTTCGCTTTAGAGGCTTTGGCGCGGAAGCGGTCAATATAACTCTGCAAATGGGCCACTTTTTCCTGTTGGCTTTGGTATAACGCCTGTTGCTGGGCAAGTTTGGCCGCGCGTTGCCGTTCGAAGGAAGAGTAGTTACCGGTATATTCGTATAGATCCTGCTGTTCAATGTGCAGAATTTTATCGATGATTGGATCGAGAAAATCACGATCGTGGGAAATTAGGATCAAGGTGCCGGTATAACTCTTCAACCATTTTTCCAGCCAGATAACAGCATCCAGATCAAGATGGTTGGTCGGTTCATCGAGTAATAGCAAATCAGAGCGGCAGATCAGCGCTTGTGCCAGGTTGAGGCGCATACGCCAGCCCCCAGAGAATGAACGTACCGGTTGTTCTAGCTGAACCTGGGAAAAACCTAATCCGTGCAGCAGGCTAGCGGCTCGGGCGCGGATTGTCCATGCCTGAATAGTATCCAGCAAACCATGAAGGTGGGCGATGGCGTGACCGTCATTTTGTTCATTGGCTATTTTGAGTTTTTGCTCCAGTTGCCGGAATTCACGGTCACCATCGATGACATATTCCAGCGCTGATATTTCCAGGGCTGGCGTTTCCTGATTAACCCAAGCCAGTGCCCAGTTGCTGGGGAAGGTGACAGAGCCATTTTCAGCTTGAAGTTCATCTTTCAGTAATGCCAGCAGGGTAGATTTACCGCAGCCATTTTTGCCAACTAATCCGACTTTTTGTCCAGGATTGATCGTTGCGTTGGCGTTATCCAGCAGGATGCGAATGCCACGACGGATTTGCAGTGAAGAGAAAACAATCATAGATGTCGTCTATATATAATGTGTTAAGTTAATTAATAGTTAGATTTATATATCCTTCATCTTTCAAGTTGCCGCTTTGTTGACTGCGTTCCTCATACCAATCGTATATCGATATGCATAGTGATCGTTGATACGTATAGTGTTCGATGGGCCGCAATTTGAAATCTATTGGGTATATGTATTGAGTTTTAAGTACCTGGTGTGCATGGTAGCGGAAAATAGATGTTCTGACACGTCTTAGGGGGAATTATGTCAATTAGTCGTAAGCGTTTTATTGCAGGAGCAGTCTGCCCAAAATGCCAATCACAGGATACGCTGGCAATGTGGCAGGAAAATAAGGTTGATGTTGTTGAGTGTGTCCGTTGTGGCCATATACAGAGGCAGACGGAGGACGCTGTCACATCTCATATCAGAGACCAGGAACAGGTCATTGGGATCTTTACACCACAGTAACTCAATACATGTACAATGAATTGTGGATAAATTTTGCCATTGACTAGGTACAGTAACGTAGAATTCCGTTACAATTGGCAGCATTTTTTTGAGCAGTAAAAATTTTCCCTCACGGATTTTTTCCCTCGGGTATGTAGGAGTTGTCATGAAAGTAGCAAAAGACTTGGTGGTCAGCCTGGCTTATCAAGTAAGAACAGAAGATGGTGTTTTAGTTGATGAGTCCTCGGTGAGTGCACCGTTAGACTATCTGCATGGCCGTGGTTCTCTGATCAGCGGATTAGAGAAAGCAGTGGATGGCCGTGAGGTGGGTGAACGTTTTGATGTTAGCGTAGAAGCAGAAGATGCATACGGTCAGTATGATGACAACCTGGTTCAGCGTGCACCAAAAGATGTGTTTGTTGGCGTTGATGATCTCCAGGTTGGTATGCGTTTCCTGGCTGACACCGATCAGGGACCTATTCCAGTAGAAATCACTGCGATAGAAGGTGATGAAGTGGTTGTTGATGCAAACCACATGTTGGCTGGCCAGAATCTGAAATTCAATGTTGAAATTGTTGCGATCCGTGAGGCGACCGAAGAAGAATTGGCTCATGGCCATGTACATGGTCAGGGTGGCTGTGATGAGCACCATGATCACGATCACGGTGATCACGGATGCTGCGGCGGTAGCTGCCATTAAGATTAATCGGGGCTAACTGAAAATCGTTAGTCACCTGAAATATCAGTAAGCAGAAAAAGAGAAGCGGGTTTTAAGCTTCTCTTTTTTATTTTGCGTCTAGCCTTCCTTGGCGGGTCGTTTCCCTGATGAATATCAGTAATGGGGGGGCGGTGTTTCTTCAGAAAGCGGTGCAATGATGGATGCCTGGTGAGTTTTCAGACGTTCAGCGATTAATTTTAGTTGTTCTTTCAATCTGTCAGTTTCGAGCTGTTGCTTTATCACTTCCTGATTCAATGCTTCAATGGTGGCATCTTGGTAAGCCAGCTTGGTTTCTAGTTGTTCAAATCTTCGCTCAAATTCAGATAATTCCATTATCTTTCCTCCTGCCTCTGAATCAATTAATTTAAATGACGGACCGATTATTCGGTCAAGATGCCACTATAATGCTCATATATCCAGTGAAATAGAATTTCACGAAACCTCTTTGCTTTAATGTTGTCTCAACGATTTTTATGGCAAGGTATAGCAAATATTGTCATTGGTTTTCTTAGGCGGTTATAGTAAATGTTATGCCCTATGCTGATGGCAACCCCACCCAAACTTATTGGAGAATAGGATGAAATCACTGTTTAAAACAACTCTGCTGGCAACAACGCTAGCGGTGGCATTTAGCGTACCCCAGGTTTTGGCTGCTAACACCGAAACCAAAGACGAAGTCAAACTAAATAGTGCTTTTAAAACAGCAGAACAGCAAAATTCTTATGCTCTGGGTGCTTCTCTGGGAGGCTATATGGCCAACTCATTGCAAGAACAGAAAGCGCTCGGTATCAATATAGAAAAAGAAAAGTTGCTGGCTGGTGTTGAAGATGCATTAAATAATAAAGCCAAACTGACGGATAAAGAAATACAGGAAACCCTGATAGCCTTTGAATCTAAAGTGAAAAGTGCAGCACTGGCTAAGGCAGAAAAAGAAGCCAGTGAAAATGGTGAAAAAGGTGCCCAATATCGCAAAGAGTTTGCTAAACAAGCGGGCGTAGTGGAAACCAAAACCGGGCTTCTTTACAAAATTGAAAAAGCAGGTACGGGTAACGCACCTAAAGAGACTGATACTGTCGTTGTTAACTACAATGGTTCTTTGATTGATGGTCAGGGTTTTGACAGCTCTTATGACCGTAAAGAGCCGCTGACAATCCGTTTGGATAGCGTTATTCCAGGTTGGAGTGAAGGTATACAGCATGTGAAGAAAGGTGGAAAAATCACATTAGTTATTCCACCTAAGCTGGCTTATGATCAGGTTAATTTACCTAAAATTCCAGCTAACTCCACTTTAGTTTTCAATGTTGAATTACTGGATATTAAGCCTGCGGCCAAGGCAAAATAAAAAGATATTAGCAGGGGCTTAAGGCTCCTGCTTTATCACACATTTTTCTACCTTTCGATTTGCTGCTGATATTTACCTCTATTTGATGAGTAATAAGCATGGATAAAAAATAATAAATTTATTTGCTTATTATTTCCCACGGTATTAAATGGGATATTGCTTTTCGTATTTCAGATGGATTCGGCATAAAGCTGTGATTGAACCCCGCGCTATACTCAGCAAGAACTTGACGGCAGTTCGATGTGGTTTTAACGTCACTATTCTGAATAGTCCGAATAGAATAATATAGAGCAAACATTTTTAACTGTTTGTTTTTAGCGCTTATCTCATAAGGCTATTTAACTTTCTTGTAACAATAGGCGTTTACCGAAGTAGATGCTGAGTTGCAGTAATGTGATTTTATAATAAATCTTGCCCCGATGTTTTTGGTGAGGCAAAGTCAGAATTTGAAGGATGGTGTATTACATGTCTACCCCGCTATTAACTGGTGATAATATCTCTGGTGAAAACAGTGATATTGATTTACTGGAAAACCAACCATTTAGTGAAACTGATCACGAAATTTTAAAATCTTACGAAGCTGCTGTGGATGGCCTGGCTATGTTGATTGGTGGGCATTGTGAAATAGTTCTTCATTCACTGGAAGATCTTAAATGTTCAGCCGTCAGAATAGCTAATGGCGAGCATACAGGGCGTAAAATTGGTTCTCCGATTACCGATCTGGCGTTGCGAATGCTGCATGATATTACGGATGAAGACAGTAGCGTTTCCAGGGCGTATTTCACACGGGCTAAAAGTGGCTCGTTGATGAAATCTGTCACGATTGCTATCCGCAATCGCCAGCGTCGAGTCATTGGGCTTTTGTGCATCAATATGAATCTTGATGTGCCTTTCTCTGAAATTATTCAGACCTTTATCCCGGAAAAAACCCATGAAGTTGCTTCAAACGTCAATTTTGCTTCTTCCGTGGATGATCTGGTAGCACAAACTCTGGAATTCACAATTGAAGAAGTGAATGCTGATCGCAATGTTTCCAATAATGCGAAAAACAGACAGGTTGTGCTGAACCTTTATGAGAAAGGTATTTTTGATATTAAAGATGCGATTAATCAGGTGGCTGATCGTTTGAATATCTCCAAACATACGGTATATCTCTATATTCGCCAGTTCAAAAATGGTGAATATGCGGGTTCGGAGAAGTAATGTCGTCACTGTCTTATTGTTTGCTGGTCACTGGGCCAGCTTACGGTACTCAACAAGCCAGCAGCGCTTACCAATTTGCTCAGGCATTGATCACCTCTGGCCATAAACTGCATAGCGTGTTTTTTTATCGCGAAGGTGTCCAAAACGGCAATCAATGGGTTGCCCCTGCCAATGATGAGTTTGATTTGGTCAGGGCCTGGCAGACATTGGCAGTCCAGCATCAATTCGATCTGTTTATCTGTGTTGCTGCGGCATTGCGCCGTGGTGTCGTGGATGAACAGCAAGCCCGTGAATTGAATCTGCCCGCCGCTAATTTAGCTGAAGGGTTTGAGCTTAGTGGATTGGGATCGTTGGCAGAAGCCATGATGTTATGTGATCGTGTCATACAATTTTAGCGCTGGTTAGGTTTGGGAATCTTCGTGGGTATCGATGAAAAAAATTGCCTTTGTTTTTACTGAAGCTCCTCACGGCTCTTCTGCCGGCCGGGAAGGGCTGGATGCACTGCTTGCGACGTCGGCATTGACTGAGCAAATCGGTGTATTTTTTATTTCTGATGGTGTATTTCAATTATTGGCCAATCAGCAGCCGGATAAAATCCTGGCCCGTGACTATATCTCAACCTTTAAGGTCTTGCCGCTCTATGACATTGATAAATGTTACGTCTGTCTGGATGATTTGGTGATTCGGGGAGGCAGCCCAGCCAGCAATTTTGTGCTGGAAGCTGAATTTCTTTCTGCCGCCGCAATCCGAGAATTGTTGGCGGGTTATGATTTTGTGTTGAAATTTTAATCTATTTCAGGCGGGTAACATGTTATATACTGTCAGTCGCTCACCTTACCATAGTGACTTCAATGCAATGCTTGGCCTTGTATCTGATACCGATGATGTTTTATTGATGCACAATGGTGTGTTATTGGGCATTAATGATAACCGTTATTTGGCGGAGTTACTCCGTACGAGGGCAGGCATTTATGTTTTAAAAGAAGATCTTGATGCACGGGGGCTGATTGAACAGATTTCAGACCGTGTAATGGTAATTGATTACAATGGCTTTGTTAGCTTAACAGTAAAACATCAGCAAAATTTTGCATGGTAGAGGTGATGGGTAGATCTGAATGACACTTTTCAGTAACTTTACCAGCCCAACGCTTTACTGGCAGTACTTTATCGATAATATTTTGCCGATATAGAAAAACTGTATATTTCTTGACACCTCGTCAAGTCAGCAATAAAATTCCGCGTCCTCTTGTTTTGTCATAATGGCAGAGAGAGGGTAAAATCCGTGTTTACGAAGCAAAAAACCAGGAGCTTTTTTAATAATGGCAACTATTAATCAGCTGGTTCGCAAATCTCGTAGCTCGAAAGTTGTGAAAAGCAACGTTCCTGCTCTGGAAGCTTGCCCGCAAAAACGTGGCGTATGTACTCGTGTATATACTACCACCCCTAAAAAACCAAACTCCGCACTGCGTAAAGTATGTCGTGTGCGTTTGACTAATGGTTACGAAGTTTCTTCCTACATCGGTGGTGAAGGCCACAACCTGCAGGAACACTCCGTTATCCTGATCCGTGGCGGTCGTGTTAAAGACTTGCCAGGTGTACGTTACCACACCGTTCGCGGCGCTCTGGACTGTGCCGGTGTTAAAGACCGTAAACAAGGTCGTTCTAAGTACGGTGTGAAGAAGCCAAAGGCTTAATGGTTCTCCGTTAAGTAAGGCCAAACATTTTTCACATTAATGTCAAAATAAACTCGTAGAGTTTTGGACAACCCTGAAATTCGAAACGGAGTATTTCCATGCCACGTCGTCGTGTAATTGGTCAACGTAAAATTCTGCCAGATCCAAAGTTCGGATCTGAACTGCTGGCCAAATTTGTAAATATCCTGATGATAGACGGTAAAAAGTCTGTCGCAGAAGCTATTGTATATGGTGCGCTTGAGACCCTGGCTCAGCGTTCCGGTAAAGATCATCTGGAAGCATTCGAGCTGGCACTGGATAACGTGCGCCCGACTGTAGAAGTTAAGTCCCGCCGTGTTGGTGGTTCTACTTATCAGGTTCCAGTTGAAGTTCGTCCGGTTCGTCGTAATGCTCTGGCAATGCGTTGGATCGTTGAAGCTGCTCGTAAACGCGGTGATAAGTCCATGGCTCTGCGCCTGGCAAATGAATTATCTGATGCGGCTGAAAATAAAGGCGCTGCTGTGAAGAAACGTGAAGACGTTCACCGTATGGCAGAAGCTAACAAGGCGTTCGCACACTACCGTTGGTAAAATCCTTTATTGGGTATTCCATCGGCAGTGAATATGTTCCGGGTGGCTGTCCAGCTACCCGTTCTCTAAATTGAACGCCCACGAGAGAGGAAAAAATGGCTCGTAAAACCCCTATAACTCGTTACCGTAATATCGGTATCAGTGCGCACATTGACGCGGGTAAAACCACTACCACCGAACGTATTCTGTTCTACACTGGTGTAAGCCATAAGATCGGTGAAGTTCATGATGGCGCTGCTACTATGGACTGGATGGAACAGGAGCAAGAACGTGGTATTACCATCACGTCTGCTGCGACTACCGCATTCTGGTCTGGTATGGCTAAACAGTTTGAGCCACACCGTATCAACATCATCGACACCCCAGGCCACGTTGACTTCACTATCGAAGTAGAACGTTCCATGCGTGTTCTTGACGGTGCAGTAATGGTTTACTGTGCAGTTGGTGGTGTTCAGCCACAGTCTGAAACTGTATGGCGTCAGGCGAACAAATATAACGTTCCACGTATCGCGTTCGTTAACAAAATGGACCGTATGGGAGCGAACTTCCTGCGCGTTGTTGAGCAGATCAAAACTCGTCTGGCTGCTAACCCTGTTCCTCTGCAATTGGCAATTGGTGCAGAAGATACTTTCACCGGCATTGTTGATTTGCTGAAAATGAAAGCAATCAACTGGAGCGACGAAGATCAGGGTATTACCTTCGAATATGAAGATATCCCAGCTGACATGCTTGAGCAGGCTCAGGAATGGCATCAGAACCTGATTGAATCCGCAGCAGAAGCATCAGATGAACTGATGGATAAATATCTGGGCGGTGAAGAGCTGACTGAAGAAGAAATCAAGGCAGCTCTGCGTAAGCGTGTTCTGGCTAACGAAATTATCCTGGTTACCTGTGGTTCTGCATTTAAGAACAAAGGTGTTCAGGCAATGCTGGATGCAGTGGTCGAATATCTGCCAGCTCCAACGGATGTTGAATCCATCAAAGGTATGCTGCCAGACGGTAAAGATACTCCGGCGGAACGTCACTCCCGCGATGACGAACCATTTTCAGCACTGGCGTTCAAAATCGCGACTGACCCATTCGTGGGTAACCTGACGTTCTTCCGCGTTTACTCCGGTGTGGTTAACTCTGGTGATACCGTACTGAACCCAGTGAAAGACAAAAAAGAACGTTTTGGCCGTATCGTTCAGATGCACGCCAACAAACGTGAAGAAATTAAAGAAGTCCGTGCAGGCGACATCGCTGCTGCTATCGGTCTGAAAGATGTCACTACAGGTGATACTCTTTGTGACCTGAGCAAGCCAATCATTCTGGAGCGCATGGAATTCCCAGAGCCGGTTATCTCTGTTGCTATTGAGCCAAAAACTAAAGCTGACCAGGAAAAAATGGGTATCGCTTTAGGCCGTCTGGCTCAGGAAGACCCATCTTTCCGCGTGAGCAGTGATGAAGAGACTGGTCAGACTATCATCGCAGGTATGGGTGAACTTCACCTCGACGTACTGGTTGACCGTATGCGTCGTGAATTCAACGTTGAAGCGAACGTAGGTAAACCTCAGGTTGCTTACCGTGAAACCATCCGTGCATCTGTTGAGCAGGAAGGTAAACACGCTAAACAGTCCGGTGGTCGTGGTCAGTACGGTCACGTTTGGCTACGTATCGAGCCTCTGGAAGCAGGTGGTGTTGGTTACGAGTTCGCGAACGAAATCGTTGGTGGTGTTGTTCCTAAAGAATACATCCCAGGCGTCGATAAAGGCGTTCAGGAACAGTTGAAGAGCGGTGTTCTGGCTGGTTATCCAATCGTTGACGTTAAAGTTGCTCTGTTCGATGGTTCTTACCACGACGTTGACTCCTCAGAAATCGCCTTTAAAATTGCTGCATCCATGGCATTTAAAGAAGGCTTCATGAAAGCGAAACCAGTTCTGCTGGAACCAATCATGAAAGTCGAAGTGGAAACACCAGAAGACTACATGGGTGACGTCATCGGTGACCTGAACCGTCGCCGTGGTATGATCGATGGTATGGATGATATAGCTACGGGCAAAATTGTTCGTGCTCAAGTACCATTGTCTGAAATGTTTGGTTATGCTACTGACCTGCGTTCTCAGACCCAAGGTCGTGCTTCTTACTCCATGGAGTTCTTGAAGTACAACGAAGCGCCTAGCAACGTCGCTCAGGCTATTATTGAAGCTCGTAAATCTAGATAAGTTTTCGAGTTTACTATCTTTTTAGCTCCCTCCTCTTTGTGACGAGGGAGCGGTATTAAGGAATAGAGTCGTGTCTAAAGAAAAGTTTGAACGTTCAAAACCGCACGTTAACGTTGGTACTATCGGCCACGTTGACCACGGTAAAACTACCCTGACTGCTGCAATCACTACCGTTCTGGCAAAAACTTACGGTGGTAGCGCACGTGCATTCGACCAGATCGACAATGCGCCAGAAGAAAAAGCACGTGGTATCACCATCTCTACTTCTCACGTAGAATACGATACCCCAACTCGTCACTACGCACACGTTGACTGCCCAGGCCACGCCGACTATGTGAAAAACATGATCACCGGTGCGGCTCAGATGGACGGCGCGATCCTGGTTGTTGCTGCAACTGATGGCCCAATGCCAC
Organism: Xenorhabdus bakwenae; assembly: GCF_030272115.1. Taxonomy (NCBI): domain Bacteria; kingdom Pseudomonadati; phylum Pseudomonadota; class Gammaproteobacteria; order Enterobacterales; family Morganellaceae; genus Xenorhabdus; species Xenorhabdus bakwenae. The sequence goes on from NZ_CP119194.1 coordinate 3,262,218, forward strand.
AGACTCGTGAGCACATCCTGCTGGGTCGTCAGGTAGGCGTTCCTTACATCATCGTGTTCCTGAACAAATGTGACATGGTTGATGATGAAGAGCTGCTGGAACTGGTTGAAATGGAAGTGCGTGAGCTGCTGTCTCAGTACGATTTCCCAGGCGACGACACGCCAATTATCCGTGGTTCGGCGCTGAAAGCGCTGGAAGGCGACGCTGAGTGGGAAGCGAAAGTTATCGAACTGGCAGAAGCACTGGATACTTACATCCCAGAACCAGAGCGTGACATTGATAAGCCATTCCTGCTGCCAATCGAAGACGTATTCTCCATCTCCGGCCGTGGTACTGTAGTAACCGGTCGTGTAGAGCGTGGTATCGTTAAAGTCGGTGACGAAGTTGAAATCGTAGGTATCAAAGAAACCACTAAAACCACGTGTACTGGCGTTGAAATGTTCCGCAAATTGCTGGACGAAGGCCGTGCGGGTGAGAACGTGGGTGTTCTGCTGCGTGGTACTAAGCGTGATGACGTTGAACGTGGTCAGGTTCTGGCGAAGCCAGGCTCTATCCACCCACACACTCAGTTCGAATCTGAAGTGTATATCCTGAGCAAAGATGAAGGTGGTCGTCATACCCCATTCTTCAAAGGTTACCGTCCACAGTTCTACTTCCGTACCACTGACGTAACCGGAACTATCGAACTGCCAGAAGGCGTAGAGATGGTCATGCCAGGTGACAACATCAACATGGTAGTTAACCTGATTGCCCCAATCGCAATGGACGAAGGTCTGCGTTTCGCCATCCGTGAAGGTGGCCGTACTGTAGGTGCCGGTGTTGTTGCTAAAGTGATCGCATAATTTTTTTAATGTGTTCATTTTAGAAGGGCATCGATAGATGCCCTTTTTATACGTTGTCTTAAGAAGAACCTATCTCATCAATAGTTGTTCATTATTGGGCAATTAATAGCAGATAAATTGCTGTTTGATTGCTATTCTTAATTATTGGTGAGATAGGCTCTGATACAACGGATGGGCTTAAATATCATTAAGATACAAAAGTCCTGCTGAATTTTGGTGCCGAGTCAGATACAATTACAATTATCTTTGGGTTCGGTCTGATTTGTTTTGCTCTTGCGAGGCAAGCTGGCTATCTATTTACATCATAGTTACTTACATATAGTTACAGGTTGGTTTATGAGTGCGAATAGCGATGCTCAAGAAAGCGGGCGTGGTCTTGATATAGCAAAGTGGCTATTGGTGGCGATGCTACTGGTGGTTGCTATTGTGGGTAATTACTATTACCGAGAGTATAACCTGCCTCTGCGCGCGATAGCCGTGGTTGCTATTGTGGCCCTTGCAGGAGCAGTTGCATTGTGGACTGTAAAAGGTAAAGCTGCGTTAGCATTTGCCCGTGAAGCCCGCATTGAAATGCGTAAAGTCATTTGGCCAACTCGCCAGGAAGCACTGCATACGACTTTGATTGTTGCAGCTGTGACGGCTGTCATGTCTCTTATTTTGTGGGGGCTTGATGGTATTCTGGTGCGTTTAGTTTCATTTATTACAGGCCTGAGGTTTTAAAAATGTCTGAATCCCCAAAAAAGCGTTGGTATGTCATCCAGGCATTTTCTGGGTTTGAAGGTCGCGTCGCTCAATCTCTGCGTGAACATATCAAATTACAAGAGATGGAAGATTTTTTTGGCGAAGTGATGGTGCCGACAGAAGAAGTTGTTGAGATCCGTAGTGGTCAGCGCCGTAAAAGCGAGCGTAAATTCTTCCCTGGCTATGTCCTGGTACAGATGGTAATGAACGATGCGACTTGGCATTTGGTTCGTAGTGTACCTCGCGTAATGGGTTTTATCGGTGGCACCTCTGACCGCCCAGCACCAATCAGCGATAAAGAAGTTGATGCGATCATGAATCGTCTTCAACAGGTTGGTGATAAACCACGGCCAAAAACTCTGTTCGAACCAGGCGAAATGGTTCGAGTCAGTGATGGTCCGTTTGCAGACTTCAATGGTGTGGTGGAAGAAGTCGATTACGAGAAGAGCCGCTTGAAAGTCTCGGTTTCTATCTTTGGTCGTGCTACACCTGTTGAGCTGGATTTCAGCCAGGTAGAGAAAGCCTAATCTGGTGATTAAGTAAGCGCTTATGCTTGCAAGGGGGGTGAAATTAGCATACAATTTCGCGCCTTTTGTTTTTTATCCAGGCATCATTTTGAGATGATACTGAGATAATATTAGGTTAATTAAAGTTTTTAGTGACCTGGTCTTTAATAGACGGGGTTCAAATCGTCAGGGGAGCCTCATTTTGAGGCGATAAGACCCGCATAGAGGAAAAATAAATGGCTAAGAAAGTACAAGCCTACGTTAAGCTGCAAGTTGCAGCGGGTATGGCTAACCCAAGCCCACCAGTTGGTCCAGCTCTGGGTCAGCAGGGTGTTAACATCATGGAATTCTGTAAAGCGTTCAATGCTAAAACTGAAAGCATTGAAAAAGGCTTGCCAATTCCAGTTGTTATTACTGTTTACGCAGACCGTTCTTTCACTTTCGTTACCAAAACCCCACCAGCGGCTGTTCTGCTGAAGAAAGCAGCAGGCATCAAATCTGGTTCTGGCAAACCGAACAAAGATAAAGTTGGTAAAGTAACCAGCGCTCAGATTCGTGAAATTGCTGAAACTAAAGCTGCGGACATGACTGGTGCTGACGTTGACGCGATGATGCGTTCAATCGAAGGTACTGCTCGTTCCATGGGCCTGGTAGTGGAGGGTTAATCAATGGCTAAACTGACTAAGCGCATGCGCACTATCCGTGAAAAAGTTGATGCAACTAAACAATATGACATCAACGAAGCTATTACTCTGCTGAAAGAATTGGCTACTGCTAAATTCGTAGAAAGCGTTGACATAGCTGTTAATCTTGGCATTGATGCTCGTAAATCTGACCAGAACGTTCGTGGTGCAACTGTACTGCCACACGGTACTGGCCGTTCAGTACGTGTTGCTGTATTTACTCAGGGTGCAAACGCTGAAGCGGCTAAAGCTGCTGGTGCTGAACTGGTAGGTATGGAAGATCTGGCTGAATTGGTTAAGAAAGGCGAGATGGACTTCGACGTTGTTATCGCATCTCCAGATGCAATGCGCGTTGTTGGCCAACTGGGTCAAATCCTTGGCCCACGTGGTCTGATGCCAAACCCGAAAGTGGGTACTGTAACGCCTAACGTTGCTGAAGCTGTACAAAACGCTAAAGCGGGTCAGGTTCGTTACCGTAACGACAAGAACGGTATCATCCACACGACTATCGGTAAAGTTGACTTCGAAGCTGACAAACTGAAAGAAAACCTGGAAGCTCTGCTGGTTGCGCTGAAAAAAGCGAAACCATCTTCAGCTAAAGGCATTTACGTTAAGAAAGTTAGCCTGTCTACTACCATGGGTGCAGGTGTTGCGATCGACCAGTCTAGTCTGAACGCATCAGCTTAATGATTTAAGCTGAGAATAACGCTTTACCTTAGCGTCAGATTTGTCTAAAATCTGACGCTTCAAATTTGCCTGATCAGTGTGTTTTATCACACAGCTTTCGGAAAATAAGGCAGTATCGGCAAATAACAAGTTTTCGGTTGGAGCTTGGCCTGATCCAAGCCCCGTCCAAGACCGCAGGCGTAAGTAATTACTTAATATCCTGCGTAGACGGTGACAGAGCCAAATGAAATTTATTTTCTGGATTCTGCTCACCGTGTTTCAGCGCTCAGGCACATTTGGTGTTTTGAGTGAAGTGAGTCCCGGGTTTGCCCGGTTAATCCAGGAGCAAGAAGCTAATGGCACTAAATCTTCAAGACAAACAAGCGATTGTTGCTGAAGTCAGCGAAGTAGCCAAAGGCGCGCTGTCTGCGGTTGTTGCGGATTCTCGCGGCGTTACCGTAGATAAAATGACTGAACTGCGTAAAGCAGGTCGCGAAGCTGGCGTTTATATGCGTGTTGTTCGTAACACTCTGATGCGCCGTGCTGTTGAAGGTACTGAGTTTGAGTGCCTGAAAGAAGCGTTTGTTGGTCCAACCTTGATTGCTTTTTCTAACGAACATCCGGGCGCAGCTGCTCGTTTGTTCAAAGATTTCGCGAAAGCGAACCCAGCATTCGAGATTAAAGCAGCAGCCTTTGAAGGTGAGTTTATCCCAGCGAGCAACATCGATCGTCTGGCAACACTCCCAACTTACGAAGAAGCAATCGCACGCCTGATGGCAACCATGAAAGAAGCCTCTGCAGGCAAACTGGTTCGCACTCTGGCTGCGCTACGCGATCAGAAAGAAGCTGCTTAATTGCTTATTTCCTTCGTTGCTTTTTAACGTATAAATTTTTTCTGAATTTTAGGAACACTTGTTATGTCTATCACTAAAGAACAAATTCTGGACGCAGTTGCAGAAATGTCTGTAATGGACGTTGTTGAACTGATCAGCATGATGGAAGAAAAATTCGGCGTTTCTGCTGCTGCAGCTGTAGCTGTAGTTGGTGGTGCTGCTGAAGTTGTTGAAGAAAAAACTGAATTCGACGTCATCCTGACTGGCGTTGGTGCTAACAAAGTTGCTGTAATCAAAGCAGTACGTGGCGCAACTGGCCTGGGTCTGAAAGAAGCGAAAGACCTGGTTGAAAGCGCACCAGCAGCACTGAAAGAAGGCATCAGCAAAGACGACGCTGAAGCTCTGAAAAAATCTCTGGAAGAAGCAGGTGCTTCTGTTGAGATCAAGTAAGATCTGTTTGAAGTTCGCAGCCTGATTTTATAAGGCTGGCGGCTGGCGATTTTTTAATCGCCAGCCTTTTTGCGCTGTAAGGGCATTGTCTGAAAGTCAGATTTGTCTGAAAGGCATCAATAGGGAATTAGTAACATTTCACACTGTTTGGCTACTAATAAACCCAAAATACTTCATCCTATTGACGACTTAATATACTGCGTTCTCAGCTACGATCCACTCGGTAGCTCGGTAGTAAGGTAACGCAATGAAATGATGTAAGAGTAATAGTCATGAGTATTACGGAAAATATTCTGTTTTCTGTTCGAAAAAATAGTGTTGCAGCGTGCTGTCCTTAAGGGCGGACAGAGTGGGTCACTTATCAGCGAGCTGAGGAACCCTATGGTTTACTCCTATACCGAGAAAAAACGTATTCGTAAGGATTTTGGTAAACGTCCACAAGTGTTGGATGTTCCATACCTTCTTTCTATCCAACTTGACTCGTTCCAGAAGTTTATCGAGCAAGATCCAGAAGGCCAGAATGGACTGGAAGCGGCCTTCCGTTCAGTGTTTCCAATTCAGAGCTACAGCGGTAATTCAGAGCTGCAATATGTAAGCTACCGTCTTGGTGAACCTGTCTTTGATGTCAAAGAGTGTCAGATCCGTGGAGTGACTTTCTCCGCACCTCTGCGCGTTAAGCTGCGTCTGGTGATCTATGAGCGCGAAGCGCCAGAAGGCACAGTTAAAGACATCAAAGAACAAGAAGTCTACATGGGTGAAATTCCACTCATGACTGATAACGGGACTTTCGTTATCAACGGTACTGAGCGCGTTATTGTATCTCAGTTGCATCGTAGCCCAGGCGTTTTCTTTGATAGCGATAAGGGTAAAACCCATTCATCCGGTAAGGTACTGTATAATGCACGTATCATTCCTTACCGTGGTTCGTGGTTAGATTTCGAATTTGATCCAAAAGATAACCTGTTTGTGCGTATCGACCGCCGCCGTAAGTTGCCGGCTTCGATTATTCTGCGTGCGATGGATTATTCCTCTGAAGACATCCTGAATCTGTTCTTCAAAAAAACCGTTTTCGAAATTCGCGCCAATAAATTGCAGATGATCTTGGTTCCAGAGCGTCTGCGTGGCGAGACTGCTTCATTTGATATCGAAGCAAACGGCAAGGTTTATGTTGAAAAAGGCCGTCGTATCACAGCTCGTCATATCCGCCAGTTAGAAAAAGAGCAGGTAGACCGTATTGAGGTACCTGTTGAATATATTGCGGGTAAAGTTGTAGCAAAAGATTACATCGACCAGAACACAGGTGAAGTCATCTGTACCGCTAACATGGAACTCTCTTTGGATCTATTGGCCCGTTTGAGTCAGTCTGGTTACAAATCTATCGAGACCCTGTTTACCAATGATCTGGACCACGGTGCTTATATTTCCGAAACCCTGCGTGTTGACCCAACCAATGATCGCCTGAGCGCACTGGTTGAAATCTATCGCATGATGCGTCCGGGTGAACCACCAACACGTGAAGCCGCAGAAAACCTGTTTGAGAACTTGTTCTTCTCTGAAGATCGTTATGATCTGTCGGCGGTTGGTCGTATGAAGTTCAACCGTTCGCTAGATCGTGAAGAGATTGAAGGTTCCGGTATCCTGAGCAAAGAAGACATCATTGACGTGATGAAGAAGCTCATCGATATCCGTAACGGTAAAGGTGAAGTCGACGATATCGACCACTTGGGCAACCGTCGTATCCGTTCCGTTGGTGAAATGGCTGAAAACCAGTTCCGCGTCGGCTTGGTTCGTGTAGAACGTGCAGTGAAAGAGCGTTTGTCTCTGGGCGATCTGGATACCCTGATGCCACAGGACATGATCAACGCCAAACCAATTTCTGCGGCGGTGAAAGAGTTCTTTGGTTCGAGCCAGCTGTCCCAGTTCATGGATCAGAACAACCCACTGTCTGAAATCACCCATAAACGCCGTATTTCTGCGTTGGGTCCAGGCGGTCTGACCCGTGAGCGTGCAGGCTTTGAAGTTCGAGACGTACACCCAACTCACTACGGTCGTGTATGTCCAATCGAAACGCCTGAAGGTCCAAACATCGGTTTGATTAACTCATTGTCCGTTTATGCGCGTACCAATGAGTATGGTTTCCTTGAAACGCCTTATCGCTTGGTTCGTGATGGCGTAGTGACTGATGAAATCCACTACCTGTCTGCAATCGAAGAAGGTAACTACGTTATTGCTCAGGCGAGCACCGTATTGGATGAAGAAGGCCATTTCGTTGAAGAATTGGTCACGTGCCGTCATTACGATGAATCCAGCTTGTTCAACCGTGATCAGGTTCAGTACATGGACGTTTCGACACAACAGATTGTGTCCGTCGGTGCTTCTTTGATCCCATTCCTTGAACACGATGACGCCAACCGTGCATTGATGGGTGCGAACATGCAACGTCAGGCGGTTCCAACTCTGCGCGCTGATAAGCCGCTGGTTGGAACAGGTATGGAACGTGCGGTAGCGGTTGACTCCGGTGTAACCTCAGTAGCTAAACGTGGCGGTGTGGTTCAGTACGTTGACGCATCCCGTATTGTTATCAAGGTTAACGAAGATGAAATGTACGCAGGTGAAGCGGGCATTGATATCTATAACCTGACCAAATATACCCGCTCAAACCAAAACACGTGTATCAATCAGACACCATGTGTTTCTTTGGGTGAATTGGTAGAACGCGGTGACGTACTGGCTGATGGTCCATCCACCGACTTGGGTGAACTGGCACTGGGTCAGAACATGCGTGTGGCGTTCATGCCTTGGAATGGTTATAACTTCGAAGACTCCATCCTCGTCTCTGAGCGTGTTGTTCAGGAAGACCGTTTCACCACTATTCACATTCAGGAACTGGCTTGTGTGTCTCGTGACACTAAACTGGGACCTGAAGAGATTACGGCTGACATCCCTAACGTGGGTGAAGCTGCACTGTCTAAACTGGACGAATCCGGTATCGTTTATATCGGTGCGGAAGTGAAAGGCGGCGACATTCTGGTTGGTAAGGTGACACCAAAAGGTGAAACTCAGCTAACTCCAGAAGAAAAACTGTTGCGTGCGATCTTCGGTGAGAAAGCGTCTGATGTGAAAGACTCCTCACTGCGCGTACCAAATGGTGTTTCTGGTACTGTTATCGACGTACAAGTCTTTACCCGTGATGGTGTAGAGAAAGACAAGCGTGCGTTGGAAATCGAAGAGATGCAGTTGCGTGAGGCTAAGAAAGACCTGACAGAAGAACTGCAAATTTTCGAAGCTGGCCTGTTTGCACGTATTCACTCTGTACTGGTTGCCGGTGGTGTTGAAGCGGAAAAACTCAGCAAACTTCCTCGTGGGCGTTGGCTGGAACTGGGCCTGGCTGATGAAGAAAAACAAAATCAGCTAGAGCAGTTGGCAGAACAGTACGACGAACTGAAAGTAGAGTTCGAGAAAAAACTGGATGCTAAACGCCGTAAGATCACTCAGGGCGACGATCTGGCACCGGGCGTACTGAAAATTGTCAAAGTGTATCTGGCTGTGAAACGTCAGATCCAGCCTGGTGACAAGATGGCAGGTCGTCACGGTAACAAAGGTGTTATCTCCAAGATCAACCCGATCGAAGACATGCCTTACGATGAAAACGGCACACCAGTGGACATCGTACTGAACCCGCTGGGCGTACCATCACGTATGAACATCGGTCAGATTCTGGAAACTCACCTGGGTATGGCGGCAAAAGGCATTGGTGACAAGATCAATGCAATGCTGAAACAGCAGCAGGAAGTTGCCAAACTGCGTGAATTTATCCAGAAAGCTTATGATCTGGGTGATGATACCCGTCAGAAAGTTGACTTGGGCACCTTCACTGATGAAGAAGTGATGCGTCTGGCAGAAAACTTGAAAAAAGGTATGCCTATCGCAACGCCGGTCTTTGATGGTGCAAAAGAGACCGAAATCAAAGAGTTGTTGAAACTGGGTGGCTTGCCGACTTCCGGTCAGATCACGCTGTTCGACGGCCGTACAGGTGAACAGTTCGAGCGTCAGGTAACCGTTGGTTACATGTACATGCTGAAACTGAACCACTTGGTTGATGACAAGATGCACGCCCGTTCTACCGGTTCTTACAGTCTGGTGACTCAGCAGCCGCTGGGTGGTAAGGCACAGTTCGGTGGACAGCGCTTCGGTGAGATGGAAGTGTGGGCATTGGAAGCATACGGTGCGGCGTACACCCTGCAAGAAATGCTCACCGTTAAATCCGACGATGTTAACGGTCGAACCAAGATGTATAAAAACATCGTGGATGGTAACCACCAGATGGAGCCAGGCATGCCGGAATCTTTCAACGTATTGCTGAAAGAAATCCGTTCGTTGGGTATCAACATCGAGCTGGAAGACGAATAAATCGTTTTCCCGCTGGTACTGCCCGGCCGTATGTTGAAACATAAGAATGTCGGGCAGTTTACCCGCCAGAGGTTGCACTGGTCCCAGTGGTTATACTGGTTATAGAGGGGAGTGGCATGGGCCACTCACCTAACAGGTCTAACTCCGACAGGAGCCATTTCGTGAAAGACTTATTGAAGTTTCTGAAAGCGCAAACTAAGACCGAAGAGTTTGATGCGATCAAAATTGCTCTGGCCTCTCCAGATATGATCCGTTCGTGGTCATTCGGGGAAGTAAAAAAGCCGGAAACTATTAACTACCGTACGTTCAAGCCTGAGCGTGACGGCCTTTTCTGTGCGCGTATTTTCGGGCCAGTAAAAGATTACGAATGCTTGTGTGGTAAATACAAGCGTTTGAAACACCGTGGTGTGATTTGTGAGAAATGTGGCGTTGAAGTAACCCAGACTAAAGTGCGTCGTGATCGTATGGGTCACATTGAGCTGGCATCTCCAACCGCTCACATCTGGTTCCTGAAATCGCTGCCATCCCGCATCGGTTTATTGCTGGATATGCCTCTGCGCGATATTGAACGCGTACTATACTTCGAATCCTATGTGGTTGTTGAAGGGGGGATGACCAATCTTGAGCGTAGCCAAATCCTGACTGAAGAACAGTATCTGGATGCACTGGAAGAGTTCGGTGATGAATTTGACGCCAAAATGGGTGCAGAAGCAATCCAAGCCTTGCTGAAAAGCATCGATCTGGAAAACGAATGCGAAACCTTGCGCGAAGAGCTGAATGAAACCAACTCTGAAACCAAGCGTAAGAAGCTGACCAAGCGTATTAAACTGCTGGAAGCGTTCATTCAGTCTGGCAACAAACCAGAGTGGATGGTTCTGACCGTTCTGCCAGTTCTGCCACCAGATTTGCGTCCACTGGTTCCACTGGATGGCGGTCGTTTCGCAACTTCAGACCTGAACGATCTGTATCGTCGCGTTATTAACCGTAACAACCGTTTGAAGCGCCTGTTGGATCTGGCTGCACCAGATATCATCGTACGTAACGAAAAACGTATGTTGCAGGAAGCGGTGGATGCGCTGCTGGACAACGGTCGTCGTGGTCGTGCGATTACCGGTTCTAACAAACGCCCTCTGAAATCCCTGGCAGACATGATCAAGGGTAAACAGGGTCGTTTCCGTCAGAACTTGCTGGGTAAACGTGTTGACTACTCAGGTCGTTCTGTTATTACCGTAGGTCCATACCTGCGTCTGCATCAGTGTGGTCTTCCTAAGAAGATGGCACTGGAACTGTTCAAGCCATTTATTTACGGCAAACTGGAACTGCGTGGCCTGGCGACGACTATCAAAGCCGCCAAGAAAATGGTTGAGCGTGAAGAAGCTGTGGTATGGGATATCCTGGATGAAGTCATCCGTGAGCACCCTGTTCTGCTGAACCGTGCACCAACCCTTCACCGTTTGGGTATTCAGGCATTTGAACCCGTACTGATCGAAGGTAAAGCTATTCAGTTGCACCCACTCGTGTGTGCGGCATATAACGCCGACTTCGACGGTGACCAGATGGCTGTTCACGTACCGTTGACACTGGAAGCTCAGTTGGAAGCGCGTGCGTTGATGATGTCTACCAACAACATCCTGTCTCCAGCGAGCGGTGAACCCATCATCGTTCCATCTCAGGACGTTGTATTGGGTCTGTACTACATGACCCGTGACTGTGTTAACGCGAAAGGCGAAGGCATGGTTTTGACCGGCCCTAAAGAAGCAGAGCGCGTATACCGCGCAGGCCTGGCTTCTCTGCATGCCCGTGTCAAAGTGCGTATCACTGAAGAAGTGAGAGATGGTGAAGGTAATGTCGCCACCAATACTGGGTTGGTTGACACCACTATCGGTCGTGCCATTCTGTGGATGATCGTACCAAGAGGCCTGCCTTACTCACTGATTAACCAGCCACTGGGTAAAAAAGCTATCTCTAAGATGCTGAATACCTGTTACCGCATACTGGGTCTGAAACCAACCGTTATTTTGGCTGACCAGACCATGTATACCGGTTTTGCTTACGCTGCCCGTTCAGGGGTATCCGTAGGTATTGATGACATGGTTATTCCTGAGAAGAAAGAAGGCATTATCGCGGAAGCTGAAGCGGAAGTGGCCGAAATTCAGGAACAGTTCCAGTCAGGTCTGGTAACGGCTGGCGAACGCTATAACAAAGTTATCGATATCTGGGCCGCGGCGAACGAACGTGTTGCTAAAGCGATGATGGAAAACCTGTCTTCTGAAACAGTGATTAACCGTAACGGTGAAGAAGAACAACAGGTTTCTTTCAACAACATCTTTATGATGGCCGACTCCGGTGCGCGTGGTTCTGCGGCTCAGATCCGTCAGTTGGCGGGGATGCGTGGTCTGATGGCAACGCCAGATGGTTCCATCATCGAAACCCCAATTACCGCGAACTTCCGTGAAGGTCTGAACGTACTTCAGTACTTCATCTCAACCCACGGTGCTCGTAAAGGTCTTGCGGATACCGCATTGAAAACGGCGAACTCCGGTTACCTGACCCGCCGTCTGGTTGATGTTGCCCAAGATTTGGTAGTGACTGAAGATGACTGTGGTACTCACGATGGCATCCTGATGACTCCAGTTATCGAAGGTGGTGATGTTAAAGAGCCACTGCGTGAGCGTGTATTGGGTCGTGTGGCGGCGGAAGACATCCTGAAACCAGGTACAGGTACAGCGGATATTCTGGTTCCACGTAACACGTTGCTGAATGAAAAATGGTGTGATCTGTTAGAAGAGAACTCCGTTGACAGCGTGAAAGTACGCTCCGTAGTAAGTTGTGAAACTGACTTTGGTGTTTGTGCGAACTGTTACGGTCGTGACCTTGCTCGTGGTCACCTGATCAACAAAGGTGAAGCGATCGGTGTTATCGCGGCACAGTCAATCGGTGAACCAGGTACACAGTTGACGATGCGTACGTTCCACATCGGTGGTGCGGCATCTCGTGCGGCAGCAGAATCCAGTATTCAGGTACGTAACAAAGGTCATCTGAAACTGATCAACGCGAAATTCGTGACGAACTCAGCAAGCAAACTGGTTATTACCTCTCGTAATACCGAATTGCGCCTGATCGACGATTTCGGTCGTACCAAAGAGAGCTATAAAGTCCCTTACGGCTCGGTATTGACCAAAGGTGATGGTGAGACAGTCACCGGCGGTGAAACCGTTGCGAACTGGGACCCACACACTATGCCAATCGTGAGTGAAGTATCCGGTATTATCCAGTTCTACGACATGGTTGATGGTCAAACCATTACCCGTCAGACGGATGAGCTGACCGGACTGTCTTCACTGGTGGTTCTGGATAGCGCAGAGCGTACCGGCAGTGGTAAAGACCTGCGTCCGGCACTGAAAATCGTAGACGCCCAGGGTAACGACGTTCTGATCCCAGGTACAGATATGCCTGCTCAGTACTTCCTGCCGGGTAAAGCGATCGTTCAGCTGGAAGATGGTATGTCCATCTCTGCGGGTGATACATTGGCGCGTATTCCTCAGGAATCTGGGGGTACTAAAGATATCACCGGTGGTCTGCCACGCGTTGCGGACCTGTTCGAAGCTCGTCGTCCGAAAGAGCCTGCTATCCTGGCAGAAATCAGCGGTATCGTTTCTTTCGGTAAAGAAACCAAAGGCAAGCGCCGTCTGGTCATTACTCCGCTGGTTGGTGATGAACCTTACGAAGAGATGATCCCTAAATGGCGTCAGCTCAACGTGTTCGAAGGTGAGGTTGTTGAACGTGGTGACGTGATCTCCGATGGCCCAGAATCTCCACATGACATTCTGCGCCTGCGTGGTGTTCACGCGGTTGCTCGTTACATCACTAACGAAGTACAGGAAGTTTACCGTCTGCAAGGCGTTAAGATTAACGATAAACACATTGAAGTTATCGTTCGTCAGATGCTGCGTAAAGCAACTATTGCGAATGCGGGTAGCTCCGAATTCCTTGAAGGTGAGCAGGTTGAATACGCACGCGTTAAGGTTTCGAACCGCAAACTGGAGCAGGATGGCAAAGTACCCGCTCTCTTCCATCGTGACCTGTTGGGTATCACCAAGGCATCATTGGCAACAGAATCCTTCATCTCTGCGGCATCGTTCCAGGAAACAACCCGCGTTCTGACTGAGGCCGCTGTTGCAGGTAAACGTGATGAACTGCGTGGCCTGAAAGAGAACGTCATCGTTGGTCGTCTGATCCCTGCGGGTACAGGTTATGCTTACCATCAGGATCGCATCCGTCGTCGTCAAGAAAACGATGTGGTTGAAGCGCCGCAATTTAGCGTTGACGAAGCCTCTGCAAACCTTGCTGAGTTGTTGAATGCAGGTTTTGGTAGCAGCAGCGATAACGAATAATCGTGATGCGTAGCATACCTATAGCTAAATATAGATATAGCTAATCGTGAAAATGCCCTCTCTGGTAGAGGGCATTTTTTATTTGGATGGAAAATTGAAATGAGACGAATTGTTTATATTATTGCAATGGCTTGCTTGGCGCTGTTGATCTGTTTTTCCAATTCGGCTTTATCGTAATATCACGATAATTGAATGTAGGATGTAAAATCATTTAATTTATAAATAGCAAGAGAATACTCTAATATGATATTTTTTACTGAGGATAGATGTGATGGATTTTCTGGGAATAATATTGGAAGTTTTTTATAGCATTATAAAGTGCATTATCAGGTTTTTTGCATGGATATTTAAGATTGCCATGAAGGAAACTGCTGTTTCATTACTTTCCATAGGAATTTTATTCTGCATTATATTTTCATTCATAATTCCTAGGTTGATTTTGGGTATTTTACTGTTACTAATGTTTATATGTTTGTTTTATAAATTCCGTGTAAAAATAAAGGATTATCTGAATAAGAAAGGGTTTATGGATTACTTTAAGTAAATATGATGTTAGTAATGCTATGCAATGAAAATTCATCTGATAAGGATAATGAACTAGTATACCAATCCAACTTCAAGATGCGTATTATATTTCCCTGCGCAGCGGGGAAATATAAGGCCTCGCGTCGTCTTGTGGATTGCAACTTGAAGTTTATCGCGTATATCTTTTAAGAGCCTATTCCCTTAGGCTCTTAAGTTAAATATCTCGCTATAATGATTTGATGAATAAATTTATTTTTTGTTTTTTATCGTATTGATAAAAGTATCCCGTGCAGTTGGAGACCCAAGTCGTTCTGCTTCATCTAACAGTTTCAATGCCTTATCAACATCATCATGGTTAATAGCTCTTTTGATAGCGTCATTGAAATACCGTTCGGTGTCGTTCAGTACAGGTTTAACTACTGAGGCATTAGTTTGTGGTACATCGGCCGGGGTTGTTCTTATCGGTGATGTAAATACTGTTTGTGTAGAACCAACTGTGATCGGTTTAGGTGCAGGTGGAGAAAATACCTGGCCTATCAGAACGTTGCTTGCATTGCTTTCTGATTGTACTTTTAACGTTAATGTACCTGTTGCTGTATGGCGAGCGATCGGATCTGGAATATCTGGCACAGAATTACCGACACCTTTAGCATAAGCTTTAGCAGGATCGACCATTTGTGTCGAAGTTTGTAAATCAGAACGGGTGGTATAAATCAGCAAATAAATTCGTTGTTGTCCCAATGCCGGTGTCAGCTTTAACACACCCTCAAGTCTATCGGTGGACATAATACTCGGTTGTTGATAGCGGAAGTAGTGGCTTGGATAGAAAGCCGCAGGGTGGAGTTGTTCATCAAAGACTAAAACATTCGGTGAGTATACTTGCTTATCTTTTATCAGACTGTTCAGAGTGATTTCCAATGAACCCTGATTGGCCGGTAAAGCAAATGTGGCTACCGCACCTTGGATATGACCATCATTAAGCTGCTGTGATGCGCTATCAAGAATAAGAGTCTGTGTGCTATGAGTATTAATGGGCTGCCACTGTAATTTCTGCAAGGTTGGCAAAGACAACGTTGGGGCAGAATTGGTTGTCTCTATGCCTGATTTTGCTGGGTCAGACAGTGCAGTGTCTGATGTAGCATAACTCGCCGGAATTGAGTTGCAGAGCAGGGCACTGAGACAAAGTGAGAGTAATTGCTTTTTCATTACCACCAAGCCTCAAATTGGGCACCAAATGTAAACTCATCGCTGTTCCCACGACTGAATTGATGGGCTGCTGTATCTTTGGCGGCAATGCTGCCGTCATAACCCCATTTTTCATTCCATTTGGAGTAAGAAGTAAATAAACGGATAGCCGGGCGTGACCAGATGCTGTCACCCGCTTGCCACTGTTGAGCCAGAGTGACCTTGAACTGGTTATTGTTTTCCTTAGTGCGTTGTGATTTCACGTGGTCATAACCCACTTCCATTAAGGTACTCATTATCGGAGTCCACTTATACATTGGGCGGACACCCACGGTGTACCATGTGTTGCCATTGTTATTGTCGAGGTCAATGTCTTGATACATGGCGGCATACATGAGATCCCAGTTCTTGGTGATACTAATGGCACCATGATTCAGGATGCGCAGCATATGCCCGTCATTATTCACATTAGCACCTTCGGCACGCCCATTACCGCTGGAAGTCATGGCATCAGTTGCGTACTGTAAGACAAATTTGTTGAAACCACCTAACAGGCTTTGGGTATGTTCGGCAGTCAGCATCACACCCTCTTTGGATGCTTGCTTATCAAGCTGGTATCCCTTACGTGTATTGGCACGCCCATAATCGATACCAAACTCTAGTGTGCCACCGGCATTGACAGGTAAGTTGGCTAACCGTATATCAAAAATGTCATTTGAAGTATTTGGGGCCTCCGTGCGGTTATTATTAATCCATCCGTATGAACCGCCTGCTTCTGTATTACGGGTCACCGCGAAGGAAAGCTTACCAAACCCAAGGTCAATATTTTCCAATCCTGCGCCAGGGCCGGAAATATCCCAGTAATAGAAGTCAATCATATGTACATCGTGACGCTGGTAGAAACGCTTACCCGCCCACAGTGTTGAACCAGGCAGCCAATCAATAATATTGGTTGCCTTCACGTTGACTTCACGAAAACCAGGTCTTGTATCTTCCCAGTCTTTTTGCTGACTGACGGAATAGGCTAAATTGGTATCAAAATAGAAACTTTTATTCCCTTCTTTCCATAACTCTTGCCCTAACTTAAGTTCGGCGTAGGTTTCACATTCGTTGCCGAGACGGTATTTACTTGCTGCACCAGTGGCTTTGGCACACTTTTGCTCACCGCCACTACCTGTCCAACCAATACCTGAACGGGCATAACCGTGGAAGTCAACAGCAAGGGCTTGCATCGAAAATAAACCAGTTAGCATAGCCAATGAGAGAGACAATATACGCATAATGATTCTCCTGTTATTTTTTATAGCCGCGGATCTAGATTCCGGGTTCTTTATGTAAACGCTGACATGCAGTTCCATCTTCACGGAAAAGATGACATCGGTGGGGAGCGAGTCCGATAGAGAAATCTGCACCTTCTTTAACGAGAACAATATCAGGTTGGCGGTAAACCAAATTTTGATGAATGGCAGGTATGCGGATGTGAATCTGAGTTTCGTTCCCCAGTTGTTCCACGATCTGTACTGTCCCCTCTAACGTAACATCGGCTACATCATTAGGCAAAAGATGTTCGGGGCGAATTCCCAAAGATACATTACTACCGACAGTTAGCCCTTTGCTTTCAACTGGCAACCAGACTGGCTGACCGTTAGGCAGGATGATCTGTACCTGATCAACAGCAATCGCGGAGACTTTGACTGGCAGGAAATTCATTTTCGGTGAACCAATGAAACCTGCGACAAAGCGATTGGCAGGATAGTGATAAATTTCAAGTGGCTTACCGACCTGAGCAATATTGCCCCCATCCAGAACCACAATTTTATCTGCCAGAGTCATGGCTTCGGTTTGATCATGGGTGACATAGACCATTGTACGTTGTAATCGTTTGTGTAGACGTGAAATTTCAATTCTCATCTGTACACGCAAAGCTGCATCCAGATTAGAAAGCGGTTCATCCAGCAGAAAGATATTGGGTTCAGCAACGAGAGTTCGGCCAATGGCGACTCGCTGGCGTTGGCCGCCGGACAGTGCCTTAGGACGGCGTTCCAGTAAATGGGCAAGCTGGAGGGTTTCTGCAACTTGTTGCACTCGTTTGTGGATATCGCTTTTTTTGACACCCGCCAGCTTCATGCCGAATGACATATTGTCTGCAACAGAAAGATGGGGATACAGCGCATAAGATTGAAAAACCATGCCGATGCTGCGTTTGGCGGGTGGAACATCATTCATTCGTTTTCCGTCTATCAGCAAATCACCGGACGTAACGTCTTCCAATCCTGCGATCATCCTTAGCAATGTCGATTTCCCACATCCCGACGGGCCAACAAATACGACGAATTCCCCTTCCTGAATATCAAGATTAAGATCTTTGGAGATGACAGTTTCACCATATGATTTAGATACATTGTGGAATGTGACGCTAGACATTTGTTCCCTCCCTCGGATTTGCCACCTCAGTTTTTTGTTCGTTTCCGATTCGTCTTCGTTTTCTATTTGTCGCAGCGAGAAACTTACTGAAAAACTGATGGTTGGATTGTGTATAAAATAACAGGCGCGAAAATCCTCCATCCCAGAATTTTTAGTGGTGGAGGAGCCAGGAGGACGAGATTAATACGATTGAGAAAGAAAGAAGAAAATTGTCAGGTAAGATGTGATTTAAATCGCAAAAAAGGATGCTGACTTGATGTTAACGTACTGATTTTAATTATTTTTGTAAGCCAGTTCACACTCGTACGGTATGAGGCGTAGGACTAGGGAGGATGAGTCTTTTTTACATTGATTGCACACTGGTGCCATTTTATCGTGATGTAACAAAGATAATTATCTTGAACTAACAAATGAAAAAGGCGGAATGATGACCAAGAAAATTTTAAAAGTAGGGACTCGTACCCTGATGCTTTCCGTTTTAACAACATGTGTATTGTCTGCTTCGGTTTTTGCAAAACCGGAAGAAGGAAAGTTGGTCATTTGGATCAATGGTGATAAAGGTTATAACGGACTGGCACAGGTTGGTGAGAAATTTGCAAAAGAAACGGGGATTCCTGTCACCGTTGAGCATCCTGACAAACTGGAAGAGAAATATCCCCAGATTGCAGCCAGTGGAGATGGGCCGGATATTATTTTCTGGGCACATGATCGCTTTGGTGGCTATGCACAGTCAGGGTTAGTTGCTGAAATCACGCCTGATAAGTCATTTATTGATAAGCTATTTCCCTTTACATGGGATGCCGTTCGTTATGACGGAAAATTAGTAGGATACCCTGTCGCAGTTGAAGCCCTTTCTCTTATCTACAATAAAGACTTGATTAAATCTCCGCCTAAAACATGGGAAGAAATCCCTGCCTTGGATAATGAGCTGAAAAAGCAAAATAAAAGTGCACTGATGTTCAATTTGCAGGAACCGTATTTTACTTGGCCGCTGATTGCTGCTGATGGTGGATATGCCTACAAGGCAGAGAACGGTACTTATAATGTTAAAGACAGCGGAGTGAATAATACGGGTTCTAAAGCGGGGCTGAAATTTCTGGTTGATTTAGTCAAAAATAAACATCTCAATGCCGATATCGATTACTCCATCGCTGAAGCTGCCTTTAATAAAGGTAAAGCAGCAATGACGATTAATGGTCCCTGGGCATGGGCGAATGTCGATAAAAGTAAGATCAATTACGGCGTTACCCTATTACCAACCTTTAAAGGAAAACCCTCTAAACCTTTTGTTGGCATTTTAACTGCGGGAATTAATGTGGCCAGTCCTAATAAAGAGTTAGCCAAAGAATTTTTGGAAAATTATCTGCTTACCAATGAAGGGTTGGCAACGATGGACAAAGATAAACCACTGGGAGCGGTGGCTTTGAAATCCTATCAGGAGATCCTGGCGAAAGATCCACGTATTGCGGCCACGATGGCAAATGCCCAAAACGGCGAAATTATGCCGAATATTTCCCAAATGAGTAGTTTCTGGTACGCAATGCGTAGCGCTGTTCTTAACACGGTCAGTGGGCGTCAGACAATAGATGCTGCCCTTAATGATGCTGAAGCGAGAATGACAAAATAAACGAGTGACAGGCTCCTGAGTTTAAGGAGCCTTAGCTCTTATTGTGATGATGTTGGATAGTCACAATTGTTGGTAACAGGAAGTGCAAGATGTCAGCGACATTAGAAAAAACAGTATGGTGGCAGCATCCTGCCCTGAAATGGTTTGCTGTAGGTATTTGCCTACTTTTTACAGGTTATCTGGTTGTGCTGATGTATGCACAGGGAGAGTACCTGTTTGCTATGGTGACACTGGTATTACTGGGAAGCGGTATCTATGTTTTTTCTAACCGGAAAGCATATGTTTGGCGCTATACCTATCCTGGGATTGCTGGAATAGGGATATTTATACTGTTTCCGCTTATCTGCACGATTGCTATTGCTTTTACAAATTACAGTAATACCAACCAGTTAACTTTTGAACGTGCTCAAACGGTATTAATGAGTCGCCACTATCAGACAGGGGAACCATTTAATTTCAAACTCTATCCGGTATCTGAACAGTGGGTTTTGGCTTTGAGCGCTCCTGATAGCACCCACTTATTAGTATCTGAGCCTTTTTCTCTTGCGGGAACGGAAGAAATTATTCTGTCTCTTCATGAACAGGAGAAAAAATTTGAAGGCAATGCTGCGACATTACGTACTATTACGCAATATCGGCAGGCATTGAATCAATTGGTAGTCGTTCTTCCTGATGGCAGTAAACTGAGAATGAGTTCCTTACGTCAGTTCTCTGCTATAAACCCTCTTTATTCCCTTGATGAAGATGGGATTACACTGACCGATAAACAAACTGGCATACGATACCAGCCGAATATGGATACGGGGTTCTACCAATCCATTAATGTTGAAGGAGAATGGACTAAGGAAACGTTAAGTCCTGGATTTACGGTTTCTATTGGTTGGAAAAACTTCTTACGGGTGATACAGGATGAAGGTATCCAAAAACCTTTTCTGTCCATTTTTGTCTGGACAATGGTTTTCTCCCTGGCGACCGTGGCATTGACGGTTACCCTGGGGATGGCTCTCGCGTGCATTGTACAGTGGGAAGCGCTTAAGGGACGAGCGATTTACCGTGTACTGCTTATTTTACCTTATGCTGTTCCTTCGTTTATTTCCATTCTGATTTTCAAGGGATTGTTTAACCAGAGTTTTGGTGAAATTAATCTGGTGCTAAATGGGTTGTTTGGTTTTAAACCGGATTGGTTTACAGATCCGACATTGGCTCGAACCATGTTGATTATTGTAAATATGTGGTTGGGTTATCCCTATATGATGATTCTTTGCATGGGCTTGCTGAAATCTATCCCTGATGATCTTTATGAGGCATCAGCACTTGATGGCGCAGGGCCGTGGCAGAATTTCACCAAAATTACTTTTCCATTATTGATTAAGCCATTAACGCCGTTGATGATTGCCAGTTTTGCTTTTAATTTTAATAACTTTGTCCTGATTCAATTGTTAACCACGGGTAAACCTGATCATATTGGTACATCGACCCCAGCGGGTTATACCGATCTTTTAGTGAATTATACCTACCGTATCGCATTTGAAGGTGGTGGTGGGCAGGATTTTGGTCTGGCCGCAGCAATTGCAACATTGATCTTCTTATTGGTGGGTGCATTGGCCATCATCAATTTGAAAACTGCCCGCATGAAATTTGATTAAGGAGAAAAGAAGATGGCGATGGTACAACCCAAATCGCAACGATGGCGGGTATGGGGAACACATGTATTAATGCTGGCTTTTATTGCCACGATTTTGTTTCCTCTGCTGATGGTCATTGCTATTTCTTTGCGTCCGGGTAATTTTGCTACGGGCAACCTGATTCCAGACACCGTTTCATGGGAACACTGGAAGCTGGCACTTGGTTATAGCGTGGAGTCTGCTGATGGACACGTCATGCTTCCCCCATTTCCGGTCATGCAATGGCTTTGGAATTCTGTCAAGGTTGCCTTGATTACTGCCGCTGGCATTGTGGCATTATCAACGACGTGTGCTTATGCATTTGCTCGAATGCGCTTTCGTGGAAAAAGTACCTTACTCAAAGCGATGTTGATTTTTCAAATGTTTCCGGCGGTACTTTCTTTGGTGGCACTATATGCCTTGTTTGATAGATTGGGAGAATATATTCCTTTTCTTGGTCTCAATACCCACGGTGGTGTGATTTTCGCCTATTTGGGCGGAATTGCTCTGCATGTATGGACGATAAAAGGTTATTTCGAAACGATAGATCGTTCTCTGGAAGAAGCCGCTATGTTGGATGGGGCGACATCGTGGCAAATTTTCCGTTTGATA
Organism: Xenorhabdus bakwenae; assembly: GCF_030272115.1. Classification (NCBI taxonomy): domain Bacteria; kingdom Pseudomonadati; phylum Pseudomonadota; class Gammaproteobacteria; order Enterobacterales; family Morganellaceae; genus Xenorhabdus; species Xenorhabdus bakwenae. The sequence goes on from NZ_CP119194.1 coordinate 3,283,780, forward strand.
CTGTTGCCACTTTCTGTACCTATATTGGCTGTCGTATTTATTTTGTCGTTTATTGGCGTGATTACCGAAGTACCTGTTGCATCTCTATTATTACGTGATGTGGACAATTACACGCTGGCAGTGGGAATGCAGCAATATCTTCACCCACAGAACTATCTCTGGGGGGATTTTGCTGCTGCGGCTGTGCTTTCTGCTATCCCTATCACGGCGGTTTTCTTACTTGCCCAACGTTGGTTAGTCGGTGGGCTAACGTCGGGAGGCGTGAAAGGCTGATCCTCTCCCCCAATCATATTTAGCTATATATGATTGGGGCGTTTTCTGGCTACTTGGCTACATATATACCAATCCAACTTCAAGATGCGTGTTATATTTCCCCGCGCAGCGGGGGAAATATAGGGCCTCGCGTCGTCTGGCGGATTGCAATTTGACGTTTATCGAGTATAGCTGTTAGCTCAGTAAGTTATTAACCCTGTTTTCGGCACTCTCCGATTGTTTGTAACAAGTCATTGATATGAGCATCCACAAACATAGTTTCCAATGTTGCGGTAAGTTTTCGTCGCCAGTTGGGATATTCCTCTGTTGTGCCAGGAATATTAACGGGGTGTTCCATATCCAGCCAATCTTCAGGTTGTAATCCTAATAAGGCACAGGCGCTATGAGCTATATAGCGGTGTATGCTTTGATTTATAACATGTGACATCGGATATTCTGTTTGTTTCAGTGATGCCGTTCCCTGCAACGAGGAGAAGATATCTGTCTTGAGCGATTCTACTGATAAATAGCCGTGACGGTTTAAACTGGTTAATAACGCTTGCTTGCAGCGTTTACGTTCCGAATATAAATCAGCAAGAAGAGCTTTATCAGGGTATAAACCGATATCTTCTCCTAAGGTGAGATCTTTATTTTGCCAGAATCCGCGTAAAGTAGGTAAGTCATGGGTAGTAATGGTTGCCATCGCTTGCACGGGATATTCATCGGGAGAGCGGTATTCACCTTGCTCATTGCGTTCGAAATAAAATACCTTATAGGAATAAACACCTCTGTCCCGTAACTTATCGACAATTTCTTCTGGCACAATACCTAAATCTTCGCCTATCACCAGGCAATGATTGCGCTGGCTTTCCAACGCCAATATTGCCAGCAGATCGTCAACCGGGTAATGGACATAAACGCCTTTGTCGGCAGTTTCTCCTTGTGGTATCCACCAGAGTCTGAGCAGTGACATCACATGATCGATGCGTAATGCACCGCAATGACGCATATTGCTGCGCAATAATTCAATGAAAGGTTGATAGGCCTGAGTTTTTAATACATGGGGATTCATTGGCGGAAGTCCCCAATTTTGCCCCAGTGGTCCCAGAATATCGGGGGGCGCTCCGACGGATGCTTTAGTGCAATAGATGCTTCGGTTACACCAGGTTTCTGAACCCCCTTGTGCAACACCAACGGCAAGATCACGGTAAATACCAATTGGCATGTGATGGGTTTGGCTGGTAGTGAAGCACTCAGCAAGCTGGGTATCAGCTACCCACTGTAGCCAAAGGAAAAACGCTATCTCCTGTGGATATGAATGGCAGAATGCCTTAACCGCGTCATTTTCTGGTTCACGGTATTCTTCCGGCCATACAGGCCAGCCCCAATAGACATTATTTTCCCCATATAACTTATGGTGTAGGGCATCATAAGCAGCTTGATAATAAAGATTTTTGCCTCCTTTGGTCACAAACTGTTGGAAAGCGATCTGTTGGGGATCATCGCCAGAGCGGCGCTTAAATTGCGGATAAGTCAGATGCAATGCAGCCATTTTTAGAGATATTACTGTGGTGTAATCAACCCATTCTGCCTGACGGGCTTGCTGGAGTTTGGATTGTGTTTCCGCTGAATGCCACCACTTTTGTGCTTCGGCGCTACAATTAAAGTCGTCTATCTGATTTACAGCAATATAGATGATATTGAGCCAGTGGCGGGAAGACGGACTGTAAGGGCTGGCGTTTTCAGGCATTGCCGGGTAGATGGCATGAAGAGGGTTCAGGCCAACAAAGGCCCCACCACGCAGTGCCAGTTCTTGCAGCATATATTTCAGGTCGCCAAAATCACCAATTCCCCAGTTATTTTCTGATCTCAGGGTATAGAGCTGGACACAAGCCCCCCAAAGTTTTTCTCCACGTGTTATGGCATCGGGTTCGTAACAACGTTTAGGGGCAACAATAAGTTGTGTCGAGTATTGCCAAGCGCCAGTTTCTGGTTTCGCCTCCGATATCAAGTTCAGCGTGTGGTATCCCAGGGGGAGATTGGCAGGCAACGTGAGCTGATGTTGGCAGTAACCCTGAAATATCTGCCCTTGCTCAGCGTGTATCTGCCACTGGTAATTATTTGTATCCTCCAGAGGCAGGATTATTCTTTGTTCCTGAATAACCACCTTAACATTAGGTAAGGGGGAAGCGCGTAAATGAGAAACCGGCCTCCCGACCGGTATATCTGTACTCATGGCTTCCAATATCCGATACCTGATTTCAGCAGGGATCGCCTGAGGTTTCCCATAGGCATTAATATATTCGCTGACAATGCCGGCCTCAGTTGCCAAATCATTGAGGCATTTTTTTTCCATACAAAACCCCTAGTTAGTTTGCCAGATACGTTGTTGATAATCCTGAATAGCGCGGTCAGAACTAAAGTTACCCATTCGGGCGGTATTGAGTACAGTACTGCGTGTCCAGCTTTGGGCATCGCGATATCGAGTGTCAATTTGCTGGTGGGCGTGGCAATAAGAGGCAAAATCAGCCAGCACTAAATAAGGGTCACCGCCGTCAGTCAGGCTATGTAACATAAGATTAAACGCGTGCGCATCTCCATGGCTGAACTCACCCTTGGCGAGAGAGTCAAGGATAGCTTTTAGATGGTGATCCTGCTGAAGGATATCTTGCGGATTGTATCCGCTGTTCAGTAAGGCCTTAGCTTCTTCCACGGTCTTGCCGAAAATAAAGATATTGTCATTTCCGACGTGTTCGGCGATTTCGACATTCGCACCATCCAGTGTTCCAATAGTGAGTGCGCCATTTAAGGCTAACTTCATATTGCCTGTACCGGAGGCTTCTTTGCCTGCGGTAGAGATTTGCTCTGATACATCAGCCGCTGGGATCATCAGTTCCGCAGCGGAAACATTGTAATCGGGGATAAAAGCAATTTTGATGCGATCACGGACGATTGGATCATGATTGATCTTTTCAGCGGCATGATTGATGGCCGAGATGATGTTTTTAGCCAGATAGTAACCGGGCGCTGCTTTGGCACCGAACAGGAAAACACGAGGATGAATATCTAAGGCCGGATTTTCCTGAATTTGCCGATAAAGTGACAAGATATGGAGCAGGTTCAGGTGTTGACGTTTGTATTCATGCAGACGTTTTATCTGAATATCGAAAATGGCGTTAGGATCAATTTTCAGCCCCATGACCTTATTGACATAGTTAGACAGGCGAATTTTGTTATCTTGCTTAACCGCGCGATAAGTTTCGCGGAAAGCTGAATCATCGGCATAAGATTCGATTTGTTCTAAGGCAGCCAGATCATTTACCCAATCATGGCCTAATGTTTGGTCAATTAATGAAGAGAGTGCAGGGTTACACTGTTTTAACCAACGACGAGGAGTGACACCATTAGTCACATTGTGGAATTTAGTTGGCCACAGTTGATGATACTCAGGGAACAGATCTGTCACGATCAAGGATGAATGCAGGGCTGCGACCCCGTTGACGGCAAAGCAGGCGACAACACACAGATTAGCCATTCTGACTTGATTGTCATGGATAACTGCCAATTTTTCCCAGATTTGTCGGTTATCAGGCCAAATTTGTTCCACGGTTGTTTTAAAGCGTCGGTTGATTTCCTGGATGATGCGATGATGGCGTGGCAGAAGTGCACTCATCAATTGTTCATCCCAACGTTCCAGGCCCTCTGGCAGCAAAGTATGGTTGGTATAGGCGAAAGTTTTTCCTGTGATTTCCCATGCGGTTTCCCAACTTAACTGGTATTCATCAAGCAGAAGACGCATCATTTCAGGGATTGCGATAGTGGGATGAGTATCATTAAGCTGGATAACTTCGTATTGTGCTAGCGCTTCTATTTTTCGCCCTGCCTGCTGATGGCGGCGCAGAATATCTGCCACGGCACAAGCACACTGGAAATATTGTTGCATCAGGCGCAGTCGTTTACCTGCCTGATGATTATCATTCGGGTAGAGAACTTTGGTCAGACTGGCGGCTTCAATGCCTTGTTGTTCGGCATGCAGGAACTGCCCGTCATTGAAAAGTGACAGATCAAAGGGGGTATCGTAGGTTGCCTGCCACAAACGAAGTGGTTGGGTTACCCCATTATTATACCCAATCACGGGTAAATCCCAGGCTTCACCAATCAGGCTAAATGCGGGAACCCAGGTTTCATGACCATCGGCCGTTGTCACGATTTCGCCACCAAAACTGACGCTGACTTTTAATTGCGTGTTATGGCGAAACCATGGGTAGGACTCGCGTTCCCAATTATCAGGTGTTTCAATTTGTTGCCCATTTTCAAAGGATTGGCGGAAAAGACCATATTGATAATTGAGACCATACCCGATAGCAGGTTGATTGAGCGTTGCCATTGAGTCGAGAAAACAGGCTGCTAGCCTTCCTAACCCACCATTGCCCAATGCGGGATCGGTTTCTTCTTCCAGCACGTCACTCAAAATGATGCCATTTTCTGCCAGATAAGACTGAATATCGTTATACCAACCAAGATTCAATAAATTGTTGGCTGTCAGTCGGCCTATCAGAAATTCCATCGAGATATAGTTCACGTGGCGTTGATTGTCAGAGGATGGATTGGCACGGTTTTGCTGATGGGATAGGGGGAGTAATTCTGATACGGCTGCGCTAATGGCCTGCCACCACTGATGTGGCGTCATTTCCTGAGCTGCGTTGAGACCGAAATATTGCCACTGGCGTGTGAGTGCGGCCTGAAATAAAGCGTTATCGAGTTTCGGGTTTTTATCTAATGTGGGTTCTTGATTTAATGTCGATGATTTTAATGTGGATAGTTGCATGGCGTTGCATCCTGTCACTGACTGAGGAAAGTTTAGATAATTATTTACAGGGATATGCTGAAGGTTAGTGGCTTGGGAAACATCATCCCGTGAAAATATTCGCAGGGAGGAGCGCAAGGGCGTAGCTATTTCTTTCGAGCTTTTTCGCAATTTCATAGAAAAATAGCAAGGTTGCACCCAAAGAATGTGACAAGGTGCAATTTAACACAATGAAATTAATCAACTTGTTTGCAAAAGATGGGCGTTTCTCTACATTTGTTGGTCGTAAAGGAATGTTAATGTGTAAGTGACTTAATCGTGTCAAACAGAATTCCGGTATCAGTTTTATTCGTTGCTTTTATTCGTTGCTTTTATTCATTGCGTGTGAGGGGAGAAATTTAATGCTTATCCCATCGAAACTCAGTCGCCCCCTTCGACTCAATAATATGGTTATGCGGGAGCGTCTGTTGGAAAAGTTCAATGAAATTCAGGATTATCGACTGGTATTGATAACCAGTCCCGCCGGGTATGGCAAAACGACCTTGATGTCACAATGGGCTGCCGGACAGGATCATCTAGGGTGGTATTCTCTTGATGATAGTGACAACCAGCCAGAACGTTTCGCTAGCTATCTGATTGCAGCCATTCAGCAGGCAACGCAGGGACACTGTGTGAAAAGTGAGATACTGGCCCAGAAACATCAATATGCCAGCTTATCTACACTGTTTGCGCAGTTATTTATTGAGCTTAACGAATGGCAGCAACCGATTTTTTTGGTGATTGATGATTATCATCTGATCGTGAATGGGATTATTCATGAAGCAATGCGCTTTTTTCTCCGCCACCAACCCGAAAATTTAACATTAGTGGTGCTATCACGCCATTTGCCCTCGTTGGGAATTGCCAACTTACGCGTGCGTGAACAGTTATTGGAGGTTGATAGTCAGCAGTTGGCTTTTGATTATCAGGAAACACAACAATTTTTTGCCAAGCGGTTAGCCAATCCATTGGCGCCTGAACACTGCGAACAGTTATGTAATGACGTTGCTGGGTGGGCAACGGCCTTGCAACTGATTGCCCTTTCTGCCCGTCAATCCGGTAATACGACGGAAAGTTCAGCAAAGCGCCTTGCGGGAATTAATGCCAGCCACCTTGCTGATTACCTTGTAGATGAAGTTTTAAACCGAGTGGATCAGAAGACGCGGAATTTCTTGTTGCATAGTTCTATCCTGCGCTCCATGAATGATGGGCTGATAACCTGCCTGACGGGAGAAGAAAACGGTCAGCAACGTCTGGAAGACATTGAACGGCAGGGATTGTTTATTCAGCGAATGGATGATTCTGGTGAGTGGTTCTGCTTTCATCCTTTGTTTGCTTCATTTCTTCGCCAACGTTGCCAATGGGAAATGGCGGCAAAATTGCCCGAATTACATCGAGCCGCCGTGCAAGGATGGCTGATGCAGGGATATCCCGGGGAGGCTATTCATCACGCCCTGGCAGCGGGAGATACTATTTTGTTACGGGATATTTTGTTGCAACATGCCTGGGAGTTATTTAACCACAGTAAACTTTCCCTGTTGGGAGAGTGTATGAATGCACTGCCGTATGAACAGCTGCTGGAAAGTCCTCGCCTGGTACTGTTGCAAGCGTGGCTGGCACAAAGCCAGCATCGCTACTATGAGGTCAATGCATTATTGAATCAGGCAGAGCAATCACTAAAGCAGAAGCAAATCGCCATCGAACCGGAATTACTGGCAGAGTTTGATGCTCTGAGAGCGCAAGTGGCGATGAATGATGGACGGCCCGCCGATGCTGAGGCGTTGGCCGAAAAGGCGTTAGCAAATTTACTGCCAAATAATCAATATGGCCGTATTGTGGCGATGTCAGTAAAAGGGGAATTATTGCATTGCAATGGTCAGTTGGTCAGCGCATTGACATTAATGAAGCAAACGGAGCAGCTTGCCCGCCTTTGTCATGTTTATCACTATGCTTTATGGGCGTTATTGCAACAAAGTGAAATTTTACTGGCACAAGGTTATTTGCAGGCGGCTTATGATACCCAATCCCATGCTTTTGATTTAATCCGTGAGCAGCATCTGGAACAGTTGCCGATGCATGAGTTTTTGCTGAGGATACGTTCACAACTTTTGTGGTGTTGGGCTAGAATTGATGACTCAGAAGAGGCGGCGCGTCAAGGGTTGGAAGTGTTGGACAATTACCAGCCACAGCAGCAATTACAATGTCTTACCCAACTGGCGAAATGTTCTTTGGTCCGGGGTGATATTGATAACGCTCGCCGTTACTTGACCCGTTGTGAAAATTTACTGAGTAATGGGCAGTATCACCGCGATTGGCGAACGAACACTGACGAGTTGCGTGTCATTATTTGGCAGACTTTAGAAGATAGTGATTCCTTGACTCAATGGTTGATACAGGCAGAGCAACCAGAGAGCTTTTGTAACCATTTCAATCAAAATCAATGGCGCAATATTGCACGGGCTAAAATCTTACTGGATCAGCATGAGGAAGCTGAATCTATTCTGGTGAAACTGAATGAATATGCCAGAAAATTGGCATTGGTCAGCGATTTGAATCGTAATCTTCTGTTGTGTAATTTGCTTTATTGGCAGCTTGGACGTAAGGCTGAGGCTCAGGATGTGTTGATGGAAGCGTTGAATTTGGCTAACTGCACAGGGTTCATCAGCCATTTTGTTATTGAAGGTGAGTTGATGGCTTTGCAATTGCGCCAGCTTATCCAACTGAATATCTTGCCTGAAATGGAACAGCATAGAGCACAGCGTATTCTCCGGGAAATCAATCGACAGCACCGGCATAAATTTGCCCATTTTGACGAAACGTTTGTAGAACAACTACTCACTCATCCTGACGTGCCTGAGCTTATCCGTAATAGTCCACTCACTCAGCGTGAATGGCAGGTGCTGGGGTTAATTTATTCTGGTTACAGTAACGATCAAATTGCGACAGAACTGGATGTGGCAGCGACCACGATAAAAACGCATATACGTAATTTATACCAAAAAATGGGAATTGCTCATCGACAAGAGGCCATTCAACAGGCCCGGAAATTAATGCGAATGATGGGATTGGGGGTTTAAATTGCTAATTTCTAAACGTGATTTTTTCTGTATTTAATACATTTAATAAGTATTAATAAATAACTGCATGATTTTAAAAATTTAAATTAAATTTTAATTTTGCATAATGTTTTTTATGGCATTTATGTGATCGAAATAAAATTTCAATGAGCATAATCTAGTCTCATCACAGTCGGTATTTTTTGTTGTTAAACTTAACTTGTTGTTTAATATAACTAATAGTGGTGAGTCATTATGGAAAATAGAAATCATCTTGAAAGCATGCTTTCTCGTTTTATTGGTCATGGCCCTTATTTGATCATTGATGGTGAAACATATATTGATGCGGCATCGGGAACTTTTAATTTGCCGCTCGGCTATACGAATGATCGGATTACAGAAAAACTCAAACAACAGATTGATAGATGTACCCATTTGAGTTCGGCTTATACCCGTGAAATGTCACAATATATTTTGAGTAAATTAATTAAATATACACCTGAAGGAGTCGATCGCATCTGGTTGCGAGATGTTTCTGGATCGGGTGCGGTTGAATGTGCTATCCGCATAGCGCAAAAATCAACGGGACGCTCAGGCGTTATTTCACTCTTTCTTGCCCATCATGGACAATCTCTTGCAACCGCACAAATTTCTGGCAATGCATTCAGGATTAAAGACTTCCATATCAATATTGATGGTTCAATAAAAATTCCTACGCCAGCCAGTGTCTTGGCAGGGCAATCACAGCCGAGTGAAGAACAATTTGTCGATTTAGAACAATTTATTCAATTAGGCTCTAATGACAATATTGCCTGTCTGATTATTGAACCGATTCAGGGAAATGGCGGCAATATGGTTTTCCCTGTGGCTTTCTACCGGAAACTCAGAGAAATCTGTCGCCAGCATGGCATCATCATTATCGCGGATGAAGTACAAACAGGTTTTGGTCGCACAGGTACGTTCTTCGCATCGACGGGTTATGCCAAAGAGCTGGAGCCAGATATCATCGTTTTTGCCAAAGGAGCGGGGGGTATCGGTATTCCAACGGGGGGGTGTTGATGCATCATTCACTGGATATCCTGGAATCATTCGAACATTCCAGTACGTCTGGCGCTAATCCGCTCTCTTTGGTCGCCCTCAACGAAATTATCGATATTATTGAAGATGATCACGTTTTGGAAAATGTGCAACAAAATGAAGCCTATCTGCGTGATGGTTTGTTGAAATTACAGGAGTGGTATCCAGAGATCACGGGAGTGAGAGGGGTGGGGTATATGTATGGCTTTGACACACCAAACCCAGATTTTGCCGCGCAGGTGATCGCGACGGCTAACCGCCATCATTTGATCTTGCGTGGTTCCCGTTATGGTAAAGGCAGGGCAATCAAAGTGCGTCCTCCACTGATTTGCACACAGGAACATTTGGCAGAAATTCTCCATAAACTGGATCTGACTTTCTCAGAATTAACGACCAGCGCACAAGTACGTACGGAGGCTGTATCATGTTAGCACTTAAATATCATCAAACTTGGGATGTTGAAATCCAGCAAGTTGAACCTTTGTCTTGTATTGAACCCGATGATGTTGTTGTTGACATTGCAGTGTGTGGTATTTGTGGCACGGATGTGGGAATTATCACGGGTGCTTATCCTGTTGCTATTCCGGGAACCACTTTGGGGCATGAAACCGCTGGCGTGGTATCCCAAATTGGCAGCGGTGTTACTCAATTTCAGGTGGGGGATCGTGTTGTCGTCAACCCGACTTACTTTTGTGGGCATTGCCGGATGTGTCAGACAGGCAGCCCTAACCATTGTGAGAGAAAACTGGGAACAGAAGCTGGAGTTTCCTATGATGGCGCTTTCGCAGGGCAATATTTGGCAAAAGAAAATTTGCTTATCAAGCTGGATGATCATGTCAGTATGGAGGAGGCTTCATTGACTGAACCACTAAGCTGCACAATAACCGGCGTGGATAAGCTTGGGATTACTCACACGAATATTCGTGCGGCAGTGGCAGGTGCTGGCCCGATGGGGATGCTGTACATTTGGACGCTGCATGAGCGGGGCGTAAAAGCCTTTATGGTCGAAAAGAATGAGAACCGAACTCAGTTTGCAATAAATAATTTGCCACCGGAATGCCAGTTGTATTCTGACTTTAATGAAGCATTAATACAGGAATATGGTGATACGTCAGCCCTGATTGATTTATGTGTGGATACAACGGGGCAGTTGACTGAATATATTTTTGATCATCTGGCACCGGGTGGAAAATTATTAAATGTTGCCCTGAAAGATAAACATGCCAATTTGGACATTATGAAAATTGCAGATAAAAGTCTTTCAGTCATAGGCTCCATTGATTCGCTGAATAATAGTTTTGAACGTGCCTATACTATGATCCGTGACGGCGCAATCCCTGTTAAGCGTTTTATCAGCCAGATTTTTGATTTCAAAGATTATCAACAGGCTTTTCTGACTGTCGGTTGTGATATTGCATCGAAAACGCAAGTTCCTCTTAATACACCAAACTGTAAGGTATTAATTCGTATTTCTGACCTAAAATAAGTGAATATTTTGAAGGACGACGGCGATGGATAGATGTAATGTCATTTTTGATATCGACGGTGTTATTGTCGATAGTGAACAACTGCATTTTGACGTATTGCTTGATGTATTAGGTAATGAATCAGGTAACGTATTGGAAGAACAGATACATATTCAATTAAGTGATATCCAACCTCAGCAATTGATTGGGCTAAGTCTGGAGGAAACCTTAAATAAGGTTGGTCTTCCGCCATCAATGCAACAAGACATTACCGAAAAAATCATTTTGCATTATCAAGAAAAATTGTCTGCGCATTATTTGCGACCGGGGATCACTGATTTGATTGCGGCTTTGCAACAAAATGGTACTAACTTTGGGTTTGTTTCCACTGCGCCGCGCAATGTGTGTCTGGCCAATCTTAGTTTGTTGGATCTCCATGAACCACCTGCTTTGATTTCTGGCGATGATGTGGAAAGAACTAAACCCTTCCCTGATCCTTATTTGGCTATGCTGAAATTGAAAAAGATGGATGTCCAGCAAACGTTGGTCATTGAAGATACCGATTTGGGGATTGCGGCGGCAAAGCAAGCGGGTATTGCGTGGATATATGCCTGGCCTCATGCATTGTCGGTAGCAGAGCAGTATGAGCAGGCTTCCCGTGTTATTGAGAAGCTAACGGATATTCCCCAGTTTTCAGGAATAAATATAAAGTGATCTTTTATTGAAGACCAATAATTGACGCCTTCTGCCAGTTCTGGCGGAAGGCGTTGTTTAAAAGATATGGTTTAAAAGATATGGTTTTTTGAAGGGTATTGATGGGAGGATTCAAATTGTCTGAGGAATATACAGTTTCTTCAATAAAGCAGCCTGTTATAGCAACGCGCGTTTCATTTTTTATTGCGGGATTCAGTATTGCCAGTTGGGCACCGCTGATCCCATTGGTAAAGGAACGGTTTGGGCTGGATGATGGTTCAATGGGGCTTCTGATACTGGTGTTTGGTATCGGTTCTTTTATTATGATGCCAATAGCGGGAATGTTGGCAACTCGCTTTGGCTGCCGGAAGATTTTTACCTTTTTCGCATTATTGGCTATTTTAATATTGCCGGGGCTAAGTGTGCTCTCTACCCCATTGACACTGGCTTGCGCTTTGTTTGTATTTGGGATGGGAATTGGGGCGACAGATGTGGTGATCAATATCCATGCGGTTAATATTGAGAAAAGAGTCCACCAACCAATTATGTCGGGCTTTCATGCATTGTTCAGTCTGGGGGGAATTGCGGGAGCGGGTACGGTCAGCTTATTGTTGTTTTTGGGGATCTCGCCATTTCAGGCCACCATTGTCGTAGTGGCACTTGTTATTCTGCTATTGTTGCCAACGTGGAATGGTATGCTGGATAACGCCGAAACAGAAGAAACGCCCTTTTTTGCCTTACCTCGCGGCATTGTTATCCTGATTGGTTCGCTTTGTTTTGTGGTTTACCTGATGGAAGGCTCCATGTTGGATTGGAGCGGGATCTTATTAAGTAGTGTGCATAACATGAATAGTCATCAGGCGGGTTTTGGCTATACGCTGTTTGCCATTACCATGACGGCGGGACGATTTTTAGGTGACAAGATCATTGCGGCATGTGGATATCGACGCGTATTTTTAGGTAGTGCGATTTTGGCGTCGTCAGGGTTTGTGCTGATCTATCTGGCAACCAGCCCAATTCAGTTGGGCATTTCTTTCCTGATGATAGGTGCGGGATTATCCAATTTGGCGCCGATGTTTTTCACCGCTTCAGGTCAGCAGAAAGTGATGCCTGATGCGTTAGCAGTTTCTGCCGTTTCTACGATGGGATATTCAGGGGTTTTACTTGGGCCGGCAATTATTGGTGGTTTGGCTCATCTGGTAACATTACATGGTGCTTTTGCTTGTATAGCTGTGCTTTCCCTTTCATTGTTAGCGGGATATGGTTTGGTTAATCCCACCAGGAAATAACAGGGTAAATATTGATGAATTTGCAGCAATGCTATTGGTTGAATGAACCTGCTTTATGGCGGTGTCAGGATAATGAACTTCATGTCACGACAGACAATAAAACCGATTTCTGGCGTGATACATGGTATGGTTTTCAGCGTCATAGTGGTCATGTATTTGGTGGCTATATTGATGATTTTAAACTTGAAGAAGGTTTTACCTTCCAGTTTTGTATCGAAGGCCAGTTTGAACAATTATATGATCAGGCTGGTGTGATGTTATTGGTGGATGAGCAACATTGGCTAAAAGCGGGCGTTGAACATTCTGATGGGCAGGCAACCATCGGCAGTGTATTGACAAATGGATGTTCGGACTGGGCCATGGGGATTTTTCCCGGTACTCCGGAGAAATTCTGGTTACGGCTGACTTACCATGATGGGGCTATCCGGTTGCAGTATTCCACGGATGGCGTGATATGGCCGTTACTGCGATTGTCCCCTTTTGCCGTTGGCAATCAGCGGATTTTTGTCGGGGCGATGTGCTGCTCACCAGAACGTGAAGGCTTACAGGTGAGGTTTTCAGACTTTAGTCTCACGTCATCGTTGAAAAAGCACCTGCATGATTTAAGTTAGCTCTCTACTAATCATAACCATTAATGTGCATTTTCCTGCACATTAATGATTCTTTTACCTATTATGATTCTATTTTTGCGCATTATAAGCAGGTATGCCGCGATTGCAGCATACCCAAATAAAAACTGTCTACTAAAAATTATCGACCTAAGTAATTGTCCCAATCTTTCCAGACGGGCTGTAAACCCGATTTAATCAACGCTTCGGCGACCTGAAAAACAGAACGATTGTCGTGGGGAGCGAATTGTTCCAATTCGTGGTGTCCATCGGCATAACCGCCCGGCTGGGTTTTTGAACCTGCACTGATATTGTTGATCGCAAGAGGAACAACGTGATCACGAAAAAAGGGTGATTCACGGGTAGACAGGGAAAGCTCTACATCGGGTGCCAGCAGGCGGAAAGCGCAAATCAGTTGTACCAGTTCGGCTTCATTCATTAAAGAAGCGGGTTCTATACCGCCTGCACAGGGACGTAGTCGAGGAAAAGAGAGGGAATAACGGCTTTTCCAGAACTGTTTTTGCAGGAAAAAGAGGTGTTCAGCCACTATATAACAATCTGTTCGCCAATGGTGGGATAGCCCAATCAAAGCGCCTAGTCCAATCTTGTCAATTCCCGCTCGACCAAGGCGTTCCGGTGTTTCCAGTCGCCAGTGGAAATCCTGCTTTTTGCCTTTCAGATGATGCAGTTGATAGCTGGGTTGATGGTAGGTTTCCTGATAGACCATCACGCCATCCAATCCCAATGTTTTCAGTTCAGCATATTCTTCTTGCGCCAGTGGCTGAACTTCCATTGAGACAGAGCTGAAATGGCGGCGGATCAGGGGAAGATAGCGACGAAAATAAGCCATGCCAACTTTATTTTGGTGTTCTCCGGTCACCAGCAGAATATGCTCAAATCCCCGTTTTTTCAGCGCAAGACATTCTGCCTCAATCTCCTGTTCATTGAGGGTCTTGCGCTTAATGTGATTGCTCATGGAAAAACCACAATAAGTGCAGTCGTTGGCACACAGATTGGAAAGATAGAGTGGGATAAAAAATCCCACGGTATGACCAAAACGTTGGCGAGTCAGTTGTTGTGCGCGTTGGGCGAGCGGTTCAAGATAAGGCAGTGCCGCAGGGGAGAGCAGGGCCATAAAGTCATCCAACGTCAAGCGAGTACTGTTTAGTGCCTGTTCAATGTCCCGCGATGTTTTACTGTTGATGCGTAGGGTGATGTCATCCCAATCCAGTTGTTGCCAGCGTTGGCTGAATGTTCGGTTTGTCATAATACCCCCAGAAAATCGGTCAGGGGGCTGGAAGCCTCAGCATAAGATTTCTGGCTTGCTACGCCTGCCTGATGTGAAAGTTCGCCAGCTTCAATGGCCGTTTTGAATGCCTGTGCCATTTTAACGGGATGGCGGGCAACCGCGATGGCGGTATTCACCAGCACAGCATCCGCCCCCATTTCGATAGCGGCCAGCGCATGGCTCGGTGCGCCGATCCCGGCATCCACCACCACGGGCACGTTAGCCTGTTCGATGATGATTTGTAGAAAATCGCGGGTCAGTAACCCCTTATTTGAACCGATAGGGGCACCCAATGGCATCACGGCAGCACAGCCGACTTCTTCCAGGCGGCGGCACAGGACAGGATCCGCGCCACAATAGGGTAGAACGATAAATCCTTCTTTGACTAGCTGTTCCGCTCCTTTTAAGGTTTCAACCGGATCGGGCAGCAGGTATTTTACATCGGGGTGGATCTCCAATTTAATCCAGTGAGTTCCCAACGCTTCCCGTGCGAGTCGAGCGGCGAAGATCGCTTCCTCCGCAGTTTTAGCGCCAGAAGTATTGGGTAGCAGTCTGACACCTAACTGTTGCAGTGGGGCAAGAATGCCATCGTCATTATTGCCGTGGAGATCGATGCGTTTCATTGCCATGGTGACCAATTGGCTGCCAGAAGCACGGATCGCGTCGATCATTAATTTTGCATTGGCAAATTTACCTGTTCCGGTAAATAGGCGGGACTGGAAGGTGGTATCTGCAATTTTTAACATAAAATTAACCTCCGACAATATCAGCCACCCGCAATGGCCTGAAACAGCAAGATAGTGTCCCCGTCATTAATCTGATGGGTTTGCCACTCTGAACGCGGAATAATGGTTTGATTGATAGCCAGAGCAGTACCTGATTGCGGGCGTTCTATCGGTTCCAGCAATTGATGTTCCAGAAATTGTTGCACTGTCATGGGGGCACTCAGTGTCATGGGTTGATCGTTGACGATAATGTTCATGCGACCTCTTTTCCTAACCGCTTTTTATCGGTTTCTCTGGTAGCACCACAAATTGGGCACTGTGATGAACGGGTAAGCTGTAATGTGCTCCAGCTTTGCTGCTTGCCATCAAACAGCCGGAGTTTTCCGTTTAAGGGAGAAGAAAGACCTGTCAGCATTTTTATGGCTTCCAATGATTGCAAGGTGCCGATGATCCCAACGATAGGGCCTAAGATACCGGCTGTCCGACAATTTCGGTGAGGTTCTTCTTGATTAGGATAGAGGCAGGCATAGCAACCGTGCTGGTAGGGAGGAGTCAATACCATTAATTGTCCACTAAAACCGACGGCACTGCCGCTGATGAGAGGTTTATTTTCTGCAATACAGGCGGCATTGATGGCATGGCGAGTTGCCATATTGTCGCAGCAATCCAAGACCAAATCGACTTGGCTGACAGCGTTAACCAAAGATTTGCGATCTTGCCGTTCAGTAAGTGCAGTGATATGGATTTGTGGGTTTAGTTCAGCCAGTTGTTTTGCGGCTAATTGGGCTTTGTTGGCAGGAATATCGGCGCTGCGATAGATAATTTGGCGTTGCAGGTTTGAGATATGCAACGTGTCATCATCTGCCAGATAAAGGTTTCCTACCCCTGCGGCCGCGAGATAGAGCGCAGCCGGCGATCCTAATCCCCCCAAACCGACAACCAGCACCTTGCTGGCTTTTAATTTCTCTTGTCCTCCGGGACCAATGTCTTCCAGCAGTAATTGGCGGCTGTAACGCATAAATTCTTGATCGTTTAACATAAAAGCCCCCGATCTTGATACTCAACCAGATGAAGCAATCTGGCTGTTGTCTGCCGCCAATCTTTCGCTTTTGTAATCGCACTGACCAGTGCCACGCCACCGACTCCCGTTGCCACCACCTCCGGCACCCTCTCCAGTGAAATACCGCCAATGGCGACGGTAGGATATTCTGGGGTGATCTCCACTTGATGTTTGAGTGCTTCAAGGCCCTGTGGTGATGAGGGCATCTCTTTCGTGGTAGTGGGGAAAATATGCCCTAGTGCAATATAAGAGGGGCGCAGGGATTTTGCCCGCGCCAGTTCTTGTTGATCGTGGGTAGAAATGCCCAGACGCAATCCGGCTTGCTGGATGGCATGGAGATCCGCGATGTCGAGATCTTCCTGTCCCAAATGAACGCCATAGGCCTGATGTTTAATGGCAAGACGCCAATAATCATTAATGAATAATCGTGCATGATAGTGGTGACCGAGCGCAATGGCGAACTGAATATCTTTCTCTACCTGTTCTTCCGGCTGGTCTTTGATGCGCAATTGCAGGGTTTTGACGCCGGCTGCCAGTAAACGCTCAATCCACGTCAGGGAATCCACCACCGGATAAAGCCCCAATCGGTGCATTGTTGGGGCAAAGGGGGCTTGTGGAAGCGTTGAGGTATCAGGCTGATTTTTCATGCGTCACCTCCTCAGCACTGTGATAGAGTTCGCTGCCACGGGAACGGAATGCTTCTGACATCTGTTCCATACCCGCTTCCTGTTCCAGTTTTGCTGCATAATCGCGCACATCCTGGGTGATTTTCATTGAGCAGAATTTTGGCCCACACATGGAACAGAAGTGGGCAACTTTGCCGGATTCCTGCGGTAAGGTTTCATCGTGGTAGGCGCGGGCGGTGTCAGGATCAAGTGCCAGATTGAATTGATCTTCCCAGCGGAATTCAAACCGCGCCTTTGACATCGCATTGTCACGGATTTGTGCTCCCGGATGGCCTTTGGCGAGATCTGCCGCATGGGCTGCGATTTTGTAAGTAATCAGGCCTTGTTTGACATCCTCTTTATTGGGCAGCCCGAGGTGTTCTTTGGGCGTGACATAACACAGCATGGCACAGCCAAACCAGCCAATCATGGCAGCGCCGATGCCGGAGGTGAAATGGTCATAACCTGGAGCGATATCGGTCGTCAATGGTCCCAGAGTATAAAATGGGGCCTCGTGGCAGTGTTCGAGTTCTTCCGTCATATTACGGCGGATCAGTTGCATTGGGATATGCCCGGGTCCTTCAATCATGACCTGAGCATCGTACTCCCATGCGATCCTGGTCAGCTCGCCAAGAGTATACAATTCTGCGAATTGGGCTTCGTCATTGGCATCCTGAATTGAGCCAGGACGCAACCCATCCCCCAAAGAGAGGGAGACGTCATAGGCCGCACAAATTTCACAGATTTCGCGGAAGTGGGTGTAGAGGAAATTTTCTTGGTGATGGGAAAGGCACCACTTCGCCATAATTGAGCCGCCACGGGAAACAATACCGGTCAGGCGTTTGGCGGTCATCGGGACATAACGTAGCAGCACGCCAGCATGAATAGTGAAATAATCCACGCCTTGTTCGGCCTGTTCCAGCAAGGTATCGCGGAACATTTCCCATGTCAGGTTTTCTGCGATGCCGTTGACCTTTTCCAGTGCCTGATAAATCGGGACAGTACCAATGGGAACCGGGCTATTGCGTAGTATCCATTCGCGGGTTTCGTGGATGTAGCGTCCGGTGGAGAGATCCATCACGGTATCTGCGCCCCAGCGGGTAGACCAGATCAGTTTTTCCACCTCTTCTTCAATAGAGGAGGTGACGGAGGAGTTACCGATATTGGCATTCACTTTCACCAGAAAATTGCGACCAATAATCATCGGTTCAGATTCAGGATGATTAATGTTGGCGGGAATAATCGCACGGCCGGCAGCAACTTCCTGACGGACAAATTCGGCTGTGATGTTTTCCGGTAAGTTGGCACCGAAACTTTGCCCTGCATGTTGCTGGCGCAAGACTTCACTGCGAATGCGCTCGCGCCCCATATTTTCACGCAAGGCGATAAATTCCATTTCTGGTGTGATGATCCCCTGGCGTGCATAGTGCAATTGGGTGACACACTTACCCTGCCTGGATTTCAGTGGATGTGGACGATGGTGAAAGCGCAGGTGATCCAATCCGGCATCAGCAAGGCGTTGTTGGGTAAAATCAGAACTGAGGGCTGAAACAGGTTCGGTATCATTGCGTTCATCAATCCACGGCTGGCGGATCTTAGGTAAACCCTTCCTTACATCCAGTATGGCAGCAGGATCGCCATAAGAGCCGGAAGTGTCATAAACCGGGACAGGTTCGTTTGCCTCAAATTGGGGATTTTCTTTCGTGCCCCCAATGAATGTGGGAGAAAGTTGGATTTCACGCATAGGAACCTGAATATCTTGGCGTGAGCCTTCAAGGTAAATGCGCTTTGAATTGGGAAAAGTCACCCCTTGAACGGAATGGATAAATGCTTGTGCCGCATCTCTTTGAACCTTACGTGGCCTCGCTGGATGGGCTTTAGGCGAGATATCAGCCGTTGGAATAACCGTATTCGAAATAACGATATTGTTGGACTTAGACATAGCAAATTCCTGACTGTGTTATCGCCTGTCTCATTGTTGATCAGGCTTAAGTTGAGAAAATTGCTTGTCTGGAGCTCGCAGGGAGTAATGGTTGGGGCTGATTGGTATTTGTACATGATTGCATAAATGTACAAAATACTGGCAGCGGAGTGATTACTCTTGTTCCCTTCGCGGGTATTAGCCCGATCAGGTTCTGCGGATCCCGAATTAACGGTCTCAGCCTGTGTCCATCGTGATATACGTTGAACGCTAGGCACTCCGACAAGAAAAAACACCCCAAAGTATAAAGGGGATTGTGAAAACTACAACCCCGTTTTTGGGCGCATTTGTTTTGACATTACTGTGACGCCTATTTAAGAAGAGTATTCACCAGTGCGGTTACTATAACGAGATTGAAGACGTCATAAATCACATAACCCATGATGGAACAGATTATGCAACAAAAACTGACAGGTAGAGAACAAGGCTGGTGGATTGTCAGTCTTGAGAATCGGGTTTGGCTACCACAAGGAGAGTTACCTTTAGGTACGGCCGGTCAATGGTCATTGCAAGGCCATATGGCAAAACCCATCGGTGAGTGGTTGGGGGAGACGGTCTGGTTGGTTCGTCAGAAAATGGCTTCAGATATGTCCTCTCCCCGTTTAATTGCTGATCGGGATGCTAAGTTATTTCAGTTGGTTGGGCGTGGTGTTCAATTGGCTGAGTTTTATCGTTCACATCACTATTGTGGTTACTGTGGTCATGAGATGCAGCATAGCCAGCGTGAATGGGCTTGTTTGTGCCACCACTGCCATGAACATTATTATCCACAAATTGCACCCAGCATCATTGTCGGTATTCGCCGTGATGACCATATCTTGCTGGCACAACACCAGCGTCACCGTAATGGGATTCATACCGTGCTGGCCGGTTTTGTTGAAGTGGGGGAAACGCTGGAGGAGACTGTGCATCGTGAAGTGATGGAAGAGAGCGGGATTACGATCCGTAATTTGCGTTATGTCGCCTCCCAGCCGTGGCCTTTCCCGAATTCATTGATGGTAGGCTTTCTGGCCGATTATGAGAGCGGTGAAATCAATATTGACCCCGCTGAACTGATCAGTGCAGATTGGCACCGTTATGATAATCTTCCCTTGATTCCTCCCCCTGATACGATTGCCCGCCGTTTAATTGAAGATACGGTGGCGTTATGCCGTCATCAGTAATCATCACGTTATGGGAGGTTATGCCAGAAGTTCAATTTCAGGCATGTTAAACTGCGCCAGTTTTTTCGTGTGTTTGTCGTGCATAAATTAATCAAGGGAGCTTGTCATGAATGAGTTGAAAAACGACCGCTATCTGCGTGCCTTATTGCGTCAGCCCGTCGATATCACCCCGGTATGGATGATGCGTCAGGCCGGTCGATATTTACCTGAATATAAAGCTACGCGTCAGGCGGCGGGAAATTTCATCTCGTTATGTAAAAACACCGAATTGGCTTGTGAAGTGACTCTCCAGCCCTTACGCCGCTTTCCGCTGGATGCCGCTATCCTGTTTTCTGATATTTTGACTATTCCTGATGCGATGGGATTAGGGCTGTATTTTGAAACGGGAGAAGGGCCACGTTTTCATTCTCCGATTCAGAATCATGCTGATGTAGAAAAATTGCCTGAGCCTGATCCCGAACTGGAGTTAGGCTATGTTATGGATGCCGTGCGGGCTATTCGTAAGGCATTGGCAGGACAAGTGCCTTTGATCGGGTTTTCTGGTAGCCCGTGGACATTGGCCACATATATGGTTGAAGGCGGAAGCAGTAAGGCTTTCACCAAAATTAAGGCCATGATGTATGCGGAGCCTGCTACATTGCATATGTTACTGGATAAATTGGCAAACAGCGTTATTTTATATCTGAATGCGCAAATAAAAGCTGGCGCTCAATCTGTCATGATTTTCGATACCTGGGGTGGGGTTTTGTCTCATCGAGATTATCTGGCGTTTTCCCTGCAATACATGCATAAAATTGTTGATGGATTGATCCGCGAACATGAAGGCCGTCGTGTGCCTGTGACCCTGTTTACCAAAGGGGGAGGGCAGTGGCTTGAAGCGATGGCGGCGACAGGATGTGATGCGCTTGGTTTGGATTGGACAACGAATATGGCTGATGCGCGTCGGCGCGTTGGAGATAAGGTCGCCTTGCAGGGTAATATGGACCCGTCCATGTTATATGCCCCGCCAGCACGAATTGAAGAAGAAGTGTCGACAATTTTACAAGATTTTGGTGTGGGCAGTGGGCATGTTTTCAATTTGGGGCACGGTATTCATCAGGATGTT
This sequence comes from Xenorhabdus bakwenae, assembly GCF_030272115.1. Lineage (NCBI taxonomy): Bacteria > Pseudomonadati > Pseudomonadota > Gammaproteobacteria > Enterobacterales > Morganellaceae > Xenorhabdus > Xenorhabdus bakwenae. Next base: position 3,305,054 of record NZ_CP119194.1, read on the forward strand.
CCGCCAGAACACGCAGGCGCATTCGTTGAAGCAGTACATCGGCTTTCAGTAAAATACCATCAATGATTTTATGATTGATACAAAGGCATTACGTCAGGAACAGATAGAGAAATCACGGCTGGTTATCCGCCATGATGCTTTTTCTGCGTCTTTCACGCCAGATTTTACGCCGAAGTTCATTGCGGGTGCTGATGTTGGGTTTGAAAAAAGCGGTACGGTAACCCGTGCCGCCATTGCGGTATTGCAATATCCTTCACTGGAATTGGTTGAATACCAAATTGCCAGAATTGATACGGTACTTCCCTATATCCCCGGTTTACTCTCATTTCGTGAATATCCTGCACTGATAGCTGCATGGCAAAAATTAAGTTTGCGGCCTGATTTGGTGATGGTGGATGGTCAGGGCATTGCCCATCCTCGGCGTTTTGGTATCGCCAGCCATTTTGGGGTCTTCGTGGATGTTCCCACCATTGGGGTGGCAAAAAGCCGTTTGTGTGGTGAACATGCGCAGGTAGGAGAGGTTCTGGGTGATCGTCAGCCACTGATGGATCACGGTGAACAGATTGGTGTCGTATTGAGAAGCAAAAAAAGATGCAATCCGCTCTATATTTCCCCTGGACACAAGATCAGTATTGATAGTGCGGTCTTTTGGGTTGAGCAGTGTATGGGGGGATATAAACTGCCTGAACCCACCCGTTGGGCGGACGGGATTGCCTCAAATAGGTTGTTTTTTAAGCAAACAATGCAGAAAAATCTATAATTGTGGCGGAAAAGTGTGGATATTCTTGATTTTCAGGTAAACTTCGACGCAAATTAGGCATTATGAGTAACGACCAATGTTAAGAAACCCGATCCATCTGCGGTTGGAGAAACTCGAAAGTTGGCAACATTTGACTTTTATGGCTAGTCTATGTGAGCGGATGTATCCAAATTATCAGGCATTTTGTCTCCAAAGCAGATTTGCAGACCCTGTACAATATCGCCGCATTCTGGATCTTGTGTGGGAAATTTTGGTCGTTAAAGATGTAAAAGTGAATTTTGATAATCAGCTGGAAAAATTGGAAGCCATTATCCCATCATCGGAAGATTATGATATTTATGGTGTGTATCCGGCGATTGATGCGTGCATTGCATTGAGTGAAGTCATTCATTCTCGTCTGAGTGGTTCGACGTTAGAACATGCAATAGCCGTCAGTGAAACATCCATCCGTACTGTTGCTATGCTGGAAATGACGCAGGCCGGTAGAGAAATGACCGAGGATGAGTTAAAAGTATTACCTGCCATTGAGGAAGAATGGGACATTCAATGGGAGATTTACCGTTTGTTGGCAGATTGCGAAGAACGGGACATCGAATTAATTAAAGGATTAAGGACTGATCTCCGTGAGGCGGAAGTCAGCAATATCGGCATAAATTTGGCGCAATAACTTATAAAACGTGACTTAGTGCTTGATTTGCCGTATTTAAAGTCTTCACATTTGCCCTCACTCTGTTCTACATTGGAGGGCGAAAAGAAGTGGCTATCGGTGCGTGTATGCAGGGGTGCTGTCAAATCGGCATATCCGTCGCACTCGATGCTTTGCAAACGATAAACACACTGTAAGGATAATCTATGAATAAGACTGAATTAGTTGATGCAATTGCAGCAGGCGCAGACCTGACCAAAATCCAGGCTAAAGCTGCACTGGAATCAACTTTGAATGCAATCACTGAATCACTGAAAAATGGTGATGCAGTGCAGCTGGTAGGCTTTGGTACTTTCAAAGTTAATCATCGTGCAGAGCGTACTGGTCGTAACCCACAGACTGGTAAAGAAATTAAAATCGCAGCAGCAAACGTGCCTGCTTTTTCCGCTGGTAAAGCACTGAAAGACGCAGTTAAGTAATCGAATTGCGAAAAAAAATAAGAGGGGCAAATAAACCCCTTTTGTTGATTCTACAGGGGCTGTTAGCATTAGGGTTCATCTCTTTGCTCAGCGCCTGTTCGATTCAGCCAACAACACCTCTTTTCAGCGCCAGTGGTTTTGTGACTGATAACGGCGTGATTCGTTTATGGCGTTTAAACGATCAAAACAGTAAACCTCAGGTTATCATGAGTGTTTACAGCCCCTACCACAATAAAGCTCCCCATAATAAAGATACCGTTGTGACTTTCTACGAATATCGTCATGGCAGTTTGTGGCAAATCCGCCGCAATGTGTTTGATAATCCGCCCATCGCAGAGACATTACGTATCTCCCAAGATAATTCTGTCATTTTTATGCTACGGCAATTGCAAAAAAGCAATGAACCGTTGTCCGATGATGATGTGGCTCGTCTGAAATTTGATGCTAAACAGATAGAAAAAATCAGTGATACTTTAATTGCAGATAAGGTTAAGTTGCTACAAGGGCATTGGCAGAATGGGCGAGTTACCACCTGTTTAGGAAAACAATTATTCATTGAATTTGAGCCTCACGCACAGAGATGGCTCGAAGAAAGGCAAAGCAATCGTTCCGGTTTACTGACTATTGCATGGTTGGATTCGCCTGAAGGCAAAAAGTTATTATTGGTCGCCAATGATGATTTTTGTCGTTGGGAACCGACGAAAGATAAACTGTAATTTTGTTCCTTCCGCCGGCTTAGGTTGAGCTATTTCAAACGGGCAATGGCTCGGTAGCCAATATCTTTACGATAAAAGCACCCTTCCCAGTTAATTTGTTCGGCTTTCAGATAAGCTTTTTTCTGGGCATCTGCAATATCGTAACCTAAGGCAGTCACACATAAGACACGCCCACCCGCGGTGATAATATTTTCATCCTTAAGGGCTGTCCCTGCGTGGAAGACTTTTTCATTGATACCAGATTCATCGGCATCAGGCTTCTTTAATCCACTGATAACGTCACCTTTGGTATAACTGGCCGGATAACCGCCCGCCGCTAGCACAACGCCTAAGGCAGGACGATCGTCCCATTCAGAGGTTTTTTCACCTAACTGACCTTTGGCTCCGGCAAGACACAGTTCGACCAAATCAGAACGTAGACGCATCATGATAGGTTGGGTTTCGGGATCACCAAATCGACAGTTAAATTCGATCACTTTCGATTCACCCTGTTTATCAATCATCAATCCCGCATAAAGAAAACCCACATAGGTATGGCCTTCAGCCGCCATTCCTTTCACGGTAGGGTAAATGATTTTTTCCATCACTCGTTGGTGGATCTCATCCGTGACGACCGGCGCGGGGGAGTAAGCCCCCATTCCTCCGGTGTTCGGCCCTGTATCGCCGTCACCTACGCGCTTGTGATCTTGACTGGTTGCCATAGGAACCACGTTTTTGCCATCCACCATGACAATAAAACTGGCTTCTTCGCCTGCCAGAAATTCTTCAATGACAATACGATGCCCGGCATTACCAAATGCATTACCTGCCAGCATATCTTTGACAACGCTTTGTGCTTCATCCAGGGTTGTGGCAACGACTACACCTTTACCGGCAGCCAAACCGTCAGCTTTGATAACGACTGGAGCGCCTGCTTTTTCCAGATAAGCCAGTGCGGGTTCAATTTCGGTGAAATTTTGGTAGGCCGCTGTAGGGATATGATGGCGGGCAAGGAAATCTTTGGTGAAAGCTTTGGAACCCTCCAATTGAGCAGCCGCTTTTGTCGGGCCAAAAATCGTCAGACCTGCCTGTTGGAAAGCATCAACTACACCGATAACCAGTGGCGCTTCAGGCCCAACAATGGTCAGGTCAATATCATGATTTCGGGCAAATGCTAGTAACCCTTCAATATCTGTCGCGGCAATGTTCACATTTTCTAAATGAGCTTCCAATGCGGTGCCCGCATTCCCTGGTGCGACATAAACTTTGTTTGCCAGAGGGGATTGCGCTGCTTTCCAGGCTAATGCATGTTCTCTTCCGCCATTGCCAATAACCAATATGTTCATCTGAGTCTCCTATTAATAAGACATAAATTGTTAATGGCGAAAATGGCGCATACCAGTGAAAATCATGGCGATACCGTGTTCATCGGCAGCGGCAATCACTTCATCATCACGAATGGAACCACCGGGTTGGATAATACAGCTCACCCCTACAGCGGCTGCGGCATCAATACCATCACGGAATGGGAAAAAGGCATCTGAAGCCATGGCGCAGCCCTGAACTTCCAATCCTTCATCGGCTGCCTTAATACCAGCGATTTTGGCAGAGTAAACACGGCTCATTTGTCCGGCGCCAATACCCACGGTCATATTATCCTTAGCATAAACAATCGCATTGGATTTGACGAACTTAGCGACTTTCCAGCAGAACAGGGCATCTTGCCTCTCTTGTTCCGTTAGCTGACGTTGGGATACAACAACCAGGTTATTTTCTGTCACCATACCTAAATCGCGATCTTGTACGAGTAAACCGCCGGTGACACGTTTGAAATCCAAGCTGGCAACGGGCGAATGCCATTCGCCGCACACCAAAACGCGGACATTTTGTTTTGTTGCCAGAATCGGCAGCGCTGCTTCACTCACAGAAGGCGCAATGATGACTTCGACAAATTGACGTTCAATAATAGCCTGAGCAGTGTTGGTATCGAGTTCACGGTTAAAAGCAATAATGCCACCGAATGCAGAAGTAGGATCGGTTTTAAAAGCGCGATCGTAGGCGGTATGGAGGTCAGAACCAATCGCAACGCCACAAGGATTGGCGTGTTTGACAATGACGCAGGCTGGTTCGGAAAAGCTTTTTACACATTCCAGTGCAGCATCGGTATCCGCGATATTGTTATAAGAAAGTGCTTTACCTTGTAACTGGGTTGCCGTAGCAATTGAAGCTTCTGCGATTTGGTCTTCTATATAGAAAGCTGCATCTTGGTGGCTGTTTTCACCATAACGCATATCCTGCTTCTTAATGAAGTTGAGATTCAGCGTGCGGGGGAAACGTCCTGATGGTTGATCAGTTTCACCATAATAGGGTGGAACCAATTTACCAAAGTAATTGGCAATCATGCTGTCATAAGCGGCGGTGTGTTCAAACGCCTTGATGGCTAAATTAAAGCGAGTGGACGGTGTCAGTGAATTTTGGTTGTTATCCATCTCCTCAATAATTTTGTCGTAATCCTGGCTATTGACAACAATCGCCACATCTTTGTGGTTTTTGGCTGCGGAGCGAACCATTGTGGGACCACCAATATCAATATTCTCTACCGCATCGTCCAGAGAGCAGTCTGGTTTTGCTACGGTTTGGGCAAAGGGATAAAGGTTAACAACCACCATATCAATCTGTGAAATCTGGTGTTGTCCCATCACTTCATCATCCTGTCCACGTCGACCCAAGATGCCGCCATGAATTTTAGGGTGAAGTGTTTTGACTCTCCCATCCATCATTTCAGGGAAGCCTGTATAGTCAGAAACCTCGGTGACATTCAATCCTGCTTCGGCCAGCAGACGAGCAGTGCCTCCCGTTGAAAGCAGTTCGACACTGCGATTGGATAAAGCTTTGGCAAATTCAACAATCCCCGCTTTGTCAGAAACACTCAGCAGGGCACGACGGATTGGACGAAGCTGTTGCATTGGTGTGATCCCTTGAATTTCATAAAACAAGAATGTGTTATTGGGGAAAATCCACTGATTGGTAGAAAAAATGGTTTCTGCAATAACATTTCAAAACAATATTAAAAAAAACACGTGGTGATTTTTCCTCCGCAGATTGTAACGAAAACGTTTGCGTGATGCTCGATAAATTTTATCAAAATATCGATGCGTGGATAAATCTGTGCATATCTAGGTATAAAATGGCATTTTGCTGTGTAATTCATCAAACGATAACTATTTTCAAAAAAAACTATTGTCAGCGCTGAAAAACACCCTATAATGCGCCACCACTGACCGACGCCGAGCTGAAACAGACCGCGAAGGACAGTGAGAGAAAAGCGAAAATAATCGCTTGACTCTCGAGGCGAAAAGCGTAAGATACGCAGCCTCGCAACCCGGAAGAGACGCCCGGTTGCCAACGCTCTTTAACAAATTAATCAGACAATCTGTGTGGGCACTCACAAGACACTATCTGACGCCGAAAGGCGAAAAAGATTAAAAAGTCTTGAAGAGTGACTGAACAGTTAATTCATTATGAACGGACAGTCAGAATTCTTTGAGCATCAAACACTTTAATTGAAGAGTTTGATCATGGCTCAGATTGAACGCTGGCGGCAGGCCTAACACATGCAAGTCGGGCGGCAGCGGGAAGAAGCTTGCTTCTTTGCCGGCGAGCGGCGGACGGGTGAGTAATGTCTGGGGATCTGCCCGATGGAGGGGGATAACCACTGGAAACGGTGGCTAATACCGCATAACCTCGAGAGAGCAAAGTGGGGGACCTTCGGGCCTCACACCATCGGATGAACCCAGATGGGATTAGCTAGTAGGTGGGGTAATGGCTCACCTAGGCGACGATCCCTAGCTGGTCTGAGAGGATGACCAGCCACACTGGGACTGAGACACGGCCCAGACTCCTACGGGAGGCAGCAGTGGGGAATATTGCACAATGGGCGCAAGCCTGATGCAGCCATGCCGCGTGTATGAAGAAGGCCTTCGGGTTGTAAAGTACTTTCAGTGGGGAGGAAGGCACAGGGTTGAATACACCCTGTGATTGACGTTACCCACAGAAGAAGCACCGGCTAACTCCGTGCCAGCAGCCGCGGTAATACGGAGGGTGCAAGCGTTAATCGGAATTACTGGGCGTAAAGCGCACGCAGGCGGTCAATTAAGTTAGATGTGAAATCCCCGGGCTTAACCCGGGAATGGCATCTAAGACTGGTTGACTAGAGTCTCGTAGAGGGGGGTAGAATTCCACGTGTAGCGGTGAAATGCGTAGAGATGTGGAGGAATACCGGTGGCGAAGGCGGCCCCCTGGACGAAGACTGACGCTCAGGTGCGAAAGCGTGGGGAGCAAACAGGATTAGATACCCTGGTAGTCCACGCTGTAAACGATGTCGATTTGGAGGTTGTGGCCTTGAGCTGTGGCTTCCGGAGCTAACGCGTTAAATCGACCGCCTGGGGAGTACGGTCGCAAGATTAAAACTCAAATGAATTGACGGGGGCCCGCACAAGCGGTGGAGCATGTGGTTTAATTCGATGCAACGCGAAGAACCTTACCTACTCTTGACATCCACGGAATTCTGCAGAGATGCGGAAGTGCCTTCGGGACCCGTGAGACAGGTGCTGCATGGCTGTCGTCAGCTCGTGTTGTGAAATGTTGGGTTAAGTCCCGCAACGAGCGCAACCCTTATCCTTTGTTGCCAGCACGTGATGGTGGGAACTCAAGGGAGACTGCCGGTGATAAACCGGAGGAAGGTGGGGATGACGTCAAGTCATCATGGCCCTTACGAGTAGGGCTACACACGTGCTACAATGGCAGATACAAAGAGAAGCGACCTCGCGAGAGCAAGCGGACCTCATAAAGTCTGTCGTAGTCCGGATTGGAGTCTGCAACTCGACTCCATGAAGTCGGAATCGCTAGTAATCGTAGATCAGAATGCTACGGTGAATACGTTCCCGGGCCTTGTACACACCGCCCGTCACACCATGGGAGTGGGTTGCAAAAGAAGTCGGTAGCTTAACCTTCGGGAGGGCGCTGACCACTTTGTGATTCATGACTGGGGTGAAGTCGTAACAAGGTAACCGTAGGGGAACCTGCGGTTGGATCACCTCCTTACCGAAAGATAGTGGTTTTTGGTGCAGTGCTCACACAGATTGTCTGATGAAATAAAGAAAAGAAGAGACGGGACGGAATAGGCTTGTAGCTCAGGTGGTTAGAGCGCACCCCTGATAAGGGTGAGGTCGGTGGTTCAAGTCCACTCAGGCCTACCAACTTTTCCGGACACCTCGATGGGGCTATAGCTCAGCTGGGAGAGCGCCTGCCTTGCACGCAGGAGGTCAGCGGTTCGATCCCGCTTAGCTCCACCATCCTCTTCTGATTTATAATCATTTCCGAACACATGCAAAGCCGTGTGTTGTGAAATGTAAGCTCTTTAACAATCTGGAACAAGCTGAAAATTTGAAACAGCCCGTGACGATGAATTCATCAGCACGGGTGAGTCTCTCAGACCCGTCAATCCGAAGACACCTTCGGGTTGTCAGGTTAAGCGACTAAGCGTACACGGTGGATGCCTAGGCAGTCAGAGGCGATGAAGGACGTGCTAATCTGCGAAAAGCGCCGGTGAGCTGATATGAAGCGCTGTCAGCCGGCGATGTCCGAATGGGGAAACCCGGTGCAATCCGTTGCACCATCATTAACTGAATTCATAGGTTAATGAGGCGAACCGGGGGAACTGAAACATCTCAGTACCCCGAGGAAAAGAAATCAACCGAGATTCCCCCAGTAGCGGCGAGCGAACGGGGAGGAGCCCAGAGCCATCAGCATGACACGCCTCAGGAGAACGGTCTGGAAAGGCCGGCAGTAAAGGGTGAAAGCCCCGTATCCGAAGTGGTGTGTTGTGTGAGCTCGAAGAGTAGGGCGGGACACGTGATATCCTGTCTGAACATGGGGGGACCATCCTCCAAGGCTAAATACTCCTGACTGACCGATAGTGAACCAGTACCGTGAGGGAAAGGCGAAAAGAACCCCGGCGAGGGGAGTGAAAGAGAACCTGAAACCGTGTACGTACAAGCAGTGGGAGCCCTGATTTATCAGGGTGACTGCGTACCTTTTGTATAATGGGTCAGCGACTTATATTCTGTAGCAAGGTTAACCGTATAGGGGAGCCGCAGGGAAACCGAGTCTTAACTGGGCGTTAAGTTGCAGGGTATAGACCCGAAACCCGGTGATCTAGCCATGGGCAGGTTGAAGGTTGGGTAACACTAACTGGAGGACCGAACCGACTAATGTTGAAAAATTAGCGGATGACTTGTGGCTGGGGGTGAAAGGCCAATCAAACCGGGAGATAGCTGGTTCTCCCCGAAAGCTATTTAGGTAGCGCCTCGTGAAGTCATCTTCGGGGGTAGAGCACTGTTTCGGCTAGGGGGTCATCCCGACTTACCAACCCGATGCAAACTGCGAATACCGAAGAATGTTATCACGGGAGACACACGGCGGGTGCTAACGTCCGTCGTGAAGAGGGAAACAACCCAGACCGCCAGCTAAGGTCCCCAAGTCATGGTTAAGTGGGAAACGAAGTGGGAAGGCTCAGACAGCCAGGATGTTGGCTTAGAAGCAGCCATCATTTAAAGAAAGCGTAATAGCTCACTGGTCGAGTCGGCCTGCGCGGAAGATGTAACGGGGCTAAACCATGCACCGAAGCTGCGGCAGCGACACGAATGTGTTGCTGGGTAGGGGAGCGTTCTGTAAGCCGTTGAAGGTGAACTGTGAGGTTTGCTGGAGGTATCAGAAGTGCGAATGCTGACATAAGTAACGATAAAGCGGGTGAAAAACCCGCTCGCCGGAAGACCAAGGGTTCCTGTCCAACGTTAATCGGGGCAGGGTGAGTCGACCCCTAAGGCGAGGCTGAAAAGCGTAGTCGATGGGAAACAGGTTAATATTCCTGTACGGGCAATAATTGCGACGGGGGGACGGAGAAGGCTAGGCAATCCGGGCGACGGTCGTCCCGGTTTAAGTGTGTAGGTGGGATAATCAGGCAAATCCGGTTATCCACAGCACTGAGGCACGATGACGAGGCACTACGGTGCTGAAGTTGCTGATGCCCCGCTTCCAGGAAAAGCCCCTAAGCTTCAGATTAGTGCTCATCGTACCCCAAACCGACACAGGTGGTCAGGTAGAGAATACTCAGGCGCTTGAGAGAACTCGGGTGAAGGAACTAGGCAAAATGGTGCCGTAACTTCGGGAGAAGGCACGCTGGCGTTAGGTGAAGGACCGAGCGTCCGGAGCTGAGGCCAGTCGCAGATACCAGCTGGCTGCAACTGTTTAATAAAAACACAGCACTGTGCAAACACGAAAGTGGACGTATACGGTGTGACGCCTGCCCGGTGCTGGAAGGTTAATTGATGGGGTTATCGCCTGGCGAGAAGCTCCTGATCGAAGCCCCAGTAAACGGCGGCCGTAACTATAACGGTCCTAAGGTAGCGAAATTCCTTGTCGGGTAAGTTCCGACCTGCACGAATGGCGTAATGATGGCCAGGCTGTCTCCACCCGAGACTCAGTGAAATTGAACTCGCTGTGAAGATGCAGTGTACCCGCGGCAAGACGGAAAGACCCCGTGAACCTTTACTATAGCTTGACACTGAACCTTGAGCCTTGATGTGTAGGATAGGTGGGAGGCTGTGAAGTGCAGACGCCAGTCTGCACGGAGCCATCCTTGAAATACCACCCTTGAATGTTTGATGTTCTAACGCCGGCCCGTTATCCGGGTTGCGGACAGTGTCTGGTGGGTAGTTTGACTGGGGCGGTCTCCTCCCAAAGCGTAACGGAGGAGCACGAAGGTTGGCTAATCCTGGTCGGACATCAGGAGGTTAGTGCAATGGCATAAGCCAGCTTGACTGCGAGAGTGACAGCTCGAGCAGGTGCGAAAGCAGGTCATAGTGATCCGGTGGTTCTGAATGGAAGGGCCATCGCTCAACGGATAAAAGGTACTCCGGGGATAACAGGCTGATACCGCCCAAGAGTTCATATCGACGGCGGTGTTTGGCACCTCGATGTCGGCTCATCACATCCTGGGGCTGAAGTAGGTCCCAAGGGTATGGCTGTTCGCCATTTAAAGTGGTACGCGAGCTGGGTTTAGAACGTCGTGAGACAGTTCGGTCCCTATCTGCCGTGGGCGCTGGAAGATTGCAAGGGGCTGCTCCTAGTACGAGAGGACCGGAGTGGACGCACCACTGGTGTTCGGGTTGTCATGCCAATGGCATTGCCCGGTAGCTAAGTGCGGAAGAGATAACCGCTGAAAGCATCTAAGCGGGAAACTTGCCTTAAGATGAGTCTTCCCTTACTCCTTTGAGGGTACTGAAGGACCGTCCGAGACGAGGACGTGGATAGGCCGGGTGTGTAAGCGTTGCGAGACGTTGAGCTAACCGGTACTAATGAGCCGTGCGGCTTAACCTGACAACACCGAAGGTGTTTTGGGGATTTGAGAGGGTTTCAGAGTGAAAAACAGCTTGTTCAGGATTGAAGACAGAATTTGTCTGGCGGCAACAGCGCGGTGGGACCACCTGAACCCATGCCGAACTCAGCAGTGAAACGCCGTAGCGCCGATGGTAGTGTGGGGTCTCCCCATGTGAGAGTAGGACACTGCCAGACATTCATTTAGTCAGAAAAGCCATCCGTCACCGGATGGCTTTTTTTGCGTTTAGATGTTTGGAAAAATCAATTACGATATTTGCATCACCATCCAAGCTATCACCTTGCCAGGGAACCTTATGAGTTGGTTGTCTTAAGTTATCCTGAACAACTAAGCGAACAAAGTTATCAGGCGTTTAAAGATTGTTTGAGCTATCAAGTTATGAACCCTGCCTATCTTTAATTTCACTTATGAAATATTGATGTTGGTCACATCGTATTGCGACTAATATCGGCTTAATTTTTCTTCCTTATTTTGATAACTATTTCCTATATAATAAAATGAAATAATTTCAATTTGAGTACAATAACTCGACATTTAACTTCCATTTGGGGTAAATTTGGCTATCTAGAAGTCTAAATACACAAGTTCAATAGTCGAGGTTTTAAGCAATGCCAATTCGTGTACCAGATGAATTACCTGCGGTGAACGCTCTTTGCAATGAAAACATTTTTGTGATGACCTCAACACGGGCCAGTATTCAGAATATTCGTCCATTGAAAGTATTGCTCCTCAACCTAATGCCAAAGAAGATAGAAACAGAAAACCAGTTTATTCGGTTATTGTCTAACACACCGCTTCAAATCGATATTCAATTGCTGCGTATTGATAGTCGCCAATGCAAAAATACTCCCGCTGAACATTTGGATACTTTTTATTGTGATTTTGATTCAATAAAAGATCAAAATTTCGATGGGTTGATTGTCACAGGCGCTCCTTTGGGACTCATTGAATTTGAGGATGTGGTTTATTGGAGCGAGGTTGAAAGAATAGTGATGTGGGCAAAAGAGCACGTTACCTCGACACTTTTTGTTTGTTGGGCTGTTCAAGCAGCATTGAAAGTGCTTTACCACCTTCCTAAATATACGCGAAAAACTAAACTCTCTGGCGTTTATTCCCATTCAACTTTAGATCCTCTGGCATTGTTAACCCGTGGATTTGACGAAACATTTTTTGCCCCCCATTCGCGTTTTGCTGATTTCCCTGAATCGCTGATTCGTGGACATACAGATTTGGCTATCTTAGCCAGCTCAGAAGAAGCAGGCGCTTATTTATTTGCCAGTAAAGATAAAAGATTAGTATTTGTGACAGGGCACCCTGAATATGGCGCAGGTACATTGGCCGCAGAATATTGGCGTGATCGTTCTGCTGGTCTGGAACCGGAATTACCGGTTAATTATTTTCCAAGTAACGATCCTGCAAATAAACCTATTGCGTCTTGGCGCAGTCATGGTCATTTACTATTTTCAAATTGGTTGAATTATTATGTCTACCAAATTACGCCATATGATCTGGCTGTTATGAATCCTACCTTAGATTAAATCCAATTTGAGTTTTAAATAAAAATGAGCGGTTGCTGAAGCGAGCCACTTCTCATTTTTTTAATTTTCCTTCCGTTGCTGTCGTTCAATAGTCATTCGTTATTTTTCATGCATAACAAAAACTTAACATTGTTGCGTGTTATTTTTTAGAATTCATTTCCCAGATTTTTTTATCTTTTATGTGCCTTAATTTGTTGATTTTAATTAATTAATTTTCATTACTAAAAATAATGGAAACTGTTTTTGATTTATTTTTTTAATTGATTACTCTTAAGCAGATCAGTGTTTAAAAGTGAGAAGTGGGGAGATTATGCAGCAGGCATTAGCAACAAAATTAACTTTTATTAAACCTTTTGGAGAGGAGGAGAAACAGGTGTTATCACCTGAATCTATTCGCTTTTTAGAGGATTTAATTATCGAATTTTCTGACAGACGTACAAAATTATTGGATGAGCGTGTACATTGGCAGGAAAAGATAGATAGCGGCTCATTACCTAACTTTATTTCGGAAACAGATTCCATTAGAAATGGGGGTTGGAAAATTCAGGGAATACCCGATGATCTCAAAGATCGTCGGGTTGAAATAACAGGTCCTGTAGAGCGCAAGATGGTCATCAATGCCTTAAATGCCAATGTAAAAGTATTTATGGCAGATTTTGAGGATTCATTAGCACCTGAATGGGATAAGGTCATCAATGGACAAATTAACTTACGGGATGCCGTCAATGGAACGATCTCATATACCAATGAGCAGGGTAAGCGTTATGAGTTGAAAGCAGATCCCGCAGTATTGATTGCCCGGGTTAGAGGGCTGCACCTGCCAGAAAAACATATCCTCTACAAGAACGAACCGATTTCTGGCGGATTGTTTGATTTTGCTCTCTATTTCTACTTGAATCATAAGAAATTACTGCAAAAAGGCAGTGGTCCTTATTTTTATCTACCCAAAATACAGAGCTACCATGAAGCACAATGGTGGAGTGATGTGTTTCGTTTTGCGGAATCACGTTTCAATTTGCCAATAGGTACGATTAAGGCAACGGTTTTGATTGAAACATTGCCAGCCGTATTCCAGATGGATGAAATTTTGTATCACTTGCGTCATCACATCGTTGGCCTGAACTGTGGGCGCTGGGATTATATTTTCAGTTATATCAAGACACTGAAAAATCATGCTGATCGCGTTTTGCCGGATCGCCAATCCGTTACGATGACACAACCTTTCTTGAGTGCTTACTCTCGATTACTGATTAAAACCTGTCATAAACGTGGGGCATTTGCAATGGGAGGAATGTCGGCATTTATTCCTAGTAAAGATCCTGTGCAAAATCAGCAAGTTTTGGACAAAGTCAGAGCGGATAAAGAGCTGGAAGCCAATAACGGCCATGATGGTACATGGGTTGCGCATCCAGGGCTTGCAGATATTGTCATGGAGGTCTTTGACGCAAAACTGGCAGAGCGTCAAAACCAATTAACCGTTTTACGTGAAGAAGATGATGCGATTACGGCTGAACAATTGCTTGCGCCTTGTTTGGGAGAAAGGACAGAAGAGGGAATGCGCGCAAATATTCGCGTTGCCGTTCAGTATATAGAAGCCTGGATTTCGGGGAATGGATGTGTACCGATTTACGGTTTGATGGAAGACGCGGCTACGGCAGAGATTTCCCGAACGTCTATTTGGCAATGGATTCGCCATGAAAAATCACTCTCTAATGGTAAAAAAGTGACAAAAGAACTGTTCAGAGAAATGTTGAAAGAAGAATTAGATGTGATTAAACAGGAAGTTGGGGAGCCGCACTTTAATCAAGGGCGATTCATGGAAGCTTCTGATTTAATGGAAAGAATTACCACTCAGGACAACTTAATTGATTTCCTAACATTACCTGGTTATCAGTTATTAGATTAGCTTAAAGACAATAATGGCAAAAATATCCGATTAATTAAGCATAGGAAGTAGAACATCATGACCATATCCCGGAAACAACAAATCGCTCAATTAGAACAAGAATGGCAACAACCGCGTTGGAAAGGTATCACTCGTCCATATAGTGCTGAAGATGTCGTCAAATTGCGGGGTTCGATTAATCCTGAGCATACTTTAGCGCAACTGGGGGCGAAAAAGTTGTGGAACTTGCTGAAGGGTAACTCGAAAAAAAGGCTATGTGAATGCGCTTGGGGCGCTGACAGGCGGGCAGGCACTTCAGCAAGCTAAAGCTGGTATTGAGGCGGTTTATCTTTCCGGTTGGCAAGTGGCGGCAGATGCAAATACCGCAGCGAGCATGTATCCCGATCAATCATTGTATCCTGTTGATTCTGTTCCTAATGTAATCAAACGTATTAATAATAGCTTCCGTCGTGCAGATCAGATCCAATGGTCAAATGGTATCAATCCAGATAGTCAAGAATATATTGACTATTTCCTGCCGATTGTTGCAGATGCGGAAGCGGGGTTTGGCGGGGTACTGAACGCATTTGAACTGATGAAAGCGATGATCGAGGCGGGTGCTGCGGCTGTGCATTTTGAAGATCAACTTGCAGCAGTGAAAAAATGTGGACACATGGGCGGCAAAGTCTTGGTTCCGACTCAAGAGGCCATTCAGAAGCTGGTAGCTGCACGGTTGGCAGCGGATGTCTCCGGTGTACCCACCTTATTAATCGCACGCACCGATGCAGATGCAGCAGATTTGCTGACCTCAGATTGTGATCCTTATGACAAAGCGTTCATTACGGGCAAGCGAACCTGTGAAGGCTTCTATTGTACTCACGCTGGTATTGAACAAGCTATCAGCCGTGGGTTAGCTTATGCCCCTTACGCCGATGTTGTCTGGTGCGAAACCTCTACACCGGATATTGAAGCAGCTCGTTATTTTGCTAAAGCCATCCATGCTAAATATCCTGGCAAGTTGTTAGCTTATAACTGCTCGCCTTCTTTCAATTGGAAAAAGAATCTGGATGATAAAACGATTTCCAGTTTTCAAGAGCAGTTATCTGCTATGGGATATAAATTCCAGTTCATCACACTTGCGGGCATACATAGCATGTGGTTCAACATGTTTGATTTGGCCTACGATTATGCACGTGGTGAAGGAATGAAACATTATGTTGAAAAAGTTCAGGAACAAGAATTTGCTGCCCTTGACCGTGGTTATACATTCTCCTCACATCAGCAGGAAGTGGGAACGGGATATTTTGACAAAGTGACCACGATTATTCAGGGAGAAGGGGCTTCTGTTACAGCATTAACCGGTTCGACAGAAGAACAGCAATTCTAAGTTCATTATACTGATTGGGATAATAAACTGTGGGGGAATTCCCAAAAGGGATACCCCTTTACGTGCCGAGTAAGGTGGCTAAATATGGAAATAGATCTCGCACATTTAATTGCACAAACCATTTTGCAGGGATTTGATGCGCAATATGGTCGATTTCTGGAGGTCACTTCTGGGGCACAGCAACGTTTTGAACAGGCCGACTGGCCGGCTGTACAGCAGGCCATGAAAAAGAGAATTAACTTGTATGATCATCATGTTGGATTGGTGGTGGAGCAATTGAAGCGCATTCACACTTCATTACAATATGATGAAGATTACATTGCTGAAGTTAAAGCGGTTTATACCCGTTTACTGCCTGATTATCCGCGTTTTGAAATTGCCGAAAGTTTTTTTAATTCGGTTTACTGTCGCTTTTTTAAACATCGCAACTTGAAACCAGAAAACCTCTATATCTTTTCTTCCCAACCCTCTTCCCGTTTTCGTCATATTTCTCGCCCATTATCCCGGGATTTTTTTCCTAATGATAATCTTGCAGCAACGTTGCGAACCATCTTAAATGATTTGCCATTACGCCTTAAATGGGAGAATTTGGATCGGGATATTAGTTATGTCACGCAATATTTACAGAATACATTCTCCCAATCTGATTTATTACACGCCACATTCCAGATTGCGAATGAATTGTTTTACCGCAACAAGGCAGCCTGGTTGGTAGGAAAGATCAGGATGGGGGCGATTGTTTATCCCTTTTTGTTACCGATTCATCACAATGAATCGGGGGGAATTTTTGTTGATACCTGTCTGACCCACTACGATGATGCCAGCATTGTTTTTGGTTTTGCCCGTTCCTATTTTATGGTTTACGCGCCCTTGCCCGCCGCTTTAGTTGAGTGGTTGCGTGAAATTCTTCCGACGAAATCCACAGCAGAACTCTACATGGCGATAGGCTGTCAAAAGCACGGTAAAACAGAATACTACCGTGAATATCTGACATTCATTAATTCCACTCAGGAACAGTTCACAATTGCACCGGGTGTGAAGGGCATGGTCATGCTGGTTTTCACTTTCCCGTCATTTGATCGTGTATTTAAAGTGATTAAAGACAAATTTGCACCACAGAAAGAGGTTTCTCAAGAGCGTGTTCAGGAGTGCTATCGTCTGGTAAAAGAGCATGATCGTGTTGGAAGAATGGCTGATACTCAGGAATTCGAAAACTTTGTGATTGATAAACGCCATATTAGCCCTGAGTTAATGGAGGAATTGCAAAAAGAGATACCAAAAAAGTTAGAGGATTTAGGCGATAAGCTCTTGATAAAGCATCTTTATATGGAGCGTAAAATGATGCCGTTAAATATTTATATGGAACAGATCAATGATGAGGAGCAATTGAAGGATGTGATTGAGGAATACGGAAATGCCATTAAGCAACTGGCTGCGGCAAATATTTTCCCAGGTGATATGTTGTTTAAAAATTTTGGTGTTACACGCCACGGAAGGGTGATTTTCTACGATTATGATGAAATCTGTTATATGGCCGAAGTGAATTTTCGGGATATTCCTCCGCCACGCTACCCAGAAGATGAATTAGCGAGCGAACCTTGGTTTAGTGTTGCTGTTAACGATGTTTTTCCAGAAGAGTTTCGGCATTTTTTATGTACTGACAAACGTATTCGACGTTATTTTGAAGAAAGTCACAGTGATCTGTTTAAATCAGATTACTGGCGGGCATTGCAAGAGCGTATTACAAACGGATATATAGAAGATGTTTTTGCGTATCGCAGTAGACAGCGATTTAGTCAACGTACTTAAATAAACCAAATAAGAAAGATATACCAATCCAACTTCAAGATGCGTGTTATATCTCCCCGCTCAACGGGGAAATATAAGGCCTCGCGTCATCTTGCAGATTGCAACTTGAAGTTTATCGAGTATAAGCCGTGATATTAGGTTAGCTGTTAAAAACGACCGCAGGTGTTTCAATAACTTGACATAATTCGCGGCATGATGAGGCCTGGTTATTTTTTGGCGAAAATTACTTAATGCCACCGTATTCCCGGCTAATTGCCTTTGCTGCCCGCATGACAAGAGCGCCAAGTTCAGTCACTCGATCATCAGAGATACGTGATACTGGGCCGGAGATGGAAATAGCGGCAAAGGCTTCATGATGCTCATCATAGATACAGGCAGCAATACAGCGTAACCCTAACGCATGTTCTTCATCATCAAATGAAAAGCCCTGCTTGCGGATCTGCTCGAGATTTTCTGTTAATGCTGCGGCGGTGGTACAGGTATGCTGGGTATAAGCGTGCATTCCTTTTTTATGCAGCAATTGGAAGCGTTTTTGTTCAGAGAGGGTAGACAGCAGGGCTTTTCCAGCGCCGGAAGCGTGCATCGGTAGATTGCCACCAATGGGAGCAGACATTCTCATCAGCGCATTGCATTGCACTTGATCAACAATCACGGCTTCATATTCGTCCAGATTAAGGATAGCAAGGTTGACGGTTTCACCGGAGTCTTCCATTAACTGACGCAATATCGGATGAACCAGCACCATCAGATTACGGCTTTGTAAGAAACTACTCCCAACGACAAAAGCATGGGAAGCGATCACCCATAACCCTAGATCACCTATTTGGCGAACAAAACCATGTTGCTGCAAGGTGGTCAAAAGACGGTGGGTCGTAGAGTTGGGCAGACCGGCTTGTATCGCCAGATCAGTCAAAGCAACACCAATAGGCGAATCGGAAATGTATTCCAAAAGTGTCAGTCCTCGGCTTAAAGACTGAACCTGACCGCTTGCAGCGGCACTATTTGTCATCATTTTCGTTTTTTTTTGTGCGTTTGCTGGCAACGGCTGTGCTCATAAGATTCCCTCTGAATAATCGTCTGCTTGCTGCAACGATAGCTGCGATGGACAAAAAATGGAATTTATTTTCGTTTTCTTATTATGAATGATAAAGAGGGGAAAAACACATCCGATGTGTTGTGGTTTGATTAATTAATCCTCTTTGCAAGATCAAGAAAACCCGCGTTTCATGCGGGTTTTTCTGGCTCGATGTTTGACTTTATTTTGTCATCCTTCAAACAAACTCTGATGCAATGTCTGAATGACTTGTTTTGCATCGTTACCCGGAACGAGCAGACAAACATTATGGCTGCTTGCACCACAGCTAATCATGCGAATATTAAAGGGTTCCAACACGCCAAAAATTCCTTTTCCCAATCCTTTTGCTCGTGAAAGTTCATTACCGATAATTGCTACTAATGCCATATCTTCCTCGACTTCCACATGGCACAATTTAGAAAGTTCAGTGAGTAATGCATTGGTCAGCAGATTGCCATTAGTGCTGGTGGAACCTTTAGTATCCAGTGTCAGGGCGATGCTGACTTCTGATGTAGTAATCAAATCCACCGAAATATTATGGCGTGACAGTAGGGTAAAAACTTCTGCCAGAAAGCCCCTGGCATGCAGCATTTTCAGGCTATGTAATGTCAGTAAAGTCTGTTTACGGCGCAAGGCCAATGCACGAAACAGCGGGGAATTTTCTGTTTTATCACAAACCACCGTACCGCCTGCTTGTGGATCTTTGCTGGAGCCGACAAATACCGGAATGCCACAGCGAACAGCCGGTAGTAATGTGGCCGGATGGAGGATTTTGGCACCAAATGTTGCCATTTCTGCCGCTTCATCAAAGGCAATTTTATTGATGCGTTTAGCGGTAGGAACAATACGGGGATCGGTTGTGTAGATGCCGGGAACATCTGTCCAGATATCAACACGCTGTAAACCAAGTGCTTCACCCAGTAAGGCTGCGGTATAATCACTGCCGCCTCGTCCCAGCGTAGTTGTCCGCCCTTTTTCTTCTCTGCCAATAAACCCCTGAGTGATGACGATTGTATTGTTCAGGCGAGGATGAAGGTACCTCATTGCCAAAGTATGGATCTGGCGTATATCTGGCTCTGCCCGCCCAAAGTTATCATTGGTTCGCATGATCCGACGGATATCAAACCATTCAGCACCCATATTGCGTTGACGTAGCAACTCTACAAACAATAAGGTAGACATCACTTCACCGTGGCTAACCAATTCATCCGTCAGTGCTGCTGATGTGGCGAGCGATGCGGCTTCTGACAGCATCTCAATATTTTCCAGCAGACGATCAATTTCCCCACGGATCACATCGGCTTCATTCAAGCGGCCAATAATGGCATATTGAATGTCACGGATCTGTTTCAGGCAGCTCTCCCGTTTGTCACTCCCGCAACCAGCCGCCAATGCAACCAGCAAATTAGTTACGCCAGCAGAAGCTGACAGAACGACCACCCGGATATTTGTGTTTGCCAGGATAATGTCGGCGCAATTATTCATGGCATCAAAATCTGCCACACTAGTACCACCAAATTTTGCTACTACATACTGCGAGTTAGGAGATGAAACAGCACACATGGATGATAACCCTTTGTTTGGAGAATAGTTCAGAGAATAGGCTGTTAGAAATATCGGGTTAGGCGTACGGAGTCAATATTTGACAATAAAGCATAAATAATTTTCATGATGGAAAGGAAATTATCGTTTTTGCCTATCTCAACAATTAAGACTGGAAATCATGAGCTATTTTGACCAATATCAGTAATTACAAGGAAAAGGAGATCAATCACAGAATTAAGCCGTTACAATCTGTGCATTCCTATTATTTATTGACAGTTGATAGAGAGCATTATTCATGAAAAGCATCAACCCTAGCCAGACCGAAGCCTGGAAAGCATTGCAGCAGCATTTTGAGCAAATGAAAAATGTGCATTTGCGGGATCTGTTTGAACAGGATAAAAAACGATTTACGGCATTTTCTGCGACATTTGATCAGCATATTCTGGTGGATTATTCCAAAAACCGCATTACGACGGAAACACTGGAGAAATTACAAGCATTGGCACAAGAAATCGATTTAGCCAGTGCAATTCGCAGTATGTTCTCTGGTGAGAAAATCAATCGTACTGAAGATCGTGCGGTGCTGCATATTGCCCTACGTAACCGGAGTAATACCCCGATTATGGTGGATGGGGAAGATGTGATGCCGCAAGTCAATGCGGTGCTGGCGAAAATGAAATCATTCAGTGAACGCATCATTAGTGGTGAGTGGAAAGGCTATACAGGCAAAACCATTACAGATGTTGTCAATATTGGTATTGGTGGTTCTGATCTTGGTCCTTATATGGTGACTGAAGCACTGAAAGCGTATAAAAATCACTTGAATATGCACTTTGTTTCTAATGTTGATGGAACCCACATTGTTGAAACGCTCAAAAACTTGGATCCAGAAACCACCTTGTTCTTGATTGCTTCCAAGACGTTTACTACGCAAGAAACCATGACCAATGCACATTCTGCCCGCCATTGGTTCCTGCAAAGTGCCGCTGATGAAGCGCATGTCGCAAAACATTTTGCGGCATTATCCACCAATGAACAAGAAGTGAGAAAATTTGGTATCGATCCCCAAAACATGTTTGAGTTCTGGGATTGGGTAGGGGGGCGTTATTCGCTCTGGTCTGCAATTGGTTTATCTATTGCGATTTCCATTGGTTATGAAAATTTTGAACAGCTGTTGAGTGGCGCTCATGCTATGGATAAACACTTTCAGCAAACCGCCTTCGAGCAGAACATTCCTGTTTTGCTGGCACTGATCGGCATCTGGTACAACAATTTCTTTGGGGCAGAAACTGAAGCGATTCTGCCTTACGACCAATACCTGCACCGTTTTGCTGCCTATTTTCAACAAGGCAATATGGAATCAAATGGTAAGTACATCGATCGTGATGGCAATCCGGTGAATTACCAGACAGGGCCAATTATCTGGGGCGAGCCTGGCACCAATGGTCAACATGCGTTCTACCAGCTTATCCATCAGGGAACTAAATTGATCCCGTGTGATTTTATTGCGCCAGCAATTAGCCATAATCCAGTGAGTGATCACCACAGTAAACTGCTCTCTAACTTCTTTGCACAAACTGAAGCATTGGCATTTGGTAAAACACAGGCTCAGGTGGAAGCTGAATTTGCACAAGCAGGAAAAAATGTCGAAGACGTGGCGAATGTTGTGCCATTCAAAGTGTTTGAAGGTAATCGTCCGACCAACTCTATTTTATTACGTGAAATTACCCCATTCAGTTTGGGGGCATTAATTGCTATGTATGAACATAAGATCTTTGTTCAAGGCGCCATTTTGAATATCTTCTCATTTGACCAATGGGGCGTAGAATTGGGCAAACAATTGGCGAACCGTATTTTGCCTGAACTGCACGATGCAGACGCTGTAACTAGCCATGACAGCTCTACAAATGGCCTGATTAACCAATTCAAAGTGTGGCGTTAATCTGAGCTTCCATATTATCTAATCTTTTCTCACCTTAATAACAACTGTTGTTAAGGTGAGTTTTTTTTGTGATTTACATAATTTGTTATCAACTTTTAATTTTATTGGTCTGCAACATGATATCCTCACTCCCCATTCGTTGTGCTGTCGGGGAAATTGCTCTTCCCCGCAATGGGAAAATGATATGGCAGATGACACAATATTAAATTCAACCCCCATCCACTGGTTATCATCAAATGAGACTGCCCCTCTGCCTGAATCTGTTTTAGATTGGCTGATGGAAGTCGGCTCAATGACACGTCGCTTTGAACAACATTGTCAGCAGGTATCGGTTGCACCTTTCCGGGAAGATTTTATTACTCTGGCAGAGTTAAATGATGAAAGTGAGCACTTACCTGTAAGTGGAAAATATTGGTTACGTGAAATTGTCTTGTATGGAGATAACATCCCGTGGCTTTTGGGGCGCACAGTGATCCCTGAGGAAACACTCACTGGCCCAGATAGAAAATTGGTGGATGTCGGCACGGTTCCACTTGGACGTTATCTTTTTAGTGGTCATAATTTAACGCGGGATTATATTCACATAGGCCGGCAGGGGGATCGTTGGGCGCGTCGTTCTTTATTGAGGCTGTCGGGCAAGCCACTGCTGCTCACAGAGGTTTTTTTACCGAATTCACCTGTATATAAAGAGAATTAAGATCAACAGAACTAAAAGGGAGAAATAGATTGAAGGTCAGTATGACGCGGGATAAATGGCGTGCTTATTGTCGTTTAATGCGTATCGATAAACCGATTGGCACATTATTACTATTATGGCCAACCTATTGGGCATTGTGGATCGCCGCAAAAGGTATGCCAGATTGGCACATAGGGTTAGTCTTTACTCTCGGTGTGTTTTTCATGCGTGCTGCGGGATGTTGCATTAATGATTTTGCAGACAGAAAATTTGATGGGTATGTAGAACGGACAAAATCTCGTCCTCTTCCCAGTGGCGATATTACCGAAAAAGAAAGTAACATCTTGTTTGCCACACTGATACTTATTTCTTTCGCACTGGTTCTGACACTGAATAAAATGACGATTGCATTATCGGTCGTTGGTCTGGCACTGGCGTGGGTTTACCCTTTTGTCAAGCGTGTGAGTCACTTGCCACAAGTTGTGTTAGGTGCGGCTTACGGCTGGTCAATTCCGATGGCCTTTGCCGCAGTTAGTGAATCCTTACCTTTGGAATGCTGGCTGTTATTTTTGGCTAATATCATTTGGTCTGTCATTTATGATACACAGTATGCCATGGTTGATCGTGACGATGACCTGAAAATCGGCGTGAAATCGACCGCCGTGCTTTTTGGGCGCTTTGATAAACTGATCATTGGCATTCTGCAATTCATCATGCTGGGCATTTTGGTTTTAGTTGGCGGGATGGTGAATCTGGGGGGAATCTATTATTGGACGGTATTGCTGGCAACCGCATTATTCGTTTATCAGCAGAAACTGCTCACAAATCGGGAAAGGTCTGCCTGTTTTCAGTCATTTATGAACAATAACTACGTTGGTTTAGTTCTATTCCTCGGCATCTTTTTTAGCTATGTCTAATATAACGGGCGGTAAACCGCCCGTTAATTTCTTGTTATGGCTGATCTTGTGCTATCTGTATAGGCTCATTCTGTTCTGGTGGCATACTGACACTTTCAATCGTCAAGCGAATTTCAGGTGACATCAACTCACTCAATACATGATAGAGTTCCTGGGCACTGGTGGTGATCATATCGCCGCTGTCTTGAATATAACCCTCTTCACGCAACGTATTGACCGAGCAAGCAAAAACGGCCTTATCAAAGAACTCTGGCGCATTGATGCCATGCAGCACTGACAGACGTTGTGCCAGCATCCGGCTCTCTTTTTCCAGTACACCACGGCTGATTTCAGGGGTGGCATTCAACAAAGAGAGCGTAATGGCATAACGTTGCAGTGTTTCCCTGATGCCTGCTGCCAGCAATTGCAGTGGGCGAATACGCGCAGGATTCAGCACCAGCATTTCTTGCTCTTTGTTGCAGATAAGGCATTGGTGCGCCAGCTCATCAATCAAGGTATTGACGACGTCCGGGAGCGTTTCCTTACTGTAACGCATGAAAAGTTCCTGCTTGATCAGCGGATAAATCAGTGCTACCTGTCTGAGCAATTCACTGCGACTAATGCGGCGGTGATGCATAATAATACTGGTAATCAGGGATGGCAGGATCAGTAAGTGCTGGATATTATTACGATAATAAGTCATCAGTACCGCGCTTTCACGTGGCAGGATAATAATATCGCCCAGGCCGTCTTTCTCAACCTCAAACTTATTCATCATAAGAGCGTGATCTAACAACTCTTCTGCGGTTTGGTTTGGCACCGTGATATCGTTAGTGTAAGGCACATTACGCAGTAATTGCAGATAGCAATCTAACTGCTCAATAAGTTGCTCGCGTGTAAGTGCTCGCTGACGTGATGATAACAGTGCTGTAGTGCATAAATTGATAGCATTAGCTGCGGCAGCATTATTGATATTGACCATAATATTGTTAGCCAGTTTACTGACTGTTGGCGTCAGCCATGTTGGACGCTGAGATTCTATCGGGTCAATGGAGTCACGCCACTCTGGTACATGCTGATTCAGGTATTGTATCAACGGGATCGGTTCACCAAAATTTACGTAACCTTGTCCCAGATTACGTAATTTGCGCAACCCTCGAACCATCTGGAAAAAGCTTTCTTTTTCCTTGGTGGCTCCGCGCAGCTCTTTGGCATACGTTGCCACTTCCATCACATATTCATAACCGATATAGATCGGCACAATCGTGATGGGACGAGATTCTCCCCGCAGCATGGCTTGCAGGGTCATGGAAAGCGTCCCCGTTTTGGGATCAAGCAAACGACCAGTACGGGAGCGTCCTCCTTCGACAAAGTATTCAACCGAATAACCGCGGGTAAACAACTCACCGAGATATTCACGAAAGAGGGTTGAATAGAGCTTATTGCCTTTAAATGTACGGCGGATAAAGAACGCACCAAGACGACGGAATATCGGCCCGGCAGGCCAGAAATTCAGGTTAATACCCGCAGCAATGTGTGGTGGAACCAGCCCTTGGTGATAGAGCACATAAGAGAGCAGAAGGTAGTCCATATGGCTGCGATGGCAGGGAACATAAACCAGTTCATGACCATCCTGTGCCAACTGGCGAACTCGTTCGGCGTTATGGACATTGATGCCCTGATACAAACGGTTCCAGGTCCAACTTAAAACCCGGTCGGTCAAGCGTACGGTTTCATAGGAGAAATCCGCAGCAATCTCTTCCAGCATATTGATAGCATTCTGCTTTGCCTTTTCGGGAGAGATTTTCTTGCTACGGGATTCATCAGCAATCGCTTTTTCTATTGCTTTTGATGTCAGTAACTTGTTGAACAGATCCTGCCTGGCAGGCAAACGAGGTCCAACAGCCGCAAGACGTTGGCGGGAATAGTGCATCCGGGCCACACGGGCGAGTTTATTGGCGATGATATTATCTGTGCCATGTTCGTCGGCCATACGGCGTAAAGACACCGGAGTGGAGAAACGAACAAAACTATCCCGTCCAAGCCATAAGATCGCAAAAAACTTCTGCACGCCATTTAGCAAGCGTAATCGTGGGGTTGTATGCCCTTCTTGCCCTTCGCGCCCAGGGGATCGGCCAAACATGACGGAAACAGGCACCATCTGGATATCCAGATCGGGATTATTACGATGCAAGTCCAGATAGGCATGGAAAATTTTCACAGATTCATGTTTTGGTGCATAACAACGGAACACACGTGGACCGTTATCAATAAAGACACAACTGGGCAGCTGTGTATCACTAATTTCCAAAGGATTCAACGGATCAGGCAGATCTTGCGCCAGACATTGTTGACGCAGAGTCAATAAGTCTGTTTTTGAGCGGTACGGTAATATGTACAAAATAGGCCGAGTCGTATCAAGACGCAGCTCCGCAATAGGATCCGTAGGGATTAGTTTACTTTTTACTAAAAATTTTAGTGGTAAATTCAATAACTTATAATATATTTTACGCCAGCCTGACATAACTGCTTTAAGCCTCTTGTTAGCAACGCATCGCAAGGATACCAGAAACGGGTTTTGAGATCTGTGGAAAATAAGACAATAATAAGAGCTAAAAGTTATATAACCATACATTTAATAAGTTCATTAAAGAAAATTTTTATGGCAAATCAATCAACAGGTTTGAATCGCATCATTAAAGCGGCTGGGTATTCGGCGAAAGGAATCAAGGCAGCATGGCAAAATGAAGCGGCATTTCGGCAGGAAACAATGGCCGCCATACTTGCGATCATCATTGCATTTTCTATAGATTTTGGCTTACTTGAAAGACTCCTTCTGATTGGCGCTGTTATGCTGGTGGTCATTGTCGAAATCCTCAATAGTGCCATAGAGTCAGTCGTGGATCGCATCGGTAGTGAATATCATGAATTATCAGGTCGAGCGAAAGATATGGGGTCTGCGGCGGTATTGCTCAGTATACTTTTGGCGCTGTTTATTTGGGGAATGATCTTTTGGTCGCATTTTATGCGTTGAGGTAGCGTATTTTTTCAGCAAACTATGTTAGTTCGCTGCTTTTACATGTTGACCGGTTCCCAATTCGGCTTTACCTGTATATACTCACAGTTTGACTGTATAAACAAACAGGGGGCGAAATGAAAGCATTAACTGCCAGACAGCAGCAAGTCTACGACTTGGTGCGTGACCATATTTCGCAGACGGGTATGCCACCAACACGTGCTGAAATTGCAGCGCGGCTTGGTTTTCGTTCACCTAACGCAGCAGAAGAGCATTTAAGGGCTTTGGCGCGTAAAGGGGTGATAGAGATTATCTCTGGTGCATCCAGAGGTATCCGTTTGCTTCTTGAAGAGGATGATGGAGGAGCAGGATTGCCGCTGATCGGTCGTGTTGCTGCTGGAGAACCACTGCTGGCTCAGGAACACATCGAAAGTCACTATAAGGTTGATCCTGAATTATTCAAACCAAGTGCTGATTTTCTGTTACGTGTCAGAGGGATGTCCATGAAAGACATTGGGATTATGGACGGAGATTTACTGGCTGTGCATAAAACACAAGATGTTCATAATGGGCAAGTCATTGTGGCGCGCATTGAAGATGAAGTCACAGTAAAACGCTTCAAACAAACAGGAAACAAAATTGAACTGATTGCTGAGAATCCAGAATTTAAACCCATTGTTGTTGATTTGAGCGAGCAGAATTTCACTATTGAAGGATTGGCAGTCGGCGTTATTCGTAGCGGGGACTGGTTCTGATTGTAAAGGCGGATAATTGCAGTTTGCCATTCTGGGGCGGTCATTTTCCCAGTGTCCGTTAAACTTAAGTTTAACGGACACTGGGAAAATATATGATTATATTAGTTATGATCGCCTCATTGCTCAATTTGTCTTCAAGTGTCTTTTCTTATTTCTTTTTATTTTCTTCAACCGAATGATTGTGCTGGCATATATCACGCTCTGTACAGGATTCAATCTCATGGCAGGAAGAACACATGCCATGCACTTCTATCACGCTATTTCGCAAGTGAAATCCCGTACCTTGTGCTAGCTGTTGGATAGCTGATTCAATATCCTTTGCATCCTTTTCGGTTACTGAACCACAAAATTCACAGATAAACATTGCCGAAGTATGGCAAGGCTCTTCAAAATGATGGCAAAGCACATAGCTATTTGTAGATTCTATTTTGTGAATAAAACCTTGTTCCAGCAGAAACTCCAACCCACGATAAACTGTTGGAGGCTTGGCTTGTGGCTCGACTTCACGCAATAAATCCAGCAAATCATAGGCACTTATCGCGCTAGGTTGTTCAGTGATTAAGCGAAGAATTTCAAGGCGTTGAGGTGTTAAACGAACCCCTCTTGACAGGCAGATTGTTTCAGCCTGTGCCAGTAACTTTTTTTGATTGATAGTTTTCATTACACCTCTCACCCCGACACGATGCTAATGACTTTAATATTATCATGTTTTTTAACCTGAGAGTGGGATCTCTATGATGTTCAATTCTCGTCTGATGTGTAACATACCGGTGAAGACGAGTGGCCCACTTGTCATGATGAGATACTTGAAAATAAAGTTAATCCGTAAATAAGAACAATAAAATGGGCTGAAAAACGGAGAAAATAAAGCTGAAAATATTGGATAATATCCAGGTGCTTAAGTTAATTTATCCGCCAATTATATTGGGAATTAAAATTATATGTTTTTTAAATATGTAATTCTTCATAATTAACACTGAAAATAGTATTCTCCATTACTAATATTAGAGATGGTTTATAATGATATATAATATAAGGCTGTTTATTCTAATGGTTTCACTTAAGAAAGAAAAAAATTACAACATTAAAAATTCTAAATACATCTTACTTAATTAATGGATTAAAAATGAAAGAATTATTGCAAAACCACCCGAATAATAGAAGATTTCCTGTTAATGGTTTTAGGATAATCAAAAATATCCTCAAGGAAAAAAAGGGAGTGACATTTCTCAAGCCTGTTCAGGTAGTTGGCTTTAGTGTTCTTTGGATTGCAACACTTTTGTTAGGGGGATTATCGATCGGAATAACGATACTGATCCTTGATGCTAATAACGTACCTTCAAAGGGATACATACTTTGGGCTAGTTTGATTGGCTTGAGCTTACTTGGTATCTATTTCTCCACTTATAGTTTACAACGCATCAAAAATCTCCCTATTACTGAACAGAAACGTTATTACTTACAGGCAAAGTATTCTGTTTTGCCGGAAGAAAAACGTCAGGCATTGCGTTTGCATATCGTTAGTTGTTATTACAATGGTTTTTGGACAGAAACATTAGAACATTACCCTTTAAAAAGCCGTGTTTCTCGTGATAATTACCAATACCGTATCTTGCCCTTATCTGATGCAGAGCCTCACCAATCTCAAGTCTATACAGATTGGGGAATACTTGATGAAAAAGACTATTGGAAAGTATTGCATGATTTATGGGCGGGAATGCACTCAGAGCGTTTTGCGGTTGATGCGGTTTTTACCGATGGAGAAATGTTTAAGGTACTTGGCAGTTTAATTGAAGAGCCAGAGGAATATGTACAGCAATGTTCTCGCTCAATTAATGGACGCCCACCCGCTTTACTTTGGGGATTTGATCTCTGGCGAGCGATTGTTTTGAACCGAAATTGTTTTGCTGCGGGCTATATTAGTGAAGAAACAGCGTGGAAAAATATACTAAAAACAGCCGATTATGTTTATGAAATCTTTGGCAGCTTTGATGAATTCCATACGAATTATCGGTTAGGTAATGCCTATTGGAATCGGGATTTTGACACAGTGAAAGGGCGCTTGAAAGCGTTTTGGCTTTACAAGGAACACTGTGACTGGCCGATGGCTCAGTTACCCTGGCCAAACCCGAAAGGTATATTTATGGAACAATATATGAAAGATGGTTTTGCTGATGCGGTCAATTCCATATTGCGCGATCAACAAATGGAAGATTCATTTGACGACGAAGTAATGGATGAGGAGTATAACCATACCGAAATTCGTGTATTGCATTAACAGCCTGTAGGGATAGGTATGTATACTCTATGACACAAAGGAACAACGACAAAAATACTACAAGTACAAACATGGCAATATATGAATTAACACAGGATACGTTAACAGAAGTTGAAATGACTTCATTTGAGGCAGAGAAGCTGAAGGAACGACAAGACATCCAGCGTCTTTTAAGATCGCAAATTGGAGCTATTAGTCCAGATACATTAGTGATTGCAGAAGAATATAGTCATTTTGTTGGCTCTAAGCGAAGCCTCGATTTACTTGGTATCGATAAGTCTGCCAATCTCGTCGTCATAGAGCTTAAGCGAGATGAAGATGGTGGTCATATGGAACTTCAGGCGATTCGGTACGCAGCTATGGTTTCGAATTTAACGTGGGAGCAAGCTGTTAGTGCCTACAGGGAATTTTTGAATCAAACGGGACAGTATATTGATGCTGAAAGTTCGCTGTTGGATTTTCTAGCCTGGGATTTTCCTCAACATAATGATTTTGCTAAAGAAACGCGTATCGTTTTAGCTGCTTTTGGTTTTTCTAAAGAGATTACGACATCGGTTTTATGGATGAATGATAGAGGGATGGATATAACTTGTGTTCGTCTTCAACCTTTTCGAGTAAATGAAAAACTTTTATTGAATGTTGAGCAAATTATTCCTCTTCCCGAAGCGGTAGATTACCAGATAGAGGTACGCCATAAAAATCGGGAAAAGAGAGTTGTTAGCAATGAAAAAGATCACTCATCACTTAATCTGTATGTTAATGGAATTCTTTACCAGCAAGGTTTCCGTAAGTCAGATATTGGTTTTTATACAGTTAAGGCACTTGAGGATCATAAATTAATTGATGAGTCTGGTTTTCACTATCTCCGAAATAATAAAACTTGTTCGTTTCAGTTGCTGAAAAAATATGAAGAAATTAAAGGAACTGAAGACAAATACAAAAAGTATCGTACTCAGTTAGAGCCTGAGTTTGCTTATCAAGGTGGGGAGTATTACATCGCTAGAAATTGGAGTCTTTCTAGTACAAATCGATTTATTGATGAAATTCAAGAGAAATTCTCGTCATTACATTTTGAATGGAGCTAATTCAAGCATTCATTTTTGGTTGCGTTTGAAGCGATCCTTTTTGCTTTGTATAATCGCCCGTCGTGGATAATTTGGGGGAGTTTGTGCTCCCCTTAATATCTCCTAATGGCTGAATAAGCCGAAATAAACCAGAATATAAAGTGGCGATATCGGCGCTATCTTTTTGATTTTTAAACGAGGTTTGTGATATGCACCCATCATCCCGCTTTTCCGTTGCACCCATGTTGGACTGGACTGATCGCCATTGCCGTTACTTTCATCGTTTATTGAGTAAGGAAGCCCTGCTTTACACGGAAATGGTTACAACGGGGGCGATTATTCATGGCAAAGGGGATTATCTGACCTATAACGAGCAAGAGCATCCATTGGCACTGCAATTGGGAGGTAGTGATCCTCAGGCATTGGCGCAGTGTGCCAGGATCGCGCAGGAAAGAGGTTACGATGAAATCAATCTGAATGTGGGTTGCCCTTCTGATCGTGTGCAGAATGGCCGCTTTGGTGCTTGCCTGATGGGAGAAGCAGCGCTGGTAGCTGATTGTATTAAGGCAATGCAGGATGTCGTGGATATTCCTGTTACCGTTAAAACTCGCATCGGAATTGATGAACAGGATAGCTACGAGTTTTTGTGTGATTTTATTGATATTGTTGTGAAAAATAGCAATTGCGATAATTTTATTATCCATGCACGTAAAGCGTGGCTGTCGGGTTTAAGCCCGAAAGAAAACCGTGAAATTCCACCTTTGGATTACCCGCGAGTCTATCAATTAAAACGGGATTTCCCCCAACTGACGTTTTCAATTAATGGCGGCATTAAATCGTTGGAAGAGGCCAGGCAGCATTTGCAGTATATGGATGGCGTGATGATTGGACGAGAAGCCTACCAAAATCCATCCATTCTGGCACATGTGGATCGTGAGTTGTTTGACCAAACAGTTCCAGTGACCAATACGGTTGAGGTGGTTAAGGCGCTTTATCCTTATATTGAACAAGAGTTATCAAAAGGCACTTATTTAGGGCATATCACCCGCCATATTTTAGGCATTTTTCAGGGAATTCCTGGGGCACGTCAATGGCGTCGTTATTTAAGTGAAAACGCCCATAAGCCGGGCGCTGATATTATGGTTGTTGAAAAAGCGTTGGAAATGGTAACAGAGAGGATGTAAATCCACTCAGGTATTTTGCCTGAAATCATGGGATCAATAAGCTGGAGCCGTGGGTTGCACGGCTTTCCAGTGTCTGGTGTGCTCTTACCGCTTCGCTCAGTGGAAATTTCTGGTTTTCTGGTACATCCACATTGATCTTGCCACTGGCAATTAAAGCAAATAATGTCTTGCTGGCTTCTGCTAACTCTTCGCGGGTGGTGATATAGCCATTAATAGAAGGGCGGGTGAGAAACAGTGAACCTTTCTGGGTGAGGATACCCAAATTCACTCCGGTTACTGGCCCTGAAGCGTTACCAAAACTGACCATCAACCCTTGTCGTTTTAGGCAATCCAGTGAATCCAGCCATGTCTCTTTGCCAACAGAATCGTATACGACACCCACTTTTTCCCCGCCAGTAATAGCCAGGACGCGTTCAACAATATTCTCGCGACGATAATTGATGGTTTGCCATGCTCCTGCTGCTTTGGCGAGTACCGCTTTTTCGTCTGAACCTACTGTGCCAATCAATTTCGCGCCCAGTGCTTTTGCCCATTGGCAGGCAATTAAACCAACACCACCGGCGGCGGCATGAAATAAAGTGGTTTCTCCTGCCTGAAGCTTATGTGTCAAATTGAACAGATAGTAAACAGTCAAACCTTTTAAAAATGACGCAGCTGCTTGTTCAAACGAGATCTCATCTGGCAACAGAGCTAATTTGCTTTCAGGAACGTTGTGTATTTCACTGTAAGCCCCTAAGGCTGACTGGGCATAAACCACACGATCACCGACTTTAATTGATGTCACATTAGAACCAACTTTAGTGACAATGCCAGCGGCTTCCGTTCCCAGGCCGCAGGGCAGGCTGGCTGGTGGATATAAACCACTGCGTATGTAGGTATCGATATAATTAATACCGATAGCTTTGTTTTCGACTTGTACTTCATCGGGAGCAAGATCAGCAGGTGTAAATTCACAATATCGGAGTACTTCTGGGCCGCCAGTGGCGGATAATTCGATGTGTTTTGCCATGGTAACTCTCTCATTATGTTAGAAATATTGGGAACAGACTCGCATGTTTGCAATGAAATAGCTGCAAATAGCGCGTTAATGTATCTGAAATCATTACAGACTATATATAATTACTCAAGGCTGTTTTCATGGCGTATACTGATACCCTGTTTCGTTTTTTGTTTAGTGGATTGATGCGGTATACATGGCTGGAAAAAAACCAACTAACAACAGTATGGCTGAACCAAAAGATCGCCAAGTGGAAGGGCTGAAACTTCCACCACACTCTTTGGAGGCAGAGCAATCCGTGTTAGGCGGTTTGATGCTGGATAATGAACGTTGGGATAATGTATCCGAACGGGTTAGCTGCAATGACTTTTTTTAGCCGACCACACAGACGTATTTTCGCTGAAATGCAGCGTTTGCTCGAAACGGGCAAACCTATCGACCTGATCACATTATCGGAATCTCTTGAACAGAATGGCGAACTCGATAATGTCGGAGGGTTTGCCTATCTTGCTGAATTGTCGAAAAATACCCCAAGTGCGGCGAATATCAATGCCTATGCTGATATTGTCCGTGAACGTGCGGTAGTACGCGATATGATCGCGGTCGCTAATGAAATTGCCGATGCGGGATACGATCCACAAGGGCGAACCAGCGAAGAACTGTTGGATTTGGCTGAATCACGCGTATTCCAGATCGCAGAAAATCGGGCAAATAAAGACGAGGGTCCGAAAGGTATTGAACAGATCCTGGAAGAGACCGTTGAACGAATTGAACAGCTCTATCAGCGCCCGCATGATGGCGTAACTGGCGTTTCTACCGGCTATCAAGATCTGGATAAGAAAACCGCAGGATTGCAAAAATCAGATTTAGTTATCGTAGCGGCGCGTCCTTCAATGGGTAAAACGACTTTTGCGATGAACCTGTGTGAAAACGCAGCTATGATGCAGGATAAGCCTGTTTTGATTTTCAGCCTTGAGATGCCCGGCAACCAGATCATGATGCGTATGCTGGCGTCCCTGTCCCGCGTAGATCAAACACGTATTCGTACCGGTCAACTTGATGATGAGGATTGGGCACGCATTTCCAGTACGATGGGAATTTTGCTGGAAAAACGCAATATGTATATCGATGATTCATCCGGTTTGACGCCAACAGAAGTGCGTTCCCGTGCACGACGAATTTTCCGCGAACACGGTGGACTCAGTTTGATTATGATCGACTACCTGCAATTGATGCGAGTCCCTTCTTTATCCGACAACCGAACACTGGAAATTGCGGAAATATCCCGCTCACTGAAAGCGCTGGCAAAAGAACTTCAGGTGCCAGTTGTTGCACTCTCCCAGCTTAACCGTGGCTTGGAACAGCGAGCTGATAAACGTCCGGTTAACTCCGATCTGCGTGAATCAGGCTCTATCGAACAGGATGCTGACTTGATCATGTTTATTTATCGTGACGAAGTTTATCACGACAACAGTGAACTGAAAGGTGTGGCAGAAATCATCATTGGTAAACAGCGTAACGGCCCTATCGGTGCAGTAAGGCTGACGTTTAATGGTCAATGGTCACGATTCGATAATTATGCCGGGCCAAGTTACAGCGACGAATAAACCTAAAGGCCTATCACACATGTTCAAATGACTTCAATAATCAACATCGAAGATAGGCTATTATTTATCAAACCTGACTGAAAAATTATAAAAAAGGGGATGGAATGAAAGCGGCTACTGCGGTTATTGACCGCCACGCTCTGCGACACAATTTGCAACAGGTAAGGAAGCAGGCGCCTGACAGTAAACTGATTGCAGTTGTGAAAGCAAACGCCTATGGACATGGTTTATTGGAAACTGCGCGAACAATGGAAGATGCTGATTGCTTTGGTGTCGCTCGCATTGGGGAAGCGCTGGCCCTGCGCCGTGGTGGGATCGTCAAGCCAATCTTACTCTTGGAAGGTTTTTTTGAAGCGGCAGATCTGGCTGTTTTAGTCGTTAATCATATTGAAACCGTGGTGCATAGCATTGAGCAGCTTGAAGCGTTAGAACAGGCAGATTTATCCCACCCGATTAAAGTGTGGATGAAACTCGATACAGGTATGCATCGTCTGGGGATCAGGATTGATGAAGCAGATGAGTTTTATCAACGCCTGAGCCGCTGTCGTAACGTTGAACAACCCGTTAATCTCATTAGTCATTTTAGCCGTGCAGATGAACCTACAGTTGAAACGACCCAGCGGCAAATCGAGCGCTTTATGGCATTTATTGCGGATAAGGTGGGTGAAAAATCCATCTCTGCATCGGGGGGGGTTTTATTATGGCCAAAGGCACACTTAGATTGGGTTCGTCCCGGCATCATGATGTATGGTGCCTCGCCAATGACGGAGAAAACTGCGGCTGACTTTAATTTACTCCCTGCAATGACACTCAAATCCGGCTTGATCGCGGTACGTAAGCACAAAGCGGGTGAAGCCGTGGGATATGGTGGTACGTGGAGTAGTGAATGTGATACATATCTTGGTGTTGTGGCGATGGGATATGGTGATGGATATCCCCGCAGTGCACCTGCCGGTACACCAATATTTCTTAATGGTCGGGAAGTCCCCCTTGTTGGCCGTGTATCTATGGATATGATTACGGTGGATTTGGGACCGGTATGTCAGGATAAAGTGGGTGATGAAGTCATCCTTTGGGGGAATGTCCTGCCTGTTGAAAAAATTGCAGCGCATTCGGGAATTAGCGCTTATGAGCTGATTACGAAACTGACTTCACGTGTTGCAATGGAATATCTAGACGAATAATCCGGGGCAGTTATATTGTCTGTTATTGTATTTTTAATCAATAACACAATAGCAGGGAGTATAACGTAATGTTCCAGAATGTTGATGCGTATGCAGGCGATCCTATCCTATCGTTAATGGAAGAATTCAAAAACGATCCCCGCGCAGAAAAAATAAATCTGAGCATCGGGCTGTATTACGATGAACAGGGTATAACCCCAAAATTACAGGCTGTTGCAATTGCTGAAAAACAAATAAACGCCTTGCCACAGTCTGCTTCCCTTTACCTCCCAATGGAAGGGTTACTTGCCTATCGTACGGCAATTCAGGAACTGCTGTTCGGCAAAGATCACCCATTATTAAACCAACAGCATATTGCCACGATTCAAACACTGGGCGGCTCAGGCGCATTAAAAGTAGGGGCTGATTTTTTACACCGTTATTTCCCTGATTCTGAAGTATGGTGCAGTGATCCGACGTGGGAAAACCATGCCGCTATTTTTGCCGGAGCCGGTGTCAAAGTGAACTATTACCCTTATTTTAATGATAAAACCAAAGGGGTAAAATTTGACGAAATGCTGGCAACATTCAAGCAATTGCCCGCAAAAAGCATCATTTTGATGCATCCTTGCTGTCATAACCCAACAGGTTCCGATCTCACCAATGAACAATGGGATCAGGTGGTTCAGGTTGCAAAAGAGCGGGAATTGCTTCCTTTCCTTGATATCGCTTATCAGGGATTTGCTGATGGTATGGAAGAAGATGCCTACGCGATCCGCGCAATGGTCAATGCGGGTTTAGCTTGTCTGGTCAGCAACTCATTCTCGAAAATTTTCTCACTGTATGGTGAGCGTGTTGGTGGATTATCAGTTATCTGTGGCGATGCGAAAGTGGCTGAACATGTCTTGGGACAATTGAAAGCGACGGTGCGCCGTATTTACTCCAGCCCACCAAATTTTGGCGCGCAGATTGTTGCCAGGGTATTGAGTAACCCTGAATTAAAAAACCAGTGGCTGGATGAAGTTGAGCGGATGCGCTTGCGTATTCTGGAAATGCGAACAGTATTGGTAAGTGCCTTGCAACAAGCGCTACCAGAAAAAAAACGTTGATCATTTACTGAAACAGCGTGGAATGTTCAGTTATACCGGATTCAGTCAGGCACAAGTTGATAGATTACGTGAAGAGTTTGGTGTCTATCTGGTCGGTTCTGGCCGCGTTTGTATGGCTGGCGTGAATCATCACAACGTACAACGCATTGCAGAAGCGTTTGCTGCGGTGAGTTAGCCATTTTGATTACCTGCACGTAAAGAAATTTAGAGAAAAGAGCCTGATTGAAAACATTCAGTTGAAAAAAGCAGAAGGCTACTGGAATTATGTAGCCTTCTGTTTTAATAGTTTCAATATAAATAAAAATTACTTTTGCAATAATTGATAGAATGTTGGGTTATCATCACATTGCCCACTACCACATTCCAATAGGGTAGAAACCAAATTGGCTGCAATCAAAAATGCGAACAATCCCATGACAAATTTGCCTAATGTTGGGGGTGTGTATCTTGCTGAATCAACATTGCCTGCTTTCAGAGGCATAATAGCGGCGATAGCAATAATAGTCAGGATAGAGAGAATTGCAGCCCAGGTATAAAAATGCAGGCCGAAGAAAGTTGAACCATATCCCGTATCTCCCGGCATGATATGGAGAGAAACCTGACGCATGGCAATGAAACCAGTCACAATGCAGCCAAGTAGTGAAAGGCTATAATGGGAATTTTTTATGCCGAAATAAATATTAAATAAAAATCCAAAACCAATCATGATAATGCCTGCTCGCTGCAATAAACATAATGGGCAGGGAAGTTCAAAACGCGCTAATTGATAATAAAATGCGACGATCAAAACAACACTAATACCTAACAATCCCAGAATATTCAAGGCCATTGCAAGGTTAATATTACGGGGTGCTGACATTGTATTATTCATTACGGCCTCCGATTAGAAAGAAAGGTTCAATGCATCAGTGGCATGGTATTTGAACCAAAATACCGTGATGATGAATAAAGCAAACCACAGGGTATACGTCAGCTTTTTTTTGCCGGTAATGATAGTGATGATGATAACTAGCGCAATTAAGAACGGTAAAAACATGTACATGTTTAATCTCCATTATAAATTCGAAGCATATGTAATGTCATTATGGCATTAATACTTTGGTCATGTGAGCATTAATAATATTAGAACAACAATACAATACCATATGAATTCAGGAAAAATTGTTTCATCTGAATTGGCGGTAAGAAAAAGCATTTCTACACGTAGGAAGATGAATCTGATTAATAATTGTGTGGAACATAAATAAAAAACTCCCCACATAGTGGGGGAGGATTGTCAGCAATTTAGTTGCGAAATTAATAAATTAATTTTGTTCAAGTACCGATTTCAAAAAGCGAGCCGTGTGAGACTTTTCACACTGAACCACTTCTTCTGGGGTTCCTGAAACCAATATTTCACCACCGCCGCTACCACCTTCAGGGCCAAGATCGACAATCCAGTCAGCAGTTTTGATCACATCCAGATTATGTTCAATAACGACAATCGTATTTCCTTGATCCCGCAATTGATGCAGAACGGACAATAGTTGCTGAATATCCGCAAAATGCAGGCCAGTTGTTGGCTCATCAAGAATATACAGTGTCTGGCCTGTACCCCGCTTGGATAATTCCCGTGCCAGTTTTACCCGTTGAGCTTCCCCGCCAGAAAGTGTCGTTGCGGATTGGCCCAGACGAATATAGGAAAGACCGACATCTATCAAAGTTTGCAATTTACGGGAAAGGGCAGGAACTGCATCAAAAAACTCACGAGCCTCTTCGATGGTCATATTCAGCACTTCATTAATATTCTTGCCCTTATATTTGATTTCCAGCGTTTCACGATTGTAACGCTTACCCTTACATTGGTCACAAGGCACATAAACATCAGGCAAAAAATGCATCTCAACTTTAATTACGCCATCGCCCTGACAGGCTTCGCAACGTCCGCCTTTAACGTTGAAACTGAAACGCCCCGGTGTATAGCCACGGGTACGGGATTCAGGAACGCCTGAGAATAACTCTCTGACAGGCGTAAATATGCCAGTATAAGTGGCAGGGTTTGAACGAGGGGTTCTGCCAATCGGGCTTTGGTCAATATCGATCACCTTGTCAAAATGCTCAAGACCCTGGATATCGATATAAGGCGCAGGATTAATATTTGTGGCCCCGTTCAACTGACGCTGCGCGATAGGGAACAGCGTATCGTTGATCAACGTTGATTTACCGGACCCGGAAACCCCAGTAACACAAGTAAACAGGCCAACAGGCAGTTTTAATGTCACCTTTTTCAGGTTATTGCCTTTTGCGCCAATCAATTTCAGCATTTTATCTGGATCAACAGACACGCGCTGCTCTGGAATAGCAATTTTACGTTCACCACTGAGGAATTTTCCGGTGAGCGATTTGGGACTCTCCATGATATCGCTCAGTATTCCTTCGGCAACAATCTCGCCACCATGTACGCCCGCGCCCGGTCCGATATCAATAATATGGTCAGCCGCACGGATGGCATCTTCGTCATGTTCGACAACGATAACCGTGTTGCCTAAATTGCGCAGGTGCAGCAAGGTTTCCAGCAAACGCTCATTATCCCTCTGATGCAGACCAATGGAAGGCTCATCCAGCACATACATCACACCGACAAGACCCGCACCAATCTGGCTCGCCAAACGGATGCGCTGGGCTTCCCCACCGGAAAGCGTTTCTGCGGAACGGGAGAGCGTCAGGTAATTCAAGCCAACATTAACCAAGAATTTCAGGCGATCACGGATCTCTTTCAGGATTTTTTCGGCAATTTGGGCGCGTTGTCCACTCAGTTTGATATTTTGGAAAAATGCCATTGTATGACCGATGCTGAAATCCGAAATTTGTGGCAGCGTCGTATTTTCAATAAAGACATAACGCGCTTCCTTACGCAGTCGCGTTCCATCGCAGGAAATGCAAGATCGATTGCTGATATATTTTGCCAACTCTTCCCGTACTGCGGTGGATTCCGTTTCTTTATAGCGGCGTTCCATATTATGCAGCACACCTTCGAACGGATGATGACGAACCGTCACATCACCACGATCATTAGTGTATTTAAATTCGATGGATTCTTTACCTGAACCGTATAAAACCACTTTCTGAAGGGTTAGGCTCAATTGATTAAACGGTGTTTCGATATCGAATTTGTAGTGTTCTGCCAGTGATCTTAACATTTGAAAGTAATAGAAATTACGGCGATCCCAACCACGAATCGCCCCGCCGGCAAGGGAGATCCCTTCATTCTGGACAACACGTTCGGGATCAAAAAATTGCTGAACCCCTAATCCATCACAAGTAGGGCAAGCACCAGCGGGATTGTTGAAGGAAAACAGGCGCGGCTCCAACTCGCTCATACTATAACCACAGGTTGGACAGGCAAAATTGGCGGAGAAGATCAGTTCTTCGGCCTGTGTATCATCCATATTGGCAATGACGGCAGTACCGCCGGAAAGTTCCAATGCAGTTTCGAATGATTCCGCTAATCGCTGGGCGAGATCAGCACGCACTTTAAAGCGGTCGACGACGACTTCAATAGTGTGTTTTTTCTGTAATTCGAGTTTTGGTGGATCGGAGAGGTCACACACTTCACCATCAATACGGGCACGGATATAACCCTGTGCCGCGAGATTATCCAGCAGCTTGGTATGCTCGCCTTTACGTTCTTTGACGACGGGAGCCAGTAACATCAAGCGTTGGCCTTCTGGCAGTGTCAAAACGTTATCGACCATCTGGCTGATCGTTTGTGCCGCCAGGGTGATATTGTGCTCAGGGCAGCGTGGTTCACCCACTCGTGCAAATAACAGACGAAGATAATCGTGAATTTCAGTTATCGTTCCGACCGTAGAGCGGGGGTTATGGGAAGTAGACTTTTGTTCAATGGAAATAGCCGGAGATAGCCCCTCAATGTGATCGACATCCGGTTTTTCCATCAGTGATAAAAACTGGCGTGCATATGCAGAGAGGGATTCAACATAGCGACGTTGCCCCTCTGCATACAGGGTATCGAAAGCCAAAGATGACTTACCGGAACCAGATAGCCCGGTAATGACTATCAGCTTGTCACGGGGAATTACTAAATTGATATTTTTAAGATTATGGGTGCGGGCGCCCCGAACTTCGATGTTATCCATATACCACTTCCCAGATTATTGATAGTGCAAAACTCATAAACGCGTTATTATTGCACAAACATTGCTGAATGGATATCCAGTGTTTAACGGACAATCGTGCTGTAACCATGACAATGGAAAGTACGATGCTCTTCGCAAAGTATAATATAATGGCTCTCTGTTTAAACTTATCCCTCGCATGGTAAACTACTTTGCTTATAATTAGAGAAATCCGTTTTTAGCAAAATTCATTTCATCAGGAGTATTTCCAATGGCCAGCAGAGGCGTAAACAAAGTTATTTTAGTGGGTAATTTGGGGCAGGACCCGGAAGTTCGCTATATGCCGAATGGCGGGGCAGTTGCCAATATTACTCTGGCAACGTCTGAGAGCTGGCGCGATAAGCAAACCGGTGAGATGAGAGAGAAGACCGAATGGCATCGTGTCGTGTTTTTCGGCAAATTGGCAGAAGTCGCCGGTGAATACCTGCGCAAAGGTTCTCAGGTTTATATTGAAGGTTCTTTGCAGACTCGCAAATGGCAGGATCAGAGCGGCCAAGACCGTTACACCACGGAAATTGTAGTCAATCCTATCGGTGGCGTTATGCAAATGTTGGGTAGCCGTAGTGGCGCAGCACAGGATGCGCCAGCACAAGGCGGTTGGGGGCAACCACAGCAACCACAAGCCTCTCAGCAATTCAGTGGCGGTGCTCCATCTCGCCCAGCGCAGTCGCCTATGCCACAGAGCAATGAGCCGCCAATAGATTTCGATGATGATATTCCTTTCTGAGTGGACTGAAAAAGCGGCTTGATTCTGGTCAGAACCAGTCATAGATTTTGCGGTCTATAGTCGTTTAAATTTGATCTGGCAATTGTCCGTTTTGTTTCGGTAATTGTCAGATTAATCCTGAGCCAATGTACACAGATTCGTTAGCACACAATCGTGCAGCGAACTTACCGTAAGCTGAAGTTCTTGTTGGCGATTTTGCCAATCTTCTTCATGCCCTTTCAAATAGGTTTCCCGCGCATCAGCTAAGACTGCGGCCTGTGTGGCTGGAAGACGAGCAGCCGCCCAATCGGCAGCAACATCCTTAGAGACAAACTCTCCCGTCACTAATGTATGCCACATACGCGCCAGCGTTAGAAGGACATTGCGTTCATCTCCCTGTAGCGTCTCAATTAAATTCGGCAGGACATCCTTAATAGCTCTATGAATGTCTGGACTTGGAATAGCGGGTAGAAGACGGCTTGTGTTCGGGCCGATCAGCGGTATTGCTTCTTGCCGTGATTGAGCCAACACCAAGGTAAGTTCTGGATCACAAACCGACTTGGGAATTTCTCCCACCTCATATTCATGGCGTAGCCACTCGCCGTAAATAAATTCACTTCGGGCAGGATAAAGCGATGCGGTGAGATCAGCGCGTAAGAAAACAATCAGTTCAATAGGGCGACGCCCATCAGGATCAAAAGGATATCGGCCTGATACCATCATTAAATCGGCAGCGAGAGATGCCCGAACCTCAGATGTCATCGGTTGGTCAATAACCACGAGTAAATCTACATCGCTGCGAGGGCGAAGACCACCAACCACAGCCGAACCATGAAGGTAGACAGCGACCAGCGATTCCGCTAATCGCTTCTGGATGATCACCAACGTTTTATCTGCTTCGGGAGGAATAGTCATTAAACAGCTCACTCATAAAATACTCATGCTAAATATTGCTCAAAATTACACCAGCAAATCAAACAAATAAATAGCATGAGCACATATAAATATCTTGGTTCTATTTAACCAATCGTT
Organism: Xenorhabdus bakwenae; assembly: GCF_030272115.1. Classification (NCBI taxonomy): domain Bacteria; kingdom Pseudomonadati; phylum Pseudomonadota; class Gammaproteobacteria; order Enterobacterales; family Morganellaceae; genus Xenorhabdus; species Xenorhabdus bakwenae. The sequence continues at coordinate 3,347,931 of NZ_CP119194.1, forward strand.
TTACCCAGCAATTGGCGAATATAATATCCCGCACCCAATAACCCCGGTTTGTCATGAGTAATCAGATACACAGGAATATCTTTTAAATAGTCTGTAAATCTGCCTTTGTTTTCAAACCCTTGCCGGAAACCTGATTTTTGGAAGAAATCAAAGAAACGAGGAACGATCCCACCCGCAATGTAAACACCGCCAAATGCACCCATATTCAGCGCCAAATTTCCACCAAAACGCCCTAACGCAGCACAAAAGAGTTCTAATGCCTGTTTGCAGATCGGGCAATTTCCACTCAGTGCACGGTCAGAGATATCGCTAGGGGTAAGATCTTCGGCGACTTGGCTGTTGAGTTTCATCAGGGAACGATAAATATTCACTAAACCAGGGCCGGAAAGGATTCGTTCGGCGGAGACATGACCATATTCTTCGCGCAGTACGCTCAACATATGATCTTCTTCCGTACTATCTGGCGCGAACTCTACGTGACCCCCTTCACCCGGTAAGCTCATCCATTGGCTGCCTGTATGAACAAGGTGCGCGACTCCTAACCCAGTTCCCGCACCATAAACCGCAATAGGGCGTTTCGCCTGAGGTTGCTTGCCACCAATCTGAATCACATCATTTTCTCCCAGAACCGGAATGGCGAGGGAAACGGCAGTAAAATCGTTAATCACCTCAAAACGTTCCCACTCCAAAGAGGCTTTCATTTGGCTAACAGAAAAACGCCAACTGTGGTTGGTCATGCTGATTACATCGTCCGTCACCGGACAGGCAATAGCGATACTGCCATATTTGACTTCACAGTTCTGTTGTTTCAAATATTGGCGGATAACAATTTCAAGCGATGCATAATGCGCACAGGGATAGAATTCGACCGCGCTCAATTGCCCGGTATCTACATCACATAATGCCAGGCGTGCATTTGTACCGCCGATATCACCTACCAGAGCATAAGTTGTCATGGTTTATCTCCTTAATTCTTACAGAAATCCTAATGAACCCGTTAAAAATTGAATTGAGGGGATTTTACACAAGGTCAGGCCTAAAGGCCGCATAAAAATGTATCTTACAGAGCATGAGTTTTATCATCGTCGATGTGATTATCGCTTGATTCTTATCCCTGATTCACTGGATAATCGTCGGCTTCAAATTTTCTCACTTTTTCTTTACCCAAAAAGCCAAACGATTGCGCGAACGAATGGTTGAACCAATGAATGCTGCACTGATTTTTATTATCTTGTGACGTAATCGTTTTCGTTTGAAGAGGTGAAGAAATAGGGAGAGGGCTTTTAAAGCGATGTATTTAACAGAAGCAGGGGAAAAACATGTCTGGTATGCAGGCACCAACACAATGCAAACTCGATAGGTATTTTAAGATTACTGAACGCGGATCGACGGTACGTCAGGAAGTTCTCGCTGGGTTAACGACATTTTTGGCGATGGTCTATTCCGTTATTGTGGTTCCAGGGATGCTTGGGCAAGCCGGATTTCCTCATACCGCTGTGTTTATTTCTGTTTGTCTGGTGACCGGTATCGGTTCGTTATTGATGGGATTGTGGGTTAATCTGCCAATGGCGATTGGTTGTGCAATCTCGTTGACTGCATTTACCGCGTTTAGCCTGGTATTAGGGCAACAGGTCAGCATTCCGGTGGCATTGGGTGCGGTTTTCCTGATGGGATGTTTGTTTACGTTAATTTCAGTAACCGGTGTGCGAGCGTGGATTTTGCGCAATATGCCAATGGGTATTGCACATGGAACGGGTATTGGCATCGGGTTGTTTTTATTGTTGATTGCCGCCAATGGCGTGGGTCTGGTGGTGAAGAATCCAAACGCTGGCTTGCCTGTGTCCTTTGGTTCATTGACGTCATTTCCCGTGGTGATGACGTTATTGGGGCTGGCGGGAATTATCGGTCTGGAACGGAAGAAGGTGCCTGGCGGTATCTTGCTGATCATTATTGCGATTTCTATTATTGGCTTGATTTTTGATCCAGCCGTTAAATATCAAGGATTCTTTAAATTTCCTACCTTGGGGGAAGATGGCTTGTCCCTGATGTTCAGTATGGATGTCATGGGCGCTTTACAGCCTATTGTCTTACCCAGTGTTCTGGCGCTGGTCATGACAGCCGTATTTGATGCGACGGGTACGATCCGTGCGGTGGCGGGGCAAGCCAATTTATTGGATAAGAGAGGCCAGATTATCAATGGCGGCAAGGCACTGACAGCCGATTCTGTCAGTAGTATTTTTGCTGGGGTTATCGGTTCTTCTCCCGCTGCGGTTTATATTGAGTCTGCCGCAGGAACCGCTGCGGGTGGTAAAACAGGTTTAACAGCTTCTGTTGTCGGTATTTTATTCCTGTTGATTTTATTCCTGTCTCCGCTGTCGTATTTAGTTCCCGGCTATGCTACGGCTCCTGCCTTGATGTATGTCGGATTACTGATGCTGAGTAATGTGCGAAAACTAAACTTTGATGATTTTGTGGATGCAATGTCAGGTTTACTGTGTGCTGTATTTATCGTGCTGACTTGTAACATCGTCACCGGCATTATGCTGGGTTTCAGTGCATTAGTGGTTGGGCGTATCTTTGCGGGGGAATGGCGTCAGCTGAATACTGGTACGGTGATACTTGCCATTGTATTAGTGGTATTTTATGCCGGAAATTGGGCTATCTAATTTAAATAGGATGCGCGAACACTGAGAGTTTGCGTATCCTTATTCCTGCTATATTTTTCCATTCCACTGTGAGTTATCTGGTGACCACCAGACATCGTCTAAAATAGGCTAATTTTTCAATACACGTTGGCCGATAAGCATAAAATAGAAATATGAATCAATGCTGATTGATTCATAATGTGATTGTTTTTTGATTTTCTTTAATAACTGTAATATTTATGGTTATTAGCGCTATTATTAACATTAAAAAACAGTCACAATCTTTCCACTGACGGATTTTTGGCAATTTGTAAGGGTAACATGGAAATATTCTTTACTATCTTGATCTTGATTTTGGTGGTGTCAGTTTCTGGTGTTCTTACTAAAATGATTCCGTTCCGTATCCCCTTGCCGATAGTGCAAATAGCAATGGGTGCGTTGCTGGCCTGGCCTCATTTTGGTTTACACGTTACTTTCGATCCAGAACTCTTCCTCGTATTACTTATCCCTCCTTTGTTATTTGTTGATGGTTGGAAAACGCCAACCAGAGAGTTTTTTCAGCATGGGCGTGAAATCGTCATTTTAGTTTTAGTATTGGTCTTGGTGACGGTTATTGGCATTGGTTATTTGATCTATTGGTTATTGCCGAGTATTCCACTTATTGCTGCTTTTGCACTGGCGGCTGTATTATCCCCAACAGATGCGGTGGCATTATCATCCATTGTCGGAAAAGATCGTATTCCTAAAAATATGATGAGCGTGCTGGAAGGGGAGGCATTAATGAATGATGCTTCCGGTCTGGTGGCTCTGAAATTTGCTGTAGCGATTGCTATGGGCACGATGGTATTTACTGTCACTGGTGCAACGGTTGAGTTTTTCAAGGTGGCGGTGGGGGGATTGCTGTCGGGTATCGCCATTACCTGGTTATACAGTAAATCACTGCGATTGATGAGTCGCTGGAGTGGCGATGATCCGGCAACTCAAATCATGTTTATGATGCTGTTGCCGTTTGCTTCTTATATGATTGCTGAACATATTGGTGTCTCAGGAATTCTGGCAGCGGTTGCCGCAGGTATGACTATCAGTAAGGCCGGCGTGATCCGCAACGCACCACTGGATATGCGTCTGCGTGCCGATAACGTATGGGGAATGCTGGCCTTTGTCTTCAATGGCCTGGTGTTCATCATGCTGGGGCTGCAATTGCCGGGTATCTGGGAAACATCGGTGGAACAGGCTGAACTTGACCCACATGTTGAAACCTGGATGCTATTTGCTGCCGTTGGGATCATTTATGTTGCGCTGGTATTACTGCGATTCTGCTGGTTGTGGTTGATGAAAAATATCAGCAAGATGCTGATAAAGAAAAAACCCCTTCAATTTGCCTCCTATACGGCTCGTGAGTTGTGGCTGGCTTCATTCGCGGGTGTTCGAGGGGCAATTACGTTGGCAGGTGCGCTGTCTGTTCCCTTGTTCTTACCGGATGGTGATCCGTTCCCGGCGCGTTATCAGTTGATTTTTATTGCAGCGGGCGTGATTTTGTTCTCCCTTTTTGTCGGGGTTGTCGCTTTACCTTTGCTGCTGCGTGGCATGAAAGTCGGTGATAAGCTGGCAGATCTCAATGAAATCAGAATGGCAAAATCGGCCATGGCTGAAGTTGCTATTGTCAGTATGAATAAGATGGAAGAGCGTCTGTCGGCCAGTACTGAAGAAAAACTGGATGCTGAGGTTATTAGTGAGATTGCTTCTCGCGTTACCGGTTATTTGCGGCGTCGTACTGCGGGAACGGATGAAATCGAACATAACCTGATGATTGAAGATTTGGAACGCCGCTTCCGTTTGACGGCATTAAGGGCTGAACGAGGAGAGTTATATCACCTGCGTGCCACCCGTAAGATTAGTAATGAAACACTACAAACGTTGCTGCATGATCTTGATTTGCTAGAAGCGCTTTTAGTAGAGAAAGATCAATAAGTAGAGAAAGATCAATAAAAGGTAAAAGACCAATAAATTATGTGGCTGTTAACGATCACAACATTTTTATGGGCCGCCTCATTTAGCCTGATTGGCGCTTATCTTGCTGGTCAGGTTGATAGCTGGTTTTCGGTTCTTGTCAGGGTCATATTGGCAGCAATGGTATTTTTACCATTTTTGCGCTGGCGTGGGTTATCGCTGAAAGTCATTTCACTGTATATGGCTGTTGGGGCCTGTCAGCTTGGTGTGATGTATTTGTTTGTATTTCACGCTTATCACTATCTGACCGTGGCAGAATTTTTGCTGTTTACCATCATGACGCCGCTTTATGTCACATTAATGTATGATCTGATGGGACGCCAGCGATTGCGCTGGAGTTATGCCTTGAGTTCTTTACTGGCAGTGGCTGGCGCAGCGATTATTCGTTATGACCGATTGAGTGAGTCTTTCTGGATTGGCTTGCTGTTAGTGCAATTGGCAAATATTTTCTTTGCAATTGGTCAAGTCGGTTATAAGCGCTTGATGGAGATCCACCCGATCCCACAACGAGTGGCATTTTCATGGTTTTATCTGGGCGCTTGTGCTGTCGCTATCATCGGTTGGCTGATGTTTGGTGATCCGCAAAAATTGCCAACCACTCAGCTACAGTGGGGAGTCTTGATTTGGCTGGGTGTTGGGGCATCGGGGATTGGCTACTTTATGTGGAACTGTGGTGCCACTCAGGTCGATGCCGGAACACTGGCAATTATGAATAATATGTTGGTTCCGGCAGGGTTATTGGTCAATTTTGCGATTTGGCAGCAGCATCCGAATTGGCTGAACTTTACCATTGGAGGCAGCCTGATTGTTGCGTCGCTTTGGGTGCATCACCGTTGGATACTGAAACCTGTTTCACAAACGGCAAATTGTCCACCGCGTGCTGGCGCGCAGAACGAATAAAGGTATCGATAGCGGGTTGACGCTGCTCCCCTTCCCGGCTGGCAGCGTACAATCTGCTCCATAACCCTTCTCCCAATGTCTGAGTGACAACCAATCCTTGTCTTTCAAATGTTTCCACGGCCCAGTGTGGTAACGCGGCAATACCCAATCGGGCGGCAACCATCTGGATCAGCAATAGTGTATTATCGACAGCTTTTAATGTTGGCGTAATTTCCGCAGGCTGGAGAAAACGACGCCAGATATCAAACCGTTGGCGCTGGACGGGATAGATCAGCAAAATTTCTGCGGCGAGATCTTGTGGACGAATATCACGTTTATTGGCCAGTGGATGATCCGGCGCGAGCACCAGCTTCACTTCATAATCAAACAGCGGCGTATAATGCAGGTTACTGTCTGCAATAATGTCAGATGTCAGAACGATATCCAGCTCGCGTTTTTGCAGTGCAGGTTGAGGATCAAATGTCACACCAGATTTAAAGTCCACATTAACCTGCGGCCAACTTTCACGAAAACGCTTAAGTGCGGGTGTCAGCCATTGAATACAGCTATGGCACTCGATGGCAATGCGTAAGTTTGTCTCTTCCGGCTCATGGCATTCACGTAAGGAAGCGGTCACTAAGGGCAAGACTTGCTCTGCCAGCTTCAACAGCACTTCCCCTTGGGGGGTTAGCTTTAAGGGTTGGCTTTTACGAATGAATAGTTTAAATCCCAGCCGATGTTCTAATTCACTGAACTGATGAGAAAGGGCCGATTGCGTCTGATGCAAATAATTTGCTGTCGCGGCGAGTGAGCCACAATGGTTCAGTGCTTGCAGCGTTTTTAAGTGTTTTAGTTCGATCATGAAAAACCTTCAAGATGATAATGAATAATTTGCGCTTGTGGTTTATACCTTACCTGTTGATTATAGAAGTGTAAACATCTAGACGGCTAAAAATTACAGGGTGACGACATGACGGTTCTGAATCATACATTAGGTTTTCCACGTATCGGATTGAAAAGAGAGCTAAAAAAAGCGCAAGAAAGCTATTGGGCGGGCAAAATTTCTCAACAGGAATTGCTGGAAACAGGTCGTGAATTACGTGCACGTCACTGGCAACAACAAAAAGAAGCGGGCGTTGATTTAGTCCCCGTTGGTGATTTTGCCTGGTATGACCAAGTATTGACCACCAGCCTGTTATTGGGCAATGTTCCACCGCGTCATCAAAATGAAGGTGGCAATATTGATCTGGATACGCTGTTCCGCATCGCCCGTGGTCGTGCTCCAACAGGGACACCTGCGGCTGCTTCGGAAATGACTAAATGGTTTAACACCAATTATCACTATATCGTGCCTGAATTTCAGGAAGGGCAGGAATTTAAGTTAGGCTGGACTCAGTTGTTGGATGAAGTTGATGAAGCTCTGGCATTGGGACACAACGTAAAACCTGTCCTTTTGGGACCCGTGACCTATTTATGGCTCGGTAAGGTAAAAGGCAAGGCTTTTGATCGCCTGTCTCTATTAAAGGATATCCTGCCGGTATACCAGCAGGTGTTGGCAGAACTGGCAACACGCGGCATTGAATGGGTACAGATTGATGAACCGGCTCTGGTACTGGAATTACCAGAAGAGTGGCAGGCGGCATTCTCAACAGCTTATCAAACACTTGAAGGACAAGTGAAATTGTTGCTGACGACCTATTTTGACAGCATCGGTCACAATCTGGAAACCATCAAATCGTTACCAGTGCAAGGACTGCATGTTGATTTGGTCGCGGGACAGGATTCTCTTGAGCATTTGGATAAATCTCTGCCGGAAGACTGGCTGCTTTCATTGGGGGTGATTAACGGCCGCAACGTTTGGCGAGCCGATTTGAGTGAAAAATACCCGCTTGTCGCCCCATTGGTTGGTAAAAGAAATGTGTGGATCGGCACTTCCTGTTCATTACTGCATAGCCCCATTGATCTGAATGACGAAACAGGATTGGATGAAGAAGTGAAAAGCTGGTTTGCCTTTGCATTGCAAAAATGTGCGGAACTTTCTTTGCTGTCACAAGCATTGAATGCGCCGGAAAGCAGTAAACAGGCAGATCTGGATGCCTATAGTGCCCCAGTTCGCGCCCGTCGCAGTTCCACAAGGGTGAATAATCCAGCGGTCGCTGGGCGCATTGCGGCAATTAAGCCACAGGATAGCGAACGTCATCAGGTATATCCTGAGCGTGCCAAGCTCCAGCGTCAGCGTTATAACTTACCGTTGTGGCCAACAACAACCATAGGTTCATTCCCGCAAACAACGGAAATTCGTAGCCTGCGTCTCGATTTCAAAAAAGGTCGGGTGGATAGTACGCACTACCGAGCCAATATCAGTGAGCATATCAAACAGGCGATCCAAGAGCAGGAGCGTTTGGGGTTGGATGTATTGGTACATGGTGAAGCTGAACGTAACGACATGGTGGAATATTTCGGTGAACACTTTGACGGTTATGTCTTTACTCAAAATGGCTGGGTACAGAGTTATGGCTCCCGTTGCGTGAAACCACCGGTAATTATTGGCGATATCAGTCGGCCAGAGGCGATAACAGTGAACTGGGCGACATATGCACAATCCTTGACTGATAAGCCAGTCAAAGGCATGTTGACGGGACCTGTGACCATTCTCTGTTGGTCATTCCCAAGGGAAGATATCAGCCGTGAAACCATCGCTAAACAGATCGCACTGGCTTTGCGTGATGAAGTTGATGATTTGCAGAAGGCAGGCATTGGCATTATCCAGATTGATGAACCGGCATTGCGTGAAGGCTTGCCACTGCGCAGAGAAGAGTGGCAGGAATATCTGGAATGGGCGGTGGATGCTTTCAAATTGAGCGCAGCTATTGCGCAAGATGATACCCAAATCCACACTCATATGTGTTATTGCGAGTTCAATGACATCATGCCGTCCATTGCAGCGCTGGATGCGGATGTAATCACCATTGAAACCTCACGCTCGGATATGGAGTTACTGGATTCGTTCGAAGATTTCTCTTATCCGAATGAGATAGGGCCTGGTGTGTATGATATTCACTCACCAAACGTCCCCAGCGTCGAATGGATTGAGTCATTATTACGCAAAGCGGCTGATCGTATTCCGGTTGAACGTTTGTGGGTAAACCCAGACTGTGGCTTGAAAACTCGCGGTTGGACAGAAACCAGACAAGCGTTGGCAAACATGGTTGAAGCGGCAACACGTTTACGCTCTTCATTAAATGGCTAATTTAGAGTTTATTTGTTCAGTTTAAACTTACTAAGTGATGAAAATACCCGCTACAGTCAGATTCATGTAGCGGGTGAAAAAGCGAGTTTTCTTGGCCGCTTAATCTTCAACAGATCCAATGCCCGCAGATTTTAAATCCAGATTTTTTGAGACGTCAGCGTTTGGCTGACCTTATCGATAAGACCAGACAAACGCTGATCTTCAATCCAATCTATCATGCATATGCTGGTGCTGCCTTCGCGCTGTTACAAGCCCGATCCGCAACTATTCGTTTTATCTCGGCAATACCTCTTTTTCAGCTCATTATATTTAAAGCAGACCGGGTCTGGACTGAAATTTTCCTTGGAAAAAATCGATTTCTGATAGCGAAACGCATTGTAAATATGGCATGTTCCAATTTATCCATTTTTAATGAGGTTTTGTGATGGGGTTTTATATTCCAATTATTGGATTGGGAGTGGCGGTATTTACGCTGGTTTTTCTGGTCTTGCGCACGCGTGTTCATGTCCTTATTGCTATGCTAATTGCGGCAATAATCGCCGGAATATCAGGCGGCTTGACTATGAATAATATCGTTGAAGTCATCGCTAAAGGATTTGGTTCGACATTAGGTAACATCGGTATCGTGATTGGATTGGGATGCATGATGGGGAGAATATTGGAAGTATCGGGAGCAACAGAGCAAATCGCCTATAGCCTGATTAAATGGTTGGGTAAAAGGCGCGAAGAATGGGCTTTGGCGATTACCGGCTATATTGTCAGTATCCCCATATTTGTGAATTCAGCTTTTGTGATCCTCTATCCGTTGGTGAAGGCATTGGCGAAAAAAGGTAAACGCAATGTATTGTCCCTTGGGGTTGCTCTGGCCGGAGGGTTAGTGGTGACTCACCATATCGTTCCTCCAACACCAGGGCCACTTGGTGTCGCCGGAATATTCGGGGTCAGTATCGGCCAAATGATGCTGGCAGGTATGATACTGGCGGTGCCCTGTGTCATGGGTATTACCTGCTATGCAAAGTGGTTGGAGACTAAATATCCTCAATATCAACTGGGTGATACAGAGGAAAGTGCAGAAAATTTGCCACAAGTACATCAGCGTTATATGGAAGAGAAAGAGCAAAAATCACTTCCAAGTCTATTTCTTTCGCTTTTACCCATCGTCGTGCCAATTATGCTGATTTTTATTGGTGTCATTAATGGAATGATACGGAAAATGGATGGGTTTGCCGGTAAGGAGAACGCTTTCTATTTTCAGCTTTTTGATTTTCTAGGATCACCCATTATTGCGCTAGCAATCAGTGTATTACTGGCGGTTTATACCTTAATGCCAAACGTTAGTAAGCATGAAGTGATTGAACATCTGGAAACAGGGTTAAAAACGGTAGGTATTATTTTGCTGGTGTCAGGCGCGGGAGGTGCATTAGGCGCCGTGTTGAATGAAGGCTCAACAGGGACGATATTGGCGCATTATATTGCCAGCCTGCCCATAACACCGGTCTTGATCCCATTTATCATTGCAACGCTCATACGCATAATTCAAGGCTCTGGTACAGTGGCAATGATAACTGCGGCTTCTATTTCTGCGCCGGTTATCAAGCAGATACCGGATGTTAATATGTTGGTGGCGGCTCAGGCGGCGATGATGGGCACACTATTTTTCAGTTACTTCAATGATTGTTTTTTCTGGGTGGTTAACCGGATGATGGGCATTAAGAATGTGAGACAGCAGATTATCATCTGGTCGATACCCACCACCATTGCTTGGGGAATTGGACTGTGTGGTGTATTACTGCTTAATTTCATCATGTAACTTATTATGCGGATAGCGCCCTGTAGAGGGCGTTTTCTTTTTAAATGTGATAATCATCACAAATATATGTATGTGCTTCTTTTTAATATCAATTAAAGATGATTTTAATCACTAAAAAATGTCAGAGTATTGACTAAATTTAGGTATTCAAATTTTGAATCATGCCCGCTGAGGAGTTTGCTATGTCTGATGTGTTTCACTTAGGTATTACCAAAAGCGACCTGCAAGGCGCAACTCTGGCAATTGTACCCGGCGATCCTAACCGTGTTGAGAAAATTGCGCGACTGATGGATAACCCAGTCCATTTGGCTTCCCACCGTGAATTTACAACCTGGCGTGCAGAAATCAACGGAAAGGCTGTGGTTGTCTGCTCTACAGGCATTGGCGGTCCCTCAACGTCGATTGCTGTAGAGGAACTGGCACAGTTAGGAGTATGTACTTTCCTGCGTATCGGAACAACTGGGGCGATTCAGCCACATATCAATGTAGGGGATGTATTGGTTACGACTGCCGCGGTTCGTTTGGACGGTGCCAGCCTGCACTTTGCCCCAATGGAGTTCCCTGCGGTTGCTGATTTTGCGTGTACAAATGCCTTGTATGAAGCCGCAAAGGCATCGGGTTCTGCTACCCATGTTGGTATTACTGCATCTTCCGATACCTTCTATCCAGGACAAGAGCGTTACGATACTTATTCCGGTCGTGTTGTGCGCCGTTTCCAGGGTTCGATGAAAGAATGGCAAGAAATGGGCGTAATGAACTTTGAAATGGAGTCAGCAACCTTGCTGACCATGTGCGCAAGTCAGGGACTACGGGCTGGTATGGTAGCCGGTGTGATCGTTAACCGTACCCAACAGGAAATCCCCGATGTTGAGCTGCTGAAAAAAACGGAAAGCAATGCACTGGGGATTGTTGTGGAGGCCGCCCGTCGCCTGCTGTGAAGTTTTTCATCAAGGGTCAGAGCATTCTGGCCCTATCGTTTTTGTTATCTTTTGTCTCCCTTCATTTTCCCTTCATTTCAAAATTTGATAATGTCATAACATTCTGTACTAATAGATAGTTTGTTCTATTAACTATTTTTTTAATCGCAACAAGAGTGACTATGACCACAACATTTCTATCTCATCCTTCACTACTTCCTTTGAATGGTGGCATTAATTTCCGTGATTTGGGTAATAACACCCTGAAAAATGGCGCTAAAATTAAATCAGGATTGTTATTTCGTTCAGGATCACTGGACAGATTGACAGAAAACGATCAGGCTTTTTTAGTCGATCAAAACCTTTTGCAGATCATTGATTATCGTGATAACAGCGAAATTATGGATAAACCCGATCGCATATGGAATGGTGCGCATTATCACCATGCTCCAGCTAATCCTCTTTCCAAAGAAGTGGATGCTAATCTGGATAAGTTAGACAAAGAAATACTGGAGCAATTCGACGCGAAAGTATTTATGGCTCGCTTATATGAATTGTTACCCATTAACAATCCAGCTTATAAGACGTTAGCGACATTATTGCTGCAACCAGAGAAAGGCGGAATTGTGCAACATTGCGCGGTGGGTAAAGACAGGACAGGAGTGGGTTCTGCACTGGTTTTATTCGCACTGGGTGCTGATTTGGATACGGTGATGGAAGATTATTTGTTGACCAATATCACATTGGCGCCATACCGCGACTATTTATTGAGTGAACACGCAAAAATTATGCGTGAAAGTGTGGTCGAAAAATTTGCCTATGTTTATTCAGTGAGGGAAGAGTTTCTGCTGACAGCAATTAACAGTATTAACCGGCATTATGGCAGCGTAGATATTTGGCTGGAAAAAGATATCGGACTCAATATCGCTGCGCGTGAAAAACTACAAGCTTATTTTCTTGAATAAAAATATCAGGTTAGCATTGGACGGATTGTTCAGGGCTGACCTATAACCTCCCACTGATAACACAGGAAAGATTAATGTGAGCCTGCATGAAATTATCGAACTGATCATAAACTTCGTAAAAGACCATGAAGTTTGGGCAATTCCCATCATTTTCCTACTGGCATTTGGTGAATCGTTGGCATTTATTTCCCTATTATTGCCAGCAACGATCATTTTGTTGGGGTTAGGCGCATTGATTGGTGAAAGTGGATTAACCTTCTGGCCAATATGGCTAGCTGCCGCCGCCGGCGCTTTCTTTGGTGATTGGGTTTCTTACTGGTTTGGTTTCCATTACAAAGAAAATGTCGGCAAGATGTGGCCGCTTTCCCGCCATCCTCAAACGTTGGTTCGCGGACATCGTTTTTTTGACCGATGGGGCGTATGGGGCATTTTCATTGGGCGTTTTTTTTGGCCCGTTGAGAGCAGTTGTACCGCTGGTGGCTGGAATTTGTGCCATGCCAAAACGTCATTTTCAGCTCGCTAATTTAGCGTCTGCATTGATCTGGGCATTCGGTATCTTAGCACCAGGGGCATTTGGCCTGCGTTGGTTGGCAGAGTGGATGGGATAATTGCGAGCCGCTTTGCAGACTGAAAGAAAGCCATTAGATATTCTGGACATTTATACAGCATCTATTTAACTTACATTGAGTCTAATGAATCGAAAACGTTGACTGAAATTTAGTGCCAATGGTGTTAATGAAGAATAGCGTTAGCGAGAAATGGTATTAGTGAGAAATGATGTTAGCGAGGGTGTATAAGTGGATATCCAGTGGTTATACATGCTGATCGGTGGTTTAGGTGGATTGCTGGGCGGAGGGATCTTCGTCTGGCTCTCTGTTCAGCAGAGGATCCAGCAGAAAGAGCAGGCACTGCGTGAATTATATAGCCAACAGGCTGTTAGCCATGAAAAGCTGGAGCAATCCCACTATTGGCGTACTGAATGCACTCAACTAAACCAAGAGTTACTGGCTCAACGCGAAATTAACAGTGTGCAGGAAGTTGAGTTGCGAGAACTGAGCACCCGGCTTGAAGAAACCAGACTGGCTGCGGAGGAAAAGCAGCGTTTATTGATCAACAGTGAGCAGCGATTAAGTACCCAATTTGAAAATCTCGCCAATCGTATCTTTGATCAGAATCGACGCAGTACTGACGAATATCATCGTCAAAACCTCAATAATCTTCTGATGCCATTTCGTGAACAACTTGAAGGATTCCGCCGTCAGGTACAAGACAGTTTTGGGCAGGAAGCCCGCGAGCGCCATACTTTGACTCATGAAGTTCGTCATCTTCAGCAACTCAATGCACAGATGGCAAAAGAAGCTATTAATCTTACAAAGGCCCTGAAAGGAGACAATAAAATACAGGGAAATTGGGGGGAGATGGTATTGGCTCGGGTTTTGGAAGCGTCTGGTTTGCGTGAGGGATATGAGTTCGATACGCAGGTTAATCTTAAGGCTGAAAACAGCGAACGTTTTCAACCGGATGTGATTGTGCATCTGCCACAGGGAAAAGATGTCATTATTGATGCCAAAATGTCTCTGGTTGCTTATGAACGTTATTTCAATAGTGATAGCGAAGAACAACAGGCGCAGGCATTACAGGAACATATCAACTCTATCAGAGGACATATTCGCGGCCTGAGCCGAAAAGATTATCAACAATTACCCGGATTGCGATCACTGGATTATGTTTTGATGTTTATTCCTGTGGAACCTGCTTATCTGGTTGCACTCAATCAGGCCCCAGAATTACTTGATGAAGCATTGAAACATAATATTATGTTGGTCAGCCCATCAACTTTGCTGGTTGCTGTTCGTATTATCAATAATTTGTGGCGTTATGAATATCAAAGCCAAAATGCGCGTTTGATTGCCGATAAGGCCGCCAGAATGTATGACAAAATGCGGTTGTTTGTGGATGATATGCAAGGATTGGGGCAAAGCCTTAACAAAGCACAGGCGAGTTACCATTTCGCAATGAAAAAGCTTGTTGAGGGCAGAGGTAATTTAATTAGTCAGGCCGAAGCATTTCGTGATTTAGGCGTGGATGTGAAACGTCCTATTGATTCACAGTTGATTGATAAATCTTTCCAATCGTTGCAGGTGAATGAGTGAAGTCTGGATAGGGTTTTGTTGGAAAGGCTGGTACACTGGCTATAAATTTTTTTGAATAAAAAGCGGACAAATAACATGGCAGATCAATCAAAAGAAACCACTGATTTTGGTTTCCGCACCGTAGCCAAAGAACAAAAAAAAGAGATGGTGGCAGAGGTATTTCACTCTGTGGCCTCGAAATATGACTTAATGAATGACTTGATGTCATTTGGCATTCACCGTATCTGGAAACGTTTCACTATTGAGTCAAGTGGTATTCGCCGTGGTCATAAGGTGCTTGATCTTGCTGGTGGAACAGGTGATCTAACCGCAAAATTCTCCCGAATGGTGGGGGAAAAAGGTCAAGTTGTTCTGGCGGATATTAATGACTCAATGTTGAAAGTGGGACGCGAAAAATTACGCGATACCGGTATCGTAGGTAATGTCAGTTATGTTCAAGCCAATGCCGAAGAACTGCCTTTCCCTGATAACCATTTTGATTGTATTACTATTTCTTTCGGCTTGCGTAATGTCACGGATAAAGAAAAAGCACTACGTTCCATGTATCGGGTACTTAAGCCAGGCGGACGCTTGTTGGTGCTGGAGTTTTCTAAACCTGTATTGGCACCGTTAAGTAAGGTTTATGATGTTTATTCATTCCATGTTCTGCCCCGAATCGGTCAGATGGTTGTGAATGATGGGGACAGTTACCGTTATCTGACAGAATCCATCCGTATGCACCCTGATCAGGAAACGTTAAAAGGCATGATGGAAGAGGCGGGCTTTGACCAGGTTTACTACACCAACATGACTGGTGGAATTGTTGCACTGCACAAAGGATTCAAATTCTGAGATGGAAACCCCCTCATTAAGCCATAATATGAGTTCTGCGGCATCCAATGATAAGGTGTTGTTTCCGGTAGTAACGGCCTTTCTGGAAACAACCTTGAATCATCTGTTATATCGTGAAGCGGTATTAAAACCTGCCCGCTTGAGACTGGCAGGTAAGATACTGTCCATCAAACTGAAAGAAATCGAAACCCCCTTGATACTGATATTCAGTGAGAGACGGGTGGATGTTTTGAGCCAATGGTCAGAGCTTGTGGATTGCTCGATGAAAGCAACGCTCCCTGCACTACTCAAACTACGGGATCGCCAGTGCCTTTCAACCCTGATTAACCGGGGGGAAATTGTCATTGAAGGGGACATGCAGGTGATTCAACAATGGTCTGCTTTGCTGGATATGTCAGAGTGGGATCCTGCGTATTATCTTTCCCCTTATGTCGGTGATATTGCCGCAGAAGGTATCAGCCGGATGATAAAGAAAGGTTTTGAATTTGCCAGCAATACCATTGCAAGGAAGAAAACGTATTTCACCGAATCATTGACGGAAGAATGGAAAATGGTTCCCAGTGCGTTGGAAGTGGCTTATTTCAACGAAGAGGTTAGTGCTGTTGCCAATCAGATAACACAACTCGAAAAACGGTTGGCGGCACTGGAGGGAAAACATGACCCCCAGTGAAATTAGACGACTTTACTTTATCATCCGAGTGTTTCTTTCTTACGGGTTAGATGAACTCATCCCTAATATTCGTTTGACATGGCCGTTGCGTTTTGGGCGTTATTTCCTGTTTTGGATACCTAACAAGCATAAGGATAAACCTCTCGGCGAACGTTTGCGTTTAGCATTACAAGAACTCGGTCCAGTGTGGATCAAATTTGGCCAGATGCTCTCCACGCGTCGAGACCTGTTTCCGCCTGCGATTGCAGATCAACTTTCGATGTTACAAGATCGGGTAGTGTCCTTTGATGGCGCGGTGGCACGAAAATCGATTGAAACGGCTTTAGAGGGCGCACTGGAAACGTGGTTTGAGGATTTTGATCCACAACCCCTGGCTTCCGCTTCTATCGCTCAGGTACATACTGCTCGATTGAAAGAGAATGGCAGAGAAGTTGTTTTAAAGGTGATCCGCCCGGATATTCTGCCGGTAATTAAAGCTGATGTGCGGTTAATGTATCGCCTGGCAAATTTGGTTCCTCTTTTACCTGATGGTCGTCGTCTTCGTCCGCGTGAAGTTATAAGAGAATATGAGAAAACGCTGCTTGATGAGCTGAATTTATTGCGTGAAACTGCAAACGCGATTCAATTGCGGCGTAATTTTGAAGACAGTTCAATGCTCTACGTGCCGGAAGTCTATCCCGACTATTGCCGGGAAAATGTTTTGGTGATGGAGCGCATTTATGGTATTCCCGTGTCAGATGTTGCGGCTTTAGAGGCGCAGAACACCAATATGAAATTATTGGCTGAACGTGGAGTTCAGGTATTCTTCACCCAAGTATTTCGTGATAGTTTTTTCCATGCGGATATGCATCCCGGTAATATTTTCGTCAGTTATGACAAACCGGAAGATCCTACTTATATCGGCATCGATTACGGCATTGTTGGCTCTTTGAATAAAGATGATAAACGCTATCTGGCCGAAAATTTTATTGCTTTCTTCAATCGTGATTATCGTCGGGTCGCTGAACTGCATGTCGATTCTGGTTGGGTGCCGGCAGATACCAATGTGGAAGATTTCGAATTTGCTATTCGTACCGTTTGTGAACCAATTTTTGAAAAACCACTGGCTGAAATCTCATTTGGGCATGTTTTGCTAAACCTTTTTAATACCGCCCGTCGTTTTAATATGGCAGTTCAGCCCCAGTTAGTTCTGCTGCAAAAAACGCTGTTGTATGTTGAAGGCTTGGGGCGCCAACTTTATCCTCAGCTTGATCTGTGGAAAACAGCAAAACCTTTTCTGGAAGATTGGCTGCATGATCAGATTGGGCTTCCCGCTATTGTGCGTGCCTTTAAAGAGAAAGCACCTTATTGGGCGGAAAAGTTACCAGAACTTCCAGAGCTGGTATATGGCACGCTCCAGCAGCATCGGCGTTTACAAAGCAGCATTGATCAGATATCGCAACAATTCAGGGAACAACAGTTCAGACAGCGCAAGTCTCTCTATTTGTTGGGGATTGGTGCAACTCTCTTTATCTGTGGTAGTTTGTTTTTCATCATAGATCAGAAACATCTGGCATGGGGAATGATAGGGAGCGGAATTGCATCATGGGGATTGGGCTGGTGTCATTTAAGCAAGCGTTAATAATTCAGTAATGATGAATATTAAATGAAGGTAATTCTGCCACGATCCTTGGTATGATTGTGTTATTTTTGAACATAAAGTTTGTCGTTTATCATTAAATCACGAGTAATATTCTATGAATGGAGGTAGGTCAGTATGGGTGGTATAAGTATTTGGCAATTGCTCATCATTGCCGTCATTGTCGTACTGGTGTTTGGTACTAATAAGCTGCGTACCTTGGGTTCAGACTTGGGTGAATCAATCAAGGGCTTTAAAAAGGCAATGAGTGATGATGGAAAGTCACCGCAGCCGGAAAAAATGAGTCAGGATCAGGATGCCGAGTTTGAAACTAAAAACCTCACTGAAAAGTTCACGGCGGCGCAATCTGAAAAATCAGAGAGTAAAAGTAAAGACAAAGAGCAGGTATAAACCGTGTTTGACATTGGTTTTAGTGAACTACTGTTAGTGATGATCATTGGCCTGGTCGTTCTGGGACCGGAACGTCTGCCTGTTGCGGTCAAAACAGTGGCTGGCTGGATTCGGGCATTGCGTTCGCTGGCGGCTAATGTCCAGAATGAGCTTGCTCAGGAACTAAAATTGCAAGAGCTTCAGGACACCCTGAAAAAAATGGAAGAAAAAGCCGACCTGCAATCACTTTCGCCAGAACTGAAAGCTTCAATGGAGGCGTTGAAGGAAGCGGCTGATTCATTGAAAAATACGTATCAGTTGAAACCGGATGAAATGAGGGAATTGGAGGAGGATGAAACGTATTTTCATTCTTCTGAGTCCCAATCGGTTGCAAGGCATTCGAATTCAGAATCAGTCATTGCAGAGCAATCGAACGCAAGCACAGAGCAACAAAAAAGAAAACCACCTGAACAAGTAAATGGCGAACACTGAAACATGTCTGTGGATAATACCCAACCTCTTATCAGTCACCTGATCGAACTGCGTAAGCGGATTTTAAATAGTTTAATTACCGTGCTGGTTGTGTTTCTGGCATTGGTTTATTTTTCCAATGACATTTATCGACTTATTGCAGCGCCTTTAATGGAACAATTACCTAAAGGTGCCAATATGATTGCAACAGATGTTGCATCACCTTTTTTTACCCCAATTAAACTGACCATTATGGTGTCTATCTTTGTTTCGGCACCGATGATCCTTTATCAAGTATGGGCATTTATTGCGCCGGCATTGTATAAACACGAACGCCGTTTGATTATGCCCTTACTGTTTTCCAGTAGCATATTGTTTTATCTGGGAATGGCATTCGCCTATTTTGTCGTTTTTCCCATTGTGTTTGGTTTCTTTATCAATACCGTACCCGTTGGGGTCGTAATATCGACGGACATCAGCAATTATTTAAGCTTTGTCATGGCGCTATTTATGGCTTTTGGCGTTTCATTCGAAATACCCATTGCCATTATTTTGCTGTGTTGGAGTGGGATAGTGACGCCAGAATCACTAAAGAGAAAGCGTCCTTATATTTTGGTCGGGGCGTTTGTGGTTGGGATGTTGTTAACACCCCCCGATGTTTTCTCACAGACTTTGCTGGCTGTTCCCATGTATTTGCTATTTGAGCTGGGGATTTTGCTTTCGCAGTTCTATGTTGGTAAATGGGGACGGCGTAATTTTATCAATTCAGAAGATAAATCAGACAGTGATATTGGTGACAATTTTAAACAATAATCTGATGCCAGGCATTCATGATTATTGCGAACTGATAGATGGTGTTAACATCATTATCATGAAACGATGACTATTAACCCAGCGCTTTGGCGCTGGGTTTTACATTAGGAGAACAATATGAGCTATGTATTTCCGGGGGCATTTCCCGGTCGTCGTATGCGTCGTGTGCGCCGTCATGACTTTTCCCGTCGCTTAGTTGCTGAAAATCAACTTACTGTGAATGATCTGATTTATCCTGTATTTGTTATGGAAGGAACGAATCAGCGTCAGGAAGTGTCTTCAATGCCAGGAGTGTATCGTCTGACAATCGATCTTTTGCTGAAAGAAGCAGAAGAGATTGCCCGACTGGGTATTCCTGTTTTGTCTCTGTTTCCGGTCATTGAAGCGGACAAGAAATCATTGGATGCGAAAGAAGCCTATAACCCCGACGGCTTGATTCAGCGCTCTGTTCGTGCCCTGAAAGATGCTGTTCCTGAATTGGGTCTTCTGACGGATGTAGCGCTCGATCCATTTACTACCCACGGGCAAGATGGTGTTATTGATCAGGATGGTTATGTTATCAATGACATTACCAAAGATATTCTGGTTAAGCAGGCATTGTCCCATGCTGAAGCTGGGGGCGAAATTATCGCGCCAAGCGATATGATGGATGGCCGCGTTGGGGCTATTCGTGAGCAGCTTGAGATGGATGGTTATGTTAATACCCAAATTATGGCTTATTCTGCCAAATACGCCTCTTGTTACTATGGGCCATTTAGGGATGCTATTGGCTCCAGCGGTAACCTGAAAGGTGGCAATAAAATGACCTATCAAATGGACCCTGCAAATAGTGATGAAGCGTTGCAGGAAATTGCACAGGATTTACAGGAAGGTGCAGATAGCGTCATGGTTAAACCGGGTATGCCATATTTGGATGTGATTCGCCGGGTAAAAGAGACTTTCGGTGTGCCGACATTTGCTTATCAGGTTTCTGGGGAATATGCCATGCATATGGCAGCGATTCAAAATGGTTGGTTGAAAGAGCAGCCCGCGATTATGGAATCACTATTGTGCTTCAAACGAGCGGGAGCAGATGGTGTTCTGACCTATTTTGCCAAGCGCGTAGCGCAGTGGCTGCATGAACAAAAATACTGATTTGTAATCGCTTGAGACGGGCAATTTTGCCCGTCTTCTGCTTAAATTTTGATGAAATATTTATTATCTAAAACCTTAGAAACTTCTTTGTTGAGAATATTTAGCAAGAGAATGGAGCGGGTTTCCCCATCCGGTTCATTATAAATTGCTTGAATGCCTTCGAAGATCCCCTCAGTGATTAAGACGGTATCACCAGTAATCGGGGTTTCAGGTGCAATATATTCTTGCTCAGTAACAGACATTAATTCATCAATCAATGTTTGTGGAACAATGGCAGGATAAGTACTGAATCGAACGAAATGATTGACACCACGTGTGGAATTAACGGTCGTGGTATGAATAACTTCGGGATTAAAGTGGACAAACAGGTAATTGGGAAACAGTGGCTCAGTAACTGTGGTTCGTTTACCCCGAATAATTTTTTCAATTTTGGCTGTAGGTGTTAAGCAAATTACGTCCTGTCGCTCTAAATTCTCTATTGCCCGAGAGACTTGCCCACGTTTACAGTAAAGAAGATACCAATTTCCCATCATATTTCGACTCCATTGCGTAGAGTGCCTAGCATAACAAAACCAGTACTAAAGGGTCACCAGTAAAGATAGAAGTTATTTAAGTGTAAGCCGTATTTTTATATTCTATCGTGCTTATTTTCAGTAAAAGTCTATGTCTTGATTATTGCACTAAATCCATTGTGTTTTAGCAGGTTATGAGTTTTCCTTGTAACCCTCATGGGAGGGATTATAATGGCTTTCCCCCCTGAAAATCGGCACAAATGAACACTATGAAATATCGCGATCTAAGAGACTTTCTTTCCTTGTTGGAACAATCAGGTGAATTAAAGCGAATTCGTATAGAAGTTGATCCATACCTGGAAATGACTGAAATCGCAGATCGTACTCTTCGTGCCGGTGGTCCTGCCTTATTATTTGAAAATCCTAAGGGATATTCGATGCCTGTATTGTGCAACTTGTTTGGGACACCTCAGCGTGTTGCCATGGGAATGGGGCAGGATGATGTTAAGGCACTGCATGATGTTGGGAAACTATTGGCTTTTCTGAAAGAGCCTGAGCCACCAAAAGGCTTTCGTGATTTGGTCGATAAATTGCCGAAATTCAAACAGGTTTTGAATATGCCAACCAAACGCCTTAGCTTTGCGCCTTGTCAGGAACAGATTTGGGCCGAAGATGAAGTTGATCTTACCCGTATTCCAGTCATGCATTGTTGGCCAGATGATGCAGCCCCTTTAATTACCTGGGGATTGACGGTGACTAAAGGACCTAATAAAGAGCGCCAGAACTTGGGTATCTACCGCCAACAGGTATTGGGAAAAAACAAACTGGTTATGCGCTGGTTATCACATCGTGGTGGTGCGCTTGATTTTCAGGAGTGGTGTCAGGCTCACCCGGGGGAACGTTTCCCTGTATCCGTTGCATTGGGAGCCGATCCTGCCACGATATTGGGGGCGGTTACTCCAATTCCTGATACCTTGTCTGAATATGCGTTTGCTGGATTATTGCGTGGGCATAAAACGGAAGTTGTTAAATGTATATCCAATGATCTGGAAGTACCTGCCAGCGCTGAGATTATCCTTGAAGGCTACATTGAACCTGGTGAAATGGCACCGGAAGGGCCATATGGTGATCATACCGGCTATTACAATGAAGTCGATATGTTCCCGGTATTTACCGTAACCCATATTACCCAACGCAGTGATGCTATCTATCATTCGACTTACACTGGGCGTCCGCCGGATGAACCTGCGGTGCTGGGGGTTGCGTTGAATGAAGTATTGGTGCCAATATTGCAAAAACAATTTCCTGAAATTGTGGATTTTTACTTGCCGCCAGAAGGCTGCTCTTATCGACTCGCGATCGTTACAATGAAAAAACAGTATGCAGGCCATGCCAAACGAGTAATGATGGGAGTTTGGTCATATCTGAGACAATTTATGTACACAAAATTTGTTATCGTTTGTGATGATGATATCAATGCGCGAGATTGGAATGATGTCATCTGGGCGATAACAACGCGAATGGACCCGCAGAGAGATACGGTCTTAATGGAAAATACCCCCATTGACTATCTCGATTTTGCATCGCCTGTTTCTGGGTTAGGCTCAAAAATGGGGTTAGATGCAACAAATAAATGGCCAGGAGAGACACAAAGGGAATGGGGACGCCCGATAGTGATGAGCGATGAGATTCGGGCCCGTGTCGATGAAATTTGGGATCAATTAGATATTTTGAAGCGATAAGAGGGAACGCATGACAATATTAAGTTGTAAAGTAACATCGGTTGACTCCATTACAGATACAGTTTATCGGGTTCGTTTATTACCTGATTCGCCTTTTTTTTTCCGTGCAGGACAATATTTAATGGTGATTATGGATGAAAGGGATAAACGTCCTTTCTCCATGGCATCACCACCCTCAGAAAAACAGATAATTGAGTTGCATATTGGGGCTTCTGAGCTAAATCTCTATGCGATGGCGGTAATGGATAGAATTCTGGATCAGAAAGTCATTGATATTGACATTCCACATGGTCATGCCTGGTTTCGTGAAGACAGCAAAAACCCGATGTTATTGATTGCCGGTGGAACGGGATTCTCATATACGCGCTCTATCTTATTGGCTGCATTGAAAAAAAATCCTAATCGTGAAATTTCCATCTATTGGGGAGGGCGAGAACTGCAACACCTTTATGATTTGGGGGCGTTGCAATCATTAAGTGAGCATTATCCTAATTTGACCGTTGTACCGGTGGTTGAACAAGTTGATGAACACTGGCGCGGAAGAACGGGAACAGTTCTGAGTGCGGTTTTGGAAGATTTCGGCAGTTTGGCAAACCATGATATTTACATTGCTGGCCGCTTTGAGATGGCTAAAATTGCCCGTGAACGGTTCTGTAGTGAGCGAGATGCATCTATCGAACGCATGTATGGGGATGCATTTGAGTTTATTTGAGCCGTTTGCCGATAAAAAATGAGACGACAAAAAATAAAAAACCCGCCCCTGACAGGCGGGAAACTATGGCAACAACTGACTAGAATGATGCAATAGATAAGACAGACAAGGGAAAAACGTTAATTTTTAAAAGCCATAAATGTCAATCGTCAACTATGCTTTATAGCCAAGTTTTCATGACTATACTCTTTCAATAATCGTGGCTATACCCTGGCCTAACCCGATGCACATGGTTGATAGCCCGAACTGAACATCTTTACGTTCCATCAAGTTAAGCAGAGTGGTTGTAATGCGAGTACCAGAGCACCCCAATGGGTGACCGAGAGCAATAGCGCCACCGTTCAGGTTGATTCTGTCATCCATACTCTCCAGCAGATTCAATCCCTTTATACAAGCCAGGGATTGTGCAGCGAATGCTTCGTTCAATTCCATAACGCCAATATCCGTAAGGCTTAATCCGGCTTTTTTCAGGGCCATTTGTGTGGCCGGCACAGGGCCATAACCCATGATAGAAGGATCACAACCCACCACCGCCATTGAGCGAATACGGGCGCGAGGTTTTAATCCTAACGCTTTAGCTTTGCTTTCGCTCATGATCAGCATGGCAGAGGCGCCATCGGAAAGCGCTGAGGAGTTACCCGCAGTCACACTTCCAGTGACAGGATCAAAAACGGGACGCAGTGCAGCCAAATCTTTTGGATTAGCATCTGTGCGGATCACTTCATCAAAATCGACGAGTTTCAGATTTCCTTCAGCATCATGTCCATATATGGGGACTATTTCGCTAGAGAAAGCCTTGGATACGGTCGCTTGTGTTGCACGTTGATGAGAACGGAGGGCAAACTCATCCTGCATTTCACGACTAATATTGTACATTTTGGCCAGCATTTCTGCCGTTAACCCCATCACACCTGCTGCCTTGGCAACGTTACGGCTTAATTTGGGATGAAAGTCGACACCGTGTGTCATGGGAACATGTCCCATATGTTCAACACCACCGACCATAACAATACTGGCATCACCGGTCATGATCATGCGGGCACCATCGTGCAGCGATTGCATCGAAGAACCACAGAGACGGTTAACCGTGACCGCAGGAACTGAATGGGGAATACCCGCGAGTAAAGCTGAGTTGCGGGCAATATTGAACCCTTGTTCCAGTGTTTGTTGCACGCACCCCCAAGAGATATCATCAATATCTTCAGGTTTAACAGTAGGATTGCGCTTGAGTATTGACTTCATCAGATGTGCAGAGAGATCTTCGGCACGGACCTGACGGAATACACCACCTCTTGAGCGCCCCATCGGGGTACGGATACCATCAATAATAACTACGTTTTCCATGTTTTCAGACCTCACGCTTTTTCACCTGAATTAACAGCAAGTTCTGCTGGGGCAGGGTAGTAACTTTCATTACCTTCGGCTTTTGCTTTCAGACCAGCGGGTATGTGATAGAGGGCGCCCAGGTGAGTATAACTTTCTGCCATCTTCACATAGGCGGCAGTTCCCAGGGTATCCAGATAACGGAAAACGCCACCATGGAATGGAGGGAAGCCTAAGCCATAGACCAGTGCCATATCCGCTTCTGCGGGGCTGGCAATAACACCTTCTTCGAAGCAGCGAACAACTTCGTTAATCATTGGGATCATGGTTCGGGCAATGATCTCTTCGCCAGAGAAAGTATGTTTCGGTTTGCTGATGCTTGCCAATAATTGATCGGTAGTATCATCCTGCTCTTTTTTCGGCTTGCCTTTTTTATCTTGGGTATATTTATAGAAACCAACGCCATTTTTCTGACCATAACGCTGATTTTCAAAGAGTACATCAATGGCATCCCGATAATCGCGGCTCATGCGGTTTGGGAAACCCTGAGCCATGACAGATTGTGCATGGTGGGCGGTGTCAATACCGACAACATCAATGAGATAAGCAGGACCCATTGGCCAGCCAAATTCTTTTTCCATGATTTTGTCGATTTGGCGGAAATCACCACCATCACGCAACAACATGCCAAAACCAGCCAGATAGGGGAACAATACGCGGTTTACAAAGAAGCCGGGGCAATCGTTAACAACGATCGGTGTTTTACCCATTTTACTGGCATACGCAACAACATTTGCAATCGTCTTATCTGCGGTTTTTTCTCCACGAATAATTTCAACCAACGGCATACGATGTACTGGGTTGAAGAAATGCATCCCACAGAAGTTTTCCGGGCGTTTTAGCGATTTTGCTAATTCAGTGATTGGGATAGTGGAGGTATTGGAAGCCAGAATGCAATCATCGCTGATATGTGATTCTGTTTCTGCTAAAACCGCCGCTTTAATCTTCGGATTTTCAACGACAGCTTCAACAACAATTCGGGATTGTTCAATACCCGCATAATTCAGGGTTGGATGAATGGATGCCAGAATTTTAGCCATCTTCATGGCATCTAAACGCCCACGCTCAAATTGTTTATTCAGCAATTTGGCAGCTTCATTGATACCTAAATCCAGCGCTTTTTGATTAATATCTTTCATCAAGACAGGAATACCTTTGCGCGCTGATTGATAGGCAATACCTCCACCCATGATCCCGGCCCCCAGTACAGTCGCATGCTCAGGGGTTGTAACGGTTTGCAGGTGTTTCTTCGCCAGGCCTTTAACATATTGCTCATTCAGAAAGATGCCGATTAAAGCACGAGAGACAGACGTGTGTGCTAATGAAACAAAACTGGCTGATTCCAGTTTTAAGGCTTCATCACGACCCAGTGTAGCGGCTTTTTCAATGGTTTTTACCGCAGTGATTGGTGCTGGATAATGAGGGCCGGCAACCTTCATGACCATACCTTTTGCGACGGTGAAACTCATGATACGTTCGATCTCATTGAGAGTCAGAGGCATCAGTTTAGGCTGACGGGCGGCTTGCCAGTCCAAGTCTCCCTGAATAGCTTGTTCCAGAATTGAAACGGCAGAGTCAACCAGTTTTTCGGCGGGAACTACGGCATCAACCAGGCCATTTTTCAGTGCTTCTTCAGCACCAATATCTTTTCCTGCGGAAATGATTTCGAGAGCGTTGTCTGTGCCAATCAGGCGTGGTAGGCGAACAGAGCCACCAAATCCCGGCATAATACCTAATTTAGTTTCTGGTAATCCGATGCGAAGATCGGGGGATGCGATACGAAAATCTGTTGAAAGCACCAATTCACACCCACCGCCAAGGGCATAGCCATTGATAGCAGAAATAGTTGGAACGGCGAGATCTTCTATACGGTTAAAGATATTGTTGGCGAGATCCAGTAATTCGTGCAGTTTTTCTGCTGGTGCACTGAATAGCGATAAAAATTCTGTGATATCAGCACCAACAATAAAAGCTTTTTTTTCAGAGCGTAGCAGTAACCCTTTTAGTTTAGTTTCTTGCTCAAGGGTAGCAACGGCTTTATCCAGCGAAGTAACCGTTTTTGTGTCTAATTTATTAATTGCAGCCGGCGCATTGAAGATGAGTTCAGCAATGCCATCTTTCAGCCATTTTACTTGAATAGTTTCACTTAGGTAGAGCATGTCATTCTCCTCAATGAGTGCATACCATCTGGTATGACCAGATGCAGTTGATTGTGATTACTGTGTTAATTTAATGCAAACCAATGATTAATTTTTTGTAGGGCAGATCACAGGTAAGATTTATGGCAGGGAGCAATATATTTTGTTAATGCATTGAAAAATATAAATATATTGGTTTATTTTCAGAGAGGGCATTTTTCACGTGATAGCTCCCACAATAATGGATTGTGGTAATATTTAAGCTCCTGCCAAAAAATCAAAAGGTTAATTAAGAAGATGGAAAAGTTGGCATCTCTGTACCAAGAACATATTAAAACCTTACAAAAACGTGCCCGAGAAATCTTAGAACGAACTCAGTTTGACGCCTTGCTTATTCATTCAGGTGAATCATTACGGGTTTTTCTGGATGACAGCCATTATCCGTTTAAGGTAAATGCACACTTTAAGGCTTGGATACCTGTGACCAAAGTGCCTAATTGCTGGTTGTGGATTGATGGTGTTAATAAACCTAAGCTCTGGTTTTATTCACCAGTAGATTACTGGCACAGCGTAGAGCCACTACCCAGTGGATACTGGACTGACGAAATAGAAATGATCCATTTGGCAAAAGCTGAAGATATCAGCATTAAACTGAATGGATTATCAAAACAGAACACCGCTTATATTGGTGAACAAACGGAGCGTGCTAAATCTTTAGGCATTCTTGATCACAATATCAACCCAAAAGCTGTTTTGGATTATTTGAATTATCATCGTTCATATAAAACAGATTATGAATTGGCTTGTATGCGTGAGTCCCAGAAAACCGCCGTTAATGGTCATCTGGCCGCTTATGATGCATTTTTGTCTGGTGTGAGCGAATTCGAAATCAATATGTTCTATTTGATGGCAACCGGGCACCGTGATACCGATGTCCCTTATGATAATATTGTTGCCTTGAATGAAAATACGGCTGTTTTGCACTACAACAAATTACAGCAGAGGGTTCCTTCGGAAATACGCAGTTTTTTGATTGATGCTGGAGCGGAATATCATGGTTATGCTGCGGATATCACCAGAACCTATGCAGCAAAACCTCATAATGATTTTGCCTCACTGATAAAGGATCTGAATGAAGAACAACAGGCGCTCATCGGCACAATTAAAACGGGAGTTCGATATACCGACTACCATGTTAATATGCACCAACGTATAGCCAGAATACTGAAAAAACATGATATTGTTCATGGGATCAGTGAAGAAGATATGGTTGAAACAGGATTGACGACACCATTTTTCCCACACGGACTCGGCCATCCTTTAGGTTTGCAGGTGCATGACGCTGCGGGATTTATGCAAGATGATAGAGGAACCCATCTGGCCGCCCCGGAGATGCATCCTTATTTGCGCTGTACCCGTATTCTGGAGCCAAGAATGGTTTTGACCATTGAACCTGGGATCTATTTCATTGAAACTTTATTAGCGCAGTGGCGTGAAAGTGAATATCGTCAACATTTTGATTGG
Source organism: Xenorhabdus bakwenae (assembly GCF_030272115.1). Lineage (NCBI taxonomy): Bacteria > Pseudomonadati > Pseudomonadota > Gammaproteobacteria > Enterobacterales > Morganellaceae > Xenorhabdus > Xenorhabdus bakwenae. The sequence goes on from NZ_CP119194.1 coordinate 3,376,498, forward strand.
AAGAAAATCAATATGTTGAAAAATTATGGTGGTATTCGTATTGAAGATAACATCGTTATTCACGATGGAAAAATTGAAAATATGACCAGAGAATTACAATTATCGTAATGAAGCCTTATTTAATTCCTGCGGCTTCAGTCAGTTTTACTGAAGAAATAAAAAAGAGTCGTTTCATTACCCTGCTGGAGCATACCAGCGGGGTGGATGAGGCGAAGTTATTTATCCAAAGCATCAAAGAACAATATCCTGATGCTCGGCACCATTGTTGGGCTTTTGTGGCAGGAGCGCCGGATGATTCCCAACAGTTAGGGTTTTCTGATGATGGTGAGCCTACCGGAACCGCTGGTAAGCCGATGATTGCTCAGTTAATAGGAAGTCGTTTGGGGGAAATTACTGCTGTATCTGTTCGCTATTTTGGTGGCATAAAATTGGGTACGGGTGGTTTGGTAAAAGCCTATGGCAATGGGGTACAGCAAGCTCTGAAGCTGTTGCAAACCGAATACAAAGTACCGCAGAAGTTATACCAGTTACAGTGTGAGTACTCGCATATTTCAATGGTAGAACAGTTGCTACACCAATTTTCTGGGCAAGTGATCGCCAGTGATTATGCTGAAAATGTCACGTTGCAAGTCTCGCTGCCAGCTACCCTTGTTGGTGAGATAGGTGATAAATTACGGGACTTGAGCCGTGGTGCTCTGTTTTTAACACCAAAATCATAACTATTCTTCATACCGGATTTCTAAGGAACCAGCCGAATGCATTTTCGCGCCATAACCCGCATTGTTGGACTACTTGTCATTCTTTTCTCTGTCACAATGATTATTCCGGGGCTGGTCGCATTGATCTATCGTGATGGCGCAGGCAGGGCATTCAGCCAGACATTCATCTTTGCTCTCGTCATTGGTTTAATATTGTGGATACCTAATCGCGAACAAAAATCTGAACTCAAACCAAAAGAGGGCTTTTTGATTGTTGTCCTATTTTGGACCGTGTTGGGAAGTGTGGGGGCATTGCCATTCATTTTCTCAGAAAAACCTAATCTTTCAGTCACAGATGCCTTTTTTGAATCATTTTCTGGCTTGACGACAACAGGGGCGACGACGCTTGTTGGCCTTGATTCCCTTCCCAAGGCTATTTTGTTCTATCGACAAATGCTGCAATGGTTAGGTGGCATGGGAATTATCGTTCTGGCGGTGGCGATCTTACCTCTGCTTGGTGTGGGGGGAATGCAGCTTTATCGTGCAGAAATGCCAGGACCGTTGAAAGACAATAAAATGCGTCCACGTATTGCAGAAACGGCAAAAACGCTTTGGCTGATTTATGTCTTGTTGACCATTGCCTGTGCGCTGGCATTGTGGGCGGCGGGAATGTCAGCATTCGATGCGATTTCTCATAGCTTTTCTACCATCGCTATTGGGGGATTTTCTACTCATGATGCCAGCATCGGCTTTTTTAATAGCCCGGCCATCAACACGATTATTGCCATTTTCTTATTGATTTCGGGCTGTAATTTTGGTTTGCATTTTGCGGTTCTTTCTGGACGAAGCTTGAAAGTGTACTGGCGTGATCCAGAATTTCGGATGTTCATTACTATTCAGTTAGCACTATTGGCTATCTGTATGCTGATATTATGGCAACATTCTGTTTATGAATCAGAATGGGAAGCATTGAATCACGCGTTTTTTCAAGTTGTCTCTATGGCAACAACGGCTGGATTTACAACGGACTCTTTTGCCAATTGGCCTCTGTTTCTGCCTTTTCTGCTGTTATGTTCTGCATTTATAGGGGGATGTGCGGGTTCAACAGGAGGCGGTCTCAAAGTTATCCGTATTTTGTTGCTGTTCTTGCAAGGATCGCGTGAATTAAAGCGTTTAGTGCACCCGAATGCCGTGTATACCATTAAATTGGGGCGCCGAGCATTACCGGAACGGATTATTGAAGCAGTATGGGGTTTTTTCTCTGCTTATGCACTGGTTTTCGTCGTGAGTATGTTGTTACTGATCGCAACGGGTGTTGACGAATTTTCTGCTTTTTCTGCCATCGCCGCCACATTGAATAACTTGGGGCCAGGATTGGGAGCCGTCGCTGATAACTTTACAACGATGAATCCGGCGGCTAAATGGATATTGGTTGTCACTATGTTATTTGGGCGTTTGGAAGTATTCACATTATTGGTCCTATTTACCCCTACTTTTTGGCGTGAATAGTGTTTATATACCAATCCAACTTTAAGATGCGTGTTATATTTCCCCGCGCAGCGGGGAAATATAAGGCCTCGCGTCGTCTTGCGGATGGCAACGTGAAGTTTATCGTGTATATGTGATTCTCTGTTTAATAAGGGCGTATCTATGAATTATTTGTTGCTCTATTCTACCCAAGATGGGCAGACCAAAAAAATTATTACCCGTATCGCAGAGAACCTCCGTCGTGCTGGTATTAAGTGTGAGTTAAGAGATCTTTCTACAGTGAAACAAATCAATTTGCTGCCTTACCAAAAAATCATGGTAGGGGCGTCGATACGTTATGGTTGTTTCAATTTTGTATTGCATGATTTTGTCATTCGCCATCAAAAACAATTGAACCAAATGCCAACAGCTTTCTTTGGCGTCAACTTAACGGCGAGAAAGCCAGAAAAAAGAACGCCAGAAACGAACGCTTATGTACGTAAGTTTTTAATAAAAAGTCCGTGGCAACCTGATTTATGCGGAGTTTTTGCGGGAGCGCTACTCTATCCACGTTATCGTTGGTTGGATCGCATGATGATTCAGTTCATTATGCGAATGACCGGAGGAGAAACAGATACTACAAAAGAAATCGAATACACCGATTGGGAACAGGTAGATCATTTTTCTGAGAAATTTTTGCAAATATCGTGTGATAAAACGCCTTAAAAACAGTCTTTCTGCTGGTTATTACCTCGTTTTGAGGAAAAAAAACGCGAACAGAAAAAAATTTTAAAAAAACTATTGTCAGCGTCATAAAACTCCCTATAATGCGCTTCCGTTGTCACGACAAACACACAAATCGGTCGGGATGACAACGTGAAAGGCCCTGAAAAATAAGGCTTGACACGAAAAGAGGAAAGCGTAAGATACGCAGCCTCGCAACCCGGAAGAGACGCCCGGTTGCCAACGCTCTTTAACAAATTAATCAGACAATCTGTGTGGGCACTCACAAGACACTATCTGACGCCGAAAGGCGAAAAAGATTAAAAAGTCTTGAAGAGTGACTGAACAGTTAATTCATTATGAACGGACAGTCAGAATTCTTTGAGCATCAAACACTTTAATTGAAGAGTTTGATCATGGCTCAGATTGAACGCTGGCGGCAGGCCTAACACATGCAAGTCGGGCGGCAGCGGGAAGAAGCTTGCTTCTTTGCCGGCGAGCGGCGGACGGGTGAGTAATGTCTGGGGATCTGCCCGATGGAGGGGGATAACCACTGGAAACGGTGGCTAATACCGCATAACCTCGAGAGAGCAAAGTGGGGGACCTTCGGGCCTCACACCATCGGATGAACCCAGATGGGATTAGCTAGTAGGTGGGGTAATGGCTCACCTAGGCGACGATCCCTAGCTGGTCTGAGAGGATGACCAGCCACACTGGGACTGAGACACGGCCCAGACTCCTACGGGAGGCAGCAGTGGGGAATATTGCACAATGGGCGCAAGCCTGATGCAGCCATGCCGCGTGTATGAAGAAGGCCTTCGGGTTGTAAAGTACTTTCAGTGGGGAGGAAGGCACAGGGTTGAATACACCCTGTGATTGACGTTACCCACAGAAGAAGCACCGGCTAACTCCGTGCCAGCAGCCGCGGTAATACGGAGGGTGCAAGCGTTAATCGGAATTACTGGGCGTAAAGCGCACGCAGGCGGTCAATTAAGTTAGATGTGAAATCCCCGGGCTTAACCCGGGAATGGCATCTAAGACTGGTTGACTAGAGTCTCGTAGAGGGGGGTAGAATTCCACGTGTAGCGGTGAAATGCGTAGAGATGTGGAGGAATACCGGTGGCGAAGGCGGCCCCCTGGACGAAGACTGACGCTCAGGTGCGAAAGCGTGGGGAGCAAACAGGATTAGATACCCTGGTAGTCCACGCTGTAAACGATGTCGATTTGGAGGTTGTGGCCTTGAGCTGTGGCTTCCGGAGCTAACGCGTTAAATCGACCGCCTGGGGAGTACGGTCGCAAGATTAAAACTCAAATGAATTGACGGGGGCCCGCACAAGCGGTGGAGCATGTGGTTTAATTCGATGCAACGCGAAGAACCTTACCTACTCTTGACATCCACGGAATTCTGCAGAGATGCGGAAGTGCCTTCGGGACCCGTGAGACAGGTGCTGCATGGCTGTCGTCAGCTCGTGTTGTGAAATGTTGGGTTAAGTCCCGCAACGAGCGCAACCCTTATCCTTTGTTGCCAGCACGTGATGGTGGGAACTCAAGGGAGACTGCCGGTGATAAACCGGAGGAAGGTGGGGATGACGTCAAGTCATCATGGCCCTTACGAGTAGGGCTACACACGTGCTACAATGGCAGATACAAAGAGAAGCGACCTCGCGAGAGCAAGCGGACCTCATAAAGTCTGTCGTAGTCCGGATTGGAGTCTGCAACTCGACTCCATGAAGTCGGAATCGCTAGTAATCGTAGATCAGAATGCTACGGTGAATACGTTCCCGGGCCTTGTACACACCGCCCGTCACACCATGGGAGTGGGTTGCAAAAGAAGTCGGTAGCTTAACCTTCGGGAGGGCGCTGACCACTTTGTGATTCATGACTGGGGTGAAGTCGTAACAAGGTAACCGTAGGGGAACCTGCGGTTGGATCACCTCCTTACCGAAAGATAGTGGTTTTTGGTGCAGTGCTCACACAGATTGTCTGATGAAATAAAGAAAAGAAGAGACGGGACGGAATAGGCTTGTAGCTCAGGTGGTTAGAGCGCACCCCTGATAAGGGTGAGGTCGGTGGTTCAAGTCCACTCAGGCCTACCAACTTTTCCGGACACCTCGATGGGGCTATAGCTCAGCTGGGAGAGCGCCTGCCTTGCACGCAGGAGGTCAGCGGTTCGATCCCGCTTAGCTCCACCATCCTCTTCTGATTTATAATCATTTCCGAACACATGCAAAGCCGTGTGTTGTGAAATGTAAGCTCTTTAACAATCTGGAACAAGCTGAAAATTTGAAACAGCCCGTGACGATGAATTCATCAGCACGGGTGAGTCTCTCAGACCCGTCAATCCGAAGACACCTTCGGGTTGTCAGGTTAAGCGACTAAGCGTACACGGTGGATGCCTAGGCAGTCAGAGGCGATGAAGGACGTGCTAATCTGCGAAAAGCGCCGGTGAGCTGATATGAAGCGCTGTCAGCCGGCGATGTCCGAATGGGGAAACCCGGTGCAATCCGTTGCACCATCATTAACTGAATTCATAGGTTAATGAGGCGAACCGGGGGAACTGAAACATCTCAGTACCCCGAGGAAAAGAAATCAACCGAGATTCCCCCAGTAGCGGCGAGCGAACGGGGAGGAGCCCAGAGCCATCAGCATGACACGCCTCAGGAGAACGGTCTGGAAAGGCCGGCAGTAAAGGGTGAAAGCCCCGTATCCGAAGTGGTGTGTTGTGTGAGCTCGAAGAGTAGGGCGGGACACGTGATATCCTGTCTGAACATGGGGGGACCATCCTCCAAGGCTAAATACTCCTGACTGACCGATAGTGAACCAGTACCGTGAGGGAAAGGCGAAAAGAACCCCGGCGAGGGGAGTGAAAGAGAACCTGAAACCGTGTACGTACAAGCAGTGGGAGCCCTGATTTATCAGGGTGACTGCGTACCTTTTGTATAATGGGTCAGCGACTTATATTCTGTAGCAAGGTTAACCGTATAGGGGAGCCGCAGGGAAACCGAGTCTTAACTGGGCGTTAAGTTGCAGGGTATAGACCCGAAACCCGGTGATCTAGCCATGGGCAGGTTGAAGGTTGGGTAACACTAACTGGAGGACCGAACCGACTAATGTTGAAAAATTAGCGGATGACTTGTGGCTGGGGGTGAAAGGCCAATCAAACCGGGAGATAGCTGGTTCTCCCCGAAAGCTATTTAGGTAGCGCCTCGTGAAGTCATCTTCGGGGGTAGAGCACTGTTTCGGCTAGGGGGTCATCCCGACTTACCAACCCGATGCAAACTGCGAATACCGAAGAATGTTATCACGGGAGACACACGGCGGGTGCTAACGTCCGTCGTGAAGAGGGAAACAACCCAGACCGCCAGCTAAGGTCCCCAAGTCATGGTTAAGTGGGAAACGAAGTGGGAAGGCTCAGACAGCCAGGATGTTGGCTTAGAAGCAGCCATCATTTAAAGAAAGCGTAATAGCTCACTGGTCGAGTCGGCCTGCGCGGAAGATGTAACGGGGCTAAACCATGCACCGAAGCTGCGGCAGCGACACGAATGTGTTGCTGGGTAGGGGAGCGTTCTGTAAGCCGTTGAAGGTGAACTGTGAGGTTTGCTGGAGGTATCAGAAGTGCGAATGCTGACATAAGTAACGATAAAGCGGGTGAAAAACCCGCTCGCCGGAAGACCAAGGGTTCCTGTCCAACGTTAATCGGGGCAGGGTGAGTCGACCCCTAAGGCGAGGCTGAAAAGCGTAGTCGATGGGAAACAGGTTAATATTCCTGTACGGGCAATAATTGCGACGGGGGGGACGGAGAAGGCTAGGCAATCCGGGCGACGGTCGTCCCGGTTTAAGTGTGTAGGTGGGATAATCAGGCAAATCCGGTTATCCACAGCACTGAGGCACGATGACGAGGCACTACGGTGCTGAAGTTGCTGATGCCCCGCTTCCAGGAAAAGCCCCTAAGCTTCAGATTAGTGCTCATCGTACCCCAAACCGACACAGGTGGTCAGGTAGAGAATACTCAGGCGCTTGAGAGAACTCGGGTGAAGGAACTAGGCAAAATGGTGCCGTAACTTCGGGAGAAGGCACGCTGGCGTTAGGTGAAGGACCGAGCGTCCGGAGCTGAGGCCAGTCGCAGATACCAGCTGGCTGCAACTGTTTAATAAAAACACAGCACTGTGCAAACACGAAAGTGGACGTATACGGTGTGACGCCTGCCCGGTGCTGGAAGGTTAATTGATGGGGTTATCGCCTGGCGAGAAGCTCCTGATCGAAGCCCCAGTAAACGGCGGCCGTAACTATAACGGTCCTAAGGTAGCGAAATTCCTTGTCGGGTAAGTTCCGACCTGCACGAATGGCGTAATGATGGCCAGGCTGTCTCCACCCGAGACTCAGTGAAATTGAACTCGCTGTGAAGATGCAGTGTACCCGCGGCAAGACGGAAAGACCCCGTGAACCTTTACTATAGCTTGACACTGAACCTTGAGCCTTGATGTGTAGGATAGGTGGGAGGCTGTGAAGTGCAGACGCCAGTCTGCACGGAGCCATCCTTGAAATACCACCCTTGAATGTTTGATGTTCTAACGCCGGCCCGTTATCCGGGTTGCGGACAGTGTCTGGTGGGTAGTTTGACTGGGGCGGTCTCCTCCCAAAGCGTAACGGAGGAGCACGAAGGTTGGCTAATCCTGGTCGGACATCAGGAGGTTAGTGCAATGGCATAAGCCAGCTTGACTGCGAGAGTGACAGCTCGAGCAGGTGCGAAAGCAGGTCATAGTGATCCGGTGGTTCTGAATGGAAGGGCCATCGCTCAACGGATAAAAGGTACTCCGGGGATAACAGGCTGATACCGCCCAAGAGTTCATATCGACGGCGGTGTTTGGCACCTCGATGTCGGCTCATCACATCCTGGGGCTGAAGTAGGTCCCAAGGGTATGGCTGTTCGCCATTTAAAGTGGTACGCGAGCTGGGTTTAGAACGTCGTGAGACAGTTCGGTCCCTATCTGCCGTGGGCGCTGGAAGATTGCAAGGGGCTGCTCCTAGTACGAGAGGACCGGAGTGGACGCACCACTGGTGTTCGGGTTGTCATGCCAATGGCATTGCCCGGTAGCTAAGTGCGGAAGAGATAACCGCTGAAAGCATCTAAGCGGGAAACTTGCCTTAAGATGAGTCTTCCCTTACTCCTTTGAGGGTACTGAAGGACCGTCCGAGACGAGGACGTGGATAGGCCGGGTGTGTAAGCGTTGCGAGACGTTGAGCTAACCGGTACTAATGAGCCGTGCGGCTTAACCTGACAACACCGAAGGTGTTTTGGGGATTTGAGAGGGTTTCAGAGTGAAAAACAGCTTGTTCGGGATTGAAGACAGAATTTGTCTGGCGGCAACAGCGCGGTGGGACCACCTGAACCCATGCCGAACTCAGCAGTGAAACGCCGTAGCGCCGATGGTAGTGTGGGGTCTCCCCATGTGAGAGTAGGACACTGCCAGACATTCATTTAGTCAGAAAAGCCATCCGTCACCGGATGGCTTTTTTTGCGTTTAATTTTTTATGGTACTTGGTTATTTTTACGTGTATAAGCGGCTAATATCGCCCTTTCTGATAACTCCAGGTAATCTTTCATTGTATTAGCTGCTTGTTCATTTTTCCCTGAATTGAGTAATTCCAGAATATGCGCGTTTTTATCGATATAAGGTGCATACAAAAGCTCAGGATTATTCAAAATACCAAAAGCCAGACGCAGTTCTGCGGAAATATTGTGATAAAAAGCGATCAACCTATCACTATCAGTTAATTCTACGATCGCGGCATGAAAGTGCATATTTTCTGTTCCGGCACCAATCCAATCTTGTTGTTTGCGACATTGTTGGGCGGCTTCAACGGCTTGTTTCATTTTGGCAATACCGGGATGCATTGAATAAGCCTGAGCAAGTGCCTGACATTCAATTAACTGCCGAATTCGATAGATATCAATAATGGATGCAATATCGGGAGTTGCAACAAACACGCCACGATTAGGTTCATGTTTCAGCAGCCCTTCCTGCGTGAGAAGACGGAACACTTCACGTAATGTATTTCGTGAAATTTCAAGCTGTTCACTCAACGCAGCTTCTGATAGTCGTTGCCCAGGTAATAACTCCCCTGCAACCAGTTTATTTCTGATGGTTTCAGCGATTCTTTTGCTCAAAATTTGGGGAGAATGGTTTTTTTTCATAGTCATCCGTTAGATTTTATGGCTGATAACAAACACCTTCAACGCGTATACGAAAGCGAATCTTCACATATTCCCCGATAACCAGCAAGTTACCACCATCGAACCAATATAGGACAATATTATTGTGTCTATGGCACCTAAATTGTACATCTTGACGATAAAGTCAACGAAAAATGTTAATAAAGTGATCTCTATTGGATTTTGAAGATCGATAATACAAATTTGTTTGCCTATTTCCTCAGCAGATCTTATCTATTGTTCAACAATATATTTATTTTAATAAAACAATCCGCTTCTTTAGTTCCACAGCTTAGGGAAATCATCATGATAAAAATGATCGATTTAAATAGTGATCTCGGTGAAAGTTTTGGTCAATGGTGCATGGGAAACGATGAAGAAATATTGGATATCGTCAGTAGTGCTAACGTTGCCTGTGGTTTTCATGCGGGTGATCCGGTTGGGATTTTGCAAACATTGAAATCTGCGCAGAAAAATGATGTAGCAATAGGTGCCCATGTTTCTTATCCCGATTTGGTTGGCTTTGGGCGACGTAAAATGGATATAACCAGTCATGAACTTACCGCTGATGTTATTTACCAGATTGGTGCTTTGCAAGGATTGGCCGCAGCAGCAGGTACTAAAGTGAGTTATGTCAAACCCCATGGTGCACTTTATAACACGATCGCAAATGACGAATATCAGGCAATTGCTGTGATTGAAGGAATTCTGGCGTTAGATCCCAACCTTGTGTTGGTTGGTCTGGCGGGATCAAACATTCTCAAATTAGCTCAGAAAAACGGATTGAGAACCATAGCAGAAGCGTTTGCTGATCGTGCTTATACCTCACAAGGGGAATTAGTCTCCCGTCGTGAAACGGGATCTGTTTTGCATGATGCCGATCTCGTTGCTCAACGCATGTTGCAATTGGTGACAGAAGGGGGCGTTGAATCAATTGATGGTAAATTTACCCCTATTCAGGCGGATTCAATTTGTGTGCATGGTGATACTCCTGGTGCGGTAGCGATGGCAAAACAGGTCAAGGCAGTTTTGCAGCAGGCGGGAATAACTATTCGGCCATTTATTCATTCATAAGTATGGGTCGCATTGATATGGTTAATCATCTGGGGAGATAGCCTTGCGTTTTTTACCGGTTAATAGCAATACCATCATGGTTGAATTGAGTGGATTGTCAGAAACACTGGCTCTGCTTGATTCACTGAATATGGCACCTATTTTGGGGATTGAAGAAATTATTCCGGCAGCGAGAACGCTGATGGTTCGTTTTCGGCCGGCAAAAATATCCTTCCAACAATTGGCGCTAGAAATCAGTAGACGAGATTTGCAAGAGCGTAGTCATACAACGGGAAAAAGCATAGAAATTCCTGTGCATTACAACGGTGATGATCTCGCACTGGTTGCGGAAATAGTGGGATGTACCGTTCAGGAGGTTATTCAGCAACATACCGAAAATGAATATACAGTCGCTTTCACTGGATTTGCCCCTGGATTTGCCTATATGGTATCGAATACCTCGCAATGGAATATACCTCGTCGCAAAACCCCCAGAACGCGCATTCCGGCAGGTGCCGTTGCATTGGCGGGGGAATTCAACAGTATTTATCCACAGGCAAGCCCCGGAGGATGGCAGCTTATCGGTATTACGACCGAGCGTATGTGGGATCTTTCCCGCCCATCTCCGGCCTTATTACAACCAGGCTATCGTGTTAACTTTCGAGATGCTGGGTGTCACCCTGCAACAATCAGCTTACCTGAAATACCGGACAGTAACATGGCACTGACTCCGGAGGCTTCCTGTCATCTGGAAATTTTGTCTGTGGGATTACCAACCTTATTTCAAGATCTGGGGCGGGTTGGTCAGGCAAAATCGGGGATCGCAGAATCGGGTGCAATGGATAAAAGTGCTTTGCGCAGCGCAAACCGTATTGTGGGTAATCCCTCTGATCATGCTTGTTTGGAAATCGTGCAGGGCGGATTTAAAGCGCTTGCACATGGGCAGATATTGATAGCGATTACAGGGGCAGCCTGCCCAATAGAGATAAAAACATCATCAGGTAAAATATTCCATGTGAATACTTACCAACCCATTGATTTAAACGGTGGTGATGAAATTTCCTTGGGTATTCCTGTCGCAGGCATGCGGTCTTATTTATCGGTACGTGGCGGCTTTACTGTCCCAGCTATTTTATCCAGCCATTCATTGGATACGCTGTCTAATATTGGGCCTGCTCCGTTGAAAGTGAATGATAAATTAGCTGTCGGTGAAACATCTCATTGCGCCGCGATATCTGTTTCTGAAACTCCGGCTTTTGACATGCCAAATAAAGATGAAATTGTCGTATTGGATATCCTATTTGGCCCTCGTACAGATTGGTTTACGCAAGGATCCATCGACTTATTGAGCAAGCAGATTTGGCAGGTAACGCCTCAATCTAATCGAATTGGGTTGAGATTAAATGGTGAGTGCTCACTATCGAGAATTAAACTACAAGAATTGCCTAGCGAAGGAACCTGTGCAGGGGCGATACAAATTCCTGCCAGTGGGCAGCCGGTACTCTTTTTGGCGGATCATCCATTGACCGGAGGATATCCGGTTATTGCCTCAGTAGCAGATTATCATCTCGATCTTGCCGGCCAGATCCCCGTCAATGCCAAAATTCGGTTCAACCCCATTAGCCAATTCCATGAAATTCGAGGGAGTAATGATTTGCCATGAACACCACAGTGAACAATGTAAATAGCAAGATTAATAAGAAAGTTAATAAGAAAGTTAATAAGAAAGTGCTGATTGCCAACCGTGGTGAAATTGCTGTTCGGATCATTCGAGCTTGCCGCGATTATGGCGTACAGGCAGTTGCTGTCTATGCGGATGCTGACATCAACGCGCAACACGTTCAACTGGCTGATGAGGCTTATGCTTTAGGAGGAAATAGCCCTACAGAAACTTACCTCAATATTCCTCATTTACTGGAAGTAGCGAAGAGATCTGGAGCAACTATGGTGCATCCAGGTTACGGTTTTTTGTCTGAGCGAGCGGAATTTGCCCGGGCAGTGATTGAGGCTGGCTTAATTTGGATTGGCCCTCACCCTGAAACGATTGATGCGTTGGGCGACAAGGTTAAGGCGCGTAAGATAGCGCAGAAAGTGGGAGCGCCGTTGGTTGTCGGGACATCCGAGCCAGTCAAAAATGTACAGGAAGTTGTTGCTTTTGCGGAGCAGCATGGCTTGCCGATTGCCATCAAAGCGGCTTTTGGTGGTGGTGGACGAGGTTTGAAAGTTGCCTGGCGTATGGATGAAGTGGCAGAACTTTACCACTCAGCGGTACGTGAAGCGACAGCGGCATTTGGTCGTGGCGAATGTTTTATAGAGCAATTTTTGGATAAACCCCGCCATATCGAAGCACAGATTATTGCGGATAAACAGGGTAATATTGTGGTACTTGGCACCCGTGACTGCTCTTTGCAACGTCGTAACCAAAAGCTAGTGGAAGAAGCGCCCGCACCATTTTTAACTCAGGAACAAAGAGAACGTATTCATCAGTCAGCAAAAGCCATTTGTGCCGAAGCCAATTATGTAGGGGCTGGCACGGTAGAATTTTTACTCAGTGCAGAGGGAACGCTTTCTTTCTTAGAAGTAAATACTCGCTTACAAGTAGAGCATCCTGTGACAGAAGAGACAACAGGCATTGATCTGGTTATCGAGCAGTTGCGGGTAGCGGAAGGTTATCCATTAAGCATGCAGGAAACGCCGATCCCAAGAGGGCATTCGTTTGAATTTCGTATTAATGCGGAAGATGCGGCGAAAGGTTTCCTACCAACATCAGGCACAATCACCGAATTTATCCCGCCTGCTGGCCCTGGTATTCGTTTGGACTCTGGTGTGATTAATGGCTCTACAATTCCGGCAACCTTTGATTCACTGATGGCAAAATTAATTGTCGTAGGGGCAACCCGAGAACAGGCCATTGTTCGGGCACGTCGGGCATTGAAAGAATTTAAGATCCGCGGCGTAGCCTCCGTTTTGCCTTTCCATCAAGCGGTAATGGAGCATCCTGATTTTATTTCTGGTGATAAATTCAATGTCCATACCCGCTGGATTGAAACAGATTTTGTGAATGAACTAGGGGCTTCATTACGTCAGTTTCCGCGTGAAGATAAAAATATTACCCGCACTTTTATTGAGATTGATGGCCGCAGGCATGAATTGGGATTGCCATTGGATTTATTGGCACATTTAGCCCCTGTGGGTGAACAGCAATTTTCGCCGTCTGTCATAAAGGAAAAACTGCCGGAAGATCCTCGTCAGGTAAAAGCACCTATTTCCGGTATCCTGCATTGCTGGATGGTGAAAGAAGGTGAGCAAGTCAGCGAAGGTGATGTGATTGCAGTGATGGAGTCCATGAAAATGGAAGTGCAAATCAATGCTCATCGTTCAGGAGAAATTACTTTCTGTGCCCAAGCAGGGGGTTATCAGGATGCAGAAGGTGTTTTGGCTCATATAGGGTAGTAATTAATGTGGGGTAATATTACTTAAGGCGGCAGGATCTGTTGATTCTGCCCTTTTCATCCAGCCATGTTCCATACTCGTCTTTAAAGTTATTTACATTTCTCTTAGAAATGTAAATAATAATCCTTCTCAATAGTATTTGTGATTGAAAATAAATGTCTAAAATTACCAAAATTTACGCCGGCCTGGCGAAAAGTGGCCTATGTGTTCCTTTGATGTCTGCATCTATGCTGACAGTCGCTATCTCTGCCAATGCATTTGCAAATGCTGAAAATACGGCTAAGAAATCGACTAATACTAGCGATACATTGGTTGTTATTGCGGATAACAATGCTCAAGGTGCACCAGAAGATAGAAAAGTCAGCCGTAATGAAATCAGAGTTAAACAAGCACAAAGTGTCGGTGAAATTTTAAAGAATGTACCGGGCGTACAAGCCGGTCATCCCAGCGCTTTAGGGCAACGCTTTAAAATCCGTGGCATGGATGATCAATTTATCAACGTGACGATTGATGGCGCAAGGCAAGAAGGATATCACTTCCACCATTCAGGCAATTACGGCATCGATCCTGAGATGTTGAAGCAAGTTGATATCAAGGTCGGCAGTAACAGTATTACCTACGATACTGGTGCGATTGGGGGGGCATTAAAATTTGAAACCGTTGATGCCGGTGATCTGTTAGCACCAGGCCAACTCTTTGGCGCTAAAGGAAAATTAAACTATTCAAGCAATGGTTCTGAATTCCAACAATCCTTAGCGACATACGGTCGATTGGGTGCGGTTGATTTATTAGGTTACTTTACCCATCGTGATATGCATAACTCTAAATCTGGCAGGGATAATAGCGGACGAGGGTCCATTCCGACAGATGGGAAATTATACGATTATTTATTAAAAGCGAAATTTAATCTGACAGATGAGCAGTATATTAATGTATCAAAAGAACATTATAAAAATGATGCAGAAACCAGCTATAGATTGAATTTCGGACAGGATGTAAATAAAGGGAAGAAAGCGAAGTATGCTATTGACCGCGATACCCATAATATCACTTATGGGTACACGCCAGTTGATAATGACCTGATTGATTTAAAACTATCCGCGTATCATACGGAACAAACCTCTACCCATATGAAGCCTGTAAATGGAAATGGGGGGGATTCAATAGTATTGTGAGAACCCAAGGTATTAAGGTTCGTAATACTTCTAGTTTTGAAACCCAGAAGTTAGCTCATGCCTTAACCTATGGATATGAATATTTTGATACCAGAATGAGGTACACGGAGGAAGAAGAGAATATTCATAACAAAGAAGTGGAAAAAGCAAACTCATCATCTGTTTACTTAGAGGATGACATTCAAATTGCCGATTTTCATATTATTCCGGGTATCAGATGGGACCATTATAACTACCATACGGTTAATGCACAGGATGAGTCGTTTGAGAGAACTTACGCTCATTTCTCAAAAGCACTTGGCTTGAAATACGAACTTGGGGCATCCACAACATTATTTGCCAACTATACCGAACTCTTTAGAGGTCCGTTGGGCAAAGAGCTAATGGGGATATCCAACCAGAGCAATAACCTGAAAGCCACAACCGGTTATAACGTGGAAACGGGATTGGCAGGTACTTATCCTGGTATCTTTGCTGACAATGACTCGGTGGTTATTTTAGGTAAAGTATTCCAAACGAACTTTAAAAACCTGTCTACAACTTTAGCCAAGAATGAATTACATAATATCCCGAAAGCCAGACTGCAAGGGTTTGAATTAGCGACTGACTATAAACTGGATAATTTGTCTTTAAAAGCCTCTTATGCCAAAGTCAATAACAAGATTATTGAAGGTAATGAGCTGCTTGATAAGGCATTTACCAGAGGATTAGAGTTCGAGCCAGCAGTGGGAGACTCTATCACAGTAGGTGGTAGTTACCTGTTTGATAAAACTGATATTGAACTCGGCTGGAATACCCGCTTTGTTCTGTCAAAGAACTCAAAAGGTAAAGACACAAATAAGAACAAAGAAGCCATTATTGTCGATATCCATAAACAGGGATATGGCGTAAGTAATATGTATGTCTCTTGGGCGCCAAAAACAGGGGCATTAAAAAATACCGAACTCCAGTTTGGCATTGATAATGTCTTCGACAAACGTCACAACGAACATTCTTACTATTTGAAGAGTTACCAGGGACAAGAAGAGAAAGGCCGCACCTATAAAGCGACAATTTCTTATAAGTTCTAATCAACATATCTTAAAGGTTGCAAATACCTTTCGTAATAAGTCTGCGGTTTATCCGCAGACTTATTTCAGGATAGCTTGCCAGAATTAGCGCAATTACAGCGTAAAAATCCCAATTAAAGCGATAACAGTCAAAATCGCGGCTGCACCATAAAACACCCACTTACTGGCGGGTACAGAGATTTGCAGATCGTGCATACCATGATGCAGACGGTGCAAACCACACCATAAAGGCAGGCTAATCATCAGCAGCAAAAAGATACGACCGATAAAACTCTGGCAAAATGTCAGGATGCGTTCATAAGAAAGCGCTTCTGGTGCCAATCCCAGTGGCAGCAAGATACCCAGCAGCAGAATAATTGCAGGCCCAACAATCGCGCTCCACATACCACCGGCACCAAACAACCCCCAGAAAATCGGTTCATCGGAACGTTTAGGTACTTGATTCATCAGATCCTCCTTGGGGTTAGAAAAACAGGGCCACGCCGAGGATCACGACGGTAGCAATAATCGTGATTGCCCATAGCAACTTAATAATTGGCTCTGGTGGCATTTTCTCATTCTTAACGATGATATTGAGTGCCTTGGGAGCCAGCTCAAACCAGGTTTTGGTATGCAGTAATGTAGCCAGCAGGGTGATGATATTAATCAGCAGCACCCATGGATTTTGCAGAAAAGAGACAAACCCCGCCCAGCTTTCAGGGCCATCTTTCAGGGCAAACAGGCCGTAAAGTATCAGAACACTGAACCAAACGGTGGGGATGGCTGTCCCTTCACGTAACATATAGAAGCGATAAAAACCCAGTTTACGCCACCAATTGGATTCCATACCCCGCACATAAGGCTTACGTTTTGTCGTCATTACACTCTCCTTCCTTATTGTGGTTTCAGCATGGAGATAAGGAAATCTTTAGCACTTTCTGCCTTGCTCTGTTGGATCGCACCGGCAGGATCAACATGCTTCGGACACACTTCAGAGCAGTAACCGACAAAAGTACAAGACCAGACGCCATTATCGCTGTTGATTTGAGGCATGCGTTCTTTCTTGCCGTGATCGCGGCTATCAAGGTTATAGCGGTGTGCCAGCGTGACAGCGGCAGGCCCAATGAACTCAGGATTCAAACCAAATTGAGGGCAGGCGGCATAGCACAGGCCACAATTGATACAACCGGAAAACTGATGATATTTCGCCATCTGGGCAGGTGTCTGGACATTTGGGCCATCGGCGGGTTTACGATCATTGCCAATGATATAAGGCTTGATAGCTTCCAGGCTCTCAATAAAGTGAGTCATATCCACAACTAAATCCCGCTCGATTGGGAAATTACCCAGTGCTTCGATTTTCATGCCTTGAGCATAATCGCGCAGGAACGTTTTACAGGCCAGTTTGGGGACACGGTTTACCATCATGCCACAGGAACCACAGATTGCCATGCGGCAGGACCAGCGGTAAGAGAGGTCCGGCGCCAGATTGTCCTTGATATACCCCAATGCATCCAGCAGTGAAGTTTGTTCATCGTAAGGCACTTCATAAGTGACGAAATGGGGTTCACTGTCAATTTCCGGGTTATAGCGCATGACTTCCATTTTCAGATTGTTCATCTCAGCCATTCGCTTGCTCCTTCTGTTTTTTCTCTTGTGCAGCCGCTTCGCCCCCGTAGACACGTTTCGCTGGTTGAGATTTGGTGATCTTCACATCACTGTATTCCAGACGTGGGGCACCCTCTGGGTTATAGAATGCCAGTGTATGTTTCAGGAAGTTCTCATCATCCCGCTCGGTACAGCCTTCATCAAGGCGCTGATGGGCACCACGGGATTCTTTGCGATTCATGGCGGAATGCGCCATACATTCAGCGACATCCAAACCAAAACCTAATTCGATGGTGTAGAGCAGATCGGTATTGAATACACTGGAACGGTCACTAATTCCGATATGTTTGAAGCGTTCTTTCAGTTCGGCAATTTTGTCGATGGTTTTCTGCATTAACTCTGGTGTACGATAAATTCCGCAGCCTTCTTCCATGGAAGTGCCCAGTTCATCGCGGATTTTCGCCCAGTTTTCGCCGCCTTTCTGATTCAGCAAGTTATTGAGTTTATCTTCAACATCACGAGATTGAGCATCCAATACGCTACTATTGGCGGGTTTCACTTGTTGGATATGTTTGACTGCTTCTTCACCGGCCAGGCGGCCAAAGACAACTAATTCAGCCAGCGAGTTAGAGCCGAGGCGGTTTGCGCCATGCAGGCCAACAGAAGAGCATTCACCGATAGCGAACAATCCTTTGATGCGAGTTTCACCCTGTTGATTCGTTTCGATTCCGCCCATAGTGTAATGTGCGGTTGGACGAACAGGGATTGGTTCTTTGACCGGATCAACGCCGACATAGGCTTTTGCCAGCTCACAGATAAATGGCAGACGCTCGAGCAGCTTTTTCTCACCTAAATGACGCAAATCCAGATGTACGACATCGCCACGCGGCGTAGCGATGGTACGACCTGCCCGCCACTCATGCCAGAACGCTTGGGACACTTTGTCACGCGGGCCGAGTTCCATATATTTGTTTTCAGGATGTCCAAGCGGCGTTTCTGGTCCCAGACCATAATCCTGTAGATAACGATAACCCTCCTTGTTCACCAGAATTCCGCCTTCACCACGACAGCCTTCGGTCATCAAAATACCGGAACCAGGCAGGCCGGTTGGGTGATATTGCACAAATTCCATATCACGCAATGGGATACCGTGACGGAACGCCATTCCCATCCCATCACCCGTCACAATGCCGCCATTGGTGTTATAACGGTATACACGTCCGGCACCGCCAGTCGCCATAATAACGGCATTTGCGCGGAGCTGAACTTTTGTTCCTTCCATCATATTCAGTGCAATCAATCCGCGAGCCTGCCCTTCATCCACCAAAATATCGAGGACAAAATGCTCATCAAAGCGCTGGATTTGCGGGTATTTGAGTGACGTCTGGAACAGTGTATGGAGCATATGGAAACCGGTCTTATCGGCGGCAAACCATGTACGCTCAATTTTCATGCCGCCGAAACGACGCACGTTGACAGAACCATCCTCCTTACGGCTCCACGGGCAGCCCCATTGTTCCAGTTGGATCATTTCTGTTGGACACTGTTTGACAAAATACTCAACCACATCTTGTTCACACAGCCAATCACCACCGGATACCGTGTCATGGAAGTGAAAATCATAGGAATCGTGCGCCTGAGTGACTGCGGCCGATCCGCCTTCTGCGGCTACCGTATGGCTACGCATAGGATAAACTTTTGAGAGCAAAGCAATTTTGAGTTGAGGATTGGCTTCAGCAGCAGCGATGGCGGCTCGTAGCCCTGCTCCACCGGCTCCGATAATCGCAAGGTCGACATTGAAGGTTTTCACCGCTCTTCTCCATTGTTCAAGTGGGAGTCAATCTATTACTTTTTATATGGTTTAATTATAGCGAACAACGTAAGGGGTAAATTTGATATGGATGCGGGTTTTGTGGGATTTCACCTGTAAAACGTGATCTAACGCATGTTTTCACTTATTCAAATGTTGCATGTGAATAACTTCATCAATGGGGTTTATATACTCGATAAATTTCAAGTTGCAATCCGCGAAACGACGCGAGGCCTTATATTTCCCCGCTGTTCGGAGAAATATAACACGCATCTTGAAGTTGGATTGATATATATCATTTCCGCTTTTTTATTGATGGCATCTTATTAAGATTAGGATATCAATTTAGCTATTATGAGTAGAGAAAAAATAATTTTAATTAATTTTTTTATTCATAAATAAAGGGATAACGAATAGAGTTAATAAGGTCGAAAATTAAAAAATTAAGCGTATAAAGAGTAAAGGCATAAAGAAATTGAGGGCAATGAATTGTCTGGTTGGCTTGATGAAGGTAAACTGCGCGTTTTGTTTTATTTTGGAGTCATAGCAATATGAACGAAACCGCGAATTGGCAGCCAAGTGCCCCTATCGTCAATTTATTGAAAAAGGCGGAGATCTTAGCAGAAATACGGCGCTTTTTCGCAGATCGTGGGGTGTTGGAAGTTGAAACACCTGCCATGAGTCAGGCGACTGTCACCGACGTTCATCTGGTTCCTTTCCAGACACAGTTCGTTGGGCCGGGAGCGGCGGATGGCTTGACTCTGTACCTGATGACCAGCCCTGAATACCACATGAAGCGTCTGTTGGCCGCTGGCAGTGGTTCCATTTATCAGATGGGGAAAAGTTTCCGTAATGAGGAAGCGGGTCGTCATCATAATCCAGAGTTCACCATGCTGGAATGGTATCGTCCACATTACGACATGTATCGTTTGATGAATGAAGTGGATGACCTGTTGCAACAGATCCTGGATTGTGAAAGTGCTGAATCGTTGTCTTACCAACAGGCTTTCATGCGATATCTGGATATTGATCCCCTTACCGCAAGCAAAGAAAAATTGCGTGAAGTAGCGGCAAAACTTGATCTCAGTAATATCGCTGATCAGGAAGAAGACCGGGATACTTTATTACAGCTACTTTTTGTCATGGGAATAGAGACTCAGATCGGCATTGAGAAACCGACGTTTATCTATCACTTCCCGGCATCTCAGGCAGCATTGGCAGAAATCAGCAAGGAAGATCACCGTGTTGCGGAGCGTTTTGAAGTCTATTTCAAAGGCATGGAGCTGGCGAATGGGTTTCGTGAATTGACCGACAGCAATGAGCAACGTCTTCGTTTCGAACAGGATAACCGTAAGCGTGAAACAATGGGATTGCCGGTTCAGCCGATTGATGAATATCTGCTTGCTGCCCTTGCCCACGGCATGCCTGAATGTGCAGGTGTAGCATTAGGGGTTGACCGTTTAATTATGCTGGCATTGGGGGCTGAACGGATTAGTGAGGTTATCGCTTTTCCTGTTGGGATCTCGTGATAACGATGTTATATCGTTAATGCAATGAGTCACGATGGGGCAGTCTTGGACTGCCCCGTTTTTCTATGCTATTCGCACTGATTATTTATGCTCGTGGTGTTTTCTCAGGAACGTCACTGCCAAATCAGGGAAATCTGTGAATGCCCCATCGACATTAGCCTTGTCGAAAACGATATCAAACAATTGGTTGCCGCTGGTGGCATATTTTGGCAATTGATCGATACGGATGGTATACGGGTGTACCGCCAGATGGCTGGCGTGAGCCTCTGTTACCATGCCCGTTAATTTAATGTGGTTCGGCGTAGAGTCACTGGCGATAAGCATATGGTAATCAGGGCCAATTCCATCAGCATATTTTGCGACTTCTTTCATCGCGCCAGGTTTAAACATCCAGTCATAGCTATAATTCTGCCATGTACCATCTGACTTTTGTTCGTAAGTTTCGTTCCAGTCGGTGTAAGCGATAAGCTGGATCAGTTTCAGATCCATCCCCAGTTTCGGCTCTAGTTCATTTTTGATGCGTTTGAGTTCATTGGCATCAAAACATTGCAGGTAAACTTTATCGCTCTTTTTGGTGTAGCCATATTGTTTCAGAACTTCCAGCACTTTGCTGGTGATATCTTTGCCTTCCTGACGATGGAACCACGGTGCCTTGATTTCAGGATAAATGCCAATGTCTTTGCCCGTGGATTTATTCAGGCCTTGAATAAATTCCAGCTCTTCCTGAAAGGTATGAATGTGGAAATCTGATTTACCCATCGGGAAACGTCCGGGATAGCTTTGGGCTTTTTTACCATCCTTGATATCAAAACCTTCCGTAAATTTCAGTGACTTAATTTCTGGCAGGGTAAAGTCAATGGCATAATAGCGGCCGTCAGCACGGGCGCGGTTTGGAAAACGTTCTGCGACATCCGTTACGCGATCAAGGTAGTGATCGTGCAGTACAATGAGCTGGTCATCTTTGGTCATGACCAGATCTTGCTCAAGATAATCCGCGCCTTGTGCATACGCCATTGCTTTGGCGGGTAATGTGTGTTCAGGCAAATAACCACTCGCGCCACGATGGGCGATAACAATCTTATCGGCTGCATGTGCAATACCTGACATGGATGATGCTAACAAAATACCGGCCATAATTGCCTTCATAGGGGTCTGCATTGAGATTCTCCATTTATTCTAATAAAAATCTTAGATAAAAGTTGATGTTACTTACCGTTTTACTGATTTTTCGTCAGCAGCCAGAAAAATAGGTGATCATTCAAGTCGATTTTTATATAAGATGATGACATAACACAATCCTGAATATTAATGTTATCAGCAGTATGTCACAGTTTTATGACATGAAAATTTTTCTCCGGATTCTGTTTATACTCGATAAACTTCAAGTTGCAATCCGCAAGACGACGCGAGGCCTTATATTTCCCTGCGGCGCGGGGAAATATAACACGCATCTTGAAATTGGATTGGTATAAGTGGGTAATGATAAGGTAAGCATTATTTAATATTACTTTATGTGGGTGTAAATATTCAGCCTTTATTATCATCAATTAAAGGTGTTTTCAAAATCAAAAAGGTGCTAATAAAGTGTGGATATGAGGAATATATCTATAAGGTAAAAGCAAGTAGTCTATTTAACAGAGCAGAGTAAACAGACTTATTCATCCATGAAATCGCAGTACAAAACGTTGTACTGCGATTGATAAGGTGATTAATTGGCGTCTTTCAGTTGTGTTTTATTGACCTTGACGGGCAATTTCCTGCTTATGTTTGTGTTCACTTAACATCACAAGCACCAGCAGAATAACCGAGAGGATACAACCGCCGATCATGACCATAAAGCCGCCGTCCCAACCGAAATAGTCAACGGTATAACCGACGATGATACTGGCCGCAACCGAACCGCCCAGATAGCCAAACAAACCAGTAAAACCTGCGGCTGTTCCTGCTGCTTTTTTCGGTGCCAGTTCAAGGGCATGCAGGCCGATTAGCATCACCGGGCCGTAAATCAGGAAGCCGATAACCAGCATACAGAGCATATCGATATCAGGGTTACCTTCTGGGTTCAGCCAGAATACGATAGTAGCGATGGTGACCAGTGTCATAAAGAATACACCGGTGGCACCACGGTTGCCTTTAAATACCTTATCCGACATCCAACCACACAGCAGCGTACCCGGAATACCCGCGTACTCATACAGGAAGTAAGCCCAGGAAGACTTATCCATGGTAAAGTCTTTCACTTCTTTCAGGTAAGTGGGTGACCAGTCAAGAATACCGTAGCGCAGTAAATAGACGAAGACGTTGGCAACGGCGATCATCCACAGCAATTTATTCGGCAAAACGTACCGCATGAAAATTTCTTTTGCAGTCAGTTCCTTTTCATTGTTTTCGGTGTAATCGGCCGGGTAGTCGTTTTTATACTCTTCGATTGGCGGTAAGCCACAAGATTGTGGTGTATCGCGCATTAAAGCGAGAACGATGAATGCCACGATGATAGCAGCAAAGGCGGGCATATAAAATGCGGCCTTCCAGTCATTGAACCAGGCCATCCCCAACATGAACAGTAAGGGGGGAATGCCTCCGCCAACGTTATGCGCACAGTTCCAGACAGAAACAATGCCACCACGCTCTTTCTGTGACCACCAGTGAACCATAGTACGTCCACAAGGCGGCCACCCCATCCCCTGGAACCAGCCACAGAGGAACAGCAGAGAAAACATGATAGCAATGCTGGACGTTGCCCATGGTACAAAGCCCATAAATAACATCACTGCCGCCGCCAGTATCAAACCCGCCGGCAAGAAGACACGTGGATTCGAGCGGTCGGAAACGGAACCCATGATGAATTTTGAGAAGCCGTATGCAATTGATATGCCTGACAATGCAAAGCCAAGATCCCCCTTAGAAAAGCCTTGTTCGATCAAGGCGGGTATGGCGAGTGCAAAGTTTTTCCTTACCAGATAGTAAGCTGCGTATCCAAAGAAGATCCCTATAAAAATTTGCCAGCGCAAGCGACGATAGAGTGGATCTATTTCCTGCGCGGGCAACCGGGCCTTATGAGGCGTCGGCTTGAAAATACTTAACATATTTTTTGTCTCCACGTGACTTTTGTATGAGCGAATCACCACCATCAAGCAGTGATGGCGTTAAACGAAAAATTTTAGCTATTTATTTTCTATATCGAAGCTAATATTAGCTGAAAACAACCTTTTATGACTGTGAGGTATCGCTAACATATAGATATAATTTCGCAAAGTCGA
The DNA here is from genome assembly GCF_030272115.1 of Xenorhabdus bakwenae. Taxonomy (NCBI): domain Bacteria; kingdom Pseudomonadati; phylum Pseudomonadota; class Gammaproteobacteria; order Enterobacterales; family Morganellaceae; genus Xenorhabdus; species Xenorhabdus bakwenae. Next base: position 3,400,537 of record NZ_CP119194.1, read on the forward strand.
TAATTTTGAGTGATTTAACGCTTTTTTTGAAGACAATTTATTTATATTAGTGTGATGAAAATCACAATGAATGGCCTTTTGCGCTATTTTTCATTTTCGCGCGTTTAAAGTTTGTATATATTCTCGACCCAATAAAAGCGCATTATTATTAGGGGATTTGTCTGAAGTAGTCACCATAGAAAAGTCAGATAAATATAATCCACACAAACATTCCTATGATAAAATTATTTAATTAATCACTGTTGGCGTTTTTCTGTCGGCTTTTTTTAACAAGTGGTACTGTTTTTTTGATGACATTATTTGAATAATGTTTTCATTTTTCCATGTAATTTATTTTTATTTACATGCTTTGCGTTTTTTGTAACGCGCTTATAAATAAAATTATTGAAATTAAAATTCAAAATAATAGATATTACTACAAATAGTTATTCATGCTGCTGATAGCCGTTTTTATGCAGGGTTGGATGACTATTTTATGATGTAAATTACAATAATATCAACTTGTTAGTTAGAATTGGTTGCAGATTGTATAGGCGTAATACACTCTGCCTTCCAAATAATAATTAGTTTTATATAAGCTGATTATTTAACTAATAAAAGATTACAAATTAATACTAATTAATCTATTTATTAAATTCGCAATAAATTTTTGCAATTTATTTTTATGATCCAGTTAGCGTCAGCATAAGGTATTTGAAAATACTGAATGCAGACAAAAATTGGAAGATAACGACTACCAGCATTGATGCCTCTATTCATCATGAAAAGTGATGAAACTAATGAGGCTCAGAATGAGAGCATCATTATGAATACTTATACACACAAGGCAATATTACACACAGCATTTACTACTGGGCAAAAAAATTCTCCGGCTGTTGAAACTGAATTTAATCGTAATATCAGACACATGACAGCAGAGCTAGAACCATGGTTTAAGAACGTTCCTGTTCGGTTGGTTGAGTTGGCAAAAAGCATACCCAATGAGGTCGCTGTTGCTGATCCCCATGAAACGTTAACATTTGGTGAACTGAACCAACGCATTGATAATGCGACAGAAGTTTTGCGTCTCCACGGGGTCAAAATGGGTAGCAATGTTGCTATTGCGGCGCAGCGGGGGATTGCATGGTTTGTCACCATGCAGGCCATTTGGCGAATTGGGGCGGTATATATCCCTTTAAATACCATGATGCCGGAAAAGCGCCTGAACGATATTCTTACCCGTCTGCCGGAAAGTATTTTGGTAGCCGATAATACGGTCCCGGCAGGGCTTAAGGCGTCAACATTCATCCCTATGAAGACTATCTTAGATAAGGTCGCTCAAACTCAACGGGCAAAAAATAGGGATATTCCTGTACTGGGAGATCATCCGGCTTATGTGATGTTTACTTCTGGCTCTACAGGATTGCCAAAATCAGTACAAGTTCAACATGATAACCTGGCTGCCTGCCTATGCGGATTTGGCAAACTGTTATCAATCAGCCCGCGTGACCATATGTTGGCATTGACGACATTCTCCTTTGATATCTCAGTGCTGGAATTGCTGCTGACCGTGGTGCATGGTGGCAGTATCTACATCGCTTCAATTGATACCCAACGCGATGCAATGGCACTGTCTGACACACTGTCAAAACCACAATTCACTTTCGCCCAGGCAACTCCGGTGACCTGGTCCATGGCCCTGAATGCAGGATGGATGCCGCGCCCAGAAATGAGCATGCTTTGCGGAGGAGAAGCGTTGTCACAAGATTTGGCCGATCAACTGACAGCCACCGGAAGCACATTATGGAACGTTTACGGCCCAACGGAAACAACCATCTGGTCAACTGCGTTCCGCATGAAAAAGGGTGATAAAGTTCAATTGGGGGGGCCTGTTCCGGGCACCAGTATCACGATTGTCGATAAATATCTGCGGACTGTGCCGAAAGGCACTGTGGGCGAAATTCTTATTGGTGGATTGGGCGTGACCGCAGGCTATCGCAATAATCCAACTGAAACCGCCAAAAGATACGTTCCCGACATAACTCAAAAAGGTAAAAGGGCCTATTTGACGGGAGATATGGCACGTATGCTGGAAGATGGCACCCTCATTTATATGGGGAGGCAAGATGATCAGGTAAAAGTGCGGGGATATCGGATCGAGTTAGGTGAGATAGAAATTGCATTGAGAAAACAACATGGTGTACAGGATGCCATTATCCGGGTCGCGGGCCGTGGTGATTTTGCCAGAATCCAGGCATTTGTATTGTTCAATCCTAATCTGGTGGTATCGCAGGACTGGGTACGGGAGACTCAACGCTCTCTCAGAGAAGTACTGCATGAAGCGTGGATACCGGCTGAATATTACCGTATTCCCTATATTCCGCTGACAAGCAGTGGCAAAAGAGATAAAAAGCGGTTGGAAGACGTTGCAGAGCGTCTAAATGCCAGCCATGACAGAGTACAGCCGCAAACGGAAACTGAAAAACGTGTTTATGAAATTTGGCGTGGTTTACTGGGGGCAGATGTATTCGGTATCACGGATGATTTCTTCCAGATCGGAGGGCATTCCATCCTTGTCGCCCGCATGGTAGAACAGATTGAAAAAGCGTTTTCGCTAAGGGTTCCGATTTCTGGGATCTATGTTGAGCCGACGGTTGCCAGAATAGCCACCATTTTGGATGAAATGTTCGCTGAACGTCAGGTCAATCCTGTTCAATTCTCAGGAAGATACCAGAATGAAGCGTTAATTCACCAGCATGCTGAGACGCTCAGGAATGATGTTTACCTGCAAGAAGGAATTCGCCCTGATGGATTGGCGCATGCCAATTGGTATCAGCCAGACAAAATATTACTGACCGGCGCGACCGGCTATCTTGGGCTGCATTTGCTGGAGCAGTTGCTGAAACAAACCTCGGCCCGCATTATTTGCTTGTGCCGTGCATCTGATGCAGAACATGCCCGTGAAAGAATCAAATCTGGATTCAAGAATTACCGCATTGATGTTGGTAACGGGCTTGAACGGGTCGATTTTATTATCGGTGATTTAGGGCAACCACGTTTTGGTTTATTGCCGGAGTTATGGGCACAACTGGCAGAAGAGGTTGATGTTATTTACCACAACGGAGCATGGGTTAATTTCATTTATCCTTATCGTGCCCTGAAAAGTATCAACGTTGACGCGACCCGAACAGCGTTGGATCTGGCGTGCACGACGCGTTTGAAACATTTTCACTATGTCTCCTCTGTAAACGCCCTGTATGCCACGCAGTCGCCTCGCCCCTATATGGAAGATGATCGGGCCATGAGTGAGCCGGTTCGTGATCCTTGCGGTTATTCGGGCAGTAAATGGGTATCGGAAGGGATGATTAATATTGCCCGTCAAAGGGGCGTTCCTGTTAGCATTTACCGGCCTGGGTTGATCCTCGGCCATACCCGCACAGGCGCGGCGCAGGGTAATGATTATCTGATAGCATCGTTGAAAGGCTATTTGGCCATGGGCTTTTATCCTGACCATGCCCTGTTGCTGGATATCGTGCCGGTCGATTATGTGGCGACCGCACTGGTGCATCTTTCCCGCCAGCCGGAATCTAATGGGAAATTCTTTAATCTGTTCAACCCAGAGCAGGTTTCTGTCCGACAATTTTTCGATTGGGTACAAGATTTTGGTTATATCCTCAATCCTGTTCCATTCAATGAGGGGAAAGATAAGATCCTGGCGCTGGATGATACTCACCCATTGTATCCTTTGATCCCACTGATCAGAGACATGACTGAAAGACCTTATCGCGCATTAGATCCGGCTTATGTTGATGAACTCCGCCCTGAATTGGAACTGAAAAATACGCTGGCGGGATTAGCGGGGAGTCATATCCGTTGCCCCACAATTACAGCCGGATATGTTCATCAAGTATTACGTTATCTGATCGGTACTGGATTCTTACCGGCTGCCCTTTCCGACAGTTTCAAAAAGGAGGTTGTATCATGGAACAGTTAACTGAAAAGGATGCCATGAATTGGATGATCGTCATTAATGGTAAAAAGCAGTATTCAATCTGGCCTGTTGGGTATGAGATCCCGTTGGGATGGATGGCAATCGGCAGAACCGGAACGAAAGAAGAATGTTTGAGTCATATCGCTAAAATTTGGCCGGAGCCAACAAAATAGATCTCACTGATTGACATCGTTTAATCAAATTGAGGGCATGTTCCTGTGGGGCATGCCCGTTTTATTTCTGCTTCGCAATCACTTAATACAACCAATCTTTACCTATCTGGTCTGCGGCCAAAATCGCAGCGTAAACCTGTTCTGGTGTCACCACAAAGGGCATATTGTGAATGGTTTCACCCTCAGCACAACTTGCAAGAGCAACTTGCATGATTTTTTGATGCAGTTTCTCACTATCGCGTAAGCCCAATTGCTCCAGTGTGACGGGTAGCCCGACCTGTACACAAAAATCGAGCACAGTTTCCAACTCTTCACTTGGGCTATTTTCTAAGATCAATTGTGTCAGAGTACCAAACGCAACTTTTTCACCGTGATAAAGGTGATGGCACTCTTCCAGCACGGTGAAACCATTGTGGATGGCATGAGCGGCTGCTAATCCCGCACTTTCAAAACCAATGCCACTCAAGTAGGTATTGGCTTCGACAATATTTTCAACGGCGGGTGTGCTGACACCGGCTTCTACCGCCAGTTTTGCTTTATAACCTTCCGCCAGCAAGGTTTCATAACACAGTTTTGCCAATGCCAAACCGGTGGTGGATGTTGCACCGCCAGCCATGGTTGGTTTGTGGGCGGTACTGCTGGCTCGTGCCTCAAAATAGGTGGCGAGTGCATCTCCCATACCTGCGACAAGCAGGCGAACCGGTGCTTTAGCAATAATATTGGTATCCATTAGCACGATATTGGGATTCTGTGGATAGAACAGGTAGCTGTCGAATTCACCGAGTTCAGTATAAAGAACAGAAAGGGCACTGGTCGGTGCATCTGTTGATGCCAGGGTAGGCGAAATAATCACAGGTATTTTGGATTCGTATGCAACAGCCTTGGCAGTATCAATCGTCTTTCCTCCCCCGATCCCGACAACCGCCTGACATTGTTGTTCCAACAAAATGGCAGATAAGCGATGGATTTCAGTGCGGCTGCACTCACCATTGAAAAGTTCGAAATGGCTGGTCACTTCGTGTTCTTCCAGGCTTTTGCTGACGGTATCGCCAATCAGGTTCATCACGAAATGATCGGCAATCACGAAGACGTGGTCAGCAAGCATTTTGGTGTATCGACCAAGGTGAGATAACGCACCTGGCCCTTGGATATATTTGGATGGAGACTGGATCACTTTCAGCATAAGAAATATCCTTCTTTACTGGAAACTAGGCATGAGTGTCACAATACGAGTATAGGGCAAGTAACGAACTGCCCATCCACACTATACGGCAAAATAACCGAGAAGTTATGAGCAAAAGCAAGAAATGAGTGATGTGAGGGGGAAACACTGGCGGAACGATGAGTCCCCCTGATTGATTCAGGGGGATGTTTTTAGTTGGCTTTGGCCAGGATTTTTTCTTCTGTTTGGGCGAAAAAGTATTTCAGGATTAAGTTCAACAGAATGCCATAAGCAGGCAGGAAGAACAGCATGCAGATAAACAGCTTGAAGGCATAATCTACTAACGCAATTTCTACCCAATGGGTTGCCATAAATGCATCCGTGCTGCGGTAAAACGCGATAAAGAAAAAGGCCAGTGTATCGAGCATATTACCGAAAAACATGGCGGCAGCCGGTGCTATCCACCAGTGGCTTTTTTGGCGAAGACGATTGAAGACCCCAACATCCAGTATCTGGCCGAGTACATAAGCCATAAAGCTAGCGGCGGCAATGCGGGCGACAAAGACATTAAAGGTTCCCAATGTCCCGAATCCCTGCCAGGTTCCCTGAAAAAACAGAGCTGAAATCAGATAAGAGATCAGCAACGCGGGCAGCATAACGGAAATAATGATCCGGCGAGCTAATGGCGCACCATAAATACGTACAGTCAGGTCAGTCGCCAAAAAGATAAAGGGAAATGTAAATGCTCCCCAAGTGGTATGAAAACCAAAAATGGAGATGGGTAATTGCACCAGATAGTTACTGGAAGTAATGATCAAAATGTGAAAAAGCGACAGCCAGATCAGTGCTCTAGCCCGCTGTTGCGCAGTCAATTGCAGCATATTGTACCTTTTTGGTGGATGGGGTGAGGGAACCCAACAAATTAATCTACCTGAAGATCAGGCCGTGAGATCATACGTGTGTTGCGCAATAAAAGTAAAGTACGGCAGTTGATGATATTTTGTAATATAATCCACCGCCACACAGATTGTTTGAACCTACAGAGATGGTTATGTCCGAAGTTTTTGCCAACCCCGACAAGACACTTGATACGTTAGGATTACGGTGTCCAGAGCCGGTCATGATGGTGCGCAAGACCGTCCGCCATATGACGGCGGGTCAGACGTTATTGATCATTGCGGATGATCCGGCAACAACCCGTGATATTCCGGGGTTCTGTCGCTTTATGGATCATGCGCTGATCGCCCAGGAGACAGAGCAAACTCCCTATCGATATCTGCTCAGAAAGAGTGAACACTCTGTTTAATTGAGAAAAGTCTATATAATTAACTAGCGGAAAACAGGCTCTATGCCAGACTTTGAATAGGGTGTTTGGTCTACTATCAGCCTCGCTGAGTGCCATATTTCCTTTTTCCTTAATAGCAATTTTATGTCGTTAATTGTAATTTTGAAAAGGTGCAGGGTATGAACATGCACCTTTTCGATTTGTTATCTTCCTTTGTGACTTCTTTACCATCCGCTTGCTGGTGGCAATTTAAGTTGATATGCCATTTATTGCGCTTTTGATTTATTCCTAAGCAGCCGAACCGCGTTTACTGTTACTAAAGCCGTCGCTCCCGAATCGGCCAGAACTGCCATCCATAGTCCGGTAATACCCAACAGGCTCGTGATAAGAAAGATCGCCTTTAAACCTAACGCAATGGTGATATTTTGGCGGATGTTATAACGAGCTGAGCGAGACAGAGCGATAATTTCAGGTAAACCCGTCAGTCGGTTATGTGTCAGGGCGGCATCGGCTGTTTCTAATGCAACATCTGTGCCGCTGCCCATCGCAACACCGATACTGGCGGCTTTCATGGCTGGCGCATCGTTGATACCATCACCGACCATCATAGTATGGTGTTTTTGGTTCAACTCAGTGACCGCTTTCACTTTATCTTCAGGCAATAACCCTGCGCGATAATCAATACCCAGCCGATTTGCAATGGCGGCGGCGGCACGGGGATTATCACCCGTCAGCATCACGGCCTCTATACCCTGTTTTTTCAGGATACGGATAGCATCTATGGCATCCTGACGCAAGGAATCTTGCATAGCGATAAGCCCCATCAGTTGCCCATTCTGCGTGACAGCAACCGCTGTTTTTCCATCGTTTTCCAGTTCTGTGACTCTCTGTTTCCATTGCTCGGACAAGGTATTTTCCGGCAATCTTCCGGGGGCGGTGACGAGAATTTTTTGCCCCGATAATTGCCCTTCAACCCCGATCCCGGCCAGCGCCTTGCGCTGTTCAGCCTCAACAACTGTCACACTTCTATTGTCGGCGGCATTCAGGATAGCTTTTGCTAAAGGATGATGTGAGCCACTCTCTACGGCCCCCGCGAGTGCCAGCAAGGTTTCTGCACTGATATTTTCCACAGGTTCAATGTCAGTAACCTGGGGTTTTCCTTCGGTCAACGTTCCGGTTTTATCCAGCGCAATTGTACTCACTGACCCAAGTTGTTCTAAGGCTGCTCCTCCTTTGATAAGGGAGCCACGACGGGTTGCTGCGGCCAGTGCGGAAGTAATGGCCGCAGGCGTCGAGATGACCAGGGCGCAAGGACAACCAATTAACAGCAGAGTCAGGCCACGGTAGAGCCAGGTTTCCCAGGAGCCAGCAAAAAACAGAGGAGGGATCAATACGATCAGTGCTGAGAACAAGATAATCAGCGGAGTGTAGACACGACTGAATCGGTCGATAAAGCGCTCAATCGGCGCACGACGCTCTTCCGCTTCTTCAATCAGTTGCAGGATGCGATCAATGGCGTTGTGACCCGGTTCAGAGATCACCTTCATCTGCACCGCACTATCGACAGAAAGGCAACCTGCGGCGACTTTTTCACCTTGCTGCCGTTCAACCGGAACCGATTCACCGGTCAGAGCACTTTCGTCGAAACTGGCAAAGGGACTGAGCAGTTCGGCATCGGTAGGTAAACGGGCACCGGGGGCGATTTCGATGATATCCCCCGGCCGCAGATCTGCCGCTGGCACTGTTTCCTTTTTTCCATCCTTAATGAGGAGGGCTTGTTCAGGAACTAATGCCATCAATGCACTGACGCCACGACGTGCGCGTCCGGCGGCATAGGATTCCAGTATTTCCCCCAACTTGAACAGGAGAATAACCATTGCTGCTTCTGCGGTGGCATCAATAAACAAGGCACCAATGGCCGCAACACTCATCAACGTTTCAATGGCGAAAGGCGTACCAGAACGGATCAGTTTGATGGCTTTGGTCGCTACCGGATATAACCCAATGAGCGTAGTGATGATGAAAGCGATCTGTCCGGCGGGGGCATGGGCTTTTGATATTCCCCAACTGATGAACATCAAGGCGGTTAGGATCAAGATTGGGGAAAAGGTTTTCCAATGATTGACTTCGGGAGGCAGTTTAGATGCTGAACTTGCCTCTTTGATAGTAAAGCCGGCCTGTTTTACTGCTTGTTCAACGGCTGCACGAATATCAATATCAGCATCGACCACCAGTTTTTCTGTTGTAAACAGAACCTTGACCTGCTTGGCATCGGGCAGTTTTTTGACCGCATTTTCGATCTTTCCGGCACAGCTTGGGCAATCCATGCCTTGGATAGTCCAATTAAAACGCTGTCTCGCGGTTAATCCGGTGAGAACGCTTTCCGGTATGGCATGGGCATGATCGAGTGAACAGAGTGTGCCGCTCTGCTCATGTTCATGTTCATGAGAGTGCGCGGTGCCAGTAGAGCAACAAGCATGGTGATGGTCTGGAGCGTGAGAATTATGTGAATGCCCACTTACATTATTGGCGACATTCTGGTGTTCATTTTTTTGGCAAGATAGGGAATTGTGCTGTGATTGCTTATGTTTTTTGGACGTGGATAACATAGGCGACCCCTCAATATAGAGTTAATACTAATGATTAAAGTTAACTCTACACGTTGGAGTAAACTCCAGAGTCAAATCCAATAAGGGGAATTCTTTTGATGATTTGTGCTATCGCTTTTGACAGTTTAAAAGGGAAGCATTGCTGAGCAATGATATTGATACTGTGTGTAAGAAGTCGCAAAATATTGATTCGTTATTAACGAACAAATAACGTTTTATTATCAAAAACAAAGAACGTCAATGAGTAATTACGCGAATTACTCATTGATGACATTTGCTTTGTTGCCAATCGGAAGAAAACAGGATGAGTCACTGGATATGGGAAGTTATTTTTTCTCCTGTTGTTTCTCTTTTAGTTGTTTTTTCTGCCAGACCAATAATTCAAAGACGCCGAAAAAGAAGATTTTGGTCTGGATAAAACCAGACAGCTTTTGATCTTTAGGCTGGGAGTTTTTCAGCAGTAGTAACTGAAAAGAATGCATGATTACCGTAAATACCATTGCAATATTCATAAAATATTTTAATGGACTAGGGAATGGGTGAAACAAATTGAAGATCATGATCCCCCAGACTAAGATCATGATCCCTCTTCCTAATTGAATAAACATCATCGACTCCAAAATCGAGTTTACGCCGTTCTGACACCCGATTACGGGTGGCGAATATATAACCGATAAGCAACTTGTCCGGCTGTTTTTTGCCGATGCAGTTGCCAGTTTGGGGGAACTTCTGTTGCCGCAGATTCTGCTTCTGCCTCAACATAAATCCAGCTTTCTTCTGCTAGCCAGTTGTTGGTTTCCAATAAATTGATGGTTTCAGTCAACATCCCCTTACGGAATGGCGGATCGAGAAAAACCACATCAAATGGTGTTCCGGTGTTGATAAGGTATTGTAGTGCATTACCTTGTACCACATCGGCATTCTCAGCTTTCAGTAAGGCTAAGTTAGCCGATAGTTGTTTCGCCACATTGCGATCGTATTCAATTAAGGTTGTGTGGCTGGCATAACGAGACAAAGCTTCAAATCCAAGCGCTCCGCTGCCTGAGAAACAATCCAGGCAACGAGCACCCTGAATCACTGGCATAAGCCAGTTAAAAAGTGTCTCGCGGACGCGATCTGTTGTTGGACGCAAGCCGTCACTATCAGGAACCGGCAATTTTCTTCCGCGCCATTTTCCGCCAATAATGCGGATTTGTCCCAAAGACGCGCGCTGTGGTTTTTTAGTCATAATTTACATAACTTAAATATTTGCCATCCGACGCAACTCAATAATATCTGGCGGAGACAAAAAGTGAGTGAAAACGAAGATATCCATTGATTAATTTACCACGAAATCCTCTATAGATATGTGTTGTGGTGTGATGAAAATGTTAGACTGGATTCATTACCGTTAGAACCTATCTCAGTGGATATAACAGCACATATCTAACTTAAGCGCGAGGAGTGTAGTGGCCGATGGCAAAAGAGAAAAAAAAGGTTTCTTCTCTTGGTTTGGACTTGGTCGTCAAGATAAGGAACAGCAAGAGGAACAAGCCGAACAAGAAAGAGTGGCTGCGGAAGAAACTGAGCAGCAGCGCTTAGCGGAAGAAGCAACCCGTCGTGCGGCAGAAGAAGCCGAGCAGCAACGTTTAGCGGAAGAAGCAGCCCGTCGTGCGGCAGAAGAAGCCGAGCAGCAACGTTTAGCGGAAGAAGCAGCCCGTCGTGCAGCAGAAGAAGCTGAGCAGCAGCGCTTAGCGAAAGAAGCAGCCCGTCGTGCGGCAGAAGAAGCTGAGCAGCAGCGCTTGGCGGAAGAAGCAACCCGTCGTGCGGCAGAAGAAGCCGAGCAGCAACGTTTAGCGGAAGAAGCAGCCCGTCGTGCGGCAGAAGAAGCTGAGCAGCAGCGTTTGGCGGAAGAAGCAACCCGTCGTGCGGCAGAAGAAGCTGAGCAGCAGCGCTTAGCGGAAGAAGCAGCCCGTCGTGCGGCAGAAGAAGCTGAGCAGCAGCGCTTGGCGGAAGAAGCAGCCCGTCGTGCGGCAGAAGAAGCTGAGCAGCAGCGTTTGGCGGAAGAAGCAGCCCGTCGTGCGGCGGAAGAAGCGGCCCGTCAGGCAGAAGAACAGGCGGCCTTACCTAAGGAACAAGAACGGCCAACTAAAGAAGGGTTCTTTGCGCGTCTGAAACGCAGCTTAGTTAAAACTCGTCAAAATCTAGGCTCCGGCTTCTTGGGACTATTCCGCGGCAAAAAAAATTGATGATGATCTGTTTGAAGAGCTGGAAGAGCAATTATTGATTGCAGATGTGGGCGTTGAAACGACCCGTAAGATCATCACTAACCTGACAGACCACGCCAGCCGTAAAGAGTTGAAAGATGCGGAAGCGCTTTACACTAAACTGAAAGAAGAGATGTCAGCCATTCTGGCGAAAGTTGATAAGCCGCTGGAGATAGAAGGTAAATCACCTTATGTCATTCTGATGGTCGGTGTGAATGGTGTTGGTAAAACGACCACGATTGGAAAGTTAGCGCGTCAATATCACTCTCAAGGTAAATCTGTCATGCTGGCGGCTGGAGATACCTTCCGTGCCGCCGCAGTAGAGCAGTTACAGGTTTGGGGAGAACGCAACAAAATCCCGGTAGTTTCCCAACAGACGGGGGCAGATTCCGCCTCGGTGATTTTTGACGCCATCCAGTCAGCCAAGGCTAAAGGTATTGATGTCCTGATCGCCGATACCGCAGGGCGCTTGCAGAACAAATCCCATTTGATGGAAGAGCTGAAAAAAAATCGTTCGAGTGATGAAAAAACTGGATGAAGACGCACCTCATGAGATTATGCTGACTCTGGATGCCAGCACAGGTCAAAATGCAGTAAGTCAGGCTAAACTATTTCATGAAGCAGTGGGATTGACGGGTATTTCATTGACCAAACTGGATGGTACTGCGAAAGGAGGGGTTATCTTCGCTATTGCCGACCAATTTGAAATCCCAATCCGCTATATTGGTGTGGGTGAAGGCATTGAAGATCTCCGTCCATTCAAGGCAGACGATTTTATTGAGGCTCTTTTTGCCCGAGAGGATTAACTATCAATGATTCGCTTTGAACAGGTCAGTAAAGCCTATCTGGGAGGGCGGCAGGCGCTGCAAGGGGTGGATTTTCATCTACTCCCAGGAGAAATGGCATTTTTAACCGGTCACTCAGGGGCCGGTAAAAGTACACTTTTGAAACTTATCTGTGGTATTGAACGCCCAAGCGCAGGCCATATTTGGTTTTCTGGTCATGACATTAGCCGACTAAAATCCAGAGAGACACCTTTTCTCCGCCGTCAGATCGGTATGATTTTTCAGGATCATCACCTGCTGTTGGATCGCACCGTATACGAAAACGTCTCTATGCCGTTGATCATTTCAGGGGCAAGCGCTGAAGACATTCGTCGACGGGTCTCTGCGGCGTTGGATAAGGTCGGCTTACTGGACAAAGCGAAAAACTTCCCCATTCAGCTTTCCGGTGGAGAACAACAGCGTGTTGGGATCGCCCGCGCGGTGGTGAATAAGCCCACCGTATTGCTGGCAGATGAGCCGACGGGAAATTTGGATGGGGCATTATCAGAGGGGATCATGCGTCTGTTTGAAGAGTTTAACCGAGTTGGTGTGACGGTTCTGATGGCTACCCATGATACGGCCCTCATTGAACGAAGAAAATATCGTATCTTGACCCTGAATCAGGGGCGCATGCAAGGAGGACATCATGGTTAGGCATGTCCGTCATTCAGCGAAAAAAAACACCCACACCAAAATCCAAATCATTAAAAGGGGGATGGCGTGTACAGTGGCGTTATGCGTGGAAAAGTACGCTGTCGGATATGTTTCGCCAACCACTGGCAACCTTGTTGACCATTATGGTAATCGCAATTTCACTGACTTTGCCGAGCGTGTTTTATATCGTTTGGAAAAACGTCAATCAAGCCGTGATGCAGTGGTATCCCATCCCACAACTCACGGTCTATCTGGATAAGTCACTGAATGATAATAGCGTCAAACAGGTTATTGAGCAGTTGAAAGGCATGGATGGTGTGAAATCGGTCAATTATCTTTCCCGTGACGAAGCCGTAAACGAATTCCGTGCCTGGTCAGGTTTTGCCAGCGCACTAGATTTGCTGGAAGAAAACCCTTTGCCGGCAGTTGCCATCGTCTCTCCTAAATTGAATTTCCAGGACACTCAGGCGCTAACAACATTACGCGATCAAGTTGCGCAGATTAAGGGCATTGAAGAAGTCAGAATGGATGATAGCTGGTTTGCCCGCTTGACTGCCTTGGCTGACCTTGTTGGCAGAATTGCTGCCGTGATAGGTATCTTAATGGTGGTTGCGCTGCTCTTGGTCATTGGTAACAGTGTCCGGCTGAGTATCTTTAGCCGTCGTGAGACGATTAATGTCATGAAGCTGATTGGGGCAACGGATGGTTTTATTTTGCGTCCTTTCCTCAATGGTGGCGCCTTATTGGGGGTTTTGGGGGCAATATTTTCCTTGATTCTCTCCTCCCTGCTGGTGTGGAAACTGTCTAATGTGGTCACAGAAGTAGCGAGTGTTTTCGGTACAAGCTTTATACTGCACGGTTTGGAGTGGGATGAATCACTCTTATTAGTGCTTATTTCGGGTATGATTGGTTGGATTGCCGCATGGTTTGCGACAATTCAGCATTTACGTCGTTTTAGGCCAGAATAAAGGGGTTGCAGGGTTTGTTGAACTGTCTGGCTTAATTGCTGTCAAAGTCACAGTTATGATTTTGTATTGATACTCACACAACTGAGACGATTTGAATATGATCTCTACGGTGGTAAAATAGACGAATCTCTGGCTTGAATAAACCTGACTGGTAAATTCAGGTAAACTTGAAGGCCATCAATTTGGATCTAATTTTGAGAGAATTTGAATGACAAAAGAAATGCAAACTCTGGCATTAGTTCCACAAGGTAGTTTGGAAGGGTACATCCGTGCCTCCAATGCTTATCCTATGCTTTCTGCCGAGGAAGAGAAGGAATTGGCAGAAAGGCTGCATTATCAGGGCGATCTGAATGCAGCGAAAAAGCTGATCCTTTCTCACTTGCGCTTCGTTGTTCATGTTGCCCGCAGTTATGCCGGTTATGGTCTGCCGCAAGCGGATTTAATTCAGGAAGGTAATATTGGCCTGATGAAAGCGGTTCGTCGATTTAATCCAGAAGTGGGCGTTCGTCTGGTTTCTTTTGCTGTTCACTGGATTAAGGCAGAAATCCATGAATATGTATTGCGTAATTGGCGTATTGTGAAAGTGGCAACGACAAAAGCTCAACGTAAGCTGTTCTTTAATTTGCGCAAGGCTAAACAACGTCTGGGGTGGTTCAACCAGGATGAAATTGAACTGGTTGCCAAAGAATTGGGCGTGACCAGCAAAGATGTCCGAGAGATGGAATCCCGCATGTCAGCACAGGATATGGCATTTGATATGTCTTCTGATGATGACAATCATGATAGCCATCCAGTGGCTCCGGTGCTGTATTTGCAAGATAAGGCTTCTGACTTTGCCGATGGCATTGAAGAAGATAACTGGGAAACTCACGCTGCGGATAAACTTTCTGTGGCGATGGAAGGGCTGGACGAACGTAGCCAGGACATCATTCGTTCTCGTTGGTTGGATGATGACAATAAAACCACCTTGCAAGAATTGGCAGATAAATATGGTGTATCTGCTGAACGAGTTCGGCAGCTAGAGAAAAATGCCATGAAGAAATTGCGACTGGCTATTGAAGCGTAATTGCTTACCTGAGCAAAACTTTTTGGATTAAAAAGCGATAATTTGTTTATCGCTTTTTTTATGCGTGTAAAACAAACAGCACCAAAGCACCGAGGAAATTCCATGATGAAAATTGTGATTGCCCCTGATTCATTTAAGGAAAGTTTGAGTGCCTTGCAGGTGGCACAGGCAATAGAGCGGGGATTTAAGGAGATTTATCCCCAAGCAGACTATATAGCAAAATCATACTAATATGTCATAATATCCAAATCCAAAATGACAAGGCATAAAGTGAAATGGGTTACAGTCTAGATTTTCGAAAAAGAGTACTGGCATACAAAGATAAGCATTCGTTGACTTTCGAACAAACGAGTGCCCATTTTGAGATTTCTATTCGTACCCTGTTCCGGTGGAGTCATAAAATAGAACCTTGCATGACGCGTGATAAGCCTCCCATGAAAATTCCTGATGAGGTGCTCATCGCGGATGTCCAAAATTTTCCTGATGACTATCAATGGGAAAGAGCAAAGCGCTTAGGGGTCTCACAATCGGCGATTCATTACGCGTTGAAACGGCTTCGCCTCACTCATAAAAAAAACCTTAAAACATCCTCGCGCTGATCCTCAGCTTCGTCAGGCGTTTGTCGAGCGCATCAGCGGCTATAAACAGGAAGGCAAACCGATTGTGTATTTGGATGAAAGTGGTTTCGCGCAGTCAATGCCACGGATATACGGGTATTCAGAGAAAGGGCAGCGTTGTTTTGGTACACAGGATTGGCACGCGAAAGGCCGTATTAACGTGATTGGAGCCATTCTCGAAAATACGTTCATCACCTTAAGCTTATTTACTGGCAACATTAACGCCGATGTCTTTCATGCGTGGGTGACGCAGGATTTATTGCCCAAACTCCCACACGGTGCCGTGATAGTCATGGATAATGCGCGTTTTCATAAACGACTTGATACGATACAAGCGATAGCAGAGAGTCAATATCAATTAGAGTGGCTGCCCGCTTATAGTCCGGACTTGAATCCCATAGAACACAAATGGGGTGGGGCAAAAGCGATAAGAAGACAAAAAAGATGTTCAGTTGATGAGGTGTTCACCGAGCACATCGAGTGTGTCAGGTTATGTTGATTCTGCTATAGGACTCAACAAGCGTATGAATCAGGGTGGATTTCCCCACGCCATTATCACCTAATAAGGCGATTCTATCGCCCGGCCGGATATACAAGCCATTATAAATTGAAAATAACGGATTAAACTGCCCATCCTGGTGATAGCCAATCCATTCTTCCCCAATTTGCAGCATATTTTTCGATTTAACCGAGTCGGCACCCAATGATAATCGGTAGGTTTCCCCTTCGGTTATTTTGGTTTTATCCTTTTCAAGTTTTTCTGCCCGTTTTTCCATCGATTTGGCTTTTCTGGCAAACTTTTCGTTATCGTGGATTTTTCCCCACAATGCCAAACGCTTGGCACTTTCCTGTATACGCTGAATGTTCTTTTCTTCCGCTTTCAAACGTAATGCATCCGCTTTATCTTTTTCCTGCAAAGCAGTCAATGCCGGGCTGAATGGCAGGGAAAACGACGTCAATTGTTGGTCACGCAAGAAAATCGTCTGGTTGGTGACGTTATCCAGAAAGTTTCGGTCGTGGGAAACGATAATAAACGCGCTCTTTAGGCTGCTATTAAAGAAATCCTCGAAAAATTTCAGGGTATTGGCATCCAAATGGTTACTGGGTTCGTCAAATAAAATAATATCGGGTTCTGCAATCGCACTCATGGCAAACATCAATTTTGTTTTTTGTCCACCATTGAGATCAATAACTTTTGTCTTAAAATCAGTATTCTGAAAACCAAAATCATAAAGCATGGATACCGCTTTGTAATCACCATATTCATCTATTTGTTTTACTTTCTGGGAAATAGATTCAAATAAGGTCATCTCAAGCAATGCGTCATCAATAAATTGAGAAACCATCTCCAATCTCAAACCATTAGCATATTCAATTACCCCATCATCCGGCTTTTCAATACCCGCCAGTAGCTTAAGTAAATGGGTTTTTCCCGTGCCGTTATAACCAACTAAAGAAATTTTGTCATTTTCTTTAATCGTTATGGAGAGATTGCTGAATAATGGCTTTGAATTAATGCTAAAGTTAACTTTATTACAATGAATCAGCGTTGACATCTTTATGTCCCCATCGCAAAACCTTTATTAATCTCATAATTTTGATTATTTTCAGTCAATATTTATATCTTCAAAGAAAAATAAGGTCAAGTTTTCATCATAATAAATGAAGGGTTATACCGCGAAATCTTGTGTATCTTAATGTGATTATTTATTTGATTAACTAACTTATATACTCGATAAACGTCAAGTTGCAATCCGCAAGACGACGCGAGGCCTTATATTTCCCCCGTTTATTCCCGAATTTCTTCAATCAATTGTGAATGGATGTATTCTTCACAAACACGAGCCACGGGAACAGTACCGAAGGATGGTTGAACGCATTAGCAATCGTGCTGGCGAGTAACGGCAAACGCTGGGCGGTTCCTAATGTTAGTTGAGGTTTTTTGTTTGGGGGGCCTTGCAGGGCATCAACGCTATCGCTGTTTATCCTGTAAACGAACCTTTCAATTTGAATACGCTTATCGAGCGTGCCAGGCGGGTATCAAAGAACACGTCGTTGAACTTGCTATAAACAACTCGGGTATCCGTGATACTGCCATTGAACATTCACTATGCAAAGGAGTAGTATGTTGATATTTAATCAATTTATTAGATAAGGACTCAGCCGTTTGATGGAAGATAACAACAACACCTCCGCTACTCTCCTGGCTATCAGGATTCTCGAATACTGGCACAAAATTGAATTTTTTGAGTCTACTGACATTAAAGATCTGGAAGATGATGCCAAAGGCGTTCTAAAGATTGATCAGGAAGCCCTGGAAACTTCCTCCTCTCTTCCCTGGATTGATCCCCAGCAGATAAGGCTAGCGGGCAAAGATTTCTCACCCTATAAGAAATACAACTATGAACTCTTTTTCGGTATTTTTGATAGAAAGGAAATATTCTCTCGAACGAAGCGCGTCTTGCCTGATATTGACTCCGACACTAACGGAATAAGCGATGAAATGCTTCGGGATGAAGGGAGAACATGTTCGATTAAATGCCTCGTCGATCAGGACGGTATCATCAAGAGCGATAGCTTTGAATTCTCAACCGTGACCTGGGCTTTAGGACAACTGGAAGCTGGCGAACTGGATAATCTTCAGTTCGACGCATATCAGACAGCGACAAAAAATCTACATAATCGCTTTATAGAGATTATTACCGCAAACAACAATTTTAAAAAAGAGCATAAGCTGCCTTTAGCCCTGACGGCATATGAAATCGTTGACTTTTTAAAAGCAATGGCTGAGTGGACCTACTTCAGCCCCGAAGAACCAGTTCCAGCGCTTTTCATCAAATTAAAAGAAACTAAACCCAGAGAAAAAACTGCTCACCCCCTACAGCCGTCCGATCCTGATCCCACTCGTCTTGCTCAGTTATTATTGCCACCAGTATCTGAACAATCAGCAATATCGTCCCCAACCTCGGCTGGTGATATCTGCATTTTTAATAGTTTTTATATCTGTGATATTGAAAATATCCTTAATCATATCAAACGCAATGGACTGGTTCCTGATTCACCGTTAGGTCGTTACCTCACCGGCAGCCAGAATAGAAAGCCAGATTTATTACTGCCTGGCGGCCGTTCTCTTCTGCTAGAGAAACTCAGACTAAGCCAGTTGCCTGCCGGACGCTGGCCTTCAGACGCCAAACACAATATGAGCCTAATGCAGCAGTTTGCCATCAATACGCTTGAGCAAGAGTTGGAACTGTCAGGACTCTATTCTGTTAATGGGCCTCCCGGCACAGGTAAAACCACCATGTTAAGGGATCTTATTGCTAGTAATCTGGTGAAGCGCGCAACAGTACTCGCAGGTTTGAAACATGCCTCTGAAGCATTTGACGGAAACATCACAGAGGAAATAGCGGGTAAACAGCGCATTATTCCCTGCTTGTCACCCAAACTTTGTGGATATGAAATGGTGGTGGTGTCCAGCAATAACTCAGCGGTAGAAAATATTTCCCGTGAATTACCTCAAACAAAAAGTTTGGGCAAAGCATGGCAACATATCGACTACCTAAAGCCAGTTGCTCAAAAACTGGCCGCCTCTACCCGTACTATTGCGCCCCCTGATCAGAATGACGGGAAGACCTTCGAGATTATTCCCTTAACGGAAAAAACCGATTGCTGGGGCCTTATCGCAGCCGCACTGGGAAAGCAGGAAAATCGGAATATTTTCGGAGATCGTGTTTTCTACAAAAAACACGAATGTGCCATCGCGCCATCGCCTGCGGACACCTATCGCCATTTATTCGCTGTAATCAATCAATGCCCTGAGAAAGCCTTCACAAATGCGAAGAAAACGTTCAATCAGGCACAGGAGCAATATGAGCATATTATTAATGAATTGAAGATCCTCGAAGCCTTAAGCGACCAGCAGAATGCTTGCCAGAAACTGCAATTAAAGATTGAAAAATTAAACCTCCGCCAATTACAGCTCAGCGCATTTTTAGCCAAACGCCATGCTCGTACTCCAGCATGGTGGACATTGCGAATAAAAAAAATCTGTCGTGAAAAAGCAATTGCTGAAAGACTGAGTCGCAGGCTAGAGGCCACTCAGACCAGCTACCAGCTGGAAGAAAAGCGCTTTCAAAAGGCCTCAACTGCACTAAATATAGAACAGCAGCGGTGTGCTCCGCTGAAGCAGAAATACACAGATGTACTGTTTGCCTCTTTGGAAACAGATATGGAAGCTCCAGATATTCAGCGAACCGCATTTGGCCACGGTCAGGCCCTGAATGAGGCTCGCAGTCTTCTGACCGTTAGAGCACTGGAATTGCACCAAGCATGGCTTGCGACCGTCTATAAAGAATGTAAATTAAAGGACGTATTATACTGTTTAATGTCTGTCATCAATAACTCATTTGAAAACAGAAAGGTAAGCTTGGCTCTATGGCGACTGCTGTTTATGATTGTCCCCGTGGTTTCATCAACATTTGCATCTGTGGGGCGCCAATTTAGCGCTTTCAGTGCTGGTGATATCGGCTGGTTATTCATTGATGAAGCTGGGCAGGCAACACCGCAGCAAGCAGTTGGTGCGCTCTGGCGCGCTAAACGTGCGGTTGTTGTTGGTGATCCTTTACAGATTGAGCCAGTGTTCACTATCCCCCCTATATTTGTGGAAGCAATTGCAAAAAGAGAGTTTGGTGAAACATGGCGGGACTGGTCTCCAACCATCCAGTCGGTTCAAAATCTGGCGGATAGGGTTAATCCTTATGGCACCATGCAGATTTCGAAAGAGACCTGGCTTGGTAGTCCGCTTCGCGTTCATCGACGCTGTAATGAACCGATGTTCAGCATCGCCAATGTCATTGCCTATAACAACAAGATGTTGCATGGCCAAAACCAACTCTGGCCTCAAGATGAGTTTCTGTGGGGAAATAGCTGCTGGTTTGACGTTTCTGGCGAGGCGGAAGGGAAGCATTATGTTCCCGCTCAGGGGCAGCATGTGTTGACTATGCTGAAAACCTGGCTACAGCACAACAATCAAACGTTACCCGATACCTATATCATTTCACCGTTTAAACAAGTCAAAAACCAATTGAAGGTTTTCCTGCAAAAAGAGCTTCGTGGCGTAGAAGGTATAAATCAGTGGGTCAACAAGCGTATTGGCACAGTACATACTTTTCAGGGTAAGGAAGAGAAAAACGTTATTTTTGTTCTGGGACTCTCGGAGAAGACCCAAGGTGCCGCAAAATGGGCCTCTGAGAAACCGAACCTACTCAATGTCGCTATTACTCGCGCACAAAGCCGTGTCTACATCGTTGGCAGTAAACGCATCTGGTCAGGTTGCCAATATTTTGACGTTGCAGATGAAAAGCTGGGAGAAGTTTTGCAAGATTGATTTTACTTTATGGTGAGCTTGCTTAAATCTATCCGACATCATTATGGGCAAGGATGCCCATTTCTTTATAATTTCCTCACCTCATTCACCATTATATGGACGCTCCAATGCTTCGACGATAACAACATAAGAGTCCCTTGGTGAGACGGATATAATATAATGAAAACAATTTATATAAAATAGTATTGGACTAAAAAACCATTTATTCACAACTAAAAAGCCCTATTCATTACCAAAATTGTCTGTCTCGATACTACTGATTTTGTTAAAGTGTGCCAATCGATCTTTATACCATCTGGAAGGGATTTCGAGATTATTTTATGACAACTGATATTAATTACTTTTGATTACAATGTATTTAATAGAAATTAACCATAAATGCACCATAAAAGTAAGATGTAATCCTTAATCCGTGTTTTAGGAACATTTGATGGAAATTGTAACAGACCTGATTTATGCACTTTGGCACCAAGACTACGAAACATTAGCGAATCCGTCGCTGGTATGGGCAATCTATATACTACTATTTACCATCCTGTTTCTGGAAAACGGGATATTACCGGCGGCGTTTTTACCGGGCGACAGCCTGCTCATATTAGTCGGTGTTTTAATTGCAAAAGAAACCATGAGTTTCCCTGTCACATTAGTCATTCTCACCACCGGAGCCAGCCTCGGCTGCTGGGTAGGCTATCTTCAGGGAAAATGGCTTGGCAATACAAAATTAGTTCAGGGCTGGCTGTCACATCTTCCTGCACATTATCATCAACGTGCACATAACTTATTCCATCGTCATGGCTTATCTGCCTTACTGATAGGCCGTTTTCTCGCGTTTATCAGAACATTACTGCCAACATTAGCAGGCCTTGCCGGGCTAAAAAATGGACGTTTTCAAATATTCAATTGGCTGAGTGGGTTCATATGGGTGGTTATTCTAACAACATTGGGTTATGCCCTTGGTAAAAGCCCGCTGTTCCGCCAGTATGAAGAATATCTGATGAGTTTTTTGCTGCTGTTACCTGTAGGTCTATTACTTATTGGTTTAATTGGCAGCCTGACTGTCATTTGGCGCAAAAAGCGCACTAATAAAACGCTATCGTAACGCTTTATTTCCCTGTGGTATGCCGCGTATACCACAGGGCATTGCTTTTCCCACTTTCCTAACCTTGTCGATTAAGCTTCTCCACTTAGCCCTCTCAAACGGTATTTAAGGCTAATTCGCAATATATTGTGATAATTTTTCATCTATTCATACTTTCATCTCTTGATAAAAACGTCTATGTTTGAAATTCATCCATCGTATATTTAAGGAGACAGGCAATGCCACAAAAGAAAAGCTCTGAAGATCTACGTACTGAATTACAATCGCTTGCGGATACGCTAGAAGAAGTCCTCAACAGCTCCGGTGACCATTCAAAAGCAGAACTGGAAAAACTACGCAGCAAGGCAGAAAGAACACTGAAAAATGCACGAACTACACTCAGTGAAGCTAGTGATAGGCTGGTAGGTCAAACCAAGGAAATTGCCGGTCATGCAGACAGTTACGTTCGTGAAAATCCGTGGACCGGTGTCGGTATAGGTGCAGCCATTGGCGTTGTATTAGGCGTTCTGCTTTCAAGGCGCTGACATGACCCAATCCCCTCACCCGAAAGGCCCGGGAAAAGGGTTCTTTGATACGGTACGGCGAGTAGCAGCCATTGCTGTTCACATAGTTGAAACTCGCATCCAACTCGTTGCCGTTGAGTTGGAAGAGGGAGCAGCAACATTGGTACAACTGCTATTGCTGGTAGGATTGACATTACTCTTTGCAGGCTTTGGCCTGATGTGCCTATTGGTGCTGATATTCTGGGCTATCGATCCAGCCTACCGAATAACAGCAATAGCTATCACTGCCGGAATGTTACTGCTCCTCGCCGTATTTAGTGCAATATGGACAATAAAAAAGGCGCGAAAACTGACCTTTCTTAACGCAACTCGAACACAATTGCATGTTGACCGCAAAATGCTGGAGGATGATCCTCATGAGTAAATCGGGGGATCGTCAGCGAAAATTGCGCAAACAACAGCTATTAAAAGAGATCCAGCAACAACGACAGTTACTTGCTACTTATAGCCAGAACTGGCTTAAAATGACACAACCCTATGATAAAGGCTGGCAAACCTTCATGGCTTTTAAGCCTTATGTTGCCATTGGATCTAGCCTTGCCCTGCTTTACGGACTCCGCCACCCCAGGCAGTTTTATCGCTGGTCACGTCGTATAATCAACATCTTCGGGATCATAAAAATCGTCCGAAACACACTATACAAAAATTAATACCACCGAATTCTTTCAAAAAAAACTGCATAAAATAGTTAATATTCCTTACTAGCAACCAATAATACCTCGCCGTAGAATACTTCCCATCAGATAATGATTAACAAATCGTGCTATTCATTCCATTTTTTGGACAATAAAAGCTAAACAGACAGTTTATTTATCGCGGCCTGCGGTATTTGGGGAAACAATCATGAAAAAATTTGAAGATATTGGCCTGTTGGTTGCCCGTATTTTAATATCCGTGCTTTTCATTATCGCAGGATATGGAAAACTGGGTGATGCCTATGCAGGAACGCAGGAATTTATGGAAGCCATGAAGGTGCCAGGAATTCTATTGCCACTGACTATCTTGCTTGAACTGGGGGGCGGGTTTGCTGTGATATTAGGCCTGTTGACCCGCACCACGGCTGTGTTTATGTTTATTTTCTGTATTCTGACCGCGCTCCTGTTCCATAGCGATTTTTCAAATGACCTGAACCTGACTATGTTCCTGAAAAACTTCTCAATCAGCTCAGGTTACCTGCTGCTGGCTATGATGGGACCAGGAAGATTCAGTATTGACCATCTAATGAAGAAAAATTGGTAATCGAAAAAACAACGCATTTCCCTTTCTTTTTATAGCCCCTTCCTGTGTATTCGCAGCAAGGGGCTTTATGATATTTTCTGCATTCGCTTTATTATCTTGGTGTATGCATCTTAATTGTATTTTCACGCATGTCTTTGCTTCTCAAGTAATTTAGGAATTTCACGCAAGCACCAGGACTTGGCTTCGCCCATATTATCACGCCGCCATGCCATGATAATGTTGGTTTCATGGCTGTATTCCGAACCAATAACCCGCAAATGACTTTCGGCAATATCGTGTTCCACCATAGGGTATGGCATGGTTGCCACTCCTAATCCTGCCAAAAGTGCCCGACGTTTATCTTCCAGTGAACTCACCGTCAAGCGCGGTTGTTTATCCAATAATTTAACCGTCAACACCGGGCGCTCTCTTGCTGTATCAGCGACAGCTATTCCACGATATTTCACGCGTGTGGCATCAGACAATGGTTCGGGTTCATGATGGATAGGGTGATCCGCACTGGCAACATAGACATTGTTAATAGAATACAGTACCCGCGAATTCACTTCGGCAGAAGCCCTGAAATGCAGATCAGGCGCAATCACAATATCAGCATATCCTGTTTCCAGACGTTCCCACGCACCCGCTAAGACTTCCGTCATTAACGAAAGTTGCGTATTCGATTTAGCCGCCAATTTATCCACCAGCGGAAACAGCGAGGCCATTGGGAACAACGCTTCACACACAATCGTCAGGTGAGTTTCCCAACCACGGGCGAGCGCTTCTGCATCTGCGGTCAATTTATCCGCAGCTTCAAGCAGTAACCGCCCTCGCTCCAGTAGCATCCGGCCAACATTAGTAAATTTTGTACGATGACCAGAGCGATCAAACAACACAACGTCCAATTCCTCTTCCAGTTTCTGCATGGTATAGCTCAGTGCAGAAGGAACTCGCCCCAACTCATCCGCTGCCGCAGCAAAACTTCCCCGTCGATCTATCGCATCCATTACCCGCAGGGATTCCAAAGTAAGCGCACGTTCTTTACCCATATTTTTCTCAATCAGGAATTTTGAATATAGTCACCAGATTAACTGGCTAACATTTCAACGTCCAGATAATTAAGATCGACAGTCATAGATCTATAGTTGAAGAGAGAACAGCAAATCAATGCGGAAAAGCCAATTATGGCTGGTTACAGGCTCGCTATACTTTTTCATTTGGTCACTTATTTTGACCCAAAATTTTTGAACTATAGGACGTTGCGTGTTCTTAATCAGGAAGAGCAGGAAGTGCTATTACAAGCGGAGACGCCATTTCGGGGTCTGCTGATTGATTTGGCTGACTGATAATTTCTTATTTATAAAGAAAAAGCCCTATAAAGCATCTGCTCTATAGGGCAAAATCTGTGAAGTTGACCGATAAGCCGGGTTCTGTCTTGGACAGCCATTCATCTAGGCCAGCACTTGCGCACTGGCTCAAGCAACCTACCCGGGTTCGGTACGGGCCGTACCATGCGAACCCCTATTTGGTCTTGCTCCGGGTGGAGTTTACCGTGCCACGAACTGTTGCCAGTCGCGCGGTGCGCTCTTACCGCACCCTTTCACCCTTACCTGATCCCAAAATTGCTTTTACAAACAAAGCTGGGCCATCGGCGGTTTGCTCTCTGTTGCACTAGTCGTAGGCTTTCACCTCCCAGACGTTATCTGGCACCCTGCCCTATGGAGCCCGGACTTTCCTCCCCTTTACTGCTCCCAAAAGAGCGGTAAAGCAGCGACTGTCTGCTCAACTCCGGCGCGGATTATAAGAGGTTTAATAGCCAATGTATAGGGTTTTCACGCATCTTCTTCAATTTGTCCCACGGTCGTGTTTTGATCGAGTGAATAACGATATAAGGCATTTTTCTTCACACCGTGGATCTCTGCCGCCAATGCCGCCGCCTTTTTCAATGGCAGCTCTTTTTGCAGCAATGCCAATGTCCGCAAGGCTTCCTGTGGCAAGCTATCCTCGGCGGGCTTACGATATCCTTCCACAATCAGAACCATTTCTCCGCGGCGACGGGTTTCATCTTCCTTGACCCATGCCAAAAGCTCACCAGCGGGCATTCCTTGAATCGATTCCCACGTTTTGGTTAATTCTCGTGCCAACACGATATAACGATCGGCTCCCCATACTTTCACAATATCTTCTAAACTGTCCAACAGACGATGTGTCGATTCGTAGAAAATCAGCGTACGCGGCTCTTGCCCTAATTCACGCAAAGTATCCTGGCGTCCCTTACTTTTAGCCGGCAAGAAGCCTTCATAACAAAAACGATCTGAAGGCAGGCCAGCAGCAGACAGTGCTGTAATTGCCGCACAAGGCCCAGGTAGTGGAACTACATTGATACCGGCTTCACGGCAACGACGAACCAGATGATAACCTGGATCGTTAATCAACGGCGTACCGGCATCAGATACCAATGCGATGCTCGTTCCTTGTTCAAGTTTCGTCAGCAATTGATCTGCTTTTTGCTGTTCATTATGATCATGAAGTGCGAACATGCGCGCATTAATGGCAAAATGTTGAAGCAACAAGCCCGTGTGTCGCGTATCTTCGGCTGCAATCAGATCGACATGTTTAAGAACTTCAAGAGCACGCTGAGTAATATCCCCCAGATTTCCAATAGGGGTTGGCACAACATATAGCGTGGATGTCGTAACCACTGCTCGATTGGTTTGATTCATTGTTTCATCCGAATGACCGATTTAAGATTGAGCATCTTTGAAAAAAACATCACTGGATACAGTATGCTTCCCTCAATTTTTGTGCGTTTAAAAACTGGTTTAATCTATACAGCACTGCTGTCAACTATGATTATTGCAGGGTGTACCATGCCCGAACGGCAAGGGCAACCAACTTCTAAGCCTCAGGATAAGATCAGCGCAGAGATTAACCGCTATCAAGCCATTATTGACGCAGCACACAATCAACCATCGTTGGATGTGATCCGTGCTTACATCGTATTGGGATCTTACGCAACAGATGAAGCTACCCGCCAGAAAAACCTTGATGAGACCTGGCAATTACTGACGCAACTTTCTCCACAGCAAATGAGTGAATTGGTGATTAATGCCAATGAGTATACGTTGCAGGGCTGGCTTGATTTGCTCAATACCTATCAGACCAATAAACAGGATCTCGATAAACTGCGACTCGCTATTCACGATTGGCAAATCCGTTATCCAGACAACCCCGCTGCACACAGTTTACCCACAGCCCTGCAACAAATGTTGCAGGAAACTAAAAACAGCCATGCCACAATGGGGTTATTTCTGCCATTGAGCGGCCAGGCCAAAATATTTGGGGACGCCATCCGCCAGGGTTTCCTTGATGCTCAAAAAGGGCTACCAAAGCCATCATTACCAGAATCACCATTGCCGGCAAATGCCAGCGCTGCAAATTCAGGGAATACTGATGTTGCCACAACTGAACCAGATATGGGTGTGATAAATGATGTGCCTGTTAATGATCTGACCGTAAAAATCTATGATACCAACAGCCAGCCTCTTACCGAACTGCTGGAGCAGGCTAAACAAGATGGTGTCACTCTGGTGGTTGGGCCATTACTGAAACCGAATGTGGAACAATTGGCTCAAATTGAAACGCCACTGAATATTCTGGCGCTCAATGAACTCGATATGCCACAAAGACGCCCGAATATCTGTTATTTCTCACTCTCCCCAGAAGATGAGGCAAAAAATGCGGCCATGCATCTCTGGCAGCAGCAAAAACACAGCCCTTTGGTGTTGATACCCCGCACTGAATTAGGCTCACGGGTTGCAAAAGCTTTTGCACAGGAATGGCAAAAACTGGGCGGTCATACGGTATTGCAGCAATCTTTTGGCACGCTGGATGAAATGAGGAAATCCATGAATCGTGGTATTGGCATTCGCTTGTCAGGTACACCGGTTGTGTCCACAAATTCTGCCACAGAGCCTGTCGATGCCGTTTATATTGTTGCAACCACAAGCGAACTGACCACGATCAAGCCCATGCTCGATATGGCGATCAGTTCCCGTAAAAAGCCAGCTCTTTATGCCAGCTCACGCAGTAATAAATCAGATTCAGGCCCTGATTTTCGTCTGGAAATGGATGGCATGCAGTTTAGTGACATCCCGTTGCTGACCGGCACAAACGTGCCCTTAATGCAGCAAGCAGCCAAAAAATTCACCAATGATTATTCCCTGATGCGTCTCTATGCTATGGGAATTGATGCATGGTCGCTAGCCAATCAATTTACGCAAATGCAACAAGAAATGGGGTTTCACCTGAACGGCGCTTCGGGAGAGCTATCCGTGACGGATAACTGCACTATCTTGCGACAATTGCCCTGGATGCAATTCAATAATGGTCGCATAAGCCTCGAAAATACCAATAACACCGAAAATATAAATAACACAAAAGGTCTCGATAACGCAGGAAATACCAATAATATAGAGAGCAGCAATAACACTGATTCCAATGCAGTGCATGGTTCTCTGTGATTACAGGCATCGTGGTCATTTCAGGATGAAAAAACCAACAGGCAATCACTACGCGCTGGGGCACCATTATGAACAGCAGGCTAAACTGTTTTTGCAAAAACAGGGGCTTGTCTTTGTTGCTGAGAATGTGAGAATTCGGGGCGGGGAAATCGATCTGATTATGCGTGACAGGCATACATGGATATTCGTTGAAGTCCGTTTCCGCAAAAATGCACAATATGGTGGTGCCATTGCTACAATTACTCAAAGTAAGCGTAGGAAGATATTATATACGGCTGCTGTCTGGCTGTCTCAACGCAATGAATGTCTGGAAACGGCATCCTGCCGTTTCGATGTTTGTGCAATAACAGGACAGAAATTTGAATGGCTGAAAAATGCCTTCAACCTGAATGAGAGCCCATTTTAATAGATTCTCAATTTTCTCACTAAACAAATAATTCCAATATACATAGGTCATAACGTGCTGGATAGAATTAAAGTCTGCTTTACTGAAAGTATTCAAACTCAGATCGCGGCAGCAGAAGCATTACCTGACGCAATATCGCGCGCCGCGATGATGATGGTTCAATCACTACTGAACGGCAACAAAATTCTTTGCTGTGGTAATGGTGGCTCTGCTGCAACGGCGCAGCGTTTTACCGCCAGCATGATCAATCGATTTGAAACAGATAGGCCAAGTCTGCCAGCTCTGTCACTGAATACTGACAATGTGGTGATCACTGCGATTGCCAACAGTAAACAGCCTGATGAAATCTATGCCAAACAAGTCAGGGCACTGGGACAACCAGGGGATGTCCTCTTGGCTATTTCTACACATGGAAACAGCCGGGATATTATCAAAGCGGTGGAAGCCGCTGTAACCCGTGATATGACAATCGTCGCGCTGACAGGTTACGATGGCGGTGAATTAGCGGGTTTACTAGGCCCTCAGGATGTTGAGATACGTATTCCTTCACATCACAGCGTCAGGATCCAGGAAGTTCATATGTTGACAATCAACTGCCTGTGCGACTTAATCGACAACACGTTATTCCCTCATCAGGATGAATAGGAGCCAGCTAATGCGGTTATTTTCTCTATTATTGGTCTGTTTCAGTGCAATACTATTACAAGGGTGTATTGGTGCCGCCGTCGTAGGTTCTGCGGCGATTGCCACAAAAGCAGGTTCAGATCCGCGAACTATTGGGCAGCAAGTAGACGATACCACGCTGGAAGCCCGTGTCAGCAATGCCATCAGCAAGGATCCACAAATTAAGGCACAAGCCCGTGTGTCAGTGACTGTGTATCAAGGCAAGATCCTTTTAACCGGACAAAGCCCCAATACGACTCTGGCTGAACGGGCAAAACAGATTGCGGCAAAGGTTGAAGGTACTGATGTGGTATATAACGAGATCCGTCAAGCCAGTCCCGTGACATTGGCGACGGCCTCCGCTGATGCCTGGTTGACGACCAAAGTGCGTTCCCAAATTTTAACCAGTGATGCGGTGAGATCATCCAGCATCAAAGTGGTGACAGAGGATGGTGAAGTCTTTTTGTTTGGCATTGTCACGCAACAAGAGGGAGCTGCGGCTGCAAAAATCGCCAGCGAAACTAGCGGCGTAAAACGGGTGACAACAGCATTTACCTACCTCAACTGAAAACCATCAAGGCGGCATTAATCAATGCCGCCCAGCCCCACATGTATTCAACGCCCATCCTAACTTATTTTGCTTTAAGTAATTCACGCCTCCCATTAACTGCATTTGTCGCAAGATCCATTGCTGGCGTTGTAATACATACCTGGAAGGCGTATGCACTTTATAACGATGAGGGTTTGGCAATACAGCAGCAAGCAATGCGGATTCGGTAGCTGTCAATCGGCAGGCCGGCTTGCCAAAGTAATGTTGGGCCGCTTCCTCAACGCCGAAAATACCGTTGCCGAACTCAGCAATATTGAGATAGATCGTTAAAATACGTTGCTTTGACCAGAGTAATTCAAGTACAGCAGTCATTCCCGCTTCTAATCCTTTTCTTACCCAACTGCGTCCTTCCCATAGAAATAAATTTTTGGTTGCTTGCTGGGAAATTGTCGATGCTCCCCGAATTCGTTTCTCATATTTTTTGTTATACGCCATAGCAGTTTCGATAGCCTCAAAATCAAATCCCCAATGTTTTGGGAATTTTTGATCTTCCGCTGCAATAACGGCTAACGCCATATAAGGTGAAATGTGATCCTGATCCCTCCATGAGGAACGAGAAACATAAGACAAATTAATTGATATTAAGGCGGCGACTTGTCTTTCTATCATCACCATAGAAAACGGCACTGGCAAAAATGAAAAGGCAATTACAGCAACGAACCACAAAACCGTGATCGACACGACAATTCTTTTCAGCCAGCGCCACAATATTGAAAAAGGATTTCTCATCCGATTACTCAATCATTTCCAATATTTTTCTCACCAACTTATCAATTCCTTTTTCTGCCTGCGCCAAAGATTCTGCGAGCATATAAGCGGGCGTTGTTACAATTTTGTTTTCAAAATCAATGACAATATCATCAACCGGACACTCAACATGTACCCCACCCATCTTCGCTATTTGAGCCGCAGTTTCTGGATCATTGCCGATGGTGACTTTTATCGGTTTACCTAATATTTTAGATACCATAACCGGCGCAATGCATATAAACCCCATTGGCTTGCCTTGCTGGTGCATATTTTGCACTATACTTAACAATTCTTTATTTATTTCGCAATCCGATCCTTTAAATGCGAAATCACATAAATTCTTGGCTGCGCCAAACCCACCAGGAATAATAAGCGCATCCAACTCATCAATATTAACTTTGGATAAAGGTTGTATATTTCCCCGTGTTATACGGGCCGACTCTTCCATTATGTAGCGTCTTTCTTGTTTCTCTTTCCCGTTAAGGTGGTTAATAACATGATGTTGCATCTCATCAGGCGAAAAAAAAGACATTTCGGCGCCAAGACGGCTTAAAGAGAGCATAGTGAGAACTGATTCGTGAATTTCACTTCCATCGTACACTCCACATCCACTGAATATAATGGCAACAGATTTCATATTTCTCTCCCTTTGTAGTAGATTAATGCTTAACCCCTTAGAGGGTTAAACACCAATCTTCATCACAGATTTTAATGAATCTTGTAACAAAAAATCTTATCTTTGCTATGTTGGTACTTGTGTTCTGTGTAAAAGAATCCTTTAATGACTCGCATCGAAAACAAACCTCAGATAAGCGGGTAAACAGATTTCCCTGGTGTTGGCGCAGTATTAGCGCACCCCAACTTCGGTTGGGGTTATTTTTTTGTAACGCCTGATAACCAGTTTCTTAATATTTCTATATCTTGCTTCCATTCTAACTTTAACTCATCCACCCATTCCTGAACATTATCCCACCACGCCGGTAAATCCGGTGACTGAATCTGTTGAGCTAATTGCTGCAAATGGCGTAACCCGACTGAACCCGCCGCACCTTTGATTTTATGCGCCTCTTCCGTAATGCCTTTTTGATCTCTGGCGGTCATATTGGAGTCCAGCAAAGCAAGATAATTTGGCATCATGGTTTCAAAAATAACCAGATTGTCTGTGATCATTTGTGGCCCAACCAATTCGATATATTGATTAAGCATCTCCGTATCCAACCGTCCTTCATCCTGAGTCACAAGCTCAACATCCACTAAGGCAGTGTCAGATTCAGAACCCTTGCCCCAATATTTTTCTATCACGGCAGTCAACTCCTTGACAGATAACGGCTTATTGAGCACATCATCCATGCCCGCATCAAGGTATTCTTTTTTATCCTTTAATACATTAGCCGTCAGCGCGATCAAAGGGGGCAAGAATTGGGAGGAATAACGCTGGTGCAATTGACGGGCAATATCCAGCCCCGTCATATCCGGTAATTGGATATCCAGTAACACTAAGTCATATTCATCAGGATCAAACATGGCCAGTGCATCATAGCCATTCATAGCAACATCCACACTGTTCCCCAATTTCTCCAGAACAGAACGGGCGACAATGACGTTCAATTCAATATCTTCTACCAGTAAGATATTGAGCGCTGGCAATGGCATAGTATCCTGTTCAGCCTTCCCTTCCGGGTGTTCACCAATGGCTGGCGCCACGACAGACAAGGTAAAGCAAGAACCTTTGCCTGACGTACTTTTCACCACAATGTCCCCTCCCATGCTTAGGGCAAGACGCTTCGAAACAGCAAGGCCAATCCCCGTTCCGGTTGCAGGACACCCACCAGCGCTGTCTTTAACCTGATAATACATAGCAAAAATTTTTTCCAACTCGTCAAGAGGAATACCAATGCCGGAATCCGTCACTTCAAAGAATAGGCGTTCCTCTTCTGCTTCACGCCAGATACGAACCTTAATTTCGCCTTCAGGCGTAAATTTCACGGCATTACTAATCAGGTTCCACAAAATCTGGCGCAAACGGGTTCCATCAGTCAGCACTTTTGCGGGGAGTGGCAGTTCAGGCTCCAGAACAAATTTAATGCCCTTCGGCTGCGCCAATAAAGCGGAAATATTTTCTAAATCTGTTATGAAGCCGGTGAAATCAACGGGTTGGTTATCAAGTTGGACTTTGCGACGCTCAATTTTATCTAACTCGATAATATCATTGAAAATATTACCCAATGTAATAGCGCTGACATGGATTGTTTCCAGGTACTTACATTGTTCTGGAGTTAAGTCGGTATCCATCAGAATTCGGCTCAAGCCCACAATGCCATTTAAAGGCGTACGAAGCTCATGGCTAATCGTAGAGATAAACGTCGTCTTATCCCTGCTGGCGTTCTCCAATGCATCCTGATAGCGTTTACGCTCCGTTATATCGCGCCCAAACCCCATTAACCCATGTCGCTTGCCAACGCGATCATAAAAAGGGACTTTCCTGAGTTCAAAACAGGCTTTACGTCCATCGGGGTAAACTAACCATTGCTCATAGGTCAGGGATACATTGTGGCGAAATACTTTTTCATCGGTTTCCATCACCTTGCTGGCAATTTCTTTATCGTAAACATCGGTCGGCGTCAGGCCGATGAGCTGTTTTTCGCTTTTGCCCGTCAGCAATTCCATCGCCCTGTTACAACCGGAAAATTCATTATCTTCATTGCGGTAATAAACCAGATCCGGGGAAGCATCCAGAAATGAACGCAATAGCACCGATTGCTGCTCAAGCTCAATCTGGGTTTTTTCACGCTGCTCCATTTCCAATTTGAGTTTATCCAACAAAACCAAATGGGCTTTTTCCGCCTTCTCCCTGTCACTAATCTCCTGGTTCAATTGGTCGATGTTTTCTTTGAGTTGCAGGTTTAATTTCGCATCACGCTGGCGCATTTCTTCAAGTTTTGCGACCAGACTCGATAACCGCTGGCGAGATTCTTCAAGCTGTTCTACGACGATGGAGAGAAAATAAACCGCCCAGGGGGTAATTAACAAACCAAAAAAAATGGAGCGAATTAAATCAATACCCTGCACTTCTCCATGCAGTACAAATGTCACCGCCATCTGCATCGCCATCGCAAGAATAACTAAAGCTGATGCAAGTAATATAGAAAAACGCACCAGCCCCAGCTTCATCATCAAATCTACATAATATTGGGCAAGCCCCCGAATCAGCTTCATAACAACTCCCAGTAAAATCTTTTCCAGTAAAGTGACTAGATTGAATCATAACGTAAAAAGTCCCAACGTCGTTACGGGATATGACCTTCAACCTCTCACAAAGAATAAAAATGAAAATAATAAGAATAATTATGCAATAAAATTTCAGCGCTCTTTTTTAGATGAAAAAACAACCAATCACTTCTTCTTGCAAGTTAAAAAATACACAATATAAATCCAATTTAAGCAAAAAAATAAGAATAAAATATCGATATGGATCTATTTTAAAGCATATCTAAAATAGATAGTGTGGTGATTTTAGTGATATAACTCACATCATTTAGGCGGAATGATCTTAGTCACAAAATACAAAAAATCGCCATTTACTCATAAAAATCAAAAAAATAAATGAAAATCATCAATAAAAAACGCTATTTAACACGATTTGACCAACTCTGCTTTTACCGTTAAGTTGGGAATTCGCTGAAAATCACCTGTCAGATGATCCTCTGACTCATATTTATGCAGTGATAGGTAGAGAACATAACATCATTTTGATTCACCGCTTGTTAATGCCAATAAAACAAGTGGTGTTTTATTGAGGGCGCAAATTAGACGCCTGTAGAAAAAATATATATCGATCCCCTCTCGTGAGTGATGTGAGAGTCGGACAGAACTTGGGGAGCTTTACAATGTTATATGACAGATTGCAGGAAAAAGATAACTGTGGCTTTGGATTAATCGCACATATTGAAGGAGAACCAAGCCACAAGGTGGTGCGCACAGCCATACATGCACTGGCCCGGATGCAACACAGGGGGGCAATTCTGGCGGATGGAAAAACAGGTGATGGCTGTGGTTTGTTAATGCAAAAACCAGACCGTTTCTTCCAAATGATCGCCCACGAGCAATCATGGCGGCTCGCTAAAAATTATGCTGTCGGCATGTTGTTTCTAAGCCAGGATGCCGAAATCGCTCAATTATGCCGTGATATTATCGAACAAGAATTACAACACGAAACCCTGTCCATTGTGGGTTGGCGGGAAGTTCCTATCAATCACGATATCTTAGGTGATATTGCCTTATCAAGCCTTCCTCGTATTGAGCAAGTTTTTATCAACGCCCCCGCCGGATGGCGAGCGCAAGATCTGGAACGCCGCCTGTTCGTTTCTCGACGTCGCATAGAAAAACGTATTACCGATAACGACTTTTATATTTGCAGCCTGTCCAATCTGGTCACGATTTATAAAGGATTGTGCATGGCTGCGGATTTACCACATTTCTACCCCGATTTGGCTGACCTGCGCATGGAATCTGCCATCTGTTTATTCCATCAGCGCTTTTCAACCAATACCATTCCCCGCTGGCCGCTGGCACAACCCTTTCGCTATCTGGCTCACAATGGGGAAATCAATACCATTACGGGAAACCGTGAATGGGCTAAAGCGCGGGCCTATAAGTTCCGCACGCCGTTGATCCCGGATTTACATACTGCGGCACCTTTTGTTAATGAAACAGGTTCCGATTCCAGTTCACTGGATAACATGCTGGAACTGTTTCTCAATGGCGGTATGGATTTAATCCGCGCAATGCGTTTGCTCGTTCCACCGGCGTGGCAGAATAATCCTGATATGGATGATGATCTGCGTGCATTCTTCGATTTTAATTCCATGCACATGGAACCCTGGGATGGACCGGCCGGCATCGTTATTTCTGATGGGCGTTATGCCGCCTGTAATTTAGATCGCAATGGCTTACGCCCTGCCCGCTATGTGATTACCAAAGATAAGCTGATTACCTGTGCTTCTGAAATCGGTATTTGGGATTACCAACCCGATGAAGTCGTCGAGAAAGGCCGTGTTGGGCCAGGTGAGTTAATGGTTATCGATACCTATGAAGGGCGTATTCTCCACTCAGCGGAAACTGACAATGATCTGAAAAGCCGCCACCCTTATAAAGAATGGCTGGAGAAAAACGTCAAGCGTTTGATGCCGTTTGAAGAGTTGCCACAAGCACAGGTCGGACAACGAGAATTAGATGATCACCTGTTGGTGACTTATCACAAGCAGTTTGCCTACAGTAATGAGGAACTGGATCAAGTTATCCGTACCCTCGGTGAAAATGCGCAAGAAGCGACCGGTTCAATGGGCGATGACACACCATTTGCTGTGCTTTCCAGCCGCCCGCGCATTATCTACGACTATTTTCGCCAGCAATTCGCCCAAGTGACCAATCCTCCTATCGATCCATTACGTGAAGCTCATGTGATGTCTCTGGCTACCCGCATTGGGCGAGAAATGAATGTTTTTTGTGAAGCGGAAGGGCAGGCTCATCGGTTGTGCTTTCAATCGCCCGTCCTGCTCTATTCTGATTTCGTGCAACTGACAACACGGCAGGAATCCTATTATCGCGCTGATACGTTGGATTTGACCTTCAATCCACAGGAAATCACGCTGAAACGGGCTGTCATCGCTTTATGTGAAAGGGCTGAGGAACTCGCCCGCAATGGGGCAGTATTGTTGATACTATCCGATCGCAATATTGCACCAGAAAAGATCCCCATTCCTGCGCCAATGGCGGTCGGTGCTATCCAGCACTGCCTGGTCGAGAAAAACCTGCGCTGCGATACCAATTTGATTGTAGAAACCGCCAGTGCACGTGATCCGCACCATTTTGCGGTCTTGATGGGTTTTGGCGCTACCGCTGTTTACCCTTATTTGGCCTATGAATCACTGGGGAAAATGGTGGATGATGGCACCATCAGTGCGCCATATGCCCGCATAATGCTTAATTATCGCAATGGCATTAATAAAGGGCTGTATAAAATTATGTCCAAAATGGGCATCTCCACCATTTCTTCTTATCGCTGCTCTAAGTTGTTCGAAGCCGTTGGTTTGCACCGGGATGTGACAGACCTCTGCTTCAATGGTGTTGTCAGTCGTATTGGCGGCGCAGATTTCAGCGATTTTGAACAAGATCTGCGTAATCTTGCCAAACGGGCATGGCTGCATCGCCACGCCATCGATCAAGGGGGACTGCTGAAATATGTCCATAATGGGGAGTATCACGCTTATAACCCCGATGTTGTCAGCACATTGCAGGCCGCCGTTCACAGTGGTAATTATCGTGATTACCTGAAATATTCCGAACGGGTCAACGGGCGCCCTATCACCACCTTGCGGGATCTGCTTGCCCTTGCGCCTAAAGGTGAACCCATCGATATTGCAGATGTTGAACCCGCAGAAGCACTGTTCAAACGGTTTGATACCGCCGCAATGTCAATTGGCGCACTCAGCCCTGAAGCCCATGAGGCGTTGGCAGAGGCAATGAATACGTTAGGGGGGTTTTCCAACTCTGGCGAAGGTGGCGAAGATCCCGCACGTTATCGTACCAAGAAAGTTTCCCGCATTAAGCAAGTTGCTTCCGGCAGATTTGGCGTTACCCCCGCCTACTTAGCCAGTGCCGATGTGATCCAGATAAAAATCGCCCAAGGTGCAAAACCCGGGGAAGGCGGTCAATTACCGGGAGATAAGGTAACGCCTTATATTGCCAAATTGCGCTACTCCGTTCCCGGCGTTACCCTGATTTCTCCGCCGCCACATCATGATATTTATTCAATCGAAGATCTGGCTCAATTGATTTTCGATCTTAAGCAGGTGAATCCGCAGGCGCTGATCTCCGTCAAACTGGTTTCAGAGCCTGGCGTGGGAACCATTGCCACCGGTGTCGCCAAAGCTTATGCCGACCTAATCACCATCGCCGGTTATGATGGCGGAACAGGTGCCAGCCCGCTCTCTTCTGTCAAATACGCGGGTTGCCCGTGGGAATTAGGGCTGGTGGAAACCCAACAGGCGCTGGTTGCCAATGGGCTACGCCATAAAATCCGCCTCCAGGTTGACGGTGGCCTGAAAACAGGGATGGATATCATCAAAGCGGCTATTTTAGGCGCTGAAAGTTTCGGTTTCGGCACTGGCCCAATGGTTGCTCTCGGCTGTAAATATTTGCGCATCTGCCACTTAAATAACTGTGCCACAGGTGTCGCTACACAAGATGAAAAATTACGCCAATCTCACTATCACGGCTTGCCAGAAAGAGTCATTCACTATTTCCATTTTATTGCGCAGGAAACACGTGAACTGATGGCGCAATTAGGGGTAAAAAGACTGACCGATTTGATTGGACGCACAGACTTGCTGGAAATACTTGAGGGAATTTCTGCCAAGCAAAGCAAGCTCAATCTCGAACCATTGCTGGAAACAGTGGAACCTCATACCGGCAAAGCGCTGCATTGCACGGAAGGGAATCCGCCTTTTGACCCTGGTACGCTAAATAAATTGATCGTCGCCAAAGCTATGCCTTATGTAGAAAACGCGCAAAGCAAGGCGTTCTATTTTGATATCCAAAATACCGATCGCTCTGTTGGTGCCTCTCTCTCCGGTGAGATTGCGGCTCGGTATGGCGATCAAGGGTGCGCGGCCGACCCGGTCAAACTGCATTTCAATGGAACAGCCGGGCAAAGTTTTGGCGTCTGGAATGCTGCCGGTGTCGAACTGACTTTAATTGGCGATGCCAATGATTATGTCGGTAAGGGTATGGCTGGCGGCTGTATTACCATCCTTCCTCCTGCCGGCTCGGCATTTAAAAGTCACGAAGCCACTATTATCGGTAATACCTGCCTTTATGGGGCAACAGGCGGGAAACTCTTTGCTGCCGGACGTGCCGGTGAACGCTTCGCAGTACGTAATTCAGGTGCCATCACCGTTATTGAGGGGATCGGCGACAATGGCTGTGAATATATGACTGGCGGGATCGTCTGTGTTCTGGGCAGCACTGGCGTAAATTTTGGTGCAGGTATGACAGGGGGATTTGCTTACGTCCTTGATGAATTTGATGACTTCCGCAAACGCGTCAATCCAGAACTGGTAGACGTTCTCTCAATGGATACCCTTGCCATTCATAAAGAGCATCTCCGGGGATTAATCACCGAACATGTCCGTCTGACAAACTCTCAACACGGTGAAAGCCTATTGGAAAATTGGTCTCAGTGGGTCAATAAGTTTGCTTTGGTTAAACCTAAATCCAGTGATGTCAGTGCGTTGTTGGGGCACCGTAGCCGTTCTTCCGCCGAATTGCGGGTTCAGGCACAGTAAGGAGAGAATCATGAGTCAAAATGTTTATCAATTTATCGACTTACAACGTGTCGATCCTCCTAAGAAATCGTTGAAAATCAGAAAAATAGAATTTGTTGAGATTTATGAACCCTTTTCTGAAATTCAGTCACAGGCACAAGCAGATCGCTGTCTCTCTTGTGGTAACCCATACTGTGAGTGGAAATGTCCCGTGCATAACTACATTCCAAACTGGCTGAAACTCGCCAATGAAGGACGCATCATCGAAGCAGCGGAATTATCACACCAGACCAACAGCTTGCCGGAAGTCTGTGGGCGAGTTTGTCCGCAAGATCGTCTGTGTGAAGGTGCTTGTACCCTCAATGATGATTTCGGGGCCGTCACTATCGGTAACATTGAACGTTATATTAATGACACGGCTATTGCGATGGGCTGGAAACCGGATATGTCGCATGTCATCCCAACCGGTAAACGTGTCGCCGTGGTTGGGGCAGGACCGGCAGGATTAGCCTGTGCAGATGTCCTGACTCGTCATGGCGTACAAGTGGTGGTCTACGATCGCCATCCTGAAATTGGGGGCTTGCTCACATTTGGCATTCCCGCCTTTAAACTGGAAAAAGAGGTGATCATTCGCCGCCGTGAAATATTTTCCGGGATGGGGATTGAATTCCGTCTAAACACAGAAATAGGCCAAGATGTCACTCTGGCTGAACTCACCAAAGAATTTGATGGCGTATTTCTTGGGGTGGGGACTTATCAATCCATCCACGGTGGACTGGAGAACGAAAACGCTGACGGGGTATATGACGCCTTACCTTTTTTAATCGCCAACACCCGTCATTTGATGGGTTATCCGTCTCTGCCTGAGCAGCCTTATGTTGATATGAAGGGTAAACGGGTTCTGGTATTGGGCGGCGGTGATACAGCAATGGACTGCGTCCGTACTTCGATTCGCCAGGGTGCAGCCCGTGTTATCTGCGCCTATCGGCGAAATGAGGAAAATATGCCCGGTTCCCGTCGTGAAGTAAAAAATGCGAAAGAAGAAGGTGTAGAGTTTCGTTTTAACCTGCAACCCATTAGCATTGAGATTAATGGTGCAGGACGGGTTTGTGGGGTCAAGGTGGTGAAAACACAACTGAGTGCCATAGATGAAAAAGGCCGTCGTCAGGCTGAGATTATTCAAGGTTCCGAATTTTTGATAGAGACCGATGCAGTGATCATGGCATTTGGTTTCAAGCCTCACACTATGAACTGGCTGGATGAACATCAAGTCAGGATCGATCAAAAAGGTCGTATTATCGCGCCTGAATCCAGTGATCTGCCTTTTCAGACCAGTAATCCTAAAATATTCGCAGGCGGGGATGCTGTACGTGGTTCTGACTTGGTAGTAACCGCCATTGATGAAGGCAGAAAAGCTGCTTTCGGTATCCTCGACTATCTTAAAGTCTAATATTCCATTCTTTTTTCTAATAACTTCTCCGATTTTTTAATCGGAGAAGTTCCCCCGGTATAAAAATACTGTCATTTTTTTATTTTCTTTTACTACCAGATTACTTGTATTTTTGAGATTTATGCGACTATTCTTATATTCTAAAGTCAAATATATCGATTTAGTCTCCTGCTCATTATAGCAATACAGCCATAGTGCAATGCCGTAATACAGCAATAAGGTTTATTTTTTTCGACGAGAAAATGGCTTAACAAAACTGATTAAATAGATATGAAATAAAAAATCATTAAAGTGATAATAATAGGTAGAAATATATGCGCTTACTTTCCCAGATACTCTTCTTCTCTTTTATATCCTCAGCAAGCTTGCCCTCAGCTGCCAGATTCTCTACTCCTGCCGAAATTATGCAACAAGTACAAGAAAGAGGAGTCAATTCTGTTGTGGCAGAGATAAACGCAGAATATAAACAAGATAAAATTATCCAGAATATTGCGACTGGTGATAAACAATGGCTGCAAGTTGCCTTTAAGCTATATCCTAATATCCATCCAGAATTTTCCCAGCAAATTATTCATGCTTTATCAGTTGCTTTAATTGAAAATCCCGTAGAAGTATTATCACTGACGAAATCACATAGCACCCCCTCATTCACGGATATCTGCAACATGCCGCCAACGATCAGAAGAGTGAGCCAACAGAAATCATTTACCGAGAAAATGATAGATAGCCTCAGAGCTATGGAGAAATCTAACAGGGGAGAAAACCAATATAATATCGAAACCTGTCTATGGCAATTTGAGAAATCGCTTAGTTATATGTAGCACTAATTTGCTAAAAATAAAGGAGATCAATGTCTCCTTTATTTCTCATGAATCCCTTTCACCTTCCAAGCTGTAGCCTTGCTGACTACAACTTGAAATCTATTGGGTATGAGCTTTGAACAATTATTTTACGACGCGTAAGGTTGGGCGGCCTTTTGGCGGTTGAGGAGGTTCATCATCTGGCGAATCATCGTCGTGAGCAGCTTTCCTATCATGCTTACTATTATGGATATGCACCAAATTATCCGCTACTGGCATGTCCGTTTCTTCTGACTCAGTATTGTCCACATTATAGGCGAATTCTGGCTCAAACATCATTCCCGCGCCATTTTCACGGGCATAAACCGCAATCACAGCCGCCATTGGAACAGTCACTTGACGACCAACACCACCAAATCGGGCATTAAATCTCACTTCATCGTTCGTCAATTGCAAATTGCCAACCGCTCTCGGTGAGATATTCAAGATAATTTGCCCATTTTGTGCATATTCCATCGGGACGTTAACGCCATAAAAGTTAGCATCCACAACAATATGGGGGGTCATGTCATTATCCAACAGCCATTCATAATGCGCCCGCAGTAGATAGGGGCGGCGTGGAGACATTTGAGTCATCTCCATATATTAACTCCGTGATTGTAAACGCATTTCACGTTCTACTTCCGTCAACGAAGCCAAAAATGCGTCACGTTCAAATACACGCTGCATATAGACTTGAAGATCTTTGGCGCCAGGTCCTGACAACTCAACACCCAAGACAGGCAAACGCCACAACAGTGGAGATAAATAACAATCCACCAAGCTGAACTCTTCACTCATGAAGAACGGCATTTCTCTGAAAATTGGCCCAATCGCCAGTAATTCTTCAGCAAGCTGTTTACGTGCAGCATTCGCTTCCTGAACACTCCCTTCCTGAATTTTGTACATCAGGGAATACCAGTCTTTTTCAATTCTATGCATCATCATACGGCTGGAGCCTCGTGCGACAGGATACACAGGCATGAGTGGTGGATGTGGAAAACGTTCATCCAGATATTCCATAATGATGCGAGAATCATACAGGGCCAGCTCACGATCAACGAGAGTAGGAACAGATTGGTAAGGATTCAAATCAATCAAATCCTGGGGCAAATTACCTGCTTCAACGTGTTCAATCTCTACGCTGACCCCTTTTTCCGCCAATACAATTCTCACTTGATGGCTAAAAATGTCGGTCGGGCCTGAAAACAGAGTCATTACCGAACGTTTGTTGGCAGCGACAGCCATGAAAACCTCCAAGTTTATCTAAAAAAAAGGAACGAACAGCCCTTCAATGAACAGCGGCTATTCTCGCTCATATTCTCATCCTGTTTCGCGCTTATTATCCGAGGTTATCCCCCTTTATCTTCCAGTGACTGCTTTATTGGCTGTAACAAGAAAATATCTTGGGGTATTTTTACCTCTGCCAAATCGGGCAAACTCATGGATAAGGCAAAAAATTGTTACTAGTCTACCAGATTTTGCCCATTTTGTGGGGAAGTACATTGAGAATTAATGATGAAATATTAGAGTCTGGGAATTTATTTCTCAAAAATGCTCTTTTTTTTGCCAAAAATAGCGAATTATCGGAGAGTGAAAAACCGGAAGGAATAAAAAAACCCGCCATAAAATGACGGGCTTTTAACTTTAACCCACTGCCACAGTTGTGGCAATAAATTAACGTTTGGAGAACTGTGGACGACGACGTGCTTTGCGCAGACCCACTTTTTTACGTTCAACTTCACGGGCATCGCGGGTAACGAAGCCAGCTTTGCGAAGTTCAGAACGCAGAGTCTCGTCATAAGCCATCAGTGCACGGGTGATACCGTGACGGATTGCGCCTGCCTGACCAGAAATACCACCACCTTTAACAGTGATGTACAGATCCAGTTTGTTCAGCATATCAACCAGCTCAAGTGGCTGACGAACAACCATACGTGCAGTTTCACGACCGAAATAAACTTCGAGGCTGCGTTGGTTGATTACGATGTTACCGCTACCTGGCTTAATGAAGACACGAGCGGAAGAGCTTTTGCGGCGACCAGTGCCGTAGTATTGATTTTCAGCCATTGCCTATAATCCCGATTAAATGTCCAGAACTTGTGGTTGCTGTGCCGCGTGGTTGTGCTCGCTGCCCGCGTAAACTTTCAGTTTACGGTACATTGCACGACCCAGTGGCCCTTTTGGCAGCATGCCTTTAACCGCGATTTCAATGACACGCTCAGGACGGCGGGCAATCATCTCTTCAAAGGTCGCTTGCTTGATACCACCGATGTGACCAGTGTGGTGATAATAAATTTTGTCAGAACGTTTGTTGCCAGTGACAGCAACTTTTTCTGCGTTAACAATAATGATGTAATCACCAGTATCAACGTGCGGAGTGTATTCCGCTTTGTGCTTGCCGCGCAGGCGACTAGCCACTTCAGTTGCAAGACGGCCCAAAGTTTTGCCATCTGCGTCAACAACATACCAGTCGCGTTGTACGGT
This sequence comes from Xenorhabdus bakwenae, assembly GCF_030272115.1. Taxonomy (NCBI): domain Bacteria; kingdom Pseudomonadati; phylum Pseudomonadota; class Gammaproteobacteria; order Enterobacterales; family Morganellaceae; genus Xenorhabdus; species Xenorhabdus bakwenae. Next base: position 3,444,429 of record NZ_CP119194.1, read on the forward strand.
TTCTGGTTTAGCTGTAAAAGTTTTCATTAAAGCTTACCCAATTATAAGTTACACGTTGGTGAACACTCGATGTTCAGAAACTGTTTTTTGAGGTTCACACGACTCATGTCCAGCAAACCTACCCCTTCGAATAGCCTATGCCGGCACTAATGCAAGTTTTTTGGGAAATAAAAAATCCTGCTGTAACGTGGGGTCGCAAGATTATAGAGAACTCATCATAAAAAATCGACCCCAAATTCAATAATTATCCCAAAGAGCAAAGGAATCAGGGTAAATGTGGAAGTTTCAGGTATTCCTCACTTTGCATTTCCTGCAACCGGGAGAGGCAACGTTGATATTCAAAGGTCAACAACTCACCTTGATAAATCTGTTCCATTGGCGCGTCAGCATTAATGATAAGTTTCACCTGACGCTCATAGAATTCATCCACCAGCGCGATAAAGCGCCGCGCCGCATTTTCATTCAATGTTGTCATAATCGGCATATCGTGTAACAAAACAGAATGATAAAGCTTCGACAAAGCAATATAGTCCCGTTGACTGCGCGGATCTTCACACAATGTTCTGAAATGGATTGCCAATATCCCATCAACACTCCTGATGACGGGCATATTGCGATGATTGATCACCAATATTGGATTCGGCTCCCCTTCTTGCCCGGCCAAACGCAGAAACATATGACGCATCTCCTGTCGATTCTCCTCTGATAATGGCGTCAGATAGAGATGAGCCGGTGTCAGAGTGCGTAGGCGATAGTCGATACCGGCATCGACATTCATCACATCACAATATTTTTTGATCTGCGCAATGGCTGGCAGAAATCGAGTGCGCTGCAATCCATTCCGGTATAACGCATCAGGCGGGATATTGGATGTCGCCACCAAAGCAATTCCCCGGGCAAATAGGGCCTCCAGCAATGTGCCGAGGAGCATGGCATCCGTAATGTCAGAGACAAAAAAACTCATCAAAACAGAGTATATCCGTCTGTGCCTTGAAACCATCAGCAATGATCTCTAAGGGATCTTCATGGCCTTGTAACGCGGTTAACTCTTCGTGTACCCGTAACATGAAACGGTGGAAATGGAGACGCAGTTTCCGCTCAGTGGGTAAACTCTGGTAAAACATATCCATCAGCCATGTTTTGCCACGCCCGACACCGCCCCACATATAAAGCCCCTGCACAGGGCGGAATTGCGCAGAAGTTTGCCGACTAAACAATTTGCTCAATACGCCTTTCAGTCCACTGGCTTGCGAAGTATGGCGCGGTTGAGCATTGATAAGATCGCTATGAATAAGATCAAGGCGTTCAACCGTCTTGCGCTGTACTTCGTCAGGTTGATACTGCCCCTCAGACAATGCTGATTGATAGAGAGATGAAGGTGTAATCGGTGACATGAAAAAGACAATCCTTAAAGTTTTTTATTCTCAGTACGTATCGTAATTTACCAATAAGAACGATGCCAATTCTCACTGATGTGAATTGAGAGATCTGCTTTTGGATAAGAATTTTTACCTGCATACTTTGGTAAATCTGTATAAAATATATCTATCAGATTACAGATAAATAAATTAATTAATTAATAATCAATATTCCACTCTGACTAAATTAACGGTTATAGTGATCATCATGAACCAAGAGCCTATCCCAATAGTTGTCTACCCTTGCAAACAGAATGACCTAATGGGATAACGCTCGAAGAACATTGCAGAAACAATATTGCAGAATAACGATGTGACTAAAGGAGTTGCCATGACTTGGGAATATGCCCTGATCGGATTAATCATCGGTTTTATCGTCGGCGCACTGGCTGTCCGCTTTGGCAGCTCAAAACTACGCCAACAAAATGCCCTACAGGCTGAATTGGAGAAAAATCGGTCTGAATTGGAAGAATACCGCAAAGAGCTGGTCAGCCATTTCGCCCGTAGCGCTGAATTACTTGACAATATGGCACGCGATTACCGTCAGTTGTATCAGCACATGGCTAAAAGTTCCAATGAACTGATGCCCAATATGCCAGTACAGGATAATCCTTTCAATTATCGTCTAAGCGAATCCGAAACTGAGAAAAATAAAGTGACTGCTAACACGCCTCCCCGGGATTATTCTGAGGGTGCATCTGGTCTACTCCGCCCGAACCAAGATAAATAATTAATGCACTTTGCCGTGGTAATAATCGCTACCACGGCCCCTTGAGTCCCCTTCATCCAATGGGAAAATTTTTGGTTTTTATTTTTAATTCACGTAAATGCCTGTAAAGAAGCGTATTGAAACGACTTTATTAGTGAACTTTGCTGAATAATTGAGAGTCATAACAGCATTGAAACAATGATGCTTAAGGCCTGTCTAACCCCTGGGAATAAGTGATTTCCAAGGTAGCAAAGCCTTGACAGGATAGGTCTCTTAAGCACAATTTCCTTTTCTAGCTTAGGTATTAAGAGAACGTATTCATGAAAATAAAAAATACATTGTTCAGCGCACTCGCTATTAGTATCGGACTGTCTTTGGCTTCAATTCCAATGGTAAGTCATGCAGCCCTACCTGCTGCGATGGCCTCTCAAGGATCCCCCAGTCTCGCTCCCATGCTGGAAAAAGTGCTGCCTTCTGTTGTCACTGTTCATGTTTCAGGTACAGAAGTACAAAGCCAACAGCTCCAATTACCTGAAGATTTCCAGTTCTTCTTCGGGCCGGCTTTTCCTCCGCAAGAACCCAGGAAACGTCCATTCACAGGGTTAGGCTCTGGGGTGATTATTGATGCCAGTAAAGGTTATGTATTGACCAATAGTCATGTCATTAATAATGCAAATAAAATACGCGTTCAATTAAATGATGGCCGTGAATACTCAGCAAAACTCCTTGGGCGTGATCCACAAACTGACATTGCTCTTTTACAATTGAAAGATGCCAAAAACCTGACTGCCATTAAGTTTGCTGACTCTGATCAACTGCGCGTCGGAGATTATGCGATTGCCATCGGTAACCCATTTGGCCTGGGGCAAACCGTCACATCTGGGATCATTTCTGCTCTTGGTCGCAGCGGCCTGAATCTGGAAGGGTTGGAAAACTTTATCCAGACCGATGCCCCAATTAATCGCGGTAATTCTGGTGGTGCATTGATTAACCTGAAAGGCGAACTGATCGGTATTAACACTGCCATCCTTGCCCCAAGCGGGGGTAACGTCGGTATCGGTTTTGCCATCCCAAGTAATATGGCTAAGGTCCTTTCCGCTCAGCTTATTTCTCATGGCGAAGTCAAACGCGGCATACTCGGGATCAAAGGAACCGAGATGACGGCAGACATCGCTAAAGCACTCAATGTTGAAGCACAACAGGGGACATTTGTCAGCGAAGTTATGCCTAAATCGGCCGCAGCTAAAGCGGGTATCAAACCAGGGGATGTCCTAATCTCCTTTGATGGCAAGAAAATTAATAGCTTTGCTGAACTGCGTGCGAAAGTGGGTACAACCGCTCCAGGTAAAGAAGTCACAATTGGTCTGCTGCGTAAAGGGAAGCCACTTGAAGTCACCGTTACACTGGATAACAGTGATGAAGAGCCAACGAAAGCAGAAAACTTGAGTATTGCCCTGCAAGGCGCAACCCTGAGTAATGCCACCCTGAAAAATACTCAAGGCATCAAAGTGGATTCGATTACCCCGAACTCCCCTGCTGCTATATCAGGTTTGCAGAAGGATGACTTGATTGTTGGTGCCAACAATGTACGTGTCCGAAATATCAGCGAATTACGCAAGATCACTGAGGAGAAGCCGACTATTATCGCACTGAACGTCTTACGTGGTGACGATAATGTTTATCTCTTACTGCGTAATTAACCTATACCCACGACAGACGCAGTATGATGCTGTGTCTGTCCACTTCTATGCTATTCTTCTTTCAATCAATTACTATTCTGAATAATGTCATGCTGATCAAGTTAGTACGCTCTATACTCATAGGCTTATTGATTGCCGCTATTTTGCTGGTCGCTATACCATCCCTGCGTCCCAGCGGCTTAAAAAATTTCCTGAGCGATAACAACAGCAACGATAAAATATCCAGTTTCAGCAAAGCAGTCCGCCGGGCTGCTCCTGCGGTAGTCAATATTTACAGCAGCAGCATGGGGAGTTTTTCCCATGAAAGCCGGGAACTGCTTCCCCTGGGTTCCGGTGTCATTATGAGTGAACAAGGCTATATTCTCACTAATCGGCATGTTATCAATAAGGCAGCGTCCATTATTGTCGCCTTGCAAGACGGGCGCTTTTATGAAGCACTGTTAGTCGGTTCAGATGGCCCTACGGATCTGGCAGTTTTAAAAATCAATGCCAAAAACCTGCCTGTGATCCCCATTAATCCTAAGCGAATGGCTCACGTAGGGGATATCGTATTGGCTATCGGTAATCCGTACAATTTGGGACAAACCATCACACAAGGCATTATCAGTGCAACCGGGCGCGTCGGCCTTAGCCCAACACGGCGCCAGAATTTCCTGCAAACAGACGCGTCAATTAACCAAGGCAACTCCGGGGGCGCTTTGGTCAATACGCTAGGCGAATTAGTCGGCATCAATACATTGACGTTCGATAAGTCTGAGTTTGGTTCAACACCGGAAGGACTGGGATTTGCCATTCCAACAAAACTGGCTACTACCATTATGCAGAAATTGATCCGTGATGGCCGGGTTATCAGGGGATATATAGGCATCACCGCCAGAGAGTTACCCTATATTCGCTCATCAGGCAGTCATATCAATCAAATTCAGGGGTTGCGCGTTTTCCAGATTGCACCCAATGGTCCGGCTGAAAAAGCGGGGATCAAAGTGGGGGACATCATTACCCGCGTTAATCATCAGCCAGCCATCTCACCGGTGGAAACGATGGATAAAGTTGCGGAAATTCGTCCGGGCAGTGTTGTTCCTGTCACTGTGCTACGCGATGGCGCTTATCTCACCCTTAACGTCACAATCGATGAGTTTGATGGCTACTAATCTTTCCTCGCCCATTCTTTCCTTACCCATTATTTTCTCACCCACAATGTGGGCGAGAAAAAATATCTAGTTCCGTTTAATCAGCCGCCTTTATACGCTCAATATTTGCCCCAAGACCACGCAGCTTATCTTCAATATGTTCGTAACCACGGTCAATATGATAAATACGGTCTACGACTGTCGTTCCTTCCGCAATGCAACCCGCTAATACTAAGCTCGCAGAAGCACGCAAATCAGTCGCCATTACCTGTGCACCAGATAATTTTTCAACACCATGACACAGCACGGTGTTGCTCTCAATTTCAGCCCGTGCGCCCATGCGAATCAACTCAGGGATATGCATGAAGCGATTTTCAAAAATGGTTTCAGTGATCATGCCTGCGCCATCTGCAACCAGATTCAATAGGCTAAATTGCGCCTGCATATCAGTTGGGAAACCCGGATGTGGTGCCGTGCGGAATGTCACTGCTTTCGGCCGCTGACCATGCATATCAAGGCTAACCCAATCCTCTCCCACGTTGATATCCGCCCCGGCTTCACGCAGCTTGGCTAAAACCGCGTCCAAAGTATCAGGTTTCGCATGACGACACATCACCTTACCGCGCGAAACCGCCGCAGCAACCAGGAAGGTGCCGGTTTCGATACGATCAGGCAGTATGTGATGAACACCGCCCCCCAAACGCTCAACCCCCTCAATCACAATGCGATCGGTGCCTGCACCTTTGATTTTTGCTCCCAGCGTATTGAGAAAATTGGCCGTATCTTCAATTTCAGGTTCACGGGCAGCGTTTTCAATAGTGGTTGTGCCTTCCGCCAATGTTGCGGCAGTCATGATCGTAACCGTTGCCCCCACACTGACTTTATCCATCACAATGCTGGCACCTTGCAAACGGCCATCTACAGTGGCTTTGACATACCCCTCATTCAGCACGATTTTCGCACCAAGTTGCTCCAGACCAGAAATATGGAGATCAACAGGACGCGCCCCAATAGCGCAGCCGCCTGGCAAAGAAACCTGCCCCTGACCGAAACGCGCCACCAACGGTCCCAACGCCCAGATGGATGCTCGCATGGTTTTAACCAGTTCATAAGGGGCACAATATTCATTGACTCCACTGGCATCAATAAAAACAGAACCATTACGTTCCACTTTTGTCCCCAGACGATTAAGCAATTTGATCGTGGTATCAATATCTCTCAATGCAGGAACGTTCTGTAATTCAACCGGCTCTTCTGCCAGTAACGCTGCGAACATAATTGGTAAGGCGGCATTTTTTGCCCCGGAAATAGTCACCTCTCCCAACAGGCAGGCAGGCCCTTTCACACGAAATTTATCCATCTGTCATGATTCTCTTATTTAATTCAAAGTGTGCTGTTCGCGGCGAGGCAAACAACGTCAAAGTCCCTGAAGCTTACGGTCACGCTGCCACTGTGCCGGTGTATAGGCTTTGATTGACAACGCGTGAATGCGGTTATCCGCGATGTATTCCATCAAAGGAGCATAAACAGCCTGCTGTTGTTTAACTCGGCTCAGGCCATCAAAAAATGCGCCAACGGCAATAACCTGAAAGTGGCTGCCGTCACCGCTGACGATAACGTCATCAAGTGCCAATTTTTCCATCAGCACTCTTTTGATTTCATTTGTATCCATAAATCTGCTCACACTCGTCTTTAGCGTTAAAATAATAGTAGATGCCTATCCTAATGGAATACAGGCAACTCTTAAACCAAGAAAAACGCCCCTGTAAGTTGATGGCTTACAAGGGCGCTGATGATCAAAAAAAGAATTACGCTTTGGGCTGATCCTCGTCAAGAAGCGCTTGCAAACCATATAACGCTATCAACGTGCCAAGGCGTTCCCCTATACCTGAAAAGGTCAGTGTCCCGCCACGTTTCTGGCATTCTCCTTTTAATTGAACGAACAGAGCCAACCCCGTAGAATCCACACGGCTTAATTGGGAGACATCAATATTGTCAATGCCCCCCAGAGCTTGCTCTTTTTGTTGCCAAAGAGGCAGCAAGCTATCACGATCCAATGTGCCTTGCAGAAACAAAGTACTCCCCGCTTTTTCCCAGCTAACGGTTCTCTGATTGACGTTTTTGTTACTCATCATACCGTTATCAAAAGTCGCTTTTTCCATATCACTTTTTCTTTTCTAACGTGATCGGGGCTTTCGCGCTGATGGCTAATTGTTCAGTCAGGCCATCAATACCTTTCTGACGCAGGATATCCGCCCATTCATTCTGCTTGGTTGTGATCATGCTCACACCTTCTGCGATCATGTCGTAAGCCTGCCAATAACCTGTCTTACTGTTTTTACGCCATTGAAAATCTAAACGAACTGGCGGCTGTCCATTAGGATCGGTAATCGTGACACGAATGGCCACTATCGTCTTATCACCCAACGGCTGTTCTGGTGCAATCTGATAATCTTGTCCGTGATACATCGCCAGGGCCTGACCATATGCCTGCTCCAGATAGGATTCAAACGTCTTGAAATAAGCATCACGCTGCTCCGGTGTGGCTTGTTTGTAGTAAGGTCCCAGAACCAGTGCGCCTGCATATTTTATCTGTACATAAGGCAGCAATTCTTGACGCACAATCTGGCGCAAAACGTCTGGATTAGCCTGAATTTTCGGTTGCTCGCTCTTCAAATGGCTAAACGTTTTTTCCGCCGCATCTTTCATCAATGCGTAGGGGTTGGTTTGATCTGTAGCGCTGGCCAATGGTGCAACCACCAGCAATGCAATCATAAGTAATCGCTTAAACATAAGTGTTATTTCTCCTAAGCAGTGGATTGCTAACTTAATGTGCTTGTTCAGGTGCCGAAGCGGATTTTCCTTGATTCCCGCTACTACTCTTATACAAGAACTGTCCAATCAAATCTTCAAGTACCATCGCAGGCTTGGTATCTTCAATACGATCGCCATCTTTCAACATGGCAGTCCCTAAATCAGGGTCATCAAACCCGATATTGAGAGAAATATATTGCTCTCCCAGTAACCCTGAAGTTCGGATAGAAAGCGAGCTGGTATTTGGAATATTGTCGTATTGCGTGAAAATATCCAATTCAACTTGTGGCGTATAAGTTTTGTGATCCAGCCAGATTTTCTCCACGCGACCAACAACTACCCCGCCAACTTTCACCGGTGAACGGACTTTCAGACCACCAATATTGTCAAATGTGGCATATACACGATAAGTTGGCTGGCTGCCGAAAGATCGGATATCTGCAACTTTGAGGCACAAAAATACGATTGCAGCCAACGCAATCAAGACAAAAGCGCCCACCCAAATTTCATTTTTCTTGTTTTGCATCGAATTAGTTCCCAAACATCAGTGCTGTCAGCACAAAATCCAAACCCAATACCGCCAACGACGCATGAACTACCGTGCGCGTCGTTGCCCTGCTGATCCCTTCCGATGTTGGGATAGCGTCATAACCATTGAACAGTGCAATCCAGGTTACCGTAATAGAAAAAGCCACGCTCTTGAGAAAACAGTTGAACAAATCTTTTTGCCATTCCACCGCAGATTGCATGGACGACCAGAAAAAGCCCCCATCAATGCCTTTCCAATCCACACCGACTATTGCGCCACCCAAGATCCCCACCGCCACAAAGATCAAGGAGAGTAAAGGCAGACTGATAAAACCAGCCCAAAAACGCGGGGCAATAACGCGGCGCAGCGGATCAACCGCCATCATTTCCAGACTGGAAATCTGTTCAGTGGCTTTCATCAAACCAATTTCTGCGGTCAACGCTGAACCCGCTCGCCCCGCAAACAGTAGTGCAGTCACCACAGGTCCCAGTTCACGTAGTAGTGATAACGCCACCATCATGCCAAGGCTGCCTTCCGCACTAAATGTGGTTAAAACCAGATAGCCCTGTAAGGCCAACACCATGCCAATAAACAGCCCTGAAACCACAATAATCAGAAGCGATTGCACACCTACGCTATACAGTTGCTGACGCAATAGTGTCCATTGTTTGGCTGGCTCTGGCTTACCAATGATTGCATTAAACAGCATAAAGCCCGCACGTCCGAATGAAGCCGTAACCTCAATCGTACGTCGGCCCATTGCTGCTAATGCCCGTGTTAACATCAACATTCCATCATCCTAATAACTCAGTTTTGTAATCCCCGGCCGGGAAACGGAAAGGTACAGGTCCATCAGCAATACCATCAAGAAACTGCCGTACCCGTTGATCCTGATTCATTCTCAACTGATCTGGAGTACCTTCTGCGATCACTTTCTTCTCAGCCACAATATAAGCATAATCGGCAATACTCAGTACTTCAGGCACGTCGTGGGAAACCACAACACACGTAACACCAAGCGCATGATTCAGCTCATCGATCAGCTTCACCAAAACACCCATCGTGATGGGGTCTTGACCCACAAAGGGTTCATCAAACATGATCAAGTCAGGATCGAGTGCAATCGCCCTTGCTAATGCGGCTCGCCTTGCCATACCGCCAGAGAGTTCCGATGGCATCAAGTGCGCAGCGCCACGCAACCCGACCGCTTCCAGCTTCATCATCACGGTTGTGTGAATCAACACTTCAGGCAGTTGGGTATGCTCACGCAGGGGAAAAGCCACATTGTCAAAAACATTCAGATCAGTGAACAAGGCACCTGACTGAAATAACATGCTCATTTTCTTGCGGGCAGCATACAGACGCGGGCGGGACAATGCCGGAATATTATCGCCATCAAACCAAATTTCACCGCGCTCAGGGCGAATTTGCCCCCCAATCAAACGCAGCAAGGTGGTTTTTCCTATACCGGAAGGTCCCATAATAGCGGTAACTTTTCCTTTCGGAACGGTCAGATTAATATCAGCAAAAATCGGGCGCTGGCCTCGGGTGAAATGCATTCCGCAGATCTCAATAAGATTTGCTGTTTGTTGACTCATCATTGATAGCCCCTAACCGTTAATAGAACTGTCTTCATGACTGTATTTAAAAAATTAATCATGCATACTACAAAAAATTGTCCAATTTGCGTTAGCAATGTTGTGACAAATTTTACTTTTTATCGCGGGATCGTCAGAATGTATAAGTCTAGCTGAATAAACATTCCATGTTTAAAAATCAACCATTATTAGCATTATGCTCGGAATAAAACTTATTTAAGGGAACCTCATGTTTCTGACAATTGTACTGCTCATTACCGGGTTGATTTTACTGGTATATGGTTCCGATAGATTAGTTTATGGTGCGGCCGTTTTTGCCCGCATCATGAAAATTCCCCCTTTTATTGTCGGCCTGGTTATTATGGGAATAGGAACCTCCCTGCCAGAACTGATGGTTTCTGTCACAGCCATTTTAGACGGACAGCCAGACATGGCCATCGGCAATGCCATTGGTTCCAATATTACTAACCTGTTGCTCATTACGGGAGCCGCAGCGCTCATTCGGCCAATCGGGGTAAAATCAGAAATTCTGCGACAAGAAGTGCCCCTGATGTTGGCGATCACCGCATTTGCAGGATATTTGTTGTCCAATGGCTACCTGAGCCGACTGGATGGGATTCTTTTAGTGTTTTCAGCCCTCTTCTTTATTTCTCTGATGATAAAGATGACCGCTTTCTCTCAACACAATAGGGCTGATAGCTATACCCAGGAACGAAATGCCGAATTGCCGCTCGAAGGCAATAAAGCAATTGCGCTTCTCTGGGTCGTTCTGGGGTTAATTATTCTTCCCATTTCTACCCGTATGGTGATTGATAATGCAACCGTTATTGCACGTATTTACGGTGTCAGCGAACTGGTGATTGGCCTGACCATGCTTGCCGTAGGAACCAGCTTGCCTGAGCTTGCCACCACTATTGCTGCGGCCATAAAAGGTGAGAATGACATGGCAATGGGCAATATTGTTGGCTCCAACGTATTCAATACCACTCTTGTTCTGGGTGTCCCAGCCATACTTTCCCCCAGTGCCTTTTCACCTCAAGCATTTTCCCGGGATTTTTGGGTCATGATGGCCGCGAGTATACTATTCACGGTATTTTGTCTGGGAAGAAAGCATCGACTGAACCGATTGAACGGCATCTTGCTACTGGGCTGTTTTATCGCTTATTTTGTCGTACTTTTTGTTTCTAATTGTTACGGTACTGAGTAATTGCCAATTGAGTGGGAAATAAAAATGCCTAAAATCGATTTTCAGCAAGCAGGTAAGCAAGTATTACAGATTGAACTTGAAGGGCTGGCTGGCCTGGAACAATACATTAATGACGATTTCAGCGAAGCCTGTGAATTAATGTTTAGTTGTGAAGGAAAAGTCATTGTGATGGGGATGGGCAAATCTGGTCATATTGGACGAAAAATCGCTGCGACATTTGCCAGTACCGGTACGCCTTCGTTCTTTGTCCATCCTGGCGAAGCCAGCCATGGTGATCTCGGCATGGTCACAGCAAAAGATATCGTGCTGGCGATTTCCAATTCCGGTGAATCAAATGAAATTCTGGCGTTAATTTCCGTACTCAAGCGGCAAAAAGTCCCGCTCATCTGCATGACAAATAATCGCAACAGTAACATGGGCAAAGCCGCAGACATCCACTTGTGTATCAAAGTTCCACAAGAAGCCTGTCCATTGGGATTAGCCCCCACCACCAGCACCACCGCCACACTCGTCATGGGCGATGCATTAGCCCTTGCGCTCTTGCAGGCCCGTGGCTTTACGGCCGAAGACTTCGCTCTTTCCCATCCGGGTGGAACACTCGGACGCAAACTTCTGCTGCTGGCCAGTGATTTAATGACCACGGGTAATGACATTCCCCGGGTTCCCCGGACAGCGACGCTGCGTGAGGCTTTAGTGGAAATCACCCGCAAAAAATTGGGCATGACGGTTATTTGTGATGATGACAGGCAAATCAGTGGTATTTTTACCGATGGCGATTTACGCCGTGTTTTCGATATGGGCATTGATTTAAACAATGCAAAAATCTCAGATGTCATGACTGCCGGCGGTATTCGGATTAAACCCAATGCACTGGCGGTTGACGCTCTAAACCTGATGCAATCACGCCATATCACCTCACTCTTGGTCACAGAAGGTGACAAGTTACTGGGTGTATTACACATGCACGATCTTTTGCAGGCCGGTGTTGTGTAGGCCGGTCTTCTATAAAGCAAGTAAACTGACACAAACAAGCATGATATCAATCTTAAGAGAATGTCTTAATGAGTCAAAAAGAGTACCTGAACACCTGTTATGGCCCAGTTAATAAAGTCATTATCGAAAAAGCCCGCCAAATCCGTTTACTGATTTGTGATGTTGATGGCGTAATGTCTGATGGGCTTATCTACATGGGCAATGAAGGCGAAGAGCTGAAAGCCTTTAACGTTCGTGATGGTTATGGCATCCGCTGTTTAATCACCTCCGGTATTGAAGTGGCCATCATCACTGGCCGCAAAGCAAAACTGCTGGAAAATCGGGCAGAAACACTGGGTATTACCTATCTTTACCAAGGACAAAACGATAAGGTTTTGGCGTATAAGGAACTGTTGGATAAACTAGCGTTGCAGCCAGAGCAAGTCGCCTATATTGGTGATGACCTTATTGACTGGCCGGTCATGGCACAAGTGGGATTATCTGTTGCAGTTGCTGATGCCCACCCATTACTGTTGCCAAAAGCAGATTATGTGACTCAGATTGCCGGCGGCCGCGGTGCAGTCAGGGAACTGTGTGATTTGGTACTCTTCGCTCAGAATAAGCTCGAAGATGCCAAAGGATTATCCATATAAATTAAAACTGAAAAAAGAATGAGCAAATTTCAATCCTGGCTGATCGCACTACTGGCACTGATCGCGCTTGCGCTGATTGGCTGGAATTTATCGAGTGTCAATGATGATGCCTCATCAGCCATTGCGGATGATGGTTATCCTGCTTATCAAACCCAGGAAGCCATTACTTTTGTCTACGATCCGGAAGGTAAATTATCTTACAAACTGGTCGCTGACGATGTTAAAAACTATACGGAAACTAAACTGACCTGGTTTACCAACCCGGTATTGACAACATTTGCCCCCGATGGTCCCCCCGGAACCCCGGTAGCAACATGGACAGTACGTGCCAACACGGCCAAACTGACCCAAGATAAGATGCTCTATCTGTACGGGGATGTCCAAGTGGATAGCCTGAACGATGCGTCACAATTGCAGCGGATCACAACAGACAATGCGATCGTCAATCTGACAACTCAAGATGTCGCATCTGATGACCGAGTCACCCTTATTGGGGTCGGTCTGAAATCTGTTGGCATGAAAATGCGTGGCAATCTGCGAAACAAAACTGCTGAACTGATTGAAAAGGTGACCACTCAATATGAGATCTCACATGAACAACCTAATCCGTAATTCCGTTATTGCCAGTACACTTTTTGCCGTCAGCCTGCCCGTACTGGCCTTAAAAGATGATACAAAAAAACCCATTACCATCGACTCAGCAAGACAGTCGTTAGATTTAACGGGCAACGTTGCCACATTTACGGATAATGTTATCGTAAAACAAGGCTCAATCGACATTCATGCAGATAAAGTCGTTGTGACCCGCCCGGAAGGAAATTCCGACAAGACCGTTATTGAAGCATTCGGCAATCCTGCCACTTTTTACCAATTGCAAGATGATGGTAAGCCCCTCAAGGGCCATGCATTAAAGATGCGCTATGAGATGGATAAAGAGCTGGTTACCCTAATGGAAAACGCCTATCTTGAACAGCTAGACAGCAATATCAAAGGCGATAAAATCACTTATCTCGTACCGACACAACAAATGGAAGCGTTTAGTGATAAAGGTAAACATGTCACCACCGTCCTGTTACCTGCCCAGCTGCAAGAAAAAGGTTCTGGTGTTAACGGCGCTGACACTCAGAAAAAGGGTAAATAACGACTGATGGCAATATTAAACGCAGAAAATCTGGCGAAAGCCTACAAAGGCCGTAAGGTCGTTGAGAACGTCAGCCTAAACGTGAAGTCAGGGGAGATTGTTGGCTTACTTGGCCCTAATGGAGCAGGCAAAACCACCACTTTTTATATGGTCGTCGGCATTGTTGCCCGTGATGCCGGTTCTATCACCATTGATGAAGACGATATCAGCCTGCTGCCCCTGCATGAACGTGCACGCCGGGGGATAGGTTATTTGCCTCAGGAAGCTTCCATCTTCCGTCGTTTGAGTGTATTCGATAATTTGATGGCGGTACTGGAGATCCGCAATGATCTGAATCAGGAGCAGAGAAAAACACGGGCAGAAGAGTTGATGGAAGAGTTTCACATCTCTCACTTGCGTGATAGCCTTGGTCAATCACTTTCCGGTGGTGAACGCCGTCGTGTGGAGATTGCCCGTGCACTGGCCGCCAATCCCAAATTCATCCTGCTGGATGAACCTTTTGCCGGCGTTGACCCCATTTCCGTACTGGATATTAAAAAGATCATTCAACATCTGCGGGATTACGGATTGGGTGTCCTGATTACCGACCACAATGTGCGTGAAACACTGGATGTCTGCGAACGTGCCTATATCGTCAGTCAGGGCCATTTGATTGCCCACGGTACACCAAATGACATCCTGAATAACGAGCAGGTCAAACGCGTCTATTTGGGTGAAGGTTTCCGTCTTTAACACTTATCCTTCTATCAGATGCGATTCAAGGAACTATTCAGGCCAGACTAAGGAGAAAGTGGTAACGTTATGAAGCAAAGTCTGCAACTCAGGCTCAGTCAGCAATTGACGATGACGCCACAGCTCCAGCAAGCCATCCGTTTGTTACAACTGTCTACGCTTGAACTTCAGCAGGAGATTCAGCAAGCTTTGGAAACGAACCCACTGCTTGAACAGGATGACCCGCATCAGGAAGTGGAGAATCAGGCACTTTCTGATACTGATGCCGAAACCGAAGTCATGGATACCCGTGAAGCGCTTGAACAGAGGGATATGCCTGAAGAGTTACCACTGGATGCCAGTTGGGATGAAATTTACACCGCTGGCACACCATCAGGCACTCACAGCGACTATAGCGCTGATGATTTCCCCGTATATCAGGGTGAAACTACCCAAACCTTGCAAGATTATCTCATGTGGCAGGCAAGATTAACGCCCTTTACCGAAACGGACGCTGCTATTGCCACTTCAATCATTGATGCCATTGATGACTCCGGATACCTGACCATTTCTATCGAAGAAATCCTTGCCAGTATCGGGGATGATGAACTGGCTTTGGCAGAGGTCGAAACCGTTCTCAAACGCGTACAACATTTTGATCCGATCGGAGTTGCTGCCCGTGACTTACGCGAATGTTTGCTTATCCAGCTTGCAATGCTGCCGCCAAAGACGCCCTATCTGAATGATGCCAGACTTATTGTCAGCAACTACCTGGCACTGCTGGGTAACCGAGACTTCCGTAATTTATTACGTCAGAGCAAATTAAAAGAAAGTACCCTGAAAGGGGCAATTGATATCATCCAATCACTGGAACCAAAACCTGGCCTGGTAGCCAATACCGGTGAATCCGAGTACGTTATTCCAGATGTATTGATACAGAGAGAAAATGAAAGCTGGCAAGTCAGGCTAAATACCGATAGCATCCCCCGTCTGCGCATCAACCAACACTACGCAGCACTGGGACAACGGGCCAACAATGAGAGTGACAGCCTGTTCATACGCAATAACTTGCAAGAGGCCAAATGGCTGCTCAAGAGCCTCGAAAGCCGTAATGAAACATTGCTGAAAGTCGCCCGTTGTATTGTTGAACGGCAACAAGATTTTTTTGAATATGGTGAGGAACACATGAAACCACTGGTATTGGCTGATATCGCCTATCAGATTGACATGCATGAGTCCACCATTTCCCGCGTGACGACCCAGAAATACCTGTATAGTCCACGCGGGATCTTTGAACTTAAATATTTTTTCTCCAGTCACGTCAATACCGACAGTGGTGGTGAAGCCTCTTCTACCGCGATACGTGCTCTGGTGAAAAAACTGGTCGCGGCAGAAAACCCGGTCAAACCACTGAGTGACAGTAAATTGACCAGCATACTCGCTGAACAAGGTATTCTAGTGGCTCGCCGGACAGTCGCAAAATATAGAGAGTCGTTATCCATCCCGCCTTCAAACCAACGTAAAAAATTGGCTTGAACAACACAGAGAAGGAAAACACTATGTCACTTGTACTGGCAGATAAGCTGGCGCATCAATTGACCAAACACAAAAGTAAATTGAGACAACATTAATCGCTTTTAGGCAATGGGGCTGTCATAAAATTATCACTGTTCTATCTATAACACCGTCTATAACGCCCTATAGTACTGGTAATTAGTACTAGGTAATGAGTACTAGGTAATGAGTGCGATCTGTAGATCGGTTTTAGAGCGCAGTGCATTAATATCGGATGCCTCATCAGGCATCCGATATAACAAGGCCCTAAGTGAATAAAGAAATGAACAACGAAACAGATTTACCACTAAGCTCTGTGCTTTCACCCGCATGTACACGCAACAACGTACCTTGTTCGAGTAAAAAGCGCGCCTTAGAGATTATCAGTGAGCTGGCATCAAAACAGCTTGAACTGCCGGAAAATACCGTATTCGAGGCTATTCTTTCGCGCGAAAAAGTCGGCACAACAGGAATTGGCAACGGGATTGCGATCCCTCACGGCAAATTGAATAAAGCGTGTTCGGATAATGCCGTTGGGGTATTTTTACACCTGGAACAACCCATTACCTTTGACGCCATTGATAATCAACCTGTTGACTTGCTGTTTGCTTTATTGGTGCCATCAGACCAGTGTCAGACCCATTTACACTCACTATCATTGATTGCAAAGCGCCTTGCAGATAAAAGCCTCTGCCGTCGCCTGCGTTCAGCGCAGAGTGATGAAGAACTGTATAAAATTATTACTGAATAAATAGCGATTATAATTATAAACATTTAGGGGGGAGTCACCTCATGGTGCTGATGATAGTCAGTGGTCGTTCAGGTTCTGGGAAATCTGTTGCTTTGCGGGCACTGGAAGATATGGGCTTCTATTGCGTGGATAACCTGCCCGTTGTGTTACTGCCGGAATTGGCAAACACACTGGCCGAACGTGATATCTCGGCTGCGGTTAGCATTGATGTCAGAAATATGCCGGAGTCGCCAGAAATTTTTGAAGAAGCACTGACGCAATTGCCTGACAGTTTTTCACCACAGTTACTGTTTCTTGATGCGGATCGTAATACCCTGATCCGCCGCTATAGTGATACACGCCGCCTGCATCCACTCTCCAGCAAGAACCTGTCACTGGAAAGTGCCATTGACCAAGAAAGCGATTTACTGGAACCCCTGCGCTCACGCGCTGACTTGATCATTGATACCTCTGAAATGTCCGTTCATGAACTGGCGGAAATGCTCAGGACACGTCTATTAGGCAAACGGGAACGAGAATTAACGATGGTGTTTGAGTCTTTTGGATTCAAACATGGTATTCCTATCGACGCAGACTATGTTTTCGATGTCCGTTTCCTGCCAAACCCTCACTGGGACCCTAAACTGCGCCCAATGACGGGTTTGGATCGCCCTGTGGCTGCATTTTTGGATCGCCATACCGAAGTTCATAATTTTATTTATCAGACCCGGAGCTATCTTGAGCTTTGGCTACCCATGCTGGAAACCAATAATCGCAGCTATCTGACGGTCGCTATTGGTTGCACAGGCGGTAAACACCGTTCGGTCTATGTGGCAGAACAGCTGGCTGATTATTTTCGTTCCCGTGGCAAAAACGTGCAATCACGCCACCGCACACTGGAAAAACGCAAGTAATACGCATAACACAGCCATGACAGTCAAACAACGACTTGAAATTAAAAATCGGCTCGGAATGCATGCCCGGCCTGCGATGAAACTGCATGATCTGGTACAACAGTTTCAATCAGAAGTGATACTGCGCAATAGCAGTAACTTACAGGCCGAGGCCCGCAGCGTCATTGCCATGCTGATGCTGGATTCTGAGCAAGGCAGCCATATTGACGTTGAAGTCAACGGGCCGGATGAACAACAAGCACTGGCGGCTATTATCGAACTCTTCAACGCAGGATTTGACGAAGAGTAACACGCCCTTCTCCCAATAAAAATATTGTCTTAAGAGGCAATTTGAAAGACGAAGTGTATACTCGATAAACTGTAAGTTGCAATCTGCAAGATGCCGCGAGGCCCTATATTTCCCCACACAGCAGGGAAATATAACACGCATTTTGAAGTTGGATTGATATATAACTTGAGTCTTAATTTATTACCTGATATATAACAGGTAATGTAATAGTTATTCCTTTTATTGCAAAATAACCTTATATTTAATACTTGAAATCGAACATTAGTGAAAGAATAAATAGCCAATGTTCAGTTTTCCGATTACATAAATTAAAAGTCTTAACCCCAGCCATCAAAGCAACTATGAAAAATAAGTTAAAAAGAATGAAAGCAAAAGAAAAAACAACTAAACCTTGTTCCGATAATGACCTGATAGAGTTAATTAATTTTAATCTCGATTGTGCTGAAAAAGAATGGCAACAAGTCCGACACAAATTAAACCAATATAAAAATGAAACTAATATACCCATGAATTTTATTAGTGATAATTTCTATAATAACGTTAAAAAAAATAATAAAATTAACATGATTGAATCGGTAAATTACCCATTCCCTTCCGACTTCAGTGACAAAAGCCATTTTAATCCAGTGTCAGAAAAAGAAATGGTTAAAACGTTCATCCCTGGCTATCCTGTCTTAGAAAGCAACAAACCTGAAGTTAGTGAATTCGTGGTATTCATGATGGATATGAGGGACTCCAGCTCTAGTTTCAAACAGCTTCCCACCTCTCCTGTTATAGAGTGCGGTTTACAAAGAATTATCTATGAGACATCCGCTTTAATTCCAGCGATTGTTTATACAGCCGCACAAGAAGGAGGAAAAGCAACTGAGTTGCTGGGCGATGGAGCATTAATCCTTTTTCATATTGGATCTGACAACCGGGTTAATGTAATCAATAAAGCTTATCTGGCTGCTGAACAATGCATTAGTAATACAATTAATCATGTTAATGCTATTTTATGGAATAGATATAATTTCCCACCTTTAAGAATTGGCATAGGCCTTGCCTATGGCCCTGCCATCATTAAGGTTATGAATGTGAACGGATATCATCCTAAAGTAATAGGCCAATGTGTTTGGAAAGCAACAAAATTAAGTCACGGAGAAAATACGATAGGCTTGTCAGAAGAAATACAAAACATATTAAATTTGAATAAATCTTGTTGATATCATAAAAACTATTTAGCCCAAAAACGGAAACTCATTATGCCTAATAATAAAAGAAAAATGCATCTTAACTGCCATATAGTAGGAGTGGGTCAGCACCCCGCAGGATGGAGAACCCAAAACGATACCCGTGCATTTATAAATCCGCTTTTTTATCAAGAAATTGCAAAATTGGCAGAATTAGGCAAATTTGACGCGCTGTTCTTTTCTGATTCATTATCCCCATATTGCAAAAAAGAAACCTCTTTCGGTCTGACTATACAGAGCAGACCATTAGAGAGCGCTTCGGTGTGGCCTATTGCCAGGGTAAACGCGAAATCAGTGATTAAAACTGACCAAAGATAAAAAATCATTAATATAATCTGTTCATTAAATTTTCACTAAGCGTAAAAACAAGACGTTTTGATGATTAATTTAGTTAATTAATCTAATTATTTATAAATAGTATGATATAGATAATAAATGTTAGCTTTCAATAAGTTAACCATGTGAAATTAAATTAAAAAAAACTTATTATTAAAACGCAATGACACGAAGAACATTATATATACAGTTCCTAAACTGGAGATTTACTTCATGCGTTTTAATAAAACCACACTGGCAATTCTTCTTGGTTTGAGTCTGTCCCAGGGTGTTGCCCAAGCCGCGCCTGTGCTCTCTTTAGATAACACCCATGCAGAAAGCATCGCCGCAACCAATAATGCCTGGGTTGAAATCAATACCACGACTTTCGAAAATAATATTCACACGCTGCAAAAGAAACTGAATAAAGGCACCAAAATGTGTGCGGTTTTGAAAGGCGATGCTTACGGTCATGGTATCGATCTGCTGATGCCATCCATCATCAAAACTGGCGTACCTTGTGTAGGCGTCACCAGTAATGAAGAAGCCCGCATCGTGCGTGAAAGTGGCTTTAAAGGACAATTGATACGTGTCCGTACGGCTGACATGACTGAAATCGAAAGCACTCTGGGCTATGACATGGAAGAGATGATCGGCGATCTGGATCACGCCCAGGCTATTGATGACCTGGCCAAAAAACACGGTAAAGCCATTCGCGTTCATCTGATGCTGAACACAGGTCTTATGAGCCGTAATGGTTTGGAAATGAAAACGGAGCAGGGCAAGCAAGAAGCTTTGAAAATCGCTCAGTTACCTAACCTGAAACTGGTTGGTATGATGAGCCACCATGCATTCACCGATACGAATGCAATCCGTGACAGCATTAAAAACTTCAAAGAACAAACTTCCTGGCTGATCAAAACAGCAAATCTGAACAGAGACGAAATCACACTGCACGCATCAAGCTCTTTTGCATCACTGAGCATTCCTGAAGCACAGTTCGACATGGCACGCGTTGGCAGTGCGCTGTACGGCATTCTGACCACGAGCTACCCAGAATTCAAGCCCTTAATTCAAATGAAAACCCGTGTTGCTTCTGTTAAAACCTATCCTAAAGGTAATGGTGTCGGTTACGACAACACGCACATTCTGCAACGCGATTCCAGGCTCGCTAACTTGCCGGTTGGTTTCTCTGATGGCTTTAGTTCTGCCATGTCAAACAAAGCTTACGTTCTGATCAACGGTCACCGTGCCCCGGTTGTCGGTAGCGTTTCCATGAACACCGTGATGGTCGATGTGACTGACTTGCCGGAAGTGAAGAGTGGCGATGAAGTGGTTATTTTCGGTAAACAAGGTAACGACGAAATCACCCAGTCTGATATTCAGAAATGGGGAGGAATGCATGTTGTTGAGCTTTCTTCCATTTGGGGAGAAACCAACCCACGTATCGTCACGACAGGCTTATAATCTACCGTTCAAAATGATGGCAGACTGTTCTTTTTTTCCATGACGGATAAGCCGTGTTTCATTAACAATGCAAAACAGTTCGTGATCATGATCTCTTTATTTTCGTGGCAGAACAGCCTAATATCATTTTAATCACTTTGAAAATGACACCCCCCTCCTTGCGATGTGGGGTGTTATTTTATATTGAGCCTAATTTGGAGTGTGGTATGAAAAAACCTAAAATCATTATCAATGAATTGGATGCCGAGCGTTTAGATTCTCTGTTGGAACAACCTGCTTTTGCCAATACCCGCATCGCAGAGGCCTTAAACGAAGAGTTGGATAGAGCCGAAATAGTGGCTCCGGTAGATATCCCGGCCGATGTTGTCACCATGAACAGTGAAGTTCGCTTTATTGATCTGGGCAGTGATGAAGAGCGTGTTCGTACACTGGTCTACCCTGCTTCCCTGCAAGACAGCACCAAACATCTGTCCGTCATGGCGCCTTTGGGGGCCGCTCTTCTGGGCTTGCGGGTGAATAATGAAATAACATGGACATTGCCAAACGGTGAAACAACCCGAATAAAAGTATTAGAACTACTTTACCAGCCCGAGGCGGCGGGTGAGTACCATCGATAAAATACTATAAAATCAATAGAATAAACCACTACCACACAAGTGGTTTTTTGCTTTCCGATAGCGAATGGCGACAAAATGGCGACAGAGATTTTTAGCTACGGGCTATACTGATCCCCGAAATATCTTTAGCTTGCCTTACTCCGTTGCCTCTAACATAATTCATTACTGCTTAATTCAAATATCACCTCAACCATTAAGGATAATGAAAAATGTTTGCTCAAAAACGGAATATCAGAATTGAAGTCACCAAAGATAAAACGCTTGTCGATTTAAAAGGATTGTCAGCAGAAGAGGCGATAAAAATTATCGAAACAGCTCAGGCCGTTAGAAGCGCAGACGTAAGCGAAGATAATTCACCGAAGCAATAAATTTCAGTTCATCTTCTCTCACAAAGCCGCATAAATCCTGAACTCTTTAAATGGCGCGGCTTTGCTTTGTGATCCAATATTCTCACGTAAAATAGAATTTATCCTTTAATATCATTACCTTGACTTTTCCCCGCGATCCATGCCGCGATCCAAAAACTGAAATTTCCTGAAAATCTTTTCAATCCTTTCAGTTCGGAATTTTTCCCACGCCGCCCGTGCTGGCGCGGTCTGGCGATATCATTTGTAGGATTTTAAAACTGAAAAAACTTTTTGATCCAAAACGTGCAGGCGGGTGCGGTGTAGTCCGTTTTACGTGGGGTTTACGTTTATTTCGTGGGGATTGTGCAGCATGAGATGCAGTGTAAGAACGTGATCCAAATTAACCGTAACGTGCGTCAATCTGATTGTGCATGTTTCTGTGTGCGTTTGGTTGCGCTCTATGGGCGGGTAATAAATGACAGGGTAAAGAGGGGGATCGCTGCCTATTAATATTTATAGGTATAATACCCATAAATTCATTGACTGCATGTAATTTTGTAGGTATTATACCTACGCATTAACACAATGGAGGATTGATGAGTAGTGCAGAGTTAATCAAACGCCTGATGGCTGACGGTTGGGTAAAGATGCGGCAAGACGGGAGTCATGTCACGCTGGCCAAACCGGGAGTCAGAGAGATAATCACCGTTCCGCATCCAAGAAAAGATTCGTCAAAGGGGATTCTTCGGCAGGCACAGAAAAATTCAGGATTGAAGTTGTTGTAATCATCAAGGAGCGGCCTGACCGCTCCTTCTCTGCGCTACTTATCATCATAAACTATCGAGGTAATATTATGATTTATCCGCTCTTTATCTTTAAAACAGAAGAGGGTTTTGACGGTTACTTTCCTGATGCTGACGGCTGTTTTTTCGCTGGCAACACCTTAGAAGAAGCTATTCGTGATGCTGAAAGTGCTTTTGGTCAGCATATGGAAGTGTTGACTGAGCAAGGTGGGTATGTTCCAGCACCCAAAGATCCATCAGATTACATCAATGACCCCCGCTTGGCGGAAGATGGCGGGATGATTGCGCTGATTGAATTAGACCCCGCGAAATACGAATCAAAGGCCATCAAGTTCAACTTGACTATGCCCGGCAATTTGTTAACTGCGATAGACCGCTATATTGAGCGAAACGGTCACTATAAAAACCGTTCTGCTTTTCTGGCTGAATTGGCACGAAAAGAAATTGCTCATCCCTAAATGTTAAAGGCCACCGGGCAGTTAACTCGGTGGCCTTAATGCTATGACTGAGATTGGTCGCCTCAGCCTTAGCGCATTACTCTCCAACTAACATCACCAGTTTAATGCCTCTGAATAAAATATCAATCTACGGTATGGCGTAAAAACCTTACCCAATCACAGGCGAATACTTCTGTTTCAGTCCATCGGATTTATAAGCCGTGTTCCTGATGGCGCTGGCGTTCTCCGGTGTGCCTGTGTTGTGATGGGTATGGGCGGCGGTCAGTTCGGCCAGTTCCCTGACCACATCCAGAGTCTCTAACATCAATGTCATGACGTTAATTTGCTGGCTACCGACCCAGACCACAGGGGCGACAATCTCTTGTTTAGCACCCGCGATGCTTTGCTTAAGCAGGCCGATTTTCTCTATCAGTTTCTGTCCGACGTCAATATTGGCCTCTTTCCCCACACTGGCGACAAAATTCGCTGAGGTGGCCAGACTGTAATCCCCGTCTGCAATTTGCTGGACAGCGCCTGCCAGTAAGGTGGACGTACCTAACACTGTCGTCTGGTCATGCACCCAATAGTTAGATAACCTTTGGAAGATAGTATTCACGCTCAATGAAAGTGCCTATCACTTTGTCATGCATTTCTTCGGATTTGGAATAACAGATCGTTTTCCGATTCAGTCTCTTGATGCGAGTACGTAAGGTCAGATTGGTTCTTTCGATACGTTGAGTAAATTTCTTCCCTCTAAAGTGTTTTTCCTCAGAAAGGCAATCGTAAACGGCATAATTATCGGTACAGAAAAATTGAATTTCGAAAGGAGCCAGAAGTGCCAGCAATTTGCTCAGTGTTTTCCTGCTGCGATCCCCCAATACGTGCGCGATTATTTGCTTTTGCTCCGGTTCCCAGGCATACCAAAGCCAGCGCTGATTCTTCTTGTTACCGACAAAAGACCATTGTTCATCAATTTCGCAGATAATATGAATATTATTTGCGGCCAGCGGCAGTGTAGTTACCTGTCTGGGTTCGAGTTTTTTAGGGTACGAAGAACGGTGTTGATACCCACCTTCAGGACACGAGCGGTGTCTCTGATACCGCCATTATTCGCAGCCATATCCACAATCTGATCTTTCATTCCGGGTTTGCAGGCTTGGTAGGTGTAATTCAGTTGAAAGGTTTTACGGCAGGCATAACAGTGATAACGCTGATGTCCGCTGCTTCCTTTTCCATGCCCTTTGACCTCTTCCGCTTTGTGACAGTAACGACAAACCACATCAACTTTAGCCATATCTCACCAGTAATAAAAAGTGGGGAGTTTACTACAACAATCTAATGATTGGAAGCATGACCCAAGATTCCATTGCCGATTTACTCACATTCATCGCCTTCGCCGCTTCTCTTATGCTGTAATGCTGGTCAAGGACTAGCTGGGCAGATTCCAGTTTAAATTCGGGGCTGAAACGTCTTTTCATCATGTCACCTATTTTGCGTGTTGAAGTGAGAATATCACCTCTATAACGGTGACCAAAATCATTGGACCACATCACCACACATTCGCTTCTCACTTTATGATGAGCGGAGGCAATATCCTTGTCTTGCAAAAAATACTAGGGCATACCGACATCAAAATGACAATGCGGTATGCACATTTTGCTCCTAACCACCTGAATGATGCTTTGATTTATAACCCGTTATCGCAGTTAAAAAATGGCGACAAGGTGGCGACAGAGAACTTTAACCCTCGGTACTTATCGGTGCTTACCGTTTAGCAACTCATTGATAAATATTTATTTCATTGATTTCACTAGAGTATTCACAGGATTAGAACTACTTTACCAGCCCGAAGCGGCGGGTGAGTACCACCGCTAATTTCCAGCCAGCTCAGTGACACCAAACTGGCTGCTGTTGATTGAGTATCCCTACTGACCGGCGATACTCATTTCCGGCAGTAACACCGAACCACACTGAATATTACTACGTGTTTCGATATCATCACCGATTGTCACCATATTCGCCCACATATCTTTCAAATTGGCTGCAATGGTGATCTCACTGACAGGATATTGGATCTCGCCATTTTCAACCCAAAAGCCGGATGCGCCGCGAGAATAATCACCTGTCACCGCGCTAACACCCTGCCCCATCAGCTCAGTGACGATCAAGCCCGTACCCATTTCACGCAACAAGCCAGTGAAGTCCAGACCCTGACCCGCAATACGCCAGTTATGAATTCCACCTGCATGGCCCGTGTTCACCATTCCCAATTTACGGGCAGAATAGGAAGTCAGTAACCAAGTCTGCAAAACCCCCTCCTTAACAATATCACGTGGTATTGTACGCACGCCTTCACTGTCAAATGGCGTTGAAGCTAGCCCACGCAATAAGTGCGGCTGTTCTTCAATCGTCAGCCATGAAGGCAAGATAGGTTTGCCCAGGCTATCCAACAAGAAAGAAGATTTACGATAAATGCTGCTACCGCTGATCGCGCCAACCAAATGACCGAACAACCCCGTAGCCACCTCCGCAGAAAAGATAACTGGCGCTTTCATCGTTGGTAATTTACGCGCTCCCAGACGAGAAAGCGTACGACGCGCGCACTCTTGCCCCACCCACTCAGGCGATTTCAACCCGTCAAAATGGCGGCTCACGGTATAAGCATAATCGCGCTCCATATTGCCATCTTGTTCGGCAATCACACAACTTGACATAGAATGACGACTTGAGCAGTAGCTTTGCAGCATACCGTGGCTATTACCAAACACCCGAATACCATAATGGCTATTGAAACTTCCGCCTTCCGTATTGGTAATGCGCTCATCTGTCTGTAATGACGCCTGTTCAGCACGGGCTGCCAACTCAATCGCTTTATCTGCATCCAGATCAGCGGGATGGAAAAGATCTAACTCAGGCGCTTCGAATGCCAATAACGCTTTATCGGCCGGGCCAGCATAAGGATCAGGCGAAGTATAACGCGCAATATCAATGGCGGCCTGCACAGTACGGGCTATCGCTTCTGGGCTGAGATCGGTTGAGGAAGCGCTACCTTTGCGCTGCTGGTGATAAACCGTGATCCCCAACGCGCCATCACTGTTAAACTCAACATTTTCGACTTCACTAAAACGAGTGCTGACGCTAATCCCCGTCGTTTTATTGACCGCGACTTCCGCAGCATCACTACCGGCTTTCGCTAACTCCAGCGCATGGGCAACCGCCTCTTCCAGCAGCTTGCGCTGTTCCGCGATTTGTTGATTAGTAACTCTCATTAATTAACCGTAATCCAATGAAGTAAAGGGAGAATTTGTCAGAAAAAATGCCTGCTTCCGGTTCATGACACGAATGTAGAGTGGTAATCAGGCAATTTTCCCAGTTACAATACACAATATTAGGATGTTAACACCCACCGGACGATAGGTCATGCTCCAAAACATACCTTATCCGGCCTTTTTAGAAGGAAAACAATTATGGCAATGCAGCCTGAAGATTGGCTCGACAATTATCCTGCTGAAGAGGAAGAAGAAGAGATAATCTGGGTCAGTAAAAGTGAAATCAAGCGGGATGCTGAAATACTGAAAAAGTTGGGAATGGAACTGGTTGAACTGAGCAAAAATCAACTGGCGCGAATTCCACTGGATGAAGATTTGCTGGCAGCTATTGAGTTGGCACAGAAAATCAAACGGGAAGGACGCCGCCGTCAATTGCAATTAATTGGCAAACTGTTGCGTGCCCGCGATCCTGAGCCAATCACTACGGCGTTGGATAAACTGAAAAACCGTCACAACCAGCAAGTCATTGTGTTACATAAACTGGAAGAACTACGTGACAAACTGCTCGAAAATGATGATGCCTTTGACGAAGTCATCGCACTGTATCCACATACTGATCGCCAGCAACTTCGCTCATTGGTTCGTAATGCGAAAAAGGAAAAGGCCGCTAACAAGCCACCTAAATCCTACCGTCAAATTTTCCAGTATTTGAAAGAATTATCGGAATCCGCCTAGCCCACCGTTACCGCCATTTCGTTAAGAATTGGCGGTCATTAATGTCTCCAGATCCTTTCGCTTTCTTCATTTTAATACCTAAATGTGTAGTAGGGTACGGCTGACATCTCCATATTTCGCCAAAATCAAGCGAAAATTCAATCTTATTAGTTAATTAATTTTATCTATAAGCATGTACAATAAATCACCTCGTCTGTCTGTATATTCATTTTGATAAATAAAATATAAGGAAGCAATAATGAAGCCGTTAGATCCGACGAATTGTATTGATTGCCGGAAGATACTGAAACACTGGATTGAATTTCAGCTTGTGGATGAACAAGGTGAGCCACTAACAGGGATACCTTATAAACTGAAAAGCCGGGGGAACAAAAGCATTGTGCGAACGGGCACTACAGATGGAAATGGCTTATTACGTGAAGTAGATATTCCCCCCATGCCTGTGACATTATCTGTTACAGCACAGCCTCTTGCTGATAGAGTGGTTCAATGCCATGCTCGCCCAGACACCGGAAAAATAGGCAATCTTCAGGTAAGAGAAAATAGCTATAACGGCAAGCATAACTATCGTTATATCACATTAGGTGCAATCAGCGATGCCTACCCCAAAGTCAAAGGCTGGCAAGACGATGAATTAAAAGCCTCTGAGCACTTTAACGGCTCGGCTTTAACCGGGTTTATGGCTCATCCTCTTAACCGGCGGTATGTACTGGAAGTTCAGGCAATAGAAAGCGGGATTACCTTAACCATCGGTGTCTTTTTTGATGGAACGGGGAACAATACCGAGAATATTAATGAGCGGCTTTTATGTATTCCAGAAGCAACCAATACCCGTCAACAGTCGATGAGTTGTTCCTTTAACCAATTTGGGTTGCCCGGTGATACCTCACGGATCAGTTATGATGGCTACTATACCAATGTGCATTTTTTGCATGAAATATATAAGGTGGGTGAAACAAATAACAACTCACATCAAACCAAAGTGTATATCGAAGGTATTGGTACACAAGCGGGAAAATCAGACAGTGTGGTGGGTTATGGATTGGGAGTAGGGGAAACTGGTGTTCATGCCAAAACTGAAATGGCTATCCAAAAAATAAAAGTTGAATTATCAGAGTCACTTAAGAAGATTCAGGGTAATGTCAAATGCTTACAATTCGATATTATTGGATTTAGTCGGGGAGCTGCGGCAGCGCGGCATTTTGCCAACCGGGTTTTTAATCGTGATCCTGTTTTGGAGCAAGCCTTAACAGACAGCTTTAGCCAGTACCGCTATCTGGGTAAATCCTCTTTCCCCACCGGAAAAAACCGTTTTCTGGGGATCTTTGATACCGTTGCGGCTATTGGTACATTAGGTAATGGGCTGAACCCACATTCAGCCGATACGGGCGATGTGGATATTCGTTTACCCGCAGACATTGCCAAACATATCTTCCACATCTCGGCCATGAATGAATGCCGCTATAACTTTTCTTTAAACAGTGTCAACCCTGATTATCCAGAGCTGATATTTCCGGGCGCTCATTCGGATATTGGCGGGGGGTATAACCCGATCGAAACAGAACGATTATTTATTACCCGGCCACGCACTCTTACAGTAGATGAAAGTATCCCCAATAACGCCACTTGGATATATCAAAAAGCACAGAATGAATTATCTCAGATGAGAGACTACCCCACTATTGCTCCGTTACTTCACGGTAACGAGGTAAAAGTGGAAACATGGCAAAATAACCAGTTTTACCCCCGTAATGATCTGGAACGCTTTCAAAAACAAGTAGCAGCGGCTGCGGTACTATATCGGGAAATTACCAATGATTGGTCTAAAGTAGTTATGCAGGTAATGCAGGATGCCGCACAAGAGGCAGGAGTAGTCTTTGGTAAACCCAGTGATAAAGATGATGATTATAAATTGCCTCCTGAGCTTACTTCATTAGCAGAAAAAGCCATTAAACAAGGACGAGCAGTCCGGCAAGGACAGCCTTCAACGCCTTTTACCGCCGAAGAGTTAACCATGATCCAAACCCAATACGTCCACTGCTCATCCCACTGGAATAGCGTAGTGATAAAAGATGAACAAATTCAGGGTGGCGTGAATGCTGTAGAGTTAATCAGTTTTGTGAACCGCCCTTGTGAAAAATGGCACCGAGCCATATTTGATATTACCGGTAAGGAAATTTCATAATGTGGAACAAAAAATCATTGGTTTTATTACTTGGTGTAGGCATGGTATTTGGATTAGTCGCCTGCCAATCTTATCCCCCCAGAGAACGGGTGGTGACCTATAAACCCATTGTACGGCACAGTCAGCCGTTGCCTTATGATAAATGGTGGTTTAAGTTACGCACGCCGAAATATTTTCCTGCCAGTATCAGCTTTGTCCAATTTCAGGATGAAGATAACTATATTGTTCAAAAATTTATGCCAGATGGTGCAAACCCAGATTATGAAAGTTTGCATGGCTGGAATAAACGCTTAGGGGGGAGTAGTGGTATTCGAAACTATGGTGAAGCTTTACCCCGTTCATTGACCGTTTGCTGGGATTCAGTGATTGATAAAAAATCTTATCAGACAACCTTTAAATTTACTCCTGAGGTTTGGCAACTGATGCGTGAACCTGCTTTCTACCCCAGATATGAAAAACAGCCACCTGACTACCGGGAAGTTATTTATATCGGTTTAGCACCAAGTGGTACAGCCCGTGCATGGTTAAGCGGCATCGATAAGAATAACGGTGATAATATCTTAGTTGCCACCGGTGTATCAGTTTCCGGCGATAAGATGACGGTATGTCAGGGAAAAACAAAAGTTCTGAATGGTTATAGCGAATACCCAAAATATATCAAAGACTTTATCAAAGGGAAAAAATACCCCTATGGGGAATGGTAATGCCGTTATTTTGAGCTGGATTAACGCAACAAGTTCAATTTGCGCCCTTGTAAACAATGGCATCGGGCCATTTTTGATATTACCGGTAAGGAAAGTTCATAATGAGAAACAAAAAATCATTATTTTTATTACTTGGTGTAGGTATGGTATTTGGATTAACCGCCTGCCAGTCCTATCCACCCGGAAAACGGGTAGTGACTTACAAATCCATTGTACGTAACAGTGAACCACTGCCTTATGATAAATGGAGATTTCAATTTATCACTCCAGAATATTTCCCTGTCAGTATTAGTTTTGTTCAATTTCAGGATGAAGATAATTATATTGTACAAAAATTTATGCCTGATGGAGCCGATTCAGATTATCGTAGTGTAACCACGTGGAATAAAAAACTAGGTGGGGGCTCTAGTGGAATTAACAATCATGGTGAAGCACTGCCTCGGTCATTGACTGTTTGTTGGGACTCTGTAATTGATAAAAAATCCTATCAGACTCTGTTTGAATTTACGCCAGAGGTAAGACAATTAATGAGAAAACCAGCCACCTATCCAGGTTATGAAGGTCACCCACCAGACTATCGAGAGAGAATTTTTATTGGATTAGCTCCCGGCGGTACAGCCCGCGCTTGGCTACGAGGTATTGATAAAAACAACGGTGATAATATCTTGATTGCCACCGGTGCATCAGTTTCCGGCGAAAAGATGACGGTATGTCAGGGAAAAACAAAGCATTCTAGTGGTTATGGAGACGATTACCCAAAATATATCAAAGACTTTATCAAAGGGAAAAAATATCCCTATGGGGAATGGTAATGCCGTTATTTTGAGCTGGATTAACGCAACAAGTTCAATTTGCGCCCTTGTAAACAATGGCATCGGGCCATCTTTGATATTACCGGTAAGGAAATTTCATAATGAGAAATAAAAACCATTAGTTTTATTACTTGGTTTAGGTATGGTAGGCGGTTTACTTATATAAGGTATTCCCATTGCTGGAGAAACAGATTTAGTTGAGTGCCCCAAATGCAATGGAGTTTTTCCTATTGTGGAAGGCAGCGATAACTTAAAAAGTAAAGGAAAATCTATCGCCGCAAAGCGCGTTCTTTTTTTGCGGAGTAATGCGGATGAAATTAACCTCAACGGGCAACTGAATATATCCGGTCACGGCATCCCACAGTGCGTCTAAGTTGGCACCAAAATCATCCCTAAGCCCGAAGCGCTGTTTGAATTCGCCATAGAAAGCGTTCAAGTCAGGGAGTTGGCTAAAGTCGAATTCCACCTTTTTCATGTCATTACTCCAGTCGGGTAAAACTGTTGTAGTGATCAACCGTTAAATAAGGCCATCATTAGAATAGAGCAACCTGTCACTTCCCCTGTGTCCACAGCGATAATTGATATCTGCTTCAAACCAGTGGCGACCGGATTTGATCGGTAATTTATTCTCACGGTTGGAAAATTTATCACCGCCAGAATGCTCTTTTTCATGATGACCTCAAGCCATTCGTTCTAGTGCTCAAGACATTATCAGGCGGTGCCACCTACGGTCAGGCTATCCAGTTTCAACGTTGGCTGACCAACACCCACGGGGACACTTTGGCCTTCCTTACCGCAAACCCCTACACCGTTATCGAGAGCCAAATCATTTCCAACCATTGAGATCTGCTGCATAGCTTCAATCCCCGAACCAATCAAGGTCGCACCTTTTACTGGCCTGGTGATTTTGCCGTTTTCAATCAAATAGGCTTCAGAGGTTGAGAACACAAATTTACCCGATGTGATATCCACCTGACCGCCACCGAAATTCGGTGCATACAGCCCACGATCCACACTGGCGATAATTTCTTCTGGTGTGGAATTCCCCGCCAGCATATAGGTATTAGTCATACGTGGCATCGGCAAGTGGGCATAGGATTCACGGCGGCCGTTACCGGTCGGAGCCACCCCCATCAAGCGAGCGTTGAGTTTATCCTGCATGTAGCCTTTCAAAATGCCATTTTCGATCAGGACATTGTATTGCCCCGGAACGCCTTCATCATCAATCGCCAGTGAACCACGGCGACCTTCAAGTGTGCCGTCATCCACCACCGTACACAGTTCTGAAGCCACTTGTTGCCCAACCTGACCGGAGAAAACAGAAGTTTCGCGGCGGTTAAAGTCCCCTTCCAGACCGTGCCCCACCGCTTCATGTAGCAGAACTCCCGGCCATCCAGCACCCAATACGACAGGCATAGTACCCGCAGGCGCGGCAACCGCTGACAAGTTGATCAGTGCCATGCGAACCGCTTCACGCGCAAACTGCTCTGCCAGGATCTGACCATTTTCAGTACGCAGGAAATATTCGTAACCATAACGAGCGCCACCGCCACTACCGCCACGCTCTCGCTTACCGTCTTCTTCCACCAAGACACTGACAGAAAGGCGTACCAATGGGCGAATGTCTGCGGCCAATGTACCGTCTGTCGCCGCCACCAGCACTTGTTCATAAACCCCGGTCAGGCTGGCACTCACTTCCTGTACCCGGGGATCTTCCGCCCGTGCAATTTGATCAAGGCGATGCAACAAAGCAATTTTGTCTTCCCGGCTCATGCTCTGCAAAGGATCAATGGCCGGATAAAGTGCCTTATGCGTCACGGCACCTAACGTGTGCGAAATGCCATTGCCCGCGTCCCGTACGATGCTGCGTGCAGCCTGAGCGCTTTGCTGTAACGCATTTAAGGTAATTTGATCTGCGTAAGCAAAACCCGTTTTTTCTCCGCTAATCGCGCGAACGCCCACGCCTTGATCGATATTGTAGGAACCTTCTTTGATGATGCGGTCTTCCAATACCCATGTTTCATGATAACTGGCTTGGAAATAGAGGTCGGCATAGTCCAGACGACGCTCCGACAATTGACCCAGTACCGAAAATAAGTCTTGATGATTCAAATTATTAGCAGCCAGTAAATGTTCACTGACATAAGTTAAACTCATAGTGATTACTCTTTTATCTTAATTTGTATTCTTTTTTATCAAAGAAGTCAGTTGTGGACGGAAGCGATTGTGTTTCACCACTTTTATCTGCTCACGCATGTGAGTCAAGCTCTCCCGACGAATATTAAGCTGTAATGCGCTGACGGCCAGAGGATTTTTCTTGATAATTTCTCCCCAGCCACTGACCGCCATTGTGTGTCCCCATGTCCTGCGAGTGCCATGTACACCAACCTGGGCAGGTGCCAGAATAATACATTGATTCTCAATGGCACGGGCTTTCAGCAAGGGTTCCCAATGCGCCTTACCCGTCAAGCGGGTGAAAGCCGCAGGGACGGAAATAAGCTCCGCACCCTGTTCACGCAATGCCTGAAAGAGTCCCGGAAAACGCAGATCATAACAGATAGCCATCCCCAGGCGACCAACCGGCGTATCAACAACAGTAATATGCTCCCCACGCTGGTAAATAGTCGATTCGTTATAGGCGCTGTGTTCGTCGTTGATATTGGCATCAAACATGTGAATTTTGTCGTAACGGGCCAGAATTTCTCCCTGATCATCAAACAGCAGGCTACTACTGGTGATACGAGTAGGATCTTCTCGACTGACCAGCTGCATAGAGCCAATCAGCAGCCAAACACCGTAACGTTGCGCAATTTCGCTCACAGCTTGTTGCAATGGCCCATCGCCCTGCATTTCTGCATGTGCGCGGTAGGTATCAGCATCAGCGAACAACAGGGCATTTTCAGGTGTCAGAACCAGTTTTACTGTCTCTGGCAATTGCTTAATCTGCTGTTCAATTTGCGCTAGATTATGTTTGACATTCGTACCACTGCATAATTGTAAAAGTGCAACATTAGCATTTCTCATGACCCTTTATTCTCCTTAAGCTGACGTAAAACTTCATCAATTTTAGGCTGTTCAAGGCTGCCCGTTAGCCGATAGCGAATGACCGATATTTTGCTCCATAGGGGCCTCAGCACTTTTGTCGCGGCAAAAATTGCGGCGCCGGCCACCGGATTAACGGCAAAGGCCGTTGCGACGCCCACCGTTGTCGAAATTTCTGGCGTGATGACCAGTTCCATATTGATCTGACGATGAACTAAATCTGTCCGCCCTGTAGCATTAATGTCCGCTGCCAATCCATCAATGAGAAAGTCATCGGTATATATGACGCCATTTTTTATCGTCGCGTCACCACGAATGGAATCAAAGTTGAAATCATTACTGAATGTGTCACTGAAATCCAATTGTAATTTACGCAACAACGCATCAAAGCTGATAAGCCTGAATAATTGCCCGGCCCTGCCACCGCCCAGTTTGGCGATAGCCCCTTTTTTCATGTCTCCCGTCAGCGTGCCATTCAATGTCTTGAGATCTGGCTGCCACGGGACATTGTGCCATTTCAAATTGAAATCAAATTTGAAAGGCGCATCCACAATCGGAACGATAAAGCCCAAATAAGCGGCCATATCATCGAATTTTTCGCCTGATAACTGCCCTTTGATATGGCTATAACTTCCGGTATGGTTTTCATACCAACGCCCGGATAATGTCAGGTTTCCGGCGCTGTTTTCCATCTGTCCATTGGTCAAAACCAGAGAATCACTTTCTGGCTTGATCGAGCCAGATACTTTGCCGAGTTTTAATCCAGCCACCCAGCATTCTGCACATTTAACATCCAGTGCAGGCCAATTGTTCAAAGCATAATGGGGAACGGGCACCTTATCTGACATTAACTTTTTGTTATCAACCGACGGATCTGTCGCAAACAGAGGATCGTAATAAAGATAATTGATTGATGCCTGCATCGGCTTATGCTTTGCAATCAGGAGGTTGCCATTAATTTCTTTCCCCTTTGCACGCACGGTTACATCACTGTTTTGTTGCATGACATTGAATGTGAGTTGATTCCAACGCTGTCCAGCAAGATCCAGTGCAGGCAATGAAATTTCAACTATGTCTGGCCACAGCGAACCATTCTCTTTCGAGGGCTTCCAATGCAGAAGTTCAAACAACGCCAATAATTTTTCACCCTCAATGGCAGGCAAGTTTAAGGCCAGCAATGATTTTTTCGGCAGCGCAGGAACCCCCGTATCATCGGTCTGAAAAATACCTCGCTGCAATTTGGCATGGGCTTCTTCCAACCTCCACTGGGTATTGAAAGCATATCGCTTGCCCATTAATCCTTTGAGCTGGAGCTGATTCATATCACCTTCAGCATGGAGATTAACCTTATGCCATTCCCGCAGAGATTCTGTGTCCAATATGGGTAATTGACTGTTCAAATGAGACAAATCTGCATTAACTGCAACACGGTATTTGACGTCACTTTCTGATTCACCAGCAGGTATCGTCACATTGACATCCCCCTGCCAATTCAGCGTTCCAGATAGCTTGTTGCGGATCTCCGTCGGAAGTTCCGGTAATGCCTCCGCCGCCCAATGTGAGTTCAGTTTTACATCAACCTGATAATGTTTTGCCAAGTCTTGGGTAGAAAATTTCAGGGACAAAGGATTTCCCAGCCAGTGAGCAGACAATGTCTCACTGTTTAACTTGCCATTGTCAAAGCGAAATTTGCCATTGAGATGCGTCATCTCGCTATTTAATGGTTTAATGAACAGATGGGTATCTTTCAGCGCCACTTCTCCGCTCGCCACCACTTTGCCACGCTGCAAGGGAATATCTATATGGAGCTTACCATCCACCCGACCGTTAAGCTGTAAGTTCTCGAGGGCGCTGCCAATCGAACCTGCCATCGGGCTGTGGTTGAAATAATCATGGATACTCTTTCCGTCTCCAGAGAGCGACGCATCAATAAACAGCTTATGTTTACCGTAATCGGGGATCACTGCCGAAACGTGAGTCGCCTCCACTTTTCCCAAATGCGCTTTCTGTGCCAGCATCCACAATCCATTGTTTTGGAAATTCAGGTCGATACTCAAATCAAACAGTGCCGGCCAATCAGGTTGGTATTGAAAGGTGGCATGGCGCAGCGGTACAACTACCTGAAATTGACCGTTGTTCTGTTTAAACGGAAAGTCATGAGGATCACCCTGAAAAATCAGGGTTGCATTATCGACCTTGCCCTTAATCAAGGAGGCGGTCAAATAGTCTGTCAGGGCGCCTCCCATCAGTGGCTTGGGAAAATAGCGCCAGGCTTCCCCCAGATCATCGACTCGAATTCCCGCTAACATGGCTAAAACGGGCGGTTTGCTGTGAGGTTGTAGGTAATGGAAATTCCCATTGATCCACAGCGATTTGGCCTGCAAATCTAGCCCCTGGCTCCAGATTTCCAGGCCATTGTGACCCTTTCTCCAGGATACCTGCCCTTCGCTGCGGGTCATCTCAAGCGGAGCCTGAAACATATTGCCATAATCAATGGTGCTGTTTTTCAGTGCAAGATTGAGCTTTCCCCACTGCTTATTCCCCTCTAAGCTGCCACTGAAATGGTTGATTGAGGGCAGTTCCTTCCAACGTAACCAGCTTACATCCTGCCATTTCAGGCGAATTCCCATGTCATCAGGAAGCGCTGGCGTGATATCGAGGGCCAAATGGTCAATCATCCCCTTTGGCCGCCGATGCTGCCAATCCTTGACCGTATCCGGTGTCACAAAAGAGAGTATCGGTAGTATCCCGTTTAAATATTCAAGCTGAATATTTTCGGCACGAATACGCCAATGATCATTACCCTGATATTGCGGTGACTGCTTAACATACAGTGTCGCTAGCTTCCCTTCAGGCCACTGTTGCTCATCAGTTTTCAGGCTTGCCAGATTGGGGACTTCAAACAACCACCCTTCGCCCTGGCGACGCATCTGCACAAGGAAATCACGCACTTCAAGCCGATGTTTTTCATTTTCGACATGCCAATTGGCGCCACCGTGCCTAAGCTGCATACGTCCACTATCAATCCGCCCATTCTGCAAGGTGATCCAACTGGCTAAACTGAAATGGGCATTATCCAACCCTGTATTATCCCTTAACCAACGGCTTAACCACAGCCGCATGTCGATATCATCGGCCTGCAAATAAACGGTGCCATTATCCAAAATCCCATCGCTATCTTTCAGGTCAAGCTTCACCTGAATAATACCTTCCTGCCCATTAATCGAAGAGAGGCTTACGCTGCCTTGTGCCCGATGGCGGTTGCCTTGATTCAGCCACGTTAGCTGTGGTAATAGCAAATCGGCTTTTTCACCCGATGGCGTCAAAAAGGTCAATCGGCTGTCATGTAAATCAAAATGATTGAATTGTTCAAGAAACAGGGTGGAGAGACCATCCGGCTGGGAAAACCTGTTTTCGCCCTCTGCGCCAAACAGCGCTTTATCGTAATTGACCTGAAGCTGGTAAAAGGCGAGATCACGAAAATGCCAGCGCCGTTGTAACAGTGAGCGCCAGACATCCAAAGAAAGCATCACCTTTTTGGCGTGAATATCGACATCTGCCGTTTTTGCGCTGATATCGCGGATTTCCAGACTAGGGCCAAAAGGCTCCCAATGACCTTTTATGTCGCCAATATTGACAGGAATGTTTGTCACGTCAGCAATTTTTTCGACTAATTGCTGACGATATTCATTGATGTGAGGCAGGAAGAAACGCAACCCGCTGACAAGCAAAGCCACAATGATAATGACTATTGCGGCTGTCGCTAATAGTATCCCCGGCAGTCGCTTCACACATTTCTCCTTGGTTGCAGCGCTATTTCTCTGCAAGCCAGTTTTCTACAAACTGTCTTCTACAGACTCGCTCTTACAAATTAACTGAGTGTGTTACATCATAATGATGTCAAATTTCTCCTGACTGTAACGCGGTTCCGTCTGCACTTTGACCTGTTTACCCACAAAAATTTCCACCTCGGCCAATGCGTGGGACTCATCCCCATTTAGGGCATCACTTACGGCTGGCGAGGCATAAACCAGAAAACGAGTGGCATCAATTGCATGGTTGACGCGTACAATTTCACGCAAGATTTCATAACAGACGGTTTCGACGGATTTTACCGTGCCACGCCCCTGACACGTTGGACAATGATCACACAAGATATGTTCGATACTTTCCCGTGTACGCTTGCGCGTCATCTCCACCAAACCCAATTGTGAAAAACCATTGATGGTGGTTTTCACCCTGTCTTTGCTTAATGCCTGTTCCAGAGAAGCTAATACACGGCGACGGTGTTCTTCATTAGCCATATCAATAAAATCAATGATAATGATCCCCCCCAAATTACGCAGCCTTAATTGTCGGGCGATCGCCTGTGTTGCTTCGATATTAGTATTAAAGATAGTCTCATCTAAGTTGCGATGCCCAACAAAAGCACCGGTATTAATATCAATTGTCGTCATGGCTTCTGTCTGATCAATAATCAGATAGCCGCCTGATTTTAATTCCACCTTACGTTCCAGCGCCCGTTGAATTTCATTTTCCACGCCGTACAAATCAAATATAGGTTGATTTCCCTGATAATGTTCCAGTTTAGCGTTCATTTCAGGAATATATTCATCAATAAATTCCTGCAATTGGAGAAATGTTTGGTGGGAATCGACCCGAATGCGATCAAGGGAAGCGCCAACAAAATCCCGTAACACACGTTGCGCCAGCGCTAATTCACCATAGACCTTGTTTTTGGTGATATTGCGTTTCTTACGTTCAATCACTTTACTCCACAGGCGCTTTAAAAATGCCGCATCTTGTACCAGCTCTTCTTTTCCCACCCCTTCAGCGGCCGTGCGGATAATAAACCCCCCATGCTCATCACAATACTCTGTAACGATGCTTTTCAGGCGCTCACGCTCTTCTTCGCTCTCTATGCGCTGTGAAACACCAACATGCGATGCTCCCGGCATAAACACCAAATAACGTGACGGTAAGGTAATATCCGTTGTCAAACGGGCACCTTTTGTCCCCAGAGGATCTTTCACTACCTGAACCAGTAAATCCTGCCCCTGACGCACCAATTCAGCAATATCCCTGACATGAAAATTTTTCCGCTCTTCACCGGCAATACATTCCGTATGGGGCACAATATCCGAAGCGTGCAAAAAAGCGGCTTTCTCCAGCCCAACATCGACAAAAGCCGCCTGCATACCCGGTAAAACCCGACTCACACGCCCTTTGTAAATGTTTCCGGCAATGCCCCTTTTGGCTTCCCGCTCAATATGAATTTCTTGTAAGATACCGCCATCAATATAAGCAACCCGCGTTTCGGACGGTGTTATATTGACTAATAACTCTGCTGTCATGAATAGTCCTTCCCATCAGCTAACGCTAAAAATCGTGTGATTAATTCATACGTTTCCACCAGTGGTAAGCCGACAACAGCGTGGT
Source organism: Xenorhabdus bakwenae (assembly GCF_030272115.1). NCBI lineage: Bacteria > Pseudomonadati > Pseudomonadota > Gammaproteobacteria > Enterobacterales > Morganellaceae > Xenorhabdus > Xenorhabdus bakwenae. The sequence continues at coordinate 3,483,902 of NZ_CP119194.1, forward strand.
AACTGCCATTAATTTTTCTGACAAAACAACCGCCTTTACCTTGAATGCCATAAGCGCCGGCTTTATCCATTGGCTCCCCAGTGGCAATATATTCCTGTATTTCCCGTTGGGACAACTGGCGGAATATCACATCTGTAATGACTGTCTCACACAAGGTATGTTGATTGTTCGATAAAGCAACAGCCGTCATGACCTGATGGCACTGACCAGACAAAGCGTTAAGCATTTCCACAGCGTGTTGCTGATTTCGCGGTTTTTCCAGAATTCGGTTATTCAATACAACAATGGTATCAGCCCCCAGAACGGGGTAAGCATGTGGTGCAATGGCTACGCCAGCCAGAGCTTTCTCTCTGGCTAATCGAGTAACATAGTGCTGTGGAGACTCGCCTGCACACCATTTTTCTTCGACCTGAGATGCCAGGATTTCAAAATTAAAATCCAATAATTCCACCAGCTCACGCCGTCTTGGGGAGCCAGAAGCTAAGTAAATGGTTTTCATCGAGAATAATCCTTAGGAGTCTACCCATCAGCTATTTTTTGTTATATACCTTTGCTTTTTAAATACAGAAACCCACTTTAACGGACTGAAAATTGCCGACGGATTTTCCGCATTAATAAGAATAGCCAAGGCCAGAGAATACCATTGATCACCCCGCTCCAGAACACTTCAGGATGAAAGAGGGTCTTTAGTAATAGAGCATGGACCAGGAAAACACAGAGATTCATCAGTGTCGAAAGACCGACCACAACCAGGGCTTGCTGCCAAAGCGCCATATTGCGGATAAGCTGGAATTTGAATGCAACCAGAAAACTGATAATGCTAAATGCCAGAGCATGTGCTCCCAAAACACTCCCGTGCAACAGGTCAGTAATAATCCCCAAGACAAAGCCCGTACCAACACTGACACGATGGGGAAGCGCAAGCAACCAATAAACTAAGCACAGCATCAGTAAGCTAGGCCGAAACATAAAAAACTGCTCCGGCCACGGCATAATCTGTAGCACTATTGCAATCAGGAAAGATAACCAAATGACCCAGCATCCTTGGCTATGATATTGACTCATTGACGATTTCCTGTAGCTGGTAATGACGGTTTTTCCGCTGACGCTTCTGCTGATTTTGGTGCCAGCAACTGCGGTGACTCATTTGATGGATTTGGCAACACTTGCGGTAACATCTGCATCAGACGTTCATTAGCAGCGCGGTATACTTCTGAAGGCGGCGATGGTTCAGAGGGATCATTACCCCCCCCCCCCACAATAGGAGTAAATAGCGCAAGCGCCGCAATTCAGCCAACGGACGGGCACGAATGACCGCATGCGCCCGCTGGTTATCAATTTTGACAGAAGAGACGACAGCCACAGGATAACCTTCAGGAAAACGTCCTCCCAGCCCCGATGTCACCAATACATCACCTACGCGGATATCTGTATCACTGGGTAAAGGCTCCAGCAGGAGATCATCCGTACACCCTGCTCCACCAGCGATAACACGAATGTCATTACGCAGCACCTGCACAGGAATTGCATGAGAGGGATCGCAAATCAACAATATCCGGCTGCTCAACTGGCTCACGGCTGTCACTTGACCCACGACACCGCGATCACTGATAACCGGCTGCCCTTCGTACACGCCATCCTTCGCCCCTTTATCAATGACAATTTGATCGCGGTATGGGTCCATTCCCCCGGAAATCACCTGCGATACCATCATGTGTTCATCATGACGCAGCGGCGACCCCAGCAATTCACGTAAACGGGAATTTTCTTGTTTCAGTTGCCCCAACAGCAGTAATTTACTGCCCTGTAAACGCAATTCATTACGCAAGGTGCTATTTTCCAGCTCAAGATGATTGCGACTCACGAAAGATTCCGAGATGCTGTCCAAAAACTGACGCGGCCCGTTGGCAAGAAAATAAAAAGGACTCACAGCCGTATCCATGTAGCTACGGACTTTATTGAAAATACCAAGGCGACTGTCTACCACCATCAAAATAATGGCAATAATGATAGCAAAAAAGAGTCGTAGTTGCAGAGAAGGCCCTCTGCTAAAAATCGGCTTCATAAATGGCGTATTGTCGAGCTGTGTTGTCTCATAAATGATAAAACTCCGGCACAATCAGCAAGGAGGTTCCAATAAAACACGTTCACCTCCCAGCTCACAGAGTTACTTTCAGTCTTCGCTGAACAGATCGCCACCATGCATGTCGATCATCTCCAGCGCCTTGCCACCACCACGGGCAACACAGGTCAGTGGATCTTCAGCAACAATGACAGGAATGCCGGTTTCTTCCATCAGCAAACGATCAAGATTACGTAGCAACGCACCGCCGCCAGTCAGCACCATACCTCGTTCAGAAATATCAGAGGCCAATTCTGGGGGGCACTGTTCCAGCGCGACCATCACAGCGCTCACAATACCCGTTAATGGTTCTTGCAGAGCTTCAAGAATTTCATTGGAATTCAAAGTAAAGCTGCGCGGCACACCTTCGGCAAGGTTACGACCACGTACTTCAATTTCATGTACTTCATCCGTTGGATAGGCAGAACCAATGCCATGTTTGATGCGTTCTGCCGTTGCTTCCCCGATCAGAGAACCATAATTGCGGCGAACATAGTTGATGATGGCTTCATCAAAACGGTCGCCGCCAATACGTACAGAAGAGGAGTAAACAACCCCATTAAGGGAAATAACAGCAACTTCAGTGGTTCCCCCACCAATATCAACGACCATTGAACCCGTTGCTTCGGAAACCGGTAAACCCGCACCGATAGCCGCCGCCATAGGCTCTTCAATTAAAAAGACTTCCCGCGCGCCTGCACTTTGGGCGGATTCACGGATGGCACGACGCTCAACCTGAGTCGCACCGACAGGCACACAGACCAACACGCGCGGACTTGGACGCATGAAACTGTTATTGTGAACCTGCTTGATAAAATGCTGTAGCATCTTTTCAGTAACATAAAAATCAGCAATCACCCCATCCTTCATAGGACGAATAGCGGCAATATTACCCGGAGTACGTCCCAGCATCTGTTTTGCTTCCAGCCCTACTGCTGCAACGCTTTTTGGTGAGCCGGCTCTGTCCTGGCGAATCGCAACGACAGAGGGTTGATCCAATACTATTCCTTGGCCTTTGACATAAATAAGGGTATTGGCAGTACCCAAGTCAATGGACAAATCGTTGGAAAACATGCCACGAAATTTCTTTAACATAACGAAAGGATAATCCTGCAAGCTGGGGACGGAGATTTTCCGTCTACTCTACCAACCACATGAAGCAGCGACAAGGCGCATAATTAACTACTTTTACTACTTCAATAAAAGTGGCCACGTTATTCACATCGGAAATACGATATTCTACGTTACTTTTCTCTAACGGAGCAGAAAAAAACTGCATAAAAATGGGTTAATTCAGCTAATACACCAAAAAACACCATGACAAAGAAAGTCCCACGACGAAATAGTTGATGAATTATAAAAACAATAGGTGAATTTGGTGAGATATCACAACATTGTTGCCACCCATTTCAGTCCATCAGCTTTTATCTATACTCGATAAACTTCAAGCTACAGCTACAACCCGCCAGCCGACGCGAGGCCTTATATTTCCCTGCTGCGCGGGAAAATATAACACGCATCTTGAAGTTGGATTGGTATATATAGGCTTTATCTATATTGTAGTAACGCAAAATTGTAATGATGCAAAATTGTGGTAATACCCGCATCGTGGTAATGCTAAACAGGTAATAATGTCAGCCAGATACCTATCAAGAGAGGATGATCATGAAAGCTTTATTACTGGAACAACACGAAACATTATCAGCATCTATTCAAGATATTGATGTATCTCAATTACCCCCGGGTAATGTGGTTGTTGATATCCATTGGTCAACACTCAATTACAAAGATGCCCTTGCCATCAGCGGCAAAGGGAAGATTATCCGCCAATTTCCGATGGTGCCAGGGATCGATTTTTCGGGTGTTATCCATCACTGCGAAGATCCCCGTTTTCACGTCGGACAACATGTTTTGCTGACCGGCTGGGGCGTGGGAGAAACGCACTGGGGTGGGCTGGCAGAACAAGCGAGAGTATCAGGTGAATGGCTAACCCCCCTGCCACACGCACTAAGTCTCCGACAAGCGATGATCATCGGCACGGCGGGTTTTACTGCCATGTTATGTGTCATGGCGTTGGAACAAGGGGGCGTCACACCGGAAAGCGGAGAAATTGTCGTAACGGGAGCCAGTGGTGGCGTTGGCAGTACGGCAATAACCTTACTGTCACAACTGGGTTATTCCGTCACAGCAATTAGCAGCAAACCCGACAGTCAAGATTACCTGATCTCGCTGGGCGCGAAAGCGGTTTTGCCCGCCAGCGACTTCAACCAGCCATCACGTCCATTAGAAAAACAACGTTGGGCCGGTGTGATAGATACCGTTGGTGGCACGATATTGGCTACCTTGCTGGCACAAGTGCGTTACAACGGTACAGTCGCCGCCTGTGGCATGGCAAGCGGCAGTCAACTCCCCACCAGCGTCATGCCATTTATTCTGCGTAATATTCGTTTACAGGGCGTGGAATCTGTCACTGTCCCGGCTTCGGAACGCCCTGCCATTTGGCAGCGTCTGCAAGCGCTATTACCCGGTTCATTTTATCAGCAAGCCGCTAATGAAATTACATTAGAACTGGTGATCGAACACGCCAATAAGTTGATAAACAATCAAATTACAGGCAGAACCGTGGTGAAAGTGCGCTGATAAGACCAGTATTTAGCTGCTAAATGCCACGATATGTTTATAATGTCGGGCTTTATCGCCAAATTTACAATTCTAGCTATCAGAAAGAGATGACAAACCGTTGACATCGAGTTATCTTGGTCGATTGTTGACAGATTGCCGGAGATACCCGCACAATGGCAGACAAGTTTCGCATTTTACTCTTGAATGGCCCTAACCTGAACCTGTTGGGAACACGAGAGCCAGAGACCTACGGCAAGTTAACGCTGGACGACATCGTTAACAGACTGTCAAAAGAAGCGCTACAATCGGGCGCTGAATTATCCCATCTGCAATCCAACGCAGAATCTGAACTGATTGAAAGAATTCATTCTGCGCGGGGCAATACGGATTTTATTTTAATCAACCCTGCGGCATACACGCATACCAGCGTGGCATTGCGCGACGCACTTCTGGCGGTAGGTATTCCATTTATTGAGATTCACCTTTCCAACGTGCATGCCCGCGAACCATTCCGCCACCATTCCTATCTTTCCGATATTGCCGTCGGCATCATCTGCGGATTGGGGGCGGATGGTTATAGTTTCGCATTACAGGCAGCGGTCAACCGCTTGTCAACATCCAACTAATTGACTTAAAAGTACGGAACCACACTCATGGATATTCGTAAGATAAAAAAATTGATCGAGCTGGTTGAAGAATCTGGCATTTCTGAATTGGAAATTTCTGAAGGTGAGGAGTCAGTGCGCATCAGCCGGGTAACGACACCCGCAGCAGTGCCTGTGACCCAGCAATATATTTCTGCACCCGCCCAGCAGCCAGTGCAGGCCGCTGCGCCAGCCATCGCTGAAAAACCGGCTGAAATCAGCGGCCACACAGTTCGCTCTCCAATGGTTGGTACGTTCTACCGTTCCCCCAGCCCGGATGCGAAAGCTTTCATTGAAGTCGGCCAGCATGTTAATCAGGGCGAAACCCTGTGCATCGTTGAAGCGATGAAAATGATGAACCAGATCGAAGCCGACAAAACTGGCGTAGTAAAAGCGATTCTGGTTCAGGACGGTCAACCTGTTGAATTCGACGAGCCACTGGTCGTCATCGAATAACAAGGCGCACCCCATGCTTGAAAAAATTGTCATTGCTAACCGCGGTGAAATTGCACTGCGTATCCTGAGAGCCTGTAAGGAACTTGGGATCAAAACTGTGGCTGTGCACTCTGCGGCAGATCGTGACCTGAAGCACGTCCTGCTGGCGGATGAAACCGTCTGTATCGGCCCGGCCGCCTCAGCGAAAAGTTACCTGAATATTCCTGCCATTATTTCTGCGGCAGAAATTACTTGTGCACAGGCAATCCATCCGGGTTATGGCTTCCTGTCTGAAAACGCTGACTTTGCCGAGCAGGTCGAGCGTTCTGGCTTTATTTTCATTGGTCCGAAAGCGGACACCATCCGTTTGATGGGGGATAAAGTTTCCGCTATCAACGCCATGAAAAAAAGCGGGCGTCCCTTGCGTGCCTGGCTCTGATGGCCCATTGGGTGACGATACCGAGAAAAACAAGGCCATTGCAAACCGCATCGGCTATCCGGTGATCATCAAGGCCTCGGGCGGCGGCGGCGGTCGTGGTATGCGCGTCGTACGCTGCGACAAAGATCTGGAACAATCCATCGCCATGACCCGTGCAGAAGCCAAAGCCGCTTTCAACAACGACATGGTCTACATGGAGAAATTCCTTGAAAACCCACGTCACGTTGAAATTCAGGTTCTGGCTGATGGTCAGGGCAATGCACTCTATCTGGCTGAACGAGACTGCTCCATGCAGCGCCGTCACCAGAAAGTCGTGGAAGAAGCGCCAGCACCGGGCATCCCACCAGAACTGCGTCGCAGCATTGGTGAACGTTGTGCCAATGCCTGTATCGAAATCGGCTACCGTGGCGCGGGTACATTTGAGTTCCTGTACGAAAATGATGAATTCTACTTTATCGAGATGAATACCCGTATTCAGGTTGAACATCCCGTGACGGAAATGATCACTGGCATTGACCTGATCAAGGAGCAGCTGCGTATCGCCTCGGGTTTACCACTGTCTGTCAAACAGGAAGATTTCGAAATCAAAGGCCATGCGATTGAATGTCGTATCAATGCAGAAGACCCGAAAACCTTCCTGCCAAGTCCGGGCAAAATCACCCATTTCCACTCACCGGGTGGATTTGGTGTGCGTTGGGAATCCCATATCTATGCGGGATATACCGTACCGCCTTATTATGATTCTATGATCGGTAAGTTGATCACTTACGGCGAAACCCGTGAAGTGGCCATTGTGCGGATGAAGAACGCACTGGCTGAGTTGATCATTGATGGCATCAAGACCAATATCGATCTGCAACTGGCAATTATGGATGACGAGAACTTCCAGACAGGCGGAACCAATATCCACTATCTGGAGAAGAAACTCGGCTTGCATGATAAGTAAGGTTTCTTTGACGCTTATTTAGCATTTGTTGCTTTGAATAAAATCCCATCTTTTACAGGTGGGATTTTTTATAGTTTCATATGGCTAAAATTCCCCCCATATTGTTTCATGTACATTACCCGGAGAACGAATGGACGGACGATTTGTTCAATCCCACAAAGAAGCACGCTGGGCGATATTCCTGACGCTGGCTTATCTTGTTGGCTGGCTACTGTGTGCTTATTTACCCAGTGATGCCACCGGTTTAACTGGATTGCCCCGCTGGTTTGAACTGGCTTGCCTGCTGTTACCTGCCTTATTTATCATCCTCTGCTACTTGATGGTGAAGTTTATATTCAAAGACATTCCACTGGAGGATAGTGATGCAAAGTGAAGTCATTCTGCCTCTCGTGGGATATCTGGCATTGGTTTTCATACTCTCAATCTATGCTTATCGCCGCCGGCAAACCGGTGAATTCTTAAGTGAGTATTTTCTCGGCAGCCGTTCAATGGGGGGTTTTGTATTGGCAATGACCATTACAGCAACCTATATCAGTGCCAGCTCATTTATTGGTGGCCCTGGTGCCGCTTATAAGTATGGTATCGGTTGGGTATTGTTATCACTGATCCAACTGCCCGCAATATGGCTCTCACTTAGCGTACTGGGGAAAAAATTTGCGATCCTCGCCCGCCGTTACAATGCGGTCACCCTCAATGACATGCTATATGCACGCTATCAGAGCCGATTTCTGGTCTGGTTTGCCAGTATCAGCCTGTTAGTCGCCTTTATCGGTGCCATGACAGTTCAATTCATTGGGGGTGCTCGTTTGCTGGAGACAGCCGCTGGTATCCCTTACGATACGGGATTGCTGATTTTTGGCGTTTCCATTGCCCTCTATACCGCATTTGGCGGTTTCAGAGCCAGCGTCCTCAATGATGCCTTACAAGGGCTGGTGATGCTGCTGGGAACGGCATTATTACTGACCGGTATTATCTACAAAGCCGGTGGATTGTCAGCCGCAGTGACGACACTGCGCACGATTGACCCCAATCTGGTTTCCCCTTATGGCGCAGATCATATCCTCACCGGGCCATTTATGGCGTCTTTCTGGGTACTGGTTTGCTTTGGTGTCGTTGGGCTGCCACACACCGCCGTGCGCTGTATCTCTTATAAAGACAGTAAAGCAGTTCATCGCGGTATTGTGCTTGGCACGATCATCATGGCATTCCTGATGTTCGGTATGCACCTTGCCGGTGCCCTTGGCCGAGCCATCATTCCTGATCTGACGATCCCCGATCAAGTGATCCCAACGTTAATGCTCACGGTACTGCCTCCTGTTGCTGCCGGCATTTTTTTGGCAGCGCCAATGGCGGCAATTATGTCGACTATTAACGCCCAACTGCTGCAATCTTCGGCCACTATCGTCAAAGATCTCTATCTGAATCTGTTTCCACAGCAGATCAGTCAGGAGAAAAAACTGTCACGCATCTCCAGCTACTCCAGCCTATGTTTAGGCGCATTACTGCTACTGGCAGCATGGCATCCCCCTGAGATGATTATCTGGCTGAACCTACTGGCATTTGGTGGACTGCAAGCCGTTTTCCTCTGGCCACTGGTTCTGGGATTATATTGGGAACAAGCCAATGCCCAAGGCGCGATCAGCTCAATGCTGGCAGGTGCGGCAAGCTATACCTTGCTGGCAACTTTCAATCTCCAGCTTTTGGGTTTCCACCCCATTGTGCCATCGCTATTACTGAGTTTACTGGCATTCTGGATAGGAAATAAATTCGGCGGGATTGGCTCTAAACGATTACCTTTCACACAATAACGTGATTCACAAAACGAGAATTTTTTATGCCTTGGATACAATTAAGATTAAACACCACGGGACAACAAGCGGAAGCGTTAGGCGATGAGCTTATGGCAAGTGGCGCAGTATCAATCACCTTTCAGGATAGCCACGATACGCCTATTTTTGAGCCTCTGCCGGGCGAAACGCGTTTGTGGGGTGATACCGATGTTATCGGCCTGTATGACGCTGAAATGGATATGAACGCGGTTGTCAGCCAATTGGAACAACGTCCACAACTGGGCAAAGGTTTTATCCACAAAATTGAACAACTGGAAGATAAAGATTGGGAGCGAGAGTGGATGGATAACTTCCACCCTATGTGCTTCGGTAAGCGTCTGTGGATCTGCCCCAGCTGGCGCGAAGTACCCGAACCCGACGCCGTCAATGTTATGCTTGACCCTGGTCTGGCCTTCGGAACGGGTACTCACCCAACGACCTCCCTTTGCCTGCAATGGCTGGATGGCCTTGACCTGACAGGTAAAACGGTAATCGACTTCGGTTGTGGCTCAGGCATATTGGCTATCGCAGCCCTGAAACTGGGCGCGAAACATGCCATCGGTATTGATATCGACCCACAAGCCATTCAAGCCAGCCGGGATAACGCTGAACGCAACGGTGTATCTGACCAATTAACCCTCTGTCTGTCTAAAGATCAACCTAAAGACCTCGAATGCGATATCGTGATTGCCAATATTCTGGCGGGTCCTCTGCGCGAACTGGCGCCTGTCATCGGCTCACTGCCTAAATCGGGTGGATTATTAGGCTTGTCCGGTGTTCTGGCCAGTCAGGCGGAAGGCGTTGCTCAGGCCTATAACAATGAATTCATTATTGATCCGATAGCCGAACAAGAAGATTGGTGTCGCATCACAGGGATTAAAAAATAATCACCTAATGCCTATTGAAAAGCGAGATTATCCACTAAAATGATCACCCAGGAGGTTAATTGGTGGTAATCCGCTCTCTTTATGATTAGAAATATAAGTAATAACAAATTTCAGCAATAAAATGTAACTATTTGTTATTTAACAATAATCAATCAAGTTTAAAAAAATCAACTGGAAAAAATCCGTTATAAATGTCGATTAGCTCAAAGTTTGGCCTTTCATATCTTGTGAAAAATGCGTAATATACGCGCCCTTAGTCACAGTTGACCACTCTTTCTTCGTCTATGCGTATCGGACAATACCAGTTGAAAAACTGTCTTATTGCAGCCCCTATGGCTGGCATAACAGATCGCCCGTTTCGATCTCTTTGCTACCAGATGGGTGCAGGAATGACAGTCTCAGAAATGCTTTCTTCCAATCCCCAGGTTTGGAAGACGGATAAATCACGGCTGCGTATGGTTCATAGCGACGAACCCGGAGTGCGTTCTGTACAAATAGCCGGTAGTGATCCCGATGAAATGGCGGCGGCAGCGAAAATTAACGTCGCTAATGGCGCTCAGATCATCGATATCAATATGGGGTGCCCAGCTAAAAAGGTGAATCGTAAGCTGGCAGGCTCTGCATTACTGCGTTATCCGCAACTGGTTGAAAAAATCCTGTCTGCGGTCGTCAATGCGGTTGATGTACCTGTCACTTTGAAGATCCGCACAGGATGGTCACCGGAAGAGCGTAACTGTGTAGAAATTGCCCAATTGGCCGAGCGTTGTGGTATTCAGGCTCTTACGATACATGGCAGGACGCGATCTTGCCTGTTTAATGGTGAGGCCGAGTACGACAATATTCGGACAGTTAAGCAGACTGTTGCCATTCCAATTATTGCCAATGGTGACATTACTGACCCGCTAAAAGCCAGAGCAGTGCTTGAATACACTGGGGCTGATGCCCTAATGATAGGCCGCGCTGCTCAGGGAAGACCCTGGATCTTTCGGGAAATCCAGCATTATCTGGAAACAGGAGAAGTGTTATCACCGATGCCACTTGGCGAAGTGCAGCACTTAATGAGCGAGCATATACGAGAACTGCATGACTTTTACGGTCAAGGCAAAGGAGTTCGTATTGCACGCAAGCATGTATCTTGGTATCTCAAGGAACATGCCCCTGATGACCAGTTTCGGCGCACATTCAACGCCATAGAGGATGCCAGCGAACAGCTGGAGGCGTTGAAGGCATACTTCGAAAATTTTTGCGTAAATAAAGAAAAGAGCTGACAGAACTATGTTCGAACAACGCGTAAATTCTGATGTACTAACCGTTGCTACTGTAAATTCACAAGATCAGGTAACTCAAAAACCTCTGCGTGATTCAGTTAAACAAGCACTGAAGAACTATTTTGCTCAACTGAACGGTCAAGATGTTAATGACCTGTATGAGCTGGTACTGGCTGAAGTAGAACAGCCACTGTTGGACATGGTGATGCAATACACCCGTGGCAACCAGACTCGCGCAGCCCTGATGATGGGAATCAACCGTGGTACTCTGCGTAAGAAACTGAAAAAATACGGCATGAACTGATCCTAGTCAGTCAACATGTTGTTGAAAAAGCACTTTCTCTTTTGAGGAGGTGCTTTTTTTATTTCTGAGTACCCCACTGAATACCCCACCAAAAAATCCTCAGCATAAACACTCACAGAACAACATGAGAACTAAAGAAAAGTTTCATCGGGAAGCATTAAGATGAAAGTTACAGATGTATCTACAGTAAGAAAATATCCCGTTACAGTTATCTTCTCGGCTATTTTTAAAACAATAAGCTGGTTAATTTATGGTTTCTTTCTGGGATTCCGGTCAAAAAGATCACCGGTCATACTAAAATAACGGCTAGTACTACAGTCGTAATGTGTAATGTGTAATGTGTAATGTGTCATGTGTCATGATAGCTATCGTCCTTCTTTCTAACCCTAAGGGAGGTGCCACATGGCCTCACCTGTCAATCTCTGGGAACAGGAGCTCCTGAACGCCCATTCCCGTCTGGCTCCGTTGTTTCACTCTGCGAGTTCTCAACAACGTTGTCTGGCCTATCTTCGGGGATTACTCAGTGATGTTGAACGTAAAAATGGCTGGCAACTGGCTGAATGGCTCGGTGAACGCTCACCGGATGGCATTCAATATTTTCTGGAACGTGCCCATTGGGATGCTGAAGCCGCTCGCGATATCTTACGCGGAGCATCTGGGTGATGGGCAAGGTATCCTTATTCTCGATGAAACCGGTTTTATCAAGAAAGGGACGCATTCTGCCGGGGTACAGCGTCAGTATAGTGGAACGGCGGGACGGGTAGAAAACAGTCAGGTCGGTGTCTTCCTGTGTTACGCCGGCAACGGCGGCCATGCCTTTATTGACCGGGCCTTATATCTGCCCAAACAGTGGACGGAGGATCGCCCCCGCTGTGACGCCGCCGGCATTCCTGACTTGGTGAGTTTTGCGACCAAACCCCAGCTCGCCCGACACATGCTGGCGCGGGCATTCAATGCCAATGTCCCCTGCCACTGGGTCACCGCCGATGCGGTCTATGGACATGACCGCCGCTTGCGATGTTGGCTGGAATCCCAACATCAACCGTTTGTCTTAGCGATCCTCAAAAATGAGCGCCTCTGGTGGCAAAAACCGCACTACACCCGAGCAGACACCATTGCAGCCAGTCTGACCCCTGACGACTGGGAAAAACAGTCAGCCGGACTGGGAACAAAAAGCGAACGTTGGTATGACTGGGCACGGATCCCGCTCTGGCGCTTACAAGTGAGTGAAGAGGAACGGCGTTATGGCCATTATCTGCTGATCCGGCGTAACCGGGATGTGAAGCAGGAACTGGCCTACTATGTTGTCTATGCCCTTAAAGAGCAGGCCGATCTCAAGACGCTGATTCAGGTGGCCGGACATCGCTGGGAAATCGAAAGCGGTTTTGAGGAAACAAAAGGCGAGTGCGGTCTGGATCATTACGAAGTCCGGCAGTGGCAGAGTTGGTATCGGCATATTACGTTGTCATTATTGGCGCCTGCGGTTCTGGCGGTTTTGCGGATACAGGAGAAAAAAAAACGCCGGCGGGACTGATAGCCCTGAGTGTAGCGGAACTGCGTAAGCTCCTGTCAAAACTGATGAGAAAAACAGGAGAAACCCTAAAGCAGATTTTATATTGGTCAACCTGGCGGCGACGACATCAGTATCGCGCACAACAATGCCATTATCGTCGGCGGAATAGCCTTATGATTACAGAACGATTACGACTGTAGTACTAGGCTGGACAAAACGCATTGAAGGGCGTGAGGCCGCTTCACAGATGGCTTCTGCGTCAATAAAATCATTTTTGTTACTCTTGACGAAGGGACGGACAAACTGGGGTGAAATCAGCCTGGTTTCATGCCCCAAATCAGCGATCCGTCTTGCCATGAAATGTGCGCCAGCACAGGCTTCCATCACAACCGTTGCCGGAGAGCAGTCAGCCAAGAATTCCATCAATTTAGTTCGGGGGAATTTTTTACGCAGCAGCGCTTTGCCCGATTGATCCTGACAATGAACATGAAAGGAATGCTTGCCGAGATCGATGCCAATCAGTGTGATGGTGTGCATGATGGTAGCCTCTAATCAAAGATAATCACTCTGCTAATATACTGCCGTTAGATAGAGTGAGGGGAGCCATCTCATTAAGTAAAGGGTAAAAGCGCCGTCAAATTCCATCGCCGAGGGCGATCCGCAGGCTGACTTTTCAGCCCTATCCAACCATATGTTCTAAAACGTTTAATCCAACGCCAGACAAAAGACTGCGCAACACAAAATACTTCAGCGACGAAAGGAACTGATTCACCCCGATAAAGTGCGGGCATGGTCATAACCCGGATAGCATATATTTTATCTTGCGTTTTTTGAGCTATTTTTTTCATCAGACGGCGTTCAATGCGGAAAGTAGGGGGTATTACAATTCGGTATTTGGGTGTTGAAATTGAAGATGCTCTTAAACTGTCTGAAAACATTGACTCATAAACAAGGTCATTAAGCTTTTTACTTTGATGTTGACTTTATTTTTTTAAAAATAAATAATGTAAATCATGATATTAAATTATTTCCTGTGCTTTTTATGCCGTATCTTTTCTTGATTAAATGTCGTATTTCTTCCAGTTTTATTTCCTCTAGTGTATACTTCCTATACATAAAGAAGGAGGTCCTATGACAGCAGCAGATCGAATCAATCAAAAGTTGAAACGTTCGAGACGTTACGTCTTTGAGCGCAAAGATTTTGAAGACATTGCCAGTTATGACCAGATCGGCCGTGCGCTTAATCAATTGATCAAGCAATGTGAACTGATGAAAATCGGATATGGCCTGTATACTAAAGCACGTAAGAATAGCCTCACAGGTCGCCTAATGCCAACGAATCCTGGTGGCACCGATGCGATTTTACGTGAAATTCTTAAGATGAAAGGCGTAGACTTCGAAGTAGATGGTCTATCGTTGCAAAGTCTTTCCGGTAATAGCACGCAAATCCCTTCATCTGTGCAGTATTCGTGGAATCCTAAGCAGTTTAATCGCAAGCTGGTGATTGGTAATCGCGTACTTAACTCACCAAGTTAAAAATGAAAAAATTAAAAGATCAATTCTTAGAGGTTTCCGATGCCTTAGAGCTCGGAAACCCAGCCATTATTGAAAAAGATTACTGGGTAGTGGCTTTGCTTGCTGAGTTAGCAAAGTTTGCTTTTGATACGCATCAAATGGTCTTTTCTGGCGGGACGGCACTGGCTAAATCCAATGTAAAAATCCTCAGGATGTCGGAAGATGTCGACATCAAACTCATTCCAACGGATGCATTTAACTCATTCGGTCGTGACAAACGCAAGGCGAAACGTAAAGCTCTGGTGCAACAAATCGAAGAATCTCTTACTCATCAATCAAGCTATTTTTCTATTGAAGAAAAAATAGTTCGTGATGAATACCGCTACGTCGAATATGAACTGAAATACCCACAGCAATTTAGCCAAGTTCCTTGCTTGCGCCCAATCATAAAACTGGAGCTGATGGAGACCATACCCCTGCTTCAAGTAGAACCACGTAGTATTCAATCACTGGTTGCAGAGTTGTATCACCAACCTCAAGAAATCAACGCATTTGCTTGTATCTCTGTTCAATCCACTTTGGTGGAGAAAGTCATTTCTATGCTGCGCCGTACCATGCTAGCCAAACGAGATTCTGAGCGCAAAGATGATGCTACGTTGATACGCCATATCTACGATGTACATTGTATTGACGCAGACCAGAAACTTGATTTTGAAACTCTTATGCCCCTTTTCCAAACCGTGTTACAAGAAGACGTTAAGCGATTTGGTAATCAGCATGTGGAGTTTGTTGCCAACCCTGCTCAAGAATTACAGCTAGGTTTGCAAGAGCTAGAGTCTAACCCGCTGTTTCGTCAAAGGTTTACAAACTTTGTCACCCCAATGGTGTTTAATACAGAAACACCCGATTTCGATACCTGCTTTGCCTCATTTAAGCGCATTGCTCAGTCATTGATGAATAATAATTAGAGTAGAACATGAATAAACAACAACTGGCCGCCAAGATTTGGGAATCGGCTAACCAAATGCGTTCTAAAATCGAAGCAAACGACTACAAAGATTATATCTTAGGCTTCATTTTTTATAAGTTTTTGTCTGATAAGCAAGTTCAGTTCTTAATTCAAAACGAATTTGATGAACAATCGATCAAAAAATTGAGTGAGGACGATGTCGACACTCTCAAATACATTCAAGACGAATTGGGTTACTTTATCGCTTATGACAACCTGTTCTCAACTTGGATCAGTGATGGTAAAGATTTCGACATTGCTTATGTGCGTGATGCGTTATCGGCGTTCAGCCGCTTGATTAATCCAGATCATAAGGACTTGTTTGACGGTATTTTTACTACCCTGGAAACAGGACTAAGCAAGTTGGGTGAAAGCGCAGCAGCACAAACCAAAGCGGCGATGAATCTGATTCACCTGATTGATGATATTCCGATGAAAGGCAAGTATGATTATGATGTGCTTGGTTTTATCTACGAATACCTAATCAGTTCGTTTGCTGCGAATGCGGGTAAAAAAGCGGGTGAGTTCTATACGCCCCATGAAGTCTCGGTATTGATGTCAGAAATCATGGCTGAACACCTGAAAGACCATAAACATATCAAAATTTACGATCCAACCAGTGGCTCCGGCTCTCTGTTGATCAACATTGGTCAATCGGTAGAAAGACGTCTTGATGGTGAAAATAACATTCGTTATTACGCCCAAGAGCTCAAGCAAAACACCTATAACTTAACTCGTATGAACTTATTTATGCGTGGTATTTTGCCCAATAACATTGTCACCCGTAACGCCGATACACTCGAAGACGATTGGCCTCTGAATGAAGACAAAACTCATGAACCAATGCGTGTGGATGCGGTTGTCTCTAACCCTCCCTATTCACAAAAGTGGGACCCAGAGTTTAAAGACAAAGACCCTCGCTATTCGCCTTTTGGCTTAGCGCCAAAAACGAAGGCAGATTATGCATTCTTGCTACACGATCTGTACCACTTGAAACCCGATGGCATTATGACCATCGTTTTACCACACGGGGTGTTATTCCGTGGCGGTGATGAAGGAAAGATTCGTGAGAACCTCATTGAAAAGAACCATATTGATGCCATTATCGGCTTACCAGCCAATATCTTCTTCGGTACGGGTATCCCAACCATCATTTTGGTGCTTAAGCAAACACGTAGCAATGACGATGTTTTGATCATTGATGCCTCAAAAGGGTTCGTGAAAGAAGGTAAGAACAACAAACTTCGCGCTTGTGACATCAAGCGTATTGTGGATGCTGTGGTCACTCGTCAGCCACAAGAAAAATTTGCCGCCTTAGTTAGCCGTGACACCATTCGCGATAATGGCTATAACCTTAATATCCCACGTTATGTAGACTCTTCCGATGCGGCAGAAAGCTGGGATATTTATGCGTCTATGTTTGGCGGTATTCCGAATAACGAATTAGATGCACTAAATCACTATTGGCAAGCGATGCCTAACCTCAAGGCAAGCTTGTTTAGCTCAGTATCCACTGATTACTCAGCATTAAAAGTTGCCGATGTGAAATCAGCGATTGAAGCGAACGATGATGTGCAACAATTTATGGCAACGTATCAACTCGCTTTCGGTGATTTTGAAGCTTATTTGACACAAAGCTTGATTAAAGAGTTGTTACAAGTCAAACCTTTACGCCAACAAGATATCATCAGTGAAGAGATTTTCCGCCGTTTAGAAGGAATTGCACTGATTGATAAATACGATGCTTACCAATTGCTTGATGATCAATGGCAGCAACTCAGTGCGGATTTGGAAATGATCCAAACCGAAGGCATGGATACCTGTAAAGTCGTTGAGCCTAATATGGTCACCAAAAAGCAAAAAGGCAAAGACGTTCAGGTTCAAGACGGTTGGTTTGGTCGCATCTTCCCCTTTGCGTTGGTTGAAAAAACCTACTTTGCAAAAGACCTGGCAAAAATCCAAATAATGGTAGAGCGTTTGCAAAGCATCGAATCCAAGGTTCAAGAGATCTTCGATTCTCTTAGCGAAGACGATAAAGAAGCGGAATGTGTTAATGACGACAAAACCGCATTTGTTACCGCAGCGCTGAACAAAGAAGTGAAACAAATCAAAGCCGACAAAAAGAAAGGCGAAACATTTGATAATGACAGCTTTGAAAGCAAACTGCTTACCGTAGACAAATTACAAACAGAAGAAAAATCACTGAAGACAAACCTCAAAGCCGCCAATGAAACTTTGCTAGAAGCAACACGTAAAAAAATCGAAAACTTAACTCAAGATGAAATTGATCATCTATTGCTGCTTAAATGGATAAAACCAATCACTCATTCCTTGAACCAACTGCCAAATCAGGTATTGCAGCAACTGGCCAGTAAGCTAGAAATTTTGGCTGAAAAGTATGCACAAACGTATGCCGATATTGCTAAAGAAACCCAACAAGTGGAGCGAAGCTTGGCGGCAATGATGGGCGAATTACAAGGTAGTGAATTTGATATGCAGGGTTTAAAAGAGCTACAGAAATTCCTGCAAGGTGGCAAAGATGAGTAAAGGAAAGATGTTGCAACCTGCGCTGCGTTTTTCTGGTTGTGACGGTGATTGGAAGTTCACTAGTCTTGCTGATGTTGTTGATGTCCGAAGTGGTCGTGATTATAAGCACTTAAACAAAGGTAGCATCCCAGTATATGGTACAGGTGGGTATATGCTTAGCGTTGATAATGCTCTGTCTTATAATGAAGATGCTATAGGTATTGGGCGAAAAGGGACAATTGATCGCCCATTCGTTCTTAGAGCGCCATTTTGGACCGTCGACACATTGTTCTACGCAGTTCCTAAACTAAACAATGAATTACAATTTACATATAGTCTTTTTCAGAAAGTGAATTGGAAAGATAAAGATGAGTCAACTAGTACTACAGTCGTAATCGTTCTGTAATCATAAGGCTATTCCGCCGACGATAATGGCATTGTTGTGCGCGATACTGATGTCGTCGTCGCCAGGTTGACCAAGATAAAATCTGCTTTAGGGTTTCTCCTGTTTTTCTCATCAGTTTTGACAGGAGTTTACGCAGTTCTGCTACACTCAGGGCTATCAGTCCCGCCGGCGTTTTTTTTCTCCTGTATTCGCAAAACTGCCAGCACCGCATGCGCCAATAATGACAACGTAATATGCCGATACCAGCTGTGCCACTGCCGCACTTCGTAATGATCCAGACCGCATTCCCCTTTCGTTTCCTCAAAACCGCTTTCGATTTCCCAGCGATGGCCAGCCACTTGAATCAACGTCTTGAGAGCGGCCTGCTCTTTGAGGGCATAGACAACATAGTAGGCCAGTTCCTGTTTCTCATCCCGATTACGCCGTATTAGCAGATAATGGCCATAACGCCTTTCCTCTGCATTGACTTGTAACCGCCAGAGCGGGATCCGAGCCCAGTCATACCACCGTTCACCTTTTGTTCCCCTCCCGGCTGACTGTTTTTCCCAGTCGTCAGCGGTCAGACTGGCTGCAATGGTGTCTGCTCGGGTGTAGTGTGGTGTTTGCCACCAGAGGCGTTCATTTTTGGGGATCGCTAAGACAAACGGTTGATGCTGAGATTCCAGCCAGCATCGCAAGCAGCGATCATGTCCATAGACCGCATCGGCGGTGACCCAGCGACAGGGGATATTGGCCTTGAATGCGCGCGCCAGCATGTGCCGGGCGAGCTGGGGTTTGGTTGCAAAACTGACCGAGTCGGGAATGCCAGCGGCATCACAGCGGGGGCGATCCTCCGTCCACTGTTTGGGCAGATATAAAGCCCGGTCAATGAAGGCATGGCCGCCGTTGCCGGCGTAACACAGGAAGACCCCTATCTGACTGTTTTCAACCCGTCCCGCCGTGCCACTATACTGACGCTGTACCCCGGCAGAATGCGTCCCTTTTTTGATAAAACCGGTTTCATCGATAATGAGGATCCCTTGCTCATCAGCCAAATGTGCGGTGACATAATCACGTAAGATATCGCGAGCGGCTTCAGCATCCCAATGGGCTCGTTCCAGAAAATATTGAATACCATCCGGTGAGCGTTCACCCAGCCATTCAGCCAGTTGCCAGCCATTTTTACGTTCCACATCACTGAGTAATCCGCGAAGATAATCCAGACAACGTTGTTGAGAACTTGCAGAATGAAACAGCGGAGTCAGACGGGAATGGGTGGTCAGGAGTTCCTGTTCCCAGAGATTAACAGGTGAGGCCATGTGGCACCTCCCTTAGAGGGTTAGAAAGAAGGACGATAGCTATCATGACACAATACACATTACGACTGTAGTACTAGCGTACCTAGTTTATCAAAAGTTGCAATTAATGGTATTCCTGTCATTTCCTGTTCATTAAGAGAACAAACTAAAATCGGAGACTATTTTCAAAACATCGATCAACAACTAAAACTCCATCAATCCAAACACACCAAGTTGCAGCAGTTAAAAAAGGCAATGCTGGGTAAGATGTTCCCAAAAGCAGAAGTAAAAGTGCCAGAGATACGTTTTGCTGGGTTTAGTGGGGATTGGGAAGCTAAAGTTTTTAAAGATAGTTTTAATTATATTGCTAATAATAGTCTTTCCAGAGCGCAGCTAAATGATAAATCCGGATTAGCTATGAATATTCACTACGGTGACGTTCTGATTAAATTCGATGAAGTATTAGACGTTTTTGAGACAAACATACCGTATATTTCTAATGAGGCCCTAGTAAGTAACCTAATGCCCAGTTGTTTACAGAATGGCGATATAGTTATTGCTGATGCAGCAGAAGACACATCCGTTGGTAAATGTACGGAAATTTACAATTTAGGTGAACAGTTATTATTTGCTGGCTTGCATACTATTGCTATTAGACCATTAACACCTTTCGCACCGAAATATTTAGGCTATTTTCTGAATTCGAACTTATATCATGATCAGTTAATACCAATAATGCAAGGAACAAAAGTGTTATCAATATCAAAATCATCGATTAAAGAAACGTTAATCTATTACCCTAATGATTTAGCTGAACAAACTAAAATCGGCAATTACTTCTATAACCTCGATCGCTTAATTGCTCTTCAGCAGCAACATATTGATAAGCTTAAAAACATTAAGCTGGCTTGCTTAGAAAAGATGTTTATTTAAGCACTAAGTTCATACCAAACACTTATGCGGTCACAACATTGGCTTGTGATCGGGTCATGCTCCCAATCATTAGATTGTTGTAGTAAACTCCCCACTTTTTATTACTGGTGAGATATGGCTAAAGTTGATGTGGTTTGTCGTTACTGTCACAAAGCGGAAGAGGTCAAAGGGCATGGAAAAGGAAGCAGCGGACATCAGCGTTATCACTGTTATGCCTGCCGTAAAACCTTTCAACTGAATTACACCTACCAAGCCTGCAAACCCGGAATGAAAGATCAGATTGTGGATATGGCTGCGAATAATGGCGGTATCAGAGACACCGCTCGTGTCCTGAAGGTGGGTATCAACACCGTTCTTCGTACCCTAAAAAACTCGAACCCAGACAGGTAACTACACTGCCGCTGGCCGCAAATAATATTCATATTATCTGCGAAATTGATGAACAATGGTCTTTTGTCGGTAACAAGAAGAATCAGCGCTGGCTTTGGTATGCCTGGGAACCGGAGCAAAAGCAAATAATCGCGCACGTATTGGGGGATCGCAGCAGGAAAACACTGAGCAAATTGCTGGCACTTCTGGCTCCTTTCGAAATTCAATTTTTCTGTACCGATAATTATGCCGTTTACGATTGCCTTTCTGAGGAAAAACACTTTAGAGGGAAGAAATTTACTCAACGTATCGAAAGAACCAATCTGACCTTACGTACTCGCATCAAGAGACTGAATCGGAAAACGATCTGTTATTCCAAATCCGAAGAAATGCATGACAAAGTGATAGGCACTTTCATTGAGCGTGAATACTATCTTCCAAAGGTTATCTAACTATTGGGTGCATGACCTGTGATCGACTATAATTTCAATTTTATCTGTTACCACTCATAAACCAAAGGTAACTGAGCTTTTTAGACTGTACGCTAAGGATAAGCTGTGACCTACACTAGTGAAGCCCAATTTGAACAAGATGTTATCTCCGAGCTATGCAAGAAAGGCTGGGAAGATAAGGTTTTAACCAATCTCACCGAAGCCGATTTGCTGAAAAATTGGGCGGATATTCTTTATCAAAATAACAACAGCATTGATCGCCTAAACAATGTGCCACTCAGCCAGAGTGAGATGCAGCAAATTATAGAGCAAATCATTGCGCTTCAAACTCCACTCAAGATAAACGGTTTTATTAACGGTAAAACGGTCTCTATTAAACGTGACAATGCCGCAGACACTCTGCACTACGGCAAAGAGATAAGCCTCAATATTTATGACCGCCAAGAAATAGCCGCGGGAAAAAGCCGGTATCAAATTGTTCAGCAACCTCGATTTGAGCGTAAAAGTGCCGTCCAGCACGACAGGCGCGGTGATCTTTTGTTGCTGATCAATGGCATGCCCGTTATCCACCTTGAACTCAAACGTTCAGGCGTCCCAGTAATTGAAGCGTGTAACCAGATAGAAAAATACACCCATGAAGGGCATTTTAGCGGTGGCATCATGGCGTTAGTGCAGGTGTTTGTTGCAATGAATCCAGATAATACCTTGTATTTTGCTAACCCTGGGAAGGACGGAATCTTTAATCATGATTACCACTTCCAGTGGGCCGATTTTTCTAATGAACCCATCAACCACTGGCAGAAAGTGATCGAGGGGTTACTATCCATTCCGATGGCTCACCAGTTAATTGGTTTTTATACCGTTGCCGACAATGCCGATGGCATTCTTAAAGTGATGCGCAGCTATCAGTATTACGCTGCTAATGCTATTTCAAGTAAAGTCGCCAGCTTGGACTGGTCTATTAAAAATAAAGGTGGCTACATTTGGCATACCACTGGCTCGGGTAAAACCATGACCAGCTTTAAGTCTGCGCAACTGATTGCTAACTCTGGCGATGCCGATAAAGTGGTGTTTTTGATGGACCGCATCGAGTTAGGAACACAATCCTTAGAAGAATATCGCAGCTTTGCCGACGCCAGTGATGATGTGCAAGGAACAGAAAATACCCATGTTCTGATCGCCAAACTGAAAAGCATAAAGCCAAGCGATGGTTTGATTGTGACTTCAATTCAAAAGATGAGCAACATCCACGATGAAGGACAATTAAAAACTGCGGATATCGACTGTATTAATCAAAAGCGCATTGTGTTCATTGTCGACGAAGCCCACCGTTCAACCTTTGGCGATATGCTTTCTATCATCAAAGCCACTTTCCCTAATGCGGTGTTCTTTGGCTTTACGGGAACGCCAATCCAAGAAGAAAACCAGAAGAAGGACAGCACAACCAGTACGATTTTTGGTGATGAGTTACATCGTTATAGCATTGCGGATGGTATTCGAGATGGTAACGTGCTGGGGTTCGACCCTTGCAAAGTGATGACGTATCGTGATGATGACTTACGCGAGGCGGTTGCGCTTGAAAAAGCCAAAGCAACGAATGTTACTGAAGTATTTGCCGATCCTGCAAAAACTAAAATTTATGAAAAGTACATGGACAGTGCTCGGGTGCCAATGGCGACCCAAGAAATCAATGGTAAAAAAGCGCGAGGCATTGAAGAATTACTGCCTACAACGCAATATGATCGCATAGAGCATAAACAGCAAGTCATTAATGATATTCTGGCTAACTGGGTGCGTTTTAGCCGTGGTAATCAGTTTCATGGCATTTTTGCCACACACAGTATTCCTGATGCCTTACAGTATTATCGATTATTCAAACAGCAAGCTCCTCAACTGAAGATCACGGCGTTGTTTGACCCTAACCTTGATAACAAAGGTAATACCGTGACTAAAGAAGCTGGGTTAATTGAGATTATTGAGGACTATAACAAAACCTACAATACGACCTATACCTTGCCCACTCATGCGCAATTTAAAAAGGATATTGCGGCACGTCTTGCGCACAAAAAACCTTATCAATATATTGAGCAACAACCGGACCAGCAATTACATTTACTGATTGTTGTTGATCAGATGCTCACCGGTTATGACTCCAAATGGGTGAATACCCTGTATTTGGATAAAGAACTTGAGTACGCAAATATCATTCAAGCGTTTTCTCGCACTAACCGATTGTTTGGTATCGATAAGCCTTTTGGCAATATTCGTTATTACCGCAAACCGCACACCATGGAACTCAACATCAATAAAGCGCTCAAGCTCTATTCTGGAGATCGTCCTTATGGTGTATTTGTGGAGAAATTGGAAGATAACTTGCATTCTCTCAATGAAAAATTTGCCGAGATAGAAATCATTTTTAAAAACGCGAAGATCAGCGATTTTAGTCAGTTACCTAAAGATGAAGAGACTCGTGCTAAGTTTGCTAGCCTGTTTAATGAATTCAGTAAAACTTTAGAGGCGGCGAAAGTTCAAGGGTTTAACTGGCAGGAAAGCAGCTATCCATTTGAAGAAACGGGTAATACGGTGGATATTGATTTTGATGAGAATCAGTATCAAGCGATGTTGCAACGTTATAAAGAGCTGTCGTCTTCACCAGGTAATGGCGGCGGAAGTGTGGCTGCGGTTCCTTATGCCATTTTGGGCTATTTAACCAAGCAAAATACTGGGCGAATTGATCATAACTATATGAACGCTCAGTTCACCAAATTCCTTAAGCAACGCGAGCAACCGCATGTCACGCCAGAGGAGATGCAACAAACGCTTGATGAACTGCATAAATCTTTTGCTAGCTTAAGCCAAGCGGAGCAAAAACAAGCAAACAAACTACTGATTGATATTCAGGCAGGTAATTTAATTATCGAAGCAGGCAAATCCTTACAAGATTACATTACCCGTGCTCAAGCTGAGGAAGAGGATAAAGCCTTGCAAGAAATAGTCGACGCTTTGGGACTCGATGGTAAGCAGCTTAAGACTCTAACAACAGGCAATATTACAGCCGCCAACTTAAACGATTATGGGCGTTTTGATGCACTTAAGGCAACAGTGGATAAAGCCAAAGCTAAGGCCTACCTAGAAGATAAATTAGGCACAAAGCTAACGCCACCTAAAGTCAATATTGAACTGAACAAGCTACTGCGGGAGTTTATTTTGCAGGGTGCGACAGACTAGATAGACATTATACGATAGAGTTAATGATTTTTGCATAATTAGTCATTTTATAACCTAAATATTCATATTTGCCTTTATTAACTAAGATAAGAAACCCGAATAATTGGCTTTATTCGGGTTTTACTCTAAATGATTTATGTCCAAAAGTGAGTTAGAGCAAGTTGCCTGATTTGGTCACACCATAAAATTGGAACGGATAGATTGCATTCTAATCAATTTAAATAACGCCATCGCGCTTCTGACATTATTTTTTGTCCCGGAAAATGAATTACGTATTGACCTTATGATTTCCGTTCATTAGCGTGGTCAGACTTATCGATGATCCGGTCGCTTATGAGGATCACCTTCGGGCAGCGACACCCACACTCCCGTAGCCTGTAAGGGAGCACACACTGTGTGGTACATCTACGCACCTTTGGAAGCAGATATCATCGTTGATGATGATGATGAAGGTTATTTAATCCATTCTGGCATTACGCCAGTCACCCGGACGGGGAACATGCTTCCCGTCGGGCAGGGTGTTCTCCGTCTTTTTTTATTCACAGGAGAACATCATGCAAAAAAGTGAACTTATCATGCTGGACAGTCCCGCGCTGTCTGCGGCATTTCCCGGCAAAAAACCGCTGGAACGGTTGTTTCTGGGGTTTCTGATTGCTAATACCGCCTCAACGTTATGTAGCGATTACCCGCCTGAGCAATGGACAGGTCGGCAAGTATCTGAGTCGCTGGCTTATATGGTGCCGACATCAGCGAAAAATTATCCGGTTTACCTGCCGGACACGCAGTTAAGGGTGACACTGTCGGCGGATGCGTTCGGACTGGCTGTGACGTCAATCGTGCTTGCCCGTATTGCCGCGCTGAATGAGCGGGATGCCTGTCGGTTTTGCGAATTGCGGGAATATGCGAAGCAACACCCGGAAAACGGTCTGATAGGGTCAGTCATGACATGGGTGCCCCCCGAGGACTTTATCAGCCGGTCATTAATCGAAAATAAAAATAATCATTCTCACTGACGTTATCAGCCCATGATGCTGTTAACTCTTTTCTTAAGCGCCTGACCAGGGAGCCGAAAACACCTTCCCGGTCTCGGGCGGGTGTTTTCTTTATTTGACTTCAAATCAAGGAAATACGTATGAACCCGATTTTTTTTACCGGCACCGGATGACACGGGTACGGTATCCCATGAAGAACTGTTTACTGTTCAGGTCACTGGCCTGATGCAGCACCCGCAAGCGAGGCAATCCCTGCGGGAAGAAACCCTGACCGTGTGCGAAGCGGTCTCAGTCACCGAAGCGGTACAGCGCCTGAAAGTTATCCATCTGCTGGGCGACTGGCCGATACCGGAAACGTTATCTGACCAGTTTAAGTGCATTTTTTTCCCGCTGACCGTCATGATTTATGACGCACAGGATGAAAAAGTGCTCGGTGGCCGATGCTATGACGAGATTGTCTGGGCACAGCCGGTGACACGGGCCTCAGAACGCCTGTCACTGGAAAAGCAACAGCAGCAGTTGTGTCAGTCAGCCGTGCTTGAGCAGGGCTGGCAGAATGCCCCGGAAGCCTGTGTCCTGAGGCATGAAGCCGCGTTATTGTCGTTGCATGTGATTTCACCTCGTTATCAACAATGCCGTGAAGTGCAGGAGATTCTCCGGCACGGCACGACAGTCAGCATTTAACCCGTGAGGTATGACTATGGCACCTTTACGTTTAACTGCCTGGCAGGTGATTGCCGGCACACTGCTGAAGCGGCATTTTGGCCTGAACCTGGATGATACGGTCCTGTGTGAAGCGGACACGGTGGCTGAGCTGATGGCCAGTGGCGTCCCGCCCTTTGAAGCCATTAACGCGTTAGTAGATAAATACGATTTAACCCGGCTGAATGCGCAGGATATGCAGGGCAGTACCCCGTATCTGGGTATTCATGATGAACTGAGGGTACTTTTCGACTGCGGTATTACCGGGACGCTGCTCAGTCAGAACAACGGGTCACTGTCTGAGTAACCCCTTTTTTTAATCACCCATCGGGGGAATTGTGCCCTGATGGCACGGTTCCTCCGGTTTATGCTTATTAATCCAATGAGGAACCTGACCATGGCAGAATGGGTCACCAATCAACTGGACATCACCGGCAAGTCGGTGTGTATTGACGTCATGCAACAATGGGTCTGCGGTGAAGAAATTCCCCGTTACCGTCAGGCAGTGCTGCAAAGCCTGCGGCTGTTTCTGGCCGGCTGTGCGGGGATATAGCAAAATCATACTAATATGTCATAATATCCAAATCCAAAATGACAAGGCATAAAGTGAAATGGGTTACAGTCTAGATTTTCGAAAAAGAGTACTGGCATACAAAGATAAGCATTCGTTGACTTTCGAACAAACGAGTGCCCATTTTGAGATTTCTATTCGTACCCTGTTCCGGTGGAGTCATAAAATAGAACCTTGCATGACGCGTGATAAGCCTCCCATGAAAATTCCTGATGAGGTGCTCATCGCGGATGTCCAAAATTTTCCTGATGACTATCAATGGGAAAGAGCAAAGCGCTTAGGGGTCTCACAATCGGCGATTCATTACGCGTTGAAACGGCTTCGCCTCACTCATAAAAAAACCTTAAAACATCCTCGCGCTGATCCTCAGCTTCGTCAGGCGTTTGTCGAGCGCATCAGCGGCTATAAACAGGAAGGCAAACCGATTGTGTATTTGGATGAAAGTGGTTTCGCGCAGTCAATGCCACGGATATACGGGTATTCAGAGAAAGGGCAGCGTTGTTTTGGTACACAGGATTGGCACGCGAAAGGCCGTATTAACGTGATTGGAGCCATTCTCGAAAATACGTTCATCACCTTAAGCTTATTTACTGGCAACATTAACGCCGATGTCTTTCATGCGTGGGTGACGCAGGATTTATTGCCCAAACTCCCACACGGTGCCGTGATAGTCATGGATAATGCGCGTTTTCATAAACGACTTGATACGATACAAGCGATAGCAGAGAGTCAATATCAATTAGAGTGGCTGCCCGCTTATAGTCCGGACTTGAATCCCATAGAACACAAATGGGGTGGGGCAAAAGCGATAAGAAGACAAAAAAGATGTTCAGTTGATGAGGTGTTCACCGAGCACATCGAGTGTGTCAGGTTATGTTGATTCTGCTATATCAAGCTCCCTATGGCGGATGGCGGCGAAGGGACAGTCGAAGCACTGGTGGCTGCAACCGGAGGAAAACGTATCGTGTGTACTGTTACTGATCCTCTGGGACAGCCGGTTGAGGCATTTTTTGGCCTGCTGGGAGATGGCAAAACCGCGGTGATTGAAATGGCTGCCGCTTCTGGTTTGCATTTGGTGCCGATGGAACAGCGTAACCCTCTGATAACGACGAGTTATGGAACGGGAGAGTTGATTCTGGCTGCATTGGAACAGGGGATACACAAACTGATTTTAGGCATAGGAGGTAGTGCAACCAACGATGGTGGTGCAGGTATGATGCAGGCACTTGGGGCGAATTTATTGGATGGTGACAGTCGTATTCTGCCATTCGGCGGTGCGGCATTAATCCGGCTGGAACGTATTGATTTAACAAATCTTGATCCACGTCTCAGGCACATTGAACTTACCGTGGCTTGTGATGTGAATAATCCGTTGTGTGGTGAACAGGGCGCATCAGCGGTGTTTGGCCCACAAAAAGGCGCGACGCCGGAGATGGTGAAATCGTTAGACTCGGCATTGCGTCATTATGGCATGAAAATAGAGTCCCTAACGGGAAAACGTGTGATTGCTGCTGCGGGGGCTGGCGCGGCCGGAGGAATGGGAGCTGCCTTATTGGGATGTATGGGCGCAAGATTACAGCCAGGTATTGAGATTGTTATCGAAACCTTGCAACTGGAAGACGTGATTCAGGGGGCAGATCTGGTCATTACGGGGGAAGGTCGCCTGGATAGCCAGACCCTATACGGTAAAACCCCCATTGGTGTTGCCTGTGTGGCGAAAAAATTTGGCATTCCCACCATTGCGTTAGTGGGGGGAATGAGCCGGGACTATCATGTTGTGCATCAACATGGGCTGGATGCGGTCTTTTCCATCATACCCGAGGCGTGTTCCCTTGCCGATGCCCTTGCTAATGGTGCCGATAATTTGCAGGTAACGGCACGGAATATTGCAGCAATTTGGGCTATTTCCCATTGAATGCTACTTGATGAGCATTATCGCCGTTTACTGTGTCGTTGAGTCATGATGGCAGTAAAACTGATAGATACAGCAAATAACAACGCTCCCAGTAAAAATACCCAATCACAGTTGCCCGTTCTTCCACAAACGTTGCTAACAATAAAGTGGCATGGGTGGGTGTCGATATCCCCAGAGTGAAACCGTATAAAGCTGTGACAATGATTAACGTGGGAATGCCGAACCGATATGTGATGGAAAACAACAGAACCAAAGCCAGATTTAGCAAACTGCTGACCATCAGGCCATTTATTGCCGAATTTGGTGACCGTCTGGACGGTCACCTCTGGAAAAGCATTTGCACAAAATGCAATACAGGCTCAATGGGATCATTGAAATCAGCAACATAACAGGCTTCTGACGAATTTATTTTGCCGGATTTACCAACCATTCTTGCCTATAATTGTCTCGGCAATGGGGAGATATTGATCCGTAATTTTATTCACACTACAGTCCTCTTTCTTGACGGGTTTGCAATCTTCGAAAAACCATTGGATTGGCGTATTAAATATATCGGCAATATTCACGAGATGGGAGATGTTGATCCGATTCACTCCCGTTTCGTAACGTGAAAGTTGCTGTTGACTGAGGCCAAGTTCCTTTGCTAATGCTGTAGCAGTGATACCCAACTCTTTCCTTCTGGTCTGAATACGTTTTCCGACTAATAGGTTTGCATCTTCCATATCTCATCCTTTTTTCATTAGTAAGTTATGGCGTCATCAAGGAGAATTGCCGAAGCTTAAAATGAGTTCGATTTTTGCCCCGTTGGTTGCTCGTAAAATAGAGCCTGCCTTGACGGATTTACTCTCGTTCATGGTATGCCTATTGATACCACCTGATTCGCCGTTTTTGTTTTCTAACATGCGTCTTTTTTTGTCATCCTTGCCTTATGGCTACCTCTGCATATTTTTTCGGTTGAGTTACCGATACGGCTTAGACAGAGTTTCTATTCTCCTTGCATGAAAGATAATCAATATTTTTCTGATTTTTATTTTATGGGATTTTATATATTTTAATAAATTTATTGCATTGATTTTTAATGATTTTTAGTTAATCAATTAAGGCAAACATGCAAAATTAGGTTAATTTTTGTCTAACCTCATATTTGTCGACATATATCATTCTTGTTGATGATTTTCCTTAGGTTATAAACTGGACAAAATATATCAAACTGTCTGATTTAGATTTCATAATTTACCTAAGGAATATCATTAAATACAATTAAATTTCGGACATGTCATGCTTTTAAAGCATTAATTTTGGTTTTTCTGGCAATATTTTGACTGGCATCAAGTAATATTATTTGTCACCAATAATATTATTGATGACGCAACAAAATATGTGAATAACAAAAAAAATCATATATTATAATTGTTTAAAAGCATGAAATGAAATTTGTAGTATGTAATGAAATCTTGACTTAGGTTAAATTATCTAGGATTATGTTTACAGTTTGATATAAATTGTTTTGTTTTTTAATATAATTTTATTTATTTTACTTATGTAAAGGTATTTTTATGTTTTGGTAGATTATTTCGTCTGATTTATCCTATTACCATTAAAAATATTATTTACCATTACCTTTTCCACTAAATAGACTTTTAATTCGCCTAAAAACGAGGTTTACTCGCACTTTTGATTTTTTTGAAAACGGCAAGAGTATTCCTTACGGATTATTGAGCGATATTTTTATTTTTTCAATAAAAACAATCAGATAAATATATTTATTGGTAGATGGTCGTTCTATCAAGTTGTATTCTGTTTTTCTTTGATAGTTTATCTATGGAAAATAACCGTATTGAAGTATTTTTTCGGGATATCGCATTAAAATTAAAAAAAACGGCTGTTGTACAAGGTTCCCAGAAATACCATTGTGGTTGAAAACATCGTAGCCGATATCTATGGCAGCACTCTTGGAAAAGGAAGGATGAGATCACCACGACAGCCACAGCTCAAAGTGACTTTATTCGGTTAAATAATGTTCGCGCCCTCACCCTGGGGAAATGTGGATACAGATCAATCGGCAAAATAAAAAAAGAAGAAATATACTCGATAAACTTCAAGCTGCAATCCGCCAGACGACGCGAGGCCTTATATTTCCCTGCTGCGCGGGAAAATATAACACGCACCTTGAAGTTGGATTGGTATACGTTGGATTTAACAAAAGGTAAAGTATTTTAATAAGGAAGGAAATTACTTTTTCAACAACCTCGCCCACTCTTCCCACCGTCACTACTCTGATTGCAATTTATCCTGCTGAAAATTCCCCTGAACTTTTTGTCTTTCATTAAAAATATCGCGTTTACACTCAATAACTGCAAATTTAGCGATTATTCCACTAAGCAATTATATTAAAATAGTATTTATTTGAAATTATTTTATTTTGGTATTAAATATAATTGTCCTTTACATTTACATCAGTTGTGTAATTTTATTATTATAAAATAATAGGTAGTTAATTTAGTTTATTTTTTACATGGGGAATATACATGTGCTTATTATAACGTAATGATAAATAATGGTTTGTTTTGTATACCTTGTTCCTTGATTGTGAGTGGCTATTTATAAACATAAACACTTCCTTTTATCTGAAATAATTTCAGATAAATACTAAATGGAAAAAATACAGCAAGGACTTAGCGCTCATGCCAGTAGATATATTCAACAGATCCATTTTTATTGAGTTGTAGAATTCAGCGTAATAAAAAATTGATGTAGATCAAAAACGCTTATCTAAAAAACAAGGAAAAAATGGAATGCCTTATTAGGGTTCATCAAATAAACCATTTATTCCGTTGTCTGGGAAATTATTGTCACATCATTTTTAGCTGTGCAGTTATTAACCGGGCCATGACATCCAGCGCCTGAGAAAAATAGTGTCTAAGTATCTTCCGATGCTTGGCGTGCCCGTTGTTATTTCTCCTAAAAGTAAAAGAAAAACATTTGTAACGGTTGCTGGAAATAACAGTTTTCAAATATCCGATAGATTCGTTGAGGTAGTAAGCAAATGAAAGACAGTATTACCAGCAGGGAAAATACCCTTAAAGCGGGATTGCTGGAAACTTGGAACGCCACGGAAACCCCCTATCCTGACCATGTATGTATTCATCAGTTGTTTGAAAAACAGGCAGAGAAAACCCGGCTGCCGCCGCGTTAATCGCTGGGGATCAGACTCTGAGTTATGCGGAACTGAACGCACGAGCCAACGGGTTGTCTTGTCAACTGATTGAACAGGGAATTGGGCTGGGTGACCATGTTGCGATCCTGTTAGAACGCTCAATTGAACTGGTGGTGGCTCAGTTAGCGATCCTTAAGGCCGGTGCAGTTTATGTCCCGGTTGATCCCAACGTACCGGATGAACGGAAAAACTGGCTGATAAACGATTGTGCCGCCAAATTATTGCTGACGGATATGCAAACGGAGATCCCGGTTGAACTGGTTGTTCCGCCGTTCCGTTTTTCCGGCGAGACAGAACCGTTCCGGGCAGAAGACCATCGCAATCCTGATTTATTGGGTGCCAGTACAGAGCCGGCGTATATCATGTACACCTCCGGTTCGACGGGGATACCCAAAGGCGTCATCGTGCCTCATCGGGCTGTTGTCCGGTTGGTTATCAATAATGGTTATGCTGACATCGAACCCAATGACCGGATTGCTTTCGCCGCTAATCCCGCTTTCGATGCCAGCACCTTTGAAGTTTGGGCACCGTTGCTTAACGGTGCTGCGCTGGTGGTTATTGATCATACCACATTGCTGACCCCGCCGGATTTTGTCCAGGCGTTACAGGCGCACCGCATTACGGTGCTGTGGATGAGTGTCGGGCTGTTTAACCGGCTGGCGGAGGAGCTATCCTCGGTGTGGTCTCAACTTAACATGCTGCTGGTTGGGGGAGATGTCCTCGATCCGCATGTCATTGCTCAAGTGCTGCGTAAAAACCCACCCAAAAAGTTATTGAACGCCTACGGTCCGAGTGAAGGAACCACGTTTACCACGACTTACCACATTCACGGATTAACATCGGGTACGACTTCTATTCCTATTGGTCGGCCTATTGCCAACACCCGGGTTTATTTGCTGGATACTGACGGTCAGCCGGTGCCATTGGGGATGACCGGTGAGATTTATATCGGGGGTGATGGCGTGGCCTGCGGTTATCTCAATCGCCCTGAACTGACCGCTGAACGCTTTCTCACCGATCCATTTAGTGACAAACCGAATGCACGTATGTATCGCACCGGAGATTTAGCCCGCTACCTGCCAGACGGCAATCTGGAATTTCTGGGCCGTAACGACCAGCAGGTGAAAATCCGCGGTTTCAGGATTGAACCGGGAGAAATTGAAGCTCGACTGGTGGAATATCCGGCAATACGTGAAGCGGTGGTGCTGGCGTCAGGAGAGGGACAGGACAAACAACTGGTTGCCTATGTGCTGACCCAGGGGAGTGACGGTTTGGCCGCTCGCCTGCGTGAACACCTGAGTGCGCGGTTGCCGGATTATATGATACCGGTGGCTTTTGTGCGTCTGGACGAATTCCCATTGACGCCGAATGGTAAATTGGATCGCCGGGCGTTGCCGGCACCGGAGGAGGACGCCTTCGCCCGTCAGGTTTATGAAGCACCGCTAGGAGAGAAAGAGATTGTTCTGGCGACCCTTTGGCGCGAATTACTGGGTATTGAGCGAATTAGCCGACATGACAGTTTCTTTGCGCTGGGCGGTCACTCTTTGCTTGGCGTACGGATGATTGAGCGCCTGCACAGTCTGGGATTGACACTGGCTGCCCGTAACCTGTTCCAGTACCCGGTGCTGTCAGAACTGGCCCGGACACTGGAACAACATCAGGCCGTCGTGGTGCCGCCGAATGTCATTACCCCAGCAACTACCGCGCTGACACCGGCAATGCTGCCGCTGATTGATCTGACCCAGTCTGAGATTGATCACCTTGTTGAACAGGTGCCGGGCGGGATCGCTAATATTCAGGATATCTATGCGCTGTCGCCGTTGCAGGACGGTATCTTGTTCCATCATCTGCTGGCGAAGGAAAGTGACCCCTATCTGCTGGCCTATCCGATGATTTTTGCTGACCGGGCGCTGCTGGATCGCTATCTGGCGGCAGTGCAACGGGTGGTTGATCGTCATGATATCCTGCGAACCGCATTTATCTGGCAGGGATTATCCGCACCGGCGCAGGTGGTTTGTCGTCAGGCACCTTTATCGGTCACTGAACTGACTCTGGACCCGGCTGATGGGCCAGTGGGTGAGCAATTGGCTCACCGTTTTGACCCACGTCAGGCTCGTTTTGATCTGAGTCAGGCTCCATTGTTGCGTTTTGTAGTCGCACAAGAAACAGCCGCACAAGAAACGGATGGCCGCTGGCATGTGCTGCAATTGCAGCATCACCTGATTGGCGACCATACGACAATGGAAGTGATGCACCGCGAAGTGCAGGCCTTCCTTGCCGGACAAAATGACAACCTGCCTGTACCGGTGCCTTTCCGCAATCTGGTGGCGCAGGCTCGATTGAATGCCAATCAGGCAGAGCATACCCGCTTCTTTACTGACATGTTGGCTGACGTGGATGAGCCGACGCTGCCGTTTGGTCTCACCGAAGTGCATCGTGATGGTTCGCAAGTCACACAAGCGCACCGGATGTTATCGCCGGAACTAAACGACCGCCTTCGTCAACAGGCAAAACGTCTGGGCGTCAGTGTGGCCACATTGTGTCATCTGGCCTGGGCGCAGGTGCTGTCGCAGACCAGCGGGCAGGAAAAAGTGGTGTTCGGCACGGTGCTGTTCGGGCGCATGGCGGCGGGAGAAGGCGCTGACAGCGGCATGGGGCTGTTTATCAATACCTTGCCGTTGCGACTGGATATGGATGATACACCGGTGCACGACAGTGTACGGCTGGCACAGTCCCGGTTGGCCGGATTGTTGGATTATGAGCATACTTCACTGGCGCAGGCCCAACGTTGCAGTGGCGTAGCGGGTGGCACGCCACTGTTTAGTGCCTTGTTGAACTACCGGCATAATGAGCCGCCGCTGATCCCACATGAGGTTGTACCGGGTATCGAATTTCTGGGTGAACAGGAGCGAACCAACTATCCGTTAGTGCTGTCGGTAGAGGACGGAGGGTCTACTCTGGGGCTGACTGCACAGGTAGTACAGCCGTTTGAGCCGGATCGGGTCTGTGGTTATATGCAACAGGCGCTGACCAGTCTGGCAGACGCGCTGGAGCGGGCACCGGAAACGCCGGTACGGGCACTGAACATTTTGCCTGAAACGGAGCGTGCGTTATTGCTGGAAACCTGGAACGCAACGGAAACACCGTATCCTGAGCAGTTATGCATTCATCAGTTGTTTGAACAACAGGCAGAGAAAACGCCGGTTGCTACCGCGCTGATAGCGGGAGATCAAACCCTCAGTTATATGGAACTGAATATCCGTGCTAACCGACTGGCGCGTCAGTTAATTGAGCAAGGAGTTTATCCGGGGGAACATGTTGCGCTCTTATTAGAGCGATCTATTGAGCTGGTCGTAGCTCAGTTAGCTATTCTCAAGGCGGGAGCTGTTTATGTTCCGATTGATCCTGGCGTACCGGACGAGCGGAAGAACTGGTTAATAAAAGATTGTTCAGCCAAATTGCTGCTCACCGATATGCGGGCTGATATTCCGGCTGATCTTCTGGCTATTCCGTTATTTCGTCTCTCTGGTGAGATGGGCACCATCAGGGACGAAGATCGCCTCAATCCTGACTTACCCGCTTCCCGTACCGGAGCCGCGTATATCATGTATACCTCTGGTTCTACCGGTACACCAAAAGGCGTGGTAGTGCCTCATCGCGCGGTAGTTCGGTTGGTTATTAATAATGGTTATGCTGAAACCGGACAGGATGACCGCGTTGCCTTTACCGCTAACCCGGCTTTCGACGCGAGTACCTTCGAAGTCTGGACGCCTTTGCTTAACGGCGGCGCACTGGTGGTCATCGACCACGCTACCTTGCTGACACCACAGGCATTTGTACAGGCTTTACAGGTTCATCGGATTACGGTTTTGTGGCTGACGGTTGGATTGTTTAACCGACTGGCAGCGGCGTTGTCTCCGGTTCTCCCACAGATCAATATCTTGATTGTCGGAGGGGATGTGCTTAATCCGCATGTGATCGCTCAGGTTCTGCGTAATCGCCCGCCTCAGCAGTTATTGAACGGCTATGGCCCGAGCGAGGGAACGACGTTTACCACGACATACCGTATCACTGAACTGCCGGTAGGAACGACAAAACTTCCCATTGGTCGGCCAATCGCTAACACACGCCTCTATTTATTGAACGCTTATGGTCAACCCGTGCCACTGGGGGCGATAGGTGAGATTTATATTGGTGGGGACGGCGTTGCCTGTGGTTATCTTAATCGCCCTGAACTCACTGCTGAACGCTTCCTGGTTGATCCTTTTAGTGATCAACCGGCTGCGCGCATGTACCGAACCGGAGATTTGGCCCGCTATCTGCCGGATGGCAATCTGGAGTTTTTTGGCCGTAATGATCAGCAGGTTAAAATCCGTGGTTTTCGGATTGAACCGGGGGAAATTGAAGCGCGGTTGAAGGAGTACCCTGCGGTGCGTGAGGCGGCGGTGCTGGTGTTAGGTGACGGGCAGGACAAACGGCTGGCCGCCTATATAGTAGCGCAGGCAGATGACGGATTAATCAACAACCTGCGTGCCCACTTAAGCGCAATCTTACCTGATTATATGATCCCAGCGGCTTTTGTCCGTCTGGATGAATTCCCGCTGACGCCGAACGGTAAACTGGATCGTCGGGCATTGCCGGTGCCGGGCGAGGAAAACTTTGCCCGTCAGATCTATGAAATGCCGCAAGGGGAAACTGAAATAGCCTTGGCGGCTATCTGGCGCGAGTTGTTGGATGTTGAGCAAATCAGTCGGCATGACAATTTCTTTGCTCTGGGTGGCCATTCGTTGTTGGCGATGCGGGTGATGAACCGTGTTGCGGCTTTCGGTGCCGAACTGCCGTTGACTACATTGTTTAAAGCGCCTGCTTTGCTGGCCTTTGCTAAGGTGGTTGATGAGCATCTTAATGAACAGCGTGGGGCATTGCCAGCCATCACACCGACACCCCATGATGGAGCGCTGCCCCTGTCATTCGCGCAACAGCGTTTGTGGTTCCTGGCGCAGTTTGAGGGGATAAGTGATACCTACCATATTCCGTTGGCACTGCGTTTACGGGGCCAGCTTGATATTCATGCCTGGCAGCAGGCGCTGAATCACCTGTTTGCCCGCCATGAAGCATTACGTTCTGTTTTTATCACAGTCAATGAGCAGCCACAGGTTGAACTCCTGCCGGCGGACTTGGGTTTGCCGATGAAAAAACACGATTTACGTAAAGCTCCTGAGATGGATGAACAGCTTAAGCGTTTGTGTGAGCAGGAAGCGAAAATACCGTTTAATCTTGCCTGTGATCCCTTAATTCGTTCTGTTCTGATCCAACTGGCTGACGATGAGTATGTCTTCCTGTTGACCCAGCACCATATTGTGTCCGATGGCTGGTCTTTAGGGATATTGAAATCAGAACTGAGTGCACTTTATTCAGCCTGTTTAAACCAACAGCCTGATCCGTTGCCGCCGTTAGTGATCCAATACCCTGATTATGCTGCATGGCAGCGTCAGTGGCTTTCTGCGCAGAGGATTCAGGTTCAATCCGATTATTGGCGAAGGGTATTGGCTGACGCGCCAGTCTTGCTGGATTTGCCAACTGATCGACCACGTCCACCGGAACAGGTGTTTGCCGGAAACCTCTGGCCTGTCAATCTGGACTCTGAGTTAACGGCATCCCTTAAGCGTCTGAGTGAACAACAGGGGGTCACGTTATTTATGACCTTGCTATCAGCCTGGTCAATAGTGCTGTCCCGTCTGTCAGGTCAGGATGATGTGGTTATCGGTACACCAAGTGCCGGTCGCAGTCGTCAGGAAGTGGAATCCTTAATTGGTTTCTTTGTTAATACGTTAGCTTTGCGTATCGACTTATCGGGTGAGCCTGATGTGACGGAGTTGCTGGCGCGTGTGCGGCAAACCGCGCTGGCGGCACAGGAGCATCAAGATTTACCGTTCGAACAAGTGGTGGAAATTGTACAACCCCCGCGCAGGCTGGCACATACCCCGTTGTTTCAGGTGATGTTTGCCTGGCAGAGCAATGAGATTGTGGCGTGGAGATTGCCGGAACTGACAATTTCACCGATCGATCAAGCCTTTGATGTCGTTAAGTTTGATCTGGAACTTAACTTGTTTGAAGAGGAAGACCGGATTGTCGGTTATCTCGGTTATTCAACTGCTTTGTTTGATCAATCGACAATCGAACGACACGTTGAATATTTGCACACAATACTGCAAGCGATGGTCGCGGATATTCAGCAGCCAGTCGGGGAAATGAATATTCTG
The DNA here is from genome assembly GCF_030272115.1 of Xenorhabdus bakwenae. Classification (NCBI taxonomy): domain Bacteria; kingdom Pseudomonadati; phylum Pseudomonadota; class Gammaproteobacteria; order Enterobacterales; family Morganellaceae; genus Xenorhabdus; species Xenorhabdus bakwenae. The sequence goes on from NZ_CP119194.1 coordinate 3,522,286, forward strand.
GCACCAGTAGAGCGCCAGTTGTTGCTGGAAACCTGGAATGCAACCGTAGCCCCCTATCCTGAACAGCTGTGTATTCATCAGTTGATTGAACAACAGGTAGAAAGAACCCCAGATGCGATAGCGGTACGGTATGAAAACCAGACGCTCAGTTATGCTGAATTGAATGCCCGAGCCAACCGATTAGCACATCAACTGATGGCATTCGGTGTCATCCCCGATCAACCCGTTGCCATTTGTGTGACACGATCACTGGAAAGGATCGTGGGATTACTGGCGGTGTTGAAAGCAGGCGGGGCATATGTGCCACTAGATCCGGCTTATCCGGGTGAACGTCTGGCTTATCTGCTGACGGATGCTGCGCCAACTGTTTTGCTGGCGGATCATATTGGACGGGCTGCACTGGGTGAAGCAGCACTGAAGACGTTAACTGTACTCGATCCAAATACTCAGCCGGATCAGCCAGACAATAATCCACAGATCCCTAATCTCACCTCACGGCATCTGGCGTATGTGATCTACACATCCGGTTCTACGGGCAGACCGAAAGGGGTGATGATTGAACATCAGAGTCTGGTTAACCTGACGCTGGAACACATTGCTCAGTTTGATATTGGTGTCACCAGCCGGATGTTGCAGTTTGCCTCATTTGGCTTCGATGCCAGCGTCTGGGAAATCATGATGGCATTGAGCAGTGGGGCTATGCTGGTTATTCCGACGGAAACAATCCGGCAAGACCCGCACCGCCTCTGGCATTATCTGGAAGAGCAATCGGTGACTCACGCGTGTCTGACACCCGCCCTGCTACGGGATGGTGCTGATTTACCGGCGCTGACGATAAAACCGACCGTGATATTGGGCGGTGAAGCACCCAGTCCGGCGCTAATCCAGACATTAAACCGTCAGGCCACGCTGTTCAATGCCTATGGCCCGACGGAAATCACCGTTTGCGCCACCACCTGGCATTGCCCGCCAGACTACACAGGGGGATCAATTCCCATCGGCAGACCGGCAGTTAACAAACGGATCTATCTGTTGGACAAACACGGTCAGCCGGTGCCGCAGGGCGCAGTCGGTGAGTTATATATTGGCGGTGTGGGTATGGCCCGTGGCTATCTCAATCGCCCTGAACTCACCGCTGAACGTTTCCTGACGGATCCGTTTAGTCATCAGCCGGATGCGCGGATGTATCGCACCGGAGATTTGGCCCGTTACCTGTCGGATGGCAATTTGGTCTTTGTTGGCCGTAATGACCAACAGGTTAAAATCCGTGGCTTCCGAATTGAACCGGGAGAGATTGAAACGCGGTTGATTGAACATCCGGCGGTGAGTGAGGCATTGGTCGTGGCGTTGGGTGATGGACAGAATAAACGCCTGGTGGCTTATGTGGTGGCGCAAGAGGATGATGGATTGGCCGCCCGTCTGCGTGAACACCTGAGTGCGCAGTTGCCGGATTATATGGTGCCGACGGCTTTTGTACGTCTGGAGGCGTTTCCGCTGACGCCAAACGGCAAGCTGGATCGTCAGGCGCTGCCGGCACCGGGAGAAAACGCCTTTGCCCGTCAGGTCTATGAAGCCCCGCAAGGGGAGATAGAAGTGGCGTTAGCGACCATTTGGCGTGAATTGCTGAACATTGAGAAGATCAGTCGGCACGACAGCTTCTTTGCCCTCGGAGGCCACTCGCTGTTGGCGGTGCGGATGATTGAGCGTTTGCGGTGTATGGGGTTGGGCATCTCGGTACAAGCGCTATTCCAGCACCCGACATTGAACGTGCTGGCTCAGTCTTTGTCTCAGCATTGTGAGATCAAGGTGCCTGAGAACCGTATTACACCGGATACGTCCGTGTTAACACCGGAGATGTTGCCGCTGATTGACCTCACTCAGGGTGAAATTGACTGTATTGTTGATCAAATACCGGGTGGGCTGGCTAACATTCAGGATATCTATGCTCTGTCACCGCTACAGGATGGCATTTTATTCCACCATCTGCTGGCAAATGAAGGCGATCCTTATCTTCTGTTAACCCAACAGGCTTTTGCCGATCGGTCTTTGCTGGATCGTTATCTGAGCGCCGTTCAACAGGTGGTTGATCGCCATGATATCCTGCGAACCGCTTTTATCTGGGAGGGATTATCCGCTCCGGCTCAGGTGGTTTGTCGTCAGGTTTCCTTATTCATCACAGAATTGACACTCAATCCGGCTGACGGTTCGATCAGTGACCAACTGGCCCAACGCTTTGATCCGTGCCAGCATCGTATTGACCTGAGTCAGGCACCGTTGCTGCGCTTTGTGATTGCTCAGGATATTGATGGCCGCTGGATCCTGCTGCAACTGTTACATCACCTGATTGGTGACCATACCACGCTGGAAGTGATGAACGGCGAAGTGCAGGCGTATCTGACCGGGCGGGGAGGCAGCTTGCCTGCGCCAGTACCTTTTCGTACTTTGGTCGCTCAGGCTCAATTGGGGATCAGTCAGGAAGAACATACCCGTTTCTTTACTGATATGCTGGCGGCAGTGGAGGAACCGACGCTGCCATTCGGATTAACAGAAGTACACCATGACGGCTCGCAGGTGGCGGAATCGCACAGAATGCTGACGCCTGCACTGAATAACCGCCTGCGTAATCAGGCCCGGCGTTTGGGCGTCAGTGTGGCGGCGCTGTGCCATTTGGCCTGGGCACAGGTGTTGTCACGTACCAGTGATCAGAAGCAAGTGGTATTTGGCACAGTGCTGTTTGGGCGTATGCAGGCTGGCGAAGGCGCCGACAATGGCATGGGGCTGTTTATTAATACCCTGCCGTTACGATTGGATATCGATGAAACTCCGGTGCGGGAGAGCGTACAGGCTGCCCATAGCCGATTGGCAGGATTATTAGCGCATGAACATGCATCACTGGCGCTGGCTCAACGTTGCAGTGGGGTAGCCCGCGGGACACCGCTGTTCAATGCACTGTTGAATTACCGACATAATACCCAGCCGGTCACGTCGGATGACCTCATCAGCGGAATTGAATTCCTTGGCGCACAGGAGCGGACTAATTACCCGTTTGTATTGTCGGTAGAGGACGGGGGTTCCGATTTGGGGCTGACGGCTCAGGTTGTACAACCCTTTGATCCGGAAAGGATATGCGGTTACATGCAGCAGGCGCTGGAGAGTCTGGCAGAGGCACTTGAACAGGCACCGGAAACGCCGGTACAGGTGTTGGAAATCCTGCCGGAAACTGAGCGCACATTATTGCTGAAAACCTGGAATGTGACCGAAACAGCCTATCCTGACCAACTGTGCATTCATCAACTGTTTGAACAACAGGTGGAGAATGCCCCGGACGCCACGGCGTTGGTCTATGAAAACCAATCCATTAGCTATGCGGAATTAAATATCCGTGCTAACCGGCTGGCGCATCAGCTTATCGCGCTGGGGGTTGAGCCGGAGCAGCGGGTGGCGATTTGCGTGGCCAGTTCACCGGCGCGGATAGTGGGACTGTTGGCAATATTGAAAGCGGGTGGTGCCTACGTGCCGCTGGATCCTGCTTATCCGGGTGAACGTCTGATCCATATTTTGACCGATGCTGCACCGACTATTTTGTTGGCGGATAATACCGGCCGTTCCGCATTCAATGAGCAAATACTTTCGCAGCATGTTGTTCTTGATCCGAATTTATTGCCTGATCAGTCAGATAATAACCCACACGTCGCGGCGTTGACCTCCCGTCATCTGGCTTATGTGATTTACACCTCCGGCTCGACGGGTACGCCGAAAGGTGTGATGGTTGAACATGGCGGGCTGGTCAACCTTATCCGGGATAAAATCACCCAGTTCGCTGTTCATGCCCATAGCCGGATGTTGCAATTCGCTTCATTTGGTTTTGATGCCAGTGTCTGGGAAATCATGATGGCATTAGGCAGTGGCGCCAGTCTGGTTATTCCTGACAATGCCATTCGTCAGGCGCCAGAATATCTCTGGCATTATCTGGAAGAACAATCGGTAACGCACGCTTGTCTGACACCTGCGCTACTGCGGGATGGTGCGGATTTACCGACGATAACCATCAAACCAACATTAATACTGGGCGGTGAGGCGCCTGGTGTGGCCTTGCTTCAGGCACTGAGTGGTCGGGCAACGGTATTCAATGCCTATGGCCCGACAGAAATCACCGTTTGCGCCAGCGTCTGGCGTTGTCCATCAGATTATCAGGGAGGATTCATTCCGATTGGACGCCCGACGGCTAACACCCGAATTTATCTGCTGGATGCCCTCAGTCAGCCGGTGCCTTTAGGGGCGGTGGGGGAGCTGTATATTGGGGGAGCCGGTGTTGCCCGTGGTTATCTCAATCGTCCTGAGCTAACTAGCGAACGTTTCCTGGCTGATCCGTTTAGTGATGACACTGATGCCCGCATGTATCGCACCGGCGATTTGGTTCGCTATCTGCCGGACGGCAATCTGGTATTTGTGGGGCGTAATGACCAGCAGATTAAAATCCGTGGTTTTCGGATTGAACCGGGGGAAATTGAAGTTCGGCTGACAGAACATTTCGCGGTACGTGAAGCGCAGGTATTAGCGCTGGGTGATGGGCAGGATAAACGTTTGGTCGCTTATGTGGTAGCAGAATCGCATGACGGATTGGCAGCGAGTCTGCGTGAGCATTTGAGTGCTCTGTTACCGGATTATATGGTGCCGGCGGCTTTTGTCTGTTTGACCGCCTTCCCGCTAACTGCTAACGGCAAATTGGATCGCCGGGCATTGCCAGCTCCGGGAGAAGAAGACGTTGCCCGTCAGGTTTATGAAGCTCCACAAGGGGAGATAGAAACGGCATTAGCGGCTATCTGGCGTGAGGTGTTAGGGGTTGAACAGATTAGTCGACATGATAACTTCTTCGCGTTGGGAGGCCATTCGTTGTTGGCTGCGCGGGTGATGAACCGGGTAGCCGCTTTCGGTGCTGAACTACCGCTTGTTACCTTGTTTATGTCACCCTCTCTGGCTGCTTTTGCGGAGAGGATCTACGCACAATGTCATGAGGATAGTGACAGGTTGCCTGAGATTACTCCGGTATCCCGCGAGAGCGCTCTGCCATTGTCGTTTAGCCAGCATCATCTGTGGTTCATTTCGCAGTTTGGAGGGGTAAGTGATACTTACCATATTCCTGTGATACAGCGTGTGCGTGGTCAGTTTGACATCGGTGCCTGGCAGCGGGCGCTGAATGCTCTGTTTGCCCGCCACGAAGCCTTGCGTTCTGTCTTTGTGACGGTTGATGGTCAGCCCCAGGTTGGGCTATTGCCGACGGAATCCGGTTTGACCATGAAGAAATATGATCTGCGAGGCGCACCTGACGTGGACGGAGAACTTAAGCGTTTGTGTCTGGAGGAGTTTGGGCAATCGTTTGATCTTGCACAGGGACCATTAATCCGCTCCAGTTTGATACAACTGGCAGACGATGAGTCTGTATTTCTGCTGATCTTGCATCATATTATTTTTGATGGCTGGTCTTTAGGAATACTGAAATCAGAGCTAAGTGCCCTCTATACGGCTTTGGTGACAGGCCAACCTGATCCACTACCACCGCTGCTGATTCAGTATCCTGATTATGCAGCATGGCAGCGTCAGTGGCTTTCGGTTGAACGCTTACAGTCCCAGTCTGACTATTGGCGTACCCTGTTGGCTGGTACACCGGTACTGCTTGATTTACCCACCGATCGGCCACGTCCTCCTCAGCAGTCGTTTATCGGGAGTTCATTGCCCATCAATCTGGATGAGGCGTTAACGAAAGCCCTCAAGCGCCTGAGTGAGCAGCAGGGGACAACGTTATTCATCACCATTCTGTCAGCCTGGGCGATGGTTCTGTCGCGCCTGTCAGGTCAGAGTGATCTGGTTATCGGCACACCTTGTGCCGGCCGTGGGCGTCAGGAAATTGAATCCCTGGTGGGTTTCTTTGTCAATGTATTGGCCTTACGTATCGACTTATCGGGCACCCCGGATGTGACGGAATTACTTGCGCGTGTGCGGCAAACGACATTGGCGGCACAAGATAACCAGGATCTGCCGTTTGAACAGGTGCTGGAAATTGTGAAACCGCCGCGCAGACTGGCGCATACGCCGCTGTTTCAGGTGATGTTTGCCTGGCAGAACAATGAGAAAATAGAGTGGAAATTGCCAGCGCTGGAAACCTTACCGGTTGATCAGGGTTTTGATGTGGTCAAGTTTGATCTTGAACTTAGCCTGTTTGAGGAAGAAGGCAGAATTGCAGGTAGTCTGAATTATGCAACGGCCTTGTTTGATCACCAGACAATCGAGCGGTATGCGGGTTATCTGCACACCGTATTGCAAGTGATGGTGGCTGACCCACAACGACCGGTCAGGGAAATTGATATTTTGTCATCGGCGGAACGTCGGCTGTTGCTGGAAACGCGGAATGCGACTGAAATAGCCTATTCCGAACAACTGTGTATCCATCAGTGGGTTGAACAACAGGTGGAGAAAACCCCAGATGCTACAGCGGTGATACATCGGGAGCAGATCTTAAGCTATGCGGAACTGAATGTTCAGGCCAACCGACTCGCTCACCAGCTTATCTCTCTGGGGGTAGTACCGGATCAGCGGGTGGCGATTTGTGTGACACGTTCGCCAGCGATGGTGGTGGCGCTATTGGCAGTACTGAAAGCGGGTGGTGCCTACGTACCACTGGATCCCGCCTATCCGGGTGATCGTCTGGCTTATATGCTGAATGATGCCGCTCCGTTAGATCCTGTCCCGTTAATCGTACTGGCGGATAATACCGGGCGTGCTGCTTTGGGTGAAGAAGCACTGGCGAAATTCACCGTACTTGACCCGAATACTCTGCCTGACCAACCGGACAATAATCAACCGGACAACAATCCGCAGGTTCCTGCGTTAACGTCACGGCATCTGGCCTATGTGATTTATACTTCCGGCTCGACCGGTACACCGAAAGGGGTGATGGTTGAACATCGTGGGCTGGTCAACCTTATCCGGGATAAAATCAGCCAGTTTGACATTCATGCCCACAGCCGGATGCTGCAATTCGCCTCATTTGGTTTCGATGCCAGCGTCTGGGAAATCATGATGGCATTGTGTGGTGGTGCCACTCTGGACATTCCTGCCGATGCGATTCGTCAGGACCCGCGCCGTCTTTGGCATTATCTGGAAGAACAGGCGGTGACTCATGCCTGCCTGACACCCGCTCTGCTGGGGGATGGTGCGGATTTACCGGAGATAAACATAAGACCAACATTGATACTGGGCGGAGAAGCGCCCAATGCGGCGCTAATTCAGGCACTGCATGGACGGGCCACGCTGTTCAATGCGTACGGCCCGACAGAAATCACGGTATGTGCCGCCACCTGGCGTTGTCCGGCAGATTATATCGATACGTTAATTCCTATCGGACGTCCGACAGCCAACACCTGTGTCTATCTGCTGGATGCCTGTGGCCAGCCGGTTCCACTGGGAGCGGTCGGGGAGTTGTATATTGGTGGTGACGGTGTAGCCCGTGGCTATCTCAATCGCCCTGATCTGACGGCTGAACGTTTCCTGCCTGACCCGTTTAGTCAGACACCGGATGCACGGATGTACCGCACCGGAGATTTGGCCCGCTACTTGCCGGATGGCAACCTGATATTTATTGGCCGTAACGACCAGCAAGTGAAAATCCGGGGATTCCGGATTGAACCGGGAGAGATCGAAGCCCGGCTGACGGAGTACCCGACGGTGCGTGAAGCTATCGTACTGGCTCTGGGTGATGGGCAGGATAAACGTCTGGTGGCTTATGTGGTGGCACCAGCGGAAGCTGGACTGGCTACCTGTTTGTATAGCCATCTGAGAGCACTGTTGCCTGACTACATGATACCGGCGGCTTTTGTCCGTCTGAACGCCTTTCCGCTGAACCCTAACGGTAAGCTGGATCGTCGGGCGCTGCCGGAACCTGATCAGAATGCTTTTGTTCATCAAGCCTATGAAGCGCCGCAGGGGGAGATTGAGATGGCATTAGCGGCTATCTGGCGTGAATTGCTGGAGGTTGAGCAAATAGGCCGGTATGACAATTTCTTTGCGTTGGGTGGACACTCGCTGCTTGCTGTGCGGATGATAAATCTTGCCGCAGGCCGTGGTTTGATGTGTACATTGAATGACCTGTTCCAATTCCCTGTGCTGGCTGAACTGGTATCAAAAATCACATTAGATCCACTGTCCCAGCCGCAAAGCAGTGCGATACCTGTGCGGCCATCCGGAATGGAACCGCCGTTATTCTTTGTGTCCAGCGGCATGGATGATTACTCCTATGTCTTTGGATTGGCTAAACATATTCAGTCAGACTATCCGGTTTATGCCTTGCCCTGGCCATCCATCAATGAAGAGCCGATATCGACTATTGAGGCATTGGCCGCCAAAATGATCACCTTTATGAAGGCGGTTCAACCGGAAGGCCGATACCGGATCTACGGTTACTCTTCTGGTGGTGTACTGGCTTATGCCATTGCCCAGCAACTTCTGAACGCCGGTGAGACCGTCGATTTTCTGGGTTTGATTGATACGCCTGCCCCTCACTGCTTTAAGCAGCAGGTTATTCAACCAAAGCTTCATTTTCTTGCTGAACTGGCAAAACAGTCGGGCGGGGAACATGAAGAGGAGATTGCGGTATTGCATCAGAGAATTGATAAACTGAATTTGGTGCAATTTATTGCTGCGGCGCAGGAACTGGGACTATATCCGGCAAATCTGCGTCCTGACCTGATCGCAAAACGTTGGGAACAGATGGTAAATTATATGCAAATGGTTAAAGAATATGAACCACAAGCATTGGCGATAACGCTCCACCAGTTCTATGCGACAGAATCTTATCCGCAGATCCCTTTCGTTACAGAATCCGCATTACCCTCTTTGAGTATGGAACCGTCGTTAGGCTGGAAGCAGGTTATGCCTGATTCTTTGCTCCAGCTAACATCTGTACCGGGCGACCACTTTAGCCTGATGGAGGATAGTGAAAATAAAACCATTTTGGCTAAAACCTTAAGTCAGGCGTTAGCAATGAATTGTGAAGCGGAGGCGGTGTAATTTCACGATTAATTGTGGAATAAATATCAATTAACCTGATTGTTACAGGCGAGACCAGCTTTGTTGGTCTCGCCTGTTTTTGTTTGATATTAATGTACTTGAATAATTTGATATTCAGCCATGACTGAGCCGAATTTCATTCTGAAATCATTGTTTCATGTAAATAACGCCATTGAGGGTGGGAATTATCGAATGAAATAATTGCCAGTGACCAACGATAATTCGTATTTCCATCTTTGGTCTGTTTTTCACGATAACGCACTGCAACATATTCTGCACTGAATGTGATCACAGTGCAGTTATCAACTTCAATTTTTAAATTTGGTCTGGAACCAATGCTATTAACAAACATTTCTTTTACTTGATTTAATAAGACATGCTGACCGGCCAAAGTGGTCATAGTAAAATCAGGGGTAAAACTATTGAGTAGTTTATTCAATGAGTCAGGATTTTTTTCCTGTTTATTGGTGAAAACATTTTCAATCCATTGATGAATTTCAATAACACTTTGGCAGGCAATTAACTCGTTTTCTTTTCGCATAGGTTCTCCGAATGTTTTTTTAAATTATGCAGACTCATTAAAGGTAATAAACCGATTATCGCTGCAAGGATAAAAGTCAGGTGATACGCATTAGCAGAAATAGATCCTTGCTGTAATAAATTAAAAATCATAGTAAATAACGCCGTGCCAATACTAAATGACATTTGACGATTGATATTCCAAATCACACTGGCTCGAGATAATTTTTCATTGGCAAAATCCATTAGCGCAGTTGTCTGTGCAGTGTTAGCACCAATGCCTCCACCAATTCCCATCAGCAAATACGCGCCAATCAAGCCTGGTACATCGTTTGCGTGATTAATGGTAGCTAAGAAAGCAATACCAATAGCATGAAGTACAATCCCACATAAAAATAGACGATGAGCACCCCAACGGTTATACATTCGTCCACATATTAATATGGCACCCAATGCACCAATCGCATATAAAATCATGAGAGAGCCGGTTTTTTTCGCTGACCATCCCAGTTGTTGTTGTAGATAAAAAATATTCAACAGATTAACGCCGGTAAATACGCCTGGAATTGAGTGATAAATCCACACGGAAATACGCATACGAGTATTTTTTATTACAGACAGATCCAGAATAGCATTCTGTACACGATGGTAATGTCGTATATAAAACAGAGTAAAAAAAGCGCCACTGGTCAGGAAGATAATTGGCAGCCATTTCTGGGTTGCATCAGCGTACATAGAAAGTCCTGATAGTAAAGATACCAATGCTAAACTAACCAATAACAACCCCTTCAGATCAGGTTTTTGAGCCAAAATTGTTTCATTACGCAGCCAAATCAGTGAAAGAATGGATGCTAGCAAGCTGAAAGGGATATTGCTAAGAAACACCCAACTCCAGCTATAGTGATCAACAATAGCACCTCCAACACCCGGGGAAATAGCCGGTGCAATGAGTGCAACAGCCATAACCAGTGTCGAGATTTTTGCCCGTTCATGCTTTTTAAACAACCCAAAGGTTAACGCTTGCCCGACCGGAATCAACAAACCGCCTCCCAATCCTTGAATAAAGCGCCACAATACTAAATCATAGAAATGTTCCGCCAGACCAGAAAACAGAGCAGCTATAGAGAAAAGTAGCATCGAAGCTGCCATAATTTGCCGTGTGCCAAAACGTTCAGCCAACCAGCTACTAATAGGTATAATGAGTGTCAAACCCAGAATATAACTATTGGATACCCAGGCTACGCGAGATTCAGAAACAGACATTTGATCGGCAATATCAGGCAAAGCAATTGCCGACATAAAAATATTGATGCAATCAATAAAGAAACCAAGCAAAAATATTAATGCAATACGGTAGCGATAACTCATTATTTTACCTCCATTCAGGAAGTTTAATGACCATTGACTTAGTTAGTCTATTCATTTAATTTAAACACTTAATTTAATTATATTTAACAATAAAAATGCAACCTCATCTTAATCGGATACAAACTTTTCTTACGGTGGTAGAATGCGGCTCTTTTACCCGCGCGGCTGAAACTTTATTTATCAGCAAAGCTGTCGCCAGCATTCATGTGAAAGCACTGGAAGAAGCGTTAAGCGTACCATTGTTAGTGCGTAATACTCGTGGTATTGCATTAACAGAAGCGGGGAGAGAATTTTATGAAGATTTTAAAAAAATATTTCATCACATTCAGGTTGCGTTCGATAATGTTGCGGAACGGCATCACTCCTTAGCCGGAAAATTACGAATTACTTCAACAGTGGAATTTGGTGAAAAATTTCTGCTTCCTTTAATCAGTCAATTTTGTGAAATCCATCCTCAACTGGAAATTAGCTATTTTGCTGACTCAGCCTTAAATGATTTAATTACCGAGAGAATTGATCTTGCGATCCGTTTGGGGACATTAGATGATTCAACATTGAAAAGCAGGCAGTTAGCGACTTTTAAAATTAAATTAGTTGCAGCTCCACATTGGTTAGAACGCAACCCCATTAGTGAACCGATGGCGCTGAATAAAGTGGACTGGATTGCCAACACGAATCTACAAAACCCAACCCAATGGGAATTAAAACATCCTATTCATCCCAGGTTTATCATCCGTGGCAAAATTAAATATGCCTCAAATAATTCCTCTGCCATTCGTTCACTGACTCTATCTGGTTTAGGCGTATCTGTATTACCCGAATGGCTTGTCAATGAAGATATAGCGTCTGGTACTCTGGTAGCGCTTTTCCCAGAATATCATCTACCCAAACAGGAAATAACGGTTGTATTTCCAAATAATGTACAACTTCAACGTAAGAACCGTCTTTTTATAGATTACCTATTAAAAAATTTGGTCGTGTGAATAAGAGAAACCAAAGTTTGTACCTGTTTTCAATCTTGTGCCTTGCTCAATTTGAAGTGATCAATTTTTATTGATCACTTCAATTAAAAATATAACCTAAACTTCTTTTTCATTGAGTAAACGGTTTAAGCCATTGATAACGACTTCTCTGGATTCATTCTTACGAATGGCTGCATAGATATCAATATTTAAGGATTGAGCAGCAACTTTATCTAATTCCCTGTAACAAAGCCCTTTTTGATTAGAGATACACATAGAACGGGGCATAAGCGCCATTCCTTTCCCTCTTGCAATACTGGAAAGCATGACCAGTGAATCATCAGGCTCCTGACATCTTTTTAATAAGAAAGGTAATTGTTGAAAATAACTTTCACATTTGTCGTAAAAAACGGGATTTGCGTTTCTTGAAAACCAAAAAAGAGACAGATCGGCAACATCGGTAAGCGACACTTTTTCTTTCAAACTGCCAGGATGAGAAGACGGTAATGCAAGCAGAAGAGGTTCACGATAGAGCCAGTAAGATTGAAAATCATGTTTATTATGTAGACTTTGTTCTCCTATAACAACAAGATCTATTTTCTCTTTTGAGAGAAAACGCAAGAGTTGGCTAGAAACCAGATGTGATGTGCCAATTTCCCCTCCTGTCATAAGCGCTTTAATTTTATTACTTAGCTCAGGGATATTATTAAAATTTAAAGTGCTGGTAAGCCCAATACGTAAATAAGTTTCCTCATTTTTAATTTTATCCATAAACAGAGCAGGGCGCGAGCATGCTTTGATGAATATTCAACCAAAGAAAACTCTAGCCCTATAATCATCACACCAACCCGCTTTTTTAAGTTTGTTCCTTTGGCTGGATGCCCCACAATCGCATTGTTTGACCAGATTCAACACAATTCGCCGAAATAATGCCAGATTCTCAACCGCACCATCCAGAACAATTCTTGAATCATCTTCTTTAAAAACTACATCAAGGATATAGGGCTGACCATTCTCAATTCGCCAATGTTGACGAATATAGTGCCCCAATAACTTATGCTTGGGTGAAAGAGAACTCACGTAATAAGAAGTCTCCACCGTTCCTTTGCCGTTTTGTGTCCGGTGACGTTCAACCGCAATCACACTGCGGATCGTTGGCCACTTGTCGGCCAGTTCTGGCTCGAATTTTGCCTTTAACTGAAACACATAGCGCTCTTCACGTCGGCCATGGGCTTCTTGTTTAACTTCCGTGATAATTTTCTCTTTACCCGCATCAAACACCGCCTGAAATTGAGATTGGACGGCTTCCCACAGATGGGGCTGATTTTTCTTCACCTGAACAACAACATGGGCTTTTTTTTCACTGATTTTCTCCAGTGTTTGGCGCTGACAATGCAAGGCATCTAGCGTGACTATGCTGCCTTTCAGGTCAAGAAGCTCTAGCATCTGCCGTACGATACTGATTTCACCGTTTTTCGTAGCGGTCGCTTTCTGGCTCAGAACTAACCCCCGCTCCGTATCATACGCCGTGACCAGCTGAACGGCATTTTTCCTTTCATTACGGTAGGCGTGTCGCAGAACTTTTCCATCAAAGGCAATGACCGGTTTTCCTCCCTGTTCACGTTGCTCGTTGATCCAGTTGAGTAAAGCGTCCAGCAGGGAATCGAGCTCAATAGCGCGCACTATCCTGGCCATCGTGTGTCGACGGGGTATTCCACTGAGAAAAGAACGATATTTTCTCAGCCATTTAATTTTAGCACGACCATAAGTTTCAATATCTTGCCAGCCTTCGGCGCCGGCCAGAATGGCACTGATGACAAGAAAAATGACATCAACCAGCTCGTATTGACGATTGATATCAGAACGGGTTTCTTTCACAACGGTTAAATATTCAATCAGGGTCTGGTTCGGATTCATGGGCGAGCATTCAAAGAAGAAATAAGAATAATTAGATCACGTAATTACTGTTCATTCAATAGGCGTTAAAAGTATGCCCAAGCCCTGGTGTACGACTGCCGGTGGTTTCAACGACTTTGACGTGCTTCCTTCCTTCCTTCCTTCCTTCCTTCCTTCCTTTCTTCATCCAGCCGTAACTTAATTTTGTAGACTGGGTAGGATGCACGGCATCAATAAACAAAATAGGCTCATTTTGGCCACAAGCTTCTTTCAGCGCGTTGTAGGCCCCAATAAACTGTTGCTGTTTATCGGCATCAAATTTATGCGGAACTCCCATTGGCTTCTTCCCTGACGGTGAAGCCATTTCGTCATACCTGCGACAGTGAAAGCCACCTGCCATTGATCCCAGACATAAGCCACGATTTGTGCGGTGGTGTGCATCAAATTTGCGGTCAGATAATCAATCAGTTCAACGGTGCGTTCAGCAGATAAACGGCTTTCAGAGCCGCCATTTTCAGGGGCGAGTTTTTCCTGAGAGAAGTACTCCTTCAGATGGTGGTTCACGGTGCTTTCATGGATACGCAGGGCCTGAGCAATCATCTGGGTAGTCCACCCTCTGATGCCAAAAGCACAGCCTTGATGCGGTCACGTACTCGTCCATCGCGAGTAGTATCATGCATCAATTCGAGGGCTTTCTTTTGATCTGCTGTCAGATGAATTTTCATGGTCACGATCATGATCTGATAAGAATGAAAAATCAAGCATCTTCAATTACGAGGGGTATATAATTCATTAGCCTGAACCTAAGCCTGAAATTGATCACTGGAAATCTGAGGTGATCATACGGATATTTCTGCCATTTTAATGCGGAAAGAGGTTGGAATACGTTTCATTTTAATATTCCTGTTTAAAACTCTTTAGCATTTTCACGACATATACTCGATAAACTGCAAGTTGCAATCCGCAAGACGACGCGAGTCCTTATATTTCCCTGCGCAGGGAAATATAACACGCATCTTGAAGTTGGATTGGTATATAATGTCAATATTTATAATAGGTACAGGATAAAAAATATAACCTGTCAAAGAAACCACAGACTAAGATCCTTTTATTCACCCCTTTGATAACACAGAAAACCATATAATTATTTACAGAGTTATTTTTTGTTCTCACTTCAAAGATGCATTTCAAAATGGATAAATATCCAGTCATTTTTTGCGAGTTGCTTCGCAAAGAGCAACATTCCCGATGGCATATTAGCCAACTAACCGCTAGGGTAGATATCGATCATTAACAATGAATACTATTTAGATGAAAAACACGTATGAATTCGCGGTGCAGTGCGGGCAAAGTGCTGATAGAGTATCGCCGTATATCCATAACACAAGGAGCGTACAAATGAACCTTCATGTTTCATTTCGCTATTCTGACATTGATACCCCAGAATTAATACTGAACGGCAGTGCACTCAGCGATGCTGGATTTACCGCAAATGAATTATTTCATATCTCACAGTTTTCCAATGGCGTTATTATTTCTCTTATTGATCCTAACGCAGATTTAGCCTGTTTAATCAACGAAATGGAAAATAACCCATACCAAGGAATCGACAATATTCGTGAAAATGGTGAACTTTATATTGCCGGAGACTGGCTAACGATCAGCAATTTAGTAGAACAACCTATTAACATTGAAATACAGCCTGACAAAATTATTCTAAAACCTAAATTGATGGAAATATTGGCTTAAAATCAAGGGTCACTACAAAAATAGTTTCCCATTGATTAGCCGGAAAGAAATATTAAGCAGAATTCCGGCTTTTATATTATCTGATATTAAATACCGCCTTATTTAAACGGTATTTCGCACTCTATGGGCTATTTACCACCAGCCAAGTCAATGAAATTGCCTGTAACATACGACGATTCATCAGATAGCAGCCATGCAATGGCCTGAGCAACTTCTTCCGGCTGTCCTCCCCGTTTCATAGGCAAGGAATCTTTGATTCTTTCAACTCGTCCAGGCTCTCCACCATCGGCATGCATTTCGGTATAAATGAATCCAGGGCGAACAGCATTTACCCTGATCCCCTGTGCAGCCACCTCTTGTGCCAACCCAATTGTCAGCGTATCAATAGCCCCTTTCGATGCCGCATAATCAACGTATTCATGGGGAGAACCCAGTCGAGCGGCAGCGGATGAAACATTGACGATGACGCCACCTTGCCCACCGTGACGCAAAGCCATTCTCTTAACCGCTTCACGTGCACAGAGAAAGGCGCCAGTAATATTAGTGGCAAAAATTTCATTTAACCGCTCTGCCGTCAACTGTTCAATGGTAGCTTGAGGTTTTAAGATCCCGGCATTGTTCACTAACCCAGAAATATACCCCAACTCTTTTTCCGCCTTCTGGAACAATGCTATCACTTGCTTTTCATCCGCAATATCCACCTGAACCGCAATTGCTGACTGCCCAAGGGCACGGATCATATCCACCACTTCATAAGCGCTATCTTCACGGTTACGATAGCCAATACAGATATGGTGCCCTTGTTTTGCCAAACAAATCGCCGTGGCCTTACCGATACCACGGGAACCACCAGTAATGATCGTTACTTCTTTCATAATGCCACCCCATACTTGATTTGCGTTATTTTTTTACTCTCTATGTTAAATTTGCAATCATAACATTCAAAACTATACTCCAGACTGCAAGAGTAGATTTCGAGTTTCAGTACTCTAATCAGAGGAACTATATGATGAAAAGCTTGAAGTTATCAGTTGCAGCATTACTGGTGTTGTTTTCAAGTGCAACACTTGCAGCGCCAGCAGTATCAACCTCCGCCGAAGCCGCCTCAAAAACAGCAACGGCAGTAGAACAAAATGTTAAATCAGCAAAAAACAAAGCTCATTCATTAGAGAAAAAAAGTTACCAAAAAAGTAAAAAGCCAAAAAGTAGCAAAGAAGAAAAATAGAAATAGCTCAGTCAAAAAAGGCGCTAATACGGCTCGTTGTAAAGATGGTAGCTATAGCAAGAGTAAATCCCGTAAAGGAGCCTGCTCTCGCCACGGTGGTATTGCTAAATGGCTGTAAAGTTTCGTTGATTTTTCATCATGCACAATTAGGGAGCTTCAGCTCCCTAATTCTTTGTTAATCTTTTTCATTAAATTATTCAATTGTCGTACGGTGAATAAAAAAATTTATTCCCCAATCGGAAATAATTTCACCATTGTGATATTAATGATCATATTTTCTTCAGCAAAAAAATATTGCCTTTTATACCAATCCAACGTCAAGATGCGTGTTATATTTCCTCGCGCAGCGGGGACATATAAGGCCTTGCGTCGTCTTGCGGATTGCAACTTTCAGTTTATCGAGTATATATTTTATTAAATTTAACTTATCATACTGAAATTCAGATAAAAAACTTAAAATAAGCCAGAAAAACAGATAATAAAACATAAACAATAAAATAATTTACAGTAGCCACAATAAAGCAAAAACTCACCCCCAACGAGAGTTAAATGAAAATTAGAAATATTTAATTAATAACATAGCATTAAATAAAGATAATGCATTAAATCAAGTTACATAAACGGGCAATATAGCATGATAAAATATAACATCGGTAACCTTGTTCACCAGATAAAACCATACTATTTATTACATTAATTTACTATACAAAGTAAAAAATATAGATATTTGTCAGTAGGGTGCTAATATTCGTTACAGAAACGAAACTTATGAATGACGAATATCAGTAGCCATATATTGTTTGCTCTGCTAATATTCGTCTAATTTTTATCCAGAGTAATAAAAAGAGGAGAAGCAATGCCCTCTCTAATGATGAGGACAAGTGCGGTCTTCGCTTTCTTTATCTCATTAATCTTTACCGGTCTGAGCCATGCCTCGACCAGTACCTCAAAAGTGCAAGAGTATTCTCACAATAGCATGCTGGTAAGTTTGCCTGATTTGCGACAATACCCTTCAGGTACACCTCGGAAGAAAGCGTTTTTAAATATTATTGTCCCTGTAATTGATCAACATAATCAAAAGATTATGCAAGACCGCAAATGGCTCCTGTCACACCAAAAGAATCATCATTGGTCTGTACAGGATAGTCACCGATTGAAAAAGATTTGCATGGATTACAAAATGACCTGTAATTCGCCAAAACAGCTTAATTGGAATAAGTTATTAAGTCGGGTTGATATTATTCCCACCCATTTTGTTGCCACTCAAGCAGCGGCTGAATCGGGTTGGGGAACGTCAGAACTTGCCAAAAAAAATAATAATCTGTTTGGAATGCGTTGCAGCTCTTGCAGCAAAACGAAAGGAAAAGTCAAAGGTTATTCAGTTTACCCTACTATCAATGCATCCGTCGTTGCCTATATGAAAAACCTGAATACGCATCGTGCTTATGAGTCACTGCGCTCTTCACGTGCAAAGCAGAGAACAACACAGGAGCCGCTGAATATCAGTAAGCTGATTGATAATCTCAAGGGTTATTCTGAACTGGGATCTGACTATAATCGCTATTTACATCGCATATTTAATGGCAACAAGGAACTGATTTCACAAGCGCAAGAATTGCCCATCCAATAACACTCTTCCAACAATCCACATTGTATTAATGACAAAGTGGATTCTTTTTTTATAATCTGTCGCTGTATTATCTACTGTAAACATCGACAAGTTCCATACTATACTCGATAAACGTCAAGTTGCGATCCGCAAGACGACACGAAGCCTTATATTTCCCCGCTGCACGGGGAAATATAACACGCTTCTTGAAGTTGGATTGGTATATAATGCATTTCAGAATTACATTCTTTCTCCCAATGATAAATGGTTAACCAGAGCCTAATATGAATTTCTTCTCTTTTGAGTTCCTTGGATCGTTTGTTATTCTGCTGGTTGTCTATTGGCTTTTACAAAAAGCGCCCAGGCTACAGAATGGCGTGTTAATTTTAGCGAGTTATTTATTTGTATTCTCTTTTGCTGCCAGGTTCGCCTACATTTTATTCGCCTATACCCTGTTTATTTACTTTTTGGCGAATATTCTTAGTCGTTATTTATCCAATAAGGCCATATTTACACTACTGACATTCGGGCTTCTCAGCTGTTTCACTGTTTTCAAATATTACTCTTTCTTTCAAGAGTCGATTCAACAAACATTGGCTAATGTCGGGATCAACGTGGAACTCCCTGTCCTTGAATGGCTGATACCGTTAGGTTTGTCATTTTATGCGTTCCATTCGGTCAGCTATGTTGTATCGGTATGCAAGAAAGAGCTGCCTGCCGCGCCATTGCCGGATGTCATTTTGTATCTTTGCTTTTTTCCCAGCATTGTCGCCGGACCGATTAACCGAGCCAAAGATTTTTTGCCACAGATTCAGGTCGCATCCAGAATGATTCTGGAACCCTTAAAGGCGCTATTATTGATTGCTCTCGCTATCGTAAAACTCTTTTTGCTCAGTTCTACGCTCTCTGAGTATCTGGTGAATCCCGTTTTTGAAGACCCGATTAGTCATCATGCCGGGCAAGTCCTCGTGGCAATTTATGCTTATGCCTGGAATATCTACTTTAACTTTTCCGGCTATACCGACCTTGTCACAGGTATCGCCCTGCTATTAGGCTACAAAGTACCACGCAATTTTGATGCCCCTTATCTGGCTGAAAACTTACAGGTATTTTGGCGACGCTGGCATATCAGCCTGTCAACATTCATCCGTGATTATGTCTACATTCCATTAGGTGGTAACAAAAAAAGGCGTATTCCGCAAGAACCTGAATATATTCACCGCTATGGTGATTTCTGGCCTATGGCACGGGGCTGGTCTTAGTTTTATTATCTGGGGGGCTATTCATGGATTAGGATTAATTCTGCAAAATATTAAAAATGCCCTGTTCCCTGTTTCCAGGAAACAGAGGGAACCACAAGCCAGAAACCCAATGACATTATTTTTATCCCGTGTGGTGACATTCCATTTTGTCTGCTTGGCCTGGATCTTTTTCCGTAGCCCGACATTTAATGATGCACTGGCGGTATTAAATCAACTGTTCGCCGGCGAAACATTTACATCCCTGTTATCCAGCAGTTCTCTATTAATGGTTTTCTGGGGATTCTTTATTATCTATCCTTGGCTGGTAAATTTCAGAAACAAAATTGAAAAAAATCATGGCTTGATTTCCTGGGTTTATTACCCAATTCCCTTAGCCTTGATCCTTACTTTAGTCTTTATTTTGTCACCTTCAGGAATGCCGGGATTTATCTATGCTAACTTCTGAATTTACATCTAATCTGAAAAAAGTCGGACAAGCAATTTGTACCGTGGTATTGACCAGCTTAATGTTAATTTGGCTCAATCAAGGTTCATTAGATAATTTCTGGCAACAGAAATATCACCATAATAGTCCCTGGACATCTCTCAAAGGGGAACCGTGGTGGGATTTGGGGAATAATGTGCAGCAAGGAGCCATTGCTGCCAGTAAAACTTTTATGGCATATGCGCAGGGAAAACATCAGGATAACCCGTCATCAGCCATGAATATTGATAACAGGCAGACCGTATTTCCCCCTGATTTTCAGGTTGGCTTGCGCTTTCTGGGAGGTTACGTGTATCCTATCGAAAATCTCTCTTTCACCTTTCCTGAGCTACTGAACAAAAATATTAAACTCGTTCAGTCTTCTTTACCGCCAAAGAGTTCAGTAGAAAATCCGGTTATTGAAATTGCCCAGAAAACCCATGTTAATCTGGGCATAAAAGATAAGGTGTTATTTGCCGGTGATTCAATGATGCAGGGCGTCGCCCCACATTTAAAACGTCGGTTGTTTCAGCAATATGGCATTTCCAGCATTAACTTAAGTAAACAAAGTACAGGGTTGTCTTATCCCGGTTTCTTTGATTGGCCAAAAACGATTAGCGATGCGTTGAGAACCCACCCTGATATTAAGTTGGTCGTGATATTTTTAGGCCCAAATGATCCGTGGAATATGCCCTCAGGACACGGAGGGCCTTATTTGAAATTCGCCAGTGAAAACTGGGAAGACCTTTATCGCCAACGAATTGAAACTATCTTAAATGACGTGCGCCAACATCAAGCTAATGTTATTTGGGTTGGGCCACCGAATATGCGCCAGAAAAAACTTTCCAGCGGTATGTCTTACCTCAATAAATTGTATCAGACTGAGGTAGAAAAAAAGGGCGAGATCTATGTTGCGGTTAATGACATGTTCAAATATCAGTCAGATAATTATTCAGATTATATTGGCGATGGCAGCAGCACCATCAAACTCCGCAGCGGAGACGGTATTCATTTCAGTTTGAAAGGGCAACAAACCATTGCGGATTATCTATTTTCATTGATCACATTTATTCAGGAGCCAGTTAAAGAAAATGCAACCATTTAACATGTTCCGTGGATGTTATCGGATAGTAGGCACAGTGCTGGCTATCGCGCTCTCAATCAGCCTATTATCGTGCAAGGGGGAAAAATCTCAGCCGGCATCGGAACGCCAGACAACACACATACACCGTCAACAACAATTGACGAATTTTGATGATCCCAATTTCGCGCTATTAACAGATAAATTACGTCACAGCGATACCCGCCAACTCCATTTTGTACAATTAGGTGATTCACACACGGCTGCCGATTTCTTTACCGGTAAGTTGCGCAGTTTATTACAGAATCATTACGGCGACGCAGGGCCGGGTTTTATCCCCCCAATGAGCATTCCCGGCCAGCGTAACGCCTTAATACAATTTTCTGAGGATAAAACCGGTTGGTGGCTTTCAAGCAGCCGCAGGGAAAATCGGGCGGATTATCCACTGGGGGGATTTATCGCTATTCCCGAAAGTACCAGTAGTACGATACAACTCAAATCTTCCTCTGCTCGTGGCAAATACTGGCTGAGTGCACTCTATCAATCCCATACAGCGACTCAAATCAGAACGCCATTTACCACCATAAAGTTACCCGCAACACAAAGTGAATGGCATTTCTCGCCAGGACAGAGCATGAGCTTCCCCATCAATCTCTATCCACAGGATACACAATTGAAAATTGGCGGTTGGCTGATAAAACGTCAAAATCCCGGCGTTATATTATCTGCATTGGGGATTAACGGCGCTACCATTAATATACTGGATAAATGGCAACCGCAATGGATTGATACGTTGGCGCAGATAAACCCGGATATGGTTATTCTCGCCTATGGCACCAATGAAGCCTTTAATGATTCACTGGATTTGGTGGCTTATCAGCAAGATTTGACCGCTAAAATCCAAGAAATCCGCAAAACCATGCCGCAAACCGTTATCCTGCTGATTGGGCCGAATGATTCGCTGAAAAACAAAACCGCAGCAAGCTGTGAAAAACAGCAACCTGCCTTACTTGATCATGTGATTCAGATTCAACAAACCGTTGCCAGACAACAGCGCACCCTGTTTTGGGATTGGCGGGAATATATGGGTGGGTCATGTTCTATCAGAGGATGGGAACAGCAAAACCTCGCTCGTCCTGATTACATTCACCTCTCCGCAACCGGTTATGAACGCAGTGCCGAAGCGCTTTATAAGCAGTTTATGGGGTTGGTTGAATAATAAAAGTTCCTATATGCAAGTCGTAAAAGTCTTTAAATAACGCTTTTAAAAGTGCCAAAATGAATAAATAACAACCGTGGATAACAGCACCTTATGATGGATAAGGTGCCATTAAAAATCGCTTAAAAAGGCTTCATCACAACATAGCGAAATAGATCATGCCAACCATCGCGCCGGTTGTGCCGAGAATCGTTTCCATTATCGTCCAGGTTTTTAGGGTTTGCGCTTCTGTCGCACCAGTAAACTTTCCAAACAACCAGAAACCAGAATCGTTCACATGGCTAAGTACCAAAGAGCCACCGGCGATACATACTGACAACGCCGCCATTTGCGCACCGGAATAACCCAGTTCGCCAATCACGGGCAGAACCAGCCCTACCGTGGTCAAACACGCGACCGTTGCCGAACCCTGAATCACACGCACCGCACCTGACAAAATAAAACACGCCAGCGCGATTGGCAGGCCAGCACCGACCAACGCATCGCCCAATGCAGGCCCAACACCGGAGTCCACCAGCACTTGTTTGAATACCCCCCCTGCACCTGTCACCAGCAAAATAATTCCCGCAGGTTGGATCGCCGCAGAGCAGACCTCCATGACTTTCTCATTACTCATACCACGACGGATCGCCAACCCGTAAATCGCCACCAGACAAGCAAGCAAAATTGCAGTGAAAGGATGGCCAAGAAATTCCAGCCAATGATATAGCGCTGATTGCTGATCAACAAAACGTGCACCAATGGTTTTCAAGCCCACCAATATTAAGGGGAACAAAACCAATGCCAGGCTGAAAGCAAAGGAAGGCATCTGGCTTTTGCCAATGCTTGGTGTGCCCAGATCTTTGGGTAAATCCAGTGTCACATATTTACTGATAAAGTTACCGTATATCGGGCCAGCCAATAACATGCCCGGAACGGCGGCGCTCAGGCCAATCAGGATCATCCAACCAAAATCGGCGCCCATCTGGGAAGCCAGCATCATCGGCGTTGGTCCCGGGACCAAAAACGCCGCCGCCGCCGCAACACCTGCAAACAATGGCAGCGCCAGTTTCACAACATTGCCATTGGTGCGACGCGCAACGGCGAATGCCACACCAATCAACAACACAACCGCCACATCGAAAAACAGTGGCAACGCACAGACAAGCCCGGCCACACCCAATGCATAGTTAGCCCGCTTTTCACCAAAACTCCCCAGCAATTTCACGGCAATCTGGTCAAGGGCACCCGTTTCATGCAGGATCTTGCCAAACATTGCGCCAAGAGCGACAACAACGGCAAGAAAGCCCAAAGTGCCTGCCATACCGTCTTGCATTGTCTGAGTGATTTTCTCCAGTGGCATACCAGAAAAAATCCCTGCCCCTACGGAAACCAGCATCAAGGCAATAAAAGCATGTAACCTGGCTTTCATCACCAAAAACAATAATAGGAGAACAGAGCCGACGGCTGTCAGAACCAGAGTTACAGTACTCATGAACATCCCTCACTAATACGGTTAATGGCGTGGATATGGTCAATGGCTTTAATCACATTTTTGATGACTTCATCAAGATCAGGTTTGATATCAATGTGATGGACATCCTTTTCATCACTGGTCGGCTCTTCCAGTGTCTCAAATTGCGAGATGAGCATTTGCGGTTTGAAGAAATGCCCCTTGCGGGCTTTCAGGCGGCTTTCGATTAAGCCAAGATCCCCTTTCATATAAAGAAATGACAGGTTTTTGTTGCCATCACGTAACATATCCCGATAGTTTTTTTTCAAGGCAGAACACACGAGCAGGGAGATAGGGTTGGTGCGCTGCATGGCAAAAATGGCATCATTGAGTGCCATCAACCACGGCCGACGATCATCATCATTCAAGGCATGACCCTGTGCCATTTTTGTAATATTGGCTCGGGGATGAAGAAAGTCCCCATCCAGAAACGCAGCCCCTAGTTCACGGGCAACACCACTGGCAACCGCAGATTTACCGCTGCCGGATACCCCCATCAATACAAAAACGTGGTTTGGCTGTTGGGTATCACTCATATCAAACTCCTTTACACAGATCTTACCGATCAGATATCCATTTGATTTATAATAAAAAATTAGCAGTGGAATAGTAACCATCAAATGTTACCGGTAACTAATTGCCGGTAACATTAGCAGTGGAGCTGGATGATAGGCAATCAATCAGAACCATCAAAAAAGGAAAATGTGAGGCTTATCGCAATTGAAAATGGGAAAGCATCATTTTGAGCTACAAAAATTAAACACTTTCCCCCAGTGAAAGGGTAAACCCAACATCGATCAGAGTTTGTTCCAGCGTTTCCCCACTCAGACGAGCAAGCAAGGATTCTGCTGCCTTGCGTCCCATTAAGTTACGAGGAGTCAGCACGCTGGCAAGCCTGGGTGTCATTACTTGGCCGACATCATGACCATGAAAGCCCGCTATCGCAATTTCTTCCGGTATTTTGATCCCCTGTCGCTGGCACTCAAAAATCGCCCCGATAGCGATATCATCATTCGTACAAAACAGGCCATCAATTTCGGGATATTTCTGGCAGGATTCTTGCAAAAGCTGTGCGCCTAATGAATAGGAAGAGCTGACGGGTGTCATCATTTTTCTTGGTTGAAGCCCGGCGCTGAACATCGCCATTTCAAACCCTTGCAAACGGATCAGCGTTCGTTCATCCTGCCGGGCACCGAGATAAATAATGTTTTTGCAGCCGCGTTCAATCATCGCCATCGTCATCTGACGAGCCGCTGCTAAATTATCGATCCCTACTGCAATATCAAGGCAAGGCGATACACTGTCCATCAATTCAACTACGGGTATGCCTACTGTTTGCAACACCTTTAACGTTTTGGGGGTATGTGTGCGTTCCGCCAGAATCAGGCCATCAATATTATAGGCAAGCAGGGAGAGTAAACGTTCTTCTTCTTTCTGGGCAGAATAACCATAGTGGGCAAGCATAGTCTGATATCCGTTGCGATCAGTCACATGCTCAATACCGCGAATGACTTCGGCGAAGACCTGATTGGTCAATGAAGGAAGCAAAACACCTATTGCACGACTGGTCGAATTGGAAAGAATATCGGGTACACGGTTAGGGATATAACCTAGTTGCTCCACAGCTTCCGCGATTCGTTTTCCCAACGCGTCAGAAACCTGATCGGGATTACGTAAAAAACGGCTGACCGTCATTTTTGTGACGCCAACGAGGTCGGCAACATCTTGTAAAGCTGGTCGTTTTTTCTTCATTTTCAATGTAATGCAATCAGTTATTGATAGGTACAGAGGAATAACTCGCGGTTTTAACATATTTATACAGCATCACAACACGCTTTCTAGTGAAAAATGCCAATCTACTCGCATCTTATTTATCAGTAATTGCTGAAATTGTGATGGATTACACGCGCTTGAATAAATCTTCCAACATGCTGGTAACATCCCCACCGCATAACACAATAGTTTTCACACCCTTACTCTTTTTGTTGTTGCATTAAGGCCAACAGGTTATTTTGCGATTTCTGTGATGGAAATCTTATAAATTGGTAAGTAAGAATTAAAAATATGGATGAAATGTGATCTGAATTACAGATAGTAAAACAGCAGAATGAAAGCGAAAATTTGACTGACTTTATAGACTAAAAAAATGGTAGAATTTTTCCGCCCTAAAAAAATGTTATAAAACATATGGATAAAATTAGAGTGTTCCCCGTGAGTACGGGGATAAACCGGAACTTGATGGATAAGAATTGCCCCTGGGTCGATAATTCTTCGGGTAAGACAACTTCTAGCATCATTCCCCTCACGGTACTGGTAGTGGGAACCACAACAGCAAATCCGGTATGCTCGTTAAACATCTTTCGAGAGATCACAAACGCAGGGCGGCGTTTCTACCGTAAAATATTCTTTAGGACTTCCGGCTAACAGTGATTCCAACGTTAACTCTTCTTCGATTGGTGTAAGCACAATTTTGTTATCTTGAATGGACAAATCAAGCTTTGAACCCGTATGCAGATTGAAGGTTTTTCACAATGGCTTTCGGTATGCTAACAATATTATCTCCACCAGATTGGCGAATAACAACAGCAGTCATGCCCATCATCATAAACACAATAGAGACGTAATGATGGTGATTTGCTACACTTCAAATCACTGCTTCCGGCAAGCATAGTGAAGATAACAATCAGGAATGTATTTGTCTTAAGAAAAGATGAAAAATAGAAATGTCCACAGTTTAGTGATATGAATACTTTTCCCCGTGAATACGGGGATAAACCGTTTTTATTTTTACTTTTATTTGATCACAACTTATGTTCCCCGTAGATACGGGGATAAATATCTATCTGGATATCTAATCTACACACTAACAGGTGTGAATAAATGATAACCCAAGCAGCCTAATTTTTAGAAGTTTTTCTTATTTCCTTTTATTTGAAATTGAAAAAAAAATTTGCCTTTCCACAAACTCACTCTACACTTTTAAAATATTCCACATAAAAATTCTCATAGGAGACAAAATTTGAAACGATATTCACCTGAAAAAAAAACGAGCCATGCAAAAAAAAATGCTACCGCCCTACAACATCAGTATTTCCTCTCTGGCCAAATCAGAGGGAATCTCTAAAAGCACCCTGATTAGATGGCGCAAAGAAGCGCTGACACAAATAAAAATGCAGCACCTACAAAATGAACAAACACTGATATATAGAGATAAAACACTATCAGAAAAAAATATTCACTAAGTATTACAATTTACTATGAAAACTATCATAAAAATCTAATTCATAGCGAGATGAGATGAAATTTTCACCATTACCTTCTCATGTGATTTTAAATGTGATCAATATTCCATATAAGATAGAATGTTAGTGATAACATAATATAAAATAGGGTAAATTCTCCAAATCCGTTGTTAACAGAGTTGATTTAGCTAATTTTTTAAGCAATTCGCTATTTTAAAATAATATAATCACCCAGGAAAACACTTTGATTGCTAACAATGTAACGGAAATAACTTACTGGAATCGTATGGTGCCAGAACTTACTGTGACCAATTTTGCGGCTTCACTTGATTTCTATCAAAAAATATTGGGTTTCGAAATATTAATTCGTCGAGAAAATCCCGATTTTGTTTATTTAGGATTAGGTGAAGCACAATTAATGCTGGAAGTATTTCATGACAATGGTTGGAATACCGGAGAACTCAATAATCCATTAGGGCGCGGTATTAATTTTCAAATTGAAGTCGATGATATTATGCCAATCCTGGAAAATCTGAAAATTAACGAAATCGAACTTTATCGACCACTGGAAGATAATGATTACTGCATAGGTGATACCTCAATCTGTCAGAGGGAATTTCTCGTTCAAGATCCAGATGGTTATTTACTTCGATTTAGTCAATATATAGAAAACACAGAAGATTAATGACAAACCATTAATATAGGCAGGTTATAATTTTATTTACTCATGAGAGCATATGACTAACTTAATAAATAACTTTAATTACCTCACACGATATTGGGGAAAAGCTAAAAAGAATCCCTATTCTAACGAAAATTATCATCTCCTGGCTTATCACTGCTTAGATGTCGCCGCAGTAGGCCAATTATTATTGGCGCCACATAAGAAATTAACGCAAGATCTCGCAAATTTTTTGGGATTATCATCAGAATCATTACAAAACCTGTTTTCATTTTTTCTGGTACTGCATGATATCGGCAAATTTGCTTCTGCATTTCAGCAATTATATTCCCAGGAAAATACTGATCTAATTAAACCGGAGCAATACTCCCCCTATGATTCCAAATTTTTCAGGCATGATCGGTTAGGGCTATTTTTCTGGAAAAAAATTCAGGACGATGTACTGATTGCTTTAGCAGGAGATGATGGCCTTCAATTCGGTGAAGATAAACAAAAGAAACAAGCCCTGAAAACGTTAATGGTTTTGATGCAGTGTATACTTGGTCATCATGGTAAACCCATTGATGATGATAATTGGAGCGCAATTACCGATTTTACCGAGCCCCAAAATGTTATCGATGCCACAGCATTTACCCATGATCTTCTGGCGCTTTTTCAACCTCATCTGCCACTGGCAAAGCTACTTTCAAAAGAGTGGCGGCGCAAACTACAACAAGTGAGTTGGCAACTTGCCGGTATTGTCGTGCTGGCAGACTGGATAGGCTCTGACTGTTACCATTTTCATTATCAAACCAAAGCCCTTTCGCTGGCAGAATATTGGCTGATTACCCAAAAACAAGCCCAAATCGCCTTAGATGGTATTGATATCCATAACACCCCCGTGATATCTCCTTATACTTCTATTCAGGAGTACTACCAATTTTCACCAACTCCATTACAAAAATGGGCGGAAGAAGTCTCGATTGATGACTCCCCACAGCTTTTTATTCTGGAAGATGTTACGGGCGCAGGCAAAACAGAAGCCGCCCTTGCCCTGACTCACCGCTTAATGCAAACAGGGGCTGCGGACGGTTTCTATTTTGGCCTGCCAACAATGGCGACTTCCAACGCCATGTTTGGCCGAATCGCTAAGCATTATCATCATATGTTCGATACCAAAAACGGCAAACTGCCCAGTATCGTTCTCGCGCACGGTGCACGTGAAATGAATGATAATTTCCGTGACATCATCCTGACGTCTGAACATAACGACAGTGATTACACCAGAGACGATAGCACCGCGACAGCACAGTGCCACCGATGGTTGGCTGATTCTAATAAAAAAGCTCTATTGGCCTCGGTGGGCGTAGGCACTATCGATCAGGCATTACTTGCCGTTTTACCGAGAAAATACCAGTCACTTCGATTGATTGGGTTAAATCGCAAGGTATTGATCTTTGACGAGGTACACGCCGCCGATGAATACATGTTTGCATTGCTGGAAAGCGTATTAAGTCTGCACTTGCACCAGGGTGGTTCCGTGATATTACTGACTGCCACACTCTCCTTGAAACAGCGGCAACGGCTGGTGGATATCTGGTTATCTGCCAGCGGCATACCACCGCAGAAATTGCAAAAAACGGCCTTTCCACTGGCAACCCATGTCACGTTAAACCCAGAAACTCCACTGATTGAAACGCCCCTGCACAGTCGCCCAGACGTCAGCCGTACCGTCACGGTAAAAACCGTGAATCATCTGGATGGCGGCGTACAAATTGCCCTCAACGCCGCTCAGAATGGGCAATGCGTGGTTTGGGTTCGCAACTCAGTGGATGATGCACTCCAGGCTTTCCGGCTTATTCAATCGCAAATGGCGCAACCGGAAAATTGCCTGTTATTCCACAGCCGTTTTATTTTGCATGACCGAAAAGCGATCGAAAATCGTGTGCTGGCAATATTTGGAAAAGAAAGCAAGCAGAAGGATCGGCAAGGAAAGATCCTGATTACAACGCAAGTCTTTCAGGAAAGCCTTGATGCAGATACGGATGTCATGATCTCCGATATCTGCCCGATCGATGACTTGATTCAACGGGTTGGTCGTTTGCACCGCCATACTCGCAATGCAAATGGCGAATACAAGCAAGGCATTACCGATAGCCGATCTGCACCTGAATTATATCTCCACGCACCAGAATGGGATGATCAACCCAAAACTGATTGGTTAAGCAAAGATTTTCGCAATACCCAATATGTTTATCGTTCAGCCGGGCGTTTATGGCTTGGCTTACGCGAATTACTGCGCTTAGGTGCCATTCGTATGCCTGCTGAGGCGCGAACCTTAATCGAAGCTGTTTATGGTGAAGACGCCGATGAACACATCCCTGAAGCACTCAAACACAAGGATAATGATGAGATAGGAGAAGGGCGGAGCAAAGACGCCGCAGCACGCTCACAAGCCCTGCAATGGCAACGCTATGAATATAGCAAACGCAGTGCCCACGGCTGGTATGACGATGACTGCAATATCAGTACCCGATTTAGCGATATCGAAACGGTGAGTGTGCTGCTCGTCAAACTGACCGAAAGCGGGGAATTAATACCGTGGGTAGAGGATGAAAAATTCCCTGTCCAATTAAGTATTGTCAAAATTTCAAAAAACAAATTTGCCGATAAGCTGCAACCCGTACCAGAGTCCCTTTCTCAAGCCGTGGCGCGGCTACAGGATAAATTCAAGTCCGTCAAATACCTGCAAATCTGGCTGCCAGAGAGTGACCCCCAGTTTACTTATGATCCCAACATCGGTTTTTATCCTAAGCAGGAGGCGTAATGAACCTCGTCAAAGACGCATGGCTGACTTTTAGAATGAGAAATGGTAGTGAGAAAAAGTTACCGCTGACGGCAATCGGCGATCCTGCCGTTGTCGATTTTTCCCTGCCACGGGCTGATTTTCAGGGCGCCGCTTACCAGTTAGCCATTGGTTTGCTGCAAACGGTTTTTGCTCCTGAAGATGAAGACGAATGGTATGAATTTTATCAACAAGCCCCTACCCAAGCTGACTTACAGACTGCATTTCATCGCGCAGAACATGCTTTTAATCTGACGGGGAATGGCCCTCTGTTTATGCAGGATTTTGATTCGTTAGCGGAAAGAAAACCCTCCAACATTTCAGGATTATTGATTGAATCACCCGGTGAAAAAACATTGAAGGATAATACTGATCACTTTATTAAACGCAACCAATGTGACGTGATCTCCCCTGAAATGGCCGCCATTGCGCTATTCACATTACAGATTAATGCTCCTGCCGGCGGTGTTGGACATCGCGTCGGGTTACGGGGAGGGGGTCCACTAACGACCTTGATTCAGCCACAAGAACTGGATGCTTCGCTATGGCAAAAACTTTGGCTTAATGTCATTAATCGGGAACGTTGGCCTTATCCAGATCCTGATCTCAATAGCTCAGACGTTTTTCCCTGGTTGGATAAAACGCATATCAGCCAAAACGCAGGGACAGAAATTTACGCACATAATGTCCATGAACTGCATATGTACTGGGCCATGCCACGGCGAATCCGGCTGGAGATAGAGGATAAACCCGCCATCTGCCAATTAACGGGGCAAGCAACTCACCTATCCGTTGCCAGTTATCGTAGCCAAAACTATGGCAACAATTATTCTGGCACATGGCAACATCCTCTAACCCCCTATCGATGGAATCCGAAAAAACCGGATGAAGAGCACCTTTCTATCAAAGGGCAACCTGGTGGTGTTACCTACAAGATCTGGGATAGCCTGACTTTTTCCGATGATAAACAGGGTCAACAGGCAGCCCAGGTTGTCGACCATTTTCACCAGATCAATGATTATTTTGCCGATGAACAGAGTTCCACGCCACGGTTATGGGTTTTTGGCTATGATATGGACAACATGAAAGCCCGCGGTTGGTACTCCACCACCCTGCCTCTGTTTTCCATGCCGATTGAAAAGAAAGATGCTGTTTTCCGGCGCGTCAAAACACTACAAAACCTCTCTGCCAATGCATTAACTCAGTGTCGTACCCAGATCAAAAGCGCGTGGTTCCGTCGCCCGAATGAGATAAAAGGCGATATGTCATTTATTGATGCGACTTTCTATCAACGCACCCAGGCCGCCTTTTTTAAGGCTGTACGACAGATTGTCAGCAGCCAGCATAAAGCTTCTTCCCTATCCACCGAAGACGCTAAAACCTGGCTCTACCAACTCAGAAATACCTGCTTTGATCTCTTTGATGAGTTCGTGCTGTCAGAAGATACCGATCCCCAAAAACTCATCGAAAAAATCGAGGCACGACAAATTCTTACCAAGTGGTTAATGGGTTCTAAAGATATCAAGTCATTTATGACAGAGCACAATATAGAAACCCAATCATCCAAGAACAAAAAGAAGGAGGAGGTTATCAATGAATAACCTAAGTGAAGGTCGTTTACTGCGCTGGTGGGAAAGCATGTTTTTATCCTCCGAAGAATTGAAGAAAAAAGATATCCCCCCTGCACCCACGCTCTTTAAAGCTGAATTAAAGCGTTGCCAGGATATTGAGGCAGTAACTTTCACCGAAGGTTTTCGCGCATTATGGTTCAGTTTGCCTGAAGATATCATCAAAGAAGCTCAGCAACAGACTGTTATGCGATGGGCGATGATTGCCGTCACGCTGGTGTATGTCAAAACCAACACCACCACTAATCTGGCAACTGCCGCTGGCACCAAAACCGAAAATGACAAGCCGATTGTCAGTACACATCGCTTTGCCCAATTGCAGGCGGCCAAAACACCTGATGAATTTATTATGCGTTTGCGGCGCATCCTGCAACAACTGAAAGGCCAGGTTTCCGTGTTATCTCTCGCCAAAGATATTGAACAATGGTTGAGAGAGTACCACCAGCCAAGAGCCTATCGAGCCAATAAACGCCTCTGTGTGCAATGGGCGATGGATTACTACAAGGCCGCTAAATAACGCCAATAATTAACCACTTTTAATCTAATAAGGAATTTTAAATGAGCCAATTTATTCAGCTACATCTGTTAACTTCCTACCCTCCAGCCAACCTGAACCGCGACGATCTCGGACGCCCTAAAACCGCCAGAATGGGCGGAGCAGAGAGATTAAGAATGAGTTCTCAAAGTTTGAAACGCCACTGGCGCATCTCTGATCTGTTTCAGGATACCCTCGCAGAGCACCTTGGTTTTCGTACCAAGCGCTTTGGATTTCAGGTTTATCAACGCTTGCTTAATGGGGGAGTCAAAGAGAAACACGCTACTGAATGGGCTTCTGCCATTGCGGAAGTTTTTGGCAAAAAGAAAAAAGATGAACCCCTGGAAATTGAACAACTGGCACATATCAGCCCGGCAGAAAAAGAGGCTACCTTTGCTTTGGCCGATAAACTTATCGACGAAAATCGCGCACCAACCAAAGAAGAGCTGAATCTGCTGAGCAGAGAAAAAACAGCCGTAGATATTGCCCTGTTTGGCCGTATGCTGGCATCCAGCCCTGCCTATAATGTGGAAGCCGCCTGTCAGGTTGCCCATGCGATCAGCGTTCACCGTGTTACCGTAGAAGATGACTATTTTACCGCTGTAGACGATCTCAATGCGGGCAAAAGTGATTCCGGTTCGGCTCATATTGGCGAAACCGGCTTTGCCGCCGCGCTGTTCTACAGCTATATCTGCATTAATAAATCTTTGTTAATCGAAAATCTGTCCGGCAATGAAGCATTGGCGAACCAAGCCATCGCCGCCCTGACAGAAGCCGCGATTAAAATCGCCCCGTCCGGCAAACAAAACAGTTTCGGCTCCCGCGCCTATGCCAGCTATGTGTTGGCGGAAAAGGGAGAATATCAGCCTCGCTCCCTGTCTGTTGCGTTCTTAAAACCCATTGATAGCGAAGATCAGGCAACTGATGCCATCAAAGCGTTAGAAGATCAGAGAGAAAACTTCGATAACGTTTATGGCGCTTGTGCTGAAACGCGCTATAGCATCAACGCCGTCACGGGTAACGGTTGTTTTGCTGATCTACTTCAATTCGTTACTGAATAAAAGAGGCCAATATGAAGACTTACTTGGTCTTTCGTTTATATGGAGCACTAGCCAGTTGGGGGGTGGAGGCGGTTGGTGAAAACCGGCCAACCAGCACTTACCCAACCCGTTCGGCTATTCTGGGATTATTAGGTGCAGCACTGGGCATCCGGCGCGATGATGAAACACAACTCATGGCATTGCAGCAGAGTGTCAAAATCGCCATCAAGCAGATCGTTTCCGGTTTATTGATGCGGGATTACCATACTTCCCAGGTTCCTTCGCAAGAGAAAAAACAGTCTCACCCAACCCGTAAAAGTGAGTTACGTGATAAATCTAAATTAAACACCGTACTGTCTTCACGCGATTACCTTGCTGATGGCGTGTGGGTTATCGCAATTTCATTGACCGAACAGGCCAGTTTCCCCCTTTCTGCCCTGCGTGATGCGCTGCTAAAACCCGTTTTTACGCTGAGTCTTGGGCGAAAATCCTGCCCTCTTGCACTGCCGATGATGCCGCAACTGACAGAATATCCGTCATTAAAAGCAGCCCTTGATACGCCTTTTCCTCTCTTGCCTTATCAATCAGAAAAGGCCAATCACTATTATTGGCAGCGTAATCATGATGTCGTGAGTTATTTCTGGGAAGGAAATAAAGACGAGATCACGATCCCTGATACGACAATACTGACTCATCAACTTTGGGATGAGCCAGTATCACGCAGCCGCTGGCAGTTTACACAACGCACGATGCACCAATTATCGTTCCAGTTATCCGGCGTGGAGGGAACACATGTATCTGTCTAAAGTCACCTTGCACCCTTTTGCTTACCCTATACAAGCACCATCACGAAAACAGACGAAAAATGATGTCTATGCTTCCCACCAACTCTTGTGGCAATTGTTTACGGGGCAGGAAGCGCGCAATTTCCTTTTCAGGCAAGAGATGAGCTTAAGTGGCAAACCTGAATTTCTTGTGTTGTCCACGACCACACCGATAGCCAATTCCCCGCGGTTCCAGATTCAGACCAGATCTTTTGCCCCTCAATTACATAATGGACAAAAACTGGCGTTCAAACTCCGCACGAACCCCACTGTCTGCCTCACTGATAAAAATTCAGGCAAACAACTTCGCCATGATGTATTGATGCATGCCAAGCGTCAGGCAAGACATTCTGGTTGCTCAGGAGACATTGAATCAGTAATGATGCAAGCCGCCCAAACCTGGATACAAGATGAAAGACGGCTGGCTAATTGGGGTATTCGCTTTGATTTTCCCCCGGATATTGAACGCTATACCCAACATCGCAGCTTTAAAGCCTCTGGCCAGAAAGTGGTATTTTCCAGTGTCGATTTTCAGGGTGTGCTCACGTTGTCAGATAGCGAACTTTTCCTTGAGCAATACCAGAAAGGATTTGGCAGGGCAAAATCCTTTGGTTGTGGGTTAATGCTGATAAGGGCACTGTAATGGCATTTATTCCATTAAAACCCATTCCCATCAAGGACAGGAATTCAATGATCTTTATTGGCATGGGACGTATTGATGTCAAAGATAATGCGTTTGTTGTGATTGATGAAGTCAACGGTGAACGTATGCATATTCCCGTCGGCTCCCTTGCGCGTTTAAAGTTGCTGCCACCAATAGCATTGCTCCTGACAGGCAAGTCAGAATTGCTTGCCGTGAAAAATTCAGGACAGACAAAATTTTGAAACGCCTTATTCCCTTAATTGAAGAAGTCCTTGCAGTGGGCGAAATTTCCCCGCGTAGCGGGGAAATATAACACGCATCTTGAAGTTGGATTGGTATAACTATTAATTAAATAAGGTAATAGCAAACCAAAGATAAAATTATCAATTGTCTTTTAACAATGACTTATTGTAATAAGTCATATAAATAATCAATAAAATTAAAACCTTTATAAACTATCCTCTTATTTTAGGTAACCGAAATAAAAATCAACGCAGGAAATAATTTCAATATAAATTAATTATTTTTAATAATATTTTGGTGAGATAAAACCCGCTCTATTTGACGATAAAACAAACGAATATGCCAAATCGTGCGATATTCCATCTACAAGCATAAATCGTTGATGATTGCCAAAAAGAGCTATGATAATCTACGCGCCTTTCCGGCTTAATCTGTTCATTTTGTACACATAAAAACACCAAAAATAGGAAGCAAATTTACTTATGAACTTAACTAACTCGCGCAAATTGTTAGCAGCGACGCTATGTCTGGCGACCTCCTATGGCTATGCAGATAGTGATCGCCCACTTTTTTCATTAACGGTGTCAGAATCTGGCGCTCCACAGATGAACAGTGACGGTAGCTTATCCCGCACTACCAAGTCTGAATCTCGTATTCTGCCAATTTGGGGCGATGCAGCACGCGCCAAAGGCTACGACCTGCCTGAACCGTTTGGTGCTAGTTATGGTTATATGAATCTGCGTCAGGATGTTGTTGTGGATCAAATCGGGTTTATTATGCCTGAAAATCCCGATACACAAAAAGCTACTACAGTCATAGCCGGAAAGACTCGTGAACGCACTGAATCACACATGCTTAAGCTAGATACATGGGTTCTGCCATTTTTAAATGTTTATGGTGTATATGGAAAAACAAAAGGTTCATCTGAAACTAATATTGAAAACGTGATATTTGGTGGCGTACCTATGTTTAAAGATATTCCTTTCACTTTAGATTTTAAAGGTAAAACCTATGGTGGTGGTATTACATTAGCGGGCGGTTATAACCAATTTTTTGCAACATTAGATGCAAACTATACGCAAACCAATTTAGATATTTTAGACGGTGGTATTAAAGCTCTTATTATAACGCCTAGAATTGGTTATGAATTTACATTTCAGCCATTATTTGCAGGACAAGGTAATACCAAAGTTCAAGTTTGGACTGGTGCCATGTATCAAGATATCACTCAACGCTTTGAGGGCAAGATCGCTAATATAAATATGACCGGAGTACTAGGCGCATTTGTTGGAGGCATGCTTGAATACGACCCTGATATGTCGTTCGACGTTAAACAACACCTTGCCCACAAATGGAACAATACCGTGGGTGCACGCTTTGAAATTACCCGTAATTTCAATATTCTGTCAGAAGTCGGTTTTGGTAACAGAAACAGCTTCTTTATCTCCGGTGAGTTCCGTTTTTAATGTTTGGCCTTGCAACACTGAAAAGGCTGGCTATTTCCAGCCTGCTTATTTTTACCCTTTCATCCGCACACGCTGATATCCTGCCTGATCGGCAAAAAATGGATGGTTGGTTAAACGAATTAGGCGGCAGCAACCATTTTGATGAGCGCAAAAAAATTGACTGGGGCGTATTGCCCGGTCCTTTCTACACCCCTGAAATGGGTATGGGGATTGGTGTGGCTGTGGTCGGCCTGTACCGTCCTGACCATTCAGACCACACCAGCCAGACTTCTTCATTGGGACTCAGTGGCTTTGGTTCGTCTACCGGCGCGTTTGGCCTGAACTTTACCAATTACAATTTTCTTGCCAGTGACCAATGGCGGTTATTTGTTTCCGGTACACTGAATAACACCCCAACTTACTATTGGGGTCAAGGTTATCGTGCTGGTAAAAATGACAGCAACAAAGAGAAGTACCGTTCTCAGGAGTTTGCGATTCATCCACGGCTTCTCTATCGCATCACTGAAGCCACCTATGTGGGATTAGGCTGGAATTTATCTTCCGTCAATGCCAGTGATCCAGATAACGGTGCCAAACAGTATTTCTCCCGATCCGTCGGGGGTCGCTCTGTGATAAGTTCCGGTGTCAGTGCCCATTTCAGTTATGATACGCGGGATTTTTTGCCCAATGCTCGGCACGGACAGGCATTTGAGATCATTTATAGCTATTTTTCCCCAGAATTAGGCAGTGATCACCGTTTCCATACCACACAGCTTCAATTCTCGATCTATTACCCGTTATCTGAAAAGACAGTCCTGGCCTTTGATAACTA
Source organism: Xenorhabdus bakwenae (assembly GCF_030272115.1). NCBI lineage: Bacteria > Pseudomonadati > Pseudomonadota > Gammaproteobacteria > Enterobacterales > Morganellaceae > Xenorhabdus > Xenorhabdus bakwenae. The sequence goes on from NZ_CP119194.1 coordinate 3,560,132, forward strand.
TGCCCGTTTCAGCGCAGGTGATGTACCGTGGAATCAGCTATCCCTGCTGGGTAACGGCCAGCGGATGCGCGGGTATTATGAAGGACGTTATCGTGACAACAATATCTTCACAACACAGTTAGAGTTACGGCATAAACTTGACTGGCGCCACGGTGTGGTCGGTTGGATAGGCACCGGCACGTTGGGAGATTCCCCTTCACGGTTGGGAACCAGGCATTGGCTTCCTTCTATTGGTGTTGGCTATCGTTTCGAGTTTAAACCACGCATGAATGTCAGATTAGATTTTGGTGTCGGTAAGGACAGTACCGGGTTCTATTTTCAGGTTGGAGAAGCGTTTTGAGATTATTCGTTACACTCTGCCTCTGTTTTTTACTGCTGGCATGCCAAAACCAACCCCAATCTGTTGATCCGGTAAAACCTGTCCTTGTCAGTGATACCTATGAACAATCACAGCAAGATTGGGATGCATTGCCCCCGATGGCTCCGCCTGAAGGTTTAAGGGCTTGCTGTGCTTTCGGCTATAATCTTAAAGCCCAACTCTGGAATATTGCCATTCCCTTTTATGACATCGACAATATCGTCGAAGCTCAAAAATTAGGTAAGCATCACTACAATGACAGTGTTATCGGTGCCAGTGCCGCTTTGCTGGGGGTAAGCGCTGAAAAAGTGGGTCTGCTCTATACCCACAAGGGAGGGTTTATTGATATCTCCCATGTCAGGGATACCGCAGATTATACGCTTTATCTGTTTAGCCAGATTTACGCTCATCTTGGTCAAGAGTGGCAATTAACCCTGAACAATGAACTTGCCGCGCGTAAAATTCACTTTTTTGCTTTTACGCCACCGCAAGATCCTGCCGAACGCTATACACTCAGTGCCTATTTGGCTGTCAGACTCGCTTTTCAGCTTGCCGCCTGGCATGAAATAGCGCAATGGTATGGCTATCAATCAGTCCCCGGTTTTTCGGAGGAAATTTCGGCTTTTTCCCCAGAAGATCTCTATTCAAACCTGTTGGGTGCAAGATTAGCATTAACACTGATTCTGACAGGTCACGCGTCTTCTGTGACACAGTTCTCAACCTCAGTGGATAAGATCTTACCGATGGCTTTGCATGAACTCGGGGATTATTCCCGGTCAGGCACAAAGGCGATATTTGATAGCGTAGATGGTTTATGGTGGAACAGTTATCGACGCATTCCTGAGAAGTTTTTAGTACTGCATCGGAATTATGATATTCAGGACAACCGCTCCCCATTAATGCCTTTCGGTAAAGAGCACCTTGCCCTGCGCTTGTCTCTGCCTGAGTATTATCAGCATTTCTCATTAGAGAAACTGGCGGAATTTCAGCTATGGTCAACCCATGAAATGAAAAACCTGCCTGTGCCAAAGCCATATTGGACAGTGAAAGATTTTAAAAGGCTGGCGGAAAATGCCCAACGGGAAGATGAGAAACAGTTGTTATTGAATAAATAATAACCTACACGTAGATTTGTGGAATTACCCGATTGTGATAGGGCTAATTATCCGTCGTTACCACGGTGCCCATTACATTCATAATTTCTTCTCCTGCCGCCCGATATCTCCCCTGTGCAGTGTTTGGATAAAGCGTGCAGCAGGTGGATAAGAGTACCCCTCATAAATATATTTATAATCATATATATTTCATTTAAACAATATATGGATACTGTTATCAGATAATCGAATAAGGTTAATACTGTTATTTTTTATATCCCGGATCATCAAAATAGGGAATATACCAATCCAACTTCAAGATGCGTGTCATATTTCCCCGCGCAGCGGGGAAATATGAGGCCTCGTGTCGTCTGGCGGATTGCAACTTGAAGTTTATCGGGAATAAACACGTTATTAGCGGAATATCTCATACATCATAACAATGATATGACTGGCTAGAGGTATCTGAAATGATGAGCAATTCGTGGTCTGACAACTATTTTGGGTCTGAAAATACTGAACCAAAATACGCTGACTCTCGAAGAGCTGAATCAAGATATTCAGCTTCAGACTGTTCAGATCCTAAATATGCAGTGACCAAAATCGGGGAGCATCTCAATTCCCCAAAGCATTTACTTTTTTCATCCAACGATCTTGATGAAGTTAAATCTATGGTCGGACGGGTCATCCAGCCTCATCAGCTAACTATCGTGGACGCACATCAAAAATTGGACGCCCAAATGCACTATATTCCACTTGGGGATATTTCCATGAGCCGATTACGTTACGGTGCCTGCGTTGAAATCACCCCAGGAGAGTTGGATTCGTTCTTTCTCATCCAGATGCCGCTGGCGGGCTGTGCGGGTATTGAAAGCGGTGATCAGTACCTTGACTCCACTCCTAATCTGGCTTCCATTCTCAGCCCAAATCAGCACACTTCCATGCGCTGGAATGCCGATAATGACCAGTTTATGGTCAGGATCTCCCGCACCTTGCTGGAAAGAACGCTGGTCGGCCAATTAGGACACTCTCTGGATCAACCACTGCTATTTGCATTGGGGTTTGAATGGCAACGCTGTCAGGCCTGGCGTTGTTTGATGCCTTATATTCTGGAATACGCCACCCAAGTACCTGATATCTTGCAACACAAACTGATGATCAACCAAATAGAACAATTGATTTCCGTTACCCTGCTATCCACCCATCAACATAATTACAGTGAAACGCCTGTCAACCGCCGATGTGCCATTCGCCCACGGCATGTACGGCGAGTGCAGGAATATTTGCAGGCTCATGCCCACGAGCCAATAACCGTAGAACAGCTCGCTCAGGTGGCAGGCGTCAGCCTGCGCAGCCTCTATTCCGGCTTCAAGGAGTTTCTGAATATCAGCCCGATGCAGTATTTACGTGACCTGCGTATGGAACATGTACGCACAGAACTATTGGCGGGAGAAGCCACCAGCGTCACAGGCGTCGCTCTGCGTTGGGGATTCGCCCATATGGGACGCTTTAGCGCAGAATATAAAGCCCGCTATGGTGAGACGCCAAGTAACAGCCTGAAACGTGGGTAGCCTGCAAAGCATCTTATTTTATTATTTCGTCATTTATCCCAGCATTTCATACAACTTCTGAATTTCATTTCTCCAGCTCTCCTGATTTTTGGGCTTCTGATGCCTCGGTTTCCTGGCCAAATCCTGCGTCAGATTTTGCTCCAATACCACAATGCGTTGCAGGATCTCTTCCTCATCCGTTAATACTTTCAAACCATCAGAAGTGCTTTCCTGAGCCTTAACCACTGCTTTTTGATAAGGGATCACTTTTTTATTCAGGAACTGATAATATCCCTCACTGGATGTGACCTCTTCCAGTTTGCCATTTTTAATCAGCCAAAAACGATTAGCGACGTTATCGATAAACGCCCTATCATGCGAAGTGATTAATATCGTCATCCCGTTATTAATCAATTCATTCTCCAGCTCCATTTTGCCAAAAATATCCAGGTGGTTTGTTGGCTCATCGAGGATCAGGAAATTGTGCTTATTCAGTTTCAAGATCAAAAACATTAATCGGGAACGTTCACCACCACTTAATCGCCCCACCAATTGGTTAAAATCAGCATATTTAAAGCCTGTCGCAATCAGTTGCTGTTTACAGGTGATATCATCGATATTCGGCGTGTTATTTCTGACAGCATCAAAGATTGATTCGTTTAGCGGAATTTTTTCCAATTCCTGATCGAGATACCCCATATTACACTGCGGGGAGAAGATATTTCTGGCATTGTTATATAGCAAAATCATACTAATATGTCATAATATCCAAATCCAAAATGACAAGGCATAAAGTGAAATGGGTTACAGTCTAGATTTTCGAAAAAGAGTACTGGCATACAAAGATAAGCATTCGTTGACTTTCGAACAAACGAGTGCCCATTTTGAGATTTCTATTCGTACCCTGTTCCGGTGGAGTCATAAAATAGAACCTTGCATGACGCGTGATAAGCCTCCCATGAAAATTCCTGATGAGGTGCTCATCGCGGATGTCCAAAATTTTCCTGATGACTATCAATGGGAAAGAGCAAAGCGCTTAGGGGTCTCACAATCGGCGATTCATTACGCGTTGAAACGGCTTCGCCTCACTCATAAAAAAAACCTTAAAACATCCTCGCGCTGATCCTCAGCTTCGTCAGGCGTTTGTCGAGCGCATCAGCGGCTATAAACAGGAAGGCAAACCGATTGTGTATTTGGATGAAAGTGGTTTCGCGCAGTCAATGCCACGGATATACGGGTATTCAGAGAAAGGGCAGCGTTGTTTTGGTACACAGGATTGGCACGCGAAAGGCCGTATTAACGTGATTGGGGCCATTCTCGAAAATACGTTCATCACCTTAAGCTTATTTACTGGCAACATTAACGCCGATGTCTTTCATGCGTGGGTGACGCAGGATTTATTGCCCAAACTCCCACACGGTGCCGTGATAGTCATGGATAATGCGCGTTTTCATAAACGACTTGATACGATACAAGCGATAGCAGAGAGTCAATATCAATTAGAGTGGCTGCCCGCTTATAGTCCGGACTTGAATCCCATAGAACACAAATGGGGTGGGGCAAAAGCGATAAGAAGACAAAAAAGATGTTCAGTTGATGAGGTGTTCACCGAGCACATCGAGTGTGTCAGGTTATGTTGATTCTGCTATACTGAAACCGGCCAAACCGCAAACCTATACGCCTTACCCGGCGTTAGTCCGCGGCACGGCGGCGCCGACACCGCAGAACCTGGCTTTTGACCAGTGGCTGAGGCTGTTGCAGGATAATGTGCCGTTAAACAGCGACCATATTAAACGGACAGACAATTTGTACCGCCAGTCCGGCCTCAGCCTGATGCGCTGGGACAGCATCCCGGCACCGGCGCGTGACAGTATCGCCCGTCTTCTGACCCGTCAGTATACCGACTGGTTTGGGATGGTGGGTGAAGTGGTCAATAAAAATTGGTCACTGACTTAGAGGCTTCCCAAAATAATCTTTCTGATTCATTGGGGGTTAATCCGTTGTTATACCAGTGAGGGCGAAGCTGACTGTAATAACCTGTTATATACTGGGTGATTGAATATCTGGCTGCCATAAAATTTGCATATCCCTCTAAAGGCACCCATTCGCTTTTCAAGCTCCTGAAAAACCGCTCCATTGGGCTGTTATCCCAACAGTTTCCCCGTCGGCTCAGGCTTTGTTTGATACCATATTGCTGTAATAATCGCCTAAATGCTTTGCTGGTATACTGGCATCCCTGATCGCTGTGAAACATCACACCTTGTGGCTTTCCTCTTGATTCAAATGCCATTGTTAAGGCTTTCTTCGTTAACTCAGCGTCGGGCGAAAATGACATCGCACAACTGACGGGTTTACGCGCAAATAAGTCGAGAACCACCGCTAAATACGCCCAACGTTGACCTGTCCAGATGTAAGTGATGTCACCACACCAAACCTGATTAGGTTCCGTAACAGCAAATTGGCGGTCAAGATGGTTTGGAATATCAACATGTTCCTGCTCCTTTCGTGAATACCGATGTTTGGGTTGTTGACGACTGACCAGCCCGAGTTCAGCCATGAGTTTTCCGGCCCGCCATCGGCCTAATGGGATCCCCTCACGGGTAACTATCGAGGCAATCGTTCGTGCTCCGGCAGAACCGTGACTTTTGTTAAAGGCTTCACGAACCCGGCTTTTTAGCGTTACGCGAGCAGAGTCTGGCCGCTTGATTCGCTTGTGCCAGGCCTGATAACTACTGCGATGAACCCCGAACAGTTGGCAAAGAGAAGCCACCGGATAATGCACTCTGAATTGCTCGATTAACGAGAACTGTTCATGTAGTCCGACATCAAGAGTGCTGAGGCTTTTTTTAATACATCGTTTTCCATTTCAAGGCGTTGCAGTTTCTTCTTCAGTTCGCGTATTTCAATTTGCTCCGGCGTGATGGGTGAGGCTTTGGGTGATTGGCCTTGTCGCTCCTGTTTTAACTGGCGAACCCAAGATTCCATTGCCGATTTACTCACATTCATCGCCTTCGCCGCTTCTCTTATGCTGTAATGCTGGTCAAGGACTAGCTGGGCAGATTCCAGTTTAAATTCGGGGCTGAAACGTCTTTTCATCATGTCACCTATTTTGCGTGTTGAAGTGAGAATATCACCTCTATAACGGTGACCAAAATCATTGGACCACATCACTCAGACTGGAGACTCCACACATGAAATATATACCGGTTGGCGTTGATATCGCAAAACATCTGATTCAGGTTCACTTCATCAATGAGCACACTGGCGAAGTGGTTGATAAGCAGGTACGTAGCCAGGATTTTCTGACTTTCTTCAGTAACCGGGAACCCTGTCTGATAGGTATGGAAGCCTGTGGAGGCTCTCAGCACTGGGCGCGTGAACTGAAAAAACAGGGGCATAAAGTCCGGCTTATGCAAGCTCGTTTTGTTAAGGCATTCGTCATGGGTAACAAAAATGATGTGATGGATGCCCGTGCTATCTGGATGGCGGTACAGCAACCGGGCAAAGAAATCGCGGTTAAAACGGAAGAACAACAGTCTGTACTGGTTCTGCACCGGACTCGCAGGCAACTGGTGAAGTTTCGGACGGCACAGATTAATGCCCTGTACGGGATATTCCTTGAGTTCGGAGAAACCCTCCACAAAGGCCGGGCGGCACTGGCCAAAGAGCTACCGGAAGCCCTGGAGCGGCTGAAGATGCGTCTCCCTCCGTATCTTATCGCCGTGCTGGAGGACCAGTACAACAGGCTGGGTGAGTTGGATTCACAGATAAATAACATCGAAAAACAGCTTGTCAGCGTGGCCAGGCAGAATGAAACCTGTCAGCGGCTGCTGAAAATACCCGGCGTGGGGCCGCTAATCGCCACGGCTGCGGTGGCCACAATGGGAGAAGCCTTCGCGTTTAAATCGGGACGAGAGTTTTCTGCTTATATCGGACTTGTTCCGAAACAGACAGGTTCAGGCGGAAAAATCCGCCTGCTGGGGATAAGTAAACGCGGAGATACCTATATGAGGACCCTGTTTATCCATGGTGCTCGTGCGGCTGCATTACTGACAAAAGAACCTTTGCCTTGGATCACGGAACTCAAAAAACGACGCCCGACCAGTGTGGTCATCGTGGCGATGGCGAACAAACTGGCCCGGACAGTTTGGGCGATAACGGCTCACCAGTGTGAATACGACAAGGCTCACGTCAGTGTCAGGCCAGACTAAAAGCGGCCACTGACAAACATTAACTTTTAACAAAAGGATGAAGGCAGAAAGGTTGCTCTGGCAGCCAGCGTGATGACAAAGACAGGTAAGACCGGGACTCACTAAACCTGAATGGTTTTATGAGCTTAAAGCTCGCGGAGGAAATGAGGTGTGAGTCGGCGAATGACATAGGGGCTAGCAGCTTTAAAGGCTGCAAAAAAAGCCGGATATAAAGCTGCAACCTATCTGTCAGAGTTAGAACAATGGAAGCCGTTGCAAACGGGACGCGTTCATATAAAAACCATGTTTCAGCGTTTTAAATCCCATTTTGCCCGTCAGCCTGCCACACCACAAACATCATCCGAACCACCCCCTGAAGCCCTTCGTGACCGTGGGGGCTATTTCCGGCCGCAATCGGCGGACGAGTTACTGGCCACCCCGCAGCGCCGGCAGTGTCTGCAACAATTATGGCAGAACAGTGCCCTGCCGGAAGGGTTGTATCAGCGTTTTTATCTTGCGCCGGTGAAGCAATTACTGGGCAGTGTGCAGCAGGTGCCCGCCATACCGGAAGGCGACTGGTCAGGGGGCAGGGGGATTTGCTGACCTGACGCTAAAGTTTACCACCTGTGCCGTGCGGCTGGCGAAGGGGCATCTGTTCCCGCCGGGGGCGGCACCGGAAACGCAGGCGGCACAGAGTCTGTTATGGCAGGCGGTGGTGTTCTGGGCGGCATTGTTTTATCACCTGCCATTGTTGCGGCAACTGGACGGGGAGCTGGAAGACGGACATCACTGGCAGCCGGGGCTGTGGATGCCCGCACGTCGCTTTCGTTTCCGATTCCGGTCATCCCTGCCAGATTTGTCTGTGCCACTGGAAGCCATGATGGCCGCCCGTTTACTGCCGGAAGAGGCGGTGAGCTGGTTATTTCTGGTGCCGGAAGCCTGGCACTGCCTGGCCTTACAGCTGGGCGGGCATCCCTCCGCCGTGCCGTTAGTGGATTCGCTGCTCCAGGAGGCCGCCACACAAGTGCAGTCCCCGTTGCTGAAACCGGCTGCATCTTCTGAGCCACCGTCGGCAACCTTAGCACCAACAGGTTCTGATGGGGTTTCACCGCTTCCCGTATCAACAACTTTACCATCCGTCGGTCAACCGGCATGTGAGGACACACAGACATTATTGTCATTATTTCAATCAAATGATGAAGTTTCATTGTCAATTGATGCAAATGAGAACGATAACGATTTGAAATTACATAAACACCCATGAAGGAAGCCAGAAAGTGTTGCTCCCACCGGGAGTCAGTCGTCATGATATTAACAGTGAAATAATTTCGATGGGTGACTGGTTTTCCAGGGAGTTATTGGCTGCTTAATAGACCACCCGTAAGCAGTATTGTCATGTTGTTGATAACAGGAAAGAGATTATGTACGGAACAGAAGAAAAATGGGGCTGGGATGAATTACTGGAGGAATACTTTTTCTCGCATATGTTACGCCCGGCATCAGAATGGAGTTATAAAAAAGTGGCCCGGGGATTTTCTCAATTTTTGGGCGAAGAAGGACGACCGGAAAGTGTCACCGGGCGGGATGTACTCCGGTGGCGGCGCTATTTACTGAATGAAAAAAAAGCAATCCTGCCATACCTGGAATAATAAGGTGACCCATCTCCGGGCGATTTTTAACTTTGGGATAGCGCAAAAATTATTACCTCAGACAAAAAATCCGTTTCTGGATGCGGCAGTCAAAAAAGGGAAGAAAAAGAAGAAAATTCTGAGTAAATCCCAGCTGACCCGAATTTACCTGGTGATGCAGCAGTATGAACAGGAAGAAAAAGCCGGCGTGAAACCCCGGGGAGGGCGCTGTGCGTTATATCCCACCGGGTACTGGTTGACTGTGCTGGATACGTTCCGGTTAACCGGCATGCGCCAGAACCAGTTGCTGCACCTGCGGCTGCGGGATATCAATCTGGAAGGCAACTATATTGAATTGCGGACCGAAGGCAGTAAAAACCACAGTGAGTGGCGGGTACCGATGATCCCGGCCCTCAAGATCCGTCTGGCGCAATTCCTTGAACGCGTGAAAGCCTGTGGGGCGAAAGACGATGACCCGCTGTTTGATTTAACCCGTCTGGGTTTTCGTTATCACGGGCGGATGACCAGTTATCAGTATAACCCCGATAAAGAAAGGCAGCATATCCGTTCTTTCTTTAATCGCTTGTCGAAAGCGTGTGGTTTTGCCGTCTCTCCTCACCGTTTTCGTCATACCCTGGCCACGGAGTTGATGAAAGCGCCCGACCGTAATCTGCAACTGGTCAGAAGCCTGCTGGGGCACCGCAGTCTGGCGACCACGATGGAATACATTGATATTGATATGGAAATCGCGGGTAAAACACTGGAGAGCGAGTTAGCGATATATCTGGATCTGTCGGTGTAAAGAAAAAGAGAGTATCAGAAAAAAACAGGGCGGGTTTCAATCGGAGTTTAGGAGGATGGAATGGATTGAACTGCCCTGCATCAACAATAGATGGTATGAAAAGATTATTGATACCGGACCGGCATCCCGCAAAGTTTACACCTCACTTGACATCAGAATCAATTACTGAAATCATTACCTTGCACGAAAAAGAACGCTTGCAAGTGCAGGCGCTCTGTGTTCTTTATTAACGGCTTTTTAAACACTGAGTAGGCAAATCGGAATACCCATTGTTTAACATTTTCTTAACGGCCATAAATTTTAACTTACTTGTTAAGTCTATGATAACTAAAACAAATGAGCCTTAAAATTTTGGTGCCGGAGGCGGAATCGAACCACCGACACGGGGATTTTCAATCCCATCGTAAGTTAATTCAATGTAAAATTCCCTGATTTGTCCGATTTGTACGCTTAACTTTAATGAGTGTACAAATGAAAATACTTCCCATCATTTCACCCAAAGGCGGTGAAGGTAAATCCACCCATGCCGCGAATCTGGCCGGCTTTTTTTGCCGATGCCGGTCTACAGACTCTCCTGATTGACGCCGATTATTCACAACCGACATCCAGCAGTATTTTTATTCTGGACTATGAAGCGCCCGCCGGGCTGTATGAATTGCTGATGCAGACGGTGGATCTGAGGGAATCGAACCGGATCATTTCCCGTTCGACGATCCGTCACCTCGATATCCTTGTGTCCAACGATCCCGATGAACTCCTGCCGACGGCGATGCTGCACGCCCCTGACGGGCGTCTTCGCCTGCGCAATATTTTGCAACATCCCCTTTTTCATCAATACGATGTCATTCTTATCGACTCCAAAGGCGCAACCGGGGTAATGACGGAACTGGTGGTACTGACTGCAACTCAGTTTGTGCTGGGGATAATTAAACCGATCCTGCCGGATGTCCGTGAGTTTCTGCGCGGCACGTTACGGATGTTGACCCGACTGCAACCCTTTGAACATTACGGCATTCAGCTGCCGCTGATCCAGATACTGGCCAATGGCATTGAAGGCACCAATCTGGACAGAGATACACTCAATGAGCTGACCGATATTATCGAACAGAAACGGTATGATGCGTCCGCGTTGGGTGGCAGAAAGGTTTACCAGTTGCTGAACACCCGGATAGATCTGCTGGATATCTACAAACTGGGGCATGTTCGCGCCCAGCCTGTTCATCGTCTGGAGTATAAAACACCCCGCAAAAGTCCCGCCGCTGCCCTGACCATGCACCGTCTGGCCTGTGAACTGTTCCCCGAATGGGCTGCGAAATTTGATGCCGTGCTGGTCAACCAACCGACGGGGAACGCGCAATGAATGTTATCTGGCGAGCCGTCTGTTTTTGTTATGACAATGCCGAATTACCCTTTACGGATACACAGGATGAATGGTTTGTGTTTGTCGATGCGCCTGATCGTAAAGCGGCACTGGCGAAATTCCAGACACTATTACCCGTTATCTGGGCTGTGTCGCCTGAGAAAGCCGGGCATTTCAGTCCCCGTCATGAAGACGAATTGCGCGAGCTGTCACTGATGCCCGGTACACCGGATGATTTGGCCCTGCTGGAGTGTGGCTGGGAAAATGGCAAGCCGCAGTATTTAACCGCAAAAGAAGTCCTGTTCTGGGTTTCTTCTCCCTGTCTGCAACAACGGTTAGTGAGGGCACTGAATGCCGTCAACAGGGAGGTGACCAATGAATCGGGATCATAATGCGTTACAGGCCATCAGTGAAGCGGAACCCAGCTATGCCTATGCCGAGGTGGGGGTGATTGGCGGACTGGTACTGGAGAATGAACGTTGGGACAGCGTGGTTCAGCTGCTGGCGGCGGACGATTTTTACTTTCCGGCACACCGAATAATCTATCAGGCCATTGCGGAACTGAGCGAAAAAAAACTGTCCGTTTGACCTGATCACCCTGACCGACAGGCTGACACAGCGGGGGCAAATAGACAACGTCGGGGGTTTTGCCTATGTCGCAGAAGTGTGCAAAAACACGCCCAGTGCGGCCAATATTGAGGAATATGCCCGCATTGTGGCAGAAAAAAGCCGGTTACGTCAGTTACTGGCACTGGGTAAATCCCTCAGCGCGGAAGTCTTCCAACCCAATATCCAGTCAGAAACCCTGATTGAGCAGGCAGAAAGTCACTTGTTTAACCTGGCGGAAAAAGGTACAGCCCGGCAACATCAGGCTGTCACCCTGCTGCAAGGGGCGGATGCCCTGATTGCCCATCTGGAGCGCATACAGGGCAGAAATGGGATCACTGGCACCCCCACAGGATTTCAGCAACTGGATGAAATGACCTGTGGCTTGCAGGCGGGCGACCTCATTCTGCTGGCCGCCCGTCCTTCCATGGGGAAAACGGCACTGGGGCTGGCCTGTTGTCTCGGTGCGCTGCGGTCTCGGGACGATACGGTGGTGCAGATTTTCAGCCTGGAAATGCCGACTTCACAACTGATGCTGCGTCTGTCTGCCATGGAAGGTGGCGTGGCGTTAACCGCGCTGCGCAGTGGCCTGCTGGACGATGAACAGTGGGGACGCATCAGCCAGAGTCTGGATCAGTTTGCCCAATGGGATAGACGGCTGATTATCGATGATTGCAGTCACCAGACGCCTGCTTTATTGCGTGCCCGTGCCCGCCGTTATACCCGCCAATACGGTAAACCTGCCCTGATTATGGTGGATTACCTCCAGCTGATGTGCGCCCCCGGACAGGAAAACCGCACCCGGGAGATTGCCGATATCTCCCGCAGCCTGAAAGCGTTGGGCAAAGAACTGGGTTGTCCAATACTGGCGCTGTCTCAGCTGAACCGGCAGGTGGAAAGCCGCGCCGATAAACGCTCGAACAACGGCGACCTGCGGGATTCCGGTTCGCTGGAGCAGGACGCTGACTTGATATTGCATCTTTACCGCGATGAAGTCTATCACGAGGAAACCCCGGATATTGGAATTGCCGAAATCATTATTGGTAAGCAGCGTCAGGGACCGACCGGCACGGTGCGTGTGCGGTTTGACGGCCGGTATACGCGTTTTTCTGATATCGACAGCGACAGGAGGTAAATGATGGGACGCAATACGTTGCATTTAGGCAGCGCCTTGTTACAGCAGGGACGCCAGGCTGAGGCTACCCGCAATGACAGCCCGCCGATGGCGGAAATGCCAATGGTACTGACATTAGATCAGCTACGCCCGAATCCGGATAATCCCCGCACCCGTCGCAACCCGCGTTATGACGATATCAAGGCGTCGATCAAAGCCCGTGGGCTGGATACGGTGCCGAAAGTCACGCGTGATCCGGACGGTGACGAGGCCTACATCTTCAGTGATGGCGGGAATACGCGCTATCAAATTCTGTCCGAACTATGGCAGGAGACCGGGGATGAACGTTTTTATCGCATTCACTGCCTGTTTAAACCGTGGCCGGGGCGTTTACAGTGCGTTATCGGACACTTAGCCGAAAATGAGTTGCGGGGCGATCTCAGTTTTATTGAAAAAGCGCAGGGTATCCGCAAGGCAAGGGCAATTTATGAAGAGCAGCAACAGAAAAAAAATCTCCCTGCGGGAATTGTCAGCGCTGTTGCGTCAGGCGGGTTTCCCTGTCAGCGACGGTCACATCAGCCGGATGGAGCATACTGTGAAATACCTTTACCCCTGGATGCCTAACCTGCTGGAATCCGGGCTGGGTTCGTCACAGATAAGACCTTTACTGGCCTTGCGGTTGGATGCCGAGGCGGTCTGGCAACAGCATGTGACCAGTATAAACCCGGAACCGACCGTCACCTTTGATGAGGTCTTTGGTGCTTGCTGCCGCAAGTTTGATGCGCCGGAAACTTGGTCGCCGGAGATGTTCCGGGATGAGCTGATTGGTGATTTATTGCAGGCCCTGCCACATCCGCTGCTCAATTATGACCGTTGGGTACTGGAACTCGATCCGAAAGAAAGCAACCGCCGACAACTCTTTGGTGAGCAGGCCACCACGTTTGACCCGATGCCGGAAGAGCCTGAGACGAAAAAAACGGAGCGGGTTCGAGTGCCAGATAGGGAATCGAATCCACGAATAATTTCTCAACCTGCCACTGATAAGGTGCAGGCACCTGAACCAGAACACGCTTCGGTCGATAAAGCACAAGTGTCCGCCACATCTTCCCGAAAAAATCCGGTCATTCCGTCTTATCAGCCGGATGACGCTGATAATCCGCCTGAATCAACGCTGCCTGTTCCTGAAGCAGAATGCCTGCATTTTGCCCAAACCGGGCTGGAACCTGTCAGTTCGGTCTGGGCGATTTCCCCGATGCAGGATGATATCGAGCACCTGCAAAACATGGCATTCCGGCTGGCGTTTGAACTGGCGGAAGTGATGGGCTGTGACAGCGATTTGCTGTCACAGCCGGAAGAGGGTTCGGCGGGATTTTGTCTGGTGAATACGCAAAATGCCCATCCTTTTTCGCGTTTATTGCACACCCTGACCGGAGAAACCCCGGCTGACAGCGGTGAACTGACGCTGACTGCTGTTCTGCTTGGCACTGCCAGGCGGGAAGAGTCGCCTCTGCTGGATGATACCCGGGCCGTGAAATTTCTGCGGCTTATCCGGGTTATCCGTCGTTTGCGTGAGCTTCAGCGCGAGATTGTACCGGAGACGTTGACGATGTAGCGATACCAGTGCGGGGTGCCTGCTTTTCAGTGTGTTGTTCATTCATTGCGTTTTGACTGGCCTGATTATGGAGGAAGTGTATGAATCATTTATCGCAAGCCACCAACAGTTTGCTGATGCAGCTGGTGATGGATTTGAAGAACGGTTATATCCGCCGTTGCGAGGCATTGGGGCTGGCTCCCGCAGAGATGCTGATGTTGCAGAGCCTGACGATTGAAGACTTGCATTACTTAGGCAACAGCCCGGTGTCGGTGCTGAGCGTCCATATTCATCACGCCAATCTGGTGCGCATCTTGCATCAGGCACGTATCGAGCAGCAGCGGATGAAACGGATTGACCGGGCACTGGAATTAGGCGGCTCTATTGAGCTGATGCACTATTTTTTTGGCCTGTCCAGTCTGGAAATCGCCGCCCGACGACGCATTGCCGGCATGGCAGTCCGGCCGGGGCGCGGCTCGCCACTGACGGAAGATGAAAACCGTGACCTGTGGCAGCGCTGGCAGGCGGAAACGATTGCCGATGCGGACAGTGCCGAAGGGCTGGATATCATGATGGAGATGGCTGAACACCATGCGGTCTCACTGACGTCCGTCTGGCGTGCGGTGAAGGACTGGCAGCAGAGTGGTGAAGCGATGTCGGTAAAAAAACAGGCATAAAACAGAGAATGAAAGAAATTATGTCAGGAAAATTAACGGAAATGATGCCCGGCCTGCATGTGCCCTTGACGGCCCCGCTGTCATTTCGCCGCAAGGCACAACATCAGGTGAGGTGCTACCAGCGGGGCGAGCGTAATTACATCCGACTGAAAGAAAAAGGCACGGGATATCTGAAAATCAATGTGGGGTTGTTCTGGCGATTGTTAAGCCGTGATAACGGGCAATCGTGGGAGCTGATGCTTCATGAACGCTACAACAATGAAATTCGTAAATCGTAAATATTGAAGTCGTGTCATTCTGCACCTTGTCTTTGCTACAGGGTGCAGCCCTGACATTATTTTTTAAGGCTAACGCCGCAGAAAAGGGAACATCATGAATCTGTCCGCAGACAGCATCATTGCACACACCATTGCCAAAATGAAAATGCGTCTGGCACAACGCTCAGACGATGACGTCTCACAACTGCGCAGTGGTCTGCTATTTATGGGCAACATTCATGATGCCTATCCCCGCCGTCTGTTGCTGGATAATCGCCTGTCGCCGCTGGATAAAACGGGCTGGATGATGATCCGCCTGTATGCACAACAAAATGAAGGCGCGGTTTTCCCCAGTTATGATGAATTGCAGGTATTGCTGGCTTCACCCTATAAAGGTAAGGCGTCTCGTGAAACCGTCAGCCGGGTATTACTGATGCTGCGAATAACCGGCTGGCTGAGTTTATGCAAGCGTATCCGGGATGAACACGGACGGGTGCGGGGCAATATTTATGCGCAGCACGATGAGCCGCTGACCTGCCGTGATGCCGAGATTCTCGATCCCCACTGGCTGGATACAGTGTCGGAAGCCTGTCGCAGTAAAAATCGCACCATCAGCCAAACGGCCCGGGACGTCCTGACCGATATCAAAGACGACCCGTTGATGCGTCATCGTCATAGCCATATTCGCCTGCTGGAAGAAAGGCTGAATGCCGTGCAGACGCCGCAGCAAAGCGTCATGCGCCAGAAGCTGGGATCTGAGTTGCGAAAGGAAGAGGTGCAAACTGAACTCAGGGGAATTCAGCCGGGTTCGGAAACCGAACTAAGCCCACTAACGGGGCAGGCTGAGCTGAATTCGGTATCCGAACTCAGTCTTAAATCAACGTCTTATAGTGGATCAGCTAAACCGAACGGTAACGTACGTTCTTTCACACAGAGTGTGAATAAAAAAACGTACGTTGATCAGCAATCAGCCATTTCTCTGCCAGAAGGGCTTTGCAGGCAGCTGGAGCCAGAAGATGCGGTGATGTTAACCCATCAGCTGCAAGCTCTGCCGGTAGAGCAGGGACAAGCGATGTTAAGCAGTCTGGACAAGGCCTTAAGAGCAGGAAAAATCAGTAATCCGGTGGGATGGCTGTTGGCGATGATGAAGCGAGCCCGTGAAGGGAAATTGTATGCTCAAGCCGGTCAGTCTGACCCCGTTGTTACCGTTGCTGAATCTGCAAGGCAGCATGTTGAATTGATTGATGAATCTCACCGTTCAGTATCACCATCCTCGCAAGAACATGTGCGCAGTGTAGTGAAGGATATTCGTCAGCGGCTAAATTTAGTGAGATACAATCAGGGTAATGCTGAATAAAAATTGTACGGTGTTGGCAGTGCCAACAGAGATTGAAATTTGTACATTGTTGGCGGTATCAATTGTGACTGAAAATTAATTACTATTGATACTGCTAATAGCGAATAAAAAATGCTCTTTTTGCACTGATTATTGAGTGAATCCTTACTTTATCGCTGGTTTTCTTAAGTGTAAATCTGCGTATACAATTGAATGAAACATCATGTCAGTCTAGTATCACCCATGTTTTGTGATTGAAAGGCCACTTTAATGATTGAAGCAATAGAACTTAACCAGTCTGACTACTTAACTGCTAAATCTGAACATTTGAAAAAAGAGTTTGGGCAATATTTCACTGGTAGCGCTGTGGCTGATTATATGGCATCGATGTTAACTTTTGTGGATATCCCAATTGTACGTTTACTTGATGCGGGAGCTGGGGCAGGAATTCTGACCGTTCATGCCGCTATGCGATGTTTGGCTCAGGGAAACAAACAGGTTCATGCTGTTTTGTATGAAATTGATAGCGGTATTTTATCTCAATTAGAATCAAATATGCAGCGAATAGCTGAGGCCTTTAAAGAAGCCGATGGTAAATTTACTTTTGATATTCGATATGAAGATTTTGTCTTGGCACGGCCTGATTGTAAAGAAGCGCCATTTCATGTGTCTTTAATCAATCCTCCATATTTTAAATATAATGCTAAAACGTCTCCCTATGCTGGTGCTACGGCAGATCTATATGCAGGTAATCCTAATATCTATGCTTCTTTTATGGCTATAGTAGCTTCTTGCATGGAAGATGATGGACAAATGGTTGCTATTGTCCCCCGTAGCTTCACTAATGGATTATATTTTAAGGGATTTCGCCATTATTTGAATAGGACAATGAGCCTTGAGAGGATTCACATTTTCCGCTCTCGCAGTCAGCTATTTCGGGAACAGGCGGTACTGCAAGAGAATATTATCTGCTTTTATCGTAAAGCGTCTCAAAACGCTTCTATCAACGTTTACACTTCAACGGGCTATGATGATCTTAATAAAGATAAAAACAATACTTATCCAGCTGCCCAATTGATAGACACATCGAATGGTTATGAGATCATCCGAATACCAGAGAGTCTGGAAGATGCCCAAATTTTGACTGATGTAGAATACTGGCCATCCAGTTTTGAGAATAATGGTTATTTTATCTCAACAGGTCCAGTAGTAGAGCATCGTACCAGGGAATTTATCATTGAATCAGACAACATCCACGGCAGTATTCCTCTTCTGAGAATGCATAACGTGAAAGCGTTCAAGACAGAGTGGACAGGAGAAAATAAAAAAGATGCCCGATTCATGTTGCTTGATGGTCATGAGAAACATACCTCTAAAAACCAGCCATATGTCATCTTAAAACGCTTTAGTTCTAAGGACGAAAAACGCAGATTGGTTGCTGGAGTGCATGATCCTAGTCATATGCCTGGAAAGCGGATAGCTCTAGAAAATCATTTAAACTATATAGGGCATCAAGACGGACCACTGAGTCAAGCAGAGGCTTATGGTCTAGCCGTGTTGTTTAACTCTACTTTGTTGGATAAATATTTCCGGTGCATGTCGGGAAATACTCAAGTGAATGCTACAGAGATCAGGCTGTTAAAATTGCCAACGCGTGACATTATTCAAAAGATAGGTATGTCATTCCGATCTAATGAAACAATTATTCAAGAACAGATAGATACACTTTTAGAGTATTTTTTAAAAATATAGGAATATCATCAAAGATGGACAAGAAACAAGAAAAGCTACAGCAGGCTAAGATACTTCTTCAAGCTCTGGGAATGCCAAAAGCACAATACAATGATCGTTCTGCTTGGGTATTCCTTTCTTTGGCCAATATCAAACCTAATGATGATTGGCACCGGGCACAAGCACCTTTATTACCTACTGTGGATATTATGCAATTTATCCGCGAAAACTATGGACAAGATTATAAGCCTAATAGCAGAGAAACAATACGTCGTCAAACTCTTCACCAATTTGAGCAGGCTCGCATTGTTGATCGTAATAGAGATAATCCTTCAAGAGCAACAAACAGTAAGGATAACAATTATTCCTTGAATAAACCTATCCTTGAAATATTACAGGAATTTCCAAGTGGTAGTTGGAAACAAAAAATTGAAGAATATAAAGCTGTATTGCCAAACCTTCAGGAACTCTATCGGCGTAATTTGGATTTATTGAAAATTCCGGTCACACTGCCTAATGGACAAGAAATTAAATTGTCGCCTGGTAAGCACAACCAATTACATGCTGATATTGTACATGAATTTTGTCCACGATTTATTGGAAAAGGTGGCAAAGTATTGTACATAGGAGATACAGCGAGTAGTCGTGAAGAGGGAGGGAAATTAATGATATTGGAAACCACAATGCTGGAAATGCTGGGGGTTCCTCCTATGTCTCACGATAAACTCCCAGATTTAGTTGTTTACGATGAAAAAAGAGAATGGCTTTTTTTGATTGAAGCGGTAACAAGCCATGGGCCAATATCTCCAAAGCGCAAGTTGGAGTTGGAAAACGTGCTGACAACATGCAAAGTGGGGTTGGTATATGTAACGGCTTTCCCTGATTCTACTGAGTTTAAAAAAAATGCAGCGGATATTGCATGGGAAACGGAGGTCTGGATTGCAGATAACCCTGATCACATGATCCATTTTAACGGCGATCGTTTTTTGGGGCCTCACGATAGTACAGACGAATTGCTATAAGTTCAGATTAAAAATTATACACTGTTGGCACTGCCAACAGTGACTAAAAAATAATCTTTTTTTCACGATCAATAAAAATGAATCATTTTTTTCCCTTTCCATAACTGGTTATCCATTGAGTCACAGCCTCCTTTGCCCTGATAGTCAAGCAGCTATCAAGGCCAAACAGGAGTCTTAATTCATGTCTGATTCTGAAGAAAAACCTTCTACTCAACCACAATTACGTGCAGGTGTCTTAACATCCTCATTAACGATTGAACTGCATACCCACTACGCGATCCGGCTTTGGGCAGGGCGCAGACGGGAAGAGATCAGCAATCCACGAAAATTTTCAGGCATTCTCGGGATGCCGCAGGTGATTAAACGCGCGGGCACTATCAGTGTGGATTCCGCCGCCGATAATCCTTATGCCGATACCTGGCTGGTGAAACTGGAACACGCACTGGATACGGCTTCCGTCAATCTCCAGCATAGTATTGCCACTTTGCAGGATACCCTGAATGCCGTACCACAGCAGATCACCTTATCCTCTGTTTCCTCTGTTGAACCGTTGAATATCGGCGTCTACAGCCACTCCCCGTTGGGTTATCGCTGTGTCTGGTTGCTGGTTGGTTACGATCAATTGGCAATGAAAACGTTTCAGGCTTTTCATTACGGACTGATTTCACGCCCGGAGCGTGATGCCTTTCTGTTCAATGGCAGCCGTGCCATCCGCCAGATTTACGGCATTGTACGCTCTTACCGTTCACTGGCTGTCACCCGACAAGATATTGCAGAGAAAACTCCGGCAGCGCTTGACGCCATTAAACTGCTGGGCGAACCGCATCCCGATATTCTGTCAGGCAAGTTGCGCTCGCTTTTCTCGCTGCCGTTACGTCCTATTAAACAGAACTGATGGAGGGGGTGCGATGCAGCTTTATTTGTGTGAAAAGCCCTCTCAGGCCAAAGATATTGCCAAAGTTTTGGGTGTGAAACAGCGTGGGCAGGGATTTCTCTTCGGCTCCGGCATTACTGTCACCTGGGCCATCGGGCATTTGCTGGAGGTCGCTGCGCCCGAACACTATGGCGAGCAATTTGGTCCGCCGTGGCGGATGGATGTCCTGCCGGTGCTGCCCGCTCAATGGCAATGGTCGGTAAAAAAAGAGACCGCCGGGCAGTTTGCGGTGATCCAGCCATTATTGAAACAGGCCGATGAGGTGATTATTGCCACCGATGCCGATCGTGAGGGGGAAGTGATTGCCCGTGAGTTGCTGGAATATTGTTATTTCACCGGTACGATCAGGCGGCTGTGGTTGTCGGCACTGGATGAAACCAGTATCCGGCAGGCACTGGCGGCAATCTTACCGGGCGAGCAGACGGAAGCTCTCTATCAGGCCGGACTGGGGCGGGCACGGGCCGACTGGCTGACGGGTATCAATCTGACCCGTTTGTATACCCTGAAAGCACAGGCACTGGGTTTTGGAGAGGTGCTGTCCATCGGGCGGGTGCAGACCCCGACACTGGCCCTGGTGGTGAACCGGGATAAGGCAATCAGTCAGTTTGTGCCAAAACCGTACTGGCAGGTCACGGCAAAGCTGGAAAAAGATACTGTCCGCTTTCCAGCGAAATGGCTGCCCACAGCGGATGATGGCGATGAAGAAAAACGCTGTATCCGGGAGGCCGTGGCGCAGGCTGTGCAGCAACGTTGCCAGCAGGCAGCACACGCCACTGTGATGGACGTCAGCAAAAAGCGGGAGAAAACCCCGCCGCCGCTTTGTTTTGATTTAGGCACACTCCAGCAGGCTGCTTCCCGTTTGTGGGCTATGGGCGCGAGTCAGGTGCTGGCGATTGCCCAGTCCCTGTATGAAACCCATAAAGCCACGACTTACCCGCGCACGGATTGCGGCTATCTGCCCATGTCCATGCAGGCCGATATTCCGGTGGTGTTGACCGCGCTGGTGCGAACCGATCCGGCGATGACCGCTGTTATCAGCCAACTGGATAGACAACTCGTATCCCGGGTCTGGAATGACACAAAAATCACGGCGCACCATGCCATTATTCCCACGCGTCATGCTTTTGATATCAGCCGGTTAACGACCGATGAGTTAAAGGTTTATCAGCTTATCCGTCAGCATTATCTGGCGCAGTTTCTGCCAGCACAGGAAACGGATGTGACCGAAGTGACGCTGGATATCGGCGGGCCATTATTCCGGGTAAAAGGTCGGATTAATGTGATCACGGGCTGGAAAGCGCTGTTTACCGATGAAGCGGAAGAGCATGGAAAGGGGGAAGAAAAGGAAACCGATTTACCGCTACCGGCCCTTAATCAGGGTGATCGCTGTCAGGTGATTGAGGCGAACATTCAGTCCCTGCATACCAAACCGCCGGCACCGTTTACTGAAGGTACGCTGATTGCCGCGATGAAAAATGCCGCCGGTCTGGTCAGTGATCCGCAACTGAAACAAATCTTGCGAGAAAGTGCCGGGCTAGGCACGGAAGCGACCCGTGCCGGCATTCTGGATACCTTGTTTAAACGCCAGCTGATTGAGCGGAAAAAGAAAGCGATCCACGCGACGCCTTTGGCGCAGGAGCTGATTGCCGGGCTGCCGGCGGTGCTGACAGATCCGGGCATGACCGCGTTATGGGAGCAGTCGCTGGAGGATATTGCGCAGGGCAAAGCATCGCTGGCGGTTTTTATGCAAAAACAGGCGCAATGGCTTCAGCATTTGGTCGAACGGGGTAAGGCACAGCCGCTACATCTGACGTTGCCGAGAACTCCCGAATGCCCGAACTGTGGCGGCCGGATGCGGCAACGGCAGGGAAAAACCGCGCCGTTCTGGGGCTGTGTGAACTATCCGGCCTGTAAAGGCATGCTGAATGACAAAGCGGTCACGCAATCGCGCAAAGCCAGGCGGGCAAATCAGAAAGTCTGAAGATCTGATTGTTGATTGACGTCCTGACGGGATGCTTTAAGAATCAACCTGTTTCTTAAATGATCGGAGAGCCTGTAACGATCGCCTCCGGGTGGCTGTAAAACTTCCGTAGCCTGCAAGGGAGTACACACTGTGTGGTACATCTGCCCACCTTTGGAAGCAGATATTGCCAACCCAATGGCAATGAAGGTTCATTATGCTTTATCAGAACGTCAGCAACGTATACGTCTGACGCCCGGCGGGGAAAATCTTTCCCGTCAGGGATGGGGTTTTCTCCGTCATTCCTTATTTTTTGACCTCCATGGAGAACATCGTATGTCTGAGAACACCACATCGTTAACCAAAAACGACTATTTCAACCTGAATATTAAAGGCCTGGGCTATCTGAATAATATCCGCCATGTCAGCACCGCCAACGGGACGTTCCTGAGCTGCGTGATCAATGCGTTAAATGGCCCGAGTGATAATCCGGTCTATGTGCGTTTTGATATTACCGTGGTCGGTAAGGAGGCAACCAGTCTGGTGGGTCGTTGCCAGAAATCGGTGGATGAGGACAAAAAAGTGTTGCTGGGCTTTACCTTAAGTCATCCCTCCACCGATATTTTTACCCTGAAACGCGGGGATCATGCCGGTGAACAGCGCGTCAGCCTGAAAGCCCGTCTGATCAAGGTGGACTGGATTAAAATCGGTCAGGAGAAAGTGTATCAGGCCGAACAGTCCGACTCGACACCCCCGCAGAACGGTGCTGCACAAACCGAATATGCAGAAAACTCATTCTGATATTCCTTTTATCCCACCGACTTGCCCTGAGGTTTCAGGGCAGTCTTTTTATTATCAAAGACAACAGGATACAGAGATGAATATCGCACCGATTGGTGTTCTGGCACTGCAATACTGCCATAAGCAGTTACCGTTAACCGTGTTGCGAAGCTGTGCAGGCTTTTATATCGGCACACTGGATGAGGGGGAACCGTGTTCCCGTGAATCGGTGGAATATTTTGCCCGCCGTGAGCAGGCGGAATTTGCCCTGAAGCAAGGGTGCTGGACGCAGCGTCAGTCAGTGTAACCAGGAGGAAATGGATATGTCTTCACGTGGAATTAACAAGGTGATTTTAGTCGGAAATCTGGGACAAGATCCGGAAATCCGTTACCTGCCAACCGGCGGTACAGTGGCAACACTGTCACTGGCCACCTCAGAAAACTGGCGGGATAAACAAACCGGCGAGCTGCGGGAGAAAACCGAATGGCACCGGGTGGTGATCTTCGGCAAGTTAGCAGAAATTGCGGCGGAATACCTGCAAAAAGGCGCTCAGGTCTATATCGAAGGTTCTTTGCAAACGCGCAAGTGGCAGGACCAACAGGGGCAGGATCGCTATTCAACCGAAGTGGTGGTGAGTGTCAGTGGCACGATGCAGATGCTGGGAAGCCGTGGCGATGCAAAACAGGCGGCTGCTCAGCAGGTGGGGCATAAGCCCGCACCGAAGCCACAGCCTTCTAAGCCAGTAAATAAGGAGAGAAAGGCTACCACAGCAGTACAACCTGCTGCGTTACCGGAAGAGGAGGAAATGGATTGGGATTCGGAGATCCCGTTCTGAGCTGTTTAACCTATTGCCCTGTTATCACAGGGCTTATTCGTATTAAATCGATTCAAAATGCATCTGCATATTTAAGCTGTTATCAATCGCTCAAGCTGACATAGCCATTCGTTGAATAAGGGACATTTTTCTCTCATTTTAGGAATGCCTATTTTCTCAGCAATAGCTATCCCTGTTGTAGTCTTGGCAAAGGTTCCATTTGCTGACCATTTTTCCAATCTCTTTGAAGGCGCCGTTTGTGGGCTATTGTTAATTGATTCCGGTTCCCTGCATTCTCGAAGGACTTGCTCTACTTCTTGTACATGAATATTTAATTCATTGGCAAGTATGTCTTTGTCACTAAAAAGTAAAGCTTCAAATTCATGCATAACGATGTACGGGATAAAACGTTCATCAGCTCTCTGTGCTAATAGGCATTGACGGATTTCATTCTGTGTTGACAGATGCAGATGCTCAGCGATTTGTCTCGGTTCCCAATGTCTATTTAACGTCTCTAACCCCGGCCATTCATGGGTGCCATAATAATCAATAAACGTTGTTACATAGGTATCTGGACGTTGTTTCAAGTGTATCTCAATGTCTTTCTTAACTCTCGAAAAACGTACATCGCCGCCTTTTTGGCCGGGTTTGGAAACTTGGGTTGCAGAGATAAAAATCATTTTCTCAGCCAGATAAGGTTGAAGCATTTTTTCAATAAATATTTGTTCTGTTTTACCTTCAACGATGGCCATGACTTCGATGTAATTACTCATAAGTTGGCCCTCCGGCGATGACGTTTTTAGCCCATAATTCACCGAGAGAATAGTTTTCGAGCCATTGAGAAAAATTTTCCTCATTTAAACGTTCAAAGCTTGAAGCTCCCTGTTTACGATTCACGATGATAATATCTTCGGTAGAGAATTGATCGATTAAAATAGGGGATTGAGTGGCAATAATAACTTGGGTACGTTGAGCAGCTTGTTGAATTAACTCTGCAAGGATCACAATGGCCGCAGGGTGTAGGCCCAGTTCAGGTTCATCAATAATAATGGTTGATGGCGGGTTGGGTTGTAATAATGCGGTTGCCAGGCAAATAAAGCGTATTGAACCATCTGATAAATGATAAGGCTGCATTGGATAGTCTGAGCCTTTTTGCGTCCAGCTCATGTTAACTTCTTCTTTCTGGCCGCTTTGACGAGGTTCCAAAATGAAGTTATCAAAGAAAGGGGTGACTAACCTGATGGCATTCACAATCGATTTGTATTCATTTGGAGCATCATTTTTGAGTTTTAATAAGAACGCGCCAATGTTAGAAGCATCTGTGCGTAATGTTTTGTTATCCTGAATGATTTCATATTTTCGCATGCCAGCCGTAGCGCTGGTATCGTGAAAATGATAAATCTGCCAGGAAGCGATGGCCTCATAGACGGGTTTTGAATACGGTGCGTCAGAGGAATCGTTCTCAATTTCAGCAACCATTCTGGATCTGCCATCGTCGCTATCCCCCAATAACCACCATCCGGTAGCACTTTTTGCGTAATAGCGGGCTTCATCTTCAATGGCACAACTGTCTGCTGGCGTGGGCACCAATTTAAAGCGAAACCCACGTTCCCCGAAGCGTGTTTCAAACTCCATTTTCGGGGTGACCTTATTACCATTAAAGAGTAAATCGCTTGCTCCCCCACTATCGCGTACATAGCGATTTAATGTGCCGTCTATTAATGCCCGCAGCATTTTAAAAAAGGAGATCAAATTACTTTTACCTGCGCCGTTAGCGCCAACAATCACGTTTAAATTTTTAAGTTCAAACTCATTGAGTTCATGGATTGATTTAAATCCTTTAATCGTGAGCTTGTCTAAAGACGTAGTCATGTCGCCTCCTTTGAAATGCTTTACTTCAGTATCAGATAAGGGGGTAACTATCGATGATAGATCATGCATCAAGACAGTTATATTCAATGTTAACATAACCGACTGATGACTGGGGTACTATTCTCTGAATCAAGCGTTTCTTTGGTTATGCTTATCGTTAAAGGGGAATGACTTCGATTTCGGTTTTAGCGTTGTTGAATAAAGTTAAGTATCCAGTATGCTGGGAAGCTGTATTGACGGGCGCTAATAACTTAATTTTACCTGTTAAACTTACCTGTTCGATTATTGAATTAGATAACTCAATCGGTTAAAGTGAAAAAGCTATCGGCAAAATCCGATAGTGAGGAATCTCAGGCCTCATAAAAACACTCCACTGGTAGGATGTTTCTACCAGTGAGCCTGTTATCGCACCTTCAATGGCGGTTCAGGCGGGGGAGACTAACGTCTCACCGGTTGAGTGTGCCCGGTACCTGAGAATCCCTGTCTGAACCACCACCATCAATAATCAACAGAAGGGGACGCAGGTTATGACTCACACTCGACAAGACTGGCACCCAGCCGAAATTATTTGTGCATTACGCAAGCGTGGTACGACACTCGCCGCTTTATCCCGTGAATCGGGACTCAGCTCTTCTACACTGGCAAATACCTTATCCCGCCCATGGCCCAAAGGAGAGTTTATCATCGCTGCCCGTTTGGAAATGGAGCCTGCTGAAATCTGGCCCAGCCGCTACTTTGATCATAATGGCAATCTGATTGAACGAAGAAGACATAAATCGGCTGCTGAATAATGCTTCGTTATCGCCCATGCCACGTAATACGATAATATTTGTTCAGGGTTTATCCGTTATTTTCTATGACGGCATGTTTATTTTCAGCAAACACAGTTGAGTTGTTCATTGAATACATCACAGGGTTCCTTGCATAGTCAGGATTATTTTACGACTGAGCAGGAACCTATTTGGCATGAAAATAAACGCGTTAGTGAGTCTGATAGCGGTCATCGTGACCGGATGTACAGTTCCCGTAAAACAATCGCCACCTCAGCTTTCCAAAGATACCTTTCCTTCCGTCACACTGACACGTAACGTTCAGCCGGTTTCACCGGATATTTATGGGCAAAAAGCAGAAGTCATCCGTTATGGTCGCTATTTGCTGGTCAGCACCGACCCGACAGTGGCACAGCGTGACCCGCTTTCCCAATTAATGGATATCTCTATCCCTGCTTCTCTGAAAGCCACCGTGGCTGATGCCATGCGTTACGTATTACGTCAATCGGGCTACACATTATGTGTGCCTGAAAAGAATAATGACATCCTATAGCAAAATCATCATAACATGGCATATTCAATATGCTCTGTAAACAGCTCATCAACTGAACATCTTTTTTGTCTTCTTATTGCTTTTGCTCCACCCCATTTGTGTTCTATCGGATTCAAATCAGGGCTATAAGCAGGAAGCCATTCCAGTTGACATTCGCTATCCACTATCGCTTGTCTCGTGTCATTTCTTTTGTGGAAAGACGCATTATCCATGACTATCACTGCACCGTGCGGGAGTTTTGGCAATAAATCTTGCGTTATCCATGCATGAAAGACATCCGCATTAATGCTCCCGGTAAACAAACTTAAGGTGACGAAGCGATTGTTGAGAATGGCCCCAATCACGTTAATACGGCCTTTCGCCTGCCAGTCGTGTGTACCAAAACAGCGCTGTCCTTTTTCAGCATACCCATGTGTACGTGGCATGGATTGAGCAAAACCACTTTCATCTAAGTAAACTATCGGTTTGCCTGCCTGTTCATAGCCATTGATCCGCTCGACAAACGCTTGACGAGCCTGAGGGTCAGCGCGAGGGTGTTCCAGCGTTTTTTTTATGCGTGAGCCGAAGTCGTTTCAAGGCGTAATGAATAGCCGACTGCGAGACACCTAAACGTTTTGCTCTTTCCCACTGATAATCGTCGGGAAATTTTTGGATATCCGCGATAAGCACCTCATCAGGGATTTTCATGGGAGGCTTATCACGCGTCATGCAAGGTTCTATTTTATGGCTCCACCGGAACAGGGTACGAATAGAAATCTCAAAATGGACACTCGTTTGCTCGAAAGTCAACGAATGTTTATCTTTGTATGCCAGGACTCTTTTTCGAAAATCTAGACTGTAACCCATTTCACTTTATGCCTTGTCATATTGGATTGGGATATTATGCCATATTGGTATGATTTAGCTATATATCGTCAGCCGTTGCCGTCTGTGCACATGCAGTTAGGCCCCGTCCGGTTGCGTACCGCGTTGCAGGTGATGGCAGGCCCCGCCTGGCAACTGGAAGTCGATGAAGTGCAGCGTGTGGTGTGTCACCATTTGCGCCAGGGCTATCAGTTACCGGCTCCGGCTAAACAATCTCAACAGCAGGGAGGGCATTGATGAAATGGCATCGTTTCGGTTTATGGGTATGGTTGCTGAACAGTTCAGTCTGGGCAGCCACACCAGCACCCTTAGCCTCGCAGCAGACGCAATTGAGGGAAAACCCACAGCAGTCCCTGAAAAATCAGGCCGAACAGTGGCAGTTAAGTGCGGATGAATACCAGCATTATCAGCAACTGATGAGTGGACCACGCGGTATCCAGTCCCCAGGACTTGATCCGCTGACCACATTAGGCATTGAAGCCGACAGTGATGACGAGCGCCGCCGTTATGCTGAACAATGGGTCAGGGCGGAGTTCGCCCGTACCGAAAAAGAGCTGCGTTTCCAGCGAGAAGTGGATGCGGCGTGGCAGCGGCTGTTTCCGGATGTGTTGCCGGTCAATATGACAACATCCCGCGAGACAAGTGGCCGTCTGGCGCTGTTTGTCAGGGTCAACGGTTGCCCACCCTGTGAAACCCGTTTGGCCGAAGTCCTGGCGGCAAAGCAACCGGTGGATATCTATCTGGTTGACAGTCAGGGTAATGACGACACATTACGCCGATGGGCCAAAAACCATCATATCCCCGTTGAACGGGTACGTCACCGGCAAATCACGCTGAATCATGATGCGGGGTACTGGTTCCGGTTTGGTAAGGGGCAGATGCCGGTAGTGTTGCGACAAGGGGAACAGGGATGGCACATCACATCATTACAATAAAACGGCTGAGCCTGTTACCTGTTATCGGTCTGTTATGGATCAGTGCCTGTCAGGCTGAACTGAACGTGATTGCGGATCTAGGCGGCAAAGAGGCTGCGCCCTTTTATGCCGGTATTCATGCCCAGTCAGATGATGTCACTTTGCCGCCACCGCATTTTTCACCCGAGCAGGCAAGTGAAGCTGCCATGTTGCCGGTGAAAACACCGGAACTGACACAGGGAAAAATCGCAAGCCGACCGCTGCAACTGCCGGGCATTGGGGCATTGTTTTTGGTGGGTGATGATCCCGACTCACGTCAGTGGTTAAGCCAGCATGCAGCACGACTCAGGCAATTGCACGCCGTGGGTCTGGTCGTCAATGTCAGTGAAATGGCAGGCTTACAGTCACTGCGGGCATTAGCGCCGGATGTCCTGTTATCACCGGCTTCCGGTACAGAGCTGGCCCGCCGTCTGCAACTGCAACATTATCCGGTGTTAATCACCGAAACTGCGCTCTCTCAACAGTTATCACCATGAGCCGCCGTTACGTTGTTGAAGCCCTGTTACGTCCTGCCGTCGAGCTGAATACCGCGGTGGTTTCCGCCGTTGCCGCGTTTGTCTGTATCCGGGCACCCTGGGCCATTGCTCTGGCCCCCTCAGTCAGTTATATGATGGCCGGCGGTTTTGCGGTATTGGCGATAATACGCACAGGTCAGGGCATTCAGGTACTCCGCTATCGCAGAAACCTGCGCCGTTTGCCGCGTTACCAGATGAGTACAAAACAGATCCCCGTCAGCCATCAGCGTCTGTTTCTGGGCAGGGGATTTCGCTGGCAGCAGAAGCATACCCAGCGTTTGCAGGATACGCGGCGACCGGAGGTCGAACGCTTTGTGCAACCGTCTAAGGTTTATCAGCTTGCCCGTGCACTGGAGCACAGAACGGAATACCGTTGGCCGGGATTGTCGGCCCTGTTACGCAACGACTCCCCGTTCAATCCGGTGCGCCCTTTGCCACCGGTGGGCGGCAATCCGATGATCCACGGTATTGAGCTACAGGAAGCCGAAGTGTTTATGGATCTGCGCGAACGGGTTGGGCACACCTTAGTGATGGGCACCACCCGTGTGGGAAAAACCCGGCTGGCCGAATTGCTGATCACCCAGGATATCCGGCGGGGCGAGGTAGTGATTGTCTTTGATCCCAAAGGGGATGCGGACCTGTTAAGGCGCATTTGGGCAGAGGCACACCGGGCAGGGCGTGGTAATGAACTTTCCCTCTTTCATCTGGGCTGGCCGGAAATCTCGGCACGTTATAATGCGGTCGGGCGATTTGGCCGGGTATCGGAAGTCGCCTCCCGTCTGGCGGGGCAGCTCAGTGGGGAAGGAAACAGCGCCGCTTTTCGTGAGTTTGCCTGGCGGTTTGTTAATATTGTGGCCCGTGCTTTAGTCGCTCTGGGACACCGGCCGGATTACACCTTGATCACACGTTACGTCAATAATATCAGCGAATTGTATCAGCGCTATGCCACTAAAATGATGGCAGAGCAACAACCCGCACTGCTGGAACAAATCAGCCAGTCTCTCAGCAAGCTGAAAGAAAAAGACATCCCACGCAATATGCTGGGGCAGCCGGATGCGCTCAGGCTCTGGGCGATGGAAGTGGCGCTGAGTTCAGAAGCCGGTAAGCAGCTTTACGATCCGATCCTGGACGGGCTGCGTTCTGCTGTACGTTATGACCGCACCTATTTTGATAAAATTGTGGCTTCCTTATTACCCCTGTTGGAAAAGCTGACCACCGGCAAAATTTCAGAACTGCTCTCGCCGGATTATCTCAATATGGCGGATTTGCGCCCCATTTTCGACTGGGAACAGGTGATCCGCAAGAACGGTATTGTCTATATCGGGCTGGATGCGCTGTCTGACAGTGATGTGGCTTCGGCAGTGGGTAACAGCATGTTTGCCGATTTGGTCAGTGTCGCGGGGCAAATCTACAAATACGGCATGAATGCAGGATTGCCGGTGCGCCATGACGGCAAGCTGGCGATTAACCTGCATTGTGACGAATTCAATGAGCTGATGGGGGATGAGTTTATCCCGTTGATCAATAAAGGCGGCGGCGCGGGTATGCAGGTCACGGCCTATACCCAGACTTCCTCGGATATCGAAGCCCGTATCGGCAGCCCGGCTAAGACGGCACAAGTCATCGGCAATTTCAACACCCTGATTATGCTGCGGGTACGGGATAACCGGACGGCAGAGCTGCTCACCAGCCAGTTGCCCGAAGTGGAAATTTATAGCAAGACGCTGGTCTCGGGGCATGCGGATATTGCGGATGCTGAACAAGGGCAGGATTTTACCTCCTCCACGCAGGACCGGGTAGGTACAGTCAAAACCCCGCTGGTGACGCCTGCTGAGATGATTAACCTGCCGAAAGGGCAGGCGTTTGCCTTACTGGAGGGCGGTCAGTTGTGGAAAATTCGCATGCCCTTACCTACCGGGGATGACGATGATGCCCTGATGCCCGCGAGTTTGCAGAAAATCGCCGAACAGATGAGGCGACATTACCGCACCCGTGAAGCCTGGTGGGAAGAAAAAGCATAATGGCACAGTCAGAACCGGCTTCCCGTCAATCTACTCAACCCCCGCGCAAGCATGGCCTGCTGTATCGTGTGCTATGGGAATGGCCGTGGCAACTCATCGGTTTTATTGTCATGTCGTGGCTATTCAGCCTGTTACTGGAATATCTCGGGATGACCTTTCTCTGGCAGGATGAAGGTGCCTCTCACAGCCAGACAATGATGAACACCGAACTGCAATTTTTATCGGCGGAATTTACCCAGAGCCTGCTGTTATCCGAACCCTCACAAACGGTCTCTCACTGGCTGCTACAGGCGTATCAATGGCTGTTTGTGGACAGTGGTTTTATGCGCTGGATACAGGGGACGCGGCAATATCCACTCAATCACAGCCATGATTTTAGGCGTGAATTCAATGCCGTATTACAGGGGGTATCGGGCTATTTACAGGAATACGGGCTGGCCACGGTGTTTATCACGATGGTGACGCTGATCCGGCTGGCGATCCTGGTGTTATCCGTTCCGCTGTTTGTGATGGTGGTTTTAGTCGCAGGGGTTGACGGGCTGGGACGGCGGGATTTACGGCGTTATGGGGCGGGGTATGAGTCCAGTTTTGTCTATCATCATGCCAAGCGGGGCATTAAACCGGCCTGCTCCATTCCCTGTGTGTTGTATTTATCCTGGCCGGATGTGGTGCATCCGACAGTGATATTGTTGCCAGCAGCGATAGGGCTGGGTATGGCGGTGGTGATCACAACCTCGATGTTTAAAAAGTATATATGAAATAGACGCTGGACGATGGAAGGCAAAACGGGTTTTTGTTTTGTATTCCATCGTCAGCAGACAAGCCGCACCGCGGCGCGTCAGCTTATTTCCTGATTAATGCTGATACTTTGATTGAACATTAATGACATGCGTCATCCATTCAAACCAATCTCCGGCAGTATAGGCTCCCTTGTTTGCGCTCAGCACCGTATTTTCCGTATCAATATGAAAACGCTGGTGCGAGATATCCTGACAATAGCCCATAAAAGGCTCGTCGATACGATGAAGCTGAATGGCGGCGGCTTCTTTTCTGGAGGAGGGAAAAAACGCCCCGCCAACTTCCGCAAACATATCGGCATCATCCTGCTGAGCGCCACAGTGTTCGCAATGGTTTATCCAGTGTTGCCTGCGCAGCCGTTGGCTGACCGCTTTGCGCAGCGTGTGATGAAAACCGGGCAGCACGCTACGCACCATAGTGGGAATATCGGCGATATAAAACAGAAACGCCGGGCTGTCCTGCTCAGAGTAGTCCACTTCAGTGTTGGTTTCGTCGTCATCTTCATCGTCATCATCCGCTTCCAGCATTTTATGCCCGGCAGGCAACATAAACGCGGTGACGGTGGTGTGTTCCTGGCAGTGTGGGCACGGCGTCCGGGTCTGGGCGAGATACCAGAATTCGGCATGGACATTGTAGAACGGTAACCAGTTCATAAATGGGGTCGGGTCAAAACTGTCGTCGATATACCAGATTTGAGCTACTGCATCCCAGTGCGCGCCCAGTTTGCGTGCCTTCTCGTGTTCTTCATCGGGGACATTTAAATCAATCCGCAGCATATGCCTTCCTTCATTATTAAACCGTTAATCGAATAAATTAGTCAGACTATTTAGCTAATTTTCACCAAAGCATAAAGAGTTTATTGCTGACCTGATATCAAAAACACCGCATCCTCGGCATTTTGGAACCCATCATAAGGTGAATATTTATGCGCGGTGGCTTTTCGATATCCTGTTCTGCCTGCCTGCTGGGATTTATCATGTTGTGTCTGCCGCTGGCTCATGCGGCCGAAAAAGACGAACTGGCGAGTGCAAAACGTCTGATTGAGCAGGTGCAAATGGCACTGGAACGCGCCAGCATCGCAGAAAATCAGTCTGATACAGCAAAATATCCGCGTTATGACTTTGATTATCAGCGCATCCAGGCTGATCTCAACACCCTCAAAGCCGGTATCGATCACTACCTCACGCCTTCCCGCGACCAGCCCCATGAATTCGGCGCGTTATCCGGCCATGACCGTCAGGAAAACCCGCAATGACTGACGCCCAACGCAATGCGTTTGAAGTGGCCTCCGGGCATTTTGATATCACTTTTCTGTATCTGGTGTGCGTCGGGTTTTTCTTAGCCACCCTGTTTTTCTGGGCGGCCTGGGCCGCAGTGGATGTCTGGCAGGGCTGGGCGAATGAAAAAGTGCGTAATGAAACCCTCAGCCAGTTTGCCCTGCGAACCGCGGTATTGCTGGTCGTGGCTGTCTGGATGTTTGCCAGTTAATGCGACTAACACAATGAAAAGGAACAGAGTCAATATGAAGCCCATTTTTACCGTCTGCCGGCGTATCAGTACGGGCCTGATGGCCAGAATAAACGCCTTTCTTTTATTGTGCTGCCTTTCCTGTCGATCCGCCTGGGCGGATTTACCCGCTATCGAACCGCCGAAAAGTGGTGGCGGGGGTGGATTGCTGGGGCAGGCGAAAGGGTACGCGCAGGATGGCATCGTGATTGGCGGGCTGATTTTATCCGCGGTGGCGTTCTTTAAAGTCGCCTCCGCTGCGGTGGAAACCTTCTCCGAAGTGCGGGATGGCAAATCGACCTGGACCCAGTTTGGCGCCATCGTCGTGGTCGGCGTGGTGTTGTTGGTGGCCGTGATTTGGCTGCTGTCGAAGTCGGCCAGCATTATTTTTTAAGGCAGCCACCATGCAGACGATCGCTTTCTTACCTGACCGTTTAAACGCTGAGCCGATGGTGTTTCGCGGCTTCACCACGCCGGAGATGGGACTGGCCGCCCTGGCCGGGGTCGTGCTCGGACTGGCCGTCAGTCTTCCCCTGATCCCGTTAGCCGGTTGGGTCATGATCCCGACTGGGATGTTGATTACGCCATTGTTACTGATTAGCTTTGGCGGGCGCTGGCTTGCGCATGTTAAACGTGGCAAGCCGGAGAATTATATCTGGCTGAAACTGGAAGAGAAAAAACGCCGGCTGGGTATTGGTGATCCGGCATGGATTATTGCCGCCCGGGGCTGGTCGTTGCGCCGCAGCAGGAGAGCACGATGAGCCGGTTTCGTCATGCGGTGAAAAACCGGGATCAGCATATTCTGACCCTGCGAGTGGCGTGCGGCATTTTGGTGCTGGTATTGCTGCTGAGCCTGACGGGCTGGATGGCGTCACCACGCACTCTCACTATCCATAACCCGCCGGACTTACGCACCGGCAGTACGCGCCCGTGGTGGGAAGTGCCGACATCCAGCGTCTACAGCTTTGCCTTTTATATTTTCCAGCAACTGAATGCCTGGCCGAAAAATGGCGCACAGGACTATCCGGCAAAAATTTACGCTTTATCACCTTATCTGACGCCGGCCTGTCAGGATTTTCTGCGTGAAGATGCCAGAACCCGTGCTGACAGTGGCGAGCTGCTAGACCGGGTGCGGGTGGTGTATGAAATTCCCGGCCGGGGCTATGGGACACGCAGTGTGACAGTGCGTGACCGGGATAACTGGGTCGTCCGGCTGGATTTGGTAGCCGATGAATACTATCACGCTGAACCGGTTAAACGGGCACGGGTACGTTATCCGCTGAAAGTGGTGCGCTGGGAAGGGGATGCGGAGCGTAATCCCTTCGGGCTGGCACTGGATTGTTACGACGGCATGCCACAGCGGCTGGAAGCGATACCGCAACCGGCAGAAGAGAAAAAGGGCGTGTTTCAATGAACAGAGTGTCATTTGGCCGCTGGCTGGGATGGGTCAGTTTGTTATTGTTCAGCGTCGGCACACAGGCTGATGAGCTGATGACATGGGAACGTATTCCGTTACCCATTACCCTCAAAGTCGGTCAGGAACGCATTATTTTTGCTGAGCGGAATGTCCGTGTCGGTTTGCCGCCGTCACTCAGTGATAAGTTGCGGGTACAAAGTACCGGCGGGGCGGTGTATCTGAAAACTAACCGTGCATTCCCGTCAACCCGGCTGCAATTGCAGGACAGCGAAAACGGTGAAATCATTTTACTGGATATTACGGCAGCTAAAACGGGGCCAACAGAGCCGGTACGGATTATTTATTCGGATGAAAAACATGCTGCGTCAAAAGAAGAACCACAGCGTCAGCGCAAAGTCGAATTATCAGCGCCCGTTCCGGTCGCCTTAACCCGCTATGCCGCGCAGCAACTGTATGCCCCGTTGCGTACTGTCGAGCCGGTGGCCGGCATCCAGCCGGTGAATCTGCATCTGCCCCCGTCCATCACCACCCTCTATCCATCAGAGCCGATTGCGATTACGCCGCTGGCAGGCTGGCGATCACACCCTCACACGGTCATCGCGCTGAAACTGCGCAATACGGCCAAACGCACTATCCCCCTCGACCCTCGAGCATTACAGGGGCAGTTTGTGGCCGCCACGTTCCAGCATCGCTGGCTGGGTGAAACGGGATCACCGGAGGATACGACGGTATTGTACCTCGTCACAAAAGGGCGGCCGGATAATGCCTTTATCCCTGAGCCGGCATCGGTGAAACCGGGAGGCCGTCATGGAGGTTAAGTCCAATGCGTTGGTGAAAATACTGGTGCCGACAGTGCTGGTTATCGGCGGGTTTATCGGCATCAAAAGTTGCAGCTCAACGGAAGGTGCCGCGCCCGGTACGACGCAGAATAATGTACTGGCCACGCTGTCACCGGAGGAGTTACAGGCGCTGGGTGTCGGTGGCGATACACCGGAAGATACCCTGCGTACCCTGATAGGTGCCCTCAATAAAGTGCGGGCAGAGCAGAAACGCTTAAGTCAGCAGAATACCGATATCCTGAAAGAAAATGACCAGTTAAAGCATCAGCGCCTTGATGTTGCCGGCCAGATAGATGCGGCGGTTACGGCCATCCGTCAGGGCGATGAACAGCACCGACGCGAGTTACAGGATGAGCAACAGGGGTTGCTGGCTCAGATTGATTTGCTCACCGAGCGGTTAAATTCAACCCCTTTGTCTGCCCCGGAAAGCCAAAACGCATTGAGCAGTCAGTATGCTGCCAACCCAGTCAGTGGGCAGGATGAACTCATCTGGGTGGTTCCTGCCGATGAAAAACCGGTTGATGCCCAAAACGGGGTTTACGGCAAACCGGCCACTAAATTCCCGACCGCTTTTTTAAGTGAGCAACCGGCAACGGAACAAAATACCCCACCGGATCCCTCGCTTAAGGAAGAAAACGAAACCCCGGTCTATACCCTGCCTGAAAATGCCACGCTGGTCGGCAGTCAGGCAATGACTGCGTTATTAGGCCGGGTTCCTGTCAATGGCACCGTAACCGACCCTTACCCGTTCAAAATTCTGATTGGTAAAGACAACCTGACCGCCAACGGCATCGAGCTGCCGGAGGTGGAAGGTGCTGTTGTCTCCGGTTCAGCCAGTGGTGACTGGACACTCTCCTGTGTACGCGGGCAGGTCAATTCCATCACCTTTGTGTTCCAGG
Organism: Xenorhabdus bakwenae; assembly: GCF_030272115.1. Classification (NCBI taxonomy): domain Bacteria; kingdom Pseudomonadati; phylum Pseudomonadota; class Gammaproteobacteria; order Enterobacterales; family Morganellaceae; genus Xenorhabdus; species Xenorhabdus bakwenae. The sequence continues at coordinate 3,596,965 of NZ_CP119194.1, forward strand.
ATGGCACGGTGCGTACCCTGCCGGGCAAAGGGCAGAATCAGCAGGGTATCGGCTGGTTATCTGATGAAAACGGCATTCCCTGTATCAGCGGTGAGCGTAAATCCAACGCCACGACCTATCTGCCGACGTTGTTTGCCCTGTCAGCCATGAATTCGGCCGGCGATGCCTTGAACGAAAGTCAGCGAACCGCCCAGACCCACGGCACTGGCGGTATCACTTCCGCGTTAACGGGTAACGCCGGACAGGCGGCATTAGGGAAGGCGATGGCCGGTGGCATGAATGACATCACCGAATGGCTCAAACAACGTTACAGCCAGACGTTTGATGCGATCTACGTCCCGCCCGGTGCCGGTGTTGTGGTGCATATCACCCAAAGTCTGGCGATGGATTACGAAACGAAAGGCCGTAAGGTGCGCTACGACGTGAGTGAACCCGTTCAACATGATAATACTCAGGAAGCCCTAGATTAATGGAAACGTATGTCTTTCGATGGCTGTTCAGTGCCAGCCCGCCTTATTGCCTGCAAGTCAACAGACTCCCACAGGCTGAACCTGTACCGGTTCAGCTCTGCTGGCGGCCTGCCCATCAAAAAGCGTCCCGGCTCTGTCTTGCCATCGGCAATGCGTGTCAACCGCTGGGTGACGGTGATTTTACGGTCTGGCGCCTGTCAGACACACAGTGGCAATCCATGTTGGCAGGCAACAACGAGGCTGAGCCTGAACAGTGGGAACATCTGGCGTTTACGGTATCGGAGCTGGCCGTCCATCCTGAGTTTACCACCTTGACCGCGATTGGCATTACGGAGGTTCAGCGATGCGAAAAATAAACGCTGTTGTCGTGCTGTGTCTGTCAGGGCTGCTGGCCGGTTGTTCAACCTCGAAAGACACGTTGCTGCCTGCCGGCGGGCAGACGGTGCTGGCGATGTGGCAGGGCAATAAAGCCGGCCACACTGCCGTGCAGGCCAGAGCCGCATTGCGCAGAACGTTGACCGGAACCGAACGCCGCCGGGCTTTGGAAGAGCATTACCATTACAGCCGTTCGGCTGCGCAGGAAATCAGTCAGCAGTTTCCCCGTCTCCCCAATCCCGATATGGTGATGTATGTCTTTCCGCATCTGGCGGCAGGCAATACGCCGATACCCGGCTACAGCACCGTGTTCCCATTTTATCAGCAGGTGCAATACGCCCTGCCGGGTGAACGCACGGAGGCCCGGTAATGAAAAATCCCAACCCACTGCATCGCCCCGGCCAACTGCGTGAAGCCGATGAAGCCGCGATTTACCGGGCCAGTCCCTCCATCATTGACTACCTGCCCTGGGTGGAATATCTGGAAGACGGGCAGTGCCTGTTGCTGGATGATGGGGTTTCCGTGGGAGCGGTCTATCGTATCGAACCGGTGGCCACCGAAGGGCGTCCAGTGGAACGGCTGATTGAAATCCGGGATCAACTGGAGGATGCGATCCAGGACAGTCTGGAAGAAGACGATATCTCACCCTGGGTGGTGCAGTTTTTTTGTCAGGATGAAGATGATCCAGCCAGTTACCTCAACACGTTACGAAACTATATAAAACCGTGGGCACAAGGTACCGCGTTTACGGAGGCCTTTCTGGCCGAGTCCGAACGCCACCTGAACAGCATTGCTCAGCCTGAGGGGATATTTTACGACAGCTTAATTACCGGGCAACCGTGGCGGGGGCAGCAGCGCCAGACCCGCATGGTGGTTTACCGCTGGCTGCCGGCTCACAAATCGCAGACACACCATCAAACCGTATCCCCGGTGGCGGCACTTAATCAGGTCTGCGAGCGGCTGGTGTCGTCACTGGCGGCGGCGGGTATTGTGGCTGTCCGGCAAAATGGCGAGCAGATCCACAGTTGGTTGTTACGTCATTTTAACCCAGCCCCGGACTGGAGCATGGCCAAAGTCGATTTTTACCACACGGTGAGTTATGAAACGCCCCTGCAGCTCGAACTCCCGATTTATAATGACTTTGCCGAAAGCCTGTGGTTTACCCCACCGGTATCTGATCCCGAAAACGGTGTCTGGTGGTTTGATGGCCTGCCGCATAAAGCGGTGCCGGTTGAACGCCTGCGCCGCCCGCCAGAACCGGGCACGCTGACGGGCGAAGTGAAACGGGGGGATAATATCAATGCGCTGATGGATATGATGCCGGCAGGCACCGTGGTTTCTTTGACCATCGTGGCGCAGGCACAGGATACACTGGAAGAGAGCTTTACCCGGCTGGCAAAAAATGCGGTGGGGGAAAATACCGAATCGGCACGTGTCCGGCAGGATGTGCAGGAGGTTAAAGCCTTACTGGGGCGGCGGCATAAACTGTACCGCAGTGCACTGACCTTTCTGGTGCGCGGCAACGATGTCACTGATCTGAACCAGCGGGTGCATCAGTTATCGTCAACCCTGCTGAGCACCGGATTACAACCGGTGCGACCGGAATTCAGTGTGTCCCCGTTGAATACTTATTTACGCGCCCTGCCCATGTGTTTTAACCCGCAGAAGGATAAGAAATACTGGTATAGTCGCCTGAGCTGGGTACAACATCTGGCGGGACTTATGCCGGTGACAGGCCGTTCAACCGGCACCGGGCATCCGGGGTTCAGCTTCTTTAATCGCGGTGGTGCGCCGCTGACCTTCGATCCGATGAACAAGCAAGATCGCACCCAAAATGCGCATTTATTGCTGTTTGGCCCGACCGGGGCAGGAAAATCGGCCACCCTGTGTGCTTCCCTGGTGCAACTGATGGCTATCCACCGACCGCGTTTGTTTATTGTCGAAGCGGGGAACAGCTTTGGCTTGCTGGCAGATTATTACGCCAGTCTGGGGCTGACGGTCAATAAAATCGGTATCAAACCGGGCTGTGGTGTCAGTCTGGCCTTATTTGCCGATGCCCATCAGTTGCTGCAACTCAGCCCCAATCAATGGCAGGACATTCCTGATGAATCGCAGGAAGACGAAAATGACGAACAGCGCGATATTCTGGGTGAAATGGAAATTGCCGCCCGGCTGATGATCACCGGCGGTGAGAAAAAAGAGGAAGAGCGCCTGACCCGTTCGGATCGGGGGTTAATTCGTGAAGCCATTATGATGGCAGCCCACACCAGCTTTGCTGAGGGACGCCAGATGCTGGCCTCTGACTTACAGAATGCCCTGTATGCCATCGCCCGCAATCACCAGCAGGATGAGCATGGCCAGCCCTTGATCACGGCACATCGCCGGGCACGGGCAGATGAAATGGCCGGTGCCATGTCGATGTTTACCCAGGGTTTTGAAGGGGAACTGTTTAACCGTCCCGGCACGCCGTGGCCGGAAGTGGATGTCACCTTGATTGATTTGGGTACACTGGCGCGTGAAAACTATTCGGCACAAATGGCACTGGCGATGGTGTCACTGATTAACACCGTGAATAATCTGGCCGAACGCGACCAGTATCAGGACAGGGAAGATAGACGAAGGGCATATCACCACCACCAACCCGCTGCTCTCCCCCTATATGACCAAGGTCGTGAAAATGTGGCGTAAACTGGGTGCCTGGCTGTGGCTCGCCACCCAAAACCTTGCCGACTACCCAGACATGGCTGAAAAAATGCTGAATATGGCCGAATGGTGGCTGTGCCTGACCATGCCGCCGGATGAAGTGGAGCAAATCGCTCGTTTCAAAAAATTGAATGAAGAGCAGAAAGCCGTCTTGCTCTCCGCCAGTAAACTCCCGCGCTGTTATACCGAAGGTGTGGTGCTGGCAAAAAAAATCGAAGCGCTGTTTCGGGTGGTGCCACCCAGCCTGTATCTGGCGCTGGGGATGACGGAAAAAGAAGAAAAGGCCGAACGGCGGGCGTTAATGCGGGAACATCAGTGCAGTGAATTGGAAGCCGCGATGTTGGTGGCCAGAAAAATGGATATTGCGCGGGGGTTGAAGATTTAAACGGTATAGATTAATCACAATTTGAGAAATGAAAAGAGATAATTTCTTAGGTATGCCTTCAACATTCTACACTTAAGCTGTCGGCCGCATGCACTAGGTTTACGGGGAAGCGTTGCACTTGAAAGTTAAATCTGGCAAGTGTAATCCCATATTGGTTTATTATAATGTGCATTTGTACGTTATCCTCGGGAGACTCATACATTCCCGTGGCTACTTTTGGATGAAAATATTTATCTGCTTGAATTTTTTTTGGTGTTTATGTAACTGATTGAATTTATTTTCAATGCGACAATTAGTTTATTAAAATGTATTTTTTATATTAATTATGGATTTTTTAGTATAGTAAACATAAAATAAACATGAATATGGTTTTAATTGACGAGGGTGTTTGTTGAGTGTCATTATTTGCACGGGGAAATATTTAGGGTTGTTTTTTATACTACATAACGGCATTAAGGCTGTTTTATTATATGGAGTTAATACTTTAAAGATTAATGAGCAGATATTACCTTTTAGTATTAATAAAATAATAGGAGAAACTATAATAGGGGTTCTCATGAATGAACAGAATGCATTAGTCTTTTTTCCATACGCAGGTGGAAGTGCCAGCTCTTTTGAGATTTTAAAAAAAACATCTATCTGAAGAAGTTAGAATTATCTCTATGAGTTATTCAGTCAGCGAGTTTTCGGTGTCAAAAAACTCTACAGATTTTTTTAGTGTATTATTGGAAAACCTCAAAAATCAGCTTAAAGCATTTGAGGGAAAACTTACTTTTTTTGGTCACAGTATAGGAGCTATTATTGCCTACGAACTGGCGATATTGGGCTGTAATCATCTAAATATTCAGAGGTTAATTGTGTCTGCGTGTAAGCCTCCTGAATTATTGGTCAATTCTAAGATATTTAATTCAGAGGATAATGCATTCGAAAAAATCACACTTTTAGGTGGATTGCCTCAGATGGTTTCAAGTGACCCTATCAGATTGAAAAAAGTAAAGCATAAAGTTACTCGTGATCTTAGAGTATTAATTTACTATGCAAGAATGACTTACCCCAAGGTTAATTGTGAAATACATGCACTATCAGCTAGAGATGATTTTTTGGCTTCTGAAAATGAAATGAAGATTTGGAGTAACTACACAAATAAAGGATTCAGAAAAAGTACATTTGATGGTAATCATTTTTATTTCAGAGATAAATCGAAAGAAGTAGCACAGCTTATCTTGTAATAAAGTACTTAATAAAGGTCTATCATGAAAAAATTGGTCAATGCTGATTCTTATTTAGGAGCATCAGAATCACGTTTTTTTGGTTCTGGATATAAAAAAGTTGATTATATAATAAAAGAAGAAGAAATACTTAGTAATGAATATAAGTCTACTTTAACTCTAGTTTATCCTGAGGATTGGTCTATTAAAAGCAAAAAAAAACTAAATCCTCACTTAAGTAGTATTGATGTAATATTAATGTCGGCTTATGCAAGTGGAAAATTGCTTAACCAGTTTGACCACTCTTACTATAAAATAACTTCGATGATAATTCGTTCATCACGTGTTCCTGTCGAAAAACTGATAAATACTCCAATTAATATTGGTCTGAATCATTGTGAAGAGGGTGTAATTTACTTGCGAGGGAAAGTTGGGAATATGCAAGTTCAACTGAAAGTAGAAAGGAGAGAATTCAACGATAGACTATTGAATTCCATCTTTAGTCGTTGGGAGTTTAAAGATGTAAATCATGAAATAAATGATATTTTTTTAGAAAATAAATACAAAAGCAAAGCCTCAGTAATTAAGACTGCTTTTGGGGAAATAATCGATGATATTGATTATATAGATGCTTTCGTTTCAAGTTTGCAGATCGGTCAAATTCTTCTATATGAGTTAGATGGTATTACTAGGGAGGCTTCTAATAATCTTTGGATGCGTAGCATAAAGATAAATGAAGCTGATGCATGTAATAACCAAAAGGTTGGAACATTAGAAGTAACTTTAGAGAATACCTGCTTGACATATAAAGGAAACGATAAGTGGAGAAGTGCTGACATTGTTTCAAGTATTAATAATATTCAGGTTCGATGTTCTGTAGCACATCAACTAAACCATTGAGGTAGTTATAGTTATGGCAGTAAACGCAGTAAAAATTGTTGGATTAGGTGCATCACTACCTAAACATCAAGTTTCAAACAAAGGTATCTCAGAGTATCTGGATACTAATGATGAATGGATAACGACGAGAACAGGAATAAAAAACAGATTTCATGCAACTGAAGGTGAATACACCAGTTATTTAGCTTTTAAAGCTGGTAAAGCCGCATTATCTAGTATGAATATTGAGAATAGTATTGAGATTGATACTCTAATTGTTGCTACTTCAACTCCTGACAGATTATGCCCGGCCACAGCCCCTAAAGTTGCGACAATGTTGGGGTTGGGAAAAATTAGGGCATTCGATATAAATGCAGTTTGTACTGGTTTTGTGTATGGGCTTGAGTTGGCAGAATCATTTATAAGATCTGGAAAATCTAAAAGATTGATGCTTATTGGTGCAGATGTTTTTACTACAATTCTCGACAAAAATGATAGAACAACCTACCCATTATTTGGTGATGGAGCGGGAGCTGTAATTCTTGAACAAGGAGATGAAGAAAATATTCTTTCCACTTATACAGGAAGTGATGGCGAATATGAAAATTTAATTACCATTTTAAATGGGGGGAGTGAGTCTAAGCTTTCAGTGAGCAAAGATACGTTTTCAAAATCTTCATACTTCAAAATGGAAGGCAAAGAGGTTTTTTTGAAAGCCATTTCATATATGAAAGGTTCTGTTCAAAAAGTATTGGAACTCAGCAATACAAATACAAGTGAAATTGACTATATTGTCCCACATCAAGCAAATAAGAGAATAATAGATACCTTAACTCAGTTGTTTGATTTGAAAGAAACACAAGCGTTAATGAGTCTTGAGGAGTTTGGGAACACTTCAGCAGCATCAATACCACTAACGTTAGCTGTCCATGCCAGAAATAATACAATAAAACCAGGCAATAAAGTTGTTCTTACTGCGTTTGGTGGTGGAATTACATGGGGTGCTGCTGTTATTAAATGGCCTAACTCTGTATTTAGATCTATAGTTTTTTAACTAACTAACTAACTAACTAACTAACTAACTAACTAACTAACTAACTAACTAACTAACTAACTAACTAACTAACTAACTAACTAACTAACTAACTAACTAACTAAATGGATGCGATATGAAAGATATGATTTTTGAGAGAATTAAGTCTCTCCTTACAGATAAGTATTATGTTTCAGTTGATAAAATAACTGAAAATGTTATTTATGATGATCTTGAGTTAGACTCTTTAACTTTGCTAGAAATTTCAGTAGTACTAGAAAAAGAGTTTAATCTTAGCATACCAGACGGTCTGATTTCTTCAGATATGTCTATTGAAGCATCGATAAATAAAATTTTAAATAATAATGTTAACGAAACATGATTTATTTAATGAGACATGGAATTACCAGTTACAATTTGAGGGGGAGAATGTTGGGTCAGACTGATATTCCCTTATGTGAGATTGGTATAAAAAATGTAATAAATATTGTGCCTAAAATGAATCATCTTGGTATAAGATTGATTTATTGTTCAAGTTACATTAGATCAATACAGACGGCTAATATCATATCTTCAGTTATTGGGGTAAATGTGATTAAACGTGAAAATCTAAAAGAACGTCATTTGGGAGTTCTTGACGGAGAATTTAAAGATGCCCTCTGTTGGAGAGACGTTGTTAATAAGCTAGGTGAGAAGAATTTTACTCCTGAGGGCGGCGAAAGTGTTGATAACTGTCTGAACAGATTCACTAATGAGATGAAAAGGATAGCAAATTCAAATTTAGATGAAGAGAACGTGCTCGTGGTGTCCCATGGTGGGGTTATTACTCTTTTTATGCGATATATGCTGCACATCGATAATAACCTCTCTTTTCTTGATAACTGTAGCTTTCATATTTTAGATACAGACCGAAAAGGGAACTTTCATGTGAGTAAGTTAAATGTTAGTTTAATTTGAGGTGGATTGTGAGTATTAATATAGTTGTTTTCATTAAACCAAATATATCTGTATTCAGGTACTTTGGAGAAAAATTATCTCTTCTTCGTGAAGTAACTTTATTGGAAGAAGGTTGTGATATTTTTGATTTTTATACCTACGCAGATAAATATGTTCTCATAGAGCGGTGGGAGTCTCAGGAAAGTATTGATCTTCATATGAATAAAAATTACACACTTAGTTTTATCGAACAAACCAAAGATTCCTTAATTAGCACAGAAGTTTTTCGATTAAAGAATTTTTAGAGAATAATATGACTAAGATTGAATTCAATAAAATAGATATGCATGTTTTACTGACAGTATGTTTATCAATGTTTATAATTCCACTGACAATTACATCCTCCAGTATTTTAAATATTTCTTTAATGAAACATTATTCCCTTACCTATCAGGAAGCACAGTGGTTCATTAATATTTTTATGGTAATGTATGGTGCTTTCTTGCCAATTACAGGTTCTCTTTCTGATTTTGTAGGGCGAAAAAATATTTTTTTGCTTGGACTAATTTTCTTCTCCATAGGTTTTCTGCTGGGTGGTATAATCGATAACTATGCATATATTCTGTTTTTCAGAGCAATTTGTGGTATAGCTGCCGCAGCAGTAACAACATCTGCCACTTCACTACTGGCTTCACATATTGATGAGGCGAAACGGCCAAAAGCATTCTCGATCTTCGGTATTTTTTTAGGAGTAGGTATGATTGCTGGCCCTTTAGTGGCTTCTGGGTTTAATTATGTCAGCAGAGGATGGACTATTTTCAGTGTTATTACTGCATTAATCTTATTATTGCTTTTTATTTCATTAATATATGTTAGTGATAAAACTAGATACGCATATACGAAATTTGACTGGTTTGGCGGAATGGTTCTGACTCTTTTTCTTCTTTCAACAGTATCACTTATATCATTCTTGCCTATATGGTCAATAACTAACAGAAAAGTAGCATTCCTAATTATTGTATCTCTGATATGTGCTCTGGCTTTATATGGAATTGAAAAATCTGCTAAAAATCCCGTCTTAGACTTGACTATTTTCAAGAATAGGACTTTTTCATCCATGAGCATAACAACACTGCTTCTTGGTTTCGGGTATATAAGTATAATGTTCTATTTTCCGTATTATTTTAAGACTACTACTGATTTCACAAGTTTTCAGGTCGGTGTGATTATGACTGTTGCAACTTTGCCTTCTTTCATATTCCCACCAATCATTGCCAAGTTCAGAAGTTCACTCAATAATGGTTGTTTATTAAAAGCCACATTGGTTCTTCTAAGTGTATCCCCATTATATTTGAATTATGTCCTTGGTAGTGAAGGAATATTACATTACTGTGTTGCTATGTTCCTATTAGGTAGTTCTTTCGGAATATCCTTGTCGTATATTGATGGTGTTGCAGTTAGTTCTGTCGATGTTTATCAATCTGGATTGGCTGCGGGTACTTTTAACACATTCCGGATTGGTGGCGAATCAATTTCAATCCCATTAGTGTCTACTGTTATCACTTTATTAAATAATAAAATATCAAATAACAATGCATCAGGAATAATTATGAATAATCATTTTATCAACAATGTAGGAAGCAGATTAACAACTTCGACATCAATAACTTTGCTTGCTATGTCTTTTATTTGCTTAATTTTTTCAATACTAGTGTTAATTCTTTATTATACAAGCAAGAAACGGAACCAAGCATATGAAAATTTCCAGGAGTGATAATCCAGTATTGATTGTTGGGGGAGGTCCGGTAGGAATGCTGACAGCCCTTGAGCTTTCTTTATTTGGTATTAAATCAAAAATTATATCTAAATATTCTCGGTATTCTCCTCATTCTAAAGCTACAATTATCTGGCCTCGCGTGCTGGAAATATTAACACGGACAGGAGTATCAGAAATAATTATTGATTCTGGGCATTACTTCGATCAAATGAATTATTATTCCAATAAGAAAATGATTGGTAATATTCGATTTGATAAGCTGAAATACACTAATTATCGTTATGGAATTACCATACCTCAGTGGAAAACAGAGAAAATACTAGAAGATAGACTCAATGAAAATGGGATATTCATTGAATATGGTTGTGAATTTATAGATGGACATAATGAGAATGATGTAGTTAATGTTTCCCTACAAGATAATGCAGGACGTATATCTTATGAATCATATCAGTGGGTAATCGGTGCTGATGGATATTCAAGCCGAGTCAGAGAGTGTTTTGGATTTGGTTATAATGGATTCCAGATGGAAACTAAACTTGCTATTACGGATGCTGAGCTTGTAAGTGAATCGACCAGTCGTGAAGTTGGTTATTATCTCCATCGTACGGGTAACATGGTGTTAGCTCCAATTGGTGATGGATTATTTCGCATAGGTGCTAGTGTTCCTGCTAATTACAAAGGTGAAATCAATCGAGAATTCTTTAATAAATTGCTCAATGATAGAGTTCCCGGCAATAAAATTTTAGGGAACATGAATTTCTGCGGCATTTTTAATGCTCATGTAAGGTCTGCTTCTTCTTACAGATCTCAGAATGTTTTTCTTGTTGGTGATGCGGCTCATGTGATGAGTCCCTCTGGAGCTCAAGGGATGAATAGTGGGTTTCAGGATGCTGTGAATCTGGGCTGGAAATTGGCTGGTGTTATACGTAGTGAGTATGATTCATCTCTCTTGAATAGTTATTCCACTGAACGAATGAATGGGATTAATCGGACATCAAAATTATCTACATTTCTAGCAAATGTGAGTCTGTATAAGAAGTTTCCAGCGATATTTGCTCGTGATTTTGCCTTCAGGTTTGCATCCAAAACTGGCATCGTAGATAGGTTTTTATCACCTCGAATCGCCCAGATTGATATTCCTCATGGACAGCTGTCTGAAGGGATAATGAAACTTGAGTCAGGAAGACGAATTCCTCTTGAATGGAATAAAAGTACACTTTCGCCACATTTAAGCTTCACTAAGCATACCATTTTCTTCTGGCCAGGTGAGCATTACATCTATTCAGAGTGGGAAAAATACTTTGATTCGGCCACGAAAATTATCACTAGTGCAGTTCTTGTTAACTTGAGTGGAAAAGTTTTGGGACTTATCAAAGATCTTTTACCAACTAATTCTGCCTGCATCATTGTAAGACCAGACGGATTTATCGTTGATTTAGTTGATATTGGTAATATTTCATCAAATGAAGCTTTCAATATTCTCAACAAAAAGATTAATCAACAGTCTATATAAGGAGAAAGTAATGAGTAATATGTTAGTTAAACTAACTGAAGTTCAGGATATGACACAGGAACAACTGAGTGTATATGAGAAGTTCCCTTCAAACTTGACTCGAGGTTTGCTTTTAACCAAATGTTCTGCCGGACCTCATTTAGCTTTAGGAGGTGCTTTGACGAAAGGATATTTGAATGACTATGAGCGTGAAATCATTGTAATGCGTGTAGCTAAACTGATTAACAGCGAGTTCGAACGGATTATTCATTATCCGCTTGCAATTAAGGCTGGTCTGACAGAGCAGGAAATTAACGATATTGAGAATGGAAACTATGAGGCGATGGATTCACGCAGAAAAGCTATGATGAAATATATTACAGAGTGCATTCTTGACGGCAAAGCTTCAATATCATCATTCCGCAGTTTAAATGAATTCTATTCACAAGGTGAAATCGCTGATGCTACTCATCTCGCAGGGCATTGCTGGATGACAGCTATGTATTTGGCAAGTCTCGATATACCACTTGATGAACAAGAAACTTCGTGGTCCAGACTCACTGAGCTTAATAATTGAGGAGGGACATTTGCAATATTGTCACTTAGGAAAATCAGGGCTAATTGTGTCTAGGCTTGCTCTGGGGTGTATGTCCTTCGGAGACTCAACTAAAGGGGCTCACACATGGACTCTGGACTATACCCAAAGTAAGAAAATTATCACTAAATCGTTAGATTTAGGCATAAATTTTTTTGATACAGCCAATGTTTATTCAATTGGTTCAAGTGAAGAAATCGTGGGAACCTGTCTGAAAAAATATGCTAAACGTGATGATGTGGTCATAGCCACAAAAGTTTATGAGAAAATGACTGATTCTCCTTTGTCGGGAGGGTTGTCACGTAAGGAAATATTTACGCAGGTTAATGCCAGCCTAAAAAGACTCCAAACCGATTATATTGATCTTTATATAATTCATCGATGGGATGATAACACGCCGATCGAAGAAACGATGCTTGCTCTGAATGACTTGATTCAGTCAGGTAAAGTTCGGTATATCGGTGCTTCGTCAATGAGAACTTGGCAATTCATCAAAGCGCAATTCGTTGCCAGAATGAACGGATGGGCTCCGTTCATTAGTATGCAAAATCATTACAATCTCATCAATCGTGAAGAGGAAAGAGAAATGCTTCCTTATTGTGTTTCCGAAGGGATTGGTGTTACGCCATGGAGTCCATTGGCCAGAGGTAAACTTGCAAAGAGTACTGATACTACTCGTACACAATCTGACAAGGTATTGTCATGGCTATATGAATCAGCAAAGCAGAGTGATGAAAAAATAATTTCTGTTCTGAATGAGATCGCAGCAAATAAAGAATGTAAACCCGCACATGTAGCTTTAGCTTGGCTGTTATCTAAGCCATCAATCGCTTCACCAATCGTTGGTGTGACCTCAGTAGAGCAACTTATAGACAATACTTGTTGTATGAATGTATCTCTTAGTAATGATGAAATCGCTGCACTGGAGGAGTTCTATACTCCGCATGCTAGAGCCGAGTTATCTTAAAATAGTGGGGGATTTATGCGAGTCCAAAAACCGATCAATTCAGGATTTAGTGCGTCATCAACAGCCTCTGATGTACTTAAAGGTATTGATATTAAAGGTAAGACCGCTTTTATCACAGGCGGGCATTCTGGATTGGGATATGAGGCTACTAAAGCGCTATCAGAAGCAGGTGTTCATGTGGTGGTGGGAGCAAGGGATATGAGGAGTGCATCTAATGCATTAAGTGAGCTAACTAATATTACCATTCTTCCACTTGATCTTTCGAACATAAATTCTGTTAGGACATTGGCGGCTTATGTCAATGCTAATAAATATATCTTTGATTATGTGATTTGTAATGCTGGCATCATGGCTTCTCCAGAAAAACGGGTTGGTCCGGGATGGGAATTGCAGTTTGCTACAAATCATATTGGCCATTATGTACTGGTGAATCTCATATGGAACAATATCCGATCTGGAGGGAGAGTAGTATGTGTTTCATCTGCCGGACATCATAACTCTCCAATTCGATGGGATGACATTCAGTTTACCCGTGGTTATGACAAGTGGGTGGCATATGCACAGTCTAAAACTGCTAATGTGCTTTTTGCATTGCAACTGGATACGTATGGAAAAAACAAGAACATCAGAGCATTTTCTTTGCATCCCGGTAAAATATTTACCCCACTCCAACGGCACTTGTCTTATGAAGAGATGGCAAACGAAGGATGGATGGATAGGAATGGTAACCCGATTGACCCCACTTTTAAATCTCCGGCACAAGGGGCTGCAACTGAGGTATGGGCAGCAACAAGCCCAGCCTTGAATGAACAGGGGGGACTTTATTGTGAAGATTGTGACATTACCGGACTTGCATCAGATTATGAAGAATCCTTTGTCGGTGTTTGTGAATACGCGATTGATCCATCGGAAGCTTTAAGATTGTGGAATTTCACCGCTAATCTTGCAGGTGTAAATGTATTCGCAGCTAACTAAATCGCAAGTAGTCTCATGACAACCTAAGATTCCGGACAGAATACTATTTTTTATGGTATTAAGAAGTCTAACCCATTGTATTTTCTACCTTTGAAGGAGGATTGAGACAGAAATGGAGAAGACCATATACGAAGCTCAGGTTATCCAGAATTCGGGTTACAACGGGCTGTTCGTCGATAAATCAGGCTTTTTAAGGAAGGTGAATCCGCATTTGTCAGCAAATGATATTCCTATTCAGTGTCAGTGCTGTACGCATACATTTAACGGGATTCCTGTTCACCGCTGATTCAGGTAATTTTCACCATGGGAAAAAGAATTAAGTGCAGTATTTAACGCGCTTTTTCTGCATGTTACCCCTTTCAGCATGAATGAAAGCAACTGTCTTGAACGCGATTTTATGGCGTTATCTGATGATACGAATTATTCCATTCTTCATTTTTTCTAATCATCGCATTCAAGATGGTCAGCAGCTTGCGCATACAAGCCACAAGAGCCACTTTTTTGGCCTTACCCGCCGCCAGCAGGCGGTTGTAAAACGTCTTGATTACCGGGTTAAAACGGGTTGCCACGAGTGTGGCCATATACAACGCTGTCCGAACCCCAGCGCGCCCGCCAAAGATGGTTCGTCGACCCCGCATAGTTCCCGAGTCACGGTTAACAGGAGCAACGCCAACAAGTGCACTGATTTCCCGACGCGAGAGCTTGCCCAGTTCAGGGACTTCTGCCAGCAGGGCTGCTGTTGTCATTGCCCCAATGCCCTTGATGGCGCTGAGCCGGTCAGCCAGTTCCTTAAAATGAATCTGGATATGTTTATTCATATCTTCATCGATCCGCGCCAGCTCAGCTTCCAGTGCTTTAATGACAGTGTTGATGCTCTTTCTGCTCTGAGGATGCGCAGGATGTAGGCGATTACGCTCAGCAACCAGCATCGTAATCAACTGCCGTCTGCGCACCACCATGGCAGAAAGAATCTGACGTTCCGCATCTGGCAGCGCCCGAATAAACCGTTCTCGTTCGGGATGACGGTTTATCACTTCTGCCATCTGAGTCAGGACCTTGGCGTCAATGCGGTCAGTCTTTGCCAGATATCCCATGGCCCGGGCAAAATCTCGCGCTTGCCTGGGATTAATAACAACGACATCAAACCCTTCGGCCTGAAGCGAGCAGGCAACAGCAGATTCCAGTCCACCGGTGGCTTCCATCAGAATCAGGGACACGAGATGTTGCTTCAGTACGGACACAATGGCATCAAAACCATCAGGATCATTACTGGCGGTGAATGCCTCTACGCCAGTACTCACGGCGATATCTAATGAGGCTTTGGAAACATCGATGCCCACACAAAGTGGATTTGGCTGACTCATATTACCCTGCCTTGCAAATACGTTATGGATGACGGACAACTGTTCGGGTTTCAGATGAGTGGCTCAGTGTATGCGTCAATAGCTTTAAAACGGGCTTAAAACCCCAGGGCAACTCAGACTGCGTACACTGTGCCAAATCTAATCGTATTTATTTTAACCTACTTTTAAGATACAAGGCTGAATCGAAAAACGATAGGCTATTCCAAATCCGAAGAAATACACGATAAAGTGATAGGAACGTTTATTGAGCGTGAATACGACTTTCTCTAAGCAATCTAACCATTGGAAGCATGACCATATTTCCAAATATGCTCTAGATAAAAATGTTTAAAATCACGGTAATGCGACAGATGAAAAAGGATCAAAAGGGTCATGATTTCACTGGGATACATATGACCTTGTCGGCGGCGTAAACGATGCCCGCTATCGAGACAAAATTGTTCCCATTGAGGGATGAAAAAACGGCAAAAATCATCGACATCACAGAAAACTTCAACTAACTTGTCCATAGCCTGTTCCACCTCGGAGCGGTTTTTGGTGTGCACCAAAACTTTGCTCCCGGAACAGGCTTCTCGTCAATTTCTTATCCAGAATTTGGGTTAAGTTACTCAATGACGAGTCTGAGTCAGCAGGTTAAACTGATTAAACTTGGCAAAGTCAGAGGGCAGACTAAGCTCAATTCCTGTTTGGTCTGCCTTTCACATATTGAAAAGGAATTACAATTGATTATCCATAACTTCCCACTTAGTCCAAGTTCTTCCCATAATTATCTTTCGGTTCCTTCTCAAATATCTTACTTCTGATCATCAGCTATGCGCGTAAAGCGGACATGGTATAAGTCCAAAGTGTCTACGTTATCATGCGAAATTAATGTAATAAAAAACCCGCACAAGGCGGGTTCATTTTATTATCAGCAGAGCTTAGCTGCTCAGACTATTGCCTTCATCGCTATTGTAAGTGTCGCTAATAATTAGCAACGCTTACAGCGCTGTGACGTTTCCAGCTGCAGGGCCTTTAGCGCCATTTTCAATAGTGAAGGAGACTTGCTGACCTTCATCAAGCGTTTTGTAGTTGTCACTCTGGATAGCAGAGAAATGTACGAATACATCCTTGCTGCCGTCGTTCGGAGTGATAAAGCCAAAACCTTTATCTGCGTTAAACCATTTTACTAAACCAGTCATTTTATTAGACATAGATACTTCCTTTATTGATGAGCCACTAAGAGTGGCGATGATGGCCTGTAATTCGAGTTACTTATTTGGCACTTAGGAGGAGGCTCATGAAGAAGGATATCTGTAGATAACACCTGAACTGAGGACTGCTTTACTAAAACTGCTTTCATAAGGTCTGTATTCCAAACCGATGGCGATATTAAGACATAGATAAATTATTTTAGCAACGTTTATATTTTTTATTTTAACCAATTAAACTACTTAAACACCCTGCAGCTGATGTCCATTAGCTGCAGATCATGACAATATCAGACACTAATCTCCCAGGGATCGACAGATATTATAAGTATCCTGCAAAACCGGTCCATTCAATTTTAGAGGCCTTCCGATATGCGCGAGGAACGGACATCAACACCACCATCTGACCCAGTTCGATATATCGATTCTATCGAAGTGTTTTACAAGTGTGTTCAAAGGAATTGTCACCCAGATTATGCCAGTCAGAGACCTTTGAACATGCCTCCTTGTGAGGTTAGATTAACTCTACTGGTGTGAGGACAGTCCAATTTGTTGAAACTGCACAGAAGCAAGTTTTTCCGACACCTTCATCATTTCATCGTATTCCGGGTAGCCAGAAATCATGTCGCAAAAATAGTTGTGGTAGGCGGCAAGCCAAGAGAACTTGGAGAGCACCGCAGGGATTGGCGCATAAGCTTTTAGTGCTCGCTCAATTTGCTTCTTATGAAGAAGAAGAGATTTAGTATCAAGAAACTGCTGTTCATCACCATCAATAATACATTCTGTCAGATAGTTAAGAAAATAACGGCCATCAGGTCCTTTTAGCACATCTCTACGTTGTGGTGCAATTTCACCAGAGTAATAACCGATGTGTATATCCACCAACTTCATTGTTCTATCACAAAGAACGACTACGGGGTTAACGGCTACTTTGCTTTCTAGATGATATGCATCCAGCAATGCTGCTCCATAAACGCTATTTTCATCCATAAATAGCTGACCAACAGCAAGACCACCTCGGATAAAGAATCCTTTAAGCGCCATCTGGAATTGGTATTCTATGATAGACCAGAGAATGAATCCGAATTCTGATTCCATGTCTTCACTAAACTGAGGATGTGCTAGCACCACGTTATCAGTGAATGACTTGAAGTAAAGCATCGACTCGCTGGTGTTCTCCTTAAACTTGTCGATGCTTCTGGCGAGAATTTGGTGAAAATCCATCAGTAGAATATCTTCAGTCCCATCTTCATAGCTGGTGCGAATCCTCTCTGAGAAGCCCAAGACATCTAGAAAGGCACAATAGGACATCCGGTGAACAGGCATTCCAGAGTAGAAATAGTCAGACTTTTGTTGAGTGCTTTTGTATGTACGTTTTGTCATAGCATCGAAAGATTTTTAGTGAAATTTTAATGTTGCAGCTGAGCCACCCAGTGCTCGTGGAAATTAAACGGCTTTGGCGTCTCGTCTCTTGCGAGCTTTCATTGTGGGTCCCTCCAACAGGGGGTGAGTCCTGCGATTCAAGGATATGCTGGCTTTATCAGAGATAAGTATACTGGATCACATCTATGTGGTAGGGCGAGTACTATATCGCTATCCAGTGGCCTTTTTATTAGGGGGTGTTGACATTTTGTGAGGGGAATTTGAACAGCATGATGATCTGGTATCATTGTCTTCGCGAAAAAACTATTACCCCAGCTCATCATGCCAAGAACAATGTTATCAAAATCCTTATGGAATAAGCTAGTTATATTGATGCAACAAAGTGGATGTATTTACCACAAAGAAGCGCACTATCTGACTTTCGAAGGCATTCTTTATCGAATGAGAACGGGATGTCCGTGGCGGGATTTACCTGAGGAATTTGGAAAGTGGAATACGCTTTTTAAACGTTTTAATGCCTGGTCAAAGAAAGGTGTTTTTGATTTATTATTCAAATTGTTATCTAAAAATACAGACACCGAATGGTTATTCATTGATGGGAGTATTGTCCGCGCTCATCAACACAGTTCAGGTGCAGCTTCAACAGAAGATGAAGCCATTGGTAAGAGTCGCGGTGGACGTTCTACTAAAATTCATTTGGCCGTAGACAGTTATGGCTTGCCTGTCCATTTTGAGCTGTCAGGGGGGCAAACGCACGACATTGTGCACGCAGAAAGTTTGGTCACACATTCACCGGCATCCGATTTTGTGATTGCGGATAAAGGTTACGATAGCAGAGCTTTCAGAGAGTTCGTTGAAAAACAAGGTTCGACAACGGTCATTCCTTATCGGAAAAATAGCCGAAAATCTGATAAGAGTATTGATGATGTTTTATATCGTTATCGACATTTGGTCGAAAATGCGTTTGCCCGAATAAAACATTTTCGAGCTATTGCAACAAGATACGATAAATTAGCAAGAAATTACGCCAGTATGTTAGCACTGGCATTTGTCATTATATGGCTGCCAATGTGGGCAGAATAAATAATGATGAACACAAAACGTCAACAGCCCCTAGCTTCAAATGGGCAATATTTTATATATGACAAGAGACGGTTGGCTACATTTTTGGTAGAAAACATCCCTGTTTCGCGACGTATACAGCAAGAGGTAACAAGGATTGAAGATTTGGATGGATTCGACAGGATATTTGACTGTCGTGGTACAACATCTGTAATTAATGATCCTGCTTACATGTCACATGTAATACAGCCAGCACAAACGGCTTGCCGCTATCTCGTCCTATCTTTTCCCCCCGATTTGGATAGAAATGAAATGCGTTTCTGGTCTGAAATATTCCCCAATGGTAGTCGGCGTACTTTTTTTCATGATACCCGTTGGAGACAACAAAGTATCACTGGGGTGTTCCTGTTTACCTTCAAACGTTATTTCGACAGATGAACTACTCGCTGCTATAGCTGCAGAAGGAATTTCAGTTGTGCCGGAAAAGATCCTTTTCAGTGGTTACGTTGTACCTGAAAAACGATCGATGACCTGTTCAATCAATCATGTCACCCCTCTGGGCGATGCCAGCATTTCACCTTGCCCACTGAGTGAATACGGAACGCTTAACGCATTGTTTCAAATCAGGGAATTTGTTGATAACGCTTGTTTTTCACCCATGCTGTTTCAACGACCTAAGTACAATGAAATAGATCCACATCTGCCACAGGAGTTATTTTTATGAAAGACTACACCTGTATTTCAACAGCTCTATATCCGGGGAATGGTGAGCCTGTTCGTATTAATGTGGACACCCTTGATCATATTGCTGGAGTAGCCCAATTATGTAAAGGTTTTGACATTAACCCGGAAGATTGGCCCGATGGTTACGGTATTTCCAATGAAATTATCACGCTGTCTACACACCAGGGAACGCATATCGATGCCCCTCTTCATTATTCACCTGGTGCCCCTGATATTGCTGCTGCTGATATAAATCATTTTATGGGGCAAGCGGTAATTTTTACAGATCGCACATCTTGTGGCGCAGAAATAGAAATTGAGTGGTTGGAGTATTTACAGCGCCTTGATAACTATGCTGAACATGCACATGCGGTATTTTTTATTACCGGAGCCTACGAGCGTTATGGTGATCCCAGCTATTTTACTGAGTTTAAGGGGATACCTGTTCGTTACGTCGAGGCTGCTTTGGATCGTGGTTATACTTTAATCGGAACAGATGCATTCAGCGTAGATCCTCCTTTTGCCGTAATGTGCCGCGCCTATGTTGAAACGAAAGATCCCTCAAAACTCTGGCCAGCACATGTATTGGGGCGTAAACGCCCGTATTACCAAATTGAACGTTTGGCAAATCTCCAGAGTTTTGAATCTGCCAAACTGGTTGATTTTATTGCTTTGCCTATCAAGCTGCACTGTGGAGCAGCCTGGGCCAGAGCCGTAGCAAGGATTATAGAATGAAACATTTGTATATCACTCACGCTGCTGCAATTAACCCTCTTGGTAGTTCATTGGAGGAAATTTGGCGAAATATCATAAAAGGAGCTGTGGTTTACAGAAAAGCAAATCTTCCCGGTAATAGAAGTTTTTTCGTCGCTGAAACCATTCCAGGTACGGGTTCTGATATTGCAGCCTACGGGCGACTCTTTTCGGGTACGATCCGCAGGTTAGTTAACCAACTGAATATTACTGACCCTGTAGATGCTATTTTTTTTGCCAGTGCCGTAGGCAATCTTGCTGAAGTAGAAAATGAGATTTACTCAGATCGGCCAATTGCACTGGAACAACTTGATTTTGCATCAGTTGAACGCATTTTTTCCGATACACCTGCTTACGGAAAAAACACGCAATTTGTTTGTGTTCCAACAGGCTGTTGTGCCGGGCTTCAGGCCATTGGTCTGGCTAAAAATATCATGTATCAATTGGGATTTAAGCGGGCCTTGATAATGTCTCTTGATTTTGGTTTGACCCCTTTGGCATTGGAGGCTTTCAACAAAATCAATGCAACTTGTTCTTTTGATCCCAATTTAACGATGAGTCCTTCACGCCCATTCTGCCTTGATAGAAATGGTTTTCTCTTTGCGGATGGTGGCGGTGCGATCTTGGTCAGTACTGAGGTTCCTGAACATTCCGTACCTCGCATTTCTGGTTATGGATGTGTTTCCAGTGCATACCATATGACTGATATTGCGACTGATGGAGTCTCAATACGCCAAGGTATTGAATTGGCCTTAAAAGATGCGGGAGTAAAGGGAGAAGAAATAGATCATGTCAATCTTCATGCTTCCGGCACTCAACAAAATGATCAGGCTGAATACCAAGCATTAAAAGATGTGATTGGTACAAAACTACCGACTGTCACAACGTTTAAGGGAAATCATGGCCATGCTCTGGGAGGCGCTAATATTATTGAAGTTGCTTTAGCATGGAAAATGATGATAACCGGTACGCTTCCTCCAACGGCGCAAGATTTACCTGTTGATGCTTATCAGGATATACCCCCGCGTTCTCAGGCTTCACCATTTCAGAGCAAAGTGATGTTAAAAACAGCCAGCGGGTTTTCAGGCATTCACACCTCAATGATTATGGAGAATGATTATGTCTGAAACCTTTACGTGCATACTCAAACGAGATGTTGTTGAACTCACTAATTTGACAACAGCAGTGACATCATTGGTTACATACCGTGAGTTTGATGCACAACTCCCGCGCCGACAGCGTCCCAAATTATCATCGGCTACTCGACTGGCTGGTGGGCTTTGGCAGTATTATGATCTTAATCAACGGCTGGAAAAACTAGATGCAAATCCCCAAAAAACACCATTGCTGATCCTAAACCGCTACGCTAACTGGGATTACGTAATGGAGGTCATGAGCAGTGATATTGCAGTTACGCTTGACGGTGTGAATAGTTATGTCGCGACAGCATGGTTTCCTGCGAGTCTTCAAGGTTACCTCACCATTGAACAGGGTAACAAAGCGGAAGCACTGACACTGGCAACCAGTAACATCTGTATTCAGGCCGCTGCAATCGATAGTTTATTCCAACAGAACTTGGAAGGGGAGCGAGTTGGGGCTGTCGTTGTAGGCACTTTCGAATGTATTCCCAAACGTATCGGCACACGTTCTATTACTGAGGGTAAATCTGCCGCCTTTGGCGCCTTCAGCCTGATCTCATCAGAAGATAATGAGGCCGACATATTTGCAACTTTATCCATTCATAAGGAACTTTACCACCATGTCAGCAATTAAAAACAATCCTTTTGTATTTTCTCATTCTGCCAATATCCCAGTAGCTGCTGCTGTAAGAGTTTGGAACGCATGGAATGATCTTGCTGGCTGGCAGCGTTGGGATGCTTCTTTGGCAGGAACTGAAGCAACAGAAAACGGACTGTCTCTTGGGAAATGTTTTATGATTATTCCCAAAGTTGGATCTGGAGCTATTGCAGTCAATGTGACTGCGCTGATTGAAGGTGTTCATTTTACGACAACGGCGAACACTCCTATGGGGCTGCTTTGTTTCGGCCATACACTGATGCAGAGTGATAATAGCCAAAACGTCATCCTACAGCATTCCATTTGCGCTCTGTCAGCGGCTGATGGTTCCGTATTTCCACCTCCCTTGTTGGAAAAACTGCGGGCTGATGTAGTTACCAGCGTTGATGAACTATCCCGGCAGGTTCTTCAGGGAGCACTCGCAATATGAAACATTGGATTGCAGTTATCTCGCGGGCTCATGCCCGCCTTGCAGCCGATTCCGGTTTCCTTCAGGTATGTCATGGAAAGGCGGGACCATTGCGGAAGACCCGGGCTGGAGATGAAGTGTTTATATACTGCCCTCGAAGCGAAATGAAATCGGGAGAAATATTGAAAACCGTTGAATATCAATGTGTATTCACCAATGATGATATCTATCAGGTAGAACAGTTTCCCGGTTTTAAGCCATTCCGTAAAGACGTTATTTTTGACCCAAGCTTTCAGTCAGTTGTGCTCAAGGACATAGATGGATTGGAATTTACTGCTAACCCCCAATGGGGAATGCTGGCACGGAGAGGTTTTTTTGAGATCAGTACAAATGATGCCGCACGGATCAGAACAGCAATGAGGAGACTGACATGAAATCTTCAACAATTGTTGTCGTATTTGATCAGGTCTCACGAGCAGATTTTTTTAATCGTCTCGAATGGCCTTACCTCGTTAAATCTTGGTCAAAAACAATTTCATGGCATCAGCTGTCGGCTCACAAAGTTCAGCTTGAACTAGATGGATTGGATGAGATTGATAGCCTAACCATTACACGCAGGCGGCGTGGTGACCGCATTTTTATAGGTGCCCGCAACCGAGTTGGTGAGCTTATTCAGTCGGGTTTATGGGAATATGAACAGGAAAGTCAGCTATGTGTATGCTATCGGCGTGTTTATAAACCCGAGTTAGTCAACCTCCTTCGGGAAAGGTTGCCTGATTTTATCTGCTCAACATTTCTGAAATGAGATGGTCAATATGCCAAAATCATCCATGCCTATATTGATGATAATGGTATTGTCGCTTACCGCTTTTGCAGTCGGTTTATCCGAATTCATTGTTATTGGCCTGTTAGGTCAAATGGCTATCGAATTTGGTGTGACAATGCCACAGGTTGGTTTATTGGTGACCGTGTATGCTCTTGGGATAACTTTGGGGGCACCATTACTCACAATGCTAACCCTGTCTCACAGTGCCCGCTCTCTTGCAATAACCCTTATGCTGTCATTTGCGATTTTCAGTGCCGGTTCAGTCATCGCACCAAATTTTACTGTTCTGCTCATATTGCGTGCAGTTGCCGGAGTTGTACATGGTGCTTATTTCAGTATAACATCAGCCAGCCTTCCAACAGTTGTTACTGCCCGTCATACACCGCTTGCCATTGCTTTGATGTTTTCTGGACTCACACTCGCAATGGTTCTTGGGGTACCCACCGGGATGCTGGCAGCTGCACACTACGGTTGGCAGTTCCCTTTTGTTACAATTTCCATTATTGCAGGAATGAGTGTCTTTCTGTTGTGGTTTTCATTACCTAAAGAATTTGGCCCATCGGTAAAAACACAAAATCGTAAACTTGCGTTACATGCCACTCTGAGCAATTCAGCATTAATCAGGCCTTATTGTTTTACCATACTTGCATTTGGTGGCGGCTTCGTCTTTTTTTCTTACGCTGAGCCATGGTTGACAGAAACTTCGCGGTTAGATGCCCAAGCAGTTGCGTTAATTATGGGCGCGGTCGGTATGGGATCTCTCGTAGGCAACATTTTGGGAGGGATTCTTCCCGGAAAAGCGGGTTTACCTTCAGCATTGACTTTCTCCGTTGTACTTCAAGCCACAGGACTAGTGGGATTATCTTATGTCGTCAATCCTATAAATCAGACAATCTGCCTGATGCTGTGGAGTATCGGTGCATTTGCCACCGCACCAATGGTTCAGAGCTGGGTGGTTTCTTATATAGAGACGTCTAATGCTCGTGTTTCTGCTAGCCTTAATGTATCCGCTTTTAATCTGGGGATGTCACTGAGTTCCTTTATTGCCACAAGACAAATTGCAGTAGATGGTATGACTCACTTACCCCTTACTGCAGCGGCCTTAGTTATTCTGGCTGTGCCTTTTTGTTTTGTTCGCCGACAAGCGTTATGAACCAAACTAATTTTTGTTTTGGAGAAGTGAAATGTTTACGTGGAATTATAGTGAAGAAATCGTTACTGAAGCGACACCTGAACAAATCTGGGCAATGTGGCAGGATGTTTCGTCATGGCCTGGTTGGGACAAAGAAATTAAGTGGGCAAGGTTAAATGGAAATTTTAAGAAGGGTTCTACCGGGCGAATGAAACCCATTAGTGGGCCTGAAGTTAATTTTACACTGAACCATGTTGAACCTCTACATTCATTTTCTGACGTTGCAAAATTACCTTTAACAACCCTTGTTTTTGATCACGAGTATATTAATTCAACAGATACTTTGCCAGCACGTATCCGCCATTCTGTTACGATGAAAGGATGGCTCGCTCCAATGTTCGGTCATCTGATTGGAAGTAAGATTAAAAATCATTTGCGGGATGCGATGACAGAATTAAGCCGGCATGCACTGATTGGTGACAAAATTCAGTATTAGATGTCCACAAATTTATATACAACACTCTGTTGGTTTCCATATCTTAAGTAAGAATAGTGAACTGGGCGAGGCGGTAACGTCTCACCCAATTTGATATTCTTTTACTGGCGGATAAGCCGTCCCGTCAGAGGGACATTTTCGTAATTGCTTCTGAAAGGGTTAATATCCAGCCCGCCCCGCCTTGTATAACGGGCGAATACGGTTAATTTTTCAGGCTGGCAATAATGCATGATATCGTTATAAATTCGTTCTACGCATTGCTCGTGAAACTCGTTATGTGTTCTGAATGAGATAAGATAGCGCAGCAGTTTTTCATGATTAATTTTTGCGCCCTCATACCGAATAACAACACTTCCCCAGTCAGGTTGGTTAGTGACCAGACAGTTTGATTTTAAGAGATTTGAATGCAATGTTTCAGCGACAATATCCGTTTCCACAGAAACGGCATTTGTCAGTATCGTAGCATCAAAGTCATACCCGTTTATTTCGATATCCAGATCATCCAGTGACTGGCCTGAGAATTGATTTATTTCATGACCGTATCCTTCAAGATGAGGATAAAGTTTTACTTCCACGGGTTGGCCAGCTGTCTGGGACAGATCTTTTTTCATTGCCCGGATCACATCATCAGTTGTTTCAAACTTAGTTTGGTTGAAGCTGTTGAGATAAAGCTTGAATGATTTAGATTCAATCAATCCTGGGCTGGTTGCAGGAATGGTGAATTCACCGATTGCTACTATCGGTTTACCTTTACTGTTCAGCCAGGAAAGTTCCCAGGCAGTCCAAAGATCAAAACCCTGAAATGGCAATGCATCAGAACTGATATTGATAACTTCGCGTGCGAGTGATCGCGGAAGAGTTTCAAGTAATTCTGGAGAATAACTTTGTACGTAATCGGTTTTTGTTCCAAGATGGGTCAGTGACTCTTTAATATCCATGATTGTTTCTCTCCTATGAGTTTATATATTTTCTGAATAATGCTCGGGCAGCATAGATAGGCCCAACACCGACAATGGCGTAGGTTATTTTGATAATAAACTGGGAAAAAATAATGGTTTTAATCGTGTTGGCGTCAAGCGTGTTATAAAATGCCAGTGTACAAAAAATAACACTATCCAGTGCGGCCGCTATTGTTGTACTGGTTATGATACGAATAAAAAGATAACGGGAGTTGGTCAGTTCTTTGATTTTACATAACAGCCATGAATTGACATTCTCAGAGACGATATAAGCAACTGAAGACGCAACAAGAACAGCAGTAATACTCTGGACAATTCCAGCATAGGCTTCTGCTAATCCCCATTCTTTAAGACCTGGCAGTATTGCCGTGAACATCAGGCCGAGAACAAACAGGATATTGGTAATAAACGAAAAAAAGAATCGCCTTTCTGGCCAGACGGAGACCGTAAAACTCATTGAGTATGTCAACGAGAATGAATGTTAAGGGGTAAAAAAAAGACTGCCACGGGTATCACCATATTAATATAGGGAATACTTATTGGTTTTATCCCTGTAATGGTGCAAAAAATATAGATAATGGCCAGAGAAAGCGCAATCACCAGATAGGCGAACCAGGAACGTTCGTGCCGATCAGTGAGGTCATAAGCGGTTACCGTATCCTCACTGCCATACATCCGGCGATAGATCTCCCTGAGTTCATTTCGGTTGAGATCCTCTGAGACCTGGCTACTTTCCAATTCCTTTAACGGTATGCTAATGCTTTTCCCTGTAGATAGTACCATGATATTCGCTCTTATTACGTTGTAAGAGCGACTAAAACCCAATAGTTTATATTTTTGATTATCTGACACAGCCGAATGCTCCTTTGCTTACGAGATGCGTTCTTCAATAATGATGCCAATTAATTGCTCGTTGATGGTTGGCATTTTTTTTGTGTAATCCGACACATCGTGGAGATAAAATCCTTTTTCGGGTGCATATATTAGCGATGGCTGATTTTTTACAGGAGCGGCATAGCGCTTAATGATTAATGTATCACCGGGGAAAAAAATTTTATCAATTTCAGTTTCTACTGTCAGTCCAATCAGGTTTGCGCCTTCTTCGAAGGCCCAGATTACCGGATATCTCATGATAAGCTGGCCAATACGATCTTCCATACTGGCCAACACGTCTGACTGGGGAATAAGCGGAATAGCAGAGGGATTTTTGTTACCTTCAGCAGAGAGAGTATTGTTTATGCGATCAAGTTCTTCGATGTCGAAATGCTCTATAACATCGCACCTGACACCGAAAAAATCGGCAATTCTTGTGATAGTTGATTGTTGAACTTTGTTGATTTGGCCATCAAGAATTTTATAGAGCGTTGTTCTTGTAACACCTGAGCGCATAGCCAGTGAGGACTTATTCTCACCATTTTTTCGCATCATATACTCAATGTTACTAATAATATTAGATTTTCTTTTTATCCCTGATGTTTTCATTTCGGAAAATAATAATGTTGTTAGATTTTCCCTTCAGACATTACATGATTAACTTATTACTTTCCATAATATTTTTCGATACGTAGATTTATAAGAATAGTAAGGGAGAAATTTTTTTAATTTAAAAAACATGATGATATACACAAAGTGTACAATTTAATGCTCTTTTTGTTTATTTTTATGTTGACCTTATTGCGTGATGTGTGATTAATTACTCGCAGTAGTTTACAACTGACTGAATATATTAATTATTATATGAATAAAATAATTTCAATGCAAAATAATTAGCTGAGCCACACCAGATTCTTCTTTTAAGAAAGGCATTTGTGTATGGTTGCCATTTCTATGAGTTTTATATTTTATCGCATTAAGTTTTGGTTATATTGAGGCGTTAAAGATATGAGAAGAATGGCTCGTAACCATGCTTTAACTTTAGAATAATCTACTTTTTTATTTTTCACCAATGAAGTCAATGAATTACCTTTATGTACACTAGGGAAGCTCTATTTTTGGTAAGATAGTTTTCTCAGGAAAATAATATAAGTGAAATGAGCACTTATATAGTGGAAGAAAGTGGTTTTTTAGTATCAGCCGTTGGGAAATACCAACTTAACAGATGTTAAGTTGGTATCTGTGGTGATTTGAATATCTAAATGTGGATTTAGATAAATATGTGGTATGGAGCGGTTACCTTTTTGAGTGTCTAATTTCAAGTGTTAGTAACACCCATAAAGACAATCTATTAATAATTTAAAGAACTCAATATGACTATCACGACAGTTTGATTTTGAGATTATTGTCACGATTATTGTGATTATTTGTCTTGTGTTTGAGTAAAATTTTACTTTAAGTAAGTCACTAATTAACCCGAATTCTGCTTAAGCCATCATTGGAACATCTTCTTCTAAGTAGAAAACTTTCAGTGATGGTTTCTTCAATTTAAGGCAGTAAGCAATCAGTCCACCTAAAACGGTCAACATAAATCCTCTTAGACTTCGGTGACGCGAATGCTCTATCTGAGAAATCAATTTTAATTGCCCATTAATCGTTTCAATAATAAAACGCTTTTTTAACATTATTTTATCCCACTCAGCTTGCATGCACGCTTTCATGTTGCGCCGTTTTTTCGTGATGAAAGTGACATCGGTTTTGGCTAAATCGTCCGCCAATTCCTGGCTGAGATAACCTTTGTCACCGTAAAGAGAACCTATTAATTCTTTTGATAATTCACGAACAGGTTCCCGATCATCCACATTTCCCGCAGTCACTTTAAGCGCTAGAATTTCCCCCTGATGATTGACAACCAAGTGTAATTTGAAACCGTAAAACCAACCCATTGAATTTTTTCCGCGCTTTGCTATTCCCGCAAAGACCTTATGTCGAGGGATGCGAATGTTATGGCAGACACTCAAACTGGTGGAATCAATAAAAGCAATGCCTGTGGGTTTCCCTTTTAATTGAGTCAGATAGCTGCATAGTGGCACCAGAACGGAAGAAGCCACACTGACAAAGCGAGGATAGCTTAGCAAGGTTGGAAAATCCTTATGGTGATATTTCCAAATATGCTCTAGATAAAAATGTTTAAAATCACGGTAATGCGA
The DNA here is from genome assembly GCF_030272115.1 of Xenorhabdus bakwenae. NCBI lineage: Bacteria > Pseudomonadati > Pseudomonadota > Gammaproteobacteria > Enterobacterales > Morganellaceae > Xenorhabdus > Xenorhabdus bakwenae. The sequence continues at coordinate 3,625,940 of NZ_CP119194.1, forward strand.
CAGATGAAAAAGGATCAAAAGGGTCATGATTTCACTGGGATACATATGACCTTGTCGGCGGCGTAAACGATGCCCGCTATCGAGACAAAATTGTTCCCATTGAGGGATGAAAAAACGGCAAAAATCATCGACATCACAGAAAACTTCAACTAACTTGTCCATAGCCTGTTCCACCTCGGAGCGGTTTTTGGTGTGCACCAAAACTTTGCTCCCGGAACAGGCTTCTCGTCAATTTCTTATCCAGAATTCGAGTTAATTACCCATCAGAGTCGCAGTAGGACAATGGTTCTGGACATATCACAAGCCTATTAAGAGTATGAACGGAAGAAAAATCATTTTTATCAAGAAAATAATGATATTCTCCCCACACCTCATCATCAAACAAACATTTGACCTCACTCAACCCAATCGATCAAGTATTTAACTGTTACCAATGATCCATCGCCTGTAAGGATCAACGTTAAGCGGCGAATCAAAACTCCCGTAGCCTGAAAGGGAGTGCATGTCATGCGGTACATCTGCGCACTTTTGGAAGCAGATATCATCAGACCAATAACCCACGATCTGACGATGAAAGTTTCCCGGTGTTATTTATCACCGGCTACCGACATAACCGGGCAGAACATGCCCTGCCTCACGTTAATCGCTACCGTTTTAACCGATACAACATTCACCCACGTTTTGTATTTATCACAATAAACGTCCCGAAAATGGCGCGGCGTCACTTGTGTTAACGCGCAGCGATGACCAAGTGACGTCGCCGGGCGTCAGCGTCCAGAGCACATTCGGTCTGCCTTTACGGCCGATTTGAACCCTGAATTACTCAGTGAAGCCATTCAGAACAGACCATTAACAGACATTTCGTTTGATTGACGAACGAATTCCAGACCTGGTTTTCAACCCACCGCCTTAAAACAGGCTGATGCAGTAAAAAAAGGAGATATGACATACGTCAAGATAATGAGGCGTTCATCCTGAGCTGATCAGGCAATGAACGGGGAGCCTTCCATCGTTGTGCTCAGCACGTAGCGAACTCCTGCAATAACTCAACACAACCTCACTCTGCTACACATTATCTGACGCATCACGGAACGGTGAACCTGAACCGACACGCAGAGACTTGTTAAAAAAAATTAATAAAAACAGAGAAAAAGTGGCAGGAGAGGCGTGAATGGCGCAGAAATCAGCACGGTCAAAAATTGAGTTGTTCAGGAAAGAATTTATGACCCATGCCCGACAAGCGGGTGGGAGCTTTGCCACAGTTGCCGATCGTGAACGGATTGCCCGGCAGTTTCTTAACTTTCTCAAGGAGAAAGGCATTAAGCTCCGGCAGATGGACAGCCTTAAAGTCAAATATATTGAACGCTATATTGCAGAGCGAAAGGCCAACTCTATCAGCCACCGAACTCTGCAAAATGAAATGTCCGTGCTGAGAAGCGTTTTAGCGCAGGCCGGAAAGCATAAGCTGGCTGATCCCGGTAACGCCCGTTTGAGCAACCGGGCACTCGGTATTGTTGCCATAAACCGAAAAGGAACTAAAACGGCGTTGGCACCGGCGGCGTTCCGTGAAATCTTTCAGCAGGTCGAACAAAAAGACCGGCATGTGGCGGCGGTGATGCAACTGGCCTATGTGTTGGGCTTACGCACCAAAGAAGCGGTGGAAGCCTATAAATCGTTAGCCACCTGGAAAAAAGCACTGGAAAATGGGCAGACCTCTGTGCGGGTGATATTTGGCACCAAAGGCGGACGGCCGAGGCAGACGACCATATTGGATCGGGCAGCGCTGCAACATGCCATTGCTTATGCCGAGCGAGAGCAGGCAGAGCGGGGTGGTGGAAAACTGATTGATAAACCGACGATCACGCAGGCCATAGACCGTTACCGCTATGTGGTCAGAAGCGCAGGGCTGACGGGCAATAAAGCGCCACACAGTATGCGTTATCATTTTGCTCAGCAGTCCGGTGAATATTACACCGCGCAGGGATTCAGTGAGCGGGAAGCGCTGGCATTGGCATCAATGGATTTGGGACACGGTGATGGACGTGGGCGCTATATCCGGCAGGTGTATTACCAGAAAGGTGAGGCGGAATAACACTATTTTCCCTGATAAAAGATAATGATCTGGATTAATCGCTACCCTACCTGACCGTCAGCTATGAGCGAAAAGCGGACCTGTAGGGGCATCGGGTCAGGCGAACCAGACTACGTTCAGGGCTTCGAACGATGCAGGGATGCTCCGGTTTTATACATGCCTGATTTATTATGCTGCCCTTTGAGATGCATACAATTCAGTATTTAAAACATTAAGTCACCTTCTGCATCATCCTCCTGCTATTTATCGATTAACTCATTGAATGTAATCGTTTTACTTTGGGGTTTCTGATGCCGCGCGCGATAAATTGAGCCTATCCGCGCGATAAATGAAGAGCTAATTGCTTTTCATCTATTGAAAAATTTTTACATAACCAGTCAGTTAAAACATGGTTGTAATTTATTCAATCCACCTATTTTTTCCTTTGCATCACTTTCTTGCTCATTTATTGATATCCAAATATCCCTCATTCTTTCTTTGTAGCCGTTTGCAGCCTCCATTTAGGCAAGGATTTTCTATAAAAAACCTCGGTTTATCAGAACTGGGCTATCGAACCATCGGGAACGGGCCAAATCAGATCCCTGATATGTCGTTTTTTAGCAGCACAGCAAATTCATTTCGTGTACCCAGTGGTTATATGATGGTGTTTGGAGATTTTCTGGCGACCGTTCCGCTGTCGGCTGACGGGCGTAGTGCGTCAATGGAATCCGTCAAATTTTCTACGCCGTTTCCGCGCTCGTGCGATTCTGTGACGGGCGTATTTGCAGTAGGCGTCGAGAACGGCCCTATTTTCTGCACCTGTGAAGCCGTATCCCGCGCGGGGTTCTTGTTACGGGCGGGCATTATGTCAAAATCGACTGGCCCCGTTAAATTAAAATTCATGTATATCGCAGTGGGGAAATACTAATGCAGAACATAGTATGGAGTGCGAAAAATAACGCATTTTTTTACGAATTAGATTTAGTGTATTACGAGCGGGCGGGTTGGGATATATCAGACGTTGTCCCGATATCTGAGCAGATTTTTAAAACGTTCACTAATCCACCGGCGCAAAAAATACGTGTAGTTGGCCCTGATGGTTTACCCGCGTGGGAGGATGTTCCTCCACCAACACCGGAAGAGCTACAACAACAGGCTGAATCTCAGAAACGGCAATTAATGCGTTTGGTCAGGGAAAAAATTGATATTTATCAGGATGCGGTTGATTTTGGCATGGCAACAGAAGATGAAAAACGGTTATTAGGCGAATGGAGGGAATACCGGATAGTTCTCTATCGCGTGGATTGCGCTACCGCCCCCGATATCCAGTGGCCGGAACAGCCGAAATGAATATAGGGGCTGCGTGCCCCTAAACATCATTTTGATTCAGCTAATTTTTGTTGCTGTTGATTCCAAATAGAATTTTCCGGCATCTGGACACGGACATCTAAGCGACAACCTTCGGGAATGTCGCAGGGTTCGGCATCGGGGGCATTACGCCCCTGATTGTTATTCTGGCGCTTTAGGCCAGTCAATATTTGGTGCTGTCGAACAGTCTACACGGTTAAGCAGGACGCAGTATCGTTTCCACTCTGTCAGCGCCGCCCGTTCGCTATCTGTTTCCATCTGGAGATCGACCGCGTATTGTAACGGAGCAATAGATTTTGCAGCCTGAGACAGACGATAGAGTTTTTCCTGTTCTGCCTGCTGTCGTGATTCCGCTGGTGTAGGTGGGGGTATATCGCCCCATGCGGGTAACCCGTCAGTACCTGCAATGCGCATTTTTCCCTGTGGTGGCGTCAGAAATTTCAGATAAACCGCCTCGCTCACCTCAATCCCGTCATCCGGCCACGTCCCCGCGTTGATATAATCCTGCTGCCATTCTATCGGATGAAATGCATTAAATTTTGCACTGTATACATACATATCAATAGCCCTCCACGGCAATATAAACACGCGACGCCTGCGTTTCAGCACTCACATTGGAAATTTTGATTGACGAGAGTGATACTGAATTCCACATGACGCCGCCATAGCTCGATGGTGTCGCCGACATTGACAGTGAGACTCCGATCACTCTCTGTGAAAACCGGATAGGGAAATCAAACGCCTCGGGTAAATAACCGGATGATTTATTGACGAGAAAACACTGACGAATTAATCCTGTATCCCCGCATTTCCACCATCCAGTCTGTGGATTAGCTGTGTTTTTATACCCCAGTTCGATATTATTGAATCGAATTTTGCTATCAATATTGAGATGGGTGTCGCTCCGGTCATTTCGCAGCGTTAATACATCAACGTTAACGTCGCTACCAAATCCAACATACCCAATTCTGTTGGTTTCTGAGTCGTAATAACTCAAATAGTTCCGCCGCCCTGGTGAGGTCATGATCGACAGCGCTTCGTCCTGTGACGCTATTTTTACACCGCCAGTTACCGTTCCGCCTGTTTTTGGCAACGCATTTTTCGCCAGCTCCACGGTATCCACCAAACCGAGGTTTTCTAGAATTACGCACTGGGTGGATTTGGGCAGCAGAAACGGGTAACTGACTGTTGAACGGGTTGAAATTAAACAAATTTTCAGTTCAATAAATGTACAAAATGTGAGTTTGGAGGAACATCGGCGTTAATGGGTAAAAAACAATCTAAATATGCCGCGTGTTTTGATAAAAACATCGTAATATAATTTTTCTCGATTTAAATGAAACAGTTTTTCAATTCACGCGACGCGCTACACCCGATGACTTTGTCATGTTAATAACATTAGCAGGCTTTTGACGTGTCCGAGATCTTTATATCACTACATATAACACTCAGAAAATAATAGAAGTTCGACCCATTATGGGATATTACAACTATGAATAAATTAACAGATGATTTCTTTCAGAAACTAAAAAAAATCACACTTCATGAGGAAAGAAAAACCAATTTCTTCACGTCTGGTGGTACTGGTTATCTTGAAAATCCTACTTCAGATCTGCTGGCACTGTTTATGGGAAACAGGCGGGATGTTCCGCCCTGGTTGCTCAAGGCATTGATGCAGTGCCTTAATGTAGACAGTGATATCGACGATCTGGACATTACCTCGCTGGAAGTAACCAGAGAAACGAGAACATCTGATGGCAAATATCTGGATATTCTGATTTCGCATCAGGATTTCATCATCGGCATCGAACACAAAACAATTTCAGCCATCAATAATCCCTTTGAAAGTTACGAGAAACACCTTAATAGTTTCATAGATAACAGCCAGATGGTATACCGCTGTATCCTTGCTCCCGACAGCCTTCCCTGTTTACCTGTAGCGAAATGGCCATTACTCAGCTATTCACAACTGGTTACAACTGCCAGAAGTCGCCTGGGTCAAGATCAAGCACGTGTTCCTTTCAGTAAGTGGAACATTTTTTACACCGAATTTCTCAATCATTTGTATGAACTAAGCGGAGTGAATAACACAATGGTAATGAACACGGAAAACCAGAATTTTGTTAAGGAACATTTTAACCTTCTGCTGAAAGCTAGAGACCTGCTCAAAGAATTCGAAGCAGCAATGATTGATGAGGGCAAGAAAACTCTCGCTGAAGTACTGCCTGGCACAAATATATCGCATCGTATCAATAACTGGAAAGGGGATTATAAAGCTATACATCTGGCTCCGGAATGTTGGGGAAACGGGAAAACTGGCGTGTCTCTTGTCTATTATCCGAGCGAGGATGAGCAGGACGTCATTTACTACGTTAATGGTTGGATAAATATCTGCGACTGCCCAGAACTGGCAACGCTGCGTGACGTGGTGCTCGAAAAAATGAAATCAGACGCATTCCTGCCATCGGCTGATAAATCCGATTCGGAGATTATCCCGAAAGCTAAAGAGTTGATACTCTCTTTTGGTACTCCGGAAGGCTCTTTAGAAGAAGCGAAACTTTTGCTTAAAGAGATGGCAATGCTCATCTCCGAAGTGTTGGAAAGCCAAATTGTGACTGATGTGTAGGAGGAACGAATAAGCGCAGCCTGTTGCCAGACTGCGTTGTCGTGTTCTGAAAATATCGGCATGGAATTTAGTAGCTGGAAATTTGGTCATGTATTGAATAGTTAGATCATTCATTAAACATAGTTTTCACGCTCAATGAACGTCCCTATCACCTTGTCATGCATACATGGGCGCCCCTTGTTTGCCAAACAATCGTTTGTCATGACCAGAACCAGGTTAAGATTGCAGCCATACATCCGGACTTTAGTTGAGGCCGTCGCCCCTGCCCCTGATGGAATTCGCTGACCAGGCTCTTATCATTTCGACGCGCTATAAGCGCTTGCATGACACCAGAGTTTCCTGATCACGGTCCGACCTGTCTTGCCATCACTTCTCGATTGCCTGTGCAATCTTTAGAACCTACTTTTATATGGACTCCCTTATTTGCACTTGATGATTTTAGTTACCGGTTTCCAGGTTCCCATAATTCGCCTCAAACTCCCGGTCATAGACCAGCAATGCCCTGACAATCCTGGCATTTTTATTTGCCAGCGCCACTACAGCAATATTCGTATTACGCCTCGACAACAGACTATTCAGCCCGTTTTCTGTTCGACCGGTTTTCTCTTTTACGTACCGTACTGCTGCCCTTGCGCCATGAATCAACAGGGTTCGCAAATAATTGTCACCCCGTTTGCTGATCCCTTGTAAGGTTGGCTTCCCCCACTCGAATGTTGTCGGGGAACCAGACCCAGCCATGCCGCCAACTGGCGACCATTGGCGAAGTGTCTAGCATCCCCTATCGATGCGACCAGCGTGCTTGCCGTTATCGGGCCGATACCCGGTATTGCCGATAATCTCCGGCTGTCTGCATTGCCACGATGCCAGCGTTGAATTTCCTGTTCCAGTTCCGCAACCTGACGATCAAGCTCTTTCAGGTGTTCACCCAACCGCTGGAGCAGTTGCCTGAAGGTCTCTGGCAGGCAATGACTGGCGTCCTCCAGAATCTCGGGCAGTCGTACTGCAATCTGCTTTATTCCCTGAGTGATAACGATCCCAAACTTGCCCAGTAAACCACGAATGGCATTGGACTGCGCTGTACGGGCTTTGACAAATCCCTCTCGTGCGCGATGTACCGACAGAATGCTTTGCTGTTCTTCTGTTTTTATTGGGACAAAGCGCATATTCGGTCGTGTCACTGCTTCACATATCGCTTCCGCATCGGCGGCATCGTTTTTATTGGTTTTGACATAGGGTTTAACAAACTGTGGCACGATTAATTTTACTTCGTGACCAAAACCTTGCAGCTTACGTGCCCAATAATGTGCCCCACCACAGGCATCCAGACCAATCAGGCAAGGTGGCAGGTTGACGAAAAACGTCAGCATTTTCGTGCGCGGTAGCGGTTTTTTGAGTACCGTTTTACCCTGTGCATCGACGCCGTGGACCTGAAAAACATTTTTTGCCAGATCGATACCCACGGTTGTAATCTTCATGGTGGACGCTCCCGTTATTAATTGGCTGTGTTGAATACACTTCCATTTTGGCACACTGATGCCGCTTAAATGGGGCGTCCATCCCATTATTTCCGATGACTTAGAATAACCGATTCAGCCAAGGCTCCCAAGCATACCATAACCAACGCAGTTGCTCGTCATTTCACCTCTACCGTTGTCATCTTATTTCCTGAAAAAGTGAGGAGTACACATGAGAAACAACAAATTGAATATGTGACCTTCTCATCCAATAAACGCTTTTTCATCCAAGAAGTGATCTGCATTCCACTTTTACAATCCATTGCGAATTTCATTTGCTTATTTGTTAATCGAAGTTTATTTATTGTTCAACAAGATGCAAGCAACTCATTAACAATAAACACAACCTAAACCCACAATAAAACAACAATACATTTATTCATGGGAAATAAAATATGCAGCAAACCATCAACTTTTGGCCCCTAATCGGGATCGCCGTCATCATCATCGGTTTTGTCATCAGATTTAATCCGGTTCTGGTCGTCACCATTGCTGGCCTTGTCACGGGATTGGCTGCTCACATGCCGATAGCTGATATTTTGGAGAAGCTAGGTTCCGGGTTTGTTAATACCCTAAATTTGACACTGACCATCTTGCTTCCTTTAGTCATCATTGGCCTATTGGAAAGACACGGTTTAAAAGAACAGGCCCAGAAATCCATTGCTCATATCAAAATGGCGACAACCGGGCGTCTATTGATTGTCTATCTGTTTATACGAGAAATCTCTGCCGCATTAGGTTTAACCAGTTTAGGCGGGCATCCGCAAATGGTTCGTCCCCTGTTAGCGCCTATGGCAGAAGGGGCGGCTGAAAATCAATATGGAGAATTGCCGGATTCAGTTCGTCATCGCATTCGCGCGATGTCTGCAGCAACGGATAATACCGGGCTGTTCTTTGGGGAGGATATTTTTGTCGCCTTCGGGGCTATTATCTTTATGCACAATTTCATGCTGGAATCAGGGGGCATTCACACCGAACCACTGCATATCGCCCTTTGGGGGATCCCTACCGCCATTTGTGCTTTTCTCATCCATTCAGTTCGGTTATATCGCCTTGATAACCGTATTGCCAACGAATTGAATGCTTTGAATCACACCAAATTGCACAGCCAGGAGGAGAAATAATGTTTCAATTACAGTATCTCTACGTGCTGGCTGGAGTGCTCTTGCTGGCTGTTGCTATCATGTCATGGCGGGATATTGCTAACCCTCGCCGTTTAACGACCGGTCTATTCTGGGCACTTTACGGTTTGATCTTCCTGATGGGGAAATGGAGTCATCATATAATAGCTATCTGGATTAGCGATGAAGCCCATGCCCAAAGAATTGCCCATATTAGTATCGGTGTGCTGGTCGTTCTTATGGCACTATTGGCAGGGTTTGGTGGAGTTCAGCTGGGAAATTATCATCAACGCACCCCAGAACAACGGCGGGAAGGCGCTGAGCGTCTTGGCAATCAACTATTTTTTCCCGTCTTGCTGATCCCCGTTGTCACAATGATTGGCGTATTGATGTTTAACCACATTCCAGGCTTACAACAAGCCGTCTTTGGTGAGGGAAATCATGCAACTCTGGTGACTCTCTTTTCAATTACTCTCGGCTGTCTGATAGGATTAATTATGGCATTACGCATAAGCCGTGATGCCATAACACAGCCAATACAGGAGACTCGCCGCCTGCTGGACTCCATTGGTTGCGTATTCATCCTGCCACAACTTCTGGCTACGCTCGGATTGCTGTTTACGACTGCCGGTATCGGCACGGTGATTGCCCACCTGACCGAAAGTTATATCGCTGTCGATAATCGCTTTATCGCCGTGGCAGCTTACGTATTGGGTATGGCTCTGCTGACCATGGTTATGGGTAATGCTTTCGCGGCTTTTCCCATCGTAACTGCCGGTATTGGCATTCCCATTTTGGTCTTACAGCACGGTGGCAATCCTGCCGTTATGGCTGCCATTGGTATGTTCTCCGGCTATTGCGGTACGTTGATGACCCCCATGGCGGCAAATTTTAATCTCGTCCCTGCTGCCCTGTTAGAGTTGCCTGACCGCAATGCGGTCATCAAGGCACAAATCCCCACAGGATGTGTCTTATTACTTACCAATGTATTCCTGCTCTATTTTCTACTCTTCTTATAAAACAACAACAAGGAACCGTCATGAAAGCTATCGCCACAAAAACCATTCTCGTCACTGCTTTTGAGCCTTTCTCTGGTGAAACCGTCAATCCATCATGGGAAGCTGTTAGGCTATTGCAGGGATGTCAAATCGCGGGTGCAAATATTGAAGTTCGCCAACTGCCTTGCGTTTTCGATACTTCTCTGGAACAGCTTTATGCGGCAATTGAACACGTTAAACCAGAAGTAGTGATTTCAGTCGGGGAAGCTGGAAACAGATCAAATATCAGCGTAGAACGTGTCGCAATCAATGTTAACGATGCCCGTATTCCTGATAATGCAGGCCAACAACCCATTGATACCCCTGTCATTGTCGACAGCCCTACAGCTTATTTTTCTACCCTACCCATCAAGGCGATAGTCAGTGAATTAAATAATGCAGGAATTCCTGCAACACTATCCCAAACTGCGGGAACCTTCGTTTGCAATCATGTTATGTACGGTTTGCTGCATTATTTAAACCAACGTACTCCTGCTGTGCGTGGTGGTTTTATCCATGTTCCTTATTTACCTGAGCAGGCAATAAAGCATTCTGGTGCGCCAAGTATGGCTGTAGAGATGATGACAACAGCCTTGAAAATCGCTATTGAGTCAACATTGAAGCATGAAAAAGACATTACCATTTCTGGCGGAACAACAAGCTGAAAAAACATCCTGAAAAATAATAGCCACCTGAATTCCAGTGGCTATTTAACTTAGAAAGGTAACAGTTGGTAGAAATTCAGTAACCAGATGACTATAACCGCAAAGATTGCTGCGATAATGTCATCCAGCATGATGCCAATACCCCCTTTCACATAACGGTCAAACCAGCGAATCGGCCACGGTTTCCACATATCAAAAATGCGGAATACCACAAAGCCAACCAAAACCCATTGCCAATTGAGCACAGGGATCGCCATCAGTGTGATCCACATTCCGATGAATTCATCCCAAACGACACAACCGGGATCTTCCACTTTCATGGCATCGGCCGCTTTCTGGCAAATCACACAACCAATGACAGTGCCCAACACAATAACCAACCAAATTCCCCATGTCGGTAGCTGCGCCAGCAGCAACCAGAAAGGGATCGCCGCCACTGAACCCATTGTGCCCGGGATAATCGGCGATAAGCCACTACCGAATCCCGTAGCCAATAAGTGCCACGGATTACTCATTTTTAAGTGGCGTTTTGCGTCATCCATGCGTTCCCTCCGTTTGATCGTTTTCTTCCTTGTGTGCAGCTGGACAAGGTACTATCCGTTTTTTATCCGTTTTAAAGTGGTCAAAGCCGTTCAGATCCAACTCAATTTCTTCGTTATTGTTAAAATAGCGGATGCCTTCTGATTCTGGCCTGATTTGCCCAATACAACAGAAACTTGCCCCCGAATGGGCCAATGCCATATTTAACGCACCACGGTTAAGCTCAGGTACAGTAAAGCACAACTCATAATCTTCCCCACCACTCAGTGCCCATTTCAACGCCTGTTCCGCAGGAACATATTGCTGCGTCGCTTCTGAATAAGGCAGCGCCTCCAGATTAATACGCGCACCACATTGGCTAGCTGTCAGAATATGATTGAGATCAGAAATCAGTCCATCGGACAGATCAATTGCGGCAGAAGCAAGATCACGCAGAGCCTGCCCTTGTAAAACACGTGGTTGTGGACGGAGATGGCGCTTAACCAACCAATTGTGGATCGCAGGATCTTCTACGGTCAGATGCTCTTGCAACAAGGCAAGCCCTGCGGCGCTGTCACCCAGAGTTCCGGTGACATAAATCCAATCACCGTTCTTCGCACCAGCACGACGCAACGCCCTGCCAACCGGCACCAATCCATGTACGGTTAAGGTCAAACTCATGGGACCTTTTGTCGTATCGCCACCAATCAATTGCATACCGTAATAGTTCAATTGTTCAAACAGGCTATCACTAAATCGTTTTAACCAATCCTCATTGACGTCAGGCAACGTTAACGCCAACGATGCCCAAGCAGGATCTGCCCCAACGGCAGCCAAATCACTGATGTTGACAGCCAGTGCCTTATAAGCCAAATCTTCCGGTGAAATATCAGGAAGGAAATGGACACCTGCGACCAACGTATCCGTTGTTACCGCTAATTCCTGCTTATCTGCGACAGTCATCAGTGCACAATCATCACCAATCCCTAGGCTTACATCACGTCGGCGGCTGAGAGGGCGATTGAAATAACGTGCAATGAGGTCAAATTCACCACATGCCATAATAGAATTCCAAAAGTGACCAACGATGAGTACATGAGGCCGGAAATCCGGCCTCATGTGTAAAATCATCGAGTTATAATGGGGAACTCCTGGCAAGCAATCACTTTTTCTTACGTGCTGCTGGGCCAGCTTTATCCAAAACCCCATTCACGAATTTATGACTATCTTCAGCACCAAATGTTTTTGCCAGTTCAATGCCTTCATTAATAGCCACTTTGTAGGGAACATCATCACGAAAGCTTAGTTCAAACATCGCAACGCGCAAGATGGCTTTTTCTACCTGACCTAACTCTTCGAGCTGGCGGGAAAGATAAGGCGCCATCAAGGCATCCAATTTTGTAGCATTGACTGCTACCCCGGACAGCAATTCACGAAAATAGGTGACATCAACACCGGTTACATCCTGCTCTGACAAAAACTGCAATTCAACATCAGCAATGCTGTTTTTGGATAATTGCCACGAATAAATTGCCTGAACAGCACATTCACGAGCACGACGACGAGCAGCAGGTTTCACAAAATTCCCCTTAATTAAAACTAAAAAATTCAGCCTTTAATGGCTTTGATTACATTGATCATTTCCAACGCGGTCAAGGCGGCTTCCGCCCCTTTATTGCCCGCTTTAGTCCCGGCGCGTTCAATCGCCTGTTCAATATTTTCTGTTGTCAGAACACCTAATGTGACAGGAATGTTGCTGGACATTGCCACGCTGGACAGACCTGAACTACATTCGCCGGCAACATATTCGAAATGGGCTGTTCCGCCACGGATAACCGTACCCAAAGCGATAACCGCATCATATTTCTGGGACTCCGCCAGCACCTTGACCGCCAATGGCAGTTCATAAGCCCCCGGCACCCATACTACGGTGATATTGTCTGAAGAAACCTGCCCGATGCGTTCTAACGCATCAACGGCCCCTTCCAGCAGGCTGTCATTAATGAAGTTGTTAAAGCGAGCAACTGCAATAGCAATGCGGGCTTCAGGAGCTGCAACAACACCTTTGATTACGTTCATAGCCTTCCTTATATTTATTCATATCCGCAGGGGCGCGGATCTTATCACATTATTTTTGATTTAGGGCTATCCCAAAATCAAAACACTTAACACGGCCGTAAGCGAAGACGCACATCAGGACCAATCTGTTGAACATCAAACAGAGAAAATTCAGGCGCATCCGATAATTTTTGCAATTCAGGGATATTGAACAAGCCACGGGCACCATTTCCCAATATTTTCGGTGCGATATAAAGGATCAATTCATCCACCAATCCTAGCGATAATAAAGCCCCGGCCAAAGCAGGGCCGCATTCTGCCCACACAGAATTTACCTGACGCTTTCCAAGTTGCATCATCAGCAACACTAAATCAGCACCGACACCATGTTCTGGCAATAAAATCTGTTCGGTATTATCAGGCCATTTTTGCTGATCTTGCTTAGTACGTGCTAACCAACATTCCCCGGGTTGCCGGACAACTTGATGCTGTGGCGTCACACGATTTTGGCTATCCATAATGATACGGATGGGCTGGCGAAGCCATGCTTGCGGATAAACCGTTTGTGTTTCCGCATCCAGTTCATTCCAGCGGACAGTCAGGGAAGGATCATCCGCCAATACCGTTGCGCTGGAACTCAAAATGGCGCTGCACTGCGCCCGTAATTTCTGCACATCCTGACGGGCTTCCGGTGAGGTAATCCACTGACTTTCCCCCGATGCCAGCGCAGTTCGGCCATCCAATGATGCGCCCAGTTTCAATTGCAGGTACGGGAACCCTGTACGCATACGTTTAAGAAACCCCTTATTCAAGGATTCCGCCTGTTCCATCATCAAACCATGTTCAACGGCAATTCCGGCCTGCTGCAATTGATACAAACCACGCCCAGCCACCTGAGGGTTGGGATCTTGCATAGCAACCACAACACGGCTTAAGCCTGCGGCAATTAAAGCATCAGCACAAGGGGGGGTTTTACCATGATGGCTGCATGGTTCAAGAGTAACGTAAGCTGTCGCGCCTTTCGCTTTTTCACCGGCCATACGCAAGGCATGAACTTCTGCGTGAGGCCCGCCCGCCCGGGCATGAAAACCTTCCCCGATGATCTGCCCATCCTTAACGATGACGCAACCTACATTCGGATTTGGGGATGTTGTAAAACGGCCCTGATACGCTAGCTCTAGCGCTCTGGACATATATATTTCATCACGTGTCATAGCGTTTAATCTTGTAGTCTGGCAATCTCTTCACCGAATTCTCGAATATCTTCAAAGCTGCGATAAACAGAGGCAAAACGGATATAGCCCACTTTATCCAGTTTTTTCAGCGCATCCATGACAAAGTTTCCGATCATTTTGGACGGAATTTCACGCTCTCCTGTTGCCCGTACCTGTGACTTAATGTGACTAATTGCGGTTTCCACATCATCAGAGCTGACAGGGCGCTTTTCCAGTGCTTTCTGCATTCCACGACGCAATTTTTCTTCGTCGAAAGGCTCTCGAATGTCATCACTTTTAATCACTCGCGGCATCACCAGTTCCGCAACTTCAAATGTAGTGAAACGTTCATGACATTCCAGGCACTGACGGCGACGGCGCACTTGTGAGCCATCCCCTACCAGACGGGAATCAATAACTTTAGTATCAACGGCTGCGCAAAATGGGCAATGCATATCGTTTCCTGACAGTTAACCGAAGGGATAACAGTGTACCTTGAAGTGATGACGAAAAACACCCTGTCAGTAAGTACTCACAGGGTGTTTAAGCGATATCAGTGCTCGATCATGCAAAATAATTAAGGAAGAATGGAGGGCTGATCTGCCCCTTCTTTCTCAACTTTCTGCTGGATCAAATGCTCACGCTTCATGCCCAATTTCAAAGCCAGTGCAGAAGCAACATAGATAGAAGAGATTGTACCGATAGAAACACCGATTAACATGACAAGTGAGAAGCCTTTCAGCATTTCACCCCCGAAAATGTACAGCATCAATACAACCAACAAGGTGGTTGCAGAAGTCATGATGGTACGGCTCAAGGTCTGAGTCAGGGAAATGTTGGTGATTTCATACGACGTACCACGGCGTATCTTACGGAAGTTCTCACGGATACGATCTGACACCACGATGCTATCGTTCAATGAGTAGCCGATAACGGACATCAACGATGCAACAATAGTCAGGTCAATTTCGATGTGGAACAACGACAGAATACCCAATGTAATAATCACGTCATGCGCCAGTGCAATAACTGCCCCCAATGCCAGACGCCACTCAAAGCGGAAACCGACATAAATCAGGATACAGATCAGTGCAACCAGTAATGCCATCGCTCCGGTTTGTGCCAGTTCGTTCCCGACACTAGGGCCGACGAATTCGACACGTTTAACTTTGGCATCTTTATCAATATCCAGGTTAATCACCGAGATAATCTTATTGCCAAGCTCTTGCCCTGCGTTACCCTCCACCGGTGGCATACGTACTATCACATCACGGCTGCTACCAAAATTTTGCAACAGTGGATCAGCAAAACCATTCTGGCTCAGACTCTCACGCATCTTGTCCAGATCCGCAGGTTGACTCAGCTTCACCTCAATGACCGTACCACCGGTAAAATCAAGCCCCCAGTTAAACCCACGCGCCCCCATCATAATGATGGAAGCGATCAACAGCAGGAACGAAATCCCAAAGGCAACGTTGTCCCAGCGCATAAAGTCGATAACTTTACGCCCATAGTTTAATTGTTCAACACTATAATCCTGTGCCACAACGTGCTCCTTAAATTGACAACTTATTGATACGCTTGCCACCGTACAGCAAGTTCACGATTGCACGTGTTCCCACAATAGCAGTGAACATTGAAGTCGCCACACCAATACTGGTGGTGATCGCAAAGCCCTTAATAGAGCCAGTACCTACTGCATACAAAATAATAGCTGTAATCAGCGTAGTCAGGTTTGCATCGATGATACTGGAGAACGCCCCTTTATAGCCTTCGTGAATTGCCTGCTGCACCGTACGGCCATTGCGCAATTCTTCTTTGATACGTTCGTTGATCAATACGTTCGCATCCACGGCGACGGCAAGCGTCAAGACGATACCCGCAATCCCCGGCATGGTCAGGGTTGCCCCCGGCAGCAGGGACATAATACCCACGATCAGCACCAGGTTAGCCAACAACGCAGAACTCGCAATCAGACCAAACTTGCGGTAGTAAATCACCATAAATACGACAGAAGCAATCAGGCCCCACAAACACGCTTCAAGGCCCTGCTCAATATTCTGCAAGCCCAGAGTTGGCCCAATCGTACGCTCTTCCACAATCTGGATTGGTGCAATCAACGCCCCTGCCCGCAGTAATAGTGATAACTGACGAGCTTCTGCCGGATTGCTAATACCGGTAATGCGGAAACTGTTACCTAAGCGTGACTGAATCGTGGCAATGTTGATAATTTCTTCTTGCTTAACCAAAACCGCACGACCATTGGCATCTTTCTTGCCACTGTCCTTATATTCCACAAACAGCGTTGCCATTGGCTTTTGCAGATTATCTTTGGTGAAATTAGACATTGCTGTGCCGCCCGCGCTATCCAGGGAAATATTCACCTGTGGATAACCGTTCTCATCAGTACTGGAGGTCGAATCGGTGATATGGTCGCCCGTCAGGATAACGCGCTTATACAGTACAACCGGGTTACCATCACGAGTGTCTTTCACTTCTGAATCAGCCGGAATGCGGCCATACTGCACGACATTTTGATCAACACTGGTATTGACCAGACGGAATTCCAGAGTTGCAGTTGCCCCCAGGATTTCTTTCGCGCGGGCAGTATCCTGAATACCAGGCAGTTCAACCACAATGCGGTCTGCACCTTGGCGTTGAACCAGAGGTTCTGCAACCCCCAATTGGTTGACACGATTACGCAAGATAGTGATGTTCTGCTGTACTGCATAAGAACGAGCTTCACGCAGACGTTCATCACTCATCACCACTTTCAGCGTGCTGTTGGCTTCATTAGAGAACACCAAATCACGGTGACGAGGTTCAAGATAGCTTTCTGCTTTAGAACGTGCATCGTTATCACGGAAACGAACTTCGACGCCATAATTATCCGTTTTGCGGATAGTCGAATAAGGGATGCCTTGATCACGCAGTTCAGAGCGCAGGCCATCAATATTCTGTTCCTGCAATTTACTCAGCGCGGTTTCCATATCCACTTCCATCAAGAAATGGACACCGCCACGCAGGTCAAGACCCAGTTTCATCGGTTCAGCACCGACTGCCCTTAACCAGACAGGTGTTGCAGGCGCGAGGTTCAATGCGACAACATATTGTTCACCTAGTGCAGAAACTAACGCTTCACGCGCACGAAGCTGCACATCAGTGTTATTGAAACGAGCAAGAATTGCGCCATTTTCCAATGCAATGGACTTGCTCTTGATTTGATCTTTTTCTAAAACATTACGGACTTGGTCCAGCGTTTTTTCACTGGCGGCGATGCCTCGCACGCCAGTAATTTGTACAGCCGGATCCTCACCATAAAGGTTGGGAAGTGCATAAAGCAAACCGATGAGGATCGCAGCGATCAGCATCAGATACTTCCACAAAGGATAACGGTTCAACACGGCAGTTCCCTTCGGGAAAATCGGAAAATTAAATAGCCTTCATTGTACCTTTCGGCAAAATGGCAGCAACGAAGTCACGTTTGACAGTTATTTCTGTGGTGTCATTCAAGGCAATAACTACATAGCCGGTATCAGACACTTTAGAGACACGACCCACCAAACCACCAGAAGTCAGCACTTCATCCCCTTTGGAGATGGAATCCATCAGTTTTTTATGTTCTTTGGTGCGTTTTTGTTGTGGACGCAGGATCATGAAATAGAAAATCAAACCGAAAACAACCAGCATGATAATCAGAGAATATGGGCTTCCCTGAGTTTGCACTGGTGCGCCAGCAGCTGCCGCAGCTTCAGAAATAAAAAAACTCATCAAATTTCCCTCATTGTTATCGAAAATGTGACTGTCGAAAACATTGCTATTAAAATCGACAGTGGCTCGATCAAAAACCAGCCCAATATGCTACACATATTGAGACTGATTAGTCACGATAAATTATATATTTAACGGCGGAACGGGTTTACCGATCTGCTGATAAAACGCTTCAACAAACTGTTCCAGTTTGCCTTCTTCAATGGCCTGACGAATTCCAGCCATCAAGCGCTGATAATACCTTAAATTATGTATCGTATTCAGCCTTGCACCAAGAATTTCGTTACAACGATCAAGGTGATGGAGGTATGCCCGGCTATAATTGCGGCAAGTATAGCAGTCACAATGCTCATCCAGGGGAGATGTATCTTCTTTATGTTTGGCATTGCGGATTTTGATAACCCCTTCGGTCACAAACAGGTGACCATTGCGGGCATTACGAGTTGGCATCACACAGTCAAACATATCGATACCACGACGAACGCCTTCAACCAAATCCTCTGGCTTGCCGACGCCCATCAAATAGCGAGGCTTATCCTGTGGGATCTGAGGGCAAACATATTCCAGAATACGGTGCATATCTTCTTTCGGCTCACCGACGGCCAGTCCCCCTACAGCGTAGCCATCAAAGCCGATTTCCACCAGCCCTTTTATGGAGATATCACGCAAATCTTCGTAAACACTCCCCTGAATAATACCAAACAAGGCATTTTTATTATCCAGCTCATCAAAACGTTGACGACTGCGGGCAGCCCAGCGCAATGACATTTCCATGGAACGCTTCGCATAATCCCAATCAGCAGGATAAGGCGTACATTCATCAAAAATCATGACAATGTCAGAACCCAAGTCATATTGGATTTCCATAGATTTTTCTGGGCTGAGGAACACAGGCGTTCCATTAATTGGGTTACGGAAGTGAACGCCTTCTTCCTTGATTTTACGCATGGCACCGAGACTGAAAACCTGAAAACCGCCAGAGTCAGTCAGAATGGGGCCTTGCCACTGCATAAAATCATGCAGGTCACCATGCAATTTCATGATTTCCTGTCCCGGACGCAACCAAAGGTGGAAAGTATTCCCCAACAGGATTTGCGCTCCTGTTTCTTTCACCTCTTCTGGTGTCATACCTTTTACCGTGCCATAAGTTCCCACTGGCATAAATGCCGGTGTTTCCACCACGCCACGATCAAAAATCAAACGACCACGACGGGCATTTCCATCCGTCTTTTGTAACTCAAATTTCACTTAACCTCCAGACATCAGAAAAACAGTCTGATGCTATGTTTAGATATCATTCAAATCAGCGGGGCTGAAATGAAGAATATTTTGATTTTAAACTCTTTTATTACAAAACATTAAATTGATTTCAGCACCGTTTCTTCTGGTACTCACTCTTTTAATACCCGTTCTTTTGCCGCCATTTTATTGCGATTAATAAACATTGCATCGCCATAACTAAAAAAGCGATATTCTTTTGCTACCGCTTCTTTGTAGGCATTCATGGTATTCTTATACCCGGCGAACGCAGAAACCAGCATGATAAGGGTGGATTCTGGCAGATGGAAATTGGTGATCAGGGCATCGACAACCTGATATTCAAATCCAGGATAGATAAAAATTTGGGTATCATCAAAAAATGGCGCGATAATCCCATCCTGACAAGCTCTTGCGGCACTTTCCAGCGAACGGACCGATGTTGTCCCTACAGCAATAACCCGATTACCACGCGCTTTACATGCCAGCACCGCATCCACGACATCCTGTGGTACTTCCGCATATTCGGCATGCATCACATGATCTTCGATGGTTTCCACTCGCACAGGCTGGAAAGTACCGGCACCAACGTGCAAGGTGACAAAGGCCATCTCAATGCCTTTTGCACGCAAGGCAGCCAAAAGGGGTTCATCAAAATGCAATCCGGCAGTTGGTGCCGCCACCGCGCCTGGGCGTTCACTATAGACTGTCTGGTACAACTCACGATCCGCATCTTCATCAGGACGAGCGATATAAGGCGGCAGAGGCATATGACCAATTTGATCCAAAATGGTCAATACATCACGCTCATCATCAAAACGGATTTCAAACAAAGTATCATGACGCGCCAGCATCGTTGCCTTAATGCTCTGCGCTTCACCAAGGATAAGTTCAGCACCTTCTTTCGGTGCTTTGGAAGCACGAACGTGAGCAAGCACTCGCTTACTATCCAGCATCCTTTCGACTAAAACTTCCAACTTTCCCCCCGTCGCTTTGCGGCCAAACAGGCGCGCAGGGATAACGCGGGTGTTATTGAAAACCAATAAATCTCCGGCTTCCAGCTTCTCCAGCACATCAGTAAAAACACCGTGTGCCAGCTTGCCTGTTTCACCATCAAGGGAAAGCAGGCGGCAGGCACTTCGCTGTGGCTGGGGATAGTGAGCAATCAGCTCTTCTGGCAGTTCAAATGTAAAATCAGCGACACGCATTTTATCTGTATCATTCAAAAAAACAGGCGGACTAGTCTAGTGCTGCAAGCGCAAGGGTGCAACAAAGAAGCACCTGGTTTGACTATTTACGGTATACTCTCGCTATGAATTTTCTCGCACACCTTCATTTAGCTGCATTAGCGGAAAGTTCCTTACTGGGGAATTTGATGGCAGATTTCGTCCGTGGCTCTCCAGAAGGCGCATTCTGTTCTGATATTGTAGCCGGTATCCGTATGCACCGTCGGGTAGACAGTCTGACGGACAAGCATCCACTTGTCCTGGAAGCGCGCAAATTATTTCGCCCCGAATATCGGCGCGTTGCCCCCATTACCCTTGATATCATCTGGGATCACTTTCTTTCTCGCCATTGGGACAAATATGAAAAAAAATTACTCCTTGCCCGAATTTGTCAATCTTGCCCGCAACAATATAGAACCTCATCTCGCGTCAACCCCTGAAAAATTTCGGGAATTGAATAACTACCTCTGGTCACAAAACTTATTCATCCGTTATGCCGATATGTCATGCATCGCCAATGTCTTACAGAGCATGGCACGCAGGCGCCCAAAATTATCCGCATTGGCAGGATCGTATCAGGATATTGAAAATCATTACCTTGATTTTGAAGCATTATTTTGCCAGTTCTATCCAGAAATGATGTCACTAGCAATAAATAAGCATCTGTTTGAGTAGCCACTATCTTGAACTTTTCACAAATAGTTTTATCTTATGTAGTCTAAAAGGAATTAAAAACCGTTTATTGATAGGTAAAAACTATTATATTGATTGGTATTTTATTCTTTATTGCTATAACCTAATTCCTTATGCTGTAACCCGTTTTTACATAACACCTTTTAAAATCACAGGAGTCAATTATGGTTTTAGTCACCCGCCAAGCCCCTGACTTTACAGCTGCCGCAGTTCTCGGTAACGGTGAAATTGTTAATAACTTCAATCTGAAAAAACACCTGAATGGCCGTGCTGCTGTTATTTTCTTCTGGCCAATGGATTTTACTTTCGTTTGTCCTTCTGAGCTGATTGCTTTCGATCATCGCTATGAAGAATTCCAGAAACGTGGTGTTGAAGTTGTTGGTGTATCCTTCGACTCTGAATTCGTTCACAACGCATGGCGTAAAACTTCAATCAACGAAGGTGGCATCGGCGAAGTCAAATATCCAATGGTTGCTGACATCAAACGTGACATCATGAAAGCTTACGGCATTGAGCACCCAGAAGCCGGCGTTGCTCTGCGTGGTTCTTTCTTGATTGACAAAAATGGTGTTGTTCGCCATCAGGTGGTTAATGATCTGCCGCTGGGCCGTAACATTGATGAAATGCTGCGTATGGTTGACGCTCTGCAATTCCATGAAGAGCACGGCGAAGTTTGCCCTGCACAATGGGAGAAAGGCCAGGAAGGTATGGGCGCTTCACCGGAAGGCGTAGCAAAATACCTGACCAAAAACGCGGGCAAGCTGTAATATCCCACCAAGCGTTCATCATACTGTGTTATGAAACGCGCCAAACCAGCCGCTCAGTCGGCTGGTTTTTCTAATCTGAAATTTCTTTTTTCACTGACTTCCGCGCGAAAAATCATCTTTTAAAAAACCTGAGCTTTAGATAAGGTGAGTTACGAAGTCGTAACAAAAGCAATATAAACGCCCAAATGACTTAACAGTGGCTAATAACAAGAAGCTTATCCTCAGGAGATCAACACATGTTCAAGGCATGGAAAATAACACTTATCACTATATCCCTATTTATTTCCACCCCACTTTATGCTGCTACTGAGCCTGCTGTTGAAGCCAAACAAGGCATGGTTGTCAGCTCACAACGCCTTGCTTCACAAGCTGGCATAGATATTCTAAAAATGGGCGGGAACGCCATTGATGCGGCGGTTGCCGTTGGATATGCCGAGGCAGTGGTTAATCCCTGCTGTGGCAATATTGGTGGTGGTGGATTTATGACCATCCATCTTGCCAATGGAAAAGATACTTTCATTAATTTCCGTGAAACAGCCCCTGCCGCAGCCAGCGCTGATATGTATCAGGATAAAGATGGAAACGTTATCAAAAGTGCCAGCCTGTATGGTTATAAATCAATTGCTGTACCGGGTACAGTAATGGGATTTGAAGAGGCATTGAAAAAGTATGGCACATTAACTCGTGAACAAGTCATGGCACCCGCCATCAAACTGGCGCGCGAAGGCTATATTCTGACCCGTGGAGATACCAATATTCTGGACACCACAGTTAAGCGTTTTGCTCAAGATCCAGAAGCTGCCCGTATTTTTCTGCGTGAAAATGGTAAGCCATTCGAACCCGGGGACCGGCTCATTCAAACCGATTTAGCCAACACGCTGGAAATGATTGCCAAACACGGGCCTGATGCTTTTTATCACGGCAAAATTCCCCAATTAGTTGCAGAAGCGTCAAAAAAATCAGGCGGAATTATTACCGCAGCGGATTTCGCCAATTATCACATTACAGAAACCGCTCCTGTCACCTGTAGTTACCGAGGCTATAAATTCATCTCTTCTCCGCCGCCCAGCTCTGGTGGTGTTACGTTATGTGAGATATTAAACGTCATTGAAGGCTACGATCTTAAATCCATGGGATTCAACTCTGCTGCTTATATTCACACATTGACAGAAGCCATGCGCCACGCCTATATGGATAGAAATACCTATCTGGGCGATCCAGTCTTTATCAATAATCCGCTTGATCGACTGTTGAGTAAAAGCTACGCCGAATCAATCAGAAAAGACATTCAACCCAATAAAGCCACCCCATCAGTGAATGTTCAACCGGATATGGGTCCCCATGAAAAACCAGAGACTACCCACTATTCCGTGGTAGATAAAGAAGGGAACGCAGTATCAACCACTTACACCATCAATGGACGTTTTGGTGCTGTCGTGATTGCCCCAGGAACCGGCTTCTTCCTCAACGATGAAATGGACGACTTCACAACTAAAGTCGGTGAGAAAAACCTGTATGGGTTAGTACAAGGTGCAACCAACTCGATCGCCCCCGGTAAGCGCCCACTATCATCAATGAGTCCAACTCTCGTGACCAAAGATAATAAAATCTTCCTGGTCTTGGGTTCTCCGGGAGGCTCACGCATTATCTCCATTACGCTACAAGCTGCCCTGAATATCCTCGAATTCAACATGCCACCACAAGAAGCTGTCGATAGCCCACGGTTCCACCATCAATGGCTACCAGACGAGGTCTATTATGAGCAACGTGGGCTGTCGAAAGATACCCTGAATTTACTGGAAAAAATGGGTTACAAAATGGTGGAACAGACACCGTGGGGAGCAACAGAGTTAATTATGATTGGATTGCCGGGTGCTGCCGGCGTTGCCCCGGAATCATCAGGTAACGATTCAGCCGTATCAGGTATTGTCCATGAAGGTTACATCTACGGTGCTAACGATGCACGGCGACCTGCCGGTGCCGCTATTGGTTATTAATTCAGCATAAATAAACGAAAAAGGTGGGCTGATTTCAACAGCGCACCTTTACCATCTTATAACATCACTTATCCATGTTTATCATGAATAGACTTCATTCCTACTTCTCTTCAGGCTGCACTTCATACTTTGGGAGCTTTACGCCGCCGACAATGCGGTCATAGATAGCGCACACAACCATCGTCAGTAAAGTAGGCAGTAACCAAGCCAAACCTTGATCCGATAATGGCAGATGCTTCGCCCACTCAGGCAGTAAATGAGTGAGGTACTCAGAAACTTTTATGGCATCCAAAACCCCAAACAGCAAACTGACAGACATGGCAGGAGCCAAAATACGGGTGCAGTTATGCCACCAACGGGTTGTAAAGCTCAGTAATATCAGCACGATACAGGGAGGATAAATGGCCGTCAGTACGGGAAGTGAGAACTTAATCAAGTGACTTAAGCCCATGTTAGAAACCAACATGGAGAATGTGCCTAAAATCAGTACCAGAGTACGGTAGGATAATGGCAAATAACGGCTGAAAAATTCAGAACAAGCACACGTCAAGCCAACAGCAGTCACCATACAAGCAACGAAAATCAGTACCGCGAGGAAGAAACTGCCATAGTTACCAAAAATGCTTTGGACATAGGCGTGCAAAATCGCAGCCCCATTATCTGCGGTAGGCACTAATGTGCCACTGCCTTCCCCAAGTTTGAACAAAGAGAGGTATACCAGCGTCAAGCCAAGACCGGCAATCACGCCAGCCCACATAGCATAGCGCGTCAACAGGGAAGAAGCCGCAACCCCTCTGGAACGAACAGCGTTAACAATAACAATCCCGAATACCATTGCAGCCAGTGTGTCCATGGTCAAATAGCCATTGACAAAGCCATTTGAGAACGGAGTTTCCCGATAAGTTTCAATAGCAGGAACAGGGCCACCTGCCGGCCACAACACAGCCGCAATTCCTAAAATGGCTAACGCCACGATTTTGATTGGGGCCAATATATGGCCAACACTATCCAGTAGTTTGCCCGGATACAATGAAATCAGCACCACGAGTGCAAAATAGATCACACTATAGATAAATAGAGGAAGATCACCTGTTCCGGTAAGTGATGCCATACCCACTTCAAAAGAAACCGTTGCAGTCCTGGGGGTTGCAAACAGGGGGCCGACAGCTAAATAGCAAACAGTTGCCAGAATCAGACCTGCCGTTTTCCCAATCGGTGCACTGAGTGCTTCAATGCCCCCACCCACTTTTGCCAACGCAATGACAGTAATGACCGGCATGCCAACAGCAGTTAGCAAAAAGCCAGCGGCTGAGATCCAAACATTCTCTCCTGCCTGCAAGCCAACCATAGGCGGAAAAATAATATTTCCCGCACCAACAAACAAGGCAAAGGTCATAAAACCTAATGCCCAAATATCCTTAGATGATAAACGGTATGCCATAATGATTGCTAATGTATTATTGCCAAAAGAGATGCATTTGCGACAGTAACTATCGCAAGTACTTGAATTTTCACTGGCGAGACCGAATTCTGATTTAACAGTCAGTGATCAACATAATATTCACTGATAATCGCAAGATACAGAATGATAGTAGTAATAACAGCTAGAATCGCCAACAACTGCCCCCAAGTAAAACTTTTATAGCGCTAAAAGGCAAGTGTAAAACCAAAAACCAGAATAATGTACTGAACTGGTTTTTAAAATCAGTTATTATTGTTATCTATCATTGAATACACACTATATGATTTGTTCATTTTCTGCTCGCGCACATTTTTTGTTCATGCTAACGCATAAATCATTTTGTCGTAAAACGGTTTTTGGCAGAGGCAATAAGCCGAGATGCCAATAAAAAGCTAAACACTGAGCCTTTCCCTAAAGTACTCGCAATATCAAGATGAGTATTATAGTGATGCAATGCATGTTTCACTATCGATAAACCTAACCCATTCCCCCCAGTTTGACGTGAGCGGGCCAGATCGACGCGATAAAAACGTTCTGTCAGACGTGGTAAATGTTCCGCACTAATTCCACCGCCATTGTCTTCCACTTTGAACTGTGCACCTTGGGAAACATCTCGCCAGCTCACCTCAATCCTTGTGCCCGGAGGGGTATGTGTAATGGCGTTATAAACAAGGTTGGACATTGCACTGCGTAATTGCTCTTCATTACCAAACACTTTCAGCCTTTCATCAATATCAAACACAATATCGTGCTGCTCATTTCCCAAGGCCAATACTTTTCGTTGTAATACTTCTCGTTGCAATACTTTCAATATGTTGGGAACATCCACGACTTCATTCATGTTCACTTGTGGTCCCCCTTCAATTTTGGAAAGATGCAGCAGTTGTTGCACCAAACCATCCATTCTTCGTATTTGTTCCCGCATTGTACCGATGACTTTCTGGTTTACGTTAGTGTTGAACGCCTGATCCTCCATCATTTCCAGATAACCTTGCAGTACAGTGAGAGGGGTTTTGAGTTCATGACTTACATTGGCAAAAAAAATCCCGTCTGGCATTTTCCAACTGTCGTTTTTGGGTGATGTCGCGTGCGACCATCAATAATTGCTTCTCAGAATAAGGCATAATGCGGAACTCTATCATATTGCCATTATTCAATTCGATGGACAGAGGGTGGGAAAAATCATTCGCTGTAATATAACGGCTAAAATCAGGATAGCGAAGCAGGTTGAAAATATGCTGACCGTTATCCTCAGGCCAGCGGAATCCAAGTAAATGCTGAGCCAGACGATTACACCAAAAAATATTGCCCTCCGTGGTCATTATCACAATGGCATCCGGCAACGATTCCGCCCCACTGCGAAAGCGCTTGATGAGTAATGCAAGTTCACGACGTCGTTTGCGATTGCGTTGCTGCAACTGATAAATACCATAAAAGATAGGTTCCCAGCCGCCACGACCGGCGGGCGGTAACATATTGCGATCCAGCCATAACCAATCGGATAATTTCAGTAAATTATAGCCATGCCATATCAGAGCCAAAAATAGTGCAATAACCAGCAACCATGCTAACTGACCGATGAAAAGAGACAAAATGACAGCGGGCAAGCAAAAAAGCACAAGCCCCCATACCAACTTTTTCCAGGATAAACGCTCAAGCACGCGACTTTACTCCGAACAATCAATAGCGGGTAGAAAAGCGATAACCCGTCCCCCGCACCGTCTGTACCATCCTTGCGTGACCCCCTATCTCCAGCGCCCTACGCAAGCGGCGAATATGTACATCAACCGTACGATCTTCCACATAAACATTTGTTCCCCACACATAGTTGAGTAGCTGCTCACGACTATAAACACGCTCAGGATGAGTCATAAAAAAGTGGAGAAGTTTGAATTCAGTTGGTCCCATGTCCACATCTTGTCCATGACTGGAAACGCGGTGGGATGACGGATCCAGCGCTAATCCATCCATATCAATAATCTCTTCCGACTCTATAGGTGAAAGGCGGCGCAAAACAGCCTTAACCCGGGCAATCAATTCCTTGGGTGAAAAAGGCTTTGTTATATAGTCATCGGCACCGACATCTAAGCCATGTACCCTATCTTCTTCTTCCACCCGAGCCGTGACCATAATAATAGGGATCGCCTTAACGTTATTATCCCGTTTCATTTGCCGGATAAGTTGTATTCCCGAACCTCCCGGCAGCATCCAGTCCAATAATACCAAATCAGGATAAGGCTCAGACAAACGTCTTAGCGCCGTATCGTAATCTTCCGCTTCAATGGCCTGATAACCGTTTTGTTCCAGAGCAAAACAGACCATTTCACGAATCGGCACTTCATCTTCAACTACCAAAATGCGTTTAACCATGGTTAATTCCGTTAATGTCATTAAGGTCAGTGAGTTCACGACAAAACATTATGAGTCAATTTTATGACACTTTGATGAAACCTCTTACTCCTCAATTAGCAAGAGACAAACTGGCTCCCAAAGAAAATTTTGCAACTTTGTCATATTTCACTGTGGATGCGAAGTAGCTCGAAAATTCAGTAAAGAATGTCGAATTGCACAGGACATCCCTCAAACTGCCATTATAATTAACCCCTGCAACAAGCAAGGAAGTAACGGGCGGGAAAATCATGCGAATTATTCACACATCTGACTGGCATCTTGGCCAATATTTTTTTACTAAAAGCCGCGCTGCTGAACATAAGCATTTTTTGCAGTGGCTGATTGAAAAAACCATTCAATATCAAGTTGATGCACTAATTATTGCCGGCGATATTTTTGATACTGGTTCGCCCCCCAGCTACGCACGTGAACTTTATAACAAATTCATTGTGGCATTACAGCCTACAGGCTGCCAGCTTGTCATTCTTGGTGGAAACCACGATTCTGTTGCCACACTTAACGAATCAAAATCCCTCCTCTCTTACCTGAATACCCTTGTGATTGCCAATGCTGAAACTGAAGATATCACACAGCAAATAAAGCTTCTGAATAACAGAGATGGCAATGCAGGGGCCATTCTCTGTGCCATTCCCTATCTGCGGCCACGGGATATTATGACCAGTCAGGCAGGGCAATCGGGCGTACAAAAGCAACAGGCACTACAGGATGCCATCTCCGGGCATTATCACAAGCTCTACCAACAAGCCTGTGCATTACGAGAACAGCTCGGCCAGCCATTACCGATTATCGCCACGGGTCACCTCACTACGGTGGGCGCTTCCACTACAGATTCCGTTCGAGATATTTACATCGGCACATTAGAGGCCTTCCCCGCACAGTCATTCCCTCCTGCTGACTATATTGCACTAGGGCATATCCACCGCCCGCAAGTCATCGGTAAATCAGCGCATATCCGCTACAGCGGTTCTCCTATTCCACTCAGCTTTGATGAAGTGGGACAGGAAAAAAGTGTCTGCTTAGTGGACTTTAAATCAGGCAAACTCGATAACATCACACTGTTACCAATCCCACATTATCAGCCTATGCAGCTTATTCGTGGTAATTTGAAACAAATCGAAGAGCAATTACACGTTTTCAAGGAACATCAGGGAGAGCGCCCGGTTTGGCTGGATATTGAAGTCGCAACCCAGGATTATCTGCACGACATCCAAAAACGCATTCAGGC
Source organism: Xenorhabdus bakwenae (assembly GCF_030272115.1). Taxonomy (NCBI): domain Bacteria; kingdom Pseudomonadati; phylum Pseudomonadota; class Gammaproteobacteria; order Enterobacterales; family Morganellaceae; genus Xenorhabdus; species Xenorhabdus bakwenae. Next base: position 3,654,943 of record NZ_CP119194.1, read on the forward strand.
CCTAAGTGAAGGGTTGCCTGTTGAGATTATCCTGCTACGCCGCAGCAAAAGCGCTCGCCAACGGTCACTGTCAGAACAACATAAAGAAACGCTTACCGAGCTAAGTGTAGATGAAGTCTTTGAGCGACGTTTAGCGCTGGCAGAAATCGATGATCTTGCCCAAAAACAACGCCTGACCACTCTATTTAAACAGACGCTGGATGATATTTCTCAGCAATAACCTGAAGAGAACATGCCATGAAAATTCTTAGCTTACGGCTGAAAAATATCAATTCCCTGCAAGGTGAGTGGAAAATTGACTTTACGGCAGAACCCTTTGCCAGCAATGGATTGTTTGCCATTATCGGCCCAACGGGTGCAGGGAAAACATCTTTATTGGATGCCATTTGCCTCGCCCTTTATCATGAAACACCAAGGCTCAACACTATTTCTGCCTCGCAAAATGAACTTATGACCCATCATACCGCAGAGTGTCTTGCTGAAGTAGAATTTGAAGTCAAAGGCGTCGCTTATCGGGCATTTTGGAGTCAGCGTCGTGCTCGTAACCAGGTAAATGGCAAACTCCAGCCCCCAAAAGGAGAATTAGCCCTCAAAAAAGAGGGAAAAATCCTGGCTGATAAAATTCCAGAGAAAAAAGAAAAAATAGCCGAAATAACTGGGCTGGATTTTAGCCGTTTTACCAAATCCATGCTTTTGTCACAGGGGAATTTTGCCGCATTTTTGAATGCACAGGATAAAGACAGAGCCGATCTACTGGAAGAGCTAACCGGTACAGAAATTTACGGCATGCTGTCCCAAGAAATTTATCAACGCCATAAAGAGGTGCAATCTGAGCTGAATATCCAACAAACCAAAGCCGCTTCCATTGAGTTACTCACGCCAGAACAACAACAGACATACCAAAACCAACAACAGCAGCTCATTACAGAAGAAACCCAACTCAGCCAACAAATGAAAGCCTTGCAAACAGCTGAACAGTGGCTTTTGCGACAGGATGAGCTACAGCAATCACTGGTCAGCAGTGCTTCACTTTTACAACAAACTGAACAAGACATTCAGGAAGCACAACCTCAATTGCAACAACTTGCTGCTGGCGAACCCGCAGAGAAAATCCGTCCATTATGGGATGCCCAAAACCGAGCCATCCATGAAAAACAGCGGATCATAGAACAACGCACAAAAATAGAGTATGAGCGCCAACAACAACTGGCCATGCTGCAACCTGCCGAACAGCAACTGACACAACTGGAAAAACAGCGGGAAGAACATCAACAGCATCAAAACCAACAAGAAACGCTCATCTCAGCGCAAATTATGCCGCTCGATCATAAAATTGATATCCAATCCAAAGATCTGCTGAAACTTGAGCAAGAGATTGCAGGACAAAACCGTGACCTCACAGACATCTTATCCCAACACCAAGCGACACAGGACCAAACAGCAGCTTTAAATAGCGAACAAAAGGCGTTGGAATCCTATGATGAGCAGCACCCTTATTACCGCAGTTTGGACAGCAAACTGCCTGAATGGAAACAACTATTCACCCGCCAGAAAGAGCGACAAGAAAAAATAGATCAGCTTACCCAAAGCACCCAACAAATTGCCTCAGAGCTTGCCCGCACAACCGATGATTTACATACCTTGAATGCAGAGTTAGCCAAACAACAAGAACAGAGCCAAATACTGCGCAACAGCCTTGCCACTGCGGCAAGCCAACTCACAACTTTGCAGCAAAAGCATCCACTAGAACAATTACAAAAAAATTTAGAAAATTATCAGAAACAATTAGTATCACAAAACCAACTGGAGATCTTACTTCCCCAGATCCAGCAGTTACATACCACGATCTCAGCCGATCAAAACCAATTGATCCAATCTCAAGCATTGGTAAAAGCCTTACCTGATCAGATCACAATCCTCAATCAACAATTGGCAGATAAGCAGCAACATTATGACGATCTCACCAATCGAATTCGTTTAGAACAACAAATAGTTAGCCTGGAAAAAGAACGGTCACAATTAAAAGCAGGTGAATCTTGCCCGCTGTGTGGTTCAACTCATCATCCTTTAATCAACGAATACCAGAATATTGCCCTACCACATTCAGAAGAGCGTTTGAAAACGCTGCGCCAACAGATTGAGCAATTGCAAGAAAATCGTGCAACCCTACAGCAAAAACAACAGATTCAACAGCAGCACTGCGAGCAATTGCAGCAAAATATTGCACAATACAATATTAAATTAGCAGCATTGGTTAAACAGTGGGAACACCATTGCCAGCAGTTACAAGCTACAGAATTACCGATGAAAGCAGAGACGGTTAATCACTTTATCAGTCAGCGACAATCTACTTATCACCAATACCAAGCTCAACAAAAAGCACTTTCACAGGCAGAGAAAAACTATCAAGCAGCCGAAAAAGCACTTGCTGCCAATCGGGAGCAATACCAGGCTTGTGAAAAGAATATTGAATTGGAAAAATTCAAACAGGATTCAGCCCAAAAACAATTGGCAGAAAAGGCGGAAGAAGTTCAACTAATAGAAGCTCACTACGCAGCGACAGCACAACAGTTAAACACACAATTACAGCCAACACCTTTCACACTCCCAGCCCCCTATGAAACAGAAAACTGGCTGCAACAGCGTGAACAGGAATTAAAAAACTACCACAATTCACGAGAAAAGTGGCAGCAGCTACAAAAAGAGCAAGCAGCCTTGCAAAGCAAACTGGGTGAACTAGACAAACAAAAAAATAAGCTCTCCACTCATCTTCATGCTTTGAATGAACAGCAGAAACAACAAATACAGTTATTGGAACAAACACGCCAGGAACGTCATCGTTTATTTGGCGAACAATCCATCATTGCCGTTCGTCAGGCTTTGCAACAAAAAACCAATGAACTGGAAACGAGCCACAAACAAGCAACTTTCCATCTGCAAACACTGCAAAATAAAATGAGTCAATTAATCGGTGCTGCCAGTGAAATAGAAAAAAGCCACCTCGCCGCCGAAGCAAACTACAAACGTGCTGCCAGCCATTTCCAAACAGGCTTAGAACAGCAAGGCTTTCCTGATCAATCATCCTTTGAACGTGCTTTATTGGAACCGGAACAGCGGGAAAAATTACAACAATTACAAGAAAAACTTGAACAGCAACAATTGCAGGCCAAAACACGCCACCATGAATCAGAAGTGGCCTTACAACGACATACAAAAACACAGCCGCAATTACTTAACCAGTATGAACCTCAACAATTAGCCGCCCTATTGACCGACGTTACGGCTCAGTTGAAACACAACAACCAACAACAAGGTGAAGTCAGAACCCTATTGAGCAGTGATGCAACTCGCCGCCAACACCAACAGGAGTTACTGGCACAGATCGCACTTTTACAGCAAACATATGATGACTGGAGCTATCTCAATAATCTTATTGGCTCCGCCGATGGCGCTAAATTCCGCCGTTTTGCTCAAGGCCTGACATTGGATCATCTCGTGCATCTGGCTAATATTCGATTGGAAAAATTACATGGCCGCTACTACTTGCAACGCAAGGATGACGGTGGGCTGGAATTACAAGTCGTTGACACCTGGCAAGCGGAAGCCATGAGGGATACTAAAACGCTTTCTGGAGGTGAAAGTTTCCTTGTCAGCCTGGCTCTTGCCCTCGCCTTGTCTGATCTAGTGAGTAACAAAACACAAATAGAATCCCTGTTCCTTGATGAAGGCTTTGGCACGCTTGATCCTGAAACCCTGGATATCGCTTTGGATGCACTGGATCACCTTAATGTATCAGGAAAAACTATCGGGGTAATTAGCCATGTAGAAGCCTTAAAAGAGCGAATTCCTGTTCAGATCAAAGTGGAAAAAAAGAATGGATTGGGCTTCAGCCAATTAGCCGCAGAATTTCGGGTTTAAACATGGAAATCAAATAGTGACAACCGCCTGAGCAATGTGTGTGATGTGTATATAAAGCCTTGCAATATACCAATCCAACTTCAAGATGCGTGTTATATTTCCCCGCGAAGCGGGGAAATATAAGGCCTCGCGTCGTCTTGCGGATTGCAACTTGAAGTTTATCGCGTATAGATGATGGAGAGCCTGCTTTAGCAGGCTCTTAATTTAGTGCTTAATGACATAAAGATCTTTCGTTGATATTCTCCCCAAAAGATCGGCGTAATAGCCACCAATATAAGGCTTCACCAATATCGCAGTAACATAGTAATAAACGGGGATAACAGGAGTGTCTTTTGTCATAATATCGAGTGCCTGTTGAAAATCCTCTTGTTTATTCGTTTCTCCTGCTTGACGAATCCAATTATCGAAGTCTTTATTAGAATAAAAAGAGGTATTATTGGTTTGATTTGTTGTAAATATATTAAAAAAAGCTATCGGATTATTATAATCGCCAATCCACCCGCCTCTAACGACATCGAATTTCCCTTGATGTTCGTTCTCCAGCATAACTTTCCACTCTTCAATTTGTATATTAGCAATAACACCGAGATTCTTTTTCCACATCGAGGTTGCCGCAATAGCCACTTTTTTATGTAAATTTGATGAGTTGCAAACCAAATTAAATTTAAGAGGATGATTTTTATTAAAGCCCGCTTCATTCAATAATTGTTTAGCTTTTTCATTACGTTGAGCTTGTGTCCATGAGATATAATCAGGCTGTTTAAATTTAAAACCACCAATTCCTGGTGGCAGGATGGTATAAGCGGGTATTTGCCCTTGAGCAACAACTTTATCAGCAATAATATTTCTATCCAAAGCAAGATCTAGTGCTTGCCGGATTCTAATATCTTTAAACAGCGGTTTTTTATTGTTAAATTCATAGTAATATGTGCTAAGTATCGGTGAAATATGAACCTGTGAGTTCATGTTTTTCTTTAATGAGGCAAAAGATCCTAATGGGATCGTAAATGTAATATCTATTTCTCCGGCCAGATAACGGTTTAAATCTGAGGTATCTGATGAAAGTGGGAGATAAGTGACCTTATTAATAACGGTGTCTTTATTATCCCAATAATAAGGATTTCTTACTCCAACAATTTTTTCATTCACTTTCCACTCTGCTAACTTAAATGCGCCACTGGAAACAAAAAAATCAGGTTGAGTCCATTTGTCTCCATATTTTTCAACGGCTTTCTCGCTAATCGGAGACGCAATATTGAACGCTAGCATCTGTAAAAAGTATCCAACAGGTTTTTCTAGCCTGACCTCCAATGTCGAATCATCCAGGGCTTTGACACCAAGCTCTTCCGCTTGTTTCTTTCCGGCTAAAATCTCTTTGGCATTCACCACGGAAGCATCCGCAAAATAGCTGCCATATGGCGAAAGCGTTTTAGGATTTGTTAACCGCCGCCAGCTAAATACCACATCATGCGCGGTAATTGACGTACCATCAGACCATTTGATTCCTTTCCTCAGATGAAAAATCCAGGTTTTATTATCCTTCGTTTCCCAGCTTGCGGCCAGTTTGGGTATGATCTGGCCCTGTTTATCCGTGCCTACTAACGTATCAAAAAAATCATTGATAATGTTTAATGCAATATTACCTTCAACTTTATCGACATCCAATGAAGCAGGCTCTGCACCATTATTGCGGACAATTTCTTGTTTTTCTGCTAATTGTGTACCTGATGGAATAACTGTGGCATAAGACAATGTTGTACTACCCAATATAATACTGATAGAAAAAACTAATGTTTTAACCGTTTTTTTGCTGATTTGATTTAACATGTCATGTCTCCCCATAGCTGTGCTGTAATTATTTATTTTTATCCTTTATTTTATTTTCAATCCATATTTCAGCATGACACGCTATTTATTACCCAATAAATTATTTAATGCAATAATAATAAATTTTTTAAATACTGTATTTATAGCTATGTATTTATAGTTATGTATTTATACACAATAGTTTTCAAATTTCAGCACAGAGGAAAAAGTTATCCTGAAAGGAAAAGCAATTCTTGCTTTTCCTTTGAACAGGTATCACGAACCACTATGGTTATCAGTGTTTAATAATATAGAGATCTTTTGTCGGGATATTTCCCATTGAGTCAACGTAAAATCCACCAACATAGGGCCTGACTAGTTTTACACGGACATAATAATAAACGGGGATGGCAGGTATTTCCTGATTGAGAATATCAATGGCTTGTTGATAATAGGCGGGTTCATTAGTTTCATCTGCTTTTAAAACCCATTGATCGAATTCCTTATTTTGATATCTCATATGGTTATTGGTATTCCCTGACGTGAAAATATCTAAAAAGCTAGTCGGGCTACTATAATCAGCATTCCATGCGTATCTTGTCAGCTCAAAATTGCCTTGCGTAATACTGTCATTTTGTGTTTTGGTTTCCTGATTTTGTAAGATAACTTCCACACCTAGATTCTTTTTCCACGCCGAGCTGGCAGCAATGGCAATTTTTTTATGACCATCAGAGGTATTATATAATAAGGTAAACTTAAGTAGGTTCTTTTCATTAAAACCAGCCTCATTCAGTAACGTTTTGGCTCTGGCGACGCGCTGTTCCTGTGTCCATGAGGCATATTCTGGCTGTTTTAAATAAATACCCCCAGCCCCCGGAGACACCACATCATTAGCGGGCTTTTGACCATTTCCTAATACCTTGTCAGTGATAATATTTCTATCCAATGCTAAAGCCAGCGCTTGTCTGACTCGAACATCATTAAATGGCGGCTTTTGCATATTAAAGAGATAATAATAAACACTCATCATGGGTTTAACATGTAATTGATCACCAAACTTCCTCTTAACGGTTGGCAAGAATTCCGGTGGCCCTCCGTTAGAGATATCAATCTCGCCTGTCATATAGCGGTTTAGATCCGCTTTATAATCCGATAATGGCAAGTAAGTGACTTTATTAATTACGGTATTTTTATTATCCCAATAATAGGGATTTCTGATACCGACAATTTTTTCATTCACTACCCATTCAGAAAGTTTAAAAGGCCCATTGCTGACAAAATGTTGGGGCAGAGTCCATTTACTGCCATATTTTTTAATAACCTGTTCACTAACAGGAGACATGGCGGGATGCGCCAGCATTTGCAGAAAACCCGCTTTTGGCCTTTCCAGTGTAATTTCTACCGTTGCATCATCCAGGGCCTTCACACCGAGTTCTTGCGGTTTTTTCTTACCAGACAGTACCTCACGGGCATTCACGACAGTCGCCTGAATCAGGTAACTCCCGTAAGGAGAAATCGTGTCAGGTGTCACCAATCGCCGTAATGAAAAAACCACATCATGGGCAGTCATCGGTGTACCGTCAGACCATTTAACCCCTTTTCTTAAATGGAAGATCCACGTTTTATTATCTTTGATTTCCCAGCGTTCAGCCAAAGCGGGGATAATATGCTCTTCTTTATCTGTATCAACTAAGCGCTCAAAAAAATCCCTCAAAATATCAAATTCACTGCTACCTTCAGATTTATGCGGATCTAATGAACCTGGTTCGGAAAAATTGTTGCGGGTAATTTCTTGCTTATCCGCCAATTGTACATTGGGAGGAACAATCGCAGCATATGAGAAAGTGATATTTCCCAGCATCAGACTGACAGAACATATAAATATTTTAGCTATCTTATTTTTTATTATTCTTACCCGAATTTTTTGCATATTAATGCTCTCCATACTCGGTAAACTTCAAGCTCCAATCCGCAAGACGACGCGAGGCCTTATATTTCCCCGCGCGGTGGGGAAATATAACACGCATCTTGAAGTTGGATTGGTATATATTGAATAATACCTTCGCGTAATTTGACATTTATTCTCATACCAAAGTGCAACGCATAATAACTCACGTTACACTATCTTTGATCTATGGGTTTTATCTGCGCTTATCTGCGTTATCTTTTATCTCTGTCACACTATCTCTTAATATTCTGGCCCTAAGCAACCCATCACTGCAAAATTCTTGCTATCACACATAAATAACTTGCCTGCCCTTTAGCCAGGCAGAAGAGCAGGCATTAAGACGACAAAATTCAGTCAGTTTTATTTTTTCTCTGTTAAATCAATTTGATAAATAGCAAAACCAGTATCATCATTTTTTAAGTACTTCATCGGGTATTGGGCGTGTTCCTTAACGAATGTCGCCGCTTTTTCTGTTGGGGAAGTTTCGAAACGGATATCTAATTTTTTATCTGTTTTGATTGGCAAGAATGACCAGTTGTTTTCAGCCTGAGTTGATACAACCCCCTTCTCTTTGGTCATTCTGGCAATGTAAGAAGCCAAAATGGTGCGGTTTTCATCCGGTGACGCAAATGCAATGTGATTTTCTCCGGTTCCGGCGAATTTGCTACCGTAACCACGGTAGTTATTGGTGGCGATCAGGAAAGTGGCTGTTGGATCAATTGGCTTACCCTGATAAGTAACATCTTTGATGCGGTTCGCCCCTTTATTGATAAGCTGGCAATCAGTGTCGTATTTAGCAGGTTGAGTCAGGTCTATCTTATAGTTAACCCCTGTGATGGTATCGAAGTTATACGTGCGGAAACCCTCCCAGTTCAGCAATTCTTGTGGTTTGGTGGAGTTTGCATCAATCTGGTTAAACATGCCCGCCGCGCATTCCAGCCACTCAACCACATCCGCCCCCGTTGCTTTTACCACCACCAGTGTATTTGGATAGAGATATAAATCTGCGGCGTTACGGAAAGTCAGATCACCTTTTTCCACTTCCACAAAGTCAGCCGGTGAATTTTTACGCCCGCCGGCTTTGAAAGGGGCCGCCGCCGCTAAAACAGGAAGGCCATCCAGATTAGGATCACCCTGAATAAAGCGTTTGGTGTAATCTACCTGCGCATCATTGACGATCTGCACAGTGGGATCACTCTGGATCAGCGCCAGATAGCTGTACATGTTGTCAGAGGCTTTACCGATAAATTTACCGACGAACTCACGGGTTCCCTTGTGATCTTTTTCGATGATGGCAGCCAGTTGATTATCGCGTTCAACCAGGGCTTTTTTATGGGCTTTATCATAGATAGGGCGGGCTTGTGCTTTGGCAGATTCGACTTTCCACTCACCACTGTTGTTATTGATCACCATATCAACAACCCCCAGATGATCCCCCCACTGCCCCGGCATAACGGCAGGAATGCCATTAATCGTGCCATCAGCGACATTAACACCTTTGATACCCGCATATTCTTTGCCCGGGAATACACCGTGAGCATGACCAAACATAATGGCATTAATGCCGGGGACGTCACTCAGATAGTAAACCGAGTTTTCTGCCATCGCTTTATAAGGATCTTGAGAAAAACCGGAATGAGGAATGGCGATAACCAGCTCTGCACCCTCTTTCTTCATCTGAGGGACGAATTTTTTTGCGGTCTCAGTGATGTCATTAACAACCACTTTGCCATTGAGATTGGCTTTATCCCAAATGGTGATTTGAGGTGGCACAAAACCGATATAACCGATCTTAATCGAATGCGCTTTGCCTTCGCGATCTTTCACTGGAGTCTCAACGATAATATAAGGCGTAAAGTAGTTTTTACCGGTTTTGGCATCGATGATATTCGCATTGATATAAGGAAATTTGGCACCGGCAATAGCCTGTTTCAGATAATCCAAGCCAAAGTTGAATTCATGGTTACCAAAGTTACCGACGGTATAATCCAGCGTATTCATTAGGTTGTAGGCCGGATGAACCTCCCCTTGTTTCAATCCTTTTGCCACCACATAATCCGCAAGCGGGCTGCCTTGAATCAAGTCACCGTTATCGACCAAGATCGCATTGGTTGCTTCCGCTTTGGCCGCCTTAATTAAGTTCACAGTACGAATCAGACCAAATTGCTCCGTGGATTTATCTTTAAAGTAATCGAAATCCATCAGATTGCCGTGAATATCCGAGGTTTCCATCACCCGTAAATCAACGGTTGCTGCGTTCACATTGAATGCCACCAGCATTGCCAGGGTGGATATTTTCGCCATGTTCTTCATCATGCTATTCCCCTTTATAGAATAATACGGGAGAACTCAAACCCGCTTCTCCCTATGAAATTTTACTTAAAAAGACAAACGTGCTCCGGTTAGGGTGGTGAGTAGCCACCTGGCTGCACTTTTAACATTGCCTGCTCTCGTTGGCGATGCACATAGCTCACTTTTCCTATTGAGCAGAGCGACGCTGTTTATTATATGAAAATGAGAAAGTGATTATAGGAAACTCTAGAAGTTCTAGGGCTTCGTCATATGATTCGTTATCATGCCCCCTTATATTTTAAGATGACCTTTGTCACGACGCGCAACAATATGGGGTAACTATATGTTATGGTTCAAAAATTTAATGATTTACCGTTTAAACCGAGAGATTTCCCTTTCGGCGGATGAACTGGAAAAACAATTAAGCCCATTGGCATTCACCCCATGCGGCAGCCAGGATATGATGAAAACTGGCTGGGTTTCGCCAATGGGTTCCCACGGTGAAGCATTAACCCATGCTTCCGGCAATCAAATTCTGATCTGCGCACGCAAAGAAGAAAAAATACTGCCTTCTCCAGTGATTAAGCAGGAATTACAGGACAAAATAGCCCGTCTGGAAGGCGAACAACACCGCAAGCTGAAAAAGACGGAGAAAGATTCACTGAAAGATGAAGTCATTCATACGCTACTGCCAAGAGCATTCAGCCGTTTCAGCCAAACCTATATTTGGATCGATACCGTCAATCATGTGATCATCGTTGATGCCGCCAGCGCAAAACGGGCTGAAGATAATCTGGCATTGCTGAGAAAGACATTAGGATCACTGCCCGTTGTGCCTCTTACTTTCACCAATCCCATTGAATTGACGCTAACCGAGTGGGTACGTTCAGGTGATCTTCCTGCCGGTTATGCCCTGATGGATGAAGCCGAGCTAAAAGCCATTCTGGAAGAAGGCGGGGTGATCCGCTGTAAGAAACAGGATTTGGTCTCAGACGAAATTGCGGCGCATATTGAATCCGGCAAATATGTCACTAAGTTGGCCCTGGATTGGGAAGAGCGTATTCAGTTTATGCTGTCAGACGATGGCGCTTTCAAGCGCATTAAATTCAGCGAAACTTTACGTGATCAAAATGATGATATCGATCGTGAAGATGTGGCCCAACGATTCGATGCTGATTTTACCTTAATGACAGGGGAACTTGGTGCACTAATCAAAAATACGATTGATGCGCTGGGTGGCGAAGCCGAAAGGTAATCACAAAAGAACTGCCTCAATGGGTTTGAGGCAGTTCGATAACCATTAAAAGCGATAAACCAAACCAACACCAAAGACATCGTCAGTACTGATCTTCGCTTTCTTGGTGAAATCATTGTCTTTCAATAAGTTGAATTGATATTCAGCATACGTGCCCATGTTTTTGTTGAAATTATAGAAGGCACCGACTGAAACATATTTCACCAAATCTTCAGATCCCTTGTCTGTCAATATACCCCTGTCAGCCAGGTCATTACCCAGATCTTTACCTTTGGAATAAACAAAAGCGACAGAGGGGCGCAAACCAGAATCAAACTGATACTGAGCCGTCAACTCAATATTTTGGGTTTTATTGGCAAACATCGTGTAGTTATTCACAGAGCTGCCAAACCGGGTCATATTACGGGTTTCACCATACATGGCGGCCAGATAGACGTTATCTTTGTCATACTTGGCAGAAACGATCCACGCTTCGGCTTTATTGCCTTTTGCCAGAACTTTAGCGGCATCAGCCCCCCGTTTCTGTACCGAAGTACGGTCAGAGTTGCCGTATGACGCCCCAATATTGAAACCATTACCAAAGTCATAGGTGCTGGAAAGGCCAAAACCGTCGCCATTTTGCCTTGCAACATCGCTACGGCTATTTTTAGTACCCTCATCATTTTTAGCCTGATACTGCAAGGCAAAATTCAGGCCATTGACCAAACCAAAAAAGTCAGTGTTACGATAAGTTAATAACCCTGTTGAACGCCCCATCAGGAAGTTATCGGTTGCGGCCATGGAATCACCACCAAATACCGGCAATACATCTGTCCATGCGTTGGCATCATAAACCACACCATAATTACGCCCATAATCCAGCGACCCGTATTCACCAAATTTCAACCCAGCAAAAGCTAAACGTGTTCTGGTATTTGCCCCACTTTCGACTTCTGTACCATTGGCACCCATATTGAATTCCCAGCGCCCGAAACCAGTGAGTGTCTCCGTAATTTGGGTTGAGCCTTTAATACCGATACGACCGACAGAACCGTCACCCGACTGGCTATCTGATTTGGAGAAAGTTCTCTGCACATCGGCTTTTCCATATAAATCTATTTTATTGCCATCTTTATTATAAATTTCAGCCGCATTTGCGCCCCCCGTAATGAGAAGTACCGGAATTGCCATTGCTAGTGCGTTGCGTTTTATCATTGTCATAATCCTCATTCGTCTTGTTATTATTTAGCCACCGCCAAAAGATCGCTATCCCAAGAACACGTTGCTCTGGAATAGTCAATAATCAGATGGGCGGAGTATTTCACCTGCTTTAGTTAATTTAATGTTAAATTTGTAACAAATAATGACGATACTAAGATCTAAACAACCCTTTTGCTAACAAAAATTAGCAAAAAGTGCCATCTTGTGAAGAATGTCACATTGTAGGGATATTTTCTATAATTCAACCCGATCAATTATGATAATAGTTTATTAAAAACAGTAAGTTATAAATAATAACCGGGTAATAAAAAATGCCAGAAGAGCAGCCCAAACGCAAATTAGGCTTCCTTAAAGGCAAGGGTAGCATTCCCGCCAATTTTGACGATATGAACAGCGCCGAAATTATTGATATGTTCGAAGGGAAATATTCATAGTGGAATTCCTGTTAGATACCAACATATTACTGTTTTTCATGAATGGGTAATCACGTTTTGATAGGGTTGACAAGCCTCTGCGAATTCTGTAATTGATGAAATGTAATTTAATTCTTCCATTTAAACTTAAATCAAGCGGTTCTGTTTATTAATGGGATCACGCCAGCGCGATACAAATATTAATAACTTATTAAGGTGCTAAAATGGCAGAAAATCATCCACGTCCACGAGGCCGTCCCACCATTCCAGAGCAAGTCATACGCCAAAAAATTCACGACGTCACTTTTCTACTTCTGATTAATCAAGGTTATAACAAAACAACCTTGGATGAGGTTGCCAAAAATGCCGGCATTGCTAAGAAAACGCTCTACCGTTTTGTCAAAAACCGAGAAGATCTGCTTGAACAGGTAGTGATGAGTTGGGAAGATAATTTTATTCCCGATTTTAAGAAGGAAGCCAATAATTTTCAGCAATTGATGAAGTCATTGAAAATATTTCTAACTGAAATAGCGGAGAAATATTTATCTATGGAAGCGGTAGGATTATTTAAATTATTACAATCTGATTTTCCTTATCGTGAAATATTATTGAGTAAATATCAACAAAGTGAAATTGAAAAAAGCAGAAATATATTGACTAACTGGCTTGAAAGCCAGTATCAAAAAGGATTACTGAAAAAAATGGATTTTCATATTATCAGTGAACTTGTCATCTCGATGGTAATTGCAGAACCACTCAGACAAATGGCGCTGGGCATTCTTCCATCTTTGCCAGAAACAGATATTACACCTCGTATTAGTGCAGCGGTTAGTTTGCTTGAGCGTGAGTAATGTTTATTATTAAGGCTGAGAAATAAATTTCCAGCCTTTTATTTATTAGAATATCCATTTTAATATATTACACAACCTTATTATCATTCTATATGTTACTAACACCATAAGATTGAAATAAATAGATAAAATATGATGATGCCATATTTCACAGCATAATTGTTGGGTACTCTACTCCACATACTCTGGTATAACGTGCCAACGTATTTATCGTTTGATTCCATTATGCTTACTGTAGAAGGGTTAACTCCTATAATTTTGGCGATCTCTTGATGTGTTAAGCCAGCATATTCCTGCCATTTTTGCAAAGTTTCTTGCAAACGTTCTTTTCTTATTTCTTCTTCGTAATCCACTCTATATTCTGGATCTTTCATCCATTTTTCGTGCAGTTCTTTATGAGTTGTTAATTTCATTAAGCACCTCTTGTAACAACTGGATACACAGTACCTCATCATGCTTGTATGGATAACAATCAGAGGTTCAGATGAATTATTTGGAGTTTATCGAAACCACTGCATTCAGTAAGAGGCGAGCCAAATTCATGGAAGATGATGAATTTCAGGAACTCCAGAGCTATTTACTGAAACACCATGATAGTGGCGATACGATTAGTCAAACTGGTGGATGTAAAAAAATTCGCTGGAGTCGCAAGGGAATGGGAAAACGTGGTAGGGTACGGGTTATCTATTATGTTAGAACATTAAGTGGTCGACTGTATTTACTGATAGTTTATCCCAAAAATGCACAAGCAGACTTAACACAAGAGCAAAAAGCTCAGCTCAAAAATGCTATTCAATATATGAAATAAACAGCAAACACCGCTTTCTAGCGGTTAACCTCTCCATAACGAGGGTAAATTTATGGATAAAGAATTATTTGCAGATCTTCTAAATAGTGTTCATGAAATGGTTGATATTGAGAATGGTGAAATTCAACCTAAACCTGAACATATTCACCGCCACGCTATTCCTGACGTAAAATCTATCCGCGAGAGTGTCGGTATGGGACGACAAGAGTTTGCGGAAATGATAGGCGCAAGCTTTTGGTCATTGAAAAGTTGGGAGCAAAAGCGCCGTATTCCATCGGGAATAGCGTTAAAAATGTTATGTTTGATAGAGAAAAATCCTGATATAATAGAGACATTAAAATCTATTTAACCTATTGTTGACATCTTCACCATTCTAAAGAGGGTGTCGCAAAAAACTAATATTATTCATTAAGATCTGTATTTTTCCTTTAAATGCAGATCTTTTATAGTCTTATTCATTCGAAAATGGGAACCGTCTATTCACATTAAATAGTGATAATTGACGAAGTTATCTTAAATTTTCGTAATAAAACACATAACATATATGATAGGAGAAAAGCCAGTAATGAATACACTATTATATAAATATATATATTGACATAATGAAATTTTCTTAACAAAAACTCATGGATGAATCCATTATGGATCTCAACAACAAAAATATTGTGAACGAGATATATCCCCAGTATATTTTTGCTTATGTCTGCTGTTATACCTGATATTTTACTGACATTTAAATTAACCAAGAATAAAAATAAGCATACGGAAGAGACTTGAAGGAAGACATTATAAAATTTCCCATAAAAGAAGGCCATTCCTGTCCTGACTGATATTAATGACAGAACCATCAATGCGATAATGGATAACACAAACAGCGTTATATGTTTAAAAGAAAAGGGTTTTATTTCAGGATTCGTCAGCCCTATATAGCCGCCTATCAGAAAACTGAGTAACCCTTCAACCTGAAATGGGAGTAAAATATCAAAGGGTACAATGGAAAAATCATATTTATAATCTGTCAATGCATTCAGCAAGGTGAAATTAGAAATAATAAACATGGTGAATATTATCTTCATAATCCCCTTGGCATTTCCTAAATTAAAAGAACTTCGGATTAACGGCAATAATATATACAGAGAAATCATCGCAAATATAAACCATAAATGAGTGGCATCGGATATCACCCTGCTAACATTAACATAGTTTAAAAAGCTGACGGGAGGAATTGTTGTGAATTTACTAATAAAGAAATTATCATAGATATAATAAAAGACCAACCAAAACAATAATACAATTAGAATTCTCTTTACTTTATTAACTGCATAAGCTGTTTGGTTTTCATGTTTGTTATTTAGCAAAAAATAACCACTGCACATAAAAAATAACGAAACACCTAACTGGCCTGCCTGCCGATACAAATACAAAATCACGTCATTATCATGACGTAACAAGAAGAATAATGTGACGTGGGATACGACGACGAAAAATATAGACATTATCTTTAATAAATCTATGGTCAGAACTCTCATTCAAAATCCCTCTTAAATTGATAACATAAAATTTGCAATTTTAGGCGCTATTTTTGCCATGCCTATTTTTGATGGATGTAACCCGTCGGACTCTGTCCCTGCGCTATTACTCGTCATGATATCTATATTTCCTTCATTAAAACCGGAGTTTTTCAATAAATCCAGATACGGAATGGAATATCTTTCGCAAACTTCCCGACAAACATGGCAATAATCAGATAAATAGTATCCTTTCAGATTTTTTTTCGTTCATACCTCTTTTTATTGAAATGGGCGTTGTTATGATGAACCCTATCCTTGATAATGGGTATTGCTTTGTCACTCCTGCCAGCAATAAATTCATCGCGCTAATAAATGTTAATGGGGTTTTGTCTTTACTGTCACCTATTTCTATTCCCCCATGAGAACCAAAATCATAGCCAAAATCGTTAACCCCTCCCCATAGGGTAATGATGTCTGGATTGTTTCCCATTTCTTTATAGCGTAAACAAATCGCAGAACTATCATCTTTATCTTTTTGAGCTATACATGTTCCTCCAATGCCGTAATTAACAAATTTTCTTAAGCCTAACATCTCAGTCACGATGGGTTGATACCCCCTCTTTCTGTTATGCTGTCTCCGAGAGAGAACCAAACCTGCCCCGCTAAATGAGATTGAATATAAGACATTTCTTTTCCTCTGCTTTTTCTGGAATGATAATCTGGTCGTTTCTGGAGGTATTCCTCTCAGGGAAAACAACCCAGAACCATTAAAGAAATTAACAGTTAAATCCGTAAAATATTGTGTGCAACCTATCATTCTGTCATTTTTTATAAAGATTACCGATGAAAATAACGATTACTAATTAATCGAAATGAGAGGGGAATACACATTACAATTATCGCCATACTTTTAATCAGTGGGGGAGGAATAGCACGCTTTAAAGCTGTTACCACATATCCTGATGGCTCAATGTTGATGAAGTTTTAGCTAAAGTCATCGATATTTTAGATCCTTATTGAACTGATTGTAAAATAACCCCTGCCAGTGTGTTTTTTTCGTTCATCCCAGTCACATAGTCACTATGCTTCTGGGAACTCGCTTCTGGGAACTCGCGTCTTTAATGATGTTTATATTCGATTAAAATATCTCGAAACTTTTCGAAATCAGTGAGTTTACCAAGAGCACCAATAACGCTATCGCAATTGAAGATATCCAACAACGCATCATAACTCTGCGCAAAGCATGTTCTGTCTATCCGATTTATTGCACTCAAAAACACCACATGTACCCGTTCATCGCTTCCCCAACGTATCCCTTTCGGGCTGATAACAACGGCGATACAGGTTTTCACCGCATCCAGTTTTATAGAGTGAGGTAACGCTAAGAGACCAAAAGCCGTCGAAGAGGCATGCTCACGTTCATACACGCAGTCGATGAAATCAGCTTCAACATATCCCTTCGTTAACATTTTCTGGCAAACACTTTCGATAAGTTCATCCCGATTGCGAAAATGGGGATTAAAAAGAAAAAGTTCAGGATCAAAAAATAAGTCAATATTTCGTATTAACGTCGCCCATTTCCGATTAGCCTTGGCTGTATCAATTTTGTCTATCAATTCAGCATGTTTATCTCTTAAATGGAAAGGGGAAATATAGATAGTTTCATAATATCGTCGTGGAGAAAAATTTATCGTTGTAATCAATAATTCAAACTCTATGCCCTCCAATTGAGCAGGCTGAGAAATGATTTTAATAAGATTGATCTCATCACCAAAATCACGCAATAATTGATGGTAAATTTTATTTTCAATGCCACGATAGCTTGGACACAAAAGCACGGCTCTCACTTTATTAATGCTTCTTTTTTGCCGTTCAAATTCTGCCCCAACATGCAAGGCAATAAAAGAGATTTCATCTTCATTCAATTTATTGTTGAAAAACGCATTTAATTGCAAAGAGATAAATATCGCAATATCAAAGATAATTCTGCATTCCTTTTTGATGATCTCCAGCATGGGGTTTTTAGTCCAGATTTTATGTTTTAGTCTGGTTTGTAATCCTGATAAGTGTAATGACAATAAAGAAATAAAATCATCGGAAGACACATTAATCAGATAGTTTTCTTGTACGGATTCAGCAAGTTGCCGGGTAAATTGATAGAGTTTAGCACCAACGGAATCAATGATTTCATTATCTGCTTTATTAGAATTTATGTTGGTTTTCAAAAAAGGTAGCAGGATCTTCTTTCACTTTCAGGCACAACAATTCCAAAACAACATTGAAGTTTGTCGCATAATTCATCTGAGATCAATTTTAGGCTGCTATTTTCTATCGGTAATCTGTGGTTATCCAGAAATCTGCCTTTCTTCAATCGTTCAATCAATATCAGGAAATGCAAAATAAGGTTGGTAGATGAAAAATCACTAAGATACAGTTCCCACTTATCAAAAACGCTTGTCATTATGTCAATAACAACTTTAATTTGGTTACTGTCAAATATTTTCTCCAATGCTTTTGCATCAATGAAATGATAATTGGTTTGTTCAAAGATTGCATAAGAAACTAATTTTCTTAAATCATGTTCTGCGCCTAATATTTCAACATGACTGTTTTTACATAAAAATTTCACATTAAAACGTTGAAATGATGTATTCATTTTATAAATCAATGCTTTTAATGTAGAATCACTTATACATAAATCACTACTGAGGTTATATATGTTACTGCTTTTCTTAAATAATAAGATCGCTTTGATAACAAAGTGTGCTCTTTCTTGATACGTTTTAGGCAGATTATTTTTCTGATAATGTAATTTATTTACGATATCGAGTGATAATAAATTGTGTGATAACAAATAGCCTTTCCGGCTGGAAATAATAATTTTTTGTTCATGCCACTCATTAATCTCTGCAACATGATTTTTTACAGTTCTTATTGATACCGCTAAAGTTTGAGATAATTTTAATGCTGAGACAGGTGCATTTTTAGTTAATAGATAATCTAATAACTCTTTCTGTTTAATTCTTAGCATAATAATACCTATAAGTTTAAAACAATGGCTTAATATTACGTTTTATGTTGTCATTTAAAAGTAGAGACTTGCCCTCTGTGAGTGCAAATATTAATTTGAATATACAAGAAAAAGAGTAGAAATTGTATCTTCATAGAAGAATAGAAATCAATAAACGACTCAATAAGTAAGAGGATGACATGAAGAAGATATTTATTATGTTATGCTGTGGAGCCGGTATTTCCAGCGGAATGCTGGCAACCAGAACCCGCAATGCAGCAAAAGACCAGGCCATTCCTGTCACGGTTGAAGCCAGAAGTGAAAGTGAAGTTGCAGAATATTTTTCTGTAATCGATATTTTATTCCTTGGGCCACACTATGCTTCACAGCAAAAAGAGTTTCAGAAACATGCCGATCGTTATCATATTCCTGTCATGGTTGTTCCACAAGAAATCTATGGAAGATTAGATGGTAAGGCATTACTTGAGTTAGCCATAAATACCCTGAAAAACTAACTTAATTATTTAAATTAAATTTCACCAGGGAATTTTAGAAAAAAACAGAGAGAGATAAAAAATGCAAGCTTTTATGTCTTGGTTATCTGACTCATTTGCACCTGCTATGCAAAATTTTACCAAGCGACCTTGGGTAGCCGCAATTTCTGGAGCGATGCAAAAAAATATACCGTTTATCTTAGCCGGTTCACTTATCTTTTTTTATAACGTATTTCGTTCTTATTTTTTATTCCTGCCTGATCTTGGCAAGATTGCCAATTATTCCTTCGGAATGCTCGGTTTAATTACGGCTTTTATGATTGCAAATCAAATGATGGAGAAGCTGTATCACTTTCGTTATACGCTGATTGCCGGACTCACTTCGATTTGTGTTTACATGATGTTCATTAAGCCAGAATTTATCGATGGTAATATGCTCGTCAGTTTTGATCGCTTTGGCCCGGCGGGAATATTATTAGGTATTGTCACCGGGTTGTTTGTTTCTTATCTCTTTCATTTATATACCAAGTTAGGATTCTTGCAAGAAAGTTCTTTACCTGATTTCGTTGTCGGCTGGATACATGCGATTATTCCTATCTTGATTTCCATCGGCTGCGGCACATTGCTGGTCTTTACTTTTGATATTGATGTTTTTTCTAAACTGCTGTCGCTCTTTTCTCCTATCGCTGCCTTCGGGCAAACCCTGCCCGGCTTTATTCTCATGGCGCTAATTCCTGCCATCGCCATGTCTATGGGGATTTCCGTCTGGACGTTTACAGGCCTGCAAATGCCAATCTTCATGCTTGGGATTACGGCCAATATTGCGCAGGTGGCTGCCGGTCAACCGCCGACGAATATCGTGACTTACGAAACCTTATTCACCGCAGCTTTAATTACGATGGGCGGAACAGGTGCAACACTTGCCCTGAATCTTTTAATGCTGTTTTCGAAATCCAGAGAGCTGAAAACAACGGGCTATATCTGTATCGGTCCTTCTTTTTTCAATATTAACGAACCGTTGGTATTTGGTGCGCCCATTGTCCTTAACCCGCTCTTAATGCTGCCAATGTGGATCAATGCCATTACCAGCCCAATTATTGTATGGATTTTCATGCGCTCAGACTGGCTAAATATCCCCGCGAAAATGATCCAGGTTGGACAGATACCGGCTCCATTTTCCAGTGTCATTATTACGGAAGACTGGCGGGCAATTATCTGCTATGGCGTGCTTATGGCGGTTTTCCTTATCACTTGGTATCCCTTCTTTAAGGTTTATGAAAAAAAACGTATTGAGGAAGAATGTGCCAATACAAGTCAACAGAATTAATGTGTTTAATTTCATCAGGAAATTTAAAAATGAACCGTGAGGACAATATCTTAACTCCCGTTGCTCTGGAAATTATTCTCAATGCAGGTAATGCAAGAGAAAAAAGTGAAGAAGCCATTAAATATGCGCATGTTGGTGATTTTAAAAATGCCCATTTATATCTGGATAAAGCCAGAAAAATGATGTTATCTGCTCATCATGCCCAAACTGATATTATTCAGAAAGAGACTCAAGGGGAAAGTTTTTATTTAGATCTGTTATTTATCCATGCTCAGGATACATTAATGACTATCCGCAGTGAGCTTAATTTGAGAAAAGAAATAATTAGCCTTTATGAATTAATTCATAAAATGACCAATGAAAACAAGTAAAGGAAAATGCCATGATAAAAAATAGTGCTTTATTTCCAGAGAATTTTCTTTGGGGTGCATCAAGTAGTGCTTATCAGGTTGAAGGTGCCGCAGAAGAGTATGGTAAAAAACTGTCACAACAAGATGTTATTAATCACAATCCAGGTTTTGCCGATACCCATATAACCAGTGATCATTACCATCGCTATAAAGAAGATATTGCGTTAATGAAAGAACTTGGTTTGAAATCTTACCGTTTTTCTGTGGCCTGGTCGCGTATTTTTCCGGATGGCATCGGGAAAATGAATGATAAGGGAGTCGAATTTTATCATAATCTTATCGACGAACTGTTGAAAAATGGAATAACGCCGATTCTGACGCTATACCATTATGATATGCCTATGGCGCTGGTCGAAAAATATCATGGCTGGATTAATCGGCAAAGTGTAGAAGATTTTGCCTATTATGCCGAATTTGTTATTAAAGAATTTGGCCAGAAAGTGCAATATTGGCTAACCATCAATGAACAAAGTATTATTGTGCAATTCTGGACGAAAAAGTGTTTGATCCCAGAGCACTATCTGCATGATGAACAAATCAAATATCAGATCAACCATCATATGAATCTTGCCCATGCCATCGCCTGCAAATTAGTTCATCAGTGGGTTCCCAACGGTTTGGTCGGCGCTGCCTTGGGCTATTCCGCCATTTATCCACTCACCAGTAAACCAGAAGATAATTTGGCCGCTCAAAATGCCAATGATCTGCGTAATTACTACTTCACCGATATCTACCTGAAAGGGCACTATAATCAGCCAGCACTCATCTATCTAAAAAATCAGGGGCTGGCACCACATATCGAAGCGGGTGATATGGAATTGATTAAAGAAGGTTATTCTGATTTTCTGGCCATTAATTATTATTGCAGCCATGCCGCTGCCGCCGCACCCAAAGGTGCCCAACGGCGAATGGATGGCTTTAATCCAACCGGTGTTAAAGGGCAAATTAATGGGCATGAAATTCAGCCCGATTTCTATCAAATCCATAAAAACCCACATCTTGATACAACCGACTGGGATTGGGCAATTGACCCCGTTGGATTGGAATATCTTTTGCGTGATTTATATACCCGTTATCAGAAGCCATTGATGATCACAGAAAATGGCTTTGGGGCCGATGATAAGTTGGAATCTGATGGCTCGATTCATGATGATTATCGCATTAACTATATTCAACAACATATTAATACCATTAAGCGGGCAATGGATTATGGCGTTAAAGTGATTTCCTATAACCCGTGGAGTTTTATGGATCTGCTTTCTACCAGCAATGGATATAAGAAAAGATATGGTTTTGTTTATGTTAATCGAACAGATGAAGATATTAAAGATCTTTCCCGTTATAAAAAAGATTCGTTTTACTGGTATCAGAATGTTATTCAAACTCAGGGTGGTTCATTAAAAAAATCCTGATCTTATTTTTATACCAGCCCAACTTCAAGATGCGTGTTATATTTCCCCTCTGCGTGGGGAAATATAAGGCCTTGCGTTGTCTTGTGGATTGCAGCTTGAAGTTTATCGAGCATATACCGAATAAATTTCGGGTGATAGTTTTAAAGATAAAAGATATATAAGCAGGTAAATTTTATGGTTGAATATTCGGTGGTTGTTACCGCTCCTTCCGGGCTGCATACGCGGCCCTGCGCCCAACTCTGTAATTTTGTTAAAAATTACAGTGGCAAAATTGAAATGATCAAAGGCGATAGAAGTGTCAATCTAAAAAGCATGTTTAAAGTGATGTCAATGGGAATCAAAAGTGGTACAGAGGTGATTATTCGGGTTGAAGGCGATAATGAGAAGGAAATGGCAACATCGGTCGTGGAATTCATCCGTAATATAAAAGACTGAGTCATTGACCTTATTAATCCATTTAAATTAATCCATTTAAATTGATTCAATTAATCATAAATAAGGAGTATTATTTTGTGATTTCTTTTGACGAAATGGAGTATATTGCACATTGCTTAATATCCCCGACACAATTAAACAAATATATTAAATACGGTCATGTCAGCGCCGTGATCCAAAGTAAATCTGGACATATTTATACTGGTATTAATATCGATACGGCTTGTTCTATGGGGTTTTGTGCAGAGCACAGTGCCATTTCTGAGATGATAAAGCAGGGTGAAACACAGATAATCAGGATTATTGCTGTCAATCGGCATGGCAATATCCTTCCTCCCTGTGGCCGTTGTCGGGAATTTATCAGCCAAATAAATCCAGAAAATAGCCATGCAGAAGTCAAGGTCACGCAGGAAAAAATTTTGTTTCTTAGTGAGCTATTGCCTTTTGACTGGAAGGATCAATATTAGTGCTTTCCCAAAACTGCCCGATTAGTGATTCGGGCAGTTCCAATTAGAATAGATCGGAGTGCGTTCCTGTTCTCTCAAATCTAATCAGATTATCAGTAATTTTGTAAATAAGTATCCAATCAGGCTCTATGAGCATCCCTGTAACCTTTGTAATTCCCTTGCAGGGGATGATCTTTGTATATAGTTGGCAAAGGTAGCTCATTGTTAATTAAGAGTTTCATTAGATCTTTCAACTTGCTCATATCCTTATGGCGTTTTTGAGCCAGTTTCAAATCTCGTTGAAATTGGCTTGAGTATTCAATTTCCCGCTGCTTCATGGTTCATTAAATGCCCAATTTGTCAAATAGATCGTCAACATCTTTCGCTTTATGGATATTTATACCGTTTTCACTATCAGCAATGGTTTTTGCAGTCAGTGCGTTAGGAATACGCATATCGAACGGTAACGCCTTCTCTTTGGCTACTTTGGTCAAAGTAATTCTGATTAAGTCAGATACCGTTAAACCCATGCTAGCCAGTACTTCAGCAGCTTCATTTTTTAGTGTTTCATCTATACGAGCACGAACAAATGCATTTGCAGCCATGTTGAATCCCCTATGTTGATCAATAAACATACCGTAGCTCAATTGAGATACATAATCAAATATAAAGACATTAATCGAAATATGCAGCCATTCGGGATAAAAGAGAAAATATGAGAGTGATGACTTAAAACTGCCCGATTAGTGATTCGGGCAGTTCATATTTTGGGTCATCATAGAAAAGTTATTGCGCGGAAACGGATTCCATCCCCACTAATCCCACTTTGAGATAACCCGCTTTACGTAGAGAATCCATGACGCTCATCAGGGTTTCATAATCCACGGTTTTATCAGCCTGGAAGAAAATTGTCGTGTCTTTGTTGGACTGCGTGGTTTGATCCAATACCAAAGACAAGTTATCACGATCAATGGCCTGCTCTCCCACATACAACTGCTTATCTGCTTTCACCGTCAAAAATACCGGTTTTTCTGGTCGTGGTTGCGGTTTAGCGGTTGATGCCGGCAAATCAACTTTGATATCTACCGTTGCCAATGGGGCTGCCACCATGAAAATAATCAGCAGTACTAACATCACGTCAATAAACGGCGTGACGTTAATTTCATGCAGTTCGCCGTTATCGTCCAAATCTTCATTAAGACGCATTGCCATAATTTATTACCTTGCTTCTGTTTTTTCTGCTTTGCTTTCAACCAGATCAAGATCACGCCCCAGCAACAGGATTGCTTTAGCGGCCATGTCACCCACCTGACCACGGTATGACGAAATAACGCGGGCAAAAACGTTATAAATCACTACCGCAGGGATCGCTGCCACCAGCCCCAATGCTGTCGCTAACAGGGCTTCCGCAATCCCTGGTGCAACCACAGCCAGGTTAGTCGTTTGTGAATGCGCGATGCCGATAAAACTGTTCATGATCCCCCAAACAGTACCAAACAGCCCCACAAATGGAGAAATTGCCCCAATGGTCGCCAGATAACCGTTACCACGCCCCATATGGCGACTAATTGCTGCGACGGCACGTTCCATACGGAACGAAGTTCGCTCTTTAATTCCAACCTTGTCAATGCTGTCAGCAGACAGGGCGCGCTCTGACTGTGCTTCACTCAACAACAGACGACTGACGCTGCGATTGCCAAAATCTGTTGCAATCTTCACTGCCGCATCCAGATTGGCAACGTCAACCAAAGCCAATTGCTCCTTGCACAAACGGCGGCGGGCCATTAAAAGTTCAGCCCCTTTGGAGAACAGCAGCGCCCATGTGATGACAGAAGCAATCACCAGCCCCACCATGACGGTTTTTACTACTGCATCTGCGTTTTGGTACATGCTCCAAACAGATAAATCCGTTGCAAAGCCGCCGGACGGGTTGCCAGAAACGTCTTCACCAGGTGCCGCAACGGTTTCAGTCGTCACGGTTTCTGTCACGGTTACATTTTCCGCTGTATCCGCTGCCACAATTGGCGCATCTGCGGTTGTTGGTGCATCAGTTGTTGGTTCAGCCGCTTGTGGTGCTGCGGAAGATGCTGGTGCTGCCGGAGAAGCGGCTACCTGAGCAGCGGACTGATTTTCTGGTGTGGCTGGCGTGGTGTCAGCCCATGCTGAACTTGTTAATCCGAGTGCCAATAGAATAGAAGCTGTCAAATTACGCATCAGTTAGCCTTACTCTCTTTCTTATAGATTCTGTTACTTAGCAGTGAATCGCGTTTACTCATCTTGCTAATCCTAATATGTCCTGCGTCATGGCCCACTTTTTAACCCTGTATCTTCGCCCTCTTGCAGCCTGGTAACGGCACTGCAAGGTAAATTCAGGAAGATGCGGGTTTCGTTTAAACCCTGAACCATACCTCTTACCTCGAAAGAGGAAAAAGTCCGCGACAAATGATATCAGACATTTGGCGATTTGATAGTAATTATCATTACTATTTAATAAAAAAGTACCACTTAATGATGTTCTTTCATTAATCGATCCTGATTTACCCTCACCCGCTCACCGTGAATTTTCGTCAAGTTACTCGAATCTCTTTGGTAAAACGCCCCAAATCTTTTAACTTGCTAATCATTATTTGCACGATTCTATTTAGAGACAGGCAGGAAATAACTTGGGGAATGATGCCATGACAGAAAAAAAACTCGAAACCTTATTGGTTAGTGCAGGGCGACAAAAAAAGATATACGCAAAGTGCCGTTAATCCCCTGATTCAACGCACTTCATCTGTCATTTTCGATACTGTTGAAGATTTAGAACACGCCTTGAAAAACCGGGCCAGGGGTGAATTATTTTATGGGCGCCGTGGCACACTGACCCATTTCTCTTTCCAGGCCGCGATGGCTGAACTGGAAGGGGGGGCCGGTTGTGCACTCTATCCTTCCGGTACGGCCGCTATTACTCATTCAATTCTGGCATTTGTGGCAACCGGTGATCATGTTTTAATGACAGGGACTGCCTATGAACCTACACAGGAATTTTGCCATCATGTTTTGAAAAAAATGGGGGTTTCCACCGATTATTTTGACCCCACGATCGGAGAAAACATTGCTGCGCTGATTCAACCTAATACCAAAGTTATCTTTCTTGAATCACCCGGCTCCCTGACGATGGAAGTGCAAGATATTCCTGCTATTGTGCGTGCTATTCGACAAGTCAATTCTGAGATTGTCATTATCATTGATAATACATGGGCGGCTGGCGTACTGTTTAAGGCGCTGGAGTTTGGCATCGATATTTCCATCCAATCCGCCACCAAATATATTATTGGTCATTCAGACGGGATGCTGGGCACGGCCGTCGCCAATGCACGATGTTGGGAAACGCTTAGAGAAGGATCTTACTTGCTAGGGCAAATCGCCGATCCCGATACCGTGTATATGGCAAACCGAGGGCTGCGAACGTTAGCGATTCGTTTAAAACAACACGAAGAAAACAGTATCAGAATTGCCAAATGGCTTGCGCAGCGGCCGGAGGTGGCCGAGGTTTATCACCCTGCCCTGCCTTCTTGCCCAGGGCATCAGTTCTTTCAACGCGATTTTACTGGTTCCTGTGGGCTATTTTCTTTTCTCCTGAATACCCAGCTGACACACCAGCAATTTGCTGATTATCTCGATAACCTGAATCATTTTAAGATGGCCTTTTCGTGGGGAGGTTTTGAGTCATTAATTTTGGGCATTCAACCAGAAATGCTGCAACGACTGCGTCAATACCCTTCGCCGCAAAAAGCGGGCACCTTATTCCGTCTCCATATCGGTCTGGAAAATCCACAAGACTTGATTGATGATCTGGAAGCCGGTTTTGCTCGTTTAGCAGTTCGTTAACGTTCACCTTTTAATTGTGGCTATCTCTTTTACTGCGTATTTGCAGATAGCCACGGTTTCCCTGATGCTGATTCAAATCCCCCCCTATCTCATCATTTTGCGGTACACTGAGGCAGATCTGTTTGTTAATTATTTTTACTCGCAAAAGTCACAGGATAAACAATGGAAACGTTAAGCGAGATCGTGCATGCACTCTGGCATCATGATTTTAACCAACTGGCCAATCCAGATGTCATCTGGGTTATTTATGGCGTCCTCTTTGTCACGCTAGTGTTGGAAAACGGGCTACTGCCAGCCGCCTTTTTGCCCGGCGATACTCTGCTGGTGCTTTCCGGTGCTCTGATTGCCAAAGGTGTCTTGAACTTCATCCCTACGGTAGTTCTGCTCACCATCGCGGCAAGCCTGGGTTGTTGGCTGGGTTATTTACAGGGGCGCTGGCTCGGCCATACCCGTATTGTCAAAAACTGGCTGGCTCAACTTCCCTTGCAATATCGCCAACGTGCCAATGTATTATTCTCTAAACACGGCCTGTCTGCCCTGCTTATAGGACGCTTTTTAGCATTTGTGCGTACTCTCCTGCCAACATTTGCCGGTATTTCTGGTCTAAATAATAAACGCTTTCAATTTTTTAACTGGTTAAGTGGCTTCTTATGGGTCATTATTATCGTGGGTTTTGGCTATATTTTGAACCAGATCCCTTTCGTTAAAGCACATCAAGATACGGTCATGAATATTTTGGTGATTTTGCCTGTCATTCTGTTGTTCAGTGGGTTATCCGCTTCTCTGCTGATGTATTGGCGTTATAAGAAAGGAACAGCAAAGAAAAACAAATAACAGGCTGAATGGCATCCCAGGATGCCAATACACGGCAGAATTGGGCGGGTTTACGGCGGGTTTACGGAGGGTTTAAAAGAAAAACGAATCAATAAAGTTATCCACGCCACTCGTCGGTTTTCTGGAAAGTCCGGGCGTAGAAATTTATCTTTCAGATTAGCTGCTTGATGGCAGATCTCTTCCAGCCATAAAAAGTTCCAAACCTAAAGGAGGTAATAATGGGTCAGCAGACAATTATTAAACTCGCTGATGAGAATCACATGCCACAATTAGGGCTTGGCGTTTGGAAAGCGAGTAATGAGCAGGTTGTTAAGTCTATCCATACCGCATTAGAAGTCGGTTATCGCTCCATTGATACAGCCACCATTTTTCATAATGAAGAAGGTGTGGGAAAAGCCTTAAAAGAAACTGATATCCCACGCGAAGAAATTTTCATCACCACCAAGCTCTGGAATGATCGCCACCTGGATGCTCGTGCAGCATTACAAGAAAGCCTGGGCAAACTACAGTTAGATTATGTTGATCTCTATCTCATTCAGTGGCCAGTGCCCGAACAGGATCATTATGTTGATGCATGGAAGCAACTGATTGAACTGAAAGAAGCCGGCCTGACTCGCAGTATTGGCGTCTGTAATTTTCATATCGAGCACTTACAAAAAATAATACAGGAAACGGGGGTGGTTCCCGTCATCAACCAAATTGAACTGCACCCCTTACTACAACAGCGACAACTTCACTCATGGAATGCCACCCATTATATTACAACCGAGTCTTGGAGTCCGTTATCACGGGGCGGAAAAGGCGTTTTTAATTCTTCATTGGTTGAACGTCTGGCATTTAAATACGGCAAAACGCCAGCGCAGATTGTGATTCGTTGGCATCTTGACTGCGGCATGATTGCCATTCCTAAATCGGTTACACCTTCCCGTATTAAAGAAAATTTTGATGTATTTGATTTCAGACTGGAAAAAGAAGACTTAACCGCCATGGCTGAACTGGACATCGGGAAGCGCATAGGCCCAAACCCCGATACTTACAATCAATTCTAGTGAGTAAAATCACCCGCCATAGATTCATCTCTCCATCCCAATGAGCCTGAACGCTGTTCTTTAGCAGGGTTCAGGCCATGTACCTGAATAAAATCCTCTCCATAAAACACAATAATTCATCAATAAAATCAAAAAAATTAATAATAACTATGTTTACTATTTATGTATAAACCATGTTATAGACTTACTTCACATTGCTAAATAACAGGTATATTAAATAGATAATTGAAACACGCAGCGTGCTTATGACAGCGTTCAATCTATCTGCTTACATCAACATTCCAAACAAAAACTTAAGGAAATGATAATGGTTTATGTGGTTATTTCTTTATTAATGCTTATTCCTTTTTTCTTCGCCTTAAAATGGCTCCTGCTGTCACATCGGATCCACCACAACGCAGCGGGGATCTTACTTGCAATCGCAGCGATGGCCTTTCATATGTATATCTTTCGTTTTGACAATATTCCGATTGTGCATATTAATGTTGCTCATCAGCCGATTGTGTTTTATGGCTCAGTCATGATTGCACTTCTACACGGCGTACTCTATTCCATTTGTTTCAAGCGGTATTATGGAAAGAACATTGATAATGAGGAAAGTTATCCGCACAATAACCAACGCTAATGTCACATTACCGTTGGTTATCATCATCTTGTGCTTTACTTTCTGCTTCATCAGAAGATTTAGTATTGGCCGTCAGCAGATAAGGGGATTGTTGCCAGCGACTAGGAGACAGTTTCAGCAAGTTATGAGCCAGAATAAACCCAATCGCCAAAGAGAGCAGGAGCATTATCCTAAGTAAGTTCGTTGTGTTATCGACCTGTTTAGCCTCGGTCGCCAATCGATGTGTATCCAGTGTCAGGCGAAGAAAACCTTTTGGGTGATTTTCTCCTGGTATCGGCACAACAATTTGTTGGTTGAAATAACTACTGGATTTTTTGCCTTCCAACGATAATCGTTCACGAACAGAAACCGGTTCACCCCTTCGTGCTATCTGTGTGCCATTTTCCAGATAGACACTGGCATCCAAAATGCGGCTATTACTCGTTAAGTAATCTAAGTTAGCGATAATCTTTTTATTATTAAGATCTTTGCTACCATTCTCCATATAATCAGACAAGCTGAATGCGACCTGTTTTGCCAATGTTTTCGCCAGATCTTCAAATTGATCCATATGCGCCTGTTGTTGAGAACGGCTGAAATAGGAAACTCCCTGCATCAGCAGTACCAGCAGAGCTATACATATTAATATAATCGCCGTCTTGTGCAGTCTAATTTTTAGCTTGGTTTTTATCATCGTTATCTCGTCCCATGTTCAGAAAGCACATGTTGCCAGATGCGGTAATGATAGGATAGTTTGAAAAGCGTTTTTTGCCTGCACCAAATTATATGGAACTACAGGAGTCAATGTTCATGTCTAATAATCTGGCCTATCGCTATTTACCGGATGAGATCCATAAATGGCCCGGATTACCCCTATCTCTCAGTGGTGATGAAGTCATGCCTCTGGATTACCGGGCAGGAGATAGCGGCTGGTTGCTGTATGGACGTGGTTTGGATAAACAGCGTATCAGCGAGTTCCAGCACCGATTGGGCGCCGCCATTGTGGTGGTCTCTTCATGGCGGATCGATGATTATCAGGTTGTCCGTATTGCCGGTAGCCTTTCGCCGCGCATTAAACGGCAGGCAGATGAGTGCCGTTTGGATGTCGTTCCCTTGGGGCAGATCCCTCGCCTCCGCTCACCTGGCTTATTGGTGATGGATATGGATTCTACCGCTATTCAGATTGAATGCATTGATGAAATTGCCCACTTGGCCGGAGTGGGTGATAAAGTGGCGGAAATCACAGAGCGGGCGATGCAAGGCGAACTGGACTTTTCAGAAAGTCTGCGCGAGCGAGTGGCACAATTGGCAGGTGCCGATGCCTCAATCTTGCAACAAGTGATGGAAACACTTCCGCTTATGCCAGGGCTAACCAGTCTGGTTCGCAAGTTACAATCATTGGATTGGCATGTCGCTATTGCCTCCGGTGGTTTCACTTTCTTTGCCGACAATCTTCGCCAGCAGCTACGCCTTTTTGCCGCAGTCGCCAATCAACTGGAGATAAAAAATGGCAAGCTGACCGGTAAAGTCAAAGGGCCGATTGTCGATGCCAAATACAAGGCAACCACGCTGATAAGATTGGCAAAAGCCCTGAATATTCCTCTGAGTCAAACCGTCGCTATTGGGGATGGTGCCAATGATCTGAAAATGATCCGCAAGGCAGGGTTGGGGATCGCCTATCATGCTAAACCAAAAGTTTACACTCAGGCCAAAGTTGCTATCCGCCATGCAGATTTAATGGGCGTCCTGTGTGTATTGAGCGGTGGTTTGAAACACGAAGAACGCTGACAAAAGTATTATATTGAGGAAGTACAAAGTGGCAAAAGCAGCAAAACGGGCATTTGTCTGTAACGAATGTGGTGCGGATTATCCCCGTTGGCAGGGGCAATGTACCGCATGTCACGCATGGAATACCATTACGGAAGTGCGTTTAGCCGCCGCTTCATCATCCCGCAATGAGCGTTTTAGTGGCTATGCTGGGGACGCTGGGATCAGTAAGGTACAGAAACTCTCTGATATCAGCCTGGAAGAACTGCCCCGTTTTTCAACCGGGTTTATAGAGTTTGACCGGGTGCTCGGTGGTGGTGTGGTTCCCGGCAGCGCCATTTTGATTGGCGGTAACCCAGGCGCGGGGAAAAGTACTCTGCTTTTACAAACCATGTGCCAGCTATCCACCCAGATGAAAACCCTGTATGTGACCGGGGAAGAGTCATTGCAACAAGTGGCGATGCGAGCATATCGGCTGGGTTTGCCGACAGATCAACTGAATATGTTATCGGAAACCAGCATTGAGCAGATTTGTCTGATTGCAGAGCAAGAACAACCTAAACTGATGGTGATTGATTCAATTCAGGTCATGCACATGGCTGATATTCAATCGTCACCCGGCAGTGTTGCACAAGTCAGGGAAACCGCAGCCTACCTGACACGGTTTGCCAAAACCCGTGGGGTTGCCATTATTATGGTTGGGCATGTAACCAAAGATGGCACTTTGGCTGGTCCCAAGGTGCTCGAACACTGTATAGACTGTTCTGTCATGTTGGATGGTGAAGCTGATTCCCGTTTCCGCACCCTGCGCAGCCATAAAAACCGCTTCGGTGCTATTAATGAGCTAGGTGTATTTGCAATGACCGAACAGGGGCTACGGGAAATCAGTAATCCTTCCGCCATTTTCCTGAGTCGTGGCGATGAAATTACCTCGGGTAGCTCGGTTATGATTGTCTGGGAAGGCACGCGGCCGTTGCTTGTTGAAATTCAGGCATTGGTAGATCACTCCATGATGGCAAACCCACGCCGGGTAGCCGTCGGGCTTGAACAAAACAGGCTGGCTATTTTGCTTGCCGTTCTGCACCGACATGGCGGTTTGCAAATGTCTGATCAAGATGTATTTGTGAATGTTGTCGGTGGGGTAAAAGTTACGGAAACGAGTGCTGATCTGGCGTTATTGCTCTCTTTGGTTTCCAGTTTCCGCGACAGGCCTCTGCCCCGTGATCTGGTGGTATTTGGAGAAGTGGGGTTGGCGGGAGAAATTCGCCCTGTTCCTAGTGGGCAAGAACGCATTTCAGAAGCCGCTAAACACGGTTTTAAACGTGCTATTGTTCCTCATGCTAACATGCCGAAAAAATCACTGCCTGACATGAAAGTATTTGGTGTCAAAAAGCTGGCCGATGCGTTATCTGTTCTGGATGATCTGGATTAATACACAATCTGTTATTCTTTTTAGAACTATACCAATCCAATTTCAAGGTGCGTGTTATATTTCCCCGCATAGCGGGGAAATATAAGGCCTCGCGTCGTCTTGCGGATTACAACTTGACGTTTATCGAATATATATAGCCAATAGATTTCAAGTTACTGCTTGAAATCTATTAAACAGCAATCTAAGTATTTTGCCTAATTTGCCAGAATATTCTCTCGCCTGCCATCACATATCAAACGAGGCGGATAATAAAATCATGAATAAATATTTTTATTCATCTTACTTAAATAAAAAATCAAATAGTTAAACACTATACCAATTCAACTTCAAAATGCGTGTTATATTTCCCCACGCAGCGGGGAAATATAGGGCCTCACGTCGTCTTGCGGATTGCAACTTGAAGTTTATCGAGTATAGCTATCAATTTAGCATTTGGTTATTTTATTTTTACCTTTCACGACAAATATGCTACTTTGTTTAGTATACTAAACATAGAGGGGGTTTTATGGCGCAATTTGACTATTTGAAAGAGGCAATCAAACAGGCAGGTTATACATTACAGCAGGTTGCTGATGCCAGCGGAATGACCAAAGGCTATCTAAGCCAACTAATTAATGCAAAAATAAAAAGTCCCAGTGCTCAGAAACTGGCTTCTCTTCATCAATATCTAGGATTAGCATATCCCATGGAAAAGAAAACGGTCGGCGTTGTGTTTGGTAAATTTTACCCATTACATACTGGACATATTTATTTGATCCAACGAGCATCCAGTCAAGTTGATGAGTTACATGTTGTTCTTTGCTATGACGAAGTGCGTGATCGTGAGTTATTCATCAACAGTTCGATGTCTCAACAACCGACGGTCAGTGACCGTCTGAGATGGTTGCTGCAAACATTCAAGTATCAGAAAAGTATTCATATTCATGCAATTGATGAACAAGGAATGGAACCTTACCCAAATGGCTGGGAAACGTGGAGTCAAAGTGTTAACTCGTTTCTGGCAACAAAAAACATCAATCCTAATTATATCTATTCCAGCGAAGCACAGGATGTTCCTCGTTATAAAGAATATTTCGGCGTTGAAACTGTACTTATCGACCCACAACGCTCATTCATGAATATTAGCGGTAGCCAAATCCGTCAGGCTCCTTTCCGTTACTGGGAATATATCCCTACAGAAGTAAAGCCATTTTTTGTACGTACCGTGGCTATTCTTGGCGGAGAATCGAGCGGAAAATCGACATTAGTGAATAAGCTGGCCAATATGTTTAACACAACCAGCGCATGGGAATATGGGCGCGAATATGTATTTTCCCACCTGGGAGGCGATGAAATGGCTTTACAATACTCAGATTACGATAAAATTGCATTAGGCCATGCTCAATACATTGATTTTTCTGTTAAATATGCCAATAAGGTCGCATTTATCGATACTGATTTTGTAACAACACAGGCATTTTGCAAACGCTACGAAGGAAAAGAACATCCTTTCGTTCAGGCGATGATTGATGAGTATCGTTTTGATTTAGTTATTCTTTTAGAAAACAACACCCCGTGGGTTGCAGATGGTTTAAGAAATTTGGGGAGCGAGCGAGATCGCAAAGAATTTCACCATTTGCTTGAAAGTTTGTTGAAAAAAAATAATATCGATTATATTTGTGTCAATTCACCGGATTATGACCAACGTTTTCTACATTGCGTTGAATTAGTGCAACAGATGTTAATGGAATAACTAACCTTTATATATAAAATAGATTACACTCATATTATTATCAAGGTTAATTGATAGTAATTTATTATTCAGTGTAATCTTTATCTTATTATAATTACCTCACCTTAACAATGAGTTAAATGTTTACTTTAGTTATCTTAACAAATGTAATAAAATAAATTGTGATAATAATATTTTTTGATACTTTAATTTTACTGTTTTGACTTGAATTACAGGGAAATAAGTCATTTAATGAACAGGTCTATTGATTTATTTATATAAAATTTATTAGTCACGAATAAACCCACAAATATTCTAAGTGTTTTTATCAATAACGGAGGTAATAAAAAGTAACATTAAAATATTAACGAAATATAAAATGACTTTTCCCTTATTATAAAAGTGGAATAAAAATAGAAGAATTTATGCTATTTTTATTTTTTCATTGTTACCTTAAGCATAATTCATTAATATTATTGATTTTTATTCCAAGACTAAGAAACATCTCATTTATTAGATAGTCATAGTAAATAATAATTGACATAAGATGAGTATATCCTTGATGAAGATGTTTCACATATAGACTATTTTTATTCGTACAATACCGTAGGGATATCAGTATCATTACGAATGAATTTAGACAGCATATGTTTAAGGATAAAGTTTTAATCTTTTAACCTAATTGTGTTGAGAATATGAACTTGAATCAATTTAAATCGATTGAGGTTATCAATATTTCATATGGTTTAACTGATGCTACAGTTAATCATGAAATGATTTCAAATATCACATTTTCTATTATACCAGGTGAAATTACTTTGATAACAGGGCCGAAAGCATCGACTAACCGTACAGTGTTGTCGATTGCATCGGGTATGTTACAACCAGATCAAGGAGATGTATTAATTAATAATAACAAGTTGAAACTAATGAATGATGTGGAATTAGGAAAGTTTCATCATGAAAATAGTGGGTTTATCTTCCAAGATTTCAACTTATTTAGTGAACTCACTATCTTAGATAACTTATTATTATCAACGGCTTATGGATTACCGCTTGCTCGCGAGCAAGCCGAAAAAATCGCGCAAAAATCGCTGGATATTGTGAAATTAGGCGATAAAAGCCGTTATTATCCAGGGGAACTGTCTGAAAACGAGAAACAATTGGCAGCCATGGCGAAAGCCATAGTCAGAAGACCTGAATATTTATTTGCAGATGACCCAACTCGCAATTTAGATCATCAGGCATTTCAGACGTTCATTAATATCTTTAAATTTATTGCCCATGAACGGAAAGGTACGGTTGTCATTGCCTCCCAGGATAAACGCCTGATACAACATGCAGGTAGCGTTATCACTTTAGCAAGTGGAAAGGCAACTAAGACTTATGAATCCATACTGGAACGACGCGTTTTAGTGTCGTAATAGCTCAATATTACCACGTTAGTTACCATCAACAAAAAAAACGGCCTGATATCAGGCCGTTTTTTCTGGCAGACTTACTTGCTGATCTTTTTATATTTGATGCGGTGAGGTTGCAGTGCTTCCGCCCCCATAGTCCGCTTCTTGTAGTCTTCGTATTCGCTGAAGTTTCCTTCAAAGAAGGTGACTTTGCCTTCATCCTGATAATCAATGATGTGTGTTGCGATACGGTCAAGGAACCAACGGTCATGGGAAATAACCATCGCACAGCCTGGGAATTCCAGCAGGGCGTTTTCCAATGCGCGCAACGTTTCGACGTCTAAATCGTTGGTTGGTTCGTCAAGCAGCAACATGTTGCCGCCAACTTGCAACAGTTTAGCTAAATGCAGACGACCGCGCTCACCACCAGATAATTCACCAACACGTTTGCCTTGATCGACGCCTTTGAAGTTAAAGCGACCAACATAGGCACGGCTCGGAATTTCAAAGTTGCCGATACGCATAATGTCTTGACCACCAGAAACCTCTTCCCAAACGGTTTTGCTGTCATCCATGCTATCTCGGAACTGCTCAACAGAAGCCAATTTAACCGTCTCACCCAGTGTCATTGAGCCAGAATCGGGCTGCTCTTGTCCTGACAACATACGGAACAGCGTTGATTTACCCGCACCGTTCGGGCCGATGATCCCGACAATCGCCCCTTTCGGCAAAGAGAAATTCAAATTGTCGATCAGAACGCGATCACCGTAAGATTTGGTCAGATTGGTGACTTCCAGCACCTTGTCCCCCAAACGTGGGCCAGGCGGAATGAACAATTCGCTGGTTTCATTACGCTTTTGGTAGTCAACACTACTCAGTTCTTCAAAGCGAGCTAAACGTGCCTTGCCTTTTGCCTGACGTCCTTTCGGATTTTGGCGGATCCACTCAAGCTCTTTCTCAATGGATTTACGGCGAGCCGCTTCTGACGCAGCTTCCTGTGCCAGACGTGCATCTTTTTGTTCCAGCCATGAAGAGTAGTTGCCTTCCCACGGAATACCTTCACCACGGTCAAGCTCCAGGATCCAACCAGCAACGTTATCAAGGAAGTAACGGTCGTGGGTGATCGCAACCACTGTGCCTTCGTAACCGTGCAGGAAGCGTTCCAGCCATGCAACAGACTCAGCATCAAGGTGGTTTGTGGGTTCGTCAAGCAGCAGCATGTCTGGTTTTTCCAATAACAGACGGCAAATTGCCACACGACGGCGTTCACCACCGGACAAGTGTTCAATCTTCGCCTCCCATGCAGGCAGACGCAAAGCATCAGCCGCTCGTTCAAGCTGATTGTCCAGATTGTGTCCGTCATGAGATTGGATAATCGCTTCCAGCTCACCTTGCTCTTTTGCCAGCTTATCGAAATCCGCATCAGGATCAGCATAAGCCGCATAAACTTCATCAAGGCGAGTCAGCGCATTTTTCACTTCGCTAACAGCCTCTTCCACAGCTTCACGAACAGTATGTTCAGGATTAAGCTTAGGTTCTTGCGGCAGATAGCCGATTTTAATACCCGGTTGTGGGCGCGCTTCTCCCTCAATATCTTTATCAATACCCGCCATGATGCGCAGTAAAGTAGATTTACCGGCACCATTGAGACCGAGAACACCGATTTTCGCTCCAGGGAAAAAACTCAGAGAAATATTTTTCAGAATATGCCTTTTAGGAGGAACAACTTTTCCCACCCGATGCATACTATAAACATATTGAGCCAATGTAGTTTACCTTTTGATTAATCAAGAAATTTTAAAAATCATTTGCGTTTATCCCGTTTAGATAGTGTATTTTACCTATCCTCTTATCAAATAACACTTTTCCAGCGTTTTCCATTTGGTATGACAATTGTAATAACTCACATCAATAATATGATTATAATTACATAACATCTTAATAATTCACTTGGACAACGCACCTGAGCAAAGTATTTAGACACAGGGCATTTGGACACCGATAGTAGTCTTCCGAAGGGGTATATGGCAATGAGTAAGTGGCGGCATTTCATCATGGCTGTGAGTATGGTTTCTATTGTTGCTGGAGCGGCACATGCTGATTCTCTGGATGCCCAACGTCAACGATATCAAGCAATAAAGCAGGCATGGGATGCCCAAAATAGGGAGGAAGTGGCGCGTCTGATGCCAACGCTGAAAAATTATCCCCTGTATCCCTATCTCGAATATCGTCAATTATCTCAGGATCTGGCAACGACCACGCCTCAGCAAGTTCAGCACTTTATTAACACGCACCCTACCTTGCCACCCGCACGTTCACTGGCATCTCGATTTATCAGTGTACTGGCAAATAATGGTGACTGGAGCGGCATCCTGACATTCAGTCTCAATCCGCCAAATACAGTTGCAGAACGCTGTGATTATTACTTTGCGCAATGGGCCACAGGACACCAGCAAGTCGCCTGGCAAGGTGCCCAAGAAATTTGGCTCCATGACAACTCATTACCTGATAGTTGCGATAAACTACTCACTGCATGGGATCGGGCCGGATACCTGTCTGCAAATTTAATTTTACAGCGTATCGAATTGGCGGTGAAAACCAATAACACCACACTTGTTACCTATCTTGTCAAACGCTTACCATTGCGTTATCAAAGCTTGAGTACGAATTTACTAAAACTACAACATGATCCAGCATTCATTGAACAATTTGCCACAACTGCCACACCAACCGACTTCACCCGCTCGGTTATCATAACGAACTTTTCCCGATTTGCCCGCACAAATGCTGAATTTGCCAGAGTCAGCATCCCTACCCTTGTTCGCTCACAAAAGATGAATGACGCCGAACGACAGCAATTAAAAGATATCGTCGCATGGCAATTGATGGGAGACATTACACCAGAGCAGGCAAAATGGCGGGATGAGACCATTCGCGATTCACACTCTATCAAATTGATTGAACGGCGTGCCCGCCTGGCATTGAGGAATGGCGATCTCTCCGGGCTTGAAAGATGGATTTCGTTGCTGCCGCAAAAAACGTTGCAACAAGATGAGTGGCAATATTGGCGTGCGATTATTCTGCTCAATCAAAGAAAAAGCGCAGAAGGCAATGCGATATTACGTAAACTGACCGAACATCGTGGTTTTTATCCCATGGTGGCAGCCCAGAAATTAGATATTTCTTATCCCCTGACCATCAATAAATCAGAAAGACCCGATCGTGCCATTGCCACTATGCCAGCCATTCAACGTATCCGGGAGTTGCTGTATTGGAATATGGATAATTTGGCCCGCTCAGAATGGCTTCTCCTGGTTTCTTCGCAAGATCGCGTGAAACAAGAACAGTTGGCTCGTTATGCATTTGAGCAGCACTGGCCCGCATTCAGTGTACAAGCTACCATTGCGGGAAAAATGTGGGACCACCTTGAAGAGCGTTTCCCGATGGCGTGGCAAAATGAATTTGCAAACTTCACGTCAGATAAAAATATTTCACAAAGTTATGCCATGGCAATTGCCCGTCAGGAAAGTGCCTGGAACCCACAGGCCCGTTCTTCCAAAGGAGCCAGTGGATTAATGCAGATCATGCCCAAAACCGCCGAACATACCGTGAAGAGTGAGAAAATTCAGGGTTATGTCAGCAGCAATCAATTAATGAACCCGATTACGAATATTAAAATTGGCACCGCTTATCTGGAATCGGTCTATCAGCGTTTTGGTCATAACCGTATTCTTGCCAGTGCCGCTTATAATGCCGGCCCTGCAAATGTTGAACGTTGGTTAGCTAACACCGCTGGAAATATCGATCCCGTCGCCTTTATTGAGAGCATTCCTTTTGCGGAAACGCGCTCTTATGTCAAAAATGTTCTTGCCTACGACATGTTCTACCACAATTTTATGGGAAAAATGCCAAATGTGCTGACAAATGCGGAATGGCAAAGACGTTATTAATTTAAGATTAATATGGTATGCTACTGTACTAGTTGAATAGTATGGTAGTTAATTATGGCACAAAATCATTTGATTGATCCGGCACTTTCCCCGGAAGAAGGTGATGACTGGCTCACTTTTGTTGAGTTGTTAAAAATCGCATTTGAACAAAATTTGCAACATTCTATTTTGCAGCTATTATTGACTCCCGATGAACGTACCGCTTTATCAACTCGGGTTCGGATTATTCAGGAATTGATGCGGGGGCAAATGAACCAGCGCGAACTGAAAAATGAGCTGGCCGTTGGTATTGCGACAATTACACGTGGTTCCAATAGCTTAAAGAATGCACCGGTTCATGTTAAGAAATGGCTGGAAAATCAGTTACTAACTGATTGACAATAACCACGATAAAATAACAAACTAAATAATGCAGCGGGGGCCGTCTAATCGTGCCCCCAAACAGCGACTGCCGTTAAGATTAAGTATTCGACTCTTTATAAATTTCATGATGAATAGGCACCAGAGCCAATATCAGAGCTTGATGATAAACGCTGGTACGCGTCAGTATACCGTGGGTAAAAAAGCCAATCGCCCCACCTTTCTGCTTGATATTATTGACGCCAGTGACATCCGCCATTTCATGGCCAAGTTCTCGTCCCTGACGAATGCCTTCCAGGACTTTTTCTGGCAACATCAGGCTAGCAGAACGCGATTCTCCCCGAATTTGTTTATGTTCAACCACCATCCAGGCAAACGTCATATCATCTTCAATTCCTGCTTCAACGCCAACCCAGAAATCCGCTTCTGGCCGGACCTGACGAGCCGCCATAACTCGATGACGAGCACCGGTACGAGTCTCAGTATTACCAATGGGTTGTTGAGGTACGCTACTGTCTACATTAACATCTTCTATATGGTAAGTGCCTGGGCCAAAAACATCATCGAATGCAAGGCTAATCGCTTTTATCTTCGCAGGGTTAGTTGTTGCTGCAATAACGTGGTACATATAAATAAATTATCCTTTGAATTATTTCATGATGCAGTATAACGGAAAATAACTATGTTACAGGTCTATCTTGTTCGTCATGGCGAAACCGAATGGAATGTGGCTCGTCGTATTCAGGGGCAATCTGACAGTCCTTTGACTGAAACGGGTCAGCGCCAAGCTCACTTGGTCGCGCAGAGAGTTAAATCAGAAAACATTACCCATGTTATCACCAGTGACCTTGGTCGGACACGCCAAACAGCAGAAATCATCGCGGGAGCCTGTGGCTGCGACGTCATACTGGAACCACGCCTGCGAGAGTTAAATATGGGCGTTCTGGAAAATCGCGAACTCACTTCCCTCACACCAAAAGAAGAATCCTGGCGTAAAAGTCTTGTTGATGGTACACCAAATGGACGGATCCCAGAAGGTGAATCGATGCATGAAGTGTCTACCCGTATGCGGGCCGCACTGGAAAATTGCCTTAACCTGCCTGCGGGTAGTCGTCCATTGTTGGTCAGTCATGGAATAGCTCTCGTCAGTTTGATCTGCTCTATTCTGGGTCTTCCTGCTAACTCAGAACGCCGTCTACGGTTGAGAAACTGTTCCATTTCACGGGTGGATTATCAGGATAGCCCGTGGCTGGCCCCTGGTTGGATAGTTGAAACAACGGGCGATATCACTCATCTGGATATGCCCGCCTTGGATGAATTACAAGGTTAACGTTCA
This sequence comes from Xenorhabdus bakwenae, assembly GCF_030272115.1. Classification (NCBI taxonomy): domain Bacteria; kingdom Pseudomonadati; phylum Pseudomonadota; class Gammaproteobacteria; order Enterobacterales; family Morganellaceae; genus Xenorhabdus; species Xenorhabdus bakwenae. The sequence continues at coordinate 3,696,795 of NZ_CP119194.1, forward strand.
ATTGGGATGAGATACTCAAATTCCACAACATGATTTTGTGTCTCATCCCCAAGATTTTTCCATTCAAGATTGGTGAGGTAATATCGCTCAACATCGTATCCCTTTCTGCGAGTTATATTTAGCGTAGGCAAACAGACGCCATAAACTGTAAAGAGAAACTCTTGTAACTGCTCTTTATCACCAAAATAACTGAATGAAATGTAATCCCCACTCGGCAAGACGACTGGGCGGCTATCTTTGGTATCAAAGGTAGCATATTCTGGTTCTATGGCTGTGGTATAGAACACGGTCTGTTCATCTTCACTCTCCATACAAGGGGTCGTATGGTGTAATCCATAAAGCCTCGGTGGTAATACTTCCGCATCTTGTAGATAGTTAATCCAAAACTCATGACGCATATTCTTGCAATCTTCTGACCATTGCTCAAGTGTGTAACTGCAAGTGTGCTCAGTGCCGATAAGTGATTTCTCTTCCAATGTGACAAATTTGTGCTCTGGCAGAGGTTTGTTATCCAGCAAGATAGGAGGACATATTCCTTTTGCGCACCACTCTTCGCTTCGACGATAGGCGGCTGGCGTTCGGTCAAACTGTTTTTTGAAAGCTCTTGTGAAAGTTTGTTGAGAATCGAAGCGATATTGCAAGGCAATGTCCAGGATAGGACGGCTGGTTAAACGTAATGCAACGGCAGCTCTGGATAACCTTCTCGCACGGATATAAGAACCTATTGCCTGGCCTGTTATCTCTTTGAACATGCGCTGCAAGTGCCATTTGGAGTAACCTGCTTTTGCTGCAACGTTATCAAGAGACAATGGACGATCCAGATTATTATCCACCCAATGCAGCAAGTCCCGAATGATGTTGGTTTGATCCATACATCTCCCTCAGTCATTAAGACAAAAAGAAAATCATATAAATGTAAAACAGCTTATTAGATTGAAAAATAAAATCTTTTCCCTAAAAACAGATATTGTGTAGTTTGATCAATAATCAACACCTATACTTTTCCCAAAATAAACCCAGATGACAATTTCCCTGAGTGTTGTTGCCGTACACCATCCCGGCAATTAATTACACATATTTACTATAACTATTGGTTAGTTATTCTTTAGGTATACTATGCCAAGATGATTCCATTGGACATATTGATTGTTACATTGAGGTAATCAACAAACTTCCAATGAATTAAACAAGTTTTTGCTTGGAATAAATTAATATCAGAATCGGTAATATGTCAAGCATTGTCCTGATAAATAAGTCAATAATATGAATTATAAGAGAAAATATATTTATTACTGACGTACAGGGTGTTAACTTAACTCCAATGGCATAACGTTTTAAAGGCCATTACTTACTCGTCTTGGGGGCGTATTCAGCTATAATGTCCTGATTTTCCACCACAGATACATTCACATTGGAAATAATTTAATTAAATTTATTGCGTTACATTATATGTGAATGATAGATATTTTCACTGTATTTATTTAATTCAATTGGACTATATATGGCAACAATGAAGAAAATAGTGATAGCGGCTACCTTACTCTTTTCTCCTGCGGCTTTGCATGCTGAAGAAATCGGTTCTGTTGACACCGTGTTCAAACTTTTTGGTCCCGATAACAAGATAGTGATAGAAGCCTTTGATGATCCTGACGTTAAAAATGTCACCTGTTATCTGAGCAGAGCCAAAACTGGAGGGCTTAAGGGAGGATTGGGATTAGCAGAAGATACCTCTGATGCCGCCATATCCTGCCAGCAAATTGGCCCGATTGAATTGGCAGATAAGATAAAGAAATCCCCTAAGAAAGGACAAGTCGTCTTCCAGAAACGCACTTCTTTGGTATTTAAAAAATTGCAGGTTGTACGCTTCTACGACCCAAATCGTAATTCGCTAATTTATTTGACTTATTCTGACAAAGTGATCGATGGTTCCCCTAAAAATGCAATCAGTGCTGTACCGATTATGCCGTGGAAAGAGTGAATAACTTATCACTGAGGCAAGCACCAACTACAAGAAAAGCCCTGATGCCATAAGACATACGGGGCTTTTTGACAGAGACGCCATGTCGAATATATACCTATAAAAAGGTATCAATCATTCTTCTAAATCACCACAGAAACGGTAGCCTTCACCGTGGATAGTCGCAATGATTTCTGGCGTATCTGGTGTCGATTCGAAGTGTTTACGAATACGGCGAATAGTCACATCAACAGTACGATCGTGAGGTTTCAGTTCGCGGCCCGTCATTTTTTTCAACAATTCTGCACGGGTTTGAATTTTTCCTGGATTCTCACAGAAATGAAGCATCGCACGGAATTCGCTACGCGGCAGTTTGTAATGATCGCCCATCGGGCTAACCAAAGAGCGGCTATTGATATCCAGCTCCCATCCATTGAACTTATAACTTTCAACTTGGCGACGCTCTTCTCCTGGAGGACTCAGGTTCATTGTCCGCGAAAGTAAATTACGTGCACGGATGGTTAATTCGCGTGGGTTAAATGGCTTAGTTATATAATCATCAGCACCGATTTCGAGACCAAGAATTTTGTCCACTTCATTATCACGGCCAGTTAAGAACATCAACGCAACATTTGCCTGCTCACGTAATTCACGGGCAAGCAGCAAACCATTTTTACCTGGCAGATTGATATCCATAATAACTAAATTGATATCGTTATCTGACAGAATGTTGTGCATTTCTGAACCATCATTGGCTTCATAAACAACATACCCTTCAGCCTCAAAAATACTCTTAAGGGTATTGCGTGTGACAATTTCGTCTTCAACAATCAAAATGTGCGGGGTTTGCATGGTTGCTACCTAAAATCGCTAAAAAACAGAATCTGTATGACACAAGCTGTTATTATTAAAAGAAAATACGCTGATCTTGTTCTGAGTAACAGAAAATCAGCTTATGCCCGAAATAAATGTTTTGATATGTTTTACGCTAAAAGCTAGCGTCGCTTTCCTAGAGGGTACATACCCGATTTAAACGAGGCTTCTATATTAGTCTATTAACAGCAATATAACAGCTAGTAATGCATTTGCCTTCTAAAAAAACTAACTTTTGTTGATACATATCAAAATCAATTGTAGCACGTTAACATTAATTGTAATTGTTAATTTTAATTCAGGTCATTTGTTATTGACTTGAATAAATTATGTTAATGGATGTTGAGATGTCGTGAATACTTGAAAGAGATTCGCTCGACACTGAAATATCCAGATGACACGTTTTTATCATAAAGACAAAATAATTACAAAATATGTTTTTTGTAAAATTAAATGCTACTAAATAAGCTAACTAACCAAATAATGATTTGTCATTTGGGCTATATTTTGAATAATTTCGATACGGAAAATGCCGTTTTTTTCTTCTTTCGCCATAAAAAATATTTGACATTGACCACAATTTAATTTAACCAATAGGGGGTCAAACAAATTAAAAAAGACAGACAGGAAACGATGCACCCCATCAGCTCGAAAAAAAAGGGTTCTTACAAACATGATTATAACCATCATTACTACAACCACGATTACCACCGGAACCATGAGTTGCGGTGCGGGCTGACGCATACACATAAAACAACAATGAGCCCGTATCCCACAAGATACGGGCTTTTTTTTTGGATCGAAATCAGGAGAAGAACGTTAATGCGCGTATTGAAATTTGGCGGAACCTCAGTTGCAAATCACCAGCGGGTACTGAGTGTTGCAGATATCGCCGAGACTGAGTTATCCCTTGGGCAAGTTGCCTTAGTACTCTCAGCACCGGCAAAAATCACCAACCATCTGGTGGCGATGATCGAAAAAACGGTTGCAGGGCAAGATATTGTTTCTAATATGAGCGATGCTACCCAAATCTTTGCTGATCTGCTGTCAGGATTGAAAGAGCAACAACCCGGGTTTGATTATGACCGCCTGAAAGGGCTAGTAGAACGTGAGCTAGCCAGCCTTAAACAGACTCTGCACGGCATTTCCTTGTTAAAGCAATGCCCAGATAACATTAGTGCATCCCTGATCTGCCGTGGCGAAAAACTGTCGATTGCCATCATGGAATCCGTGCTACAGGCTCGTGGTCATCAAGTGACTGTCATTGATCCGGTTAAAAACCTTTTGGCGCATGGGCATTGTCTCGAATCCACCGTCGATATCCCAGGATCCTCCAAACGCATTGCGGCACTCAACATTCCTGCTGACCACCTCATCCTGATGGCGGGTTTCACTGCGGGCAATGAAAATGGCGAATTGGTCGTATTGGGGCGCAACGGCTCTGACTATTCAGCCGCAGTACTGGCGGCATGTCTGCGTGCAGATTGTTGTGAAATCTGGACGGATGTAGACGGTGTTTATACTTGTGATCCAAGGGCGGTGAAAGATGCACGCTTGCTGAAAAGCCTGTCATACCAAGAAGCGATGGAATTGTCTTATTTCGGTGCGAAAGTCCTTCATCCTCGTACTATCGCCCCGATTGCCCAGTTTCAAATTCCTTGTCTGATAAAAAATACGGCCAATCCCGATGCACCGGGTACTTTTATTGGCGATGCCCCCATTGATCATGGGCAAAAAGATCAGGACATGCCAATTAAGGGCATTACCAATCTAAATCATATGACGATGTTCAACGTTTCCGGCCCTGGCATGAAAGGTATGGTCGGGATGGCGGCACGGATCTTTTCCGTCATGTCACGCAAAGGTATTTCCGTTGTATTAATCACACAATCTTCGTCAGAATACAGCATCAGCTTCTGTGTACCGCAAAAAGAGTTGGTAAAAGCACAAAAGGCACTGACAGAAGAATTTTATCTGGAGCTGAAAGATGGTGTGCTTGATCCCATCGACGTGATCGATAATCTTGCCATTATTTCTGTCGTTGGCGATGGTATGCGTACTCAGCCTGGGACTTCTGCCCGCTTTTTCTCCGCATTGACACGCGCCAACATCAACATCATTGCCATTGCGCAAGGTTCTTCTGAACGTTCTATTTCCGCCGTCATTGAAAATGATGCCGCGACGACGGCTGTTCGTCTCTGCCATCAAATGCTGTTTAACACCGCTCAGGTTGTTGAGGTCTTTGTTGTCGGTGTAGGAGGTGTAGGCAGTGCGTTGATCGAGCAAATACGTCGTCAGCAAACCTGGCTCAAACAGAAACACATCGATTTGCGCATCTGTGGTATTGCCAATTCCCGCGCTTTATTGACTGATGTGCAAGGCATCTGTCTGGATAACTGGCAGCAGGCACTGTCAGAAGCCACGGAGCCTTTTAGCTTGAGTCGTCTTATTCGTCTTGAAAAAGAGTACCATCTCCTGAATCCAGTCATTGTGGACTGTACTTCCAATCAGTCGATTGCGGAACAGTATGCCGGTTTTCTCAGCAATGGCTTTAACGTTGTCACGCCCAATAAAAAAGCCAATACCTTATCGATGGCTTATTACCGCCAAATCCGTCAGGCCGCAGAGAAATCGAAACGTAAGTTCCTGTATGACACTAACGTAGGGGCTGGACTGCCGGTTATCGAAAACTTACAAAATCTGCTTAATGCCGGTGATGAATTAGTGCAGTTCAGTGGCATCCTGTCGGGTTCTTTATCCTCTATTTTCGGCATGCTGGATGAAGGAATGACGCTGTCCCAAGCGACCATGCTGGCCAAAGAGAAAGGCTTTACAGAACCCGATCCACGCGATGATCTCTCTGGCATGGATGTTGCGAGAAAGCTGCTGATTCTGGCACGTGAGGCGGGTTATGCACTGGAACTGGAAGATATTCATGTCGAACCCGTTTTACCTATATCGTTCGATGCCAGTGGCGATGTTGACCATTTCCTGCAACGTTTACCACAACTGGATCAGGTCTTTAGCCAACGTGCGGAACAAGCCGCAGAACAAGGCAAAGTCTTGCGTTATGTTGGTTTGATTGAGCAAGGCCGTTGTACAGTGAAAATTGTCTCTGTTGATGGCAACGATCCACTTTATAAAGTCAAGAATGGCGAAAACGCGCTGGCTTTCTACACCCGTTATTATCAACCCATTCCACTGGTATTGCGTGGTTATGGCGCAGGAAATGATGTAACGGCAGCCGGCGTTTTTGCTGATATATTACGTACTCTGTCATGGAAATTGGGGGTTTAATGGTTATCAGGGTTTATGCGCCTGCCTCTATCGGGAACGTTGGCGTCGGATTTGATGTGCTTGGCGCAGCAGTTTCTCCCATTGATGGCTCGTTACTTGGAGATTGTGTCTCCGTCAGTGAAGCTGATAGTTTCAGCCTGAATAATAAAGGGCGATTTGTTAGCAAATTACCGGCCGATCCCAAACAGAATATTGTCTATCAATGCTGGCAGCTTTTTTGTCAACGACTGGGAAAAGAGCTGCCCGTTACCATGACATTAGAGAAAAATATGCCGATCGGTTCGGGATTAGGCTCCAGTGCCTGTTCTGTCGTCGCCGGTTTAGTGTCATTGAATGAATATGCTGGCCGCCCATTTAACCAACACCAGTTACTGGAGATGATGGGAGAATTAGAAGGGCGCATTTCCGGTGGCGTTCATTATGATAATGTCGCTCCCTGCTATTTGGGAGGATTGCAATTGATATTATCTCAGGAAGATACTCCCTGTCTGCCTGTTCCCACATTTGATAATTGGCTATGGGTAATGGCTTATCCCGGCATCAAAGTATCGACAGCCGAAGCCCGTGCAATCCTGCCCAATCACTATCCCCGTAAGGATATCATTGAGCATGGGCGTCACTTTGCGGGTTTTATCCATGCCTGCCATACCCGGCAATCAGGACTGGCTGCCAAATTAATGCAAGATGTTGTCGCGGAACCTTATCGCACACAACTGTTACCCGGTTTTGCCAATGCACGTGAAACTGTCAAAAAATTAGGGGCGCTGGCATGCGGTATTTCCGGTTCCGGCCCAACACTGTTTGCTATTTGTCATGAAATAGCGGTAGCAGAAGAAGTTGCACACTGGCTGCAACAACATTACGTACAGAATGATGAAGGCTTTGTACACATTTGCCGTCTGGATCTCGCAGGCGCACGACAGGTAAAGTAACCATGAAATTATATAACTTAAAAGATAACAGCGAGCAGGTCAGTTTTTCACAGGCGGTAAAACAAGGGTTAGGTAAACAGCAAGGTCTCTTTTTTCCACAGGATTTGCCAGAATTCAGCCGTAATGAAATTGACGATTTATTGAAATTAGATTTTGTCAGCCGCAGCCAGCGCATTCTCTCTGCCTTTATTGGCGATGAAATTCCCGCAGAACAATTGACAGCCCGTGTGAAAAACGCGTTTGCCTTCCCTGCCCCTGTAGCGATTGTCGAAGATGACATCGCTTCACTGGAGCTTTATCACGGCCCGACACTGGCTTTCAAAGACTTTGGTGGCCGTTTCATGGCACAAATTCTTGCCCAGATTGCAGGAGAACAGCCCGTCACGATTTTAACTGCAACATCCGGTGATACCGGCGCCGCAGTGGCCCATGCTTTCTATGGCTTAAATAACGTACAGGTTGTGATCCTTTATCCCGAAGGCAAGATCAGCCCATTGCAGGAAAAACTCTTTTGCACTCTGGGTGGCAATATCCATACGGTGGCTATCAAGGGGGATTTCGATGCTTGCCAGACATTGGTCAAGCAGGCTTTTGATGATGACGAACTGAAACGGGCTTTACATCTTAACTCAGCCAACTCTATTAATATCAGCCGCCTACTGGCACAAATTTGTTATTACTTTGAAGCGGTTGCGCAGATCCCCGCAGAAAAACGTGAACAATTGGTGATTTCCGTACCAAGCGGCAATTTCGGTAATTTAACCGCAGGGCTGCTGGCAAAATCATTAGGACTACCGGTAAAACGTTTTATCGCGGCAACCAATGTTAATGACACCGTTCCCCGTTATTTAGCGGCAGGCAAGTGGCTGCCGCATCAGACCATTCCGACGCTGTCCAATGCCATGGATGTCAGCCAGCCCAATAACTGGCCGCGCATTGAAGCATTGTTCCAATGCAAAGGCTGGGCACTGAGTGAACTGGCAAACGGCGTTGTGGATGACGTAACCACCCAAAGCACCCTGCGCGAACTGGCGGCAAAAGGCTATATTTCCGAACCACATGCGGCCGTCGCTTATCGTGTTTTACGTGATCAATTACAAGAAGGGGAATATGGCTTGTTCCTGGGTACTGCTCATCCAGCCAAATTTAAGGAAAGCGTCGAAGCTACTCTCGGCCAACCATTGCCTTTGCCACAAGCGTTGGCTGAACGCGCAGATCTGGACTTGTTATCCCACTTTATGTCTGCTGATTTCTCAACATTGCGTGAATTTTTGCTGAAAAAACAATCGAAATAATATGGCATTGATCACTCCTCCTAATTTCCATTTATAGGAGGAGTGATTCCATGCTGGGTTCCATACACCCAAAATTGGTTATATCAAGAAACTATTTCTGTTCAGAACGCTTAAACACCAACACCTCTCCGCAGGAGAGAGATTCATCAAAAGCGTATCCTTCCAGATTGAACGCCACCAGCCGTGCTGGATCGGTCAGTTGGTTCTGAATAATAAAACGGCTCATCAGGCCACGGGCTTTTTTAGCATAGAAGCTAATGACCTTGTATTTGCCATTTTTTTCATCCAGAAAAACAGGTTTGATAATCCTGGCTGCCAGCTTTTTGCTATTTACTGATTTGAAATACTCATCTGATGCCAGATTGACCAGAACATCATCACCTTGTTGTTCCAGTGCCGCATTTAAATTTTCAGTAATGCAATCGCCCCAAAACTGATACAGATCTTTACCGCGTGGATTTTCCAGCTTAATGCCCATCTCCAAACGATAAGGCTGAATCAAATCAAGAGGACGCAAGACCCCATACAGGCCAGATAGAATTCTTAAATGTGTTTGGGCAAAATCAAAATCGTCAGCCGAGAAAGTTTCAGCCTGCATACCGGTATAAACATCGCCTTTAAATGCCAACATCGCCTGACGGGCATTTTCTGGCGTGAAATTGGGCTGCCATTCTGCAAAACGAGCAGCATTCAACCCCGCCAATTTATCACTAATACTCATCAAACTGCCGATTTGCGCAGGCGTTAAAGTCCGGCAAATCTCGATCAGTTGTTGGGATTGCGCCAATAACAGCGGTTGGCTAAACTTTTCTGTTGCCAGTGGACTGCCATAATCGAGTGTTTTTGCAGGTGAAAGGGTAATAAGCATTATTTTTTCCTAATAATCCAGACTTCCCCCACTTTAGCAAAAAAGACAAAAAGAGGAGAATCTCAGCGAGAGAATTTTCCTACCTTACAGCCGCGCTTGACCATGTTATTATCACAAGATGGCGAGGCAATGTTGCCAAAGATTTTACGTATAACGATGAGATATTAAACATGACCGATAAACTGACTTCCCTGCGTAAACTGACAACAGTAGTCGCAGATACCGGGGATATCGAGGCGATGAAACTGTATCAGCCGCAAGATGCGACCACCAACCCTTCCCTGATTTTGAATGCAGCTCAAATTCCAGAATATCGCTCACTGATCGATGAAGCTGTTGAATGGGCGCGTGGTCAAAGCGATTCCCGTGAGCAGCAAATTATTGATGCCGGCGATAAATTAGCTGTCAACATTGGTCTGGAAATTCTGAAACTGATCCCTGGGCGTATTTCCACGGAAGTTGATGCGCGCCTGTCTTATGACACCGAAGCGAGCGTAGCGAAAGCAAAACGTTTGATCAAACTGTACAACGAAGCAGGTATCAGCAACGATCGCATTCTGATCAAGCTGGCTTCCACCTGGCAAGGCATCCGTGCTGCGGAACAACTGGAAAAAGAAGGTATCAACTGTAACCTGACTCTGCTGTTCTCCTTTGCCCAGGCACGGGCTTGTGCAGAAGCGGGGGTCTACCTGATTTCTCCATTTGTTGGCCGTATCCTTGACTGGTACAAAGCCAATGGCGACAAGAAAGAGTTCGCACCGCATGAAGATCCAGGTGTGGTTTCTGTTGCTGAAATTTATCAGTACTACAAAGAACACGGTTACAACACGGTTGTTATGGGAGCAAGTTTCCGTAACTCTGGTGAAATTCTGGAACTGGCAGGCTGTGACCGCCTGACAATCTCTCCATCACTGCTGAAAGAGCTGTCAGAAACCGCTGGTGAAGTTGAACGTAAATTGGGTTATGACGGCGAAATCAAAGAGCGCCCTGCGCCAATGACCGAAGCTGAGTTCTACTGGAACCACCACCAGGATGCAATGGCAACTGAAAAACTGGCGGAAGGTATCCGTAAGTTTGCCGTAGACCAAGGCAAACTTGAAAGCATGATCGCTGATTTGCTGTAATCGCAAGCGATACGCTACTTTTTCTTGTACAAAGGCGACACATAATGGGTCGCCTTTTGTTTATTTCACGTTGCAGCCGCCAAATTTTATTTTTCCTATTATTATAATTAATTGAGGTTTGTATGAATGTATTGCGCATTGGTCTCGTGTCTGTTTCTGATCGCGCGTCAAACGGCGTTTATCAGGATCAAGGGCTGCCCGCACTGGAAACATGGCTGAAAAAAAACGATTATCACACCTTTTAGTGTCGAAACCCGCCTGATCCCTGATGAACAAATCCTGATTGAACAAACATTGTGTGAATTGGTTGATGAACTGGGGTGCCATTTGGTACTCACCACCGGAGGAACAGGGCCTGCTCGTCGTGATGTCACGCCGGATGCAACACTGGCAATTGCGGATCGGGAAATGCCCGGATTTGGGGAACAGATGCGTCAAATCAGCCTTCAATTTGTGCCAACAGCCATTCTGTCCCGGCAAGTCGGCGTGATCCGCAATCAAGCGCTGATTCTCAACCTTCCCGGACAACCGAAAGCCATCGCAGAAACACTGGAAGGATTAAAAGACGAAAATGGCAAGGTGTTGGTAGCGGGAATTTTTGCCAGTGTTCCCTACTGCATCCAATTGCTGAATGGCCCTTATGTGGAAACGGATGAAAGCGTTGTCACCGCATTCAGGCCGAAAAGTGCACGTCGTTAAAAGCCGATATGTTGCTTATTGTTATTAATCATTGCATGCCATAAAGGTTCTGAACCAACTCAGAACCTTATCGATCAATCTTCGAACGACAAAAGTGTGATTGTGATCGCCAGATATTTATTAAGGCTTCGTCTCGACGCGCATTCCTGCCTCTTTCCAACCCGAAAATCCTTTTTTTAAACCGACGGGCTTGAATTCCCTTAGCACGAAGCAATGCGAGGGCATTGGCAGAAAGTACGCAATAGGGGCCACGGCAATAGGCGATCAATTTCTGATGAGTGGCCAATTCATCCAGTCTGTTCTCCAGCTCATCAACAGGAATATTAATGGCATCAGGCAAATGGCCTTGTTCAAACTCCTCTTTTGGTCTGACATCCAGTAATATCGTGCTGTTTTCCTTAATTCTGTCCAACAACTCATCCCATGAAATTATTTCCTGGTTATTTGAATCATCAATCAATCTGCGCATTTCTTCGCGGTTAAATTCGGCATATTGCTGGAGTACCGAAATAACGTCCATAATGGGTCCTTCACTCTGACGATAAAGTACATGTTTTCCTGATTTACGGGACTGAAGTAACCCTGCACGTTTGAGCTGCTGGAGATGCTGAGAAGTATTAGCAATTGACAAACCGGAAAGCTCTGAGAGCTTTTCCACGGAGTGTTCAGTATTAACCAAACATTCAAGCAGTGCCAATCGATGAAGATTTCCTAGTACCTTAGCAATTTCCGCAATCTCGACAATAAGTTGTTTATTAAACATTGACTTTACGCTTCCACCATTATTACACTCAATACATCAATTGAATGAATGGTATCAGAGTTTCTATGCCATTTCGAGTACCTGCTGATTGACCATTAATAGATAGCCACAATTCGGAGGATCGCAACAGATGAATGAAGGATTGGAGTTGATTGTTTATGCTGTACTGATTGGCGCTGGTGCAACAGTTGTTATGGATCTTTGGGCGATTTTCATAAAACGGTGCTTCGGTATTCCCTCACTAAACTATAGCATGGTAGGACGCTGGATTGGGCATATTCCCAAAGGGAAATTTACTCATACAAGCATTCTACAGGCTGAACCGGTGAAAGGTGAAACCGGAATGGGTTGGTTTGCTCACTATTTGATTGGGATTATTTTTGCCGGTTTCCTGTTACTCATTTATGGTTTAGATTGGGCAAAAAACCCCACTTTTCTGCCCGCTTTAATTATCGGTATCGTGACTATAGTTGCCCCTTTCTTCGTTATGCAACCTGGTATGGGAATGGGGATGGCTGCATCTAAAACACCTGCCCCCAACACCGCCAGATTAAGAAGCCTGATGACACATACTATTTATGGTATTGGTCTGTATTTAGCTGCGTTATTATTAACATTATTTTCTTGATTTCATTTTTAAATAACCGTCGATAAATTTGTATTATTTTTATCGACGGAATATACATTTTTACTTTCATCTATTTTTCTGATTGTTATCCAATTTGGATCTTATACCAATCCAACTTCAAGATGCATGTTATATTTCCCCGCGCAGCCGGAATGGAATTTATCGTAAGTTTTAGACGGCTTACGCATAGAGATATTGGATAGATTTAAACCAGTCAAATGCCAAAGGGTGTTGCCCTAATGAAAATGCAGTCATAAATTCCAACGTACGCTTGATGCCATTGTTTCAAAATGATGAGTTCCAAACCGGAGACAACAACAGGAGAAAACCTGCCCTTGCTGCATATATCGCCGCAGCAGACCCGTTCCTATAATGAATACTTTCGTATAAACAGACATTAAATGTCTCCTTTGTTTTACTCATTAAAAGCAAATGATGACATTAGTTTGGACTGTCAGGTAAGGCAGGCTCCTCAAATTTAACTCAACCTAAACTATAAATTTTGAGAAACCATAGTCTTAAATTGTGATAATGAAGCAACCCCAACCAGAGAATCTACAGGTTGCCCATTTTTATAGACTAATGTCGTTGGTATGCTGCGAATGCCATATTTCATAGCGATATTATGGGCATCATCAATATTGATTTCCCCAAAAGTGGCACTCTCTTTCATATCGATTGATAACTGATTAAACGTTGGTGCTACCGCACGACACGGGCCACACCACGGTGCCCAGAATCTAACAATACAGATCCCTTTGGTATTGACCACACTATCAAAATTATCTTCGGTTAATTCAATTAATGTACCCATATTGAATCCTCAGTGAAAATTTTTAAGTTACTAAAATGCAGATCATAAACAAAATGTGGGGGCAGAATATTTGATACCCTTAATTCAATTATTATATTGAATATTATGGTTAGATCAATAGATCTTTTCCTATCATGAAGATAGGCATAGGCTATCAATTAAGAACAGTCAGTTATTAAAATCCTTAAAATAAATCACACAAAATTTATCCAATCAATAGCGAACAAATATAATAATAAAAAAATCAAATAGATAAATTCAAATTAATCACTTTAACCAGAGAAAAAACAGGAAAAATTTGCCAATCATAAATACGATAATTTCACATAACAAATATTAAAAACAAAAAAAATAACTTAGTAATATATTAACATGTGGTTATTAACCAACCCACGGGGATTAGCAGATAACAATAATCGTTAATAAAATATTATTATTTGATATTACATTTAGTTATAAACATGTTATTTTTGCATAAAAGCAAACCAACAAATAAAACCAAAGACCTTACAAAGACCTTACAAAGACCTTACAAATACCTTCCCAAGATTAATGAGGCGTCTGAATATGCACTGTTTTTATTTTAAACCCGTGAGTCAATATATTAATCTGATAGTAAATAATGTTTATTTTAACCAAAATAAATTGGTGAACTATAAAAATATTCCTTGTTAAGAATTTGAACCATATTCCCAGCACCATTTTATTTAAAAGATAAAAAATAACCTCAAAAAAATATAAATTAACTTATCAATCAAATATAAGGGATAATGCATGAAAAACTTTCTCCAGGCCTTACAAGAATCGGGATTAGAAACCGCTAATCCCCCTGAATTATATAAATCAGAAAATAAAAATTTAGATGTAGAGCTATCAAAATTGAAAGAGCAGGTTAATGGGATACTTAAAAACAGATTACCATTAATAAATATTATCATTCCTATAGCTCTACAAGAAGATACGATTGAGACAGCAAATTTCCCATTAACAGATATTCAATATGCCTATTTAATTGGACGTAATCCCGGACTGGAACTAGGAGGGTTAACCAGTTGCCTATATACTGAATTAGATATTAATTCATTAGATATCAATTTATTAAATAATGCATTAAACAAAATTATTGAATATCACCCTATGTTAAGGGCGACTTTATCTTTAGATGGACAACAGCGGATTTTATCCACGCCATTAAATTATATCATTCCTATTCAGGATGGTAGAAAGTGGTCAGAGTCAGAAAAAGATAATAGGCTGGCAAGACTTCGTCAGGAAATGGAAACGCAATTATTACCTGTCGATAAAGCACCTACATTCGATATACGGGCAACAATACTGAATGATGATATTACCCGTCTGCATATTTATTTCGATCTGATGTTTGTCGATATTCATAGCGTCCATTTGGTATTACGTGACTGGTGGCAAGTTTATCAAGGCCATAACCTACCTGCTCTACCTAACCATATGAATTTACAAGGTTATATCAAATTAGAACGTTACCTACAGGGGCAACCACAAGGATTACGCGATAAAACTTATTGGGAACAACAGCTAGAGCATTTACCTCAACCGCCTGAATTACCGTTAAAAAATGCGCCAGAGATCATCTCTCCGCCTGTGTTCAAACGTTACAGCCGAACAATTTCTTCGGAAACATTATTCGCTCTTAGAAAAAAAGCCGAATTACGCAAGTTGACGTTAGAAACGGTACTTCTCGGTATGTACACAGAAGTACTTCGTCAATGGTCGAAACGTCAAACTTTTACACTGACGGTGACGCAATTTGGACGCCGCCCCTATTTTGCGGGTATTGAAAATGTGGTCGGTAACTTCCTGCAACCCATGTTACTGGGAATTGGCGGAACGGGAGAAGAAAGCCTCAATGACCGTTTGGTACAGATCCAGACTGATTTGATGATGAATCGCTGGCACTGTTCCTATAATGGTGTTCAGGTTCTAAGAGAGCTGACCCGCCGAAGTCATAGCAACCGAGCAGCAACCGCCCCCGTCGTATTTAGCAATACCCTGACGGCCAATTTGGATAATGTCGTGACAGATGTCGGTTGGACGGAGGCAAGCCAGGTTTATAGCAGTAATCAAACCCCACAAGTCTGGTTAGAGAACCAGATTGTTCGTGTTGATGATCGTGTGAAAATTAACTGGAATACCGTTAATGAGCTATTCCCTGATGGCATGGTGGAAGCCATGTTGGATGCGTATATGGCGCTGATAGCAACTTGTGCGGAAAATGATTCAGTATGGGATACAAGCACATCATTGGTGAAATTGCCGGACTCAGATCGGCTGGAACGTACACAAGCCAATGCAACAGAAACCAAATTTGATTTCAAACTGCTACATGAAATGGTCTTACAGGCCGCAGACAAATTTCCCGACTCAATTGCGATGATTCAGGGAGAAAAGCAGGTTACCTATGCAGAAATGGCCAACAAAGCCTGTGCAATAGCACAACAACTACGCGCCGCTGTTCCCATTCATCCCAATGATATTGTCGCCGTCTCTCTGCCACAAAGCCCGGAGTTGGTCATCAGTTTATTGGGTATTCTTATGTCAGGTGCTGCCTATGTCGCCATTGATCCTCAACTTCCTGCGGAACGCCGCATGAGTTTACTCAACCGCTGTTCAGCCAAAGGGATTGTCACTGATAGCACGGTTTTTGGACATGATGAATTTACGGATTTATTTCGCATCAATCTGGATGAGTGTTCTATGCATCAGGCAATGGAGACAGCGCAAATGGCTACGGCACATTGGTCTTCCATGCCGTCAATGCAAGGATTAGATGATCTGGCCTATGTCATCTTTACCTCCGGTTCGACAGGGGAACCGAAAGGGGTAATGGCTTCCCACCGGAATGCCGCCAATACCGTGCTGGATATTAATCACAAATTCCAGATCACAGAAAAAGATGTTGTGTTGTCTGTCGCACCTGCCGGGTTTGATTTGTCCGTCTATGACTATTTCGGGCTATTAGGTGTGGGGGGAAAAGTTATTTTTTCCATGCCAGAAACGGCCAATGACCCCAAAATCTGGCTAGACATGTTGATTAAACATCAAATTACGATCTGGAATAGTGTCCCTGCCCCCGTGAAAGTATTGGTAGACAGAAATGGTTCCGCATTGTCCACGACCCAATTAAGGTTAATCCTCATGAGCGGAGACTGGATACCTGTCGATCTCCCTGAACGTATTCGGGAAAGTTTGCCAAATACTGCGATCATCAGTCTCGGTGGCGCGACTGAAGGCTCTATCTGGTCGATACATTATCCGATTGAGAAAATTGATAAAAACTGGAAAAGCATTCCTTATGGCAAACCGCTGGCAAATCAGACTTTCCATGTTTTGAATAACTGGCTCCTTCCCTGCCCCAAATGGGTAACCGGAGAACTCTATATTGGCGGAGACGGCGTGACTCAAGGTTATTTGGGAGACGCAGAAAAAACCGCCCTGCGCTTTATAACTCATCCCGTCACGGGCGAAAGGCTGTACAGAACCGGAGATTTGGGACGATATATTGCCGATGGCTTGATAGAAATTTTAGGGCGCGAAGATAATCAGGTAAAAATCAATGGCTACCGCATTGAATTAGGTGAAATTGAAGCCTGCCTGCTGACCCACGAAAATGCCAGCCATGTTGTCATTGATGCCCCTGTCCATGCCAAAACCGGACAACGACATATCGTCTCCTATGTTGTGCCTGAGATGCCAGGAACGTTGGATGACCCGGCTTATTTTCAGGATCAATTGAGGGAAATTGCCCGCAAAACGTTGCCCTCTTATATGGTGCCCAGTTATTACATCTTATTACCCCATATGCCGTTAACCAGTAATGGAAAAATTGACCGTAAAGCGCTGCCCATTCCCTGGTCTGATAGCGAGGAACATGCGGATGCGCCGGTTGAACCCGCTAATGAGATAGAAGCGAAGATCCTGAAACTCTGGCAGGCACAACTTCAGCACGATGATTTTGATGTCACCGATGGCTTTTTTGATATTGGCGGGGACTCACTCCATGCCGTTGGTTTACTGAGTGCGCTGCGACAGGCATTTAATATTACGCCAGTTGGCGAACAGGACATTATCGAAGGGCTGTTCATGAACTCTAATATTCAGTCTTTTTCGCGCATCATTGAAACAATCGTCCACTCTCAGGCGGTGAAAGAGCATGACCAAAATATATGATTATATCGTGGTAGGCGGTGGTTCAGCAGGCTGTGTGGCAGCCTCCCGCTTGTCTGAAAACAGCACAAAAGCCGTACTACTGATCGAAGCAGGCCACGGATCTGACGTACACAATCCTGCCAGCCCACTCAGAGATGCGTCAAGGCTGGTGCTGGAAGGATATAATTGGGATTACGAAGCCAATGTGCGCAATGATGATGATCGGTTCGCCGCTCTCATTGCTTCTCCTGCCCATAGACAAGATAACCCACAGCAAACTCGCAAGCACAAGGAGCGCAAGCCGTTCAATTATCGCGTGGGGAAAGTCCTTGGGGGTTCCTCCGCTGTTAACGGTGCCATTGCCCTGCGAGGATTTCCAGGCGATTTCGATAAATGGGCCAAAATGGGGTGTCCTGATTGGGCTTGGCAGCAAGTTCTGCCGTGGTTTAAGCATTTGGAGAATGACACTGATTATATCGGTGATGATAACCACGGATCACAGGGTCCGATGTGTCTGCGCAGACCGGCAAATAGCGAGATCCATCCTCTTGATATGGCTTTTGCCCATGCCTGCGAACAGTTTGGCGTACCTTACGCCGATGATCTCAATATCGGTGAAGATCCTGCTGTCGGCCCTGTGCCCGCCAATGTCGTTAACGGCGCCGAAAGAGTCGATGTGTATCGTTCATACCTTGAACCGGTTCTGAATAGAGAAAACCTGCATGTGCTGACAGATGCCTTGGTCACGCAGATCATGTTTAACGGTACTGTCGCCTCCGGGGTAAAAATTATTCAGGCGGAAGAAGAGCAGGTTTATCAGGCCAGACAAATTGTTCTCTGCGCTGGCGCAATTGGTTCGGCAACATTATTACAACGCTCAGGAGTGGGTGATCCAGAACATCTGAGCAGATTAGGGATCCCTGTTGTTGCGCCAGTGCCCGCCGTTGGCAGAAATCTGACTGATCATGCTTCCGTGGTGCTCTGGGCGCTGCCTAAAGCCGGTGTCTGTACTACGGGCCTGCCGTGGCGGCAAATTGCTGCCCGCATTAGAAGCGGTTATGACGCAAAAGTCGATGTGCAAATTGGCCTGCTGAACAATGTTGCCAGTGACACCGTACCGGGGTTCAGAGATCGCGTTACTTACCCAATGCTGGTTGGCGCTTCGGTCATGTTGATGCGTCCAGAGATTCAAGGACGAGTTTTCATCAATTCCGCTACGCCCACAGTATTACCGCAAATTGATCTGCCGTTAACCCGCTCCCCGTCAGATATCGCCCGCCTTATCGGGGGAGTACGCAAAATTTGGCAGGTTTTACGCCACCCGGAAGTCGATGTTTTCCTTGATGGCATCCAATTTTGGTCAGACTCCATGATTCATAACGATGAAATCATGAACAGCGCAATCAAAAACCTGGTTAATCCAGGCTGGCACGCGTCGGGAACGATCAGAATGGGTGCCCATGATGATCCTGATAGTGCCACGCAAGAAGATGGCCGAGTCCGTGGCGTGACGGGGGTAACCGTTGCTGACGCTTCTCTCTTCCCCACGATTCCCTCCATGCCAACCAATCTGACAACCATTATGGTGGCTGAACGTATTGTCCGTTTTCTGCTGGAGAGAGAAACCACCCGCGAGCGGAGGACAAATGGCAACTAATGGCAGACGGGTGATTTATGCCTTTCCCCATGCAGGAGCAACAACAGCAACTTATCGCCCCTGGCTAAATGATCTTATGACCACCCAATCGGCGATCTTACAACCCGTTGCGATCCCGGGTCGTGGTTATCTGGCTAAAGAGCCTGAAATTCACGATCTCGACGCCCTGATTGAACGACTGGCATCCGATATCCGGGCCGATTTTCAGCAGAAACAAGCTCAGGGTTTCACGGAGTGGATCACCTTTGGTCATAGCTTTGGTGGCGTGCTGAGTATCGCGGTGGGTCGGGCATTAAAAAACTATGGCACTTCGCCTTTATTTGGCGTGGTATCCAGCTCTGTTCCCCCTCATCGTCAACCCAAAGATGAACGGCATACATGGACAGATGAACAATTGATGCAGAAAACCAAAGCGGATCAAGGCACACCCGACGCAATCTTGAATGAACCTGCGCTGATAAAACCCATCATCCGGCAACTGCGCAATGATTACCTGATACGCAGCCAATTTCCCCGGCTTGGCAATATACAAGTGAGTTATCCACTGGTGTTGGTTTCCGCCACTCACGACAGTTATGTCACTTTGGCAGACATGGAGGCCTGGAAAAATTACACCGCTGGCGATATTTCCCTCACGCATATTGAAGGGGATCACTTTGCTGTGTATCGGCATTGGGACGTCATCAAACAAATACTACTGAGTAAGGCAACGGGCTGACAACAAATCTGGAGTGTATATGCGTATTGAGATTGATAATTTTGATCATTACCGGAAATCTTGCCGTGAATTCCTTGAGCGTGAAATCGTCCCTGAGCATCAGAAATGGGAAGAGAACGGGCTGGTTGAGCGCACATTTTGGCAGAAATTAGGTCAGTCAGGGTTGTTAGGCATAAGTGTCAGCCCTGAATTCGGGGGATTGGGAAAACACGACTATCGGTTCGCCGTTATTCTGACAGAAGAACTCATCACGGCAGGTGTCACTGTACCCGGGATCGTGGCCCATAACGATATTGTTGCCAGCTACATTTTTGCCCTCGGGAATCAGGAACAGAAAAAGAGGTGGCTGCCGGAATTGTGCAGCGGACAACGGGTCGCCGCCATTGCCATGACGGAGTCGACTGGGGGTTCCAATACCGCAGACATCAAAACCGTGGCTAAACGCCGAGGGGATCACTATCTGGTGAATGGCGGTAAAGCTTACATCACCAATGGCATCAATGCGGACCTGATCGTGGTGGCGGTAAAAACAGAAGAGGGGCAACAAGGCCAGGGTATCAGTTTACTGGCAATAGAACGGGATATGCCCGGATTCACCAGAGGAGAGCCAGTAAAGAAAATCGGCTGGCATGGCAGCGATACGGCTGAACTCTTTTTCCATGACTGCAAGGTTCCTGTCACCAACCTGATTGGCCGTGAGAATCTTGGCAACTATTACTTTATGTCAGCCATGCCCCGCGAACGCCTCAGTATCTCAACCGTGGCGGTTGCCAGTGCAGAACATATATTGCAGAGCACACTGGAATATGTGAAAGAAAGAACGGCCTTCAATCAACCGATCGGCTCCTTTCAATACAACCGTTTTATTCTTGCGCAATTAGATACCGAAGTAAAAATTGCCCGCATTTACCTGGATAACGCCGTTGAACGCTTCAATCAGGGGCTGTTCAGTTTAGTGGATGCAGCCCGCATCAAGTGGTGGACGACCGAACTGCAAATGAAAGTGGCAGATCGTTGCCTGCAATTGCACGGCGGATTGGGTTATATGCGTGATTCCATTGCGGGTAAGAATTGGCTAAATAGCCGCGCCCAGACTATTTATGGCGGAACCAGCGAGGTGCTGCAAGAGATCATCAGTAAATCCATTGGGCTTTAAGTCACCGTGATAAGTGATTGGGGAGGATATATCAGCTATGAATAAGATGAACAGCCAGTCGTGTCTCATTCGATCAGTCAATGTCAATCAATGGAACTCGATCATTCTTAATTGGGCAACGGCCGAGAACTGGGATATGAATGTGGACGATGCAGCCTGTTTCTTTAGGGTAGATCCAGAGGCTTTTTTCATCGCCTATCGGGGTATGCAACCCATCGCCTCAATATCGATGGTGAGTTATTCCGATTTTTATTCGTTCGGTGGCAATTTCATCATACTACCCGAATTCCGCAATCACGTTTGCGCAGGAAAAATCTGGAAATGGTCTATGGACTATGCAGCACACCGCACAATTGGCTGTGATGGTAACTGGGATAGAACGCAACTCTACGCAAAAAGAGGATTTGCCATCCATTACCGCAATGTCCGGCTTTCCGGACTCATCACGCAAAAAATCACGCCACCAGCGGGGGCTATTCCGATTACACCCGCCAATATTGATGAAGTCATTAAATATGATGCTAAATGCATTGGTGTTTATCGGGGGGCATTACTGGCTAATTGGTTCTGGGGCAAAGAACGTTATGGCTTTTGTACTTATTCCGGAACGGAAATTTCCGGCGTTATTGGCATAAGACGATCGCAAAATGGCTACCGAATAGGCCCTTTCTTTGCCGATAACGCGGACGCTGTTGAAACATTAGCCCTTACCGCATTCGCACAGATCCCTGATGGTTTACCTGTATCGGTCGATGTTCCCGAAATCGATAACAATGAGTTTCTCCAATTGGCTAGCGAATATGGGCTAAAGGGACTGTTTAACACATACAGAATGTACAAAGGCAATCTCATACCAAAGGGGCGGCTGGATAAGGTCAAGGCCATTGCATCTTTGGAGTTAGGGTAATGGATATCAACAAGTCGCCATTACCTGAGTCGCAACATCATTAATATACTCATACGAGAGGTTATGTTATGGCAAATGAAACACCGACCTTATTTGAATGGATGGGGGGTCGAGAGGTGCTCATGAAGCTCATGGACACTTTTTATGCCAAGGTCGAAAAAGACGAGCTGCTTGCTCCGCTGTTTAAAAACATGAAATCCGATCACCCTGGTCATGTCGCCATGTGGTTGGAAGAAGTGCTCGGTGGAGAAAATCGCTATACCGAAGATCGGGGTGGCTTCAAAGTCATGTTAAGCCGTCACCGTGGCAGAAGCATTCAACCTGAACAAAGAAAGAGATGGGTGGAATTGTTGATGGCGTCAGCTGATGAAATTGGCTTACCTTCTGATCCTGAATTTCGTTCAGCCTTTGCCGGTTATATCGAATGGGGTTCACGCAGAGCGGAGGCCAATTCTCAGCCCAATGCGGTTCCTTCCCGTCGAGAAACTGTACCTAAGTGGGGATGGGGAGAAGCCCCCCCAGGAACGCCCTGATTTTTGAAGAAACTTAGAAGCAAAGAGGTGAGCTTATGCTGTTGGCTGTCAGTGACTTACATGTCTCTCATGCAACAAACAGGGCTATCGTCGAATCATTCAGGCCATCAGCACCTGATGATTGGCTGTTGCTGGCCGGTGATATTGCAGAGCAGGAATCAGACTTTACCTGGGTCATCAGTATGCTTTCCCAACGATTTGCTCAAGTCGTCTGGACGCCGGGCAACCATGAACTCTGGTGCACACCCAAAGATCAACTCAAGTTGCCCGGCGTACTGCGTTATGAACATCTGGTCAATATCTGCCGACAGCATAACGTACTCACCCCCGAAGATGAGTTTCGTCATTACCGCACAGGCAATGGTACAACGCTGACCATTGCCCCTGTTTTTACCCTATACGATTATTCATTTAGAAATACCTATGACTATACGGCGGAACAGGCCATAGATCGCGCTCGTCGTTGTGGTGTCATTAGCTCTGACGAATTCTTCCTGAAAACCTATCCCCATAGCAATGTTATCGATTGGTGTCGGGAACGTATCCAATATACCGAAAAACGCTTGAATGCCATTCCAGATGGCGAAGATATCGTACTTATCAGCCATTTCCCCATCATCCGCAAGCCGCTCGAATCCTTACGCAATAGCGAATTTTCCATTTGGTGTGGCAGTGAAAAAACGCATCAATGGGCATCAAGAAAAGGGATTCGTATAGTGGTATATGGACACTTACATATGCCTAATCTCGAATACATTCACGATGTTGCTCATTTAGAAGTCTCTTTGGGATATCCACGGGAATGGCAAGAGCGTCATAGCAAGGGTTCTTACTTAGTACAACTAGACGGGTTACTGGAACACGCTAACGCGTATAGCTAATCATCTATTTTTAGAATAAGAGGCTAATTTACCGATGAAGAATGATGAAATAATGCCACAGATAACACCTCGGATCTTAATTGGAGCAACCGGATCAGTGGATATCACCCTCCTCCCCAAATATCTTTCAGCAATTAAGGCGACGATTGACTGTACATTAACCGTATTGATGACAAACAATGCCACCACCTTTTTACCCGCCTCAACCGTAGCGCTCTATGCCGATCGGGTCATTAGCGGAGAGATGCCACACGATTGGCCAACAGACAAACCTTCACGCATTGTCGCGGATCATGACATTCTGGCCGTTTTACCTGCAACCGCTAACACACTTGCGACCGTTGCTTGTGGTGGCGCAACCCATCGATTAACCACAGTTATTCTGGCCTCCACATTTCCTGTGCTGTTTTTTCCTGTCATGGGGCACGTGATGTGGGAAAAAAAAAGCGACACGCCGCAATATCACGCAACTACGTGATGATGGTTATCACGTCATTGAACCCGTGTGGCGTGAAAATTTTGATGTTTCACTACAACGAAAGGTTGGGCATCCTTCATTACCGGATATTGAAACCGTTATTTCACTACTGAAACAACATCTTTCAGAGTAAGTTCGAGATTAATCGCGTTATGGTGTCCAAATCTCAGTGACATATCACCACAATGGGTTCTTTTAAAAGTTGTAGAATAAATATCTTTTAATATAGCATAAGTTTTATTTTCATCTATTTTGAGTCTGGTCAGAACATTGAAAATAAACACCTTAGAACCCATTTTATAACTATAAATCGGTAACTTATGTCACAATATCACAATCGTCCATTAAATAAACAAGATTATAAAACGCTGTCCTTAGCGGCTTTAGGTGGCGCTCTGGAATTTTACGACTTTATTATCTTTATCTTTTTTGCTGTTGCGCTTGGGGAACTCTTTTTCCCTGCGGATATACCTGAATGGCTCAGACAACTACAGACATTCGGTATTTTTGCAGCCGGTTATCTGGTTCGGCCTTTAGGTGGGATCGTCATGGCCCATTTTGGCGATCTCATTGGGCGTAAGAAAATGTTTTCACTCAGCATATTGTTGATGGCTCTACCCACTCTGGCTATCGGCCTGTTGCCCACCTATGACGTCATCGGTATTGCTGCCCCCATCCTGCTGCTCCTGATGCGGATTATGCAGGGAGCCGCAATTGGTGGGGAAGTGCCCGGAGCCTGGGTTTTTGTGGCAGAGCATGTTCCTCATAAACGCATCGGATTTGCCTGTGGTGTTTTAACGGCAGGATTGAGTTTGGGGATTTTATTTGGTTCTCTCGTCGCAACCATTATAACTTCGGTTTATTCCGGGCAGGAAGTCTTGGATTGGGCATGGCGTCTGCCATTTTTCTTAGGCGGTATTTTCGGTTTATGCGCCATGTATCTGCGCCGCTGGCTGCATGAAACCCCTGTCTTCAAAGAAATGCAGGAACGCAAAACGTTGGCAGAAGAGCTGCCACTAAAAACTGTCGTGTTTAATCACAAACGCGCCATCGCTATTTCCATGCTGCTGACATGGCTCCTTTCTGCTGGCATTGTCGTCGTTATCTTGATGACACCAACCTATATGCAGTCGGTATTTAAGCTGGAACAATCACTGACTTTGCAAGCAAACAGTCTGGCAGTCCTCTCATTAGCGATTGGCTGTATCTTTGTCGGATATTTATGCGACAAATGGGGAGCCGGTATCGTGCTGATTATCGGTTGCATTCTATTGGCTGCCACAACATGGTTTTTCTATCACAATATCAGCCATGAACCGCTCAAACTCTTTAGCGCTTATTCCCTCGCGGGTCTGACTGTTGGTGTGATTGGCGCTACGCCTTTTGTGATGGTGAAAAGCTATCCGCCAGAAGTCAGGTTTAGTGGCATTTCATTTGCCTATAATTTGGCTTATGCCATTTTCGGTGGACTGACACCGATCTTCGTCACCATACTGTTGGCCTATACCCCTCTGGCACCTGCCTACTATATGCTGACTTTATCGGCTGTTGGCCTGTTATTGGGGGTTTACTTGCGGAAGAAATCTCTCTGAAAAAGTGGGTAGGAAATCAGAGGATTAATAAAACACAGGATGAGCATAAATCACCCATCCTGTTAAAAACGGTTAAGCGTGTTTCACGTCACCAATTGGCAGCACAGTACGGCCATATTGTTCATTCAGCACTTCGGCCATTGCCAGATAGAAAGCACTCGCACCACAGATAACGCCTTCAAAACCCGCGAAGGTCAGGATGCTGGCATCACCGGTGATATTGCCGATTGCCAGCAATGCGAACAGCAACGTCAGGCTGCCAAATACAAATTGCAGGACACGGTTAGCTTTCAACGTACCAAAGAACATAAACAGTGTGAAAATTCCCCACAGGGCGAGATAAACACCAAGGAACTCTTGGCTGGTTGCTTCAGCCAGCCCCATCTTCGGCAGGAAAAGCAACGCAATCAGGCTCAACCAGAACAAACCATAAGAGGTAAATGCGGTTGCAGCAAACGTATTTCCTTTTTTGTACTCAAAGATGCCGGCCAGCACCTGAGCCAAACCACCGTAAAAAATTCCCATACTCAAAATTGCGGATGCCAATGGGAAAAAACCTGCATTGTGCAGATTCAACAAAATGGTTGTCATGCCAAAACCCATTAAACCCAATGGGCCTGGGTTCGCCAACTGATTAGAATGCATACTTCCCCTAGAAAATACAAATAAAACAAAATATTAAAAAGCGTTCCTGACACTTTCCCGCGCCAGGAAATCATAAAAGGCGGCGAATCATAATGTGATGGCATCAACTACACAATGGCCTGCGGAAAATTTTTTTATTAAATCTCAATTTTTTTTTCAATTCTCCCCTTGATGATGAGATGAATGACCCCATCTAAGTCTCAACTACAGTTACTACTGAATATTTCGGCATTAGCTGGAAAACAAAATGAGGAATTTCTGGCGAACAACGCCATTGAAAAGCAGACATTCATCCTCATATAGCTTAGTAACTTGACCGAATATATGAATTCTTTGTGGAGGCGTTTAGATGGGTAAAATCATTGGTATCGACTTGGGAACTACCAATTCTTGTGTAGCAATTATGGACGGCACAACCACTCGTGTGCTGGAAAACAGTGAAGGTGATCGTACCACTCCTTCTATCATCGCATATACTCAGGATGGTGAAACTCTGGTTGGTCAACCAGCTAAACGTCAGGCTGTTACTAACCCGCAAAACACGTTGTTCGCCATTAAGCGTTTGATTGGCCGTCGTTTTCAGGACGAAGAAGTGCAGCGTGACGTCGCTATCATGCCATACAAAATCATGGCGGCGGATAACGGTGATGCATGGCTGGAAGTGAAAGGCCAGAAAATGGCACCCCCTCAGATTTCTGCTGAAGTTCTGAAAAAAATGAAGAAAACAGCGGAAGACTATCTGGGTGAACCAGTAACCGAAGCGGTTATCACTGTTCCAGCCTACTTCAACGATGCACAACGTCAGGCAACTAAAGATGCTGGCCGTATCGCGGGTCTGGAAGTTAAGCGTATCATCAACGAACCAACTGCTGCTGCGCTGGCTTACGGTCTGGATAAAGAAGTGGGTAACCGCACCATCGCGGTTTATGACCTGGGTGGCGGTACTTTCGATATCTCTATCATTGAAATCGATGAAGTTGATGGCGAAAAAACGTATGAAGTTCTGGCGACCAATGGTGATACCCACTTGGGTGGTGAAGACTTCGACAACCGCATGATCAACTATCTGGTTGACGAATTTAAGAAAGAACAAGGCATCGACCTGCGTAATGACCCACTGGCAATGCAGCGTCTGAAAGAAGCAGCAGAAAAAGCGAAAATCGAACTTTCTTCTGCACAACAGACTGACGTAAACCTGCCATACATCACAGCGGATGCGACCGGTCCTAAGCACATGAACATTAAAGTTACCCGTGCAAAACTGGAATCTCTGGTTGAAGACCTGGTTAAACGTTCTATCGAGCCGTTGAAAGTTGCACTGAATGACGCCGGCCTGTCTGTCACTGACGTTCAGGATGTGATTCTGGTTGGTGGTCAGACTCGTATGCCACTGGTGCAGAAAGCCGTTGCCGATTTCTTCGGCCAAGAGCCACGTAAAGACGTGAACCCAGACGAAGCAGTTGCAATGGGTGCAGCGGTTCAGGGCGGTGTACTGGCCGGTGAAGTGAAAGATGTTCTGCTGCTGGACGTCACTCCACTGTCTCTGGGTATCGAAACCATGGGCGGCGTGATGACTTCCCTGATCACTAAGAACACCACTATTCCAACTAAACATAGTCAAGTGTTCTCTACAGCGGAAGACAACCAATCTGCGGTAACGATCCACGTACTGCAAGGTGAACGTAAGCGTGCCGGTGATAACAAATCTCTGGGTCAGTTCAATCTGGATGGTATTCAGCCAGCATTGCGCGGTACTCCGCAGATCGAAGTAACTTTCGATATTGATGCTGACGGCATCCTGCACGTTTCTGCGAAAGACAAAAACTCAGGTCGTGAGCAGAACATCACCATCAAAGCATCTTCTGGTCTGAATGAAGAGGAAATCCAGCAGATGGTACGTGATGCAGAAGCAAACGCAGAAGCTGACCGTAAGTTTGAAGAGCTGGTTCAGATTCGTAACCAGGCTGACCAACTGATCCACGGCACCCGTAAGCAAGTTGAAGAAGCAGGCGACAAGCTGACAGAGGACGATAAAGCAGCAATCGAGAAAGCAACTTCTGAACTGGAAACGGCGGCGAAAAGCGAAGACAAAGCTCAAATCGAAGCGAAGATCCAAGCTCTGGTTGAAGCCTCTCAGAAACTCCTGGAAATTGCCCAACAGCAAGCCCAGGCTGGTGCTGGTGCTGCCGATGCAGGCACAAGCAACGCAAAGAAAGATGACGACGTTGTAGACGCTGAGTTCGAAGAAGTTAAAGACAAAAAATAATAGCCCTTAGCGGGCAAAGTAACAGGGCGCCTGTTACTTGTTAACTGGCACGGGCGTTGAGGTAACTCCACGCCCGTGCGTGCGTGTTAAGGGTAGACAATACGATGGCAAAAAAAAGATTATTACGAAGTTTTGGGCGTTTCCAAAACCGCAGATGAAAAAGAGATCAAAAAAGCCTATAAACGGCTGGCAATGAAACATCACCCTGACCGTAATCAGGGAGATAAAGGATCAGAAAGTAAATTCAAAGAAATTAAAGAAGCGTATGAGATCCTGACAGATCCTCAGAAACGTGCCGCTTATGACCAATATGGTCACGCTGCCTTTGAACAGGGTGGCATGGGCGGTGGCGCGGGTGGTGGAGCTGACTTTAGCGATATCTTTGGTGACGTTTTCGGAGATATTTTCGGGGGTGGCCGTCGTCAACAGCGTCCTAGTCGTGGTTCAGACCTGCGTTACAGCATGGAATTAACCCTGGAAGAAGCTGTCCGTGGTGTGACCAAAGAGATCCGCATTCCAACTCTGGAATTTTGCGATACCTGCCATGGTAGCGGCGCCAAAGCGGGCACCAGCCCAGAAACCTGTCCAACCTGTCACGGTGCAGGCCAGGTACAAATGCGCCAGGGGTTCTTCGCAGTCCAACAGCCTTGTCCTCAATGTCACGGGCGCGGAAAAATCATCAAAGAGCCTTGCGGTAAATGTCATGGACATGGTCGCGTTGAAAAATACAAAACACTGTCCGTTAAAATTCCAGCCGGCGTTGACACCGGTGATCGCATTCGCTTAAGCGGTGAAGGTGAAGCCGGTGAACACGGTGCACCATCCGGCGATTTGTACGTTCAGGTTCAAGTCAAATCTCACCATATCTTCGAGCGTGATGGCAGCAACCTCTATTGTGAAGTCCCGATCAACTTCGCAACGGCGGCATTGGGTGGCGAAATTGAAGTTCCAACCCTTGATGGCCGCGTCAGCCTGAAAATTCCTGCGGAAACCCAGACTGGTAAGCTGTTCCGTATGAAAGGTAAAGGTGTTAAATCCGTCCGTGGTGGTGTTCAAGGCGATTTGCTGTGCCGTGTCGTCGTAGAAACACCGGTTAAACTGAATGAAGAGCAAAAAGAATTAATGCGTCAATTAGGCGAATCCTTTGGCGGGAAAAGCGGTGAAACCAATAGCCCTCGCTCCAAGAGTTTCCTTGATGGTGTGAAGAAATTTTTTGATGATCTGACCAAGTAATTTAATGCTGTTGTGAGATCTCTGATAAATCCCGCCTGATTATTTTTCTAATGTACTGGCGGGATTTCTAATTTATTAAGCCACCTTCAATTTTAAAGGGAAGTTACCCCAGCTTAGTAGCAATCACCCCAGCCACAATCACAATACAAGCCAATAATCGCATTTTGCTAAACGGCTCTCGCAAGATAACAACTGACAATAACATCGCAAATAACACGCTAGTTTCGCGTAATGCAGCAACCAGCACGATGGGGGCATGGCTCATCGCCCAAATCACGATGCCATAGCTGAGTACTTGCATCAGCCCACCCAATAGCCCCTGTTTCCAATATTGGTGAAGCTTCCTTCCGGCGGTACTCCAATATTTGCAATACATCATCGCCCCCATGACCCAACCATTAATAGCAAACAGCCACAAGATATAAGCCAAGGTATTACCGCTCACTCTGGAACCAATACCATCACGGTAAATATTGCAAATTTAGTTCATTTGTTTGATTTATAACTATTTTATTGGGTTCTGATTATTATTTATTTGCTGTATGCAATACACATTGCAATACACAATGATTTGATGATGAACTATGTAAGGTAGTTTTGCTTTAAGGATGCTAATTTGGAGAACGGTCAATAAATCTCGTCGGTGGTGAGAGGTCAGTACGCTAAACATACCAACCTTGTGAGGGGTTACAGCGTATTTCGTCGGAACCAGTTAAAGAGGAAGTTAACTGATAGTTCAGCCTATCTATGTGAATAGGCTACCCAATAGTTTTGGGCTGGCTGAACTCTTCTTCTAATTTAGAATGGGTAAAGAGGGATATTTCCTCTGGTGCTACTCTGTCCGTAAAGCATTGATGCCGATACAGGCATTTCGATAACCGCTTTCACACTCTTATCAATTTTCTCAATAATCCCTGTTCTAGGACCATTTATCCATGCATCACTTTTATAAAATCTGGCCTGTATAACCGTCAGTTCGTCCATATCTTCAAATGCCCGGATAAGGTAATAACAATCTGGATCATGCTGGGAGCTACCAAAACTAATAACATCAATCCCCTGTGAGCGATGCAATGGAACGCTGATATTTACCATGATTTCATGAAACTGACTGCCGGTTCCTTTTTTTAATTCGTACTGGAGTATTTCGATGATCTTGTTGTCCATGTATTCACCTTACGCATTGTTATTCTTAATAATGTGAGCATAGCGGATAATACCGGAAATATGGCAGCCGTATAGCTATTAAGCGATTGAAGAAACCGCCAACTGATAGCCCTGCCAGTAAGAAGATTTCCCAGTAACTGTGATTTCCTGACCCTTCCGCAATAGCATCACTGACAGCGCCACCTCATCAAAGCCAACGACACGCAGCGGGTAATCACTGCGCTTCTCGCTCTGTACCTGCATGGTGGCAACTGCCATTACTTTACCTGTCTGACACTTGATGCGCTTGGGTGCGATGGTAACCTTCCCTGTTACCGTAGCGACTATCGAGGGGGCGTTCTTCTTCGGTTTTCGTGCCATTTTCCACCGCCTGTAGATGGTTGGTTTTTCAATCATGATGAAAATCAGTTGGTTGCATAACTGCGAACGTAATGCGTATGCAGTGACATTAAGTAACCCTGTACAGGACGGCTTAAACTCAAGCCCTCCTGCGTTGTGATTTCCACAATAGAGATTTTTCGAAAATCACGCTCTAACGAAAAAATCGCAAAATAACTGTACCATCTGTACCACTTGCAATATTTTATAATAATATCATAATGTTAAGTTGGTACAGATACGAAAAATAACTGTCAATAACTGCGCCATATCTGTACCACCGCTCACGGAAGCAATGACCTGTGGCAACCATGGGGATTTCCACCATAGTTGACTAACTCATTGATTTTGCCGAGAACGTCACTTTGACCCAACTATCACAATTTCCGTGATGGTTAATTATGGTTAATTTATGTGCTGGGCAAATGCAATAAATATACATTATTTCAGTGCATTGCGTGGACATAACGAGCTGGACAAAACGACTTAACTCATTGTTTTTGGATCTCTATTTTGAGCGCAAGGGTTCGGGTTAATTTTCACTGCCTCCGTTTGAAACAGAAGTGCGCTGATTTAAAGGTGTGATATCCCACCTTGGGTATGGTGATTTCCCCTATACCTTTTGCTTATGTACATGCCGGATTATCCCGTATGTAACTCAGGGACTAACTGTCAGCCTGATAGCGGAGCAAAGCCAGAATTCGGGATTAGGTAATAACTTATTGATATTTAATCAGAAGTCATATTTGGCGTTTGGTCATAGTCCAACTGACCGAATTATTTTGAGTTGATTACCTCGTTGCATGGAACAAGAACTACACCTCTTTAAGAGGTTCAGTTTGATCACCGAAAATATCGGTATGCAAACTGGTGACCATTTGTCCCGACGAAATTTGTCGATGCAAAATCCGATAATCGGACTTTGGGTGTGACTGACAGTTGGTCAGTCGCAAATAACTTTGTGCATAAATAATATTGACTCACAATTTGAGCGTCAGTCATGCTGACTCACAGAATTTGCACAACTCTTTAAGATGTGTGCAAAAGATCGAGACAGAAACAAAGGGTTAATGCGTTTTACCCAGCTCGTTATGTCCACGCAATGCACTGAAATAATGTATATTTATTGCATTTGCCCAGCTCATAAATCAACTGTGGCGATTTCCACCACAGTTAATGGTCAGGATTTTGACCATCTACGGCAACTATAGGGATTTCCACCATAGTTGATTAACTCATTGATTTTAAATAACTCCGCCCCTGTGCCGGAAATAAGTAAAATCAGTAAGTTACGTTAAATGGGATTTAAAATCCCTTTTAACTGTTTGATATTACTTAATTCCTGCTCAGAACCGGAATTCCTGCACCATGCGGGAATTAGATTAAATCAATGCGTTACCTAAATTCCGCCTATGAGAATAGCTTGATCTCTGGGTTGGGTCTTACCAGCACATTCGCTTTTATGCTGTATGACTGGCTTAAATCGTTAAACTTGGTTTCTGCGGGAACCCCGTCCATCAGATACACTGAGCAATCTTTACCATAGGGCATAACCTGTAGCATATGCCGTTCTGTCAGCAGAGTTATAGCGGCTTTTATCTCCGCTTCATCAAGCCCAGTTTGTTC
Source organism: Xenorhabdus bakwenae (assembly GCF_030272115.1). Taxonomy (NCBI): domain Bacteria; kingdom Pseudomonadati; phylum Pseudomonadota; class Gammaproteobacteria; order Enterobacterales; family Morganellaceae; genus Xenorhabdus; species Xenorhabdus bakwenae. The sequence continues at coordinate 3,729,467 of NZ_CP119194.1, forward strand.
TTGTAATATCGCATGAGGACATACTACTGCCCGATCAAATGCTCCCCCGGCAGAGCCATAGAGAAAGCGATACAGGTCAGCGGCGTTTTTATCTACTGTTTCAACTTCTTTAACTTTTTTGTGTTCTAAAACAATTTCCTGACAAAGGTCGATGCACTGGTCACAAATATGAACAGCCGGACCTGCGATTAGTGCTTTGACCTCGTTTCCTGATTTACCACAAAATGAACAATATGGATTTGCAGCCATAACAACACCCTGATAGTTAATAATTATCGCTATTCTAAAAGATAAACGCAGAAGGTAAAGGGGACGGCTTAATTTCAAGCCCTCCCATTGGCTGTGTGGTGTGTATGGACTGTTTCTTACTGGCAGGCGTATAAGCCTTTATCACACCGTAGCGGCTTCATCATCAAGGCTTAACTCCTCCATCGCCTCATAGATGATTTCCTGCAATGCGGCGACGAATTCAGCATCAGTGGATGTTGTCGCCAATGCCCTCAGTCGGGGGCCATGTTCAGGGGCTATCGCAATTAATCGGGTACGCATCCGTGAGTATTCCTCGCTAACCTTGTTCACCATATCCTGCCAGGGCAATACCTCACCGGATTTGATGCTGTGCTCCAGTTTCACCAGTTCCGCCAGATAGTGCTCTTTGATGGCTTTAGATTCTTCTATGGGGCGAACCTGAACACTACCGCCGTGCAATTCGTCATAAACTGCCTTTGCACGCACCTCCAGAGACTCAGCCTCTGAGTGGCTGTCTTTCTTCGCGTTCTCTGCCCGGGGATCGGTGCTATCAATATATTGCCTGCGCCATGCATCAACCGCTTCAACATTAATATATCTTCCCACCCTGGGTGGAAAGGTCTGGTGTTTGGCCCAGTCGTAAATGGTCTGACGGGTAACGCCAGCATGTTCCGCATACTTTGAGATGCTCATGGTTTTCATGGCTTGAGTGCTCCGGCTGTTTTGATTAATTGCGGGCGAAACTTTGCTTTCGCTTGCTCCGAACGAGGCAGATCCTTTGTTGTCAATTCCGCAATGGTTGAACGCCATTGGTCAGATTTTTGTGTCTGTGGTAACGCGTCAATGTCTGGTGTGTTTGTCATCGTTTTGCTTCCTGAATGCCGGGTCAGAGTGTCAAATGTAAAGTGTCAAATGGGACTTTACACTTGACACTGACTTGACACTTTTTTGTCAAGTGATCCCACGGTGGAATGCGGGTTTGCGGGGGAAAAGTGTCAAATGTGTAAAACAAATTTGAAATCTCATAGCTAGTGAAAAAACACGACGCGCAATGCCCGTGATATATCAATGCGTTGGGAAGGACCCGAAAAGTTATTCGCCTCGATATAGCTCTAACATCTGCCACCTGTACGCCTGCCCCTGTCTCTCCTGTTCTTCATATGCCTTGCGTTCCTCTTCTTTCTCTTGCCGTTGACGTCCTGCAATACTCTCTGCTGAATGAGGATTATTACGATGCATAAAATCACTCGTCCTCTGGATTAATGCCTGTATCTCATCCCCGGTCATCGGCTCAATGTATTGCTCCAGCTTCTCACCGGCTGCCCGAAGTGAGGCCCGATAACCGTTGGCATCATCGGTTCTCATACTGTAGTTGAAGGCTTCCTGATTCTTGTCTTTATCGTCTAGCAGTTCCCAACCTGAGCAGGCAGCTTCCATCTTGCGCGTGGTGTATTGGCTAAGGTGGCGATAGCTCTCACTGAGCATTTCGATAGCAGATTCGTGAGATGTGTGATTGTCGATAAGGTGCAGCGCATAGACAGGATTGTTCTTGGCCTCCTGACTACTGGCTATCCAGTGGGCGTTACTGTGTGTATCAGTAGCGTGCTCTTCCTGTGGTTCTGGAACATCCAATGAGCGCCAAGAAACATAACGCCCGGTATAACCACGGGCACGGTTTGCATCTGGGCGTAGATGGCTAAAGGAGTATAAGTCAGACCTCATGCTGTCCCCTTGTCAGCGGTTGCTATAACCCGTCTGGTTGATCCCCGTTCTGGCATACGTCGCACTCAGTTTCTCCGCCGCTTTTGCTATCGCTTCCTGATATTCCTGATCGGCCTGTTTACGGGCTTCTACATTGTCCGTGGTGTTCGGATTACTTTGGTTCATCATCTGTCGTGTATTCTCCATCAAGGCTTGTATTTCAGCTTTCGTCATCGGCTCTTCCATCTTCTTGAGTGCTTTGACAGCGTGATGCTTCGCTTGGTTGTAGCCGTTGACATCGCCGTTATTAGCAGAAAATGTCATTGCCTTGAAAGCCTTTTCTTCATCATCCAGAAACTCCCATGACGGATCGTGCTCTTCCATATACTTACTGGTGTATTTGGACAAGGCTTCCGGTTCTTCCTGCAATTTCACCTTAATCTTCTTCGATGACAGGTCTGTTTCACGTAACAACTTCACCGCAAGTACCGGGCTGTTTTCTGCCTCTGCCGATACAGCAACATTATGACCACGGCTGTGTTTTTTCGGCGCGGCTGGCTGTTCGTCTTGCTCAGTGATGAGATCTGTAGCGAGTTCCTGTGCCGGCTCAGTCGTGTAGTGTCCAGAATCATCAGCCCGTGCTGACAGGTGACTAAAGTCTGCTGCGGGGGTTGTTTCTTTGCGGGAGGTATTACGTTTGAAGCGTCCCAATCCCATTAAATTCGACATGCTGTAAGTTGCCATTGTTATCTTCCTGTCTGTGATAAAGCCTTGTCGACCAGCTTACGGGCGACTTCGTGAAGGGTGGGTTTAATGCCAAGTTCTGAGCGTCTGTATTCTTCCTGCTGGATCTGACGTAAAGCGTCCATTTGCTGACGAGTCAGTAAGATAGCTTTGTTATCGACTTTCATATTTAACCTCAAATGCTGATAATTTATACAGCTATATTATTGCAATATATGCAACAAATCAAATAAATGATGCAAATAACGAAACATTATGAATTGCACTAATTATGAACATGAAAGGAACGGCAACACCATGAGACGCCGCCGGTTTAGTAGAGATTTGATGAAAGGGAATCGAGGAGTGAATTATTAATATGGGGCTTATTTTCATGAGGTAAAGCCCCTGTGATGAAGCTGGAAACATGAGGATAACATACTGACAAATATCTTTATGTTTTAGCGTGGTGTGAGCTTCGTTCTGTTGAGGATCGGGAGCTTGAGATATTGACGGAGGTGATTGATTAGACATCCATGTCTGGATTGATATTAGGTCAATACAACTACTATATCTTTGTTATTCCTTTGGTTGTTTAGGCCATACGATATCTGGAGTAGTGGAACAATCAATTCGATTGAGTAATACCCTATATTTACGCCATTCGATGAGTGCTACTTTTTCCTCATCTGTAGCGAGATCTAAATCAACGGCATCCTGTAGTGGAGCTATGATATTTGAGGCTTGATACATGAGATCTTTCTTCTTTTTCTCAACACTTTCCTGCAATTGTTTCATTGTTGGCAGGGGTATATTGTCCCATACAGGTAAACCATCGGCACCTGCAACTCGATATTTATTTACCGGCGCAGAATTAATAGCAAATTCAATAAAACATGCTTCTGATACTTCCAATGCATCATCGGGAAATGTACCGCTGTTGATATAATGTTTTTTCATATATGCAGGATAAAACGAATTACGCAATGCACTATAAAAATATGTCATTATCAGAATCCCCAGGCATGCCATTGACACCCAGATAAAAAAGGTGGATTAAAAGTGCTTGAACTTCTTTGTAACACTCCTAGGTTTACTGCTAAAAAGCCTGTCAAACTGATATCATTTATTTGCCATATGGCCCTAGTTGTACCTCCACCATGATCGTGCTCACTGACCATAGATACCCCAGAACTAAACTGAATTGGAAATGTTATATATATCTCGTCATTTGTTGCAGTTGATGTAACACCCCATTGATAAATTAATCCATTTGGGTACTGAACCCATCCATTTTTAGTATCTCCATATCGTTTAAAAAATGACATGTCAGGAATCTGTCCTGGTCCATTTCCTATGGTTCGATAAACCAGTTCCGATAAACCAAGACTCTTCACAAACTCTGCTTTATCAGAGATATCTGCACCGTTCTGATCTTTAGCTAAACGAGTATTGGCGTTGTCATTTGCATTATCAGCATATTGATTGGCAGTATGCGCCAAATCATAGGCTGCTTTTACAGCTTTTGGTGTTGCTGCCATCGTTTCACTACCACTTACATCATTACTCAGAATAACAAATCCTTTATCTTGCAGTGTTGCATCTGGGTGATTGCGGCTTTGGGCGTGTTCTTCAATTAAATCTTTAACATATTCTGGAGTCGGAACGACAACAAGACCATCATCTTCTAAGATTTGTATTTCAGGTTTTTTATCTTGCATAATTATTCCCTCATTTAATCAACAATACACATTGCTAAGTAACATGAAGGCGGTGGGAGACTTCTCCGCCGGTGAACATCAATAAATGGGTTCATCAATACAGGAGAGTGCAGCTTGACTATTATTTGATAGGTTGCACGTTTTGATAGCAGGATGACATAAAATGACAGGCAGGGAATTAATAGAATTTATCATATGACTGATAAAACTCAGCATACTAAAAGCGGGATTCCCCGTCTTTATAACCCCTTGATTTCCTTAATCTCTGGCACAGTGACAGAATTGTGTTAAATCAATACGTTACGTTAAATGGAATAATTACCCATTTTAACCCATTGATTTAATTGAATTCTCGCTCAATGCAGGAAATAAGTTAAATCAACGACTTAGATAAAGATGGGATATCTCACCTTTAATTCAGCACGCTTCTGTTTCAAACGGAGGGATGAATTAACTATAGGGGTTACTTGAGGTTAAGGAGTTCAATCTCAGCGGCCCACCTCTTTAAGAGGCTTGGTTATAAATAGCTCAGTACGTTTAACAGATCTACCTATTGTCGAGGTCCTCACTTTGGTTGGTCAATCAGCCTGATTTTTGTTCGATAAACCCGCTAAAAGTGGCAGATTTTTCTGCTTTGAAATCGGGGGGTATTATCATCTCAGAGCAGGTGATTTGAGGTGGTATTCGAGTCAGCGCTTGAAGTATTTATCTAACTCATCGTGGTATCGGTATTTTCTGTATTCGATGAACCAAAAGACAAAGCCTAGCACTGCACCAATTGCTGCAAGTTTGGTATATAGCCACCATCTAAATAGAATGAATTCGTAAAAAGTGTATTCTTTTTTTATTAAATCAATTACAACACCACCCATAATCATATCACTGATAAACACAATTACTGGTAGAGCAAGAGCACATGCAATTGCCAAATATATCAGAGTAAATATTCTTACTTTAGTATTGAAGTTCATAAGGCTTCGTACCTTAATTGTTAATATATCAACATTGTGTATATCGGTAGTTAAGATTACTTGAACAGCGTACCACCAACACGCCCATGTCATCACATCCCGTGGTGGCATTTTTATTTCCAACTGTTGGGAAAATCCCAATGGTTGATTTATGTGCCGGACAAACGCAATAAATCCACTGTATTTCAAACTGTTACTTGAGCGCAAGGGGTCGGACAAAACAACTTAACCCCTTGTTTTAAAGTCTCTATTTTGAGCACACCTCTTGCTGCTATGAGTCATTGCCAGCGGAAGAGGTGGCAAAGGGTGCAGGTATATGTGCAAAACAGAGGTGAAAGCATTCTACCTCTTTTGGGCTGCTATAGCGTTCCGGTTTTGTCTTTACTGCTTTTACTCCTTGATCCATCCATGAGTGCTATATCTTTGCGGCTTTTCCGTTGGAATACTGTTCAGGTAAAAAACAGAATCTTCATTGACGTAAACTTCAAAAAATTGTTCACCCTCAGCTCCAATGATAAATTTTCCTGTTTTCCTCTCAAGGTAGCAGCTACCACACGCCCCAATATGTGCCTAAAAAATCGTCTGGCTACTTGTGGTGTGGCTGTTGTTAGCTCCCAGTCATTGATGTATTTTTTCCTCCACGTTGGCACCATTTCCGGCTGATAGTCCCACCATACACTAATCCGCAACGCATCATGACCAGCATCAAACCAGTTAATGATTGTTCGCCTGCCAGAAATAACCAGTTCTTGATACCTGAACTTCTTTTCTTGCGGGTTATTTGAGGATTGCCCGTTAAGGTCTATGTATTCTTTTTTATTGCCTCATTTAAAGCAATAACCATGAGATTTAAAATGTATTTTTGTTTTTCTGATTTCTTCATTTTCATACCTCGCAATTTCAAGAAAATATTAAGTGCGTGACCGTTTTTAGCTTCTACCGAAAAAATCGCAAAATAACTGTACCATCTGTACCACTTGCAATATTTTATAATAATATCATAATGTTAAGTTGGTACAGATACGAAAAATAACTGTCAATAACTGTCCATATCTGTACCATTGCGATTAAAACTCCTGCCTTAAATCGATACCTAAGTCTGTTGGCTCAATCGACCCCTTGCAGACAACACAGGGCAAAATCAGCTCGCAGGGATCTTCTTTGTGGTTCTGGATTTCAACCACAGCCCATGCAACCACCAGATCGCTATCATCATCATCAAACCAGACACGCCATTGCCCAGTTGTGGGGGATACCGCTTTAACGACATAAAAAGGAGTAGACATCATGGCTGATACCTCCTGCCAGGGAATGAAAGGTTTCTTTCTGGCTGGCTTTCTCTCTTTAATAGGTACAGTTGTGGTACAGATATGGCACAGATATTTAAATAACTGTACCAACTCAATATACTGATAAATATATGTTTATTGTTAACTGGTACAGATAACACAGTTATTTTTTGTTTTAGCTTAGAAAACATCATTTACCCCCATACCTATCATTTGAGCAAAACGAACCCTCAATTCGTTAACACTGGGTAACTCATAAACAATACCTATTCCCCGCCCTCGTCTGCCTGAACTATCCAGCCCCATTTTAACCATTGTGCTACCCACACGCCGACGCGCAGCGGGTTCGGTTTCATCCTCGTTGTTTTCCCTGCACCACAGCAGATAGCTATCGATAAGCTCACTAACGGGAATTCTTGCCATGCCCCGAAACGGCCCATCTTTTGCTAGTTCTGCGTACAAATAGGCATACAGCCCGGTCAGACCGAACAGAATCTCTTCCTTAAGCGCTTCGGTCTGTGGTGCTCGGTGGCGGTCAAAGTGTGAGATATCGTAATGCAGCAGATAATGAAGCAACTTAGCTGCGCCGTTATCATTCAGCCACCGATAAAGGTTATCGAAGTAGGTTTTATCCTGTGCTTTTGTGCCATCAGGTTCTAACACCAGATAGCGCCGTTCTCTGATACCGGCTTTCAATGCCTGAGTGCTGTTGCTGGCAAAAATCAGGCGTGAAAAGTTTACCATCGGTTCAGCATCGATACCTTTACGCTCAAGGTTAAAGGTAGGTTCACTTATGATCCCACGCAGCTTTTCCCCATCACTGGCTTTTGCTACCGTGGCCTCATCAGCAAAAACCAGTAGCTTGTTTGCCATCGTTGAATTGAACTTTGCCGTGATCTGTTCAGCGCCGTTCACCTGTACGCCGTATTGTCCCAATATTTCAAGTAATGGCCTGACGAGTGTCCCTTTTCCCGTGCCCGGAACAGATTTCATCGCAATCGCTACCGACGGCTTTTCATCCGGCTTCTGGAACAAATGCGCCAGCCATGAAAGCACATACTGATAAGCTCGTTCGTCACCCGCGCAAATGACCTGCTTAATGTGGTTAAGGTAAATGCTGCAATCTCCCTCTACGGGGTCGACCGCCAGCCCCATGAACAGGTTATATACGCTGTTCGGGCATCGCTTCGGGTCGGGATAAAACCCTACACCATTAGGTTTATAGTTTTTACCTTTCCACTTTAGCCAGGCATCACCCAATGAGAGCTTTTTGGCGATCCGCCCCTCATGCAGAAAGTAGTTTTTAAACTGAGTCAGTTCCTCAAAAACATGTGTTACTCCGTTCACCTGACATGGTTTTAAGCTGACAACCCGATGCTTACCCCCAATAGTGATGTGTGTATAGGTTTTGTTCATTTTCTCCAGCAAGGCTAATTCCGTGCCTGTAATCACTTCACCGCTACCCAGTTCATACATATCTAGTTCTGCCCCGACATAATACTGATACAACCCGTTACTGAATGCCTGCTTTGCTGCCTCAATGCCGTTCTGCTGGCGATAATCGTCCCAGTCGGCTTTGTGTTCTGTGGGCGGTAACGTGACCCACCCGTTGATCGCTTTGGCGGTCTTCTCTGCCGTAACCTTACCAACGTTCTTTTTGGGCTTGCCCTTGTCGTCCAGTTCGCCCGGTGTGTGCCAGTCGTTATCCGCCGCCAGAATGATTTTCGCTGTTGGCCACCGTTCTCTCACCAGCCCGGCAACGGTCGATAAATTACCCTCATCAATCGCAGCCAGTACTAAGCCCTCATGTAATTGGCTGACCGTTAAGGCGGTAGCGTAACCCTCGGTAATGATGAAAGTGTCCGGTGTTCCGGTGATGGGTGATAAGGGGATAAAACTTCCCTTTTTCTGCGTACCTGCAACAAGGCGTTTTTCGCCATTTGGCTTGATGGTCTGCGCACCCGTGATTGTGCCGTCCAGTGCCTGAGTGACTAGGACTAAAGAGCCGTCTTTCAGCAATCGCTGTTCGGGGCATGGCAGCCCCTTTCTGGTCAAATAGTCGGATTGTCCGAAAGTAGTTTGAGCCACCAGCTTTTTAATTTTTTCGGCTATCAAAGGAACCTCTGATTTCAGAGCCTCCTTTCTGGCAGGTTTGGGTTCTGGCAAAGGGAGTGCCAGCGCATCAGAAACAGCCTTTACCGCCTCAATGATCGTTATCCCTTTAGCCCTCATCAGTAAATCAAAGCCATCACCATGATTCGGGTTATCACACTGGCGACAATGCCAGTCACCGTTCCCGTGGTCATCCATGAAGTGAAAGCGGTCAGAGCCTCCACATATTGGGCAAGCACCATGCTTACCCTTTGCCGGAACATCTACCCCACAGGCAGACAGCAATCCTTGCCACTGCCCTTGCGCGGCTGCTTTCACCGTGCGAATATCAATATGGCTTACCATTTTGGGAATCCCTCACGGTGATGGATTTCAAAATCCGCATGCTGCGCTGTGTCGTTCAGGGCTTCGGCGATCCTCGGTAAATACATCAGCGCCTTACCGATACGGCGTAAATTCTTTCTTGCCTGACAATCAGCATAATTTTCGTTGTCTGCTGACCGGAAAGCCAGTTCCCCCATTGCAGACGTTGCCGCCATTACACCACTGAATGCCGCTTCGGAATTCATACACAAATCTTTGAGTTCCTCTGTGCCCATCGTTCTAAAATCGGTGCGTACCAAGTGGTTATAGATATCAGACATAATCAGGCTCTCCCTGCGTAGGTGTATTCTTTAGTGAAACGGCTTAATGGCATGATGCACGGGTTGTTGTAACCCTCACGGACAAACGTCACGCGGTTAAAGGCGACTGACAACACCTGAACGGTATCCCCGTTCTTATGGGTGTAGTAGTCATGGGGGGCAGGGTTAGGCATGGTTCACCCCCTGAACGGTAGACATATCGCTACAGTAGGAAGTGTTATCAATAGCTTCCTCATCCGCGATTACCTCAATCAGAAATACAGCAATATCGCCGGATAGCTTCGCCATCAATGAAGATATAACGGATATTTCACTGCTCTGTATTTGGTGAGGGTATGACTCAATAAGCTGATTAATAAATTCGAGTTGCTGCGCCTTTTCAACGGCTTGATGAATAGTGATAGGCTTGCTCATGCGAACACCCCCTGACGGGAAACAAATATCAGAGAGGACATGCCAGCCAGCAGACGGGCTTCTCCTTCGCTGTCCGCCAGTACAGTAATCAGGCGCACCGGGTGAATATCCACCAGCCGCTGAGTGCCTGACGCAATTAGGAATGTAAATTTAAGGCGAGTTTGGTTATGCTGTGGGGTATCCATAGCGTAAGCCTCCTTTACGTTGTGGTTAGACGCCTCGATAGTGTTTGCCGCACTTCGGGGCGTTGTTATTTTTACCATCACATCAGTGAAGGTGTTTAAATACATTACGTCATAATGTTTAAACACGTCAAGAGGATTTTGTTTAAACACTTTCGAAAATTTGTTCGATGGTGTATCTTTATAAGTGTTAAAACACTTTTTTGAGATGAGGCATATGGCGACAGGACACAAAAACAACAAATCAGGGTACAAGGGAATACGCTTCCCACATGAGTTAATCGAAGAAATAAACGATAGTGTGGAAGTGAATAAACTTTCTAATCCAAGTGCTAATTTTTCAGCATGGGTTATTGATGCATGTGAACGAAAACTCAAATCAGAAAAACGCAAAGCCAAAGCATCATCTGAGCAGTAAGACCAGAATTTAACTAACTGATTTATCTCATGACGCAAATATGCGTGATCCCAAAGGGTAGCATTCGCCGTGCTATCCTTTTCTTTTTGTGACTGACTAACTGTCAGTCGCAAAGTTTGCGCGTCGCTAAAAGATACGCGCAAAGTTTGTGAGTCAGTATTACTGCCGCTCAAAGTTTGTGAGCAAATATCATTTACGCTCAAAGTTATTTGCGAGTAACTAAGAGTTACGCCCAAAGTCCGATTTTCGGGCATTGGATTTTGCATCGACGAAATTCGTCGGTACAAATAATCACCTGTTTGCATACCGATATTTTCGGCGCTCAAACCAAACCTCTTAAAGAGGTGAGGTTCTTGATCCATATAACGAAACAACCAACCCAAAGTTATTGGGTAACCCATTGATTTATTCGAGGCCGTCACTTTGACCGCCGGAAACATTCCAGTATTTCCAGTTCCCAAAGTGAGGATGAATGGAAGCATCAAAGAGTTACTTGGGTGTGCGAAAATATTCTCATACCCATCGGCTAAAATTTCAGCCGATGATTGAGCGAAACTTTTCGCTGAATGGTACTGAGCAAAATATTTTGCCGAGGTCATTGGTTCAGTGACCCCGAAGCCAGCCAGTAGGGAATCATTCACTTGGTAGGTATTCATTAATTTGCCTCTACGCGCTGTGCTAGCCACTTTTGAGACAATCCTGTCAGCTTGTCCTTACGGGCGTGATAATCCATACCTAACTCAATCAGCGTGGTATTGGTCTGTTCCAGATAAGAAAGGTGCTCAAGCTGTAGCTCACTCATCGCATCACGAGGCTCACCAATAACACCATGCTGTTTCGCCCACTGTTTAGCTGTTAATCCAGCCAGAACAATACGGTTCAGCATATTTGATTCATTGGTGTAGTGGCGTGGTAGTGTCGTTTTACCTTGCTCTATACGTGCCAGTTCCAATGCTGAACACATGGGCTTAAAGTAGTTCGCTACTTTTAAACGTGATTTCAGCTCATTTCGTAGCTGTTTGGTTACTGCTGGGGCTACTTTGTGTAACGCTTCCTCACACTTGATAAAATACTGGCGGATTAAACGGCCTTGTTCGGTACGCTCAACCATGCCAAGTTCTTTGGCCATATTCAGAGATAGGAAATAATCTTTACTGCGTCTGTCACCCCCGCGCTTCGATCTCCATTGTTCGTTTTCTGCGCTTTGGTTCCCCCGTTCCGGGGAATCAAAGGTGAAAAAATCAACATCCTTAATAAAACTATATTCAGCAATACGCCCATCAATCCAAGTCGAAAAATCACGACCCACCCCTAATGCCTCATGTAATGATTTCGCACTTACACTATTCACTAATTGCCCGTTAATATTGCTTTGAATAATTGGCAACATCTCAGCAAAAGATAATTCGTTAATATCGTTCTGGCTGTTTTCAGAGTGAGCAAGTCCCTGACCATTTAAGACCACCTTTTTAGATGTCATATTTTTACCCTGTCTTAATTAATTTGATTTTCGGCTATAAGGGTTATTTACATTCTCTACTGTGGGCGGGTTGCGTACCCACCATAAAACATCACTCAGAAGCCATGAAACGGAATTACGCCCCAGCGGAACACGCTTAGGAAACTTTTCTTCCTCTTCTAATACCCAGCGACGAGAACGCGATAAACTTGAAAGATGCTCACATTCTTTTTCCCTGATTCTGCGATCATATCTCTCACCATATTCATTTAAAATTGATTGTCTTTCTTGTGGTGTTGGTGAAGTAAATTTCATTGTCATAGCTTGATATTCTCCAAAAACAAAAACCCGCGAGCGGGGAAAGTGTATTAATTAAAATGTTTTCACTTTATTCAGGCTTCCAAGTACCTTTTATCCAGTCTTGAATTTCAGACAACCGATAGACTTTGGTTTTAGGACCAATATTTATTTTCAGTGGAAACGTCCCTTTTTTCTCAAGCTTGCGAATGTATTGACTATCTAATGAAGTTAGCCATTCGCACTCTTCCATTTTTATTAGCCTATCAATTCCATCTAATCCCTCCAGTTCCTCACGAGTTAATATATTTATCATTTTTCATTTCCGCTTTTTCAATTAATGAATCTAAATAATCAGCCCACCAGTTGAGAGCACTTCTCTTTTGTTCAATGTATTTGCTTCGATTATATATTCCAGCCACTCCACTTAACGAATGGCCTAATAATTGCTCAACCACATTATGCTCAAAATTATTATCACTTAAATTTGTGGCAAGCACTCTTCGCATATCGTGAGCTGTCCAATTTTCTTTATGATTTAATCTTTTCCATATCGCCCCAATCACTGAACTGGCTGTAGCTTGCTTTATACTGAATCCAATAACATAGCCTCTGCTTTTTGTTGATTTATGCAATAAAAGCAACCAATTTTTAAAACTATCCGGTATCGGCCTAATTATTTCCTTGCCGTTCTTACTATGCTTAGGTGGCACTCTCCAGATATTATTTAATAAATCCCATTCATCCCATGTTGATAATAATATCTCTGATATCCTGCAACCAAAGATAATTAAAAACCTAAAAATAATTCTATATTCATGCGAAACAATGTGGTTATTATATTCTTTATTCACATAAAACCATAAATCACGTAATTCATCATCTGTTAGAACTCTATCTCTCTTACTGGATCTTTTACCAACGTCCTCAACGTTTAAATCATCAATCTCATGACTGATTGCATACTTTCTTACCCGACAAAATTTCAATGCCTGTTGCGATATTCTTAACATGTCACCAGCTTGTACAGGTGATTTTATTTTTATCTTGTCAAAACATTTAATCCACATAGTTAATGAACATTCATTTAATGGAATATCGCCGATCTCCGAATAAATATGTTTGCATAAATACCCCCTAATCTGTGGTGTCGCTTTTCGTTTATTGACAGCATAATTATTAATCCAATATTCTAATGCCCCTTTTACGGTGACGGGTTTTAAAGCATCCTCTTTTGCTATTTTTATCTGAATTCTTGGGTCTTTCCCTTCCGCTAACCATGCTCTGCATTCGTCTCTCCGTTCTCTTGCTGCCTTAAGGCTCAAATCTGGGTATTTACCTAATGTTAACCATATCGGAGCACTTTCACGCCCATACAAACGGTAGAAAAACACAAAGCTGATTGTACCCTGTTTACTTACTCTAATTGATAATCCGCTGCCGTCTGCTATCGTCTGCTGTTTTACAACTGATTTACCATGCAAGGATTTGAGTTTTTTATCACTGAGCTTATTAACGGCCATTCATTGCCTCCTCTCAATTTGCAATACACATTGCAATACACAGAGTACTGCAACTGCCAGAACAGATAAAAAAACGCCAAGACATAAAAAGATTAAATTATTTTGTTTTTCAAAATGTTATAAATAACATGAGCACACCCTAAACCCTGTTAAACATAAATTTTATATGCTCAGATAAGGTATAACCGGCGGTAAATGCCGATGTTGTGATTGCCGCAAGTAACGTTTTACGATCCAGATGAAGAGCATTTTTCCCATGTGGAAAAGCAATTAGCATAATTCCCACAATAATGAGTCCTACCCCCAGCATGGCTGGGAGCGGTAACATTTCCTGCAAAATTATCCAACTTAATAAAGCGGTAATGAGTGGCGCACAACCTCTGGCAATGGGATATACCTGCCCCAAATCTCCCGTCGCATAAGAGCGGCTTAAAAACAGGCAATAAGCAGTATGTAAAATAGCAGATAAGATTAACCACGGCACAGAAGATAATGACGGTAATTCAACCCAAAACAGACCCAATGTGGCTGTGGCAATAATTCCGGCAAAAAAGACAATAATTGAAATCCCTAAAAATCGATCAGCGCTAATCTTAACTAAGGCATTCCAACTGGCATGTAACAAAGCAGCGCCAAGGACAAACAGGAAAAGTAATGTTGTCATGGAGTATCTTACTCATCTCGTTATCACAAATAATGATTAAAACTTCTTCTGTTATGTAATGTAATTTATCAATATGTCGAAAACCATTATTCCATTATGTTACAATTCGAATAAAGCGATTAATGGTACATAAATAATCTACTTTTTCCGATGTCATAACTGATTTAACATGCATGACCTTGATCAATTTCATAAGTTAATTTATTCCATGACTGCAATCATTCGCCAATTTTTAAAATTAGAAGCCGCAGGAGGGATCTTTCTCATTATAGCGGCCATTATTGCGCTGGTTATGGCGAATACGCCATTACAGGGTATTTATCATCAATTTCTCAACCTTCCTGTTGCAGTGCAATTCGCCGCACTGGAAATCAATAAGCCGTTATTACTATGGATAAATGATGGATTAATGGCGGTGTTTTTTCTCATTGTCGGGCTGGAAGTAAAACGGGAACTCATGGAAGGCTCGCTTGCAGGTCACGACAAAGCCATCTTTCCAGTCATTGCCGCGCTTGGAGGGATGCTGGTGCCAGCCTTGATCTATAGCTAAATCATACCAATATGGCATAATATCCCAATCCAATATGACAAGGCATAAAGTGAAATGGGTTACAGTCTAGATTTTCGAAAAAGAGTCCTGGCATACAAAGATAAACATTCGTTGACTTTCGAGCAAACGAGTGTCCATTTTGAGATTTCTATTCGTACCCTGTTCCGGTGGAGCCATAAAATAGAACCTTGCATGACGCGTGATAAGCCTCCCATGAAAATCCCTGATGAGGTGCTTATCGCGGATATCCAAAAATTTCCCGACGATTATCAGTGGGAAAGAGCAAAACGTTTAGGTGTCTCGCAGTCGGCTATTCATTACGCCTTGAAACGACTTCGGCTCACGCATAAAAAAAACGCTGGAACACCCTCGCGCTGACCCTCAGGCTCGTCAAGCGTTTGTCGAGCGGATCAATGGCTATGAACAGGCAGGCAAACCGATAGTTTACTTAGATGAAAGTGGTTTTGCTCAATCCATGCCACGTACACATGGGTATGCTGAAAAAGGACAGCGCTGTTTTGGTACACACGACTGGCAGGCGAAAGGCCGTATTAACGTGATTGGGGCCATTCTCAACAATCGCTTCGTCACCTTAAGTTTGTTTACCGGGAGCATTAATGCGGATGTCTTTCATGCATGGATAACGCAAGATTTATTGCCAAAACTCCCGCACGGTGCAGTGATAGTCATGGATAATGCGTCTTTCCACAAAAGAAATGACACGAGACAAGCGATAGTGGATAGCGAATGTCAACTGGAATGGCTTCCTGCTTATAGCCCTGATTTGAATCCGATAGAACACAAATGGGGTGGAGCAAAAGCAATAAGAAGACAAAAAAGATGTTCAGTTGATGAGCTGTTTACAGAGCATATTGAATATGCCATGTTATGATGATTTTGCTATATCTGCTGTTTAATGGCAATGATGAGATCACCCAACAAGGTTGGGCAATTCCCTGCGCAACAGATATTGCTTTTGCACTGGGGATCATGGCGTTGTTGGGGAAACGTGTTCCCACCGCATTAAAAGTATTTTTGCTTGCGCTGGCGATTATTGATGATTTAGGTGTCATCCTCATTATCGCTTTGTTCTATACCAAAACGGTATCTTTGACAGCATTAGGCTTGGCTACCGCCATGATTGGGCTACTGGTTTGGATGAATTGGAAAGGAATCGCTAAAACATCCGCTTATCTGATTGTTGGTACTGCTTTATGGGTGTGTATCTTGAAATCGGGCATTCATGCCACACTGGCTGGCGTTATTGTCGGGTTCTTGATCCCCCTTCGAGATAAAAAAGGTGAGTCACCTTCTGAAACGTTGGAGCATGAACTGCATTCATGGGTTGCTTATTTAATTCTGCCACTGTTTGCTTTTGCCAATGCCGGTATTTCATTACAGGGCGTCACAGTAGATGGCTTAACCAGTATATTGCCTATAGGCATTGCCCTTGGCCTGTTTATTGGCAAGCCATTGGGTATTTTCCTGTTTAGCTGGATTGCGGTAACACTGGGAATGGCTAAATTGCCGGAAAAAATTGGCATGAGGCAAATTTTCGCTGTTTCCGTACTGTGTGGGATCGGTTTTACCATGTCTATTTTTATCTCAGGTCTGGCATTTGAAGGTCTCAATGACACCTTCAGTACTTATTCCCGCTTAGGGATATTGATAGGTTCTACAACCGCAGCCATTGTCGGTTATGGACTGCTAACCCTACTATTACCGAAGAAAAAAAACGTAGTCAAAAACAGATGAATAGACTAATTTAAGCACAGATATAGAAAGAATTTCCGAGGTAACTCATTCTCTTAATATTCGCGGCAAAACGTTTATAACTGCGATGCTGCGAATATTTTCATAGTCATAGAAAATAGTCATAGAAAATAGCAATAGAAAAATAGGAAAACGCCATAATCTGGCGACCTGAAATGTATGGTCACGGCTGTTATACAGGTGTGAGCCGATACACAAGGATAAATATATGCGGGTTTCACATTTAAATTTTAACCACCTCTATTATTTTTGGCACGTTTGCAAGGAAGGTTCTGTTGTGGGGGCAGCAGAAGCGCTCTACCTGACACCACAAACCATTACAGGGCAGATAAAAGCGTTGGAAGAGCGGCTGGGTGGAAAGTTATTCAAGCGTCAAGGAAGAGGTTTAGTCCCCTCAGAACTGGGGCAACTCATTTTCCGCTATGCAGATAAGATGTTTACACTCAGCCAGGAAATGATGGATATCGTGACTTACAGCCGAGAATCAAATCTGTTGTTTGATGTCGGGGTCGCTGATGCGCTGTCTAAACGTTTAGTGAGTAAAGTGCTGGAAACAACCGTTGTGGAGCACGAAAAAATCCACTTGCGTTGTTTTGAATCAACACATGAAATGCTGCTTGAACAACTTAGCCAGCATAAACTGGATATGATCCTATCCGATTGTCCAGTGGATTCCTCGCAACAGGAAGGCTTGTTTTCAGTGAAATTGGGGGAATGCAATATCAGTTTTTATTGCCGCCAGCCGATCCCAGAAAAGCCCTTTCCCGCCTGTTTGGAAGAGCGCCGTTTATTAATCCCAGGGCGCCGCTCTATGTTAGGCAGAAAGCTCCTGACGTGGATACGCAATAAAAATCTTGAAGTTGAGGTGCTGGGCGAATTTGATGATGCTGCTTTGATGAAAGCGTTTGGTCTGTATCACAACGCCATTTTCATTGCGCCTTCTTTCTACGCCAATGATATTTTTGCTGATAGTGATATTGTTGAGATAGGTCGGTTGGATACGGTGCAGGAAGAATATTACGTCATCTTTGCCGAGCGTATGATCCAGCATCCGGCAGTCCAGCGCGTGTGTAACAAAGACTTTTCTGCTTTGTTTAGCTCACCACCAAAAAGTCGTCCTGAAAAATTATATTAAATTATGCGATAAAACTAGCAGATACAAAAAAACCGGCTTAAAGCCGGTTTTTTTAGCATCATCAAAACCAATGATTACATGGCTTTGATTTGTGTTGCCAGAGCAGATTTATGACGTGCTGCTTTGTTTTTGTGGATCAGACCTTTGCAGGCGTGACGATCAACAATTGGTTGCATGTCATTGAATGCTTTCTGTGCAGCTTCTTTGTCGCCAGCAGCGATAGCCGCGTAGACTTTCTTGATAAAAGTGCGCACCATAGAACGACGGCTCGCATTGTGCTGACGGCGTTTCTCAGACTGTATGGCGCGTTTCTTAGCTGATTTGATATTAGCCAAGGTCCTACTCCCAAATATATTCTATCGAGGACAATTCAAAGGCCGAGGAATATGCCTGTTCAGCCTTCTTTTGTCAATGGATTTGTGCAAATAAGCGTCGTTGTACAGCGACGCTGGTTACGTTGTGATGGGGCGGGATTTTATCAGCTTACTCAGAGGGAATACAGTCTTTCGCAATAAAAAACTGAATGAATCACAGAGAAATGCGATAAATTAAATATTTTTCGGGCATCTGGCCTATTTTTATTGTATGAATCAGGTTATTAATTAAAACCCTTTGTGATCGTGGGTTAACCTTGCGCTTTGTACAAGGTATAATCCGGCAATTTCCACGGTATTGAGCCAGCTATGGAGCTAATTCGCGGTATACACAATATCCGGGCGCGTCACCATGGTTGCGTGCTGACGATTGGTAATTTTGATGGTGTCCATCGCGGGCATCAGGCTTTATTAAAACACTTGAAGCAAGAAGGGCAGCGTCTCGGATTACCGACAATGGTCATGATTTTCGAACCGCAGCCTCTGGAAGTTTTTGCGCCAGATAAAGCGCCAGCCCGCCTGACAAGGCTGAGAGATAAAATAAAGTATCTAGCCCAAAATGGCGTTGATTATCTGTTATGTGTGAAATTTGACAAACATTTTGCAGCCAACTCACCTGAAGCCTTTGTTTCACAGTTGCTCGTTGAAAAACTGGGGGTTAAATTTTTGGCAATAGGCGATGATTTCCGTTTTGGCAAAAATCGCCGCGGGGATTTCCACTATTTGCAGCAAGCAGGTAAACAATACCGTTTTGATGTCGCCAGCACAGACAGTTTTTGTGACAGCGGTCTTAGGATCAGCAGTACAGCCATTCGTCAGGCACTGCAAAGTGATGACCTGGCCTTGGCCGAAATATTACTGGGGCATCCTTACAGTATAAGTGGCAGAGTTGTTCACGGTAAGCAATTGGGACGCACCATCGGTTTTCCTACTGCTAACTTACCGTTGAAACGTCTGGTTGCGCCTGTTCTGGGTGTTTATGCTGTTGACGTCCATGGATTGGGCAATAACCCCCTACCGGGTGTTGCAAACATCGGCAATCGCCCTACCGTTGCGGGTCAAGGCCTGCAACTTGAAGTGCATTTGATTGATACCCAAATGGATCTGTATGGGCATCATATTGATGTGGTATTGCGCAAAAAATTGCGTAATGAGCAGCGATTTGCTTCGCTTGATGCGCTTAAACAGCAAATCGCAAATGATGTGGTTGCTGCAAGGAACTATCTCTTGCAGCAATCCAAGTCATGTATCTAGCGGAAAATTGGAACTGAGAATCGATAATGAGTGACTACAAAAACACCCTGAATTTACCGGAAACAGGGTTCCCTATGCGCGGGGATTTAGCGAAGCGCGAACCTGATATGTTGAAACGTTGGTACAAAGAAGGTTTGTATCAGGCAATTAGAAAAGCAAAATCTGGCAAGAAAACGTTTATTTTGCATGATGGCCCTCCCTATGCAAACGGCGATATTCATATTGGTCACTCAGTTAATAAAATTCTCAAAGATATTGTTATTAAGTCCAAAGGGCTGTCAGGCTTCGACTCGCCTTATATTCCAGGTTGGGACTGCCACGGTTTGCCGATTGAGCTTAAAGTTGAGCAGATTATCGGCAAGCCAGGGGAAAAATTTTCCGCCGCTGAGTTCCGTGCTGAGTGCCGCAAGTATGCTATGACTCAGGTTGAAGCACAGAAAGCAGGCTTCAAACGTCTGGGTGTCCTGGGCGATTGGGATAAACCTTACCTGACCATGGACTTCAAAACAGAAGCCGACATCATTCGTACTCTCGGCCGCGTTATCAAAAATGGGCACTTGCTGAAAGGCGTAAAACCCGTTCACTGGTGTACTGATTGTGGTTCCTCCCTCGCCGAAGCGGAAGTGGAATACTACGATAAAACGTCCCCTTCCACCGACGTGCGCTTCGTGGCCGTTGATGCCGATGCCGTGTACGCCAAATTTGATGTACAACCACAAGGTCTGCCTGTTTCCTTAATTATCTGGACCACCACCCCGTGGACATTACCAGCAAACCGTGCGATTGCCCTGGGTGCCGAAATCACCTACCAATTGGTCAAAATCAATGACGAATGTATCATTCTGGCGGCTGAACTTGTCGAAAGCGTGATGCTGCGCGCGGGTATCACTGCATGGGAAGTTTTAGGCGATTGCCCGGGAGCCTATCTTGAACTGATGCGCTTTAGCCATCCATTCATGAGCTACGATGTTCCTGCTATCCTCGGTAATCACGTCACCCTTGAAGCCGGTACAGGGGCAGTTCATACCGCAGGTGGTCATGGCCCAGACGATTACGCTATCAGCTTAAAATATGGCCTTGAAATTGCTAACCCCGTTGGCCCGAATGGTTGCTATCTCTCCGGCACTTACCCTTCTCTGGATGGACAATTTGTCTTCAAAGCTAATGACATCATTGTTGAATTGCTGAAAGAGAAAGGCGCATTGCTGCATACGGCAAAAATTCAACACAGCTACCCGTGCTGCTGGCGCCACAAAAAACCGATTATCTTCCGTGCAACACCACAATGGTTCATCAGCATGGACAAAAAGGGTTTGCGCGAACAATCGCTGAAAGAGATCAAAGATGTTCAGTGGATACCTGGCTGGGGACAGGCACGTATCGAATCAATGGTAGAAAGCCGTCCAGACTGGTGTATCTCTCGCCAGCGAACATGGTGCGTGCCAATGTCTCTGTTCATTCATAAAGAGACCCAAGAGCTACATCCTCGCACCGTTGAATTGATTGAAGAAGTCGCCAAACGCGTTGAAGTCGATGGCATTCAAGCATGGTGGGATCTGGATGCAACAGAACTACTGGGTGATGAGTCCGTAAATTACACCAAAGCACCAGATACGCTGGATGTTTGGTTTGATTCAGGCAGTACCCATTCTTCGGTTGTAGATGCACGTCCAGAATTCAACGGCAATTCAGCCGATCTGTATCTGGAAGGTTCTGACCAGCACCGTGGCTGGTTCATGTCTTCACTGATGCTGTCCACTGCGATTAAAGGCAAAGCCCCTTACCGTCAGGTGCTGACTCATGGTTTCACCGTTGATGAACAAGGGCGCAAAATGTCCAAATCCATCGGTAATACCGTCAGCCCACAAGATGTGATGAACAAACTGGGCGCTGATATCCTGCGTTTATGGGTGGCAGCCACTGATTATACTGGCGAAATCGCTGTTTCTGACGAGATCTTGAAACGTTCGGCTGATGCTTACCGTCGTATCCGCAATACTGCCCGGTTCTTGCTGGCAAACCTGAACGGTTTCAACCCGGAAGAGCACATGGTAAAAGCAGAAGATATGGTGGTTCTGGATCGCTGGGCAGTCGGCCGTGCTCAGGCAGCACAGGCAGATATCCTCAAACACTATGAAGAGTATGATTTCCACTCAGTAGTTCAACGCTTGATGCATTTCTGTTCTGTGGAGATGGGTTCGTTCTATCTGGATATCATCAAAGATCGCCAGTACACCGCGAAAAGTGACGGCCTTGCTCGTCGTAGCTGCCAGACTGCCCTGTACCATATCGCAGAAGCCCTGGTTCGCTGGATGATGCCGATCCTGTCGTTCACTGCCGATGAAATCTGGCATGAATTGCCCGGTAAACGTGCTCAATATGTCTTTACCGAAGAGTGGTATGACGGTCTGTTTGGTCTGGCAGATGGCGAAGATATGAACGATACTTTCTGGGCTGATCTGCTGGCAGTACGCGGCGAAGTGAACAAAGTTCTGGAACAGGCACGTGCCGATAAACATATCCGCAGTTCACTGGAAGCGGCTGTCACACTCTATGCCGATGAAGCTCTGGCGGAAAAACTCAACCAACTGTCCGATGAACTGCGTTTTGTCCTGCTGACCTCTCAGGTTGACGTTGCCGCTTATGCAGCCGCCGGTGAGGATGCGCAGCAAAGTGAAATTGCTGGCTTGAAAATCGCCTTGCGTAAAGCAGACGGAGAAAAATGTCCACGTTGCTGGCATTATGCTAAAAACGTGGGCTTGGTGGCGGAACATGCTGAACTTTGCGGCCGCTGTGTGACTAACGTTGCCGGTAACGGTGAAGAGCGTAAATTTGCCTGATGAGTACACCCATTTGTTCCACCGGACTTCGCTGGCTCTGGCTGGTTGTCGTGGTATTAATACTGGATTTGGGCAGCAAGCATTTCGTGTTGCAGCATTTCACGCTGTATGAATCCATGCCATTGATACCTTATTTCAATCTGACTTACGCCCAGAATTTAGGGGCAGCCTTTAGTTTTCTGGCTGATAAAGGCGGCTGGCAGCGTTGGTTCTTTGCATTGGTGGCTGTTGCCATCACAGTTATACTGCTGGTCATGATGTATCGTTCCCATGCCAGGCAAAAACTGAACAATATTGCCTACGCTCTGGTGATTGGTGGGGCATTGGGAAATTTGTTCGACAGGCTGGTTCATGGCTTTGTTGTCGATTTCATCGACTTTTATGTCGGAGAATGGCACTGGCCTACCTTTAATATTGCAGATTCTGCAATTTGCATCGGGGCAGCTCTCATTATCATAGAGAGCTTTATCAGCCCTGGTGACAAGGACAAGCAAGCGATCTCGAAAACTTAGTCATTGAAAGAATGATAATAAAACCAGCTCCGGCGAAGTTAACCGGGGCTGGTAACTTCGCCTATACCCAATAGGGGTATATTTGCAATCATTTTTTAAGTAAAAGGCTTGAGCAATATGTCAATGCAGGTGCAAACGCACAGTGCAGTTTTATTACATTTCACATTAAAGCTGGATGATGGCTCTATAGCAGACTCGACTTACAACCAAGGTAAACCCGCATTATTCCGCCTCGGTGATGGTAGTCTTTCTGCCCCACTGGAAGAGCAACTTCTTGGTTTGAAAGTCGGTGATAAACATCAATTTACTCTGGCTGGAGAAACTATTTTTGGCAAACACCACCCTGATTTAGTGCAATATTTCACTCCTCGTGATTTTTCCGATGCCGGTATCCCAGAAGTGGGAACCATCATGTTATTTACAGCCATGAACGGCAGTGAAATGCCAGGGTTTATCAAAGACGTGGCTGAAGGTTCCATTACTGTTGATTTTAACCATCCGCTGGCTGAACAAAACATCACTTTTGAGATTGAAGTGCTGGAAATTGACCCTCAGTTGGAGGAAAACCATGCAAATATTGCTGGCTAACCCTCGTGGTTTCTGTGCCGGTGTTGATCGTGCTATCAGCATCGTGGAACGCGCACTGGAATTGTACGGTGCCCCTATCTATGTCCGCCATGAAGTGGTGCATAACCGTTATGTGGTTGACAATCTCAGGAAGCGTGGCGCTATCTTCATTGAAGAAATTTCAGAAGTGCCTGATGGCGCTATTCTGATCTTCTCAGCCCACGGTGTTTCCCAAGCCATTCGTGCAGAAGCCCGCTCCCGTAACTTAACCATGCTGTTTGATGCAACCTGTCCATTAGTCACCAAAGTCCATATGGAAGTGGCAAGGGCGAGTCGCAAAGGCAAAGAGGCGATTTTAATCGGTCATGCCGGTCATCCCGAAGTAGAAGGCACCATGGGGCAATACAATAACCCCAACGGGGGGGATGTATCTGGTGGAATCACCGAAAGATGTGTGGAAACTGCAAGTTAAAGATGAGAATAACCTCTGCTTTATGACCCAGACGACACTTTCTGTTGATGACACCTCAGAAGTGATTGATGCACTTAACGCAAGGTTCCCCAATATTGTCGGCCCACGCAAAGATGATATCTGCTATGCCACCACTAACCGTCAGGAAGCGGTACGTGATTTGGCATCAGGGGCTGATGTCGTGTTAGTTGTTGGTTCTAAAAACTCATCAAATTCAAATCGCCTGGCCGAACTCGCACAACGCGTAGGCAAGCCTGCTTATTTGATTGATTCAGCTAAGGATATCCAGGCAGAGTGGATCACTGGTGTGAACGCAGTGGGCGTCACTGCGGGGGCATCGGCCCCGGATATTTTGGTACAGCAGGTGATTGAACGCCTGAAAACGTTTGGCGCAGAAACAGTTAACGAACTGCATGGCAGAGAAGAAAATATCGTTTTTGAAGTACCAAAAGAGTTACGGGTTGAAGTGAAAGAGGTTAATTAAAGTAATTTTATTTAATTATCTCGCCATTCAAATATCAAACAGGTCTACCATAATAATTTGATAATATAATGGTAGACCTTGTAGTCCACTTATTAAATAATAACCTTGCCCCTTCAATTACAGAAAAGGTTTAATAACTTAGGCCGTTTTTAATTAAGTCTATATTTTAAATCTCTAACTTTGACTGGCTCACCATAACTGATCATTGTTAACACATAATCTAAGCTATTATGAAATCCCCAAAATTCAGTGTAATCATATTTACCTTCTTTGGCTAACTTTATTGCGTTAACTTCTCTTAAGGCTGCATAATTATACCATTCTTTCACACTACTTACCCGATGGTGCCAATCGTGACACACAAGAGAGCCTTGTAATATCAGCATCCTTACAGGTAAATGATAAAATAGATGTGCGACAGCCCACATTATCCACTGAGGCCAATACCTTAAGGTAAAGCTATTTGGGCAAGATGAACCACAAAAACGCCCGATAGAATTATTGACATGACTATCACGAATGGTCTCTTTTTCTCTACGCAATAACCAAACATGTTCAGTTATTAAATGTAGTAATGATACAATTTGATAAACTATTACATAAGGAATGATGATAAACAGGATAAAAGAGACTATCCCTATATTCCAAATCATATAGCTTAATATTAATAACTGGATAATTGTCATAACCAATCGGTATTTTGGAACGCCTATTAAATTTGATTTAATCCTACCGGATAAGTAGGACATATGGAAATATGGACTTAACAATGTCAAAAATAAATTTATATAAAGTTGTTTTTTAGACTTTCCAGGTATAAACCCTAATTTATAAATTGCAGCAAGATCTTTATCCTCTACTGTTGAGAAATCCTTTCCATGATGCTCATAGATATGAAATTGGCGATATGAGTCATAAGGCTGAGTAATCAATATTGTAGATAAAACTTCACAGAGAATTTTATTACTGGTTTGATTTGAAAGTAAATTACCATGAACTCCTTGATGAATAATGGTGGCAACAACATACCTGGCACCTGAAACAGAAAATAACACACCTATTAAATAGACAATAATAGAGGGTAACAGTGCCATTTGGCCATTCAGTGCCCAATATATAAGTAATATTCCAATTATAACCCAGCTAATCGACCAAAAGATCATTTCAATTGAATTTGATCTCCATAATGGTTTCCTATCGGGTATATCCTTTCCCGTTAGCCAAGTCCATATTCCTTGAAAAGGTAAAATTCTGTATGTATCTCGAATAACGGTAGACTCCTTATAAACATCCGTTCCTGTTTTCATAATTCCCTCCTACCTATAAGATAGCAGATAAAATATAAAATACGATTAGACTGATAATAACGCAAACAACAATATTACGGATAAAAAAAGCAAAAATAGTCGTTGTTAATGCTCCCCATAAATATGGGTTGTTAGGTAATGATCTTAATTCTCCTTGTTCCATTAATATAATCGGCCCACATATTGCAATAAGTAAACAAGGTGCGGAATATTTTAGTGACTCATTTAATATCTTTGGTAACTTTACCGGCATTTTCGGTTCCAGAAAAACATATCGGTTAAAAAATACAATACCGGCTAAGAGAAAAATCAATGTCCAACTCATGTTGACTCCTTGGCTAATCTGGCGATAAAAACAGAAAAAAACATCCCACTGACACCCGCAATAATAACTGCCCCTTCAACATGAAAATAAGAGAGCAGCATAGACAAAGCCAGGGAAAAGCCAACACCACAAAGGACACTAATTTTTTTGATCATTGGTACAACAATGGTGATGAAAGTAGCAACAATAGAAAAATCCAGATGATATTTGGCAAGATCAGGAATCGAAGATGCCATGAAGATCCCCAACAAGCTAAATAAGTTCCAGCATAAATAAAAGCATAACCCCGCACCAATCAAATAACCGGGGCTTAAGGCCTGTTTATTTTTCTGTGCACAACTAAGTGCAAATAACTCATCTGTTAGTAAAAATCCAATTGGTAAGCGATAGCGAGTCTTTAACACTGCTACATATTCACGTAACGTTAATCCATATAGAAAATGCTGAGCCGTGATAAAAAAAACCGAAATAATAATAGTAAATATACTGGCACCTGATGCCAGCAATCCTAAAGTCACTAATTGTGCAGCCCCTGCAAACAGGATAGCAGACATACCTATACTTTGACCCAGAGTTAGACCCGATTGTACAGCGACAGAGCCGGCTAATATCCCCCAAGGGATAACAGATAAACAAAGTGGCAGCATATTATACATGCCAGACCAAAATCCTTGCCAGGGAGCAGCCATCGGTTGAATATCAGTATTCGAACCAGAGAATGATTTTTCCATAACTCAATCTACATCAATAAGGTGAAAGATAACCATTAGAGAATTAGATTACGAATAGGTTATGTAAGAGTATTGAATAAAATTGCGGTGAAATAGTTTGTTAATTTACTGATCAAGATATTTGTAAGTAGACGTTTTAAAGGAACTTAATAAGATTTTTGCAAGGAGCGAACAAACATACCGGGAGTAATACCCAAAGCATTTTTAAAATGGCGGTTAAAATGGCTTTGATCAGAAAAACCGCAACGGATGGCAACATTTAATATTGGATTCCCTTCAAGTAATAACCTCCGTGCCATACGTAAACGCGCTAAAATCAAATAAACATGTGGGGTAACGCCTATCGTTTTCTTGAATTGCCGTAAAAAGTGCCATGGACTCAACTGTACCAGTTCAGCTAACTGATTAAGGGAAATATTATTTTCTGCATAAGCGTCAATGTATTCTTTAGCCAAAAAGATCTGCTTTTCAGCCGCAGGCAACTCTTGTGCAGTAACATGTGTTTGCCCATATTTCATTATCAACCATGCTAATGAAGAAAGCAGCATAGTCTCTTTGAGTAAAATATTGCCACTCTGAGCCAAAAGATGAAATGTCATGCGCAGTTGTTCAGACAAACCAAGATCATGCACAACGGCTGCCGGAAACCAAGGAACCGAGCCACCTCCATATTGGAAATCCCGTGATAATGAACACAATAAATCAGGAGACGGATATATAACCTGATACGACCAACCCGTCTTTACTGCTGAAGAACCGGTATGAATTTCATCGGCATTGACCAGAATAATAGCTCCTTTAGGCGCAATATGTTCTCTCCCCGTGCGGTAGAAACGTTGCGCTCCTTCTTCTATGACACCGATACAAAAAGTTTCATGTACATGACGAGAAAATACTTGTTTATGATATCTCGCCTTAAGCATCTCCAATCCATTGAATTCCTTCAGATGAAAAAAGTGGGTACTCTCTTTTACATTTTCCGTCTTAGCCATAAATAACCACCTAGTTACAAAGAGAAATCAATTTTATTTATTATTTAATGGGCTTGATGGAACAGTTTACTACTTTTGTATAAAATTGCTACTCCAGTTTAAGCAGGCGTATTCTATTATTTGTTTTTTAACTCTATAATTTATAGATACATATAATATTTCTCATTAAACCCTAATCAATTTACCTTACGCCCTTCATCTTTCAAGTTACTGTTTTGTTAACTACGTAACGATGAATAAAATTTTTTTATAATTTCCAACATGATCCCTGTTT
Source organism: Xenorhabdus bakwenae (assembly GCF_030272115.1). Lineage (NCBI taxonomy): Bacteria > Pseudomonadati > Pseudomonadota > Gammaproteobacteria > Enterobacterales > Morganellaceae > Xenorhabdus > Xenorhabdus bakwenae. Next base: position 3,757,424 of record NZ_CP119194.1, read on the forward strand.
TTCTTATGACCACGCTATAAATCTGGCGCTGCCAGTTCTTGCCAGTTAAGCTGTAGAACAGTTTCCTTTGTCACCTCAATTAAAAATGATTTACAGAGAGGGCCTTATGGCTGATACAGATATTCGCGTTGCTATCGTCGGTGCTGGTGGGCGCATGGGACGCAATCTTATTCAGGCCGTCCAGCTGTTGGATGGTGTTACACTGGGTGCAGCATTAGAGCGCTCCGGCTCTTCATTGGTGGGAACCGATGCGGGAGAGCTGGCGGGGATCGGTAAAAACGGTGTGATGATTAATGATGATCTGCACCAGGTTATTGAACACTTTGATGTCCTGGTCGATTTTACGCGTCCTGAAGGCACATTAGCCTACCTCTCCATTTGTCGGCAATATCACAAATCCATGATCATCGGAACAACAGGTTTTGATGATGCCGGTAAACACGCGATTGCAGAAGCCTCCCGTGAAATCCCTATTGTTTTTGCGGCAAATTTTAGTGTTGGTGTCAATTTGGTACTAAAACTGCTGGAAAAAGCGGCCACAGTGATGGGGGAATATACCGACATCGAGATTATTGAAGCCCACCACCGCCATAAAGTGGATGCGCCGTCGGGAACCGCACTGGCAATGGGAGAGTCTATCGCTAATGCATTAGGCCGGGATCTCAAAACCTGCGCCGTTTATACCCGTGAAGGCCATACGGGAGAACGCGATCCTAAAAGCATTGGATTTGCCACCATCCGGGCAGGTGATATCGTTGGAGAGCATACCGCGATCTTTGCCGATCTCGGTGAACGTGTAGAGATAAGCCACAAAGCTTCAAGCCGCATGACCTTTGCTAATGGCGCTATTAAAGCAGCAATGTGGTTAACAGGGAAAAGTAGTGGGCTTTATAATATGAAAGATGTACTGAACCTTGATAAAATTTAATTTTATAAAATTATAACCACATGTAATTACGCAATTATTTTATAAATAGTTGCGTAATAATGATATATGATAAATATATCTATCAAAGAGCCAAATTAATCACCATTTTCATAATAATAGTTAGCCTTTTTGTTGCTTTTTTCCCATAAACACAAAAAAAGCGCGATATTTTTGCTGTTCTTAAGTTTTTTCTCACTATAATCGTTTATCTACTTCCACTTTCCTTATATTTTTCAGCTATATTTACTCAATATGAGACTGAGCGTTGTAAAAAAGCCAATAAAAATGCCATTTTTTGTAGACAACCCCCACTCTCATCATTAGAATGCGCACAATTTGCCAAAATTTTGTCAAAAATCAGGATTGGCATTGATTTTAAGGACTAATTTTGAATTAATATGCATTGGATGCAACTAATTATTCATTTTGGAGGGCGTTTTGATTAAGTCAGCTATATTGGTTCTGGAAGATGGAACCCAATTTCACGGTCGCGCTATTGGTATAGAAGGTGTGGCTGTTGGAGAAGTGGTCTTCAATACCTCAATGACCGGATATCAAGAAATACTTACCGACCCTTCCTATTCCCGCCAAATTGTTACTCTTACTTATCCCCATATTGGTAATGTCGGCATCAATGCCGCAGATGAAGAATCCCCCGCCATTCAAGCCCAAGGCTTAGTTATTCGTGATTTACCCTTAGTGACCAGCAATTTCCGCAGTGAAGAAAACCTGTCTGATTACCTGAAACGTCACAATATTGTCGCTATCGCAGATATCGATACACGCAAGCTAACCCGTCTGTTAAGAGAAAAAGGGGCACAGAACGGCTGTATCATTGCAGGTAATGAGGCGGATGCCGAAGTTGCGCGGGAAAAAGCACAAGCGTTCCCAGGCCTGAAAGGCATGGATTTGGCAAAAGAAGTCACGACGGCACAATCTTATCAATGGGTACAAGGAAGCTGGACGCTAGCGGATGGGCTACCCGAAGCGCGTAAAGAGCAAGAATTGCCTTACCACATTGTGGCCTATGATTTTGGGGTGAAGCGCAACATCCTGCGTATGCTGGTCGATCGTGGCTGCCGCGTTACCGTAGTACCGGCAAAAACGCCCGCCGATGAAGTCCTGAAAATGGCACCGGATGGCATTTTCCTGTCTAATGGACCGGGTGATCCAGAGCCATGCGACTATGCTATCGAAGCGATTAAAACCTTCCTGGATACCGAAATCCCTGTATTTGGCATCTGCTTAGGGCACCAGTTGCTGGCGCTGGCCAGTGGTGCAAAAACCGTGAAAATGAAGTTTGGTCATCACGGTGGCAACCATCCCGTCAAAGATCTGGATCGCAATGTTGTCATGATCACTGCACAGAACCACGGTTTTGCTGTTGATGAAAGCTCACTGCCCGCCAATCTGCGTGTAACGCATAAATCACTCTTTGATGGCACCTTGCAAGGCATTCATCGTACTGACAAACCCGCATTCAGTTTTCAGGGACACCCTGAAGCCAGCCCGGGTCCACATGAAGCCGCTTCACTATTCGATCATTTTATCGAGTTAATTGAGCAATATCGTCAGGCAAACGTTCAGAACACCAAATAATCAGGAGAAGAAGAAAAATGGCAAAACGTACTGATATTAAAAGTATCCTGATCTTAGGTGCTGGCCCTATTGTTATCGGCCAGGCTTGTGAATTTGACTACTCTGGCGCACAGGCTTGTAAGGCACTACGGGAAGAAGGTTATCGTGTCATTCTGGTCAACTCGAACCCGGCCACGATAATGACCGACCCTGAAATGGCTGATGCGACTTATATCGAGCCGATCCATTGGGAAGTGGTACGCAAAATTATTGAAAAAGAGCGCCCGGATGCCATTTTGCCAACCATGGGCGGGCAAACGGCACTCAACTGTGCATTGGAACTGGAGCGTCAAGGCGTACTGCAAGAATTTGACGTCACCATGATTGGTGCTACCGCTGATGCCATTGATAAGGCAGAAGATCGCCAGCGTTTTGACAAGGCGATGAAAAAAATCGGCCTGGACACCGCACGTTCTGGTATTGCCCACACGATGGAAGAAGCGCTGGCGGTCGCCGAAGAAGTCGGGTTCCCTTGTATTATCCGCCCCTCTTTTACCATGGGTGGAAGTGGTGGTGGCATCGCCTACAACCGGGAAGAGTTCGAAGAAATCTGCGAACGCGGCTTAGACCTCTCTCCAACCAACGAATTGCTGATCGATGAATCCCTGATTGGTTGGAAAGAGTATGAAATGGAAGTGGTGCGGGACAAAAACGATAACTGCATTATCATCTGCGCCATTGAAAACTTCGATCCCATGGGTATCCATACCGGTGACTCCATCACCGTAGCGCCAGCACAGACACTGACCGATAAAGAATACCAAATCATGCGTAACGCTTCGATGGAAGTATTACGTGAAATTGGTGTAGAAACCGGTGGTTCAAACGTTCAGTTCGCAGTGAACCCGAAAAATGGCCGCCTGATCGTCATTGAAATGAACCCACGAGTCTCCCGTTCATCCGCACTGGCTTCCAAGGCAACAGGTTTCCCAATCGCAAAAATCGCCGCAAAACTGGCGGTCGGTTATACCCTTGATGAATTGATGAACGACATCACGGGCGGACGTACTCCAGCCTCTTTCGAACCTTCCATCGATTATGTTGTGACGAAAATTCCTCGCTTCAACTTTGAGAAATTTGCTGGCAGCAATGACCGCCTGACCACCCAGATGAAATCTGTTGGTGAAGTGATGGCGATTGGCCGTACTTTCCCGGAATCCATGCAGAAAGCCCTGCGCGGTCTGGAAGTCGGCGCAACCGGATTTGATCCTCAAGTCAATCTGGATGATCCACAATCCCTGACCAAAATCCGCAGTGAATTGAAAAATGCTGGGGCTGAACGCATTTGGTATATCGCCGATGCTTTCCGCGCGGGCCTGTCTGTTGATGGACTCTTCAACCTGACCAATATCGACCGCTGGTTCCTGGTGCAAATTGAAGAGTTGATTCGTCTGGAAGAACAAGTTGCAGAACAAGGTATTAACGGACTGACCTCTGATTTCTTGCGTCATCTGAAACGCAAAGGTTTTGCTGATGCGCGGCTGGCGAAACTGGTGGGTGTCTCCGGTAAAGAGATCCGTAAGTTACGCTATGACTACAACTTATATCCAGTCTACAAGCGGGTTGATACCTGTGCGGCAGAGTTCTCTACTGATACTGCTTACATGTACTCCACATACGAAGACGAATGTGAATCCAACCCGAACAATGACAAACCAAAAATCATGGTATTGGGCGGAGGCCCGAACCGCATCGGACAAGGTATTGAGTTCGATTACTGCTGTGTACATGCTTCGCTGGCACTGCGTGAAGACGGTTTTGAGACCATCATGGTGAACTGTAACCCTGAAACGGTTTCTACCGATTATGACACGTCCGATCGTCTTTACTTTGAACCTGTGACACTGGAAGACGTGCTGGAAATTGTGCGGGTTGAACAACCCAAAGGGGTTATCGTGCAATATGGCGGCCAGACACCACTGAAACTGGCTCGTGAACTGGAAGCGGAGGGTGTCCCTATTATCGGCACCAGCCCTGATGCCATTGATCGTGCAGAAGACCGCGAGCGTTTCCAGCAAGCGGTTAATCGTCTTGGCCTGAAACAACCCGCCAATGCCACGGTATCCACTATCGAGCTGGCGGTTGAAAAAGGGAATGAGATTGGTTATCCGCTGGTCGTTCGTCCATCGTATGTGCTGGGCGGGCGTGCAATGGAAATCGTATACGACGAGTCAGACTTGCGCCGTTACTTCCAGACTGCGGTTAGCGTATCCAACGATGCGCCCGTCCTGCTGGATCGCTTCCTTGATGATGCTGTTGAAGTTGATGTGGATGCTATCTGTGATGGTGAACGTGTCCTGATTGGCGGCATTATGGAACATATCGAGCAAGCGGGTGTTCACTCCGGTGACTCAGCCTGTTCTTTGCCGGCTTATACCCTGAGCAAAGAAATTCAGGATGTGATGCGCCAGCAAGTTGAAAAACTGGCCTTTGAACTGCGTGTCCGTGGCCTGATGAACGTCCAGTTTGCGGTGAAAGACAACGAAGTTTATCTGATTGAAGTGAACCCACGCGCAGCACGTACCGTCCCCTTTGTTTCCAAAGCAACGGGGATGCCACTGGCAAAAATAGCGGCACGTGTGATGGCAGGCCAGTCTCTGCTTGAGCAAGGGACAATTGAAGAGATTATTCCACCTTACTACTCCGTCAAAGAGGTGGTACTGCCATTCAATAAATTCCCAGGCGTTGACCCCATTCTGGGACCCGAAATGCGTTCTACCGGTGAAGTCATGGGGGTTGGCCGGACGTTTGCCGAAGCTTTTTCAAAAGCAATGTTAGGCAGTAATTCGACCCTGCGCAAAAAAGGCCGGGCACTACTGTCTGTACGCGAAGGGGATAAAGAGCGGGTTGTCGATTTGGCGGCTAAGTTACTTAAACACGGCTTTGAATTGGATGCGACTCACGGTACAGCAATTGTGCTGGGTGAAGCAGGGATCAACCCGCGTTTGGTGAATAAGGTTCATGAAGGACGTCCACATATTCAGGACAGAATCAAAAACGGTGAATATGACTATATCGTTAATACCACCGCAGGCCGCCAGGCGATTGAGGATTCAAAACTGCTGCGTCGCAGCGCACTGCAATATAAAGTGCACTATGACACAACCTTGAATGGCGGTTTTGCAACGACCATGGCACTTAGCGCAGATCCGACTGAGCAGGTTATTTCGGTACAGGAAATGCACGCCAAGATTGCCAAATAGAGATTACCCTACCCAATAAAATACCGCCATTTTTGGCGGTATTTTTTAAAAAAAGCAAAGCCATTCCTGAATTGGAATGGCTGCTATCACTATAAGATAAGTGTTACAAACCCAATATTGTTTCTGCTACACAGGTATATTGATTATTCATATGAACCTTAGGGGGCATAAAACAATCCTCTAAAAACCAGTTTGCGGGCGTTTCCAGGGCAATAGAAATAGCGACCAAATGCTCCAGACTGATTTTATTGGTTCCGCGTTCATAACGTGACAATTGCTGATGACTCACCCCTATTTTGTCTGCCAGCTCTGCTGCTGTCACTCCAATTTCTTTTCTTTTCATTTGGATTCTTTTTCCTACCAGCATACTGACTTGCATAATCTCTTTACTCTCAATTTATAAATAAGTTAAATAAACTATTGCTGTACCTTCATATTTTCCGGCTTTCGGTGGTGTTAATGTGTGCAATACTGACGTCAGTGTGAAATCTTTGACCGCATTCTTTCCGTCAGCAACAACATTCACGCCATTTGCTGCATTTTGGTTATTAATTTGCAATGTCGAATATATTTGCTTATCGGAATCGAGATAAATTCTGTCTTCATCATTGGTTGATCTGGCATACAACATAATCTTGTTGCTACCAACAGCACATTCAAATGTACCGTTAATTGTGCGGGTAGCATTATTCACATCTGCCGCAGTTAATTCCCCATAAGCAATTTCAGAAGGTAATTCAATTCGACAACTTTGATTAGGGGGTGGCATTTTATTGCAAGTGGAATTGGGGAATTGTTGAGCATGACCGTATCCCGGAACTATCTTCGTTGTATAAAACAAACCGATACAATCCGCCTCTGTACTTATGATGGTAAATGTTACCCGTTTAGGAATGCCAAATTTGCGTTTATAAGCTCGCATAACGTCAGCGGTTGTCCGATAATTACCTGCATTCAAACATACCCTTGCATCATTGCAAGAGCCGTGCATTCCCGGCTGATACCCATTCTTATACATCACATCTGGGCCAACATAGCATGTGGTATTTCCATAGCAAGGATTCGGTATCCCTTCTTCCTCAGTCCATGCAATAATTTCCATGGTTGTGACAGCCTGGTTACCTGATGGAACCATATTAACCGGCATAACATAAGCCCCACCATAAACATGCGTGGTACTGGCTAAAAATAACAGGGCTGCTAGCTTCAACAACGATTTTTTAATATGGCGCATAACTTATTTTCCAATAACATCAAACTCTGACTAAAGATCGTGGATGAAAAACCAGTCAGCATGACTAGTCGTAATTAACTTCAAACGTTGCGACAGCAGTAAATGGACCAAAACCCATATTTTTCTCTTGAATAGCACGGGGGGTGGCTTGTATATATGCCTGGAATGGAATCACATTATTTTGACTATCGGCTAATAACGGGAATTCACTGGTTTTATTAAACGGCATCGGCGTACCATCAATTTTTTCCATACCGATGGCAACACCACGAATACGCCCGTCAGATCGAATTGCCAACAGCCCCGGCAGCTCGTCGCTTTGCTCTCCTAAAAACTTGATTTTAAGTCGCTTTGTTATACGTGGGTCACAATCGTCTAAATACAGCTTAAATTGCTTGCCTTTTGTCCGATGTTGCAGATAAAGATCACGGTTAAGAATATTGCCAAAATCCACTTCTATATTTTGATTTTCTGTCTTAATCGAACAAGCAGGAGCAAGTACAGTTAACGTAATCCTGACATCCTGACGTAAATTATCCCGTGCATACGCACTTTGCTGGCTACCCACACCAAAAAGAAACAGCATCGGCAATACATATCTGGATAATCTGATGCTTAACGGATTCATTATTATTTACCCTACGGTTATCCAACCAATTACCGAAAACTCACTATATTCCGGCTAATTCTGTCTTGATGCTCCACCAACACCTTGATTGATGGAACATCATCTGTACAACTTAAATCAGCTTCCATCGGTGACAGCTTTTGTCACTGCGCAGGTATTGCCACTACAGTTAAATATTAATTGTGGTCGCCCACCATAATCATTGACATAAGTCAGTATCGGCGTATTGCCTAAGGCGTTAGCGGTTCCTCCCAGTTTTTCACTACTTCTGGGTGCCAACATCAGCGGCTCAAACCCCCCGACACTTTTACCGTTCACTTTGTTTGATGCTTCTGAAATCGTGACGTAATAAGGTGTTGGGTTATTCACCACATATTGACTGCCTTCGCGGGTTAAGGTGAGTTTTTCCTGCCACGGGTTATCAAGATCAATACGGCGTGCAATCACCGCTTCCGGGCGATAGAACAGTTTGACTCGCGTCTGTAAAGCGATTTGCAGCACATTGGATTTTTCACTGCGAGGGGGGATCTCACGAATATTGAAATAGAACAGACTTTCCCGATCTTGTGGCAATTGAGCTATCGTTGGTAGTGTCTGAATTTTGATTTGGCTCTTTGCGCCAGCTTCAACACGCTGTACTGGTGGAACAATCACAAGCGGGCCGTTGATCTTATCTCCCTTCTCATCTTCAAGCCACGCCTGTGCCAAATAAGGCAAATCAAGATGCTGATTTTCAATATTCAGACTGACGGATTTGGTATTTCCATTAAAAATCACCCGAGTACGATCCAACGCTATCGCTGCCATTGCCTGATGAATGGATGTCAAACAGATTACCGTCATGGTGGCTATCATTAGAATATTTTTCAGTTTCATAATGTCATTTGCTCATGCTCAAAAGAGACTCATATATTGATATTTCTGCACTGGCTAATCGCCATACTTTTCAGTCCAGACAGATATAATACGCTATTAAATAACGATTTTTTGGATAGTTTAATGACAATTTACTTACCATCACCTGTTAAAAACCGGCAAGGCAGTAAAAGTGAAGTTAACGATTCTGATGTTATTTCATCTGGCACCGTCATTTCACACTGAGCACCACCATCCCAATGGACTTGCAGTTTTTCACCCTGATTTATTCCACTCAGATAAACATATCCGTCATCACTGACAATCCCGATTTCACGTTGGGCACTATTCATGACTGATGCACCAAACGGCGGGGATGAACCGTCAGATAACCTGATAATTACCATCGCTTTACTACCTGATATCACCTGGAATTTACGATAACCAATCGCGCCTTCTGTTAATGTTGCCTGCTGAACAGAACGCAGTGCCTCTACATCATCTGGCAAGTTATCTAAGTCAATATTTGCTCTGTTGCGATAGTAGTTGTTCACATCGGCCAGCACCGCTTTACCAAAGTAGTTGGTATGCACCGCTGAACCAAATCCCCGGACAGGCACATTGCTAACCCCTTCTGTATCTACCATCAAGCGCGTTGCGCCAGACATATTAGTACGGTGCAGTGCAGCCCCTTTTGCCGTTACAGTCACCCCACCTTGCAGGCCAAGGGCTGCCGTCGTATTGCCACCATCCCGATAACTGGCACTGGCCGTAAGCAACGTCTGGTCACCATAATGGTTGTAATAACCGTCAACCGATGCCCTGCCATCGATACTCGTGCCCACTGCAACACGATAGTTATTGCGATCATCAATACGGTCAAAATAACCCACTGTATGCGCATTGCCCTGACGATTAACCAACCCGTTGTAGCTGACAGTGCCACTTTCTCCCCACGGAATGGAAAGATTCAGATACATGCCATCATCTTTTTTATTGTCAAAATTGTTACGATAGGCTGACAGATTGACGCTGATATTTTTATAACGCCCAATATCAAAATACTTGGATAAGGAAATGTTATAGCGATCGTTTGTTGGCCGATTCCAATAAGTTTGATGGCTATAATTGAGATAGGCACTTAAGCCAATATCGGTAAATTGTTTGTTGAAAGTAATGGTATACATCTCTTTACCGCTATTGGAAGAAACGCTGCGATAGCGGCGATCGATATACTGCCCCATATTCATGAAATCGCGCTCAGAAAAACGATATCCGGCAAACGTCACCTGACTGTGATATTGATCAAAACGTTTCGAATAACTGAGACGATAAGATCCACCGGTCAGATTTTTGTTTTCTCCCGGTAATCTTGCCCTTGATTCCGTGACATCAAACGACAGTGCACCAAACATCATCAAGTCGCGGCCGATCCCCAGTGACAAAGCGTTATAATCTCCTGCGGCTAAGAGACCGCCATACAGCGACCAACCGCTGTTAATTCCCCACGAGAATTCACCCATGCCGAATGCAGGCCCTTCACGACGGTGCTTATCATTCGTGGACTGACCACCAACAAATTTATACTGTACGCGTCCGGGGCGGGTCAGATAAGGGATCGTCGCAGTATTAACCTGAAACTCTTGCACACCACCGTCTTGCTCTTCAACTCTGACATCCAGCGTTCCTACCACCGCATCGCTCAGATCCTGAATACGGAATGGGCCAGAAGCGACCTGAGTTTCATACAGCACTCTCCCCTGTTGTCTGACCGTTACCTTGGCATTAGTCCGTGCTACCCCTGTGACTTCAGGCGCATATCCACGTAAATTCGGGGGCAACATATTTTCATCAGTCACTAAACTGACCCCCGTATAGCGGAAGCTATCGAAAATGTTGGAATTGAGGTAATCCTCACCCAATGTCAATTTCGCTTCCAGGCGGGGGATCGCACGATACATGTAGTAACGGCTCCAATCCCAATCACGCTCTCTTCCACCAGAAGAGCCTGATTTATCGCCACTTTGGTTTTTGAAACGGTTATATTTGGCCTGCCAATCAGCCCGCAAACGCCACTCCCCCGCATTCATACCCGCTGTTCCGATGGCGCTGATTTGTTGGCTGCTACTCCCGTGAACGGGTCTGGAGGTTTGTGCGTTAATGTTATAATCAAACAGTAATCCGGGTATCCCATTATCCCAACGAGCAGGAGGGTCCCAATCCGGTAAGTCATATTCCAGATAAATTTTAGGTATGATTAAATAAAGCGTATAAGTAGCGAGATCACCTCTGGCTGACATACCTGGTAACGTATTGAGATCAAGACATTTGCCTTCATTCTGCCAACCTAATTTTTCTACCCACTGTTGTTTCAGTGCGATTTGTTTCACCAATTCAGGGGAGATGCAGGCTTCACTGTCTGTTGGTTCATCAGGCGGTGCAATGAAATCGATAGAATAGGTATCCGAAAGCTCATGCTGATTCATCCGAACACTCATCATATAGTTACCCGGCATGATGTAACCTGCACGTGCAAATTTATCCAAATCAATATTGGCACGTTCATTGACATCCAGTGCACCAATATTGAATTCAATTGATGATCGGGAATGAGCTGTCTGAATACCAGACAATGCAAACAGTATAAGAGCAAAAAGAGGATTAATTCCGAATAGTAAGTGCTCTGTTTTTATTTTATTAGCTGTTCTTTTTTGATTAATCACATTATTTCTATTAACGATATTTTTTCTATTACTGCTTGTCTTTTTATTACTGATTATTTCTCTATAATCAGATAAAAAATTATGATTCATAGCATCTGAAAACAAAACCATAGCATCCTCTGAACAATGAATCGTTAATCATCCAGTTTGAATTTAGCCGCTACCTGACGCGACCAAGTCTGTAAGCGCACAGGCGTTCTTACCTCATACATGGCGTCATTAAAGTTCATCGATCTAAATTGAGGACCCTGACCGATACTGAGGTTGCAGAGATAGCCACATGTCCTGCCTAACCGTAATATATTAAGTGCTCTGTTTATGCTTCACTTATTAAATAAAAAAAGGGTATTTCAATTTACCACTACAGGGATCACTTTGTTAATGACACAATCTGCTTACTCAATCATGAATAATATTGACCTGCATCAATAAAACAGATCTTGTTACAGAATATTGTAGCCATACCTTACTTACACGCACTATCCCAGAAATACCCTAAATATATTATCAGGAAAATCGAGGTGAACAATTAAAGTGAGTTTCCTGATATTCAAGCATTAAAAATGATCAGATAGCTTGCAATATTATTGGTAGCTTAAAGTAAAGTTTGCGATCGCTGTGAAATCACCTGCTACGACTTTCACAGGCGTTGCACCTTCTTCTCCAGCCTGACTTGTCAGACCTTTCAGGTGTGCGGCGAAATTCAGATCGTTGTTGCCATCATGGATAGACATGCTGTCTGACGCTGTACCCAAAGGAATGACTTTGTTGCCATGGTTAGTGATTGCGATTGCTGCACCTTGTGCTGTGCCTTCAATAGCCAGCAAACCTTTCTCAGAAGCTTCCGCACCAGTAAAGGTGGTTATCACACCTGATTTAGTCCCAAGAGTACAACCTTCTAATTCAATTTTGAAAGATTTAGAGGCTGAACGGCCACCATCTTTCAGAGCATTACTGGAAACGGCACCCATATCAACTTCAACATTGGTGTTTTTGATTGAGCAAGGCGCATCAATGATAGACCCTCTGAATTTAACTGTACCGTTACCTTCAGTGGGTGCTGCACTTGCAGCGCCAGCAGTCAAAGCTACACCAAAACCTAAAACCATCGCCAATTTGTTAAGTTTCATAATTTAACTTATTCCTTTAATAAAAAAGTAGATATTTATAGCCAAAGGGAAGCCGAAGCACAGAAATTAATTTCTGATACTTAGACTAATGATTATTTAGTTTTTTGACTAAAATCATAACCTGTCAAAATAAACCAAACCGGCAATATCATTCTACATAATAAACCCTAAGTCAAATTTCAGATGATAAAACCGCCTATGCTCCTTAACATCATATGAAATATGAATTTTTGCAAAAACTTGCGGATTATGAGTAGTATATTTTACTAATAATTTTTTAATTTTGGGGTATTCCCCTGAGTTATATCGAGCAATGTTTAGTAATTTAGCATCTTAATTGGTGTTGTTTTATTGCTCTGTTTTATCCTCCTGAAAGACAGGCGCATTTTATTATCCCGTTATAACCATAACAATTGGTTTTTATTGTCATGATTATCTTCAATGTCAATATAAAATAAGGATATTTATCTAAACAACATAATTACCAAGCTAATTGTTAATTGAAAATATCACTTAAAAAAATCGTTCAAATATTATTAAGTTTATTATTTTTCATTCATTTTCCAGTCAAATTGAGAGAAAAGAAAATACCGATTAAATAAATAACTAAAAACTGTTCTTAATAATAGATATCAATTGGCCTGTAATTTATAAAAAAAACCCTTTCCAATAATGGAAAGGGTCTGTAATTTTTTAATGAAAGACTAAAACTATTTACGCTTTTTTAATTATCACCCATCAGGATGGATTCAAGCGCAATCTCGATCATGTCATTAAATGTATTTTGGCGCTCTTCAGCCGTGGTTTGCTCACCAGTACGGATATGGTCAGACACAGTACAAATCGCTAGCGCTTTTGCGCCAAATTCAGCAGCGACACCGTAGATCCCCGCTGCTTCCATTTCAACACCCAGAATGCCGTATTTTTCCATTACGTCGAACATTTGAGGATCTGGCGTATAAAACAGATCGGCAGAGAAGATATTACCGACACGCACGTTGACATCCTTTGCCTTTGCCGCATCAACTGCATGACGAACCAGATCAAAGTCAGCAATAGCAGCGAAGTCGTGATCTTTAAAACGCAGGCGGTTTACTTTGGAATCGGTACATGCCCCCATGCCAATCACTACATCACGGATTTTAACGTCTTTGCTAACCGCACCGCAGGAACCGATACGGATGATTTTTTTAACACCAAATTCAGTGATCAGCTCTTTGGCATAGATAGAACAGGATGGGATACCCATTCCATGCCCCATAACAGAGATGCGGCGGCCTTTGTAAGTACCAGTGAAACCCAGCATACCGCGAACATTGTTAACCTGACGAGCATCTTCCAGAAAAGTTTCCGCAATGTATTTTGCACGCAGTGGGTCACCAGGCATCAAAACAACATCAGCAAAATCGCCCATCTCAGCATTAATATGTGGGGTGGCCATAAATTTATTTCCTTGTTTTTATTACGTATCAAAATAGATGAAAATGGGGAGATCCAGAGATCTCCGTCCAAAATTAAAACATCGCTTTACCATAATCCATGGGGGTCAGATCGAAGTATTTTGCGACTGTCTGCCCCATGTCGGCGAACGTTTCACGATGGCCTAATGAACCTGGTTTGACTTGAGGTCCGTAAACCAAAACCGGAACATGTTCACGGGTGTGATCTGTTCCCGCCCAAGTTGGGTCACAGCCATGGTCAGCCGTCAGGATCAGAATGTCATCTTCTTTAACCAATTTCAGCATTTCTGGTAAACGACGGTCAAACAATTCCAGGGCTGCCGCGTAACCAGCGACATCACGGCGGTGACCGTAGGAAGAATCAAAATCAACAAAGTTGGTAAATACGATGGTGTTATCGCCCGCCTGCTCCATTTCAATCAGCGAAGCATCAAACAGGGCATCAATGCCTGTCGCTTTGACCTTTTTGGTGATCCCGACATTCGCGTAAATATCTGCAATTTTGCCAATGGAAACCACTTCACCCTGCTTTTCATCCAGTAGTTTTTTCAGGACAGTGGGGGCGGGCGGCTCAACGGCCAAGTCATGACGGTTGCCGGTACGCTGGAAATTCCCGGCTTTATCACCCACAAATGGACGGGCAATCACGCGACCAATGTTATAGTCACCAATATTCAACTCTTCACGCGCAATTTCACACAGCTCATACAAGCGATCCAAACCAAATGTCTCTTCATGGCAAGCAATCTGGAAAACAGAATCCGCAGAGGTATAGAAAATCGGTTGACCGGTTTTCATATGCTCTTCGCCTAATTTGTCCAGAATAACCGTACCGGAAGAGTGACAGTTCCCCAGATAACCCGGCAGATCCGCGCGTTCGACCAGTTTATCCAGCAATGCCTGTGGGAAGCTGTTTTCTTCGTCACGGAAATACCCCCAGTCAAACAGAACCGGAACGCCTGCAATTTCCCAGTGTCCTGACGGCGTGTCTTTACCAGAAGAAAGCTCACTCGCGTAACCATAAGCGCCAATAATTTCGGCCTCTTTATCCAGGCCAATCGGGAACGTTCCGCAAGACTCTTCTGCTGCCTTGCCCAATCCCAGACGACTCAGGTTTGGCAAATGTAGTGGTCCCTTACGGCCAATATCAGCCTCACCACGGGCACAGTGTTCTGCTATATGACCCAAAGTGTTAGATCCCTTATCACCAAACTTTTCAGCATCAGCAGTTGCACCGATACCAAAGGAATCCAATACCATGATGAATGTACGTTTCATAATTTTCTCCTGCGTCAATTCACGCTATCAATGCGGAAACTGCCAGCTATTAAAATCAATTTCAATGCTTGTATGATTTATCCACGGATATAACGATAAACCATCGGTGTGGTGGCTTGTGTCCCGCTTTCCTTAAAAACTGTTTCCTTATCCTTCAAAACAAGCGCCTTACGTACTGCTTCTGCGGCGTCATGCCAGGTATGCTCACTATTGGCATGAATCATTGCCAAAGGAGTATCCGCATTCACGTTTGTGCCTAGCGCAACGATATCACTTAGCCCCACACTGTAATTAATGGGATCTGTCGCTTTACGACGTCCTCCGCCCAATGCAACCACTGACATTCCTAAGACACGGGTATCCATTTCTGCAACAATGCAATTTTTTCCCGCTAACATCTGTTCAGCTAACACCTCGCCAGCCAATACTGGCTTGACAAATTCCGCTGTCGGGAGGTAGCGGGAGTAATTTTCAACAAAATCAGTCGGCCCTTTCTGCGCTGCCACCATGCGACCAAATGTTTCCGCCGCCCTGCCACTGTCCAGTGCAGCTTGTAATTTATGGTATGCATCGTCACGATCAATAGCCAAATTACCTGACACCAGCATTTCAGCAGATAATGCCATGGTAACGTCAAACAACCGAGGGTTACGGTATTCTCCGGTCAGGAATTGGACAGCTTCACGCACTTCCAACGCATTACCCGCGCTGGATGCCAAAACTTGATTCATATCCGTCAAGAGTGCCGTAGTCTTACATCCCGCCCCATTGGCGACTTCAACGATAGCTTCGGCCAGCCGTTCCGATTGTTCGTAGGTCGGCATAAATGCCCCAGAACCCACTTTCACATCCATGACTAAAGCATCCAGCCCTTCGGCTAATTTCTTACCCAAGATAGAGGCGGTAATCAAAGGGATAGAATCAACGGTCGCCGTAATATCACGCGTCGCATAAAAGCGTTTATCCGCCGGTGCCAGCGAATTTGTCTGTCCGATAATGGCAATACCGACATTGCGAATAATCTCGCGGAAACGGTACTCATCAGGGAAAATATCAAAACCGGGAATGGATTCTAATTTATCCAGCGTTCCTCCGGTATGCCCCAAGCCACGTCCCGATATCATCGGTACATATCCCCCGCAAGCCGCTACCATTGGACCCAGCATCAGGGAAGTGACATCGCCCACACCGCCCGTCGAGTGTTTATCGACAATCGGGCCGGGTAAATTCAATTTCTTCCAGTCTAAAACCGTACCAGAATCACGCACCGCTAAAGTCAGTGCGACACGTTCTTCCATCGTCATGTCATGGAAATAGATAGTCATTGCCAGTGCAGCAATCTGCCCTTCGGAAACCGTATTATCACGGACACCGTTAATAAAGAAGCGGATCTCTTCTTCATTCAGTGGATGACCATCACGTTTTTTGCGGATAATTTCCTGTGCCAGAAACAAAGCTACCTCCCAATCATTATCACCTGAAAAGAATGGCAGTTATGCACACTATCTTAGCGTGTGTGCAGTGAGTGATTATTGATCTCAATAACCCCTACTTTGCTTTTGACTCTGGTGTCCAAGCGTTGTCAACAAACTGCCCAACAAACTGGACGCACCAAAACGGAAATGACGGGAATCAACCCATTGATTTCCCATAATACGTTCTGCCAACGCCAAATATTGTGCCGCTTCTTCGCTGGTACGCACACCGCCCGCCGGTTTAAAACCAACGCGATCACCTACGCGCATATCACGGATCACACTCAGCATAATTTCGGCACTTTCCAGCGTCGCATTAACGGGAACCTTACCCGTTGAAGTTTTAATGAAATCCGCTCCCGCCTTAATGGAAATTTCAGATGCCTTGCGAATCAAAGCCGCTTCTTTTAACTCCCCCGTTTCAATGATGACTTTTAGCCAGACGCCGGATTCAGTACAGGCCGTTTTACAGGCTGTTACCAAATCAAAACCAATCTGCTCATTACCGGCCATCAGTGCACGATAAGGAAAAACAACATCCACTTCATCAGCACCATAAGCTATGGCAGCACGCGTTTCAGCCAGTGCAATGTCGATATCATCATTGCCATGTGGGAAATTAGTCACCGTGGCAATGCGGATATCAGGGGTTCCCTGTTCGCGTAATACGTTACGCGCCACGGGAATAAAACGTGGATAGATGCAGATAGCTGCCGTCTTTCCGGCAGGGCTGTTTGCCTGACGACAAAGTGCGGCCACTTTCTCATCTGTATCATCATCATTAAGTGTAGTTAAATCCATCAAACTCAGCGCCAGTTGAGCGGCGGCAGTTAAATCGGTCATAAAACTCTCCAACGGTATGATTATCGTCACTGAATCAGACAACAGACTTAAAACAAATACAGGTGAGAAATCTCACCTGCATTCAATTTGATATATACCAATCTAACTTCAAGATGCGTGTTATATTTCCCCGCTGCGCGGGGAAATATAAGGCCTCGCGTCGTCTTGCGGATTGCTACTTGAAGTTTATCGAGTATAGACTTCCTGTGTCTTACAACGAAAAGAAGAATCCGGCAATGGTTGCACTCATCAAGTTAGAAAGTGAACCCGCCAAGACGGCTTTAAAACCGAAACGGGCAATATCACCGCGACGATTTGGAGCCATACCACCTAAGCCGCCCAGAAGGATCGCAACAGAAGACAGGTTGGCGAAACCACACAGCGCAAAAGAGATAATGGCTTTAGTATGGCCAGAAAGTACTTGCAGCCCCGCAGCCTGGACAGCATCATCGGCTTGCAGGTATTCACTAAAGTTCATGAATGCCACGAATTCGTTAACAACTAATTTCTGCCCGATGAAAGAACCCGCAATTGTTGCCTCATTCCACGGAATACCGATCAGGTAGGCAATGGGTGCAAAAACCCAACCCAAAACCAATTCCATCGATAATTGAGGATAATCAAACCAGCCGCCGATACCGCCTAAGATACCGTTCAGCAAAGCAATCAATGCGGTGAATGCCAACAGCATGGCACCAACATTCAGGGCTAACTGCATACCAGATGCTGCACCCGATGCCGCAGCATCAATAATATTCGCAGGACGATCTTCCGCTGCAACCAACGACATCGCATCAGCCATATCGTGCGTTTTTTCTGTTTCCGGCACCAGCAATTTTGCAAACAGTAAACCACCTGGCGCAGCCATAAATGAAGCCGCAATCAGGTATTCCAATGGAACACCCATAGATGCATAGCCCGCCAATACAGAGCCGGCAACAGAAGCCAGGCCACCACACATCACTGCGAACAACTCAGACTGGGTCATGGTCGCAATGTACGGACGGACAACCAAAGGCGCTTCGGTTTGACCGACGAAAATATTCGCCGTTGCAGACAAAGACTCAGTCCGTGAGGTTCCCAATATTTTCTGCAATCCACCACCCAATATTTTGATGACGAACTGCATAATGCCCATGTAATACAACACCGCAATGAGTGATGAGAAGAAAACAATCACTGGCAGGACACGCAGGGCAAAGACAAAACCGCCGCCGCCGAATAATTCAAACATTTTGTCGGACACCAGACCGCCAAAAATAAAATCTGTTCCTTTTTGTCCGTATCCAATTACATTGGAAACGCCTTTTGACATTCCCCCCAGAATGTCTTTGCCGGCGGGTACATAAAGTACAAATGCCCCAATGGCAACCTGCATCAGAAAGGCGCCCAAGACGGTGCGGATTTTAATGGCTCGATAATTACTGGAGAAGAGTACTGCGATAAAAACCAGCACTGCCATCCCGATCAGGCTCATAAGGAGTTGCATTGGAAGGATCCCTGTTCACTGAATAAATAATAAGAAAATATGTCAGTTATCCTATAAATTCCTACTGACATTGTGTGTGAGCCGATTATACCTAGGACTAAAAAGGAACAAGCAACTAACATCACAAATTAATACCGTAAAAAGTAATATAAAAATACAAAATGAGACATACATCACATAAAACCACCTAGTTTCGGTGGGGTTAGATGATTTAATGGAGAAAAAGGTAAAAGGCAGGATAAATAGGCAAAGAATATAAGTTAAACATTATTAATATGTTATAAGTCAACTCAATGCAAATAGGATAGTGCTATTTTGGTAAAGCTGATTGGCAATTTCATCTGACGGCTCCTGACGCAATTCACACAATACAGAAAAAACCTGTGCAACCCTTTCTGGTCGGTTTGGCAGCCCCTGAAACCCCGATAACGGCATATCAGGCGCATCCGTTTCCAGAACCAAAGATGACAAAGGCAATTGTGAAATAGTGTTCCGGGTCTTTTTGCGCTCTATCGTAGGTAATTGTTCCCCCGACACCAATGTAAAACCCCAGACGAATAAAGGCCTGGGCTTGAGATAAACTCCCCGCAAAACCATGAATAACCCCTGTTCGCGGTAATTTGTGCTTCCTCAAGATTGCTGCCAATTGGTCATGGCTTTTTCTGGAATGGAGTATCACCGGCAGATCGTGTTGTTTCGCTAGTTTTAGCTGTACTTCTAACATGCTTTTCTGCTTTTCAAACTGCGGATCCGGCATATAAAGGTCAAGACCGATTTCACCTACCGCTACGCATTTGGCCTCTTTTTCCTGTAGTTTTTGCGCCAACTCATCCAAATGAACCGCTTGGTGTTCAGCAATATAGAGTGGATGTAAACCAAATGCGGCATAAATCGGAGAATAAGCCTCAGCCAGCGCAGAAACTCTCTGGAAGTTTGTTTGACCTATTGTCGGAACGATAATTTTTTCCACGCCCATTTGTCTGGCTTGTTGCAGGCTCACTATTTCATCACCAGCAAAAGGAGGGAAATCAAAATGGCAATGTGTATCAATCAGCATCTAATCCAACTTATCCATCATGAGAGTTCCTACCGTTTGCACATGCTCCACCATCCCAGACGCCGGGGATTCCACTGACGGGCAATGATTGTCGCCGTTCAGGAAATGGTTTCGCCGAAAACAGTTGTGATCAGAACTTAATCCTGTACGGCATACCCCATAACTTTTACGTTCTGTATGCCCAAATTTGCCTTCAACAAAAGTATGTCCAATCGTTGCCAGAAAATATCGTCCACAACGCCGCCCCACATGATAATCCTGATTTAACGCACTGAGCCGACTGCCTAGAGCCATTGTTGCCAAGGGTGCTGGTGGATAAATTTCGAAGATTTGCACATTATCCGGTGGATTTTCGATAAATTTCTGGGTTCGACGGTAACTTTGTGCATGGAGGTTGAGCATCTTGACCATTTTTTGCAAACTACTCACTTCTAACCAACGCTCCATACGTTTGAACCACTGAGGCGTATAGTAAAGCTGTGAAGGCACTGTGCGAATCACTACAATAGTATCCGCGCCTCGGCGATAAGCCTCCTGCACTGGGATCGCATCACAAATCCCCCCATCTTGGTAAACCACATCATCAAGCGTAACGCCGTTACGATAAAATCCCGGAATGGCGCTGGAGGCCTTGACAATATCCATCCAATTTTTGTCATCTGGATGCAGGTAACTCGGCTCAAAATTATCCGAGCGGCAAGCACACATGTAAAATTCACGTCCAACATCAAACTGACGCATTGCGACAGGAATATCCAACGGCAACTGCTCAGATATGGTATCAATATACCAATCTAAATCGATCAAATGCCCACCACGCACAAAGCGTAATGGATTAAAAAAAGCGGGGTTAGTTGTATAACGGTTGATTATCTTGCGTGCATACCCCCTCTGACCACAAATATAGGCAGAAAGGTTTTGCGCTCCCGCCGATGTCCCAAGGAACAGTTCGAACGGATTAAAACCAAGACGGAGAAATTCATCCAAGACACCGGCGGTAAAAATACCTCGCTGACCACCCCCTTCACAAACGAGAGCAATTTTCCCGGGTTTAATCTGGGACTGATAAGCTAAAGGTTCGATATTACCTAATGTTATTGAAATATGTTTCCCCACTCTTCTCTCCCTCTGAAAGCCGCCGAATACCTATCAGTATATCGTTGCTCAAAAAACTTGCTTGTAACATTTTTATAAAAAGTGAAGAAATAAAGCACCAATAGTTAAATTGATATGAGAATAGCCAGTGACCAGAATGCCGCCAGCGAATGAGTAATTTCGTCACTTAACAAGATATTATTTGAGGAAAAGAAACAGAAAGAGTGGCTATTATCAGCCACTCTATTCTCAATATCTGTTATTTTTTCAGATTAAGATTGTTTTTTAATCTCTATCGTGCTTTTTACTGATTTGACACCTTTTATTCCATGAACAATCTTAACTATCTTCGCCGCTTGATGTTTGTTTTTGACAAAACCGGAAAGATGGACAACGCCTTTTTCCGTTTTCACCGAAATGTCATGACTATTTATCCCCTTATGTTCCAGCAATTTTTCCTTCACTTTTGCTGTAATGGCACTGTCATCTAAATAAGTATTTGCTTTTTGCAGGGAGTTATCAATTTGGTTCCCTGCACTGTCTAGCGATTTATCGATTTTTTGCCCTGTACTCTCCAATGTTTTTCCCACAGAAAGATCCGCTGCCAGAGCACTACCACTGGCCAATACCGAGCACAGAACAACAGCCAGTAGTGAATGGGTAAACTTAATATGTTTCATCCTACCCCCTTTTTGAATTTCAGCCTGAACCGCCACCAAAACAGTATGCAGTATGTCAATTAGGCAATAGTGATAAAATCAGATTTACAAAAAATAACGTATATTTTCATTAACGGAGAGAGTTATTCTTTTATTGGCACAAAAAACAGAATATACAGATGGCATAAATAATATGGGCCAACAGAATAGCTGGCCCGGAAAGGGGATTAATGTTCCCGTGTCTTGCGGAAGGAAACATCAGGATAGCGTTCACTGGTCAAGTTTAAATTGACCATGGTTGGGGCAATGTAAGTTAAATTATCACCACCATCAAGAGCCAGATTCTGCTCACTTTTACGCTTGAATTCTTCCAATTTCTTCACATCGCTGCATTCTACCCAGCGAGCAGTGGAAACGTTAACCGGTTCATACAGTGCTTCAACGTTATATTCGCTCTTCAAGCGGGCAACAACCACGTCAAACTGAAGCACACCTACCGCTCCAACAATGAGATCGTTATTGGACAACGGACGGAATACCTGTACAGCACCTTCTTCTGATAATTGCACCAGACCTTTCAGCAACTGTTTCTGCTTCAACGGATCACGCAGACGAATACGGCGGAACAATTCAGGGGCAAAGTTAGGGATGCCGGTAAACTTCAACTCTTCACCTTGAGTGAAGGTATCGCCAATCTGAATAGTGCCATGATTGTGCAGACCGATAATGTCCCCCGGATAAGCGTGCTCAACATGAGAACGATCCCCTGCCATAAAGGTCAGCGCATCAGAAATAACAACGTCTTTCTTAATGCGAACCTGGCGTAGTTTCATGCCTTTTTCATATTTACCAGAAACAACGCGCAAAAAGGCCACACGGTCACGGTGTTTCGGGTCCATATTCGCCTGAATTTTGAAAACAAAACCGGTGAATTTCTCTTCACCCGCTGCCACTTCACGCGCATCAGCCTGACGCGGCATTGGGTTTGGCGCCCATTTAACCAGGCCATCCAGCATATGATCAACACCAAAGTTACCCAATGCAGTACCGAAGAAAACCGGTGTTAATTCTCCCTGTAAAAAGGCTTCCTGATCAAATTCATGGGATGCACCTTTGACGAGTTCCAGCTCTTCACGTAATTGATTCGCCAGTTCTTCACCCACAGCTGAATCCAGTTCAGGGTTGTTCAATCCCTTGATAGCACGAACTTCCTGAATGGTATGCCCCTGACCGGATTGGTACAGATAAGTTTCATCAAGGTAGAGGTGATAGACGCCTTTAAAGGATTTACCACAGCCGATTGGCCATGTAATCGGGCTACAGGCAATCTTCAGCTCATTTTCCACTTCATCCATAAGCTCCATTGGATCACGAATATCACGGTCGAGCTTGTTCATGAATGTCAGGATCGGCGTATCGCGCAGACGGGTCACTTCCATCAATTTACGGGTACGATCCTCAACCCCTTTCGCGGAGTCAATGACCATCAAACAGCAGTCAACGGCAGTCAAAGTGCGGTAAGTATCTTCCGAGAAGTCTTCATGTCCTGGGGTATCCAGTAAGTTAACCAAACAGTCAGCATAGGGAAACTGCATTACGGAAGTAGTAATAGAGATACCACGCTGTTTTTCCATCTCCATCCAGTCTGATTTAGCGTGTTGGTTGGAGCCTCGGCCTTTTACCGTCCCCGCTTTCTGGATCGCCTGTCCGAACAGTAATACTTTTTCGGTAATAGTTGTTTTACCCGCATCCGGGTGAGAAATTATTGCAAAGGTTCTTCGCTTGGCGACTTCACTGGCGAAAATTGGGTTTTGCATAGAAATTTTTCCAATTATGTACAATGTTATGTACAGAAAATAAATTTGCAAAAATTTTACACTGCTAGAGCACCTTTGCAAATTACAACTTATCATGCCCCCCAAAATCTGTAGCGGTCAATAAACTCCAGACACTTTTCTAGCCATTAGTTTGCGTTGAAATGAAGACGGGCCAATAAACGTAAGTGACCAGCACCTCTGCGTTTGAATTTTGCACAATTCTATAAACAACAATTTTATACAATATTTAACATCCAGGCAGGAATATCGTTAATGTAAATTACTGATGAGTTCGAGCAAGGATTTTGGGAAAGCAAAGCGGGTTATTGCAAAGAGGGAAAAATCAAGGCTAAACGGTACCGCATTGTTGATTTGCAAGAGCATCGCTTTATTAATGGCTCTGGAGAAGTCACTGATTTTTAGGAGATGAAAGCTTATGACTCAATTATTTGCAATGGCAATTTTTGCCCTTGTAACTTCTATATCGCCAGGACCTGTAAACATAATAGCAACAGTTACCGGAGCCAATTGCGGATATATTCGAACTATCCCACATATAACCGGTGCTACAGTTGGTTTTGTATCGATTCTATTTTTACTCGGCTTTGGATTAGTTCAAGTTATCAATAAGGTGCCATATCTAACCGAAATACTTACCTATATAGGAGGCAGTTTCTTGTTATACTTGGCGTATAAAGTTGCTATGCAAGACCCAATGATCGGTGATGATAGTGAGTTAGAGACCCGTGCTCCATCCCTTATACAAGGAATGATGTGCCAATGGCTCAACCCGAAAGCATGGATTGTGTCTTTAGCTGGCATATCCGTTTTTAGTGGTTACGATGCAGAGATTAACGCCCTACTACTTTTTTGTGTGATTTTCTTTATTATCTGTTATGCATCAATTTCAGCATGGGCTGTTTGGGGAATAACGATTAGAACCGTTTTGGACACACCTAAATTAACCGAACGGTTCTGCCGACAACTGGAGCCGGAAGATGTGACGATGTACAAAGATTGTTCACTGCTGGCACTGCCAGCATCGCCTGAAAAATAATCGATTTTTTCCTCTTTTTCCATAACTGATTATCCATTGGGTCTTTGTGCATGTCAGATCCAGAATTTTCATAAAAACTTTTCACCTTCCAACTTCTTACTCACCAAACAACGGCAACGCCATAATAATGGCATCTTCCTTACCTGCCGCAGTCGGGTAATAATTCTTGCGGATGGAAACTTCATTAAAGCCCATATCTTCGTATAAACGAATGGCGGCTTGGTTAGAGCGGCGGACTTCAAGCCACAAGGTATTGATCTGTTTTTCAGGCAATATGTTGATAAGATACGCCAGCAATGCCCTGCCATAGCCCCGTGATTGATATTCAGGATGAATAGCGATATTAAATAGTGTTGCTTCATCCATGACATACTGTGTTATCGCAAAACCGATAATCTGGTCATTCTGCGTTATCTTATAGTTGAGATAACGTTCTCCCTGATTTGAGTAAAAGGTTTTTTCACTCCACGGAAACGCATGGCTGACCTGTTCTATTTGAAATGCTGCGAGAAGATCAACGGGAGTTAATAGAGAAATATTCTTCATAATGGTAAATTTGTTGCCAAAGAGCACGTTTTGCATTCCCATCAAGAGATAAGTCATTTAATGCTGGGCTTCTCAAAGAAATCCCTTGTACTGGTAAGGTAATATCAACCCCCAACAGCCAGCTTGGGCAGTGGATTGATTCCGAAAGTAGCTCAACATCTTTGGTCATGATGCAATATACCGATGAGGCATCGATCCCCATGGCTGTGAAAATATCAGCAAACAATGAATGACTTAAGTCAATGTGATCATGACTGATGATCAATAGACGGGTTGAATCAGGGATGAGGACAGATAATTCACCTTGCAAAGCCATTGGGCTACGCAAAACCCATTGGGTGATCCCCAACCGGGAGAGTAATCTGTCACGCTTTGTCATCGTGTTTTATTCCATCTGCCATAAAAATAACAGGTAATATATTATCAGAGGGTTTAACTCTGCGCCAATCGGCCTGTCAGTACCGCCCACTGATATTCAGATAAAGTTTATAAGGAGCTATACATAGATGTCAGTATTAACCCCGGCCAGCGAAGTTATCCTGCGCCATCATGAGCAATTTCGCTCCCATCATCTGCTTTTTGCCGGTGATCTTCAGGATAACCTGGCAACGGAAATCGAAGCGGCAAGTGTGCGTGTGCATACTAACCAATATCACCACTGGCAATCCCTGATCCGCCAGCTTGGTGATAATGCCTGGTTTGGCCTTGTAGCAGACAGCGAATTTATCAGAGAATGTGATACGTTGATTTATTACTGGCCAAAAAGCAAACAGGAAGCGCGTTTTCAACTCCGCAATCTGTTTTCCATCCTGTCCCCCGATACTGATATCTTTATTGTAGGGGAGAACCGTAGTGGTGTGCGCAGTGTTGATAAGCTAATGGAAAGCATCACTACTTTCCAAAAAATCGATACAGCACGCCGTTGCAGCCTGTTTTACGGCCAATTGAAAAACCAGGTGCAATTCGACCAAAATAATTGGTGGAACAGCTATCAAGTGGAAGATGTCGCCGTCAATACGCTGCCCGGCGTATTTAGCCAGGATGATTTGGATATCGGCAGTCGTCTGCTGCTTTCTACTTTCGATGCCCCTATTTCTGGCAGTCTGTTGGATATGGCTTGTGGTGCTGGGGTATTGGCAGCCGTGTTGGGTAAAAAGAACCCGGATTTGTCCCTGACACTGAGCGATGTCAATGCCGCTGCCATCATATCCAGTAAGGCGACACTGCAAGCTAATAAACTGAAAGGCAGTGTGATCACAAGTAATGTGTATTCTGCCATTGAAGAAAAATTCGACTGGATTATTTCTAATCCCCCCTTCCATGATGGCCTGAAAACCAACCTGACGGCAGCTGAAGATATGATCCGTATGGCACCCAATTATCTG
Source organism: Xenorhabdus bakwenae (assembly GCF_030272115.1). Taxonomy (NCBI): domain Bacteria; kingdom Pseudomonadati; phylum Pseudomonadota; class Gammaproteobacteria; order Enterobacterales; family Morganellaceae; genus Xenorhabdus; species Xenorhabdus bakwenae. Next base: position 3,783,924 of record NZ_CP119194.1, read on the forward strand.
AAATCCGGCGGTAAATTGCGGATCGTTGCAAACGCTTTCTTGCCTTATCCTAATCTGCTGGATAATGTCTTTGGCAGCCATGAAGTTATTGCGCAAACAGGTAAATTCAAAGTATATCAAGCAACTAAGAAATAATTTGGGTAGCAAACGCAATCCTGTATTGCCTGCCTCAATTTAACGGGCAGGCAATTTCTATTGTCCGGCATCTCATTTCTGCCCTTGCCAACCATATCAACATGCTGATTTTTACACCAATCACACGTTTTCTCCCTAAATAATGATTGACGCCAGCTATAAAATCTCTAGAATGCGCCTCCATGCTATTCGCTTAAGTGATAGTCGTTTAAGTGATAGTGTCTGAATATGCGAGGGTGGCGGAATTGGTAGACGCGCTAGCTTCAGGTGTTAGTGTTCTTACGGACGTGGGGGTTCAAGTCCCCCCCTTCGCACCAAATCAGATAACTATCGATTAAACAAACCAGATAAATGGCAGTACCTGCGAGGGTGGCGGAATTGGTAGACGCGCTAGCTTCAGGTGTTAGTGTCCTTACGGACGTGGGGGTTCAAGTCCCCCCCCTTCGCACCACTGTTACATTTTTCTTCTCTTCTCATTGATTCCTTAATTCTTCCTGGTTTTTTAATTCAGGACATATAAATTTTCAATCAATTCTGTACGGTCAATATTCCAGACATCAGAGATTTCCTGACGAGATAACTGACGGATCTTCCTCATTTGTCACCATGTTATTTTAGGTTCATTGCATCACGTATGGTAAAGAACAGATCAGTCTGATCAGTCAAACCTACCACATTGGCAGCATGTGGGCCATAAGCCGCGACCCGTAGCTGTGTACCGGTGTGTTCCTGCTTATCCCCTTCCGAATTACCATAATTTACCGTTATGACGGCGCCATCTTTCGTAATCAGCGATCGCGTCAAGCCAGGTGATTTAACATCAGGCTCAATGATCTGGCTCGCATGCGCATGATCAGCCGTCACAATCACCAGCGTATCACCCTGTTCTTTGGCAAACTTAAGGCCAACTTGTATGGCTTTATCCAAAGCGACTGTTTCACCAATTTGGGCACAAGGGTTCGCGTTATGATCCTGTTTATCAATCGAAGCACTTTCAACTTGCAGGAAAAAACCATTTTTATTCTTTTTCAGTAAATCAATCGCTTTTTCCGTCAGTTGCTCTAATGTAGGTGCGTTAGGATCTAATTTCGCATTCACTGCGCATTTCACCGGCTTTTCATTGATATTACCGTGATAAACTGCTTTTGGCCCTTCCCAGGCGACATCCAAATTTCCATCATTGAATAAGCCTAACAAAGGTTTTTGTTGATTAGCACTTTTGACAGCCGCCAATGACTTCGCATCCGTGACCCATTGGTATCCCTGCTCCAATGCTTGTTGTTGCAATGTCTTTCCTTTATTAACGCCGGATAGCGATTGTTGAGTAAACGATTTTGCGCCACCGCCCAAGGTTACATCAGCACGTGCTGCCAGTAATTGTTCGCTAATAGAGCCTTTACCCCCATTTTCTAAAGCCTCTGTGCCACAATACTTCGAGGTTTCTTCTGGGGCGTAGCACTTACGATTCGTAATATGGGCGTATAACGCCGCGGGTGTTGCATCCTGAATTTCGGCTGTGGTGATATTTCCCGTTGCTTTGCCGTTCTTTTTGGCCAACGCTAAAAGAGATTGATGAGGATTGCCAAAAACATCGATCCCCAGCGCCCCATTATAGGTTTTTACGCCGGTTGCCCAAGCCGTGGCAGAGGCCGCTGAATCTGTCACATAGTTGGGTTTCTGCGTCTTTTTATCCAACGAATAGTGTGTATATTGCCCAGTGAACGGCAAGGCATCTATTCCTTTAAAGAATCCACCAGCACCTTCTGCATAATCACGGGCAAGGGTAATTTCAGAGTCCCCCATGCCATCACCAATAAACAGGATCACATTTTTGGCTCTGTTGTTGCTCAATGCCGCCTTAAGCGCCTCAGTTTGATCTTGGGTGAGACGGCGGGCACCACCAAACTGGGTAATATTGCCTTGTACCGCACGCTGTTGCGCCAAAATGTGATTTGCCTCGCCGACAGCCCATACAGGCACTGTCATTCCTGATATCAACACAGCAATCATCACAACAAACAGGCTTTTCTCATCATTACGCGACATAGGATTTTCCTTGCAATTAAATGAATAGGATAAAAAACATCATGTTGATTCGCTCGGATAATAGATATGTCATATGACAGTTAACTGAAGATATTGCAGCATTTTTGTGATAATTTAATTACATTTTGATGACGGCGTTTTTTTCAGCAAGGCAAAAAAGAAAATATGAGCACTTCGATAACCAATGGCCTGTCAGCGCTCACGAGAATCATTCACTATTCCATTATTAATACTGGCACACTCATCAATAACGCATCATGACTGATTTCAGCTCCGTATAATGCTCAATGAACGCACTGCCAAACTCACGACCCACCCCTGAAGATTTAATCCCACCAAATGGAACCGCAGGATCCAGAAACGTATGCATATTAATCCATAGCATGCCCGCTTTAATGCAGGGGAGCATACGCATCGCCTTGCTCATATCATTCGTCCAGAGGCTGGCAGACAACCCGAATGGCGTCGCATTCATCATGGTAATCAGTTCTTCTTCATTCTCATAACTGAGGAAAGTGCCGATCGGCCCGAACGTCTCTTCGTTCATTAATGTGTCTTCAACACTCTTGGCTTTAATCACTGTTGGTGCGACAAAAAATCCCGCCCCCTCCAAAGCATAGCCGCCGTAGACGATTTCATTGCCCTCCTGACGTGCTGTTTCAAACATAGACAGAATTTTTTTCGTAATGTTCCTTGTTTGCCAAAGGTCCCATTTCCGTTGATTCATCAAGGGGAGAGCCAATTTTCATCGCCGATAAGCGTTCAGACAGTAATACCAAAACAGCATCTATATGAACGGATGGAATATAAAAACGTTCCGCAGCCGCACAAATCTGCCCTTGATACACATAGCCCGCTTCCAATATGCCATCAACGATCTTTTCAACTGTCATATCAGACAGAAAAGCCGCCGCATTTTTGCCGCCAAGCTCCAGTGTTGTGCGTTTCAGTCCCTGCTCCAGGGCCAATTTTCCCACGCTTATTCCTGTTGGAACAGAGCCTGTAAAAGTGACTTTGGCACATTGAGGATGATTAATGAGAGAAATACCCACGCGAGCACCTGAACCATTGACGATATTGATCACACCATCTGGAATTCCCGCTTCTTTTGCCAGTTCAACCACTCGTAGCATGGTTAAAGGAGTATATTCACTGGGTTTAAGGACAATCGTACAACCACACGCCAGTGCCGCCCCCAATTTCCAGATCGCAATCATGATGGAGAAATTCCACGGAATAATGCCAACTACGACGCCAACAGGCTCACGGCGCGTGAACGCGGAATATTTTTCTCCTTTAAGCGATGGCAATGAAACATTCAGTGTTTCCCCCGTGATTTTGGTCGACCATCCGGCAAAATAGCGTAAATAATCGGCTGATGCTCCCACATCCAACATACGGGATAATTGAATCGGTTTGCCGGAGCATAAACTTTCCAGTTGTGCTAACTCCTCACTATTTTTTTTGTAATAGATCAGCCAGCCGATTCAGGCAATTCCCCCGTTCCATAGGGGAAGTCTGTGCCCATACACCGTGAAACGCCTCTGATGCCGCCTGCATTGCCTGATTAACTTCGTGCTCGCCTCCTTGATTGACCGTCGCTATCACTTCACCATCAGCCGGGTTAACAACAGAGAAAGCGTCATTTTCCTGACCAAGAACAGAGGCTCCATTAATATAGTGACCATGAGAGCGCTGCAAAAAGGTTGTAACGGACTCCAGCAACTTAACTTCACTCATCACTTTTTCCCCGTTTAGTCAGGCAATTGCCCGTTTATACAAGCCATATAATGTTTGACGAAACGTTCGCTGGTGATTTCCCACAATACTTCACTCCCTTTTACCGCAAACCACGAATCGCCTTTATGATATTCAACCATCCCCCCTGTTTTGACATCAGTCAGCTTCACTGAACCTTCATGCACTGTTGCCATTTCATCAAAGGGATAGATCATTTTAAATTTACCCTTGGTACAGGCAAAAATACCACAAGTCAGATTATCTGATGGTTCCCCGTGGATCATGGCTACACTTGCCTGCGGATCACCTTCCACCACAACAGAACCAAGATTGGTGACACTGCCAATGGGCATTAATTCAGGCAGCGCTTTATCTAATAATAATGGCTTTATCATAACTTTTACCTTTAACTGTGACCGTTCCAAAAATGGAAAAAGAAAAACTAACGGCGCCCTTTCCAGTAACCTGAAGCCTGGTGCCAGGTTTTACCGACAGAGAGCAATACATTTCTCAGTTTATCTTTCCCGATAATATCGGGGTGGGGAATCGAACTCAGTAGCGAATAACGCTCCGAGCCTTCGCTCATTCCCTCAGCCAGAATTTTGCAGATAATGTGGCTTGGCGTTACCCCAAATCCCGAATAGCCTTGAACATAGAACACATTTTTATGATTAGGCAGAGAACCCATTTGCGGAAACAGATTAGCGCTGCAACATAATGGCCCGCCCCATGCCAGCTCTATCTCCACATCTTTCAAATAAGGGAAGGTCTTGAGCATGAAATTGCGATTCCATGCTTTTAAATCGGAAGGGATATATTCAAGAAAGTGTGTCGCGCTGCCATATAACAGGCGATTTTCTTTGGTAACACGGTAGTAATCAATGACCGGACTAATATCACTGTATGCCCCACGAATTGGGCTGATCCTTTCAATCAAATCGTCCGACAATTCTTCTGTCATCAATTGAAAAGCATAAGTATTGATTGTTTTTCTATAAATAGTCGGTTCGAGTCCATCCAAAAAGGCATTACATGCCCACAGCATCTTATTGGCACGAACCGATCCTGTTACTGTACGTACTGTGACCCTGGGACCATACTCTACGCTCACAACCTGACTGTTTTCGAAAATTTTGACACCATGCTCGGTGACAGCTTTGGCTTCTCCCAGCAACAAATTGAGTGAGTGCACATGCCCACCCCCCATATGTTTTAGTGCACTGGTATAACGGTCTGAGCCAATGACTTTTTTAACATCTGCCCCCGTATAAAGCTCAATTTCTTTCTCAGGGGAAGCCGAACGAAATTCCTGTAACCAACTATGCAGGGTTTTATCATGTCGAGAATTCCAGCCAAGATAGGCATAACCTTGACAGAAATCAGCCTGAATATCATATTTGGCAATTCGATCACGAATAATTTCAGCCCCCAAGCTACTGATTTTAAATATAGTTTCCAGGCCTTTTTTACCCACATGGCGTTTGATCTTATCCATATCATGACCAATACCCGTCATCACTTGTCCACCATTACGGCCTGTACCGCCATATCCCAACGTCCGGCCTTCCAAAATAGCAATATTGGTGATGCCTTTTTCTGCCAGCTCTAATGCGGTATTGATACCGGAAAAACCGCCGCCAATGATAACGACATCAACATCCAGATCTTCTGTCAGCATTGGAAAACGAAGATCATATTTTTTCGTCACCGTATAATATGTTAATGAATCAAGTTTATTATTCATGTTATACCCCATGAGCATCTGTTTATCCCCTGATGGTGTAACCTTGCTACTCCTTTTATCAGGGGTGCTTATTACATTTTTTGAACATTAGTTGTTCAGGTGTATTAACAAAACAATAAATAACAAAATATTAATAAATTAATAAAAATAAACATCCATGTATTTCATGTCTGGTATATATATGAATCATATGTACCTGAAATGCTCAAACCCTTTGTTGTTTTCATGTTAATTAAATCACAATTATTAAAGCTATTGTTAACATATTGCATCTTTTTCGTTTTCATTTTGTGATGAAGTTGGAAGGAATTTTTTCTGTTAGTAAATTATTCTGAACGTAAATATTTACATATGTACTTAATAGGTTTCGAGTTGCAGCCGACAAAACAGCAACTTGAGAAATGAAGGTCATAACCACTGTAAAGGAATAAATATGCTACCCAAGAAAATGATCCTTGACTGCGATCCCGGGCATGATGATGCCATTGCTCTCCTGCTTGCCCACGGCAACCCCAATATTGAATTGTTGGCTGTCACGACAGTTGTTGGTAATCAAACCCTGAATAAAGTCACCCGCAATGCGCTTTGCGTTGCACGCATCGCTAATATTCATAACATTCCTTTCGCAGCAGGTTGCCACCGTCCACTGGTTCGGGAGATCAATACCGCGCCAGACATTCATGGTGAAACGGGTCTGGATGGCCCTATTCTTCCTGAACCTAATATGAAACTGGATGCGCGCCACGCAGTTGATCTCATTATTGATGTGATTATGGAAAACCCACCCAAGAGTGTCACTTTGGTGCCCACTGCGGGTTTGACGAATATCGCTATGGCTGTACGCAAAGCACCACAAATTGTTGAGCGTGTAAAAGAAGTGGTATTAATGGGAGGGGGCTATCATAAAGGAAACAGAAGCGCAGTTGCAGAATTCAATATCGTGATCGATCCAGAAGCCGCACACATTGTTTTTAATGAAAAATGGCCGCTGACGATGGTCGGTTTAGATCTCACTCATCAAGCGCAAGCAACACCTGAAATTATCGAGGCAATCGCCCGGATTAAGACACGTTCCGCTCAATTCGTTTTGGATGCACTGAAATTTTATGGTGACAGATACCGTGAGCATCAGGGATTTGGCTATCCTCCTGTGCATGATCCCTGTGCTGTAGCCTATGTGATCGATCCTGATGTTATGACGACCCAAAAAGTCCCCGTTAATATCGAACTGATGGGAAACTTAACCACAGGAATGACAGTTGCCGATTTCCGTTTTCCACCACCTGAAGATTGCCATACACAAGTTGCTGTCAAATTAGATCACGCCAAATTCTGGCAATTAGTGATTGATGCCCTGAAAAATATTGGTGAAACAACTTACTGATATTATTAATTTATTCTTTGACTATTGAGATTATCTCTCTGCCTCAATAGTCACAAGAATTTCTATCAAACTAACCGGATACCCATCAACACAGCACTACATAAGATCAGGAATAGTGTGGCATATTGTAGTGCTCTGTCAGACAAATGCTTTATCAAATAACTGGCAAAAGGGATAGCCAGCAAAGAGCCAACAAACAATGCCAACGCCAGTTTCCAATCCGTATGCCCTCCATAGGCATAAGCAAAAGCAGATGAACCCGATAACATCATTGTGATAAAAAGAGAAACACCAACCGCTTGTTTAATCGGCATTTGCCCATAGCGTAACAACAGTGGCAATACCACTATGCCACCACCCACTCCTGTCGCCCCAAGCACCAATCCAGCTCCCGTACCAGGCAGCAAGAAAGGCTTAATCACCCCAGATTGTAATTGTGGTTGCGTTTGGTTCCTGTGTAACTGTGGCTGACGTATTCGGCGGTAAAAAAGATAAAGGGAAAACAAGATAGCCAACAAAACCAGTAAATTAATTTCCCATTCAAGTTGTACCCGATTATGGCTTAAATGACTCAGCATTGTGACGCCATAACTGGCCAATACCGTACCGGGTATCATGATCAGCAGAATAATCAAAGATTGGCGTAAGGGAATATTTCCCATGCGAAAGTGCATATAAGAAGATGATATTTTCATCAACATGGAAAAAAAATTAGCCGTAGCGACAGACGCTAATGCATCTAATCCAAAAAAATAGGTCAGGATCGGCAAAACTATCACCCCACCACCAACACCGGTAGTACTGATAATCAAACCTACAATCGCCCCAATCGCAAGTTCAGGGATCACTAACATCATTTTGTTCCCAGCGGATATCTAATCAAAGAGCATTTTCTTACCAAATTTCAGCAAGCCTTACTTCCTAATATGACAAAAATAAATACCATATTCAAAAATAGAGTATATCTCTCAGTTTGGTACTCAGGCCAAACGACAAGGAAACATGATTTTTTCAAGTCGCAGCTTTATTGGCTGCAACTTTGCCATTTAAAGTAAAGAAGATGGAAATAGAGGAGATGAGTTGGTGAAATTTATATTTCTAACGATCTGTATTTTATCTTGATCATTGGTTTTAACGGGGAGGGTGTATTGTTCCGAAATCGAACAATTCACTGAGTTCAATCTGTAATCCATTTGCTATCACATAAATAATTTCCAAGGTAGGATTTCTGACACCACGCTCAATGCCACTGACATAAGTGCGATCCAGTCCACACTTATCGGCAAAAGCCTCTTGTGACATTCCAGCTTCTCTCCTGAGATACCTAATTCTTTGACCAAAAAGGGATCTGATGTTGTTCGATTTTTTCATCCGATAAGTATCGATTCATGTTACTTATCCGACCACGGACTATGAGTCACGTTTCAGCTGAAGTTATGCTATGATGCGTGACTTATAGTCTACTGAATACTCACTTACTTTTTAATCAAAAAGATTATTGATAACTGGAGAGTTTAAGGATGGAAAAAAAAGACTGGCATTCTGCTGATATCATCGCCGAATTGAAAAAACGCGGGACAACACTGTCAGAAGTATCCCGAACAGCAGGGCTGGCGTCATCAACTCTTGCCAATGCATTGCAACGACACTGGCCAAAAGGTGAGCGTCTTATTGCCGCAGCGCTGGGACGCACGCCAGAAGAAATATGGCCTTCGCGTTATGAAAAGAAATAATCATGAGCCCAGCACTACGCTGGGTTTATTTATAAGTAATCAGCTCGCCAACTTTAAGCCAATAATGCCAATCACAATCAGGCCAAGGCTTAATATCCGCGTGAAATTTGCAGACTCTCCCAGCACCATGATGCCGAAAATCGCCGTACCTACCGCACCAATACCTGTCCACACGGCATAGGCAGTTCCTGCCGGTAGATTTTTCATGGCATAGGCGAGTAACCCCATGCTGACCACCATCGCGCTGATCGTCATTAAACTCGGCACCCAGCGTGAAAAACCGTGGGTATATTTTAGGCCTACCGCCCACACGACTTCCAACAAACCCGCAATAAGAAGGATCAACCAAGACATATCTTTCCCTTTATATGATGACAAGGGGCCGTCCCCGATGAGATGACGTTTATCCAGGTCGTCCAGGATAACGCTAAGAAATGAAACTGGATTATAGCTACCCGATCTGATAGCTGCAATGATAATAACCAAGGAGTTATAACAAAAAAAAACCGCAACCTCTGGACGAAGAGGCTGCGGTTTTTTTAGAATAGCAAACGCGATTATTTCACGCGAGAAACGTATTCGCCAGAACGGGTGTCAACTTTGATCACTTCGCCAATCTGTACAAACAGAGGGACTTTAACGACAGCGCCGGTGCTCAAGGTTGCAGGTTTACCGCCAGTACCCGCAGTATCACCTTTCAGACCTGGATCCGTATCAACGATTTCCAGTTCAACAAAGTTTGGTGGATTTACAGCGATAGGACGGCCATCCCACAGAGTCAGAATACATTCTGCCTGATCGATCAGCCATTTTGCATTGTCACCAACGGCTTTCTCATCCGCCGCCAGCTGCTCGAAAGTTTCGTTGTTCATGAAATGCCAAAATTCACCGTCGTTGTATAAATAAGTCAGGTTGACATCCATGACATCCGCACTTTCAGCAGAATCTGTTGATTTAAAAGTTTTTTCCAGCAGTTTACCTGAAATCAGTTTACGAATACGAACGCGGGCAAATGCCTGCCCTTTACCTGGTTTAACAAATTCACTGTCAAGAATAGCGCACGGCTCGCCATCTAACATGATTTTAAGACCTGAACGGAATTCATTGGTACTATAAGTAGCCATGGAGATCCTCTAATTTTTAACAAAATGGCTTAGCCAAAAAATGGCACACATTATAACCCATATTCACCCCGTCAGAGAAGTCTGGCTACAACAACTCGCGGATGTTATTACTGATCCCAATGAGTTGTTGCAACTATTATCCTTAAACACACATACGAAGCTGCAAGAAGGCAATGAAGCAAAACGCTTATTTCCTCTGCGTGTGCCAAGAGCATTTGTAACACGAATGAAAAAGGGCGATCCCCGTGATCCTCTTCTATTACAAGTCCTGACCTCACGGGAAGAATTTGCGATATCCCCTGGTTTCACTGCTGATCCGTTAGATGAACAACGCAGTGTTGTTCCAGGTTTATTGCATAAATATCACAATCGAGCCCTGCTACTGGTCAAAGGGGGCTGCGCAGTTAATTGTCGCTATTGTTTTCGTCGCCATTTCCCTTATGGGGATAATAAAGGCAATAAAAACAATTGGCTGCTTGCTCTGGATTATATTGAACAACACCCTGAACTCGACGAAATTATCTTCTCTGGTGGTGATCCATTAATGGCTAAGGATCATGAACTTGACTGGTTAATCAGCCGTCTTGAATCTGTTCCACACATTAAGCGGTTACGTATCCATACGCGTTTGCCAGTTGTGATCCCTGATCGAATCACGCTTTCACTGTGTAACCGTTTAGCACAAACTCGCTTGCAGGTGATCATGGTGACCCATATCAATCATGCAAATGAAATTGATGATGCGTTCCGCACAAGTATGATGCGGCTAAAACAAGCTGGAGTGACACTACTGAATCAAAGTGTGATGTTACGTGATGTCAATAATAATGCAGATACTTTGGCTGACTTAAGTCATGCACTCTTTGACGCAGGCATATTACCTTACTACATTCACGTTCTGGATAAAGTTCAGGGTGCCGCACATTTTCTCGTGGACGATGAAGAGGCAAAAGCTATTATGCGAGAATTATTGACTAAAGTATCCGGTTATCTGGTTCCGGGCCTGACCAGGGAAATTGGTGGCGAGCCAAGCAAAACCCCGCTGGATTTAGGGCTAGCACAAAACGAGAGATAGTTCCTATGCCAATCGATCACTGATCCGGTTAATTCCTTCATTATTAAGCTCTTCTAAATGGGCAGCGCACAGAAACTGAAATTCTTTCTGGGCATTGCCCAAACCACTTTCCCACTAACCCCATCTATTAATACCTAAGGGCACTTATAGACCTGACCAACCATTTTGCTATCAAGGGGGACAAAACTAGCCAGCAATCCCTCTGATGGACTATTTATCCCATAAATAACATTGCCGCCCATTTCAGCCACTTTATTACGTAAGTCATTGGCTGCGCTACGCATAGAACTGCTCTCATTGCTAACGCCATTGAGCCAGTTGCTTTGCGTGCCAGTAACTTCACCTAACCGCTGGCATTCACTACCTGGTTGAGTGTCCGCAAAACGCACATTAGCGCCAGCGGAGGTTAATTGATGAGTTGTTGTGCACCCAGCCAACAGTAATACTGACGCACCAAACAAAATTTTAATTCGCATAACTTCCCTCATTAGTTATAGGAACAATAAAAAGGCGAGCAAGTTTTCCCTGCTCGCCTTTAAGGGTTTTACCCTTATGGGATGGTCAATGCCAGCACTACATCATGCCGCCCATTCCACCCATACCGCCCATGCCGCCAGCAGCACCTAAGTCAGCTTTGTCATCTTTAGGTTGTTCAGTCACCATTGCTTCGGTAGTGATCATCAGGCCAGCGATAGACGCGGCGAATTGCAGTGCAGAACGGGTTACTTTAGTTGGATCCAGGATACCCATTTCGATCATATCGCCGTACTGTTCAGTTGCAGCGTTATAACCGTAGTTGTCTTTACCCGCTTTCACGTTGTTGACAACAACAGAAGGTTCTTCACCTGAGTTATCTACGATCTGACGCATTGGCGCTTCCATTGCACGCAGTGCAACACGGATACCGACGTTTTGATCTTCATTATCACCAGTCAGATCAGAGATCGAGCTGGCAACACGAACCAGAGCAACACCACCACCAGCAACAACACCTTCTTCTACAGCCGCACGAGTTGCGTGCAGTGCATCGTCAACGCGAGCGCGTTTTTCTTTCATTTCAACTTCAGTTGCTGCACCTACTTTGATGACAGCCACACCGCCTGCCAGTTTAGCGACACGCTCTTGCAGTTTTTCACGGTCATAATCAGAAGTAGATTCTTCGATTTGCTGACGGATCTGAGTAACACGTGCAGCAATTGTGCTTTCTTCACCTACACCATCAATGATAGTTGTGGTGTCTTTGTTGATAACAACACGTTTTGCCTGACCCAGATCTTCCAGAGTCGCTTTTTCCAAATCCAGACCAATCTCTTCTGAGATAACAGTACCGTTAGTCAGAGTAGCGATATCTTGCAGCATTGCTTTACGGCGATCACCGAAGCCAGGTGCTTTAACCGCAGCAACTTTCACGATACCACGCATGTTGTTAACAACCAGCGTTGCCAGTGCTTCGCCTTCAACATCTTCAGCAATAATCATCAAAGGCTTGCTTGCCTTAGCGACGCCTTCCAGAACGGGCAGCAGTTCACGGATGTTGGAGATTTTCTTGTCAACCAGCAGAATGTATGGGTTTTCCAGTTCAACAGCACCGGCTTCTGGTTTGTTGATGAAATAAGGAGACAGGTAACCACGGTCGAACTGCATACCTTCAACAACATCCAGCTCGTCTTCCAGACCAGTACCTTCTTCAACGGTGATTACACCTTCTTTACCGACTTTATCCATCGCTTCTGCGATCAGTTTACCTACGGTTTCGTCGGAGTTTGCAGAGATAGTACCAACCTGTGCAATAGCAGTGGAATCAGAGCAAGGTACGGACAGTTTTTTCAGTTCCTCAACGGCAGAAACAACCGCTTTATCGATGCCGCGTTTCAGGTCCATTGGGTTCATGCCAGCAGCAACAGCTTTCAGACCTTCGGTGACAATGGCTTGAGCCAGTACTGTTGCAGTAGTAGTACCATCACCTGCCGCATCATTGGCTTTAGAGGCGACTTCTTTAACCATCTGCGCACCCATGTTCTCGAATTTGTCTTCCAATTCGATTTCACGTGCTACAGACACACCATCTTTAGTGATAACAGGTGCACCGAAAGATTTATCCAAAATTACGTTACGGCCTTTAGGTCCCAGAGTGACTTTAACTGCGTCAGCCAGTACATTCACACCGCGTAACATTTTGCTGCGAGCATCATTACCAAATTTTACGTCTTTAGCTGCCATTGTGTCTTTCCTTTAAATTCGTTCAATTAAGAAGATCTAAGCGTAATAAAATTCTCAATTACGCTTCAACAATTGCCAGAATGTCGCTTTCAGACATGATCAATACTTCTTCATTATCGATCTTTTCTGTTTTAACGCCGTAACCTTCATTAAAAATAACGGTATCACCCACTTTTACATCCAGCGCCTTCACTTCCCCATTTTCGAGGATGCGACCATTGCCGACTGCCAAAACGTTTCCACGGGTAGATTTGCCCGCAGCAGAGCCCGTCAAAACAATACCGCCAGCAGATTTTGATTCAACTTCTGTACGCTTGATGATAACGCGGTCATGTAATGGACGAATGTTCATCGATAGATCTCCTATAAATAAAGTCCATATCAGGTAAGAGGATTGATACCAGAACCCAACAGAACCAGTATCATGAAGCTACAAATTGGGGCTTGAGATCATGACTTCAAGGGTGAGTAACAAAAATATTTTACTTTTTTCTTACTTACTGAAATTTCAGCCAACACAGTGGCAATCATTTTTTATTGCGCTCACTGCCAGACTCACCATAATGCTTTTGCTCTGCGGATTTTTGGTCATTCGATATACGGGAGTCGCCATCTTGCCTACGCTCATATTCTCCCTCAAAAGTCTGCCCGTTCTGCCCAGAACCGCCATTATGATGACTATAATTACCGGAACCATAAAAAGTATTTGGACGGTAAAACTTAATATGAGGCAATAACTTCGCGGTCAGAAATTTCTGTACGGGAGACAATAACAGCAGTAATCCGAGAAAATCGGTGAAGAAACCGGGCAATATCAGCAAAAATCCAGCCATGACCAGAGAAACACTTTTAACAGCTTCTTCTGCAGGACTCTCACCAGCGGCGAGTTTTTGCTTCATAGAGATAAAATTCTTGATGCCTTGATTACGCACGAGGGATACACCAAGACAAGATGTAAGAATAACCAATAACAGAGTCAACAAGACCCCAACTTCAGAGGCAATCCGAACAAACAAGACAGACTCGATGTAAACCAGAAGGCATATAAGGATAAGCGGGAGCCAACGCACGTGGTTCTCCTTTCATTATTATTGAAGGTTCACACTATTCGATCATTCACACTCTGTGTGACACCTAATATCGGGTTAGATCACATAATATGGTGTTAGATAACACATGTGGGGATAATCGTGACCGTTTTCAATACTTCAAACTCTTAACTTTTTCCCTCCGTAATCGTGACCTTAGTCACACATATGCTATTTCATCAATAAAATAACACTATAAAGTGATCCAGGTTCAAGGCATTTTTCACAAATCCACATATGATCGCGCCAGCAATTTCATGATAAGTGTTTAATATCAGGGAAATTGTTGGCGGCAACATTATTTTCCAACAAACACGTAATAGAACAGTCAAAAAACGTATCCAATTTTAAGAAGGTTCTCATGTCAAACAACATTCGTATCGAAGAAGACCTGTTAGGTAAACGAGAAGTTCCTGCTGAAGCCTACTACGGTATTCACACTCTACGTGCGATTGAAAATTTTTATATTAGTGACCGTACCATCAACAGTGTGCCTGAATTCATCCGCGGCATGGTGATGGTGAAGAAAGCGGCGGCACTGGCAAACAAAGAACTCCATACTATTTCTGGAAAAGTGGCAGATATCATTGTCAAAGCCTGTGATGAAGTTCTCATTAAAAGCAAATGTATGGATCAATTCCCTGTTGATGTCTTTCAGGGTGGTGCCGGTACTTCACTCAACATGAACACGAATGAGGTGCTGGCAAATATCGGTCTGGAGTTGATGGGACATCAAAAAGGGGAATATGAGTACCTGAACCCAAATGATCACCTGAACAGAAGCCAGTCAACCAATGATGCTTATCCTACAGGCTTCCGTATTGCTGTTTATAACTCCCTGATGCATTTAATTGATTCCATTGAATTGCTGAAAGAGGGCTTCGACAAAAAAGGTGTTGAATTCGATGACATCCTGAAAATGGGCCGTACCCAGCTGCAAGACGCTGTCCCCATGACACTGGGCCAAGAATTCCGTGCTTTTTCTGTGCTGTTGAAAGAAGAGATCAAAAACATTATCCGCACGGCAGAACTGCTGCTGGAAGTGAACCTTGGCGCTACCGCTATCGGTACTGGCTTAAATACTGCACCAGGTTACCAAAAACTGGTCGTTGAAAAATTGGCCGAAGTCACAGGTTTGCCTTGCCAACCAGCAGAAGATTTGATAGAAGCCACCTCTGACTGTGGCGCTTACGTCATGGTTCACAGCGCGTTGAAGCGTCTGGCCGTTAAGCTGTCCAAGATTTGTAACGACTTGCGTCTGCTCTCTTCCGGCCCTCGTGCTGGCCTGAATGAAATTAATCTGCCAGAATTGCAGGCAGGTTCTTCCATCATGCCAGCAAAAGTTAACCCTGTGGTGCCAGAAGTGGTTAACCAGGTGTGCTTCAAAGT
This sequence comes from Xenorhabdus bakwenae, assembly GCF_030272115.1. Taxonomy (NCBI): domain Bacteria; kingdom Pseudomonadati; phylum Pseudomonadota; class Gammaproteobacteria; order Enterobacterales; family Morganellaceae; genus Xenorhabdus; species Xenorhabdus bakwenae. The sequence goes on from NZ_CP119194.1 coordinate 3,799,602, forward strand.
TATCGGTAACGATATCTGTGTCACTATGGCAGCGGAAGCAGGCCAATTACAGCTTAACGTAATGGAACCTGCGATTGGTCAGGCTATGTTTGAATCTATGTCTATCCTGAACAACGCCTGCCGTAATTTAGTTGAAAAATGCGTCAGCGGCATTACTGCCAATAAAGCAGTTTGTGAAAACTTCGTATTCAACTCTATCGGGATCGTGACTTATCTGAACCCATTTATTGGTCACCACAATGGCGATATCGTGGGTAAGATCTGTGCTGAAACAGGCAAGAGCGTTCGTGAAGTCGTGCTTGAGCGCGGTTTACTGACCGAAGCTGAATTAGATGATATTTTCTCTGTTGAGAACCTAAAACATCCAACTTATAAAGCAAAACGTTTTGATGACTAATTAAATGATTATAATAACGAGTTCGTCTTAATTATTAAGGCACGCTATTCCAACCGGAAGCGTGCCTTTTTAATTTTCCGCAAACACAAATTATTAACCATAGATTTTCATAATACTAAATAAATGAAGGAGTATTTAACATGTTAGCCGTAGAATTGGTTATTGTTCTGCTGGCCATTTTTTTAGGGGCACGGCTAGGGGGAATAGGTATTGGCTTTGCTGGTGGGATGGGTGTTCTCGTCCTCGCCGCCATCGGTGTTAAACCAGGCAGTATTCCATTTGACGTTATTTCAATTATTATGGCCGTCATTGCTGCAATTTCAGCGATGCAAGTGGCGGGGGGACTCGATTATCTCGTTCAACAAACTGAAAAATTACTGCGCAAGAATCCCAAATACATCACAGTTCTTGCACCTATCGTCACGTATTTTCTGACACTATTTGCAGGTACGGGGAACATCTCACTGGCAACCTTGCCTGTTATTGCAGAAGTTGCCAAAGAGCAAGGCATAAAACCATGTCGTCCACTCTCTACTGCCGTTGTCGCTGCCCAGATCGGGATCACGGCTTCACCTATTTCTGCGGCAGTTGTTTATATGGCATCGACTATGGAAGGGCAAGGCATCAGCTATATCCACCTGTTAATGGTATTACTGCCTTCAACATTTTGTGCCATCATCCTCATGTCATTCATTATTTCATGGCTTTTTGATGCCAAACTGTCGAATGATCCTGTTTATCAAAAACGCCTTGAAGAGGGCTTGATAGAAATGCGTGGTGCCAGCCAGATTCAAATCAGACCCAAAGCAAAATGCTCTGTACTGTTGTTCCTGCTAGGTGTTGTTGGTGTGGTCATTTATGCGATTATTAATAGCCCGAGTGTCGGCCTGGTTGAAAAACCTCTGATGAATACCACCAATGCGATTTTGATCATCATGCTCAGTGTCGCTACGCTCACCACCATTATTTGCTCCGTCGATACCGATGCCATCCTGAACTCAAGCACTTTCAAAGCTGGCATGAGCGCATGTATCTGTATCTTAGGGGTTGCATGGCTGGGGGATACCTTTGTACAGGCCAATCTTGGCTGGATCAAAGAAACCGCAGGTAGTTTAATTCACGCCCGACCGTGGCTGCTGGCAGTCATCTTCTTCTTCTGTTCAGCCTTGCTCTATTCACAAGCCGCAACAGCGAAGGCATTGATGCCAATGGCTCTGGCACTGAATGTCACGCCATTAACGGCGATCGCTTCTTTCTCTGCGGTATCTGGCCTGTTTATCCTGCCAACGTATCCGACACTGGTTGCAGCCGTACAGATGGATGATACCGGAACCACCCGTATCGGGCGTTTTGTCTTCAACCATCCCTTCTTTATTCCGGGTACTCTTGCCGTTGTATTGGCGGTCACATTCGGTTTCCTGTTTGGTGGTATTATCTTGTAGCTTCACCATTTCGATTATTTGTCATCATTTCAGGGGCGTGCCAGCCCCTGAAATCTTCCTGGCACATCTTTTCCTGTAAAAAACGCTGCATTGTCTTAATATTAGGGATCAAACCCACGATACAGGCAGGCTAAAGATTATCTTATGATGAAACGTATTCTTATGTTGCTTCTGCTGTTCAGCAGTATCGCTCTGTCGCCTAACAAAGCTAGCGCACTGTTTGAACAACCAGGGAAAAGTCTCTACCTTCCTGCTGATCAGGCATTCATGTTTGATTTTCAGCAACAAGGAAATAAACTCACGCTGAACTGGGAGATCAAACCCGGTTATTACCTTTATCGAAAACAGTTCAACATCGTTCCCAATCAAGAGGCATCGTTGGGTAAAATGACATACGCCAAAGGTGTAGATCATGAAGATGAGTTTTTTGGTAAGACAGAAGTCTATTTTCAATCGGCGCGGATTGATGTTCCCATCCTATCTGCCACCAACGCCGGCTCTCTCCAGGTCACATATCAAGGATGCGCAGAAGCGGGTTATTGTTATCCACCTGAAACCTTAAGCGTACCATTGCAAGCCGTTGCTGCCTCTCCCCTCTCAGGCAATGAAACCGCGACACCAACCAACATAGCGACAAATAAAGAAGACGGCTCCTTACAACCGCCTTTGCAACAGGGCGATAGACCATCCGAATCCCATGATGTGCCCTTTTCGCCACTCTGGGCGTTGTTAATTGGCATTGGTATCGCTTTTACGCCCTGCATACTGCCCATGTATCCGCTGATTTCCAGCATTATTTTGGGTCAAAAACGTCCAGAAAGCCTGAAACAGATCTTTTGGCTCGCCATCAGTTACGTTCAGGGGATGGCGCTCACTTACACAATACTGGGTTTAGTCGTCGCAGCGGCTGGATTGCAATTTCAAGCTGCCCTGCAAAATCCTTACATTCTCGTAGGGCTATCAGTGCTGTTTATTTTGCTCGCCTTATCCATGTTCGGGCTATATACCTTACAGCTTCCTTCTTCACTCCAAACTCGCCTCGCGGATTGGAGCAACCAACAGCAAAGCGGCTCTTACATTGGCGTATTCGTAATGGGAGCCTTAGCCGGGTTAATCGCCTCTCCCTGCACGACCGCACCGCTCAGTGCTATTTTGCTTTATATCGCTCAAAGCGGTAATACCGTGGTCGGCGGCTTAACTTTGTATCTCTACGCCCTGGGAATGGGCTTACCGCTTATCGCCGTCACACTATTTGGTCACAAACTCCTGCCACGCAGTGGCCCGTGGATGCAATACGTCAAGGAAGCCTTCGGATTCATTATCTTGGCTCTGCCTGTCTTCCTGCTGGAACGCGTACTTGGTGACACATGGGGCATAAGATTATGGAGCCTATTGGCAGTTTCTTTCCTTGGTTGGGCGTTCGCATTAACCTTAAACAGCAAAAACGGCTGGGTACGGACTTTACAAATCATCTTACTGGCTCTGGTACTTATCGCTTCACGTCCTTTGCAAAATTGGGTATGGGGAAGCCCTGCGGCAGAACAGCAAAAAACCACTTTAAAATTTCAACAAATCTCTGATTGGCAAGAGTTAAGTCAAATTCTGACTAAAAATCATCATCAACCAATTATGTTGGATCTCTATGCTGACTGGTGTGTAGCCTGTAAGGAGTTTGAAAAATATACTTTCAGTGATCCAAAAGTACAGGCACAATTAAGTCAATTCCTCTTGTTACAGGCAAATGTCACGGATAACGCCCCAAAACAAAAAGAATTGTTGCAAAAACTGCAAGTGCTGGGACTCCCCACTATCTTGTTTTTCGATAAGGGAAAAGAGCTAACCGGTGAGCGAATCAATGGATTCATGGATGCTCAACGTTTTAACCAGCATGTAAAACAATTACAACATCGACAATAAAAATAATCTGGAAGGAGAACCACTGTGCAACGTGAATATGTACTGAGCCATGTCCTGAGTTTATTGGAAAAACATGGCCTGTCAGCGACACTGGAGACACTTTTAACGCCTTTCGATATTGATACCGACCATATAAAACATTTTTGGCCTGATCGTGAAGCCTTACTCTACGACGGCCTGCGCTACCACAGTCAGCAAATTGAAATCTGGCAGCGTCAAACTCTATTGGATGAATCCTTAAATCCTGAGCAAAAATTACTGGCACGCTACGACGCTCTCAAAGAAAAAGTACAAGAACAACGTTATCCAGGCTGTCTGTTTATCGCTGCTTGCAGCGCTTTTCCTGACGTTGACCATCCAATCCATCAATTAGCAGAATTACAAAAACAAAACTCTTTCCATTACACGGAAGAATTATTACAACAACTTGATATTGACGACAGTAAGCAAGTTGCCCAACAGATGGAACTGATCCTTGAGGGGTGTCTCAGTAAGCTATTAGTGAAAAGAGACCTTGAAGATGTGATCATTGCGAAAATCCTGGCTCAAGATATTCTAACCATCGCAAAATGCCGAAAAAATGGGGCGTTAAGTTAATAAAAAACGGCATTAGCTGAATTACCACACTAAGTTGGTATAAAAACACAGCAATCAATCATCTTTCGTGGTTTTTTCGCAGAAAGTGTTTGACGGATTGGGCTGGATACGGTTTAATGCGCCCCGTTAGCCCGGATAGCTCAGTCGGTAGAGCAGGGGATTGAAAATCCCCGTGTCCTTGGTTCGATTCCGAGTCCGGGCACCACTTCAACTTCCAGTGAAGTCCAGCCCAGTAAAACAATTTCTCTCAAACCCAGCAAAATCAACACCCTTTCTTATTTTTAGGTCTAGTTTCGTCTGTTGCAATCAAGATGCAGCGAAGGGCATAATTCGGGGCACTTACCGTTCGATTACAGGAATGCCCTTAATAATGAAACTAAATGCGCGGCAAATCGAAACTGCAAAACCCAAAGAAAAAACCTACAAACTCGCCGATGGCGGTGGCCTCTATTTAGAAGTCACAGCACGCGGTTCAAAATACTGGCGGATGAAGTACTACCGCTCCACCGATAAGAAAGAAGACCGTCTGGCATTTGGCGTCTATCCGGCGGTATCGTTAGCCGATGCCCGCGCTAAACGCGATGAAGCCAAAAAGCTGATGGCTCAGGGTATCGACCCCAAAGCAGAGAGAAAAGGTACACCAACGCCTGCCAAAGTGAACACCTTCGAACAGGTTGCCCGTGCCTGGCATGCCAGTAACAAACGCTGGAGCGACAGCCACCGCCAAAAAGTGCTGCGCAGCCTTGAGCAGTATATTTTCCCGCATATCGGCGCCCGCGATATTACCACATTACGTACCAGCCAGCTTTTAGCTCCGGTCAAAGCCATTGATGAGCAGGGCAAACACGATATTGCTCAACGTCTACGACAGCGCACCACAGCTATCATGCGCTATGCAGTTCAGAATGATATTCTGGAGTCCAACCCAGCGAACGATATGGCGGGCGCACTTACCACCACAAAATCCCGCCACCATCCCGCCCTGCCTCATGAAGATTTATCAGACTTCCTGAGCCGATTATCTGCCTATCGTGGTCGCCTGTTGACCAAAATCGCCGTTGAACTGGCACTGCTAACATTTGTCCGCTCCAGTGAGCTGAGATTTGCCCGCTGGCAGGAAATTGACCTTGAAAATGCGGTGTGGAAGATTCCAGCCACAAGGCAACCCATTAAAGGCGTTCGCTTTTCTGAGCGCGGCATGAAAATGAAAACCGATCACCTTGTACCGTTGAGCCGTCAGGCTGTTTTGCTTATCAAATCGTTGCAGGCACTGAGCGGTAACTGCGAAGTGATGTTCCCCAGTGATCATAACTCCGCGAAAGTCATGAGTGAAAACACCGTTAATAAGGCATTACGGGCGATGGGTTACGACACCCAAACCGACGTCTGCGGGCATGGCTTCCGCACAATGGCGCGTGGTGCGATGGGCGAATCAGGCCTGTGGAGCGATGACGCCATCGAATGCCAGCTCAGCCATATTGAACGCAACAACGTCCGGGCAGCATATATTCACACCTCTAAACATCTGGATGAACGGCGGCTGATGGTGCAATGGTGGGCGGATTATCTGGATGCCAACCGGGAAAAGTCCATCACACCCTATGACTTCGCCAAACCGCTGCGCGGCCGGAAAAACCGATAATGCAACATAAAAATTAATTCTTATTGGGAGAAAAAGAGTTAACGCTGTTCATTAAGTCGGGAGTTTTCAATAATCCGCCTGTCATCTAACAACGTCCACGATGAGCGCTCAAGGACTCGGTAACAGGAGAATTAACATGACAGTGACAGCATTAAAAACCAGTTTAGTTCGCTTGCCGGAAGTGCAGCGCAGAACGGGTTACAGCAAAGCGTGGATTTACAAACTGATTAGCGATGGAGCATTCCCGAAGCAGGTCAAAATTGGCCCACGTTCCATCGCCTTTATTGAAGCCGAAATTGATGACTGGATCGCTCAACGCATCGCCGAATCACGGGCGGAATAACACAGAAAAGGCTATGACATAAGAAACGTAATATAAAAATACAACGCCCCGAAGTGCTGCTACACATACAGGGCGTTTAACCAACCAACCGTTAAGTGAGGTAAAACGATGGCTGATACACAGCATACCCAAACTCGCCCTAAATTTACAGTTCAAAAAACAACTGGCAACCAAAAACCGCTTGACCTGATCCAAACTGTGAAAACATCGGCTATGTATTCTTGGGCAAACTTGCTGCCAGCTTGCGGTATTGAGATCCCAGCAAAGGGTAAACATGGTGCCTGCCCTGTTTGCGGCGGTACTGACCGTTTTCACTTTATCGATGATCATCATCATGGCAATTGGTATTGCCGCCAGTGTGACGCCCCGAACTATGGTGATGGTCTGGATTTAGTGGCAAAAGCCAAAGAGATTTCGATTACGGAGGCAGCTAAAGTTGTCGCTAATGTACTGGCGCTACCTTTGCCAGAACTGAAGCCCGCCAAAGAAACTATTTACCCATCTCAGCCGATTGCTGAAAGAGTCGCGGTACTGATGGCGGAAACTGTTTCCGGGCAATCTCCTTATCTGACGGCAAAAGAACTGCAATATCCTAATCAGTACCTACTGAAAGATGGTTCGTTGTTATTACCGCTGACAAAACTGGATAAAAAAGTAACAGGTGCGCAGATCATCAAACCTGATGGCGAGAAAAAATTATTGTCTGGCAGCCAGAAGAAAGGCGCATTTATTGCCTTGTCAGAGCTGGAAGATAAACCTGATACAGTGATTATTACCGAAGGTTACGCCACAGCACTGACGGTTAATCAACTCTATAAAGGTACTGTTCTGGCAGCACTGGATGCAGGCAATTTACTTTCTGTTGCCAAAGCTATCCGGGAACGCTGGCCTGACACTACAATCATTATTGCCGCAGATAATGACTGGCATCACGCCGATGAACTGGATAACAACAGCAAGCCAAAAATGAATGTCGGCAAGGTTTCGGCAGAAAAAGCCGCTCTTGCAGTTAATGGCTGGGTCACGTTGCCACCAACTGAGTGCAAAGCTGATTGGGACGATTATCGCCAGAATCACGGTATCGAGGCAACAAAACAGGCTTTTGGTGAAGGGCTTTATCAATCCGCATCAACCAAGAAAAAAGCAGTCGTTCAGCCCAATGATACCGAATCTTCCAAACTGACATTATGCCAGATGGGAGCCAGCCAGCGTGGGGAAGTATTGCTGGCGCGTTATGACGGTGATTTGGCGCTGGATGGTGCTTCGGAAACCGTCCATCACTATGACGGTATTGTCTGGCGTCCGGTCAGTGACCGCGATTTAAGGCGGGAAATGGTGGCAGCCTTTATGGAAGAAAAACTGCCGTACTCACCACACGGTATCAGCTCCGCCGTGGATGCCCTGAAATTGCAACTTCCCATGATGCAGCCGCCAAAACGCCACTTAATCGGGTTCAGCAATGGCGTATTTGACCTAAAAAGCTGCCAGTTCCGGCCTCATCATAAAAATGATTGGTTATTGCTTGCCAACGATGTTGCGTTTAATTCCCCCGATTCAGGGGAAACTCTGCAAGATTATGCGCCACAGTTCTGGCGCTGGCTCAACCGTGCAACCGCCAACTGTGAAAACAAATTTGATCGGGTACTGGCAGCCCTGTTTATGGTGCTGGCAAATCGCTATGACTGGCAGTTGTTTCTGGAAGTCACCGGGGCGGGAGGCAGTGGCAAAAGTATCTTTGCTGAGATTTGTTCCATGCTGGCAGGCAAAGGCAATACGGTTTCCGCAAGTATGGCCGCACTGGAAAATCCACGGGAACGGGCATTAATTGTCGGTTATTCGCTGATTATCCTGCCAGACCAGACCCGCTATGTAGGCGATGGTTCCGGCATCAAGGCGATTACAGGCGGTGATGAAGTTGCCATTGACCCGAAGCACAAACAACCTTATTCAACCCGCATTCCTGCGGTTGTGTTAGCGGTGAATAACAATGCTATGGGTTTCAGTGATCGCAGTGGTGGCGTGTCTCGACGTCGGGTGATTTTTAACTTTTCCGAAGTTGTACCGGAAAACGAACGAGATACTTTGTTACGAGAAAAAATAGCAGCAGAATTGCCTGTGATTATCCGTCATTTGCTTCATCGGTTCGCTGATCCGCAAGTAGCAAGGCGTTTGCTGGCAGAGCAACAAAAATCCGCAGAAGCATTAAATATCAAACGTGGCACCGATCCACTGGTCGATTTCTGTGGCTACCTGATTGCATCTGATGAAGCTGACGGCTTGTTAATCGGTAATGCGGAAATTATGCCATTCAATCCCCGTAAATACCTTTATCACGCCTACCTTGCTTATATGAGAGGCAATAACCTGAATAAACCCGTTTCCGTGACTCGCTTCGGGATGGATATGCCGGGCGCACTGGCAGAGTACGGGCAGCAATACCTGCGCAAGAAAAGCAAACATGGCATTCGCAGCAATTTGTGCCTGAACATTGAAACCGCTATCGAGTGGATGCCAAAACTGACAAGGGATAACCTGCCAGAAGAATAATTTTTTTCTTTATTGCTGACAACTTTCAAAGAAATATAAAAAAGTGTTCACCACTATTCACTCTGTAATTTAAATAAGATATATCAATGTATTATAGGGTGAATAGTTATTTTTAAACTATTCACAAGTCTTCATCACTGTTCACCTTTTTCAGATTTGAGGTGAACGGTTGGGTGAAGAGTGGTGATGAGTTTGATTTCAAGCCATCATCGCTTAACAGTATGAAATTAAATGAAAATAATCAAAGGTGAACAGGGTGAACAGTTTTACCCCTATTTCTTTAATACGGTGGGGTAAGAAAAAAGTTTTCTCTGGCAGGTGTTTTTCAGCTCTCCGAGTTACCGGGTTAATGTATTAGCCCGGCAAATCGGAGAAGACAAGCGCAGCGCGTCAGTGTAATTCTGCAGGAAAATGGATTTTTTATGGAACAATTATTGTTTGTCCTAAAGTAGGTTGATTGGAATTAGAGTGTATTGACGTTTTGCGAGGTCCACCGAGCTGATTAATGGTGGTACCGTTGATTGCCTAAATAACTTTCCATAATAGTAGGCATTAAGATTCAGAAAAACGATTACATCTTATGGCATTACGCTTGATGGGTGTCCTGACATTTTGAAATCCTAATTAGTCATGACGAACAGTAATATACACAATGAACCAATAGAATAAGTAGGTATTCTTCCCGAAAAATAAAGAGGCATAATAAGTTATAAATTACATGCATTAGAAATATTGTGGTACACAATATGTAAATCTAAAATAATATTATCATGATTTTTTTGATTTTTTATTTTTATGGTCGTTGATTAAAATCACCTGATAGTAATCATTCTAATCTGGATAGCACTTGAGTAAATATTATTGTTTGGTTATGGTTTTCATATAAATATTAAAAACTCATTCAATGTACTTTTATTTAATTAATCTATGTTACTGTTTTAGTTTGAAATAATTAGTTATATAATTTTCATCTTGTAAATCATAACTAATATTTACTTTATTTAAAAAATAACAAACTTAAATATTGGCTAATAAACAATCTCTCATACTTAACTTCTGAGATATAAATCACATTGTATGTAAATTAATTTGATAGTTATGGATTTTTTAATAATTTGTATTTTATAATTTTATTATTATGAATGTGACGTTTTTTTAATTTTAATTATAGGTAGGATAGTAATGTAATAATTAACAGAAAGATAAATCTTTACACCAAAACATAATTGGATTTAAATTTTATAATGATTACTTACAAGTTATCATTCCTATATTTTATTTTTAATAATTGTTTATATTTTTATGGAAAAAAAGATACTTTTTATAGTCTCAGGATTTTCTGGAATCGGAATGGGGCATGTATACCGAGTTGTTGACTTGAGCAAGGCAATGATAGGATATCAAACGGATTTTTTATGCACACATAATAGCTTAAATGCATTTGATTACTTAAATTCGTTAAGTCTTAATCCAATTTTACAAAAAAAAATATTCCTATATCTGAATATATTAGAGAATTAGAACCAGATTTAGTTATAAATGATACTCTAGACACAAATGAGCATTATATTAATGAAATAAAGAAAATAACTAAAAAAATAATCACCTTTGAAGATTTAGGAACCGGTATTAAAAAAACAGATCTTACTATAAATGCTGTTTATTCTTCATCTGAATACCCACATGTATTATGCGGTTATAAATATATTGATTTGCGAGACGAATTTATCTTATCTAATAAAATTAAAATAAAAAATAATGTGGAAAGTATATTATTGTCATTTGGAGGTGAAGATCCTAACAATATGACTTTGCGTTTTTTAAATCTATTGATTAGATGTCATTTTTTAGAAAATATAAATTTAAAAGTAATTACAGGTCCTGCGTATATCTTTCATGATGAATTAATTATGTTTATTAATTCAGTTGAAAATAGAAGTATTGAGTTGATTCACAATGTGAAAGATAATATGCATGAGATCATGTTATCTTCTGACATTGCTATTGTTTCTAACGGAAGAACGGTATATGAATTGGCGGCGTTAGGCATTCCATCTATATCTATTTCAGCTAATAATCGAGAAGATTCACATAACTTTTCTACTATAGCCGGTTTTTTTAAATTGGGTTTAAATAGCGAAGTTTCGGATAATGATTTTATAGATACGATAGTTAAAATATTAGATTATAATAAAAGATTGGAAATCCATAAAAGATCAATTTCTTTAGATCTTAAAAATGGAAAGAATAGAATCAAGGGTCTTATCGAAGAAGTATTAACCTGTTAGTTTCAAATGCTATTTCATAATTATATTATTCATTTAAGGAATTATTATGTTAACTGACGATGAATTGAAAAAATTTAAAGAAGACGGGTACTTAATTAAGAATGTTTTATCTGAAAGTGAGATTAATTCATATAGAGAATTGATTAAAACACATATTGATCCCCAAAATGATAAAATGATGAACATTCAATTCATGAACCCTGATATAGAAATTAATGGTATTCAACGAATTATAAATAACAAAAAAATTATTGAGATATGCGGTGATTTATTAACAGGAGGTAAGGTAATATTAGATGGTGCCTCATTGTTTTATGCTCCAAAAGGTATAGATTACCGTCAAGGATGGCATAGAGATATAATTCAGATACCTGATGAAGATATCTCAGATTCTTGGTTTTCTAAAGAACACTTTCATAATAATGTACAAATAAACATACCTTTGTATGAAGATAAATGTTTATGGTTTGTAAAAGGTAGTCATTCTCGTAATTTTAATAATATAGAAATGGAGGTTTTTTCTGGCTCTAATAAAATAGCTCCGCTGAAACTTCCAGATATAAACATTGGAGATAATATAGTCTTAAAGCCTGGAGAAGCTATATTTTACAATAATCTAGCCATACATAGAGGGTACGGTGGTATATTAATGAATGAAAGGGCAACCATACAATTAGGCTATCACACAAACAAATATGAACCTACATGTCATTTTGGAGTGATTAATTATCATAAGTTTGATGAATCTTATATTCATAGTTTGGATGAAGAAGTGAAAAACACTATAATAGAACATATATCAGAAAGGAAAAAATGGTATAAATCAGAATACTATTATAATTTGCATCAGGATTTTATTAGAAGTCAGTTCGATATATTAGTGAGTAAAGATGAAAAAAATTAGATGGGGAATCATAGGTTGTGGAGATGTTACCGAAGTAAAAAGCGGACCTGCTTTTTATAAATTGGAGGGTTCTGAATTAGTTGCTGTGATGAGACGACAGCCTGAGCTTGCTAAAGATTTTGCTCAACGACATGGTGTAAAAAAATGGTACACAGACGCAAATGAGCTTGTTCAAGATCCAGAAATTGATGCCGTATATATTGCTACTCCACCCTCTACCCATAAGGAATATACTTTATTAGCAGCTAAAGCGAAGAAAATAATCTACGTAGAAAAACCAATGGCATTAACATTTGAGGAATGCAATGAGATGATATCTATTTGCAAATCTCAAAATGTTCCGCTTTTTGTAGCCTATTATAGAAGAGCATTATCAAGATTCATTAAGGTAAAAGAGTTAATAGACTCCGGTGCTATTGGAGTTCCTCGTATTGTTAATTGTTTATTTTATAGAGAAATGGAGGAGTGTTATAAAGACTACGATAATCTTCCTTGGCTAGTAAAACCAGAAATATCTGGTGGAGGATTATTTTTTGATTTAGCATGTCATACACTTGATATATTGGATTTTCTATTAGGTAAAATTATTTCTGTCAAAGGACATGCTGGATTTCAGGAAGATGCATATTCTGTCGAAGATTGTGTATCTATGTCATTTGTTTTTGAAAATAATGTTCATGGAGTGGGTATCTGGAATTTTGTTTCAGTAGACAGAGAGGATAAGATTGAAATAGTTGGTAATAAAGGGAAAGTGGTTTTTTCAACATTTGGTAACTCTGCAATTTTTTATTCTGATGAAAATGGAAATACTAAACAATACTGCTTCGAAAATCCAAAAACTATAGAAATGCCATTAATTCAGACAGTAATGGAACAATTACAAGGAAAGGGAAACTGCCCATCAACAGGAGAATCTGCTGCACGAACGAATTGGGTCATTGATGAAGTATTAAAAGATTATAGAATATTATATAACCGTCATTCCACAGGTATTTCAGGCGGGGAGGAGATTTCTTGAGTTCAGGTACAGATTCATCCCCATAAGACGTTATAATTTCTTAAATAGTTTACACATGGATATCATCATTCAAGTAGATTATCTAATAATATTGATGGAGGCCATTTTAAAGCCTCCATGTTATTCGGTGATCGTTTACGGAGGAATAGCTGTTATTTTCTATCTCGCACCGATTTGGACATGTTCTGTTAACATAACTGACACCTGTTTTGGGAGTTTAGCATAAAAGCACCGTAAAGAGTAAAGAAATGTAGTTTGGTAAGATATTCTATATTGCCTGATTAACAGTTTTGAACAGTTCAAATTTTGTATTGTCAATTAAATTAAAACAAAAACCGTTATTCTTTCTGTAATGATCTTTGCTTTTATAGGTAGAGGTCTGAGAATTATTCCATCTGATTAGCTAGTTTACGAAAACTCCATAAATGGAATAATAGTGCCAATCAAAACGGAGTGAAATATAGCTTACTTGATAAGTCAGAGTCTCTGAAAGCATAGTTATACAAGTCGACCATGAAGATTATATAAATATATCAGCCATGTTTAGAAATAGGCAGATAATATTATCGAAAATTAATTAACTAAAAGATTCCAATAACGGAGTTTGAGAGAACGTAGAATGAATATTCTGGATTACTTACAACGTATTGGCCAAGCACTGATGGTGGCTGTGGCGACATTACCAGCAGCAGCAATATTGGTAGGAGTAGGGTATTGGATTAGTTCCGCTGGTGACACGGGGAATACCATTGTCACATTGTTGTCGACTTCTGGTAATGTAATTCTCTCCGAAATGGCCATGTTGTTTGCAGTTGGGATTGCTTATGGTATGTCGAAAGACAAGAATGGTGCAGCAGCATTGACAGGGCTTGTCGGGTATCTTGTTGTGATCAAGTTGTGTTCTCCTGATGTTGTCGCAGTGATCAAAGGAATTTCAGTTGATGATGTTTCGGTGGCATTTAAGAAAATTGATACCCAATTTGTCGGTATATTAGTCGGAGTATTGTCTGCAGAGCTGTATAATCGTTATAGTAGCGTAGAATTGCCGCAGGCATTAAGCTTTTTTAGTGGACATCGTTTAGTCCCTATCTTGAACTCTTTTCTAATGATTTTGGTTTCTTTTGTCCTGATGTTTATTTGGCCCATTATTTACGGTTGGTTGGTAACATTTGGAGAGGGTATTACTAGTCTCGGTTCTGCGGGTGCAGGTATCTATGCTTTCTTCAATCGCCTATTGATACCACTTGGCTTGCACCATGCCTTAAGCTCAGTATTTTGGTTTGATGTGGCGGGAATTAATGACATTCCCAATTTTTTGGCGGGACAACAAGCGATTGATGCAGGTATAGCAATCCCCGGGGTCACTGGACGTTATCAGGCCGGTTTTTTCCCCATAGTGATGTTTGGTTTGCCGGGAGCAGCACTGGCAATTTATCATTGTGCTCATCCTAAAAACAGAACAATGGTCGGCGGGGTCATGTTAGCTGGCGCGTTTGCGGCTTTTTTTACTGGGATCACTGAACCGCTTGAATTATCTTTTATGTTTGTTGCGCCTGTGCTTTATCTTTTACATGCGATCTTGACGGGAATTTCTGTCTATATTGCGGCATCAATGCATTGGATCGCAGGCTTTGGTTTTAGTGCTGGCTTTATAGATATGTTTTTTTTCTTCTCAGAACCCACTGGCTGTACAATGGTATATGTTGCTTTTGCAAGGTTTGGTCTTTTTCTGCATATACTACATTGCATTTCGTTTTATTATCAAAAAGTTCAACCTGAAGACATTGGGGCGCTAATTATTTGCATTGGAAGAAATTTGCGCCAGACTATTTTGGATCTGGATAAACATCTGTGGAAAATACTTAGAGTGACGTAATTATTTCTTGACATTTATAATTTATTCTGTTTTTTTGTAAAAATTAGTTATTAACTGATTTTTTTATTTTATTCCTACACTCTTCCCGTCTGTCTTCAGTGACGGGAAGGTAGTGCTGAAAAAATGCAATACATTATTATTCTGGGTTCATGAAATATAATAATGAGGTGAAAGGATAAATAAGGAATAAGTGAAAATCAAATTAAATCAAGTGAAATAAAAAATGCACCTAACAATAACAGCGTAAAAAATTAAAATAATTTCGTCATTCGTGCAATCCACTCTGTTTTTCTCTAAAGTTAACGCATTATTTTAGGTCGCGACAAGGTAACTGATAACAGCTATTTCTACCGTGATCTTATTTTTCATCTTATCGTTGACAGGCAAAGAGCATGTTAATTAACATGCTTATTTATATACAAAAATAAAACATCAAAGTTATGAACACTTTCATTCATGATAATGAAAAAAGTCATTTAAAATAACGAAATAATTTATTAATCCCATATTAAAATAACCATTCTATTCTTGTTAAAAAATGTCAATAATTACTTTTGATAAGAATCAATATCACGATGATATAATTTTCATCTAAGCAATATGAAAAAGTATTTTTATTTATTTTAGATAGGAGGCTATTTAAGTTGGTTGAAAATGCGCCGTAAAAAAGTGGCGTAAAACACCGTTTGACCATGCCTGACACAACCGCTAATATCTTCCTGTTACCTTATGATCCATTGCCTGCGAGGATCAGCGTTAAGCGGCGAAACAAAAACTCCTGTAGCCTGAAAGGGAGAGCAAGTATTGCGGTACATCTGCGCACTTTTGGAAGCAGATATCGTCAGATACATAACCCACCGTTGACGATGAAAGTTTCCCGGTATCTTCATGCACCGGCTTATCACTCACATATAGCAGTAACCCTGCCACGTTCACCTCAACCATTTTACCTTGTACGATCTTTACTCACGCTTTGATTTACGCACGATAGACGTCCCGAAAACTGCGCGGCGTCACTTGTGTTTAAGCGGAGCGATTACCAAGTGACGCGGCCAAGCGTCAACGTCCAGAGCACGTCCGGTCTGGCTTTACGAACGATTTGAACCACGGTTTACTCAGTGTCACTACTTTTCATTGCCATTTTTCTGCCTTAATTCACTTATTTCGTTTGTTTTTCACCCACTGCCTTGCAACAGGCTGATGCAGTAAAGAAAGGAGATATCACACCACGTCACGAATAATGAGGCGTTCATCCTGAGCTAATCAGGCACTGAACGGGGAGTACTCCACCGCCGTGCTGAGCACGTAGCGAACTCCTGCAAAAACTTAACGCAACCCTCGCCCTGTATACACATTATCTGACGTACCACGGAACGGTGAACCTAACCGACACGCAGGGAAAATGTTTCAAAATGAGTAAATTAATATCAAAAACAAAGGGGAAATACGGACAGCAAAGCGATTACGAACGAGAACAAACAACAAAGATTGATTAGCCGTCCGTATTCTTCCCTGAGTTTGTGCGCTCTTGAGAGGAGTTATAACCGTTAAACTTAGCTGTTCAGTTATTGAGTAAGCTAAAACAATCAGTTAAAGTATTCCCGCCATTAGCAAAATCTAATGGTCGAGGCGTCGCGGCCTTGAAATCAAGAACACTGGTAGGATGTTTCTACCAGTGCGCCTGTTATCACCCTTTCAATGGTGGTTCAGGTGGGGAAGGCTTCGGCCTTGCTGGTTTCTTGATTCCAGTCCGCGAACCCTGCCTTGAATCACCACCATCAATGATCAATTAATGGAAGGGGTAGCAGGAATGAATAACAACAATGTTCAAAATGACTGGCATCAGGCCGATATCATCGCAGCATTACGTAAACGTGGTACAACCTTAGCGGCGCTCTCTCGTGAAACAGGACTCAGTTCATCTACACTCGCAAATGCACTCAGCAGGCAGTGGCCTAAAGGTGAATGGATTATTGCGAACTATCTTGGCATCCATCCCTCTGAAATCTGGCCCAGCCGCTATTTTGATAAACAGGGTCAACTGATTGAGCGTAAAGTTCGCAGTAAATCACAGGAATAACCCGCTTCAATTTGTGATCGATGTCGTAAAAATGAATATTTTTTATCTTAAGCCCTGAGCGTAAAATGGCAGCCAAATTTAACCATTTTTAACCCTCACGGCTTTTTTGCTTTAAGATGATGAAAAATCGCGCAATAAGAAATATAACTAAGTAAAATCAGTTAGATAATAAAGAAAAAGCAAGCAAAAAAATCCGGGGGCATTAAAAGGGGCATAAAAGAAGGGTAAGGTTATAAACTTTATATTTTCAACAAGTTATAACGATTTTCGATTCCGAGTCCGGCACCAAAATTTTAAGGCTCATTTGTTTTAGTTATCATAGGCTTAACAAGTAAGTTAAAATTTATGGCCGTTAAGAAAATGTTAAACAATGGGTATTCCGATTTGCCTACTCAGTGTTTAAAAAGCCGTAAATAAAGAACACAGAGCGCCTGCACTTGCAAGCGTTCTTTTTCGTGCAAGGTAATGATTTCAGTAATTGATTCTGATGTCAAGTGAGGTGTAAACTTTGCGGGATGCCGGTCCGGTATCAATAATCTTTTCATACCATCTATTGTTGATGCAGGGCAGTTCAATCCATTCCATCCTCCTAAACTCCGATTGAAACCCGCCCTGTTTTTTTCTGATACGCTCTTTCTCTTTACACCGACAGATCCAGATATATCGCCAGCTCGCTCTCCAGCGTTTTACCCGCGATGTCCATATCAATATCAATGTATTCCATCGTGGTCGCCAGACTGCGGTGCCCCAACAGGCCTCTGACCAGTTGCATGTTACGGTCGGGCGCTTTCATCAACTCCGTTGCCAGGGTATGACGAAAACGGTGGGGAGAGACGGCAAAACCACACGCTTTCGACAAGCGATTGAAAAAAAGAGCGGATATGCTGCCTTTCTTTATCGGGGTTATACTGGTAACTGGTCATCCGACCGTGATAACGAAAATTCAGACGGGTTAAATCAAACAATGGGTCATCGTCTTTCGCCCCACAGGCTTTTGCGCGTTCAAGAAGTTGCGCCAGGCGGGGCTTGAGGGGCGGGATCATCGGTACCCGCCACTCACTGTGATTTTTACTGCCTTCGGTCCGCAATTCAATATGGTTGCCTTCCAGATTGATATCCCGCAGCCGCAGGTGCAGCAACTGGTTCTGGCGCATGCCGGTTAACCGGAACGTATCCAGCACGGTCAACCAGTACCAGGTAGGATATAACGCACAGCGCCCTCCGCGGGGTTTCACGCCGGATCTTTCTTCCTGTTCATACTGCTGCATCACCAGGTAAATTCGGGTCAGCTGGGGCTTACTCAGAATTTTCTTCTTTTTCTTCCCTTTTTTGACGGCCGCATCCAGAAACGGATTTTTTGTCTGAGGTAATAACTTTTGCTCTATCCCAAAGTTAAAAATAGCCCGGAGATGGGTCACCTTATTATTCCAGGTATGGCAAGATTGCTTTTTTTCATTCAGTAAATAACGCCGCCACCGGAGTACATCCCGCCCGGTGACGTTTTCAGGCTGCACCTTTTCGCCCAAAAATTGAGAAAACCCCTTAGCCACTTTCTTATAACTCCATTCTGACGCCGGGCGTAACATATGCGAGAAAAAGTATTCCTCCAGTAATGCTTCCCAGTCCATTTTTACTTCTGCGTACATCATCTCTTTCCTGTTATCAACAACATGACAATACTGCTTACGGGTGGTCTATTAAGCAGCCAATAACTCCCTGGAAAACCAGTCACCCATCGAAATTATTTCACTGTTAATATCATGACGACTGACCCCCGGTGGGAGCAACACTTTCTGGCTTCCTTCACGGATGTTTGTGCAATTTCAAATCGTTATCGTTCTCATTTACATCAATTGACAATGAAACTTCATCATTTGATTGAAATAATGACAATAATGTCTGTGTGTCCTCACATGCCGGTTGACCGACGGATGGTAAAGTTGTTGATACGGGAAGCGGTGAAACCCCATCAGAACCTGTTGGTGCTAAGGTTGCCGACGGTGGCTCAGAAGATGCAGCCGGTTTCAGCAACGGGGACTGCACTTGTGTGGCGGCCTCCTGGAGCAGCGAATCCACTAACGGCACGGCGGAGGGATGCCCGCCCAGCTGTAAGGCCAGGCAGTGCCAGGCTTCCGGCACCAGAAATAACCAGCTCACCGCCTCTTCCGGCAGTAAACGGGCGGCCATCATGGCTTCCAGTGGCACAGACAAATCTGGCAGGGATGACCGGAATCGGAAACGAAAGCGACGTGCGGGCATCCACAGCCCCGGCTGCCAGTGATGTCCGTCTTCCAGCTCCCCGTCCAGTTGCCGCAACAACGGCAGGTGGTAAAACAACGCCGCCCAGAACACGACGGTCTGCCATAACAGGCTCTGTGCCGCCTGTGTTTCCGGTGCCGCGCCCGGCGGGAACAGATGACCTTTCGCCAGCCGCACGGCACAGGTGGTAAACTTTAGCGTCAGGTCAGCAAATCCGCCACTCCCTGACCAGTCACCTTCCGGTGTGGCGGGCACCTGCTGCACACTGCCCAGCAATTGCTTCACCGGCGCGAGATAAAAACGCTGATACAGCCCTTCGGGCAGGGCACTGTTTTGCCATAATTGCTGAAGACACTGACGGCGCAGGGAGGTGGCCAGTAACTCGTCAGCGGATTGCGGCCGGAAATAGCCCCGGCTGTCACGAATGACTTCCGATTGTTGTTCGGGTAATTTTTGTGGTGTGGCAGGCTGACGGGCAAAATGGGATTTAAAACGCTGAAACATAGTTTTTCTCCTTCGGTTCAAATTGGACTCAGTGTCGGTGAATCCCAGTCTGAAACAAGGAAAAACTCTTTTTGCGGAAATGAAAATTAAACTGACTCGATTCATCCATGGATTCACTTACCGAATTACCTTAATTTTCATCATAAATTCAATAAATTAATGTGATTTGAAAACAGAAAAAGCGCCCCGAAAGGCGCCAAAGTGAAAAGGAAATTTATGCCACCCGGGGCTGTTGATACGCCTGTAACCGCTGAGACCAGTTACCCAGATAATGGGCGGGCGTGTAACGTGTCCGTTGGCTGCCGCCATCGTGCAGCACATCCCCGATGGTCACGGCGGCCGGAATGCCGGTCAGGGCAAGCTGGATGTAAGCCATCACCGCCGCCAGCGGGTCAATATCTATCGCTGACACCCACAGGCTGCATAACGGATCATGCCCCTGTTCTCTTAATACCTCAGCAACAGCTAAAGTCATACAGCCCGCGCCACAGCAAGGCTCATGGAAGGTGACAAAGGGCTGGGTTTTCAATAATTCAGAGACATCCTGTAACTGCATCTCTGCCATCATTCTGGCCACGCTCCAGGGGGTAAAAAACTGATCGAGGGTTTTATCCCCCAATCCCAGCTGCATAAACACATTGCCCAGAAAATCACAGGGTGCCTGCGCCAACCCAAGAACGGTACAGGAAAACAGCTGCACAATCCGGTCAATATCCTCCCGTTCGTACTTTTTGATGGTTTTCAGGTAATACTGCTCCAGCGCCTCGCTGTAACAGTATTTATTGTGAATGGCGGCCATCGCACAATTGCAAAAATCCTGAAAGACCTGATAACGACGGTGGTAACGCGCCGTCTGGTTAAACAGAGAAATAAACTCTTTCTGATGATCGGGTCGAGGTGCCATAACGTATTTTCCTTGCAAAAAATACAGGGAAAACACGCCCGAAAAGGGAGAATGTTTCCCCTTTCGGTTGAAGTGAAGATAAAACAATACATTAATGATGAGTTAAACAACGCGTTATTGCCCAACGGCGATGGCCGGCACGGGCAGGTTCACCGCCTGCTTCTCCTCGTTGACCAGATAAAGCGCCGGCCGGTTCTCCCGTCCTGACTGCCCGTTGCCGCTGTCCACATGCTCGCCCTGGTCATAGCAATCGTAGCCTTTGAGCTGACCTGACGATGCGCTGTACCCGTGGCGGATTTCACAGTCAAACACCGATGACAGTTCGCCCATCAGTTCGGCCGACGGCGGTGCCCAGGGGGAGTCAAAACGCACGGTTAAGCAGCTGACATTGCGGCGCTCCCAGCGGACATGGTGACCCAACGGCCATTCAAGGCCGTATTGCCCGCCGTAAAACTGTGCCGTCGTCGCAATGCCTTTCAGCAACCCACTGTTACCGTTAATCTCAGTCGCCAGCCGGGTCGGCATTATCATCAGCATATCGCAGGGCGGCGCCGATTCCGGGTAAACACTCAGCTTATCCCAGCACGCGCCGATATCGGGTGTGTCAGACCAGCCCACCATCCCAAACCAGTCGGTATACTGGCGGGTCAGGAGACGGGCGATACTGTCACGCGCCGGTGCCGGGATGCTGTCCCAGCGCATCAGGCTGAGACCGGACTGGCGGTACAGGTTATCTGTCCGTTTAATGTTGTCGCTGTTTAACGGCACATTATCCTGCAACAGCTTCAGCCACTGGTCAAAAGCCAGGCTCTGCGCCGTCGGTGCCGCCGTGCTGCGTACTAAATCAGGGTAAGGCGTATAAGTTTGCGGTTTAGTCGGTTTCAGTATCCCCGCACAGCCGGCCAGAAACAACCGCAGGCTTTGCAGCACTGCCTGGCGGTAACGGGGAATTTCTTCACCGCAGACCCATTGTTGCATCACGTCAATACACACTGACTTGCCGGTAATTTCCAGTTGATTGGTGACCCATTCTGCCATGGTTAAGTTCCTCATTGGATTAATAAGAATAAACCGGAGGAACCGCGCCATCAGGGCACAATTCCCCCGATGGGTGATTAAAAAAAAGGGGTTACTCGGACGGTGACCCGTTGGCCTGACTGAGCATCGTTTCGGTAATACCGCAGTCGAAAAGCACTCTCAGTTCATCATGAATACCCAGATACGGTGTACTGCCCTGCATATCCTGCGCATCCAGCCGGGTTAAATCGTATTTATCCACTAACGCGTTAATGGCTTCAAATGGCTGGACGCCATGGGCCATCAGTTCAGCCACCGTGTCGGCTTCATACAGTACCGTATCCTCCAGGTTCAGGCCAAAATGACGCTTCAGCAGCGTACCGGCAATCACCTGCCAGACGGTTAAACGCAAAGGTGCCATAGTGATACCTCACGCGTTAAACACTGACTGTCGTGCCGTGCCGGAGAATATCCCGCACTTCACGACACTGTTGATAACAGGGTGAAACCACATGCAGCGACAGTAAGTGCGCCTCATGCCACAATGCCCGGGCAGCCTGTGCATTCTGCCAGCTCTGCTCAAGCACGGCTGACTGACACAACTGCTGCTGTTGCTTTTCCAGTGACAGGCGTTCTGATACCAGCGTCACCGGCTGCGCCCAGACAATCTCATCATAGCATCGGCCACCGAGCACTTTTTCATCCTGGGCGTCATAAATCATGACGGTCAGCGGGAAAAAAAATGCACTTCGCCTGATGAGATAACGTTTCCGGCACCGGCCAGTCGCCCAGCAGATGGATAACCTTCAGGCGCTGCACCGCTTCGGTGACTGAGACCGCTTCGCACACGGTCAGGGTTTCTTCCCGCAGGGATTGCCTCGCTTGCGGGTGTTGCATCAGGCCGGTGACCTGCACGGTAAAAATGTCTTCATGGCATGCCGGACCGGTGTCATCCGGGGCCGGTAAAAAAAATGGGGTCCATACGTATTTCCTTGATTTGAAGTCAAATAAAGAAAACACCCGCCCGAGACCGGGAAGGTGTTTTCAGCTCCCTGGTCAGGCGCTTAAGAAAAGGGTTAACAGCATCATGGGCTGATAACGTCAGTGAGAATGATTATTTTTATTTTCGATTAATGACCGGCTGATAAAGTCCTCGGGGGGCACCCATGTCATGACTGACCTTATCAGACCGCTTTCCGGGTGCTGAGCCACATATTCCCGCAATTCACGGAACCGACTGGCATCCGCATTCGGCCCATTCAGCGCGGCAATACGGGCAAGCACGATTGAGGTCACCGCCAGCCCGAAGGCATCCGCCGAGAGTGTCACCCTTAACTGCGTGTCCGACAGGTAAACCGGATAGGTTTTCTCTGATGCCGGCACCATATAGGCCAGCGACTCAGACACCTGCCGGCCTGTCCATTGCTCAGACGGGTCATCCTGACATAACGTTGAGGCGGTATTGACAAGCAGAAAGCCCAGAAACAACCGCTCCAGCGGTTTTTTACCGGGAAATGCCGCAGACAGCGCGGGACTGTCCAGCATGATAAGTTCTCTTTTTTGCATGATGTTCTCCTTAAATAAAAAAGACGGAGAACACCCTGCCCGACGGGAAGCATGTTCCCCGTCCGGGTGACTGGCATCGTGCCAGGGTGGATTAAATAACCTTCATCATCAACAACGATGATATCTGCTTCCAAAGGTGCGCAGATGTACCACACAGTGTGGACTCCCTTGCAGGCTACGGGAGTGTTGGCGTCGCTGCCCGAAGGCGATCCTTACAAGCGACCGGATCATCAATAAGTCTGACCACGCTAATGAACGGAGATCATAAGGTCAATGCGTAATTCATTTTCCACCGGAAAAAATATCATGATCCCGTTTCCCCATTTTGGTAATACACCTGCCGGATATAGCGTCCTCGCGCATCGCCATGCCCCAAATCCATCGATACCAGCGCCTGTGCTTCCTGCTCGCTGAAACCCTGCGCGGTGTAATATTCACCCGATTGCCGGGCAAAATGATAGCGCATACTGTGCGGGGCTTTCTTGCCGCTCAGACCTGCCCTTCTGACAACATACCGGTAACGATCTATGGCCTGAATAACCGTCGGTTTATCAATCAGTTTTCCACTGCGCCCTGCCTGCTCGCATTCGGCGTAGGCAATCGCCTGTTGCAAGGCTTCCCGATCCAGTATCAGCGTCTGTCTGGGTCGCCCGCCTTTGGTGCCAAACACCACCCGCACGGAGGTATGCCCGTTTTCCAGCGCTTTTTTCCAGGTGGCTAAGGATTTATAGGCTTCCACCGCTTCTTTGGTGCGCAACCCCAGTACATACGCCAGTTGCATGACCGCCGCCACGCGCCGGTCTTTTTGCTCAACCTGCTGGAAAAGCGCCTGAAATTCCGCAGGCATTAATGCCGTTTTAGTGCCTGTGCGACTCGTCTCGACAATACCCAGTGCCCGGTTACTCAGACGGGCGTTATCCGGTGCGGCCAGTTTATGCTTGCCCGCCTGCCTTAAAATCGTCCGCAGGGCTGACATCTCATTTTGCAGGGTTCGGTGACTGATTTTGTTGGCCTTACGCTCAGCAATATAGCGCTCAATGTATTTGGCTTTGAGGCTGTTCATTTGTCGGAGCTTAATCCCGTTATCTTTTAGAAAATTAAGGAATTTCCAGGCAATTCGTTCTCGATCCGCCACCGTCGCAAAACTTCCGCGCCCGTTTCGGGCATGGGTGATAAATTCTTTTCTGAACAACTCAATTTTTGAACGTGCCGATTTCTGCGCCATCTACGCCTCTCTTGTCACTTTCTCTCTGTTTTTATTCGTTTTTTAAACAAGTCCCTGCGTGTCGGTTCAGGTTCACCGTTCCGTGGTGCGTCAGATAATGTGTAGCAGGGGAAAATTGCGTTGAGTTTTTGCAGGAGTTCGCTACGTGCCGGGCACGGCGATGGAGTACTCCCCGTTCAGAGCCTGATTTTAGTCAGGATGAACGCCTCATTAATCATGACGTGGTGTGATTTCTCCTTTTTACTGCATCAGCCTGTTGCCAGGCAGGGGGTTAAAAAACAAACGAATAAAAGGGTTCAGGATCAGAAAATGCCTGAAATAACGGGTGACTTTGAGTAATTCGTGGATCAAATGGGTCGTAAAGCCAGACCGGACATGCTCTGGACGTTGACGCCTGGCGGCGTCACTTGGTCATCGCTGCGCGTTAACGCAAGTGACGCCGCACAAGATCCGGGACGTTTATCGTGATAAATACAAAACGTGGGTGAATGTTGTACCGGTTAAAACGGTATCGATTAGCATGAGGCAGAGCATGTTCTGCTCGGTTATGTAGGTAGCCGGTGATGAATAACACCGGGAAACTTTCATCGCCAGATCGTGGGTTATTGGTCTGATGATACCTGCTTCCAAAAGTGCGCAGATGTACCGCATGACATGCACTCCCTTGCAGGCTACGGGAGTTTTCACTTCGCCGCTCAACGCTGATCCTTACAGGCAATGGATCATTGGTAACAGTTCAATACCTTATCGATTAGGTTGGGCGAGGTCAAATTTTTGTTCAATGATGGGGTGAAGGAAAGTACCATGATTTTTTTGATGGAAATAATTTTACCTTTGCCCATGATCACTATGAGCTTGTGAGGTACTCATTTTATGAACGTCTACAAGTAGTTGACATTACTTTTCATTTGGTCATGTATTCAATGGTTAGATTGAATACATGACCGACTGGATGACCTGTGCGCCTTTAACCTATGTTATATTTTAAGCAAATTTCATAAGAGGAAATTTTCCCGTTAAGCAATTCATCGCATTCTTCTTCAGTAATTTCAGTAATACACTCTCCTCCCGCCAAGGTTCCTGATAAACATTTAAAAATGTATTTTCCATTTTCTTTTTTTACTCTCCATTGACCTGGATTTGTTGAAAATTCATTTTCTTCCAGTTTAGGTTCCGAGTATTCAGGAGCAGGTTTTGTTTTAAAATACGAACTTAAGGCCATAACACACCTCATCTAGCAAAGCACAAAACAAACGAAAATGCTGTTACAGGATTGGGATATCCTATAAATCGATTTATGCTTGAATTCGGTGGCCGCCTAAACGGCCACGTTTGATATGAAATGGAGATTATACAAATTTGCAAACATCATCTAATTAACCTATATAATATTTATGGCAAATATCATTGGCAGTTATATTACCATTGAGTAAGTTTTCGTATTCATCTTTTGTGATCTCGGCTTTGCATTCTTTCCCTTCTAAAGCACCAGATAAACAAAAAAACACGTATTTTTCATTTTCTTCTTTAACAACCCTCCACCAACTAGGATCTGTTGAGAATTCGTTATCCTTTAAAGGTGTTGGCTCGGGGTATGAAAAAGGTTTCATTGTGTAATACTCATTCATATTTTTCATTCAGTGGCCGTCTAAACGGCCACGTATCATGTGGAGTAGCGATTACATAAAATCATAAACAAGGTTTTTGATTATTAAAAATTAAGATACATTATACTTGTGGCATAACTCGTCAAATGTAATGCCATTCTCGATCGCCTGTAAGTAATCACATTTATTTATCTCCACCTCTTTCAGTTGACCAAAAAATTCACCAGAAATATAAGAGAATATGTATTTATCATTTTCAACCCTGACACTCAAGTTATCTTTGATGAATTCCCCCTCAAGTGGTTTCTGAGGTGTATTTTGGTAAGAAAGAGGCTCTTCTTCATAAGAATATTTATTCATCATTTAACCTAAAAATTACTTGATTTTTATTTCATTTACAGGAGGCTTATATGAAAAATTCATCACAGCTTCAGGTACTCAGCCAGATATATGTCCTTGCTCACCTACTAACAACTTCCCTCTACCTCTTATTTGTTACTTCACAAGGGAAAACGGTTTGAGATCATTCGGCTCACAAGACGTAGCCGGAGGCTACAAAAAAGAGAAAAATCCGACCAGAGTCTGGCCGGGAATTACTTTAATTTAATTCATATTGTTTTTCTGAATTTCTCTTTAACTCACCTGATAACACCATTTCTTTTAATACCTGCTCTATCTCTTTTTCACTATTGCATGAAAAATACTGAATTAACCGCCAAATATCAACAATCTTAGGATTGTTGATATTGTTATGTATATCAACAATTATATTAGTACTTATTTCGAAAAACTTAATGCCTTTTCCATGTTTCAAAAAGCTCCATGATTCACCTTTTATTTGGATATTTCCTTTTTTGGGAAAATCCAACAATAATTCAAAATCTTTTACCATTGGGTAAACTTCAAAAAATACTTTCAATAACCTTCCTTGAAGCCTTGAAAATTCAATAACTCTATATTTATCAATGCAATAAATCATATTAGTATCTCACTCTAGCTTCAGCAGCTTCACGTAATAATTGATCACCTTGCTCTTTTGTTACGGTATGTACTCTCACTGGTATATCTTTGATTCCAGCCTTCGCTGCCGCTTCCGCACGATGATGACCATCAATAATTATCATCTTTCCATTCACAATCGCAACATCAACAGGTTCATCAGCATTATAGCCATTTGCTTTCATATCCTTTGTAAGTCGTTTAACTTGAGAACCAGTCATTTCATTTTTATTTTGTCGACTGATGAGGATACTTGGATTTACATTCTTAGTAACAACTTCAGGGTGACTCATTTTACTAGGAGAATTGTTTCCAGTTTCCACCCCCCTGTGATTATCTTTGCTATCAGGCGGAGCCTTCGCCGGATTTATAGATGATGGTTTCGCCTGCATTTTATCGCTGGCTTTTGCTCCAATAATCCCAGTCGCTGTTTCCAACAACATCATATTACGCTGTTCTTCTTTCACATATTGCACCGCATCAGCTTTGGATAATCCTGCGTTCTCCAGCTCTTTCTGCCGCAATTCTGTGTTAAAGAACCCAGAGAGTGGCCCGCTACCGCCATTTAACCAACTACTCTGCTCTGAACGACCTATTTTGTCATTGGCTCGATATCCCGATACCGCCAGCTCTTTACCCAATTCATGGTTGATAAAGGCTAGTTCTTCACGGCTCAACTCGCCATTCAACGCCATCTGTTTCAGTGTGTTGATGGTCGCATCACTGGCTTGCCGGTATTCCGTCCAGACACTTTTACGGCAACTATCATCCTGACATGACGCCAATTTATCGCGCATGTCCTCAACCGACGGCAAACCTTTATCCAGAATGCGTTGGCTCAGCTCTTTGGCTTTACCGCACGCCTCGGCCGACATCGTGCTGCAATCTCCCAAGTTTCGGGAAGCAAGGGCATTGTGGTCAACCGCGTTTTTCGCACCCTGCGCCCCGGTCACTCCACCTGCCGTAACGTCAGTGACCAACCTTGCTGCTATTCCGCCTGCCAGTGTGGACAGGTTGCTGACTTTTTCCTTCTCCTCCGGTGAAAGTTCATCCATTGTTTTGCCGGCATAGAGCGCACCGGCAATCGCGGAAGCCGCCAGTTCACCGCTGGCCGCACCCACCGCGCCGGCAGTCGCTGAGCCGCCTTTCATCTCAGCGATAACCCCGCCCAAAATCGCATGCGCCATCAGGTTGGTGGCTTTTTCTGCCGGCGTCAACTCATCATAGTGGTCTTTACCATTATAGGTCAGCGCTTTCACACCATTGGCCAGGTACGGCGCTGCGCCGCTGGCAATGGCCGATGGGATATCACCACCCGCCAGGCCCTGCAATGCCCCGATAACGGCCGTCACCGCCTGACGCTGGCTGCTGCCGATATCGGCGCCCTGCTCTCTGATGGCACCGTCATAGGCTATCTTATACGCCCGGTCAGCAACAGATTTCGCATCGATGGCCTGACCTTCAGCCTTCAGTTGTTTTTCCGCATCCTGTTTCAGTTTTTGCTGCGATTGCGGGTCTTTCAGTTTTTCCGTCGCGGCTTTCGTCGCCTTAATCGCTTCGTTCGTATTGTAGATATCCATTACCTGGGTGCCGATTTCAGCGATAACCTGTGCCTGTGCCAGGCGTTGCTGCTCTTTTTCCTTGTCAAAAATCGGACTCAGGCCATTGGCGGCGTTATCGGTATCCCGGCTTAAGTTAGCCACATCCTGTGTCTGCTTATCGGCATCCCGCACCACAATCGTGCCGTCACTGACCGCTGCATGTGTGGTCGACGACTGGCTGTCATGCTTATTGGTGCCAGCCAGCATATTTGAGGCCATATTGGTGCCCAGTTGGCTGCCCACCGCACCGCCGGTACTGATACCGACACTCTGGTGTTCGGTTTTGTACTCTGCCTTATTCTGGATATCACTAAATCCAAGTGTGCCGGTGTCCAGCCGGTTTTTATCTTTCTCTGCTGTGCTGGCAATCACGGCGCCGTCAAGCTGGGTGTGCTCACCGACCTTGATATCAAAGCCGCCTTTGCCGGCAAAAATGCCGGTCTGCTCGTTTACCGAATCAAACGTGCTGTGCAGCTTGTCCCGGCTGGCATTGACACTGGCCGAACCACTCATTGAGCCGTAGGTGAAACTCGCCCCGGCGCTGACATTTTCCTGTTTGGCATCATAATTGTCCTTATCCTGTTCGCTTTGCAGGTGCAGGTTACGGCCTACATCGGCTGTCACGGTCTCCCCGCTGACCTGTGCGCCTTTAAGCCGCGTATCCTGCCCCGATTTCAGGCTGACCTGATGACCGGCATCAACCACCGTTTCAGTATGGGTGATGCCATCGCCGGTTTCATGGCCTTTACCCTTGTTGACACTGGCCGAGAATTTAATGCCGTAACCGCCCTGTCCGGCGGTCAGCCCCACGCCGACGCTGCCGCCTTTGCTGCTGTTTTCGCCCCGCGTGGTCTGGGTATTTTCAGCTGACTCCAGTACGATATCGCGTTTGGCGTCCAGCATAATATCGCGGCCGGCTTTTAAGGTACTGCCCTGCACCTGAATATCGCCGCTGTCCTGCGTCGCGCTGTCTCCGGTGGCTTTAATGCGAATATCCCGCCCGGCACTCAGGCTGCTGCCCTGTGACTGCGTCTGTTCCGTGCGGGTTGCCGATTTCGCCGACTGGCTGCCGTAAGAAAGCTGGATACCAATGGTATCGGTCGGTTTTTGTGCGTCCCCGCCTGCCTGATTGATGGCATCGGCTTTTGCGGCGTCGGCCTGACTGAGCTGCCACGCCTGATAGCCCTGCACCCCGGACAACGTAGCCTGCGTGCCTTTCAGCGCCTGCAAGCGGCTGTCTTTCGTGTCGTTGGCTCCATTGGCCGTTTTTACGGCGGTGTCAACCGCACTGCCCACCGCCCCGGAGAGTGCCAGCGTCAGGCCTGATTGTTTCTGCTCAGTTTGGCTCAGTTCGGTATGGCTGTTTTTCGCGGCCGTCATCACCACGTCTTGGGCTTCAATATCAATATCTTTGCCGGCAATGATATCGCTGCCCTGCACGGTGGCCTGTTCGCCGGCACGCAAGGTGACCTGCCCGTCACTGCTGCCCACGGTGCTGCCTTTTTGCACAGTCGCCTCACTGTCATGGGATTGTTTGAACGCCGAACTGCCCATCGTAAAGCCTACGCCCCCGGTGCCCATCAGGCCGGATTTTTTCTCTTCCTGCCGGGTGAACTGATGATTGCTCTCTTCGGCCGTGGTGATGTTCAGATTCTGGCCGGCATGGAGTGCCACATCCCGGGTGCCCACCACATTGCTGCCCTGAACGGTGGTATCCTGGCCGGACTGGATGTTTACCGTATCGCCGCTCAGGGTGCTGCTGACCGCCCGGGTGCGGTCATATTGCTCCCGGGTGGTAGTCGTCGTCGAGGAAACCCAGCTGTTGCTGCCTTTCACCTTGAGGTATTCGTCATGGGTTTGCTGCTGTTCACCCGCCACGATAGCCACATCCCGTCCCGCATCCACTTGCAGCGTTCTGCCGGCCGTGATACCGGTTGCCCTGAGATGAATATCACTGCCGGCACGCAGGCTGACCTGCCCGGCACTGTTGATGTCCGTGCCCATTTCGCCTGATTCTGTGTGGGTCAAATAGTTATCCCGGCTCCATTCAAGGTGTTCACCCTGTGCGGTTTTGGCTGTCCCGAACTGAATATCCCGTCCCGCGTCTAACTGGATCTCACTGTGTTGACCCTGTGACATCAGTTGGGCGGCCGACGTATAAATATCCTTGCCTGCCCGCAGGTGCAGTTTGCCATCCGCCCCCTGCACATACACCCGGGCGACATTATCCACGTAAGTGGCACTGAACCGGTTATTGCCGGCCTGCTTTTCACCGCTGTGGGTGGTACTGGCGATATCAATCGTATTCCCCGCCCCTATCGTCAGGGACTGACCGGCACCAATCGCCCCGCCCCGCTGGACCATATCGGTCCGGGCCTGCAAATCAATCTGGTTGCCTTGCAGCAGACCACCCTGATTGCGGATATTCTCTGCCAGGATGTGGATATCCTGGCCGATAATCCGGCCCTGGTTAAGCAGGTCGCCACGCAGTTGCACACTGACCTGGCTGCCACTGAGCAAGGCACCGGTACCATCCAGTGCACCGGCCTGCGTGCGCACATACACCTGGGGAACCAGCACAGTTTGCCGGCGGCCGTCCGGTAAGGTAACGGTGGCATTAACCAGCCAGACCATGTCTTCGGTGAGATGGGCCATCTGTTCCGCATTCAGGGCAATCCCCGGTGCCAGATTAAAGGCGTGCCGGGCACGCACACCGGCATTCATCAGCGCCTTAAATTGTTCCTCATCATTCTGGTGTCCCGGCAGATAACGTTTGCCGGTCAGGTTAATCACCTGCTCACGAATAAGGCGCTGTTCATAGAAACCATCCCCCAGCCGCTTGTGCATGTTATTGTGATCCCAGCGCAGCTGCTGCTGCATATAGTCCGTCCCCAGCCATTTTTTCAGCTGGGTAAACTGCGGATCGGTTTCAACCAGCGGCAGGTTGTCGATCGCCGCCACCGCCGGTGTGGGTGGCGTATTGTCGGGCGGCAGGTTCAGTTTAAATAAACTGTTGTCCGGTAACTGATAATTCGGCACCTCCGTGCGGACGATAAGGGGTTTTTCGCCCACATTCGTGATTTTTTCCGCCACACCGGTGGGTTTCTCGCCCACATTCGTGATTTTTTCCGCCACACCAATGGGTTTCTCGCCCACATTGGTGATCCTTTCCGCCCCGCCAAGGGATTTCTCGCCCACATTGGTGATCCTTTCCGCCCCGTCAAGGGGGTTCTCGCCCACATTCGTGATCCTTTCATCCCATCCGGTGTTTTTTTCACCGGCACGGGTCAGCTTTTCACCCACCGTGAAGGTTTTACCCGGTTCAGTCAGCTTTTCCCCCGCGATAACCGGCGTCTCTGCGGTGCCACCGGTCATTGTCGGCCTTTGGCCCGTCACTATCGCGGGCGGGATAATCACTTCCAGCCGCTGTCCCGGCCGTAAGGCGACTTCACTCGACGGGGTTGCCGCTTCCGTCAGACCGGCATTAATTTGCCCGCCCTGGACGGGCGTTATCTGTGTCACGGTGCCCTGATAATCCACCGGGCGCTGGCCATCCAGTGTGACCGTACCCTGTGATGCCCGGATCGTCCCGGGGGTCAGGGTGATAGTCTGGATTTGCTCTGGGGGTTCATAGCGCGATGACCCCCAGCCTTGCCGGTCACGCCCTTTTTTCTTGATACGCCAAAAATTTTCCACCTGGCCTTTATCGGTGATATAACGCTCACCCGGCATATCCAGGTTATTGATCTCCCCGCCCGTGACCGTCAGCAATCCCCCGGCCACCACCTGGCCCTTGTCGTTTGTCAGCGTCGTGGTATCGATGACCAGGTTTTTCCCGGCCAGTATCTTCGCCGGATCGGTTTCTTTCACCCGGGTTTCTTCTGTCGTGCGGGTGTACCGGTAAATCTGGAAGTTATCCCGGCATCCCAGGTCATCCACACAGACGTGATCCACTTCATCATTATCAATCGTGATACGGTGGTTTTTCGCATCATAACGTTTCCCCCAGACCTGATATTCCTCCATGGGCGTCTGCGAAATGCGCTCAAGTTGGGTCTCAAAATGGTCATTGACGTTATTGATGGTGTCGGCCGCCAGCCGCATCTCCCCCATCGCTTCCATATAGGCGCTGTGATTATTGATAACCTGGCCTTTTCCGCTGGCCCGGTACTGGTCATCCAGCTTGCCGCCAAAGGCAAAATCACCGTCACTGTAAATCAGGCTGTGGCTTTGGTTATTCAGTTCACCCACACCCAGATCAAGACGTTGGCGGGCCGCAATCACCGCCGATTGACCCTGGGCCATGATGTCGTTGTAATGGCCCGATTTTGTCGCAAACCACTTATCCAGTCCTGCCTTTGTCCCGGTATCCACCCAGTTATTCAGCGTCCCCGCTTCAATGGCAATATGATCACCGTAAATCCGCCCGCTGCCCTGGTTGGTCAGTTCAGTGGCACGCAGGTAAGTTTGGCCCCCATCCAACAACCCGGTGTTGACGAGGGCATTTTTGACGATCCATTGATGGTGATCTGCCAGAATTTTCCCGGTGGCCTCGTTGGTCAGGTTATCCGCCTCCCCCGCTAAGGTGCCGGCACTGATCAGGCCGTTATTGATGATATTTCCCTGACTGCTCAGCCGTAAACGCCCATTGGCCATGATTTCACCGGTATGAGTAAAATCTTTCAGCAGGGTCAGCTGGATATCACCCAGTGAACGCAGTTTGCCGTCACCGGTGGCCGAGTCGGCATCCACGGTCAACGCCTTCCCGGCTTTGATCTCACCGTCCGTATTAGTCACTGCCAGCTGGCTGCCCTGCACGGTCAGTTGCTGGTTGGCCTGTAACTGTCCCTGTGTGTTATCGAGCGCCGACGCCAGTTTCAGCGTGGCATTTTCGGTGCCGAACAGTTGCCCTTTGGCATTGTGCAGTGTGTCTGCCGTGATAAGGACATTTTTACCCTCAATCCCTTTATCCTGCTGTTGCGTGTCCTGATTGTGGATGGCCTGCGCACGCAGTTCGGCATCACCGCCACTGCGGATTAAACCGGCTGTATTATCTATGTGGTGACTGACGCGAGCGGTCAAATCGCCCAGCGCCAGTATCTGTCCCCGGGTATTGAGCAGCTCAACCGTCTCAATACGCAGCCCGGCCTCGCTCAGGATCTTACCCTGTTGACGGTTATCCAGTTGTCTGGCGGTGAGCGTGGCCGATTTGCCGTGCAAGGTGCCGCGCTGGTTTTTCAGATCTCCGCTCTTCACCGCCAGGGCACCCTGACTGTCAATCACGCCCCCGGTGTTATCGAGGGTCTGCCCCTGCGTATCAATGAACAAACCCTGATGGGTTTGAATGCGACCCGACTGATTATTTATCTGTTGGCCTGTCAGAGAAAGCCGGGTCTGTGCCGCCAGCATTCCCTGTCGGTTATGGATATTACCCGCCGTGATATCCAGGCGGCCTAATGAGGCCACTACCCCGCTTTCGTTATCCAGCGTTCCGGTATTCAGGATCATGGCCTGCTTGCTGGTGATCCCGTGATGATCACCACTGTTGCGGTTAATTAAGGATTTTGCGTTGAGGGTCAGTTTGCCGCCACTTTGTAGCAAACCCTGATCATTATTCAGTTCATCCACACGCAGTTGGGTGTCTTTCCCGCCCAGGAGCTGACCGTGCCGGTTGAGGAGCGTGTTTCCGCTCACATTCAGTCCGTCATGGCTTTCAATATGGCCGGACTGGTTATTCAGATCCGCGACCGTCAGGCGCAAAGCCCCCTGGCTGAACACCCCGCCGTGCTGACCACTGTCCCGGTTATCCAGCTGCTGGCCGTGGGTATCGATGGTCAGGTTCTGGCCACTGCGTATCGACCCGTAGCGGTTCAGCAATTCCCCGGTTCGCAACGTCATATGCCGTTCTGCGGCGATAGAACCCGCAGTATTATTCAGTTGCTGTTGGTGCGTATCGATATCCGCCGTACCCGCACTGATTTGGCCTTTTTCGTTATTAATCGCCTGAGCCGTCAGTTGCAGGTGATGCTGACCGGCAATTTTACCCCCGGTATTGGTGAGCTGCCCGGTGGTCAGTGCGATATCCCCGTTCGACGCCGCCATCTTCCCCTGCCGGTTATCGATTTCGTCAGCCACCACGGTCATCCCGGCGGAGGCGACTAACTGGCCCTGCTGGTTATTCAGCCGGTTTTTTACCGTGACCTGAAGCTGACCGTCTTCTGCTGCAATGAGTTGGCCCGACAGGTTATTCAGTGCCGCGGCATTGACCTTCACCGTGCCATTGGCCGACATCGTGCCGCTGCCATTATCCAGTTCCTGCTGAACATCCAGCGTCATGACACCGGTGCCCCGTTGGGTCATCGTCCCTGAACGGTGATCCAGTGACTGAATATGGGCCGTGATGTGTTGTGCCGACGTCACGCTGTTCACCAGATGGTAATCCCCCCCAGCCAGTTTCAGTGTACCGTCAGAAATCAGGCGGCCGGCGTTGCCCTGAAAGTGGCCCGTGTCAAGGGTCATCACGCCGGTTCCGGCATGGATCAGTTTGCCGTTATCATTCGTCATGCGCTGCGCTTTCAACGTCAAATCCTGCCCGCGGGATTCAATGATCCCGGCCGTATTGTCAATCCCGCCCTGATGATCCAGGATGAGCGACTGCGGCCCGGTCTGGGTGATCTTACCCTGCTGGTTGTTCAGTTTCTGGCTGCGGAGGGTCAGCGTTTCCGCCCGTAACCGGCCACGCGCGTTATCAATCAGTTCCGGTGCCGATAACGTAAGATGTTGACGGGCGCTGACGTGGGCATCCTGTAAATGTAACTGCGTGTCAGACGTCAGGGTCAGATCGCCGGCCTCCGTTTGACTGCCCGCCAGTGAGAGATCTTTGGCGTTCACCGATAACCGGTCATGGGCCAGATTCTGCCCGTGCAGCCGGGCGTCCCCGGTGGTTTTTAGGGTCAGGTTACCATGCTGGCTCAGCCTGAGCGCGTTATCCATACCGGCCGCCAGGGTACTGCCCTGATGGCTGTACAATGACGTGCTCTGGCTTTCAAGGTGGCGCCCGGCCAGTATCCGCCCCTGATTGTCGAGGTGCCCGCGGGTGGTGATGGTCATGTCCTGCCCGGCGGTAATATCGCCCTCATTCAGCAGGTTGCCCTGATCAGGCAGCGTCACATCACCGAATGCCCTTATCACGCCGCGGTTGGTCAGTTCACCCGGGCTATGGATCGTCAGGTCTCCCGGTTGGGACAAACGGCCTGCCTGATTATCGACCCCTGCGGCCAGCACCCCGTTTTCCTGATTGGATAAGGCAGCACTGTGGATAGTAAGGTGACGGCCTGCCAACATTTTGCCCGGGTTAGTCAGATGTCCGGGCGTTGTCAGCCGGATATCGCGGCCACTACTCATCTCCCCCGCATTTTCCAGCGCCGCCGGATTGTTGATAACAATATCGTCCGAGGCCGCCATGACCCCCTGATTGGTCAATTGACCACGACTGTCGAGGGTCAGATTACCCGGCTGAGTCGGTTTGCCATGAGGGTCAGTGCCTGCCGCCAGTTCCCCTTTTTTCTGGTTTTCTAATGCCGCACTGTGGATATCAAGATGGTGGCCGGCCAACACCCTGCCCTGATTGATCAGATTGCCCGGGGTGTTGAGCCTGATATCACGACCCGAACTTATCTCTCCCTGATTTTTCAACTCAGCCTGATTCTGGATATCGATAT
The DNA here is from genome assembly GCF_030272115.1 of Xenorhabdus bakwenae. NCBI lineage: Bacteria > Pseudomonadati > Pseudomonadota > Gammaproteobacteria > Enterobacterales > Morganellaceae > Xenorhabdus > Xenorhabdus bakwenae. The sequence goes on from NZ_CP119194.1 coordinate 3,836,056, forward strand.
CATCCGATGCCATCATCACGCCCTGATGGGTCAGTTGACCGCGACTGTTGATGATAAGATTGCCCGGCCGGGTCAGTTTGCCCTGACCATCCGTACCGGCCGCCAGCACCCCGTTCTGATGACTGACGAATGCGGCACTGTGGAGATTAAGGTGACGGCCTGCCCGTACTTTTCCGGCATTATCGAAAGCATCACGGGCGTTGAGCGTGATATCGCCACCCGAAGTGATATCGCCTGAGTGATTAAACGCGCCTTCATGCTCAATATGGACAGACTCGGAAGCCGTGATAGTGCCCTGGTTGCCCAGTTTGCCCTGACTCTGGATCTTCAACGTCCCCGACGGCTTTTTATCACTCCCCGCAGCCAGCTTACCCGCTGTCTGGTTGTCTACATCGGCACTGTGGATATCAAGGAGATGACCCGCCAGCACCTTGCCCTGATTGGTCAGATTACCCGGGGTGGTGATCCTGATATCATGGTCAGCGCTTATCTCCCCCCGGTTCTCCAGCGCGGCCTGATTATCAAGGGTGATATCATCCGACGCCGTTATCACCCCCTGATTGACCAGTTGACCGCGACTGTCGATGATAAGATTGCCCGGCCGGGTCAGGTTACCCTGCGCATCCGTGCCGGCCGCCAGCATCCCCTTCTGATGACTGACTAATGAGGCACTGTGGAGAGTAAGGTGACGGCCGGCCAGGACTTTTCCGGCATTATCGAAAGCATCACGGGCTTTGAGCGTAATATCGCCTGAGTGATTAAACGCACCTTCATGCTCAATATGGACAGACTCGGAAGCGGTGGTGATAATGCCCTGGTTGTCCAGTTTGCCCTGACTCTGGATCTTCAACGTCCCCGGCTGCTTTTTATCTATACCCGCGGCCAGCTTACCCGTTTTTTGGTTGTTTACATCGGCACTGTGGATATCCAGGAGATGACCGGCCAGCACCTTGCCCTGATTGGTCAGATTACCCGGGGTGGTGATCTTAATATCACGATCAGCACTTATCTCCCCCTGGTTCTCCAGCGCGGCCTGATTATCAATAGTGATATCATCCGACGCCGTCATCACCCCCTGATTGACCAGCGTGCCGCGACTGTTGATGATAAGATTGCCCGGCCGGGTCAGGTTGCCCTGATCATCCGCCCCCGCCGCCAGCATCCCCTTCTGATGGCTGACGAATGCAGCACTGTGAATAGTAAGATGATGTCCGGCCAGGACTTTTCCGGCATTATCGAGAGCATCACGGACGTTGAGCGTGATATCGCCATCGGTGGTGGTGATAATGCCCTGGTTGTCCAGTTTACCCTGGCTCTCGATTTTCAACGTCCCCGCGGCCAGCTTACCCGTTTTCTGGTTGTCTACATCGGCACTGTGGATATCAAGGAGATGACCCGTCAGCACCTTGCCCTGATTGGTCAGATTACCCGGGGTGGTGATCTTAATATCACGATCAGCGCTTATCTCCCCCCGGTTCTCCAGCGCGGCCTGATTATCGAGGGTGATATCATCCGATGCCGTCATCCCCCCCTGATTGACCAGTTGACCGCGACTGTTGATGATAAGATTGCCCGGCCGGGTCAGGTTGCCCTGAGCATCTGTACCCGCCGCCAGCACCCCGTTCTGATGGCTGACGAATGAGGCACTGCGAATCTCCAGGTGGCGTCCGGCCAGGACTTTTCCGGCATTATCGAAAGCATCACGGGCTTTGAGCGTAATATCGCCATCGGTCGTGGTGATAATGCCCTGGTTACCCAGTTTACCCTGGCTCTCGATTTTCAACGTCCCCGCAGCCAGCTTACCCGCTGTCTGGTTGTCTACATCGGCACTGTGGATATCAAGGAGATGGCCGGCCAGCACCTTGCCCTGATTGGTCAGATTACCCGGGGTGGTGATCTTAATATCACGATCAGCACTTATCTCCCCCCGGTTCTCCAGCGCGGCCTGATTATCAATAGTGATATCATCCGACGCCGTCATTCCCCCCTGATTGACCAGCGTGCCGCGACTGTTGATGATAAGATTGCCCGGCCGGGTCAGGTTGCCCTGATCATCCGCCCCCGCCGCCAGCATCCCGGTCTGATGGCTGACGAATGAGGCACTGCGAATATCCAGATGACGTCCGGCCAGGACTTTTCCGGCATTATCGAAAGCATCACGGGCTTTGAGCGTGATATCGCCACCGGCGGTCATATCGCCTGAGTGATTAAACGCGCCTTCATGCTCAATATAGAGCGTATCGGAAGCCGTGATAATGCCGTGGTTGTCCAGTTTGCCCTGACTCTGGATCTTCAGGTTGCCCGGCTGCGTCTTATCCCTCCCCGCCGCCAGCTTACCCCCTTTCTGGTTGTCTACATCGGCACTGTGGATATCCAGGAGATGACCCGCCAGCACTTTGCCCTGATTGGTCAGATTGCCCGGGGTGGTGATCCTGATATCATGGTCAGCACTTATCTCCCCCCGGTTCTCCAGCGCGGCCTGATTATCGAGGGTGATATCATCCGACGCCGTCATCACCCCCTGATTGACCAGCCTGCCGCGACTGTTGATGATGAGATTGCCCGGCCGGGTCAGCTTGCCCTGGGCATCCGTCCCGGCCGCCAACACCCCGTTCTGATGGCTGACTAATGAAGCACTGTGGATATCCAGATGGCGGCCAGCCCGCATTTTCCCCTGATTATCGAGGTGATCCCGCACTTTTAGCGTGATATCGCCACCGGCGGTGATATCCCCTGAGTGGCTGAAAGCCCCTTCATGCTGAATATGAAGGGTATCGGACGCACTGATAATACCGTGGTTATCCAGTTTGCCCTGACTCCGGATCTTCAGCTTGCCCGGCTGGGTTTTATTTATCCCCGCCGCCAGTACGCCGTGCGGGCCACTTTCTAAAGAGGCACTGTGGATATCGAGGTTGTGGCCGGCCAATACCTTACCCTGATTGGTCAGCTTTCCGGGCGTGGTGATCCTGATATTGTGGTCAGCGTTTATCTCGCCCTGATTATCCAGCGTCGCCGGCTCTTCGATAACAATATCTTCCGTGGCGGTCATCATCCCCTGATTCACCAGCTGCCCCCGGCTGTTGAGCGTCAGTTTGCCCGGTTGCGCTTTATTCGTTCCCGCAGACAGTAACCCATTCTGACCGCTCGTTAAGGATGCGCTTTGGATATCGAGATGGTGACCGGCCAACATTTTGCCCTGGTTGTCCAGCGCGCCCGGGGTTTTTATTGTCATCGCTTTCCCGGCGCTGATATCACCGGCGTTAGTGAACACCGCTTTATTCTGAATGTCGATAGTGTCTGACGCGGTCACAATCCCGTGATTATCCAGTTTCCCCCTGATATCCAGCGTCAGGTTACCCGGCTGGGTTAATTTGCCGTCTTTATCCGCACCGGCGGCCAGTACAGGGGGTTGCTGGCGATCAGCCGGCCGTTGCACATTTTGATGGCTTGCCAGCGAAGCACTGTGGATATCAAGGTGACGACCGGCCAACATCCGGCCCTGGTTATCCAGGTGATCACGGGTGTTGACGGCAATATCCTGAACCGCCGTGATATCGCCCTGATTGATGAAATTCCCTTGATTCTTAACCTTCACCTCAAGAGAGGCGTCTATTGTCCCGCTGTTGGCAAGGTGACCACCACTGTTGAGTTTCAGGCTGCCCGGTTTATTGTTGCCTGCCGATAGCCGCCCCTGATTCGTTAAATCGCCCTGATTATCGACAGTCAGGTTATCCGATGCCGCTATCGTGCCTGTATTGGTGAGGAGACCGCTGCTCTCAATGGTCAGGGTGCCGGATTGTGTCCACTTGCCTTCTTTATCGACACCCGCCGTGATATCTCCCTGATTCTCCAGCGCACCCGAATTATCGATAGTCACATCAGCAGACGCCGTTATGACACCGCTGTTCATCAGTTTGCCCTGGCTATCCAGCGTTAGATTGCCGGCCTGCGCCCCTAACTGCCCGGCATTGCGTACCCCGACGCCCTGTTCGGTGCCGACCAGCTTGATTTTGTTGGCATACATGCCACCGACCGCCGCCACATCCAGACTGAATGCCGGTTTATTCTTCTGGCTCTCTGACAGAATTTCAGTCACATTGCCCTGGACATCCACCCGGTTGCGCCCGGTCGTCACGGTTAAATGGCTGGCGTGGAGTCTGGCATTAATATTGACGGCGCGGCCAATCAGACGGGTATAATCACTGCCGGTATCATTCAGCCCTTTACCTTCCACGCTGATGAGTCCCTGATGCGCCTCGTCCACTTCAAACCCTTTCAGGCGCCCGCCTTCCAGCAGGGTTTTCCCCGCCGCCAGCGTGGTCTGGCTGGCATTGATAAAACCACAACCCTGACAGGTGATGCCTGCCGGGTTAGCAATAATGACGTCCGCCCGTTGACCGGCGACTTCAATAAAACCATTCAGTTGGCTGGGGTTGCGGCTGTTCACTTCATTGAGGATGATTTTCGCTTCGCCCCGGGCTAACCACGGGTTCGCGGTGATAAGACCACCCAGTTCAGTTTGGGTGTTGACGCTGCTGTTATTAAGGATGGCTCCCCGCTGTGCCACATCAAACTGGCTGTACTGGTTGCGGGAAACCCCGTCACCATTCGGCGTCTGGATATTGATTTGGGGCAGGCCGTTGGCCGTGGAAATCACGGAGGGCTGCTGCGTACCGGGCGCATTGTTGTCCGCCACAATGCTGGCCTGTGCCCCCAGGCTGACCAGTCCCAGCGCCAGTGAGACCCCGAACACCAAGGGGGTTAGGGCCACACGGGCTGACGACAATGAAGGCACCGATATTCTGTCCCGTGCCTGTCCGGCCGTGTGGCTGCTGACTAACTCAGACACCACCATCAGCATCTGACGGGTTTTATTAAAAATCACACGGTAGCAATGTTTATTCATCGCGCAGTCCCTCTTTCAGGTAAGTCTACGGTCAAGGGATAGTCATCCCACCATGTGGCGGCCTGTTCACGGCTGACGCCGGTCCCTCGAAAACGGATCACCTGCGCCCCACGCGTTGAACCTTTGTGATAAAGCGCCCGGACACACTGATAAGGAAAAATGTCATGTCTGATGAAATTCGTCATGACACGGTTGTGCCCAAACGGCGCTATCCAGTCCACAATCCAGAGCCGTGCGCCCCGGTTCGATGCCAGGCGGCGATTATCCCCGTCATCCGTCGTCAGGTAATGGCGTTCGGTCTCTTCATCAAACCGTGACCAGCTCAGGTAAAACACCGGCTGGCCCTGCTGACTGACCAGCACATACTGCTGGGCTTTAATAAACGGCAGAAGCAGGGTGGCAAGCGAACTTATCGGCGCATCCCGGTGCAAAGGCGAGTGCATCCACAGCCAGGTTGCAGCCCCCAGCATCTCTGTATCATTGTCGTGCCCGCCCAGGATCAGAGGGGCACGCACGTCATAATCACCGATTAACATTTTTGTCCCCCCTCAGTACTGCCAGTTCAGGCTGAAATTGACGTGGGCAGCGTCGGTTTTAAACCCCTCCGGTTTGGAAAACGGCGTACCGACCGACACGTCATAGGCCAGATTTTCCGGGCGGATATGGCCTTTCAGACCGACAACGCCCCCGGCCAGTGTGCGCCCGATAATCGTTTCTGACCCATGTCCGCCGACCCGGCCGTAATCCGCCCCCAGATAAAGCTGTTGATCCGGCAACGGGGTCTGCCATGACAGGGTATTGCGCAGCGTCCAGCCTTCATCGGCGCTCAACGTGCGTTCCCCGTCAAAGCCGCGCACCGTCCAGCGGCTGCCGATACTGAACTGATCCTGCGGTGTCAGCGGGGTATGACTCCATTGCTTCTGGTATTCAACCTTGTGCTGAAAGGACTGGCGGCCCAGCTTAAAGGGCGTATTCAGTGCCACCGATAACTGGACAATTTCTGATTTTGCCGTGACATAATAGGGATCGCTTTTATTGTATCGCTCTTCCCAGGCAGGCAGCGCCCCAAACCAGCGGGTGCCTTGCTGGTAACGCACCCCGGCATCCAGTACGGCGGTGCCGATATAATGGCGGTGATCCAGCCCCAGGCTCCAGCTGCTGGTGCGGCGTTTCTGGTTATCAATTTCGGTCTGTTTCATGAAATTGCGGGTTTCACGCACATTCACACCATAAGTTAATGTGGTTTTTGAACGGGCATTACGATGCAGGACACGGCTTAATTGCGCGTTCAGGCTGCGGCTTTTTCCGCGATATCGGGCATCCCCGTTGAGTTCCGGTACGGTTTGCATATAGTGGTATTTGCTGCCGGTGACCGCAAACTGCCAGTAACCGAACGGCACCGAATAATGCGCGGTATAGTTGGTGGAGTCCTTGCGGTGGGAAAACGCCAAATCCCGGCTCAGGGAGAGATAAAACAGGTCGCTCAGCGACGTCGGGTTATCCAGCGCCAGCATCAGCCCGCCCTGCGTCTGCCCGGTGGTTTTAGTGCCACTGTTATCGACCCAGGCCCCGACATGCCAGAAACGCGACTGCTGGCGTTTAATCAGGATATCACTTTCCCCCGGCTGCTCACCCGGCACCAGCTCCATGGAGGCCTGAACATTGGGGATGCGCTGGAGATTCTCCAGACCTTGTTCGATACCGCGCAGATCTAATACATTGCCGTCATGGGCCGGCATCGCGGTATACAGTGTCGCGTATGTATCCGATTCCTCGGTATAGCGCACCTGCCGGATTTTGCCGGCGACAACATTGAGTTTCAGTTCGCCCTGACTCAGATCCTGCTCCGGTGCCAGAATGCGGGTGGTCACCCAACCGTGGGAAATCAATCGGTTCTGCATCGTGCTCATCAGGAGGCCAATCCCCTGCGCCCCCAGACAGTGCCCGTTGGCCTGATCCGCCAGCCGTTGCAATGGCACCCAGTGCGGCAACGCGGCCTGACCGGACAGCGTCACGTGATGGATCACAAAACAGGGCGATTCGGGGGGAAATTTCAATGCAGATGGGGATACCGTTTCATCCGAAAGCCGCACCGTCGGTGCCCTGGCTTCCAGACGCTGTTCCAGTGCCTGTTGCTGCTGTTTTTGATGAATAAAGGGTTGGTCATCTGCCTGCACAGGGTGAATAGCCAATACAGCCCATCCGGCCAACCCTGCGAACAGGTTGCTGCGCGTTACCGTTGCCATCATTGAATCCGTCTGATACTTAATGATTATTGAATGATTTTGGGATAAACAGGAGACAGGGTATTATGGTCGAAATTGTTTTATTTTCAATCAACCCGATCGACAGATGATCAAAAAAACGGGACTTTAGACTAATCTACTGTAATCACGCAACAAACCGGCAATAAATTAACATTAATTAAACATATCAGGGATAACATTAAGCATATTCATCTGCATTTTTCCTGCTGCAAAAACAAAAGCCCACCAAATATGATGAGGAAAAGTAATAAATGGCACTTTTTTTCAGAGTATTCTGACGGGACAACGATCCCCCTCTTTATGACAAAAAGAGGGCGTCTCAGAGTTCGAAAAATATCGTACGCCAGGAAATACTCAATCCAGGATTGATACGGATTAACGCATGATATTTAGCGTTGGAACTGGTGTTCCAACTATTCTCGAAACTCGACAGTTTTGATGACTTAATTGGGGTAGTAACCGGATAGCTGGTTGAGTAGCCCGGAGGCACTTCCCCTCCAGGCCCTCACAGAACCGTACCTGAAGTAGAGTAGAGCACCAGTGATCTTCTTGTATTGCGGTAGTTTATGTCCAAAAATGTTTGTCTGGCGTTCTCTCTGAAAATGTAGTGATGCGTAAGCGCTTACGATTAACCTATGACGTGATAAAATCAGGAACATTATTTAATGCAGAAATACCGCTTGCAGTTTAATAACTGAGACGATATATGGGCTGCTCTCACGTATAGAATAAGGTGTACCCCGAACATTCAATTCCAAGGTGCGACACTGTTTCCTTATTCTTTAATGTCTAAAGGATTTTTATCTTGAATTCCTGTTAGTTCTGACAAATCCACATCTTTTCCTGTCGTGCGAAAAATTTCTTTACGCCTGAGATTAAATAGATGATGGCAATGTTCACACATATCATTAACGTTGCCAGGATTTTTGATTGCTTTTAATGTTCTGACAGCATATTTACCACACCGACACCTGACTACATAGATAGCACTATTTTTTCTGTCACTTCGTTGAGATAATGGGCGGACACCTAATACGGTAAAAAAACCATATTCATAACCTTGAACCTGCATCAGTATCTTTATTAAATTTGGTTCTCTTTTACTTAAACGTAAATCATACGTAGTTTTGTAAGGAATAAAATAATTAGCATATTTTTTATTTTTCTTGCTGTTATCGTTTTCATCGGTGTCGTTCATTGCTTTCTCTAATCCATTTTATAACACTTAAATGCGCTCTAATTTAACTATTTTCATTATTAATTCAATAACGAAAAAAGTAAACTTAACATTTAAGTTAAATCCGTTAGGTATAAGTTTTAAAAACACACTGAACTCTTTGGTTAAGTTATCTTTTCTAATTGCAATACATTAAATTTCATACTCAGCGCAACACACAGAGCTTGAGCGTGATTCGTAATTTTATAGGGTCATTTAAATAAGACATCTAACCAAATTCGAAAATTGGATAACTATTTTTACGAATTATTGATTTTCATTATAATAATTAACGAAGCCACAATGGTTGCGACCACTGTGGCTTCTACAAATTATTAAAATCGTCTACTACCAGAAACGAGGATATTGATGTGATAGAACATGTCAGTATACGTCTTTAATATAAGATACACTGAATGAAATGGCATTAAATAATTTACTTTTTTTGTGACATAGATCATGAATATTTCGCTAATTATGTGAATGAAAACTCTAACTTTAGAAGGCCATAAATTAACACAATAATGCGACAATATACTTATATTAGTTATCGAAACAACTATGAACAGGTTAAACAGGAGGAAAAAATCAAGCTCACACAAATTCAAACTATTCTTAAGGGATAGCGTTCTATCCCTTAAGTTTTAAACATCTATTTGACTACTTTCCTCTGGACAACAGCTTCTGCATCACCATCTGCCCGAACATGCCGGCGGATTGTCTGACCTGTCCCACGCCCTGGCTCATCATGCCTGCCATATCACCCATCCGTACACCGGCCCAGGCCAGTGCCCCCAGCCAGACCATCGGCAGGACAATAAACAACGTGCCCATCACCAGTCCCATAATCAAATCATCCGAGGTATTCTGAAACCCTGCCAGATTCAACAGGCTGTGGGTGTCTGAGCCGTACAGGGCTTCCAGTAAATAGCTGTCCAGCCAGCGAGCGGTTTCCCACCAGAAAGTCAGAAAATTCAATGCGAAGAGGGCGAACGTCAGTGTGAGTACCGTCTTAAATTCATAGGCGGCAAACAGCAGGATCAACGGGATGAGGATATACAACGCCATCAGGATCACCGCCTGCATCATCGGCAGTGCCTGACGCACCGCATCAAACACCGGCATACCGAGTAATCCGCCCAATAAAGTCCCCGCAGAAGCACCAACCCGGTTGCCCGCATCCAACAAGGTAGGATCAGCATTGCCGCCATAGCCTGCGTAAACATACCCTTCCTGAGAAACCGTCAGGTTTACCGGGCTGACCAGACGGCGGAGCACCGCTTCCTGATATTCCTGTGTATTTTTGCCCAGCATTTTCAGGGTGGCTGACAGACGCAGCCATAATCCCGGATCGGCCTGCGCCAGTACCCGGTCTTTCAGCCCGGTTTTGGCGGCTGACCACCAGGCTTTGCAAGTGGGATAACCGCCCTGCCCGGTATACGGCCGCCCACTGTCCCGGCTCTCACTCCACGGGAAATAGGTACGGGGCGTTCGGGATTGCAGCGTATTATAATCACCGGCTAAAAACGTGCGGCTGCCCAGCCAGTCGATATCATTCAGCCTGGTGTCGTCGGTGGTTTGCCCCTGATCCCGCAGTTTCCACTGATACAATGCCAGCGCATAACAATCGTGGGTGAAATCCTGCAACTCCGCTGCCAGTGCCGGATTACTGATGCGGGTGTGCTGCACTTCAAAGCGCAGTTGCCGCAGATCCGGGCGGCAGGGGATGGAGGCAACGGCTGCCTGGGTGAATCCTTTTGACAACCGGTGTACCACCGCCCACCAGAGCGGCACGGCAGCCGTCTGGTTATTCAGGCTGGACATCGCCGGGGCATAACCACTTTTGTCCGGTGCTTTGGGCGTCCAGGTGCCACAGCTTTTGGCGCGGGACGGGTCATACTGGAGGGTGGTCAGGCTGACATTCACCAGTGGAACACAGCACACCACCATCACGAAAAAGGCGCAGTACAGGGTATTTTCAATCCGGGCAAGTGATTGTAACCCGCCATTGCCGTCGTCTTCACTACATTCTCTCACCTTCAGCCAGACGGCGATCACCTTTATCACTAAAGGCGCCGTAAAACAGCCCGGTCGCAATCAGAATTTGCCATAACCCGTTGTTAACCACCCAGCCGAGCAGGGTCAGAAAGTATTCCAGATAGCTGTTGGTGGTCATCGGGTTTCTCCGCTATTCCCTGACAGGGCGTATTCACACAGTAAAATGAACATCAGACTGACGACCAGCATTCGAATTAAAGTTGCACGATGTGTCTTCTGATGTTGTGTCCGCCGCCAGATTTTCCGGCTGCCCCAGCCCAGTACGGCATACAGACATAACCGCCAGATTAACCAGAATTCCCCGGTGTCGGTTATCCAGCGGTGAAGCTGAGTCAGGTTTTCTGCCTGTTGCAGCCCAAGCCAGCCTGTCGCTAACGTGATAACCATCACCAAAGCGATAATCAGTAATCGCACAACACCTTTTCTCAATGTGGGGATCATCGCTGCCATATCACCTTACCGCCGTTCACTGTGGGGCACTTCCAGCTGATAAAACCGCGCATCGGTGCTGTCCGGTACCTGTTTTTGCGGATGCGTTTTAATGCGCTGGGTGTCCCGCTCGATAATGGTCAGGATGGCGTTGCGGGACAGTTCCCGTTTCAGCTGCATTTCATTCTTTAATGCAGTGATTTCCCTGTCCAGCGCCTCAATCCGCCGTTCCCCTTCGGCGAATGCGTCCGGTTGCGCAGCGGCATTGGGTTCGGACATCCCGGTGATAAGCATCCGCCGCATCAGCAAGGCCGTTTCAGTGGTTTCCGCCATCGCCAGTTCTCCCGCCAGACGGACTGTTAATGCGGCACTGTCCGGGTCTCGCTGTAACGCCTGAATGACACCTTTGGTTACCGCCAGACTGCCGGTTTTCAGCTTAGCGAGATTGGCAGCTGTCGGTTTTTCGGTGTCATTGACCAGTTTCACCAGCTGTTCAATATTGGCTTTGGTGTTCTCTTCCAGCATCGGGGCAAAGCCGGTGCCGGCCACCGTTGCGCCCGGTTGCTGGGACGCCCCACCGCTGGTGCATTCTGCGGCATTGCCACAGGTACGGATAGCCCGGTCGCCCAGCACGTTTACCACCGCTTCCGCCGCTTCAGTGGCATTTTTGAATTTGGTGCAGGCACCCCCCTGACAATCTTTCAGGCGAACAGAAGACTGGCTCAGCACGGGCTGATTATTCATCATATTAAAACCCGCGCTGGCTAAATCACGGGTGGGCCGGATAGCATTCTGCCCCCTGCCGCCCTGCTTTTTGCCACCAATCCACTGATGTCCCCCCATGCCGGTGGTTTTGGCGCCGGCATTATTGACTCTTACGGCATCCGCATCCCCGCTGTTAACCAGCGTTTTATACTCCTGCAGAGCAGCAGATTGTGTCCATTTACTGTTTTCAGCAAAATTCATCATCCGCTTCGCCATGTTCTGACAATTAAACTGGGCCTTATCGAACGCCACATTGGCCTGTAAAACGCCATTGGTCAGCATGTCATACAGACCGGGATTAGCACGCTGGATTGCCATGGCAGGAAGACTGGCCACTGCGCCGGTTGCCCCCTGAATGACATCACTCATCAGGTTCTTAAACCCCGCCGTGATACCATTCAGCTGGTTACCGATGGTGGTTTTCAAATCAAAATTGCCGCACATCAAATCGGAACTCCAGCCGAGTTCCAGCCCGCCCAGTCTGGTCAGGGAACTGCGGGTGGCCGGTTGTGAAATCACTGAACCGCCACCCAGGGTATAAAACAGCGTATCGGAGACAGCACCACTGGCCTCAGCTCCATAACCCAGCACACTGTTATTCATATTCACCTGCGGTAATGAGAGGGACACCACCGGCGTATTACCCTGTACAGATGCGGTTGCCAGTCCGCCCAATATCAGCAATAACCTGTTTATTCTCGTCATTGTTCATTTCCTTATTCAGATATCCGTACTGCCGAGAAAACGCTGCCCGCGCCGTTGGCAGCAGCTGTAGGGTTGCCACAGGGCATACGCCTGATTGCCATTGACCGCAGCCGTATGCTCTCCGTCAGGAAACACCGCGCAGGACGGGCTTAACTGCGGTGATAACCGCTGCCACTGGTGATTTTTCTTGCCGGTATTTTCTGTTACCGGTTCGGGTGGCCAATAACCGTCAGCGCGTTGACCTTTTAATGCCTGATAAACATGCGGCTGCCCGGCACGGGTGATAATATCCGCCACCCGCTGCGCCACCACGGCAGACGCTTTGTCATCATCGGTCTGAGTGACAAAGCCTGAGCGCGGGTAAACAGTGCCCCACAGATTGGCGGCCATCTGGCTACCCAGCTCCCGCTGACCGGGAATAAGCGCTTCCGGGTAGAACGACTCCGGCAACCCGGTGCGCCACGCGACCGTATCCAGTGTACTGAGAAAATAAGGTATCAACGGGGTGGCCGCACTGCGGCAGGAATAACCGGGGATTTGTCCGCCAATCAGACTGGTAGCGGGATGCCCGATGGCATCCGCATATTTAAAGCGCAGACTGGTACGCCGTTGCCCGGCGATTTGGGTATTGTGATTACCGCCACTGGCACTCAGGTGGGATAACGCCCCGGTGACGGCATTTTCCAGCCCGCCGGATAACCGGCTGACCTCGGCCATTTCTGACCACGGATTGCCGCCGGGCGCATGATAGGTGGACACGACCGCTTCGGGAAGATAGTGGGTGACTTTAACCGAGGTTTTTACCGTGCAACCATGCCAGGAACAAAACAGCCAGTAACAAATGCCGCTGACCCGCCACTGAATACAGGATGGCGAGAGGCTGCTGGCAACAATTTGAGCCGTGTTGAGGGAGGCCTGCGCAACCGGAGCAAACGCGGTTATCAAAGTGATGACGACAGGAAAAGTAATATGTTGAATACTCATGGGTGATTCTGCTCCCTGAGTGCATTCGCTTTTGCCACATCCGCCGTGCCATACACCACTTCACGATCATCAAATACGACAGCGGGATATTTTCGCACCCCCAATTGCCAGGCATCAACAACAGCACGGTAAGTCTTAATAAATTGTTGTTCCTGCTGATGCCATTGGGGAGATTGCAGTATCGCCTGTGCCTGCATCAAAGCCTGTTGAGGGTCGGCAGACAGGTGGGCGAAGATTTGTCTCTGATGTTGTTCAGCCGCCTCCAGCCAGACAATTTGTGTGTCCGGGGAAAGGTTGACGGGAGGATGTTGACTGTCAGTATAAATCACCGTTTTGGCCTGACCCGCTGATGCGAGCATCCATCCCAGCCAGAATAATAAGGTACAGCGCTTTCTCATTCCCACCTGCCCGTCTCTGAACACAGACGGAAAGCGTGCGGAAAAAATCCGGATAAGTCAGCAAACAATTCTTTTTTGCCTGTGGCAAAAAAGAACCGACACCGCCCATCCCATTCCCCCTGTATTATAAAAAATAATGAGATTAACCTTTTTAATTAATCAATTTGTGTAACAGGCAACCTTTTCTTTTAACATCTTCATTTAATATAAACTTCCTCAAAAAAATGCCGATTAATTATTCGTCTTAACATAAGAGATGGCAATCAATGAAAAACAATAAGGGATCGCTGTACCTGCAAGAGCGGGCCTATTTGCGTGAGAAAGCCAAGTTGATGGCAGCGGAGTTTCCGCATCTGGAACCTTTTCTGAATAACCCTCATGATCCGGATATTGAACGCCTGTTTGAGGGTTTTTCATTATTAACCTCAAATGTGCGCAGCACCGTTGAAGACAGCTTTCCGCAAGTCACCCATGAAATGCTGGAGCGCATCTGGCCGCATACCCTGCGCCCTGTGCCACCGACGACCATCATCCAATTCACGCCCCATCAGGGCGTTCATCAGGGTGCCGTCGATATCCCTCAGGGCGTACCGGTAACCCCCGCTGAGGGGGAACACAGTTTACGGTTTCACACCTGCCGTCCCCTGCATATTGAGCCTTTTATTGTCCTGGATAAGCAGATCCAAAAAACACGGAAATACAGCGAGATCATTGTGGCATTGCGCCAAACGGGCGTGGCTTCAGACCGTTGGCAGGTGGGATTACTGCAATTTTTTCTCGGCACAGACCGTGAACGGGCAGCTCAGCTGAGTCTGTGGCTGGAACGGCATCTCGATAATATTTACCTGCGCACGCAAAACGAAGAAAAAAGGCTCAGATACAGCCAGTTGTACGGATGTGATGCTCATGACCATCACAGTATACTGCCCACAAACAATAACCATTTTGACCGTCTGCAACGGATGACGGAATACTACTGTCTGCCTCATGTTTTTGATTTTGTGACCGTCGATGCGCGGGATTACCGCGAGTTGCCGTTAAACCCCGACGGGTCATTTGAGCTGATATTCAGGCTGGAAGGCGAACTGCCGCTGGAGACACTGGGCGATGCGTTCCAGTTAGGCTGTGTGCCCGCTGTGCATCTGGAAATGATGGTCAGCCCGCCGATCCCGCTGGCGGAAAATCACGCGCATTATCCCCTTCCTTTATCAGAGACTGAGCGGTTATTCCGGTTACAGGGTGTCCAAACGGCCAGACAACCCGGCGGAAAACAATCTCACGCTCAAGCCCTGCATTTCCAGCCTGTGACTCAGTTCTGCGAGAAAAGTGGCTGGCTGCGTGATGAAGGGCAACCCGATAATCTCTATTTCCAGCCCCGGTTCTCCATCGATCTGCTTGGGCGTATCCAGAACCGGATATATTTTCTGGGGGCGGACGGAAAAGAGGCCACCAGACTGCCATCCCAGCCGGTTTGTGCACACTTCATCGGCTACCATACGCAGGCCATGACATTGGAACCCGGGACTATCACCGAATCCCAGGAATCGGTGCCTTCTCATCTGCGTGCCAGCAATATCACCCCCGTGTCACCGGATTTTCCGCCCATGGTGATGGGAAAATCAGACTGGGCGCTGATTGATAAGCTCAACCACACGCCGTTTTTGCTTTTCAATACCGCGTCCCTGAAAAATTTTCTGCGTTTGTATGATTGTTATACCGGACATGATCGTGCGCTCAGCCGCCGGATGCAGCAACATATTGACGGGATTGTGCATCTGGACGCCCGGTTTGACAGCCGTCTTGACCACGGTCCGGGGAGAAAGGGGGGCGTGATTAATGGCAACACCCTGCATGTGCATCTTAATCCGGCCTGTTATGAAAATGACGGCATCATGTACCAGTTCTGTCGGGTGATCGACCAACTGCTGGCGAGCTTTGTTGTCCGGAATAACTTCGTCATGCTGGAAATTTATCGGCAGGATGAACAGACGGCGTTATGGGTATTTCCGCACCAACTCGGGCTGCGCAGTGAAATGTAATGAGATATGAGATGAAACCGAAAATGAAGGACACAATCATGCTAAAAAGTGGATTACGTTTTGTTTGCCAGATAGGAGGGTTACCTGAGGGCACATTTGCAGTAGCCGATTTTTCCCTGCGGGAAGGGCTTTCCGAGTTGTTTACCCTGAACCTGACGCTGGTTCAGTCCCTGCCCGGCAATCCCTTTATCCCGAAGCCGGAAATCGATTTAACCGCGCTGTTGATGCAGGAATCGGAGATAAGTATAATTAATTGAATATAAAAGATATATTATATTACCGCCCTTTTATGCCCCTTTTAATGCCCCAAGATTTTTTTGTTTACTTTTTTTCATATATGGCTGATTTTTATTATTTATATCATTAATTGTGTGATTTTCAATCATTTTGAAGAAAAAAAGCCGTGAGGGTTAAAAATGGTTAAATTTGGCTGCCATTTTACGCTCAGGGCTTGAGATAAAAAATATTCATTTTTACGACATCGTTCACAAATTACAGCGGGTTATTCCTGTGGTTTACTGCGAACCTTACGCTCAATCAGTTGACCCTGTTTATCAAAATAGCGGCTGGGCCAGATTTCTGAGGGATGAATGCCAAGATAGTTCGCAATTATCCATTCGCCTTTAGGCCACTGTCTGCTGAGTGCATTGGCTAGGGTTGATGAACTGAGTCCCGTCTCACGGGAGAGCGCCGCTAAGGTTGTACCACGTTTACGCAATGCTGCGATGATATCGGCCTGATGCCAGTCATTTCTGACGTTGTCATTCATTCCTGCTACCCCTTTCCATTCATTAATATTGATGGTGGCGATTCAGACGGGGTTTGCACTACCGGAGTATCCACCGGCGAGACCGAAGTCTCCCCCGCCTGAACCGCCATTGAAAGGGCGATAGCAAACGCACTGGCAGAAACATCCTACCAGTGTTTGGATACTCAGGGGTGCAAATCCCTGACCATTGGTATTTGCCAATGGCAGGAATACTTTAACTGATTGTTTTATTGGACTCAATAACTAAACAACTAAGTTTAACGGCTATAAACCCTTTCAACATAACGCCCGCGGCCATCGCCATGACCCAAATCCATTGAAACCAGTGCCCTTGCTTCCTGACGACTAAAACCATTCTGTTGGTAAAAAGCCAACGCATCCTGCGCCCACGCATAGCGCAAACTATGGGGAGAATGGCAGCCTGTTAAACCAATTCTTGTGGTCTGTGCCCGCCAGTAGTTCATGGCCTGCTTGAGATCCGGCTTATCAATCAACCTGCCGCCTCGTTGTTCTGCAATGGCAATAGCCTGCCCGACAGCTTCTTTCACCGCCGCAACATTCAAGATACGGGTTTGCCTTGTCCGACCGCCCTTTGTACCGAAAACAACATGCAGTTTTGGCTCTGGTTGTTCTAACTGTTTGCGCCAGCTTTTTAATGAAGCACTGCATTGCACCGCTTCCTGAGAACGAAGCCCCAGCAATCGGGCGAGTTTCAGTGTGACGGCAAATCCGGCATCACGTTCAAGTGCTGTCTGATAAACAACCTGAAACGTGGCATCAGGGATCGCCTGTTTCGTTCCGGCGCGGCTGGTTCCACTTAATCCCAATGCCTGATTACTCAAGCGCGGCGAGGTTTCGAGCTTCTCCCGGCCTGCCATGCGAAAAATATTACGCAGTGCGGCCATTTCATTTTGCACCGTTCGCTTGGCAATCCCCTGAGATAAACGGGCACTAACATACTGTTCTACATGTTTGGCTTTCAAATTATTAAGGTTTTTAACCTGAATATTCAGACTCAATAACAACGCGCCCAAACGTCCTGCGATCCGAATACGGTCATGGCAGGTCTTATGACTGCCACCACCTTGCCGGGCAAAAAATTTTAATTCTTTAATCAATCGACTCATTGGCTTCCCCTTGCTGATACCTGACAACATGCGATCTCTGGCGCGCGACAGTGTGGCAAAACAGGCAATGCCTGCTTTACCTTTGACGAATATCTGTGCGCCAGAGTGAACGCAGGTTGAGGTATTGCGGGGTATCGGTTGAGTACACGGTACTGCCGCCTGCGTGTGCAGGTCATCCCCACCGGCAAAAAGCCAGCCTCGATATCGTCAAGTTCTCCTTTTTCAATCTAAAAATGCAGTGTCAGATTCACTGAGTGGTTAAGCAGGCGTGAGCCTGTCAGGGTTCGATTGTTCTTTGGCTGCGGCGTCACTTTCAGCGGTAAACCGGCAAAAAGTGACGCCTTGAGTTCCGCGAACGGTCAGCAAAAGTCGTACAAGCGCTGAAATGCCCACAGGCACAGCAAAACGCCGCAAGGTTCAGTGTCAAACGGTAGCAATGAGTTAATTGTTTAGGTGTAGAAAGCAGTTCGCTGAATATTTCAAACTGGAATAGTGAGAAAAATGAATCGGATGCACGAAAGCCATCCTGTTGTTCATTGAAGATAAAGGAAAATAGGCTTCATGTTGATATGAAAGATAAGTGCATGATCTAATGTTCACTACACTTGATTGGCAATATAAAAACACCTTTTGGGTGTATTTTTTAGTTTAAAAACCTTCATCGCCAGACAAGGGGTTTATGTCTGACAATATCTGCTTCCAAAGGTGCGCAGATGTACCGCATTGCATACACTCCCTTTCAGGCTACGGGAGTTTTATTTCGCCACCCGAAAGCGATCTTTACAGGCGATAAGATCATTAAGGTACAGATAAGATATTAACGGTTTAGCCGGACAGGGTCAAAGGGGTATTTAGTCTGTTTTTTAAAAAATTTTGTTATGTAAGACAAAAATCAAAGGTTTATTAATTTAATTAATGTTAAATTCCCTATAATAGCCCATTTAATCCTGGTTTCTTTGTTATTGATAAAGGTTTTCAATTAAATGCCGATAGATTGTTCATCTGAATGCTTGTGCAAGGAAAGAGCAAAGTGAAAAATAAAAAGGAGTCTCTGTATCTCCAAGAACTGACCTATCTGCGCGAAATGATGAAACTCGTCGCCGCCGAAAATCCGCATTTAGCCCAGTTTCTGGCGCATCCCAATGATCCGGATATTCAGCGTTTACTGGAAGGTTTTTCGCTGCTGTCTTCAAATATGCGCAGCACCATTGAAGATGAATTTCCGCAAATCACCCATGAAGTGTTGGGGGGCATCTGGCCTCATGCCCTGCGCCCTGTACCCCCGGCGGCCATCATTCAATTCACGCCCCATCAGGGCGTGCATCAAGGAATGGTCGATATCCCGCAAGGCACACCGATTACGGCTGCTGAGCGGGAGCAAAATTTACCGTTTCACACCTGCCGCCCTTTGCATATCGAGCCGTTTGTGGTGCGGGATAAACAGATCCAAAAGACACGGGAATACAGTGATATTGTGCTGACGCTGCACCGGACAGGAAATACCTCGGCAGCCTGGTCAGGTGGAAAGCTGTATTTCTTTCTGGGCACCGATCCACACCGGGCGGCACAACTAAGTTTGTGGCTGGATGCGCACATTGATGAGGTCTACCTACGCACGACAGAGGATGAAAAAAGACTCCGAAACAGTCAGTTTCTGGGCTGGGCTGAGAATTTACGGCAGCCCCTGTTGCCCACGGAAAACCTGCTGTTCGCTCGTCTGCAACAGATGACTGAGTTTTATTGCCTGCCTCATGTGTTTAACTTTATGACGTTAGCTATCAATGAGCAACGCGATTTGGCATTAAACCCAGATAGTTCTTGTGAGCTGGTTATCCGACTGCAAGGCGAGCTGCCAATCGATGAGCTGGGCGATGCCTTTCAGTTGGGTTGTGTCCCGGCGGTGCATCTGATGTCGATGGTCAGCCCGCCTGTTTCACTCACGCCCGATAACCCGTGTTATCCGTTGCCGCTGGCCGAAACGGAGCGGCTTTTTCGTGTTAAAAACATCCAAACCGCGAAACAACCGGGTGAGAAAAATGCTCAGGGAAACGCGCCGCGTGGCAAGCCCTGTCATTTTCTGCCCATTAGCCAGTTTCACGCCAAAAACGACTGGCTGCTGGATGTCGGGGAACCCGATAACGTCTATTTTCAGTCGCTGATAACCGACGATTTACTGGGGCGTATTCACAACCAGATACACTTTTTCGGGATGGATGGGAAAGCGGCGAATACCCTGTCACCCCAGTCCGTATGTGCCCACTTCATCGGCTACCATGTGCAGGCCATGAAGCTGGGTATCGGTGATATTACGCTGACACAAGAATCGGTGCCCGCGCATTTATACGCAAGCAATATCACGCCGGTTTCCCCCGATTTTCCGCCGATGGTAATGGGAAAATCAGACTGGTCATTGATTAACCTCTTAAACTGCCCGCCATTTTTGCTTTTCCATGCCGAATCACTGAAAGATTTTCTCCGTTTATATGATTGTTATGCCAGTCATGATCGCGCCCTCAGCCGCCGGATGCAGCAGCACATTAACGGCATTGTCCATATTGACGCCCTGCCGGGCAGCCGCCTTGACAACACCAAATCAGGTCAGGGGCGCGTGATTAATGGCAACACCTTGCACATCTACCTTGATCCGGCGTGTTATGAAAATGACGGCGTGATGTATCAGTTCTGCCGGATGGTTGACCAGCTGCTGGCGTGCTTTGTCGTGCGGGATAATTTCATCCTGTTAGAAATTTATCGGCAGGGTGAGCAGACAGTGTTATGGGAATTCAAACAGCAGCTTGGCCTGCGCAGTGAAATGTAATGCGGTAAGAACAGAAAAATAAGGAGATAGCCATGCCAAAAAGTGGATTACGTTTTGTTTGCCGGATAGGGGATTTACCCGAAAACACCTTTGCCGTGGCGGATTTTGCCTTGCAGGAAGGACTTTCTGACCTTTTTACCCTGAACCTGACACTGGTTCAGACTCTACCAGCCAATCCCTTTAAGCCGAAACCAGAAATCGATTTAACGGCACTTTTGATGCAGGAAGTGGTATTACAGGTCTTCCACGGTGAAACAGAGCAACGCAAAATCACCGGGATTATTTCCCATGCTGACTGGTGCGGCACCGATGGCAATAAGACCCTGTACACCTTCACCGTACGTCCGTTTCTCTGGCGGCTGACCCTCAATCAGGACAGCCATATTTACCACCGCCAGAGTGTGCCGGATATCATGAAGCTGTTGCTGAAAAAACATAAAGTTCGCGCAGATTCGCAACTGGAAGACGCGCACCAGAGCAGGGAGTACACCACCCAGAAACGGGAATCCGATTATGCGTTTTTCTGCCGGCTGGCCGCGGAAGAAGGTATCAGTTTCTGGTTTGAGGATGAAAAGTTATTTTTCAGTGACAGCCATCTGGGAATGACCGCTAACCTGCCGCTACAATACAACCCACAGCCGGAAACGGCCCACGGTATCGACACCCTTTATCAGGTGCGGCTGGGGGTCGGCATGGCACCGCTGCGCAGTATCCACAAAGATTACACCCCGGCCCACCCGTTTTACGCCCTCTCCCATATGGAAAGCAGCCCGGCGTTGCGGGAATTTGGTGCAACCAGCCCGTATACCATCTATGAAAGCTATGGCCGTTTTCAACGCGATGCGGCGGCAATCCCGTTTGTTAAATATCGCCATGAGGCGTTTGATATCCAGCGTCAAAACGGCAGCGGCAGCAGCAACTGCATCAAACTGATGCCGGGCAAAATCTTCGAAATCGACAATCACCCGCACACGCCATTGAATGCGCGTTGGCAGATTATCACAATTAGTCACCACGGGCGCTGCCCGCAGGCACTGGGAGACAACAGCGGCGGAGGCACCACGCTAAGTAACCAATTCGGCTTTATGGATGGTCTGGCGGACTGGCGCCCGCCTTTCCACTATAAACCGCTGGCTGACGGCGATGAAAGTGCGACGGTGGTGGGGCCGGAAGGGGAGGAAATCTTCGTTAACAAAGACGGCGCGATTAAAGTGCATTTCCACTGGAACCGCTACGACAAGGCCGATGACAGCGCGTCCTGCTGGATTCGGGTGGCTCAGGGCTGGAATGGCAACGGTTTTGGCTTTATGGCTATTCCGCGCATCGGGCAGGAAGTCATTGTCTCTTATCTCAATGGCGATATTGACCGGCCCATTGTCACGGGATGCGTCTACAATGCCGTCAACCGACCACCATTGGATTTACCAGCCGCCAAGACCCGCACCACGTTTAAGACCAAAACCCACAAAGGGGAAGGTTTTAACGAACTGCACTTTGAAGATGCCAAAGGCAGTGAGGAAGTGTTTATTCATGCGCAAAAGGACATGAAAAGCCAGATACTCAATGACGAAACCAGCAATATTGGTCATAACCGCACACACCACATTAAAAATGATGCGCATTTACGCGTGGATAATGAATACCGTGTCCAGGCAAACAATGATATTTCTCTGTCAACCGGGCAAAAGCTCCATATCAAGGCAGACGATGCCCTGCTGACACAAAGTGGCAATGAAATTCACCTCAGCTCAGGTGCAAAAGTGGTGATTGATGCGGGTTCTGAACTGACCATTCAGGCCGCAGGGCATTTCTTGAAAATTGATGCAGGTGGGATCACCAGCAGCGCTGCGGTTAACTTTGGCAGTGGTGCGCCGGGCAATGGCTCAGGCTGGGGCGGAAAATTGCCTGATATGCTGGATAAACTAAAACAAATCAACGCAGCACAGGCTACGGAGGCAATCTTAACATCGCCACCGGAGAAAATTTGTCTCAGTTGCTTAATGAAAGCCGCATTAGGCGGTTCTGCAATGGTCATCAGGGGGCAGTCATGATCTCGATATCACAGGAAGCATGGCAGGAATATCAAAAAATACATCCCGATATGAAAAGGTATGCACTGATTGATGGGCTACAATATGAACGCTTCTTTGATGCGGAGTTGACTTACATTGCAGGACTGAATAACCCGCTGTTTAGGCGATACCCGGATGCAGAAATCGCCTTTGCCGGGCCGTGGTTGTTTGACATAACCCATAACATCGTATCCGTGGAGAAATTTTTAAAACTGGAAAAAACTTTCCCTGCTGTTTCATGGTTATACACCACACTCTCATTGGATGCGCTGACCCGTCATTTCGAACCTTATTTGAATGTTCAATTGGAAAGCGGTGAAACGGCGCTGTTACGTTTTTACGATCCCCGCATTCTGCATCAAATTCGGGATATTTTCAGTCAGGAACAGTTAACCGCATTCACACAACCTATCGATGAATGGAATTATTGGTTAGATGGTCAGTTTTATTCGGTGAAAGGAGCACAATGATGATAAAACTCAGCCAGGAACAGGTGGGCAAATTTATTGATGCCGAAGATGAGGCGTATATCACCAACGTTCGGAAACAGGTTCAGTCGGAACATGCTGAATTAATCGGGGATGAAAGTGAGCACAGCCTGCATAAACGGCTCAAAGCTGCGTATTTGGATTTGATTTCAATGGGGTTTAAAGAGGAAAAATTGATCCGCTCTTACCTCTATTTAGTTGCATTTAATCGCAATTTTCATGATTCGCCTGAAATTAAAAATATGTTGAAAGCGGGTGATAATCCAGAACAACAATATCGTGACTATCTGCTAGCGCTGGATAATTTAATGAAAAGGAGACATTAATATGCCATTACCTTTAGTTCTTGCTGGCCCTGCTATTCTGGCAGCGGCTGAATATACCTTAACTGCACTTGCTGGGATAGCGATTGGTGTTGGTGTGGGAGTAGGTATCAATGAAGCTACAAAAGATAAAGAAAAAACAGACGAAAAAGACAAGGCGGAAGCTCAGACTGATGCCATTAGTACGACAAGAGAAAAGTGTGATAAGTGTCCAGCCATAGGCCAAGTTGCGATGGTTTGGGAAACTACGAAATCGTATTCTGAAATTACTATTGCTTATCAAACAAAAATTGCCGGTACGATGTATAATCCTGAATTAAACTTAATTGAAACATGGCTATGCCAAAGTGTAAATTTTGATGGTTGGAAACCAGGGAAATGTTTATTTCTTGAGGCTAAGGCTAAATATGATCAATTCTTCGAAGATGGTGAGCCTAAGTGGTTTTATGAACACTTTAGGAAAAAACCGACAGATATGACTGGACTTGAAAGTATGATTTCGCAAGCTAGTAGACAAAATGAAGTGTGCACTTCATTAAATAGTATCCCAAAGTCCCATTGGCATTTTTTACAGCCAGTTTCCTATACATATTTTACTGGGGCTTTTTCTTCTTTCGGATTTACTAATATTATAACATTTAACACATTAATGTCTTGATAATTAAATTTAAAAAGGTTTTAAATATGTCATTTATACATCCAAGAATGAAACTGTTTTATGAACTTAGAGAGGAAACAACACCTGAATTAGTGTTATCTGATACGTATCAGATAATGAAAGAAATAAATAAACTTAGCAATAGTTCAAGTGGTTGGCATTTGCCGGGGTATACTTTAAAAGAAATTCAAGAAAATAATGTGTTTAATAAAAATGGATTAACTGATTATGCCATTGAATGGTATAAAAAAGATTTTGATAAGAATATGAAGTCCATAATAAAAACGTTATTTGATACCCCTGGAGATGTGAAGCAAAAAAATACTATTATGTATATGTGCCGAGATGATGTTTATTCAAATCCGAATAGATTAGGAAAAACCAATATATCTATTAGCCTTACTCTTGAAGAAGAAAGATTCAATTTATCAAGATTTATTGACTTTATAAAAAATTTGATTTCGCAGAGATTTTCTCCATTCATCATGACGGATATCAAAGGTTACTCTTTAAAACAAAAGCAAGTTTTTCCAGATAGAATACATGCAGGCTGGATGCTTTATTTACCAATAGAAATAGATTATTCCTTAGTTCCAATGGCAGAAGAAATAATACCCATTACCGATAAAGATGGTAAAAAAGGTTCGTTACTTATTACGACAAAAGAGATTTTTGACATCGGAAACCAAAACCATATCAATAAAGCTAATGATATTGAAATCTGTCTACGGGACTTAGGATTATTACCATTATACTCTGAGGTATAAATATGGTAGGTAAAGCAGTTATCCGATTAAACGATGCAACAGATCATGGTGGTAAAGTCATCACTGCTATTGATAATTATGTTTATCAAGGTATCCCTATTGCAGCTAAAGGTGACTTAGTGACTTGTCCAAAATGTAAAGGGATTTTTCCTATTGTAGAAGGCAGTGATGACTTAAAGCATCAAGGAAAACCCATTGCATTAGACGGTATGCATACAGCATGTGGCGCAAAACTGATTGCCAGCCAGAAAGAATTTCTCGCTTAATGAGGTGACAATTATTTTAGCGGATTTAGGGGGGGCAACACTGACGCGCGGCGCTTGTCTTCTCTGATTTATCTGGCTAATACATTAGCCAGATAAATCAGAGATCCTAAAAAACACTTGCCAGAAAAGATTTTCCCTCACCCATTCCTCATTTTTCTCCTCACTTTTTATTTTCCTCACTGCAAAAACAGGTGAGGAATTGATATTTTTTTATCCTTAAAAATCAATATGTTTTATGCTCCTCACTTTTTCCGTATATATGCGAAAAAAGTGAGGAATTTGGTGAGGCACAAATTTCCTTTCCTCACCGCTCCTCACTTTTTTACTCACTTTTTAATCTTCATTGTTCTGGTTAATGATGGTGAGTTCCTGCCCGTTACGGGCAATCAGTCCGTCTTGCTCTAACTTGGTTAACCAACGGCTGAAATTCTTCACATTCACCCCCATCGCCTTTAAATCATCACGGACAAGGGCAATACTGCAAGGTTCTTTCAAAGCAGTGCGCGACCGAATACACTGCCACAATGCTGTATGGTTATCGGTCTTATTGGAGACATGTCCGATGTCCTCCTCTTCAACCGGATCACGCGGCCTGTCAACCAGAACCAGTGATGTAATATCCTCACCGTCTTTATCGGTAAAGAGTTCAACCACACGCATGTCATAGGCTTTGGTTTCCGGCTCTTCAGCATCTTTCATTTTGGTGCAGGTGATAACCAGCGCACCGCCTTTTTTCCCTTCCCGGCTGATCCGGTATTCAACATCCAGCGCGGCACGAAAGGCACTGGAACCCCTTGCACCCTTGCTTTCATCTTTGCCGGAATGGTGAACAACAAGAATGCTTGCCCCTGTCTTGGCTTTCAGTTCGTCACAGCCCCGAACGAACGCGCCCATATCTTTTGAGTCATTCTCATCCGCACCGCCAAAACAGCGGGCGAGGGTATCCAGAATAATCAGGCGGACAGGCTGGCTTGTTTCAGACTCAACCTGTTGGGCGGCAATAACCAGTTCATGTACTTCGGCAGACGAGGCCGGAAATACCGGCGTATTAATCAGATACATATTTTCAACCGTCTGGCCATTGACGATTTCCCATGCTTTGATGCGCCGTGGTACGCCGATCCCGCCTTCACCGACAACGTACAGCACAGAACCCTGAGCAACCTGTTTTCCCGCCCATGCCTTACCTGTAGCAATATGACAGCCCCATGCTCCTGCCAGAAAACTCTTATATGACCCGCTCGCCCCATAAATGCTGCACAGGGAATGTGCCGGAATAATGCCTTTAACTACATAATCCAATTGAGCATCAAAGCCTTCTGAGCCAACGGATAGGGGTAATTTTGTCTTACGCTTTAGATAAAGCGTTTCTACATTATTGTCATAATTGCGGTTTTCTGTTGCGTGACTGTTCATTGATTTCCCCACTTGATACAAACCCTCACTGAATGCTTGTTTTGCTGCCTCGATACCGTGATTCTGGCGATAATCATCCCAATCGGCTTTGACAGCATCCGGTGGTAACGTGATCCAACCATTAACCGCAAGGGCTGCTTTTTCTGCTGAGATCTTGCCGACATTTATTTTGGGTTTCCCGTTCTTATCCAGCTCGTCGGGGCGATGCCAGTCATTATCTGCTGCAATAATGATTTTTATGTCCGGCCACCGCTCCCGAACGGCTTTGGCGACAGAGAACAAATTACCTGCATCCAGCGCCGCCAGAACAGTGCCTTTATAGAGCTGGTTAACAGTGAGTGCTGTGGCGTAACCTTCGGTAATAATGACCATATCCGGGTGCGCTTCCAGTTCTGACACAGGAATAAATGCGCCTTTCTTCTGGCTGCCGGACAGGAGTTTTTTCTCACCATTGGGTTTGATGATCTGCGCCCCGGTGACTTTTTTATCCAGGGCTGTCAGTGTCAGCACGGTCGAATTATCGAACAGTAGTCGCTGATCAAGGTGTTGCAGACCTTTTGCCGCCAGATAAGGCGATTGCCCGACGACAGTTTGCGCCATCAGTGCCGCCACTCTTTCGGCAATCGACTGTGTGGGATAATGGGTTTCTTTGGCTGGCTTGGGTTCGGGCAAAGGCAATGCTAGTACATTAGCGACCACTTTTGCCGCCTCAGTAACAGAGATCCCTTTGGTTTTTGCCACTAAATCCAGCCCATCACCATAGTTCGGGACGTCACACTGGCGGCAATGCCAGTTGCCATGATGGTGATCATCGATAAAATGGAAACGGTCAGTACCACCGCAAACAGGGCAAGCGCCATGTTTGCCCTTTGCGGGAACATCAATACCACAAGCTGGCAGTAGGTTTTGCCAGGAATACATGGCAGAGGTTTTCACTGTCTGGATCAAGTCAATTGGTTTTTGAGTGCCAGCTGTTTTTTGAACTGTAAATTTAGGGTGAGTTTGGGTATGCTGTGTATCAGCCATCATGTCTACCTTTCCAAATGGTTGTTGGTTAAACGCCTCGCAGTGTTGGTCGCACTTCGGGGCGTTGTGTTTTATAGTTCGTTTCTTTTTATGTCATGTTCTCTTATTCGTTATGCCGCTCGTGATTCTGCAATCCGCTGTGCAATCCAGTTATCAATTTCTGCTTCAATAAAAGCGATGGAGCGCGGGCCAATTTTAACTTGCTGTGGAAATGCGCCGTCA
The DNA here is from genome assembly GCF_030272115.1 of Xenorhabdus bakwenae. Classification (NCBI taxonomy): domain Bacteria; kingdom Pseudomonadati; phylum Pseudomonadota; class Gammaproteobacteria; order Enterobacterales; family Morganellaceae; genus Xenorhabdus; species Xenorhabdus bakwenae. Next base: position 3,863,775 of record NZ_CP119194.1, read on the forward strand.
CTCATCAGTTTGTAGATCCACGCTTTGCTGTAACCCGTTCTGCGTTGCACTTCCGGCAGACGGATCAGGCTGGTTTTCAATGCTGCCATTGTCATGTTTTATTCTCCTGTTACCGAGTCCCTGAGCGCTCACCGTGGACGTTGTTGGATGACAGGCGGATTATTGAAAAAAATAAGACATAATGAACAGCGTTAACTCTTTTTCTCCCGATGAGAATTAATTGTTAGGTCGCATTATCGGTTTTTCTGGTCGCGTAGCGGTTTGGCGAAGTCATAGGGCGTGATGAATTTTTCCCGGTTTGCGTCCAGATAATCCGCCCACCACTGCATCATCAGTCGCCGTTCATCCAGATGTTTAGACGTGTGGATATACGCTGCCCTGACGCCGTTTCGTTCGATATGGCTGAGCTGGCGCTCGATAGCGTCATCACTCCAAAGGCCTGATTCCCCCATTGCCCCGCGTGCCATTGTGCGGAATCCGTGTCCACATATCTCGATTTTAGTGTCGTAGCCTATGCTGCGTAAAATTCTGTTAACCGTTGCTGCATCTATAACTTTCGTGGAATGGTGAGCGCTGGGGAACATCACATCACCGTTACCGCTCAGTTTGTGCAGGGTTTTGATAAGCCGAACCGTCTGATGGCTTAACGGCACGATGTGATCAGTTTTCATTTTCATGCCGCGCTCTGAGAATCGAACGCCTTTGATGGGTTTTCGTGTGGCAGGAATTTTCCAGACCGCGTTGTCAAGGTCTATTTCCTGCCAGCGGGCAAATCGCAGCTCGCTGGAGCGAACAAATGTTAACAGTGTCAGCTCGACGGCTATCTTGAATATTAAGTGTCCACGGTAGGCGGATAAGCGTCTCAGGAAATCAGGTAAATCTTCGTGGGGCAGAGCCGGGCGATGATGAGATTTTGCAGTAGTCAGTGCTCCAGCCATGTCGTTAGCGGGATTGAATTCCAGAATATCATTCTGGACAGCGTAGCGCATAATTGCAGTGATACGTTGGCATAAACGTTGAGCGGTCTCATGCTTACCTTGTTCATCAATGGCTTTGACTGGAACTAAAAGTTGGCTAGTGCGTAATGTGGTGATATCACATGTGCCAATGTAGGGGAAAATATATTTTTCAAGGCCACGTAGTATTGTCTGACAGTAATTTTCATCCCAGCGCTTATTACTGGCATGCCAAACACGGGCGACTTGTTCAAAGGTGTTCACTTTAGCCGGAGAAGACGTACTTTTTTTCTCTACTTTAGGGTCAATGCCCTGCGCCATCAGCTTTTTAGCTTCATCGCGTTTAGCACGAGCTTCGGCTAATGACACTGCGGGGTAGACACCAAACGCCATCCGGTCTTCTTTTTTATCGGTGGGGCGATGGTACTTCATACGCCAATATTTTGATCCGCGTGACGTGATCTCCAGATAGAGACCACCGCCATCGGCTAGCTTGTAAGTTTTTTCTTTGGGTTTTGCGGTTTCAACCTGTCGGGCGGTGAGTTTCATGATTAGAGCATCTCTGTAATCGAATAATAGTCATCATCAAATGGTAAGTGCCCCAGATTATGCCCCTCGCTGCATATTGATTGCAACAGACTAAACGAGACGTAAAAATAAGAGATCAAACTGATTTTGTTGTAGTTTATAAAAATTATTTTACTTAGCCAGACTTCACTGGAAGTGGAACTAGTTCCTGATGCAGGAAGCGGTACTGCAAATCTTCCACGGTATGCTGGAGCAACGCAAAATCACCGGGATCATTTCCCATGCTGACTGGTGCGGCACCGATGGTAACAAAATCCTGTATACCTTGACGGTGCGCCCGTCCCTCTGGCGACTGACACTCAATCAGGACAGCCATATTTATCACCGGCAAAGTGTGCCGGATATCCTGAAGCTGTTGCTGAAAAAACACCATGTTCGCGCAGATTCAAAATTGGAAGATGCCCATCAAAGCCGGGAATACATCACCCAGAAGCGGGAATCCGATTATGCTTTTTTTTGCCGGTTAGCCGCTGAAGAGGGGATCAGCTTCTGGTTTGAGGATGAAATTCTGTTTTTCAGTGACAGCCATCTGCCTATGGCGGCAGACCTGACACTGACTTACAACGCCCAGCCGGAAACGGCGCACGGAATTGATACGATTTATCAGGTTCGCCTGGGGGTGGGGATGACGCCTCAACGCACCATCAATAAGGATTTCAATCCCGAACGGCCGTTTTACGCGCTCTCCCATCTGGAAAGCCACCCTGATTATCAGGCCTTCGGCACACTGACGCCGTATACAGTTTACGAGAGTTATGGCCGTTTTCAGAAGGATGCCGAAGCCAGACCGTTCGTTAAGTACCGCCATGAAGCCCTGAAAAACCAGATGCAGAGTGGCAACGGGCAAAGTAACTGCATCAAACTGATGCCGGGGCAAATTTTCAACATTGCCGCCCATCCCCATGCCCCGCTGAATACCTGCTGGCAGATTGTCGGGATCAGCCATCAGGGGCGCTGCCCGCAGGCACTGGGGGACAATAGCGGCGAGGGCACCACACTCAGCAATGATTTCAGTTTTATCGATGGCTATGCTGACTGGCGACCGCCGTTTCATTATAAACCCCTGGCAGACGGGGATGAGAGTGCCATCGTGGTCGGGCCGGAAGGGGAAGAAATCTTCGTCAACAAAGACGGCGCGATTAAAGTCCATTTTCACTGGAACCGCTACGACAAAGCCGATGACAGCGCGTCCTGCTGGGTGCGGGTGGCCCAGGGCTGGAATGGCAACGGTTTTGGCTTTATGGCCATCCCGCGCATCGGGCAGGAAGTGATTGTTTCTTACCTTAACGGGGATATTGACCGGCCGATAGTGACCGGCAGTGTCTATAACGCCGTCAACCGCCCGCCACTGGATTTACCCGCCGCGAAGACCCGCACCACGTTTAAAACCAAAACCCACAAAGGGGAAGGCTTCAACGAACTGCGCTTTGAAGATGCGAAAGGCAGCGAGGAAGTGTTTATTCATGCCCAAAAAGACATGAAAACCACTGTGCTCAACAACCGCGAAACCCATGTGCTGGCCAGCCACAGTGAAACCGTCGAAAAAAACCAGACCATCAATGTTTTCGAGCACAAGGAAGAGGACGTCGGGATCACTCATACGCACACGGTCGGCGAATCGTTAGCCATTACGGTCGGCGATGTGATTGAACTGCGTTGCGGCAGCAGCTGTCTGCGGATGGACAAGTTCGGCAATGTCACTATCCAGGGCACTAAATTCCTGTTTGACGCTGCTGATGCCATCCAAATCAGTGCGCAGGACATTGACCTGAACTAAGGAGCCAAACAATGGAATTCAGAAACCTGACCCCGTTTTCTGTCATTAATTACAAAATGCTGGATACCGAAGACGAGGAATATCATGTTGTTGCCATGAAAATCGTCTACCAGCTCCAGCCTGTGGGTTCGGGGCATTACCAGCCTGTACTGGCCGCCCCTTATGGCGAACTGACGGTACAGGATAGCTTTTCCGGCGAAATGAACCGGTCATCGGTTTTGCAGGAAAGTGATTTAGCGCCGCTGAAATTCAAATGTGATGTGATTGTCAATGGTGTCGCCTATGCGCCAGCGGGTGAAGCCTGTGAAAAAATACCTGTCCGGTTACAGGTCACCACGCGTGACGGGCAGGCGCTGATCGATAAAACCCTGCATGTCTGGGGAGAGCGGGAGTTTCAGCGTTCTTCACCAGATGAATGGCAACTGACACCGCCCAAAAAATTCACGACGTTACCGGTGGATTACCGCGATGCCTTTGGCGGGGAATGCAAAGTGTACGAAAAGGATGACGCAGCTGCTTCCGTGCCCGAAGAAATTCGTCTGACCGACACCCAGCGGGAACAGCACCCGGAAAAAGACAATGCCCCCCTTGCCCATGCCACATGGGAATACAATCCGCTGGGGACGGGCTTTATCACCCCGTGGTATGCGAAGGCAAAAGATCTTTCCCGCTACCCGGCACCCCGCATTGAACACCCGGATGCCCCGATAACGGCCGCCCACTTTGCGCAGTGGCTGAATTCGCCGCCGTCCATTACGGAAAAGGTGTGCCAGCCTGCGGGACTGGGGATTATCGGACGCGCCTGGCTGCCCCGCCGCACACTGGCAGGCACCTATGATGAGCAGTGGCTGACAGAACGCCACCCTTATCTTCCCGAGGATTTCAGTTTTCGTTACTGGAATAACGCGCCGGACGACCAGCAAATTGACTTTCCTGCTCCTGATATCCGTATCAGTCTGTTCAACCTGACCCGTGACGGAGAACTGCATGTCCAGTTGCCGGGGCACCGGCCGCTGATCCTGTTGAGGATGCTCAGTGGTGAAATGCTCCCGGAACGGATGTACGCCGATACCCTCATTATCGACAGCGAAGCGCTCACGCTTGCCATGACTTACCGTTACCACATTGAAGCAACATCGCCCCTCCGGGTGATGGAAGCCCGTTTTGAAATGGACCCAAATGCACCGCTGATAAAAATGGCATCACCGGATGACAAAGACGAGAGGGAGATCCATATTTATGGCTGATAATTACCTTGCCCGGACAGGCACCCAGTGGATGGTCATCGGCATTTTACCGGATGTCTGCAAAACCCCGATAGGCTCTTCCACGCCCCCCATTCCTTACCCCGTGATGGCCAAACTGGCAGACAGTTCAGTGCCGGTAAAATCCGTGCGCGCCAATGGCAAACCCGTTGTGGTTTTTGCGCAGTCGTTTGTTCCCCAGACACTGGGCGATGAACCCGGTGTGGCAAATGGCATCAAAAGCGGCACAGTGGGGGGCAAATGCCACCCCAAAGAACAGGAGCATTCAAAAAGTGTGCGGGTCGGCAATAAATTGCTGTTACGTCACGGTGACAAATTCTGGATGAACGGAGCATAAGGACATGGCAAAAATCAAGAAAACCCCGCCTAAACCGGCGAGAGATGAAGCATTATGGAAAAAACGGGCGCATGACGATGCCCCGACCGGTGAGGGTAATACGTTAGGGGAAATTACCGGGCAACCGCCGAAATCGACTGAGGTGCCTAAAGAAGCTAATCCCGTTATCAGGCCGAATACTCAGGGTGAAGAAGGGTTCTGGGGAAAAGTCGGCGATGTGGTAGCCGATGTGGGAACCGGTATCCTGAAAAATCTGGGAAATACGGCCATTGATATTGCTGAAGTTGTGTATAAAGGCCATCAGGCTGATGCTGCGGTGGAGATGAGACTGGAAGCATTAGCACATAAAGCCGCGGGGAATGAAGCAGAAGCGGATCGGTTAACGAATAAGGCTGATGCGCTCATGGAAAACGCGGATCTGGATGAGTACCGATTTAAGCCAGAAGGCGCGGCAGAAGAATTGGGGGATACCCTCGCTGACTTAAACCCCAAAGGGGTATTCAAGCAAGCGGTGAAAGGTATCGCTAAAGGCGGTTCAAAGGCAATGTCGATCATCACTGGCAAGGAAAAGGGAGTTGCACGAAAAAACTCCAGAGCTAAACGACAAGAAACCCGGGCGGCTGAAAGAGACAAAACAACACCTTCCAAAGACCCAGACGAGCTTAAAAAGGAACTGAAAGAAAAACAGCAAAATAAAGGGGGTAAAGTCAAAGGGGTTAAGAAGACTAAGGTGCCGTGTTTTAATCCTTATGACAGCAAGCGATATAAGAGGTTAAAAACGGATAAAGAGCGAAAAGCATTTTTAGATGAGTATTCCGAGCAATTAAGAAGACAGCAGGATGCTATTAATAGCATGTCACCTGAAGAATTCAAAATTGCAAGGGATTCTTATAAGAAAAATAAGCGGAATAGCCAAGCAGCCGGTGCTCAAGAAAACTTTAGAGTAAGTTTAGAAAATGATATATCCGATAATGTCTCTAGGAATTTAGTAAGGAAAGGAATGTCACCTCAAAAAGCTGATGAAATAGCAAAAGAAAAAGCTAAAAACGCTCTTCAAGGATTAGCCGCATTACATGAACCCGATATGGTGGCTGGAGGCTATGGACAATATGCACCTAAAAAAATGGGAGATTCAGGAATTAACAGTGCAATTGGTGGTAGCTGGAAAGGCGGGCGAATAAAATCTCTTGATAATGCAGCGAAAGAGGCAGTTGACAGTGGATTGGGTGACGCTAAGATGAACATTCAACTAGAATTATGCCGAGGTAAGGGGAAAAATAATGCGCGATGATTTCTTTGAATATTTTATTCAAAAATTTGGAGAAGCAACCCAACATAGAGCAGTTCCTGCTGAAGCCATAGAGAAATGGCGAGGAAAGTTACCTGATAGGTTATTACATTATTGGTCAACAGAAGGTTGGAATAGTTATCGAGATGGATTGTTTAGTATAGTCAATCCTGATGATTATGAAGATATTGTTGATATGTGGTTAGAAGATACGCCATTTGAGGAAATGGACTCTTATCATGTTATTGCCAGAAATGCATTTGGAAAACTTCATCTTTGCGGTCAAAAAACAGGCAGGAATTTATCAATATCTAGTATTTTTAATACGATCGTCTATTCTAAAAATGAATTCTACCAAAAAAATAGCCAAGATTTAGATATTGATATTGGGGTTTTATTCTCTAATCAAAATGTAAGTTCATGTGATCTGAGAGGAGAAAGAAAAACAGGCATATTTTCCAAAGCGATAGAAAAATATGGTCCTCTAAATGAAAACGAAATCTTTGGTTTTGAACCTGCTATTGTATTGGGCGGTGAAATTAAACTCGAAAATGTAAGAAAACTGGATATGCATATCCATTTGGATATTCTTCGTCAATTTGCAGATCCAGATATTCAAGAGATTTGATTATTTTCTATTGCTAAAGTGACTGTTTTAACAGTCACTTTATGTATTTATTATGAGTATAAATAATGCGTGATGAAGATTTTGAGTGCTTTATTGAAGATTTGGGAGAGGCGACTCAGCATAGAGCTGTTCCTACTGAAGCAATAGAAAAATGGCAAGGTAGGTTACCTGAAAGACTGCTACACTACTGGAAAACAGAAGGCTGGAATAGTTATCAGGATGGATTATTTAGCATTGTAGATCCCGATGATTACGAAGATATTGTCGATATGTGGTTGGAGGATACACCATTTGAATCAATGGATGCTTATCATGTTATTGCAAGAAGTGGTTTTGGCAAACTCTATCTCTGTGGTGAGCAAACAGGAATTAATTTAACAATATCTTGTATTTTTAATACTATCACTTTTTCTAAAAGAAGAGCATACAAAAAAAATCAACAAGACTTGAATGAAGAAATATCCTCTTTCTTTGGGATAAAGTCTGCCGACAATTTTGACTTAAAAGGCAGTGGAAATACAGGAATATTTCCTAGATTAGTTAAAAAATACGGTCCATTAGATGAAAATGAAATTTTCGGTTTTGAGCCTGCCATTGTATTAGGTGGTGAAATTAAACTCGAAAATGTCAGAAAATTGGATATGCACATCCACCTAGATATTCTTCGTCAATTTGCAGATCCAGATATTCAAGAGATTTGATTATTCTCTATTGCTAAAGTGACTGTTTTAACAGTCACTTTATGTATTTATTATGAGTATAAATAATGCGTGATAATTATTTTAACCATCATTCCGCATCTATATCTGTAATATGCTGATTTTTGATTGTTTATATAAAATTTATACCTTTGTTAATTATTAATTAAAACAATGCATTACGAATGCAGGGCGGAATGTCGATTTTAATAGTTTTATTGAAGACTTCGGGTAAGCCAATACAATTAACGACTACACGCAAATCCTGTCATCGGCCAGCCATTTCGCATCCACCGGTCGGTTTCTGCCCAAAATACCCATTTCGCCTGATGCTCTGCAAAACCTGAGCTGGCGGCCAGATAATCCGTGGAGGTCACATAAAATTCCCTTGCCCAACCATCATAAAGATAAAAATTGCCCCATTCCTCATAGAGCTGTTCCAGCGCATATTTGGAGGCAATCCGGCTGCCGAGTGATTTGCAAAGTTGCTTTGCTTCTGAGTAAAACGCTTTCGTCAGGCCGGAGCGCTCAAACCAGGTGTGAACCGTCAAGGTCAGTTCGACCTGTTGCCCTGTCTCATCAGTACCCGTGAGCCTGACTCCATCAGGATTTTGCTGTACCGTCACCACATCACCCGATACCGTGACTGCGGGCGAATTACTCTGCCAGCTTACCCTACCTGTATTGTCTGCCGTGATAAGACGGAATTTCGCACCACGCCAGAGTACGGAAGGCCCCCGGAGACCAAACGATTTCTGGTTGGCATTGCCGCCCTGGCGGTCAACGGCAACGGTATCAACCAGGCGTAATGGCAGGATAAATTCCACAGAGGAGACGACTGGCTGCTCACCAATTTCAGCAGTAACCGAAGCCTGCCCAGCATGACGACTGACAAGGGTTGCTGTTGCATTTCCCTGACTGTCCGTCCAGTCATCCGCAAAAATCATCTCGCCAAGATTGCCAGACCAATCAACCGCTTTATCCGCTATCCCCTGCCCATGAATATCGGTGACGGTGACAGTAAAAGTCACCCGATCTTCGCCATCCGCCGCAGCACGGGTTTTATTGACCCGAATGGTGGATAACAGCACTTCATCAAAGGTGACAATAGGGGCGGCCACTTTATTACCGCCAACCTGGATCTGCACCTGATGTTCCCCTGCAAATGTACTGCTCAGCTTAACCTGTGCTTGTCCCTGATGGTCAGTTTGTGTCCGTTCTGAAGACAACACACCGTGATCCGTTAGCCAACTCACTGACTGATTTTCCACAGATAGCCCCAGTGAGTCTTTCACCGTGGCGGTCAACACCACGGTATCCTGACCATCACCTTTCGCCCGGACTTTATCCACCGTGATAGCCGGTTTCAGCAAACGCTCAAACGTCACCGGAGAGGCACTAAGTGTTTTTCCCGCCACCGCTGCTTTCACCGTTGCCCTCCCTGCGGTGCGACTGACTAACCGGGCTGTCGCTTCTCCCTGACTGTTTGTCTGCTCTTGCCTGTCCAACAGTTGCCCGTTATCCGCTGACCATTGCACTTGGCTGCTGGCAACGGGGCGATCTGCTGCATCGCGCACGTTCACCGTATAAAGGATGCTGTCCTGCCCATCGGCAATAGCCATTTGCTTGTCAGCCTGAAGCGTATGCGTTAACGAGGCGGTAAAGCTAATCGGAGAGGACATCATCGTTTCACTGCCAACCGCCACCGTCACTTCGGCATTTCCTGATACTTTGCTGGTTAAATCAGCCGTGGCCTGCCCTTTTGCATCAGTCATTAATGAAAATTTGGAGAACTGGCCAAGGCTGGTCTGCCAGCCAACAGCCTGATTGGGTACAGGTTCATCGGCTGCGTTTTTGACAGTAACGGTCAGCGTCGCCATGGCTTTTCCATCCGCCTTAACGCTGTGCTTATCAACAGTAATTTCGGGTATCAGCACTGTATCAAACTGTACTGAAGGTGCAATAACAGCCTCTTCATCCACGGAAACACGTACCGCATGCAGCCCCTGCTGACGACTGCGCAGCACGACCGAGGCCTGCCCCTGCGCATCCGTATGTTGTCGGGTTTGGGACAATTCGCCTTTATCACTTGACCAGATAACGGTCTGATCCGGGACGGGAGCGCCTTCCTGATCGGTGACAAGGACGGTATAGATCACACTGTCATGACCATCGGCTTTGGCCTGCGTTTTATTTGCTGTCACCTGTAATTGTTTTTCGGTCGGCAAACTCACCATCATGATTTCTGCCCGGCTGGAGCGATTACCCCGGCTGTCGATGGCGATCCCCGAAAGCCGGACGGGGTTTTTCGTGGTTTTCTGCAACCGTAACGTCACTTTATCTGGTTGCTGATAAAGTATTTTTCCGCCTGCCTGCTGCAATTCAGCCGTATCCAGCTCTAAACGTGCCAGCGGATATTTGGACTGGATAACGGGAACAAAGGTCACTTCCTTGCTTTCATACCCATTAATGGATGCGGGGAAAGCCAGTGTTATCAACGTCTGTTTCTGATAATCCAGCACCATATCGCTGCGCCGGTTCACAAAATCCAGCTGACTGGCTCTCAGGCTGCGCAGTGGCGCGACCGCGTTTGGATCAAGCTGTTGGCTTAATGGAACACCCAACCGATAATTGAGGTTCAGGGTAAAGCGATTCTCGCTGGCACCGTGTTTACCCTGCCGAAAATCGGCACCCAGTGTCACTAACGGCACGGGCGTGTAAGTCAGCCCTGCGGTGACGCTGTACGGGTTTTTCTGGCGTTCGGATTCACCGAATAACGCGACCTGCTGCCCGTCATAGTGCTCAAACTGCAATTGCCCGCCCCAGTGAGGAAACGCAGGTAAATATGCTTCGGCCTGAATATCCCAGCCGTTTGCCGGTCTTGCATCGAAATCTGTAAGCCGGGAGGGCTTCCAATGGGATAAACGCTGATAAAAGTTGGCAGACAATTTGACGTTATCATGCCAGGCTTCTAACCCAAGACTATACCGGTGATGCTGCTCCGGCCACAACGCATCCCAGAAGACATTGGCCCCCCATAACCAGTTATCGGCTAAATAGCGATAGCCAAATCCAAGTGTAGTTGTTGTCTGACCGTGGTGGGTTTTTACCCCGAACTGACTGAATGCCGTACCCGAAGCTACGTTATACCAGGGTAACAGCCAGTCAAATGCAACGTCTTTTAACGAAAAATGGCTGTCGAAAGGGAGTGCGAGGCGGGCATTGCCATATTGGTTCAACCACTGTGTCAGTGTTGATGTGACCGCAGACGATAACTGCTGGGCAGCCATTGTTTTTGCCGCTTCGTTGGGTGACTGCGATTGAGTCAGTTGTCCCCATTGGGTGGTGATTTCGGCCAGGGTGTGCTCATGCTGATCCGAGTTCGGAACTTCCGGCGTGGCCTGACCGAGAAAACTGAGTGACAGGCTTAACAAACCAATAATCGAATATTTTACCCTGCTGAACCGACGGGACTGGATTTTTTGTACCACGGATTGTGACCCTTTTCATTAATGCTGAAAGGGGTAACATGCAGAAAAAGCGCGTTAAATACTGTGGTTAATTCTTTTTCTGATCGAGAAAATTATCTGCTCGTTATAAAATAATTTCACTAAATTATTTATCAGAGATATCGGCAATGTTGTCATCATTCACGAATACGTTAGATCGCATCTTAAATACCCCCATAACTTCAGACGCAGAAGCGGAACAATATACGCCTGAACAACTCCTTTCATGGGCACAAGGCTGTATGCTTGAAGGATTACCTGATGACTTTAATGAAGCATACGTAGAATGCCTGCAACAACAGCATCCTGATGGGAAAAGGGAAGTCAAGATAACACATCAGTTTAAACTTAATGCCGATTCCGCCTATGAAACCTTTACTCCCGCAGATGATCTCTACCCTACACAGTGCATAGAAATGGTTCTGGCAGGAAAGGACTGGAAGAAAGCTAAGCTGACATTTAACCCAAGAAAGGCAACATTTTCCTGGGAATAAGTTTCTCATAGAGCCTGTCGTGTATTTTGTGGAAATACACGACAGGCTCATCCGAGACTTTTAACCACACAATCAAACCCGTAACCCCCGCGCAATATCCATTTTTCTGGCCACCAATATCGCCGCCTCCAGCTCACTGCACTGGTGCTCGCGCATTAACGCCCGTCGTTCCGCTTTTTCTTCTTTTTCCGTCATCCCCAGCGCCAGATACAGGCTCGGTGGCACCACCCGAAACAGCGCTTCGATTTTTTTTCGCCAGCACCACACCTTCGGTATAACAGCGCGGGAGTTTACTGGCAGAGAGTAGTACCGCTTTTTGTTCTTCGTTCAGTTTCTTGAACCGGGCGATTTGCTCGACTTCATCCGGCGGCATGGTCAGGCACAGCCACCATTCCGCCATATTCAGCATCTTTTCAGCCGTGTCTGGGTAGTCGGCGAGGTTTTGCGTTGCGAGCCACAACCAGGCACCCAGTTTACGCCACATTTTCACGACCTTGGTCATATAGGGGGAGAGCAGCGGGTTGGTGGTGGTGATATGCCCTTCGTCTATCACCAGTTGCAGTTCCCTGTCCTGATACTGGTCGCGTTCGGCCAGATTATTCACGGTGTTAATCAGTGACACCATCGCCAGTGCCATTTGTGCCGAATAGTTTTCACGCGCCAGTGTACCCAAATCAATCAAGGTGACATCCACTTCCGGCCACGGCGTGCCGGGACGGTTAAACAGTTCCCCTTCAAAACCCTGGGTAAACATCGACATGGCACCGGCCATTTCATCTGCCCGTGCCCGGCGATGTGCCGTGATCAAGGGCTGGCCATGCTCATCCTGCTGGTGATTGCGGGCGATGGCATACAGGGCATTCTGTAAGTCAGAGGCCAGCATCTGGCGTCCCTCAGCAAAGCTGGTGTGGGCTGCCATCATAATGGCTTCACGAATTAATCCCCGATCCGAACGGGTCAGGCGCTCTTCCTCTTTTTTCTCACCGCCGGTGATCATCAGCCGGGCGGCAATTTCCATCTCGCCCAGAATATCGCGCTGCTCATCACCTTCATCCTGCGATTCATCCGTATCCGGAATATCGGCTTCATGAATACGCCATTGTTGGGGGCTGAGTTGCAGCAACTGATGGGCATCGGCAAACAGCGCCAGACTGACACCACAGCCCGGTTTGATACCGATTTTATTGACGGTCAGCCCCAGGCTGGCATAGTAATCGGCCAGTAAACCAAAGCTGTTCCCCGCTTCGACAATAAACAAACGTGGTCGGTGGATAGCCATCAGTTGCACCAGGGAAGCACACAGGGTGGCGGATTTACCTGCCCCGGTCGGGCCAAACAATAGCAAATGCGCATTTTGGGTGCGATCCTGTTTATTCATCGGATCGAAGGTCAGCGGCGCACCACCGCGATTAAAGAAGCTGAACCCCGGATGCCCGGTGCCGGTTGAACGGCCTGTCACCGGCAATAGTCCCGCCAGATGTTGTACCCAGGTCAGGCGACTATACCAGTGTTTCTTATCCTTCTGCGGGTTAAAACACATTGGCAGGGCGCGTAAATAGGCATTCAGCGGGGACACACTGAATTCCGGTCGCACCGGTTGTAATCCGGTGCTCAGCAGGGTTGACGATAACTGATGCACCCGCTGGTTCAGATCAGTGACATCGTTGCCGCGCACCAGAAAGGCCAGCGCACTGCGATACAGTTTATGCCGCCGTCCCAGTAAGGTTTTGACCTCCTGCACATCCTGCCGGACACGTGCCGATTCGGTATTTTCCCCCACCGCATTTTTTGCCAGCCGGGTAAAGCTCTCTTCCAGTGTATCCTGTGCCTGCGCCACGATGGTCAAAGAAACCACGGTGCCTGCCGGCATCATATCCATCAGCGCATTGATATTATCCCCCCGTTTCACTTCGCCCGTCAGCGTGCCCGGCTCAGGCGGTCGGCGCAGGCGTTCAACCGGCACCGCTTTATGCGGCAGGCCATCAAACCACCAGAGTCCGTTTTCGGGATCAGATACCGGTGGGGTAAACCACAGGCTTTCGGCAAAGTCATTATGGATCGGAAGTTCGAGCTGCATGGGCGTTTCATAACTCACCGTATGGTAAAAATCGGCTTTGGCCATGCTCCAGTCCGGGGCTGGGTTAAAATGACGCAGCAGCCAGTGGTGAATTTGGCTACCATTTTGTCGAACGGTAGCAATGCCCGCCGATGCCAGTGAGGAAACCAGCCGCTCGCAGACCTGATTAAGTGCCGCCACCGGGGATACGGTTTGATGGTGTGTCTGCGATTTGTGAGCCGGCAGCCAGCGGTAAACCACCATGCGGGTCTGGCGCTGCTGCCCCCGCCACGGTTGCCCGGTAATTAAGCTGTCATAAAATATCCCCTCAGGCTGAGCAATGCTGTTCAGATGGCGCTCAGATTCAGCCAGGAAAGCGGCTGTAAAGAGCGTATCTTTTGCCCAGGGTTTTACATAGTCCAGTAACGTATTGAGGTAACCGGATGGATCATCTTCATCCTGACAAAAAAACTGCACCACCCAGGGGGAGATATCGTCTTCTTCCAGACTGTCCTGGATCGCATCCTCCAGTTGGTCCCGAATTTCAATCAACCGTTCACTCGGGCGCCCTTCGGTGGCCACCGGTTCGATGCGATAGACCGCACCCACGGAAACCCCGTCATCCAGCAACAGGCACTGCCCGTCTTCCAGATATTCCACCCAGGGCAGGTAGTCAATGATGGAGGGACTGGCCCGGTAAATTGCGGCTTCATCGGCTTCACGCAGTTGGCCGGGGCGATGCAGTGCCTTGGGATTTTTCATTACAGTACCTCCGTGCGTTCACCCGGCAGGGCGTATTGCACCTGCTGATAAAACGGGAACACGGTGCTGTAGCCGGGTATCGGCGTATTGCCTGCCGCCAGATGTGGGAAGACATACATCACCATATCGGGATTGGGGAGACGGGGAAACTGCTGACTGATTTCCTGCGCAGCCGAACGGCTGTAATGGTAATGCTCTTCCAAAGCCCGGCGGCGTTCGGTTCCGGTCAACATTCTGCGCAATGCGGCTCTGGCCTGCACGGCAGTGTGGCCGGCTTTATTGCCCTGCCACATCGCCAGCACCGTCTGCCCGCCGGCAGGCAGCAGCGTGTCTTTCGAGGTTGAACAACCGGCCATCAGCCCTGACAGACACAGCACGACAACGGCGTTTATTTTTCGCATCGCTGAACCTCCGTAATGCCAATCGCGGTCAAGGTGGCAAACTCAGGATGGACGGCCAGCTCCGATACCGTAAACGGCAGGCGCTCCCACTGTTCAGGCTCAGTCTCGTTGTTGCCTGCCACCATGGATTGCCACTGTTTGTCTGACAGGCGCAAGACCGTAAAATCACCGTCACCCAGCTGTTGACACGCATTGCCGATGGCAAGACAGAGCCGGGACGCTTTTTGATGGACAGGCCGCCAGCAGAGCTGAACCGGTACAGGCTCAGCGTGTGGGGGTCTGCTGACTTGCAGGCAATAGGGCTGGCTGGCACTGAACAGCCATTGAAAGACAGGCTTTTCCATTAATCTAGGGCTTCCTGAGTATCATGTTGAACGGGTTCACTAAAGTCGTAACGCACCTTACGGCCTTTCGTTTCGTAATCCATCGCCAGACTTTGGGTGATATGCACCACAACACCGGCACCGGGCGGCACGTAGACCGCATCAAACGTCTGGCTGTAACGTTGTTTGAGCCATTCGGTGATGTCATTCATGCCACCGGCCATGGCTTTTCCTAATGCAGCCTGTCCGGCGTTGCCCGTTAAAGCGGAAGTGATGCCGCCAGCGCCGTTGGTCTGGGCGGTTCGCTGACTCTCGTTCAGGGCATCGCCGGCCGAATTCATGGCTGACAGGGCAAACAACGTCGGCAGATAGGTGCTGGCGTTGGATTTACGCTCACCGCTGATACAGGGAATGCCGTTTTCATCAGATAACCAGCCGATACCCTGCTGGTTCTGCCCTGTGCCCGGCAGGGTGCGCACGGTGCCATCCTGAAACACAAAGGTGATGGAATTGACCTGCCCGCGTACACAGGAAAGAGTCCAGTCACCACTGGCCGAACCGGACACCACCGCCCCTTCCACCTCCGGCAGTTCGATGCCGTTGGCGGTCAGGTTGTCTTTACCAATCAGAACTTTGAACGGGTAAGGGTCGGTTACGGTGCCATTGACAGGCACCCGGCCTAATAACGCGGTCATCGCCTGACTGCCGACCAGCGTGGCATTTTCCGGCAAGGTATAGACCGGGGTTTCGTTCTTTTCCTTCAGCGCGGACTCATTCTGCACTTTTTGTCCCGCTGTCGGTTGTTCACTTAAAAAAAGAAGTGGGATATTGCGGTGTCGATTGACCATTCCCCATCGCCTGCAACGCTGTCGGTTTTTCATCCGCCGGATTGACCCAGATAAATTCATCCTGCCCACTGACTGGGTGGGCGGCATACGGACTGCTCAATGCGTTTTGGCTTTCCGGTACAGACAAAGGTGCTGAATTTAACCGCTCAGTGAGCAAATCAAGTTGTGCCAGCACACTTTGCTGCTCATCCTGCAACGTGCGCTGACGCTGTTCATCCTCCTGACGGATAGCGGCAACCGCCGCATCGATTTGGCCGGCAACATCCTGATTCTGATTTTTTAACTGACCATTTTCTTTCAAAATATCGGTATTCTGCTGGCTCAGGCGTTTTTGCTCAGCCCGGACATGGTTAAGCGTGCCGATCAGTGTGCGCAATGTGTCTTCCGGTGTATCGCCACCCACCCCCAGCGCCTGTAACTCTTCCGGTGACAGCGTGGCCAGCACATTATTCGCCGTCGTGTTGGGCGCGGCACCTTCCGTTGAGCTGCAACTTTTGATGCCGATAAACCCACCAATAACCAGCACTGTCGGCACCAGTATTTTCACCAGGCTGTTGGATTTAATCTGCATCGCGGCCTCCCGGTTTCACCGATGCCGGCTCAGGGATAAAGGTATTATCCAGCGGTACTTTTGTGACGAGGTACAATACCGTCGTATCTTCCGGCGACCCCGTTTCACCCAGCCAACGATGCTGGAACGTGGCGGCCACAAACTGCCCCTGTAATCTTCGCGGGTCGAGGGTGATAGTGTGTTTGGCCGTATTGCGCAGTTTCAGCGCGATGACCGTGTGAGGGTGTAATCGCCAGCCTGCCAGCGGAGAGATGGCTATCGGCTCTGACGGGTAGAGTGTGGTGATAAACTCAGGTAAATGCAGATTCACCAGCTGGATGCCTGTCACCGGCTCGACGGTACGCAACGGGGCATACAGTTGCTGCGCGGCATAACGGGTTAAGGCGACCGGAACGGGCGCCAATAATTGGGCGTTGGCCTGCTGTTGTGATTTTTCAGTCGGAAGGGGGTGTTTTTCAGCCGGGTAAACAATACGCACGGGTTCCGTTGCGCCCGTTTTACTGGCGGTGATATCCAGTAAAACGATTTCGCCGTTTTCACTGTCCTGCAATTGGAACTAGTTCCACTTCCAGTGAAGTCTGGCTAAGTAAAATAATTTTTATAAACTACAACAAAATCAGTGTGATCTCTTATTTTTACGTCTCGTTTAGTCTGTTGCAATCAATATGCAGCGAGGGGCATAATCTGGGGCACTTACCATTTGATGATGACTATTATTCGATTACAGAGATGCTCTAATCATGAAACTCACCGCCCGACAGGTTGAAACCGCAAAACCCAAAGAAAAAACTTACAAGCTAGCCGATGGCGGTGGTCTCTATCTGGAGATCACGTCACGCGGATCTAAATATTGGCGCATGAAGTACCATCGCCCCACCGATAAAAAAGAAGACCGGATGGCGTTTGGTGTCTACCCTGCCGTGTCATTAGCCGAAGCTCGTGCTAAACGCGATGAAGCTAAAAAGCTGATGGCGCAGGGCATTGACCCTAAAGTAGAGAAAAAAAGTACGTCTTCTCCGGCTAAAGTGAACACCTTTGAACAAGTCGCCCGTGTTTGGCATGCCAGTAATAAGCGCTGGGATGAAAATTACCGTCAGATAATACTACATAACCTTGAAAAATATATTTTCCCCAGCATTGGCTCACGTGACATTACCACATTACGCACCAGCCAACTGTTAGCTCCAGTCAAAGCCATTGATGAACAGGGCAAGCATGATACCGCTCAACGTTTATGCCAACGTATCACTGCAATTATGCGATACGCCGTCCAGAATGATATTCTGGAATTCAATCCCGCTAACGACATGGCTGGCGCACTGACTACCGCAAAATGTCACCACCGCCCGGCGCTGCCCCACGAAGATTTACCTGATTTCCTGAGACGCTTATCCGCCTACCGTGGACGCTTAATATTCAAAATAGCCGTCGGGCTGACACTATTAACATTTGTTCGCATCAGCGAATTAAGATTCGCCCGCTGGCAGGAAATCGATCTTGAAAATGCCGTGTGGAAAATTCCTGCCACAAGAAAAGCCATTGAAGGCGTTAAATTCTCTGAACGGGGCATGAAAATGAAAACTGAGCACATCGTGCCGTTAAGCCATCAGGCGGTTCGGCTTATCAAAACCCTGCACAAACTGAGCGGTAACGGTGATGTGATGTTCCCCAGCGCTCACCATTCCACGAAAGTTATAGATGCAGCAACGGTTAACAGAATTTTACGCAGCATAGGCTACGACACTAAAATCGAGATATGTGGACACGGATTCCGCACAATGGCACGCGGGGCAATGGGGGAATCAGGCCTTTGGAGTGATGACGCTATCGAGCGCCAGCTCAGCCATATCGAACGAAACAGCGTCAGGGCAGCGTATATCCACACGTCTAAACATCTGGATGAACGGCGACTGATGATGCAGTGGTGGGCGGATTATCTGGACGCAAACCGGGAAAAATTCATCACGCCCTATGACTTCGCCAAACCGCTGCGCGACCGAAAAAACCGATAATGCAACCTAACAATTAATTCTCATCGGGAGAAAAAGAGTTAACGCTGTTCATTATGTCTTGTTTTTTTCAATAATCCGCCTGTCATCCAACAACGTCCACGATGAGCGCTCAAGGACTCGGTAACAGGAGAATAAAACATGACAATGGCAGCATTGAAAACCAGCATGATCCGTCTGCCGGAAGTGCAACGCAGAACGGGTTACAGCAAAGCGTGGATCTACAAACTGATTAGCGACGGAACATTTCCACAGCAAGTTAAAATCGGGCCTCGCTCAGTGGCCTTTATCGAAGCAGAAATTGATAACTGGATTGCTCAGCAGATCGCCGAATCACGGGCAGCATAACGAATAAGAGAACATGACATAAGAAGAAACGGACTATAAAACACAACGCCCCGAAGTGCGTCAACACTGCGAGGCGTTTCACCAACAATCATTAAGAAAGGTAAAAATGATGGCTGATACACAGTCTAACCAAACTCGTCCTAAATTTACACACCAAAAAGCATCAGGCAATCAAAAATTGTCTGATATCTCCCCTGCTCTCACTATGTTGGCGAATAGTGAACATGCAACGTCTTTGCTAGCTGGCTGTTCTTCCCTGATAGCTGTTTCTTTTCAGGAGGTGAGCCATGAGTAAGAAACCGATCTCACTAAAACAGGCACTACATCGTGCGAGTTTGGGCGTTTCACTCTTCTTGTTCATTAGCAAAAAAGCCAAAGATGAGCGCTGCGAAATCAACCTAAATAACCTGATTGCGCTGGTGCACAGCATTCATCATGAGGTTCACCGCGCCTTATTGAAACATGCACCGCAGCCGCCGATGAATAAATTATTAAATGGCCTTGTTCACAGAAAATCCGATTCATTGGATCAGGCATCGTTTCGGGCTGGTTTGTGCATGTCTTTATATGAAACCGTGCTTGAACAGGCCAACCAACACTGTTCGGAAGAGTTACGTGATTTGCTGTCGCTGGCCTGTGATATCAATCAGGAAGTCTACTATTCGCTTTATGCGGCAGTTAATGGTGAGGACGAGTGAACATGAGTCAGGGAAATACTAATCAGAAAAGCAGCCCGATTGATGTCATCCGAGCGGTGAAGCAATCCGCCGTCAATCATTGGCAAAACCTGTTACCCGCTTGTGGCGTTGATGTTCCGGTAAAGGGTAAGAATGGCGCTTGCCCGATATGCGGTGGCACTGACCGCTTTCATTTTATCGATGATCACCATCATGGCGACTGGCATTGTCGCCAGTGTGATGAACCGAATCACGGTGATGGGCTGGATTTGGTGGCGAGAACCAAAGGGATCACAATTTTTGAAGCCGCAAAAGTGGTTGCGGATGCTCTGGCGCTACCTTTCACGAAACTCAAGCCCGCCAAAGAAATCACTTATCCAACACAGCCGATTGCCGAAATAGTCGCCGCGTTGATGGCGCAAACTGTTACCGGGCAATCGCCCTATCTGACGACAAAAGGGCTGCAATATCCTAATCAGCGTTTGTTGGAAGACGGTTCATTATTAATCCCATTGATAACGCTGGATAAAAAAGTAACCGGTGCGCAGATCATTAAGCCCAATGGCAAGAAAAAATTACTGTCCGGCAGTCAAAAGAAAGGTGCATTTGTTGCGTTGTCAGCATTGAACGAGAATCCTGACACGCTGGTTATTACCGAGGGCTATGCTACAGCACTTACCGTTTATCAGTTCTATTATGGTGCTGTTCTGGCCGCACTGGATGCAGGTAATTTGCTTTCTGTTGCCAAAGCCGTCCGGGAATGCTGGCCTGATACGAACATCATTATTGCCGCAGATAACGACTGGCATCACCCCGATGAACTGGATAAGAGCGGTAAACCAAAAACAAATATCGGCAAGGTTTCGGCAGAGAAAGCCGCTCTTGCGGTGAATGGCTGGGTGACATTGCCACCTACAGAGCACAAAGCTGATTGGGATGATTACCGTCAGCGATATGGTATTGAGGCTGCGCATCAGGCATTCAGTAACGGGTTGTATCAGGTAGAAGAGAAAGCGTCAGTGGCAAAACCAGCGGTCATTCATTCAGATGAATGCCGGGAGAAAGAATACGATCCGTTAAAGCCTCATATTGATATTCGCAAGAACGGCATTTACTGGGTTGAGCCTAAAGAGCAAGGCGGCGAAATCGTCGAGATTGAAAAATGGCTCAGTGATTACATGGAGGTTGTTGGCATTGGTAATGATGGTAGCGAAGGTTATCTCATCATTAAGCTGCGTCAGGAAGGGACAGGGAAATGTATCGTTGAAGCTCTGCCACGCCGTGAAATCGGGATGCCTATTGGCTGGGCAAGATTACGTTCACGGGGCATGAACATTACCGTAAAAAACAGCCTGCTGCCTGTATTGGCTGAACATTTACAACGCAGCGGTGATCGCCGTGAATGGGTTGTGACACAAAAGGCTGGCTGGCATTGCGGAGCCTATGTGATGCCGGACGGTGAAATCATCGGTCAGCCTTATATGCCTGTCGCGTTCAGCGGTGGCACATCAGCAATTGCCGGTTATGTGGTCAGGGGAAGCACCGAAGAATGGAAAACACACGTTGCCTCATTGCTGCAAGGCAACCGCTCAATGATGCTGGGCGTACTGGTAGGGCTGGCTGCACCGCTTAACTCACTGACAGGCGGTAGTTGCTTTGGTGTGCATTTATTCGCTCAATCCTCAGCAGGCAAAACCACTAGTGTTGAGGCTGCCAGCAGTTTATACGGCGATCCCGAAGAACTGAAATTATCGTGGCACGGCACTAATCACGGTTTAAACAACGAAGCCGCCGCCCGTAATGATGGTTTCATGCCCATTGACGAAATCGGCCAAAGCTCCAACCCGAAAGAGGTTGCTAACAGCGCTTACAGCCTGTTTAACGGTGTCGGCAAAATTCAGGGAAAACGGGAAGGGGGGGAACCGTGCCGTGATCCGCTGGAAAATTGCCGCCCTTTCAACGGGCGAGGAAGATTTAGAAACATTCCTGATCAAAGGCGGGATCACGCCAAAGGCCGGACAGCTCGTCAGGCTGCTTAGTATGCCCTTTATTGATACTGAGTTTTTCAATGGCTATGAAGACGGTGATTCCCATGCAAGGGCAATCAAGCGAGAATCTAAACGCTATTGCGGTGCAGCCGGTCGTGAATGGATTTTATGGTTGTCTGAACATCAGGAGCAGGCCATTGAACTTATTACCCTTAAAGAGAAAGAATGGCTTGATGGCCTGCCAGAAGAAGCCTCAGCCCAAGTCAAGCGTGTGGCCGTGCGTTTCGCGTTACTGGATGCCACCGGAAAGCTGGCAACCCATATCACTGGCTGGAGTAAAGACGCGTGCCATGCTGCGATAAAGCAAAGTTTCGATGACTGGTTAGCGGATTTTGGTATCGGAAACCGGGAAAAGTATCAGGTTATCACGCGAACTCGTGACTTTATCCAGAAATACGGGCTGTCACGCTTTCAGCCTTATACTTACGGCAGGCCAAATGGTGATATTGATACATCACACGCCATGAGAATTAATGATCTTGCCGGGTATCTGGTGAACAACCGCCGTGATGATGGACAGGCGGAATATCATATTATCCCCAGTGTATTTGAAACAGAGATATTGCAGGGATTGCAGAAGAAATCGGGTTTTGAAGCCTTAGAAGAGGCCGGAATGTTGGTTAAAGCTGAAAAAGACCGCTTTATCAGTAAAACCATTTCAGTAAATGGCACTCAAGGGCGGTTTGTCGTACTGGTTTTCAAGGATGAAGATTAGCGTTCACGTAAGGTTAAAAAAACGTTGGGATAACGGGATATCGGGATAATAGAGGTTTATTTTAATAAATATCAGTTAGTTATCTGTATTTAAGTTATCCCGTGTTATCCCGCTCTATCCCGTAACATAGCGTGATTACAAATAAAGTCATATTGTGACAGTAGAGGTTATCCCGAAGAATATTCTTCTCTGGCGGGTTGTAATTAATTGAATTTAAATAAATTAAAAGTGATAACGTCCTGTCACGGGATAAGCTGGGATAACCTGGGATAGTTCAACCATATGAAATATATAATAAATATGTCATTTATCCCGTTATCCCGTGAAAATCAGTGTAGTTATATAGAGATAACCAATTGTAGTGGTTATGTTTTTCGGCTCTCCGTATTACCGGGTTAATGTATTAACCCGGTAATACGGAGAAGACAAGCGCAGCGCGTCAGTATCACTCGAAACAGATTCAAAATGATATTGTTGTCCGATTAAACGAAAAATATATCGACTCTATAGCAACTGACCGCCTTTTTTCGGAAGTTGAACTTATCATTCGAGTCCAAGTTTATTTTTTATTTCTCTTACCTTCGGAGTCAATGCAAAACAATCTTCCAATGGTTCTTCATCTAACGACCAATAATCAATAAGTTTCAGATGATATTGATGATTATTTAAAAGTAAATTAAGCACATTAGTAATTGACTCATCATTGCAATTTGCGTTTTGAGTTAAAAAGTCATTTGCAATATCTAACATCAGTTCCATTAAGGTACTTTTTTCCGGCTCAGAATATTTATTGTTTGAATAAGCAATAATATATTTATTCAACCATTCTGTAGTTCGATACTTTTCTGGCAATTCAAGTGCCCAATCCTGGGTAAAGCTATCCCCTTTGGGTAACCCTAAATCGTTGCATATACGTTCTGTTGTGTTCATTTATCGTCCTTTTAATCTAATTCGAATGTGAAGAGCTATATGGAAATGATGTTCTGACAGAACCATCTGATTTTACAATTATTCGTGCCATATCTGGTGTAATTTCTGTTCCATCAGGTAAATAGCCTCTACCTTTTACAGTTGTTGGTAGTGGGACGTCGTGAACCCCCGCCCCTTTTTGTTGAGTTGTTTCTGCAATAAAATCGGCAGCAGCTTGATCATCAAGATATTGACCCACTTGATGACCTTTTGCCCTAGCACGGTCAGCTAGTTGATTTGGTTTTAGCTTTTGCCCATGTTCAGAAAAGGTGTGGCCATATGTGGGCTTACTTTTCGGATTTCCCCATTTAAGTGAAGCACTCAAATAAACATAAACCGCCGGCACGCCTTCAATCGGGAAGACCAGAATATAATCCCGGAAATCACTTTCCTGTACTGGTGTGGTCGTCTTCGTTGGTCCGCGGTCTGTTCCATCCGATATCGGCGTTTCCGTCTTGTTCCCCGCCATTTCATTCGGATCTTGTTGCGGGTTAACCATAATCCCGTCCCGCCACGTTGGCTGTTCCGGGATTTCCAGACCGGGTGTTTGACCGGTCAGGCTCGGATCATCCAGCGGCACGGTGTTGACATTGATTGGCGTGCCACGCTGGTTAAAATATTGAGGCAAGTCCTGCGGTGATAATGCCTGATACATTGATGACGCTGTCGTGTACCAGACCAGTATAGGTGAATCCGCGCCATCCTCCCGAAATTCATAGGTTCCCGGGGCAGTTTGCTTCACATGACGCACTTTAACCGTATCCATACCACTTCCTTCGCGGGTATGGTAGCCAACCACCTTCACGTCTCCGGTCTTCTCATCCTCCACAAAACGATAGCGAACACGGGTTTCTGCACGGCCTTTTTGATCCGCCAGTTGTTTCAGTCTTTCGAGCTGGTGTTGAGCCGTGTCACTGTCAGCACCCAATACCCGTTTCATGGCCCCCCAAGCAGCTTGTGCCCGATCAGCCGGTGTGGAAGAAATGGCGGCCATGAACAGTTTCTCTTTCTCAGAAAGCCGTGGCGGCGCGCTTTGGGTTTCCCATGATCCCTCGTTATCACTGACCGTACCCGCCGCACCCGCAGCAGTGCTCAATGCCATCTGCGTCTCCATTGCCTGATACACCAGCGGATTGGCTTGTGCCGGTGGCACCACCTGATCAAGCAGCCACCCTATCGGCACCATATACCACGGCGGCGTGTTTTTATTCTGCGCCGCCGAAGCCTGCGATGCTGATGCGGGCAGGTAAACCTGCAATTGACCAAAATTGGCGGCGGGCTCGGTTTCTGTACCTGCATCGGTGCAACCCAAAGGTTGCAGGCAGGATTTGGCAAACACCGGTTTGGCAATACGTTCGACTGCAATCACATGCCGACAGTTATGTTCAGGCATGACTGTTATGCCCGAATATTCGGGGTCTGCGTAATATCTTGTTTGCAGGGCGGCGGCTGTCCAGCCTTCGATCGTCGGTAAGCCATCACTGAGTTCGCCCGGCATAATCGCGGGTGAAGAACCCAGCGTTTTTGTGGTTTTCACCGCTTCAGCAGCAGATTGTTCAATCAATTGGTCTGCCAGTTTCTGCGTCTCCACACGCAATGTCATGGGCAGCGATGATAAGTTTTCTTCCCGCAGAATTCCCTGACCATCCGTCACGCCACGGGCATTGATAACACCATCCCGGCTTTTCAGGTGATAGGGAATGCCGGCTAATGGTTTGCCCTGATTGTCCAGTAACTGAAATTCCAGCCAGTGCCTGAATTTATTGCAGGGAACACAATCCAATCTTCCTGTGTCACTCATTCGATTAAATCCTTTATTGATTAAGTCCGTGGCGCACCCATACCGCTGTCTGCCAGAAAGTCATTGAGGGTCAGTGCCTGTAAACGTGCACCCTGTTGGCGGTGCTGGTGCAGCCATTTTTCAAGGCGGCGGAGCAGGGCCCCTTCGGGGGTATCCAGTTTCAGTGCCTGTTCGCCCTGCGCTTCCCACAGTTCATACATCAGCGTTTTTGCGAGCCCTTCCAGCGCAAAATCGGACTGTTCCCACGCGGCTATCAGGTGCGGCTCCAGCACAAAGGGGCGTTCAGTCTGGCTGAACGGGCATTCTGCCGGACGAAGGAAAACCGTCGGCGTTGGCATATCTGCCATCAGTTCAGTGACCGGATTGAGCAGGGATGTCCAGTCCGTCGGTTGCATGGCAGGCATCAGTACCCGCAGGATGCGCGTATCCATCAGCCGGAAGACGACCTGTTCACCCCGCAGGGTCACGAGCTGGTGACGTTGCCAGTGGTCCAGTTGTGTCTGCCAGCCCGCGTCGCTACGGTATGCCCAGCCCCAACTGCCGTCGCTGAATGCGCGGCGGTCAAGCAGACGAGCAAGGGTGGGCAGGCATTCCGCTTTCGGCTGGATAAGCCACGGTCCCTGCTCCATCAGGTGGGCGAGCGGCGTGCCGTTATAGAGGGGAAACGCCTGTCCGACCCAATCATTCGCATACAAGGTGTTGACAGGGCCGGGGGCAGCAAGCGGGTTGACGATAAGGTAAACCGGCGATTTATCGGGTTCGCCAAGCCAGGTTGTCCAGCTTGTTTTCATGATTGGCCTCCCTGCGGCGCTTTAATGACCCAGGCAGCATTTTCCTGTGCCTGCAATGCGCAATATTTTTTGACCGGAAACTTCACCGCCGGCAACGCAGGCACGCCTTCCGGGAGTTGCAGCGTGATGCCCCGCCCGCTGCCGCCGGAGCCTTGTCCGACGTTAATCGCAGAGGACTGGATCCCCGCTGGTGTCACTTTGACAAAGCTACCGCCCACCTTTAAGGTAATTTCGGTTACCGCTTCCAGTATGATTTTGCCGTGACTTTTATGATGGGTTTCCTGCCCGCTTTCGGTGACCAGTGCATCACCGGCCTGAATATGCTGTGAGCCGGCGATACGGTGGGAAACATCCCCTTCGGTGGTGTATTTGCGTCCTCCCTTCACCTGCGAATGTTCATCGACCTGAATATCGCTGTAATGGTTATTGTCAATGCGCAGTTTCTGGTCATGCTTAATATGCCAAAGGACGTCATTTTCAATATGGCCGGTGAAGTCTTTCTGGGCGTGGATATAAACCTCTTCACTGCCTTTGGCGTCTTCAAAGCGCAGTTCGTTAAAACCTTCCCCTTTATGGGTCTGGGTCTTAAACGTGGTACGGGTCTTGGCAGCAGGTAAATCCAATGGTGGTCGGTTGACGGCATTGTAGACGCATCCCGTGACAATGGGCCGGTCAATATCGCCATTGAGGTAAGAGACAATCACCTCCTGCCCGATGCGCGGGATCGCCATAAAGCCAAAGCCACTGCCGTTCCAGCCCTGGGCGACCCGCACCCAACAAGAGGAGCCATCCCCCGGCTCATCATAGCGGTTCCAGTGAAAATGGACTTTTATCGCGCCGTCTTTATTGACGAAAATTTCTTCCTCTTCCGGCCCCACCACCGTTGCGCTTTCATCACCGTCAGCCAGCGGTTTGTAGTGGAAAGGCGGGCGCCAATCCGCCAGGCCATCCATAAAGCCGAATTGGTTGCTCAGCGTGGTGCCTCCGCCGCTGTTGTCTCCCAGCGCCTGCGGGCAGCGTCCGTGGTGGTGGATGGTGATAATCTGCCAGCGCGCATTCAATGGCGCGTGCGGGTGATTGTCGATTTCGAAGATTTTGCCTGGCATCAGTTTGATGCAGTTGCTGCCGCCGCTGCCGT
The DNA here is from genome assembly GCF_030272115.1 of Xenorhabdus bakwenae. Taxonomy (NCBI): domain Bacteria; kingdom Pseudomonadati; phylum Pseudomonadota; class Gammaproteobacteria; order Enterobacterales; family Morganellaceae; genus Xenorhabdus; species Xenorhabdus bakwenae. The sequence goes on from NZ_CP119194.1 coordinate 3,890,772, forward strand.
TTTGACGCTGAGTATCAAACGCTTCATGGCGATATTTAACAAACGGGATTGCTGCCGCATCGCGTTGAAAACGGCCATAGCTTTCATAGATGGTATACGGGCTGGTTGCACCAAATTCCCGCAACGCCGGGCTGCTTTCCATATGGGAGAGGGCGTAAAACGGGTGGGCCGGGGTGTAATCTTTGTGGATACTGCGCAGCGGTGCCATGCCGACCCCCAGCCGCACCTGATAAAGGGTGTCGATACCGTGGGCCGTCTCCGGCTGCGGGTTGTATTGCAAAGGCAGGTTGGCCGTCATCCCCAGATGGCTGTCACTGAAAAATAACTTTTCATCCTCAAACCAGAAACTGATGCCTTCTTCCGCGGCCAGCCGGCAGAAAAACGCATAATCGGATTCCCGTTTCTGAGTGGTGTACTCCCTGCTCTGGTGCGCATCTTCCAGTTGCGAATCTGCCCGGACATGGTGCTTTTTCAGCAACAAACTCATGATATCCGGTACACTCTGGTGGTGGTAAATATGGCTGTCCTGATTGAGTGTCAGCCGCCAAAGGGAGGGGCGCACAGTGAAGGTGTACAGCGTTTTGTTACCATCGGTGCCTGCCCAATCTGCCTGGGCGATGATGCCGGTGATTTTGCGTTGCTCTGTTTCATCGTGAAACACCTGCAATACCGCTTGCTGCATCAAAAGTGCCGTTAAATCGATTTCTGGTTTCGGCTTAAAGGGATTGGCTGGTAGAGTCTGAACCAGTGTCAGGTTCAGGGTAAAAAGGTCAGAAAGTCCTTCCTGCAAGGCAAAATCCGCCACGGCAAAGGTATTTTCGGGTAAATTCCCTATCCGGCAAACAAAACGTAATCCACTTTTTGGCATGGTTATCTCCTTATTTTTCTGTTCTTACCGCATTACATTTCACTGCGCAGGCCGAGCTGCTGTTTGAATCCCCATAACACCGTCTGCTCACCCTGCCGATAAATTTCTAACAGGGTGAAATTATTCCGCACGACGAAACACGTCAGCAGCTGGTCAACCATCCGGCAGAACTGATACATGATGCCGTCATTTTCATAACACGCCGGATCAAGGTAAATATGCAAGGTGTTGCCATTAATCACGCGCCCCTGACCTGATTTGGTGTTGTCAAGACGGCTGCCCGGCTGGGCGTCAATATGGACAATGCCGTTAATGTGCTGCTGCATCCGGCGGCTGAGGGCGCGATCATGACTGGCATAACAATCATATAAACGGAGAAAATCTTTCAGTGATTCGGCATGGAAAAGCAAAAATGGCGGGCAGTTTAAGAGGTTGATCAATGACCAGTCTGATTTTCCCATCACCATCGGCGGAAAATCGGGGGAAACCGGCGTGATATTGCTCGCGTATAAATGCGCAGGCACCGATTCTTGTGTCAGCGTAATGTCACCGATACCCAGCTTCATGGCCTGCACATGGTAGCCGATGAAGTGGGCACATACGGACTGGGGTGACAGGTTATTCGCCGCTTTCCCATCTATCCCGAAAAAGTGTATCTGGTTGTAAAGGCGCCCCAGTAAATCGTCGGTTATCAGCGACTGAAAATAGACGTTATCGGGTTCACTGGCATCCAGCAGCCAGTCGTTTTTGACGTGAAACTGGCTAATGGGCAGAAAATGACAGGGCTTGCCACGCGGAGCGTTTCCCTGAGCATTTTTCTCACCCGGTTGTTTCGCGGTTTGGATGTTTTTAACACGAAAAAGCCGCTCCGTTTCGGCCAGCGGCAACGGATAACACGGGTTATCGGGCGTGAGTGAAATAGGCGGGCTGACCATCGACACCAGATGCACCGCCGGGACACAACCCAACTGAAAGGCATCACCCAGCTCATCGATTGGCAGCTCGCCTTGCAGGCGGATAACCAGCTCACAAGAACCATCTGGGTTTAATGCCAAATCGCGTTGCTCATTGATAGCTAACGTCATAAAGTTAAACACATGAGGCAGGCAATAAAACTCAGTCATCTGTTGCAGACGAGCGAACAGCAGGTTTTCCGTGGGCAACAGGGGCTGCCGTAAATTCTCAGCCCAGCCCAGAAACTGACTGTTTCGGAGTCTTTTTTCATCCTCTGTCGTGCGTAGGTAGACCTCATCAATGTGCGCATCCAGCCACAAACTTAGTTGTGCCGCCCGGTGTGGATCGGTGCCCAGAAAGAAATACAGCTTTCCACCTGACCAGGCTGCCGAGGTATTTCCTGTCCGGTGCAGCGTCAGCACAATATCACTGTATTCCCGTGTCTTTTGGATCTGTTTATCCCGCACCACAAACGGCTCGATATGCAAAGGGCGGCAGGTGTGAAACGGTAAATTCTGTTCCTCTTGTACCGCGGTTATTGGTGTGCCCTGTGGAATATTGACCGCGCCCTGATGAATACCCTTATGGGGGCTGAATTGAATGATCGTGGTCGGGGGGACGGGACGCAGGGCATGCGGCCAGATGCGATCCAACATTTCATGGGTAACTTGCGGAAAGTCGTCTTCAACGGTGCTACGTACATTTGAAGACAGGAGAGCAGTACCTTCCAGTAAACGCTGGATATCCGGGTCATTGGGATGATCCAGAAATGGGGCTAAATGCGGGTTTTCGGCGGCGACTAACTTCATCTTTTCGCGCAGGTAGGCCAGCTCTTGTAGGTACAGCGATTCCTTCCGATTTTTCATGTTTTTCTTCCATACAGAGGCATTCAAACTATTCACTTATCGGTATTTAATTGAAAATCTTTATGAATAATAAAGAAAATTTCGTTTCTTTGCTTATCGCGCGAAATTATACGTTAATTTAATTAATAAATTTCGATTTTTGTTTCAAATACAGAGTTTAAGCAACATTTTAAAATATAGGCTCAGCAACCCATTGACCTTATCCGGCTCAGCCGTTAGCATCTTTCCTGTACCTTAATGATCTCATCGCCTGCAAAGATCGCTTTCGGGTGGCGAAATAAAACTCCTGTAGCCTGAAAGGGAGAGCAAACATTGCGGTACATCTGCCCACCTTTGGAAGCAGATATTGTCAGACATAAAACCCTTGTCTGGCGATGAAGGTTTTTTAAACTAAAAAATACACCCAAAAGGTGTTTTTATATTGCCAATCAAGTGTAGTGAACATTAGATCATGCACTTATCTTTTATATCAACATAAAGCCTATTTTCCTTTATCTTCTATCTTCAATGGATAACAGGATGGCTCTCGTGCATCCGATTCATACTTCTCGCTATCTCTGCTTGAATTATTCAGCAGATAAATTTTCTGCACCTAAACGATTAACTCATTGCTCCCGTTTGACACTGAACCTTGCGGCGTTTTGCTGTGCCTGATGGCATTTCAACGTTGCATAACTTTTGCTGACTGTCTACGGAACTTAAAGGCGTCACTTTTTGCCGGTTTACCGCTGAAAGTGACGCCGCAGCCAAAGAACAATCGAACCCTGACAGGCTCACGCCTGCTTCACCACGCAGTGAATCTGACACTGCATTTTTAGATTGAAAAAGGAGAACTTGACGATATCGAGGCTGGCATTTAGCCAGTGGGGATGACCTGCACACGCAGGCGGCAGTACCGCGTACTCAACCGATACCCCGCAATACCTCAACCTGCGTTCACTCTGGCGCACAGATATCGATCAAGGGCAAAGCAGGCATTTTCTGTTTTGTCAGAACGGTCGCGCGCCAGAGATTGTAGGTTGTCAGGTATCAACAAGGGGAAGCTAATGAGCCGATTGATTAAGGAATTAAAATTTTTTGCTCGGAAGGCGGGCGGCAGTCATAAGACCTGTCATGACCGTATTCGGATTGCGGGGCGTTTGGGTGCGTTGTTACTGAGCCTGAATATTCAGGTCAAAAGCCTCAGGAATTTGAAAGCCAAACATGTAGAGCATTACGTTGATGCCCGTTTATCTCAGGGGATTGCTAAGCGCACAGTGCAAAATGAAATGGCTGCGCTGCGTAATATCTTCCGCATGGCAGGCCGGGAAAAACTGGAAACTTCGCCACGCTTGAGTAATCAGGCATTGGGATTAAGCGGCACCAGCCGCTCTGGGACAAAACAGGCGATCCCTGATGCCACGTTTCAGGTTGTTTATCAGAAGGCGCTTGTACGTGATGCCGGATTTGCTGTCACATTGAAACTGGCTCGTTTGCTGGGGTTACGTTCTCAGGAAGCGGTGCAATGCAGTGCGTCACTGAAAAGCTGGCGAAAACAGTTAGACCAACCAGAGCCGAAACTGCATGTTGTTTTTGGTACAAAAGGTGGCCGACCAAGACAAACCCGCGTATTGGATATTGTAGCGGTGAAAGAAGCGGTTGAGCAGGCAATGACTATCGCAGAACAACGTGGCGGCAGGTTGATTGACAGACCAGATCTCAAGCAGGCCATGAACTATTGGCGGACACAGACCACAAGGATTGGTTTAACCGGCTGTCATTCGCCTCATAGTCTGCGCTATGCGTGGGCGCAGGATGTCCTGAGTTTTTACCAACAGAATGGTTTTAGTCGGCAGGAAGCAAGAGCATTGGTATCAATGGATTTAGGGCATGGTGATGGTCGCGGGCGTTACGTTGAACGGGTTTATAGCCGTTAAACTTAGCCGTTCAGTTATTGAGTAAGCTAAAACAATCAGTTAAAGTGTCCCCGCCATTAGCCAAATCTAATGGTCGGGGCTTCGCATCCCTGAAATAGCTACCCACTGGTAGGATTTTTCTACCAGTGCGCCTGTTTACACCCATTCAATGGTGGTTCAGGTAGGGGAGGTTTCGACCTCGCCGGAGGGTAGCTACCGGTAATGCGAACCCTGCCTTGAATCACCACCATCAATATTAATGAATGGAAAGGGGTAACAGGAATGAATAACAATAATATTCAAAATGACTGGCATCAGGCCGACATTATCGCCGCATTGCGCAAACGCGGGACAACCTTAGCAGCGGTTTCTCGTGAGGCAGGACTCAGTTCATCGACACTGGCAAATGCATTCAGCAGACCATGGCCGAAAGGTGAATGGATCATTGCAGATTATCTTGGCATCCATCCCTCAGAGATCTGGCCGAGTCGTTATTTCGATTCTTATACTGGTGAATTATTAGAAAGGAAAGCCCGCTCTAAGCCACAGGAATAATCCACTTCAATTTGTGATCAATGTCGTAAAAATGAATATTTTTTATTTCAAGCCCTGAGCGTAAAATGGCAGCAAAATCTGACCATTTTTAACCCTCAAGGCTTTTTTGTTTTAAAGTGATTGAAAATCACACAATTAATGATATAAATAATAAAAATCAGCCATATATGAAAAAAAAATAAACAAAAAAATCTTGGGGCATTAAAAGGGGCATAAAAGGACATAAATATAATATACCTTTTATATTCAACTAATTATACTTGTTTCTGATTCCTGCAATTGCAGGCGGGTCTGAGGGAAGGTACTGTTGGCTTTCAGGTACACCGCCCCGCCGGCACTTTGTACCCGCAATGTATCACTGAGTGACAGCGGCAAACCGATACGGACATTCCGGTCAGCAAAAATAATGCGTTCCTGACCGACCTTGAGCGCCACCGATAATGGAATACGTTCCCATGTCATCAGCTCATCAGCCTGTGTGCCGACGCTGAACAATAACAAACTGACCCATCCCAGCCAGCGGCCAAATGACACTCTGCTCATTGAAATACGCCCTTTTTCTCTGCCAAAGGTTGCGGCATGGCTTCCAGCCGCTGGGGCATCCCGTCGTAACAATCCAGTGCCAGTCCGAAGGGATTACGCTCGGCATCCCCTTCCCAGCGCACCACTTTCAGCGGATAACGCACCCGTGCCCGTTTAACCGGTTCAGCGTGATAATATTCATCGGCCACCAAATCCAGCCGGACTACCCAGTTATCCCGGTCACGCACCGTCACACTGCGCGTCCCAAAGCCCCGACCGGGAATTTCATACACCACGCGCACCCGGTCGAGCAGCTCACCGCTGTCAGCCCGGGTTCTGGCATCTTCACGCAGAAAATCCTGACAGGCCGGCGTCAGATAAGGGGAAAGCGCATAAATTTTGGCCGGATAGTCCTGTGCCCCGTTTTTCGGCCAGGCATTCAGTTGCTGGAAAATATAAAAGGCAAAGCTGTAGACACTGGGGGCGGGGATTTCCCACCACGGACGGGTGCTGCCGGTGCGTAAGTCCGGCGGGTTATGGATGGTGAGATTGCGTGGTGACGCCATCCAGCCCGTCAGGCTCAACAGCAAGACCAACACTAAAATGCCGCACGCCACTCGCAGGGTCAGAATATGCTGATCCCGGTTTTTCACCGCATGACGAAACCGGCTCATCGCGCTCTCCTGCTTCGGCGCAACGACCAGCCCCGGGCAGCCATAATCAAGGCCGGATCACCGAGACCCTGCCGGCGTTTTTTCTCTTCCAGTTTCAGCCAGAGATAATTTTCCGGCTTGCCACGTTTAACATGCGCAAGCCAGCGCCCGCCAAAGCTCACCAGTAACAGGGGCATCACCAACATGCCGGTCGGGATCATGACCCAACCGGCTAAGGGAAGCAGGAGAAGACTGACGGCCAGTCCGAGCACGATCCCGGCCAGGGCGGTCAGTCCCATCTCCGGCGTGGTAAACCCGCGAAACACCACCGGTTCGGCGTTTAAACGGTCAGGTAAGAAAGCGATCGTCTGCATGGTGACCACCTAAAAGATAATGCTGGCCGACTTCGACAGCAGCCAAATCACGGCCACCAACAACACCACGCCGACCACGACGATGGCGCCAAACTGGGTCCAGGTTGATTTGCCATCCCGCACTTCGGAAAAGGTTTCGACAGCAGCTGAGGCCACTTTAAAAAACGCGACTGCCGAGAGGATCAACCCGCCAATCACAATGCCATCCTGCGCGTACCCTTTCGCCTGTCCCAGCAATCCGCCTCCGCCGCCACTTTTCGGCGGTTCGATATAGCAGAATCAACATAACCTGACACACTCGATGTGCTCGGTGAACACCTCATCAACTGAACATCTTTTTTGTCTTCTTATCGCTTTTGCCCCACCCCATTTGTGTTCTATGGGATTCAAGTCCGGACTATAAGCGGGCAGCCACTCTAATTGATATTGACTCTCTGCTATCGCTTGTATCGTATCAAGTCGTTTATGAAAACGCGCATTATCCATGACTATCACGGCACCGTGTGGGAGTTTGGGCAATAAATCCTGCGTCACCCACGCATGAAAGACATCGGCGTTAATGTTGCCAGTAAATAAGCTTAAGGTGATGAACGTATTTTCGAGAATGGCTCCAATCACGTTAATACGGCCTTTCGCGTGCCAATCCTGTGTACCAAAACAACGCTGCCCTTTCTCTGAATACCCGTATATCCGTGGCATTGACTGCGCGAAACCACTTTCATCCAAATACACAATCGGTTTGCCTTCCTGTTTATAGCCGCTGATGCGCTCGACAAACGCCTGACGAAGCTGAGGATCAGCGCGAGGATGTTTTAAGGTTTTTTTTATGAGTGAGGCGAAGCCGTTTCAACGCGTAATGAATCGCCGATTGTGAGACCCCTAAGCGCTTTGCTCTTTCCCATTGATAGTCATCAGGAAAATTTTGGACATCCGCGATGAGCACCTCATCAGGAATTTTCATGGGAGGCTTATCACGCGTCATGCAAGGTTCTATTTTATGACTCCACCGGAACAGGGTACGAATAGAAATCTCAAAATGGGCACTCGTTTGTTCGAAAGTCAACGAATGCTTATCTTTGTATGCCAGTACTCTTTTTCGAAAATCTAGACTGTAACCCATTTCACTTTATGCCTTGTCATTTTGGATTTGGATATTATGACATATTAGTATGATTTTGCTATATCCGACGGTGATATTGTTGCCGGCGGCAATAGTGCTGGGTATAGCGGTGGTGATCACCACCTCGATGTTTAAGAAGTATATATAGCGCTGCACGATGGAATGCAAAACGGTTTTTTGTTTTGTATTCCATCGTCAGCAGACAAGCCGCACGGCGGCGCGTCAGTGATTGTTATACGTATCTGAGACTTCTTTTTTTTGTCAGGTTAACTTTATACTGTGTTATTTGGGTGATATTATTACACTAAGATATCCCATTAAATAAATGGTTTTTAATATGAAAGAGTTAGAGTTAATCGCACAAAAACTGATTGAACAAAACGAAGAAGAACAATGCCGGAAAAAGGAAGAAGACAAAGTATTAATCAGTAAACTCGTTGAAATCTATGACCAAAAATATGTTGCTGAGGCACTTCGGGCTATTAGTCATAGCGACTGGACTCGTGAAACACTTAATCGCTGGTTAAATGGTAAGATGGTGCAAAAGCAATTAACTGAACTGGAAGTACAGATGCTCAATAGTTTGTTGCCATCACCGCCTGAACACCATCCAAATTACACTTTTCGTTTTATTGACCTGTTTGCTGGCATTGGTGGGATCAGAAAAGGATTTGAAGACATTGGCGGGCAATGTGTATTCACCAGCGAATGGAATAAGGATGCCGTTCGTACTTACAAAGCAAACTGGTATTGCGATCCTGAAGAGCATGTCTTTAATTCTGATATCAGGGATATAACTCTGAGTCATGATATTTCTGTCAGTGATCAAGAAGCATACCAAAATATAGATCGTGAAATCCCCAATCATGATGTATTACTGGCAGGTTTCCCTTGTCAGCCTTTTTCTCTTGCAGGAGTATCAAAGAAAAATTCATTAGGCCGTGCTCATGGTTTTGAATGTGAAACGCAGGGAACATTGTTTTTTGATGTAGCCCGGATCATTGCTGCCAAAAAACCGGCCATTTTCTTGCTGGAAAATGTGAAAAACCTGAAAAGCCATGATAAAGGGAAAACTTTTCGGGTTATTGTGCAGGCATTGGATGAATTGGGATATTCAGTTGCAGATGTTGAACATAACGGGAAAGATGATCCAAAGATTATTGATGGTCAAAATTTCCTGCCACAACATCGTGAACGTATTGTTCTGGTTGGATTCAGGCGTGACCTGAATATTCACCAGGGATTTACCCTCAGAAACATGAATCAACTTTTTCCTGCACAAAGACCGACTCTTAAAGAATTACTGGACAGTAATGTTGATAAAAAATATATCCTTACTCCTGCGTTATGGAAATATTTATACAACTACGCGAAAAAACATCAGGCAAAAGGAAATGGTTTTGGTTTTGGTCTGGTTTTCCCTGATAACCCGAATAGTGTTGCCCGCACCTTATCCGCCCGTTACCATAAAGATGGCTCTGAAATACTTATCGACCGGGGTTGGAACAGGGAGCTTGGAGAGAGGGATTTTGACAATGAAGAAAACCAGAAAAACAGACCAAGAAGGCTGACACCTCGCGAGTGTGCACGTTTGATGGGATTTGAATCACCCGGTGGCACAACTTTTCGCATTCCCGTATCGGATACTCAGGCCTATCGGCAATTTGGCAACTCTGTGATTGTTCCTGCTTTTGCTGCTGTAGCTCAGTTACTGGCACCTTATATTGCCAAAGCAATTGCGCTAAAAAACAGCAAAAAAGTGGCATAAGGTCTGATTATGGCTGATGTTCACCCTTCTGCAATTCGTAGCAAGAATATGAAAGCAATACGAAATTGTGACACAGCCATTGAAATAAAGCTGGCAGCGATCCTTGAAGATGCTGGCTTTCAGTTTCGGACACAGGTAAAAGAATTACCGGGAAAACCTGATTTTGTAATCGATGAATACCGAAAAATTATTTTCACTCATGGGTGTTTCTGGCATCACCATGAGTGCTATCTGTTTAAAGTCCCGATGACCAGAACCGAATTTTGGATGAACAAATTTGAGAAGAATGTATTACGGGATAAAGCTATTAATGAGAAGCTCAGGAGTGATGGCTGGCACGTTATGGTTATCTGGGAATGTGCTATAAAAGGCAGATTCAGATTACCCGTTCAGGAATTATCTGAAAGAATAGAAGAGTGGATTTGTGCAGGCAGTGATTCTGTAGAAATTGATACTAAAGGGATACATAATAAAAATGTTTGAGCAGTTATCTGATCATTTCGAAGTCGCAGTTGCAAAATATCTTTCGGCTGTTGATGTTGATCCTAAAAAATCAAATCAACATGAAATTGGTGGATTGGTCAAAGCAGGATTTTCAAGATATCTTCCCGTTCCCGAACGAGGGGAAAAAATATTTTTTAAGGCAACGCTGACTTATATTGCCGGAGAAGATAGCGAGCCGGTCATCTGTGAAGATCAATTAACGTGGTACGATACTCGTTATAACCAGCCAAACAGATCAGCTGAATATCGTATGTATTATAAAACGAATCCTGTTTCATCTTTGATGAATGAAGGTGATTTTTTTCTAATTATCAAACGTAATAATGGCGATTTGCTGCTTATTATAACTCCCCCGGGATCTTCAGTTGAATTGCAGCTGAATACTTTATTTGGGTTGGGTAATATTGGTCATCATTTTTCCCGATCTTCGATTGAGGAAAAATCACTTATCCTTCCGGTCAGGATGTTATTTGAAGACCTGGGAATAGAACTTGAAGAACCTGAATGTAAAAATGAAAATTTACTGGAAACATTATTAAGGCATTTTCCGGCTGGTTTTCCTAAGTCAAAAGAATTTTCTTTACTGGCAAGGGAAATGGCCTCAGGTGAACCAATAAATGAACCCGATAATACACTGATGCTATGGATGGAACAGGAAGAAAAATTATTTAAAACATATGAACGTTATCAGGTAGCGAAAAAATTATCGCAGGGATTTGGAGAGAATGGGAATGATGTTGATGAATTTATTCATTTCTCATTGAGTGTTCAGAACAGGCGAAAATCCCGTGCTGGTTTTGCCTTTGAAAATCACCTGGATCATCTTTTCTCATTGCATAATCTGCAATTTCAACAGGGTTCTGCCAAAAATATAACAGAGAATAAGTCTAAACCCGATTTTCTTTTTCCATGTTTTTCTGCTTATCATGATAAATTTTTTCCTCAGGAAAAGTTGCGATTGCTTGGCGCAAAAACGACATGTAAAGATCGCTGGAGACAAGTATTGGCTGAAGGAGACCGAGTGGCACGTAAGCATCTGATAACGATGCAGCCAGGGATAAGTGAACAACAGCTGACAGAAATGAAGAGTAAATCGCTACAGTTAGTGGTGCCTGAATCTGTTAAGTCATTCTATCCAACATCCTGTGCCAATGATTTACAGAATATTATGGAGTTCATTACTGAGATCAAGGAAATCCAAAGATTAACTCAATGACTTTGCAAACAGAACACTGTACTGCATTTATGTAAGTACCTTTTCTCTGAGGTGACCATTCAGGTGGTCACCATGCTCCGCACCTGTCATTCCACAAGGTGCTATATGTCATATTTTCTTTTGTCACTCATTCTGCAGCCTATTGAAGATACTTTGACGGCACATTCACCACCTGTGTCATCCATTCAAACCAGTCACAGGCTTTACAGGCTTGGGTATCCAGCTTCGGATCGAAATGATAGTGATGATGCGAGATATCTTCACAATATCCCACAAAAGGCTGATCAATACGGTGAAGCTGAATAGCCGCCGCTTGCTCTTTCGAATCAGGAAAAAATGCCCCACCGATTTCCGCAAACATGTCGGTATCATCCTGCTGTGCGTCACAGTGTTCGCAATGGTTTATCCAGTGTTGCCTGCGCAGCCGTTGGCTGACCGCTTTGCGCAGCGTGTGATGAAAACCGGGCAGCACGCTACGCACCATAGTGGGAATGTCGGCGACATAAAACAGAAACGCCGGGCTGTCCTGCTCTGAGTAGTCAACTTCAGTGTGGGTTTCGTCGTCATCGTCATCGTCATCATCCGCTTCCAGCATGTTATGCCCGGCAGGCAACATAAACGCGGTGACGGTGGTGTGTTCCTGGCAGTGTGGGCACGGTGTCCGGGTCTGGGCGAGATACCAGAAAGCCGCATGCACATTGTAGAACGGCAACCAGTTCATAAATGGAGTCGGGTCAAAACTATCGTCGATATACCAGATTTGAGCGGCTGCATCCCAGTGTGCACCCAGTTTGCGGGCCTTCTCGTGTTCTTCATCGGGGACATTTAAATCAATCCGCAGCATATTACTTCCTTTATTCTTCATGGTTAAGGTTTGGCTGAATACGTTAGTCAGACTATTTAGCTAATTTTCAGGTCATGCACCCAATAGTTAGATAACCTTTGGAAGATAGTATTCACGCTCAATGAAAGTGCCTATCACTTTGTCATGCATTTCTTCGGATTTGGAATAACAGATCGTTTTCCGATTCAGTCTCTTGATGCGAGTACGTAAGGTCAGATTGGTTCTTTCGATACGTTGAGTAAATTTCTTCCCTCTAAAGTGTTTTTCCTCAGAAAGGCAATCGTAAACGGCATAATTATCGGTACAGAAAAATTGAATTTCGAAAGGAGCCAGAAGTGCCAGCAATTTGCTCAGTGTTTTCCTGCTGCGATCCCCCAATACGTGCGCGATTATTTGCTTTTGCTCCGGTTCCCAGGCATACCAAAGCCAGCGCTGATTCTTCTTGTTACCGACAAAAGACCATTGTTCATCAATTTCGCAGATAATATGAATATTATTTGCGGCCAGCGGCAGTGTAGTTACCTGTCTGGGTTCGAGTTTTTTAGGGTACGAAGAACGGTGTTGATACCCACCTTCAGGACACGAGCGGTGTCTCTGATACCGCCATTATTCGCAGCCATATCCACAATCTGATCTTTCATTCCGGGTTTGCAGGCTTGGTAGGTGTAATTCAGTTGAAAGGTTTTACGGCAGGCATAACAGTGATAACGCTGATGTCCGCTGCTTCCTTTTCCATGCCCTTTGACCTCTTCCGCTTTGTGACAGTAACGACAAACCACATCAACTTTAGCCATATCTCACCAGTAATAAAAAGTGGGGAGTTTACTACAACAATCTAATGATTGGGAGCATGACCAATTTTCACCAAAGCATAAAGAGTTTATTGCTGACCGCCGCTAAAAAACGCCGCATCCTTGGCATTTTGGAACCCATCATAAGGTGAGTGTTTATGCGCGGTGGCTTTTCGATATCCTGTTCTGCCTGCCTGCTGGGGCTGGCTGTGTTGTGTCTGCCGCTGGCGCAAGCGGCCGAAAAAGACGAACTGGCGAATGCAAAACGTCTGATTGAGCAGGTGCAGATAGCACTGGAACGCGCCAGCATCGCAGAAAATCAGTCTGATACAGCAAAATACCCGCGTTATGACTTTGACTATCAGCGTATCAAAACCGACCTCAACACCCTCAAAGCGGGCATTGATCACTACCTCATGCCTTCCCGCGACCAGCCCCAGGGATCCGGCACATTATCCGGCCATTACCGTCAGGAAAATTCGCAATGACCCCGGCACAACGTAATGCCTTTGAAGTGGCCTCCGGCCATTTTGATATCACTTTTCTGTATCTGGTGTGCGTCGGGTTTTTCCTGGCCACCTTGTTTTTCTGGGCGGCCTGGGCGGCGATGGATGTCTGGCAAGGCTGGGCGAATGAAAAAGTGCGTAATGAGACCCTCAGCCAGTTTGCCCTTCGAACTGCGGTATTGCTGGTCGTGGCTGTCTGGATGTTTGCCAGTTAATACAGCGAGCATAATGAAAAGGAACAGAGTCAATATGAAGCCCATTTTTACCGTCTGCCGGCGTATCAGCACGAGCCTGATGACCAGAATAAACGCCTTTCTTTTATTGTGCTGCTTTTCCTGTCGATCCGCCTGGGCGGATTTGCCCGCTATAGCAAAATCATACTAATATGTCATAATATCCAAATCCAAAATGACAAGGCATAAAGTGAAATGGGTTACAGTCTAGATTTTCGAAAAAGAGTACTGGCATACAAAGATAAGCATTCGTTGACTTTCGAACAAACGAGTGCCCATTTTGAGATTTCTATTCGTACCCTGTTCCGGTGGAGTCATAAAATAGAACCTTGCATGACGCGTGATAAGCCTCCCATGAAAATTCCTGATGAGGTGCTCATCGCGGATGTCCAAAATTTTCCTGATGACTATCAATGGGAAAGAGCAAAGCGCTTAGGGGTCTCACAATCGGCGATTCATTACGCGTTGAAACGGCTTCGCCTCACTCATAAAAAAAACCTTAAAACATCCTCGCGCTGATCCTCAGCTTCGTCAGGCGTTTGTCGAGCGCATCAGCGGCTATAAACAGGAAGGCAAACCGATTGTGTATTTGGATGAAAGTGGTTTCGCGCAGTCAATGCCACGGATATACGGGTATTCAGAGAAAGGGCAGCGTTGTTTTGGTACACAGGATTGGCACGCGAAAGGCCGTATTAACGTGATTGGAGCCATTCTCGAAAATACGTTCATCACCTTAAGCTTATTTACTGGCAACATTAACGCCGATGTCTTTCATGCGTGGGTGACGCAGGATTTATTGCCCAAACTCCCACACGGTGCCGTGATAGTCATGGATAATGCGCGTTTTCATAAACGACTTGATACGATACAAGCGATAGCAGAGAGTCAATATCAATTAGAGTGGCTGCCCGCTTATAGTCCGGACTTGAATCCCATAGAACACAAATGGGGTGGGGCAAAAGCGATAAGAAGACAAAAAAGATGTTCAGTTGATGAGGTGTTCACCGAGCACATCGAGTGTGTCAGGTTATGTTGATTCTGCTATACACCACACTTGGCCACGATAAATACAGCACACAGGGAATAGTGCAGGCCGGTTTAATTCCCCGCCTGGCATGATGATAGACAAAACTCGACTCATATCCTGCGCCATAACGACGTAAATCCCGCCGTCCCAGCCCGTCAACCCCTGCCACCAAAACTACCATCACAAACAGCGGAACGGATAACAGCAGGATCGCCAGCCGGATCAGCGTCACCATCGTGATAAACACCGTGGCCAGCCCGTATTCCTGTAAATAGCCCGATACCTCCTGTAATACGGCATTGAATTCACGCCTAAAATCATGGCTGTGATTGAGTGGATATTGCCGCGGCCCCTGTATCCAGCGCATAAAACCACTGTCCACAAACAGCCATTGATACGCCTGTGCCAGCCAGTCAGAGACCGTTGGGGAGGGTTCGGATAACAGCAGGCTCCGGGTAAATTCCGTGGATAAAAATTGCAACTCCGTTTTCATCATCGTCTGGCTGTGAGAAGCGCCCTCATCCTGCCAGAAAAAAGTCATCCCGAGATATTCCAGCAACAGGCTGAATAGCCAGGACATCACAATAAAACCGATGAGTTGCCACGGCCATTCCCATAGCACACGATACAGCAGGCCATGCTTGCGCGGGGGTTGAGTAGATTGACGGGAAGCCGGTTCTGACTGTGCCATTATGCTTTTTCTTCCCACCAGGCTTCACGGGGGCGGTAATGTCGCCTCATCTGTTCGGCGATTTTCTGCAAACTCGCGGGCATCAGGGCATCATCGTCATCCCCGGTAGGTAAGGGCATGCGAATTTTCCACAACTGACCGCCCTCCAGCAAGGCAAACGCCTGCCCTTTCGGCAGGTTAATCATCTCAGCAGGCGTCACCAGCGGGGTTTTGACTGTACCTACCCGGTCCTGCGTGGAGGAGGTAAAATCCTGCCCTTGTTCAGCATCCGCAATATCCGCATGCCCCGAGACCAGCGTCTTGCTATAAATTTCCACTTCGGGCAACTGACTGGTGAGTAACTCTGCCGTCCGGTTATCCCGCACCCGCAACATAATCAGGGTGTTGAAATTGCCGATGACTTGTGCCGTCTTAGCCGGGCTGCCGATACGGGCTTCGATATCCGAGGAAATCTGGGTATAGGCCGTGACCTGCATACCCGCGCCGCCGCCTTTATTGATCAACGGGATAAACTCATCCCCCATCAGCTCATTGAATTCGTCACAATGCAGGTTAATCGCCAGCTTGCCGTCATGGCGCACCGGCAATCCTGCATTCATGCCGTATTTGTAGATTTGCCCCGCGACACTGACCAAATCGGCAAACATGCTGTTACCCACTGCCGAAGCCACATCACTGTCAGACAGCGCATCCAGCCCGATATAGACAATACCGTTCTTGCGGATCACCTGTTCCCAGTCGAAAATGGGGCGCAAATCCGCCATATTGAAATAATCCGGCGAGAGCAGTTCTGAAATTTTGCCGGTGGTCAGCTTTTCCAGCAGGGGTAATAAAGAGGCAACAATTTTGTCAAAATAGGTGCGGTCATAACGTACAGCAGAGCGTAACCCGTCCAGGATCGGATCGTAGAGCTGCTTACCGGCTGCTGAACTCAGTGTCACTTCCATCGCCCAGAGTCTCAGCGCATCCGGCTGCCCCTGCATATTGCGCGGGATATCTTTTTCTTTCAGCTTGCTGAGAGACTGGTTGATTTGTTCCAGCAGTGCGGGCTGCCTGTCTGCCATCATTTTAGTGGCATAGAGTTGATACAATTCGCTGATATTATTGACGTAACGCGTGATCAAGGTGTAATCCGGCCGGTGTCCCAAAGCGACTAACGCGCGGGCCACAATATTAACAAACCGCCAGGCAAATTCACGGAAAGCCGCACTGTTGCCTTCCCCACTGAGCTGCCCCGCCAGACGGTAAGCCACTTCCGATACCCGGCCAAACCGCCCGACTGCATTATAACGTGCCGAGATTTCCGGCCAGCCCAGATGAAAGAAGGAAAGTTCATTGCCGCGCCCAGAGCGGTGTGCTTCCGCCCAAATGCGCCTTAACAGGTCAGCGTCGCCTTTCGGATCAAAGACAATCACTACCTCACCCCGCCGGATATCCTGCGTTATCAACAATTCGGCCAGCCGGGTTTTTCCCACACGGGTCGTGCCCATCACCAGGGTATGCCCGACGCGCTCACGCAGATCCATAAACACGTCCATTTCCTGTGGTTCAATGCCGTGGATCATCGGATTGCCGCCCACCGGTGGTAAAGGCCGCACCGGATTGAACGGGGAGTCGTTGCGTAACAGGGCCGACAATTCCGGCCAACGGTATTCCGTTCGGTGCTCCAGTGCACGGGCAAGCTGATAAACCTTAGACGGTTGCACAAAGCGTTCGACCTCCGGTCGCCGCGTATCCTGCAAACGCTGGGTATGCTTCTGCTGCCAGCGAAATCCCCTGCCCAGAAACAGACGCTGATGGCTGACGGGGATCTGTTTTGTGCTCATCAGGTAGCGCGGCAAGCGGCGCAGGTTTCGGCGATAGCGGAGTACCTGAATGCCCTGCCACGTGCGTATCATCGCTAATACCGCAAAACCGCCGGCCATCACATAGCTGACTGACGGTGCCAGTGCAATCGCCCAGGGTGCCCGGATGCAGACAAACGCGGCAACGGCGAAAACCACCGCGGTATTCAGCTCGACGGCAGGACGTAACAGGGCTTCAACAACGTAACGGCGGCTCATAGTGAGGGCTGCTGAGTCAGAGCGGTTTCAGTGATCAGTACGGGATAATGCTGTAACTGCAAACGGCGGGCCAGTTCTGTGCCGGAAGCCGGTGATAGCAGCAAATCCGGTACTAATGCCCGCAGTGACTGTAACGCCGCCATTTCACTGACATTGACGACCAATCCCACCGCATGCAATTGCTTAAGTCGTACAGCATTCTGGCTTAACCACTGGCGCGAATCAGCGTCATCACCCATCAGAAATAGTGCGCCAATGCCCGGCAGTTGCAGTGGCCGGCTTGCCACTTTTCCCGGCGTGAGTTCCGGTGTTTTCACCGGCAACATCGCCGCTTCACCGGCCTGCTCGGGTGAAAAATGCGGTGGCGGCAAAGTGATATCATCTGACTGAGCATGAATACCTGCATAAAAGGGCGCAGCCTCCTGGCCGCCTAAATCGGCAATCACGTTCAGTTCAGCCTGGCAGGTATTAACCCATAACAGACCGATAATGGGGAATACGCTCAGCCGTTTCATGGTAATGACGTAATGTGCCATCCCTGCTCTCCCTGTCGCAACACTACCGGCATCCGCCCCCTGCCAAACCGGAACCAGTACCCCGCATCATGATTCAGCGTGATTTGCCGGTGACGTACCCGCTCAACCGGGATATGATGGTTTTTGGCCCACTGGCGTAATGTGTCGTCATTACCCTGACTGTCAACCAGATAGATATCCACCGGTTGCTTTGCCGCCAGGACTTCGGCCAAACGGGTGTCACAGGGCGGGCAATCGTTGACTCTGACAAACAGCGCCAGCCGTCCATTTGTCTCCCGTGATGTTGTCATATTGACCGGCAACACATCCGGAAACAGCCGCTGCCAGGCGGCATCCACTTCCCGCTGGAAACGCAGCTCTTTCTCTGTGCGGGCAAACTCCGCCCTGACCCACTGTTCAGCATAACGGCGGCGTTCGGCATCACTGTCGGCTTCAATACCTAATGTGGTCAGCGGATCAAGCCCCGGGGACTGGATACCCCGGGGCCCACTCATCAGTTGCTGATAACGCCGGTATTCATCCGCACTTAACGTCCACTGTTCAGCCTGATTTTTCAGAAATTGCGGCTGGCTTGCTGTCGATGGTGTCTGCTGCGAGGCTAACGGTGTCGGTGTGGCTGCCCAGACCGGATTGTTCAGCAACCAGATCAATAAACCGAAACGATGCCATTTCATCAATGCCCTCCCTGCTGCGTTTGTTTAGCCGGAGTCGGTAACTGATAGCCCGGGCGTAAATGGTGACACACCACTCGCTGCACTTCATCCACGTTCAGTTGCCAGGCCGGGCCTGCCATCACCTGCAACGCGGTACGCAACCGGACAGGGCCTAACTGTGTGTGCACCGACGGCAAGGGCTGACGATATAAGATGTTATTGGTTTTTTCCGGCGCACATAATGTGTAGCCCGATTGACGCAAAACATAACGCATCGCATCAGCCACGGTGGGTTTCTGAGAGGCGGGGAGCTGACTATCAACCAGCTGGGAAAGCGGGTCACGCTGGGCCGCTGTCGGGTCGGTACTGACCAGCAAATAGCGGCCATAACGGACCACTTCTGTTTTTTGCCCATAAATATCCGGTGAAACCGGCTGAACGTTACGGGTCAGCGTAACGGAAGGAAAGGTATCTTTGGAAAGCTGAGGTGGCGGTTGTTTTACGGGAGCTGTGCATCCCGTCAGTATTACCGCCATTAAGCCGGTTAACACAGTTATTTTCATGCCAAATAGGTTCCTGCTCAGTCGTAAAATAATCCTGACTATGCAGGGAACCCTGTGATGTATTCAATGAACAACTCAACTGTGTTTGCTGAAAATAAAAATGCCGCAACAGGAAGTAACGGATAACCCCTGAACCGGTATTATCGTATTACGTGGCATGAGTGATAACAGGGCATTATTCAGCAACCGATTTACGCGCTTTTCGCTCAAGCAAATTACCATTACGATCAAAATAGCGGCTGGGCCAGATTTCAGCAGGCTCCATTTCCAAACAGGTAGCAATGATAAACTCCCCTTTAGGCCACGGGCGGGATAAGGTATTTGCCAGTGTAGAAGAGCTGAGTCCCGATTCACGGGATAAAGCGGCGAGTGTCGTACCACGCTTGCGTAATGCACAAATAATTTCGGCTGGGTGCCAGTCTTGTCGAGTGTGAGTCATAACCTGCTTCCCCTTCTGTTGATTATTGATGGTGGCGATTCAAGGCAGGGATTCTCAGGTACCGGAGATCAACCAATCCGGCGAGGCCGAAGCCTCCCCTGCCTGAACCGCCATAGAAGGTGCGATAGCAGGCGCACTGGTAGAAATATCCTACCAGTGGGTTGATCTTACGAGGCCTGAGATTCCTCACTATCGGATTTTGCCGATAGCTTTTTTACTTTAACTGATTGAGTTATCTAATTCAATAATCGAATGTGTAAGTATAATCAGTAAAATTAAGTAATTAGTTACCCATTAGTTCAGCATCATCTCTAACAATAAGTATAACCACCGAAAGATACACTTCAGAGAATAGTGCGTCAGCTATCAGCGGGTTATGTTAACATTGGAGACAACTTTGTTGATGAATGATTGAATCGATAGTTACCCCCCTTGTCTGATACTGAAGTAAAGCATTTCAAAGGAGGCGATATGACTACGTCTTTAGACAAGCTCACGATTAAAGGATTTAAATCAATCCATGAACTCAATGAGTTTGAACTTAAAAATTTAAACGTGATTGTTGGCGCTAACGGCGCAGGTAAAAGTAATTTGATCTCCTTTTTTAAAATGCTGCGGGCATTAATAGACGGCACATTAAATCGCTATGTACGCGATAGTGGGGGAGCAAGCGATTTACTCTTTAATGGTAATAAGGTCACCCCGAAAATGGAGTTTGAAACACGCTTCGGGGAACGTGGGTTTCGCTTTAAATTGGTGCCCACGCCAGCAGACAGTTGTGCCATTGAAGATGAAGCCCGCTATTACGCAAAAAGTGCTACCGGATGGTGGTTATTGGGGGATAGCGACGATGGCAGATCCAGAATGGTTGCTGAAATTGAGAACGATTCCTCTGACGCACCGTATTCAAAACCCGTCTATGAGGCCATCGCTTCCTGGCAGATTTATCATTTTCACGATACCAGCGCTACGGCTGGCATGCGAAAATATGAAATCATTCAGGATAACAAAACATTACGCACAGATGCTTCTAACATTGGCGCGTTCTTATTAAAACTCAAAAATGATGCTCCAAATGAATACAAATCGATTGTGAATGCCATCAGGTTAGTCACCCCTTTCTTTGATAACTTCATTTTGGAACCTCGTCAAAGCGGCCAGAAAGAAGAAGTTAACATGAGCTGGACGCAAAAAGGCTCAGACTATCCAATGCAGCCTTATCATTTATCAGATGGTTCAATACGCTTTATTTGCCTGGCAACCGCATTATTACAACCCAACCCGCCATCAACCATTATTATTGATGAACCTGAACTGGGCCTACACCCTGCGGCCATTGTGATCCTTGCAGAGTTAATTCAACAAGCTGCTCAACGTACCCAAGTTATTATTGCCACTCAATCCCCTATTTTAATCGATCAATTCTCTACCGAAGATATTATCATCGTGAATCGTAAACAGGGAGCTTCAAGCTTTGAACGTTTAAATGAGGAAAATTTTTCTCAATGGCTCGAAAACTATTCTCTCGGTGAATTATGGGCTAAAAACGTCATCGCCGGAGGGCCAACTTATGAGTAATTACATCGAAGTCATGGCCATCGTTGAAGGTAAAACAGAACAAATATTTATTGAAAAAATGCTTCAACCTTATCTGGCTGAGAAAATGATTTTTATCTCTGCAACCCAAGTTTCCAAACCCGGCCAAAAAGGCGGCGATGTACGTTTTTCGAGAGTTAAGAAAGACATTGAGATACACTTGAAACAACGTCCAGATACCTATGTAACAACGTTTATTGATTATTATGGCACCCATGAATGGCCGGGGTTAGAGACGTTAAATAGACATTGGGAACCGAGACAAATCGCTGAGCATCTGCATCTGTCAACACAGAATGAAATCCGTCAATGCCTATTAGCACAGAGAGCTGATGAACGTTTTATCCCGTACATCGTTATGCATGAATTTGAAGCTTTACTTTTTAGTGACAAAGACATACTTGCCAATGAATTAAATATTCATGTACAAGAAGTAGAGCAAGTCCTTCGAGAATGCAGGGAACCGGAATCAATTAACAATAGCCCACAAACGGCGCCTTCAAAGAGATTGGAAAAATGGTCAGCAAATGGAACCTTTGCCAAGACTACAACAGGGATAGCTATTGCTGAGAAAATAGGCATTCCTAAAATGAGAGAAAAATGTCCCTTATTCAACGAATGGCTATGTCAGCTTGAGCGATTGATAACAGCTTAAATATGCAGATGCATTTTGAATCGATTTAATACGAATAAGCCCTGTGATAACAGGGCAATAGGTTAAACAGCTCAGAACGGGATCTCCGAATCCCAATCCATTTCCTCCTCTTCCGGTAACGCAGCAGGTTGTACTGCTGTGGTAGCCTTTCTCTCCTTATTTACTGGCTTAGAAGGCTGTGGCTTCGGTGCGGGCTTATGCCCCACCTGCTGAGCAGCCGCCTGTTTTGCATCGCCACGGCTTCCCAGCATCTGCATCGTGCCACTGACACTCACCACCACTTCGGTTGAATAGCGATCCTGCCCCTGTTGGTCCTGCCACTTGCGCGTTTGCAAAGAACCTTCGATATAGACCTGAGCGCCTTTTTGCAGGTATTCCGCCGCAATTTCTGCTAACTTGCCGAAGATCACCACCCGGTGCCATTCGGTTTTCTCCCGCAGCTCGCCGGTTTGTTTATCCCGCCAGTTTTCTGAGGTGGCCAGTGACAGTGTTGCCACTGTACCGCCGGTTGGCAGGTAACGGATTTCCGGATCTTGTCCCAGATTTCCGACTAAAATCACCTTGTTAATTCCACGTGAAGACATATCCATTTCCTCCTGGTTACACTGACTGACGCTGCGTCCAGCACCCTTGCTTCAGGGCAAATTCCGCCTGCTCACGGCGGGCAAAATATTCCACCGATTCACGGGAACACGGTTCCCCCTCATCCAGTGTGCCGATATAAAAGCCTGCACAGCTTCGCAACACGGTTAACGGTAACTGCTTATGGCAGTATTGCAGTGCCAGAACACCAATCGGTGCGATATTCATCTCTGTATCCTGTTGTCTTTGATAATAAAAAGACTGCCCTGAAACCTCAGGGCAAGTCGGTGGGATAAAAGGAATATCAGAATGAGTTTTCTGCATATTCGGTTTGTGCAGCACCGTTCTGCGGGGGTGTCGAGTCGGACTGTTCGGCCTGATACACTTTCTCCTGACCGATTTTAATCCAGTCCACCTTGATCAGACGGGCTTTCAGGCTGACGCGCTGTTCACCGGCATGATCCCCGCGTTTCAGGGTAAAAATATCGGTGGAGGGATGACTTAAGGTAAAGCCCAGCAACACTTTTTTGTCCTCATCCACCGATTTCTGGCAACGACCCACCAGACTGGTTGCCTCCTTACCGACCACGGTAATATCAAAACGCACATAGACCGGATTATCACTCGGGCCATTTAACGCATTGATCACGCAGCTCAGGAACGTCCCGTTGGCGGTGCTGACATGGCGGATATTATTCAGATAGCCCAGGCCTTTAATATTCAGGTTGAAATAGTCGTTTTTGGTTAACGATGTGGTGTTCTCAGACATACGATGTTCTCCATGGAGGTCAAAAAATAAGGAATGACGGAGAAAACCCCATCCCTGACGGGAAAGATTTTCCCCGCCGGGCGTCAGACGTATACGTTGCTGACGTTCTGATAAAGCATAATGAACCTTCATTGCCATTGGGTTGGCAATATCTGCTTCCAAAGGTGGGCAGATGTACCACACAGTGTGTACTCCCTTGCAGGCTACGGAAGTTTTACAGCCACCCGGAGGCGATCGTTACAGGCTCTCCGATCATTTAAGAAACAGGTTGATTCTTAAAGCATCCCGTCAGGACGTCAATCAACAATCAGATCTTCAGACTTTCTGATTTGCCCGCCTGGCTTTGCGCGATTGCGTGACCGCTTTGTCATTCAGCATGCCTTTACAGGCCGGATAGTTCACACAGCCCCAGAACGGCGCGGTTTTTCCCTGCCGTTGCCGCATCCGGCCGCCACAGTTCGGGCATTCGGGAGTTCTCGGCAACGTCAGATGTAGCGGCTGTGCCTTACCCCGTTCGACCAAATGCTGAAGCCATTGCGCCTGTTTTTGCATAAAAACCGCCAGCGATGCTTTGCCCTGCGCAATATCCTCCAGCGACTGCTCCCATAACGCGGTCATGCCCGGATCTGTCAGCACCGCCGGCAGCCCGGCAATCAGCTCCTGCGCCAAAGGCGTCGCGTGGATCGCTTTCTTTTTCCGCTCAATCAGCTGGCGTTTAAACAAGGTATCCAGAATGCCGGCACGGGTCGCTTCCGTGCCTAGCCCGGCACTTTCTCGCAAGATTTGTTTCAGTTGCGGATCACTGACCAGACCGGCGGCATTTTTCATCGCGGCAATCAGCGTACCTTCAGTAAACGGTGCCGGCGGTTTGGTATGCAGGGACTGAATGTTCGCCTCAATCACCTGACAGCGATCACCCTGATTAAGGGCCGGTAGCGGTAAATCGGTTTCCTTTTCTTCCCCCTTTCCATGCTCTTCCGCTTCATCGGTAAACAGCGCTTTCCAGCCCGTGATCACATTAATCCGACCTTTTACCCGGAATAATGGCCCGCCGATATCCAGCGTCACTTCGGTCACATCCGTTTCCTGTGCTGGCAGAAACTGCGCCAGATAATGCTGACGGATAAGCTGATAAACCTTTAACTCATCGGTCGTTAACCGGCTGATATCAAAAGCATGACGCGTGGGAATAATGGCATGGTGCGCCGTGATTTTTGTGTCATTCCAGACCCGGGATACGAGTTGTCTATCCAGTTGGCTGATAACAGCGGTCATCGCCGGATCGGTTCGCACCAGCGCGGTCAACACCACCGGAATATCGGCCTGCATGGACATGGGCAGATAGCCGCAATCCGTGCGCGGGTAAGTCGTGGCTTTATGGGTTTCATACAGGGACTGGGCAATCGCCAGCACCTGACTCGCGCCCATAGCCCACAAACGGGAAGCAGCCTGCTGGAGTGTGCCTAAATCAAAACAAAGCGGCGGCGGGGTTTTCTCCCGCTTTTTGCTGACGTCCATCACAGTGGCGTGTGCTGCCTGCTGGCAACGTTTCTGCACAGCCTGCGCCACGGCCTCCCGGATACAGCGTTTTTCTTCATCGCCATCATCCGCTGTGGGCAGCCATTTCGCTGGAAAGCGGACAGTATCTTTTTCCAGCTTCACCATCACCTGCCAGTACGGTTTTGGCACAAACTGACTGATATCCTTATCCCGGTTCACCACCAGTGCCAGTGTCGGGGTCTGCACCCGGCCAATGGACAACACCTCCCCAAAACCCAGTGCCTGAGCTTTCAGGGTATACAGGCGGGTCAGATTGATCCCCGTCAGCCAGTCGGCCCGTGCCCGCCCCAGTCCGGCCTGATAGAGTGCTGCCGTCTGCTCACCCGGTAATATGGCCGCCAGTGCCTGCCGGATGCTGGTTTCATCCAGTGCCGACAACCACAGCCGCCTGACCGGACCGGTGAAATGGCAATACTCCAGCAACTCACGCGCAATCACTTCGCCTTCACGGTCGGCATCGGTGGCAATAATCACCTCATCCGCCTGTTTCAATAGCTGCTGAACCACTGCAAACTGCCCGGCGGTCTCTTTTTTTACCGACCATTGCCATTGAACGGGCAGCACCGGCAGCACCTCCATGCGCCACGGCGGGCCAAATTGCTCGCCATAGTGTTCGGGGGCAGCCACCTCCAGCAAATGCCCGATGGCCCAGGTGACGGTGAGACTGGCGCTAAAAAGAAATCCCTGCCCGCGCTGTTTCACCCCCAGCACGTTGGCAATGTCTTTGGCCTGAGCGGGTTTTTCACACAAATAAAGCTGCATTGCATCCCCTCCATTAATGGGGTTCAACCGAACGTAAAGGTGGGGAGAAAACCGAACGCCACTTACCTGACAAAATATCGGGATGCGGTTCACCCAGCAGTTTAATGGCCTCAAGTCCCGCTGGGGTTTTCTCTGCAATATCCTGGCGAGTGACAACCAGTGAACGGTAAGAGCGTACAATGCCGTAAATCTGGCGAATGGCCCGGCTGCCATTGTGCAGAAAGGCATCCCGCTCTGCCCGTGAAATCAGCCCGTAATGGAAAGCCTGAAACGTTTTCATGGCGAGCTGGTCATAGCCGACCAGCAGCCAGACACCGCGATAGCCTAATGGCGAATGACTGTAAACCCCGATATTCAACGGCTCGACAGAGGAAACAGCGGATAAGGTGATCTGCTGTGGTACGGCATTCAGGGTATCCTGCAAAGTGGCAATACTCTGCTGGAGATTGACGGAAGCCGTATCCAGTGCGTGTTCCAGTTTCACCAGCCAGGTATCGGCATAAGGATTATCGGCGGCGGAATCCACACTGATATTACCGGCACGCTTAATGATCTGTGGCATTCCGAGGATCTCCGTAACCTGATGTGTCTTGCTGATGTCTTCCCGTCGGCGTCCCGCCCAGAGCCGGATCGCATAGTGGGTATGTAATTCAATCGTTAACGAGGATGTTAAGACACCGGCGCGTAAACGCGGCTGAGATGCGGTTTTTTTTCTGCATCAGACATGCACAAAAACTCCTGTTTGACCTTGATAAGTCAGTCAAACTATTAAGGCAAAGGAGGCGGTGACTCAATGGATAACCAGTTATGAAAAAAGAGAAAAATGATGGGTTTTATTCACTGTCAAAAAAGATGATTTTTTAGCCACTGTTGGCAGTGCCAACAGTGTGTATTTTTTAATCTTTGTTGGCACTGTCATTTTCAGAAGACGACTGCACCAATTAATAGGGCTTAAAGCTGAGTGTGCATATGACTTCTGATAAAATAATTTCAGAAGTCGACTGCACTAAACGTAATTATGCTCAGTACTCGTATGCACCGAAATATGTAATTTGAAATAGTCAACTGCACGAAATATCAAAAAACGGAGTTCTAGCGTTGGAGGCGACAGCGTTAACACTCTTATCTTGTTTTCGAACACACGCCATTTTTTTGCTTGTTATTTAGCCTATTTCAGAAGACGTCTGCATTAAACACGATTATATACTCGGTACTCGTATGCACTAATGTGAGGTGTGAGCATGTTAGACACACCACAAATTACCGAGCGAGGCGTGATGACCTTACCTGATAAGGTATGGCAAGAGACCCGGCGCAGAAATGAAATCATTGAACCCCTGGCAGCGCTTAATACGGTCGGTCATCAAGCCGCTGATGATGCTGCTCAGACATTGGGTTTATCCCGGCGGCAGGTATATGCTCTGATTAGCCAAGCCCGGCAAGGTTCTGGCCTTGTGACAGATCTGGCTCCGGGTCAATCTAACGGCGGCAAAGGTAAAAAACGCCTGCCGGAGCCAGTCGAAAGTATTATTCATAATTTACTGAAAAAGCGATTTTTGACTAAGCAAAAGTGCAGTCAGGCAGCACTTTGTCGAGAGATTGCACAGGCCTGTAAAAAGCAAAATTTGCCCGCCCCAACGCGCAATACAGTGGCACTGCGGGTAGCTGACCTTGATCCAATCAAAACAATACATTACCGAGAAGGCCAAGATGCAGCACGGGATCGACAAGGTGCCGGAGGTTTACCTCCCGCCGTAACTGCACCACTGGAACAGGTACAAATTGACCACACAGTCATTGACTTAATCGTTGTTGATACTTGTGATCGGCAACCGATTGGCCGCCCATATCTTACCATCGCTATTGATGTATTCACGCGTTGCGTGCTTGGTATGGTGATCACCATGGAAGCGCCGTCTGCTGTTGCTGTCGGACTTTGTCTCGCCCACATCGTTTGTGATAAGCGCCCCTGGCTGGAAAGGCTGGATATAGAAATGGATTGGCCGATGAGTGGCAAACCCAAGCAACTCTATCTCGACAACGCCGCTGAATTTAAAAGCGAAGCTCTGCGCCGTGGCTGCGAACAACACGGCATCCGATTGGATTATCGTCCTCTCGGGCAACCGCACTACGGCGGCATCGTAGAACGGATCATCGGTACAACAATGCAAATGATCCACGATGAATTGCCGGGAACCACCTTCTCCAACCCCAAACAACGTGGGGAATATGCTTCCGATAAGTTAGCCTCTCTGACATTGTCTGAACTGGAGCGCTGGTTTACTCTGGCGATCGGCGCTTATCACGGTTCGATACACAGTGGTCTACTCCAACCTCCGGCAGCATGCTGGGCTGAAGCCGTGGAACGAATAGGCATCCCCGCTGTTGTCACGCACACTACTGCCTTTCTGGCTGATTTTCTCCCCGTGTTCCGCCGCATTCTGACACGTACCGGCTTTGTTATTGACCACATTCATTACTACGCCGACGCACTCAAGCCCTGGATTGCCCGACGTGAAAATTTTCCCGCATTTCTGATCCGGCGTGACCCACGCGATATCAGCCGTATTTGGGTATTGGAACCCGAGGGACAGCATTATCTGGAAATCCCCTACCGTGCCTTATCCCACCCGGCCATTACCCTATGGGAGCAGCGGCAGGCATTGACAAGTCTCCGCCAACTCGGGCGGAAACAGGTGGATGAATCGATGTTATTTCGCATGATTAAGCAAATGCGTGAAATTGTTACTACAGCACATAAAGCGACACGCAAAACACGCCGTGATACAGAACGACGCCAGCATCTCAAGGCACCACTGCCACCCAATGAACCCGTTTTACCCAAAATAGAGATGACTGACCAACAGGCAGAAAATCAGCCTCTGGCCAAGCCATTCGATCAAATAGAGGAGTGGTAGCTGTGGACGAATATCCCATCATCGATTTATCCCATCTGCTGCCAGCGGTACAAGGATTGGCTCAATTGCCAGCAACTGAGCGTATTCAGCGTATCCGCACTGATCGCTGGATAGGCTATCCACGAGCGCTTGACGCATTGAACCAATTAGAAACCCTGTACACTTGGCCTAATAAGCAACGCATGCCTAATTTGTTACTGGTTGGCCCAACCAACAACGGTAAGTCTATGATCATCGAAAAGTTCCGGCGTGCACATCCAGCCAGTTATGACAACAATCAAGAGTAAATTCCAGTACTGGTTGTGCAGATGCCGTCTGAACCCTCGGTGATCCGCTTTTACGTCGCGCTGCTCGCGGCAATGGGTGCACCATTACGACCGCGTCCCCGACTACCCGAAATGGAGCAACTGGCACTGACATTGCTACGTAAGGTCGGCGTTCGATTATTAGTGATAGACGAACTGCACAACGTTCTGGCAGGTAACAGCGTCAATCGGCGAGAATTTCTCAATTTATTACGCTTTCTTGGTAACGAACTCCGTATTCCGCTGGTTGGTGTTGGGACACACGATGCCTATTTAGCAATCCGTTCAGACGATCAATTGGAAAATCGATTCGAGCCGATGATGTTACCTCTGTGGGAGGTCAACGATGACTGTTGTTCATTACTGGCTAGTTTTGCCGCTACGTCTCCGCTGAAGCGACAATCACCGATTGCTACACCAAACATGGCACGTTATCTGCTTACCCGATGCGAGGGCACTATCGGTGAACTGGCACACTTGCTGATGTCGGCGGCTATCGCGGCGGTAGAAATTGGTGAAGAAGCTATCAATCATCGTACACTCAGTATGGCAGATTATAATGGCCCCAGCGAGCGACGACGCCAATTTGAGCGGGAATTGATGTGAAACCAGCACCACGCTGGCCATTGCATCCAGCGCTAGTAGAAGGTGAATCTTTATTATCTTCGTGGCTTCATCGGGTTGCTACCTGTTACCAGATGAGCGTTCATGAACTGCTGGAACACGACCTTGGACACGATCAAGTCGATGATCTCGATATAGCGCCACCACGTTCGCTATTAACAGCGCTCTCACTTCGAAGTGGTGTCGAGTTAGAGCGACTGCACTCTATGAATTTTGCCGGTTGGGTACCGTGGTTGTTGGATAGCCTCGACGATTTAATTCCTTCAGCGTTGGAAGCTTACGTATTTCAGTTTTCGGTATTATTGCCGGAATATCGCCGCAAAATAAGGTTAATTGCAAGCTGGCGAGCTTGGTTGCCCAGCCAGCCCATCTATCGGGCTTGCCCACATTGTCTGAACAATTCAACGGTGAAACCTATATTACTCATATGGAAATTGCCTCTTATGCTGAGTTGTCCGTTGCATGGTTGTTGGCTGGAATTCTATCAGGGGCTTTCAGGGCATTTTTTCGGCTGGGAAAATACAGATATGTTGCCACGTACAGCCAGCAATGCTATTGCGGTGATGGATAAGCGTACCTGGCAGGCATTGGCTACAGGGTATGTGGATCTACCACAACGCCGAGTCCATGCCGGTTTATGGTTTAGATTGCTACGTACCTTGCTGGATGAACTCAATACACCCATTTCACAATGTGGAACCTACGCTGGTAATCTCCGTTATGTTTGGGAACGTTGTGGTTATCCGTTTCGCGCAGGGCAAAGTTTATGGAAACCCTATGAGATTTTGAATCCGGCAGTACAGTTAAAAATGTTAGAAGCAGCGGCGATGGCAATGAACCTAATCGAATCAGAGATATTGAATCCATATGGTAAACAGGCAGACTTGTTCTTACCCGAACCGCAAAGCGATTTTACCAACGGCCTGCCAACAAATGGAAATAAACGCTCTCTCAATCCCTGGCAAAACCTCACCGATGCGCTTAATGCAGCCGTTGCTGAGGCACGACACAATCCCGATACGGCTCGTTCATTGTGTGACCCTGAGTCTCTGGAAAAACTTCGTACCTTATTTGTTGAGGTAGGTATTCCGTTGGAATTTGTGTCACATTTTAACCCAGATGAACCTTTTACGAGTCTTAGAATAAATGACGGATTAAGTGACAAATCTTGACAGTCCGCGTTTTGGCATTCATGTCATTTTCAGAAGACGATTGCACATTCTGTCAGAACCCGGCTGCACTTATTGCTAGGTTTATATGGCAAATCGTCGAGCCGTAATTCTGATAGGCAATGGTCTGCCACTCCTTGTTGGATGGTCAACACCTACGATTTTGATTTGGCAATCTGTGGTATGTCTGACGCAATGCCCAAACCTCGCATTGGTGCACACGAGTATTGAGTATAATCAAGTTTAGTGCAGTCGTCTTCTGAAGTTACTTTATCAGAAGTCATATGCACACCGGTCGTTATGCCCTGTTAATTGGTGCAATCGCCTTCTGAAAATGACACACGAAAGACATCATTTTGCCAACGTGGCAAGGTCATCCGATGGCCGTAGGACAAAAGTAAAAGGGAGAAAAATTTCCTATAGTTGCCTTATGGGGTTTTCTGACCATAGCCCCGATTTATTCCCTTGCTCCCTCTTAGCCCTTGCTACGTCTGGCTTTCAACGGAAAAATCGATTTTGAATAGCACTTGATAAAACGTGATAACCTGTTGAATATAGTTTTTTTTATTTTTTAAAAAATTCATGTAATCCGTTTGGCTACCTTTGGCATCATTCCTGTTTATTCTTTCTGTCTTGACCTATACGATTCAATGTGTCAATGAGGGTTGTTCTTTTTACACCAAAATTACGGCAAATAGCAGCTTTGGACATACCGTCTTCCAATGCGGTAAGATTGCGCCAGAGCACCAAACACATGAAACAATAATTCACCGGATGGAATGCAACAAAAACAAAAGCATTAATATTCAAAAAGTTATTGAATTACTATTGATGAGTGCAGAAAACGATATTTACCTTGAAAACCTGTCGTAGCAAGGGGAGTGGGGGAACAAATGGGGGCTATGGTCGGAAAACCCCTTAAAGTCAAAACACCCCAAGCAGTAAATAACTGGTTGTCTGATGGAAATCAAAGCAGGCTTGCCAGAAAGTGGCAGCTATCCGCAGAGTAGCAACTGGAAAAGTTTGTCAGCTTACCCCTTGGATAGAAATTTATGCGGTTCAGACGTAGAACCCGTAAATACTTTGTTAAATAGTAAGTGACAAACGTGACAAAATTTTGGACGGTTCCCGCTTATTACCCCGAACTGCGCAGCTGTGACGCTCGCCCTGAAAGGGCGCTACGTTCAACTCCGAGGCTTCTTAAGTTTTTTTAATTAGAAATCGGCCACAAAAGCCTCAGCCAGTATCAATGCATTGCATTTTTGCATTTTCTTATAAAATTTATCTTCTGATTTCAGAATCTCACGTCTACTAACACTTGAATATGACGTGTTATTTGCACATGCATACGTTGTTGAAAATTGAGTATGAGTCCCTGATGGGTACATGTGGGGATATGGGTCAGGGTTTGCTGCTGAAGTTATCTCTTGGTAATGAGCGTTATCTTCAACTCCAGATGGTACAGGTATACCATTTACGATTCGATACAAGGTCGCTCTACGTATCTGTTCCCTTGAGATCCCCCCAAAAGCAACATATTCATGCTGATCGCCGAAATCATCAAGAGCCTCAAGGTAACCAGAGTCCGTTCTCCCCCATTCCCTAAATGAAGTCTCCACGCTATAAAAATTATCAGTCGGTCTTACCTCATAAAGATAAAATTCCGTTCCATCCCCCTCTTCAGCCGCAGAAATATCAACAGCCACATCAGAATCAGTAGATGTTGCTACAAATGCAGAGGTGGGCGCCCCGCCATGCCCACCTAAACTATCAGCTTCAACATGTTCAAGTAAGTTATCATTCTCCCCCCCACGGATGAAACCCCATCTCAAATACCCCACCAGGTCCAGTCGGGGCCCGGCTATCACTTCTGTAAAAAAAAGTCTGCGCCAATAGATTTGGTGAGAAAATAATCAAGAAAAATACTGTTAGTATTTTCATCAAGCCACCAATTAATATAATAAATTTATTTCGCCCAATGCACCATTCCCATCGCACTGAGCTTGTAATCTACTGGAAGTGATATTAGCCAGAGTTGCGTACTTAAAAAATCTCTTTCCGTCTTCTGTATTCAGGCCGTATTCATAAGTGAAATCCCCATAAAATAGTCCCTTCCCTTGAGCAAGGTCAACTCTGTTTACATCTTCACCACCCCAAGTTGGATATATACCAGTCACCTTACTATCGATATAAACTCCATTAGAATTTCTATCCCGACATGATGTCTGGTTAGTAGTAAAGAACGTTATATTAATGGCTCCATGCTCTGGAACGCCGCTTTCTGCTAAATTCAAGCACCCTCGACCATTACAGGTTGCATCAGCTACGAGTATATCTTTCCCACTTGTGCAAGGGGAATTTATTATTGTGAACCATGTTGAACCACTTTTAAAATGCCTAAACTCTACCGTACATGTCTTGGCACGATAATACTTTGCATAGCTAGGTAAGGGATTGGCATGAACGTTCCACGTGACAAACTTGGGGCCACCAACACAAGAAAATATGGTATCTTTATCTTCTATTTGTATTTTTTGAGATGTTTGACTTGGTTGAAGTGTTATTGCTGGATTAGGAACCGCCCAAATATACATGCATTCGGAACCACTCCCTTGTGGGGTATCTATAGTTATGGAGTAAAATTGGTTTGGATTGCTGAAAGTCACATCATACCATTGTGATGCATGAGCTAGTGAAGATAGCAAAAACAAAAGAGAAGCGCAAAACTTTACCTTTCTCATATTTCCCACCATTTAATGGTTAATTTTAACGGAGGCAAACTGATTACCCCCCTGACAATAAATGGTTATTTTATTCCCTGATATATACGCCAGCATAACAATTTTATCTATAGCTTTCCCTGAATCCGTGTTTATAGGGTATGTTTTATTGGTTAGCTGCGGAAAATCGGCCCCGTCATTAGCAGTAAAGTGAATTTGCGTGTATCTCCCGCTACTGTCTAGCCCGTAGCTTTTCACGACACCTGTGGGCGTATTACCAGAATTACATGTGGTGGATGACATTGACTGGCCCGAGAAAAATAGCATTCCGACCATCAATAAACTCAATATATATTTCATAATTACACCATAAATAATAAATATAAGTGCCTTATTGTCACAATAACAACGTGATGAAAACGCCGATGAGATCACACTCTTGGCTTTTCCGGCCACTCCGGTTTCTCAGGCTCTACCCTGTTCACCAGTACGCCGTACTTCTTCCAAGCTTCAAGGCTGGCTTTCTCTTCGCCGGTTGCCATGTTGTGCTTAACGGCGTGTTCCAGTTGGTTGCGGTAGGAATAGGGGTTTGGGGAGTAACGGAACAGTAAACGCCGTTAAGCGGTCATTTTAAATAGCCAAAAATTAACCAGCCAATTTACTGTCATTTTCAGAAGGCGATTGCACCAATTAACAGGGCATAACGACCGGTGTGCATATGACTTCTGATAAAGTAACTTCAGAAGACGACTGCACTAAACTTGATTATACTCAATACTCGTGTGCACCAATGCGAGGTTTGGGCATTGCGTCAGACATACCACAGATTGCCAAATCAAAATCGTAGGTGTTGACCATCCAACAAGGAGTGGCAGACCATTGCCTATCAGAATTACGGCTCGACGATTTGCCATATAAACCTAGCAATAAGTGCAGCCGGGTTCTGACAGAATGTGCAATCGCCTTCTGAAAATGACAGTTGGTCTCAAAGTATTGACTGGACATGGCGCAGCTATCGATACCACAACAGACGCTGGTAAGCTGGTCTTCGGTATTTTCGCAGCGCTAGCTGAATTTGAACGTGAGTTGATCTCTGAACGCACTCTGGCAGGTTTGGCATCAGCACGGGCACGTGGCAGAAAAGGCGGGCGGCCATTCAAGATGACTGCGGCCAAATTACGTTTGGCGATGGCCGCGATGGGGCAACCGGAAACCAAGGTGAGTGAATTGTGCAAGGAACTGGACATTACCCGGCAGACACTGTACCGACATGTATCACCGAAAGGGGAATTACGTCCAGATGGATTGAAATTGCTTTCACACCCATGATATCAGGCTCTTCAATAATCCTCTTTTTCCTCCAGAGAACCCTTCCGCCAACATAAGGCGGAAGGGTTCTCTGGAGGAAAAAGGGTTGATCGCTAACCTAGATTAAGTAGAGCGGTTGACTAACATAGAAACAAGATCATCTACAACCGCCTCCGCCTGTTTGATTGAATGAGCTAATCTATGATCGGCAAACTCGTCGTACTCAATGGCTGCTTCATGAACATCAGTCACACCAATGTATGCAAAAGCGGTGCGAACAGCTCTTTCTACGTGGTTATGACTGCCGAGGCGACTGCCCGGTTGGTACCCGTAATCACCTCGTGAAGATAGGATGATCAAGCGTTTTCCAGCACCTGCCAACAGGGGCCAATAAGGTTCACCATTCCGGCTTCGATCAAATCCGAATGTACGCCCTACCCGCACTATGTTGTCAATATAGGCCTTGAATTGTGCAGGAGGCCCAAAGTTATACATTGGTACGCCAGCTACAATAAGATCAGCGCGTATCACTTCGTCCACCAATATATCACTCATCCTAAGCTCCTCTCTCATCCAATCTTCACGAACATGTTCGGGTGTAAAAGCGGCATGTATCCATTTTCCCGTAACAGGCGGTGGCGCTTCCTGACCTACATCGCGGTAGAGCACTTTTGTTTCGGGGTGCAATGCAATCCACTGTTGTACGAAACGTGAAGTTAACCGACGTGTATGCGAGCCGTGGGAAATTTCGTCAGAACTGCCATAGCGTGCACTGGAATCGATGTGTAATAACGTAGTCATATCAATTGAACCCTCATAGATGAAATATATTCAAGTGCAGTCAGTTTCTACTTAATATTTCTGTCTAACAAACGATATATTTTCAACCAATAGATGAAATGATATCATCCATGTATGGCTATACGACTCCCTTCCTTGACATCACTTCGTGCCTTTGAAGCTGCTGCACGTTTACGCAGTTTTAAGAAGGCTGCAGAAGAATTATCTGTTACCGCAACAGCGATCAGTCACCGTATCCGCGTCTTGGAGGAATATCTCGAACGCCCTCTATTCCTGCGCAAAGTTCGGGCAGTTGAACTGACACAGGATGGGCTGACTCTGTTTTCTGCGGTGTGCAGTAGTTTTGAAACCATTGCTGTTGCCATTGAGCGTATACAGAAACCACGTCGGAAGTCAGTAATGTTATCCACGACTCCTGCATTTGCTGCAAAATGGCTGATACCCAGGTTGGCATCCTTTCAGAAAGCACATTCCGACATCGATCTGCATATTCATGCATCCAACACTCCGGTAAATCTCAATACCGGTACAGTCGATTTAGCGATTAGGTATGGTCTTGGTCATTACCCGGGAGAGGCTGCTACGTTGCTTTTGGAGGATTATTTCGCACCTGTCGCCAGTCCAACTCTCCTGAAGACGATAAATCAGGATGTATCACAATGGCCTTTAATTCATTTCGAATGGTATCATTCTCTGCCTGTCGATTTAACATGGAATACTTGGGCTAAAGTCACCGGACTTAATCCATCAGATTTGTCCACCGGTATTCGGTATTACGAGGAAAGCCATGCTATTCAGGCAGCTATCGCAGGTCAGGGGGTGGCTCTGCTGAGTTTACTATTGATCGAGGAAGAACTACGCCTAGGGTTACTGCAGGTTGTTACCGAAACATCTCTAAAAGGCATGGCTTACCATGTTCTCAAAAGCAATCAGTATCCCGTATCTGAGGCAGCTATCATCGTGGAGAACTGGCTGCTACAAGTTGCTCACCAGAATCCAACGGACATATAAAGATTAATTTTTAGACTACAACTACTAGTAGATACTAATGTGACATTGATTCAGTTATGAGTATAAGCCATCCACTCTAATTAATTGATAAATTGATTATAAAAAAGTAGATTAGCACCATCTGATTTCTTATCTTTTTCTTTCAGTAGGTTACATCGTAGTCGGTAAGCGAGAGACATTATGAGCAAGACACTATGTTTATTAATTATACTTATTTCTTCTTATTCTATGGCAAGTGATAATCTGAATATTCAGGTCATTGATGATTTAAATACCCAATCAATACATGCTGTTGATAACGTATATAAAATATCTAAGTGCATGATAGATTTAGAAATAGCAGGAATGTCTGGAAGCAAGGAATATATAAAACTGTATAATAAGTTTTATGATGAAATCATTCATTATATTAATATATACAGTAAAAACAAAGAAGTATATGAAAATGCATACTTGTCAAACGTCCCGGTGACATGGAGAACAACGATAGATGCTAATAAGTTACCGGTTGATATATTAATAGGTAGACTGTTAGAAATAACTTCTGATATGGAAATGAGATATGTAGGTGATGTTTTCGCTCGGAATAGGACAACCATTCCAGAATCCGCAGGTCTGGACGCCTATAATACTGCACGTTGTTTCTTATTTATTAAGTGAATTATCATATACGGTATCTATATAAAACAGACAGAATCAAACGTTGCTTTAGTTAATCAGTTATACGAAGAGAGAAAAATCGATAAACTTTATTCGCGCTAAAGAAGATTATTCTTCACTCACTGTTGGCAATGCTAACAGTGAGTGAATTTAATACTACAATACACGACCATATCGACTTAATACCAGGGGGAGCTATTGCACTTGTGATTCAACCTTCAAAGAAGAGTGGCATTTATGTTAATTCAAGCAGGACACAAACAGCAGGAGTCGCAATAAAAATAAAAACTAATACTATTCGTTGGTATTTAATGTTAATAGTTTCACCTAACCCTTTTTCTGCACAAAAATCAACTAAACAAAATAAAACCCAATATATAACCAACGTTACAATCATGACTATGATTTCAATACTTATCTTTAATTCCCAATACACAAAAGTAGCGACTAAGGGGCCAGTAAGTATACCTATACAGGCTGACGAGAGTGATCTGCCCGTAGCGCTTTGTCCAGACAACTCAATACGGTCTGCGCCTGTTCAGCGGGCAGCGCCTGCAACTGACTGGTCAGCATCGTTACATCATCCGATTCCAGTTGTCGGCACAGCCCTTCCGGCAGAAAAAACGCGGATTGCGGATCGACGTATGTTTTTTTATTCACACTCTGTGTGAAAGAACGTACATAACAGTTCGGTTTAGCAGAATCACGATAAGGCGTTGATTTCAGACTGAGTTCGGCATCCGAATTCAGTGTATTCTGCCCTTTTGGAAGACTCAGTTCGGTTTCCGAACCCGGCTTAATTTCCCTGAGTTCGGTTTGATGTTTGCCTTGTTGAAGCGACTGACGCATCACGCGTTGCTGCGGTGTTTGCACCGCATTCAGCCTCTCTTCCAGCAAACGGATATGACTGTGGCGATGACGCATCAGCAGGTCTTCTTTGATATCAGTCAGGACATCTAAGTATTCTAATGCCTTATCCTCGAGCTTTCTTCACTAATGCGACAGAACCGAATCACCACGCATCCGGCCCAACCCACAGAGATGTAATATAGTGATTATTATCGCATTCGGCATAAATTTTTTGGCCACTAGAAGCAGCAAAAATTGCCGTTGAAAGCAGGGATTTTCCTGCATCAGTATTGTTTAAATGAGCTGCCCAGAACCAGCTCTGACCACTTTTATTTTTAATTGTAAAGGCCAACCAATTTTTATTTCCCCCATATCCTGTGGAAACGGAAATAATATATCCTGTAATGGATTCATTGCAGTTTATTGCATCATTCTTACCTGTAGAAACGGAGATATTTGGCTTTAATTGGCTGCCAGTTATCTTGTCTCCATTCCCCTCCGCTGATACACTGAAAGCAAAAAAACAAAATAATACGAACAAATAAATTGATTTCATAGCAATTCATTCCTTTTTTAATTAATGTATATTCACATACAGAGAAAGAAATAAGAAATATAAGAGTCTCACTATTATGACAAGCTGTTTAGAACTGTCGCTTCGTCTAACCAACTCTTGATACAAAGTATTCTCGGATCCTGAAAATTTTATTCATAAAGTTTTTACTTCTATAAAAATTTCTAGCTGTAATTATTATGTTCTTGCCAGTTTTAGTTAATTTATTCATATGTAATGTATTCAATTTTCCAGCTTATTACTTTGGGTTGTGATGTACAGGCACTAAAAAAAACCATTATTAGTTTCTACGGTAAACGCACGATCAAGATCTGGTTTAATTTCCATGAAAGAGGGGCCTGTACTATAGTAACAACTTGAATCAACATATGAAATTTTGGCTATGCCACTACCTTTATTTTCAAATTTCATATTATCAGTTGATGAGAAATTTGTTATTCTTAACATTGTGTCGTTTTTTTCTGCACCTCTAGCACTTATGGTGAGCTTCTCGTCATTGATTGATTGGTCATCATGTATGATTAATTGGAATTTATTATGTGACGAATAGTCTCCGCTGGAACAGGCGCTTTCACTTCCATCGCATTTTAAACTCAGATTGACCTGACATTCACCCTTTCGGGTAAAGGTGGTATGCCACTGACTATAAAAGATAAGCTCTATCTCGTCTGTGGTTTTAAGTTCAACTGTACAAATCTTAACTTTTGGTTTTGGCTTAGGCGCGGAATTACTCAGCAATATACTGACAATGGGCACCATTGTTTTTGCTAATGGGTGAACAATATTATAATCACAGTCTGCATTATTTGAACGATCAAAAAATCTAGAAACTTGATTGAAACGATCACAAAAACTAGAAACCTGATTGAATAACAATCTTCTTTCATGTTCTGATATAGCAATATTATTAATATTTAATGGCCTATCAAGCTGTTGATGCAAAGTTAGTAAAAAATAAATTGGATATTCAAGCATTACTGGTGCTTGTGGAACACTACTCTCTAAATCTCTGTATACAGCAAAATTATTTAACCTACTAAACATCGGGTGAACATCTGTACTCGTAAGGTTTACCCCCCGGAGTACATCATCAGGATGACCCAACCCTAAAGCATGACCCATCTCATGAAGTACAAGCGCATATGTAAAAATTTCTGCATACCTACTTAAATCAAGATCACTCCCCATTGTGGTTTCCCAAGTGTCGTAAAGCCTGTCAGATACAGCAATGGTAGGCACAAAATATATTCCTGGTGACGTAATGCCATAATTAAATCTCATCTCATCATATTCATAGTAAATAGGCATAGCAGTTATTGCGTCTAAATATCCAAGATAGTAATCAGGCCTGGTTCTATCTAGCATAGTAGGCAACATAGTTTGTAGAATAAAATTAGGTTGTTCCCCCTGTTGAAATTCCCTGATAGTAAAATAAGAATTCAGCACATTATTCCAATATGCTGCAGCACGGCGCATAAGTGGTGCGATCCGAATATCAGCTCGGAAATCGTCATATGTATATTGTATCGATAAATTTGGGTCGGGCAGACTATATCTTATTGTATTTCCGTAAACCATTATGGGATTATAAACATTACCTTCTGTATCAAAAAAGAAACCGACAACCGAACGCCTTGGATCACCTTCGGGTAATGGCTGGCCAAATGCCATGAAAATAGATGGTAAAAATGATAACATTGCAATTATGGCAATAAATATTTTCTTTATTAAATTCATAATATTCTCCCATTATCCTTTTACCAAGCATCTGGCCCAACCCATAAGGAGTTAATATTTTGGTGATCTCCGACCGCCTCGCACTCAGCAAGAATTTTTTGCCCACTAGCGGCAGCATATGACGCCAGTGCTTGTATGGATTTACCTGCATCTGTATTGGCATCATACTGTGACCAGTACCATTCGGGATTTTTTCTATTTTTATCAACCACGGTAATAGCGATATAATTTTTTATCTTCGGGCCTTTGTTATAACCTCCATACCCAATAGCAACAGAGACAACATAACCGAGGTAGGAAGACTGAGCGGTACATTTTTTTCCTTGCGCAAGTTGAGACGATTTTTCGTTGGTGTTAGGTTTTATTTTATAAATTTGGGTAGATGCTGCTGAAAAAAAACTTAGGGTGAATAAAATAAAAACTCCTGACAATATTTTTTTCATGATATTCATAAATAAGTCTCCGTTTTAATTTTATTAAAAATTTGTTTTATTGGCTTCACCTCATGGTCTTTGTAAAAACGGGAACGGAGCAAGTAACAAGTGGCAAGTGAAATACGAGTGTTATCGTCTTTTGTACGTTCAATATAATTGAGTAAGCACCGAAGATAATTCGGGCTATGCTGGTGTGAACTGCCAAGGTGAGACAAAAGTGTCGAACAAGCCTGTAATTCGTGTAATTCCTGCATCCAGGTGTGAACCGATAGTTGCATTTGACACCTCTTCTTATGTTGAGGAAGAGAAGAAACCTATCATAACACACAAACACAGCTAAATAATGAATGTTTTTTAATGGATTTATAATGAAGAGTGAGTCACTAAACTGGCTCAATTTTTCCATTGTGTTTAAAAACAGGTTCTGTTGCATTAAAACAATTATCTGAAGTGGTCAGTTGAAAGTGGTCACTACATTCACGTTTTTCTAGAATCATTATAACGCTCGCTTCACGCCCTGAGACATTCGACAAGCTTTTTATTCTTTAAGTAAAGGCGAATTTCGATCTTTGAGTGCCAATAAGTATTTTGCTTCGTCGTAATAGGTTCTGGTTTTCCAACAGTGGTAAATTATCCTTATCCATTTAAACGCCAGTACTCGGATTGCGGATTGATGAGACTTTCCTTTTTCACGTTGCCCCTGATAATACAGTTTGGCCCAGTATGATGATTTAACTGTCTTGGCAGCCCATTCAACAAACGTCTGCCTGACGAACTTGGCACATTGCCATCGCCAGTGTACCCACGATTTCTGACCACTTCGCTCGGTTACCAGCGCGATGCCTGCGTAGTTTTGAATTTCTTCTGCACTGTTAAAGCGGTTACGGTTATCGCCCAATGCCGCAAGCATTCGTGGGCCCATGCAGGACCCCATACCGGGTGCCCCGCAAGGAGAAACCTTGTCGGCTGACTCTGATTTATTCAACAAAGCCCCCTCAACCCCCTTCACTACATGGCAAAGACTAAACGCCCGATAAATTTCATGGGGCGTTTAGTCTGAAAAGTATTAACCTATTTCAGAACTCATCAATTTAATGGCATAGCCCACAGTTCTTATTAAGTCCAATACACAATTTTATGGTCACCAATATGGCCAATAAATCTACCTGCACTAAATCTTCTTCCTTCGGAGACGCTAGTCACGCCATGCAAGTAGCTCGCATTTAAAAAATACACATCTCCCTGGTTAAGCTTGACTTCTAATGCCTCGATATTTTCAAGCAGCTCCAGAGGATAAGGGTAGCCTTTTCCCTCTACACCAAGTCGACGTCGAGTAGTTTCATTCGGTTTATAATTCCAAACCTTTAACATGCCTCCGCCTTTAGCCGCTTCCACGCAAGCATTAAACGACACAACGTCCCGGCGCGTTTTAGCAATCTCAAAATTATCTTGCATGGCGGTAGACAGCTGAGCGTAATCGTCGTGCGGCCAAAGAGACATCTCCCCATTATCCAACCAGCGGCGTAAAGAAATAAAAGAACCATACCCTCCCTTTAATCTGGCAGGACCAAAGTGGATTCCTTTCTGAATGAAAACCTGCTCCAAAAAGCTGGTCAAAAAAATAGACTCAACTTCCTCATCCCGCAACGAATTCACAACAGGAACAAGATTTAAGTTGTTTTCAGTTACACCTTTTACATACTCTTCGCCTTTTAACAAAAATTGCGTCGCACCAATTTGAGCGGCGTTCACATAACCATCATAAGGTCGGTTCCCGCCTTGAGTTTCGTCTAGTTTTGCATCAAATGAATCAACTAATGATTGAGCAACATCAGGTGTAAAAGCGTTGCGTATCACATAGAGCACACTGCCATTGCGCTCCCCATTAAGAATAAGGTCGGATATAATATCCCCATCAATATCTTTTCTATCCACCTCTATATAAGAAAAGTTATCTGCTATCTTTTCGTTTTCGTCTCTCATATCGATAAAAGTGTTTTGTTTCATCATCCAAATCCCTTGATAACGTTTGTTAAATAAAAAGCATTAAGCACCAAACCCCTTCACAAGAAGCGGTCAAAAATCATTATCAAATCACGGCCAAATACCGTATTAGATTATTACGGACTGCGGAGGCTTGATCCGCAAGATCGTGAGTCCCTTGTTGCTGAAGTTCTCTCTCTAAGCAGTATTGCTGCCAATGCAGATTGCGGACCTGAGCGTTTTGGAACATTGACTGGAACCAGCATACGGCTGCAACACGTGAACCAGAAAGTACGGGTTGCACCGCATGATAAACCCCTGTCGAGTAAAAAACGGCACTCCCCGCAGGCAGTTTGATCAGTTTTAGCTCATCGGCGATCTCCAAAGCCAACTCCCCGCCTTCATAACTTTCGGGGTGGCTGAGAAAAAGTGTCATTGAGTAATCCGTGCGAAGAAAGTTTTGCCCGTAACGACCAGGGGCTCTCCCCATCTGGGTACTCCCTCCTTGAATAGGAAGATCAACATGATTGTGATAATACATTCCTTCGTCGTAACGATTCACAATAGGGTTGGTTCTTGCTCTGGGAACAACGCGCATATTCACTTCAGTCGAATTTTCTAACGCTGTGCTCACTAAATTTACAACGGACAAATAATCCTTATCCACCTTCATTTCCAAATTGTTTTTCACACTATATCCAACATCCGCTGTCGCACGCCCATCCAAAAAATTCGCTGCGTTTAATAACCTTTGGGCTTCAAAAATCTCTTCAGGCATTAAAATATTTTCGATAATAAAAAACATGATTAAACTCTTATTTAAAAATTACCAATTCGTTATATGGATTGCGTTTGCCTAAGCTATTTAGCTCGTCTGCCTATCAAGTCACATGATGAAACTCATCAGCATGCTCACTCCTTCTTTGCTACGTTTTTCTGCCACCAGCGTGCCAATTCAGGCCCATTAATTTCAGATAACATACTGTAATGATTGCCATTTATTCTATCCAACTGAATACCCTCAATTTCTTTCTGCCAGGCCAAACCGAGATCGACTGGCTTTTTATCTGTTTTCAAGACACGTGGTGAAGTCTCGCTAGCTAAGACGATATGCAGGTTTTGTGGGTATACCGGTG
Source organism: Xenorhabdus bakwenae (assembly GCF_030272115.1). Lineage (NCBI taxonomy): Bacteria > Pseudomonadati > Pseudomonadota > Gammaproteobacteria > Enterobacterales > Morganellaceae > Xenorhabdus > Xenorhabdus bakwenae. The sequence goes on from NZ_CP119194.1 coordinate 3,934,566, forward strand.
GTGAGGTATAAGTCCAACGGCGAGCCGCGAGATAGGTATGGAAAGTGCCGGTCAAAAGGTCCACCGTGCTATTCTTTGGCACTTGCCCATGTGCTTCGAGCAATTGGTGCAGGGAAGTTAATACCGTCAGAACATCACCATGTTGAATCTGCCAGAAGATGTTTTTAGGTCGAATATTCAACGTGTTGAATATTGCCTCAACAAAATCATCCATGGCCTGTTGATTCGTGAGTTTCCAGGCATCATCCAGTAAGCGAGGTGTTTGGCTGTCAATCAAGGTAATGGAGGCGACTTTACGCCCCTGAAGGTTTAATTGGTGAGCCATTTCCAACGCCACTAAACCACCATGAGAATGCCCCACTAAATGAATGGACCCACTTTCCGTAATACGCGCGATTGCCTTCAGGTTGTCAGCTGCGGCAGTTTGAAATGATGAATGAGGTGGCATAGAAAGCTCAATGCCGCGAGGTTGCAGGCCATACACGGAACGACCAGGCTCCAGTGCGCTAATAAAGTGCCTCAAGCTGGTGATACTGTTCCCTGCGCCCGGCAGACAGATTAAAGGCACCACACTGTCAGAATAAGTGACAAAAGGAATCAAAGGATCGAATTCGGTTTTGCTTTTTCCCTGTAAGCCGCTATTACCAAGCGTTTGCGAAATCATGTCACCTAGTACCTGCCGATTTTCCTGATTAGTGACTATCGACTGATGATCGCCCGGCACTTTATGGATATGAATACGACTGCGAGAAAAAGCCTGCTCCCATCCTAAGTATTTTCCAATTCGCTTTTTCCACGACTTATCAGAAAATATTGATTTGGATTTGCAGTCTATTTCTACCAGTCTCTCGGTAATATCTTCGATCGCATTAAATTGATAAACATCTATATCCAGTGGTTCGGCGTAGTAATCATCGACCATACGAGCATAATTGACCTGCTGGTGTAAGATTTTTCGATGTCTCTCAAGGTCAACCTCTTCGGGAATCAATTTCCATTGTTTCCCTAACCGCATCAATTCTTCTACTGATAGTTTTTCTTCAAGTGAACGTAATTCATCATAGCGCTCAATATCTAACTCTATACGTTCGGCTTGGGACTCTATTTGGCTAAATAAATAACGTTTTTCGTTCAATCCATAGCCATGCGCTTTAATCCAGAGCGCATCGATAAGCCCGATATACCCCACTTTTTCATTCTGTCCTATCAGCTGTTTCGCCAACGCGTGAATGACAACAGAACCTGAGCAATAACCAATAAAATGATAAGGGCCTTCTGGCTGGATTTGCTTAATCATCTTTAGGAAACGGTGGCTCATCGCTTCCAGAGTCGGCTCCTGCTCAGCATGCTCAGGTAGCCAGGGCAATCCATATATCGGATAGTCAGGATCGATAGTCGCAGCTAACTCATAAAAATATTCAATATTCCCGGTGCCAGCGGGGAAGAAGAATATCGGCGGCTTATAGCCGGTTTTCCGTGCTGGTAATGCCTCATCAACAGAGAATGCGCTTGCTAGATCATCCTGAGCCATCTTATGCAGTATCGGGCTACGGATAATCTTTAACACCGATAAATCGATACCCGCTTGCCTCGCCTCATAACTCAACTGTGTTACCAGCAATGAGTTACCGCCCAGCGCATAAAAGTTGTCATAACGGCTGATTTTTTCTATTCCTAACAACTTCTGCCAGAGTTTCATCAGCGTGATTTCAGCAGGCCCTTTAGGCGCCTCGTAAATTTCACGGGCATAGTCTCCCTGACTTGGCAACGGCAACGCTTTGCGATCGAGTTTGCCGTTACTGTTTGTTGGTAAAACATCCAGCTGCACAAAGGCGGTAGGTATCATATAAGCGGGTAATCTTTCGGAAAGATAGTCGCGTAAGAGCTGACTTGAAATCCTTTCTTCTTGCTCATTGGTTGTAAAATAGGCCAATAAATGTTTCTCTTTCCCTTTTGGTTCCGCCGCAATAATGACGCATCGTGAAACCTGCGGATATTGACGTAGTTGACTCTCAATTTCCCCCAGTTCTATGCGGAACCCGCGGATTTTCACTTGGTTATCATTTCTGCCGCAATAGACTATCTCGCCATTATTCAAGTGATAACCAAGATCGCCGGTGCGATAAATCTGCTTATCCGCCTGAGATTTGATAAAAGGATCGGGCAAAAATGCTATTTGATTTAAGTCTTCGCGCTTAAAATATCCTCGTGCGACAACTTCTCCACCGATATATATTTCGCCAATCATACCACGTGGTACAGGCTGCCGATGCTGATCAAGCACGTACAGTTGGCTATTGACCAGCGGGTTGCCTAAGCTGACCAGTCCTTCGATAGCCTCTGAGTGATATAACCAGCTACTCGCCAATACAGTACATTCCGTCGGCCCGTACTCATTGATAACCCGATTATGTTCTGCCAATTGCCGTATCAGATATGCTGGAACCTCTTCACCCACCAAGGAAATAGTGACGCCCTTAATAACCTGAATAAACCTTGAGTTTTTGATGATAGCCAGCACGACAGAGGGCACTAAAAATAGATGCGTTATTTTATTTTCTAGGAGAAAGTCGACAAAGATATCGCTGAAAACACGTTGTTCTGGCGTCAGTAGATAAAGCGCAGCCCCCTGCGTCAGCCCGAGCGTTAACTCAACAATGCTCGCATCAAAACTAAAAGAGGCGAATTGCAAAATTCGGTGCTCAACGTTTGCACCATACCGCAGCTCATGTTGCATGAAGAAGTTGGTTAAACTGCGATGCTCAATCATTACCCCTTTAGGTTTGCCAGTCGAACCGGAGGTGTAGATGATATAGGCTAAATTCTCTGGATGCAGCGTATCTAGCTGTGGATTATCTCGGCTCTCACTCCCGAATGCCCAGTTCGTTAAATCCAGTGTCCACACCTTGTTTTCCGCCAACAGCTCAGCATTAAGTGCCTGTTTACCTGCGGCATCTGCCAACACAAGATAGGGCTCAACATTTTCCAGAATGCTTTTTAAACGCTCAGAGGGATAAGACGCATCCATAGGGACATAAACCCCTCCTGCTTTTAATATTCCCAAAAGCCCAACGACAACCGCCGCATTATGCTCAATACAGAGCGCGACTCGCGCTTCAGGGCCGACACCATGGCGTATCAGCGCATGGGCTAGCTGATTTGCAGCGTCATTTAGCTCGCGATAACTGAAGCGAAGATTGCCATACACCAGGGCTAAAGCGTCTGGGTATGTCGCCGCAATTTCCTCAAAGCGCTGAGATAAGAAGCAATTTCGATCAAAGGGTTGAGAGGTCTCATTGATCTCATATAGCAGCCAATTGCGTTCTTTTTCTGATATCAGCGTAATTTCAGAAAGTAATTGTTCCGGGCGCGAAATAATGCCGCGTAGTAGCTCAATAAAATACGATTGATAGCGTTCAATCGTCGCTTCATCAAATAGGGAGAGGGCATAGCTTATCACCCCCGTTATCCCGGAACTGCTATCGGTACAATGCAGCTCGATGTCCGCTTTCAGATAGCTTTTACTTACCGATAAGTTTTCAATGGTTAACCCAGGGAGTGCCAGTTTGCTATCACCATCACTATTTGTTCGTAAGCTAAAAATAGTCTGATAGAGTGGGAGGTGACCCAGACTACGCTCCACCCCGATGGCCTCAACCACTTTTTCAAATGGCAAGTCCTGATGATCGTAAGCATGTAGAATATTGTCTCGAGCTTCTTTCAGCAGACTTTGCGCCGTTATCCCCGTAGGTGCATCGATACGAATCGCCAACATATTCATAAACAAGCCGATCAGTGGCTCAAGTTCTGGCCGTACTCGCCCTGCGGTTGGGGTACCAATAACCACGCTCGACTGGCCGGATAGTCTCGACAAAAGTGCGCCCCATGCGGCAATGAACAGCATGAACAACGTGCACCCTTGTTGCTGGCAATATGCCCGTAGTCCTGCTGCCAGCTCGCTATCCAGGGTAAAGCTGACATAACCGGCATGAAAGTCCTGTAGTTTTGGTCTAGGGCGATCCCAAGGTAATGACAGCAAAACCGGAATATCGTCTAAGTAGTCCGCCCAGAATTTTTGCTGTTTCACCACGAGATCCCCTTGCAGCATCTCTTTTTGCCACTGCGCAAAATCGGCGTATTGCACTGCTAAATCAGGGGGTGTTTCACCACTATTTGCCAAATAACCTTGATACAGCGCATTTAATTCTTGTGTAAAAATACTCAGTGACCAACCATCACAAATAATGTGGTGCACCGTGAGTAAGAAGACGTGCTGATGCTTGTCCATGCGGATAAGGTGGCAGCGAATTAATGGGCCCTGGTCAAGGTGAAAAGCTTGCAGCTCATTATCAGCAATAATCTCAGACAGCGCTTGCTGTGCATCCGTCCGTTCACTCAGATCGAAAAACTGCATGGGCATAGAGGTTCCCACATCCAATGCCTGAGCCTGCAATTGACCTTTGCGCTGAATAAACACGGTGCGTAGGCTTTCATGTCGTGCCAGGATCTGATCTAGAGAACGTTGCCAGACCTTACTATTCAGGTCACCGTTAATACGCGAAGCCAGAATAATATTAGAACCGCTGCCAATATCAGGTGCTTGATCAACAAACCATTGGCTTTTTTGTGCAAACGAAACGGGGAGTTCACCTGTTCTGTTAACTTTAGTCAGCCGATCTTTTTTATTGATATTCTGTTTGAGGCCTTTGCTTTTTGCTCGCGCTCGTAGCTGCTCAAGCTCTTCAATACTCAGCTTATCAATATCTAGATTACTCATTATTCTCACCTCTCGTCGATACAAGCTCATTCAGCTCATCTGAATTGAATTCATTCGTCAGCACCGCAAGTAGCACCTGACGGGAAAAATCGGTTAGCGTGCTATGCCTGAATAAGCGGGACAGCTCGATGTGTACAGCAAAGTGCTGTTGCACGAGATTGATCAGGCGTATCGCCCGTAAAGAGTGCCCTCCCAGTGCAAAGAAGTCGTCATGGCGGCCCACCTGTCCGATGCCCAGTAGCGCCGACCAGAGCGCCGCCATCTGCTCTTCAACCTCGCCTTCCGGCGCAACATAGCTTTCACGCGCGAAAGACGTTTCCTGCGGAACCGGCAACGCCTGTTTGTCTAACTTGCCGTGGACCGTTAACGGCAGTTTATCCAGCAGTACAAAAGCCGAAGGCACCATGTAATCCGGCAGCTGGCGTAATAACGCCTGCCGCAATTCACCGGTCAGAGACGACGCTTCAGTCTCGCCCTTCTCAGCCACCACATAGGCCACCAGACTGGCTTCATCTCCCTGCGCCGCCCGCAGCAACACAATGCCCTGCGCCACCGCCGGGTGCTGCTCCAGAGCCGCGGTTATTTCGCCCAGCTCAATACGGAAACCACGTAATTTCACCTGCTGGTCATTACGGCCAATAAACTCCAGTTCACCGTCTTCCCGGTAGCGGGCCAGATCCCCGGTGCGGTACATCCGCTCGCCGCTGGTTGGGCTAAACGGATCCGCCAGAAAACGCTCAGCGGTCAGTTCCGGGCGGTTCAGATACCCGCGCGCCAGCCCTGCGCCCGCAACATACAACTCCCCCACCACTCCGTCCGGCACCGGTTGTTGCTGCGCATCCAGCAGATACAGTTTTAAATCAGGAATACGCTGCCCGACCGGGCTTTGGCTTCGCTGGCTGTCCTCACGGCTCAAAGGCCGGTAAGTCACATGCACCGTGGTTTCTGTTAGCCCGTACATATTGACCAGCTGGGGCTGCGACTCGCCTGTCGACTCATACCACCCGGACAGCAGCGCCGTATCAAGCGCCTCACCACCAAAGATGACATAACGCAGTGCCAGCGCTAACGGGCGCTGCCGTTGCTCCGCTATCAGTGAGCGGAAAGCGCTGGGGGTCTGGTTCAGGACAGTGATGCCCTCACGGCTGAGCAACTGATAGAAGGCCGCGGTATCACGCGTCTGCTCTGGCGGCACCAGCACCAGGCGGCCCCCATGCAGTAGGGCACCCCAGATTTCCCATACCGAGAAGTCGAAGGCGAACGAATGGAACAGGCACCAGACATCCTGTTGACTGAAACCAAACCAGGGCTGTACGGCGCTGAACAGACGGCTAACCTGACGATGCTCAATCATCACCCCTTTCGGCGTCCCCGTGGAGCCTGAGGTGTAGATTATGTAGGCCAGATGCTGCGGAGCCGCCCGGCCCTGCGGGTTATCCTGTGGCTGCAGGTCATACACCGCTGGGTCGTGCAGCAACCACGGCGCCTGATACCCCTGCTGTTGCAGGGTGCGCTCACCGGTCGCGTCACACAGCACCAGAGCGGGCTGAGCATCATCCAGAATCAGGCGAATACGCGCTACCGCATAAGCCGGGTCAATCGGCAGATAGGCGGCACCGGACTTGAGAATAGCCAGCAACCCCACCATCATCTCCAGCCCGGGAACGGCACAGAGCGCGACGGGAGTGTCGGCGTGTACGCCTTGTTGGATCAGTGCATGGGCCAGTTGGTTGGCACGCTGGTTTAGCTGTTCGTAGCTGAGCGACTGGTCGCCATAAGTCAGCGCTATCGCCTGCGGATACAGCGCGGCCTGCTGCTCAAATTGCTGATGCACACACAGCTCGACAGGCGCGACCCACAGCGGCAGGTTGCGTTGTTCAGTCAGGGCGTGAAGCGCGGTAGCAGGTAAAACGGGGAGTTGTTGCAGGCTATAGTGTTCCTGCTGATCCAAAGTATTCGCGATCCCTTCGAACACGCGCTGCATATAAAGGCATATTGTGTGCGGCTCGATAGGCATAACACCTTGAATCGTTAGCGCCATGGCCTGACCAAAATCTTCAACTGACACAACCAAAGGATAGTTCGTCCGCTCTTCAGACTTCAGCCAGGTAATATCGAACAATGGCTCCGGCACATTCTCAGCGTTGGTTGTGAGAGGCGAGTGTCGGTAGTTAAGCAATGAACTAAATAGTGGGGCAGGGGCGGCAACACCACTACAACGCTGGGCCAGAGCCAAAGAGGCATACTCATAGCCCAGCAATTCAGCCAAGTCTTGCTGTGTTTCCTTAACCGCTTGTTCTACCGATCTATCATTCACATCGACCCTGAAAGGGAGAGTGTTGATAAACATCCCCATGGCTTTAGACATCCCTTCAGTCCCCTGCAAACGGCCAAAGAGTACGGTGCCAAAGACCACGCTAGAACGCCCACTGATTGCCATTAACACGCGGCCCCAGGCAAGATGACATAGACTGGCAAGGCTAACTTCCAGTCGCCGTGCATGGTGGCGCAGACGATCATTCAAAGAAGCAGGCAAGTCCAAACGATGCTCCTGTACCGCACGATTATCGATCTCGCTCAAGCCATAAGGTAACGTTGGTTCATCAATGTCGGCCAAACGGCTGCGGAAGTAAGCCTCATGCTTGCTTTGCTGCTCGGAAAGATAGGTTTGAGCCACCAAATTACGGTATTGCTTAGGCTCATCCAGGCTAGCGGCACGGCCACGCATGATTGACTCAACTTCATGGTAGAGACGCTCAAGCGTGGTATGGTCACCGATTAAATGGTGCATCAGCATAACCATGACCCAACGCTGATTATCCTTATCTTCGGTGATAACAAACTGCAGTAAAGGTGCTTGCTGAATATCCAGACGGTAGTCTTCCGCGTTATACCTTGCGCTAAGCTGTTCAACGACCGGGCCATTCTGGCGGTCTAGCGTTAACTCATGGATCTTCAGGGAGGCTTCACGATAAACCACCTGCGCGGGCATGCTCACACCACGAGCAATAATTGCCGTTCTGAGGATGTCGTGCCGGTTAACGACCTGCTGCATCGCGTTGAGAAATTCGTCCACTAATGCGCGTGTGCCGAAAGCAATCTGGCTAATAAACAGGTAGGGATCGCCACGCTCTTGCAACAGATGGTGAAATAAGATGCCATCTTGCAAAGGGGCTAGCGCATAAATATCCTGAATATTCGCGACGCCTCCCGGTGTCTGCTGTATCACATAATCAATATCATCTTGAGTTAATTCGATCAGTGGTAACATCGACGGTGTAATCGTTTGGCCGTCAAATGTTGATACCTGAGAGACAATATTTGCTGCGGCTTCAGGCTCGATGACCGAGACTTTGAGCGCCAGCTCTTTGAGAGAGGGGGCCACAAACAGATCGCTAATTTCCGCTTTTAATCCCCGCTGGCGTAGCTGCTCCATTAAGAAGATAACCAGTAGCGAATGCCCCCCCAGCGCAAAGAAGTTGTCATCACGACTGACTCGCTCCACCCCAAGCAGTTCCACCCACAACTCCGCCAGCACCGCTTCCAGCTCGCCTTCCGGCGCAACATAGCGGGTCGTGCTCAAGCGCTCTGGCTCCGGCAAATCCCGACGGCTTAGTTTGCCGTTAGGCAGGCGGGGCAGCGAGGGCAGTGTCATAAAGACGCCCGGCAGCATGTAGTCCGGCAGCTTAGCCTGTAACCCTGTCCGTAACGCCGTGACTTCCAGCGCAACACCCTGCTCTGCCACCAGATAAGCCACCAGGTGCTGCCCGGACACATCCTCCTGAGCCACCACAACCGCTTCCTTCACGCCCGGTTGCAACCGCAGCTGGTGCTCTATTTCTCCCAGCTCTATACGGTAACCACGCACCTTCACCTGCTCATCCGCGCGCCCAAGGAACTGCAAGACCCCACCGGACAGCTGCCTGACCCTGTCACCCGTCCGGTAAAGCCGCTCTGTCACCGTACCGAAAACGCATTCCACAAAACGTTCCGCGGTCAGTTCCGCACGGCCGTGATACCCCTCACTGACCCCCTCGCCGGCAATATAAAGTTCGCCCACCGCCCCTTCCGGCACCCACTGCTGCTGTTCATCCAGGACATACAACCGCGTATTGGCTATCGCGCGGCCAATAGGCTGGTAGCCCTCGTCCACCGCCTCGCGCATCACATGGTAGGTCGCATCTATCGTGGTTTCTGTTGGGCCATAAAGATTGACAACCGCCTCACTCACCAGCGGCAGTAAGCGGTTGACCAGACTGCCCGACAGCGGCTCACCGCCGCTGAACAGGTAGCGCAGGGAACTGCCCCCCCGCCTGAGACAGGTCAGCGAGGTTAGTGAGCATCGAAGGCACCACCTGCAGGACAGTGATTTGCTCGGCTGCCAGTAATGCAGGCAGGGCTGACAGGTCTCGTTGCACCTCACCCGGCAGGACATACAGGGAAGCCCCCAACGTCAGGGGGTCCAGAGCTCCCAGACGGAGGCATCAAAACTGATGGACGTGCGCTGGAGAAAACGGTCATCGGCCGTCAGAGCAAACGCCCCATGCTGCCAGCGCGTGTGATTGAGTAAACCACGATGAAGCACCCTGACCCCTTTCGGTTTCCCGGTTGAGCCAGAGGTGTAAATCATATAGGCAAGGTTATCGGCACCCACCGTCGCAACCGGATTGCTCCTGGCCGCATCGTGCCAGGCCGGTTCGTCGGCATCTAACCGTAAACGTCTCATCTCAGGGAGGGCCTCTGCCTGACTTAACGCCCGGTGACCATCGCTGTCTTCAATCAGAAGAAGGGGGGCGGCATCCGCCAGAATATAGCCCAGGCGCTCTACCGGATAATCGGCATCCAGCGGAACATAAGCCCCGCCGGCTTTGAATATCGCCAGCAGCGCGACAACCATCGGCAGGCCCCGCGCCACACAAATCGCCACCCGGCTGTTGGCCTCCACGCCGAGGGTTTGCAGGTGGTGTGCCAGCTGGTTGGCTTGCTCATTCAGGTCGCGATAATTTAGGGTGCCCTGCGGGGAGTGCAGGGCAATGGCATCTGGCGTACTGGCGGCCCGTGACTCGAACTGTGACACGATGGAAGGGGTAGTAGGATCTATAGCGATGGCATCCGTTTTGAAGGATTGTCGCCACGCCTGAGCTTGCTGCTCCGTATACAGGCTAATACGGTTAACAATGGCATCACGCTCTGCAACCATCCCTGTTAATAGCTGCGTATAGTATTGTGACCAACGCGCGAGCGTTGCTGGGTCGAACAAAGCCGTTGCATAGTTGAAACTCCCACGGATCTGTCCTTCGTTCTCGAAAAGGTTCAGTTCAAGGTCAACCTTAATCCGGTTGCTACTACTTTGATAATGCTGAACATTCACTCCAGGTAGCGTCAGTTGTTGCCCTGCACCTTGCTGCCAGTTGAAGATAACCTGAAAAATTGGTGTGTAGGCAATATTACGCTCAGGGTTCACGACCTCGACCAGCTTATCGAACGGCAATTCCTGATGTTCCTGAGCCTCCAGTAGCAATTGATGATTACGCCTCAGCAACTCATGCACTGAAAGAGGTTCTGTAATATCAAAACGTAACACTAGCGTGTTGATAAAAAGACCGATGATGCATTCTAATTCTGCCTGATTACGACCGGCCGCAGGCGTCCCGATCAAAATGTCGCCATGTCCGGACAAGCGCGACAGCAAAACGGCCCACGCACTGATCAGGAAAGTAAAAGCCGTTACACCATGACGTTTACTGCACTGCATGACCTGTTGGCTAAGTTCTTTATCTAACGCAAAGTGATAGACATTACCGCTAAAATCCTGCTGCTTAGGGCGAGGACGATCGGTGGGTAATAACAGCAGTTCAGGTATGCCGGCAAGTTTCCGCTGCCAATAGCTAAGTTGTGTATTGAGCTTATCTCCGACCAGAGATTCACGCTGCCAATGCGCAAAATCAGGGTATTGAATTTCTAATGGTGGAAGTTGCTGCACATCATTTTGTATTTGCGCTTGATACGCCGCACTCAACTCACGGGCGATAATATCCAACGACCAACCATCAGAAATCGTGTGATGTTGATTTAAGACAAACAACCAACGTTCATCCGACAATCGGACCAACAGAGCACGGATCAATGGCCCATTGGAAAGAGAGAAGGGTTGCGAGAGTTCGGTCTGTAAATAGTCGCTTGCCAGCGCATCGGGATCCGCTTCTTGCCGCAGATCATATTGTTGCAACGGCATACCTTGCTCCGCAGGTAACAACCGAATAAGAAGTTGCCCTTCCTCTTCACGGAAGTACGTGCGTAGACTCTCATGGCGAGCAAAAAGCAAATTTAGGCTGGTCGCCAATGCTTCACTGTTTAAAGCACCCGTTAAGGTCATGACCACCGGCATGTTATAGGCCAAATTACCCTGCTCGGTTTGTGACAAAAACCAGAGTCGCTGTTGAGCAAGCGAAGGCAGTATTTTTCCCTGACGGGAAACAGGCAATAATGCGAGTTCATCAGAAGCGTTTACAGACGAAGAAAGGCACTGGGCAGCCTGATCAGCCAGTGTGCTATGGAGCAAGAGCGTCGTCAGTGCCAGCTTTAGCCCCAGTTTTTCTTGTATTTGCGTCCGTAAACGAACCATCAGCAGTGAATGACCGCCCAACGCAAAAAAATCATCGTGCCGCCCAATCTTGTCAACAGCCAGCAGTTGCTGCCAAATCTGCGCCAACTCTTGCTCTATACCGTCACGTGGCGGTTTCTGCTCCGCACGCAAGTAGGCTGTCTCATTGGGTACAGGCAACGCCTTACGCTCAAGCTTGCCATTATTGCTCAGTGGGAAGGCAGGAAGTACGACAAATGCCGATGGCAGCATATATTCTGGCAAGCTAAGTGCCAGTGCCTCACGGAGATGGGCAATATTCAACTCTGCCTCCGCTTCTTCTGTTACCAGATAAGCCGCCAGGCGAATATCACCGGGAATATCTTCACGAGCGATCACGGCAGCCTCTTTGATCTCAGGCAAGCGGTTCAAGCTGGCTTCAATTTCGCCCAGCTCAATGCGTAAACCGCGTAGCTTCACCTGATTGTCATTACGGCCGAGGTAATGCAAGGTACCATCTGATTGAAAACGCCCAAAATCCCCCGTCCGGTAAAGCCGTGCTTCTGGGTTTTCGCTGAAAGGATCGGGAATAAAACGCTGCTGATTCAACTCTGCTCGGTTGAGATAACCGCGCGCCACCCCCACACCACCGATATAGATCTCTCCAGCGGTTCCGAGCGGTACGGGTTGCAAATGAGGATCTAATAGATAAATTTGCGTATTCGCGATAGGTTTCCCTATCGGGACCTGGCTTTCCTGCCAGGCTGGCGGAGCAGTCCAGAAAGTGACATCAATGGCGGCCTCAGTAGGCCCATACAGATTGTGAACTTGAGTATGAGGTAACAAGGTTTGGCACTTTTTGAGTAAGGCAGCCGGTAAGGCTTCTCCGCTACAACAGATCTGCTTCAAACTGGTGCAGTGACTGACCTGAGGGTGCTCTAACAATAAGCTCAGCATGGAAGGCACAAAATGCAATGTCGTCAGCTGCTGTGCCGTGATTTGCGCCACCAGATAGTCAGGATCTTTATGTCCCTCTGGCTCTGCAATCGATAGACAGGCACCCGTTAATAACGGCCAGAAGAACTCCCACACGGAAACATCAAAACTAAACGGTGTTTTCTGCAAGACAATATCGTCAGATGAGAGCGGCAATGCCTGCTGCATCCAGTGAATGCGGTTCACCAGAGCTCCATGCTGATTTAACACGCCTTTAGGTTTGCCGGTCGATCCCGATGTATAGATGATATAAGCCAGGTTTGACGGCGTTAATCCATTAATTTGGGGGCGACAATCGTCTTCATCTTGCCAGACAGCTGGAGTCTCTAAATCGACCAGCATCACCCCATTCGTAGCGAGTGAACGTAACACCTCACTTCCCGCTCTATCCATCAACACTACAGAGGGCGCAGCATCCTCAAGCATCCAACCCAGGCGTTCCTGCGGGTAGTCAGGATCAAAGGGAACATAAGCCCCCCCCAGCTTTATTAATCGCGAGGATCGAGGCCACCATCATCAGGCTACGATCGGCACAAAGCGCAACCGGGGTATCAGGTTTAACCCCGTGCCGGATAAGATAATGTGCCAGTTGATTGGATTGTCTCTCTAGCTCTTGATAGCTCAGGCTGAGGTCATGATAACGGAGCGCAATGGCCTCGGGCGTCTTACTAACCTGCTGCTCAAAAAGCTGATGGATACAGACATTTTCAGGGTAAGGCTGTCTGGTATCATTGAAATCGTAAAGCTGTTGCCGGGTTTCCTCGGCCGTCAATAGCGCGCAGGTCGAAAGTGGTTGCTTCGGCGCGGCCAATGCAGTTTCCAGCAAGCGCAGAAAATACCCCATATAACGCTCGATGGTGGCACGTTCAAATAGCGCCGTTGAATATCTCACACCTCCGGTGATACCTGTCTCGCTCTCGCTGAGCTGTAGCTCTAGATCAAATTTACTGTAGGCATTGTCGAGCGGATAGTGCTGTAACCTGACATCAGGCCACTGCAGTTGCTGCTCATTATTTTTCGCCTGCCAGCTAAACATCACCTGAAACAGCGGTGTATGGCGAGTACTGCGCTCAGGATTAATCAGCTCTACGACTTTCTCAAAAGGGGTCATGCACCCAATAGTTAGATAACCTTTGGAAGATAGTATTCACGCTCAATGAAAGTGCCTATCACTTTGTCATGCATTTCTTCGGATTTGGAATAACAGATCGTTTTCCGATTCAGTCTCTTGATGCGAGTACGTAAGGTCAGATTGGTTCTTTCGATACGTTGAGTAAATTTCTTCCCTCTAAAGTGTTTTTCCTCAGAAAGGCAATCGTAAACGGCATAATTATCGGTACAGAAAAATTGAATTTCGAAAGGAGCCAGAAGTGCCAGCAATTTGCTCAGTGTTTTCCTGCTGCGATCCCCCAATACGTGCGCGATTATTTGCTTTTGCTCCGGTTCCCAGGCATACCAAAGCCAGCGCTGATTCTTCTTGTTACCGACAAAAGACCATTGTTCATCAATTTCGCAGATAATATGAATATTATTTGCGGCCAGCGGCAGTGTAGTTACCTGTCTGGGTTCGAGTTTTTTAGGGTACGAAGAACGGTGTTGATACCCACCTTCAGGACACGAGCGGTGTCTCTGATACCGCCATTATTCGCAGCCATATCCACAATCTGATCTTTCATTCCGGGTTTGCAGGCTTGGTAGGTGTAATTCAGTTGAAAGGTTTTACGGCAGGCATAACAGTGATAACGCTGATGTCCGCTGCTTCCTTTTCCATGCCCTTTGACCTCTTCCGCTTTGTGACAGTAACGACAAACCACATCAACTTTAGCCATATCTCACCAGTAATAAAAAGTGGGGAGTTTACTACAACAATCTAATGATTGGAAGCATGACCGGCCCATTAGCTAAAAGGTATTTAAAGATGATTTAAACAGATGATCGTGCACGCCCTACATTTACCAAAATATGTGAATCAAAAACGTCTAATTCAAAATTTTTCTCATTTTGGTTAATAATCCCTTGGCTAACATTAAAAAAGCAATTAATAAATTTTCGATTCCGTTATTTCCCGAATCCGTTCAATTAATAATGCTCTTCGATATTCAAGCTCCCCCAGCTCTTGATATAAGGCCACAAGATTATGATCTCTCGTAGGTGCGTCGTTTAAAGCAGCCTCTAAGACAAATGAACCCGCAGAGCCTTGATACCCGTCTTTACGTTTCAATTGTGTAGTATAGCGGTGCATGCCAGAGCGCGAAGCTGAGTAACCTAATGACTTCAACCAACTAACTAGAGATTCATGCTCGCCATAGCGGGCAGCTCTAATACGCTGGTGTAGTTCTGCAATAATTTCGGAAGGAAGTTGCGATGCAAATGATTTTCTACCAGACATAACCGAATCCTTTAATTTCACATTTTTCCGCATTATCCCGATTTAATTTAAAATTGCAATACCCACTTATTACAATAAATTTCCGCCAATTCCTTATAATCTTTGTTTCTCATTCTTTGTGGTTCATAACATCGGGACTTTTATCGAAAGGGAATATTATATTTAAAACAAATCAATATTTCGAATACGTGTCCCAAAATAGGCAGCAAAATAGATGGGAGTTTTTATTGAACCCCCATCCATGATGAGAGGTTATTTAGCCAGATATTTCTCGATATTATTTTGAATACCCGCCGCATCCAGCCCTAAATCAGCGTGCAGCTCTTGTTGTGTTCCTTGCGGTATAAAGTCATCGGGTAAACCCAGATTCAATACGGGAACTGACCTCTTTTCCTGCATCAGCAATTCGTTAATCCCACTGCCTGCACCACCCATGATGGCGTTTTCTTCCAAGGTTACCAGCAGTTCGTGGCTGGCTGTCATTTCCAGCACCAGATCTTTGTCCAGCGGTTTGACAAAACGCATATCCACAACGGTTGCATTCAGGGCTTCAGCCGCTTGCAGCGCATAGGTTAATAATGTGCCAAAGTTAAGGATCGCAATGCGCTCTCCCTGACGGCGGATTACGCCCTTGCCGATTGGCAGTGTTTCCAGCGGTTGGAGTTCAGCGCCTGTCCCTGTGCCGCGAGGATAACGAACAGCAGCAGGACCTGCTTGATAATGATATCCGGTATGCAGCATCTGGCGGCATTCGTTTTCATCGCTGGGAGCCATAATCACCATATTCGGGATACAGCGCAGGAAAGAAAGATCAAAAGCCCCTTGATGGGTTTGACCATCTGCACCGACAATGCCGCCACGGTCGATGGCAAATAAGACAGGCAGGTTTTGGATGGCGACATCGTGGATCACCTGATCATAAGCGCGTTGCAGGAAGGTGGAATAAATGGCGACGATAGGCTTGTAGCCGCCGATAGCCAGACCCGCAGCAAAGGTGACAGAATGCTGCTCGGCAATTGCGACATCAAAATATTGTTCAGGATATTCGCGGGAGAAGCGCACCATACCGGAACCTTCGCGCATGGCTGGGGTGATCGCCATCAGTTTTTTATCATGAGCGGCTTGTTCACACAGCCAGTCACCGAAGATCTTGGAAAATGTCGGGCGAGTCTCTGTGCTTTTGGGCAAAGAACCCGTTGAGGGATCAAATTTGGGGACGGCATGCCAACTGATAGGATCTTTTTCCGCTGGGGCATAACCACGACCTTTTTTTGTCATGATATGCAGGAATTGTGGCCCTTTCAGTTCGCGCATGTTTTTCAAAGTCTGGGTTAGCGCCAGTACGTCATGACCATCAACCGGCCCGATATAGTTGAACCCAAGTTCTTCAAACAGCGTTCCGGGAACCACCATGCCTTTCAGATGTTCTTCCGTTTTTTTCAATAATTCTTTGATTGGAGGCAGGTTGGAAAACACTTTTTTGCCACTTTCACGCAGGGTGGTATACAGTTTGCCTGACAGAATCTGTGCCAGATGGTTATTCAATGCCCCCACGTTTTCAGAGATAGACATTTCATTGTCATTGAGAATAACCAGCATGTCGGGATCGATATCGCCAGCATGGTTCATCGCTTCGAAAGCCATGCCCGCCGTAATGGCACCATCCCCAATAACACATACTGTCTTGCGGCCTTTGCCCTCGTGTTTGGCAGCCGTCGCCATACCTAAGCCAGCGCTGATTGAGGTGGATGAGTGACCGACACACAAGGTGTCATATTCACTTTCTTCCCGCCACGGGAAGGGATGAAGGCCATTTTTTTGCCGAATGGTATCAATGCGATCACGGCGTCCAGTCAAAATTTTGTGCGGGTAGGCTTGGTGACCAACATCCCAGACTAAATTGTCAAAGGGGGTTTTATAAACATAGTGGAGTGCGACGGTTAATTCGATAGCGCCAAGGCCGGAAGCAAAGTGACCACTGGAGCGACTGACACTGTTCAGCAAAAATTGACGCAGTTCATCGCATAACTTTGGCAAGGTTTCTTTGGGTAGCAGGCGAAGCTCTTCTGGAGTCTCAGCCAATGTCAATGTTGGATATTTCGCTATATCAATGCTCATGCTATGCCTGTGTAAAATGCTATATCCGTAAAAGTTAAATAGTAAGAACCTTGTTATTATCCGTGTGTAATTTCTAGGTTCACCCCGTAAGACGCTTTACCGGTTTCTTTAGCTGTTTCTCTCAATGATAAAACCAGCCAGTTGCTTTAAGGTTGCGGTGTCATATGACCGTTTTTCCAGTTCTGTAAGGGCGTCGAGCGCTTCTTCATACAGATCTCTGGCTTTTTGTTGGGCTTGTGCTAAACCCAATAATACAGGGTAAGTATTTTTGCCGAGTTGCTGATCGTTGCCCTGACGCTTGCCAATAATTTCAGTATTGCCAATGACATCCAAAATATCGTCATGTACCTGAAATGCCAGGCCGATGGCTTGGGCATATTGCTCCAGTAACGGCAGAACTTCACGGCCACGTTGTCCCGCACTATAAGCGCCTAATCGGACGGCTGAACGTATTAATGCACCGGTTTTATGTTGGTGGATCTGTTCCAGTGAAGCAAGATCGATCTGTTTACCTTCTGCCGCCAAATCCAGCGACTGCCCACCACACATGCCGGCAAAGCCACTGGCACTTGCCAGTTCAGCGATCATCGCAAGGCGATCGGATAGGGACACACTGGGCATATCCTGTTTTGCCAGAATTTCAAAGGCCAGTGATTGTAATGCATCACCCGCTAAAATCGCCTGACTTTCACCAAATTTGAGATGACAGGTAGGTTGCCCACGGCGTAAATCGTCGTTATCCATTGCGGGTAAATCATCATGGATCAATGAATAGGCATGAATGCACTCTATCGAGAGGGCGGCGGCATCCAGACTCTTTTTAGGGAGACCAAACATTTCTCCCACGCTGTAAATTAAAAATGGCCGTAGCCGTTTTCCACCCAGTACTGCACCATATTGCATTGCTGTACCTAATGGGCTGTTTAAAAAGGGCAATGAAGAAAATATTGCCATCAATTTGTCATTAATATGTTGCTGACAAGTGCGCAATCTTTCTTCAAAAGGAACATTATATTGTTCAGACATAAATTTACTCAGCATCGGACGAAAATTCATCAAGAGGCGACTGTGCATCATGGTTCAGTAAAATTTGCACTCGTTGTTCTGCCTGTTGAAGCGTTTTCTGTCCTTGTCTTGCAAGTTGAATACCACGTTCAAATTCATTCAACGCATCTTCTAATGGGAGTTCCCCGGATTCCAGCCGAATAACAATGTCCTCCAGCTCTTTAAGAGAGGTCTCGAATGTTGGCATGTGTTCGGTTGTTGATGTTTGATTTGCTTTAGACATAATGACTTAACATATGGTTATTTAACGAATTAGCAAAGCGAGTTCGTTACAGAATTGCAGAGTACCCTACTACACCAAGAAAAATAAATCATGTGTTACCACTATTTTTTTATAGTCGGTTTTTGCAGTCGATTTTTTACAGGTGATAAGCCAGATGGTGTTATACTCTGCGCCCTATCCAACTGAACACTTAAGAACAATCATTGCTATTGTTGATGATAGTTCAACATTGAATGACTACTATATCTTACTATGAAGTTTATCATTAAATTATTCCCAGAAATTACGATTAAGAGCCAGACTGTCCGGTTGCGCTTTATTAAAATTCTTGCCAGCAATATCCGCAATGTGCTGAAAACCTTCGGAGAAGGCATTGCTGTGGTTCGCCATTGGGATAATATCGAAGTTCGGGTTAAGGATGATAACCTCGGTGCGGAAATTTGTGATGCACTGACACGCATTCCAGGCATTCACCATATCCTGCAAGTAGAAGAGCGGGATTTTCGTGATCTGCATCATATCTTTGAACAAACCTACGAAACTTACGGGCATTTACTGAATGGTAAAACATTTTGTGTTCGCGTAAAGCGCCGTGGTAAACACAGTTTTACTTCCAATGAAGTTGAGCGCTATGTTGGTGGCGGCTTGAACCAGCATATTGAATCAGCCAAGGTGAAACTGACCAAGCCTGATGTCACCGTGAATCTGGAAATTGATCAGGATAAGCTGATTCTGGTGAAAGCCCGTCATGAAGGGATTGGTGGATTTCCTATCGGTACGCAGGAAGATGTACTGTCATTGATTTCCGGTGGATTTGATTCCGGCGTTTCCAGCTATATGTTGATGCGTCGTGGCTGCCGTGTGCATTACTGTTTCTTTAATCTTGGTGGCGCAGCCCATGAAATTGGCGTAAAGCAGGTTGCCCATTATTTGTGGAACCGGTTTGGCAGCTCACATAAGGTCCGTTTCGTTGCTGTGAATTTTGAACCTGTCGTGGCTGAAATTCTGGAAAAAGTTGATGACGGGCAGATGGGGGTTGTGCTGAAAAGAATGATGGTCAGAGCGGCTTCTAAAGTTGCAGAACGCTACGGTGTGCAGGCAATTGTAACCGGTGAAGCACTGGGGCAGGTATCCAGCCAGACTTTGACGAATTTAAGATTGATTGACAATGTTTCAGATACGTTGATCCTCCGTCCCCTGATTTCCCATGATAAAGAGCACATTATTAAGCTGGCTCGTGAGATTGGCACCGAAGATTTTGCCCGTACGATGCCGGAATTTTGTGGGGTTATCTCGAAAAGCCCGACAGTGAAAGCCGTTAAAGCCAAAATTGAAGCAGAAGAAAACAATTTTGACTTTGACATCTTAGAACGCGTGGTGAGTGAAGCCCAGAATCTGGATATCCGCCAGATTGCAGAGCAATCCAGTGAGCAAGTGGTGGAAGTGGAAATGGTATCTGCACTTTCCCCTAATGATGTGTTATTGGATATCCGTTCTCCCGATGAACAGGATAATCGTCCGTTAAATATAGAAGGTATTGAAATTCAGTCATTGCCTTTCTATAAACTGGGCACCCAGTTTGGTGATTTGCCGAAAGAAAAAACTTATCTGCTGTATTGTGAGCGTGGTGTGATGAGCCGTTTACAGGCACTTTATCTGCGTGAACAAGGCTTCGGCAATGTTAAGGTGTATCGACCTTAATTTGCCTTTAAGGCCCAAGGCTGCTTACGGAATCGATCCGATAAGCAGCCTATGTCGTATCTTCTTTCCCTTTCAACAATTCAATCAGTTTCTGCACTGGCTACGGTAACATGAATTCCCGCCCGAACGAGTAAATCAATCGTCGTAACAGCTTCGATCTCTTCGCTGCCGTGAGCGAGACAAATAAGGGCTGAGGTGTTCATATTCTTCCTCCTTGCGCTTAATATAATGATAAACAGTGGTATTTTCGGTGACAGACAAACCATGAGTGCGGGCTTGACGTATTAAATAACCGGTGATGTAGTCTATTTCTGTATGTCGCTGTGCCCGTATATCTTGCAGCATGGATGAGTAATTTTCAGCGGTTTGCTCGATTACGTTCATGACGTAATCGAGCAGGGTTTGTTTGGTGGTATGAATATTGTCATGTTTCATAACCTGATAAATTTCGTCACATAATGCCTGTATTTGTGCCCGGTGATGCTGTAAGTCACCATTTTTACAGTCATAGATGACGGTGAGAGGATTAATGACACAGTTGACGGCAAGTTTCATCCAACTGATAGCCTGTATTTCATTGTGCCATGCTACATCGGGCAGGGCGCTGTGTAAAATATCGGCCAGAGCGCTAAGTTTGGTGGTATTGGCTGTGATGGCACCAATATGAGTCATCCCATGTGACTTATAGTACACGATGTTATTTTTTCGATAGGCTCCATGTGTCGTTACGCCAAGTAAAATGGGGTTGGGCAGAGGTGTAAATTCTTCCTGGGTTCCCATGCCATTATGCAATAACAGGATTGGGCAATGGGGAGACAGTTTGTCAGCAAGGTGATTGACTGCGTCAGAGACTTGCCACGCTTTTAAACAAACGAGAAGTAGTTTGCTTTCAGCAAGGTGTTTCTCGTCATTGGCAGGAAACTGTTGATTAAAAGCCTGACCATTAAAGTTTTCGATCTGGACGGAAATAACAGGCTGTGGGACCCTTAGCCATCCCTGAACACTATGGTTCTGTTGGGATAAGGCGGCAAGCCAAAGTTTACCTATAGCACCACAGCCAAGAACAGTTATTTTCATATTTCTTCCTGATCTGAACATAGGATAATCGCAAAAAGATCGTTGAGCTTCCCGAGTATAGAGCTTTTGCCAATAATGGAAAGCGGTTATCATGCCGATTTATTGATTAGCCGGAGGTGACGGGTAATGCCATCATTTGATATTGTTTCTGAAGTTGATATGCAAGAAGTGCGTAATGCAGTAGAAAACGCACAGCGTGAGTTAAGCAATCGTTGGGATTTTCGTAACGTCCCCGCGAGTTTTGAATTAAACGAAAAGAATGAATCGATCAAAATTGCCAGTGAGTCTGATTTTCAGGTGAACCAACTCGTTGATATTCTGCGTGAAAAGTTTGCTAAACGCGGAATTGATGGTTCTGTCATCAATATTCCTGAAAATATGGTTCATAGCGGCAAAACGTACAGTGTAGAAGCGACCTTACAGCAAGGTATTGATACGCCGTTAGCGAAAAAGATTGTGAAGATGATTAAAGACAGTAAGTTGAAGGTACAGGCCCAAATTCAGGGTGAGCAAGTGCGGGTAACAGGTAAGGCTCGTGATGATTTGCAAAGTGTCATGGCATTGGTTCGTGGTGCAGAATTGGGGCAGCCTTTCCAGTTTACTAATTTCCGCGATTAGTTTCCGTCATTATCCTAATCGTGAACAATTAATCATAGTACGGTGTTTGGCAACACCGTACTTGGTATAAATATCCCAGCTATTGATGGGATAATACAAGTTGTTCTAACTGGTTGCGATTGGTTAGTTTAGTATCGACTTTGATATACGCACTGTGTTCTTCTGGTGCGATGACAATCTCTTTTACACCCGCTTGCGCCAATATCTTTTTCTCCAAAACCCCTGGGTTGCTGAGTTGTTCTGGCAAAATGAGCCTGATGCTGCTGACATAGGGGGGTTGCTGTAAAGTCAGGCTGATAATAAACCAGAGTGCGGTCAGCGCGATGCCTCCCATAAAGACGAGTGATGCACCTTGCCATTCGTAAAGTATTCCTCCAAGGAAACCGCCCAAAGCCACGCCAAGGAATTGACTGGTCGAGTAAACGCCCATGGCCGTGCCTTTGTAACCCGCAGGGGCTTCTTTGCTGATGAGTGAAGGCAAGATAGCTTCCATGATATTAAATGCAAGGAAGAAAATTTGAATGCCTGCAAAGATCCCCCAAAGATGCGATCCCTGAAACCATAAAACAGCTTCAGCGATGAATAACATAGCGATACACAGCAAAAATACCTGCTTCATGCGACGTTTTGTTTCTGCGTAAATAATGAAAGGTAAAACGGCGACAAAAGAGATAAGTGTAGTAATTAAATAGACTTTCCAGTGTTGTTGTGGCGGAAAACCTACTTTTTCCATAATAAGGGGAAGAGCAACAAAGCTCGACATCAATAAGGTATGCAGGCAGAGAATACCAAAATTGAGTTTGATGAGTTGGGGATCGAAAAGTACACGTTTGAAGCTGCCGCGAGCGATACCTGACTCACGATTTAATAAATGCTTATGTGTATTTGGTACAGCAAATAGTGTGATAAGTATCCCGCAGCAAGCCAAGATTGCAATTGCTCCAAAGAGACCATTTAAACCGATTTGGTGGGTGATAATAGGGCCGACGACAATGGCAAAAGCGAATGTAATGCCAAAGCTAATGCCGATAAATGCCATTGCTTTTGTTCTGTTCTGCTCACGAGTCAGGTCTGAAATTAATGCCATGATAGCAGCAGAGATTGCTCCCGTACCTTGTAAAGCTCGCCCGATAATAATTCCCCAAATAGAGTCGCTTAAAGCGGCAATAACACTGCCTAATGCGAAGATAAGAAGTCCACCGATGATTAAAGGTTTTCTGCCAATTTTGTCTGAAAGAAGCCCGAATGGGATCTGAAATATTGCCTGTGTTAAGCCGTAGATGCCAATGGCAATTCCAATAAGCGCTTCAGTCGCATCACGTAACGCTAAACCATAGGTCGTCAGAACAGGCAGAACCATGAACATGCCTAACATGCGCAGGGAGAAAACAGAACCTAAGCCCCATGTTGCCCGAAGTTCAAGCGGAGTCATTTTATTATCGTTCATGGATACCTCAAAAAAATCTGGTATGACATTTCAATTAGGTGAGAGCAAACGAAAAAAAAAGCGTTTGTCACCGAATAAGTTGTCATTGAATAGAGATAAAAGAAAGGAAAAAGATGGCAGGGCTTACCCTGCCATCTTAAATATTACCAGACGTAAGTCAGTAGGTTTTCTGGAGATGCTGTTGAATCTACAGACATCATGACGCTTAATGACATGATAGCGACGATAGAAAACAGAAATAACTTACGGGCCCAAATACGGTCATTAGAGGTTTTATACCCTGATAATGCCATACCCAACCACCAGATGCTCACTGCGGCAGCGACGATAAGGTATTTATAACCCGCATAACCACTGATGGTCAGCATCAAAGTGGCAACCATAAAGGCCAGAATATACAGCGTGATGTGGTTTTTCGCGACGGAAATCCCTTTAATCACGGGTAATACTGGAATGTTGGCCGCCTGATAATCTTTGAACCGAAAAATAGCAATGGCATAAGAGTGGGGCATTTGCCACAGGCTGAAGATCAGCAATAAGATCAACGCGCCTGTATCAAAATGCCCTGTTACTGCACAGTAACCAATCACGGGAGGTGCTGCGCCTGACAAGCTACCAACCAGCGTGCCATAAACAGATTTTCTCTTCATGTAGAGGCTATAAATCCCAACATAAACGATAAACCCGATGAGAGCTAACTGCATTGCTAAGACATTGGTTGCTACATAAAGCAGCACTATGCCAACAATACCTAACACTGAGGCGTAAATCAGGCTGATTTTCGGATCGATAAGCCCTTTCACAAGGACTCTTTCTTTCGTTCTTTCCATGATACGGTCAATATCGCGGTCGATATAGTTGTTGAATACACAACCTGATGCTACCACCAGCGATACCCCGACCATCGTTGCAAAGAACAAGGGGTAATCTATTACGCCCTTGGAAGCGAGTAGAAAACCACCAATCGCAGAAATTAGATTTCCGAAAATAATTCCTGGTTTGGTCACTTGCAGGTATTGCTTAATCATTCAAATCAACCCTTAATCAACCATCATATTGATGTTCAGGTTGTACATAATCCACAGGGAGCCAACAACAACGATAGCGATGACCAGTAATGTGAATATTAAGGCAACGAGGTTCCAACGCTCTTCAGATGATGTATTCATGTGCAGGAAGCAGATGAAATGAACAAAAATCTGAATAACAGCCATAGCGACTACTGTCACCAGAATTGTGCTGTGTGAAGTAGTGCCATCCATTACCATCCAGAATGGGATCACGGTCAGTATGACTGACAGAACAAAACCCATTAGATAGGTTTTGAAGCTACCGAGGCTTGCGCCGGAATGAGAAGTATTTGGATGACTCATTACATAGCTCCCATCAGATAAACGACAGTGAATACACAAATCCAGACAACGTCAAGGAAGTGCCAGAACAGACTCAGGCAGTTCAGACGCACACGGTTCACATCAGTCAGGCCGCGGCGTGAAACTTGAACCATCATGATAACGATCCAAATCAGACCGATGGTCACGTGCAGACCGTGAGTGGCAACCAGTGCGAAGAAGGCAGACAGGAACGCACTACGATCAGGGCCAAAGCCTTCTGTGATCAGTTTATGGAATTCATAAACTTCCATTGAAACGAAGCCAAGGCCAAACAGGAAGGTAATGAATAGCCACAAATTAGCCTGACCCGCTTTACCTTTGTTCACGCCCAGCATGGCGAAACCATAAGTGATACTACTAAATAGCAGCAAGAAGGTTTCTACCAGTACAAATGGCAGTTCAAAAATATCTTTACCAGATGGGCCACCCGCAGTGCCGTTAACTAACACGGCATAGGTAGCGAACAGACTTGCAAACAGAATCAAGTCACTCATCAGGTAGACCCAGAAGCCAAATATTTTGTTGGCTCCTGTATCGTGGTGCCCATGAGTATCATGGGCGGCTGTGTTGTTAAGGGTTTGAGTCGACATTATTTCACACCTGCCTTTCTCAGATCTTCATAACGCTGATTTTCAACTTTTTCGATTTCAGCTACAGGAACGTAATAATCAACGTCTTCGTCAAAGCTTTTCACGATGCAACTGATGATGATGCCCGCGAAACTTGCAATAGCCATCCACCAGATATGCCAGATCAAAGCAAAGCCTAAGGTCAGACAGAAAGCACTGATGATCACACCTGCACCGGTATTTTTAGGCATATGAATTTCTTCATATTTAGCAGGACGCTTATATTCAGTTCCTTTTTCTTTCATATCCCACCACGCATCACGAGTCTGGATGTGTGGAACTTCCGCAAAGTTATAGAACGGCGGCGGAGATGAAGTTGACCATTCCAGGGTACGAGCACCCCATGGATCACCGGTCAGATCACGGTTCTGCTCACGGTCACGGATACTGACGTAGAACTGGATAACCTGACACAGAATACCAAGAGCGATAAGAACAACACCGCCTGCTGCAACCACCAGCAAAGGATGGAATTCTGGGTTGATATCTTGGCTCAGGCGACGGGTCATGCCCATGAAGCCCAGTGCATACAGAGGCATAAAGGCAACGAAGAAACCCGTGATCCAGAACCAGAATGCACGGACACCCCATTTTTCATTCAGCGTGAAACCAAATGCTTTCGGGAACCAGTAAGTTGTACCGGCGAAGCAGCCGAATACCACACCACCGATGATAACGTTATGGAAGTGAGCGATTAGGAACAGGCTGTTATGCAGTACGAAGTTTGCACCAGGTACGGCCAGCAGAACACCTGTCATACCACCAATAGAGAAGGTGACCAGGAAGCCAACAGTCCACAGCATTGGGGTTTTGAATTCAATACGACCACGGTACATAGTGAACAGCCAGTTGAAGATCTTAACCCCGGTTGGGATGGAGATAATCATTGTGGCGATACCAAAGAAGGCGTTAACGTTCGCGCCGGAACCCATGGTAAAGAAGTGGTGCAACCATACGATGAACGACAGGATGGTAATAACGATTGTTGCCCACACCAGTGAGGTATAACCAAACAGGCGTTTTTTCGAGAAGGTTGCAGTGACTTCGGAGAAAATACCGAAGACAGGTAGAACCAGTATGTAAACTTCAGGATGGCCCCAAGCCCAGATCAGGTTGATGTACATCATCATGTTGCCGCCCATATCGTTGGTAAAGAAATGGGTGCCCAGATAACGATCCAGGGTTAGCAACGCGATGGTGACTGTCAGGATTGGGAACGCAGCAATAATCAAGATGTTGGTGCACAGTGAAGCCCAAGTGAAGACGGGCATTTTCATCATGGACATACCTGGTGCACGCATACGCAGGATGGTCACAAAGAAGTTGACACCGGTCAGCAATGTACCGACACCAGAGAGCTGAAGGCTCCATATCCAGTAATCAACACCGACTCCCGGGTTGTACTCCAGACCAGATAGAGGCGGGTATGCCAACCAACCGGTTTGTGCAAACTCGCCGACTCCCAGAGAGAGGTTGATCAATACGACACCGACAACAAATAACCAGAAGCTCAAAGAGTTCAAGAATGGGAATGCAACGTCGCGTGCGCCGATTTGCAGAGGAACAACAATGTTCATCAGACCGACAACGAAAGGCATCGCCATAAAGAAGATCATGATAACGCCGTGAGCGGTGAAGATCTGATCATAATGGTGCGGGGGCAGGAAACCGGCTTCACCAGCGGAAGCTAAGGCTTGCTGTCCACGCATCATGATGGCGTCAGCGAAACCACGGAGCATCATCACCATGGCAACGACGATGTACATGACACCAATTTTTTTATGGTCAACGCTGGTTAACCATTCACTCCAAAGCCATTTCCATTTACGGAAATAAGTCAAGGAACCAACAACTGCCAGTCCCCCAAGCAAGATCCCAAGTAATGTCACCACAATAATGGGTTCATGTAATGGGACCGCATCCAGTGTTAATTTTCCCCACATGCTTTTATTCCTCAACACCTGAATGAGCCGGCTGACTCATATTCATATTATGACCCGCAGCTTCACCATGTTCTGTTTTGCCGTGAGCAGCCATACCATGCATGCCACCATGACCCATGTCACCCATGAATTTGGCGATAGTCTCTTGGAACAGTTTTGGTTTCACGCTTGAGAAGTATTCAACGGGATTGTTTTGGCTAGGTTTAGCCAACTCATTGAACGCTTGTACGGTATCCAGGGTTTTCGGTGATGCTTTCACTTTCTGTACCCACTCTTCAAAACCTGCACGATCATCAGTCGCGGTTGCAGTGAATTTCATGCCTGAGAAGCCATGACCACTGTAACTTGCTGAGAATCCATCGTATTTACCCGCTGAGTTAGCAATCAGGTGCAATTTTGTCTGCATGCCCGCCATTGCATAAATCTGCCCACCTAACTGTGGGATGAAGAAAGAGTTCATCACAGAGTCTGAGGTGATTTTGAAGTTAACTGGAACATCTTTAGGGAATACGATTTCGTTTACAGTTGCGATACCCTGATCTGGGTAGATGAACAGCCATTTCCAGTCAAGGGAAATAACTTCAATCGTCACCGGTTTGACATCACTGTCCAATGGCTTATAGGGATCGAGTTCATGTGTTGTTTTCCATGTAATCGTCGCCAGAGTGATGATAATCAGGATAGGCACAGTCCAAACGACAAGCTCAATTTTATTTGAGTGTGCCCAGTTTGGACGATAAGTTGCAGATTTATTGGCTTCCCGGTAACGTAAGGCAAAAATAATTGCCATTACAATAGCCGGTATAACAACGATCAGCATCAAACCAAACGCTGTTAGTATCAGCGTTTTTTGTTCGACGCCGATCGCCCCTTTGGGATTCATCAATACCATATCACAACCACTTAGCATTAAGGTGGCTGCGAGTAATGACGATAACCCAATAGTTTTTTTGTATTTCATAAGTCTCATTGATCGACCCCAGATAACAAAAGCTTTATTGTCGTTTCATCAGTGCGGGCATTCTACGGTAAGGTTACCGGAGTGTAAACAATTGTAATAGAAGCAGGTTGGCTTGTAGGCTTTTTATGTTAGAGGGATCACATGTGATTCTAAATTTAACAAAACGTTAATTTCGGTTAGTTATCTTAATTAAGAAATCAAAATAGACAATTAATTTCAAATAACTCTCTATTTTAAAAGGAAAAGCCGTGATAAAAACCAAAGAAAAAATTCGGAAATATGCCTTGTTATCGGAGAGATAACTATGATTTATTGATTTCGATGAGCAACACCAAGCTGCTCATCGATTTAACTAATTATTAGAAGTTATATTTCACACTATAAACAATACCATCCTGCAAGAAATCTTCCCCCAGTTTGTTATCCGCATAGCGATATTGAACTCCAGTTGTAAAAGAAGGATGTGGAGTCCACCATAACGCAACAGCGCCATTGATACCCTCGCGTCCGCCGTTACCGTAGCGTTCATTGCGGTTCAATTCAATTTCATTCCAGTTTGTCACGCTGAATTTTTGTTCCCAAAGGTTGAAATCGTATCCTGCAACCCAGCCCACAACATAACCGTTATTGCCTGAATAGAAAGTTTGGTCAACATAGTGCAGTGCCACAAAAGGTTTGAACCATAGGCCAGCAATGTTAGCATTATAGCCTAATCCATAGAGGGTATTAACTTCATGGAAGTTTCCACCGTTCGCTTTACCTGGTAAAGAATAGGTTCCATACACATGACCATAAAGGTTGAAACCCGTATCGCCTAGATAGAAACGACCCGTTGTCTTGAAAGTGTAACGTTGGTTATCACCTGGTTGGGCTGTTTTACTGTTGAAAGGATTTTCTAAATCAGTGAAACCATAGAGTTCGCCCCAGCTAAATCCTGCTCCACCTTCCAGTTCTAAATAAGCAAAATCATCCTTATGCGAGGTTTGTCCGGTTTTATGAGTAGTATGTTTGCTCCAGTCAAGGTAGTTCATGCTGACATTGCCAAACCCCCACTGGTATTCCGCGCAGGCTGAAGCAGAAACTAAGGTTGCGGCAATTGCGGTGAGTGTCAAAATACGTCTTTTCATAAATTCCCTTTATATGGTTTTAAGATGGTGAACGATATTTCGAATAGTTCGAAATAATATGCGCCCAAATAATAATATTTGTTAGTTCAAATATAAATAATTTCACCCTGAAAAAGATGTTGTTCAGGCCACATAATTGTGAGTTTTTACTCGTCTTGTGAAGTTTGTCACTATGTAAACCAGCAACAGCCGGCTGAATTTTGTCAATCTGCCGTTGCTGGTAGATGTAAAAAAGGTATTAAGTGGTGACAGTAGATTAGGTGAGCTTACTTTTCTTTAATGCCAAATAATCCAATATTCCTCCTGAAAGAAGGCCTAAAATTCCTATGATTATGCTCCAGGATAACAGTGGGGATATCCACTCACTGATTTTATGCAGATATAGAATATATTCCGGCGATATAGTGTATATCAGAGACACTAAATGAATGATGATAAACAGTATGCTGCTGATAATTAACCAAGTTACAAATATCAGAGCAGATAATGCCATGATAATAAAAGTAAATTTATAAGTATTCTTGAATAGTGTTCGGGGAATAAAACTATCATTTTTCTCAGAATAAGCCAGTGTCTTACGACAAGCGAACAACAACACAAGCCCCGGTAACCCGATAACAACAGAAAATAAGTAGAACGTTGACCAGCCATAGGCTTCGGCAAACCATCCCGCTACAGGGCCAACATAAACGCGGCCAACTGCTGATAATGCAGAAAGTAACGCGAACTGTGTTGCCGAAAATGATTTGTTACACAAGGTCATTAGCAGGGCAACAAAAGCGGCTGTTCCCATGCCACCACAGATATTTTCCAGAAAAATCGCCGCTCCCATTACATAGATGTCTTTAGGTGTAACAGCAAGTATCCAATAACCCAAATTTGAAATGGTTTGAAGAATGCCAAAGATCATCAGGGCACGGAACAGGCTCATCCTATGCATCAAATAACCACCGTACAATGCGCCAATAATGGTTGCGGTGAGTCCGAGAGTTTTATTGATCATGCCGACTTCGACTGGATTGAAACCAACACCCCGAATCAGGAAAGGAGTGCTGAGTGAGAGAGCAAAAGCATCTGTCAGTTTGTACAGTACAATCAGCAGCAGGATAATCCAGGCATTGTTGCGGCCGAAAAAGTCAAACAAGGGTTCGAGTACTGCCTGACGTAATGTTTTTGGCGGTGCTGTATTAATTTCCGGTTCTTTGGCGGTAAACGTGGCATAAACACCAATCAGCATCAGGCCTGCCATAACCCAATACATATTTTGCCAGCCGATATAGGTGGCAAGCAGTAAGGCAAATCCACCAGAAGCCAGCATAGCCAACCGATAACCCAGTACGGAAACGGCGGCACCTGATCCGCGTTCTTCTTGTGACAATAAGTCGGTTTTATAGGCGTCAAAAATAGTATCTTGGGAAGCGGAGAAGAATGCGACAGCAACAGCTAATGCAGCAAGCCACCATAAGTGTTGGGAAGGTTGAAGAAATCCCATTGCGGCAATACTGACTATTAATAAAAGTTGAGTTGTGAGCATCCACCCCCGTCGGCGTCCTAAAAAGGACGGGGTATACCGATCCATTGCGGGTGCCCAGAGAAACTTAAAAACATAGGCTTGACCAACCAAAGTGAAAAAACCGATAGTTCGGATATCGACATTTTCGACAGTCATCCATGCTTGTAACGTTCCAGCCGTGAGCGCAAGAGGCAGACCTGAGGCAAAGCCCAGTAACAGAAGGGTTCGATAGTTGCGTAACGCAGATAGGTTTAAATAACGGTGGTTAGTCATGGGCCTCCCAAAACTTTCCGCATACAATCTAATTTTGTCAGAATTAGGCAGAAAGTTTGTTTATTATCCTGTTAGTGGACGTTTTGTTTGATAAAAGTGCTGATTGACGCATCCTGAGCCATGTCTGCGATCACATCAGATAAGACAGTATTGACGGCATCAGCAAGTTTTGTGTTTGTTGCTGCCAATGGTCCCTGAGCATGGTAGCTGGTACGATAGTTTTTGATTTGTTGACTACCGTCTTGAGCATAAGCAATGATAGAAATTTCAGCTTTGGCTGAAATATCATGACGAAGACTGCCTTCTTTCACATTGGCGTAGAGTTGATTGACTACGACCTGCAAATTGGCATTAGCGGGAGAGCCAATCATATAGCCGCGAGCCACCATTTGTTTTTCCAGCGCTTCTTGTAGTAAGAAGCGTACATCACGGGAAGGAACCAAGGTAACTAATCGCGCATTACGATTAATTTGGGCCAGGGCTTGAGATTGACGATGGTCGACCCCACTAATACTGACGGTAATCGCTTTCATGGTTGGATCTGCTGGTGGCAGAGTAATTTTAGGTTGAATGGCTAATGTGTTGCCTGAGTCTGCACAGCCAGATAAAAAGAAAAGCGTAATCAATGGAATAAATATTTTCTTTAGCATGTGGGTTTTCTCAATTCAAGATTCGGATATTCAATATTAATACTGATAGTTTAAACCGCTGTAATCATAGCATCACCATGGGTAGCGGCATATCCCTGATGATTGAAACATGGTTTGAAATATCGTGAGAAATACCTGACGTAAATTCTGTTAAGGAGATTTGATTACCCCGATGTTATAAATCACGGGAAATAATCTAAAATCAATAATATGGTTGATAAATAACCTTTGGTGATTTAGGAGAATGGGATGGTTCGTCAAAAAATAGAAACAAAGTTACAGGCGGCATTTCAGCCTTCTCATCTGGAAGTGACCGATGAAAGTTATCGTCACAATGTGCCAGCGGGCTCTGAAAGCCATTTTAAAATTATTATCATAAGCAATGAATTTGTTGAACAAAGAATGTTGAGTCGCCACCGCTCAATATATAGCGTCTTGGCTAAAGAATTAGAGGAAGGTGTACATGCTTTGGCACTTCATACTTATACGGAAAAGGAGTGGGCAGAACTAGCAGACACTGTTCTGGCTTCTCCGGCATGTCGCGGTGGAAGTACGACGACATCAAGCTTGTGATTTTTCGAGTTAATTTCATAGCTTGTTTGTCTCTATTTTATTCATCTCGCTTTAATTTTAGCTAGCAGCCTTCGGGCTGTATTTTTTTATATGCATATTGCATAACAGTCTCATCATAAACAATATTATGACGTAGCCATTGAGCAACGCTTATCACATAAGTTAACGAATCATGCATGCTTTTGTCTGCAATTCTCGACTCATACTGTCTGCGCCGCTATAATGCTGCGTCTAAATTTTTAGAATGGTTTCGGGACGCTTCTGATCACAGGGATACTCGGTTTTTAAATGCGACCGCCCCGGTTCTTAAAGAGTACTGCAATCCGCTTGTTTTAAGCCTTGCAGCCATTCTGAAGTTGACCGAGCACTATGATTTTTTTGAGGTAACAAGATGCAAGTTTCTGTTGAAACCACTCAAGGCCTTGGGCGTCGTGTGTCAATCACCGTTCCTGCTGCCGATATCGAAAAAGCAGTTGACAGTGAACTGGTTAATGTAGCAAAGAAAGTCCGTATCGATGGCTTTCGTAAGGGCAAAGTGCCAATGAAGATCGTTAAGCAGCGTTATGGCGCTTCTGTTCTTCAGGATGTTCTGGGTGATCTGATGCAGCGCAATTTCATCAATGCGATCATTGAGCAGAAAATCACTCCGGCAGGCGCACCAAGCTACAAACCTGAACAGTTTAAAGAAGGTGAAGACTTCACTTACGCAGTTGAATTTGAAGTTTATCCAGAAATTGAACTGAAAGGTTTAGAAGAAATTGAAGTTGAAAAACCTGTTGTTGAAGTAAAAGATGCAGACGTTGACAACATGCTGGACACGCTGCGTAAACAGCAGGCAGATTGGAAAGAAACCGATGAAGCAGCGGCTGCGGAAGATCGTGTCACTGTTGATTTCACTGGCTCCGTTGAGGGTGAAGAATTCGAAGGCGGTAAATCAACTGATTTCGTTCTGGCAATGGGCCAGGGCCGTATGATCCCAGGTTTTGAAGAGGGTATCGTTGGGCACAAAGCAGGCGAAGAATTTACTATCGATGTGACTTTCCCAGAAGATTACCATGCAGAAAATCTGAAAGGTAAAGCTGCAAAGTTCGTGATCAACTTGAAAAAAGTTGAACAGCGTGAACTGCCAGAGCTGACTGAAGAGTTCATCAAGCGTTTTGGTATTGCTGATAGTACTGTTGACGGTTTGCGTGCCGAAGTTCGCAAGAACATGGAACGTGAACTGAAAAATGCTGTTCGTAACAACATCAAAACTCAGATTCTGGACGGTTTGGTTAAGGCTAACGACATTGAAGTTCCTGCGGCGGTTGTTGATGGTGAAATTGATGTACTGCGTCGTCAGGCTGCTCAACGTTTTGGCGGTAGCGAAACACAAGCTCTGGAACTGCCACGTGAACTGTTCGAAGAGCAGGCTAAACGCCGTGTTGTTGTTGGCTTGCTGTTAGGCGAAGTTATCAGCAGCAATGAGCTGAAAGTCGAAGAAGATCGCGTTACTGCGTTGATCGAAGAGATGGCAGCCGCTTATGAAGATCCAAAAGAAGTTGTAGAATACTACAGCAAAAATAACGAAATGATGAACAACATTCGCAACATTGCTCTGGAAGAGCAGGCTGTTGAATTTGTTCTGAGCAAAGCGAAAGTTTCTGAAAAAGAAGCTGGCTTCAATGAACTGATGAATCAAAATCAATTGGCATAAGTTTCATTTATTGAATGCCTGAGATGATGAAACCTCACTCTCAATGAAGTGAATCGAAGTAAACCCGCAGGCTATGCTTGCGGGTTTTTTTATTGTTCTTGAAAAAAACAGATTTAACCTCATATCCTTTCTTACTATTATGTAAGAGCTTACTACTTTTTAGAAGGGGAAAAGCCCCTTGTTAGGTAACTTTGGATCATGGTCATCATCGCTTATCTCAAGTAGAATCAGTTATGAATGGCACCCGCGTGAGTTCTATTAGGAGACGGAAATGTCATACAGTGGCAAGCAAGATCAATATGCACCTAACATGTCTTTGGTGCCGATGGTGGTTGAACAAACAGCACGTGGCGAGCGTGCATTTGATATCTTCTCCCGCTTATTAAAGGATCGTATTATTTTTCTGACTGGGCCTGTTGAAGATCATATGGCGAACTTGATCGTTGCCCAAATGCTATTCTTGGAAGCAGAAAATCCAGAAAAAGATATTCATTTATATATTAATTCACCAGGTGGGGTTATTACGGCAGGCATGTCTATTTATGACACGATGCAGTTTATCAAACCCGATGTGAGTACTATTTGTATGGGGCAGGCCTGTTCAATGGGAGCATTCCTGCTGACCGCTGGAGCAGAAGGGAAGCGTTTCTGTCTGCCAAATTCCAGAGTTATGATTCACCAGCCATTAGGTGGTTTCCAGGGACAGGCGACTGATATTGAGATCCATGCGCAGGAAATCATCAAGGTGAAAGCGCGGATGAACGAATTGATGGCGAAACATACCGGACAGCCACTTGAGAAGATCGTTAAGGATACAGAACGCGATCGTTTCTTGTCAGCCGAAGAGTCCGTAGAATACGGGTTGGTTGATAGTATATTCACCCAGCGCAGCTAATTATTAATTAATTTATTACTCCGATGCTAGCCTTTTCTATAAGCGTTTCTTGATGTTGACGCCAAACTAGCCGGAGTAATAGCGTTTTTTCTGTTATGCCAGACAAACTGGGATAACAGTTCATAAAGTGAGGTTGACTGATGACAGATAAGCGCAAAGACGGTTCAGGAAAGCTGCTGTATTGCTCTTTCTGCGGGAAAAGCCAACATGAAGTACGGAAATTAATAGCTGGCCCGTCAGTGTATATCTGCGATGAATGTGTCGATTTATGTAACGATATCATTCGCGAAGAAATTAAAGAGCTAATACCACATCGTGAGCGTAGTGCATTGCCGACTCCTCATGAAATTCGCCAACATCTGGATGATTATGTTATCGGCCAAGAAACAGCGAAAAAAGTGTTAGCAGTTGCGGTCTATAACCATTACAAGAGATTGCGTAATGGTGACGCCACGAACGGTGTGGAACTCGGCAAAAGTAATATTCTGTTGATTGGCCCGACAGGTAGTGGTAAGACGTTGTTAGCTGAGACATTAGCTCGCTATTTAGACGTTCCGTTTACTATGGCTGATGCCACGACATTAACCGAAGCGGGTTATGTCGGGGAAGATGTAGAAAATATTATCCAGAAACTGCTGCAAAAATGTGATTACGATGTGCAGAAAGCACAGCGTGGTATCGTGTATATTGATGAAATTGATAAAATTTCCCGTAAATCTGATAACCCATCAATTACTCGAGATGTGTCAGGAGAAGGGGTTCAGCAGGCCCTGTTGAAACTGATTGAAGGCACTGTAGCAGCGGTTCCTCCTCAAGGTGGTCGTAAGCATCCACAGCAGGAATTCTTGCAAGTTGATACGTCCAAAATTCTGTTTATCTGCGGCGGTGCGTTTGCCGGCTTGGATAAAGTTGTCAGCCAGCGTTTGAATGTCAGTTCAGGTATTGGTTTTAGTGCTACAGTTAGGGGTGAATCAGAGAAAGCCACAGAAGGTGAATTGCTGTCTGAGGTTGAACCGGAAGATTTGATTAAATTTGGGTTAATTCCTGAATTCATTGGTCGTCTGCCTGTTGTGGCAACGCTGACCGAACTTAACGAAGAAGCACTGATCCAGATCCTACAGGAACCGAAAAACGCGCTGACCAAACAGTATCAGGCCCTGTTTAACCTTGAGGGTGTTGAACTGGAGTTCAGAAAAGAAGCATTGACTGCCATAGCGAAAAAAGCAATGGCACGTAAAACGGGGGCTCGTGGTCTTCGTTCAATTGTTGAGGATGTTTTATTGGATACAATGTACGATCTGCCATCAATGGAACATGTAGAGAAAGTTGTCGTTGATGAAACGGTTGTTGAAGATAACTCCGCACCATTATTGATATATAGCAAGCCGGATGCCCAAGTTTCTGGTGAGTGAAGAAATGGGGTATAGGAAGCAAACCGATTATCAATACGCATTGAAAAAAACAAATGAGGGATTCTCCCTCATTTTGTTTTTTGCCGATATAGGCTATTGAATGTAAGATTCTTGTCCCCATATATTTTATATTCTTTGAAGTGAAACTCGTGAAAACCGTGTTTCACGAGATTCCTAAAACTGGCGAAAGCTAAACGAAGAGAGAGCTCTATGAATCCTGAGCGTTCTGAACGCATAGAAATCCCTGTATTGCCTTTGCGCGATGTCGTGGTTTATCCACATATGGTGATCCCTCTGTTTGTTGGGCGTGAGAAGTCGATTCATTGCCTGGAAGCAGCAATGGAGCATGACAAACAAGTCATGTTGGTCGCGCAAAAAGAAGCATCTACTGATGAGCCGGGAGTCAATGATCTTTTCTCCGTAGGTACAGTGGCTTCTGTTTTACAGATGTTAAAGTTACCAGATGGCACAGTAAAAGTTCTGGTTGAAGGCTTGCAGCGTGCTCGCATTACCACGTTGACGGATAATGGCGAATATTTCTATGCACAAGTTGAATACTCTGAATCCCCTGACGTTGATGAACGTGAGCAAGAAGTTCTGGTAAGAACGGTTATTAACCAGTTTGAAGGTTACGTCAAACTGAATAAAAAGATCCCACCAGAAGTATTGACTTCGTTGCACAGTATTGAAGATGCGGCAAAATTAGCAGATACCATCGCAGCACATATGCCTTTGAAAATCAACGATAAGCAGACAGTTTTAGAAATGTCTAATGTTGTTGAGCGCATTGAATATCTGATAGCAATGATGGAATCAGAAATCGATCTGTTACAGGTAGAAAAACGTATCCGTAATCGCGTTAAAAAACAGATGGAAAAAAGCCAGCGCGAGTACTACCTGAATGAGCAAATGAAAGCTATTCAGAAAGAGTTGGGTGAGATGGATGATGCGCCTGATGAATATGAGACGCTGAAACGTAAGATCGAAGACGCGAAAATGCCGAAAGAGGCTCGCGAAAAAGCCGAAGCTGAATTGCAGAAATTAAAAATGATGTCTCCGATGTCGGCTGAAGCCACGGTTGTTCGTAGTTACATTGATTGGATGGTGCAAGTTCCTTGGGTTTCACGTAGCAAGGTAAAAAAAAGATTTAATAAAAGCTCAGGAAGTGCTGGATACAGACCATTATGGTTTGGAGCGTGTCAAAGAGCGTATTCTTGAATATCTTGCGGTACAGAGCCGCGTTAGCAAGCTGAAGGGACCAATACTTTGTTTGGTAGGGCCTCCTGGTGTGGGAAAAACCTCATTGGGCCGTTCTATCGCACGCGCAACTGGGCGTAAATATGTGCGTATGGCATTGGGGGGGTACGTGATGAAGCGGAGATCCGTGGACATCGTCGTACTTATATTGGCTCAATGCCGGGCAAATTAATCCAGAAAATGTCCAAAGTAGGGGTTAAAAATCCACTGTTCTTGCTAGATGAAATCGATAAAATGTCATCCGACATGCGTGGCGACCCAGCTTCAGCATTGTTAGAAGTACTTGATCCTGAACAAAACGTAGCATTTAACGATCACTACCTTGAAGTTGATTACGATCTCTCCGATGTTATGTTCGTGGCAACCTCTAACTCCATGAATATTCCTGCTCCATTGCTGGATCGTATGGAGGTCATTCGTCTATCGGGCTATACCGAAGATGAAAAACTGAATATTGCCAAACGTCATCTGCTGCCAAAACAGATCGAGCGTAACGCTCTGAAGAAAGACGAATTGACTATCGATGATGGTGCAATTATTGGCATTATCCGTTACTACACTCGTGAGGCTGGTGTTCGTAGTTTAGAACGTGAAATCTCTAAATTGTGTCGTAAAGCGGTTAAAGCATTACTGATGGATAAGAAACTTAAGCACATCGAAATTAATGCGGATAACTTGAAAGATTATCTGGGTGTGCAAAAAGTGGATTATGGTCGTGCTGATACAGAAAATCGAGTTGGTCAGGTAACTGGCCTGGCATGGACAGAAGTTGGTGGTGATTTGCTGACGATTGAAACCGCCAGTGTGCCAGGTAAAGGTAAATTGACTTATACCGGTTCATTGGGTGAAGTGATGCAGGAATCCATCCAGGCGGCATTGACAGTCGTTCGTGCTCGTGCTGATAAGTTGGGTATCAGCTCTGATTTCCATGAGAAACGTGATATTCATGTTCATGTACCGGAAGGAGCGACCCCAAAAGATGGTCCCAGTGCGGGGATTGCAATGTGTACAGCGTTGGTCTCTTGCCTGACGGGTAATCCAGTTCGTGCTGACGTTGCCATGACCGGGGAAATTACGCTGCGTGGTTTAGTACTGCCAATCGGGGGCTTGAAAGAGAAACTGCTGGCAGCACATCGTGGGGGAATTAAAACGGTTTTGATCCCAGATGACAATAAACGAGATCTGGAAGAGATCCCACAGAATGTGATCCAAGATCTGGAGATCCACCCCGTTAAACGTATAGAAGATGTATTATCTATCGCTTTGCAGGAACCCACATTTGGCGCAGAAGTTGTATCACTAAAATAGTACAAAAATAGTGAGCTAACTCAAGAACTGTGTATAAAATTCAGGTTGGTGAGAACATTCAGGCTTGCCAGCCTTTTTTTGTGTCATTAAGTTAGATTAGTCTAATTATCTGATTAAAAATTTTGCTGTTCCATGATTTCTTGCTAATACTGGAAAAGGATTGATATGACGGTATAACTGTCGTGTTATCTGTTGTAAATCGGTTTCCGTTACGAGAGTAATACTAAAATGGGGATGATAAGAGTGAATAAGTCACAACTGATCGACAAAATTGCTGCTGATGCCAATATTTCTAAGGCAGCAGCCGGACGTGTAGTAGATGCATTCATTTCTTCCGTATCTGGTGCATTGAAAAACGGTGATGATGTCGCTTTAGTGGGGTTCGGTACGTTTATTGTACGTGAGCGTGCTGCGCGTACAGGCCGCAACCCTCAGACAGGCAAGGAAATCAAGATCGCAGCAGCAAAAGTACCTGCTTTCCGAGCTGGAAAGGGATTAAAAGATGCTGTTAATGGCTAATGAGTAGGAAACAGGCTCTGGTTTTTGTTATTGAAATAAACTTCAACTGACTAGGCCGTGTTGATAGGCTAGAATATAAGCGCATCAATTGATTGGTGCGCTTTTTTTCTCTTAGCGTTTGAATTGTCGTAATATGACAGTTTCTTTTTCACTAAAGCGGAGTTTTACGTCTTTATGATGGATAACCTACGCACGGCGGCGAACGGTCCTGTGCTCAAAATTGTGTTGGCTCTAATTATCCTGACTTTCCTGGTGACGGGGGTAACTGGTTACCTATCAAGCGAAAGTGGTAATTATGCAGCCAAAGTGAATGGCCAAACCATTAGTCGTGCTCAGCTAGAGCAGGCATTTTTGCAAGAAAAAAATGTTCAGCAGGAGAAGCTGGGAGATGAATTCTCAACTTTGTTAAGCGATGAACAGATGCTACAGCAGCTTCGGCGCCAATCATTGGAGAGACTTATCAATGCCACTTTGATTGAACAGTATGCCCGTAAGCTGGGTTTATCAGCAAGCGACAATCAGGTTGCACAGGAGATACGTAACCTACCGTTTCTCCAGGTTGACGGCCAGTTTGATAACAACAAATATCAGGAGTATTTAAACTGGCTTGCTCATTCAAACATCAGCCCTGACAATTTCGCGGAACAGGTTCGTCAGGAATTGATTAATCGTCAATTGAGGCAAGCTGTTATAGGCGCGGAAATTGCGTTACCGACCGAAGTAAAACAGGAAGCAGCATTATTTCTGCAAGAAAGGACAGTACGTTTTGCGACTCTTGAATTAAAATCAATTGAGGAGAAACAAACAGTTACCGATGAAGAACTGAAAAAATACTATGACGCTAATAGTCAGCATTTTACTGTGCCAGAAAAAGTGAAAGTCAGTTATATCAAAATGGATGCTGCCGATGAACTGAAAGATGTCACTGTATCAGATGCTGATATCGAAAAATTTTATAAAAACAACCTGGCAAAATACACCAAACCTGAACAGAAAAAGTATAGCTTTATTCAACTGGATTCAGACTCTGTCGCCAAATCGGTTTTGGATGAGTTAAAAAAAGGAGCTGATTTTAGTCAATTGGCGTCAGAAAAATCGACTGACAAATTTTCTGCTCAAAAAGGTGGTGATTTAGGCTGGATGGAAGAACGCTCTCTGCCTAATGAGATTAAGTCAGCGAATTTGACGCAGAAAGGGCAGCTTTCAGATGTGGTCAAATTATCTAATGGATATGCCATTTTTCGTTTAGATGATATTAAATATCAGGAAGTCAAACCGTTGGCGGATGTGCGTTCGGAAATAGAAAAAATTGTTAAGCAGGAAAAAGCCGTTGATGCTTTTTATGCATTACAGCGGAAAGTGAGTGATGCCGCAGCGAATGATAATGAGTCTTTGGTAGCAGCAGAGAAAGCGGCGGGTTATCAAGCTGTGACCACGGACTGGTTTGATCGCGATCATGTTCCCACTGATATTAATTTCAACCAAGTTGTTCAGGCTGTCTTCTCTGGCAATTTGATTGATGATAAAGGTGCGACAGGAATTAACTCTGATGTTATTTCGGTTGAAGGCGATAGAGCTTTTATTCTGCGTGTTGACAATGTTAGGCCTGAAACAGTCCAGTCGTTTGAACAGGCCAAACCTGAAGTTACTGAATTGGTAAAACGTCAGAAAGCAGAAAAACAACTTCAGATTGAAAGTGAAAAACTCCTGGCCGCCCTGAAAGAAGGTAAAGGTGAGCAAGTATTGAAAACCGCAGGAATTCAGTTCGAGCAGCCTACCGTGATAAAACATCTGCCACAAACCAATCAGGCTACCGATGTGGCATTCACTTTACCTCATCCTAAAGCGGGTAAGCCTGTATATGGATTAGCTCAAGATGAACTGGGTAACGCTGTACTTATCCAGTTGGATAAAGTTGTTCCGGGATCTGTCACAGATGATCTGTTTAAACAGTATATGGTGGGTTATCAGTATCAGACCGGTAATATCACGCTCGAGTCACTAATCATGAATTTACGTGATGGTGCGGATATTAAGATCGGTCAACTGGAATAAAATTGCGAAGTTACTCGCATCTGCTTTTGCAAAATAGTAATTGAAAAAGGCCACTTTCGTGGCCTTTCGCATATATGAACTTTGCCTGTTGCCCGGAAATATTGTTGTGGCAATCTTTCTTTCACCAATAAAACATGGAGAGATTTATATGAAATATTTAAGGATAGTATTTAACTCACTCATGATGGCATTGTGCATCAGTATGCCGTTGTCTCATGCAGCTACCGTTAATGAATCCACTGACAAGTTGGTGAAACAACCTGTTGACCAACATAAAACTACCATTGAAAACAGTAAGGTGAAAGAGGGGGAAGAGCAAGTCCCAGGCCAGCAGATACAAGAAAAAGGCGTTGTTAATATTAATACTGCGAATGCTGAAGAGTTAGCGAAAGAACTCAATGGGGTAGGCGCTAAAAAAGCACAGGCAATTGTTGAATATCGTGAAAAATATGGTTCTTTTACAGCAATAGAACAATTGCAAGAAGTACAAGGTATTGGTCCGATTTTCATAGAGAAAAATCGAGATAAATTAACTTACTAAGTATTAAGGCCCTCTTGTGCATTTATCAGTAATTTGTTCAAGAGGGCTGTGATATCGATCAAGAATAATTGATTAAATGCCATTGTAGTTAAATTGTTTTGCTATTGTTACATTTTGTCTGGTCGGATGAGTGTAAGGAAAAAATAGTAATGAGTACAATTATCAAAGTCAGGGGTTA
Organism: Xenorhabdus bakwenae; assembly: GCF_030272115.1. Taxonomy (NCBI): domain Bacteria; kingdom Pseudomonadati; phylum Pseudomonadota; class Gammaproteobacteria; order Enterobacterales; family Morganellaceae; genus Xenorhabdus; species Xenorhabdus bakwenae. Next base: position 3,976,484 of record NZ_CP119194.1, read on the forward strand.
CCATATTGATCTTTTCCAGCACGTGAACAATGCTCGTTATTTGGAATTTATGGAAGCAGCTCGCTGGGATTTACTTACTGAAGATGACACGCTGGAATGGTTAAATCGTAAGAATATTGGTTTTGTTGTGGTGAATATCAATATTAATTATCGCCATCCCGCCGTGATGACAGATGAGCTGGAAGTGAAATCTTCGATGCGGGAGTTACGTAATAAAAGTGGTACATTTTTTCAGGAAATTATACGCCGGGGTGATAATCAGATTATTGCAGATGCTTTAACTACATTTGCTTGTATTGATTTGAAAACGCAAAAAGCGTTAGCTTTAGAAGGTGAATTACGAGAAAGGATGGAAGCCTATAAAAACAATGCCGACGAATAACGATAAAATAAAAATGTGGAATGAGAGGTTCCACGAGCCTCTCACAGATCACGTTGATGAGATCGTTTCGATTAACTGAGATGGGTTTTGGCTTTCATATCTAACATCGTGGCTTGGGCATTGCTTAAATAATGCTTTAATCCCTCAGCCCTGAGATGACAGGCAGCGCATTCACCGCATCCATCACCCTGAATACCGTTATAGCACGTAAGGGTTTTATTGCGAACAAAATCCAATTTTTGATAATAATCTGCCAATGCCCAAGTTTCCGCTTTGGTTAACCACATTAGAGGGGTTTCGAAACGAATATCACGAGCGATACCAAGGCTGACGGCTTTATTGAGTGCTTTAACAAATTCATCACGGCAATCTGGGTAGCCCGAAAAATCAGTTTCACAAACGCCAGTAATAACGACTTCAGCTTCAACCTGATAAGCATAAATTGCCGCCAGGGTTAAAAATAATATATTACGGCCAGGCACAAAAGTACTTGGGAGGCCACTTTTTTCACTTTCACTGAAATCGGGTACGGGAATATTGTCTCTTGTCAGGCTACTGATGGCGAGCTCGTTCAATAAAGTCACATCAAGGACTTTGTGGGCAGCAGCGCCCAATTTTTTGCTTATACGACAAGCGACATCAATTTCAGCATGATGGCGCTGTCCATAATCAAAGGTGACACAGTGAACTTCGTCATATTGGTGGAGTGCCTGAATTAAACAAGTGCTGGAATCCTGTCCACCACTGAATACAACAACGGCTCGTTTCATGATACCTACCTCTGTAAATTGAAGGAGATATGTTACTCATAACCGTTTAACTTGGGTAGTTGTGTTAGATACTGTGTGATATCACCGATATTATTACGCACCCACTCTGGGTTGTAATAGGTATCAAGATAGCGTTCCCCACTATCACAGAGTAATGTCACAATTGCCCCTTGTTGGTTGTTATCGTGCATTTGCTTGGCGAGTTGTAAAGCTCCCCAGACGTTAGTTCCTGTTGATGCTCCCGTTTTTCTGCCAATTAATTTTTCAAGCCAATAAATGGTAGCAATTGTGGCAAGATCGGGAACTTGGATCATGTCATCGATAACCGTAGGGATAAAAGAAGGTTCTGCGCGTGGGCGGCCAATTCCTTCTATTTTACTGCCAGTACCTCCGCAAATATCACGGCGGTTCTGATGGTAGCAATCGTAGAAGACGGAGTTCTCTGGATCGACAACAATGAGTTTAGTGTTATATCCCTGATAGCGGATATAGCGCCCAAGTGTCGCAGATGTGCCCCCTGTTCCTGCACTCATAACGATGTAAGTTGGTTCAGAAAAAGGCTCTAGTTGCATCTGGCGGAAAATACTTTCTGCAATATTATTGTTTCCTCGCCAGTCAGTTGCTCGCTCGGCATAGGTAAACTGATCCATGTAATGGCCATTAAGCTCTTTTGCCAGGCGCTCTGATTCTTGATAAATCAAGGCGGAATGCTCTACAAAATGACATTTACCGCCATAGAACTCAATCTCTTGAATTTTGCGTTTAGCAGTACAGAAAGGCATAACAGCAATAAATGGTAAACCAAGCAAGCGGGCAAAATAAGCTTCCGAAACAGCAGTACTTCCAGATGAAGCTTCAATAATAGGCGTTCCTTCCTGGATCCAACCATTAGTAAGTGCGTAAAGGAATAGGGAACGTGCAAGCCGATGTTTGAGGCTACCCGTGGGATGAGTGCTTTCATCTTTGAGATAGAGGTAAATACCCGGAAATATTGGGAAGTTAAGACGAATAAGATGTGTATCAGCGCTGCGTTGATAATCAGCTTGGATAGCTTTTATGGCATTTGTAGCCCATAAAGACGACATAAATTGACCCTAAATAATAATACCGTAGTGGTATATAGATTACCCTTACATTTGGAGAAATAGATTGTTATTTTTCTGAGAATATCCGTTATATTTGGGAAATATTTCTATAGGATTTAGATATGTTAGATAAAATAGACCGTAAGCTACTGGCACTGCTCCAACAGGATTGTAGTCTATCCTTGAATGCACTGGCTGAAGCCGTTAATTTGACTTCGACACCTTGCTGGAAGCGTCTTAAACGACTTGAAGATGAAGGTTATATTGTTGGCAGGGTTGCCTTGTTAAATGGGGAAAAACTCGGTCTGGGTTTGACAGTGATAGTGATGATTAAAACGCAACAACACAGCAGTGAGTGGTATGAACAGTTTGTCTCCTTTATAAAAGAGATGCCAGAAGTCTTAACATTTTATCGCATGGCGGGTGAATATGATTACCTGATGCATATAGAAGTTGTTGATATGAAAAGTTATGATCATTTCTACAAACGTATGGTAAATGGGGTTTCTGGTTTGATTGATGTTACTTCTAACTTTGCCATGGAAAAGATCAAATATACAACGGCGCTGCCAATACCAGATTCAGTAACATCATAAAGATCCCTTTGGTCGGTAGGTGCTAACTCTTTTATTTTTACCTTGGGAATAGATGTGTGAGATTATTTTCACAATTAAGCTGGTATTTTATTCGTGAATGGCGGCGTTATCTGGGTGCTGTTATTTTCCTCGTTTTGATTGCGGTGCTGCAACTCATTCCTCCCCACTTAGTCGGGATTATCGTTGATGGTATTAGCTCAAAAACAATGACCTCCCGTCAGCTATTAATGTTGCTGGGGTTAATGCTGTTCATTGCTTTGGCAATTTATGGTCTGCGATATGTTTGGCGTGTATGGTTGTTCGGTGCTTCTTATCGGCTGGCTGTTAAGCTGCGTGGTGACTTCTACAAGCGTTTGAGTAGTCAGAATCCTGAATTTTATCTGCGTCATAGAACAGGCGATCTCATGGCGCGCGCAACCAATGATGTTGACAGAGTTGTTTTTGCCGCAGGTGAGGGAGTCCTTACTTTGGTTGATGCATTAGTTATGGGGTGTTCTGTCCTAATTGTCATGAGCGTGGAGATCAGTTGGCAATTAACATTGTTATCACTAGTGCCGATGCCTGTTATGGCCTTGGCGATTAAGCATTATGGTAATCAGCTTCATCATCGTTTTAAATCTGCGCAAGGCGCATTTTCTGTACTGAATAACCATGCGCAGGAAAGTTTGACTAGTATCCGTATGATAAAAGCGTTTGGATTGGAAAAACTTCAATCTAACCAGTTTGAAGAAGTTGCTATTGATGCTGGGCGTAAGAATATGCATGTTGCGCGTGTAGATGCGCGTTTTGATCCCACCATTTTCATTGCTATTACTGTTGCAAACCTCTTGGCTGTCGGTGGAGGGAGTTGGATGGTGGTGAAGGGTTCCATGACCCTTGGTGAATTGACTAGTTTTGTCATGTATCTGGGATTGATGATCTGGCCTATGTTGGCATTGGCATGGATGTTCAACATTGTTGAGAGAGGAAGTGCTGCTTATACACGTATCCGCAGTTTGTTGCAGGAACCCCTGGTAACCGAAGATGGTGTGTTGTCTTTGTCTTCAGAGCGGGGGAGCTTGTGGGCAAATATCAACAAATTTACCTATCCTCAAAGTAATAAACCTGTTTTGGAAAATATCCATTTTCAATTAGAGCCTGGTCAGTTATTAGGGCTTTGTGGATCAACTGGTGCAGGGAAGAGTACTTTATTGGCTTTGTTACAACGGCAGTTTGATGTCACCGATGGAGCCATTCTTTTCCAGTCAAAAAATATCTCTGCGCTTCGAATAGAAGAGTGGCGTTCACGATTGGCTATTGTCAACCAAACTCCTTTCCTGTTTTCGGATACCGTTGCAGGTAATATTGCGTTGGGACGACCGGATGCAACCCAAGAGCAAATAGAAGAAGTCGCTCGTTTAGCAAGTGTACATGATGATATTTTGCGATTGCCCCAAGGTTATCAAACGGAAGTGGGCGAACGCGGTGTGATGCTTTCCGGGGGGCAAAAACAGCGTATATCCATTGCCAGGGCTTTGCTGTTAGAGACAGAGATTTTAATCCTTGATGATGCTCTGTCAGCCGTTGATGGTCACACGGAACACCAGATTATGAAAAATCTTAGCCAATGGCGGCAACAGCGCACTGTTATTATCAGTGCGCATCGGCTGTCAGCATTAACGGAAGCCGATAATATTTTGGTTATGCAACATGGCTCAGTGATACAACACGGCCAGCATAAACAGCTTATCACCCAATCAGGTTGGTATTCCGATATGTACCATTACCAACAACTCGAAGCTGAATTGGGTGGAGAAAATGACTAAAACTCATATAGGTAAGCTATGGCCGTCATTAAAGCGCTTACTTTCTTACGGCAAAAATTACCGTAAACCGATGCTAATTGCTGTATTGATGTTGTGGATTGCTGCATTGGCAGAGGTAAGCGGACCTCTGCTTGTGAGTTATTTTATCGACAATATGGTGGCAACGGGAAATTTACCGCTCGATATTGTCGGTGGGCTTGCCGCAATCTTCTTGATTTTGCAGCTTATTGCTGCGGCTTTACACTATTATCAAACATTATTTTTTAATCAGGCATCTGTGGGAGTGGTGCAGAAGCTTCGTACTGATGTGATGGATTCAGCATTACGTCAGCCATTAAGTGCTTTTGATAATCAACCCGTTGGACAACTGATATCCCGCGTAACAAATGATACTGAGGTCATTAAGGATCTGTTTGTTAATGTGATTCCTATGGTATTTCGCTGTATTGCACTAATTGGTGCCATGCTGATAGCCATGTTTGTTTTAAATTGGCGTATGGCATGTGTTGCAATCGTAATATTTCCGGCAGTCTTGCTTGTCATGGTGATCTATCAGCGTCTTAGTACCCCAATAGTTAGGCGGGTTCGCGGTTATCTGGCTGACATTAATGATGGTTTCAATGAAGCCATTAATGGCATGAGTGTGATTCAGCAGTTTCGTCAGCAAGCTCGTTTTGGCGAGAAAATGTTAGCAACCAACCGAGCACATTATCAGGCTCGTATGCAGGCTTTACGGCTAGATGGCATCTTATTAAGGCCATTAGTGAGTTTCTTTTCTGCCGTAATATTGTGTGGTCTGCTCTTAGTGTTTGGTATCAAAGGCACTGAGGTTATCGGCGTTGGTGTACTGTATGCTTTTATTAACTATCTTGGGCGATTAAATGAGCCACTGATTGAGTTGACTTCACAGCAATCGGTATTGCAGCAAGCGGTGGTTTCAGGAGAACGTGTTTTCGAATTGATGGATAGTCCACAACAGCAATATGGCAACGATTTACGGGCGTTAGAAAGTGGCAGAATTGATATTGAAAATTTAAACTTTGCTTATCGCGGTGACAAACTTGTCTTAAGCGATATTAATCTGCATGTTCCTTCACATGGGTTTGTGGCCTTGGTTGGGCATACAGGGAGTGGAAAAAGCACTCTGGCTAATTTGATTATGGGGTACTATCCGTGGCAAGACGGTGAGATCTATCTTGACAGGCGCTCCATATCTTCGCTTTCTCACGCCGTGTTGCGTAATGGGGTGGCAATGGTGCAGCAAGATCCTGTTGTTTTGGCCGCGTCATTCCTCAACAATATCACGCTAGGGCGGGATATCAGCGAAGAGAAAATATGGGAAGTACTAGAATTAGTTCAATTAGCTGACTTTGTTCGTCATTTACCAGATGGTTTGAATTTCGTTTTGGGAGAACAAGGGAATACACTTTCAGCCGGCCAAAAACAGCTTTTAGCAATGGCTCGAGTTTTAGTGCAAACGCCACAGATCCTTATTTTGGATGAGGCAACCGCAAATATTGATTCTGGGACAGAACAATCAGTACAGAAAGCGCTGAGCATGATCCGCAAACAGACGACATTGGTGGTAATTGCTCATCGTCTTTCAACCATTACTGAGGCTGATTCCATATTAGTGCTGCATCGTGGTGCAATTGTTGAGCAAGGTCAGCATCAACAGTTACTGGAAAAGCGTGGACGCTATTATCAAATGTACCAACTCCAGCAAGTTGGCGAGACGTTGAATGAATCAGTGCACGTTTAGTGTGCATATTTAGGCTGCGTATAGGGAGCAGATGCATTTTCTGTTCCCTTTTTTATCCGCTCTTTAGCGATGTTTTTCGATAACAAACTGATTACTCATCATTTTTAACTTTTGGCATATCCCTTGCAGATATTCCCTTGTACAAACGTAGCGAAAAACGGGGGAAATATGAAACTTATTACCATCATCATCAAGCCATTTAAGCTGGAGGAAGTGCGGGAAGCACTTGCTGATATAGGTATACAGGGTATGACTATAACAGAAGTAAAGGGATTTGGGCGTCAAAAAGGTCATTCCGAACTTTATCGAGGTGCTGAATACAACGTTAATTTTTTGCCCAAAGTTAAGATTGATATTGCTACCAATGACGAACGAGTTGAAGAAATTATCCATGTTGTTCAACAGACTGCTTTCACCGGAAAAATGGGGGATGGAAAAATCTTTCTCTTTGAATTGCAGCATGCCGTCAGGATCAGGACGGGTGAAACGAATGATGCAGCACTGTAAATGAGGAGGGAAAAATGAAGAATAAATTTTTATCCATAGCGTGTATTGCGGCCAGTTTTCCTTCGTTTGCTATTGCTGCGGAAAGTCATTTTAATAAAGCAGACACTGTATTTATGTTAATAAATACGATACTGGTACTTTTTATGACAATACCTGGCATTGCCCTGTTTTATGGGGGATTACTACGCAGCAAAAATGTGTTGTCACTCATGTCACAGGTGATTGTCAGTTTTTCATTGGTTTGTGTGCTTTGGATTATTTATGGATATAGTATGACCTTTGAGACAGGCAACGCTTTTTGGGGTGGTTTTGGTCAGGTTATGTTAAAAAATATATCCATAACTGATCTAACTGGTAATTTTTATCAGTTAATTCATGTTGTTTTCCAAGGTGCATTTGCCTGTATTACTGTTGCTTTGGTGGTAGGCGCGTTATGTGAAAGAATTCGGTTTTCAGCATTGCTGATTTTTAGTGTGTTATGGCTGACCGCATCTTATATCCCTATGGCGCATATGGTATGGGGTGGCGGCTGGCTGGCTCAGGATGGAGCCTTGGATTTTGCTGGCGGGACTGTCGTTCATATTAATGCGGCAGCAGCAGGTTTGGTTGGTGCTTATTTACTTGGGAAGCGCTCAGGCTTTGGGCGGGAAGCATTTAAACCTCATAACCTACCAATGGCTTTTATTGGAACAGCGATCCTTTATATTGGATGGTTTGGCTTTAACGTGGGATCGACTGGTGAAGTCAATGCCACTTCGGCGCTGGCTCTAGTGAATACGGTGGCGGCAACGGCGGGAGCCGTGTTGACATGGGTTTTCTGTGAGTGGCTATTTCGCCAGAAACCTTCGCTTCTGGGGGCTTGTTCTGGATGTATTTCGGGGTTAGTGGTCATTACGCCTGCCGCTGCAACAGTGGGTATCGGTGGTGCATTGGTGATGGGATTGATTGCCGGTATTGCAGGCTTGTGGGGGGTAGTCATACTGAAGAAGTGGTTACGTGTTGATGATGTTTGTGATGTGTTTGGGGTACATGGAGTATGTGGCATTGTTGGTTGTGTATTGACCGCTGTTTTTACTGCCCCGGCTTTAGGTGGAACAGGGTTTGCTGAAGGAATGACAATGCTAAGGCAGCTCGGTATTCAGGTTATTAGTATATTGGTCTGTATAGTTTGGTCATCCATAGCGGCTTATATTTCATTTAAGATCGCTGATAAATTGGTTGGATTACGTATTAGTATCGAGTCAGAAAGAGAAGGACTTGATATTACTTCACATGGTGAAAGCGCTTATAACTGAGCACTTTTATTTGCAAATAGGTATGCCGTAGTAACAGAAAAGTTGATTACGGCATACGGCTATTGATTCAATTCATCATAGCTTACGGATGACTCCCTCCTGAACCGCAGAAGCGATAAGCACCCCTGTGCGGTTATAGATATGCCCGCGGACAAAACCACGCGCCCCTGATGCTGATGGACTTTCGATTGAATAAAGTAACCAGTCATCCATATTGAAAGGGCGGTGATACCACATTGAGTGATCAATCGTGGCTATTTGCATATTTTCCGCCATAAATTTTACGTCATGGGGCTGTAGTGCCGTAGGCAGAAAATTGAAATCTGATGCATAGCCCAGCAAACAATGGTGAATGAATGGATCTTCCGGCATTTTTCCATTGCTACGGAACCAAACATAACGCACAGGGATTTGGGATGAATGATTAGGTAGACTTTGAAGAGGAACGAATTTCATCTCCAAGGGTGGCATGGAAAAAACTTTTTTTTAATTTTGTCGGAAGTGAGTTAGCCATTTTTTTTACAATGTCTTCTTCGGGATCTAACTCTTCGGGAAAAGGGACCAGGGGCATAGTATTTTGATGTTCAAAACTTGCTTCATGTCCTTGAAAGGACGCGGTCAGGTAGAAGATAGGATGACCATTTTGTATTGCGCTGACGCGGCGGGCACTGAAACTTTTTCCATCACGCAATATTTCAATATCATAAACAATGGGCTTATGGCTATCACCTGGGCGTAAAAAATAGCTATGAAAGGAGTGGATCATTCTATCATCCGCGACGGTTTGTTTTGCTGCATATAGCGCCTGGCCTATGACTTGCCCACCGAAAACTTGAGGAAATCCTAAGTCTTGACTTTGTCCTCGGTAAATCCCTTCTTCTATTTTTTCTAAATGTATCAAGTTAATTAAGTTTTGTAATGCTTGACTCATAACATGCCTTTACTTTTAGCGTATTTGAAAATTATAAATGAAAGATTATGGATAATAAGTTTTTATTTATTTGAAAATAAATGGATTAAGTTGTGAATGAAATTATCCTTGAGTTTTTATTTTAGATGTGAATTATCACTGCTAATTTCATTAATGCTTATCAAATAATGCGAATGTATTGCTTTGTAGATTTATCTTTTGATTTGTATGATTATTTTTATTTTAAATGCTAAGGATAAGGAAATTGTTATTTAACTTAGGTTAAATTTGTGAAATTATGTGGTTTTTATATGACATGGCAATGATTCATTAGTGTTATTAAATATATCTATTGTTGCACCTGTTTGCTGTTCATCTACTGTGAGTTATAGCTTGAAAAAAATGCTAAAAGCATTCTGTTTAGTAGGATTATTAATTTTTTGATGCTTTTTACAACGTTACGTGCAATAAATCAGCATTCAAATGAAGTTGCCTTGCTATTTCATCATGTTTGAAAGATAATGACCACCGCTTCGAAATTTGAAGCTAACTTCAATGGGGGCTCTGTTGGTTCTCCCGCAACGCTAACTTGTTAACTTGGTCAGGTCTGGAAAGAAGCAGCCATAGCAAGGGATGCGTGTGCCGGGATGTAGCTGGCAGAGCCCTCACCAATTCCAAGCTCATCATAAGATTATACTGTCAGCCGATAATAGCTACCGGCTCAAGTCACTTTCTATCTGAACATTACAGTCTAGCGGACAAATTTCCAAACAGATGATGGGATTTTATCATAGAGTTTATTCATGGTAAGTTCAGCCAAACGGTGATCAGCCGCAGAGTAGAACAATTCAAGTTCATCTTCCGAAAGCTCGTATTTATTTTTTTCAATTACACGTTCCAGTGTTTCAATAGAAGTGCATTTTCTTAAACGCATCAGATAGTCAGTTTTAGTCATAATCGCCTTATCTTATTTGGTATAAAAAATAGTTAGTAATATATTTATCAGATTCTACTTAAAGAAGCGTTCAAATCATGTAACAAAACGTTAGTTAAGTGTTCGTTTGTTTTTTGCCATTTTGTAAGCTCAAGAAAGCTTATCTTATCACTTCCAAATAAATTATATGTTTTATCTAGATAGTCATCAATTAAGGTGCTCAGAGTGTGGTTGTCTGAGTATTTAATTTTAAAGCTCCAAACAAAAGCTGCAATGTGTTCAATCAATTCGTTTAGTTTTAAACTTTTCTCGGAGGTCAGGTCGTGAATCCAATGATTATCAGTGCGATTCAGGACGGAAAAAGCCTCATGAATTAAATTTTCGCATAAGTATTTTAATTCAGCAACATCATGTCTTCTTGGTGAATATTCATCCATAGTCACCCCCGTAAACGATGCATAGCTTATTTGAACTAAGGCTTATACATGCTAATTATTATAGTCATTCTTTTAGAATAGAGCTTATCAAAACATGATTATTATTTATTAATGTTAATGTTCTATTTTACCTATCTGCCAACTGTTTTTTTAACAATAGCTCATTTACGTTTAGTTATGACAAAAACACTAAATTCTGGCAAAGTCCCGTTTCTGGCAAGCACCAGCATTCTGCTATGAAGGATAATCATATCCACATATGCTGTGAAATATATTAAATTATACTAATACAGTAGATGCTGTAGCAATAGCACAACAATCATTATAGGCGATTGTATTGAGACTTTCAAAACCAATATAGCGTCATTATTACATATGTCACCATCGAGATGGAACACTTTTTACCATTAAAGGTGTAATCAAGAAAAAACAAGGAAAGTTACCCGCCCATCTTCTGTTTTTTATAAAAAACAGAAGATGTTGTCTTTTTAAACCTCTTACTCATTCATAAGTATTTATTTTAATTAGACTATGAATGAATTTTAACGCAGATATTGTCATCCTGTAATTTGCTGTTTGAAGGCATTTTTACTCGTTAAAAAGGCCACATAAGTGGCCTTTTTAACATAACTGAATTTAGTGAGGGGGTGAAATGTGTTCAAGCTCCTCATTTTTTTCGTAAACCGCCGCTTAATGACAACGAAAAATACAGGAACGAAATAAATTGCTAACGATGTCGCTGCGATCATTCCACCCAATACTCCCGTTCCTACAGCATTTTGTGCACCTGAACCTGCGCCATTGCTCAATACCAGAGGCATAACGCCAAGCATAAAGGCTAAAGAAGTCATCAGGATTGGGCGTAAGCGCATTCTGGCTGCTTCAAGAGTTGCTTCTATTAATCCCTTGCCTTCTTTTTCTATTAAATCCTTGGCGAACTCGACGATAAGGATGGCGTTTTTCGCAGACAACCCGATAGTCGTCAATAATCCAACCTTAAAGTAAACGTCGTTATCCAGTCCACGTATTGATGTTGCCAGTAATGCACCGATAACCCCCAGAGGGACGACTAGCATGACCGAGAACGGAACAGACCAGCTTTCATATAATGCTGCCAGGCAAAGGAATACGACAATCAATGACAGCGCATACAGTGCAGGAGCCTGGTTACCGGATAAACGTTCTTGATAAGACATTCCGGTCCAGTCATAGCCAATTCCTGGTGGTAATTGTGCTGCCAGTTGCTCCATAAGTGCCATTGCGTCACCAGTACTTTGGCCCGGCGCTGCTTCGCCCACAATTTCCATAGAAGGAAGACCGTTGTAGCGTTCCAGACGTGGTGAACCATAAATCCAAGGCTCTTTTGATGCATCTATGAACGCAGAAAACGGTACCATTTCTCCATGATAGTTACGAACATACAACTTGCTGATATCGCTTGGTAACATACGATAAGGAGAATCAGCTTGAATATAGACTTTTTTGACTCGACCGCGGTCGATAAAGTCATTGATGTAAGCACCGCCAAACATCGTGCTCAGGGTTGAGTTGATATTTGTTGTGGATACAGCCAAGGCTTCTGCTTTTTCCTTATCGATATAAAGGCGATATTGTTGTGTGTCATCTTGACCATTGGGGCGGACACTTGTCAGCATATCTGGGTGTTGTACAGCCATACCAAGTAATTGGTTGCGTGCTTCTGTCAGTGCTGCATGTCCCAGATTTCCTTTATCAATCAACTGGAAGTCAAATCCGCTGGCAGAACCTAACTCTACAATTGAAGGAATATTGAACGCAAAGACAAGACCTTCCCTGATTTGAGCAAAATTCGCATTTGCTCTGGCAACAATGGCCGGAACTTTATCTTTCGGGTCTTTACGTAATTCCCAATCTTTTAAGCTGATAAAGGCCAGACCCATATTTTGCCCCTGACCACTAAAACCAAAGCCATTAACTGTAAACACAGATTTAACAACATCTTTCTCTTTGGTATAGAAGTAGTCATTGATTTCATTCAATACCTTTTGTGTCTGTTCCTGAGTTGAGCCAGGTGGTAATTGGGCCATTGCCAGTAAAACCCCCTGATCTTCTTCTGGCAAGAAGGAGGATGGCAGGCTCTTAAATATCCAGGCCATGCCCGCGATCAACATGACATAGATCACCAAATAGCGCCCGGTGCCACGTAACATCCGACCGATACTATCAGTATAATGATGTGTACTCTGTTCAAACAGACGGTTAAACCAACCAAAGAATCCTGTGTGAGTTCCATGGCCGCATTTGGCAACAGGCTTGAGCATCGTGGCGCACAATGCCGGGGTCAGGATTAATGCTACCAGCACAGACAATATCATTGCTGAAACGATCGTGATTGAGAATTGGCGGTAGATCGCGCCTGTTGAACCTCCGAAGAAGGCCATTGGTACAAATACAGCGGAAAGCACCAGTGCGATACCGACCAGAGCACCTTGGATCTGCCCCATTGATTTTTTGGTGGCTTCTTTCGGTGATAGTCCCTCTTCCTGCATGATTCGTTCGACGTTTTCCACTACAACAATGGCATCATCCACGAGCAGGCCTATGGCAAGTACCATAGCGAACATGGTTAACGTATTGATGGAATAGCCAAACGCAGCAAGAATGGCAAATGTACCAAGCAGTACAACCGGAACCGCAATCGTTGGGATAAAGGTAGCTCGGAAGTTTTGCAGGAACAGGTACATGACGATAAACACTAACAGAATGGCTTCTGCCAATGTTTTCACCACTTCGAAAATAGAAATTTTAACAAATGGTGTGGTGTCATACGGATAGACAATAGTTAACCCATGTGGGAAGAAAGGTTGCATCTCCGCCAGTGCTTCTTTAACGGCTTTGGAAGTATCTAAAGCGTTGGCATCAGTTGCCAGTTTGATACCAATGCCTGCTGCCGGTTTGCCATTAAAGCGACCAATGATACTGTAATTTTCCGCGCCTAATTGAATAGTAGAGACATCATGCAAACGAATTTGTGAACCATCGGGATTCATGCGCAGCAAAATGTTGCCAAATTCTTCTGCCGAATTCAGACGAGTTTGGGCGATGATCGAAGCATTTAAACGCTGACCTGGAACCGGTGGTGTTCCTCCTAATTGACCGGCCGCAACCTGATTATTCTGCGCCTTGATTGCACTGATAACATCTTGAGTGGTGATTTTATAGTTGAGCAATTTGTCAGGGTTGAGCCAGATACGCATAGCATACTGCGTACCGAAGAGCATTGTTTCGCCCACACCAGTAACACGGCTCAAGTTATCTTTGACACTGCCCCCGATATAGTCAGCGATATCATCTTGGGTCATGGACCCATCTTGAGAGATGAAACCGGCTACCATCAAAAACGAACTGGTGGTTTTATCAACACTAACACCTTGTTGCTGAACTTCTTGAGGCAATAGCGGCATTGCCAATTGCAGTTTATTTTGAACCTGAACTTGTGCGATATCTGGATCTGTGCCTGCTTCAAAGCTCAGCATGATATTCATGTGCCCCGCAGAATCGCTGCTGGAAGACATGTACACGAGATTATCGATGCCATTCATATTCTGTTCAATAACCTGCGTTACAGTATTTTGTACTGTTGCTGCATCAGCTCCAGGATAAACAGCTGAAATGGAAATGGCTGGCGGGGCAATGTCAGGATATTGCTCCACGGGTAATTTCATGATTGCCAGCAAGCCAGATAGCATGGTGATAATCGCGATTACCCATGCAAATATTGGCCGTTCGATAAAAAACTTAGGCATGAATCACCGACTCCTTATTGAGGCTTTTTTGCGAACTCAGCTTGATTAGCCGTAGGACTAGCATTCAAATCTGTTTCCGTTGGCTTGACCGTTATTCCCGGCGCTATTTTCTGCAATCCCGTGACGATTACTCTATCTCCAGCTTTCAGACCTTCTACTACCAACCACTTGTTACCAATTGCCTGAGTCGCATTGATATTGCGCAATTCTACTTTGTCATCTTTATCGACAATCAGTGTGGTTGCTTGACCACGAGGTGTTCTGGTAACAGCTTGCTGAGGAACCAAAACCGCATTTTTGCGTACACCTTCTTCTAACTTAGTGCGAACAAACATACCTGGCAGTAATTCTTCATTCGGATTTGGGAACACAGCACGCATAGTGATAGAGCCTGTTGTTTCGTCAACCGTCACGTCAGAAAACTCAAGGTAACCTTCTTGACTGTATTCTTGTCCGGTGTCAGTGATTAGATGGATTTTGGTTTTTTTTGCTCTCTTTTTGAACGGTTCCTTTTGCAATTTCATTTTTGAACCGCAGATAGTCGTCACTGGATTGAGTGATATCAACATAGATAGGATCTAACTGCTGAACAATCGTTAGAGCTGTTGGCTGACCTGCTGAAACCAGTGCCCCTTCTGTGACGGTGGACTTACCCGCCCGCCCAGAAATAGGGGAGGTTACCTTGGTGTATGCCAGGTTGATTCTGGCATTTTCCAATGCAGCCTGAGAGGACTGAACATCTGCTTTTGCCTGCGCATATTCTGAATTTGCTTTATCAAATTCCTGCTTACTCACGTACTGTGTGCCTAGCAAGGATTGATAGCGTTCAACGGTCAAGCGGGAAACATTCTCGTTGGCTTGCGCTCTGGCTAAACTTGCGTTGGCTTTACTGTATTCTGCTTGATAAGTTGCGGGATCTATTTGGTATAACGACTCACCAGCAACCACATCACTTCCCTCTTTATAGTTACGTTTCAGTATGATGCCGCCGACTTGGGGCCGAACCTCGGCAACACGATAAGCCGAGGTTCGGCCGGGTAATTCTGTGATGACCGTTAGAGGTTCCGCCTTCAGCGTTACGATACCCACTTCAGGAACATGCTGGCCAGCAGCCCCTTGCTGTGTATTTTTATTGTCATTACATCCTGAAAGAATGAAACTGCCTGAAATGATCAGTAATGTGGCCAGAGGCAAAACTCCCCTGTTCTTTCGCATAAGTAAACCTCAATTTTTCAATGTTGATTCGCTAATCTAACAAGTGAAATCATTACTTCGTTGGTTAATGGGTGCTATAGTACAAACATACATGAATGTATGTAAATCAGCCTCCGTCAAAAACAAAGTTTATGGCACTAAAATGGCACGAAAAACTAAACAGCAAGCAAACCAAACCCGTCAGCAAATTATAGATGCTGCGATAAAGCTCTTTTCTGAGCGTGGTGTCTCTGCTACCTCGCTATCCGATATCGCAACTGCCGCTGATGTAACGCGCGGAGCAATTTACTGGCACTTTAAAAATAAAACAGATCTACTTTCTGTTGTTTGTAGAATGCCAGAGCATAAAATAGACGAACTAGAGAAAGAGTATCAATCAAAATATCCTGATAATCCACTTATTGCGTTGAGATATTTATTAATTGCCATGTTAAAAATGATGATTGATGATTCTCAGATTCGACAATTAATGGAAATTTTTTTCCATAAATGTGAATTCGTTGGAGAAATATCTCCATTAGTAGAGGATATTAGGGAAATGTGCATTTCTGATCACCAGAAGATTGAAAAAATGTTATTTGCTTGTATTCAATCTGGAGAGCTACCCTATGATCTTGATTTCAGACGTTCTGCCATCATGTTGAGAGCATTGATGACAGGGATATTTGAGAACTGGTCATTCTCACCGGGCAGTTTTAATCTTCAAGAGCAATCTGCTCATTTAGTGGATAGTTTCATTGATACACTTAAATACAGCCACCATTTGCGGAACATTGAAGAAAACGAAGCTTGAAGGAATCCGCAACGGTGTTCCAGCCCGTAATGATATTCAAAATCAGCTTAAGATCCTGACGGAGCGTAAGGCGTATACAGTTGAAGGAAAGGTATCGATAGCTGATTTGGAAAAAGCGCGCTCTATTCTTTGACAAAATAGAATCAACTGAGACTGGATTGTGATCTACTCAGAAAAAATGTGCTATTCCGTCACATGCAGCGATTGCAGTAAGTACAGAAGCCATTGAATGATGGGAGCCAATAGCCAGATAAATGAAGAGCAAGCATGAGTTAGGCTTATTCCTCAGATTGCCGGGCCTGTTTTTTCAATTTCCCTTGAAGATCGTGTTTGACGATTTCTAGTGCTGCCAGTGCGATAGCAGGAGAAATTTCGTTACATTCAAGCAGATAAATAAGATCTACTGCGAGTTGTATTTCAGGTGGTGCTTGTTCCAGAGCCATAGCTACCGCTTCCTTTGTGATTAATCTGAATGCTCTTGCTTTTCTATCGACTTCTCGATTCGCATTAATGCTTGACGGCAGCGGGCGAGCCTACCCGCCAAGGCGGCAATTTCTTTTTGCAGTTTGTACTTATTGGCAAGTGTAGTTTGTTTATTTAACTGTAATTCCCTGTCATCAATCATTGCCATTAAACGACGTTCATAATCTTGATGTTCTGCCAGACGTTGATAAAGATCCTGTTTTTGTGATCGGCGCTCAAATTTATCTTCCTGTTTTCGCAGCGCTTGGGTGGATATCTCGCGCTTAAGTGCCTCGATTTGTGTTACTAAACGCTCGGCAAGGAACTTCACTTGTTCAATCCGATAATCGCTTATACAGGCTTTCAATTGTTCCAGATTTTGCCTGATTTCTTGCATATATCCACCGAGTTTATTGCTGCGGTGGTGAAATAACACTTGATCAAAACGGGCAGTGGAAAAAGGGGTATCAGGCAGTAAAGCTAGCTCTTTTTCCAGAGTACTGACTTGTTTTGCAAGTACACTTAATAAATTTTGTATGCCCATTAGCATCTCATTATCATTAATAATCTGTCTGTTAAAGTACTCAGGTGTGGAGCTTGACTTAAGTCAACAAAATATAAGCAGCGGCTTGCTTGGCAGTTGCTTTTTTTTCGGCAGTTTGAATAGATTTTACCGTTTTCTTTTTAAACCAGGCTGGCATCAATTATGACCGCTAACGCACAACAACTGCAATTAATTAAAGATAGTATCGAAACCATCCCTGATTATCCAAAGGCGGGGATACTTTTTCGTGACATTACCACATTGCTCGATAATCCAGCGGCCTATCAAGCCACAATCGATTTATTGGTAGCTCGTTATCAGAATACAGGCATCACGAAAATTGTTGGTACTGAAGCACGTGGTTTCTTATTCGGAGCGCCTGTTGCACTGCGTCTGGGGGTTGGTTTCGTTCCTGTTCGCAAAAAAGGTAAATTACCGCGTGAAACATTGAGCGAAACTTACGATCTGGAATATGGTACAGATACATTAGAAATCCATAAAAGCGGCATTCAGGAAGAGGATAACGTGCTGGTTATTGATGATTTGCTGGCAACGGGGGGCACCATTGAGGCGACGGTACGTTTGATTCGTCGTTTAGGTGGTCAAGTTTCTGAAGCGGCATTCGTTATTGGATTGCCGGATTTAGGTGGTGTTGAACGTTTGAAAAAACAAGGCGTTGACAGCTACACCCTCGTTGAATTCCCCGGTCACTGATTATTCTGTTTTTTTTGCATTATTGATACATCAGCCTCGCCGTTAACGGTGAGGCTGTGCTAGCATGTTAGACAGTCATGTTCAATTTCCTCGGTATTCATGAGCTATCAGGTACTTGCCCGTAAGTGGCGCCCACAAATATTTTCTGATGTGATCGGTCAGCAACATGTGCTGACTGC
This sequence comes from Xenorhabdus bakwenae, assembly GCF_030272115.1. Classification (NCBI taxonomy): domain Bacteria; kingdom Pseudomonadati; phylum Pseudomonadota; class Gammaproteobacteria; order Enterobacterales; family Morganellaceae; genus Xenorhabdus; species Xenorhabdus bakwenae. The sequence goes on from NZ_CP119194.1 coordinate 3,994,659, forward strand.
ATTGGCGAATGGTCTCGAACACCAACGCCTTCATCACGCTTATCTTTTTTCCGGCACTCGTGGCGTGGGAAAGACCACTATTGCACGTCTGTTGGCAAAAGGACTGAATTGCGAAACGGGTATAACCAAGGCTCCGTGTGGTCAGTGTATCAACTGTCTTGAAATTGAACAGGGGCGGTTTGTTGATCTGATTGAGATCGATGCTGCTTCCCGAACAAAAGTAGAGGATACCCGCGAGTTGTTGGACAACGTCCAATATGCGCCTGCCAGAGGTCGTTTCAAAGTTTACCTTATTGATGAAGTTCACATGCTTTCTCGCCATAGTTTCAATGCATTGTTGAAGACACTGGAAGAGCCACCAGAACATGTGAAATTCCTTTTGGCAACAACAGATCCACAGAAACTGCCAGTGACTATTCTTTCACGCTGCCTGCAATTCCATTTGAAAACACTCGACGTGGATCAAATGAGTAGCCAGTTGGAACATATCCTTGATGCAGAGCAAATAGAAAGCGATGCTCGTGCCCGTCAGCTACTTGCCCGTGCAGCAGATGGCAGTATGCGTGATGCCTTGAGTTTAACAGATCAAGCCATTGCTCTTGGTGGAGGGAAGCTGACATCGGATATCGTCAGCCAGATGTTGGGAACGCTGGATGATGACCAACCATTAGCGATGATTGAATCGTTGGTGCGTGCAGATGGTCAGCAAATGATGGCACTGGTGGAACAAGTGGCAACCCGTGGTGTAGATTGGGAACATCTACTGGTTGAAACATTGTCGCTGTTGCATCGGATTGCCATGCTCCAGCTGTTGCCTCAGCAACCTGAAAGTGAGCCTTCTTCAACCGAAGGGCGGTTGCGTTTGCTGGCAAGATCAGTTTCTCCGACTGATTTGCAGCTTTATTATCAGGCGTTACTGGTGGGGCGCAAGGATCTTCCTTATGCACCAGAGCGACGGATGGGGGTGGAGATGGCGTTATTGCGCGCCTTGGCTTTTCATCCCAAAACCATTATTGAGGAAACATTACCACCCACTGTGGAAAACCCTGTAGCGCCAATGGGAATAGCCCCCCAGTTATCTTCAAATCAATTTACTTCAAATAATGAAGAAAATGAACGTGTTGAACGGAGAGTGCCACAATTGATGGACAGTGAATCTTCCGTTGCAAACAGCCCAACAGCGAAACTATTACACGCTAAAAGTTCGTTGACTCGTCAAGGAAATACGCCCCCAAAAAAGCCTGAGCCGGCAGAGTCTGCGAAGGCGAAGCCGGCAAGTTCGGCGCTGGAGAGACTGGTGGCGGTGGCAGAACAACAGTCTCAATCCCATATCCCTGAAACACGGGAACCTGAGTCGGCTAATCCGGTAAAAAAAGAAGCTTATCGCTGGCGAGCAACCAAGACTGGAGAAGAGAAGAAGCCGCGTCCGACTGCGACACCAAAAACGATCAAAGCGGCGCTGGAACACGAGAAAACAGCAGAATTGGTAGAAAAGCTGGCCATTGAATCGAAACAAAGGGACCTATGGGCTGCGGAAATTGATAAGCTGCATATTCCCAAATTGGTTCAACAGGTAGCGCTGAATGCATTTAAAGAACAGATTGATGAAAATCGTCTTTGTCTGCATTTACGTTCAAAGCAGCGCCATCTTAATTCAGCATCGGCTCAGACAGTGTTGACCGAAGCATTAAGTGAATTGCATGGCAAACCTATTGAACTCAATATCATTGAAGATGATAATCCTGCGGTAAAAACGCCTCTGGAGTGGCGACAAGCCATTTATGAAGAAAAATTGGCACAAGCGCGTCAATCCATTATTTCGGATAAAACGATTCAAACACTTCAGCAACTATTCGATGCAGAATTGGATGAAGACAGTATCCGGCCTGTTTAACTGCCGTAGTGTATTTTATGCTGTGGCTATAGCGAAGAGAGAGAATTATGTTTGGTAAAGGTGGTTTGGGCAATTTGATGAAACAGGCCCAGCAGATGCAAGAAAAAATGCAGCAGATGCAGGAAGAAATTGCAAAGCTGGAAGTGACAGGCGAATCTGGCGCGGGTCTGGTAAAAATCACGATTAATGGCGCACATAACTGCCGTCGGGTTGAAATCGATCCAAGTTTAATGGACGATGACAAAGATATGCTGGAAGATCTGATCGCAGCGGCATTCAATGATGCTGCTCGCCGTATTGAAGAAACCCAGAAAGAAAAAATGGCCGGTGTTTCCAGTGGAATGCAATTACCACCCGGGTTTAAGATGCCATTCTAATGCAAACCAGCCCTCTTCTTGAATCTCTGATGGAAGCCCTGCGCTGTTTGCCCGGCGTAGGTCCAAAATCTGCACAACGGATGGCATTTCATCTATTGCAGAGAGATCGCAGTGGTGGAATGCGATTGGCACAGGCACTGACACGAGCGATGTCTGAAATTGGTCACTGTCAGGATTGCCGGACATTCACGGAACAGGAACAGTGCACGATTTGCGCTAATCCCCGTCGTCAGCAAAATAGCCAGATTTGTGTAGTGGAAAGCCCGGCAGATATTCATGCCATCGAACAAACGGGGCAGTTTGCGGGACGTTATTTTGTCCTGATGGGGCATTTATCGCCACTGGATGGTATCGGGCCAATGGATATTGGTTTAGATCGTTTAGAAGAACGTTTATCTTCTGAAACCTTGTCTGAAATCATTCTGGCAACTAATCCCACTGTCGAAGGAGAGGCAACGGCAAACTATATTGCAGAAATGTGCTCTCAATATGGTGTGACAGCCAGCCGAATTGCTCACGGTGTTCCTGTGGGCGGAGAACTTGAAATGGTGGATGGTACAACACTGTCTCATTCGCTGGCTGGCCGTCAAAAAATCACGAACTTGTGATTTTGTTCCCGGTTAATGGGTGATTTTATGGATGGTGCTGCGGATTATGCCGCCATCCATAGCTGATTACCCGCTTATCAAACTAATTTTATATTCTTCTTGTTGTCTTAACTTGAAACTCTCCGTATCTATCCCCATTTGATGATTATCGTCCGATTGTACATATCTGAACTGGATTTAGATTGAGGTAATAAATGAGTATGAAAGATCAGGAAACCCGTGGATTTCAGTCTGAAGTCAAACAACTGTTGCAGTTGATGATCCATTCTCTCTATTCCAATAAAGAAATTTTTCTGCGTGAACTGATTTCAAACGCATCTGATGCGGCTGACAAATTGCGCTTCCGTGCATTGTCTGCCCCTGAGCTGTATGAAAATAATGGTGAATTGCGTGTTCGTCTGGCTCTTGATAAAGAACAGAAAACTATCACTATCAGCGATAATGGTATCGGTATGTCCCGTGATGAGGTTATCGATAATCTGGGCACGATTGCAAAATCTGGTACTAAAGCCTTTCTTGAATCCATTGGTTCTGATCAAGCAAAAGACAGCCAATTGATTGGTCAATTTGGTGTAGGCTTCTATTCTGCTTTTATTGTCGCGGATAAAGTCACCGTACGTACCCGTGCAGCAGGGGCACCCGCTGAACAAGGTGTATTCTGGGAGTCAACGGGAGAAGGCGACTACACTGTTGCTGATATTGAAAAAGCCGAACGTGGTACAGAAATCATCCTGCATCTGCGAGATGGGGAAAGCGAATTCCTCAATGACTGGCGCCTACGTTCTATCATTGGCAAATATTCTGATCATATTGCCTTGCCTGTTGAAATTGAAACCCAAACTAAAAACGAAGAAGACGACTCGATTACCGTTACATGGGAAAAAATCAACAAAGCCCAGGCATTATGGACGCGTAATAAAGCTGAAATCAGTGATGAAGAGTACCAAGAGTTTTATAAGCACATCTCCCATGACTTTACTGACTCCCTGATTTGGAGCCATAACCGCGTTGAAGGTAAGCAGGAATACACCAGCCTGCTCTATATTCCCTCTCAGGCACCGTGGGATATGGGGAACCGCGAACATAAACATGGACTGAAACTGTACGTACAGCGTGTCTTCATCATGGATGAAGCTGAACAGTTCATGCCAAATTACCTGCGCTTTGTTCGTGGGCTGGTCGATTCCAACGACCTGCCATTGAATGTTTCCCGTGAAATTTTGCAAGATAGCTCAATCACGCGTAATCTGCGCAGTGCGCTGACTAAACGTGTATTGCAAATGTTGGATAAACTGGCAAAAGACGACGCAGAAAAATATCAGACCTTCTGGCAGCAGTTCGGCTTGGTGATGAAAGAAGGTCCAGCCGAAGATGGCGCAAACAAAGAAGCTATTGCTAAGTTACTGCGCTTTGCTTCGACTCATAATGATAGCTCCGCTCAAACCGTTTCTCCGGAAGATTACATTGGCCGTATGGCAGAAGGGCAGGAGAAGATTTATTACATTACTGCGGATAGTTATGCGGCGGCGAAGAATAGCCCGCACCTGGAGCTGTTCCGCAAGAAAGGCATTGAAGTTCTGTTACTGTCTGACCGCATTGATGAATGGATGATGAGCTACCTGACTGAATTCGATGGTAAGTCATTCCAATCGGTCAGCAAGGCTGATGAATCCCTCGATAAACTGGCGGATGAAAACAAGACTGAGCAAGAAGAAGCAGACAAAAAACTGGCACCATTCATTGAACGTGTGAAGACTCTGCTCGGTGATCGCGTGAAAGAAGTCAAGCTTACCCATCGTCTGACAGATACTCCAGCTATTGTAACAACTGATGCTAATGCGATGAGCACCCAAATGGCGAAGCTATTTGCGGCAGCGGGTCAGGCTGTGCCAGAAGTCAGTTATAACTTTGAGCTGAATCCTGAACATCTCCTGGTTAAGAAATCGGCTGAGATTGATGATGATGCTCAATTTGCTGATTGGATAGAGTTGCTGTTGGATCAAGCACTATTTGCTGAACGTGGCACATTGGATGATCCAAACCAGTTTATTCGTCGTATAAATCAATTATTATTAGCTGAAAAAGCTTAAACTTATTGAGATAATGATAAAAACCACGCTTCAACGAAAAATGGGGCGTGGTTTATTTTTTTTAGTTAATGCGGAAACGTTTACCTGTTTTCTTGAGCCATTCCCCATTCAAATGGTATGGTGGTACGTTTTCTTTAAAATATGAAAAGCAAATAGCAAGGGGATTTACGCAATGCGTATTATTCTACTGGGCGCACCAGGCGCCGGTAAGGGGACTCAGGCACAATTTATTATGGAGAAATATGGGATCCCCCAAATTTCGACAGGTGACATGCTACGTGCTGCGGTAAAAGCTGGCACCGAATTGGGTTTGCAAGCAAAAGAGCTGATGGATAATGGCAAGCTGGTAACTGATGAGCTGGTCATTGCATTGGTTAAAGAGCGCATCAAACAAGATGATTGTCATAATGGCTTCTTGTTGGATGGGTTCCCCCGCACTATTCCTCAGGCAGATGCCATGAAAGCAGTCGATATCAAGGTTGATTATGTGCTGGAATTTGATGTTCCTGATGAAATCATCGTTGAACGTATTATTGGTCGTCGTGTGCATGCGCCGTCCGGCCGTGTTTACCACATCAAATTCAATCCACCAAAAGTGGAGAATAAAGATGATGCTACAGGCGAAGAGCTGACTACCCGTAAAGATGATCAGGAAGATACTGTCCGTAAACGTCTGGTTGAGTACCACACACAAACAGCACCTCTGGTTTCTTACTATCAGCAAGAAGCACAGGCTGGTAACACAAAATACTTCAAACTTGATGGTACTCGTCAAGTAGCGGAAGTTAGTGCAGAGCTGGCTAATATTCTGGGTGAATGATTCGTGTTTGCTTGAGTTGTTATAACAGGCGGCCTTCATACCGCCTGACTTTTTTATAGTGCACGCTACCCTAGAGCAATTAACTCCATGAAATGTTACATGTAACTATCATTCATGTTTTATACTATACCAATCCAACTTCAAGATGCGTGTTATATTTCCCCGCGCAGCGGGGAAATATAAGGCCTCGCGTCATCTGGCGGATTGCAATTTGAAGTTTATCGAGTATAGATTGTCAGTCATTTTAATGGAGCTCTGAGGAATGAGTAGCAAGAAGTATGGTGTCCTGTTAGTGAATCTTGGTACACCTGATGCGCCAGCACCAGCAGCAATAAGATGTTATCTGGCAAAGTTTCTGAGTGACAGAAGGGTCATTGATATCCCTTCATTTATTTGGAAACCTATCTTGAATGGTCTTATTCTTCCGTTTCGTGCTTCTCGAATGGCTAAACTTTACCAAGAAATTTGGATGGAAGAAGGTTCCCCTTTATTAGTTTATAGTCGTCGTCAGCAGAAATTGCTGGATGAAAAGTTGGCGAATATCCCTGTTGCTTTGGGAATGACTTACGGCTCCCCTTCTTTATCTCAGGCCGTAGAGAGTTTGTTACAACAGGGCATTGAGGCTCTCATTATACTGCCACTTTATCCTCAATATTCCAGTACAACTTCGGCAGCAGTTTTTGACAGGATCAGTAAAATATTACGGGAGTACCGGACAATTCCTACCCTGCATTTTGTTCGTAGTTATGCCACCCATCCGGCTTATATTGCTGCACTAAAGGAAACCATTGAGCAGAGCTTTGAAAAACAGGGTCAGCCTGATCGGTTAATTATTTCCTATCATGGTATTCCTGAACGTCTGGTAAAGATGGGGGATATTTATCCGCAAGATTGTCAAGCGACAACTGAACTATTGAGTCAGGCACTGGATTATCCCGCAGATAAAATTATGATGACATATCAGTCGCGTTTTGGTTGCTTACCGTGGTTATCTCCTTATACAGATAAAACCATGGCATCATTACCCAGCCAGGGCGTAGAACATGTTCAAGTAATATGTCCGGGATTTGCGGCAGATTGTCTGGAAACGTTGGAAGAGATTAAGCAACAGAATAAAGTTATCTTTTTAGAGGCTGGTGGGAAAAAGTTTGAATATATTTCTGCACTTAATGATAATAACGCCCACATTTCTTTGCTTGAACAGTTGATAAATGATGTCATGAAATAACTTGCAATTGCGGGTTATGGGACATTATCACACATGATGAATAGCAGACATTGATCGTCGTATGATTTTAAGGATACGTTTTTTTAACCAATGAATACGATAAGCGAGAGAAAGGGCTTGCATATCAATGAAAAGCAAAATTATTTGGATTGGACATATAGATAATGAGTAATAAACCTATTAAACACCCTGATTTTTATCAAGAACATGCAAACTATTATCCTCCAGAGCGGGAGGATGAAATTGATTTGTTTGAACTATTCTCTGTACTCTTCCAATCAAAATACTTGATTATTGCAGTATCTTTCGTCTTTGCAATTATTGGTTTTGGTATCGCATCATTTTTACCACAAAAATGGACCAGTACAGCGGCTGTAGTGAAACCGGGGCTGGAGGAGTTTCAGCCATTGAAAAATGCGTTAACGGATTTACATGTTCTGAACATAGATCCCAAAGTGACAGAAGAGTCACTGTATAAGCGGTTTATTGAAAATTATAACTCACGTGTATTACGTGAAGAATATTTGGTTAATACCGATTACTTCAAGACGTTGCTGGCTAAGAATCAAGATAATTCTGAGCAGGGAAAAAGAAAGCTTATCGAGGCAATTGTCAATAAAAACATTGAGATATATTTACCCAAGAAAGAAAAAGACGATGAAGTTATCGATGAAGCCAAACTTTCTTTCAGTGCTGGCAATGCAAAAGATGCCTACAATCTATTAAGTGGCTATATCAGATTCGTCTCTTCGGTGGTTCGTGCTCAAGTGAAGGAGGACCTGCGTGATATGGTTCATGGGAAACTGGAATATTCGCAAAAGCTTTATGCTATCGATTTGGAGCGTATCGCTAATATGCGCAGCGTCGGTATTGAGCGACTGAAGTATGCGATTTCTCTTGCTAATTCTGCGGGAATTAAAAAACCCGTATCGAATGGCGGAGCTATGATCAAGGATGATCCGGATTATTCGATTGCGCTGGGTTCTGATGCACTGCAACGTAAATTACAGATTACTGAAGAAATTACTGACCCAACTAAAATTGATGCAGACCTGCGTAACCGTCAGTTGTATATCAAAAATCTGGAAAAAGTGAATGTGAATACCGTTGATTTTGTGCCATTCAAGTTTATGGAGGAACCTTATGAGCCAACTTCAAAAGATTCACCTAAGCGTTTGCTGATTCTGATTGGCGCAGGCTTTATCGGATTTATTTTATCCATCATGTCTGTTCTGTTGCGCCATATGGTACGTAGTCGCCAGAAACAAGAAGCTTAATATTATCTATTATAGATAATGCTCTGATAGCTAACGTTTTGACAGCCAATGTTGTAATAACATTGGCTGTTTTCATTTGTTGTTGCCCTATTTTTTTGTTTTGCTCTGGTATTGTGGCGCACTGTATTATGCTAACATGCCGCATATTTTAGCTCTACCGCAACAATTAATTATGAAATTCCCCGGTAAACGTAAATCTAAACACTATTTTCCTGTCAGTTTAAGAGATCCTCTGCTCCAACCCATCAAAGAGATGATGGATACCGAAAATAATCAAGCCTACATTGTTGGTATTGACCAGACACTGGTTGATATTGAAGCCAAAGTTGATGAGGATTTTATCCAGCGTTATAACCTAAGCAAGGGACATTCGTTAGTCATTGAAGATGATGTAGCTGAGGCTCTCTACAACGAACTGACAGACAAGGATCTTATCAGCCACGAATTTGCAGGCGGCACCATCGGTAATACCCTGCATAACTATTCTGTGCTGGCTGATGATAAATCCGTCCTGCTTGGTGCGATGTGTAATAACATCCAAATAGGAAGTTATGCGTATTGTTATCTTTGTAATACATCCAGCCGTATGGATTTGAATCACCTCCAGGGGGTTGATGGCCCAATTGGCCGCTGTTTTACCTTAGTGACGGAAAATGGTGAAAGAACGTTTGCCATTAGTCCGGGGTTAATGAATCAGCTTCATCCAGAGAAGATCCCTGAACATATTATTGCGGAAGCGTCAGCTTTGGTGATCACTGCATATTTGGTGCGTTGTAAATCAGGTGAGCCAATGCCAGAAGCCACAATGAAAGCCATTGAATATGCGAAGAAGCATAACGTACCTGTTGTATTGACGTTAGGAACAAAATACGTCATTGCGGATGACCCACAATGGTGGCGCGATTTTCTGGCTGAAAATGTTTCTGTTGTGGCAATGAATGAAGAGGAAGCGTGTGAATTAACAGGTTTCAGTGATCCGCTACTAGCGGCTGACATGGCATTAAACTGGGTGGATTTGGTGTTATGTACCGCAGGGCCTGCTGGATTATATATGGCGGGTTATACGGAGGAAGAACACAAGCGCCAAACATTGCATCCTTTTCTGCCTGGTGCGATTGCAGAATTTAACCGTTATGAGTTCAGCCGGGTGATGCGTAAGGTGGATTGCCAAAACCCAATGCGGGTTTATTCCCATATTGAGCCTTATATGGGGGGACCTGAAAAAATCATGAATACTAATGGTGCTGGGGATGGCGCATTATCTGCATTACTGCATGATATCACGGCCAACAGCTACCATCGCATGAATGTACCGAATTCCAGTAAACATGCGCACTCTTATTTAACTTATTCTTCTTTGGCTCAGGTATGTAAATATGCTAACAGAGTCAGTTATCAGGTCTTAAGACAGCATTCTCCGCGTTTAACCAGAGGGTTACCGGAGAAAGAAGATAGTCTGGAAGAATCGTACTGGGAGCGTTGATTTTGCTGGCCTGAGAGATTGTCTTCACTGTTTTTATGGAAAGATCCCCACGTATGGGGATATTTCGTGGCTCGCAAGTTATATTGATGATGGCGTCTCTGACGAATGTAGTGATGGTGGCTCCATTGGACAACCCTCTTCATATTCGGGTAGCGATTCAGCCATTGCCCGTGCTATTTCATGTTCACCAATGATAATGTGACTAGTGCCACGCTCCGTAATGTAAGTGATTTCATCATCATAATGGGCACGGACAATGATATTAATATCGGGCCTGATTTCTCTGGCATTCGCAACAATTTCACCCGCTTCATAACCATTGGGGATTGTCAGGAATAACATATAAGCACAATCAAGCCGTGCCAGGGCCATGATCTCTTTATTGACGGCATTACCCATTATGGCACTGATACCCACTCCACCTAACTCTTCAAATCGGGTACGTGTATCTTCAATAACCACAACGGGGAAGTCTTTTTCTTGTAAACGCTGGCAAAGTTGACGACCCACCCGGCCATAACCCACCACAATGGCGTGACCACAAATATCAACAGGGATTTGAGTTTCCTCTTCCAACGTTTCTTCGAGTAATTGTTCTTCAATGGTTTCTGTTTTTTCCAGATAACGATCCAGTAAACTGAACAGAACAGGATTCAGCATGATTGAAATAATGGCACCAGCCAGTACAAGGTTACGGGCTTCGCCATCCAGGAATCCCAGCGTGACAGCAAGCCCGGCGAGAATAAAGGCAAATTCACCTATTTGGGCGAGGCTGGCAGAGATGGTCAGGGCTGTACGTCGTGAGTGGCCAAACATTTTGACCAATAGCATGGCAGCTAATGACTTGCCAATGATAATAATAGCAAGGGTTCCTATAATCGCCAGAGGCTGTTGGAGTAAGACCATAGGGTCAAACAGCATGCCAACAGAAACAAAGAAAAGAACTGCGAAAGCATCCCTTAACGGTAAAGTATCCTGCGCAGCCCGGTGGCTCAATTCTGACTCATTCAATACCATGCCAGCGAAGAATGCACCGAGGGCAAATGAAGCATCAAATAGTGTTACCGCACCGTAAGCAACCCCTAATGCAATGGCAAGTACAGCCAGCGTGAATAATTCACGCGAGCCTGTAGCAGCCGTTTTTGCCAGTAACCAGGGAATGACACGGCGGCCGACGAAGATCATCAACAAAATAAAGGCAATGACTTTGCCAACGGTAAGGAATATCTTCAATAGCAATTGGCCAATATTGGCGTTGTGGCTGTCCATAATTCCTGCTGCCGCAGGAAGTAAGACTAATGTCAGTACCATCGCCAGATCTTCAACAATTAACCAACCGATGGCAATTTGTCCTCTCTGACTATCAACGAGCTGTCGTTCTTCTAATGCCCTGAGCAATACCACTGTACTGGCGGTAGACAGGCAGAGACCAAATACAATACCGCTGAGTAACCCCCAACCGAGCAGCATTGATAATCCGGTACCCAATAAGGTTGCAACGGCAATTTGGGCGATAGCACCAGGAATGGCGATGGATTTGACGGCTAACAAATCTTTAAGTGAAAAATGTAGACCGACACCAAACATCAATAAGATCACGCCAATTTCTGAAAGTTCTGGAGCTAAAGAGGTATCGGCAACAAAACCAGGGGTAAAGGGACCCGCTAGCACACCGGCTACAAGGTATCCTACCAGAGGTGAGATTTTCAAACGTTGCGCAAGCATGCCAAGCAGATAGGCAAGAACAAAACCGCCAACAATGGTCGTGATAAGAGGTGTCGAATGCTCCATCAAGGCTCCTTCTGGGTAGCGAGTATAATAAATTGTATGGTTAGGTGAGGTAATAATTTATTTTATAAATAATTAAAGATAAGATTACAAAAAAACATATTGAATGCTAAAAGCAAGGGAAATCCACTTAAATACCATTTTAATGTAATTTAATGTATATATTGCCATTATTTACGCTTGTTTACAAAGAAAAATAGCGTAACAATTATGATGCTTACTCAGGATTTTACTTGGTTTTTTCAAGGTTTCTTTTCTATATTTGGCAATAACAGTGTAAAAATACCAAGAAGGGGTAGAAAAGCACAAATTTTGTAAACCAATTCTATGCTAGTCTTATCTGCGACATAGCCAAGTACGGCAGCTCCAATGCCACCCATTCCAAATGCCAGACCAAAGAACAAACCTGCTATCATACCTGTTTTACCGGGGATGAGTTCTTGGGCATAGACTAAAATTGCAGAAAATGCAGAGGCTAATATTATGCCAATAATGACCGTTAATATGCTTGTCCAGAACAAAGAAGTATAAGGTAACAGCAGGGTAAAAGGTGCAACGCCAAGAATTGAACCCCAAATGACATATTTCCGGCCTATCCTATCCCCAACGGGTCCTCCGATCAGAGTACCTGCCGCGACGGCAAATAAAAAGATAAATAGATGGATCTGGGCATTTTGTACGGATAAGCCAAATTTCTGCATCAGATAAAAGGTATAGTAGTTACTGATACTGGTTAGGTAAAAGTACTTGGAGAAAACCAGTAATAGAAGAATGGCAAAAGAATTTATAATGGTTTTTCTAGGCAGCGTTGGCAGGGAATGAGTACGAGAAGACAGGGGGAAAATAACCCGATGCTGCATCTTATACCATTGGCTGACTTGCAAGAGGATCACGATAGCCAGCAGTGCTGCTAGGGAAAACCAACTGATGTTTCCCTTGCCGTAAGGCGCAATAAAAATAGCAGCTAACAGTGGTCCCAATGAACTGCCTAAATTTCCCCCTACTTGAAATAAAGATTGGGCCAGTCCATGACGTCCACCCGAAGCCATGCGTGCGACTCGTGACGATTCTGGATGAAAAACGGATGACCCCGTACCGACCAATGCGGCAGCCATTAATATCATTGGAAAACTTTCCGCATAAGCTAATAGAAGCAAACCAGATAAGGTAAATCCCATACCGATAGGCAGTGAATAGGGTTGCGGATGTTTATCAGTATACAAACCGATAACAGGCTGCAATAAGGATGCGGTTACCTGATAGGTCAGAGTTATCATTCCGACCTGAACAAAACTGAGAGTAAATTCAGATTGCAGCAGTGGATAAATAGCCAGAATTAACGATTGAATCATATCATTCAGCATATGGGATAAGCTGATAGCCCCGAGAATTGAAAAAACTGTCCGCTGTGTTTTTGTTGGTGCAGTTGGAAAAGGATTTTTTTGACTTTTTTCACTCATATTTATTCGCTTATCGCTGTCATTATCAACAAAATTTGTAGGGTGAATTTTTAGGTTTGTTGAGTTGTTGTCTAATTTTTACACCATAATACATCTTAGATAATTAACAAACTTTTTATTGATACCTATATAATTTGACCGCAATATCAAAAAGGTGAAATCTTTTAAGCTGCGGTTTGAAAGGGATAAGCCACCACCATCATATAACTAATAAAGTTTTAAAATACATGGAGATATCCCATGAAATTATCGTTTAAAGCGTCAATTTGTGCCCTTGCAGTTTCGCTGTCACTGGCACCGTTAATTGCAAACGCCTGGGAAAAAGATAAAACCTATGACATTACCATCTTGCACACTAACGACCATCATGGTCATTTCTGGCATAACGATTATGGTGAGTATGGTTTGGCGGCTCAAAAAACGGTGGTAGATTCCATTCGTCAGGAAGTTGCCAAGAAAGGAGGCAGCGTATTGTTATTGTCAGGTGGTGACATTAACACCGGTGTCCCGGAATCAGATATGCAAGATGCGGAACCCGATTTTAAAGGCATGAATCTGGTGGGATACGATGCAATGGCATTGGGGAACCATGAATTTGATAAACCCTTAAATGTATTGTTTCAGCAACAAAAATGGGCAAACTTCCCCTTTCTCTCTGCCAATATTTACCAAACCAGCACAGGCAAGCGCCTGTTTAAGCCATATGTTATTTTTGATAAGCAAGGCGTGAAAATAGCGGTTCTTGGCCTGACAACCGATGACACCGCGAAAATCGGTAATCCGGCTAATTTTCCAGATGTTGAATTCCGTGTTCCAGCCGAAGAAGCCAAAAAAGTTATTGAAGAGCTGAAAAAGAGTGAAAAGCCGGACGTGATTATTGCGGCAACCCACATGGGGCACTATGACGATGGTCATCATGGCACGAATGCGCCGGGAGATGTTGAAATGGCACGTAGTTTGCCTGCGGGTTATTTGAATATGATTGTGGGAGGGCATTCACAAGATCCGGTGTGTATGTCTGCGGAGAATAAAAACGATAAACAAGTAGATTATGTTCCGGGTACACCTTGTTCTCCTGATCACCAAAATGGCACATGGATTGTTCAGGCTCACGAATGGGGGAAATATGTAGGTCGGGCTGATTTTCAATTCCGTAATGGTGAATTTAAGTTGGTTCATTATCAATTGATCCCTATTAACTTAAAGAAAAAAGTAACAAAAGAAGATGGCAGTACGGAGCGTGTTTACTATACCCATGAAATTAAGCAAAATCCTGAAATGCTTAAGTTGCTGACACCTTATGAAGACAAGGGCAGCCAGATCCTGAATGTGAAAGTAGGCTCAGTAGATAACAAATTAGAAGGTGATCGCAGTAAGGTGCGTTTCGTGCAAACGAATATGGCCCACCTTGTATTAGCTGCTCAGATGGAACGAACAAGCGCTGATTTTGCAGTGATGAGCGGTGGTGGAATTCGTGACTCGATTGAAGCAGGAGATATTACTTACAAGGATGTTATGAAAGTTCACCCATTTGCTAACCAAGTGGTTTATGTGGACTTCAAAGGTAGCGAAGTTTTGTCCTATTTGACGGCTGTTGCCAATATGGAAAAGGATTCTGGCGCTTATGGTCAGTTCTATAATGTGAGTTTCGTGAAGGATGGTAAGAATATCAGTGAGGTAAAAATCGGTGGTAAGCCATTAGATCCAAATAAAACTTACCGCATGGCAACGTTGAACTTTAATGCGATTGGCGGAGATGGTTATCCACGGATTGATAATTTGCCTGGTTATGTTGATACAGGGTTTGTTGATGCTGAAGTATTGAAACGATATATTGAAAAACATTCTCCATTAAAAGCTTCTGATTATGAACCGAAAGGTGAAATTGATATAAATAATAACAACTGATCAATATACCAATCCAACTTCAATATGCGTGTTATCTTTCCCCGCACAGCGGGGAAAGATAAGGCTTCGCGTCATCTGGCGGATTGCAATTTGAAGTTTATCGAGTATAGGAACGATTGAAATTGAATAATAATTTAATTATTAAATAGCAGCGTAATTAATGATTTTTGCACTGTGAGGAACGTGTATCGACATTATTGTTTATCACAAGTCCCTGTTTTGAAGAAAACAACGCCAGCTCGAAAAAATTCAGCGAGAATGGCAATAAATTTTCAAATTTTAGCAATATCAGCAAATGAACAATTAAGTAATTGGCATAAGTCTATGGGGGACAATTCAATATCTAAACCACGTTTACCACCAGAGATAAATAGGGTTGGCAAGGTTTGCGCCTGGCTGTCAATCACGGTAGGTAGACGTTTTTTCTGTCCCAACGGGCTAATGCCACCGACTAAATAACCCGTTACTTTTTGTGCCAGTTGAGGATCGGCCATCTCTGCCTTTTTAGCCCTGAAAACTTTAGCCACTTTTTTCAAATCGAGTTGCCCAGAGACCGGCGTCACGGCGACAGCAAGATTTTTAGGATCACCATTCAATGCGACCAACAGTGTTTTAAAAACCTGATTAGCATCTAAACCGAGTTTTTTCACCACTTCATCACCAAAATTATGTTCATTGACATCGTGGTCATAAGGATGAAGTTTGAAATTAATTTTTTGTTTTTCCAGCAAGATAACAGCGGGGGTCATATTTTTTCCTATAACGATCAGTTTATAACTGCTTATCCGTAATAATTAGTTTTCAGAATGAAACAGATGAAGTTGCTATGTTTGTGGTTTTGCCAGCATCTGTCGCAAGTTGTTCTCGCCGTGGAGGTGCAAAGCGCCTACTGTAACCAAATATTTTCCTGCGGGTAAACCATGTAACTGCTCACTCCATTGACGGTTGCGTTCAGCCATTAAGGTTTGATAAATCTCTTCGCAGAATGTCATGGGTATTACCTGATTCTGTTTCTCCGGTTTGTAATTCATCCACCAGCTAATCATAGTCTGTAAAGCGCGGGCATTAGTATGCCAATGGGTGATGGTATCTTCCAATAGTGAAATCCCACCGTTTGGTAAGTTGGTGAGAAGGTTTACTTGTGCATCAGTCCCTTCCAATTCGATAATGGGTTTATTGAGTGCTTTTGCACTGTTCAGTAATTGGCAATCGATACCATATTGAGGTTGTAACCCCAAATATTGGGCTTGGGCAGCCTGTAATATCAATGCGACTTGCCACGATGGCAATGGATCCAGCAACGTGACAGGATGTTGAATTTCTCGGCAATAGTGTTGCAAACAGGCAAAATGTTCGGGAGATAAACGTTGTGATAGTTCGATCTGTTCAGGAAATGTTTCCTTGAAAGGGGAATTAACCTGCGTGATATCTGCCTCGACAATCAGCGCATCCGCTTGCTCTAACTGTTCCAACAATACCTCAGAAAGTGGGGACATGTTTTTAGTACCCATATGAATGCTGCCAACAATATGTAATTGTTTATTATTATTTAAATTGATGTCAAAAGCCGGATAAGGGTAATGCCGTTGGGAATTGAATCCCAATACTTTACTGAAATAGGTCATTAATTTTCCCATATTGCATACTCCAATAGCTGGCATTGGGCGGTATGCTAACCGGTTAATCACCAACAAGAAAGAGGGAAAAGTGCGGGATGAAAAGCTAAACGAAATAGGTTCAGCTTTTCATGGGAAAAATAAAATTTCCTGAATATTAGGTCAGGATTTAGGCTTGAAGCGCAATAAGCGATTGGCATTACTAACAACAGTAATAGAAGATAATGCCATGGCCGCACCTGCAACGACAGGGTTTAGTAAAGTGCCAGTGAACGGGAATAAAATACCGGCTGCGATTGGAATACCCAATGTATTGTAGACAAAGGCACCAAATAGGTTTTGTTTCATATTACGCAATGTACCACGGGATAATTCAACTGCATCAGCAACCCCGTGCAGGCTATGGCGCATCAGGGTAATTGTTGCGGTTTCGATGGCGATATCACTACCGCTTCCCATTGCGATGCCGACATCCGCTTGCGCCAATGCTGGGGCGTCATTTATGCCATCGCCGACCATCGCCACTTTCCTGCCTTCTGATTGCAGTGACTGAATGGCTGCGGCTTTGCCATCAGGCAAAACTCCGGCAATCACCTGGTCAATACCCGCTTCTTGGGCGATAGCATTTGCTGTGGCGGGATTATCTCCTGTTAACATAACCAAACGATAGCCTTGGTGATGTAAACGTTGCAGGGCAGAAACAGTATCCTGCCGCAAGGGATCACGAATAGAAAACAGGGCAGCGATTTTGCCATTGGCTGACAGAATAACAGGTGTGATGCCTTTTTCTGCTTGTGCTGCAACTAATGGCTTTAATTCTGTGGTTTCAATCTGATGCTGCTCAAGCAATTTTGGGTTACCCAATAACAGCGTGACCTCTCCAATTTCTCCCTTAACACCCAGTCCTGCGAGGGTTCGGAATGTCTGTACTTCGGGTAATTTTTGCCCCTCAACTTGCAATAAAATAGCGTTTGCCAGAGGGTGACTTGAGCCATTTTCTAATGCACCGGCCCACAGTAATACTTGCTCTTCGGTAAAACCATTAAAGGTGTGGATCTCTGTGACTTGCGGCATACCTTCAGTTAAGGTGCCTGTTTTGTCAAAGACAATCGTATCCAGTTGACTGGCATGTTGCAGAGCATCAGCATCACGCACCAATACACCTAATTCGGCTGCCCGTCCTACCCCTGAGATGATGGACATGGGGGTTGCCAGCCCAAGTGCGCAGGGACAGGCGATAATCAAAACGGTTGTCATGATGACCAGCGCGTACATGATTTGTGGGGCAGGGCCGATAAAAAACCAAATCGTGCCGGCAATCAGGGCAATAGCAACAACAACAGGCACAAATATTGCAGATATTTTATCGGCCAACTGGCCGATTTCAGGTTTGCTGCTTTGTGCCTGACGAACAAGTTTAATAATGCGTGCCAGGGTTGTCTGGCTACCAACCGCATTGGCTTTAAACAGGACCGTACCATCTTGAACGACAGTGCCGGCATGGACGGTATCGCCCGTTATTTTCTGCTGAGGGATAGGCTCACCGGTCAGCATGGCTTCATCCAGCCAAACTGTACCCTGAGTAATTTCACCATCAACCGGAACGCGATCTCCTGTTGTCAGGCGCAGTATCATATTGGGCATTACATCAGCCAGTGGTACTGTTTTTTCACCTTCAGAGGTCACTACCCGCGCTGTTGGTGGAGTGAGATCCAATAATCGCTCAAGAGCCTTGGAAGAGCGTTGGCGGGCACGTTGTTCCAAGGCATGGCCGAGATTGACCAAACCAATGATCATGGCACTGGCTTCATAATAAAGATGGCGGGCCTGAGGTGGAAAAATGTCTGGCCACAAATTGACGCTCATTGAATAAAGCCACGCTACGCCAGTACCCAGAGCTACGAGGGTATCCATTGTCGCACTGCCATTTTTTAGACTTTGCCACGCATTACGATAAAAATGCCCGCCTGCAAATATCATTACAACCAGCGTCACCAAACCAATCGTTAGCCAAATGGTGTGGTTTGCTGGTGTGAGTATCATATTGTCGCCTATCATACCCCACACCATGACAGGCACCCCAACCACTAACGCAAGGGCCGATTGCCAGCGGAAGCGGCGCATATTAGCCTGCGCGATTTGTTGCTGACGCTCACGGCGTTCTGTTTCATCCTGAATGATTTCCGCACCATAACCGGCCTTGATGATGGCTTCAACTAAGGCATTTGGTGAAGCGTGGCCTGTGACCAATGCGCTTCTTTCCGCGAGATTGACTCTGGCATGTTCCACGCCATCAACGGATTGCAGGGCTTTTTGTACCTTGCTGACACAGCTTGCACAGCTCATGCCATCCAGCAGGAGCTGAATGCTGCCATCACCCCTCACATCATTTTTGTTGCTGTGCTCAACAGAAACGGTTTCTACCGGAGTCGAAGATATTGCCGCTGCCAAAGACTCCGGAGTCAGTGGAACATGTATTGCCAGCGGCTCAGGTTTTGGGCAATCGGATTCCGTGGCTAATTCAGCGTGATATCCGGCTTGTTCGACTGCATGAATTAAGGCACTGTTCTCTGCTTTACCATAGATTTTTGCGGTTTGGGTATCAACTTCTGTGGCGATAACACCTTCTACTGCTTCCAATGCCTTTTGTGTTTTATTTGCACATTTCATGCAGCTTAAACCTGACAGGCGCAATACAACATCGGGTCGGCTGGCAACCGTGGCTTGATAATCTTCGGCAACAATGGCGGCAATCAATTCATCAGGTGAAACATGACTGATAATTTTGGCATAATTGAGGTTCACATCCGTCAGCTCAACGCCGGGTATTTTTTCCAGCGCTTTTTTGACCCGGCCGACACAATGCATACAAGTCAGGCCTTGAAGTGCGAGAATGGTGGTTGTGGACATAACACTATCTCCTGATACAGAGTGATATACTTATCATTAAGGCTAAACCTTCCTGCAAGGGGAAGGTCAAGGGGAAATAATGAATATCAGTGAAATTGCCCGTAAGACCGGTTTAACCCGCAAAGCGATTCGGTTTTATGAAGAAAAAGATCTCATTACTGCACCGGAGCGGGGAGATAATGGCTATCGTCATTACCAGAAAAGGCACATTGACGAACTGATGCTTTTGCGTCAGGCGAAAGAGGTCGGATTTACGCTGGAGGAGTGTCGAGAATTGCTGCGATTATTGCGCAATCCTCACCGTCACAGTGCCGATGTCAAAATGGCGACCCTGCAAAAAGTGGCGGAAATAGAAAAAACGGTGGTGGAATTGCAAAAGATAAAGGAAAAATTACTGGTATTGGTGGCTGAATGCCCGGGAAATGATGGGGCGGATTGTCCCATCATTGAGCATTTATCTGGCTGCTGTCAGCATCACGGATGATGGGAAACCGGTTTCACTTTTAATGTGATCCCGTCAACGGCGATGACTTCAATTTCGCTATTGGCCGGAAGTTCTCGGTCACAGTGAACGCGCCAACTGCCATCGGCCAGTTTGATTCGCCCAAAACCGTTTTCGGTATCCGTGATTAAACGGGTCCGCATGCCAATCAATTGGTGGTTCTTCTGATTGAGCGTCTTATCACTGGCCTGACGTGGGCGATGGCGTAGCCAGCTACGCCAGGCAATAACAGAAAGCAAGGTCAAGACAGCAAACAGAGTACCTTGCCATTCCCAGTCCATATTAGGGAAAATCCATGTGATCAGGGCAACAACCACGGCTGCGGTTCCTGTCCACAACAGATATCCCCCCGTTCCCAGCAATTCCGCAATCAGAAGCAGGCCACCGAAACAGAGCCAGAACCAGGCTGGTTGAGCGGCGATCTGTTCAATCATAACAATTATCCTGTATGGTTATTTATCCTGTTTGCTCTTCTTGCTTTCGGAAATTAATTCGGCAATACCACCAATGGCGCCCATTAAATTGCTGGCTTCCAGTGGCATCATAATCACTTTGCTGTTATTTGAGGCACCAATGTTGGTGAGGGCATCGGTATATTTTTGGGCAACAAAGTAGTTAATTGCCTGCATATCACCATTAGCGATAGCGTCAGAAACCATTTTGGTTGCACGCGCTTCTGCTTCGGCGGCTCGTTCACGAGCTTCCGCTTGCAGGAAGGCTGACTGGCGTTCACCCTCTGCTTTCAGGATTTGCGACTGTTTTTCCCCTTCCGCTTTCAAAATGGCGGCCTGACGAATACCTTCCGCCTCAAGAATATCTGCACGTTTGGTACGTTCTGCTTTCATTTGGGCGTTCATCGCGGAGATCAACTCCTTAGGTGGACGCACATCGCGGATCTCAATCCGCGTGATTTTGACACCCCACGGGTTAGTCGCTTCATCGACGATTGCCAGCAATCGGCTGTTGATGGAATCGCGTTGGGACAGCATTTCATCCAGTTCCATTGAACCCAGCACGGTACGGAAGTTCGTCATGGTCAGGTTGATGATGGACAGTTCCAGATTGCTGACTTCATAGGCAGCACGTACAGGATCGACGACCTGAATAAAGCAGACGGCATCAATAGTGACATTGGCATTATCACGAGAAATAACTTCCTGCGATGGGATATCCAGAACCTGTTCCATCATATTGATTCTACGGCCGATACGATCAACAAATGGCATGATAATGTGCAGGCCTGGTGTTAATGTACGGGTATAACGTCCAAAGCGCTCAACTGTCCACTGATAGCCTTGTGGAACGGTTTTGACACAGGTAAAGACGATAGCAACCGCAATAACGATTAAAATCGGTACAGCACCAAAAGAGAGTAGATCCATAACAATTCCCTTACTTAGCTAATTATGGAATATATAAATTTTCTTTACTTAATGGAGTAAAGAGTATACATGACGACGGTATTTAGATGCCAGAGTATCTCCAGTGCCCAGTGCAGAAAGAATATCCATCATCGTCTTTTTCACTGCACCCTCGGCAGCAGAAAGATCCTTTTTCAGAAAACTAAGTAGTAATTCCAGAGCCTCTTCATTACGGCCAACGTCGTGTAATTTGGCCGCCAGTTGTACGGCTAATTCTGCATTCTCTGATTGCATTGCCAACGCTTGTTGTAGTTGCCGAATCTCAGGGGAATCAGCTGCCTCTTGTTGGGACTTAAGGTACTCAAGTAACTCATTATAGTGTTCATCTTGGGCTTCTGATGGCACGGTATCCAGTATTTTTTGGGCCTCTTCAAGATGATTGAGTGAAAGGTTCACTTGGGCTAGCAATAAGGTAATCTCTGTATCTTGCGGATTTTCCTGATGGATTTCTTTGAGTAAAAGCAGTGCCTCCTGCTCTTTACCTTCTGCAAGTAGTTCGTCAACTTGCTCTAATGGTGATTTTGCCATTTGAGGGAGGAAAGTGGCAAAAATCTTTCTGATGGCTTCATCTGTCTGGATACCTTCAAAACCCTGAACAGGGCGAGCTTCTTTTACGAACAGTACGGTAGGTAAGCTACGCACACCAAATTGTGCAGCGATATGGAAAAGTTGGTCGCAATTAACTTTAGCCAGGGCAAATTGCCCGGCATATTCATGGGCTATTTTATCAAGCGTGGTTTCTAATTCATGGCAATGTAGGTCCTGTGGAGACCAGAAGTAGAATACGACAAGCTGGGTGAGAGAGTGCTGAACAACCTGGGTAATATTCGATTCATCAATATTAATGATATGGGCAGTATTATTGTTTGTATTCACGGTTGGTTCCATGGGATTTTTCTCTGAGTCGTTGTAAGGTGATTACATGAATAAATAAGACTTGTTTGTCTGTTTTTCAATGTCTATTTACTTTGCCAGCGCAAGATTCTATCGAGCCATCGCTCAGGGAGTAGACGGCGCATCATTTTTACTGCATGAGTCAATAACGTAACCGAATAGCGTAATTTCGGGTTGGCGCTTTCCAGCGCATGAATCAGTTTAGAGACGACATCCTCAGGCATCAACGTAAAACGACGAACAAGGCCTGGATTCTCAACCGGATGATCCTGCTGTGTTTGGTTGATATTGTGCGTAAAACGGGTATGAATTGGGCCAGGTTCTATCAGGCTGACCTTAATGTCGGTTTTAGCCAATTCGCCCCGTAAGGCATCCGACCAGGCTTCAAGAGCATATTTACTGGCAGCATATGCGCCACGACCTGGTGTCGAAATCAATCCCATTACAGAACTGGTCTGAACAATCCGTCCTGCGCCGTAAGCGCGTATAGCGGGCAATAACAGGCACGTCAGTTGGTGGGCGCCAAAGAAATTGGTGGAAAACTGTTTTTCCATCTGTTCGCGGGAGATACTTTCCAATGGACCGTAAACACCAAATCCCCCGTTATTGAATAGCCCGAACAGACGACCGTTGGTTAATTCGATTACTTTCCTGGCGGCGCACTCTACGCTTTCTTTATCATCTAAATCCAATTCGATGGGTTCGAACCCCAATTCACGCATATGGGCCAAATCAGAGGGTTTGCGGCAAGCTGCGAGTACGCGGTAACCACGTTGGTGGAGGGTTTTGGCCGCGATTAACCCAATCCCGCTAGAACACCCAGTAATAAAAATGGCTTTTTGCATAACTTTACTTGTTTACCTGCATCAATTTATGGAAATAAATGATTTACTATTAAGAAATATTTTTTACTTAAGGAGAGTTGATGTATGTCGATAATGTGTTGGACATCCAATCAACAATAAAGGGTTGTGCCGCTTGATTGGGATGTAGCCCGTCATCTTGCATCCATTCTGGTTTGATAGCAACGTGTTCCATGAAAAATGGCAGCAGAGGAATTTGGTTGCGTTCAGCCAGTGTGGGATAAATTTTGGCAAAGGATTCGGTATATCGCTTTCCATAATTAGGTGAAATTCGGACTTGCATTAATAACGGTTGTGCACCGGTTTGTTTAATCAGATTGATGCCCTGTTGCAAATCCTGTTCTATGTTTTGAATGGGAAAACCACGCAATCCATCATTAGCACCAAGCGCTATCAAAACCCATTTTGGATTGTGCTGTTTCAATAACTCAGGCAAACGTTCAAGCCCTTGCGCGACAGTATTGCCACTAATACTGCCGTTAATAATGACGGTTTTTTTGCCGGCTTGTTGCCACTGTTTTGCCATCAGTGCAGGCCATGATTGCTCAACGGGTAAACGATATCCGGCACTGAGGCTATCACCTAATATAAGCAGGGTATCTGCCGCCGCGGCTCTGGCACTGCATAGCACCACCAATAAAAGGAAAAATACATGGCTGTAGAAAGTATTCTTGAAGTTCATCATCTCACTAAACATGTCGGTCAAGGGGAACAGGTAATTAATATATTGCAAGGTATTGAGTTGGTTGTCGAGCCAGCACAGACAATTGCATTAATTGGTGA
Source organism: Xenorhabdus bakwenae (assembly GCF_030272115.1). Classification (NCBI taxonomy): domain Bacteria; kingdom Pseudomonadati; phylum Pseudomonadota; class Gammaproteobacteria; order Enterobacterales; family Morganellaceae; genus Xenorhabdus; species Xenorhabdus bakwenae. Next base: position 4,018,581 of record NZ_CP119194.1, read on the forward strand.
ATCAGGATCAGGTAAATCAACACTTCTGGGCATTATTGCCGGATTGGATGATGGTAGTGGGGGAGAAGTTCATCTATTGGGGCAAAATATCAGTCGCATGAATGAAGAGCAACGCGCACAGTTAAGGGCAGAAAATGTAGGTTTTGTTTTTCAGTCATTTATGTTGATCCCCACCCTGAATGCACTGGAGAATGTCCAGCTTCCGGCACTATTGCGTGGTGAATCGGAAACCCAAAGTCGTGAACAAGCCATTGAGCTACTCGAACAGTTAGGGTTAGGAAAACGCCTGAAACACATGCCTGCCCAACTTTCGGGGGGAGAACAACAGCGGGTGGCGTTGGCACGGGCATTCTGTACTCGTCCCAAAATCCTGTTTGCTGATGAACCAACAGGTAACCTTGATCGCCAGACAGGAGAGCGCATCGTCGATTTACTGTTTTCCCTTAATCATGATTACGCCACCACGTTGATTTTAGTCACGCACGATAACCAACTGGCGGCGCGTTGCAAGCGTCGTTTACGTCTGGTAGATGGAAAATTACGGGAGGAAGCATGATCTGGCGCTGGTTTTGGCGTGAATGGCGTACACCCTCTCTCCTGATTGTCTGGTTATCCCTGACCTTAGCGGTAGCCTGTGTACTGGCATTAGGGCGTATTAGTGATCGCATTGATCAAAGTGTGCATTATCAAAGCCGTGATTTTCTGGCGGGTGATCTTGTCTTAAGGGCTTCGTATCCCGTTGATGAAACCTGGTTGCAAAGGGCGCAGGAGCAAGGGTTGACACTGAGTCGGCAAATTTCATTTTCGACGATGACGTATGCGGGAGATATTCCGCAACTGGCTCAGGTGAAAGCCGCAGATGAGCGTTATCCTCTGTATGGCGAACTGGAAACCCATCCGTATGGGTTAACGCCAGAAAAAGGTTCAGTGCTGGTAGTCCCACGATTGTTGGCACTATTGGGCGTTAAAGTCGGGGATAATATTGATGTGGGAGATACCACATTGAAGATTAGCGGCGAATTGCTGCAAGAGCCTGACAGCGGTTTCAATCCCTTCCAGATTTCTCCCCGAATTTTAATCAATATCGATGATGCTCAGTTAACAGGGGCGATTCAACCCGGAAGCCGCCTGACTTACCGTTATATGTTTGCGGGTTCTCCTGCCGCCATCCAATCATTCCAGCAATTTGTTGGACCGCAACTAAAAGCCGATCAACGCTGGCTGACCTTGCAACAAGATAATGGTGTTATGGCACAATCCATTGAACGTGCCCAGCAATTTTTATTGCTGTCAGCGTTGTTGACATTACTCCTTGCTGTTGCTGCGATGGCCGTTTCTATGGCGCATTACTGCCGTAGCCGGCATAACCTGATAGCCATCCTGAAAACATTAGGGGCAGGGCGTTGGGCGTTGCGCCAATGGATCATTGGACAATGGTTAGTGATATTACTGGCCGCCATAGTGGTAGGCTCCATTTTAGGTTTGGCTTTTGAGTCTGCATTGATTCGAATTTTGGCAGGAATGTTACCTAAGATGTTACCGGCTGCGGGAATGTGGCCGTGGGTATGGGCGATAGCCGCCCTGTTTGGCATGGCCGTGTTGGTGGGTGTCCGTCCTTATCGTCAACTTATGGCTACTCAGCCTTCACGGGTATTGAGAAGTGACGTAACGGCATCCATCTGGCCCCTGCGTTATTATTTGCCTGCGGTGGCATTCATCATAACGGGAGGATTGGTATTACTGGCAGGCACCCAGCCGTTGTTATGGTCGCTGTTAGCGGGAGTACCGATTGTCGCGTTGTCTTTGGCGTTATTGGGGTGGGGGGGATTATGGCTACTGCGCCGTGTGACGTTCCGTCAGTTAAGCCTGCGTCTGGCGGTTAATCGGTTACTGTGTCGGCCATTTCAGACCATGACCCAATTGGCGGCATTTTCTCTGTCATTCATGTTGCTGGCTTTGCTGATTATGGCAAGGGGAGATTTATTGAACCAATGGCAACAGCAATTACCGCCGGATAGCCCTAATTATTTCCTGCTTAACATGACCCAACCACAAACGGCTCAGGTTAATGACTTATTGGCTAAATATCAGGTGAAACCGACCGATTTTTATCCCGTGGTATTGGCACGTTTGACGGAAGTGAACGGACAATCTGCGCTGGCATGGGCGGATAAAAAACAGCCTAATAGTACTACCGTGCGGCGCGAACTGAACTTAACATGGAAAGCAGAACTGCCGCCGTTTAATACCCTGATTGCGGGAACGTGGCCGCCAAAACCGAACGAAGTTTCTATGGAGCAAAGTGTTGCTGAACGGTTGCAAATTAACCTGGGAGATAGGCTTACATTCACCGGAGATACCCGAACGTTTCATGCCACAGTAAGCAGTATTCGCAAGGTGGATTGGGAGAGCATAAACCCGAACTTCATTTTTATTTTCGCCAAAGAGACGTTGGAAAATCAGCCCGGAATGTGGTTAACCAGCTTTCATTATGAAGGAGAGGGAAAGCTGTTAACGGAAATTAACCGCCATTTCCCAACCATCAGCGTGTTGGATATTGGTTCGATACTCAAACAAGCACAAGGCATTTTGCAGCAAGTTAGCAAGGCATTAGAAGTTATGGTTATTTTGGTGATGATCTGTGGCGGATTGCTGTTATTGGCACAAATTCAGGTTGGTATGAACCAGCGACAACTTGAATTGGTGGTATACCGCACATTAGGGGCGAGCAAAAAACTTTTGCGTCATACATTATGGAGTGAATTTGCCCTGCTAGGTTTTATGGCCGGTTTAGCGGCAGCATTGGGTGCAGAAATTGCACTTTGGTTGTTACAGACTCAGGTCTTTGATTTCCCGTGGCAGCTACAATGGCAGATGTGGTTTCTGCTTCCCATCATCAGTAGCTTACTGCTTTCACTATGCGGTGGCTGGTTAGGGGTTAGGCTATTAAGGAAGCAAGGGCAATATCGGCGCTTGCCGGAATAATTCCCACATCTTTGATAAACCTCGTTTGAACCAACGAGGTTTATCAGCAATCTGACCGGATATTATCAGGCAAATTCCTCTCTTAATTTCCTTGTTTGTACGTTATTTCAGTTCATTTTTACCTTATTCAGTAAATTTGGTGCCTTCAACCGTGTATTTTCTCATTTTATGAGCAGGTGGTTTCATCATTAATGTGACGACAAGAACAACAAATACGGGAATGGCAATAATCAGGAATGCAGAGGTAAAACTGCCTGAATAATCTTTGATGGCACCGGCAAAAAAAGGTGCCAGACAAGCCAGAGTGGATATCAGGTTCATGATAGAAAACAGTTCCAGATAAGGCTTGCGACCAAAATAGTTAGCCAGCAATACACTGGAAGCAAGGAAGGTCATGCCATATCCCATCCCGACACACACGGTGAACGCAACCAAAAACGGCCATGATGAGGCGATACTCAGTGCAATCAAGCCAAATATAATAACGGACAGGCTGATAATCAGTAATTTTTTCGGCTCTACCCATTCTCCAATTGCACCACCGGCTAATCGGGAAAACGCATTGATAAAAGCCATTGTGCTCAGTAACCCGGCGGCGATAGCTTCGCTGAAACCATTTTCGATAATATGGGCCACCGCAAAACTGTTGACGGTAATGCCACACCATAAAAATGCGGTATAAGCTGCCGCAATCATATAGAACTGCCATGTCCGTAGTGCCTGATGTGCAGTCCAACGTTGTTTAGTGCGATAAATGCTGGAAGTTTCCTGATTGTTATGTTTCTGATTTACGGCCTTGGCGTGGGCGATTTCCCGTTTACCTTCCTGAAGAATAATAATCGTCAGAATGACGAAAATGGAGAGGATAATAGCGGAAATCATCCAATGCATCCGCCATGTTCCCCAAATACGGGTCGCCATAAAGTAGATCCACGGGCCTATGACCCCACCCAGTCCACCTATTGTGAAGTAGAAACCAAAAGCAAGGGATTGTTTCTCATATAGCCGTGAAATCACATAAGTGCCCGGCACGGTTGCCAGAAAAGTAAAACCGATCCCCATTAAAGCCGTACCGATAAAATAGGATGAAATAGCGTATGTATGATAAAGGTTGTAGAAACCCGCCAGAAAAATCAGCAGGCCGATAAACAGGGTAAAACGAACGCCAATTTTACGAATAAATACCGTTGGCAGAAAACTGGATAACCCGCAAGTCAGGCCAAGCAGTGTGAATCCTAATCCTGCATTTGTCCAACTCCAGCCCAGTTCATAAATCATACTCGGCAGGACAACACCCAATGACGTAAAGGTTGTTGCTGTGGATAGAAAATAGACCATGCCTAAAAGTATCAGCAAAAACCACTGATAAGTACGTCCGAATTTGTCGTGTTGAATGGACATTGTGACTCCATCAAGGATATAAACGATTAAAAGCGGCACTATTTTATGTGTTTATGAGAAAAAGCTGTATCGAATAAACACGCCATAGCTAAATTGATTGGTGTGAAAACCCGACGTATCTCTGATTTTGTATTTATTTTTGACGGAATTCACGACAATCCTAGTCCACAAATGACCGGCTTGAGAGCCTAATTCTTTGCCTAAGTCATAATGCAATTCGGGTTTGAAATCGAGCATTTCAGGGTTATCACCTATGGATTTAAAGATGCAGCGAGACAGCAAGAGAACGAATCTCCGGCAGAATAGATAACGATGTGACCGAGCGTAGCCAACAAAGCTGCAACTGGAAAGCCGACGGGATATCTAATAGAAGAGATTAGGCCTTGTGCAAGGTAAAGAGAGCGTATTATCAAATGGATTTAGCACACTGATTATTAGCAATAAACGTTAACCAAATCGGGAAGTGGTAGCTTATTTTAATCACTACCACTTTCTTTAGTTGGCAATTGATCAACTTAATTTATCTTGTGCCCATTTAAGGCTGCTTTGGTATTCTGTTGGTAATAGCGAGGCTAATGTTTGCAACGTTTTTTCCAATGTCCCTTTATCTGCATGGATAACATTTAAGTGGCCTACTTTACGTGCAGGACGAACTTCTTTTTCATACCAATGTAAACGAACCAGCGGCAAATTCAGCCATGCGGGATTCACCTCTGTGCCGATCAGATTGATCATGACGGATGGTGCAAAGATTTCAGGTTGTGGCATAGGAAGATTCAAGATCGCCCGCAGGTGAAGTTCAAACTGGCTGATAGAAGCGCCGTTTTGTGTCCAGTGACCACTATTATGAACCCGTGGAGCCAGTTCATTGATCAGCAAATTATCGCCAACAATAAAACACTCCATCGCCATAACACCAACATAGTTCAGGTGCTGCATGATGGTGGATAGCATCTGCTCGGCTCGCTGTTGAAACGGCTTACCGGCGCTATTATCAGGTAAAGCAACACTGGTACGCAAAATACCTTCCTGATGCAAATTGTGAGTCAAAGTATAGAATACTGATTCACCTTTGGCATTGCGGGCTCCTACCAGCGAGACTTCCCCCGAAAACGGAATACCCTGTTCCACAATACATTCACCGTAAATTTCAGGTGGAAGCGTTGTTTCATCACCCGGCCGGATACGCCACTGACCACGCCCGTCATAGCCCCCAGTCCGTCGTTTGACAATGATAAAATCGCCTAACTCTGCAAATAGCTGTGGCCATTGTTCGGGAGAGGAAAGCCGTTGCCACGGCGCGGTTGACAAACCCAACGTATCCATGAGCTGTTTTTGTGGCAAACGATCCGCCAGTTGCGGAAAAATCTCACGATTGATAAACGCCTGATGATGAGCCAGCTCGCGGGTTAATGCGGTTTCGGGCCAACGCTCAATTTCTGCGGTGATCACGCTGCTTTGGTAGGGCACTGCCTCCGGTTCGGCATCCAACCCAACAGGATAAACAGCGATCCCTAACGGTTCACCGGCTTGACGCAGCATTCTGCCTAACTGACCATTTCCCAATACACAAACAGGCTTCATGCATCCTCCCGTGGATCTGGATTATCCAAGACAGCCTGAGTTTGTTCACTGCGCCAATCTGATAAACGTTGAAACAGCACACTGTCATGCAACGCCAGCACCTGAGCCGCCAACAATGCGGCATTTGCGGCTCCTGCCTTACCGATAGCCAGTGTACCAACCGGAATGCCCTTTGGCATTTGGACGATAGAATACAGGCTATCAACACCGTTAAGCGCCGCGCTTTGTACCGGTACCCCAAACACAGGCACTAAGGTTTTAGCTGCCAACATCCCCGGTAAATGTGCTGCTCCACCTGCACCCGCGATAATCACATCAAAACCATTTTCTTGCGCTTGTTCTGCGAAACGAAAAAGCTTATCTGGCGTTCGGTGTGCCGAAACAATTTCAACACGAAAAGGAATAGCGAGTTCGGTCAGGATATCGGCTGCATGTTGCATGGTTGCCCAATCGCTTTTAGAACCCATGACAATGGCGATTTTGGCGTGGTTTTGGGGTTCTATTTCTGTTGGAGAAGTCATTGTTGGGGTAATAGCTATTGTGGGATCAGAGCTGGACGTCATAAATCAGATGCTCCTGTATTGGGTGTCTACCAGAACAAAGATGAAATTTCAGACGGCGGATCATATCATGCTAATAGCATGAGGAAAACGTTTGCGTCGTTTGATTTATCGATTTTTACAAAATAAGCAAGGCGCTTAGAAGGTGAAGGATATTAACTCAATAGTCGTTTCTGTAACTTTGAACATTGAACCTTGCTCATGCCATGCCCCTAATACACCGCGATGCATGGTCTTATCGCCAATCTGAATATCGTGTATTGCTGGGCGGTGAGTATGACCGTGAATGATCCAATCTGTTTGATATTTTTTAAAATGTTCGGTAACGGCCTCTTGATTGACATCCATAATAGATGAAGATTTTTGGCTGTTGGCATATTGGCTACCTGCTCGCATTTTGGCGGCAATTTTCAAACGGATAAATAAAGGAAGAAGCAGGAATAGCCGTTGTATCCACGGAGTATGTACTCGCTTACGATACTGCTGATAGTTGATATCATCGGTGCATAGCGTATCGCCATGCAAAATCAAAATACGTTTACCGTGCAACTCCAGTACTTTTTCCTGTGGCAGCAGAATCAAGCCGCTCTCTCTGGCAAAACGGGAGCCGAGCAAGAAATCACGATTGCCATGAATGAAATAACAGGGAATACCTTGTTGTTTCAGTTCATTAAGGGCCCGGGCGATTTTAGTATGCAATGGGTTGGGATCATCATCACCAATCCAGTAATCAAAAAAATCACCGAGAATATAAAGACTTTCAGCGTGGATTGCATCTTCACGTAAAAAACGCAGAAAACCGGCAGTAATTGCCGGTTCTTGTTCACTGAGATGCAAGTCTGCAATAAACAGTGTACTCATGTAGCGATGATTCTCTAACGGTAATTATTCGTTGACAGTGACACGTTCAATGATCACATCTTCATGTGGTACATCTTGGTGCATACCGCTGCGGCCAGTAGAAACACCTTTGATCTTATCAACTACATCCATGCCTTCAACGACTTCGGCAAATACGCAATAACCCCATCCATCCGGGTGCTCTGAACGGAAGTTCAGGAAATCGTTATCGACAACGTTAATGAAGAACTGGGCAGTTGCAGAGTGTGGATCATTGGTGCGTGCCATAGCGAGGGTGCCACGGCTGTTTTTCAGGCCATTGTTGGCTTCGTTCTTGACAGGCGCTTTAGCTGTTTTCTGCGTCATGCCAGGTTCAAAGCCACCACCTTGAATCATGAAGCCATTGATAACACGGTGAAAAATAGTGTTATCATAAAAACCTTCCGAGCAATAACTCAAGAAGTTTTCAACGGTTACAGGTGCTTTATCAGCGAATGTTTTGATTACGATATCGCCAAAATTGGTGTGGAAAGTCACCATAATAAAAATCCTAGTAATAGTTTTGATTGACCCTATATAGGGGGTTTTGAACAACCGCTGTTATATCATATCTCAGATTTTGAGTCAGTACTCAGGGAAAGTATCAGAACAAGACGGTTTATGACGCTTGCAAAGCATTGCATATCAAGGTGAAATGTCTGATCTGGCTTCTCTCTATTCTCATTTATTTATCTTGCTGATAAAGAAGCCTATAATCAGTCAATTTATTTGATTTTATTACACGTACATAATTTTTACGGAAACCCACTGATGCTAAAAATTTTCAATACTCTCAGCCGTCAAAAAGAAGAATTTAGGCCGATTCACGAAGGGAAAGTGGGCATGTACGTGTGTGGCATCACCATTTATGACTTGTGTCATATTGGTCATGGCCGAACATTTGTGGCATTTGATGTGATTTCTCGTTACCTGCGTTATCTGGGATATGATCTGACCTATGTCCGTAACGTCACTGACGTGGATGATAAAATTATTAAACGCGCCATCGAAAACAATGAAAGTTGTGACGATTTGACCGCACGTATGTTGGCAGAAATGCACAGCGATTTTGATGCATTGAATATCCTACGCCCGGATTTAGAACCTCGTGCAACGCAACATATCCCAGAGATCATTGCCATCACGGAAGCGCTGATTAAGCGTGAGCACGCTTATGTTGCCGCTAATGGTGACGTTATGTTCTCCATCGACACCAACCCTAATTATGGCCTGCTTTCCCGCCAGGATTTGGAACAATTGCAGGCTGGCGCCCGTGTTGAAGTGGCAGATGTAAAACGTAACCCAATGGATTTTGTATTATGGAAAATGTCCAAACCGGGTGAGCCGAGTTGGGAATCTCCGTGGGGGGCTGGCCGTCCAGGCTGGCATATTGAATGTTCCGCCATGAACGGCAAGACGCTGGGTCATCACTTTGATATCCACGGTGGCGGTTCTGATTTGATGTTCCCGCACCATGAAAATGAAATTGCCCAATCAACTTGTGCCCATGAGGGTCCTTACGTCAATTATTGGATGCATTCAGGCATGGTCATGGTGGATAAAGAGAAGATGTCCAAGTCGTTGAATAACTTCTTTACCATCCGTGATGTATTGGCCTATTACGATGCTGAAACCGTGCGTTATTTCTTATTATCCGGTCATTATCGCAGCCAGTTGAATTATACGGAAGAGAACCTGAAACAGGCGCGCACTTCCCTTGAACGTTTGTATACTTCCCTGCGTGGTACAGATAAATCCGTTCAACCTGCGGGTGGAGAAACATTTGAAGTCCGTTTCGTTGAAGCAATGGACGATGATTTCAATACACCAGAAGCGTATTCAGCCTTGTTTGATATGGCGCGTGAGCTTAATCGTCTGAAGGCAGAAGACATGGTTGCGGCTAATGGTCTGGCGGCAAGGTTACGTAAATTGGCCGGGATTCTTGGTCTTTTGGAACAAGATCCAGAACACTTTTTGCAAGGCGGAACACAGGCGGACGACGATGTTGCCCGCATCGAAGCACTCATCAAACAGCGTAACGATGCCCGTAAAAATAAAGAGTGGGCATTGGCGGATGCGGCGCGCAACCAGTTAAATGAAATGGGAATTGAGCTGGAAGATGGCCCGCAAGGAACAACATGGCGTCGTAAATAATCGATTTTGCTTTATCGAACACCAGAACCGCCCTTAAATGGGCGGTTCAGTCTTTCATGTCTTTGCGCTTTGATAGCGAGATTTTTTTAGTTGTAGTACTTAGTGGTATAAATGAGCGGAATAAAAACCGACAGATTTATTGATGACTACTTAAGTGCTCAGGATAGAAAGCATTTCCAGCGTGATACGTGATTTTTCCAGAAACCGCATCCCGTTTCATGGCAACGAAAGAAGAATGACTCAGAGGCTCTGGTATTTGATGGGTGTCATCACGGGAAGCAGGATGAAGAAGAGAAATTTTTACTCTACGTTTAGAATTACTTAATTTATAAGGCAAACCTAACAACCTTCTTGCAGCTCTATTACTTAACATAATTAACTCCGTTTCAGTTGTACATAAGCTTCTCAGTATAGCGACTTATTAGAAGATTGATATGATTGTTTGTCAATATATCGTCAGCGTCACATATTTTGCGAATAAAAACAGATAAATCTGTAATCAGCAAAAACAATATCCACCAATAATATTGGTGTTATGATTGACATCATATTATTTAATATTTATATATCACCTTATACTGGTTTATATAAAATAATTAATATCTATTTATACACGATAAACTGCAATCTGCAGGACAACACAAGGCCTTATATTTCCCGCTGCGCGAGGAAATATAACACGCATCTTGAAAGTGGATTGGTATATAAAATAAAAAGACAATACCTTAATACAAAAGGTACTGTCTTTCTGAAAAGTATTAGTGATAATGTTTACTTATTGAGTTACTCTTCAACGCGAACAGATTCGCCATTAAAGGCAACAACTTTACCAGCAGTAATTTTGCAGCGTTTGCGAGTTTCGAGTTGGCTATCAACCTGTACCAAACCTTCTGCAATCACGGCTTTTGCCGCAGCACCACTTTCACACCATCCTTGAAATTTCAGCAAATCACATAACTCGACATAAGGGTGGTCATCTAAATAAAAAATTTTCATCAATAACCTTCAGTTGTATCTATATCATGGTATTCCTCGCAAGCTTGCAAGGTATTTTGAATCAATGTTGCAACGGTCATCGGTCCGACACCGCCGGGGACAGGGGAGATCCAACTTGCGCGTTCAGATGCCTTATTGAAATCCACATCACCAATGACTTTGCCATTTTCCAGCCGATTGATACCAACATCAATCACAATTGCGCCTGGCTTAATCCATTCACCAGGAATAAAGTTGGGCTTACCAACAGCAACAACCAGTAAATCTGCCTGCTCAACATGCTGACGTAAGTTTTTGGTAAAGCGATGCGTTACTGTCGTTGTACAGCCAGCCAACAGCAATTCAAGGCTCATTGGGCGTCCAACGATATTAGAAGCGCCGATAATAACGGCATTTAGCCCATAAGTATTGATATTGCAGCGTTCAAGCAGGGTTACAATTCCGCGGGGGAGTACAAGGGCGCAGTTTGGGCGCCCGCTGGCAAAGACGGCCGATATTATAAGGATGGAAACCATCCACATCCTTATCGGGATGAATGCGTTCCAGTACTTTGACATTATCAATGCCGGCAGGTAAAGGGAGTTGAACCAAAATACCATCGATTTGCGCATCGGCGTTCAGATCATCTATCAGAGAAAGCAATTCAGCTTCGCTGGTAGTATCAGGTAGGTCATAAGAGCGGGACATAAACCCGACTTCTTCACAGGCGCGGCGTTTACTGGCGACATAAATTTGAGAAGCAGGATTTTCTCCCACTAGAACGACGGCAAGACCTGGTGCTCGTTTTCCGGCGGCAACACGCTGCCTAACTTTTTCTGTAACTTCGTTTCTGATTGTCTGCGCAATCGTTTTCCCATCAATAATTTTTGCTGACATGTATTTAAGATTCCATTATCAAGTATAGGAATGGGGGCTATTTTGTCAGAACATGAACCGCCTGTCAGTTTTATTAATAATCATAAAATGAACATATGAGCGAAAAGGGCATTGACTCATTCCATTATGCCCGTATAATCCGGTGCTGCGTTAAGGCATTAATAATGTTTCTTATTCTATATACCATAATGCGCCCTTAGCTCAGCTGGATAGAGCAACGGCCTTCTAAGCCGTAGGTCACAGGTTCGAATCCT
>NZ_CP119191.1:0-17536 GCF_030272115.1 Xenorhabdus bakwenae
GAGATTGGCAAATACGCTAAACCTTATGATCCTCGTAGACTGAAAACAGCCGAATAAAATAATGCCCCTATATTTAGGGGCGTTATTTTATTTAGTTTTGCCTCATTAGATTTAGCGCTGTTTGGATTGATTGATGTCTCGCTCTTGCTATGCAATACATTCTGTTTGCTTCTTCACGTTTTTTTTGGAGGGATGCCATCACATCCTCAACGTTATCATTGTTTCCCCAACCATGTAGAAAGTCTGTAGCTATCTCTGTACGAGAAAAGAATTCTAATACGTGATATCTAAAATAGTGAACAGGCGGAGTTGTATAGCCGTTGTTGGCGGCTTCTATCGCTATTTCTTCATATTTGTTTACATTCTTATGCTTGCAGTACAGTAAAAATTTTTCGCGCATTGCTCTATCGTTGCGGTAGCAAAAGACTGCTGCATCATGGATGCTTGCTCCCAGAAATATAGACTTGATAGCGTAGATGGTTTCTTTATCCATTTTATCCATGTGATACATTTCTGAGTTTTTTTTAATTGAACTAAAAGTTTTTTAAAATCCTTACCTTTCATTGGCTTAACTTTAATTCTCTCGCCTTTTACAAATGCCTGTATTAACATATCCAATGTCATGGGAATTTCCACTTATTAATTTTCATGACTCTCCCCTAATTGGTTGCCGCCTTTTAGGGTTTTTTTTACGACTTTTTATTGCAATTTTTTTTGGTTTATATTCTGATTTTTAACGTTTTTATCTTATCTATCTCCTTATCTTTAATTTATCTTGTTGTGTCAGTAGTACCCCTTTTTTTTACTTGTTTTTTATATCTTCTTTCCTGTTTCTTATCTGACTATTCTTTTTCACCATGTCTTTTTATTTCTACTTGTGGTTTTTTTCAATTTTTGGTACTTATTGCCAATCTAATATTAACTAATGGTACTATTATCCATTCATGGTATTTTTTGTCAATCATAAATGGTACTATTAACCATTCATTTTATAAATGGTACTAATAATACATACTACACCGGTGTAGTATGTATTATTAGTACCATTTATAAAATGAATGGTTAATAGTACCATTTATGATTGACAAAAAATACCATGAATGGATAATAGTACCATTAGTTAATATTAGATTGGCAATAAGTACCAAAAATTGAAAAAAACCACAAGTAGAAATAAAAAGACATGGTGAAAAAGAATAGTCAGATAAGAAACAGGAAAGAAGATATAAAAAACAAGTAAAAAAAAGGGTACTACTGACACAACAAGATAAATTAAAGATAAGGAGATAGATAAGATAAAAACGTTAAAAATCAGAATATAAACCAAAAAAATTGCAATAAAAAGTCGTAAAAAAAACCCTAAAAGGCGGCAACCAATTAGGGGAGAGTCATGAAAATTAATAAGTGGAAATTCCCATGACATTGGATATGTTAATACAGGCATTTGTAAAAGGCGAGAGAATTAAAGTTAAGCCAATGAAAGGTAAGGATTTTAAAAAACTTTTAGTTCAATTAAAAAAACTCAGAAATGTATCACATGGATAAAATGGATAAAGAAACCATCTACGCTATCAAGTCTATATTTCTGGGAGCAAGCATCCATGATGCAGCAGTCTTTTGCTACCGCAACGATAGAGCAATGCGCGAAAAATTTTTACTGTACTGCAAGCATAAGAATGTAAACAAATATGAAGAAATAGCGATAGAAGCCGCCAACAACGGCTATACAACTCCGCCTGTTCACTATTTTAGATATCACGTATTAGAATTCTTTTCTCGTACAGAGATAGCTACAGACTTTCTACATGGTTGGGGAAACAATGATAACGTTGAGGATGTGATGGCATCCCTCCAAAAAAAACGTGAAGAAGCAAACAGAATGTATTGCATAGCAAGAGCGAGACATCAATCAATCCAAACAGCGCTAAATCTAATGAGGCAAAACTAAATAAAATAACGCCCCTAAATATAGGGGCATTATTTTATTCGGCTGTTTTCAGTCTACGAGGATCATAAGGTTTAGCGTATTTGCCAATCTCCATAACCAAAGTCAAATCTAGCATCTCATAAATTTCAGCAGGTGAAACAAAAAGCATCACAGCATAGGCAAATTCATCGGCTAGCTCTGGATTATATTGTCCTTTCATGACAGCCATATAATGCTCGCTATACATAAAACCGCGACTTTTAGCTTTAATAATAACGTCGCTGATAAAATCAATTCCAACACTTTCAGAGTGCAACCCAACGCTACCAATTCATTGTTATTCATAGCATCAAAATCGAACACATCAGAGCAAACATGTAATCCATATACCCCCCACTCACGACAGAATTCACCAACCTTATTTAGCTCCAAAGCTAAATCGGCATAGTCCATATTATTAAACACGATTCAATTCCTCTAATTCTTCTAAACGCTGTTGAATAAACGCCTCTGATGAGATGACATTTCCTGATTGCAGTTGCTTTTCCCTGTCCTCAACCATCTGCGGCGTAATAGTTCCTGTGAGTAAACCTCTTTCTTCATCATCATCACCAAGCTCTAAACGCATCTCAGCAAGTAAAGCGGGAGGAACATCAAAACCTTTCTCCATAAAACGATAAGCCGCCTCTGTTGCGGATATTTCGCCAACTCTACGTTTAACAAACAACGCTGTAAGAAAATCAGCATGGTTATGCAAATCGTTATCTAGCTTCGTTTGGGTAACAAGCAGCGATTCAATCCGACCTAATAGACGTTGTAGAGCTTCACTAGCTGAAAGCACCGTTTCTAAATTTGGTTTCTCATCAAGCAAATTAATGACCAAAGCTGTTTGCATTCTGGCAACCGCTATCTCTTGATTTAAACCCGATTGCATCATTTCAGATTCATTAACCAACCGTCGAGCAAACAAACGAGCATACCCGCCATGCTTCAACGCATTAAAATTGCAACTTTTTTGTTTCGTTTCCGGCGCTTTTTGTTGCACTTTTTCAGGCCGAACGCCCCCGCCAGCACGTAATTTATTTCTCGCTGTACTGTAGTTTAATTTATTGTTTTTACAGTAATTACTAAGAGAAAGGCCGCTTTTTCCCAATTCCCTCTGGTGATATTCCCAATTAATTGAAGCCATGCAATTGCAACCTTGAAAAATGACACTTCTTGATCAAATACAGGGATATAAAGATCAAGACTTATTCAAAAGTCATAATAAGCTCAACAACAAAAAAATGTTTTAATGATCTGAATCTTTGTTAGAATGACTATAAGCTCAGGCTCTGCCTAGCAAAAAAAACGATTTTGAACCCGTCGCGGCCTGAGAAACCACGACAGCTAACGCAAGGGTTCGCAAAGAGACCTAAGTGTACCCCTAGCGCACTTAGGTTTTTTTGTTTCTGCAATATTTTTTTGTTCTTGCCCCATAATTAAACTCTGCTTAAACTGATTAAGAAATCTGGCTTCTCACCAGATAACTATCAATAGCTCGGCTAGGGTAATATTATGAAACTGAAAAAAAAATCCAGGCGGTAGACCGTCTATGCCCCCTCGCGACAAATCAACCGAAAACGTAGCGTTAACTCCTCGTCAAGTAGAAGCTATAGAAAAAACCATCAAAGAAGATGGTGTTCTGTGGCGTGACGTGGTTAGAAAACTGGTTGATGACTTTATCGCAAGTGGGGTGGGTCATGACTCAAAATAACCCACCAAAAGACAGCAATGTCACTCAACTAAAACCTCGAAAAATCTTCCTGTCAGACGAAGAAATACAGTTAGAAATAGACAAACGAGTAAAAAGACTGAATAGGACGTTTACTCACATACTAAATGACGGGAAAAACTACGTTGTTAGAGAAGGTTTAGATGCTCAGAACAGACCACGCTTTGAATTTTTCACACTGAAAGAATTCAGAGATTCATTACTAAATGAAAGAAAACAAATAGTAGGCTACAACAGGTCAGGAGAGGAAAAGAATAAAAACATTGCTGATTTATGGCTAGAAAGCCCTCTATCAAATTTCTGTGACAAGGGAATAACATTCGTTCCAATCGATAACAAATTCGTTAATGGAAGATTAAACGCCTATTTTGGATACGGAGTTAACCCGCAAAATTGCACAGATAATGATATTCAACCATATCTAGATCACATATTTAATATCATTTGTGACAAAGACAATATCAGCTATGAATACCTGCTGAACTGGATGTCGCATCTAGTCCAGAAACCAGAGGAAAAGCCAGAAGTAGCAATAATACTCAGAGCCGGACAAGGAGCAGGTAAAGGTACTTTTGTCGATCCTTTAGGAAAAATAATAGGCGCTCACTATTCCCATGTAACAAGCTCATCCCAAATGATGGGGCGCTTCAACAGTTTCATGGAAAATAAAATTTTAATCTTTGCTGATGAATTTTTTGCTGGTAGCAAAAAATCAACAGATATGTTGAAAGGGATGATCACAGAAAAAACTCAAATGATTGAACGAAAGGGTATAGACCAAATAGAAACTCCATCCTATTCCCGTTTAATCATGGCATCTAATCACGAAAACATAGTAAAAATTGAACGAGATGAAAGAAGGTATTTATTTCTAGATGTTAGTGATGAAAAAAAAACAAGATCACCAATACTTCACTAACTTAAGAAAAGTAATAAACCATAAAGAATTTGCAGGTAAGTTACTACATTGGCTAAAAACTAGAGATATAAAAGAATTCAATCCAAGGAATGTGCCAAAGACAAAAGCACTAGGAGAACAAAAACTAGATAATCTAGAACCCATTGAACGCTGGTGGCTTAACGCTCTAAGAAGAGAATCATTTGATGGAGGTTCATGGCCTGCACGCCTCGATACTGATTCTATACAAACAAAAGTCCTTACATGGCTAGACGCAAATAAGTTTGAAGTATGGGGAGATATCCCAAAAAAACTAGGCCATTTCCTCAAAAAAGTAGGGCTTAAAAAAGACAGAATTAGAAAAGGGGAAAGTAGAGTTTATATGTATGAAATCCCCCCAATAGATGAATGCAGAGAGAAATTTAACCAATATCTGGGTCATAATATAGAATATTAATAAAAACATATTGTTAACAAAGAAAGGGCTAACAGCCCTTTTTTTTTGTCCCTAATATGACCTAATTAAAATAGGGACAGATTTCAAGAACAGGGACGCTCTTATCCCTTGCGGTACAAGGCTTGTCCCTATTGTCCTCTTTGTCCCCCCTAAAAATTTGTTTTCTTATGCATATGTAAAATGATCACGAAGTGTTAGATTATCACATAATTAAATTTCAATAATTAAAGGGGGACAATAGGGTCATTATAGTAATATCAATAAGTTATAAATATAATAATAGGGACAAAACAAGGACAATATAGGGACAATATAGGGACAAAAGGTGGACAGAAAAATAAAATAAGGATAATAAAACTGACGCCTTCGCTACGCTCAGTTGCCCCAAAGGGCTTTGCCCTCTGGACTCCCAGCCCTCGCCGTCGGGCGGACTCGGGAGGCATGTTGGCGGGCTTCGCCCTTTCCGCTGCGCTGCGCTTGCTCCACTTCATGCCCCCTCATCCACACTATGGCGACACTCAATCAGCCGTCAACCCGCTACGGGCTTCGCCCTTCGGGGTTTCCCTCACTTTGTTCGGTGACTAGCTGCTTTCGTTTGACGGGCGTTTTAACGATCAGAAAAGGGAAAATAGGGTTTACTTGTCTACATGTGTTGACAGATGCGGCAATGCCGTCTACAATTGTAGACATGTTGACGGTTTGTCAACTCGTCGTATTTTTTACGACTGTTCTTTTAAAACTTGAGATCTAACAGCCTATGGAGGGAATAACCAATCGGAAAGGTTAATTATCACTCAGATAAGGACGTAAACGGAGCAATCCTTTATGGTCTAGCGAATGGCTGGCGTTGGGTGCAAAAAGGTAATGGTCATACAGTCGGGTATTTGTACTGTACGACTAAAGCAACTGGAACGCATGAAAAGCAAACTTGTTTTATTGCGGTTTTCGGTTCTCCTAAGAACCCTACAAATCACGCAAAGAAGGTACGTCAAGCCGTAAACGGTCATTCGTGTTAATTGTCGTTAAAGCCACCTTCTGGTGAAGGTGGCCTTAATCAAAAACTGGCTGGTAATAATCTCAAGCTTAATAAAAGGTAATAAAAATGAAAGAGTATGATTTTGCCTTAATCGCAACCAGCAAGAATGATGTAGATGAAGAAGTAATCTGTCAGATTGCTAATGATCTCTTTGAGGCTGGCGCTGAAGATTGCACGGTGTCATCACGTGGTAATGCTTTAATCATCGAATTTGACCGAGAGAGTGAATCTTATAAAGATGCCGTAATCTCGGCCATCAAGCAAGTTCAGTCTATTGATTTAATTACAGTTAAAAGTGTAGATGCTGGACAATATGTAGGTCTTTCAGATGCGGCTGAACTCTCCGAATTGACGCGTTCTGCTTTATCAAAATTTAGCAAAGGAGAGCGGGGTGATGGACATTTCCCCACGCCGTATCTAAGAGTTGCGAGTAAAACACCATTATATGATTGGAGTGAAATTGCCAGTTGGTTATGTTCGAAAGGTTTAATTGAATCTGAACTAGTAGAAAATGCAAAATTCACATCTGTCATTAACACTGCTCTAAAATTGAGGAATGGTGAATTGGACGAAGTATCTACATTAGTCTCAGAATTGGCTTGTGCATAAACCATCTTGAATAATAACTCTATAGGTATGATAGATCTCAATTGCCCACCTTTATGGTGGGCTTTTTTTATATCCCCGTTTGCCCTGGGAGAGAATGATGGCAGGTTGGTTAACGGGCGTGTCGACTGATTTCATTCTCAAGGGCTTTATTGACCACCGCATTAATGGTCAGGCCGCTTTCTTCTGCTATTTCTGCTAGGTGGCGATGGGTATCTGGATGTACCCGAACATTGAACACGCCTTTGAACGGAATATCCGGTTTTTTATTCAATTCCTGACAATCTGCAAGATATAACTCCACGGACTGTTTAAATTCATCTTCCAGTTCTTTAATGGTCGTTGCCTGATAGGTGACTAAATCACGGATATACGCTAGTTTTCCGAACAGATAATTATCTTCGACCTCAAATTCAATCGTGCCTATATAGCCCTTATAAGTCAGGTGCCTCATAGCAAACCTACCTCTTTTAATGTGTCTTTCACCGCCTTGATTGTGCCGCCCTTTATGTAATTCTCTGGGTGTGGACGGTGCATCATGATGGTGTGATTGATGACGGGGTTGTAAAAACGTACCCGTGAACCCTGCATTTCTTTTTTTTCATAGCCTAACAAATTCAGTAATGACACGAGTTCTGACCATGCAAAGGTTTTTCGACTCTGTAAAAACGCCTCTTTCAGTTTGTCCAGTTTACTCATTGGTACGCTCTCCTTCTGTGACTAATTTTAGTTACAAAATATTATGTCGTCAAGTTGCAGCGCTGATGAGCGGGACGAGAATGTCACAGAACGCCCACAGCGATATTAAAAAGCGTTAGGCTGCATTTTTCTTAGCATTAATGAATAGAACCCCTTAAATTCTCCGTTCAGAGTCGCTATAAGGGGTTTATAGAGTTTTTTAAAGAGAAAGTGAGACTAAATGTAAAAAACGCCTCTGTATCGTTCTGATGGCGAATTATCAGATGTCTTCATCACTAAGAAAATAGTCTTTCATCGTGAAGAAACTGACGTTCAAGTTGTCAGCTAATAGAAACATGAGCCACTTAAGTTCGTGTTCGGGCGGAAGTGCCGCGGCAAACTCAGAAAATGCCTTTACGATATTTTCATGACGAGCAAGCGGTGGATATATGTTAGAGTCATAGATACTCATATAGACCTCTCCTGTAGGTTTATGTGATAGAAACGCCTCAGCCTAGACCTCTGAGGCGTTTTGCATTAGATCATTCCTCGAACTCCATGACAAGGGGCAAATTGTTAATTTTAAAAGTCGTTTCAGAGTTCAACCCAATCAATGTGGTTATAGTCAGTGACGTCTAGCTCGTTCCAGACTGCATTTTTGACTGCTTCATCAATCGCGTTTTGTTCGTCCTCATCCTCTTCTATTTCTATTGCTATCTGTTTGACAAACGTTAGTTTTATTTCAACTTCTACTGTTTTTATAACTTTTTGTTTTTCTTTTTTGTTTTTATTTTCTTTTAGTATCTGATTCGGTTTATCTAACTTTCGTTCTTTTATCATTTTCGCCAGTTCAAGCGCGGTTTCTCTGCGTCCTCCAGCAATACGGAACACCATTGCGCCGTTAATTGTGACGTCAGGCTCATGATCAACCGCGCTTACAAGCATGATTGCCATTCTTGCAAAAACCTTTCGATGTAAAACCGCATCGGATTTCAAAAAATCACGTAGTAATTCCAGCCGATCTTCATACTCCAGTTTTCCCGCCATATTTTTTGCTATGTCTATTTGCGACCGGCTTATTTTTTCCTTGTCATTTAGCTTGAATTGCAGATAAGACAAGGTTTCATTCATGTCTGTATGAATAAGATGGTTTTTGAAAAACTCTATTTCTTGTATCGGTTCGCGTTTGTTAGCCGTTTGGTTTGCCTCGTAAACGGTGTATGCAATTCGGGCGTATAGCGCCCTGCTATCTTTGAATACCCAATGCTGCCCCTGTTTATTTTTATCATTCATGAAAGCATTCATTGTTTCGTTAAGCTGTTTAGCTACCGATCCGTTAACTTGTCTGGCAATTTCTCCTTCATGCAGGTCACTATTTAGCAAGCGCTCCATTAAAGAGGTTATTCGAGGGTGGGAACGTAACCGTTCTATTGCATCACACACCATATGACAATCCACCAGCGCCGGAATGGTGAATTGCTTATTTTGTTTCGTTTTATTTTTTCTTAGTCCAGAGAATTTTATTCTTGAGCTAATTTTTGTCGGTTCAAACTCACCAAAGTGAATAATTTCAGAACAACGACGGCCTGTAGCCAGAGCAACACCGATTGTGAGATTTTCCCATTCATCAGTTTTTAATAACTGGTTAATCAGAGCAAAGATCTCTAAGCCTGAAAAAGAGCGGGGTTTACGCTGGTATTTTACTTTGCGTTTTTCTTCTCGCTTGCTCATGTTTGCTGACTCTTGCCCTGTCCTCGTCATTTCTAACATAACTGGGTTTTGGCTGGTGATATCCCTTATCTCTTTCTCTGCTTGAAAATGTCCATTTTTTAGTGCTTCATTTTTTGAGTTTTTCGCGTTTAATTTTGCTCTTTTAGCTATTTCAAATAGTGATTTTTCAGCCGTTTTATACGTTGTTCTGTCTATTTCGTGCAGATATTTACCATACTTAGGATATTTCAATATTAATTTATTTATCTGATCATAAAAATCAAAAGCCATGATACCAGACTCTTCTAAATCTCGTCTTAATCTTGTCACATATCGATTATGCGTAGTCGCTGTTATTTGTTCTTCTTCTGGCTGGTGAAATCCGTCAATATTCTTTACTTTATTACGGTCTCGCTGTCTTTATCCAAAGAGCCTCTCTTGCCTTTATAGCCGCTTTTTTTTGCTGCTGTATTTTTTCGCTTAATACTCATATCTTTTTGCGATATAAGCGCTAATTGTTCAAGCAACCAGTGCTTTATATTGCTATAACCTGCCAATTTCTTCTGTCCCATAACGCCCCCATTAATGGTACTTTTTACAATCAATATGTAATATAGATTAAATGGTACTTTTTGTCAAGCATGGTACTTAAATGCATACATTAAATGGTACTATTAACCATTCATTTTATAAATGGTACTAATAATACATACTACACCGGTGTAGTATGTATTATTAGTACCATTTATAAAATGAATGGTTAATAGTACCATTTAATGTATGCATTTAAGTACCATGCTTGACAAAAAGTACCATTTAATCTATATTACATATTGATTGTAAAAAAGTACCATTAATGGGGGCGTTATGGGACAGAAGAAATTGGCAGGTTATAGCAATATAAAGCACTGGTTGCTTGAACAATTAGCGCTTATATCGCAAAAAGATATGAGTATTAAGCGAAAAAATACAGCAGCAAAAAAAGCGGCTATAAAGGCAAGAGAGGCTCTTTGGATAAAGACAGCAGACCGTAATAAAGTAAAGAATATTGACGGATTTCACCAGCCAGAAGAAGAACAAATAACAGCGACTACGCATAATCGATATGTGACAAGATTAAGACGAGATTTAGAAGAGTCTGGTATCATGGCTTTTGATTTTTATGATCAGATAAATAAATTAATATTGAAATATCCTAAGTATGGTAAATATCTGCACGAAATAGACAGAACAACGTATAAAACGGCTGAAAAATCACTATTTGAAATAGCTAAAAGAGCAAAATTAAACGCGAAAAACTCAAAAAATGAAGCACTAAAAAATGGACATTTTCAAGCAGAGAAAGAGATAAGGGATATCACCAGCCAAAACCCAGTTATGTTAGAAATGACGAGGACAGGGCAAGAGTCAGCAAACATGAGCAAGCGAGAAGAAAAACGCAAAGTAAAATACCAGCGTAAACCCCGCTCTTTTTCAGGCTTAGAGATCTTTGCTCTGATTAACCAGTTATTAAAAACTGATGAATGGGAAAATCTCACAATCGGTGTTGCTCTGGCTACAGGCCGTCGTTGTTCTGAAATTATTCACTTTGGTGAGTTTGAACCGACAAAAATTAGCTCAAGAATAAAATTCTCTGGACTAAGAAAAAATAAAACGAAACAAAATAAGCAATTCACCATTCCGGCGCTGGTGGATTGTCATATGGTGTGTGATGCAATAGAACGGTTACGTTCCCACCCTCGAATAACCTCTTTAATGGAGCGCTTGCTAAATAGTGACCTGCATGAAGGAGAAATTGCCAGACAAGTTAACGGATCGGTAGCTAAACAGCTTAACGAAACAATGAATGCTTTCATGAATGATAAAAATAAACAGGGGCAGCATTGGGTATTCAAAGATAGCAGGGCGCTATACGCCCGAATTGCATACACCGTTTACGAGGCAAACCAAACGGCTAACAAACGCGAACCGATACAAGAAATAGAGTTTTTCAAAAACCATCTTATTCATACAGACATGAATGAAACCTTGTCTTATCTGCAATTCAAGCTAAATGACAAGGAAAAAATAAGCCGGTCGCAAATAGACATAGCAAAAAATATGGCGGGAAAACTGGAGTATGAAGATCGGCTGGAATTACTACGTGATTTTTTGAAATCCGATGCGGTTTTACATCGAAAGGTTTTTGCAAGAATGGCAATCATGCTTGTAAGCGCGGTTGATCATGAGCCTGACGTCACAATTAACGGCGCAATGGTGTTCCGTATTGCTGGAGGACGCAGAGAAACCGCGCTTGAACTGGCGAAAATGATAAAAGAACGAAAGTTAGATAAACCGAATCAGATACTAAAAGAAAATAAAAACAAAAAAGAAAAACAAAAAGTTATAAAAACAGTAGAAGTTGAAATAAAACTAACGTTTGTCAAACAGATAGCAATAGAAATAGAAGAGGATGAGGACGAACAAAACGCGATTGATGAAGCAGTCAAAAATGCAGTCTGGAACGAGCTAGACGTCACTGACTATAACCACATTGATTGGGTTGAACTCTGAAACGACTTTTAAAATTAACAATTTGCCCCTTGTCATGGAGTTCGAGGAATGATCTAATGCAAAACGCCTCAGAGGTCTAGGCTGAGGCGTTTCTATCACATAAACCTACAGGAGAGGTCTATATGAGTATCTATGACTCTAACATATATCCACCGCTTGCTCGTCATGAAAATATCGTAAAGGCATTTTCTGAGTTTGCCGCGGCACTTCCGCCCGAACACGAACTTAAGTGGCTCATGTTTCTATTAGCTGACAACTTGAACGTCAGTTTCTTCACGATGAAAGACTATTTTCTTAGTGATGAAGACATCTGATAATTCGCCATCAGAACGATACAGAGGCGTTTTTTACATTTAGTCTCACTTTCTCTTTAAAAAACTCTATAAACCCCTTATAGCGACTCTGAACGGAGAATTTAAGGGGTTCTATTCATTAATGCTAAGAAAAATGCAGCCTAACGCTTTTTAATATCGCTGTGGGCGTTCTGTGACATTCTCGTCCCGCTCATCAGCGCTGCAACTTGACGACATAATATTTTGTAACTAAAATTAGTCACAGAAGGAGAGCGTACCAATGAGTAAACTGGACAAACTGAAAGAGGCGTTTTTACAGAGTCGAAAAACCTTTGCATGGTCAGAACTCGTGTCATTACTGAATTTGTTAGGCTATGAAAAAAAAAGAAATGCAGGGTTCACGGGTACGTTTTTACAACCCCGTCATCAATCACACCATCATGATGCACCGTCCACACCCAGAGAATTACATAAAGGGCGGCACAATCAAGGCGGTGAAAGACACATTAAAAGAGGTAGGTTTGCTATGAGGCACCTGACTTATAAGGGCTATATAGGCACGATTGAATTTGAGGTCGAAGATAATTATCTGTTCGGAAAACTAGCGTATATCCGTGATTTAGTCACCTATCAGGCAACGACCATTAAAGAACTGGAAGATGAATTTAAACAGTCCGTGGAGTTATATCTTGCAGATTGTCAGGAATTGAATAAAAAACCGGATATTCCGTTCAAAGGCGTGTTCAATGTTCGGGTACATCCAGATACCCATCGCCACCTAGCAGAAATAGCAGAAGAAAGCGGCCTGACCATTAATGCGGTGGTCAATAAAGCCCTTGAGAATGAAATCAGTCGACACGCCCGTTAACCAACCTGCCATCATTCTCTCCCAGGGCAAACGGGGATATAAAAAAGCCCACCATAAAGGTGGGCAATTGAGATCTATCATACCTATAGAGTTATTATTCAAGATGGTTTATGCACAAGCCAATTCTGAGACTAATGTAGATACTTCGTCCAATTCACCATTCCTCAATTTTAGAGCAGTGTTAATGACAGATGTGAATTTTGCATTTTCTACTAGTTCAGATTCAATTAAACCTTTCGAACATAACCAACTGGCAATTTCACTCCAATCATATAATGGTGTTTTACTCGCAACTCTTAGATACGGCGTGGGGAAATGTCCATCACCCCGCTCTCCTTTGCTAAATTTTGATAAAGCAGAACGCGTCAATTCGGAGAGTTCAGCCGCATCTGAAAGACCTACATATTGTCCAGCATCTACACTTTTAACTGTAATTAAATCAATAGACTGAACTTGCTTGATGGCCGAGATTACGGCATCTTTATAAGATTCACTCTCTCGGTCAAATTCGATGATTAAAGCATTACCACGTGATGACACCGTGCAATCTTCAGCGCCAGCCTCAAAGAGATCATTAGCAATCTGACAGATTACTTCTTCATCTACATCATTCTTGCTGGTTGCGATTAAGGCAAAATCATACTCTTTCATTTTTATTACCTTTTATTAAGCTTGAGATTATTACCAGCCAGTTTTTGATTAAGGCCACCTTCACCAGAAGGTGGCTTTAACGACAATTAACACGAATGACCGTTTACGGCTTGACGTACCTTCTTTGCGTGATTTGTAGGGTTCTTAGGAGAACCGAAAACCGCAATAAAACAAGTTTGCTTTTCATGCGTTCCAGTTGCTTTAGTCGTACAGTACAAATACCCGACTGTATGACCATTACCTTTTTGCACCCAACGCCAGCCATTCGCTAGACCATAAAGGATTGCTCCGTTTACGTCCTTATCTGAGTGATAATTAACCTTTCCGATTGGTTATTCCCTCCATAGGCTGTTAGATCTCAAGTTTTAAAAGAACAGTCGTAAAAAATACGACGAGTTGACAAACCGTCAACATGTCTACAATTGTAGACGGCATTGCCGCATCTGTCAACACATGTAGACAAGTAAACCCTATTTTCCCTTTTCTGATCGTTAAAACGCCCGTCAAACGAAAGCAGCTAGTCACCGAACAAAGTGAGGGAAACCCCGAAGGGCGAAGCCCGTAGCGGGTTGACGGCTGATTGAGTGTCGCCATAGTGTGGATGAGGGGGCATGAAGTGGAGCAAGCGCAGCGCAGCGGAAAGGGCGAAGCCCGCCAACATGCCTCCCGAGTCCGCCCGACGGCGAGGGCTGGGAGTCCAGAGGGCAAAGCCCTTTGGGGCAACTGAGCGTAGCGAAGGCGTCAGTTTTATTATCCTTATTTTATTTTTCTGTCCACCTTTTGTCCCTATATTGTCCCTATATTGTCCTTGTTTTGTCCCTATTATTATATTTATAACTTATTGATATTACTATAATGACCCTATTGTCCCCCTTTAATTATTGAAATTTAATTATGTGATAATCTAACACTTCGTGATCATTTTACATATGCATAAGAAAACAAATTTTTAGGGGGGACAAAGAGGACAATAGGGACAAGCCTTGTACCGCAAGGGATAAGAGCGTCCCTGTTCTTGAAATCTGTCCCTATTTTAATTAGGTCATATTAGGGACAAAAAAAAAGGGCTGTTAGCCCTTTCTTTGTTAACAATATGTTTTTATTAATATTCTATATTATGACCCAGATATTGGTTAAATTTCTCTCTGCATTCATCTATTGGGGGGATTTCATACATATAAACTCTACTTTCCCCTTTTCTAATTCTGTCTTTTTTAAGCCCTACTTTTTTGAGGAAATGGCCTAGTTTTTTTGGGATATCTCCCCATACTTCAAACTTATTTGCGTCTAGCCATGTAAGGACTTTTGTTTGTATAGAATCAGTATCGAGGCGTGCAGGCCATGAACCTCCATCAAATGATTCTCTTCTTAGAGCGTTAAGCCACCAGCGTTCAATGGGTTCTAGATTATCTAGTTTTTGTTCTCCTAGTGCTTTTGTCTTTGGCACATTCCTTGGATTGAATTCTTTTATATCTCTAGTTTTTAGCCAATGTAGTAACTTACCTGCAAATTCTTTATGGTTTATTACTTTTCTTAAGTTAGTGAAGTATTGGTGATCTTGTTTTTTTTTCATCACTAACATCTAGAAATAAATACCTTCTTTCATCTCGTTCAATTTTTACTATGTTTTCGTGATTAGATGCCATGATTAAACGGGAATAGGATGGAGTTTCTATTTGGTCTATACCCTTTCGTTCAATCATTTGAGTTTTTTCTGTGATCATCCCTTTCAACATATCTGTTGATTTTTTGCTACCAGCAAAAAATTCATCAGCAAAGATTAAAATTTTATTTTCCATGAAACTGTTGAAGCGCCCCATCATTTGGGATGAGCTTGTTACATGGGAATAGTGAGCGCCTATTATTTTTCCTAAAGGATCGACAAAAGTACCTTTACCTGCTCCTTGTCCGGCTCTGAGTATTATTGCTACTTCTGGCTTTTCCTCTGGTTTCTGGACTAGATGCGACATCCAGTTCAGCAGGTATTCATAGCTGATATTGTCTTTGTCACAAATGATATTAAATATGTGATCTAGATATGGTTGAATATCATTATCTGTGCAATTTTGCGGGTTAACTCCGTATCCAAAATAGGCGTTTAATCTTCCATTAACGAATTTGTTATCGATTGGAACGAATGTTATTCCCTTGTCACAGAAATTTGATAGAGGGCTTTCTAGCCATAAATCAGCAATGTTTTTATTCTTTTCCTCTCCTGACCTGTTGTAGCCTACTATTTGTTTTCTTTCATTTAGTAATGAATCTCTGAATTCTTTCAGTGTGAAAAATTCAAAGCGTGGTCTGTTCTGAGCATCTAAACCTTCTCTAACAACGTAGTTTTTCCCGTCATTTAGTATGTGAGTAAACGTCCTATTCAGTCTTTTACTCGTTTGTCTATTTCTAACTGTATTTCTTCGTCTGACAGGAAGATTTTTTCGAGGTTTTAGTTGAGTGACATTGCTGTCTTTTGGTGGGTTATTTTGAGTCATGACCCACCCCACTTGCGATAAAGTCATCAACCAGTTTTCTAACCACGTCACGCCACAGAACACCATCTTCTTTGATGGTTTTTTCTATAGCTTCTACTTGACGAGGAGTTAACGCTACGTTTTCGGTTGATTTGTCGCGAGGGGGCATAGACGGTCTACCGCCTGGATTTTTTTTCAGTTTCATAATATTACCCTAGCCGAGCTATTGATAGTTATCTGGTGAGAAGCCAGATTTCTTAATCAGTTTAAGCAGAGTTTAATTATGGGGCAAGAACAAAAAAATATTGCAGAAACAAAAAAACCTAAGTGCGCTAGGGGTACACTTAGGTCTCTTTGCGAACCCTTGCGTTAGCTGTCGTGGTTTCTCAGGCCGCGACGGGTTCAAAATCGTTTTTTTTGCTAGGCAGAGCCTGAGCTTATAGTCATTCTAACAAAGATTCAGATCATTAAAACATTTTTTTGTTGTTGAGCTTATTATGACTTTTGAATAAGTCTTGATCTTTATATCCCTGTATTTGATCAAGAAGTGTCATTTTTCAAGGTTGCAATTGCATGGCTTCAATTAATTGGGAATATCACCAGAGGGAATTGGGAAAAAGCGGCCTTTCTCTTAGTAATTACTGTAAAAACAATAAATTAAACTACAGTACAGCGAGAAATAAATTACGTGCTGGCGGGGGCGTTCGGCCTGAAAAAGTGCAACAAAAAGCGCCGGAAACGAAACAAAAAAGTTGCAATTTTAATGCGTTGAAGCATGGCGGGTATGCTCGTTTGTTTGCTCGACGGTTGGTTAATGAATCTGAAATGATGCAATCGGGTTTAAATCAAGAGATAGCGGTTGCCAGAATGCAAACAGCTTTGGTCATTAATTTGCTTGATGAGAAACCAAATTTAGAAACGGTGCTTTCAGCTAGTGAAGCTCTACAACGTCTATTAGGTCGGATTGAATCGCTGCTTGTTACCCAAACGAAGCTAGATAACGATTTGCATAACCATGCTGATTTTCTTACAGCGTTGTTTGTTAAACGTAGAGTTGGCGAAATATCCGCAACAGAGGCGGCTTATCGTTTTATGGAGAAAGGTTTTGATGTTCCTCCCGCTTTACTTGCTGAGATGCGTTTAGAGCTTGGTGATGATGATGAAGAAAGAGGTTTACTCACAGGAACTATTACGCCGCAGATGGTTGAGGACAGGGAAAAGCAACTGCAATCAGGAAATGTCATCTCATCAGAGGCGTTTATTCAACAGCGTTTAGAAGAATTAGAGGAATTGAATCGTGTTTAATAATATGGACTATGCCGATTTAGCTTTGGAGCTAAATAAGGTTGGTGAATTCTGTCGTGAGTGGGGGGTATATGGATTACATGTTTGCTCTGATGTGTTCGATTTTGATGCTATGAATAACAATGAATTGGTAGCGTTGGGTTGCACTCTGAAAGTGTTGGAATTGATTTTATCAGCGACGTTATTATTAAAGCTAAAAGTCGCGGTTTTATGTATAGCGAGCATTATATGGCTGTCTTGAAAGGACAATATAATCCAGAGCTAGCCGATGAATTTGCCTATGCTGTGATGCTTTTTGTTTCACCTGCTGAA
>NZ_CP119192.1:0-8979 GCF_030272115.1 Xenorhabdus bakwenae
GGGGACGCATGACAAAACGAAAACCCAGAAATGCCCCAGATTGGGATACGCTGGTTAGTCAGGATGACTACGGAATTGGGAATAAATTTCAGAAAGTTTGAGATCAAATCCGGGCTAAATGTGTTTTGTAGCACCGCCTGCACGCAGTCAGTGTTACAAAACGCTGGGTCGAGGCAAAGCCCCGACATCCCTTCGCTAATGCCTATAATGTGTTAATAACTGGAAGTTTCCCGCTTATAACCCCTAAATATGAGGACAGAAACTTCAATGCCATAGCCAAACTTATCAGCTGGTCGAAGAGCTTAAAACACAATGTTATATCCCGACAGGGAAACTTGATCCACTTCCCAATAATTCAGAAAATCTAAAGAAAAAATAGCTGAGTCCGATAAGATATGAGACAAAATATCAATAAATTATCAGGTTATGTAGTTTTATGGGGTGTTAAATGAGCAGAAGAATTTCAGATGAGTTTATGGATGGGCAGTTAGTATTTGATAATGGAAGATTAAAACCTCTTAGCCATATGAAAGAGTATAGGAAAAGACAATATGCTGAGCTTGAAAGAAAATTAAATGATACAAGTAATGAAGAACATTATGCTCTAATAACGTTAGAAGAAGCTATAGGATTTTTAAAAGCAGCATTGTGTAAAAATGGTGAATATAAGGCATGGAAAGATAAAATATTTTCATGTACAGATCCGGCATCGTCGTTTGCAGGAAATATGTTTGAGTCTATAGGAGTGATTAAAATAATAGATGAGTTTAAAAGTTTTGGTATTCAAGCTAAAGAATATAAAGGGAGAGGAGGAGCTAAACATATTAAGATAACAGGTAAACAAAGCGTTAGGAAATTTATAACAGGAACTAACTATCGTCTTGATAATCAAAAGATATTAAAAATAGGAATTGGTTCAAAAAGTCTAGTAAATGGTATAGTTACTGGCGTTAAGGTTAGTATAGTTTTCTCTCTTGCTTATAGAACTATCGAATTTATGACAAAAGATGAATATGCGCTTGCCGATTTTCTGGGTAATATAACAGTTGATGCGGCCAAGACATTGGTTACTGTGTTAGCTACTGCCGCTGTTGGTAAAATAGCGGCAGGGTATTTTTTAGCAGCGGGAGTGAGTATAATAGGGCTTTCTGTTGGATTGTTTTTTATTGGTGTTGGTATAGCGGCACTTTTATATTATCTTGATAATGAATTAGGGATAACAAATAGCGTTATTGAAACGATTAAAGAAGTAGATAAAAAAATACCAGGTGATCATTATGAGATTAATCGCCAAGCTATGGGAGTAAGTACACCAGCTATTTGGCCTTGGAATTAAATATGGAAATATTTTTTATTTTATGATTATCAAATGAGAGAACTTTATGCCAAGTAAAATTGAAAATAAAAACAAGAAACCGGTGATTTTTTCTTTATGGAGTAGAATTTTTTACATATTAATATTGATGCTGATTATGTTATCAATGTTTGCGGTAGTTTTTTTTTCATGGCGTGATTTTATTTCATTAATTAATTTAAATGATAGAGTGTATTTTTCTTGGAGGGTGTTTTTTATTTCCTTTGGTTTTCCAATAAGTATTCATATGTTGTATTCTCTTATGATTGCTTGTTTCTTAGATAAACCTCGACCATATAAAGGCCATATGGTTAATTTTTTAGTGTGGTTATTTTTCTTGGCGTTTATTTTTAGTATTCCTGTATCTTTATATGTTGATAATAAATTGAAGTATTTTGGTTATGTAACGTGTAGTAAAAAATCTTTAATTGCACCAAATGAATATGTTAGAAATATAAATTTATGTCACTAAGCATATATTTAATATATGCTTAGTTTTTACTTAGTACACTCTGTCTTCCCATATACTATAGGCAGATGTACCTGCTGTTACGTGATTCCATGAGATTGATTTATAGTTAAGTATAATTCTTTCATATGGCATGGCATCAAAATCATTTATAGAGTGCGGATAGGTACAAGAAATTTCAGAAATTGTGGCTTCAGTGATTTTGACTTCATAAAAATGCTCTAAATGTCCTATCTGACCAGTTCTGAAAAAAATAAATTTACCATCTAGTGATTCGTTGGAATCTATTGCCATGGCTAATAATGGAGATGATTTATCTATGGGTTTGATAAATTGTATGGGATGATGGCTTACATTCTGTTGACGAGATATTGAATGATCTAAACTGAGCACCTGTATTTGATCTTCGTGCCCTTTTTGGTATCGGTTCCCTATAGAGTCTAGAGTGGAGCAACCTGCGGATATCAATCCTTGCTTCTTGCCGTTTAATGTTAGATAAATCATGTATGACATAAAATTACCATCCTAATTATTTATAGATAATCTAAACTAATAACATATCACACAGACTTTCTCTAAAAAAGAAATATAAATCTAAATAAACGGTTTGATTTTATATTATTCCCTAATAATTTTTGTTAAATGCTAATTTAATTTGATTGTCCTCTTTAAATATAAAATGTAAAGCGACAACATTACGCCCATCTTTAACAGTATCAACGGATACAAGCAGATTGCTTTTTTGATTTAGTTCTTTTATAGATGGCTTTAAAAGAAGTTTATTTAAATCCTTAAATTGTAAATATTTATCTTCTATTCCTAACATGGATCTAAAATCTTTTAGATTAATGATTCTATCTCCAGTTTTTTTGAATTGCATTAATAATTCATAAATTCGTATGCTATAGGTTCTCTTTAGAGCTGAAACATTTTTTACTGCAATGGTAGTAAATTGGCCTTTTAATTGTGTCAAATAAGGCATAATTAGATCAGAAAAAACTAATTCTACTTTCCCTTGACCATTAAAATATTTAGCTTGGCCTTGAATCCATCTTATTTTTTCTTCTTTTTCCTTCCAATGAATATAAATCCAACGTTCAGCTAATTTATCAGCAGCCTCCTGTAATCTGCGTTCTGCATTCTCTCTGCCCATATCAGGAAATGCTAAGTAAAACTCACTGGCAGTTAATTGAAATTTTTTTTCAGGCGTGACTGCTTGAGGGTTCAACTTACCGATGCACATCAATAAAACTCTTTGTTCTTGAAGAGTCAATTTATAACTAGCTTCAATGAGGGCATTTGACT
The DNA here is from genome assembly GCF_030272115.1 of Xenorhabdus bakwenae. Lineage (NCBI taxonomy): Bacteria > Pseudomonadati > Pseudomonadota > Gammaproteobacteria > Enterobacterales > Morganellaceae > Xenorhabdus > Xenorhabdus bakwenae. The sequence continues at coordinate 3,129 of NZ_CP119192.1, forward strand.
TGTAGGCAATAATCTCGGTCATATCTTGTCTTGTACCATTATTAGTGGAAAACATTTTTTAGACACCACCATGAATATAGGTGGTGTCTTTTATTTGTCAACCACATTTGGTTGTGAATATTACCGTCAAAAGCACCACCTATTACCGTCAAAAGCACCACCTATTACCGTCAAAAGCACCACCTATTACCGTCAAAAGCACCACTTATCATGATGTAATTAATTGATTAATAAAGATAAAAACCGACCGAAAACAAGAATAAAAACAAAAAAACAAGTTAAAAAAGGGCTCTCCCTGTGGATAAATCAGAAAATATTGTCAGATCAATCACAAAAAAGATGTCGCCGCAAAGCGGCTCCTCTCAGCCGCCCTCACGGGCGTTCCACAGTTAGATCCTGCTGTCTCCGACTCCATGCTATCGAGAACCTTTTTATTTCGTGCCTATTGGTTCGCTTCGCTCACGGCTTAGCAGGGAGGGGGAAGGTTATCCATTCAGTTCAGTCCCCCTTCCGGTATGTTGTTTGATCCGCTAAAAGTCTTAATTGATCTAAAGAGCATCCCTCATGCACTCATGGGCATAATACCGCCCATAAGACATTCTCAGCCGTTTTTTATAAACATCCATGAAAAGGGATGGCTTAAGTCATAAAATCGCTTAAAATCGCTCTGAGGCGTTTTTAGCTATGATATTTTTTGCAGTGATCAAAACATTCCGACTTACAACCTCATTCGGAGTAGACCCAACCGTCGTGTCACCAGCCGCCATTTCGATTATGGAAGGTCAAACCGCCCATATGGATTGACGTGTTCCCATATCAATGGCGTCAGAGCAAATACAGTGCCAGCATGCTGATTTCATAATCTTCACGGCGATTACTCACCATTCAGATCGAAATCATCATTGTGGGGAAATTGACTAAAATTCGGTTTACGTGATCTTTTTGACGTAAAACCCATAAAAACGCAGTGGTGTGCATAGTTATGCATGGCGTTAAAAACGCGTGTAGACAATTTTGCGTGGTTTTTGGGAGAAAGATAATGCGTTTTACTGGGTTGAGGCAAAAACCGCGCTGAGGGGCGTACAGGCGGTGCTGGCAATGTATGTTATGTTAAATTCATAGTTTGTTATTTGACTATGTCTATACTAATATGTATATACATAAATGTATTTTGTGGTGTGGAAATGGAGCTTGAGTTTGAATGGGACTCCGTTAAAGCGGAAACCAATTTTCGTAAGCATGGGATTCGTTTTGAAGAAGCCGCTCTTGTTTTTGATGATCCTTTTCATTTATCAGTTCAGGATCGTTTTGAGAATGGTGAATACCGCTGGCAGACGATTGGAACAGTAAAAGGATATGTGGTTGTTTTGGTTGCTCATACAATAAGATTTGAAGATGGAACCGAAATTATCCGTATTATCAGTGCACGTAAAGCCGAGCGGAATGAGAGGAAATGTTATGAGCATAGTTAGGTATAAACGAAGTGAACTGTCACCTCTGACTGAAGATCGGAAATATGAGCTTAATGCATTGTCTGATAGTGATATTGATTACAGTGATATTGCTCCGTTGGATGATGATTTCTGGAAAAAATCCGAACAAGGGAAGTTTTATCGTCCGGTAAAAACGCAAGCTTCGGTTAGGATTGATGCTGATGTGTTGGCCTGGCTGAAAAAAGCAGGAAAGGGATATCAGACGAGACTTAACGCTATCTTACGTGAAGCTATGATGCGTGATTTGCATCATAAGTAATGTCCATATAAAGCCCACAAAAGTGGGCTTTTTCATTGAGGAAGCGTATCACATTGACGATTATTTTGTAGCACCACCGATAAGGTCAGCTTTTGATGAATGCCTGATCCTGTTTCCGGCGCAGTCTTTCTGCTGTAGCCGTTGCATTCCGGCGTCGCCGTTCAGCATCCTGGGCTTTGATACGGCTCTGTTCAACTTCCTGCGCAGCGGTGGCTCGCTGTCTTTCAGTTTCTGCCATGATGTTCCTGACTTTGGCCGCGACGTCTTGTTCAAGCTGTCGGGCACGGTCTAAAGCGCAGACGGCTTCCCTTTCCCGGGTTTCTGCGGCCTGGAGTTGTGTCTGTAACCGTTGCTGTGCGACTTTCTCGGCGCGTTCAGCACGACGCTCTGCGGCTTCGGCCTGTTGCCGGTAGTATCTACGCTGGCTCTCGTGATCTGCATCCTGCGCTGTGCTGAACGCCGGCGCGGAAACCATGAGGGTGAGAACCCCGCCCAGCACTGCGCCGGCCAGCGCAACAGGCCAGAAGTGTATGGCGACGGCAAATCCCTGTGCAATCACCCTGATCCGGTCATTTTCGGCCAGTATGCCGACGATAAGAGCATTCATGCTGGCATAGACGCCAAAGCTGACAACGGAAAGAACGAGCAGGAATGCCAGCCCTGTTATTACACGCCATTTCATCGCAGGTAAGTCTCCGTAATTTCCGGCCGAAAATGCCCCATTTCCTGACTGACGGTGGTCAGTGCATCCTCCCGGACAAGTCCCTGCCGTTGCAGTTCGCGCATGCGCTCCTGGGCGTAGGAGTGGCGCAGGCCATGCGCACCGGCAGACCAGCCCAGCACACGGATGGCAGCCGCGCTGAAACTGTTTGTCCAGGCTTTGCCGGCACCAATCTCATAGCGGGAAAGGTAATTTATCCCCCGGTCTGTTACCGCCCGGGGTTCAGGGCGGCGCAGGGTTTCCAGCCGTTCTGCCAGATGATGAGGGATCAGAACTTCTCGAACCAGCCCCCCTTTCCCCTGTACGGTGTACAGATGGCCGTCGCGGCCGTTCCATTTGGTTGCTGTTACCGGCCTCTCGTTAGCCGGGCACTCCCGGGCAGGGGCCAGTGTGTGCAGTTCGTGTGCCCGGAGTCCGGCCGCATACGCCAGCTCAGTGGCCAGCGCGTTTCTGGCGGTCTGTGCGCGGGCAATCAGCGCCACTTGTGCCGGGGTGTAAGCGCGGCCGGTCAATACCTGGGGACTTTCAGCGCGGATAACCGGAAGGGTCTGGCCGTGGGGTAATACGCCGGTGATGTGGTGCATCATGGTCTGAATGGCCTGCCGTTCCATGTCCAGTGTCTTCTGTCCGACGGCTTCGCCACGGGTTTCCAGATAGTCGATGGCTGTCGCCGGTGTCAGTGTTCGCAGGTCAGAGCAGGCGCGGGAGGACTTCACCCATTCAGCCACGCGGGTTAAAGCCTGTTCGTAGTTGCGCACGGTGCCAACGGAGCGTAACACGCTGCCCTGCATGGCTTTCATGACGGAGGCTGCCTGCCTGGACGGACTGGCGAATTTAGCCATTGCGTGCCAGCCAGCGTGTGACGGTGGAGAGAACGACCCGGATACGTTTTTCCCTGAGCCAGCGTTGCAATTCGGCGGCGCTGGCCCCTTCCCGGTGCAGTTGCAACAGTTCGCCGGCGTGACGATCGAGGCGAGATTTCCGGTAACGCTGCTTGCGGATCATCCGGGTCTGTTCGCGCAGCATGGCCAGCTCATTGCCTGCATCAAACTGGGGCATGTGTTTCTCCACGGGCTGGGGGGTGTAAGAACGACTGACCTGAAAAGGTTCAGCGACAACTGAATGTCTATTTGCCCCGGTTTGAACCGGTGTGGTTCAGGCTCGGACTAATCTCGCCTTGTTACCCGTCAGCGTGGGTAAATCGCGGCCGTGACACTGGCTCAGTGGCGTTTGGGCTGTCCGCATCAGAAATCGCCAAATGGGCTGTTGGGTGACAGAAATCTCGGATCGTTGACCTGTATCCGGTGTAGCAGGGGTGCGTCAAAGGGCACCAGACTTATCACAGTTTTCACCATAGCGTAAAAACCGGGCTAAGGATAGTTGCGTTTAAAATATTGCGTGTAAGTATAACAAAGCCATAACCCCCCGCTATGCCCAGCTTTTTAATTGCTGGGCATAGCGGGGGGGGTTATGGCGAAAACCGACGGGAGGATAAAGTGGAGTTTATACGGCGTGTTGTCCACGCTTACTGTGGATAACGTTGTGAGCCTGATGAAAAAACAGGCCCTCAAAAGCGGGGTAGCATGAACTTTGTGCGAATTGGTTATTTTCTGGCCTGTTTAAAAGAGGGGGTGTGAACGGTTCTGTTACGCGAGTGAAACAATATGTAAAATGCTAATTTTAACAATGTTTTTAATGAGAGAGCACTATGGCGACAGAAACTGAAGAAGAAAAAAAACAATTTGAGCGGGAAGCAAAGGCGCTGTTAGAAGGTTTCTGGCCAGCTTTGTTTTGTTACCGGGCGCCGCGTCCTCTTAAAGTGGGGGTGCTGGAAGACCTCATTTCGGATGCAGAAGCCCGCGGATTGCCTTTTGACAAAGAGATACTTGGAAAAGCGCTCGTGAAGTACACCTGCCGCTATAAGTATCAGGATGTGCTAGCGCGAGGTGGGGAACGTTACGGACTCGATGGAAAAGCCGATGGAATGGTTTCAGATGAACAGCAGGAGAGAGCGAAAGGGCAGATAGCCCGGCGTAATGCAAAGGCGGCTCTCGTAAGAAACGCAAAAAAAGTCTTGAACCAGCCATTTCTGGGCGTTATTCGTTTACCCCCTGCTCGCGTATTGAGTGGGGATTCTGCCGTTGTCCAACGACTGCCAGCACGTTAATCTGTTTCGCTTGATCGTCTACTTCGTAAAGGACATGCTGTCCTGCCAGACTTATGCGGCGTATATCCTCGCCGTAGCGCTGATCCATTTCGTACAGGCGGGGAAACTCTGCCAGTTTGTCAGTGGAATTCAGGAGGCGATCCGTCACATTTCTGGCATCCCAGAGTGATGAATTTTCTGCGATATAGTCAAAAAGTGCCATAACGTCCTCGATAGCGCCTTGTTTCCATTCAACGTGATACGGCATCTCGTAACTCCTGATAACGGCTTTGCAACTGCTGGCGAAGCTGTCCAGTGGTCATCCCTGGGCGACTGTCGGCGCGGGCGGCCGCAACTTTGGCTCTTACCCGTTCTTCGTACTCGGCTTGTGCTAATTCTTCGTTAGCTAACCGTTGCAAAAGTTCCGCATTTCCGGACTGCGTCGGTGTCAGGCATGATCTGGGGCAGACTCTCTGCCAGTTCACGCAGGAAGTTGGCGTTTTCATAGTGGGTTCTGTTGCTCATGGTCATGCTTCAAATCTCCGGAAATGTGTGGGTAATGTAGCAGGGTAGCCCATACGGGGAATGTTTTCTGCTGGTTGTGCCAGCACAGGCTTATCTGTGTCGATTATACGTCATAAAATTTAATTGATTAAATTAAGGTGCGAAAAATGGCAGACCTTAGGATTGTTAGCCGGAACCGCCCAAAGGGAATACTGGTTTTATATGTTCCATTTTCATCCATCTTTTACGAGAATAACTAAGTTACATCTATATGATTATCTTATTGAAATATTTTATCCAACCCGTTAACCTGATAGTGCTATTGGCAAAATCCAATAGCCAGGGATTTTCACCCCTGAAAATAGTAACCCACTGGTAGGAAGTTTCTGCCAGTGTGCCTGCGCTCGCCCATTCGATGGCGGTTCAGGCGGGGGAGGCTTCGGCCTCGCCGGAAGGTAGCTACCGGTTTTGAAAACCCTGCTTGAATCGCCACCAATAACAACAATGAGGTGAAGCAGGTATGAGTACACAAGACTGGCACCCCGCCGATATCGTTGCCGCTCTTCATAAACAAGGCACAACCGTTGCCGCCCTGTCCCGTGAATCCGGTTTAAGTTCTTCCACGCTGGCAAATGTCCTGAAAAGGGCATGGCCAAAAGGCGAATGGATCATTGCCCATCGTCTGAATATGCACCCTGCACAAATCTGGCCAAGCCGGTATTTTGATA
>NZ_CP119193.1:0-77169 GCF_030272115.1 Xenorhabdus bakwenae
CTATTACTTTCGCTACTATTATTCACAATTCCATCCACATTTTGTTATTTAAAACCCAATTAGAATACACCAAAAACCCAATTAGAATACACCAAAAACCCAATTAGAATACACCAAAAACCCAATTAGAATACACCAAAAACCCAATTAGAATACACCAGAACCTCTCGAAAACCTGATAAATAAAGGGCTACAACTGACCGGGATCTCTTAAAGGTTCTTCTGGTAAGTTAAGGATCTTATTTTTGGATCTATCCTGTGGATTTGTGGATAACTGGAATTAGCTCACTCCCCACTTCACAAAATTTACAGATTTAACTTAACTCGTACTTATAAGTTGTAGTTAACACACAATTTCTAATTTTATCTCCAAGTATAAAAAGTAGCATCTAACCCATGCTTAACAAAAAAAACTAACAAATCCTATGCCTAGACCAATATCATATTAATACCTAATTGATATTAAATTAATATTTTTTCTATATATTGATAGTATCAAAAAGATTTAAATGTGTTATGCTTCAGATACACAAAAGAAGGAAACACACATGATTATCATCATCTTTGGACAAAGAGGTGGAGCAAGTAAATCAATTTGCTCTCAAAACTTGGCCGTCGAGCTAGCATACCGCCAAAAGTCAGTTTGTTTAGTTGATGCAGATACTGGTGGTACTACTACTAATTTTGGTTCTTACCGAGAAGAAGAAGGTATTGAACCAGCAATTTTCTGCGTTCAAAAGAAAGGTAAGATCACTAAAACCATTCAAGAATTAAACACCAAATATGACTTTGTCATTGTGGATGTACAAGGAAATATCGATCGAACCCGTACGCAAGAAATGCGTAGCGGATTAGTTGCTGCGCATGTCGCACTAGCACCATTTAAGCCAACTCAAGATCACAGAGACAGTATTCTTGACGTACAAGAATTGATTGATGAAGCTAAAGATTTTAATCCTGATTTAAAAACATTTTCTTTAATCTCGCTTGCCCCGACCCATATAGCGCGAGAACAAGATATTAAATTTACGAAACAAATGCTCACAAAACACAGCACAATGAAAGTATTGGATACTGTCATATACAGCCGTATAGTTTACAGCGACGCCTACGCTGTAGGTCGTGGTGTGAAAGAAATGGGTGATATTAAAGCTAAAACGGAAATGAATAATTTGGTAACAGAGCTATTGGAGAAAATAAGTGGCTAATAAAAAACAAAAATTCAGAGAACCTATACGCAAAAACTCTGTTCCAGAAAAAAATATAGATGCTTTTATTGATGGAAAAACTGACTCTAGTGCATCTGCATCAAAAGCTCCGAAAGAGCAAGACTGGTACGAACTCCTTAAGTCTAGCGATAGAACTAAAAATTCTGAGAAAATAGTCAATTTAAGCGTGAATGAATACTATCGGGAATGGGGCAATAAGCTTGCTGAACTGGATTCTCAATATGCTACTCGCAAGCATTTATTCCAAGTATTATTGTATGAAGCTATGGATAAGCTTATTGAAAAAACTTTAAAAAATAAGCAGTAACTTTATCGTACAGGGTCAATGTGACCCTGTACAAGCTTCGTTGAAGAAGAAGTCTGAAATTATATTTCCTGTAGTTGCGTTAAAATTCTTTTACCTATCCATGTCATAACAGGTACTGCCATTGAATTTCCTATAGCCCGATAACGATGTCCATCAGGACAATCAAGCTCCTCTTTTGCATTCCAACTAATTCTCGTATGGTTATCAGGAAATCCTTGTAATCGTTCGCATTCCACAGGCGTTAATCGACGTACAGAGTGACCGTAATTTACACAATGAATATCCGCTGTTGTTAATGTATAAGATATTTCAGGGCGATAACCTTTCCCATTTCCACCATTCTTAGAATTTCTATTAATAATGTTTCCTGATAGAGAAATTGCTACCAGATCTGTAGCACTTTTACCATCCCGAGCTTTCAGAGTAGATGCTATATTGTCAGCTTTATATTCACTAAATGAAAGCAAACGGTATGTCGATATCAATCCACTACCACGCTGAGAAAAAATTTCCTGATTACTCATACCAATACCGTCGATATTATGGCTTTGGTTTAAAGTAGGATACGGATTTACTTCTGAATCCCAGTGGCTACCGATAGTAGAGCTGCTTCTAGAGTGAGAGGTAATTGTTTTTCCCTTCGTCGTGCACGATTCAGGATCCCTTCGCACGCTGTCGGACTCAAAAAGTATTTTGGCAGGACAGACGCCTTTTCTAGCACTTGCGACAATAAACACCCTGCGACGTCGTTGGGCCACTCCGAAATATTGGGCATCCAGTATTCTCCAAGCGATGGCTCTTTGTGGACCAGACACATAACCTGCGTTTGTCCATTTCTTCCCTGACGGCTGTAATGGTTCATCTTCTCCGGCAAGACCAGCAAGGAAGCAACCAAAGGCGTTATCTCTGCTGGATAAGACTCCGGGCACATTTTCCCAAACAACAATGGCGGGTTCTTTACCGTTTTTTGTTCTGATTGAATCGATAACATTTGCCAACTCTACGAATGATAAGGTTAATTTTCCACGTTCATCTCCAAGCCCATTGCGCAAACCAGCAACACTAAAAGCTTGGCAGGGTGTACCTCCAACTAGGATATCAGGCGTATCTACTTGATTTTCGGCAACCATAGCTGAAATCTTAGTCATATCACCAAGATTCCTAATATTGGGCCAATGATGTTGCAATACAGCACTGGGAAACTTTTCAATTTCGCTAAACCATGAGGGAGACATACCAAGTGGCTCCCAGGCTACACTAGCCGCTTCAATACCAGAGCAAACAGAACCAAAATATGTCATTTATTTCCTTATGATTTTTATTAAAAATTTTTTTAAAATAGGAACAAAATTCCTAATCATTATTGAAATGAAATTCTGGTTTCACCAGAAAGAAATAGTCTGGTATAAGGCTAACTATAAAAACTTACATCTAATGCAGCATTGATACTAAAGGCATTATCCTGGCTTTGAGAGTCTTTCTCTTCAAATTGTTTAACAAAAACCTTTTTATACTGTTTGATTGGCAAGTATTGAGTATTTATATTCGCAGTATCCATAATCATATGTAAGATCACTTCCATATCTTGTTTGCTATCCGCATTAATCAGTGCATCAAGTACTTGATCATTAATTGAAATATGGCTTGCGTTTTGCAGTTGTTTGAAGAATTGTTTACGACTTGTATTTTCAATTTTCAGCGTTTCTACTTGTTCTACTGTTCTATCCAAAATTTGTTGAATTTTTTGTTTTTCTTCATCCTGACTGGCAATAACTTGTTGAGCATCTAATACCATAGTTCGGTAATGCAAGGCTTCAAATGCTACAGAGTTATTGAATGAATCTAGTACTGATGCGCTTTGTTCTTTAGGAATACCAGCACTGGCCAGATTATCCAATACCGTTTGACGATCAAATTCCTCTTCTGCTGAATCAAGAATATATCCACGATTAGTGGCAAACAAAGGATTATGCACATAGTCAAAACCACAAAAACTATTGATGAGGGTGTTACCTCCCAATTTTGCGCCTCCACAGGCCCAGGAGAAGCCACCAATACGAGAATTATGTAATCCTAGTAGTTTGCGACCCTCATCATTATCCAGTACTTCTTGAGTGTGGGATAGATTGCCTTCATCATCAATAGATAGCTCAATTGTGACATTTGAAGGAAGAGCGTTTACAACAGTCATTTGACCATTTGGCAATTTAACAGGCAGTGTTTCTCCAAGAGTTAACTTACCAGACATTTCCCTTAGTCCATGTGAAACATAACCAACCAATTCACGGAGTCTCAATTTTTCTTGAACTTCTGGAGAATTCAGAACAGATTTTACGTTATCCAAAACGTATCCTCTCTGTTTGCCGGTATATTTACGACCTGTATCAAAGATATTGAAATGACATGTAATTCTTTGAAGGATATTTTTAGACATTCTCTTACTCCATCAGCTCTGCAATACAGCTGTAGATCATGGTTTTTAATTGATTTCGGCTTTCTAGTTCAGACACAGAGTCCAAAACTTTGTCGACTTCATCTGTATCGCCTTCTTTGGCTGCTTCAATAAGTTGTTTAAATGTCTCTTCATTCACACGAAGCACATCTGTAAATAACCAATTTGAAGTTTGCTGAAAGTCAAATTTACTCAGTTCTGGATCCAGCATTTGCATAAGAGTAACGACCGAAGTTGCAAAGTTAATTCTGGATTCGCGGGCTGTTGCTTCCTCTCGTTCAAGTACGTTATTCAAACTATTGAACTCTATACGCCAAGGCTTATCCATTTCGGTATAGAGTTTTCCCCACTTCATCAATACATGGATTTCGCAAAGACGTTCTGCACCAGCTTTAATCGCTCTTCTAATTAAGTTTGATTTAATGGCTGCAACCATTGATTGTGTCCACCATCCCCCTTCACCTAGGCCACCGCTCATATCTTCAGTAAAACCAACTAGCGATTTATCAACGCCCAGAGCACTACAAAGTCTGTTTACGTGGAAATTGACATCTTCAATGTGACTAATATTGACGTCTGTTTGTTCGGTTTGAATATTAACTTGTCCTGAGCCATCTGATGTAACTGGCAGAATATGATTGTCAATAGTCGAGATGTGCCCACGCTTCGCACTCCGCTTAGCAGATAAGTTACGTTTGCGCTTTAAAGCACCTAGTATGGTGTTGTAGTATTTAGCTGCGAGGGCGGGATTTTTCTTACCAGTTTGTATCGTGATAAAACGATCACGTTTCGCTGCATTTTTACGAGCAGAATTAAGAGCAAGAATTGCTTCATTTAAGTCTACCCACGGATCATATGCTGAGCGAAGTAGGCTTGAACCATAATCTTGTGTTTCTATGGGTTCTTCATTGAGATAATCATCATCGTTAATATCAAAAGCTAAAGGATTTAGTCTCATTGGTTCAATGAGTGTACTATTATGTGCATCCCACTTTGGAATTTTGAATGGAATGAATTTCCACGGTTCCATAAGCTCAACAACACCTTTCTTTTCAATACTTCTCTGATACTTCGATGTGTATCCACATAGAAGGCCGGCTCGTTCGTAACAGCGGATATGTGCTGGATGGGTATAATGATCAAATCGAAAGTGTGTAATACCCTTATTAGGCTCAATATAAGGGCGTACAAAGCTAAGACCATATTTAGCTGCCTGAAAAGCTATTGCTTCTGCGTTTTCGTTGAGCCAACGTCCTACCGTGTTCCTCAGATCCTTTACTATCTTGTCATCAATACCGTCTTTTGTAGAGGCAATAAACAATATTTCCCCGGTATCTGTTTTTGCTGACAGTGCATTAGCTACATGCATTTTTAGAGCGCTATCAATTGTTGGATCGATAGCCATTTCTTCAAATTTTAGGTATCCAGCGCGACGATTACGTGGAAATGGAGTAATGAGACTTTCGGTTTCTAATTCTCCTTGATTGATGTCCTTTCCTATCAGTTCATCAATTTTTCCTGCATCTTCATAATCAAACCCAGATTCGGCTAGTTCCAAATGACCGTGATAGTCATTCTCTTTTTGGCCTCGGAATAATCGTGCGAGCAATCCCTTTTTTTTGTTTTCTATCATGATTCTCTCGCCTGCTATTAACAGTGAGAGAGTAGCTCTCGAACAGGAAATGTGCATCAACACAAATTTATTTTATGGATATTTAATTGATATTAAAAAAATATTAAGTTGATACTTAAAAGATATCTTTCGAATATCTTTTAAGTCTTGAAGAATTACACAATAGCAGAAGTGATAACAAGTAATTCGAGTTCTTCATCAATTAGAATGTAACTTCCGATGGTTCCATCCTCATATTCAATGACATGTGTATCATCATCTTGTGCACCTATATCTTGGCGCTCGTCATGATAAGCATAGGCAGCTAATAATAAATAGGCTGGATCTTCATATTCTATTTTTTCCAACCACTCAGCATCTATAAATCTCGCTGTAATCAATTCATGTTCTATGAGTAGCTTTTTTACTCCCCACCAGTACATTCCATAAGCTCGATACCATTTGGGATTTTTGCGTAGTAATTTAGCTACTGAATTTAGAAAGGTTTCCATCCATTGAGTTTTGGTTTGGCCTTCTATCGCTTCGTCGTAAAGTGGCTGTAGCTCTGTTTTAGTTGAATGTTTTATATTCATTACTTTGGGTTCCTTTCAATAGGTAACTGCAATATATCAGATACCTATTGAATATTGAATATTGAATAAGTATTTAATGGGTATTAATTAAATATTATCTTTATATCTAAAAAATATCTTTTAGATATGTGTAAGTGTCAAGAGATAATTTCAAACACCTCTTGTACATCCACACTGGCTGGGAAATACCACCAGCTACCTTGCCAGTCACCTTCTCCAACACAGAATTTAGCACCAAACCGATTTTTAAGAATATCTTTGGCTGAGAAAACCTTACCAGCTTTACCATAATTATCTTGTAAGAAAAAATATTGGAAAGCACCGAGTGTTTGAATCCTGTATCGTCCATTACGAGGTATGGTTACATCTTTATAGTTGTACTTAGCGATAACACCAATGTTAGAAAAAGCTTTTTCTGTCTCATTAGGTAGTGCTTTGAACGCAGGATTTTTCTTCAGTTCTTCTAATTCATTATTTGCCGCTATACGTTTTGCAATTTCTGATTCATCAAGTAATTTTTTCTCAAGTTCAATAATGAACTCTCGTACCCACCGATTTATTTCTTGGCGGTTATCACCTAATTTATCGGCTTTATCTTCTATCAGTTCCTGAAAGCCTTGCTTTGTATTATGGAATACTTGATGACGACTGATCGCTTCAGGTTTATCTTTCTCAATTAGTTGATTAATAACTGATTGGTAATCTGTCCATGTACGAGCACAATGTGCTAAAATATCAGCTTGAGAAGCTTTTATTCCGTATTCTGAAATAGCGGGTTCATACAAATCACCGAAAAATAGTTTTGCGATATTCCTCCAGTAATACAAAGAGTTATTTTGACGCTGAAGATTCAGATAGTGTAATGCTATTTCTTTTTTTCAGATAGTTATCAGACAGATCTGGATAAATAATAGAATCGCGCTTAATCTGATCGGCTCTAGACAATGTTAAAACATCTTCAAGACGACATAAGATGTCACCGTAACTGGATAGATTGATATCATCTCTATATTTAATAAACTGATCTTTTGTGATCTTAGTTAACTCACTATAACTATAAGTTTTTTCAAGCATTTGCTTTGTTTTTATTTCATCATCAGACAGAGAGACACGTTTAAGTCCATCAGGCATAGCATCAAGACTAGCGACTATATAATCACCATTTTTACGCCCCCACCAAGAATAGGCTACATGGCCAACGGGTACTGAATAGTGAACATATCGAGATTCTTGATCAAATTGTTCAATATGCAGAATGGCTCCAAAGCTTGTTTCAAAATAGTCACCAATGATTAAAACTGTCCCATCACGAGCAACAATAGCAGTTTCCGGTTTATCAATGACCGTGCTATCAAATGGAAGCTCTCCAGAACTGGATTTTTGCTTTAAAAACGTCATTCGCTGAGATAAGCGCGATTGTAACTTATCACGTTCTTCTTGCCATTTTGACTCATGATCCTGAAGAGCTTTATTTGTACGAGCAAGTTTTTGTTCGGCGGATGTACTATCTTCACCTTTCTCTTTTATACGAGTTAATGACGATTGTTCTTTTTCTTTTCGATCAACAAGACGGTTATAGTCTTCAGCTTTATTTGTTTCCCAATTAGTTAGCTGGCTGCGAAGGCCGATAACCTGAGATAGATCAACTGCACATTTTAAGTCTGATTTACGCTTTCTTTCTGCTTGCTTCTGAGCCAGCCTTTCCATGCGTTTAGCTTTCGCAGCTTCAGGATCAGCCTCGAACATATCAAGATAATCATCGCTATCAATTGCGTTACCATTTATAGCTTCTGATTCAGTGCCGTTGAAAAGATCACGCATCCAGCTTTTTTTCTTGTTTAGTAAATCTAAGCGATATCCATCAAACGAGCCTTTACCAAGGTAGTAATATAGGCTGACCTTTGACGCTGTGTTACCTTGACGAACACCACGCCCATTACGTTGCTGGATAGATGCTGGAGTCCAGGGTAATGTTAAATGGTGAATAGCGCTGGTTCCTTTCTGTAAATTCACGCCAACTTCAGCTTTTTTGTTGCAGATAACAATCTTAATTTCACCGGCATTGTAAGAATCTGCAATACGCTGAAGTTTTGCGCCTGCTGCATCGTCACCATTGATAATGCCAATTTGTTTTTCATCAAGGCTCAACTGGTTAACAATGATTCTTTTTATTTTGTGGTGTTGAGTTTTTTCCTCGGTGAAAATAATTTGCTTACCATTAATTTCAAGTTCTGCCATTAGGTTAGCAATTAATTTGGCGTACTTCGGTGTAAGAGGGTGGCCAACATCAGAGAGTTTAATAGAAACCTCTGGCAAACGATCCAAAACAGCCTGCTCATACACATCTGGTACTACTAATACAATTGATCCTTTCTCAATACTGTATTTGTATTCCAGGTCAATAGATACCTTGCGCTTAACTTCTTCTCCATCTTCGGTTTGCTCTATACGTTCTGATTCTATGGAAGCTGGCAGAGAAGAGATTAGTTTTTCAACACTTTTCGATTGGCTGACTGGAAAAATAAAGGTCATGGTTTGATTGTATAAATCCATGTCCGTGGTTACTTTGTCCATATCACGCATAACTGCAAAAAGTGCTCGTGCTTTAGTACTACGTTGACGAGCTGGTTTACTGGATTCCTTAGCCTCTTCTCGTAATGTTTCATAGGCACCTTGCTGTTCTTCAGTCATATCAACATTTTCATGTATCTCAGGAGAATCAGGTAGTGCAAGGTTCACATCTTCTGCATTACGCATCAGTGTGTAGCGATGAAATAAATTACGAAGTCCATCTAGGTTCTGAAACCCAACAAGGCCATCTTTTTGGACAATTTCACCCTTAACTGTCATTTTTTCTACTTGCTCTACTTTGCCGAATACACGGACAAAATCATCAGCTGTATAAACTCCAAACTTTTCGAATTCTTCAACAGGTAATACTAAGGAAAGCATATTGAATATTTCTAATGGTGAGTTAGTGACAGGAGTTGCAGAGAGAAGAATTGGACCTCTTCCTTCATTTTGATCGCGCAAGTAAGCCATTTTCATAGCCATATCAATTGCGCGTTGAGATTCCGAAGGATTAGGTAAGTAGGCAATATTGGCTGTCTTATCGCCGGCTTTAAAACTGTTTTTGAAAGCATGTGCTTCGTCAATAATTACAGACTGGAAGCCCATATCTTCAAAGTAAGGATACTCGCCTTTCTTGTATCCACCATCTTCCAGAAAACGTTGTTGCAGAGCCTGGCGGCGAACAGCATCCTTGTAACTAATTTTGTCTTTACCTTTACCAAGACTAAAGTCATCACCAGCAACAGTATTTGCAGCCATTTGATCACTGATAAGGGATTTTTCTACCCATTTTTCAGCATACTTGTGCTTGTTTACTGCTCGCATCGGAATTTCTTTGTACTTTTCGAAGGTCATCACCACAAGAGATTTAGACGTCTGTGGAATTTGGTGCATTTTGTCGAAAATTTCTTCCGCTGACTCTTTAATCAGGACATCTTGATATTCGACTTCACCGGTATGCCTATTTTTCTTCGGATTACCCTGTTCATCTTTAACTGGTTCTCTGATTATCTCTTTGTCTTTATCCAATTTAGGTTTGAAACCAACGAATAATGCGCTATCCAGATTACTATGAAACATTTTTGCTTCGTGATACCAGTTAGCGAGTACAGCATTGGGTACAACAATAAGTGTCTTGTCTGCTCTACCCATTTGTTTGTTATAAGCAGCAAGAGCCAATGCACTAAATGTTTTACCTAGTCCGACATCAAAGCCTAGAATACCTGAGCCATCTTCAGATAAACGACGAACAGCCGCACACTGGTAACCATGCGGCTGTACCATAGCGCTGACATCTTCTAAACCAAGATCTGCATCAGAATATTCAAACGGAATATATGAATTGAATTTTTGGTTGTACAGTTCGGTCAGATCGTCAATATCCTTGTGTTGTTGCATCCAGATTCGAAACTCTTCATCAAGACGAGCAATACGCTCTTTATATTCCTCAATATATTCCTGTTTAGAGCTGGTGATATTGCCACCGTTTAGCCAGCTATTTAGCTGCTTGTTAAACCCTTGGGTATTTTCATAACCGACAAATTCGCCGAATGGAGAACTAGTATCGCGAACATTAATGGTTTCAACGTAACTCTCACCAGTATCTTCATCTTTTGTGACCTGCTGTTTTTCTACCAGGTAGTTGAGTTCTGTATAACCTTTCTCGCGCATGAATTCGAGGGCGTATTTACGGTCAATCCATTTATGGCGCATTGAGAATGAAATGTTTTCTGGATCAGTTTTGTGGCGACGATGTTCTATTTCTTCAAGTTGTTGTTGATATTTTGCTTTCAACTTTGGATCAGTTTCAGCATTCAGCGCTGTACTCAGTGCTAGTACTTTTTGATATACACCTCCAGAGCAGAATCGTCCCATTGGCATAACAAGTCCATCAGGGTGGATAGCAAGATTTTTGTCATCAGCCAGATCTGAAAGAGATTGAACAGGTGTTTTACCTTTGTAGAGTTGCTGAACATCCTCAAGAGTAATGTGCATCATGCCTTCACGCAGATAAAGGTGCTCTACAATGGCATGGGGATTTGTATCATCAAATGCTAAGCCTTTAGTACTATTTTCCCCAGTCAGTAAAGTTGAGTAATTCTCTTGCTCATCCATAGCATTAGAGAAAATACCAAAGTATCGGGAACTTTCACCGGCAAGAATCAGGCCTTTGTTTTGTTTAGGATGTCCGTATTTATTGATTTCATTTGCTACAATTTCTTGTAGACGCATTTGTTCAGTCGCATCCCAATTGCCTTGGCTCACATCATTTTGGAAACGGGCCATATCAGCACCAATAAGCGAACCACGGTAAATCTGTTCCCGATGTTCATCACTTGGTTGCGTCATTGCAAATTGAATTGCCTGTTTTTGAGGTTTAGAGAATAAATGTCCCCAAGCTTTCATGGCTGAAAAAGCTTGTTTCACCGATAATGTCATTAATCCCTGATTGCTTTCCAGCAAACCTGTAAGAGCTTCTAAAGAAGATACACCGTATATAGCCTCATCAATATCGGTTGTTTCTCCTTTAGGAGTATCAACTGGTTCCCAATGGCCACGAATAAAAACATGGGTGCGTTCGTCTATAACCCTTCGATCACCTTCAATATAGTTTGTGGTTTTAGGTTCAGTGATTTCTAATGAATCCCAGTCAATACGGGAATGGAATTTGGCAGATAATTTTTGTTTAAGTGCGGCATCGGTAACACTTGAATCACGAATAACTTTATCATCATCCCGAATTTTACTTACGTCTTTAGGTACGAATTTTCCATGAATAAATGGCTTACCATCTTGTTCCCACCATTTACCTTCAATAAAAGTATCCCAAAGCACATTCGTTTCATGAAGTCTGGAAATTTGGGCGTTTATTATTTTTTCTACAGCCTCTTTGGGATGTTTGCGTAGCACAATTATGTCGGTAACTACACCTGTACCTTGTTTACCAAAGGTTTTGCTTGGTAACTTGTGAGCACCTAAGAATTCTGCTTTTTTGCTGATTTTTGAACGCCATTTTTGCCAAATTTTACCTTTCTCACGCACGATGTTAACCGGTACAACAAGCACTAAAAGCCCACCAGGCTTCACTTTGTCAATTAGACGGTTGATGAAATAACGTTCTATTAGTTTTTCGTTTTTATGATCCGGGTCGTCATGTGCTGATGCGCCACGGGCTGAACCGAAAGGAATATTGCCAATAACAGAATCAAAATGGTTATCTGGTGATTCAACAGCCATCTTTTCAAATGATTGGTTAAACACATTGTCTTCTGGATGAAGAATTTTATTTACCGCTGAACTGAGAGGGTCAATTTCAGTAGCGGTCATCTTCACACCTTGGTGTTTAGTTGCATTAAATACGCCGGCACCCGATGAAGGTTCTAAAACATTACCATTTTCAAATCCATTAGCGGCTAATAGATCCCAGCAGCCTTCAGCTATATAAGTTGGCGTGTAGTATTCATATTGGCTATTTTCACTTAAACCACCGCGACCGGAGTACTGCACCAAAAGATCCAAATCCTCTGATGTCAGGCTGCTTGTATCCCAATTCGCCGCTTTAATTCGGTCAACGATTGTTTTTACTTTACCATTGATAGTTTCCCGCGTTTTAACTCCACCAGCCTTCAAGCCAAATTCGCGGGTAAACTCTTCGGTATCTTGATTAAAAATATGAGTAAAGATAAATTCTAATTCATTAATATCTTTAGCATTTAGTAATGACTGAGTTTGTCTGCTATCTACACTATCAAGGATTGAGTGATCATGAACAAACTGCAAAGGTAGAAGCAATTCTTTTTCACCGGCACTAGCTATCGCTTGTTTAAAATCTTCAACGCTCATTGTAGAGATTGGCCCCAAGAACAACCCTGAATCATATTGCTTAAGATAGGCGGATTTAGCGTCTTCCTTGTTGTCAAAACCAAGCATTACTTTATCTTCATCAAAAAATTCAGGACAAGCACAGTCATGAGCGTGCTCTTTACATAGAGGACAGTACATTGAGGACCATTGCTTAACCTTATCTATTGCATGTTGCTTAATGATATAAACATGATTAGCTTTACGATTTGGACCGATATAGCAATCAATACCTTCTTGATCATTGCCTTTAGTGGATCGGATGTACCCATAATCGAAATGCATAGCTACAGACCAGGCATGTCCATCGGGGTCAATACCTCTGCGTTTGGTGCCAGCTTTATTTTCGATAGAAATTGGAAATCCTTGGAACTGATAGCGATCTTGAATCTTGAAAGATTGGGATTTCATTAGAAATGATGAATTCTCACCATCAGTATTATCAAAAATAACATCACGATTGGGATAGGGCATTTGCTCGCCCTGGATAAATTGAATAGAGAATCCTTGCTCATTTGCTGCTTTTGATGTGAACGAGTAGTGAACACTCATTGGTGCCATTTCTGGAAGACTGGCTAATCGACCATCTGGGGTCATTCCGTGAAAGCGGATGAAATTTTCGATCATCCTTTTATCGTTATCTTCACCTTCAATATTTATTTTGGCTTTTGTATCCCAGGATGATGGGATGTTTATATGATTGTTTGATTTTGATGGCGTGGTTATCAGAAATGAATACATTTAGTTTATGGCGCTGGGTTCACCATCCTCCTATTGATTGGCAAACATTAATGTCCATCTGGAGATTATCAATAGGTGTAATTACTGACATCAACACAAAATTATTAGGGATTCGATAGAGCAGAAAACTGCCATTATCGCAAAAGATATACCAACAAAGATGGTTATATAAGTGGTAAATCAGTACCAGTCTGATACCAGTCTGGTGCCCGATTACTATTGGCAAGAAAGAAAATATCTTGTTGTGATGGTTTGATTTCTCTGATGCTTAATTCATACAAGTATACAAAAATTTCTGCTTGAAATTGTATTTTGAAGAAGTGACGCTGAATTTCTTTTCCGTCCTTGTCATTCACCAACACTGCATATATTTGTTTGCCTTGTTTTTCCGTCTTTGCAGGAACTATTTCGCAACTTCCAAGAGTTCGTTTCCAGCCCCATTTTTTGTTAAATGTATCAATTTTCCCCTTGCCTGTTAATGCTTGTTTCCAAGCTTGATCTGTTGGCATTCTATGCCCTTCTTGCCAAGAGATATCTTTGACTGCTTTTTTCATTGTGGATATAAACTTTGCATCGGTTAATTGTCTTAAAAGCTGCTTTTTTTGCCTTTGAATCAGAGTATCATTAACTTCAGTCATCATACCGATCATAAGCATGAACATTTCTTTATCACTATCATAGAGCGCATACATGTTCTCTAATGAGCAAAACTGTTGAATGCCCATCGATGCAACCTCGGTAGCCCCACTTTTATAAATTTTGCCAACATATGGAGAGTAAAAACTATCGGGAATTGCTATTTCATCGTTTTGATATGACAAATTATTTGTTAACTCTCTCAATTTTTGAGGTGATCCAGAAGCACGATTTTTAATGAATCGTTGGTTAGCTAATTTTATTGATTCGTCGGCTTCTAACAGATGACTCATTTCGTGGAATAGCGTTAAGCGGTCGAAATTATGATCAATATTAATAGTTGCAGAATTAATTATGGCACTGGCGCGGTGGCTTCCTGTTGTCATAATATGAACAGTGTTTAATCTCCCATTAACCAGCCGATAGTATGTTGCCATATCTCGACGAACTTCTAACTCTGGATACCCTGATTTTCGCATCCTGGCGATCGCTGAATTAGTAATCTCTTGAGTACTGGCCCATAGTTCAGCATCTTCTTGAGAAATAGTAGAGCGTGAAAGCAAGGCTTCATAAATGTCTGACATCAGTTCAGAACCAAGATTTCTTTTATGCTCTTGATACGACCGGATTTGGTCTTTTTCCGTATTATCTAATTCTTGTATCAATGTTAGTAAGAATGGATCTATCTGAGTGTTATATGCAGATTCAATAGCCGAACGCAACATATCAAATTCAGACATCAGAATATCATTCTGTCCATTCTTCTTGATTTGTTCGATAACATTTCTGGCTTGCTCTGCTAATGGAGATATGTACTCATTTTCAAGAGTGCTCAACTTTTCATTCACAGCCACATTGCTTTTTAGTACCTTATGTATTTGGTCATTAATTTCTGCAATGGATTGTATTTTATTGTGATTTGTAACGTCATTAATAAAAGCTCTTCCTTGTTCAAGCCAGTGTAGGCGTTGACGTTCATCTAAGTCAGCAGGGGGTATGTAAGCTTGTTTCAGGCTGTTAAGGTCTATACTTTCTGCAAGGTTACTCAGACGATTATCTTTGTAATGACTTAATTCTGTTTGTAATGCAACAATATCACGCCATATTTGGTATTTTTCTAACTCATTTTTGGCATTTATTAATTTGTGTTTCAGTGCCTTTGCTTGGTGTAGCTGTGCTTTTTTTGTATCGCTAAAGGCGTCAAGAAAAACGGCACAAAGGCCGTCAATTTCTCTTGATGCATTAATAGCTGAAACGACAGCCTGTTTTTTAGACCAAGAGTCTTTTTCAACATAATTAACTACAGGTTGTTTTAATGATTCGAACTCGTTGAATTCTTGAGATATTTCACGCACTATGGCAATGAATTTTGTTGGTTCCAAATTGTCAAATTTCCCATTGATCAGTTCATCTAACCGTGAAATAAATTTAGCAGCTCCACCGATAATTTGAGCACGAATAGATTTTATTTCTTTTGCTAATTGAAGCTTTTCAATACCTTTAATAGTCTCACTTTTTATTTTCTGCCTGAGCTGGCGAATTTGTTTAGCAAGTTTTAGTTTTCCTGTGCCAGATAACATGTCTTTATTCCTGTTTTTCATCCAACTCTACATATTTTTCAACCGCAGAACCAATCAAGGAATCAAATTCTTCCACAAGCCCTAGTTCTTCTAATTCTTCACTAGATTCTTCTATCATCTTAAGTACATTATCAGCAGCTACATTATCATGTAAACCATTAACGATATCTTCTAATGTTAGAGCTGCTTTCGGTTTATAATTCCCTATTACTTCGTTATCTTCCATTTCTTGATGATCAGTAGGCAATGCAGTTTCGTTCTTTTCTTCCAATGATCCAGCTGCATTGCTATGTAAGCTCCAGACGCTGTTACGAGATGTTATAATGGGTTTATCGAGATCTTTTTGAACGTTTTTAATGAAATCCAATGAGGTGTCTACTATTTCATATTGTCCATTGTTATGTCTGGTTTTCAGTTTGTTTACTATTGAGTTAACAAACAGTGACCGTGTCAATCCTCTTTCTTCTCCACGGTCAATAGCCGCAATAGTACTCATTGATGACAAAATATTATTGAACAAAGCCGGTGCAATCAATGCTAAGCGTTCTTTAGCTGTGTTTTCTTCTGGTTGAGGTTTAGTATCTAGTGGTTCATCTGGTTTGATAGCTTTTAGCCTTGCTATCTTTTCCCTTAGTTCATTGTTGTAATTTTGGCGAAAGGTCAGTTCACTGGATTTTTTTGAAACTATATGATCTAGTTCGTTGTTACGTTCCTCTAAAATAGCTACTTCAGTAGTAACCTTATTGAGTTCATCTATCAGGGTCTTGGATTGTTCTTGCAGTGTAGCTAAGCGCTCACGAGACTCTATTACTTCTTTTTGTTTGGCTTGAAAAGTTTCAGAATTAGCCGCGACAAGATGACTAATTCGTTTACCTATTGTTGGTAGCGATACTTCACGAACTTTACCTTTGTCCATTTCAGGAGCAACAGCTTGAGTGATATCTCTTTTGTTTAATAACCAACGAAATGCAATAACCAC
This sequence comes from Xenorhabdus bakwenae, assembly GCF_030272115.1. Classification (NCBI taxonomy): domain Bacteria; kingdom Pseudomonadati; phylum Pseudomonadota; class Gammaproteobacteria; order Enterobacterales; family Morganellaceae; genus Xenorhabdus; species Xenorhabdus bakwenae. The sequence continues at coordinate 16,562 of NZ_CP119193.1, forward strand.
ATCATCAGGTTTGAATATTTTCGGATCTTCATCAGGAGCATGAAAAACGACAGTAATAGCTTGGCCATCACTTAAATTGAATTGTGCAGCTATAGTAGCAAATAAGTTGTTTTTCTTAGGTTCACCAATTTCATTTTCGATGACAGTAATGCCATTACCGGATAAAAATCGGTTTAATGCGCGTTCTAATGCTTGTATGACGCGAGGAAAACGAGCATAGCTGGTTGTTACTGCATCAAGAATAAAACCATCTAGGTGAGTTACTGGTTCTCCTTCAATGTATGCAGCATCTAATATTGACAAAGATTCAGCTTCCATCATAAGGCAGGATTGTTCTGGATCAGCAGTAAGTTGGTATATAACTTCATTGAGTTGGGAACGAGTAAAACCTTTCGCTAATGGGTCTGGCATAGCGAAAATTTTTAAACCTTGGATTGGATTCATTCGACATGCCCTTCTAATTGTTTCAGTTCATCTTCAAGCAATTCTGTAACGGAATACTCCTGAGATAATTTTTCAGTTACATCGGATTTTTGTTTTTCTTTTTCCAGTTGTGTCTTTTCTAATGCAGATTTGCGCTCACGTTTTTCTTTCATTGCTGATTCAAGTTCTTTTTGATCTAAGATAGCGAGTGCAATTTGTGCTTTCAGTGATGTCTTGGCCCGGCTTGAGGAATCTTTGGTAGCGTTACTTGCTCGTATAGCGCGTTTTTGTAACGTGTTTTGGAACTGCTTACTGTTATCACTAATTTTTCCAGCAATTTCTGCTACAGCTTTTTTCAGGTCATCGACATGTTTTACCGGAATAACCCTAGTATTCAACCGTACCTGGAAGATAGAACCTTGCGCAGTAGCTTGTAGTGTGAGCTTTTGCCCATCAGCAAAATGTAGAGTTGCTTTTTTAGTTTGCACTCCAGATTGGCGGATGGACTTATTGTCCGCCTCAATTGTTGTGATTTGAAGCTCATGGCGATTGAATTCATCAATCACTTTTTTAAGCCCTTTTTCATTAAACTGGGCATAATCGAAAGATAGGTAATTCACGGGAACGCTCCACGCTGTGATTGTGTTGCTAACAGTCTGATGGTAGAGCGCTAAAGTTGGAGACGCATCAACAGTAAAATTTACTCCCTCAATGAATGAGGGAATATGATTTATACGCTAATTTTTTTATTGAGTTGGTGCAATTCTTCTTGGAGTACTAATGTTCGACGTCCATTATCTATGGTATAAGCGGCTAATTCTGCAACAATATTGCTCTTGAACTGGTTTAAATCTTCCTGAAGCTCCAGTGTGCGGCGATCATTGTTGATAGTATAAGTAGCCAACTCCGAAATAAATTTCTTCCGAAGCTGAGTTAATTCTTCTTGAAGACTCAATGTCCTATTGCTTTCAGCAATATACTTTTTTTTGAGTTGATCTAACTCTTCTTGGAGATTTAAGGTTCGACGTCCATTATCAATAGTATAAGCTGCTAACTCAGCAAAATCAGCGGCAGTAACGGGTTTTGATGGTAAAGCGAGTTCAATACTATTTACTGGTATTGATGTAGACTCTGTAGACTCAGCAGAAAGAGTGACCTTAGCGAGCATTACTCCGTTAGCTGGTACTATATCACGAACGTAGATACCGACAGCTGATGCTTGATTTATAGCATATTGAGCTTCCAATACTACAAACTGTGTTTTACCCGGTGTTAATGTGAGTTGTTTAGCTATGTGTCCTGGCATTCTTGCTGTTAGTGAGTAATTTCCTACTTCCAATACAGCTATGCTCTGCTCACCGTTACCAGTAATTTCTACATTCAAGCCATTTTTAGGCTTAACAACAAAACCTGCATAAACACCTTTAGGTAAAAGACCATGTAATTTCTGGTTCATTGAAGCCCCAGAATAGTTTTCGCGCCATGCGGTGTCGATTCTCAGGTCATTCATTGGTTGTTGAGGAAAGGTATTCATCTATCACTCTCCTGAAATTGGAAAGTTAATGTATGGATGAGTATTAATACCTTCTTCTGGTGTTACCCAATCAGGTAGATCAATGCTCACAGCAACTAAATCACCGTCTGCATCATAAAGACCGGTTTGGCTATATTGCTTTGGCTCTGAAATGGTGTTCTCTGCCATAATGCAACGAAATAATAAGCGGCCTTGTGCCCAAACAATATCTTCTTTAGCGTTAATATTTCCCTCATAAAATACATTTTTAATGTCGTTGTCTGCTGAGTTAAATGGTGATAAAGCCGGTGGACTTTTACTGTTATCTATCAGTAAAGGATCGTGACCAAATTTGAACTTCATAATTTTGAATTGCGGAGCAAGTCCTGCAATAGAAAGTGCATTTTTTTCGTAAAAACGAGGTAATAGTTCTGCTATTTGCCAAGGTTGATTTGTTGACATAGTGCTAGCTCCAAAGTGGTGTATCTAATGGCACAAAATCAGTTGGGATTTCGTCAAATCCTAACCACGGGTTAAAATTAATCTGAGTTGACTGGCTGAGTTCGAAAGGTGATGGAGAAACATCTCTTTTCATGCAGTCATAGGCGATTTTGTAAATTAAGGGATAACGTGTGTGTGCTTCTTTGTTCTGGGCAGAACTATGTAAGGCAAGATGAGTCTGAAACTGATGCAACTTAGCGCTATTTTGTTTTATTGGAGGTATATCAGCTCCATCTATTCCAGATATTGAAACAGACCCAATAGATGTAATAAGAGCTAAATCCAGCGACCAATTTGTACCAAGCTGATAATTTGCTCCCGAAGATTTCAGTGTAGTGCGGCTAAGCCCGTGCAGGGATGTATCTGTAACAATACTGTCAGCAGGAACGTCATCAAATCGGCTATGCATGTTGAAGGTCAAATACAAATACCGGACGGCGGACAGGGTTGCTCCGGTAAAGCGTATTTCTTCAAGCGCTAAAGGCGTCTGACGTACAGAATGAGAGGTTGCCTGAATTGGGCTTATTTTATCCCCTTCTTTACCAGACAATGATATGCAGTGATTGCCTATATCAAAGATGAGATCTAGAGACCAATCTGCACCAAGCTGATAATTTGCTCCCGAAGATTTCAGTGTAGTGCAGCTAAGCCCGTGCAGGGATGCATCTGTAACAATGTTGTCAGCAGGAACGTCATCAAATCGGCTATGCATGTTGAAGGTCAAATACGGATACCGGACGGCGGACAGGGTTGCTCCGGTAAAGTGCATTTCTTCAAGCACCAAAGGCGTCTGACGTACAGAATGAGAGGTTGCCTGAATTGGGCTTATTTTATCCCCTTCTTTACCAGACAATGATATGCAGTGATTGCCTATATCAAAGATGAGATCTAGAGACCAATCTGCACCAAGCTGATAATTTGCTCCCGAAGATTTTAGTGTAGTGCAGCTAAGCCCGTGCAGGGGGGCATTTGTAGAAATGCTGTCAGCAGGAACGTCATCAAACCGGTCATGCATATTGAAGGTCAAATACGGATACCGGACGGCAGACAGAAATGCTCCGGTAAAGCGTGTTTCTTCAAGCGCCAAAGGCGTCTGACGTACAGAATGAGAAATTACTTGAACTGGGTTTATTTTGTCCCCTTCTCTACCCGATAACGGTATGCGGCGACTACCAATATCAACGAAAAGGTCCAGAGACCATGACATACCAAGCTCATAGTCAGTTCGCTGGGTTATAACACCTTTCAAATGTTCTACATATAGTGGGCTTTCATCAAGCCAGGGTATATCAGCCTGACGTTCATCAAATGATGCTGTCAGACGGAAAAACATGCTGTTGCTATGTCCAATAACTTGCTTTACAAGATAATGGCTTAAGGCTTCATAGGTGAAATTAATAGTGAGAATGAAATATTCACCATCATAGACAATGTGAGATGGGCGAAGCCGATCAATCTCTCGCTTGGCTATGGTGATAAATTCACTTTTTGTCATCCCAAGACGATGTAAATACGCCAAGTCTACGGTTATTTTTCCGCGAGATGTCATCCAGAAATCATTTAAATTCCATGAATTAAGATTAATTTCTTGCTCTGTGAACAGGTTATCTTTCGCATAGGAAAAGCTACGATTTGAGTAAAGCGGCTCCCATGTTACGTTCAAGCCGGCGAAGTTAACTTGTAATGAATTAATAAAAGGAACAATTGTGTTCTTTTCGTGGATATTAGCTCTTTGCCAGGAAATAGATAAACGTTTGCTTGATACATCGATCGGGAGAGCTGTATCGAAATAGTCCCCAAATTCAGCAATCTTTTTATTAAGGTGTGAATCATTAGCTGTGAAAATGTTTTTACCATCTTCAAGAGTTTGTAAATTAGCAAAGAAATAGGTATCCCAAAATTCTTCCAATGCTTCAGCAAGCTCAACCCATTGGGCAGAACCTTGTTTGCTCTTTGTCAGACGCTCAACTAACCATTTTTCAGCCACAGGAAAAACCTCACTCAATATCTTGAGTGAGGTTACGGCTTCAAGTTAAGCCCTGCTACGACAAAAAGATTTTTTCACTGACTATGCCATAGGGTGTAAAGATCCAATAGGTATTTAAAAGTATTAATTAGATATTTATAAAATATAGTATCTATATTCAATAGATACTTAATCTTGCATTGGTTGTATAGCTGATATTGAGTTGCTTCATCGTGGAATCAAGGTCGATGTATATCATTTGCTTTAGGTTTTTTAGGCTCAAAATTACCTGCCATTTCAATATAGATATCATCTTCACTTTCAAAGATATTCAGATTATTCATCATCCGATAAAGATCGCGTTTTAATGCTTTAGATTTCTTATTTGCTGCGTCTTTGCCATAGTTATTCCAGAGAGTGTCACTAATCACTCTTTGCGCCTCTGCTAAAGTCACATTTCTGAGTAATTTTCCTGTAATTTGAATAGTAAAAGAAAGCGCTTCGACAGGAACATTTTGATAACGGCGATTAAACTGTGGAATGTTATCTGTCATGTAATTTTCAATTTCAGGACCTATGTTAGAATTATCTGGAGCGTAAACACAAACAAAAATTTTGTTTACGTTCTCCAATCTCATTTTTCCATCCATCCGTTCTTGTTCAGCTTCACCCCAAACATGGCCCCAAATGACTTCAGGAAAATGTTGCTTGATGAAAAAAAGGTAATCGTCATCCCAAACGTGATTGTTATCATAAAGAGGGGAGTATAAAGCATTACGGCGCAATTCATCTGTTTTTTCGCGAGATGTGCCACCTGTAAACAATGATGCAGTTTCAAACTCCACACCTTCAACATCATTGACAGGTGTTAGTGTCTGGTTGGGCATTAGTTTTGTATCACCATCAGTAAGCCAGACTTCGATTTTTATTTTTGAGTTTTTTGTTGGTATTAGGCCGAATATATTGTTACCAAAGCGAACTCCAACTTGATCTGTATGGGAATAAAACTCATCAAAGACTTTTTCCATACTAGAATTACGAAAACGTGTAGTTGATTGCCACTCTTCATAACCACTACCCATATCAACAAATACTCGGAATTTATGCAGATTAGTACTAATACCCCGTCCAAATTCAAATTCAAGGAAAGGCTGTTCTTTTTCAACTACAAAATGCAGTTCCTGACGTTTAATTTGGCAACCATCAACGAGTATTTCACTATTAGCCGGTACTAAAAATGATTCATTGATCATGTAATAGACTTGATCTTCTGAAACAATAGGATAATAAGATGTCGTGCTGTATTGTTGGTTTATTTTATTTATAATGCGAATTTTACCGCGACTGGGCGTGGCCTTTCTCGGTAAATATTGTCGATCTTCTGCCAGTGCTAAGATAGAACTACGGTTATACGCAGTGCTCAAATAGCCTTCCTGGTTTGCTCGCTCTAATTTGTGTAACGCATACTCAAGTGCTAGGTTTTGGAACGTATTAATTCCCTGAAGAACCTGACTATCTGCCAATGCTTCAAGTGTTGGTTTTTTTCTAACAATATCGCTAAAAGAAGCTATTGCTTCTGCCTTGTTTTCAAGATTATTCATGGATTACCTTAGAGGGATATTCTTAGTGAAGAAACCATATTGATGTGCGATTATTATTTTACATAAGTCGATATCAGGGAATGTTATCCTTATTCCTTTAATTACTACTCCCCGTACATCCTGGGGAAGCTTTCCTACTATTGCCATTTCTATCATAACTGCATCATCTTCAGTTTGTGCGCAAAACTGAAAAACTCCAAGGTTATGACCCCAGGCCGGATTATCCGCAATGGTATGTTCAGCATTGGCAAACCATTCTTCAATATTATTATTTAGAGCCTTGCCGTCTAATAAAACAGCCAATCCTGTACTATCAATATTCAGAAGATGGTTTAATTCTTCCATTGTTAGATCCTGTCATGTGCCATTAAAACAAGTGTCTTATCTGTAAATTCGGTTTGAATTGATGCAGGAACCAATTGATTACCAGATTGAGAAGCAGCATAACTAGGCCCAGAAGATGAAGCACTAACACCACTTTGTTGCTGCTGTTGAGATTTATCCATTGCATCAACAATCGCTTTTCCCAGTTTCTTTTCATCAATTTTGGCTAGGATTTCTTGTTTTTCTGTGTGAGTTTCTTTGTTTTTAAGTGTATTCAGAGTTAATTGTGATTGAGTAATCTCCGGTAATGGTGTTTTTAGTTGTCCAGGTGCCAAAGAAAGCTGTGGTGTTAGATAATTTTGATTACCAGATATTGCTGATTCTCGGCTTAATTGTGTATCAACCACTGATACTTGGGCTATCTGATTTGTTTCGGTTTTACTTAGTGATTCGCTTTCTTTAGTGGTGTGATCTGTACTGGTCTGATTTTCTAGAGTAATTTTAGTTTCTCTTTCAGCTTGAGTTTTACCGTCAGTTCCTTCCATTCGATCACTGATAGCTTCTCCAACAATATCGCCACCTTTACTACCTAACCATCCTCCGATAGCAGCACCCAATAACCCTCCGATTATTGTACCAACCACAGGAACTACTGAACCTATAGTGGCGCCTATAGCACCACCAACGCTGGCACCACCAAAAGATCCAGCTGTAGTTGCTCCTACCTGAACAGCTTTTTGTGAATTAGTCAGATCTTCTCTGTCTTTTATTTCGTCATATTTGAAATAACCATCAGCTAAAGCGGCTACTGGTCCAGCTGCCCGCCCAGCGAATGAACCAATGGTTTTTAACGTTCCTCCAGCTATTTTGCCTACAGCTGTATTAGAAAGTGTTCCTGTAGCATTTTTAATTCCTTGAGCGGCCTGTCCTAATTTTGTTGTTGGCGCCGCTTTTGTTGATGCAATAGCCGAACTCCCTGAATTTTTAAAACGATTAATAAGAGAATTAAACCGACCTTTACGTCCTTTAGTTTTTTCATGTTTAGTTTTATTCTTCTTCTTTTTTTTCATCTCCATTTCCAAACATATCGGTAAGCTCGCTGATGCTATCCATCAAAGAACTTCCATTCTCTTCACTACTAAGTTTCTTTTTTTCTATAGTCTTTATCAGCTCCTTATGTTGTTTTTGGGATTGAGATAATTGCTTATCGAGTTTCTCTACGATGGCATCATTGCTATGACTTATCTTGCGTTCTTTAACCACACTGGCTGACGTTACATTGTTGATGTGGTTTATAAAGGATTTTTTGTTTGTTTTTTGGTAAGAAGGTTCTATTGATTTTTTCGTTTCATGGTGTTGTTGGTTTTTTCCACTTAGTGGAGAGGTTTTGTCTTTGTGGGTATTTATTGAATATTTGTTATATATAGAGTTTATATCTTTTTCATGTGTATTTTGTATTAAATTTATATCTGAATTGCGTTTATCGTTATGTTTATTCTTTCTATTTACCCATAGAGGTTTTGGTTTTTTATTAATATTTTTTTGATACTTATCATATATCGATTTTGTATTTGATTTTCTTATTACATTTTCTTTAGCATAGAGTGGAGTTGCTTGAACTAGGCTTTCATTAATAATGTAGCTCTGTTTATTGTGTTTTCGGGTTGTAGGTTGTGATTCAGATATTGGGACGTTCGTTCCATACTCATTCTGGAAGCCATCTTTCTTATTGAAATAACAATCTAACCTATTATTTTTCTGGTAAATATTGTCTTGATACCCAGGATATCCCAGTTTTTTGCTTAATCCGTGCTCAGTGATCTCCTTGTTGTCCTGCACCTTCGTATGAGCATCTTTATCATATTTTTGGTGTTTAGACTGAACTTCAGTAATAGGCACATTTATCCCATCACGAGGATAGAAATCACTCTTATGATTTCTATGATCATTTTTTGAGTCATTAAAATTGTTTGTTTTTTGGTAAGTGTTACTTGGATATTCAGAACATATCGATGGAGTATTTGAACTTTTTGTAATGTGTTGCTGACAGCTTCGTATAGAAATAGCCCGATCTCCATTAACTACGAGATCATGCTTATCACGATTTTGGTTTTTGGGTTGAACTTCAGTGATAGGAATATCTGTTCCATTAATTGTAGTACTCGGGCTTTTAGGCTGAACTCCCGTGATCGATGTATTTATTCGATCATCATGCTGATGACTATTTTCCTGATCAGAAGAATCGTTCACTTCAGTGGTATCATTTTGATACTCAGAAGATACTAATTTTGTATTTATATTGTGTGTTATATCCTTTCGTTTGCTTCGGACAGCTTCGGGTTTTGCTTGAGCGGGATCTTTATTAACAAAACGACCCCGCTTATCACGTTTTCGGCCTTTAGATGGCACCTCAATAACAGGTGTATCTGCCCCATCAACAGGTTGGTAACTGTCCTTATTATTGTTAAGGTTAGCTTCTTGACTAGTAAAATCACTTATTTCTTGAGAGGTGCTATTTTGGTACTCAGAGGATACAGATTTGCTACTTGACTCACTTGTGGCGATTTCTTGAGTATTTTGGACAGAAATAGGTTCTTCCGATAGTTCTCCACTAATAAAGCGTCCATTTTTATCACGCTTACGGCCTTTGGATTGAGTTTCAGTATTAGGAGTACTTGTCCCATCAGTAGTGTGATTGTCATCATTGGTGTTTTTACCTGTTATTTTTCCAATAACTTTCACACCAAGTGAACTCTCTGTTACATCATCGACTGCTTCTTTGACTTCTTTAACTGCACCCCAAAGAGAACCACCGACTGCTGTACCCATTGCATCAGTAGTTTTATCACCAGCATCGATTTTTTCTGTTTCTTCTGAAAATTTTTTGAACATATTCCCGACTATTTTTAATAGTCCAGAATTCTCTCTTTTATCTTTTTGCTCTTGTTGAGCCTCCTGGCTTGCAGACTCTTGTTCTTTATTTTCTGAATTAGTATCTAATTCTTTAGTCTGATTATTTTCAATAGATTGGGATTGGTTATTCTCTTTGCTATTACTTTTACGTTTTTCTGGTGTGGTCCTAAGCTTAGTGTTCGATGTTTCTGATTGGTTTATTTTTGATGATTCAGGTTTGTTTTTTTTGCGATTTCTTATCTCTACTTGGTACTGATGTTTCTCTGTACCTAACTGATTGAGAACTTCTTTATCTTTGTCAGTAGATTTATGATTCGAAATCGTAGCTGTTTTGTTGTGTTTAGTGTCAGAGAGCTTGTTTTTATTTTTTGGCTGTACTGATAAGTGGCCACTTTGTGCTGTATTTTTATCCTGTTTGGCTTTTTTTTCTGTTATTTTCGAGGTTGTAGAATATCTATCCTTATTTGGATTTTTAATATCTTGATTTTTACTTTTAGATTTAGTTTTTTCTGTATTATTTTGATCTTTAAAAGATTCAGAATTTATATTGTTTTTGTATTCAAAAGGTATTAATTCTATATCTTTATTGATGAATCTAACGGTAGAGTTTTGATTTGCCAGTACCCCATGTCGTAATATAGCAGATGTATTGGCTTCAATTTTATCAAGAATGGAAAGGATCTTAAGCTGCAAATCCTCTTCCTGTTGTTGCTTATCTGCAACTTGATCTACAGATAACAATTCCTCTGGTTCTATAATAATTTGTTGTGGTTTTTCTTTGATGGACACAACTACACTACCTTTCTATATCGTTTGTGCATAGCCAAGACTCGGCTTCGAGGAGAGTGAAGCAAACTATCGATTGGTTGACCGGCATCAAGGGACAATTCATTGAGAATGATGTCCCATGAACTACTGCTATACTCGCGGAATCCGGCGGTAATCCCGAAAGGGCAATAACAACTCAGTTGTCACCTCCCTGTTCTCGGTTTTCTTTATGGTAGGGCAAGTATGAATTGGTGACCGCAACATAATCTTGCCGTCTTCACTAATCTTACTTGGTAGACCATGCGTCATTTCATTAATGACTGAATCTACGGCTTTAGTTAAAGTTACATATCTAGTTTCGGGAAGTTCTCGGAGCCAATTATTCAAGTTAGCTTCTCTGCGTGAAGAGTTTTTCTCATGATCATCAGATAGATAAAGTTTAGCTTTGAGCTTATAAAAACGGATCTCTGCTTTTTTGCGTACAGCTGCTGAAGACTTATTATCTTCTATCATCAGAGACAAACGTATGCTTTCCAGTTCTTCCATATGCTTACCGGTGAGTGGAGAAACCACTAGTTTACGATTTTCAAAAGTCAGCTCACGGCAAGCCATACCCTCCATTTCCTGATAGTTATCAGCTAAATCACGCATGTCAAATTGGTGTGTGTGAGTTTGCTGGCAGTGGGGACATTGGTAATCCAGTTCTACATATGTATCTTCAGTTGTGTGTATCCAGTACCAAAATAGTCCAAGGCGGCGATCTTCTGCTGTCCAGTCCCGGCTATCAATAAAACTAACTTTATCTTGAATAGTGTTGAGGAATTTTGTTGTTAATACCTCTTCGTGTTCTGGTACAACATCGCAAAAATCCAGACTTTCAGCTGTCGTTGCCTCACGGATTAAAATTTGCTGTATAGGTTTACTTGGAAGTGAAAAAGGCGCGAACATGATAGTTATACCCCGCTTCTAAATTGAATAACGGTAAGAGGAAACTCTTTGAAACTATGCTCTCCATAGCTCTGAGTAATATCGCCTAGCTGAACAGGCGCAACTGAATAGGTTTCAGATAACACTTCATCGAATTCCACACCTTTGTGGATCAATGTGTATTTTTTCCATTCTCGAATCCACTTAGTTTCTGGATTTAATGGTGGATTTACTGTGCCATCAGAATTTGCAACTTTAGCGCCCCACTCGATAAACCATTTGCGTATGCGTTCATCGTCATGGTCACGTACCGTCATTGAAATAGAGACCGGCATTATGGCGGTTGGAAATTGAAGCTGATTAGCACCAATTTTTATGGTGTCATATTCCAGTTCTATTGGCCCATAAGTGACATCCTTAATGAAAATATCAAAGTCTAATGGTTGTCCTTCAATTTCGAGTTTAAATTGCCACTGATGCTGGAAATGAGTACGGATCATTTTCTTAACCAGTATCTTTTCCCGGTTAAAATCAGTAGCCATGCTGCGTATCCATCACATAGTCGTTCACAGTTTTATATAACTGACTGATAATGGGATAAGGCATCTTGATATGACGATTGGCCATGAAAAATTGACGAAGAGAATCAGAAAGAGCGTAATAACCCTTTGGCTCATTATCTGATGTCATTTGGGTATAGAATGTGACTCGTTCACTGACAAGTTTATGCTTATCTACAGCATAGATATGGCTATTATGTTCAACCAGCCACACAGTATTATGTTCCCCAGCTACTTTGCATGTCTGCCATTCACCAACCAAAGGACCTTCGGGTGTAATTTGATAGAAATACAAGGGAGAGCCAATAGTGACTTTATTTCGTTGCATGGAAACTCTCTTAAAGCAACATAGAAGGCATAAGCAGATTGCCGAACTCTTCCATTTGTTCTTCTAATGAACGCTTGCGTTCATACAATTCTGTGACTTGTGGAATACCATCAAGAGGCAATCCTGCCGCGCTGCGTGAATACATTTCACGTTCAGCATTAGGAATTTCTATTAAGACTTTGAGGTATTTTTGGAGTAATCCAGTAATGTGGTTTGGCAACTCATCTTTATCTAAGTCATATTGGCTGATTGCTTCCAAATACTGAATTTTGAAAGGATCACCACTGTAGTCAGTGGTAATGACATTTATTTTACCGTCATCAAGTGTTACTTCGTGCCATACCTGATCAACATCATTTGCTGTAACTACTGTCATGAAATACGGCGGTATTTTAATACCACCGATTTTTTGCTGATTCAATGTAATAGTGATGGACTGGATAACCCCCGCCCTATCTTGATACTCATTAAGCGCTTGTATTAGCAAAGCTTCGAGTTTCTCAGGCTCATCATGATACAGTGTTATAAACTGTCCTTTAACTCGCTCTAATAGGGCGTTGGGTGTCATCCTGCGTAGCCCCCAATGCGTTCAAACCAGTTGTACTGGAATGTCACTGGAATACGAACCGTACCAGTACGGTTTTCAGTATCAAGGTCAGCAGGATCAGCGCCGATAATAACGTCTTCGAGTACGTAACCTCTTTCATCCATGTCTTCACTATGTAAGACAACCTCAATGTTAACGTATTCTTTGTTGTCTACGATCTTAGCGATGGTGTTGATAACATCCCCACGCTTAATCTCAACAATTTGTGCAGCCATATCGCCGTCACGCTTTGTTGCACCATATTGACGGAAACCCTGCCCATACTGGCCTTGGTCTTCGACAGGCTCTCCGCGCTTTTCTTCAGGAAGTTGAGCTGTACGGATCAATGCTGAAATTTCTGGATATTCACGAATACGCACCAGGAAATCCGATGCAACCGCACGTTCACCAAGAGCAACGTTCTTCTTGTGGGCTTGTCGTAGTAGATTGACATTCCCTTTAGCATTAGGTACAGCCATGTTTAACTCCAATTACTCTATAATTAACCGTATGTTGAAGAAATCTGAGAGCGGTTTAGCATCGCCTCAGATTGAATCATTAATTGCACGTCAGCTTTCATGAGATAGCCGTCACGACTTCTTGGACCATCTAGAGGAACCGATAAGCTTTCAATAACACAACCGCTCAGCACGACATTTCGTCCGATATTGATCATGACGGAACCTGGCACTCGACCAAGAGCGTTACCATCACCCATTGGATTCCCTACTGGAGAAATCGCGTTCACTTCAGGAGAGAACATCCGTTCTAGTTCCATAATGGCATCTTCAACCTCTGCTTTCGGGTTAGAAAGCGCATAGAGAGAAAGCACAATAGGATATGCATGTGGTTGATTCCCCTCCCAAACCTGACGGCTTGAGAGCGTTGTGACAGATGTCATGCCACTGGTAGCGTCAAACACAGCACCTGTCTGTAATATTCCACCTGTTTTGCTGAACTTAGAACCAACAGAATCCCCTTCAAATGGACTGTTCCAATTTGCATTCAGCTCCTTAGCAGTTCCTTCTCCAATAACGCCAACAACACAGGCATTACCCTGTTTAATCCAGCATTTGAGGTATTGGCTGACTTTCGGATCGTTGTTGCCAACAGATCTTGCTCCCGTAGATTGCCAAGATTTTGCCATCACATATTCCGCTGACGACGAATTTTCATTGACTTAGCACGTTTGCGGCGAGCCGCTGAATTATTTGCCTTGCTCCTGGCCTTTTTCAAAGCGGCTTTTTGAGAAGAAGAAAGTCGTTTTTTCTTCAGGGGTTTCTTGATAATTTTGACTAGGCCATCTCGAATGATCCTCTGAGTTGAATCAAGAATAAGTGTGGCTTTCACTGCATATTCTGAAATCAGTTCATCATCCGATTTCTCATTATTCGATAATTTATCATTCAGGTAGTTATGTAATTTTTCGCCAGCTTCTTCACTTTCATCATCAATAAATGTCTGAACATTAACAGAGTTAGCACCTAGCTCTACCAGAGAATCCGCAGCCATAGTTAGAATTTCATTAAACAATTCTTCCTCTGGTTCTGTAATATCATCGTCACCGTCCATATCAACGAGACCAGCTACAATAGCCTCAAAGTTTGAATAACTCGCATCGCTATCTTCCAACCAGGTTAAAGCTGCCGCCATACTATTAGCTCGGATCTGTTTTTCAGCTAAATCATCGCTTGCATCATCCAAAATCTGCTCTGGTATTTGATATCCAGTGTTGGGTTTTACAGCTGGCATGAAGCCAGCTGAATCAAACACAGGATCACCATTACCATATGGATAACCAGTTCCCCACATACATACTCCATTACGCCATCAGGCGAGGTTGAATTGCGATACGACGTGCTACGCCTGTTTGGGCGTAAGCAACTTCAATGTGCCAGTAGTCAATGTCTACTTGTTTTAGCGTGATACGGTATGGATTTTTCCCGTCTTTGCTTGGATTCCTTGGTTCCACGAATGCACCAGCTTCATAGCGTTTTTTACAAGTTTCGTCCGCAAGACGCTGAAGGTTTTTAGGCAGAAAACCGTCTGGTTCAAATTGAACTGCCGCAGCAGACTGTAAAAACTCATGGCATAAGTCATTGAGGATCGCAGTTGTATGTTCAAAGCGTAGATAATTTTGTTTGTACCAGATGTTAAGGCAATCATTAATGACTTTACCTTTTGATACTGGATTGATACGTGCTTTTACCAACTCTGTTGGCTGCAATTTTCCTGTCAGGTATATAGGTTCAATACCTCTACGGTTAATCGTTCCCCGTTTTTGACCGGCCGCAGTAAAATGAGCACCTTTGACCGCAGCATGACCTGTTGGTGTGGCGAAACACTTAGATTTTGCTGCTGTAGCAGCACCAGATATACCCCAAACGCTCTTACCTCCGTACCATTCATCTGTGGCTTTGTATGGATAGTGGAAACAAGACGCCTGATAGGATTCAAGGTTCGCATCTTCAAGCCATGCTTTGGCAGCGACCTCGGTTAGCCAAGGTGGAACATCAAAGCGGAACTGTGCCAAACGGCCATCGGCAATAGAGATCATGTGAGAAATAACGGATGGATCATAATTACCTGCGGCAAACGACAGGTTAAAATCAATATCATCTGTTTTGAGGAGATCCCATGCTTTCTTCCAGTTGTTCACCGTTGGTTCACTGCCATTGGTGCCACCTTCGAAAATTTCCTGGCACACTTTCACAGCAGTAAAGTTAGTATTTGTAGCCAGTTCAGCGCGAAAACGAGAACCATGTTCTTCAAGCACATTAGGAAGATAAGCTGTTAAGCCTGAATCATTAACGTCATCAACATCAATTCCAACTACATAGCTTTCGCCAGTGATTGCCTGCCATTCACTCGAAATTTGTTCTTCAAATGACAGCGTAAATCGTTGGTTTTTTGCATCAATATCACTGATTACAAGACGGCGTTTTGTTGATGGTTCACCATCAACAGGATAAACCGCTAACCAGTGGCCACTTGCTAAACTCAGAGATGTACCATAACTGTGCGCTGATTTCATTGCTGTTGCTTCAGGGGGAACAGGCAATGCGATTGATGGATATTTTGCATCATCCGGTACGACACGAACGACATAACAGCATTGTAAGTCGTCAAGAGCATCTTTCAGATGCCGTAAACCTTCAGCTTTTGTACCTTGATTCATTGGTAGGGGACGCCCTAAAACTTCTTCCCAATCATTCGCAGTGACTGTAATTATTTTACCAACAGGTCCTTTCGACGAAATGAGAGCACATGCCCCTACCGCTGTATCCCCCCCATTCGAGGTGTAATTATTATCAATAGGCGGCAGGACAGAAATTCCTGCGGCTTGAGTAACGAATTTACTGATCATTCCAGACATGATGAATTACTCCGCTGATTTGATTTGCATTTCTACCCACGGCTTATCAGCAAGAGCAGATTGCAACGCTGTTAGCTCTTTTTTGTTTGTCGTGATTTGGACTTTTTGGCAATGACCATTGATAGCAAGGATGCTGCCATCTTCACGTAGAATTTCATGGCCTGATACGCTGTTGTTTTTCAAAATCACCACCAGCTCATCATCAGGTACAGTGAATTTTGCATTATTCGTCTCTACTGTATTGCTGCTGGTGCCAATTGGAGATTTTTCGCCCATTCCCTCGAAAAGTTCACTTACCGTAATTGGGTCATCAGTAGCAACAGTATCTGTTGGACTGGTATTTTTTGTGGTAGTAGTTGTTTTATTGTCCATATTTTTTTTGGCTGTCATACGTAACTCCAGTTGAATCAAAAAAGGAATGAATACCGCTAATCAGCGGTTTTTATTCTTTGACATGTTAGGATTTAGGTACAAGACGTAACCACATGAACCAATCACGTCCGTTGTGTGGATGTAGATCGCGATAAGCCAGCTCATAAAGTGTACTTTCGTGTTTCAGGCCGCGACCGATAGGGTGTGCGTAGTTAATTGCCGGAATTGCATCACCCGCCACATAACCAGCGTCACCATGTTCTCGACCTTTTGCGTAACACATAATTGCCCAAGGATCGTCCATATACGGATCTTCTTTAAACTTGTAGCCAAAAATAGTGCCAACATAGTGAGGTTGTGGAAGTTGACGGTAGTTAGGTGCATATACCAGATGAGGAACACCGATTGATTTCAGAATGCGAGCCGCTTCCCGACCAGCAACCAGGCCAACCAGACCACTGCGTTTGGTTCGGTTAAGCAGTTCTGTTGAAATCGCTAGAAGAGTGACTTGTACAGCTTCATAGTGATCGCGGAAGGTTAAACCGCCTGGGATTTCCAAACTGAAGGTTTTTTCACCCTTCGCGTAGAAATACATATCATTAAGACGCTTACGGTCCTTTTCCGCTGCCAGCAAATTACGAGCAGTAGCCAATTGCATACTGGCAATATCAATATTGTATTCGCGCTTACCAGTAAATTGAGATTGAATGGAGTTTGAACTGGCAAGCGCAGATTCATGTGGGAACAGCTCATAACTCATCATTTCATGTTCAACAGTTGGAATTAATGTCGGGTCTTTCTCAATTGAAATGTCCGCAATAGTATGGATTTCAATACCGTTCTTCGGTGCTTTTGAGAATTTCAGAGACAGTTGACCAACCTGGTAATTGACGATGCCGGTAAAAGTGACTGTATCATTGTCAGAATCAAGGAATTTACCGAAAATACCGCCTTTAGCGTCATCCCCACCAACAGGAATACGATCAACCAAAATACGAACTTTGCCTTTAACAAAGGGCATAGCCTTCGCTTTTGTAGCAATATCGAAAGTAAATTCAGTTTTTGAACCATCACCGTTACCAAGTAAATGACGTTGATCCATTGATGAATATTGACCATTAAAATCGACGTCAATCAAATCACCTTCTTTTAGATCGCCAAACGTTGAACCTGCTACACGATTGATTCGGAATATTTCAGATTTGTTATAGTTTGCTGGGATTTGAGTCACCATGTCGTTGGTGATCATCATCAGCTGAACAGGCACAACCAGAGCAACCATGCGGTTACGTTGAATAATACCTTCAGATGAACTCATAGAACCATCTCCTGCACTATCCAGAATGGCCCGGAGATGTTCATTAGTTGTATTTGAGTCCAGCATGTTAGCAATGCTGTTTTGCATCGAAGACATCAACTCAGCTGATGGCATTTCTCCATGAATGGAGTGATAGTGACGGATCGCATTAGCTGCCGTTCCTGCAATCATTACACCGGATTCACCGGCAGCATCAAAAATAGAACCTTCTACGCTTTGGCGGATGGATTCATTACGTACAGCATTGTCGGTAATGATTTCACCATTGCTCATTTGAGGCATGATGATAGTTTGTGCCAACTGTGCAGCATTATTATTAATTTGCGCGACTTGTGCTTGGTATGCCTCGGTTGTGCTAGGAGTTCCCATTGCCTTTTCCTTATTGGATATGCGCACCGGCATTGGTGCATCAAAACATGGTTATTCCATGAAAGGCTAACAAGAGCGCTAACAACCAGCACCTACACAAAAATTTTAGTTATCCGAACCTTACCGAATGAGTTAAATCTTTAAAATATTCTGTTTGAACTTGCTATCAGATCAATACGTGTTAGCAATAATGCTTTTCTATAATTCGAAATTTGCCTCAAATCACAAAACTTGCCTTTCATAAATCAAATTTAACGAACAATTTCGTAAAATATGCATAAATATCCTCAATTCTCAGAAATGTATAAATTTTATCGATAAAATGCTGATGAATAAATCATCAAAAACATAGAATAGCCAGACTTTAAAAAGGATTTCAATCCGCAATGCTGGTCTATTTATCAGATAAATTTATTGAACAGTGGAAAAGGAAGTGATGTGAAAAATTTCGAGGATTATTTTCAACACGAGATCGAGTATCTTCGCGCGTTACAGCGACTGGTTCGTCAAGAAAAACCGCATCTGGCAGACATCCTCAGCGGACACGACCCTGATGTAGAAAAACTTCATGAAGGTTTTGCCTTTCTGACCGCCCGTCTGCACCAAAAAATTGATGATGGAATTCCTGAATACAGTCAACCGTTACTGCAACGGTTACATTCTCAGGTAATAAAAGGTATTCCCGCAACCAGTATCGTACAACTGAAGAGCAAACCAAGTACCGATACCGCGTATTCCGTTCCGATAAACCGCCAAATTATCACCGAAGACGGCACATCATTCATAACCTGTCGCGCCTGTGATATTGAACCACTGGAAATTGTTCGGCGGGAAATTCAGCATCAGACTAAAGAAACCCGACTAACCCTGACATTCCGTTATACGGGCAAGGATACACGCTGGAAAATCAGTCCGATCAACCTGTTTCTCAGTGCGGATGAAATTGTGGCAGAGACTCTGATGCTGGCACTGACACAAGAAGCGGGTGACATTCAATTACATGAAGAAACTTCGTCTTATCCCATGAATGGCCTGAGTATGGCATCTTTACAGGGCACGTCACGGCTTATTTTGTCCCCTCCACAACGGGCAGGCAATTGGGCACCACAAATGCTGATGGAATCGCTTTATCTGCCGCATGTTCATCATTTCATTACCTTAGCTTTGCCGACAACCATGCGAAGCTATGTATTAATGGCAGAAGCCCGTGAATTTACGGTCACGATCCCCTTAAACTGCGAGCTAGCTATTTCAGAGGCGCAAATGGCTGAAGCATTTCACCTTCATTGTGTGCCGGTGGTTAACCGACAATCGTCGCAGCTTACTGTGCCATTCACGCCGGAGACTGAACGCTACAGTTTGCCCTTACCGTCCGCAGAAGGATTGCTGGATATTACTGATGTCGAACTGGAACACGAACCGGATGAAGAACATGATCGGGGTAATGAATTCCGATTTTACCCAGATAGTTTGCTAACCGGTATGGATCGTTTCCCGGAGAATGAACAGATTTGGTTTTATTCGCTGGAAGTGAGTGAGGATGCATTAGGCCGGTTCCAATATGACTTGATATTCCGGGATAGCCGGGGACAAGTGATGACGCAACCTCCGGCCCGGAAATTTATCTGTCAGGTGACTACATTCAGACTTCAGGCGGTATCATTAGGTGTTGACGAGCGGTGTTATGTCGATGAAACGCTCCCTGATAATGTGCAAATCAAAAATCTGACACTGCCTTCGTTACCCTATCCCCCACTGACTGACAGCCACCGCTACTGGACATTGCTGTCTCATTATTCTTCCAGCCCGTTCTTATTGTATTCCGTTAACATGCTTAAAGAGTTATTGCACGGCTATGACTTTTATACAGAAACAGATCGCAACCGGAGCCGAACATTGCGGAGCAGAATTGGGGGGCTTGTTGCTGTGCATTCGAAAACCAGTGACTGGCTGATTAAGGGTATTCCTCATCGCTGTCTGTTTATCGAACTGATTCTGGATGACGGTGCCTATTCGCATGAAGGGGAGGCTTTCATGTTTGCCCATAGCGTATCCCAGTTTCTGCCATTTTGCCTGACACAGGATATGCACATGTTAGTGACCTGTCGCACCACGGCGGGAAAATATTATGGTTTCTCACGTTATCCCATACAGGGATATCGCCCGTTAATGTAACAATAAGGAAATACGGTTATGGATGGTTTGGTTTTTACCTGTCAAATAGGCCGGCTCCCGTCAACGACCTTTCAGGTGGTGAACTTCACGTTGCGGGAGCATTTATCTCAGCTTTTTCAACTTAACCTGGCGGTAGTCAGTGCCAACAATCGTGTTCCGCTGGGTGAGCGACTTAATCAGGACGCTTCGCTGACAGTCAAACGCAATGGTGTGGTGGAGCGAACCGTCAACGGTATTGTCGCAGGCGCCGCACAGGGTAATACCGATGGTAATCAGACCTATTACACCTTTACCTTGCGCCCGGAAATGTGGCGTATGACACTCAATCAGGACAGCCGTATTTTTCAACGCCTCTCTGTCCCGGATATTCTGAAAAAATTATTGTCAGAGCACCGCGTCAAATCAGACAGCAAATTTTATAGCAACGCTGGCTACCATGCACCCCGGGAGTACATTACCCAGAAGCGGGAATCCGCCTATGAATTCTGGTGCCGATTAGCGGCAGAAGAAGGCATTATCTTCTGGTTTGAAGAGAATAAAATGTTCTACAGTAATTCCCACCTCGGCATGACAGCAGCACTACCGTTGGTCTACAACCCGCAACCGGATACGAATGATACCGATTCTACGGTCTGGCAGTGGCAGTATGGTGAATATTTATGCCCGGATGAGTTTATCCATAAAGATTACAACTACCTGCGGCCTTCTCAGCCGATGCAAACCCAATCCAACGCAGAACAAGGCGGTGGACATTCTGTTTTTGAAAGTTACGGACGTTTCCAGTGGGGTAAAGAAGGGCAACCGTTCGGAAAACTTCGCCTGAACCAGATTAACAGCGAAAGCAAACTGGGTTCTGCACAGTCTAACTGCATCAAATTACGACCCGGTAAAATCTTTACCCTCAGTGCGCATCCCTCTGAAACCATGAATGATCGCTGGCAGGTGGTGAGTATCACGCATCATGGCAGCCAGCCGCAAGCTGCTGGGAACGATGGTAGCGGCACCACACTAACCAGCGATATGACCTTTATTCCCGGCTTTGATGACTGGAGGCCGCCGTATCACTACAAGCCATTGGCCGATGGTGACGAGCTGGCAACAGTCGTCGGACCGGAAGGCGAAGAAATCTTCACCAATGACTTAGGCGCGATTAAAGTCCACTTTCACTGGAACCGCTACGATAAACCCGGTGACGGTTCGTCCTGTTGGGTACGTGTCGCACAAGGCTGGAATGGTAACAATTTCGGCTTTATGGCCATTCCGCGTATTGGTCAGGAAGTTATTATTTCTTACCTGAACGGCGATATTGACCGTCCGATAGTGACCGGCTGCAATTACAATGGCCGCAACAGTCCGCCGCTGGATTTACCGGGCCAAAAAACCCGAACCACTTTTAAAACCAAAACGCACAAAGGCGAAGGCTTTAACGAACTGCGCTTTGAGGACGCCAAAGGCAGCGAGGAAGTGTATATCCATGCCCAAAAGGATATGAACACCAAGGTACTTAACAACCGTACTACCCATGTTGATAAGGATCATGAAGAACGTATCGGGCAGGATCAGAAATTAACCGTGGTTCGTGACCAGTTTGAAGAGGTTCAACGCAGCCGCCAGACGGTCATTAAACTGGATGATGACGAGTCTGTTACGGGTAATCAGACTCTGCTGGTTGAGAAAAATCAGTCCAACACCATTACCGGGCAACAAAGCATCAAAATCGGTAAAAGCCAGTTACTGGAAATTAATGATAATCAGGAAGTGCATGTCGGTAAGCATATCGTACTGCAATCCCAAAGCGGCCGGATCACTATCGGGAACTCAGGTGGCCATATCATTATTGAACCAACCGGCGCGATTACGATTTCGGGCTCGTCCATTTCCTTGACCGAACATACGGCTGGCAAAGCCGGTGCTGAAGCTCTGTTTGATTATTCCGGGCGCTATATTCTGACTAACAGCAAGAACGAGAATAAACCGCTGACTAATACCCTATACCAGATAAAAACCCCATCAGGCATTGTGTCCGGTCGTACTGATGCTGCGGGACGTACTGCAATTGTGCAAACGCAGCAGGCTGATTCACTGGAATTCAGTATTCCGGAAGAACAGAAAAAGAAAAAAACGCAAACACTATACCACGTTGGCGATAACCAGCCTGTGGATTATACGATGGAATTTAAGGAGGAATAAAAATGGTTCAGCAATTAAAACCGGGCGGAATGTGCCCTGCAATTACCTCAGTCCATTGTCGAATGGAGCAAATTGAATTTCCGAAAGATGAAGATCAATGTTATCTGGTAAAAAAAGCCGCATTAGCAATTTGGGCACCGAAAATAGTGCTTGGCAAAAAAGGATATATTTCTCTCAAACAGGTTGCGATGAGCCAATTTATTAAAATAGAAGAGAAGGTATATGACTGGCTATGGCCCTACAAAGCTGAAGTCACATTTTATATGAGGGATCTTGGAGCACCATTACCTAAATTGGCGACTAGCGCAGAAAACAAGAAACTTTATTCCGGTAATTTGCCGCATTCCCAAAGCTGGTTTCCCAACTTATCTAAGCAAGCCCTTATAGATCATGGTATTACCGGTTTTCGGCGACCTGATATTATTCTGGTGAAAAATAAGCAATTACGCTGGCCGGGACGTGATGCAACCTACCTTGATGGATCGACTCATCCTGATAATTTGAAAGTATTAATTGAGGTTAAATTTCCGGGTGATACGATGTCAGAAGGACAGAAACGAGATTATCCCCTCATTGCTACTAAGGAACGTTTTGGTATTTTTGTAGTTGAAGAAAATCGAAACTCTAAAGAATGGGAAACGATGTCAGAAGCCGCTAAAGCAGCAGAAAGGGAGAATGTCAGAAAGCACGTAGCCCTATTTGGCCGCCTTTTATCGCCAGCTGGTAACGGAAATACCTCCCCCTCTCCCTTACCGATACCAACCCATCCCGAAATCGCCCGGTATATGCCTAAACATCTCCCGCTTGTGAGTGAAAAACCGTGGCAACATACCCCTGTATTTAGCATTTGGATGGCATTATCCCATGATAAAAATGTACCTCCATTAATTATGCCTCCTAATGAGTCCTCGTTTGAAGAACGGGTAAAAGAATACTATAACCAGGGTGTCCAATGGGTAACAGACGGCTTTACCTATACCAAAGATAAGGTGGTTCGTAGTTGGGAATGGACATGGAATTTAGCGGCCAGTGGGTTCAATTACCTGAGTGATAAGACACGTGCAGCCTTGGCGGCTTGTGGGGCTTGGTTTCGTGAATCAGGTAAATGGATTGCAGATGAACTTATTGATCCAGTAACGAAAAAAAGTAAGTTATGCCATTAACTGGGTGAGTGAAAAAACCGGAGAAATTATTCGTCTTACTGAGGCAAAACTCAAAGAAGCCGTAGAAACAATCTATAAGTACACCGATCTGACAATAGAAGCACTGAAACAGGTTGATTGGTATCAGATAGCCGCTGACCTGGGCAATGGTACAATTCAGTTTTTGATAAAAATCGGTGAGAAAATCGTGACTATTGTTGAAACGATATTAGTCGTTGCGGCTATCGTTTTAGTAGCGGCTTTAATTATCTGGCTGGGTAGCATTATTGGTGGTGCGGCGGCTGCAATATGGGCGACATTGACAGCAATAGTGGCCGGTATTACCGCCGTAACAGCAACCGCAACAGCTTAATAAGGAAAAAATTTGTATGAATAAAGAAGCCTATTTCGAACATATCAAAGCACAATTAACGGGATTTACTCTGCAAAGTGAACGCGATATTACAGTAACCCGTTTGGGGCTGGCAATTACTCTGATCTTCAAACAAGGCTATACCCGTGAAATAAAGGAACGTACTTTAGCCTGTTATCGCCGTTTTCGGGAAATGTACGGCGATAAGTTAAGATTTCATACCCATGAATTTGATGGTATGAAAAAATATTCTGCCGAGAATATCGAGAAAGTTGAACAATTAATTTTGAAAGCAGACAACGGTATGTTTGTTGGTAATAAAATCTGTGGTTGGTATGTCAGTGATGCGAAGAAGGCTAATGATGCACCTCAATATATTATGCGTTATCTTGATACATGGGAAACAGCAGGCAATAAAGCCAGTTCTTATTTATGTCTAGTATTACCGTGGGATCAGTTGGCAACAGAGAAGGGGAAAGCTGAATTTAATGACTGGTTGACCTTTCTTTGTGAACAGCTTAATCCCGATCATGGAGAATGTGGTTATACACTCGTATTACCACGGGACTATGAAATATATATGCCGCAAGAGTATCAGCTTGCTAACCGTTATCCGGCGATGCAGGTTAACTCAAATATTTTTATAGACGCGATGTATTTCTTTAATTCTATTCGTAGTATTAACTGGATAACGTTACTGTCAACACGGTTTATTAAACGATTAGGAGGAGAGCAATGGGTAAGAAAAACATTGTCATCTTATCCTGATATTACTATCACTGAATATGGTAATGGATTAATTATTCGTGCAGGCGAATATCCCGATCTAACACCATTACCGGCCAATGGACCAGAAAGCTACTTTGCTATAAACGAGTTAATCCGCCCTATTCGTTATACCTTAAACCATGAGGGATACTCCTTACATACCTATGGAGAAGGTCATTTTACCAAGAAAACAAGCGCCCTTTGGTATGCCCGTTATGACCAAGGCCCGTTACAGGTTGAACCCTTGATAGCCGGTGAACCTGCCAGAGTTGATGGTTACTGGACCACAAAAGGGCGTGAAGGACTGGAAAACGTCATTCTGCAAGGCGATATCGCACCAGATATAGAGGGAAATGCACCGGGGACAACTGTGTGGCGTTTGGTGCGTCAGATTAATCATGATGATGACAAAGATTTAAGGGAACTTGAGGCGCAACAAAATGCGGGCAATCATTAATGGGAAAAAAATTATCCTGAAAGGCGACACCACCAACACTGGCGGAAAGGTGTTAACCGGTTCAGACTTAACTAAACACGGCGAGCCGGTAGCTTGTGTCGATGACAGTGTATTTTGCCCGGCCTGTAAAAGCACTGGTGCCATTGCTGAAGGTTCATCGTTAACGGTGATACAGGGTAAAGCTGTTGCGCTGGAAGGGCACAAGGTGAATTGCGGTTGTCCGTCAGGGTGTACGCTGGTTGCGGCGGGTTAATCCTCCATTAAGTCATAGCAGTTACTATTATCGCTATGATTTTCCTCTTTCATAAATGTAAAAACTGAATTGAACTAGAGTAGGCATCTGAGCAGAAACTTACGATTTAGACTCCTTCGGGACACGCCAAAGCGTAAGTTTCTGCTCAAAATCACCTAATCACCTGCTTTTATCACCTCTTTGGTGTGAGTTCTAAGGCGTGTTTTTCCAAATCCAGATAAGCCCAATTATTACGGCATATCCATTGCATAACTTGTCCTGGTGGATCTGGATTTTGAGTGAAGGCTTTTACCGTTGCGTTGTACTCTTCTGGTGTGCAATGAGTATCACCAAATCGTTGTTGATTACGTCTGAGACCAGACAAATCTTCATCCTGCAATTGTGCTCGAAAAGCTGTGACTGCTTGATTAGGATTGATGGCAAAGAAAAAATAATCACCGCTTTCACACATCGTTGTAAGCACAGCCTGAATAATCGGATTTCCTGTAGGCACCAAACCGTGATAGATAGCATGATCATAGAATTCAAAGGCAAAATGAAGCACCGGGGCTGCACTGGCTCCAGCTCCTATTACGGAGTGACCAAAACGAAAGCCGCGTTCCGTTGTCATATCCGGGATAGATGTTTCTGGTCGTAGCGCTATACAACCTTTTTTTATTCCTTTTTCTTCAACATACCCCAGCGCAAAACACGGAGGAGTTGCCGTTATTAACTCGCTGATAAGCAATTCATTCATTATCAGGCGAGGTAAGTAGGTGTGAATTTCGCCCATAACAATACTTTCCTCATTCTGGTTAAAAATCATAAAGAAAACTCCACATAAGAGTTTTAAAAGGTCTATTTACTGTATCATTCATAAAAAAAGAAATATTATGCTAATTCTTTATTTGTGCCTTTTTATAGAGGGAGTTATGCCGGAACTGATGCCAAATGTAGAGAATAAAAAGATAGGCCAGCGTATCCGAAGCAAAGAAAAGAATTAGGATTAACAGCACAACAACTAGCCAACTCCGTCGGTATATCTCAACAACAACTTTCTCGGTATGAGACAGGCGATAATCAAATCAGCGCAGCTCGACTTTTCCAATTTGCTTTGATATTAGATACCCCAATTAATTGGTTTTTTGTCGATTGTTATTCAAAACCCAAAAATCACGATGGCTATGAGGTTGTCGATTTTCACTCAAAGCGAAGAAAGTAGCTCGTTACAAAGTAGTAAAGCTGAAATCTTGGTATTTACTAAACATTATCCATAATAAATTGAAATATATAGTTTTTTATAAAGTTAATATCGATATATTTCACTAAGTTTTAAGTGTCGTACTTTCTTTATCGATGCCACCCAAGCGTACTCCTTGAATCTTTTTCGCATTTACATGAAGCAATTTTCGTTACCTTGTGTAACGGAAATTGTTGCATTTTATTGTGATATGATATATTATTCGTTCCATAATGTAACGAATTACGTTGCATTAAGTTATAATGCGAGATACAATTTTCAATGAAAAATAAAGGGTTGAGGGATGATCAAGAGTTTTAAGGAAGGTCAGTCTGGTTCTTTGGCACAGTTCTATTTAAATGGCAAGCGGAGCAAAGAGATACCGGTGACAATAGAATCATCGCTGAAACGTAAACTCGATATTATAGAGTCAGCCACAACAGAGCGTTCTTTGTTTTCCCCACCGGGAAATAATTATGAACGTTTATCCGGTTCGCTAGAGGGATGGTCGAGTATTAGGGTCAATATTCAATGGCGGCTTATTTTTCAATGGCGGGATGGGGCGGCATACGATATTTACCTTGATCCTCATAACTATTAAACAAACAACCCCGCCATAAGCGGCGGGGGATTCAACTTAAAGAGATTAACAGAGGGTGTTATGGATACCATTTTAAGAGAACCGACGACTGTGGGTGAAATGCTCTCAGAAGAGTTTTTAAAGCCACTGAATATTACTCAAGCAAAATTAGGCGAGGCTCTTAATCTTTCCCGTCCGCGTATTACTGAAATTATTAGTGGAAAACGCCGGATTAGCATCGAAGAAGCAGTTATGTTGGCGGCTTTGTTTGAAACTGACTCTGATTTCTGGATTAACGTACAAGCCGGTCATGATCGCTGGGAAGCGCGGCAGCTGATGGCTCAGAAAACCAGTATCAAACCCATCAGCGCATTATTGGCGAGATGATTGTGATCTTGTTTAAGATTTTGTGTCATCGCAACATTGTTTAAAACTATTATTAAAACTCCCCGCATTTAACGCGGGGAGAAGTTAACTAGGTTATCTTGGCGTTTTCCCCACCGTAGTCACCACCCCCGATCACAATCACCTGCCCGTCAGCAGTAATGTGTTCAACCACCGCTTTTGCAATCGCTTCGGCTAATTCGTTCATTCTGCCATGTTCATTGGCAGCAAAATCAAATGAACGTAGGTTGTTTTCGATCATGCCTTTTAATTTACTGCTACTTAATGACACTACTTGCCTGCCGTCACTTGTGATGAAAAATCAGAATGGGGTCTGCCGGTAAAAGAGCAAAGGCATTCAGCCGTAACCACACCAGCCCCTTTGTTTAAATGAATACTTTTTGCATCTACGTGTGCTGAACCGTTCACATTAATGCGCCAGTATCCACCGGCTGTTTCAGTTAGATTACCGGTCGCATGATTTTCTATATTTCCGGTTGTTGAGTGATAACTATCGCCCTCAACATGCAAAATTGAGTTACCCCGGGTATCAAATTCAAATGCAGTGCCTGTTGGCATATGAGTTATTCGATATATGCTATCTTTTTCTATTTCAAACATCATGCCATGCAGAATATACACTTTGCTTTCATGATAACCCTGCGGGGTTGGGTGTGGTTCTTTCTGGTTACGTTTATGCTGATAACACCCTGCACCGGCGAATACTTCTTGCGGAAGATTCGGGATACCTCCCGGATTATGCTGAACAGAGCCGGTGATCCTTGGGCGACGGGTATCTTTTCTCCCGTGGGTATAATACGGAAAATCTACCCAGACTAAATCGCCCACTTGCACTGGCGTAAAATCACCTTCATTTGCTCTGGCCCCAATAGGAAGTTTATAGGTTGCCCACGGCAATTTATCGTCTGGTACATCATCAAATACCCCCCAAATACGCACCTGTACGCGCATTTGTTTTTCTGGGTCCATGACACTAATGACCACAGCTTCCAGCTCTGGGCGCTGTAGTAATAAATCTGCCGGGTTATTCATTTGATACCTTTTTTTATATTTAATTAATACTTATTGTATATTTAATTTATGTCTGTTAAATAGAGGTTTAATACTTATCCAGTATTCCTTTAATACGTGCATATAGCCTTTGATTTTTGTAGCTATGCGCAACAAGACCAATAATAACAAAGGTTGGCAGGCTTTCATCAATCGGCCTTTCTAAGTCAGAACGATTCCATACAATCCCAATGACATCACCAGCTCTCAATCCGCCGTTACCAAGCATATAAGCATCAAGCACAGGAATGGGTATTTTGCTCAGGTTATCCAGTACAAATTTACTGGTGACACCGGAATGCTCGATCGGGGCATTGACATACTTACCTGAATACACCATGCCCTTTTTGTCATCCCAACCAACAAAACGGCGTTGTATTAAATCGTTAATCAAAGAACTGTCATTCGGCAAAGAGTATTGCGCTATCTGATATTTTTCTCGCGTATCGTTGTAGTGATAAGTAAATGCTGGCTTGATAGTCTGAAGTTCAGCCAGAGTGCGAAATACGAGTGTACCTCGACGGATAAATGCCAGCGCACCCAGCTCTTTTGCCATTTGTCGTATTAACCGCGAAGGACGCTGTGCTGGCAGTAAATGAAAATCCAGCCGGATAGGAAAGGAGCCAACATCGATAGGCAGATTCGGTACTAACTGGCGAAGTATTTTGCTCACAGGTTCTCTGACAAAACAACGAGCCGTGGGCGAGGGTTGTTTGATATCGTACAGTGTTTTCAGAAGCAGGTTAAAGGTGATGGTATCGCTTTGGTTGACTGGCATAGTCATGACCACCCATTCAGCTTCCCAGCTCAATATATCGAGGTTAACCGGATCAGAAAGGACAATAGTAAATACATTGCTTTCTGTGATGGCCAGATCATCTCTGAGATACTTTTCTGTATCATCGTACTCAATAATGAGTTTTGGTCCGTCTAATGTTGTCGTTTCTATGAACGTGGCTTCTTTTAAAAATGACAGATCCAGCTCTTCACCCTTGAATAAAATTGACTGCACCAGCTGATGTTCATGCCGGCTCATAAAAAAATCTCTTCAAATGGCCTGAATTCCACTTTCCAGTGAACCGGATTAACATGATTCACTCCTTTGCCATACAAAACAGGAGCATTGACTCTATGCTCTACCTCAACGGCATAAAGTCGGCCATCCGTGTAGTTTTGGCTCAGGTTATTCGCTTCGATAGTTTGCGAGTTTTCGATAGTAAGCGGCAATTGGATCTCTTCACCAAATAACGTATAGGTGATGTAAAAACGATGACCACCCGCCCGACGACAAGCGATATGCATATGCCAGGCAAGCAGTAAACGCTCTACTGAGGCTTTATCGTTACCCATAACAACAATGCGATAAGTCAGCTCCAGATAACTGATACTGATATTGGTTTTCTTCAGTAGTGCATCATCCCAGCCCGTTGCGCTCTCGACAAACTGAGCATATTCGGCTGATGCACTGCGAAATCCTATCGGTCGGTAATAGTTGATCAAAGGTAAGCGAGCGGCATTGAATTTACGCAGACCATCGCTACTTTGTTGTTTCTGAAACTGGCGAATAGCCTGAATAAAGGATTTCGGAGAGTCATAGTCACCACGAAAAACCTGTTGTTTAGAATCACGTTGTAAGAACGCTTTTACATGGTGCGGGCAGCTTTCCGGCTCTAACTCAGATAACGCATCAACAATATGACAACCAAAGGCGATATCCACGGGATAAAAATCAGTAAGGTCGTTCTTTTCGGTTATCTCAGTCATGGTCATTACCCAATGAAAAAGGGATAGCTATAACGCTATCCCTTTTCTGAGCTGAGATCGCCAACAGAAAAATGTTAGATCGATGGTTTTATAGGCCAGATAACTTTATCAGGGTCCTCATACGCTTGAGGAATATCTCGTAACAACTGACGATACTGCACAAATTCCGCCTTTTTTTTCGGTACTGAGTGGGGAATCGGGTACTTGCGTCCAATCGGTATCCGTAATTAACCAATCTCTTTTCTTTTTTAAATCTGCCCATTTTATTTCCATAATAGTGTTGATATCGACAATAGACACATTCCCAAATTTTTCATGGTATTCTTCCAGTGTTTTACTGCCATCGTTCAAACTATAATGAATACCATTTTTAACAAAAACGATACTTTCCATATTTAGATTTCATCTCCGGTGAGTATATTTTTAATTTCTTCCCATGAAGTAGGAAAATCCTTTTCTTTTATCGCATCAAAAAATTTAAAATCCAATGCCATATAACTGGCTGATTTTATCTCAAGTGCAGCACTGTTATGTGATGAGTTTTGCACGGCAATAAAGACTGGAGCATCATTTTCATTAGCTCTGTCGATAAAGAATTTTACCCGTGGATTACCCACGCTTCAATATCATGCCTACCTGACCGGTATAACCTGCGTGAGCCTGAGATAAACTCAGAAATGACAGTGATCCCACATTGTTACCACCGTGCAGAGCTATATGAACTCAGGGATTTAATGTTGTTAGCTTGTTTTTAATTCTATATAACTGAACTACGTGCCAGTTCTCAGTATCTTTTACGAGAAATGGTTCCGGAAATCCAGAGTAATATTCTTTTATATATGAACTAGAGGATTTCAAATTTTCTAACTCTTTAATAGCTTTATCTAATTTATTGTCTATATCGTTAGCTTTATTGTTTACTGTTTCAGTTAAACGATGATTACTTTCAATTAACGCCTTGAATTGTGTATTATTCATGAAAACTATCCATATACATTGGTTTATCTACTAAAACTACCCAGTGGCCATTTAAGGCCACATCTATGAGAATAAAACTCATTTACTTAATTGTAATATCGGTTTATCTGGCCAAACAACTGAAAACGGATCTTCAAATGATTGAGGGATATTCCGTAATTTTTGGCGGTAAGCTCTGACTTCTTTTGAATCAAGATCATTATCTAGTGCTACATTGACTAAATTATCGGCTTCTTTAAGTAGAGCTGCTCGAATTTCGATGATTTCAATCCATTTGGGATGGACAAGTCCACGCTCTGTAACAATAAGTCTACCTGAATTTTTTTCTGATAAATCCATAATAAAATTTTACTTTCCTATGACTACATTTTAATTTTATTCAGTCGTTCTTGGGTGATGACTGCGCATATGATTTTCACGCATGTTATATAAATTCCCATGCATGTATTCTTTAGGAAACAAACCGGTACAAATAGTTGGAAGTGCCAGATACAAGATATCACCAATTTTAACATTATCTGAAAAATTCAAATCAATATGGATATAATCCCCAGGACTAGTATGACTATTTTGCAAAAAAGCCCTTTCCCACTTCCCTTGGCTGTTACCTAAATAACTAACACCGAAATCCCCTATTGTCTTGTAATACGCCATATATGTATAGCTAGGAGAACATTTTACATGTTGCTCTGGAATGTAAAAATCGTAGTGTTCTAAATTGATGAAACTGGTATCGGTGATAGTTATTTTCATGATATTAAAATCTTCAGAAAAATATTTCACATCACCAATCCCCATAAACTTTAATAATTCTATGGCTTCTGGGTTTCTTGTGCCGGGATCTTCCCCTGATATGACAGGTATCATTTCTGCCCTGACACAATCATTCCTTTTAGTGGACATGCCTAACCCAACGGGAAAAATGTTTGCCTCTCCTTTGCTATTCTTTATTTCAACAGTATCCATAAAGTCACCGTTATAATTTATAGCTTCAAAACCAGAGATAACATTTAATTTTTTTGCAAAATCTTCAAAGTCTTTTTTAGCACTAGTGACTTTATTGTTAATATCATTAATTTTTGTTTCTACCGATTGATTTAAATCCCTGGTACTTTCTATTAACTCTTGTAAAGGTTCACCCATCATAGTCTCCTATAGTTTATTGCCTAATTTTATCTCATTGAAAATTAGGCAATTATTATGTGTCAATCACACTTTGCTTGCGGTTATACGGGTAATTCTGGTTTTTCAGGCCAAATAACATCATTAAATACTTGGTATTCACTTGTGATACTTCTTAATTTTCGCCTGTACTCTCTATAGGGTGTAATGTCTACTTGTTGATCTAATGCAACATTAACTAAGTAATCGGCTTCAGTTAAAAGAGATTCCCGATGAATTCGTATTTTATTTAATTCTATTTCTAGACTATTAGCAGAAATAATTTTGTTTGCTTCATCGTTTGATAAACCAAGTTGTAGAAGAACATTTTTATCTGCTGGGATATTAATCAGCTCTTCACCATTAACCAGTAACTTCGGGATCATATCAGTACCTCTATTTTTATTTAGATAAGAAACTCAAGCTAATCCACTGATAACATCTGAGTGGGATGAATATGACATATATGAAATTCCATGATTGTTATTTTCATCTCCTGCTTCTGCATCTGCTAATGCAACTGTTCTGGCTAACCACTTCACATTCGTATTCTCATAGATATGCGTAGCAACAACATCACCATCATTAAGCAATCGGAAATTGATAGGAGAATTAGAATAGATTTCATACATCAAATTTCCCCCTCTTAACATAAAAGATGATTGTTGTTTTGCCAAATAGCCAATTTCGTTATGGTTATAACTCGTATCAGGGCCAGCAGGATCGCCTTTAACAGACTCGCACCATGCCTGAAACCCTACTTTAGCAACACATTGGCGGTAACGTTGAACATTCACAATTGTTCTTAAATAATTGGCATCACCATGCCACGGATCGGCCTGCCCTCGCAAAATAACCAACGCAGAGGCGACATGTGTTGCATCAAAATCACTGGGGTCTTCTTTTTCTTTACTGTTCCACCCAAAAGAGCGATATATTTGAATAACGGTTTCATCACCTGAATTCATTCTAAAAAAAACAGGGTAAAAGGTATCCTTGTCGCCTTTAACGGTTAATGTCGTTAGATAGCGGCCTTGTCCGCTAATATCAATGGCTTTGGTGGTATTTTTCCACTGATTAAGACTATTAACACTGCTGTCTAGCGTTGAATTAATCTGTGATATTTGCTTTTCTACCGTCTTATTCAAACGGCGATTACTTTCTATCAATTCCTGAAATTGTGAATCACTCATGGCTACCTCTCACACATTTTTCCCTTAGAACACATCAAAAATATCCGCAATGGTGCCTACTTTTTCTTGCAGATCCACAGCCTGCTTGTTCAGGTTATCGTCGTTGACTTCATCCTGTTCGTTCACCATTGGAACCGGCTGACGCAAAGCGGCAATTTTCTCTTTATTTGCCACCTGAGAAAGTTTATTCACAACACCGGTTAAACTTGGCTCTGGGTATGGATTCGGCAAGAATTCAATCGGTTCACCGGTTTCTGGTCTGAATTTATCCGGCAAAAAGTCGCTTCCTACATCAAATGGCATCAGATGGTACTTAAATCCGCCCGAACCGTTCTTACCGATTGGCTCTGCTTTGATGATGTACAACAAGCGAACGTGTATTGTTTCATCATTGATCTGCTCTTCAATCCACAACACACTTTGCTCGGGTACATTCAATTCTTTAATCAGCATCAGGAAGAGGTCTTCCCCTTCATCTGTACCATCACCCAATGCCATCATCTGAATAGAACTGCTGTCGTTAGGCAATTCTATGGCTCGTGTTATGGTCGGGCTACTATAAGAAAATGTTTCCTCTCTTGATTCCAGATTGCCGACAACATCATCCTTATCAAGATGTTCTAAGGCATTGAGATTCGCTTTGAATAACAGGCAATCAAAAGCATGAGGGTTAATATCCAACGTCTTTTGCAGATCACTATAAATCTGGTGAAAAACACAACGCCGGTCAATGGGGATAATTCGGCTCATTACAGCTCTCCGGCTAACTTCTGTACTTCAGCAAGTGGCAGTTTGTTGATGTTGGCGAACACTTTCACTGCACTTTCCTTATCTGCCCCATACATCTTGGCGCGATCCAACTCAGTGCGTAACATCGCTTTAAGCTGGTCACGGCTGGCGTTTTGTGCTGACTGCTGGCTTTTTTCTATGACGGATTTGGCCTTGGTTTTGGTGGTCAGTACCTGATTTTGCTGTTTGCTTAATTGATTACGTAATTCGGCAACTTCTTTTTCCAGTTTTTTGATGTATTTCGGATCCTTAACCTGACGTTTAAATACCCGCTTTGCCTGTTTCATCTTCTGAATAACCTGCATCGCCGCCGCTTTATCCACATCACGAGGACGGGCACGTTCCAGTTCTTCACGATCTTCTTGAGTCAGAAAAGTATCGGTACTGTCACCGGCAAAACCGTTTTTTTCTGCTTGGGCCTGAAGTTGCTTCGCCAGTTGTGCCTGTACTGTTGGTGATTTTAGTGCTCCCAGGGCTTTGAGCTGATGTTTACAACAACACCCGGTCAGTTGTGGATTTCGGATCTTAGGGAAGTCTTTTTCATAGGGGGCAATGGCAAAATTTCCGGCGGTAGCCACATAGCGATACCAGTATTGGTATCGTCCACACTGACAGTCGATAGAAACGTAACCCAACAGGATGCGTTTAATCGCCGCCGCCCAGCTCCGTTGGGTCTGGGTTAACTCTTCCATCCAGTTTTCAAGGCGAATACGTACCTGGTAATTATCTTCGCCGTGTTTTCTTGATGCGGTAACATTGAAGTGCAGCAAGTCTCCCCTGATTTTATAGAATCTGGCCGTCTGGATTTCAGTATTCGCCCGTTGTACATCGATTTTACGTGAAGCGACAATCAGTTGATCTAAGGGGGCACCACGTGTCCTGCTCCACTTCTTGGTTGTGGCTTTACGCGCCTTATCGAAAGCGCGGATATCACCAATAGTAAACGGATCACCGCCTTGCTTCGAACCCAACAGAACGGAATGATAAACAGGCAATTCACCCGCACGTATGGCGTCACGAATGGCGGTCGGTGATAATGTCTGCCTTGCATATTGCCGGGCTGATTTTTGCCTGCGGCGGCGCTCATTAAACTCTTTATCCTGATTACGGAGTGACGTTGTCATTTCACTTCCAGTTCAAACTGACAGTAGTAGCGAATGCGCATTCTCACCCACAGGATGGTGGGCAATTTTATTAAGCTGCCTGCATTCAGTGTTTCCCGCATGTCATCCAGTCCGGCGCACACGGCCACAATTTTCTTCAGACTGATGGTGCCGTAATAACGCAGCGAAATCAGTTCAGGCATCCGTATTTCATCCAAAGATACCTCCCACTCTTCCCACTCAAATAATCCGTCACGCAGCTCTTTATAGAATCGTACCCGTATCAATTCATCCTGGATGTTAAGGGGACTCAGGCGCGAAATCGGTATCATAGCGTGACCATATCTTTGTTAATCATGATGTTCCGAAACGTTGAATAGGCGGGATCTTCTTCCTCGACGTTAATGCCCGAAAAAAAAAGTATCGAGATAGTTTTGATTCATGGGGTTAAATTCACACGCCGACAACACACACAATAAGATGGCGCGCTGATAACCGGAGAACTTGCTGTGATCAATGTCGTAGCAATACCGGCCACGGTCATCCGGTATTACGTTCACCATCTGCTCACGGATCCAATGACGTTCTAGTCCGGTATTCAGGACTAAACAGCCTTGTTGATGATTATCAGAGGTCCCGCCGATGCGGATCAGGTTAAAATAATGGTCAAAGGCGATATGCAGGTAGCCCCGCCGTTCAGCGGGATCGGAATCTTCCAATAATATTTTATGGGCATACTCACTGAAATCGTCTCCCCGCTCTTCAACCAGCAGATGGAAACCGTCTTCGTGTTTTTTCTGTAATTCTTTTTTCAGCTTTGGCTTCCACGTTCCAAACGGCCCCGTAATTTTTTCCAGTTTCACGATCACCAACAGGTCATTATCAAACACAGCTGTGGCCTGAACCTGTTCACGTCCTAACAAAGAGACACAAAATATCTTCTTCTGCGTATCCATCGTCTCGTCTCATGCGGTAAATCTGGTCATGATGCCTGTTGCAGAAAAAGACCGCTGCAACAGGGAAATATTGCGCTTTTTTGGTTGCTTTGATTGAGAGTATTTCTCGATATAGCAATTAGGCACATAGAGAGAAGCATTGATCCTTGGATTAGCTGGCTTGGTTAGTTGCTTTAACATAGTTGTGTCAATTAGGAGGAAGGCAAAATAACGGCAATGATACTTTGCTAAGTAGATAATTTCCGTTCATTCTCTCGGAAAGTTCACTGCCAATTTATTCAAAAGTAGATTATTGTTGAAGCTAATTACCAAATGTGAATGTTCAGACAGTACGCTTCAGCTTCATATCAATATTTGCCTGTTTTACACAACTATCATATCTCGGATAAATTGTGGGATAAAATATTCCCATTTTTTTAAGTGCTAAAATGAGGTCATTACTAATACGTTTTGGTATCAAAATTTCAGTCAGTAGTTGTAGCAACCCGCGTTTATAAATGCTCAAACCTGCATTTATCCATCCCGACCTGCATTTCATTTTCCCAGCCCCACATTAACTGAAAATGAAAAACTAACTATCGGCCTCCGCTACAGGAGGCCGATATAATTGTAAAATAACAATAAAATCAATTTATTGTGCTGATTATGTGTACCACGAATTTTATGAGGACTATTTTTTCAAAGTAATTTGTTTCAACGAATACCACAGACGTTCTTTATCACTATCTTTTAAGTGAGTTTGGTCAAGCCTTTTCATAAAGGCGGTTTTGTCAGTAAACCGATAATTCATTGCTAATTTCGTACTGATACCGGTAAGAATGTTGGTGTTTAAGGCGCTAATTTTTTTTCTTACCTGTTCCAGGGACGCAGGTTGCCAACCTTTTTCAGGTATAGATAACCAGTCAGCACGATAGCGGTATTGAATCGCCTTGGCAGCATCCATTTGCGTCTGTATGAAAAATTTTACCGACTCACCATCCAATCCCAACTTTTCTGCTTCGAGCACTGTGCTTGATAATACTTTTGCTTCCTGAGGTAAATCCTCAATGGCAAGATGATTGTTCGCTTTGTATCCTGCAACGTCCTTCATGTAAGACAAACGCTGATTAATCAATGAAGCTACATCCTCATTTTTTGTTGGCACTGCCAAAGCTGTTGTAGAAAACAATAGCCCCGCCAAAACAAGCAGTTTTCCTGACATTTTACTTGTCACTTAACATCCCTCTATTTTCAGTAAGCCGGTTAGCATATGTAATTAATGTCGAATTTTATACGGTTCTGTCGCATTAACGGCGGTCAGTCAGCAAAAATCGCGCCGCTGGTTATTTAGGCAGTCAACCGATAAAATTGTTCCGCGGATGACAATTCACCACTGTAGGGATGTTGATATTGCCTTTTGCGTAACTGGTGTATCAGTTCGATGCCAACCAAAAGCGTTTGTGCTCGCCTGAACGATTTGAATCCCGTCATCAGCTTGATACGTCGTTTGATATTCCGATGGTCTTGTTCAATCAGATTGTTGAGATATTTGTTTTGCCTGATAATAATGCGCTCATCCTTGGATTTTTCGGCGTTGAGCGTCTCCAGTGCTGCGGTGTTGGCCCCGCTTTTATCGATCGTCACCACTTCAGGTTCGCCGTGATGGCGAATGGCCTTGCGAAAGAAACGCAATGCGGCTGCCGCATCCCGTTTGGCGGTCAGCAGAAAGTCAATGGTTTGCCCTGTGCTGTCGACAGCTCGGTACAGGTATTTCCATTGCCCTTTGACTTTGATGTACGTTTCATCCATGCGCCAACGGCGCCCGACGAAACGCCTTATCTAACAACGGGACCAAGCGAATAGCCCAACGGTGCAACGTCGCGTGGTCAACCTCAATGCCCCGCTCAGCCATCATTTCTTCGAGGTTACGTAGGCTAAGAGCATACGTGAGATACCACCGCACACATTGAGCGATGATATCCGTCGGATAGTGAAGACGTTTAAAGGCGTCTCGGATTAATGACATGGGGGACTGGCGTAAATACACGTAGCTTACTCGATCTCACTGCTTAATGCGACAGAACCGCTCATATTGCTCACCGATTAGTACAAACTTAAAGCTGGTAACAAATGTTGACATCAAAAGTTATTTCGGTTACTATTGTTACCGTTGGTTGGTTGCGTTGACCAACTGTGTTCTTTAAAAAAGTGAGACTTTAAAGGAGTATTGTCTATCGCGTATCACAAAAACAAAGAGATTAATGCGGCTATTGCCTATGCCGTGTATCAGGGCTGGACCTACGTGAAACGTAAAGGAAAAGGCCATGCAGTCGGGATTTTACGCTGTGGCAATGAAGATAAATGCCACCAAAAATCAGTTTGGGGAACGCCTGATAGTCCCCAAGACCACGCGAAAGACATAATCTCATTAGTCGATAAATGCAAATAATATCAAGGCCGTCAAACGGCGGCCTTTTTATCGAAGTCTCACATCTCAATCATAGGAAAGTAGATATGAGAAAATACAGTTTTAGCATTGTGGTAGGCGGAAAAAAAAATCACTACTGACGATGATTTGTTTGATATATCAGATGCTTTGTATGAAGCAGGATGCAGCGATGCCCACCCAGCTGCATACAATGGCACATTGTACGTTAATTTTACCCGCAACAGCGAAAATTACGCAAAAGCCATCATGTCTGCAATCGCTGACATTGAATCAGTTTCGGGTTTAATGTGTTTATCTGTCGATATTGGTGATGTAGTCAGCTTAAGTGATGCGGCTGAACTGGCAGGCACCACCAAAGCAGCTTTATCTCGATACAGTAAGGGTAGCCGTGGAGCCGGTGATTTCCCTACGCCTCTTCTGCGCGTAGACAGCAGTCGCCCGTTATGGTCCTGGACGGATATTGCTGAATGGCTCGCAAAAAACAAGATCATCGACGATGAGTTGGTAGAACAAGCTCGTATTATCGGTTCCATTAACACAGCACTATCCATCAGAAACACGAATTCAATGGATGTCATATTTCAATTTATGAACGCATTAAACAATAACCTAAAGGCAGTAACTGCATAGTTAATAACATGCCTTTAAAACGATGAGTCTCACTATTTTGGCCATCTTAATGATGGCCTTTTTCCTCATCATCAAAAGCAAAGCGCATATTAAGTAACATACTGATCAATTAGAATAAAAAACGGCTAGCTGTTACCTGCTAAGTCCGTTTAGTTACCCCTTTTATCGTTTTATTATTAACTGGGGTTCCGGCAGTTTTTATGTTCTCAATGAAAAAAGGAAACGAAATAAATACAGAACAAATACGCAACATGATAATCGATGATTTAATCGGTTATTTGAAATGCACTGCTCAGCCAAATAATAATGCAATCAAGGTCATAGAAGCCATAGAAGAATTTAAAAGAATAGATCATCAGACACTTGAACGGTTTAGGAAATTAGAAGAAAGTCGCTGGAAAGATTCATAACGCTTACTCGGTTGTCGATTGTCCGTTTTTTGCAGAAGATGAATTGATAGCAGCCTCCAGCTGAGCAATCAGTTTCTCATTGGCTTTAAGGGTTGCCTCATGGCTGGACACGGTCTGATTCAGTGCCCGGATGCGTTCATCCGCAGCTTTCTCGGTGTGATGGGCCGCGTCAAGCTCATGCCTGAGTTTACCCAGTTCACTACTTAGGTGGCGTTTTTCTTGCTCTAACGTCTGATGCGATTCTTTTGTCTCAGTCAAACCATTTTCCAGGCGCGTGATCAATTTATCATTGCCGGAATGCGACATTTGACTTTTTAATATGGAGTATGGACTAACTGGGCATTGTTATACTAACCAATATGTAGTGCTAAACATATTGGTCGGTTATGGCTTAGAACCCCATCATAGACAGGATCTTAAGAATTAAGTCTTTCAAAACACGCATCCAATGTTTTGTTTTTACATGATTTTTTTTGTGATGTTTTGAAAGCGTTCCGGCATAAATATTCTTGCGCTTTTTCCAGCCAAAAATACGTTTCCGACCACGCTGTTTGGAGCAGAGTTTCTATAATTGGCCTGAGCCAGATGTCTGTATTTTGGGCTGCTTTGAACAATGAGACGGTAGAAAATAACTGGCTTGCCAACGAACGCCTGAGCAGCAGTGCCAGTAAACTGAGCCAGATCAGTCCCGTGGCTATCGTTTCTTTCCTGGTGGTAAATCCGTGCCAATTTGTATGCGATTTTAGCTCTTTGAACAACAGCTCTATTTGCCAGCGGCAACGATAAATATCCATGATGTCACTGGCTGTAAACGCTTCCACAGACAAATTCGTCAGCCAGAGGCAGAAGCGTTTTTCTTCGGCAAACCATCGGCGGACAAGGCGGAACTCATAACCATTACGCCGACAAATCAGATCCAGCACTTCTGAGCGGTTGGTTCTGCGTGTAATGGATTTCAAAGGCTTATCAGCCAGTTTGGGCAATAATTTTCCCTGTCCATTGCGGGCTGTGATTATTTGAGGATTGAGCGATTTGCTTCCCCGGACAATAAATGAACCGCCTGAATAGGATACCCGCTCAAAATAATCAAAATCGACATAACCGGCATCCGCCAGTAATAATTGGCCATACAGTGTCTCGGGGGCAGGCAGGTAAGCCCGCTCTGATGCCGTATCCGCAGTCACCGTCATCTTAACCGGCGACTGGGTGAACAGTGACAGCGTCATGTGACACTCAACGGCTGCATCAGTTGACCTGAATCGATAAGGAAAAACATCAGACAGGGCCGAATGGACTTTGAATGAACTGCCATCCTGCAAAATAACATTTTGAAATTTTGTGAGTTTCTTGGGTATGGCAACGGATTTATCTGCCCATTGCGCCATAGCAAATCTCACCAATATTTTGACAAATTCGACAAAAGCGGTTTTACGTAGCTGATTATAAAAGGGACGGTAACTGACCTGTTGTTTTTTATCGGGGCACAGGCCATTAAATTTTTGGTGTAACTGGGCGATAGACGTAACTTTACCGGTACTGAGTGCTGCGATAAGGCTGAGGATTAATACACGAGGCTCGATATTTCTCACACGTTGAATAAATCCACACTGAAAGGCTATTTTATTCAAAGAAACATCACTGAAGAATTGCATTAGCTGGTGTTTTATAGCGATAATCGTCACAGGCTTCATCCGTGGTTTTGGTATTAGTTTGGCGACGATTATCAGATCATAAATGAAGCCTTTTTTCTATCTAAAATAAACGGTTATTGCTT
The DNA here is from genome assembly GCF_030272115.1 of Xenorhabdus bakwenae. NCBI lineage: Bacteria > Pseudomonadati > Pseudomonadota > Gammaproteobacteria > Enterobacterales > Morganellaceae > Xenorhabdus > Xenorhabdus bakwenae. The sequence goes on from NZ_CP119193.1 coordinate 58,205, forward strand.
AAGATCCTGTCTATGAGAACCCCATAACCTTTGGTTTTAAATCAAATAGCTTAGCTGATAGAGGATAAATATCGCCATTGTGACCATTTCTTAATCAGGCATCGGTTTCATTGGTACTAAAAGAATGTAAGATTTTAAGCAAATCCTCAGTACACCACGAAAGATCCTCTTTGCTCAGGATGCTATTAACAATATCCTCTTTGAAAGGGATTTCAAGCAGGAATGAAGCTGGTTTCTTAGGATTTAGAACAATAAGTTCACCGTCGCTTACCCAATGCGCTTCCAGCCGGACATTCAGGCTTTGCCACTCAATGCCCCTACGGATTCTGCCCTTTTTAAGGATATAGAAAAAAGCAGAGTTACCGTTTGGTGTTGGATGGTTATCCATTAACATTAGAAGAAGAGGAATTCCCCAGTCCGGTAGATAGCTATAGCGCCAAATCCCGAAACTGTCAGCGATCCTGACCAAACGAATGAATGAATTTTGACCAAGTTTCTTTTTGCCGCCACGTAGCGACCTACAAACAAGCCAGGCTCGACAGAGGTTATCAAATTGCATAAATCGATTTCGACGAGATACTGCGATTTCCGTGGACGCTGTTTTGTCATTCCCGGAAAAACCACGGAAACGTCGTGTTTCAGCACTTAGTGGGCAAAATTCACCATTTGTTGGTGGTGATGAGTGGGAAAACCTGGGGCTATAGTTGGGATTAGGCGTTACTAAGCCACTATTATGCACTGTTTTTTCACAGGCGACACAGCGTAGTGAAGGATAACTTTCCCGTGAAATTCCCTTCACCCTTTGCGCAAAATCATCAATGTTGATCTCGACCCAACCATTCTTCTCCAGAATTTCGGCTTTATCCATAATGTGTTGTATTAAATGATGTTGATTCCATAACAATACGAACAACCAATATTACAGGTTGATAAATAAGCAGCAAGTAATTTTTGCTATAAGCTGCATTGCACATTCTTCATCTTTAGCTGCTGTCACTTTTTTAATTCTTACATCGAACCCATCGGGATCTGTAAACTCTGTAAATGCTACGGGTTGTCAGTGTGCTTAAATGTGTTCAAAACACGGTAAATGGTTGCTTCGCCTAGCTTGAACTCCTTGGCTAACTGACCAATCGTAGTCCCGGACTGGCGTCGGAGATAAATATCATTTCGTATGTCTTCGGTTAATTTCGCGGGACGCCCGAATCTGACACCATTCTCTTTCGCTTTGGCGATCCCTTCAGCCTGGCGTTCACTGCGTAAGTCGTTTTCAAACTCGGCAATTGATGCCAACATGTTAAACATCAGGCGTCCTGTTGATGTCCGGGTGTCAATATTCTGATCCAGAACGACCAAATCGATATTTTCCTGCTGAAAGCGATTCGCAATTTGGGATAGATGATTTACCGAACGGGCGAGCCGGTCTAACTTTGTGACGATTAATGTATCCCCTTATTAAGTGGCTACAATTCATCAAGTATCTGAATCACTTAGGCATGACTTTTTTGAACGCTTCAATTGCCATTTTATAGCGTTTAATTTTATCTTCTGCGTTTTTTAATTCTTTTTGTAAACACAGAATGTCATCAGAAACTTGAAATGAAACTTCTTTATTTTCATATAATTCCAATATCCTACGCGCAAGGTTCTCGTCTCGAGTGTAGAAATAACCCTCCGGGACACCTAAATAATCGGCAATTTTACATACAGTATCAAATGACGGTATGTAACGATCATTTTCATAGTGTGAAATTTTCACTCTGGCAGCATTTATATCATCCAATCCTAATGCTTCACTCAAAGTTTTTTGAGTTATTTTTCTTGATTTCCTTATTGAAATCAATCTCTTGCTTATCATTTTTCATATCAATCATATTTATATATTGACTAACTTTTACCATTGATACAGAATCATTCGTAAGATAGAAAAACGAACGGTTTGATTTTCTATCTAAAATCTTTGACTAAAGCATCTGTATCAATGACAACACCAGGAAATTATTTCACTAATTATTATTAGGAATAGTAGTTCATCTATCAAAATGATCTATGCTGTCTTCCCTCTGTTTATACAGAGGGTTTTCTATCTGTGACTTCTATTTTTATATATCTATGATGAGGAAAATATGAGTAGCGATATTACTAAACATGATAATGAAAGTGTTTTTGAAGATACTATTTCAGATATTCTGCTTAATCTACCGTGGAAATCGTATTCAGCTATAGCGCTAAAAAAAGAAATTTTCGCAATAATTGATTCATACCAGGAGATTCAGGGGGAAGTTAGAGCTGTATGTGTTTACTGGCTGTTATATGACGAATATATAGATGAAACGAAGAAAAAACTCAAAGAGGACAGTGAAATTTCTAATAAAATGGAACTTATGGCTCGTTTTATTATTAACGTCTCCATAGAAAAAATTGATACTAAAATTTTTCTAACAACAAAACATTAATCGTCAGAGCGAGAGCGTTTTTTGAACTTAAATTACACATAATACAACCCGGTAATAAATAAGAAACAATCAATTCGACACTATTCGAATATTGAATAGTGCTTTATTTAAGTGGTTTGTTCAAAAGATGACCTTTCATGCTCTCGCCCTGATTAATCGTCATCATATAACCAGCGTTTCATTATTTGACGATCCTGAATTCGCTTAATATAGTCAGCTTCATAGACAGGATCTTAAGCAATAACCGTTTATTTTAGATAGAAAAAAGGCTTCATTTATGATCTGATAATCGTCGCCAAACTAATACCAAAACCACGGATGAAGCCTGTGACGATTATCGCTATAAAACACCAGCTAATGCAATTCTTCAGTGATGTTTCTTTGAATAAAATAGCCTTTCAGTGTGGATTTATTCAACGTGTGAGAAATATCGAGCCTCGTGTATTAATCCTCAGCCTTATCGCAGCACTCAGTACCGGTAAAGTTACGTCTATCGCCCAGTTACACCAAAAATTTAATGGCCTGTGCCCCGATAAAAAACAACAGGTCAGTTACCGTCCCTTTTATAATCAGCTACGTAAAACCGCTTTTGTCGAATTTGTCAAAATATTGGTGAGATTTGCTATGGCGCAATGGGCAGATAAATCCGTTGCCATACCCAAGAAACTCACAAAATTTCAAAATGTTATTTTGCAGGATGGCAGTTCATTCAAAGTCCATTCGGCCCTGTCTGATGTTTTTCCTTATCGATTCAGGTCAACTGATGCAGCCGTTGAGTGTCACATGACGCTGTCACTGTTCACCCAGTCGCCGGTTAAGATGACGGTGACTGCGGATACGGCATCAGAGCGGGCTTACCTGCCTGCCCCCGAGACACTGTATGGCCAATTATTACTGGCGGATGCCGGTTATGTCGATTTTGATTATTTTGAGCGGGTATCCTATTCAGGCGGTTCATTTATTGTCCGGGGAAGCAAATCGCTCAATCCTCAAATAATCACAGCCCGCAATGGACAGGGAAAATTATTGCCCAAACTGGCTGATAAGCCTTTGAAATCCATTACACGCAGAACCAACCGCTCAGAAGTGCTGGATCTGATTTGTCGGCGTAATGGTTATGAGTTCCGCCTTGTCCGCCGATGGTTTGCCGAAGAAAAACGCTTCTGCCTCTGGCTGACGAATTTGTCTGTGGAAGCGTTTACAGCCAGTGACATCATGGATATTTATCGTTGCCGCTGGCAAATAGAGCTGTTGTTCAAAGAGCTAAAATCGCATACAAATTGGCACGGATTTACCACCAGGAAAGAAACGATAGCCACGGGACTGATCTGGCTCAGTTTACTGGCACTGCTGCTCAGGCGTTCGTTGGCAAGCCAGTTATTTTCTACCGTCTCATTGTTCAAAGCAGCCCAAAATACAGACATCTGGCTCAGGCCAATTATAGAAACTCTGCTCCAAACAGCGTGGTCGGAAACGTATTTTTGGCTGGAAAAAGCGCAAGAATATTTATGCCGGAACGCTTTCAAAACATCACAAAAAAAATCATGTAAAAACAAAACATTGGATGCGTGTTTTGAAAGACTTAATTCTTAAGATCCTGTCTATGTAGTCAGCTTTACTTACATACGTAAATTTTTTATGGTATTCTATAATAACTACTCTATTCTGATTTTTTTCGAGAAAATAATCTTTCGTTTTGTCTTTATCTTCACCAAAGATTGGCTCTATATCCATTGCACATCTAGCATCAAAATGGGTCTCAAATTTTGCTCGGTAAAATAGCACGAAATCTTCTATGTCAGTCATAGTCAAAAGCATATATGACAATGCCCTCATAAAGTCAAGGTAGCACAACTCTCGATTTCTTGTTCCAATAAAAAGCGAATGGAAGATTGAGGTAATCCTTAATTATATACTCATACACATTTGTTCCTTTTTTATTCTTTTATCTTAAAGATCCATTATGTCGTTACAGGTAATCTTCCATAAAAAATGAGAAGATTACCATTTATATTACATTACAATCCTATTTCTATACTCAGATACACATCACGAACGCGCTCATCGGTAATACCAATATATTTAAATGTCTCTGTAACACTGGAGTGATTAAATAGTTTCTGTAATACGTTAATATCCGTACCACGTTTATAAGCATGATAGCCGAAGGTTTTACGCAATGAGTGTGTATTAAGACTGTAATCCAGTCCCAGGCTGTCTTTTACATCAATAAGCTTGGTAGAGATCCACTGACGGCTCACCGGCTTAAGATCACCTTTAACGCGGTTTCCCTTGGCCTGAAATAGATAGACGTCATCAGGATTTTGCGATTTCAGGCGCTTAATACATTGCATTGCGGTACGATTTAGTGTCAGGCGTTTCGGTTTCCCAGTCTTTTTCTCTTCCAGCTCGACATAACCAATATACTCGCCTTCAAGTTGTATAGTTTTGACATCACCAAACTTAAGCTTCAGTAAATCACTAATGCGCAGAGCCACATTACACCCCACCATGACCAACTCAGCCTCTCTGTGATTCCCCCACTTATTTAAACGATTGTAGATAGCTTTTACGTCATCCAGGTCTTTGATGGGATCAACTTGTTTCACTCTTTTTTCCTTTGGTCGGGGACAATAAATTTAATTGCTATAACGAGAATATAGTTAATTTATGTCAATCAATCAAGAGGAAAACAATAAAAAATCATATATAACAAAGCATTATTAATTGCTTTAAGTGTGTTGTAGCAATTAGGCAGGCAAAAAAAAAGCCTCACATCCCTGCGAGGCCGACACGCTATTTACTCTGTACTCTACGCATTTCCCCCATCGGGATCGCCCGTCCGACTCTGGCGGAGGGTGAGAGCCGACAGACCGCCCGGACAATGGGATCTTACCGCACTCTCCTGTGTCGCTGACAAGACGCGACGCCATTGCAGACAGGCCCGGGCATCTTAGGGCATCTCCACACCGTCGCTCTACAACATAAAAATGTTGGCAGGATAAAAAAATAAAGCCCACGTTTTGCGTGGGCTTTATGGGGCTTAACGACAACCTATACTCTGAGAAAGCAGCGATAAGGATACCCACTTTCTGGCGGGATATTACAAAGCCTTCTCTTTTACCGCTACAACACTTTTCTGTTTTTTCACGCGGATAACGATACAATGACCACTCGATGCGGTATGCAGGAGATATAGTTAGGAACTTTGTTCCTATATAAAATGCATATTTATTCTATGCTTATCTTTTGCACAAGTTTATCCACTGAAATTTGGGATAACTTATTAAACATATTTATAGAATTTAAAAAATTCATCTAGGCGTTCAATTTCCATCATCCCAATCTGGGCATATATGCTGATGCCATTATCTAACCATTCCCCGCAAGCCGACTGTATTGCCCGACGAACGTCAGGGTAGTCATCCAAATGGCATTCAACGACTCCGCCCGATTTAATCACCGCTATTGCTTTATCCGCTGCATTCATTTCCATTTCGCCCAGTAATGCCATTGCGTTAACCAATGCAGACTCTGATTGACCATAACTTTGTTCACCAGCAGGAATATAATCCACTAACCAGAAGAATGCCGTTGCATCGAAAATATCTGGAGACTTAATTCCTTCACTACGCAGCTGTTTTTTGGAAAAAATACGCCATCTCCCCAGCTCATCAAACTCATAGGGAATTTTCACGAACTGCTTTTGCAGCTTCTTCTCAAACAATTTGGTATTGCCTTTACAGAGTGCTATACGCCCATTATCCAGCGCTTCTTTTAACATGACACAGGCATAATCTTTTTCTTTCGGAAAACGCTGCTTCACGGAATGAGCATGTGGTGGCCTGCCCCAGTGGATGCGAGCCACATTCACACCCAATTTTTCACACTCCTGCGCGGTGGTGAGGCCATACCCATCAGCATCTATGCCGACCGTGATATTGGTATAACCGTCTGTCTCCTGATGAATAAAACGGGCAAATTGCACACCATCCATATCCGCTGGGGCTTCAATCGCCCTGACAATCTCAATCTGTCGCTCACTACCAAAACCACAGACTCTGCCAATATTGAGTACCGAACTGTCCCGGCCTTCCCCACCGGAAACGTCCGCCGTCGCCACCCATCCCCATTCATCAGCAAACTCAATAACCGTATTAAATCCCTTATCAACCATGCTACGGGAAATCAGGAAACCGGACGCATTATCAGGACAAATACCTAAAACCCGGATCCCGTATTCAGGGCTGTTAATTCCACCATACTCAATACGTTTCTCGCGAATAAAGCGCACCGTTACAAACGGACTTTGTTCACTGTTCAGCGTGAGCGCAGTATAGAGTTCCTGCTCTGCCAATTCAGTTTGTGAATCGGCAAAATGACCAGTTGGACGGGTGAACTGACTGATCAGTAATATTTTGTTGTTTTCTTCCGTTAATGCGCCGCGAAGGACTTCGAAAGCCCGATCAGAAACGCCTGAAGCTTCATCAACCACAACCATATAGTCGCGGCGATGTTGTCCTGCTAATCCCTCTTCATTACCCTTAGAACACGTTTTACCAAATATTTGCCATACACCTTTGTACCCTTTTGTATAAAATGACTTCGCGGTAATCACAAAGTATTGTTCAAGCCACGGCTGGCGCTGGCAAATCTTCACCCAAAGCCGTTTGATGTACGAGAAAATGACGTTAGTGACCTGATCTAATGAGTTTGCGGTCAACATACATAATGACTCGGGGTGAGTGATGATAAAATGCAAACACAGTGCCGCTGTCAGATGAGATTTACCTGTGCCATGCCCTGAAGCTACGGACACCCTTGCACCTACGGGTGTTAACGCATTGATCACCTCAATTTGCTGAAATGAGGGTTCCATACCAATAATGTCGCAGATAAAGGCCAAAGGCCGGCTACGATAACTCGCGGCAAAGTCTAAATATCTCGGATCTAATGTTATGGCTGCATGACCTTTTTTCTTATGCCTTCCTGCCATTAACGGGGTTCTTCCTGATCCAGTTCGTCCAACTCTGCCATACGAGTGGCTAAAAATGCTTCAGAGCTTTGTTGATTACCCAACTGTAGCTGACGTTCTCGCTCTTCCACTAATTGCGGTGTCACGGCTCCCGTTGGTAATTCTGAATCATCATCATTACCGTCCCCTAACTCAAAACGAATCTGTGCCAGTAAATTGGGAGGAATTTCTAAACCATTGGCACTCAGCATATGACCCGCCGTTAACGCATTGATTTCATCACTCGCTAACTGGTTAAAAACGGTGGATTTTATGGCTAATTGCTCACTATACGTGAGCGTGCTGCCCTGTAGCAGTTTAAGACGCAAAGATTCCAGATTAGCAATACGCCCTAACCAGCGGTCAATTACTGTATCCCAGTCCACACGCCTCATTTTTATCGTCATACCCAGTGGACCAATATTGTCTTCGAACTCTTCCGCTCTCATGGCGGCATGGTTAAAGTAAGCGGCTTTCTTATCCTCGTCGTCCGCTTCAATATCCACATATAACGCATTTTCCGCTTTTCTGGCCTGTTCTTCCGCCATCCGTTTCTCAATGTATTCTTGTTCGCCTTTTAAACGGAAAGCCTCTGCTAACTTAGCACGGGCCAACGCCAGTTCATGATCAATTCCCCCGGCAGCTGAAAGCGCTGCCTCATAAGCTTTGGCCATTTCCTCAGAGAGATGCTGTGTATATAAGCCATGCTTTCTGGCATTGGCATTGCCAATCTGCCCACCTTGACTTCGTTTTGTGCCGGGTAAGAATAGTGATCGATCACCACGGTGAGTATGACTCCCGTTTAAATGCTCATTACCACTATTAATTCTTTGTTTTTTATTGGTTATATTTGTATTTTTTCGGGTAGCTTTCTGTTTGTTACGATCGCATAATTGATCATAATTAAGATCGCTTTTCCGATCATCGCTACCCTGTTCAATCGGTGAATATCTAAATACGCCTATCTGACCTTTTCTATACTGAGTAATAGCCCGTGTCAGCGAACCCAGCGGAATATTCTCGTCCTTAGCGAAATCTTTATTTTTATACTTTGGATCAGCCTGTTGACGCTGAAACAACAGCGCCAGCAGGCTTGACCAATCGTAGGTGGGTTTTCTGGCCATCGCTAACCTCTACTACTGTGCAGCTTCAGCAATACAGTGATCACACTTTGCGAGTAATTCGTTTTCTTGCAGTAGCCTTTTGTTTATTTTTTCCAGATTCTCTAATCGCTTACTCATTTCAGCGATTTTCCCCTCCAAATGGGCACGCTCTCTTTCCCACTCCCTGCGTTCACTGGCTAATTGCTTCCCGTACAGGTCTTCAATCGATTTAATACGCCTGTCCAGATCTTCCTGTAACTGTTTCATGACCTTTTGTTGGAGTTCCACGACAGATGTAGCCCCCTGGATCATGACTTCATCAGCGCGTTTTTCTTCAATCGTCGCTTTTGCTTCATCCAGACGCTTTTCTTGTCGTTTCTTCATAAAATCCCAGAAACCGGCTCCAAGGCAGGCCGCCAGAACCGGGACAACATAGTCTCTAAAATCTGCCAGCATCATCCTTAGATTCCTCTCTATTGACCCATTCACGAAGAGACCATTTATCAATATTACAGGCTTGGATCACCATTTCACGCTCTACACTTTGTGCAATCGCATCTTTAAACGTCTCTCCCTTCAACGGAATATCAGGGAAATCTTTAAGCCATTCTTTGGGGGGGTATTGTTTCTTGATAACGGTCTTAGTGACTGTCAGTACCTTCGGTGGTTCCACCGAGCAACCGGATAGCATAATCAGGTATCCTAGTGCGCATACAGCTCGATTTATTCCCTTCATGACTGCTCACCTCCTTTTCAAGTTGCACTAATTTGGCACTCAGATCGTGACTGCTCTGAGCGAGTTTTTGCTCACGCTCTGATGCTATCAACCGTTCTTCATTCAGCCTTTCCATCATGTCTACAACAAGGTCATCCGTTTCCTTCAGATCATGCTGAAGCTGGATGTTAGTCTGCTTCAGTTGATCACCTTCTTGTGTCTTGATTTCCACTGTCGATTCCAGATTTCCGATGGTGTAATACTGGGTGCCAATAACACCCAGTAAAAACACACCGATAAAGCTGCCCGTTATCAAAACCGGACTCATCCGCCATTCCTCATTTGCATCCAATACCGCCATATGCGTTCGACATACGTCATCGTTTCCCGGGCATGTTTACCTGTCACTTGTGGAAGACACTGGATAATTTCTTTGTAATGCGCCGGACTACCGCAAAGTTTCTGTGCTTTGAGTACCCAACCACACCCCGCGTTATAGCAGGCCCAGGCGAGTGAGAGGCGATCTGACATGGGACGGGGGGATTGCCATATATTAAGCCGGTTCGCCATATAAAAAGCCGCCGCTTCGATATTGTGCTCAGGGCTATAAGCCGACATCCCCGCGAAACCCAGTCGAGTCGAAACTTCTGTCCAGGTCTCCGGCATAAATTGTCCTAATCCCGCCGCACCAACATAACTGACAGCATTAGGATCCAGTAAGCTTTCCTGGTATAGCTGCGCTTTTAAAATTTCCATCCCGTAAACGGCTTCATAGGCAGGAAGCCAGCGTTTAGCTGACTTCCTGATTTGAACATCATAGGTGTCAGGAAAAGATACTGCCGATGAGATAGCAGGTACTGCCAAACATAACGCACTGGTAAAGAGCAACAGCGCGGTAATCCCCTTTTTCTTTGGCTTTCGGAATCCAGTCATTTTTTACCCCATCAACACCAAAAATAATCTTACGCATCATCGTCATCACAATCAGAGCCAGGCACAGAAACATCAGTTTCATGCCGATTCCCGTCAGGGCGGTAAATCCCACCGTGGTGAGATTAATTGAGTCAGGCATAAACCCTCCAAATTGTTAATAAAAAGACAGCAGTAGCTGAGTCTGTAGTGTGTTTCGATGCGGAATTTCTCGCATCAACACATTTTTATCAATTCGCGGAAATGAGACGGTGTATCCTCCTACGCAATAGATTGATAAAAATACCGCCAGGGCTTGGTAGAAAAGGGAAAAAGAGAGGAAGGAACAAAATCGAGATCGCGTGCCAGTCTCGTTTTTGTATCAGGATATTTGGTTAAAATTAGGGACAAAAAAACCAGTTGTGAAACTGGTTAGGAAAATGATTTGTCTCATTTTACTGGTGCAGGGCGAACGTCCTTTCCTGTTGGTGCTGGATAGTGTGGCAGATCTTCATAATTTGGTGTTTATGCGGTTAAATTCGAAATCAATAGCGGCATCAATTTTTTGAACCAAATGATTTTGAGATACAAGGTCATCAGGTGATGAGTATTTAGAAGAAGATAACCTCTAGAGAGAGGTATTTTTAGGATAGAATCAAGCTCAGTTTGTTGAACTAAAATTGATTAAAACAAGCGTCGAATAAAAAATAACATTTTTTCAGCAAGTCGAACACCGGCAATAATGCCGGTGTTCGTTATTACACTCAAACTTTCAGGGCAGAAAAACGATGTAACAAGCCTTATTATTTTCAACGAAGTTTGTTAATAATCTTATGGTGGACGAGATCAAAGTTTAAGCCAGCAATGGTATTGATTTAAAGCTTCTTTCATCTTGTGTTCGACATGCGTATGGATATAGGTTTTATCAAGCTTACTTAGAGCGTGATTTAACAGCATCTCTCCTACCATGTAATCGACACCCAGATCTGCCCACACAGTTCGGGCGACTTTTCGCAAATCATGGGCACTCCACTTGCCAGCAGAAAAATGCTTAATTTGAGCACTTGCGGTACTTGCTGATACACATTGCCCACTACGGATGCCATTAGGGAATAGAAACTGACCAGTATAACCCTTCGATTTTTGGGTTTCTCGATGCAAATTTAATAAAGTTTTAGCAACTGTTGTTAATGGCAAACGATGGGCTTGCTTAGTTTTTGTATATTCAGCCGGTAGGAACCAATAATTATCATCTATATGGGACCACTTGGTCTGTCTGGTTTCCCCGATACGCGTTCCAAACATCAGCATCATCAAAATAAGCATTCTGAGACTATAATGACAATCCATCAAAGAATGCAGAACAGCAGGGATCTCAGCCGTTCTAATTCGTGCATCCTTGGGATTAATTCGTTTCTGAATAAAATCGGTAAATTGCAGAGATGATAGTGGATTAGTCTCTATACGATTTTGCTTGAATGCCAGTTTAAATGCAGCTTTAAGCGCTGAAAACATCAAGCGCATATTTGATAACGAGTATTTACTTTGAAGTGGCCAGATAAGACTATCATCAACGCAGGCATGGTTTAGTTCGTGAATAAACTTGCGCCCCAACATAGGAATTAGATGTTTATTAATAACGGATTTCAAAGTTGCCTTACGCTTTTTGGAAAGCTCACGATCCGACAATAAACGATCACGATACCAAGTTAGTAAATTTTCTACTTTCTGAAAACTACCAATTTCCACTATTGCATCGGTATTCATATCCAGCTCTAACAATAAGTGGGGCAATCGCTCTTTTATGATGTTCGTTGATACAGCTGGGTATACACCAAGCCGAATGTAATTTTTTCCTTTTCTAAGCCACCAGGTGCCAGATCCAGATCCCTTATGCGGACGCAATAAAATTGTAGGACACGATGAAACCTTAATTTCGCAATCTATAGATGTTTTTAGTGCTCGCTTAACCGCTGATTCAGAAAAATTGACTGTGAGTGTCTGCATGAGTATTCCAATCAACTGAGTTTCACCTTTTTCTCAGCTTTCTTTAAAAAAATCCTGTACATTGTACAGCAATTGGATGTATATTGGCGTTGTTGGCATCAGGGGTACTAATTACCTCAATGAAATTAGCACCTCATTTTATTTTATCTACAACAGGAAAATGTTGATGACAACATCACAAAAAAATTCAGAAAGAGAAGACAAAAACAAGATGATCGTACAGTCAGCGTACTTTCAAGGAAATTCAGCCAAAAATCTGACAAGACATCAGTTCGCTGATTTCTGTGCAGATGCCCGGAGGTTAGCCGACAATATCTGTTGTGAATTCAACCTGACAGGCAAAAAGGCTAATGGAGATAAATTCGAGCTTAGGATCAAACCGCAGTTTTGAAGGATTGGCGTATCGCCCCGACCAAAGATTGATACGCCGTAATTTACACACCACACAGGAAGAAGGATTCCTTCAATGAACAAACAACAGTTATCCAGATTAGAACGCTCAGAGCGCCTGATATCTATTCATTGCTATTTAATGCGTAAATCTGTTCCCTATTCTATTCAGCTAAAAAGAACGCTGCAAGCAAAGATCGTTCATATCGACCAAAAATTAGGATTTTATGTGGATAAATTTTGGAAGTTTCTTAACAGTTCTATACAGCCGTAAATATTACTAATGAGAGATTTTGTTAAAAGGCGGTTTTCCCGCCTTTTAAAGCACCAAATCCTGTACTTTGTACCGTTTTAATGTTATTTTCTATGAAATATTCATGGGAAAACAATATGTCTAATAACGAAAAACTCAAAGTAATTCAAAAACATTTTAAACTTAAAGCCACGCAAATAGCAGATATTTGCTACAAAACCAGTGTTAACACTGTTTGGGCTTGGCGTACTAATCCTGAGAGTACTCGATTCCGAACTATGAACGATGGTGAGTATGCTTTACTTGTAAATTGGCTGGTAAAAAATGGGTATATCACTGAGTTATCTGAATTAGATAAATTATTTTAACTACTATAGATATATAATAAGCATATAATTAATACTTATTATATATCCAATAAATATCAAATAGATATTTTTGACCGTAAGGCACTTTCAAGCATAGCAAGAGCAGAGCCATCTTTAACCATCTTCGCATCTACTCTGATAACACACCAACCAAGAATAGCGGCTTCACCGTACTTTATACAATCATCATGAAAGCCTGTCGGCGTTAAATGACGTGATTTTTGAGTAATTTTTTTTCCAGAATATGAATCGTATTTTTCCTTTCCGTGGTTATATGTGCCACCTTCAACTTCTACCGCAATTTTTTGTTCCATCCAGGCAAAATCAAACCGCCAGCGACGATTAGGATGAAACTGTAACTCATCTTTTCCCCATAGAGGCATAGGAAGGCCAGCTTTCTTGATTTGGAGAGAAAAAGATATTTCTAATCCACTCGGTTCCCTATTCCTTGAATGCATTGTGGAAACTGCTTTTATAGACTTTCTGCTAGTGCTCTTTAGTGCTCTTATCGATGTTCGATCAGCTAAAACATTTCCAGCTTTAACTAAATTCGTTAGTTGTTCTTCAGTCATAACGCTCTAAAATTACAGGTAGGTATCTATTGGTTTATTCTTGAATCCAGCCATTTCCAATAAACAACGCCAATTTGAATAATCAATACTCCTACTTTCTCCTTCTTCAGCAATCCAGTACCGAATTCCCCTGGCACTACGTCCCAAAACTTTCCCAATCATCTCCCCTGAAATTTCGCATCCTACTTGTTCTCCAGTTCGCCGTAAGATAGCTGCTTTCAATCCTTTCACCATATAAGGCGTTGGTGCTTTCCAGCGTTTATATGGAATCTCTTGTGGCATTGCCCAAATCATCCATCGGCGAATTTCTTGCTCTTCACGGTCAACATTCCATTGAATACCATTACTGGTATTAAAACACCCATATGGTACTGCTTCTGGATCTTCTGATTGGAGATAGACATAGCCTTGCTTACCAAGCATTTTCTTACATAACTTAAAATACATTTGTTCAGCACGGATAAAATCCTCTGTTTCAAGGTAGTGAATCCAGTTAGCTTTATTGGATATATGTCCGTCATCACTCCAATAAATTTGAAATGGTTTACTCATTGCTTAGCCTCTCTTTGATGCTCACATTATAGGCACATAGTTCCCTGCTAGTCAGCAATTACTTAAAAAGCCGTCAAAGACGTTTTAAGCGCTTTAAATCGTTTTTGATGAAAAGATACGTTCTGCATCTTAAAACGTTTCCTGATGGCGATTGAGTGGATATAAACGACCTTTTGAACCAGCAGACTCTAATTAACCTAATTTGATAATGAAAAATTAGATCTGTCTATTTTTTTAGCAGGAAAAATCTCTTATTATTTTTATTTAAAGGACTATTAGAATTATAAAGTAGATATAGAATAGTTACAGATAGTTATAAGATGGTTGTAATCAGAAAAAAGCAATACTAAAAAAAACACAACCATTTGTTTAATATACATTTAAACTAATAAAAGCATCTCGATTTATGCTTTTATTGGTATCTCCATTTATGCAGGCCGGTATCTCTATTTATTCGTTTCGGCATCTCTATTTATGCAGGCTGGTATCTCCATTTATTCATTTCAGTATCTCAGTTTATGCATTTTATTTCTTTAACTAAACTGTATATCAACAAAAAACAATACTGTATATAAACATCTTTTCCACAGGATGTGATTAAATAAACATCATTTTAAATACATAGAAACATAAGAATGGCATTCTTGGATAAAGAAAGTGCCATTTTTATTATGGTTTAAGTGTTTTTTGAGTAAGAAAGAAAATAGTGATTCTAGCTAAACTATTCGGATGGGAATGTGGTTAATTACGAAATACCCGATCTGAGCTTTTATCTATATAAGCATCAATAATACCAGAAGCTTTTAACAACTTTAGTGAAGCTTTCAGTTTTTGTCGGAATGTTTTCAAATCATGCGATTTTGAACCACAGCTACGCATTATTGTTTCTACAAACACTGCATATTTGTTGTTTTTTTTATGGCTGGAAAAGTAGAACTGAAGCCACTTAGCTATGTGATTGTTCATTAGAGCTTGCCTGTGCTTCAATTCGATTCTAGCAAAGCCAGAAGAAGCAAAGAATTTAACCAACTCTACAGGTAAACGGTAGTGCCAAAAACGCGCCATTGTTCCGTTAGCGTCTTTATATTCGAACGAATCAACCAAGTTGAAGTTAAAGCGATGTTGCACCAAATTAACTCCATCACTCCTGGTAATCAGACCTTCTAAATTGGCTTGACTCAGACGGCGCATACATTGCAGCAATCGATCGTAGTAAAATGGTGTTCTGCTCCATCCAAGAGATTTCATTAACTCAGAGCGCTTAAATACTTGTTGACCAGACAAATCAGAATCACGAGCATAGTGTAGCAGTTCTAAAAAAACGTCTAGGTCGTCTTGACGCAGTTCAGTTCCTATAAACTGTAGTTCCATTGGTGAATTACTTCCGTCAATCCTAGCCAAAAGAATTGGTTTGGTATAACAATTTCGTTCTTTGGAAGTACCTACTGTGAATAATGCATAACGAGCTAATTCATTTGGGAGGCATCTAACTGCTTTAGCCCATGGTTTTTCAATTAACTTTATTGACATGTGGTCATCTCAACTACAACAAAAAACTGCTGAGAAAGAAAACAAATTCAACCAGCTAAAATCACTTATTTGGCCGCGAGTGATCTGAGCCATCATATTCATTTTCATTGGAATCCTTCTTCCTTGGGTGAGTTACTTTTTCTGTATAACAGCAGCAAGCTCTGCTTCCAACTGGCTTAGAATAGTGCGCTCTGAACGTACAGTAATTTGAGCATTGTTAAGACGTTCTTCACGTACTTTAATTTCGCGACGAAGTTGTTCTGGATTTCGACGTTCAGGCTCAGAGATAAACTCATGTTTATTTTCTCTAAGCTGTTCAAGAAAAGGGCTATGATAATCTTTAATGGCGGCATCAATATTTATCTGTTCATAAGCTTTGGGATTAACATTACGACAGAATTTATGAAGAATCTCACGGCAAGCAGCATATTTCAGGCCATTAATCGCCGCAACATCAGCTGTTTTAGCACCTCTTAAAATAGCAATAGCTATTTTCTTTCCAAATTGATGTGTAACTTCTCGTTCTCGTATGATATCTGTAGTCTTGTCCATTTTGATTTCAACCTTTCAACGTCACCGCTAAATCATGGTTTAACGCCTTACTTCAAAAGCGCCTTTAGATGCCACAACAAAATTTTATCTTTTGCAGTGCACTGTTTACCGCTTTTAGCGATGACGAGAAACAACAAAAAAATATTATTTAATTTTTTTCCCTGTTCAAAATCTCGCAGACAAATCAGATTTCAAACTCAATATCACCAGATTCTATACCCTTGAGAACACTCTTTCCCTTGTCAGTTAGTGTGATCATAGTAGGGGTGCGACGCATGGCTGGAATCTGTTTTCTTTCAACAGTAATCAGACCTTGCTTGTTTAGTGATTTGAGTATTTCATCTTTCCCTGCGGATTTGATACCAGCATTAACATTGAGGCGTCGAGTAAGGTTAGTCATGGCTATCGTATTCTTTTTTTCCTTTTTAAGAATTACAAGAACACGCACTTCTGAGTTTTTTAGCATATTGAAATCCATCAATTTTGTTATCTAGTTGACAATCATCATCATGCTACATGAAGGACGCTCTCTCACCAATCACCAACTAACTTTCTGCTGTTAGTAAAAAACTCTCTGTTTCCCTTTAGTTAACTTGTTAAAAAATACACTAACTATAACTTAAATCACCATTTAAATTACGTTAATAATTACGCTTTTAATTACCATACAGGAATTTATTAACTTTTGTCTACTATTGGCATTAAAACTAATTGAAATATTTTGAAAAACACTTTTCTGGACAGACTTATTCAATTAATTTACCTCACTCAGTACGTTAATCGTGTTGATAACTCACCAGAAATACACCATTGATTCACTTCATTCTACGTAAGGAAACAACATTTATGCGTCATTTTTTCTCCGAATATCGGGACTCAATTCTTGCTTTTGTCGGCATCATTATCGCCTGTATTTCACTCGGATTTACTCTTTGGTTGGGAAAGGAACAGATCAAACACAATCATGTCTCTGTAGGACCAAGATTAAATGCGTATTTCACCCATAATGGGAAAAATGATAGGGAAAAATGGGGAATCTACGTTATCAATAACGGCATGGGAACGGCGTTTGTTACGAGTATTACCGTAACAGTAGATGGCAAACCAGTTAATGCCGTTGATAACAACATCTTTGTTGGAGCAGCACAAGCGCTGGGGCTTGATCCTAACTGTTTTCTGATCGGTGGACCACGACCTAACGATTCTTTCAAGGTTGGGGAAGAAATATTATTGATTGAAACAGGAGATTCAGATAAAAGCTGTGCTATAGAGCGACTCCGCTTTCAATTGGCATCACAACCTCCACAGCGACTGGATTTTGTACTGGATATAGAATCTATCTATGGCGATAAGTTCCGTTATACACTCTCACAGAATCGTCAAATACGGTTAGGGCACTAGTCAAAATAGGAATAATGCATTCCTTGAAGACCTGAACATAATCAATTGAGTTAGAAGGTGTATCCTAATTGGGTTGTAATAGCCCCCACGCCAGAAGGTGTATCTTAATTGGATTCTGGCATGGGCGTTCATGTTACGAGGTGTATTCTAATTGGGTTGTAAGCATAAGAAATTGTCCAAAAAAACGTTTTATTAGGGTAACGAGAACTCGCCAAAGCTAAAAACGTTCGAACTACAATGCAATAACCCAATTAGAATACACTGAAGAGCAGTTTTACCCTTTTTGAATACACCATAATTATTGCTCAGATCTTACTGCGAGCAACTTTTTATTCCTTTCATCCACAATATAATACGTTTCGTTGTCTTTTCGAACAAAACTACCTGATAAAAAACCAATTGATTCAAGCTTTTGAATTCCAGTTTTAATTTTCCGGTTAGCTTCTTTTACGGAAGTATTGAGCTGCAAGCGCTCTCTCAGTCTCTCAAAAGACACAGGTATCGGTCGTTCCGGTAAGGCAACAAAATAAAGATAAAGACATTGAGCTACTTCAGCTCTGGGTAATTTATCTAATACTTTGAGGCTCACAAGAACCTGGTAATCCAGACGGTAAAGCTCCCATAAATTTTCGTCGGCCATCAAAGTTACAATGTCATCAAATTCATCATATTTAGCTCTTAGGAGTAACCCGGTGTGCACCCCTTTTACCGCTCTTTTACGTAAGAATGAAAGCTTCTGAGACTGTATGCGGCCTAATGAGTCACCGATTTGACGTCGTAAATTCTTATCGAATCTACGACTTGGGTATCCACAGAACTTAGCGAATTCACTAAACTTTAAAGTAATTTCATTTGATCTCGCACCATAAGTACTGAATGCGAAAACAATTCCACACCACACTTTAAAATCAGTTTCTACATTTAACTTGTCACCACGGACACTTACATGATCATAACCTTCTTTCTGACATATCTCTAAGCTTCTAAGATCTTCGGAGAGATCCATTTCTACATATTTTGTCGAATTTCGTCTGCCAATCGGGGTAAAAACACCCGTTCTGAGTAATACATTTGGTTGTACGCTTGTTGTTGTATTGCATGATAAAATGGGCATTTCAACATTCAAAAATTCCGTCGAGGGTA
>NZ_CP119195.1:0-5994 GCF_030272115.1 Xenorhabdus bakwenae
CTTAAGTATAAATACAAGGAAATCACCCCCAAAAAGGCCCCAAAAACCGGCCCCAAAAAACCAAACAAAACACCTAAATCGAGATACCCGATTACGTCAAAATTTTGACGTAAACCCAGGTAACCCAGAACCCCGCATCCGGCTCTAGGTCATCATGAAAAAAAGACAAGGTTTAAAGGAACAGCTCGTAACTTCGTGTATATACCGAGAAGGAAATTTACCGTGCTAGTTGAACGGTTCTTTTGTCTCCGACCGTCTGACTTTCGCGTCGCAAACAGATTGCTAAAAAACGGCTTTGCAGGGATGAAGGGGATCGCGTTCCCTGATGGAATCCCCCTTGTATCGGCGGATTAAAAACGGCTATCCCAGTGACTTTTAGTGAGCCGCCTTCCATGTCCTAACGGACATCTAAAATTCATTCCTTCCGGTGTTTTTCACTTTTAATCTCGTCAAAAAATAGTCTTGCGGGGTGTCGGGGCTTTGCCCTGACCAAGAGTTTTGTAACAACGACTGCGTGCAGGCGGTGCTACAAAACACATCTTGTCCCCTCTTTGACCCGGTTTTTTACCCGATCTTACTGTGATTTTTTTTTGAATTTTTTTCCAACTCATTGACGGTTTAAATTCAAAAGGCAGGCTTTCAATTCTTCCGTGGACGCCCTTACAGGTTTATGTGATAGAAACGCCTCAGAGTGCACTCTGAGGCGTTTTGCTATTAGATCACCGGTAGTTTCATGACAAGGAGATATTTGCTCTGTGTCGATTTTAGGCCGCTTCTCGTCATGGTTGCCGCTCATACCTTATAAACGGCTTGTACTCACCATTCACCAACGTATAACCATCGGTTGGCTCAGCATCGGAACAAATGATCGGACGTTCCCAGGCAAAGCAATTCCGCCTTGGATAGCTTTTTCACAAACATTTTTCATCGGTAAAGCTAAAAATCAAAAACCCAAAAAAATCACCGCAGGATTACCAGCAACGCTCGCCGCAAGATGGTTTGAGCGTAGCGAACTAACCATCGAGGAAGCGTAATATCACCTGAACGGACATAGGAACTCGGTCACTCAGATCCCGACTAAAAGCCGGTTTTAATACACGCTATTTGATGAAAATAGGTGCTCAAAGACTAATAAGATACAGAAGGGGATCTCTCGCAGCCCTTGCTACAAGCGGAAAGTTTTTGACAATAGTTAGCTCATGCGCTAACATTGTTAGCTCATGCGCTAACTATTCCGGATAATTTCAATGAAACGAATAACCCAAATTGACCTAGAAACGGGAGAAGATATTGGTGGATTTGTAGCTGTAATTCGCCCTAAACAAAAATCTTCATTTGAGAGGCACTTCACCATGAACCAAGCAGCACTAAAAATCATTGCAACAGAGCTTAATCACGAACAAACAAAGGTTCTAATGATACTGTTAGCCGATCTAGATTATGAAAACTACATCCAAATAGCCCAAGTTGATATATGCGAATCACTTAAAATGAATAAAGCTAGCGTAAGTAGAGCTATCAAAAATCTAATTGAATTTGGAATAATACTCGAAGGCCCTAAAATCGGACGTAGCAAGACCTATAGGTTAAATCCGCAATTCGGTTGGAAAGGAACAGTGAGTAATCACAAAAAAGCCCTTAAAAACGGTCTCAGTGTCATTCAGGGCGGTAAGGCCTAAATCTCGAATCTAGACAAATGTACAGTATTACATATCCAGTTTTTTTAAGTGGTTTCACTGAGTACGATGTCTTAGGAAAGCAGGTCGAACAAGGTTCATGGCCGTTTTTTTAATGGCGTCACTTGGTAAAAAACCCAAGTGACGCCGCCTCTCAATCGATTTCAGGAGTTATATCAAAATAGGCTACCTCAGATAATGAGCATTCTTCTGCTGAAATAATTGATGAAGCAATAAAAACAGCAGGTTTTTTGTTTTTATCAATATACGGAATGGTTATTTCTAATGTTTGTGTATATAGCTGGCCCGATTCTTTAAGAATAATTGGCTTACCTTTTTTTACTAATCTAGTTCGTTCTAGTAGAGAAGAAGTTGCTTTCATTCTATCGAATTGATTATTTCTTCGATAAGAATTGGTTATAACAATTTGCGCAGCCCAAGACTGAGTAGTTGCACAATAATCTAAAGCTTTTTCGGTATCATCTTTTGTTGAAGAAAAAGCAATAGTAGGAATAAATAACATTGCAAATAAAATATTTTTTTTCATGATCTATTTCACTATTAACTCTCTGTCCATGGAGTCAACTATTTCTCTTCTCGCACTTTTTCCAACAATTATACAACCCTCCGATGCTTCGCCAGGATTTTTTGTGCTATCGCCATGTATTCTAAAAAGATCTCTTCCGTACATATTGTTACCCTCACGCGGCTCTAAATGAATAGTCATTGCACCTTTACTACTGGTATAACCTCCAATCGTATATTGCCCTCTGGGGATTGGCCCTTTCCCACGTATAGATTCTGAGGCAGGGTTATTTTTATGTATTCCCTTTCCACTATATCCGTCACGGTAAACTAATTTATCGTCATGATATAACTCGCCTGAGTACTGATGATAAATCCAAGCCATTTAAAACTCCTTTTTTCCGAAAAAATAAAAAACTAATTACTTTGATTTATATACTTTATCATCTTTTTTATTTGTAGTTTAAATAACTTTACAAGTTTGTTTGTTAAAAAATATTACATTTTGTTTTTTTAATTTAATTCAGATAAATAAGACTTCATTTCAATAAATTTAATTTAAATTAATTACACTATTTAAAATTTGGAAGATTTATCTTTCTAAAACCGACAGTCAGTCAACGCCTGTCTTATTATCGAGAGGGTTCTTTTGTCTTCGACCGTCTGACTTTCGCGTCGCAAACAGATTGCTAAAAAACGGCTTTGCAGGGATGAAGGGGATCGCGTTCCCTGATGGAATCCCCCCTTGTATCGGCGGATTAAAAACGGCTATCCCAGTGACTTTTAGTGAGCCGCCTTCCATGTCCTAACGGACATCTAAAATTCATTCCTTCCGGTGTTTTTCACTTTTAATCTCGTCAAAAAATAGTCTTGCGGGGTGTCGGGGCTTTGCCCTGACCAAGAGTTTTGTAACAACGACTGCGTGCAGGCGGTGCTACAAAACACATCTTGTCCCGTATTTGATCTTAAAATTTCTGAAATTTATTCCCAACAGGGACGGTGTATCCGGTTTTTTTAGGTGGCTTCACTGAGTGCGATTTCTCAGGAAAACAGGCCGGACAGGGCTCACAACCGTTTTTTAACGGCGTCACTTGGTAAAAAAACCAAGTGACGCCACCTCCATGCCATACATAAATAAATCATAAACGTTTTAGTTAGGTTTCTTATCGCTTTTTTCAGGCAAAAGACGATAACGACGCTCGTCTACTTAACAAAAAGACTCAATAGTCAATTAATAAATTGAAAAATTTTTAATATGTTTATATGATTTAATAAATTTTTATACAAAGGATGTAAAAATGATATTCATCGTATTATACGTAATAAAATTTTTTGTTTTTTTTATATTGTTCACTATCGTAGGTTATTTTTTCATCACAGGTAAAAATATCAAAAAAACTCTATTTTATTCAACTCTATCTATTGTTACTTTTATTTTTTCTGAGATTATATCTATGCCACTATTTTACTGTTTTTTATATTTGTCTGAGTTCATTTATAACATTGTGCATTAAACGCACAATGTTATAACCACAAAATTATTATTTATTAAGCAACTGTTTTATTTTATTCTCGTATATATTTTTATCAATATCTATGCTTATAGGTTGATGCCATTCTCCTTTAATTTCAAAAGGAGATCCTAATGGGTTCCAATCTTTCTCAAACCAATTAAATATATCAACTGGATCCGTGAATTTGTCATAAAGTTTATAATTAACTACACCAAATAAATTATATCCATTCCCTCTTTCTTTTACTTCAATATCAGATAATCTTCCACTAACTATTGCACTACCTATAGCCCACAACGGGTCATTAGGGTGTGCAGACTCAGTTCCAAAATCATAAGCGTTACTAAAACTAACTCTCTCACCATTTTTAATTTGTGAAAGAAAACGAGAATGAATGCTTGTTCCACTTGGCTTTTTAAAAGCACCTTCTTTATTCATCAAAGTCCTAATTCTTCCATCTACCCCTATTCGAGAAAGAGAAATCTCCTCCCCTGAATATTCCCTATAGTGTTTAAGCAAACCAATAGAACTCATGCTGGTGTCATTTTCTAAAGCGTAAACAAATTTATGATTAAACATCCTATTAAATGGTGAAAATCTTTGTATGATGATTTTCTTTAACTTAAGCATATCATTTTTGCAATAAGCTTCCACAACACCATGCATAACTTTTTTAGGATGCACAGCTTTAGGAATTTTCAAAATACAATCTTTTTCTCCACACACTGGACAAACATCCATTTCCAATAATTTCACATAATCAATATCTTTCATAAAAATCCTTTATAAAATTAGGCGAACCATTTAAATTAAAATATATTTTAATTTAATCGTGAAAATTCATAAAACAAATTTACTCTACGTGGTTTTTTATTTTATTAATATGAATATTACATGTGTAATGATTAATACAATTATGTTTATTTATGATTTGCTATTTTCCAAGATTTATTTTTCCGCAATCGACTACGGTTCAATCCCTTCTTATCAAAACACTAAGAACTTTAATAAAACGAGATATCTGTATCACAAGTTATCAATCACGTCTTTTACCGTCTCGTTCTGGCGAGCGACGATAACGGCGCTCATTGACTTCCCAACCGAATGCCAACCGTGAACCATCATCAGAGCCGTCCGCCATCTCGTCCGCCAGAATCAAATCTTCGTTAGTTTCCTGATCCAGCTTCAGAACATCTTTCAACGCCCCTCCGGTCGCAATAAAGCGACGTTTGAACGTTTGGCGGGTCAACTCCAGAAACCATGCTGGGTCAGCCACCATATCCGCTGGCTTAGTTGAGTATTTCAACGTTTCAGACACCGCCCCACGAATAAGTCCAGCCGTTGAACTGATCAGCGTCTCCCCCTCTTTCAGCGGCTTGGGTTTAACTGCCCGAACATCGATATTCGGATCGTAATCAACCCGCAAGCAATCCCGCCACAATTCCATCCAACGATAATGAGTCACATAATTTTTCGTAAACATGGACGG
Source organism: Xenorhabdus bakwenae (assembly GCF_030272115.1). Lineage (NCBI taxonomy): Bacteria > Pseudomonadati > Pseudomonadota > Gammaproteobacteria > Enterobacterales > Morganellaceae > Xenorhabdus > Xenorhabdus bakwenae. Next base: position 5,205 of record NZ_CP119195.1, read on the forward strand.
CGGCACCATCATCAAGGTATGAAAATGCGGGTGTGCGCTGCCATTCTTACCCCTTGTTACCTCCGTGGTGCGTATCCAGCCCTGAACAGGCTTAAACTCTTTTCGTTTCTCCATGCGCTTAAATGCTGCATTCATTAAGGTCAGCGTTTCGCCCAGATTTTCAATCGGACAATTACGCACGGTCAACGTCAGGAACATCCAACGGGAAGTCGGGAAATCTGCCACAATACGGGGCAGTGACTGATAAAAACGGGCTTGCCACATAAGCGAACGCCTCCACTGACAGACAGGGCAGTGACGGACACGGCAAAAATGCGCCTCACGAAGCCTCAGACGAGTTTCTCCGGTTTCGACAAGCGTAGACCACCCAAAACGCAATAAGCCGCCACAATCGCGCATACGCGTCGCATACGCCTCATATTCGACTGCTTGCAGGTAAATCCCGCCGACATCATCCGACTGGCCTTTGTGGGTGTCCCAGGGCTTATCACAGGGACTGTAATCGCTCAGAAAAGGGCGGTTAGATTCTTGCATCGTGCCCGCTCCACTCTGGGCGGGCGCAGAAAAGATATGTTATCATCCTCTTATCACCTTCTCGCTGTACACATTATACCAATTTCCAAGGTGATCACTGCCCCTGAATTGTTAGCGCAATTGCGGGGGCAAATTTCTCATTTCAAAGCACAATCACCAGTTAAAATAATATACCCAAATCCATCTATCGGGCAAATTAGGTTCAAAGCCCTGTGCTGCAAGGGTTTAAGCGTATTTCACCATCCGCCATTTATCC
>NZ_CP119196.1:0-6368 GCF_030272115.1 Xenorhabdus bakwenae
TCGTATTACAAGGACAAGCCGCGCCAGCTAGCCCAGCCACTAGTTATAAACGCAGAAAGGCCCACCCGAAGGTGAGCCAGTGTGACTCTAGTAGAGGGCGTTCACCGACAAGCAACAGATGAAACGAAAGGCCCAGTCTTTCGACTGAGCCTTTTCGTTTTATTTGATGCCTCGCCATTGAGTTAGATTAGTCATGGTGGTGGTGATGGTGATGGGAGCCGGGCCCAATTGGATTGCGGCCCCTGTAATCCCAGCAGCCGTTACAAACTCAAGAAGGACCATGTGGTCTCTCTTTTCGTTGGGATCTTTCGAAAGGGCAGATTGTGTGGACAGGTAATGGTTGTCTGGTAAAAGGACAGGGTCATCGCCAATTGGAGTATTTTGTTGATAATGATCAGCGAGTTGCACGCCGCCGTCTTCGATGTTGTGGCGGGTCTTGAAGTTAGCTTTGATGCCGTTCTTTTGCTTGTCGGCCATGATGTATACGTTGTGGGAGTTGTAGTTGTATTCCAACTTGTGGCCGAGGATGTTTCCGTCCTCCTTGAAATCGATTCCCTTAAGCTCGATCCTGTTGACGAGGGTGTCTCCCTCAAACTTGACTTCAGCACGTGTCTTGTAGTTCCCGTCGTCCTTGAAGAAGATGGTCCTCTCCTGCACGTATCCCTCAGGCATGGCGCTCTTGAAGAAGTCGTGCCGCTTCATATGATCTGGATATCTTGAAAAGCATTGAACACCATAAGTGAGAGTAGTGACAAGTGTTGGCCATGGAACAGGTAGTTTTCCAGTAGTGCAAATAAATTTAAGGGTAAGTTTTCCGTATGTTGCATCACCTTCACCCTCTCCACTGACAGAAAATTTGTACCCATTAACATCACCATCTAATTCAACAAGAATTGGGACAACTCCAGTGAAAAGTTCTTCTCCTTTACTCATCTCGAGGGATTGAAAATACAAGTTCTCCTGCAGACAGGTAAGATTATCTCCCGGGGATACACCCAGTTGCGAACAATAATCTTTATAGTATTGCACACGAGCATTTACCGCTGCGGTATTACCGCCGTTGCACTCAACTGCTCCGTTTATCGCGCGTATCGTAGCTCCGAATCCCTGACCGATAACGGAATGTACGTTGTTCATCCAGAACCAAAGCGCAGTTTTAAAACTCGTCACTACATCTGTCGCGACGATGCCGGGATTTGAGAGACCGTTAAAACCGATTGAATTGCCTGCGGCACCGTAATTATAATTCCATGTCAACTGTAAAGGACCCCGTCCATAATAGTTCTGTCCGCTCACGCAAGGGTACTGTGTGTTACTTGAGTCGCAATAATTGTGACTTGCCCCGTTAATCTCCCCGATGTAGCAGAAATGACCCGTTTCATGCGTCACGTGCGCAAAGAACGCCGCGATTTCACGTTTGTTCGCGTCCGTTGATCCGTCATTACCAAAGCCACTGTAGCTGTTCAGAGCAGAAAGGAAGGCGGCTCTTGTATAAAAGTTCTTTCCTGCGCAAGATGAGGCGGCCTGGTTGATAATGCCGTCAAAGAACGATTGAGTGACGATGTCGCTGACAGAAGACCCGCTTCCAGAAGAACTGTCGCACGGCCCGCTCTGACATCCATCCCCACAATAATCGCTACCCGTTCCGCAATAACCATATTTGGAACAACACAGACCAGAGGCGCAACCGCAATTTTGGGCCATATGTATATCTCCTTCTTAAAGTTAAACAAAATTATTTCTACAGGGGAATTGTTATCCGCTCACAATTCCCCTATAGTGAGTCGTATTAGCACCGGGGAGAAATCCGCCGAACGCATCGACTATTGGACCAAAACGAAAAAAGACGCTTTTCAGCGTCTTTTTTTCGAAAATTTGGTACCGAGCCATTGAGGATCATACATCAATCTCTCTGACCGTTCCGCCCGCTTCTTTGAATTTTGCAATCAGGCTGTCAGCCTTATGCTCGAACTGACCATAACCAGCGCCCGGCAGTGAAGCCCAGATATTGCTGCAACGGTCGATTGCCTGACGAATATCACCACGATCAATCATAGGTAAAGCGCCACGCTCCTTAATCTGCTGCAATGCCACAGCGTCCTGACTTTTCGGAGAGAAGTCTTTCAGGCCAAGCTGCTTGCGGTAGGCATCCCACCAACGGGAAAGAAGCTGGTAGCGTCCAGCGCCTGTTGATTTGAGTTTTGGGTTTAGCGTGACAAGTTTGCGAGGGTGATCGGAGTAATCAGTAAATAGCTCTCCGCCTACAATGACGTCATAACCATGATTTCTGGTTTTCTGACGTCCGTTATCAGTTCCCTCCGACCACGCCAGCATATCGAGGAACGCCTTACGTTGATTATTGATTTCTACCAGCGATCCTAATGTGGTTTTTTTCATGTATTTCAGTCTCGATTAACAGATAACGCAAAATTGCTGTTTAATTAATTTGTTAAATATAGATCACAATTTTGAAACCGCTCGGGATATGAGCGAAAACATAAGCAAAAGTGAATGTTTTAAGAACATTCCGTAAGCGGCTAATAAGGAAGGGAAATTGACAGGGCGCGACTACCGCGCCCTGGAGGCAAGAATTAATGCTCGCGGGTCTGGTGGAACTGAACGTCCGGATAACGTTCCTGTGCCAGGGCGCCTCAATCTGGATGAGGCGGACGGATGGATTCAGCTAGTGAACTTGTGCGATCCCGTGTCTCAAAATCTCTGATGTTACATTGCACAAGATAAAAATATATCATCATGAACAATAAAACTGTCTGCTTACATAAACAGTAATACAAGGGGTGTTATGAGTCACATACAAAGGGAAACATCATGTAGCCGTCCGCGTTTGAACAGCAATATGGACGCGGACCTGTACGGCTACAAATGGGCAAGAGATAACGTGGGTCAGTCTGGCGCAACCATTTATCGTCTGTACGGCAAGCCAGACGCTCCGGAACTGTTTCTTAAGCACGGTAAAGGTTCTGTCGCTAATGATGTCACGGATGAGATGGTTCGTTTGAACTGGTTGACCGAGTTCATGCCTCTGCCGACGATTAAACACTTTATCCGCACTCCGGACGATGCGTGGCTGTTGACCACCGCGATCCCGGGTAAGACCGCGTTTCAGGTTCTGGAAGAATACCCGGACAGCGGTGAGAACATTGTTGATGCCCTGGCTGTGTTCCTGCGTCGTTTACATAGCATTCCGGTGTGCAACTGCCCGTTCAACTCCGATCGCGTTTTCCGCTTGGCGCAAGCGCAAAGCCGTATGAACAACGGCCTGGTTGATGCATCGGACTTCGACGACGAGCGCAATGGCTGGCCGGTTGAACAAGTGTGGAAAGAAATGCATAAACTGCTCCCGTTTTCGCCGGACAGCGTGGTCACACATGGGGATTTTTCCCTGGATAACCTCATCTTCGATGAGGGTAAGCTGATCGGCTGCATTGACGTGGGCCGTGTAGGCATCGCCGATCGTTATCAGGATCTGGCGATCCTATGGAATTGCCTGGGTGAGTTCAGCCCATCCTTGCAGAAGCGCTTATTTCAGAAGTATGGTATCGACAACCCGGACATGAACAAACTGCAATTTCACCTGATGCTGGACGAGTTCTTCTAAAGCAAGCCGGATAGCGTCGTGGTAATTAACGCGGCTGCGAGGAATAACAAGATATCGGGAGTGAGCGCCTACGGTGAAACATTGAATAGCACACTTGCGGAACTCATCCCGGACACCATCGAATGGTGCAAAACCTTTCGCGGTATGGCATGATAGCGCCCGGAAGAGAGTCAATTCAGGGTGGTGAATATGAAACCCGTAACACTATATGATGTTGCTGAGTATGCGGGCGTTAGTTATCAGACAGTTTCCCGCGTTGTGAATCAAGCGAGCCACGTGAGCGCGAAAACCCGTGAAAAAGTTGAGGCGGCGATGGCGGAACTGAACTACATCCCGAACCGTGTAGCGCAACAACTGGCCGGCAAACAGAGCCTGCTGATCGGCGTCGCTACCAGCAGCTTGGCCTTACATGCACCGTCTCAGATCGTGGCCGCGATCAAGAGCCGTGCAGACCAGTTGGGTGCTAGCGTGGTCGTCAGCATGGTTGAACGCAGCGGTGTCGAGGCCTGCAAGGCGGCTGTGCACAACCTGTTGGCGCAACGTGTTTCAGGCCTGATTATTAATTACCCGCTGGACGACCAGGACGCAATCGCCGTGGAGGCTGCGTGCACCAACGTGCCGGCATTGTTCCTGGACGTTAGCGATCAAACTCCGATTAACTCCATCATCTTCTCCCACGAGGACGGCACCAGATTAGGCGTGGAGCACCTGGTTGCGCTGGGTCATCAGCAAATCGCCCTGCTCGCCGGTCCGCTGAGCAGCGTGTCGGCTCGCCTGCGTCTGGCGGGTTGGCATAAATACCTGACGCGTAATCAAATTCAGCCGATTGCCGAGCGCGAGGGCGATTGGTCAGCAATGAGCGGTTTTCAGCAGACCATGCAGATGCTGAACGAAGGTATTGTTCCGACCGCTATGCTTGTGGCGAATGATCAGATGGCGCTGGGCGCGATGCGTGCGATTACCGAATCCGGCCTGCGTGTTGGTGCAGACATCAGCGTCGTGGGTTATGATGACACCGAAGACTCCAGCTGTTACATCCCGCCTTTGACCACCATTAAGCAGGATTTTCGTTTGCTGGGTCAAACGAGCGTGGATCGTTTGCTGCAACTGTCGCAAGGTCAGGCGGTGAAGGGTAACCAACTACTTCCGGTATCTCTCGTTAAGCGCAAAACCACGCTGGCTCCGAACACCCAGACTGCCTCTCCGAGAGCTTTGGCGGATAGCCTGATGCAACTCGCACGTCAGGTTTCTCGCCTGGAATCTGGCCAATAAAGCGCAAGCTGGTCACGCTGTGGGTGATTAACCGCCAACGGGATAGCCTCACCGGTTTGATAATCTCATGACCAAAATCCCTTAACGTGAGTTTTCGTTCCACTGAGCGTCAGACCCCGTAGAAAAGATCAAAGGATCTTCTTGAGATCCTTTTTTTCTGCGCGTAATCTGCTGCTTGCAAACAAAAAAACCACCGCTACCAGCGGTGGTTTGTTTGCCGGATCAAGAGCTACCAACTCTTTTTCCGAAGGTAACTGGCTTCAGCAGAGCGCAGATACCAAATACTGTTCTTCTAGTGTAGCCGTAGTTAGGCCACCACTTCAAGAACTCTGTAGCACCGCCTACATACCTCGCTCTGCTAATCCTGTTACCAGTGGCTGCTGCCAGTGGCGATAAGTCGTGTCTTACCGGGTTGGACTCAAGACGATAGTTACCGGATAAGGCGCAGCGGTCGGGCTGAACGGGGGGGTTCGTGCACACAGCCCAGCTTGGAGCGAACGACCTACACCGAACTGAGATACCTACAGCGTGAGCTATGAGAAAGCGCCACGCTTCCCGAAGGGAGAAAGGCGGACAGGTATCCGGTAAGCGGCAGGGTCGGAACAGGAGAGCGCACGAGGGAGCTTCCAGGGGGAAACGCCTGGTATCTTTATAGTCCTGTCGGGTTTCGCCACCTCTGACTTGAGCGTCGATTTTTGTGATGCTCGTCAGGGGGGCGGAGCCTATGGAAAAACGCCAGCAACGCGGCCTTTTTACGGTTCCTGGCCTTTTGCTGGCCTTTTGCTCACATGTTCTTTCCTGCGTTATCCCCTGATTCTGTGGATAACGGCGCGCCTTAAACACGACGTTAGCTAACATCCGCCAAAAAAACCCCTCAAGACCCGTTTAGAGGCCCCAAGGGGTTATGCTAGGAAGCGCGACGAATTCAACGATAAGCTTGATGAGCTCGATGTCGAGCTACTGATTATTGTAATCAGCAGTAATCTGTTGTAAATCAGATAAAGTGGTATCATCACCAGCGGTCATTGATACCACCTTACCATGATCGAGCAAGGCAACAGTTGGCGTTCCCATAAAACTCATGGGGGTTGCAAAAGTTGAATAGAAATCAGTTATTTGTTTTTGAGAAGCCATGCTGAAAGACCCGTTGTTCCCATAGTCTAAGTAATAAATGGGATGCTGACTTTGTTGTAAGTACTGTTTCATGACTGGAGAAAATTTACGACAATGCACACACTCCTTGAACCCGACAAAGACAATAAATTTTTCTCCAGTTTGAGCTTTATGCAAATATTGAGTTAGCGTAATAGGAATAACGCCCTTGATGTTTTCTTCATAAGTTGCACCATCGATGATTTTCGAGCTAGTATTTGATTCTATAGTAGCGGAACTGTCAGCGGAGATCTCCATGGTATATCTCCTTATTAAAGTTAAACAAAATTATTTCTACAGGGGAATTGTTATCCGCTCACAATTC
>NZ_CP119197.1:0-5323 GCF_030272115.1 Xenorhabdus bakwenae
TGAGAGGACGCATGACTGAACGAAAACCCAGGAATGCCCCAGGCTGGGATGAGTTGGTCAGCAAAGACGGGTATGACGTCTGAAATATTTAGGTTTCACTTTCTGTAATCAGCCGGTCATCGAGGCTTTTTAACGTACCTAACGGGTATTTTTAGTGACTAAACTTACCCGTTTAACATAATGGATCATGGGTATCTGAATTTATAGATAAGATAATTTTTTTCATTCTGGATATTTTATTTAAGTTTATTTTGTAATATTATGATTTTTTAAGGAAATTATATAGGGCGTAGTGATGGCGAATATTATTTATCTTAAGTTACAAGGAAAGAAACAGGGTTTAATCTCTGGCGGGTGTTCTACTGTAGAGTCTATAGGTAATAAATATCAAAAAGGTCATGAAGATGAAATATTAGTTAATGAATTATCTTCTAATTTATCCATGCATCAAAATGTGAATTTTCAACCTATAGATATACGTAAACCTATCGATAAATCTTCTCCTTTATTATCACAAGCGTTAACATCAAATGAAATATTAACCTGTGAATTTTTCTTTTATCGAACTTCGATGAATGGTGGGCTTGAATTATATTATAAAGTTAAATTAACCGAGGCATCTTTGGTGAATATAAATTTCTTTTGTCCAAACTCTATAACACATAATGATGCTCAGCCAGAAGAATCGCTATCCATTAAATTTAAATCCATTACGTGGGAACATGTGACTGCCGGGACTAGTTCCTATAGTATATGGGATGAGAGGGTATACTAATGATATATCCATCACTGGATTTGTTTGATAGATATGCTGATGAATTGACGAAAGTTGCTAGATATTCAGCGGCTTATTTATTGGATGATATTGAAGTTAAAAATGGCTACCTACATGAAATTGCCCAGCTTATTAGAGTAATACGGCGTGATCTTCAAATTGCATTATATAATTCTGGAAAAGGAAGAGGGAAATGGGACTCCGTATATGGCGATGACGAATTGGAAAAAGCTTATAAATACATAAGCGAAATAAAAAAGGAATTGGATACGGAAAAGTATGGTTATGAACAAGGAAGAAAAAAAGATAGGAAAACATATTTAAAGACTCAAGAATACTCAGGGAAAGGGTTTCTATTTTATGGTAAAAATGGGTTAAAAATTATTGGAGGCATTGTACAGTTCGGAACTGGAGTTATGGCTTTTGGCACGAAGGGGGGTGGATTGGTAAGAGGCATGGAGTCTAAAGGCATGGGAGTTCTAGCGGTAGCTACAGGGATTGGCGATACAGTGGAAGGGGTAACCAATATCATGTATGAATTTACAGATGGTGAAGTCAACCCCGTAAATCCCGTTAAATCTTTTACAGAAAAAGGATTCTCTTTTTTGGGCGCTGATGAGGGTTCTGGGGAATTAGCGTATGATGCTGTAAACTTTGGCGTTGGTTTTTATTTTGCGTTTGCAGCGTTTGCTAAATATGATCCTTCCAAAAGAATTATAAACTTACCTGTAGAAACAAAAAGTGGCCTTGAAAAAGTACCACTTTTACATAGATTTTTTACTGAAAAAGGAGGGGTTAGGTTATTCAAATATATGGAAAGTGATTATAACAGAAAAATGTTTACCAGTAGTAAAGCGGTGCTTACTTATAAAGCTGGGAATACGTCAATTAAAGCATACTTGCTGTTAGATAAATATCTTTTTAATGAGAAAGATGAAAATAACTGAAAAGGTAAATTACTTTTGCCTTTAAGTATAAAAGGAAACTAATTTTTTTATCTAATGATATTACGATGGGGATATGGATTATAGCAACGAAATATATTGACGCAAAAATGTAAAACATTACATATGGGTTGTTATTACTTGCGTATATGCTTGCGAAATATAGTAATATGAATATGAAGTTGAGTGTGATTATTGTGGATAGATCCCAGCGAAACAAATCACTAAGCCACTCATCATATTTATCTTTTGATTTGATTTGTTGCTCATATTTCTCGTTGGAAAATTTTATTTCCTTCTCATATGAATCGTTTAAATATTGAATTTCCTGCTCATATGCCTCATTTAACAATTTAATTTTTTCCTCACGATGTTCATCGTTTAACGATGTGATTTTTTTTTCTTGTTTATCTCTTAAAGATTTAATTTTTTTCTCATATTTCTTTCTTAAAGATTTATTTTCTTTTTCAATCTCATCCCTTATGTATTTCATTTCTCTTTCATAGGCATTTTTTAAAGATTTATTTTCCTTTTTTGATAGTTTGTTTAATAAGTAAATGTTGTTATTTTTCATTTTCATAATCTTCTCTCTTTTTTATGGGCGATGGTATTTCCTGTCGCCCATCACTAATGTTAGTTATCAAACTATTTTTATTTGTATTTTTTCATAAGGAGCATTTTCGTCTGAAAACTTAGTGTCTATTCTTTCTATAAACGCATTTTTAAATTTAAATTCATGTGCTATTTTTCCATCAAAACATTGAAATATAATCAATTCTAAATTTTCATTATTATCAATAGCATTAAGTAATAAAGGGGATGAACCATCTAAATTTTTTTCTAAAATTATTGTTTCTATATAACTTAAGTCATCAATACCTTTTGATAACTCAAGGAAGTTAACCTGTATTTTATCTTTATGGGTATCATTGTCTGAACAGTTTCTAGACAACAATCCTTGATCTGCCCCTGTAATTTCCATATAAGTGGTATGCTGCATAACATTTTCTCCTTTGTTACTTATTCCTAAGTAAGCCTTTATTTGAAAATAGTCAATAAAAACAGATGTATCGTTAGATATATCATGTATGACATAAATATTGATGTCTAGTTTATTTAAATAATGCTGACCTGAATGCTAAGCCAGAGACGATAACTTAACACATTAGAAAAACTTGCAATAGGCGCATCAAAACAAAAAAGATCGTCCTGAGATCCTCTTTGATAACTGGCGATAAAAGCGCCAAAAAGCAGAATTTCGCGCAAAACTGCCTAATGCCCCAATGTGGTATAACCCTGAGAGGAGCGAAGCGACATCATCAATTATCGCTTGTGTCTTTTCTGTTTGGGGTTCTTTCGACGCTTCATTAATCCTAGATCCCCTGTCCCGTTGATTGAATTCTTTATCAGGTACGCACTGTACTCAGTGAGACCGCAGCGTGATTCGGAGGCAGAGCCGTCATATCGTGTGACGGGACGTGATTACCACAATTTGCCTGTTTATCCTTTCGGAGACCGGGCGAAGTCCGAATCAATCAAGGGGTGTGCAATGGGTTATAGTCGTTGAATGGTTTTAAGGAAGTAGTGACTCGCTAGCTTCCCTCTGCTAAGATAGGATTGCGAGGTCGAATCTTTAGCAGAGATGCACACAAGATTTAGCGTACCAGAGCCGAGGCAGTTTCACCACTGTTCTCGGCTTTGTTATATCTGGGGCTTGACCAATTTCTCACTCTGTGAGATCCGCAACGCTCGCCGCAGCATTGACTAGCGAAGTCTGTCAAGGCGAGGAAGCGTCATATCATCAATTGTTAATCTGATGCACGTTCACACCGAAGCCGATGGTTTTTTTTCGTCGCCGGGGATTTTTTTTCCGTGAGAAAATTTATAAAAATAAGATGTTCGTCACAATTTCGGAATCAAACTGATCTGTGTGTGAGGGCGTGAATAATTATGCAGTCGCTGAACAACGTCTGGGCGTAATTTTACGGGTTTTTGGGGCAGGAGAGAGGGAGTTTTATCGGTTTCACATGAAAACCGCCCTGAGGGCCATACTGGCGGTTCTGGCAACAGATGTTATGTTAAATACGGGCCGATTTTTTTGTACTTGCTAGGGGTTATCTGAGTAACGATACGAACGCCGCCCTAACCGAGGGACAGGATATTTTTTGTTGAACCGCCATGATGTTTCGGGGGGAAACAAAGAAACTGAGTGTGTGACTTACTCGTTACGGTAACGGCTCAGGTAACGTTAGTTTATCCCCGTATGCGCGGTTTAACGGAAGGTAACGCTGAACAACCTCAACGTTCAGTACTATAATTCGTGTATATATACGTGTATGATACACGAATACTTGGTACAGGAGAGCAATCATGACCGCAAAACAACGCAACACACAGAGCATAACCATGACTGTAGAGCGAGGCTTACTTAATAGGGCGCGTGAAGCGGGTATTAATTTTAGCGCAACACTTACTGCCGCCTTGGATGCTGAATTACGCCATTATGAGGCGCAGAAATGGAAGGAGGAAAATATGGAAACTCTGGAGGCATTAAACCGTTTCCATGATGAACATGGTTGTTTCAGTGATGAATACAGGACATTTTAACGATGCAATTTACCGTTTATCGTAATACCGGAAAAACCGTCGTTTATCCCCTGTTGCTGGACGTCACGAGCGACATTATTGGGCAGTTAAACCGCCGAATTGTGATTCCACTGCTGCCAGTTGAAAGATATCCTGATAACAGACGCCCTGAGCGCATGATTCCCCTTATCAGGCTGATAGACGACAAAGAATATGCTGTCATGACTCACGAACTGGCAAGTATATCTGTTCATGCGTTGGGGGCTGAATTTTGCGATGCGTCGCAATACCGTAATCAGGTAAAGGCTGCAATAGATTTCCTCATTGACGGTATTTAGCAAAAAGGTGATCTCGATTGGCATATTACTATAAGGGCTAGCGGGAGCATTCGCGCAGGAATTTACGGTTTGGAACTATGCCCGGGTATTGGGTGACCGGACAGCTCTACTCATCCAAACCCCCTTATACTCGATATCGCTGTTTCCTCTGCTCAGCAATGTCCCGTAGCGTTAGGGGGCTTTCTCCACTTTCCAATCCTTCGAGTACTGCGTTACGGATCGCATCATCTAGATTTTCCTGTTTTTCCAACAAACGTAACGTTGACCGCATAACTTCGCTGGCTGAACCATAGCGGCCACTTTCAATCATTCGCTGCACAAAACTGTCAAGCTGTTTTCCCATACTGACTGACGTAATTTTTCTCATATTGAATACCTGTATTAACTATTAATACATCAAGCTGATAAGCCAGGCCATATTTATCTATATGGGCACAAATCCCCAACAGCGAGACCAGATGTGTTTTGTAGTACCGCCGCTATGCCGGCAATCCAACAAAACATTTTTGGATAAGGTTAGCTTTTGATGAATTTCTGATCCTGTTTCCGGCGCAGTCTTTCTGCTGTAGCCGTTGCATTCCGGCGTCGCCGTTCAGCATCCTGGGCTTTGATACGGCTCTGTTCAACTTCCTGCGCAGCGGTGGCTCGCTGTCTTTCAGTTTCTGCCATGATGTTCCTGA
>NZ_CP119198.1:0-5127 GCF_030272115.1 Xenorhabdus bakwenae
GGGACGCATGACAAAACGAAAACCCAGAAATGCCCCAGATTGGGATACGCTGGTTAGTCAGGATGACTACGGAATTGGGAATAAATTTCAGAAAGTTTGAGATCAAATCCGGGCTAAATGTGTTTTGTAGCACCGCCTGCACGCAGTCAGTGTTACAAAACGCTGGGTCGAGGCAAAGCCCCGACATCCCTTCGCTAATGCCTATAATGTGTTAATAACTGGAAGTTTCCCGCTTATAACCCCTAAATATGAGGACAGAAACTTCAATGCCATAGCCAAACTTATCAGCTGGTCGAAGAGCTTAAAACACAATGTTATATCCCGACAGGGAAACTTGATCCACTTCCCAATAATTCAGAAAATCTAAAGAAAAAATAGCTGAGTCCGATAAGATATGAGACAAAATATCAATAAATTATCAGGTTATGTAGTTTTATGGGGTGTTAAATGAGCAGAAGAATTTCAGATGAGTTTATGGATGGGCAGTTAGTATTTGATAATGGAAGATTAAAACCTCTTAGCCATATGAAAGAGTATAGGAAAAGACAATATGCTGAGCTTGAAAGAAAATTAAATGATACAAGTAATGAAGAACATTATGCTCTAATAACGTTAGAAGAAGCTATAGGATTTTTAAAAGCAGCATTGTGTAAAAATGGTGAATATAAGGCATGGAAAGATAAAATATTTTCATGTACAGATCCGGCATCGTCGTTTGCAGGAAATATGTTTGAGTCTATAGGAGTGATTAAAATAATAGATGAGTTTAAAAGTTTTGGTATTCAAGCTAAAGAATATAAAGGGAGAGGAGGAGCTAAACATATTAAGATAACAGGTAAACAAAGCGTTAGGAAATTTATAACAGGAACTAACTATCGTCTTGATAATCAAAAGATATTAAAAATAGGAATTGGTTCAAAAAGTCTAGTAAATGGTATAGTTACTGGCGTTAAGGTTAGTATAGTTTTCTCTCTTGCTTATAGAACTATCGAATTTATGACAAAAGATGAATATGCGCTTGCCGATTTTCTGGGTAATATAACAGTTGATGCGGCCAAGACATTGGTTACTGTGTTAGCTACTGCCGCTGTTGGTAAAATAGCGGCAGGGTATTTTTTAGCAGCGGGAGTGAGTATAATAGGGCTTTCTGTTGGATTGTTTTTTATTGGTGTTGGTATAGCGGCACTTTTATATTATCTTGATAATGAATTAGGGATAACAAATAGCGTTATTGAAACGATTAAAGAAGTAGATAAAAAAATACCAGGTGATCATTATGAGATTAATCGCCAAGCTATGGGAGTAAGTACACCAGCTATTTGGCCTTGGAATTAAATATGGAAATATTTTTTATTTTATGATTATCAAATGAGAGAACTTTATGCCAAGTAAAATTGAAAATAAAAACAAGAAACCGGTGATTTTTTCTTTATGGAGTAGAATTTTTTACATATTAATATTGATGCTGATTATGTTATCAATGTTTGCGGTAGTTTTTTTTCATGGCGTGATTTTATTTCATTAATTAATTTAAATGATAGAGTGTATTTTTCTTGGAGGGTGTTTTTTATTTCCTTTGGTTTTCCAATAAGTATTCATATGTTGTATTCTCTTATGATTGCTTGTTTCTTAGATAAACCTCGACCATATAAAGGCCATATGGTTAATTTTTTAGTGTGGTTATTTTTCTTGGCGTTTATTTTTAGTATTCCTGTATCTTTATATGTTGATAATAAATTGAAGTATTTTGGTTATGTAACGTGTAGTAAAAAATCTTTAATTGCACCAAATGAATATGTTAGAAATATAAATTTATGTCACTAAGCATATATTTAATATATGCTTAGTTTTTACTTAGTACACTCTGTCTTCCCATATACTATAGGCAGATGTACCTGCTGTTACGTGATTCCATGAGATTGATTTATAGTTAAGTATAATTCTTTCATATGGCATGGCATCAAAATCATTTATAGAGTGCGGATAGGTACAAGAAATTTCAGAAATTGTGGCTTCAGTGATTTTGACTTCATAAAAATGCTCTAAATGTCCTATCTGACCAGTTCTGAAAAAAATAAATTTACCATCTAGTGATTCGTTGGAATCTATTGCCATGGCTAATAATGGAGATGATTTATCTATGGGTTTGATAAATTGTATGGGATGATGGCTTACATTCTGTTGACGAGATATTGAATGATCTAAACTGAGCACCTGTATTTGATCTTCGTGCCCTTTTTGGTATCGGTTCCCTATAGAGTCTAGAGTGGAGCAACCTGCGGATATCAATCCTTGCTTCTTGCCGTTTAATGTTAGATAAATCATGTATGACATAAAATTACCATCCTAATTATTTATAGATAATCTAAACTAATAACATATCACACAGACTTTCTCTAAAAAAGAAATATAAATCTAAATAAACGGTTTGATTTTATATTATTCCCTAATAATTTTTGTTAAATGCTAATTTAATTTGATTGTCCTCTTTAAATATAAAATGTAAAGCGACAACATTACGCCCATCTTTAACAGTATCAACGGATACAAGCAGATTGCTTTTTTGATTTAGTTCTTTTATAGATGGCTTTAAAAGAAGTTTATTTAAATCCTTAAATTGTAAATATTTATCTTCTATTCCTAACATGGATCTAAAATCTTTTAGATTAATGATTCTATCTCCAGTTTTTTTGAATTGCATTAATAATTCATAAATTCGTATGCTATAGGTTCTCTTTAGAGCTGAAACATTTTTTACTGCAATGGTAGTAAATTGGCCTTTTAATTGTGTCAAATAAGGCATAATTAGATCAGAAAAAACTAATTCTACTTTCCCTTGACCATTAAAATATTTAGCTTGGCCTTGAATCCATCTTATTTTTTCTTCTTTTTCCTTCCAATGAATATAAATCCAACGTTCAGCTAATTTATCAGCAGCCTCCTGTAATCTGCGTTCTGCATTCTCTCTGCCCATATCAGGAAATGCTAAGTAAAACTCACTGGCAGTTAATTGAAATTTTTTTTCAGGCGTGACTGCTTGAGGGTTCAACTTACCGATGCACATCAATAAAACTCTTTGTTCTTGAAGAGTCAATTTATAACTAGCTTCAATGAGGGCATTTGACTTGTAGGCAATAATCTCGGTCATATCTTGTCTTGTACCATTATTAGTGGAAAACATTTTTTAGACACCACCATGAATATAGGTGGTGTCTTTTATTTGTCAACCACATTTGGTTGTGAATATTACCGTCAAAAGCACCACCTATTACCGTCAAAAGCACCACCTATTACCGTCAAAAGCACCACCTATTACCGTCAAAAGCACCACTTATCATGATGTAATTAATTGATTAATAAAGATAAAAACCGACCGAAAACAAGAATAAAAACAAAAAAACAAGTTAAAAAAGGGCTCTCCCTGTGGATAAATCAGAAAATATTGTCAGATCAATCACAAAAAAGATGTCGCCGCAAAGCGGCTCCTCTCAGCCGCCCTCACGGGCGTTCCACAGTTAGATCCTGCTGTCTCCGACTCCATGCTATCGAGAACCTTTTTATTTCGTGCCTATTGGTTCGCTTCGCTCACGGCTTAGCAGGGAGGGGGAAGGTTATCCATTCAGTTCAGTCCCCCTTCCGGTATGTTGTTTGATCCGCTAAAAGTCTTAATTGATCTAAAGAGCATCCCTCATGCACTCATGGGCATAATACCGCCCATAAGACATTCTCAGCCGTTTTTTATAAACATCCATGAAAAGGGATGGCTTAAGTCATAAAATCGCTTAAAATCGCTCTGAGGCGTTTTTAGCTATGATATTTTTTGCAGTGATCAAAACATTCCGACTTACAACCTCATTCGGAGTAGACCCAACCGTCGTGTCACCAGCCGCCATTTCGATTATGGAAGGTCAAACCGCCCATATGGATTGACGTGTTCCCATATCAATGGCGTCAGAGCAAATACAGTGCCAGCATGCTGATTTCATAATCTTCACGGCGATTACTCACCATTCAGATCGAAATCATCATTGTGGGGAAATTGACTAAAATTCGGTTTACGTGATCTTTTTGACGTAAAACCCATAAAAACGCAGTGGTGTGCATAGTTATGCATGGCGTTAAAAACGCGTGTAGACAATTTTGCGTGGTTTTTGGGAGAAAGATAATGCGTTTTACTGGGTTGAGGCAAAAACCGCGCTGAGGGGCGTACAGGCGGTGCTGGCAATGTATGTTATGTTAAATTCATAGTTTGTTATTTGACTATGTCTATACTAATATGTATATACATAAATGTATTTTGTGGTGTGGAAATGGAGCTTGAGTTTGAATGGGACTCCGTTAAAGCGGAAACCAATTTTCGTAAGCATGGGATTCGTTTTGAAGAAGCCGCTCTTGTTTTTGATGATCCTTTTCATTTATCAGTTCAGGATCGTTTTGAGAATGGTGAATACCGCTGGCAGACGATTGGAACAGTAAAAGGATATGTGGTTGTTTTGGTTGCTCATACAATAAGATTTGAAGATGGAACCGAAATTATCCGTATTATCAGTGCACGTAAAGCCGAGCGGAATGAGAGGAAATGTTATGAGCATAGTTAGGTATAAACGAAGTGAACTGTCACCTCTGACTGAAGATCGGAAATATGAGCTTAATGCATTGTCTGATAGTGATATTGATTACAGTGATATTGCTCCGTTGGATGATGATTTCTGGAAAAAATCCGAACAAGGGAAGTTTTATCGTCCGGTAAAAACGCAAGCTTCGGTTAGGATTGATGCTGATGTGTTGGCCTGGCTGAAAAAAGCAGGAAAGGGATATCAGACGAGACTTAACGCTATCTTACGTGAAGCTATGATGCGTGATTTGCATCATAAGTAATGTCCATATAAAGCCCACAAAAGTGGGCTTTTTCATTGAGGAAGCGTATCACATTGACGATTATTTTGTAGCACCACCGATAAGGTCAGCTTTTGATGAATGCCTGATCCTGTTTCCGGCGCAGTCTTTCTGCTGTAGCCGTTGCATTCCGGCGTCGCCGTTCAGCATCCTGGGCTTTGATACGGCTCTGTTCAACTTCCTGCGCAGCGGTGGCTCGCTGTCTTTCAGTTTCTGCCATGATGTTCCTGA